>NZ_CP187968.1:0-2805731 GCF_049942845.1 Burkholderia sp. R-40 | reverse complement strand
GGCTCTTTTGACCTCGACACGATGCGACTCATCGCCGGGATGACCGGCGAGCCGGATGCGCACGACATTACCATGAAACACCGGCCGCGCGTGCCGTGCGGCGGGTGTCGGCGGGTAGTCGTAAACCACGCTTGCGGGCGCGTTGCGAATTCGGCGGCGCGCGGGCAGGATCGTTGCCGACGGGACGATGTCCGGCGACCGCCGCGACCGCGCGCCGCAGCCCGCCCGAATCTCGTTATAAGAAATTCAATAAGTAATTCATGCGAGAAATACTATAGGCGATATATCGAAAACAATGCCAGAATGCGCGCCGCTCCGAACGCCGCGACACCCGATCGCCGTACGAGCCGCATCAGGAGGTTCCCCCACATGCACAACCACGGCCTGTCACGGCGGGGTTTTCTGAAAGCCAGCGTGCTGGCGGGCGTCGCGGTCTACGTCGCGCCCATCGGCAGCCGCGCGTTCGCGGCGCTCTTCGAAGAAAAACTCCTCACCCCGGTCAAATGGGATAGCGTCACCGGCATCCCCCAATTCCGCATCGACGGCATCGCGAAGGTCACGGGCTCGAAAGTGTTCGCCCGCGACGTGCGCGCGGCCGACATGCCGCACTGGCCGCAGCAGCAGTCGCACGCGCTGATCCTGCGCGTCACGCAGGCCGACCGTCTCTACGAAGGCTTCGACCTGTCGCTGCTCGGCGACGAACTGAAGCCGGACCGCGTCGTCACCGCCGACGATCTCGCGCGCGACGGCGTCGCGTTCCCGACGTTCTACGGCGACGACATGCTGTTGCCCGCCGGCAAGACGCCCGCGTATCTCGGCCATGCGGTCGCGATCCTCATCTACCATGACTTCGCGCGCTTTCGCTTCGCGAAGAACGCGCTCAAGTTCCGCGACGACGTGATCCGCTACGGCGCGGTCACGAGCCCGCTCGAGCGCGATCCGTGGGGCACGTTCCGCTACGTGCGGGTGGGCGGCAAGACGGCCTACGACGACGATGTCTACTCGAGCCTGAAGGACGCGCCGATCTTCCCGAGCATGATGCGCAAGCATCTGCCGGTCTGGCCGGACGGCAAGGAACACGGCAAGCTCGACGAGCAGGGGATGTTCCTGGCCGGCCAGATCGCCGCCGAACTCGATCATCCGTCGGCCGACTGGCTCGTGTTCGAGCGCGAGTACAACACGCAGTCGGTCGATACCGCCGCGCTCGAACCCGACAACGCGAACTGCTGGTACGACGCCGCGACGCAGTCGATGCACCTCGTCGTGCCGACCCAGTCGCCGCTCGAAGTGGCGGAGAACGCGGCCGCGATGGTCGCGAAATGCCGCTTCCCGGTGAAGAAGCTGTTCGTGCATCCGTGCTACACGGTCGGCTACGGCTCGAAGGATCACTGCAACGTGCCGTTCTACGGCCTCGTCTGCGCGCTGTACGCGGACGGCCGTCCGGTGCGGTTCGCGAACGACCGCTACGAGCAGTTCCAGACGTCGCTGAAGCGTCACGCGTTCAAGATGCATTACCGGATCGCGGTCGATCGCAACACGGGCCTCCTGCAGTCGTTCAAGGGCGACTTCGAGGCGAACGGCGGCGGACGCTCGAACTTCTCGCCGTCGGTCGCGATGGTCGGCGCGACGGCCGCGCAATCGATCTACTACTTCCCGAAGAGCGACCTCGCGGCGGTCGCGATCGCGTCGCGCGCAATCGACGCCGGCTCGGCTCGCGGCTACGGCACGCTGCAGAGCATGGCCGCGACCGAGATGGCCGTCGACGAAATCGCCGCGCAACTGAACCTCGACCCGATCGATTTCCGTCTGCGCAACGCATTGCGCTCGGGGATGAAGAACACGCAGGGCGCGATTCCCGCCGGCGCGCTGCGCGTCGAGGAGGTGCTGGAACGCGCGAAGCAGCATCCGCTGTGGACGCGTCGTGCAGCGCGCAAGGCCGAATTCGAGGCCGCGAACCCCGGCAAGCGCTACGGCGTCGGCTTCGCGTGCGTGCAGAAGGATTTCGGCACAGGCGCCGAGGCATCGTTCGCGAAGGTCGAATTCGACGAGAACGGCAAGGTGTCGCTGCATCACACGGCCGCCGAGATCGGCACGGGGATGTCGACGTCGCAGGCCGTCGCGGTCGCGAAGTGGCTCGGCCGCCCGGCGACCGACGTGCGCGTCGCGCTGACCGAATGGCCGGACCTGCCGGTCGAGACGAGCGGCGATCCGTATCTGATGTCGCAGGCCGACCAGGATCGCTTGAGCGCGAATCCACGCTGGTCGCCGAGCTATGCGTCGCCGTCGAGTGCGACGAACTCCGCGTACTACTTCACGCACAGCACGCGCGAAGCCGCGCGCGCGGTATTCCGCTACGGGCTGTGGCCGGCCGCGATGTCGATCTGGACGCGCGGCCTCGGCGGCGGCCAGGCCGCGCCTTACACGATCCGCATCGAGGACGCGCGCTGGGTCGACGGCAAGCTGACCGCCGACGGCCTCGAGCCGCTGACGTTCGAGCAGCTCGCGAAGCAGGCGCATGCGCTCGGCCTGCCGACCGGCGCCGTCGTGCACGTGTTCAACCGCTGGCAGTGGACCGACGCCGAGTTCGAAGTGGGCGGCATGGTCGATCGTCTGCCGGTCGATGGATTGTCGTTGCGTGTCGGCGCGCCGAAAACGGGCGACGCCGGCCCGCTGCCCGGCACCACCGCGCCGGCCGGCGCGACCACGATGCGCGGCACGCTGGCGCCGACCGCGAACGGCTACCGCGTGCTGGACCGCAAGCGCGTGTTCATTCCGCCGACGAGCCGCAACAACGCGGCCGTCACGTACTACACGGCGGTCGGCACGCTCGTCGAGCTGGCCGTGCACGAAGCGACCGGCAAGGTCGAGCTGCTCACGCATCACTCGATCATGGAGTGCGGCAGCCAGATCTCGCCGCAGCTCGTGTCGGGCCAGTTGCAGGGCGGCCTCGCGATGGGCATCGGCCATGCGCTGCACGAGGCGCTGCCGCTTTACGAGGACGGCCCCGGCAACGGCACGTGGAATTTCAACCGTTATCAGCTGCCGCGCGCGACCGACGTCGCCGTGTGGTCGCAGACGGGCGACATCCTGCCGCCGCTGTCCGAGACCGATCCGCCGAAGGGCGTCGCCGAAGTGGTGATGATCCCCGTCGTCGGCGCGATCGTGAACGGCATCGCGCACGCGATCGGCCATCGTTTCACCGATTTGCCGGTGACCCCGCAAAAGATTCAGGAGGTGCTCGCATGACGACCGCCCAAACCGCGGCTTCGGCCGCGAGCGCCAGCGCGGTTGCGACCGCTGCGACCGCTGCATCCGCGCCGAACGCGGCCTCGGCCGCCCCGGCATCCGCATCGGCTGCGCCCGCTGCTGCGCCGGCCGCCGTCGAGCGTCCGCTCGTCCGGTTCCAGCAGAAACCGCTGTCAGTGAACATCAACGGCAAGTCCGTCGGCCCGATGCAGGTGCCGGAAGGGCTGATGATGATCGAGTTCCTGCACGAGTACGCAGGCCTCACCGGTTCGCGGCTCGGCTGCGGGCAGGGCGTCTGCCACGCGTGCGTCGTGATCGTCGACCAGCCGGACGGCAGGAGCGAGGAGATGCGCACCTGCATCACCGGCGCGCATTTCTTCCACGGCCGTTCGATCCGCACGATCGAGGGCCATGCGAAGCGCAACGACGCGGGCGAGGTGGTCGAGCTGTCGCCGATCCAGCAGAAGTTCCTCGAGCACTTCAGCTTCCAGTGCGGCTACTGCACGCCGGGCTTCGTCAATGCGGCGACGGTGCTGATCGAGCGCCTGAAGCGCGAGCCGATCGCGAAGGCCGACGTCGAGCGCACGATTACCGACGCGCTGAACGCGCATCTCTGCCGCTGCACGGGTTACGTGCGCTACTACGAAGCCGTGAAGGACGTGATCCTGACGACGCCGGGACTTGTGAAGGACGCCGCATGAAACGCACATTCGCTCATCGTGCCGTGCGGGCCGCAGGCTTGCCCGCACTCGCGGCCGTCTGCGCGCTGCTGCTCGCCGCCTGCGGCGGCCATGACGCGCCGGTCTCGAGCGCGGCCTCCGGTGCGCCCGGCGCCGACCAAGTTGCGCGCGGCCGCTATCTCGTCAAGGCCGCGGACTGCGCGGCGTGCCACACCGCGAAGGACGGCGCGCCGTTCGCCGGCGGCGCACCGCTCGAATCGCCGTTCGGCACGTTCTACGGCTCGAACATCACGCCCGACAAGGATCACGGGATCGGCAGCTGGAGCGCGGACGACTTCTACGCCGCGCTGCACGACGGCAAGGCGCCGGGCAAGCGGCTGTATCCGTCGATGCCGTACACGTCGTACCGGCAGCTCACGCGCGCCGACAGCGACGCGATGTACGCGTACCTGAAGACGGTGAGGCCGGTCGCGCAGGAAAACCGCGCGCATGCACTCAAGTTCCCGTACAACCTGCGCTTCGGCATGGTGTTCTGGGACATGGTGTTCCTGAAGGACAGCCTGCCCGACGCGTCGAGCGGCCGGTCCGCCGACTGGCAGCGTGGCCGCTATCTGGCGGGCGCGCTCGGCCATTGCGCGGAATGCCACACGCCGCGCGCGTTCACCGGTCAGCTCGACGACGCGAAACCGTTCGCGGGCGCCGCGCTCGGCCGGGTGGCCGCGCCGGACATCACGCCGGCCGGCCTCGCGGCGCGCGGCTGGACGGGCGCCGACCTTCAGACGTTCTTCAGTGTCGGCATCGCGCCGCAAGGCTCGGCGTTCGGGGAAATGTATCCGGTCGTGCATCTGAGCACGCAGACCATGACGAAGGACGACCTGCGCGCGCTGTCCGTGTACCTGCTCGGCGATACGCCGCCGGCGCCGCAGCCGGTGAAGCCGGTGTCGGCCGACGCCGCGCAGCTCGCGGCCGGCCGCTCGGTGTATCTCGCGGTGTGCGCGGGTTGTCACGGCTTGAGCGGTGAAGGCAAGCCGCACGTGGCGGTGCCGATGAACGGCAATTCGACGCTGCGTCAGGGTGACTCGCGCAACCTGCTGGTCGCGATGCTCGACGGCATCGACGAGCAGAAGTTCGCCGGCTTCGAAAACCTGCAGCCGATGCCGGGTTTCGCGCATACGCTGAGCGACGACGAACTCGCGCAGCTCGCCAACTACCTGCGTGCGACGTGGGGCGGCCAGCCCGCGAACGTCACGCCGGCCGACGTGAAGGCCATGCGTCAGTAAGTCGTGCGGCGCAGCGGGGCGCCGCGCGCGAGGCGGCCGGTTTCCGGTTGCACTCGCGCACGACGCTCCGCCCGCATCTGTCCGGCGGCGCTTCAGTAGCCGCCCCCTCCGCCGCCACCACCACCTCCGCCGCCTCCGCTGCCGCCCGCGCCGCCATACCGGCTCATGCCGGCTCCTTGCGATACGCCGCCGCCCGACGACGTACATCCCGCCGACAGCACCAGCATCAGCGCCGCGAGCAGTGCCGCGGCCAGTCTTGCCGATTTCATTTCACTCTCCTTGCACCGCGCAGGCCGCGCGGCCGCGCGGTTCGCATGAACCGGCGCCGCGCGAAGACGAAACGTTTCCGGCGCGCGGTTTATTCCATGCTTTTTGCGGATCGGCGCGGATCGGCGTGCGTCGCCTGCCGGTGCCGGATCGGCTGCCCGGCACGGCGGCTTGGTACACTCCGGCTCGCCGCCATTCCGATTCCCACGACAATAACCATGAGCGCCACTCGCGAGCATCCGCCGCACAAATCATCGAGCCCGTCCAATCCGGTCGTGTTCGGCTGTCTGGCATTTACCTTCGGCGCGCCGCTGGTCGCGGCGCTCGTGTGGCCAAGCGTGATGCTGGTTGCGTGGTCCGTGATCAACGGCCCGCACTGGGAGACGCTCGCACTCTGCGCGGGCATGGTGCTGTTGATCCTGGGCGCGTCGTTCTTCCTGGGCTATTTCCTGCCGGCGACGCTCGCGGGCGGCATCATGGGCGCGATCGGCACGCGCATCCGGCGGCGCTGGTTCGTGCTGCTGGGCACGATCGTCGGCACCGGTCTGATGGTCGGTTACGTGCTGCTGCAGTCCTATCTGCTGAACGACGGCGAAATCGGCGGGATCAACGGGATCGCGATACTCGATTCGATTTTGACGTCGGCCGTGATGTCGCACTGGCTGCATCGACGGCTCGAACGCGCGCATTTGAGTTGAAGCGGTGCGCAAGCGGGCGCCGTGCGATCGACTTATGTCGGCCGGAACGATGGCGCGCATGAACCGACGTCATACGGCAACGCGCAGCCGGGGCGCGCGGTGCGCCCCGGCGACTCGCCGCATGAAAGGCCAGGGGTGACGCGTGGCCGGGAGGCCGCCGTCGCGGCGGCATCCGGTCAACGATAGACGAGATCGGCGCGGCGGTTCTGCGCCCACGAATCTTCATCGTGGCCGAGCGCGACCGGCTTTTCCTTGCCGAGGCTGACCGCTTCGAGTTGCGTCGTCTGCACGCCCAGCGTTTCGAGCGCGCTCATCACCGCTTGCGACCGCCGCTGGCCGAGCGCGAGGTTGTATTCGGACGTGCCGCGCTCGTCGGTGTTGCCCTGGATCAGCACGCGGCGTGACGGGTGGTTGCGCAGGTAGTCGGCGTGCGACTGCAGCAACGACTGGAATTCCGGCTTCACCGAGTACTGGTCGAAATCGAAATAGACGCTGCGCTTGGCGAGCGGGCTATTCGGATTGTTCAGATCGTCGGTCGTCACCGTGGCGACCGCTTCGCTCGAGGGTGTCGGCGCCATGCCGGCATTCTCGGGCGTTTTCGTCGCGTGGTGACAACCTGCCAGCAGGGCGAAAGCTGCCAGGACCGCAAACCGGTTCGTTTTGTTCATCAGAATTTGCTCCGAGAAACCCCGCCATTGATGGCGGGAAGGAAAGGCGTGCTGTTGACAGGCAGCTTCTTCCACGGGTTAGGATCACCGGCATGATTCTTGTCTACCGCTACCGGGTGAAGTCGCTCAACGGACTGCTTAACAAGCAGAGCCGTGCGGTGAACTACGTCTGGAACTTCTGCAACGACACGCAGAAGCACGCGCTCAAGTGGAGCAAGAAGTGGCCGACGGGATTCGATCTGAACGTGCTGACGACGGGCAGCAGCAAGGCGCTCGGCATTCACTCCGGCACGATCAACGCGACGTGTGAGCAGTACGCGAAGTCGCGCAGTCAGCACCGTCGGCCCTACCTGCGCTATCGCGGCAGGAAATCGCTGGGCTGGGTGCCGCTGAAGGGGCGTGACCTGAAGCGCGAGGGTGACGCGTTCCGTTTCGCTGGCAACACGTTTCGCGTGTTCAACAGCAGGCCGCTTCCCGAAGGCAAGATCAAGGACGGGACCAACTTTGCGCAGGATGCGCGTGGCAACTGGTTTCTCAACATCGTGATCGAGATGCCCGATGTTCAAGTCCGCCCGATCCGTTCCGGTGTCGGCATCGATCTCGGCCTGAAAGACTTCGCCACACTTTCGACCGGCGAGAAGCTGCCCAATGACCGATTCGGTCGACGCGCGGCGGAGAAACTGGCGAAAGCGCAACGGGCGCGAAAGCACAAGCGGCATATCGCGAAGTTGCACGCCAAGGTCGCGAATGCCCGTGCCGATTTCCAGCATAAGCTCGCGCTCGATCTGGTGCGGCGCTTCGATTACATCGCGGTCGGTAACGTGTCGGCCGTCAAACTTGCCAGAACCAGGATGGCGAAAAGCGTCTACGACGCGTCCTGGTCGTCCTTCCGAAACAAGCTCCGTTACAAAGCGATGGCGCACGGGGCCACGTTCGAGGAAGTCGACGAAAGCGGTTCTACCCAGTCCTGTTCGTCGTGCGGATCGAAAGACAGCACGACGCGGCCGAAAGGTATCGCGGGACTGCGAATGAGAGAGTGGGCCTGCAGTGACTGTGGTGTCGTGCATGATCGAGATACCAACGCTGCTGTGAACATTCTCCGATGCGGACGTGCATCGCCAGGTGTGGGAATCACCTGCCTTTAGGCGGGTGAGGACGTCAATGGGCGTCTCCTGCGGTTGACTGCGGGGAAAGCGTCGTGCGTGCCAAGCGGCAACGTCACGAATCCGACCGGGACGGCACGAAAAGTGCTGGCTCCCGTGCGCAATACGACGCGCTTTCGTAAGCCGGCGAGGTGTCAAATGAAAGATTGTCTCGGCCGGAACGCCGAATTCACGGCGCCGCTGCAACTAGATTAGGAAAAATGTCACAGCGTGACCAGTTTCTCCGTCTATTTCACGCAACAACGACGCGGGGACGCATTCTTGCTTGCGCGGGCGCAACAGGATCCGCTAGCGCGATGCGCGATTTCGGTGCGCGCGCATCGAGCTTGGCCCGATCGTCAGAATTTGTGCCGCAACCCGAGCGCGACGACTAGCTGGTTGCTGTTGGCGGACGGCGTCATCGTCCAGACCGTCGCGTTGAACGCGGGATTGCCGTTTCCGCCGCTCACGCTTTGATAGACGGCTTCGAGATACGCATCCGTGCGGGGCGAGAACGCATAGCCAGCCTGCGTGACCACGTGGTTCCATTTCGGGCGCGTCTGGCCGGTGCGTGTGTCGAATCGGCCCATCGTGTACGTGTACGCGGCGGACAGGGTGAACGCCGGCGTGACGAAGAAGCGGCCGTCCACCGTGAAATTGTCGAAGACCAGCGATTCGCCCTTCAGCGGCGTGATGCCGCCGCCCTGGAGCACGCCGCTCACGCCGTCGGTGGCCGAGTGCGACCACGCGGCGCCGACCGAATGCAGGCCGAACGCATAGCGGCCGGCCATGGCCCAGATCTGCTGGTTGCCGCCCGTGATCGTCGCGGAGCCGTCGACCGTGCTCATCGCGCCGTCCGGGTTCGGCGCGTTGCGGTCGCGGCTGATCTTCAGGTAACCGGCGCCGAGCTTCAGCGGCCCGTTCGCATAGCCGAGCCCCGCGCTCCAGACGGCGTTGTTCGAGAACGCGCCGGCCGTGTTCGAGAACCCGTACAGCGCGCCGAACGTCAGCCCGCGATACGTCGCGCTCGTGTACTTCACCGCGTGATTGATGCGCAGGTTGCGGTTCGAGTCGTCGTTGTCGTACGGATGCACCGCGAGATTGCCGCCCCAGCCGGGGCCCGACGCGCCGAGCGGCGTCACGAAATCGAGGATCGGGTCGTACTGGCGGCCGAACGTGAGCGTGCCGGCCGTGCGCGAGCTCACGCCGACCCATGCCTGACGGCCGAACATGTCGACGCCTTTCTGCGACAGCTTGCCGTTCGTGCCCGAGAAGCCGTTTTCGAGCGCGAAGACCGCCGCCGTCCCGCCACCGAGATCCTCGCGGCCGCGCAGCCCCCAGCGCGATGCGTTCAATGCGCCGCTCGTCAGCGCGACACTGCCGCTGCCCGGCGAACCGGCGCCTTGCGTACGCTGATTGGTGGCATAGGTGATCGACGTGTCGATCAGGCCGTACAGCATGACGCTGCTCTGCGCGTGCGCGATGCACGGAATCAAGCCGGCGATGCAGGCGGCAATCGCGGTCGCGGGGAGTGTGACGGTGCGGTGGCCGCGGCGGACGCCACGCGACGCGGCGGCGCGCGCGCTGGCACGCTGGCCGATTTGGTAGGAATACATAGGAGTTTTTATCGTTGGTCTCCGGCCCGATCGCCGGTGGGTCGCGCCGGCGCCTGGCCGACGGATCGAGCGGCCATTATTGGAGATCGTGCGACCGTCGATTAAGGCGCTGCACAGGAAAGGTCCTCTGCGAGATCGAATGGAATCGCGACGTCGCGGCGCGGCCGGGTTGCGGCCAGCGCACGGGTCACAGGCACGAATGCGTGTGCGTGTTAGCGACGAGCAAGCGGCAGCGCGGCGTCGGCGCCGCCGCACCGATACGCGGCACGAACCGCGATCGCCCGCGCTTCGAACGCGTCCGCGGAGAGCGCAGGCCGTAACCGGACGGCCACGCGCGGCAGCGACGCAAGCTGGTTGCGCAGGCAAACGATGGCGTCGCGGCATCGCGCGGATCATGGGTTTGCCGGTGGAACGCAGTATGTATTTATGACGCACACCGACACAACCGGCAAATTTTTCCGCCGGCAGCAATCATCGACCAAGCGGCGGCCAAGCGCCGGTGCGTTCGTAGCAAGCGTCTCCCCGCGCCGCCGCAACCGGCCCGGCGACTACGTAATGCACGACTTTTTCACCCGCGAGCGTTCGGCACAATGGACCATTGCGCGTGGCTCGCCTGCCGCTGTGCCGGCCCGTCACGCATGCCGCGGGAGAACGGACATGGTGTTGATGGCAGTGGGCGGGGGCGGGCCGGTCAGCGTGCCGCAGCCGCAGAATGACGACGATCCGGCGCCGAAGAACGGGACCGGCGGCGCCCCGCCGGCCCAGACGGCGGAACAGCAGGCCCTCGCGGCCGCGCAGGCCGAGACGCAGCGCCTGCTCCAGCTCGCCCAGGCCGAGATGGCGGCGCTCAAGCGCCTGCACGACCAGGGCGCGTCCCAGTCCGATCTCGACAAGCAGGTGAAGAAGGCCGAAACCGCATGGGGTGCGGTGCAGGCGGCCGTCGAGAACCAGATGCGCGTCGCGGCCGAGGGCGGCGGCGACAAGGACAAGGCGATCGCCGGCGTGGCCTCGGATCTGCGCAATGCGTCGCCGAAGGATCCCGTGCTCGGCTCGGTGCTCGACGACGCGCAGAAGGCGGTGTCGGCCGAATCGGCGCCCGAGCGGGCGACCAACGTGAAGGCGTTCCAGTTCGCGATGGCGTGGCAGAAGGAACAGGACGCGAACGCCGACGTCCAGCGGTACAACGCGTTGCCGGGCGGCGTCCGCCGCGCGGATCCCGACATCGGCGCGCAACTGCGCCAGACCGCCAGCACCGCCGACACGAATGCGAACAACGCGTACACCGCGCTCACCACCTCGTTGCGCCACGAATACAGCACGTCGGCCGCGACACTGCGACTGGACAACGCGAAGGCCGATTACGCGGCGTGGCAGAAGGAGCCGGGCGGGCTGCGCCGCGCCGACGAGGCCGACATCACGCGCGAGCTGTCGCAGGCGCAGAACCAGTACGACAAGGTCGTGACGGGCGGCGACGACACCGCGCTGACCTATGTGACGGCCGACGAACAGAAGCAGGTCGTCGCGTCGGTGAAGCAGAATCACGACGGCATGTGGTACACCGGCCTCGTCGACGCGCTGGGCGAGCAGAGCCAGCTCAAGCGCACGATCGCGACGATCAATCCCGACGATCCGTCGCTGTCGCCGCAGATGAAGCAGCTCGCGCAGTCCGATCCGGTCACGTTCGCGTTGCTGCAGGACACCGGTGTGAGCGTCGATCCGAACGACCCCAAGCTGTCGACGCAGGAGAAGGCGCTCGCGCAGCAGAATCCGCTCGCGGAAGCGTTCGTGAAGATGACGGGTATCAAGGTCAACACGGACGGGCTGAGCGATGCGGAGGCGAAGGCGCTGAACGCGAAGATCGACCAGGCGGGCGGCGTGTTCGCGTATGCGATGGCGCAGGCTCAGGCGCAGAAGAACAATCCCGGTTATCAGCAGGTCCAGACGTTGCTCGCGGCGGCGCCCGAGGTGCGGCTCCAGTACACGAAGCAGCAGGTTACGCAACTGATGCAGGGCCCGGACAGCAATCCCGGCGCGGCGCTTCAGGTGCTGAAGACCAACATGAATGCGTCGTTCTCGCTGGACGAGCGCCAGACGCTGTGGACGCAGGCCGGCCAGCCGCATTTCAACGCGAGCTTCATCCATTCGCAGATCGATCCGCTGATGCAGAAGCCCGATTCGCAGGCGACGGATCAGGCCAGCATGCAGGCGCGTGCCGACGGCAGGATGAATGCCGACAAGGCCGGCAAGTGGATGCAGGACATCCTTGCCAATGCGCCGCCCGAATTCGCGGGCGTCGTGCTCGACACGGTCAAGAAGGATTTCGGCAACAAGTGGACGCAGTCGAACACGGGCACGCCGCAGCCCTACGGCGACGGCATCGAGTTCTACAAGGGGCTCAGCACGGCGGTCGGGCTCGCCGACCAGCAGCCGACCGAGAGCGGCGTGCCCGTGCAGCGCGAGGACGACGTCGCGAACTGGCTGCTCGACGACAAGGGCAACGCGAAGACGCTGATCTACACGCTGCGCGGCAGCGACACCGGCTACGGGTTCGACGGCGTGCGCCAGGCGCTGTCGTCGGGTGTCGATCCGGCGTTGTCGAAGTCGCTGCTGTCGAAGATGCAGAACGACGACCGGTTCCGCTCGGGTTTCGCGAACGACTTCCAGCTGCGTTACGACCAGGGCATCAAGAATGCCCAGAGCAAGCAGCAGAAGGAAACCGCCAACGCCAGCTACAAGCTGTTCCAGGCCGATCCTGACAAGCAGCTGAAGGCGTATTTCGACGACTTCCAGAAGAACTTCGGCGACAACCCCTACACGTTCACGACCGGCTCCGACCAGATGACGAACTTCGTCGGCGCGGGGCTCGGGCTTCAGCCGGACGACCCCGGCGCCGTGCCGACCGACCGGAACGACGTGCCGTCGATGGCGCAGCTCGAGCAGCTGATCGTGAGCAACGGCCAGCTCCCGAACGGTACGGCCGTCAACAGCCGCTCGCTGTACGCGCAGAACTCGGCGACGACGCAGATGATCCAGGCCGTCGTCGACCAGATCCGCAAGGTCGGCGGCGATCATGCCGTGGTGTCGCTGGTGCCGATCTACTACGTGTCGAAGGGAACGGGCACCGCGCCGAGCGCACTGTTCAAGGTGCAGGTCGAGGGCCATCCGGATCAGTACAAGCTGATCGACGATCGCGGCTGGAAGTACGACACCGTCGACGACTACCAGCACAACAACGCGCTGTCGGACGACGGCAAGCTCTACGTGCCGAAGAGCCTGACGACCGATGGGGCGACCGGCGGTTACTCGCAGTACGAATCGATCGACGCGCACAAGACGGAGTGGTATCAGCATCTCGAACACTACGTCGAGATGGGCACCGGCATTCTCGCGGCGGCCGGTGGCGCCGTGCTGGTCGCGAGCGGCATCGGCGCGCCGGTCGGCGGCCTGCTGCTCGGCGCCGCGTGGACGGCGGTCGGCGCGGGCATGGCCGTCGGCGTGCCGGCCGCGATCGCCGACCTGAAGAACCTGAGCGATCACGGCCAGTCGACCGGCTTCGGCAACGCCCAGGCGCGCGGCGACTGGATCAGCCTGATCGGCAGCGGCGCGGGCATCGCGGGCGGCGGGCTCGGCATCGCGGCGAAGTCGCTCGCGGAGGCCTCGTCGCTGCTGCGTACGACGGGGCAGGTGTCGGACATGATCACGCTGGCATCGCGCGGCGAGGGCGTGACGGCCGACGTGGCCGGTCTCGGCCGCTTCGCGCAGGAAGCCGACGCGTTCCAGTCGCTCGCGCAGACGACGGGCCGCACGTCCGGCGTGCTCAACGTGTCGGGCGGCGTGGTCGGCGGCTACCAGATGCTCGACCAGGGTGCGTCGCTGGTGAAGAACTGGGACGCATTGTCCGAATCCGACCGCGCGCAGCAACTGCTGAACCTCGGCATCGGCGTCGCGCAGATGGGGCTCGGCTCGCACACGCTGATGGAGCGGCCGATCCGCGCGATCACGAAAACGCCCGCGCCGCCGACGATGCCGCGGCCGGTCGCGTTCGACGTCGCGAACGCGATGTTCGCCAACGGGCTCGCGAACCAGCGTCTCGCGGTCGGTGAGGTCGGCAACCCGTGGCAGCACGCGGAGGACCAGGCGCACACTTTCGGCGAACCGGCCGACGACGGCGGCACGGTCGCGCCGGCCGACAAGGGGTTGCGCGCGCGCTTCTCCGACTGGCTGCGCGCGCGCCGCACGCAGGGCACGCCGGACGACGACGCGGTCGCGTTGCGGCTCGCGCCCGACGGTGAACCGATCGACGGCGCGGCGACGCCGGCCGTCGCCGACGCACTGGCGGGCGAGGGCGCGTCGCCGACGGCCAAGGCCGGCGTGCCGGCCAACGGCGCGCACCCCGCGTCGTGGGAGATTCCCGCGCGCATCGCGGCCGATCGCGCGATGCTGAGCGAAGTGGTCGGGCGGATCCTCCAGAGCGGCAATCGGCTCGAGGACGTCGAGTACTACGTGTATGCGCTGGAGGACGCCGAAGGCAACGTGCGCAACCCCGAGGAGGACGGGCTGCCCGCAACCAAAAAGGGCAACCTGCTCGACGACATGAACGCGGCGAAGGCGGACGAACGGCGCGCGAAAGCGGCCGACGATGCGCCGGCGCGCGCGGCCGCCGCGCCGGACGAGGACGGCACCATCGGCGTGACGCGCTACACGACGTACCACGACGCGCTGATGGTCGGCGCCGACGGCGTCGCGGGTGGCCGCTACCGGATCGCGCTGGTCGATCAACGCGCGCTCGCCGCGGACGGCACGGTGCCGCCCGAAGCGGTCGTCGGCCATGTCGGGCTGACCGACGCCGGCGATGCGTTCATGCTGTCGATGAACGATGCGTACGACCGCACGCTGCGCGTGGTGTACCCGCGCGGCTTCGATCCGCAGAAGCCGCTGATTCGCAGCGAGGACGGCCGGCGCGTCGACGTGATCAACGCGCCGTTCGGCATGAGCGAAACGCAGTGGGCCGCCTATCCGCGCCGCGAGGCCGACCTTGCGATCTATTCGAACAACGCGGGCCAGCCGGAGAACCGGCTGCCGCCGGGCGAGCGGCCGTTGATGCCGGTGCCGCCCGGTTACTTCGCCGTGTACGCGCATGCTTGGGCCGATGCATTCGCGAGCGCGACCGGCAAGGCGATGAGCGCGGAAGACATGGCCGAGATGGTGCGCCAGAGCGGCTGGGACGGCAAATCGCCGGTGATCCTCTATGCGTGCGGCGCCGGCTCGCGCGTGAGTCCGCTCGCGCAATTGCTCGCGAACGTGCTGGGCGTCGACGTGTACGGCGCAAGCGGCTTCGTCGCATGGCGTTCGCCGCGCTATCGCACCGACGGCAGTCCCGATTCCGGTTATACGAGCGGCATCCTGATCGAGCCCGGTGCGCCCGATCGGGACGGCGTGCCGGACCATTCGGTCAGCAGCGGACCGCGCACCTACCGGTTCTCGCCGGCGCTGGCGGTCATCGACCAGGGCGCGCATCCGGTCAACTGGAGCGGCGTCGCGCCGCGCCCGGTGTCGAATCAGTGGGGTGGCAGCGCGTCGGCGGGCGACGTGCGGGTGCCGCTCGGCGTGTATGTGTGGCGCATGTTGACGAAACGCGGGTCGATCATCAATCCGCGCAGCGGCCGTTCCGCCAGCGCGCTCGAGATGACGCACGCGCTGGAGGATCTGGCGTGGAAGGGCTATACGCCGGGCACGCCGATCGCGCTGGATGGGCCGCGCAGCGGCGCCAATCCCGAGTTGCTGCAGGAATTCGCGGACCTGATCCAGGCGCCGGTATTCGGCCGGCTGGGCGACGACGATACGGCCGGATGGTGGCGTGCGCTGCCCAATCCGAACCGCCGGCTCGCGCGCTTCCAGATCGAACCGGACGTGAACGGCAAGTTCTCGCCGGGCCGCGCGCAGCCGGTTCGCGTCAATCCGCTGGAACTGCGGCCCGTGCCGGGTTCGAGTGTCGTGAACCTGCTCGGCCACGCGAGCGCGCGGCAGTTCCTGAAGGTGTCGGGTTTCGATATCGTCGAATCGCACGGCACGAAGCCGAGCGACGTCAGCTGGGACAGCTCGATCGCCATCATGAATGGCAAGACGATCGCGCCGAAGGAGTTCGCGCGCAGGATGCTGGAGGATCCGGCCTATACGGAAGGCAACGGCGTGCTGCTGACCGGCTGCTATCTCGCTTCCGGCGGTTATTCGTTTGCGCAGGAGCTCGCGTATGAACTGCAGGCGCCGGTGATCGCGTCGATCTCGTCCAACTCGGTGCGCGGCACCGGTGCGCTGGAACTCTATCCGCTCGACGACGATATCGGCGTGCCGGCGCACGATCCCGACGTCGCGACGCGGCTCTATCTGCATGTGCCCGAGGCGCCCGATGCCAGCGACCCGCCGATGGTGTTCGCGCAGCGCGGCGGACCGCCGTTGCGCACGCTCGCGCATGACGATGCGCCGGTCGAGCCGGTGCATCCGATCGACACGCAGATCGATCCGGACGCGGACAGCGGGCGGCGCGGCGCCGGTGCTGCGCCGGGCGATGCCGGCCGGCGGGGCGTGACGCCCGGCGAACCCGTGCATCCGCGGCTCGCGCCTGAGCCGGACGCGGGAGAACCGCCCGTGTACGAGCCGACCCCGCTCGTGGAGGTCGAGCCGGGGCAGATCTTCACCGCGGACGAATGGGCCGCGCGCACCGAGCAGATCGCCGAAGCCGAGGCCGACGATGGGCTGTCCGGGAAAACGGAGAAAATCTATCCACCGACCAGCCGCGTCTATACGGACCGCAAGATCGCCAACGGTGGCGTGGTCACGACGACGGTCCACGGCAAGTCGGTGCTGCAGCCCGGGTTCGACGACGTGACAGGCGTCGACGCGACGCAGCATCCCGAATTCCTGCGCCCGGCCGACACGCTGCTGATGCCGCCCGACGATCCGCTGCATCCGATCGGCGCGCGCGGGCTGATGTCGCCGCCCGGTCATCACGTGGTGTTCGGACACGGGATGTCGGCCGACGCGATGCTCGGCCCGGAAGGCCGGCCGCTCACGCCGGACGAGGTGGCCGAGCGCGTCGCGCCGCATCTCGAGCCGGGGCAGGACGTCACGCTGTATTCGTGCTTCGGCGGATCGAACAAGCACGATCCGCTGCGCGTCGCGCCGGGCCAGGTGCGGGCCGCGAGCACGACGTTCGCGGCGGCGCTGGCCCAGCGTCTGTCCGAGATCACCGGGCGGCCGATATCCGTCTGGGCGCCGCCGGACATCCTGCTCGTGGAACCCAATGGTTCGACCACCGTGCGCGGAACGCGACTGACGGGGCAGGTGGACAGGGATCGTCTGCCGATGCAAAGCTTCCGCGGCGACCCGGCACGCGCGGGCCGCGCGGCGCTTCCCGCAGGGCCGCACGCGGAACCGGCGCCGACGACCACCCGCACCGCGTCGCGCCCGATCGCCGATCCTCCGCCGCGTCCCACGGTGCCGCGCGTCGCCGATCCGACGTTCGCCGATCCCGACTACGACTTCACCGCGATTCCGGACGACACGTTCGAATCGGTCACGCTCGACCATCCGTTCCGCACCGCGCTGGCCGACCGGCCGGGCGTGATCGGCGACGCCGCCCGCGTCACGCAACCCGGCGGCACCGTGAGCCAGCACTGGCCGAGCTATTTCCTCGACGGCCCCGAACCGACCCGCGTGATCGACGACGTGATGCAGGCGTTCGACGCGGCCGGGCTGACCGACCTGCGCGTCGAATTCGTGACGCGCGACGGCAGTATCGAACTCGGCAGCGGTACCGACTTCGGCGCGCTCGATCCCGAGGCGGGCTGGTTCCGGTTCAGCGGGAAGGTGCCCGACGCACCGGCGGCGGCCGCCACGCACGCGCGGGGCCGCGCGGATGCCGATGCGCCGCTCGCGTTGCCGGAAGGCGCGCGGACGGTCGCGCACGACGAACTCGGGCACGCACTCGATGCCGCGCAAACCGGGCCGCGCAATCACGCATACGTGCCGACCGACGCGTTGCCGGACGGCACCGCGTTCGCACAGGGCGAGCTGACGCCGCAGGAGCGCGTCGCGGCCAGCGCCACCGCGAACCTGGCTGCCGTCGACGCAGCCGCACCGACCGACGTCGTGCTGCTGTCGGCGCTCGGCCACGATCCGGCGAGCGCGCTGCGCATCACCACGCCCGACGGCGGCGAACTGTACAAGCCAGCCGGCGTCGACATGTATGTCGTGCGAACCCGCGATCCAGCGACCGGCGACGTGTCGTACCAACTTGCCGGCGTCGATCGTTCCGGTTTGCCGGAAGGCTATACGGCCGTGCATCCGGACGGAACACGTGCGGTCGGCGCGGTCGACGGCAGCCCGACCTGGCCGATGATCGGGCCGGCAGGGCCGGGCAGCCGTCTCGCGAGCGCCGCGGGCGACCCGTCCGGTTCGACGCCTGCCGCCGTGCCTGGGCGGTCGGCCGTGCCAGCCACACCGGAAACGAGCGCCGTGGCCGACACGCAGCAGGCGCGTGCCGCGTCATGGCTCGACACGCTCGGCCGCCGCACGCTCACGCGCGTCGATGGCCGGCATGCGCCGACGCTGGACGGGCTCGCTCGTCAGCTCGGCCCCAACGCGCATGTGCTGATCACGTCGCATGCCGAGCCGCCCGCCGGGAGCGACGAACACCCGGCACCGACATTCGTCGCGGTGCTCGAGACCGATGCGAACGGCGCACTCGGCCCGGTGCGGATGCTGGACGGCAAGCGCGTGCCAGCCGCGCTGAACAAGGCGCTGGAGAACGCCGGCAGCGGCGGCCGACGCGCACGCGGCAAGTACGATTTCTACGTATCGCCGGTCGCGCACGACGAACTCGTGCGGTTCGGCGGCCCGTCGAAGATCGAGACGCCGGACGGCAAGACGTCGTGGCCGGTGACGACGTCGGGCCACCCCGTCGAGCAGACGCTCGCCGCCGACGTGTCGAAGCTGCACGACGCGCCCGTCTTCAAGCGGCCGCGCCAGGCCGTGCGCGCGGTGTCCGGCGAGCAACGCTGGATTCACGTGGTCGACGACGAGACGGGCAAGGTGCTCGGCCATGCGGAACGCAACACGAACCACGAGTGGAAGTACTTCGAGAAGGCGTCGGTCGGCGATACCGAGATTCCCGAGCAGGATCTGCGCACGGTGTTCCGCCGTCGCCGCCGGGGCGGCATTCCGGTCGGCCGGTCGCCGCGCCGCGGCATCCGCTTCGTCGTCAGCGACGTGACGCCCGCGACCGTCGAGCGCATCGGCGGTTTCCGGCCGGCGAAGGAGGCACCCGCCGTCGAGAAGAAGCCGTTCCGCTCGGCCGGCGACCTGTTCCAGTCGATCGTGCCGGTGCGCCGGCCGCTCTCGCGCGCGGAAGAGGGTGACGACGCGAACGCAGCGAACGCCGCGCCGCTGCCGCCGGTCGATCCGCACCTGCTGCCGTCCGACAAGTCCGCGCTCAACGCGGTCGACTTCAGCGGCAACAGCGTGTCGCACCTGCTGAGCGCGATCCGCAACGGCGCGCTCGACGGCGGCCGCCACGTGATCTACGTGTTCAGGACCGACGGCGCGGTGGCCGAGGCGCTCGGCGACCCGCTCGGCGTGATCGCAGAGCGCAACGGCGAGATGCGCTGGTTCGACAAGGTCCCGCAGGTCAACAACCTGCACCATCGGGGCGTGCCGCTCGACGAAATGCCGATCGGCAACGATCGCTTCGGAACGGACGTGCATTTCCTGCTCACGCAACTGTCGCCGCGCGACTTCCTGAACAGCGCGCGGCCGACCCGCGTCGCCGCGCTCGAGGCGCGCGCGCAGGCGCTGCACGATCAATGGAAGGATGCGGAAGCGCGCAGCCTGAACTCGGCGCCGTTCCGCGCGCTCGCGGCCCGCACGCGGCACGGCTACAACGAGGTGCTCGGCGACCTGCGGCGCTTGCGGCGCAACGGCGCCGCGCCCGCGCCGCTGTCAATCGAACCGTATCAGCCGGGCCTGTCGTCGGCCACCGTCGTCCAGTTCGGCCTGCGCAACGGCGCGGCGAAGCCCGAGCAGTATTTCGCGACGCACGAGCAGATCGAGGCGTACAACACGCAAGCGCAGCGGCCGGGCGACGTGAACCTCGTGCTGAAGGGCGAGCCGCAGGCCGTGATGGTCGACGTGGGCATGTGGCGCACGCTGCTCAATAAGCTGTATGTCGCGCGCGACGTGTCGACGTCGGCGTCGCGCTTCCTGCCGGTGCCGGGCAAGCTGCGCGCGCACACGCGCAACCTGGGCGCGGCGACCGTCGCCGACAAGCGGATCCGGCAGATCTTCACGCGCTCGGACGAGGCGTTGCAGGACCGCATGGTGCCGATGGCGCGCTCGTTCTCGCTGAGCGACGATCCGGCGCTGATGGGCGCGCTCGTCGAGCGGTACGGCGGCGTGATGCCGGTCGCCACGCTCGTGGTCGATCCGCATTCGCTCGCCGCGGTGCTCGGCAAGGCGCACGATCCCGACTTCCTGCGCGCGGTGCGTGCGCTCGGCGACCAGAAGAACGCGGTGTTCGACGGCGCGAACGGGATGATCCATCCCGCGCGCGACTCGGACGGCACGGCGCTCGCGCTCGACGATCTCGCGCATCTGCATCGCTGGCTCGACGAGGCCGCGCGCACCGGCTTCGCGATCCGGCTCGAGACCGCGCCGTCGCGCGCGCTCGTGTCCGGCGCCGACTACCGGTTCCAGTCGGGCACCAACGACACGTATCACGACTACGTGCGGGTCATGAGCGCGCTCGAAAGCTGGTCGAACGCGCATCCCGATACGACGGCGCCGAACGTGATGGTCACGTTCCACGGCTGGGACGCGGTGCCGGAATCGGTGCCGGGCGGCGGGCATGAGAAGCTGCTGCGCGCGGTGCTCGAGCGCAAGGGGCTCGAATGGGTGCACATGGGGCTGTCGTACGGCACGCACGGCGCCGACTTCGTCGGCAACCAGGATCTCACCGGCGCGCTCGCGAAGCTGATCGTCGAAAACCGCAACCGGCCCGACATCATCAATCGCCTGCATGGCGCCGACGCGCTGACGCGCGTGTTCGAGCGCGTCGACCGGCAGACGCTCGCGAACCAGCATCAGCTGCTGTTCGCGGAAGTCGAGCGGATCGGCATCGCGGACGGGATGACGCCCGCCGAAGTGGCCGCGCTGCGCCAGAAGATCTATGAAGGCAACACGACCGTGTGGCTGAACCAGGCGCGCAAGGCGACGATCGAGCATGCGACGCAGCTGTGGGAGGCCGACGGCAACGCGCCGCGCACCAGGACGGACAAGGGCGCCCGCACGTTCGGCGCGCGCTGGCTGGACGCGTACGGCGGCAACGTGCCCGACCGCGTGACGACCGGCAAGCGGCCGTCCGCCGCCGACCCGCGCGAACATTGGGACGCGGTCGTGCGCGATCCGGTGCTGATCAACGACGGCACCAAGCCGATCGGTGCGAGCCGCCGCGAAGCGGCCCAGCTCGGGAAGATCGACATTCCCGACGACAAACGCGCGCAGGCGGAACTGCATGCGCTGCGGGTGCACGACGAACCGATCGGCGAGAACACGCCGCCGCCTTCGGCACGGCGGATCGCCGGCGACATCACCGCGGCCACGTTGACCGGCGGCGCCGGCGCGGGCGTGCTCGTCTGGGCCGGGCGGGAGTCGGTGCGCACCGCGACGAATTCGCTGTACGCGGGCCTGCGGGTCGGTCGTGTGTTCCAGGCGCTGCATCACGGCGCGGTGGCCAGCCTGAAGAACGGCGATCCGCGCGTGTTCGACCGCGTCGTCGACCGGCTGGTACGCGGGCTGCAGGCGCAACTGAAGGCGAACGGTTTCGACGTGACCGCGCGCGGCACGCAGCTCGAGCAGATCGCGCACGAAGGCAAGGCGATGGCCGCGCAGCTTCGCGCGCTGAACAACGACGGGATGCTGTCGTTCGACGACACCGTCGCGCATACGAAGGCGATCGCCGCCGACATGCTCGCGCAGATGCAGGGCGTGGTCGGCGGGACGTCGCTGAAGCTGCTGCACCACGGCAGCCCGCGGCATTCGATTGGCCGGATCGGTCGCGTGCTGGCGCTCGGCGGCTACGGCGGCTCGATCATGATGAATGCGAGCCGGGCGATCTGGCACGGCGACCTGCTCGCCGGCGGACAGGCGATCGGCGGCGCGTTCAGCGCCGTCTACACCGGCATCGTCTACAAGGGCAGCGTGCGCGGCGTGAACGCCGAGAACCGCAGTCAACTCGCGCGGATCGCGAGCGCGACCGGCGACTACCTGACGTCGGCGGTCAGTATCGCGACCGGGGCCCATACCGCGCTGACCGGGGATCCGATGACCGGCTCGCTGATCGCGACGTCCGGCGCGCTGCTCGGCGCCGGGCGGCTGCATTCGCATTTCCCGAATGCGACGCCGTGGATGGAGCGCCTGCCGACCGGCATCGCGCTGGCGCCGGTGGCGATCTTCGGGATCATGCAGGGGATCAACCTGTACACGTCGGCGACCGCGCCGGACGACAAGCACAAGCCGCCGGGTTCGTCGCCGCAACCGTCGGGTTCGAATGCGGGGACACCGGCGCCGGGTGCATCGTTCGCGCCGTCGCCGGGCGCGACGAGCGCGCCGGCGCAGCCGAGTGCGTCCGCGGCACCGTCGGCATCTGCATCGCCATCGGCATCGGCGACTTCAACGGCCGGCGCGCAGCCGTCGAGTGCGCCGTCACAACCGACGCAGGCCCCGGCGAATTCGCCGAGCCCGACGCCGACACCGCTGACGGTGAACGTGGTGGCCGGCGATTCGTTGTGGACGATCGCCGAACGTCACGAAGGATCGCTGCTTGCCGCGGCCCACGTGCCGGCCGACGAACAGCAACGGATGTCCGACGGTCAGCGGATCAACGTCGCGCTCAACGAGATCCTGCAGCTCAATCGGAACCTGGCGGGCAATCCGGGCGAGATCGCGCCGGGGCAGCAGGTCATTGTCGGGTGAGCCCGGCGCGGCGAAGGCCGACCCGCGGCATCGGCGGGTCAGCCTTCGCGCTTGCGCTGCGGGAGCACCCAGAGCATGCGTCCCACGGCCTCGGCCTGGTTGCGCGAATGGGTCTTTTCGTAGATCGCGCGCAACTGCGTGCGAATGGTCGTGAGCGCAACGCCGGTACTCGCCGCGCATTCGTCTGGCGTCTTGCCGCAGAGCAATGCTTCCGCAACGGCCGCTTCGGCGCTCGACAAGCCGAACGCCTGTCGCAACTGTTGCGCGACGACGAGCGGCGCCGCGCTGCGTTGCCTGACCGTGATCAGCATCGTCGCGTCGCCGAAGGTCGACTGTAGCGCCTGCCCCGACAATGGCGCGATGCCGAGAAAGATTTCATGCGCATCGCTCAGGGTGCTGGACAGCGCCAGGCTCTCGCTCTTGCGCGTCTTCGCGACGCGGGCCAGCGCCGCCTTCAGCGCATCGTTCTGCGGCGCTCCCGCGGCGCTGAGGCATCCGTGCTCGAGCTTCAGGCAGGTGGTCGCGCGCAGCATCGCTTCGGCCGCACGGTTGACGAATACCACGTGCGAATGCCGGTCCAGCGCGAACACGGACAAGCCCAGTTCCTCCATCAGTTCGGCACCGAGCATGGCGTCGCGGTGCAGTATGCGCGCGTCCTGCCACAGGTTGATCGAGCGTTGCAGATGTCCGGCCATGCTCGAGAGCGTCGCGCGTTCGTCGGACGAATAGGGCGGTCGGCCATTGGC
Organism: Burkholderia sp. R-40; assembly: GCF_049942845.1. NCBI lineage: Bacteria > Pseudomonadati > Pseudomonadota > Betaproteobacteria > Burkholderiales > Burkholderiaceae > Burkholderia > Burkholderia sp. R-40. The sequence goes on along the minus strand of NZ_CP187968.1, from coordinate 2,782,362 downwards.
GCGTAGCAAGCCGAGCAGAATGTCGTCGCTGCCTGGACGCGCGAGACGCACGCCCATCAGATAGCGAATGCCCGACGGAATCTGATAGTCCTGGAAGAACTCACTGCGTTCGACGTCGCGCTCGCTCAGATGATCCTGGCAGCACACGAATTCGCCGAGCGGAGCATTTTCGACAAAACCGCGGCGCGGGTCGAGCGCGCCATAGTACTGGTCGTAGAGGGCGACGAGGCCGTCCAGCTCCGCGCGCGGCGAATAGATCGAGAGCTTCGGCGCGTTGCGCGCGGCATCCCAGCTGAACATGTGAAAAACGTTTGCGCCGAGTGATTCGGATACCTGATGGAATATCTCGAGAAAACCATCTGGATGCAGCGCGGCCTCGTAGAGGTCCCCGATTAGTTGGTCCCGTAACATGCGTGCCCCCCGGCGAATCGCGATTTTGGTCTTCGTATATGGCGTTTTTGTATGACGATATCCATTCGAATACCGAATTTTTTTCAGGCTAACACAGCTGAATTGCATTCAGGGTCGCATTGTTTCGCGATTTTCATTCACTTGAATGATGATCAAAAAAAACGCCTTTGCGAGAATCCCCGTCGACCAGCGTGCATGCGCGGTGCGTATCGCACCTGACAACCAGAAGACTCTCGGGGAAAAGCAATGAAACTCAAACCTGTCGTGTCCGGTATTGCAGCGCTCGTGCTGTCAGCTTGCGGAGGCGGAGGCAGTTCGTCCTCGTCGCCTCCCGAACCCGCCGCGCAGACGGTCAGCGGTGTCGCGGCGGCTGGCGCGGCGATGCAGGGCGCGACCGTGAAACTGTTCGACGCGACCGGCAAATCGGTGGACTGCCCGGCCGACGCCGCGACCGGTGCGTTTCACTGCGCCGTGACCGGCTTGACCGCGCCCTTCGCGTTGTCCGCCTATGGCAACGTCGCCGATTCGCAAGCGACCCTGATCGCGCTCAGCGCCACCGGCGGCACGCAGACGATCAACATCACGCCGATCACGAACGCGATCGCCGCGACGATCGTCGGCGACAACCCGACGAAGTTGCTCGGCGACACCGGGCTGCTGCAAAGCAAGGTCACCGCTCAGGCCGTCGCCGGCACGGTGCAGGCCTATTCCGCGGTACTGGCCGACCTGCTGGCCGCGACCGGCAACACCGGCGTCGACCTGATTTCCGGACCGTTGACGGCCGGCGCACCGGGGCTCGACCGGCTGCTCGACCAGGTGAAGATCAACGTATTGCCGAACGGCGGCGTGCAGATCAGTTCGGTCGCGGGTGCATCGAGTGATACGCCCGTGCAGCTCGAGCTCGCGCCCGGCGTCGCGCCGCAGGCCAGCGACAAGGCGAGCCTGCCGGCCGTCGCGACGATCGATGGCGTGACGATGACGAATCTGCCGAGCGCGAGCGCGCTGGCTGGATTGCAGAGCGCGCTCAACCAGTGCTTCGCCGGCTCGACCGGCGCCGCGCGCGCGGACGGCAAGGTGCCGGCGTGCGGGCTGATCTTCGTCGATGATGTCGCGTCGGGCGCGTTGAACACCGGCGTGCCCACGGCCTATCTGAACAACGGCATGTCGGTCGACCAGGAGTTCGGCGCACCGTCCGGCGGCGGCGCACCCGGCATCGTCGCCGACGATGCGATGAACAACGCAAGCTTCAGCCTGCCGGAAGTGATCCGCGTCGTCACCGGCGATACGATGTGGGTGAAGCTCGCGTGGACGCGCACCGACGGTATTCGCGACGGTATGCAGCAGCATGTGCAGCTCGCCGTCCGGGCGGCCAGCCTCGCGAGCGGCGATACGGGCTGGCGCGTGGTCGGTAATCAGCGCGCGGTGCTGAGCAAGGTGAACGCGAACGCGCAGAAGTGGGACTGGCTGAATTCGGCCAACCCGATGACCGGCACCAACGCGTTCATCGATTCGCTGAACTTGCAGGTAGGAACCGTCGATGCGGCGGGCACCCCGGTGGACTTCGCGATCGTCAACGGTCCCGGGTTGCGCCATGGCGTGTTCCTGCAGCCGTCGAGCGGCACCTGCGATACGCTGAACATCCGCGCACAGATTGCGAGCGGGCAGACCCCGGCTCAGCTTGCCGCGCTGCCGAAGACGCCCCAGTGCCGCAACAATTACCGTCTGGCGGGCGTCGCACAGGATCCAGCCAACCAGGGCCTGTTTTCGTGGCCGGGCGATGCGCCGCGCAACAATACCGCATGGGCGAAGCCGCAATTGAGCGCCGCCGAGCTCGCCGACATCAAGCCGTTCAGCGCGTACACGATCGACATTTACCAGAACGGCAACACCGCGACGCCGTTGCACTATACGGTCCGGCTGCGCACGCCGTCGCCGTTGCCCGATGCGTTGCGTCAGTACGCCTGGCACGACGTCGCGCAGTCGACCCGCGACGCGCTGACGCCGGGCAGCGCCGGCACCTTTGCAGGCGGCACGACGTTCCCGTTGAGCTGGACGTCGAAAGCGGGGGTGCCGTTCGTCAAGCGGGGCAACGTGCAGATTCGCGCAACCGCGGCAGGGCAGCCGTCGCCGATGTTCGTCAACGGCTCAGCGCGCGCGTTGCCGGTGCAGCCGGGCGCCGCGATCAAGCTCGACGTGCCGGCTGATCAGGGCGCCGCGTTTCCGTCTGTAGCCGGCTGGACGGGGAGCACCGACTTCTCGTTCGTGAACCTGAGCTGGTCGGATACGGGCGACATGCTCTTCTCCGAATCGCTCGAATACGACCGGTGACGGGCATCGCGCCGGGTACGGCCGGTGAGTAGTCGTCCGGCGGAACGGTTTGCCGTTCCGCCGGGTCGTTGTTGTTAGGGCGTGGGCGTGGGCGCGTGAATCGCCACTTCGTCTGCACCGATATCGTCGGAAAGCGGCGGCACGGTCAGGACGTCGCGTAACGCATGCGCGATCAATTCGGTTCTGCTCTTGGGACCGCGTCTGGCACTGGAAGATCGCGCAGCGGAAGATCCACACGAACTCGCGCGACTTGCGATACGACCCGCACCGCGTGCCAATCCGCGCCAGCCGCGCGGCATACCGTCAGCGTTCCGCTCGGATAGCGCGCTTGCCGCGCGGGGCGTTGTGCCTCGTCGAGCAATTGGCGCTGCCGACACCATCGTTCCCCCTCGTTCTTCGTCCACCTCTCGTGACCGTAGCTGCGCCGATTCTGCCGCGTCCGTCGCGGCGCTCCATACCCCGCTGCCTTCTTGACACGTCGCCGGTCCTCGCCCGTTTCGTCGCAGCACGACGAATTCAAGGGAAGGGCGACAACTGCGAAGCGCAGCCCGACGACTCACCTGAACCCGAATTGTTGAGCGGGGCGCCCAATCGGCGGTCGAGCGCAAACCTCACCGCGTGCCACCAAATTTATCCAACAACGCCATTCACGCGCGCGGCGCGCTCACGTCCAACTCAGTGCAGGCTCAATTCATCCAGGAGAAATCGATGACGACAATTTCCACCTCGGGCGGAGAATTCGAGTTCGCCGTGTATGCCCCTTACAACTCGAGCCCGGACGAACCCGTGGGCGGGCGCGTCAACGTGGGCGTCGATACGGCGCTCTGGTTCCGCGCGGACCGGGACAGCGACAACGTGCGGCTGGTCCAGTTGATCCGGCCGCAGGGACAATGGATCAACGATCGCGAACGGGAGCGCGCGGCGAATGGCTGGTCGCTCGATTCCAACAGTGTGTCGCCCTGGTACGGCACCAATGATCTGGGCGCGCCCCGGCCCATCCGCGATCTGACGCCGAACATCACGCCGCAGTTACGCGACTGGATCAAGCAGAGCGGCGTCCAGACCTTGTCAGGCGCGGGCTCGCGACGCGGCAAGGGCTATCAGCGCGCATGGATCGTCGATACGCCCCGGCACATGGCGGCGCGCGTCGGCGAGCTGGTGCAGGTCCGGCTCGTGACGATCGCGGTGGATGTGCAGCACAGCGCTTATCTGGGCGGCGTGGAGTGGGGCTTCAATCTGTCGGAGGCGGGCGTGGTGACGGTGGCGTCCGCGAAGCTCGCGTTCAAGGTGAATCCGGCGGGCGATTATCTGCAGGCGCTCGACAACTGGAACCAGCAGGCCGGCAACACGCTACTCGTGCTGCCGGCCTGAGCGGGACGCGTCGATTCGAGTGCAGAACATTTGCGCTCTCGTCGAGCGTTATCGCGGCAAGCGCAGCGTGCTGGTGGCGTATTCGCTTGGCACCGGCAGCGCGGTGGTCGTTCGAATGGCTGGCCTCGCGCGGCCGGCTGCACGCAGTGAATGGGCGCTACTGCCCGGCACGCAGCTAGCGTTGCCGGGCCGGCGCTCGCATGTACTCGAGGGATCGTGTTGCACTCACTTCGTTGTCCTAGACAATGGCGAAGAGATGGCTCAATGTCAGCGGTATTCATCCAGACCGGCCTTGGCATCAGACGAGTGAAATTCCCCCGTCAACTCGCAGGTTGACGCCGGTAATGAAGCTGCCTTCGTCTCCTGCGAGGAACAGCGCGGCATTGGCAATTTCTTCTGCGCGCCCGAGTCGGCCAAACGGAATAGCGCCCGCCATGACGGCTTCGAAAGCAGGGCGATCCGTTGCCGTAATGCCAAGCTTGCCGAGGATCGGGGTGTCCGTCGGACCGGGACTGATGACATTCACGCGGATGCGACGTTCCTTGAACTCCAGAGCCCAGTTACGGGCGAAAGCTTCGAGCGCCGCCTTGCTTCCCGCATAGACGGCATGCCCGTCCAGCACCTTGCTGCTCGCGATCGAGCTGATCAGCACGATTGAACCGTTGTTGTTAAGTAGTGGTGCAATCTTCTGCACACCAAAAAAGGCTGCCCTGGTATTGGTTGCAAACTGTCTGTCATATTCTTCAACCGAGACTTGATCAGATGGCGTGATCACGTTCATACCGGCATTCGCTACGTAGATATCGGCCTTGCCGAAGCGCTCGGCAACGAGTGACGCAACACGTTCGTGTGTCGTGAGGTCGGAGAGGTCACCGGTAACACCCGTGGCATTCTCACCGAGTCGTGCAACCGCGTCGTCCACGGCGCTAGCTCGGCGTCCGACGATAACGACCCTGGCTCCCTCTTCGGTGAAACGTGAGGCTATAGCAAATCCGATACCGCTATTTGCGCCGGTGACGACTGCAACCTTTCCTGCAAGCGTGTTCATGATGTAGTGGGTCAGAGTGGGTGCATCACAAAGTTGGTTTGGACGGCGTTCGAACAGCAGCGTTGTTCACGTGACGTTTTCGAGCGGTTCCGCTGCAAATTGCGCACCGAACGGCGGGTAATCGACATAGCCCTTCAGGCCGCCACCGTAATACGTTGCTCGATCGGCGGTAGCGAGCGGCAATCCGGTTTTGAGTCGGTGCACGAGATCCGGATTGGCGATGAATGGCTGTCCGAATGCAGCGAGATCGATCAGACCATCATCGAGAAGTGCCTGCGCACGGTTGATCGTCATCCCTCCTGCGAGGATGATCGGCGTGTTGTCTGCCTCGCGCTTGATGCGGGACAGCAGTTCGATCGTGCGATCGTCCGACGCGGTGTCGTCTTTGGGCGCCACCGAGACGTTCGACTGATCCATGACGTGGACGTATGCGATGCGCCGCATGCCGAGCTCGAACGCAAGCGAGCCATAGGTATCGAGAATGCCCGGGTAGTGCGGCATATCGAATAGCTGCCCATACGGTGAAATCCGGATGCCTATCTTGCCGGCGCCGATACGCTCGGCGATGCCGTCAACGACTTCCAGCGCGAAGCGCAACTGATTTTCGCGCGTCGTCGCTGAATAGCGGTCAGTGCGATCGTTGACCAGCGGATTCAGAAACTGCTCGAACAGATATCCGTTTGCCGCGTGGATTTCCACGCCGTCGAATCCGGCCCCGATGGCGTTGGCCGCAGCGGAAACGAAGTCCTCGACCACGCGCTCGACCTCCATCGTCGACAATGCGGACGGCGTTGACGTCGGGACGAACCCCGGCTTCCCATTCTCGTCATAGGCAAACACGATCGAGTCTTTTGCAAGCCGTGACGTGGCGCTGCGTGGCGCACCACCATCAGGCTGGAGGCTGGTGTGCGATACACGACCCACGTGCCACAGTTGCGCGAAAATCTTGCCGCCGACGGCATGAACCGAGTCCGTGGTTAACCTCCACCCGGCTACCTGTTCGTCTGAATAGATGCTCGGATTGAAGAGATAGCCCTGGCCCTCGCGGGAGATAGGGCTTCCTTCGGTCACGATGAGGCCAGCGGTCGCGCGTTGTGCGTAATAGAGGGCGGTGCGTTCATCGGCAATATTGTTTGCCGCACGGGATCGAGTCATTGGCGCCATGACGATGCGATTCGCGAGCGGAATGTCGTTGAGATCGAACGGCTTGAAAAGTTGAGTCATGTTTGTCCTTGTATGGCAACTTGGCCCTGCAGGTATGGTTCGAGTGCTTCGGTTCCGCCGATGTACCGGCCGTTGATGAACACGTGCGGCGGGTCATGCTGCCCGATACCGCGCTCAGTACTTTTCCGCGGATTTTGTGATCGAGTGGTATGTCGACGTAATCCATCTCGCGGTCAAACAGCAATTGTTTTCGCCTTCGCAGTAAGGGCAGCCGACCTTGGAGAACACCACAATCCGGTCGGGACACAGCGCGTCGGGTGCCACATGGTTTAGTCACGCGCTGACCTTCACGGGGTTTCGACATGTCGGGTTTCATTAGCAGTCAGTGATCCAGCCGCGAAAAGGTCGCGTGTCGAGCGCGGAAGTCTGCGCGCCCGGTTGATCGTTGCTGGTGACCATTATCGAGTGCGACCGTTTCATGGTCGATGGAGTCACGGGGCAATACATTCGTGCGCGAAATGCACCAACGGCCCGATCAAGCGGAGTTGCGACGCGACTCAGCGCGTCACTATCGGGGCGAATCTGGTTGTCGTTGTATTCGTCTCGACGTGAATCCACATTCCTGTACGTCGCGGATTGTTGTCGCCCGAGCAATATGGTGAGAACGTCCGTGGTGCTACTTATGTTTGCAGCTCGAGTCTAGAATCCGCGTCGATGATCGTTACATACGCTGTATCTCGAGTATGTCGATCCGGTCGTACGAAACGTCACACTGAACCTGTCTTAGGAGCGCGTCATGCGATTTGGTCTCTTTCTGCGATCGAGGATTTGCTCCACGATACTTTTCACAGTCGTGCCAGCAGTGGCTTTTGCCGATCCGCTTACTGTCAAGGTTGACGGCCTCGACCATGGTCAGTTTGCGAACGCGCAGGTCTACAACGGCTTTGGATGTCGTGGCGATAACGTCTCGCCTCAAGTCTCGTGGGCGCACGTTCCGCCTGGAACAAGAAGCATCGTCGTCACCATGTACGATCCTGATGCCCCGACTGGAGGGCTCGGATGGACGCATTGGGAAGTCGTCAATATTCCGCCTTCGGAAACGTCGATTCAGAAGGGTGCGTCAGGAGATGTGGGACGAATGCCGACGGGTGCGCTCGAGACGCTGACGGATTTTGGCGAATCCAAGTACGGCGGGCCATGCCCGCCGAAAGGTGAGTCGCATCGATATGTCGTGACGGTGTCTGCGCTGTCCATCCCGAGTGTCGACGTGAAATCGACATCGAGTCCGGCGGTCGTTGCATATCAGATGCATGGAAACATCCTTGGGCAGGCACGATATATCGCGACCTACCACCGATCGCTGAATTGACTGTCAGCGCCGGTCGAGCGCATATCTGATCGACACTCGACCTGGGAGCATCGTCCCCGCGGCAAGAAAGCATTGTCGGCCGCTCGACCGCCTGCAAGTGCAGGCAGTCGAGCGATACCTGCCCGTCATTCGCCCGGGCGACGCGTGACCTCGAAGCGACATACCACCACGATCTCCGGGCGTTCAACGCTCGCACACACGCACGGTCAATTCACCCCGACCGCACTCCAGGCACGCGCGACCGTTGCGCTTTCAACCGAGTTCGCGCCATACAGGTCGTTCGTTGCCTGGATCGACGCACGCCGTGCGTTCGGGTAGCTCGAGTTGGCGTTCAGGTACACGGTCAGTGTCCGGTACCAGATCTTGCCGGCTTTCTCTCGGCCCAGGCCACTGAAGGTCGTGTCGCCGTTGCACACCAACTGCGTCCTCGACAGGCCGGTATCGGTCGACGGTACCGCCGGGCCTTCCGACAGCAGGTAGAAGAAGCGGTTGCCGACACCCGACGTGAAATGCGGATCGTGGCGCGGATTCGACCACGAGAAGCCACCGGACGGGTAGCAGCTGAACGACCGGCCGTCGAGATCCTGCTTGTACATCTTGCGCAGGCCGCCGCTCGTCACGCGCGCACCGATCACGTAATTGCCAGGATCGTTCGGGTTGTTCGCGTAGAACTTCACGAGCGTGCCGAAAATGTCGGACGTCGATTCGTTCAGGCCGCCCGCGTCGCCCGAATAGTTCAGGTTGGCAGTGGCCTCGGTCACGCCGTGACTCATCTCGTGCCCGGCGACGTCGACCGAAACGACAGGTTTCGGCAGGCGGGTGCCTGGATCGCCGTCGCCGTACACCATCACGCGCGACGACAGCCATGCCGCGTTCGCGCCGGTCGTGCCGCTGCCCGTGTTGAATACGACGTGAGCGTAGCTCCTCACGCCGCGGCCGTCGTTGAAGATGCCGTTGCGGTTGTGCGTCGTCCTGTAGTAGTCCCAAGTCAACGCGAGCCCGTAGTCGATGTCCGCGGCGACCGTCTGCCGGTCGGTCGTCGTGTTGTTGCCCCACACGTTCGTGCTGCTCGTGAAGATCGGCAGGTCGGTTGCTTGCTCGACGTCGTCCGAGCTCAGGCCGCGGCCATCGTAGACCGAGCCGCCGCCGCGGCTCGGATCGAGCATCCGGTAAGCGTTCGTGCCGGTCTGGTCCGTCGTGAGCGCCAGGTTGCCGTAGTACAGCGAGCGGCCGGTGCCGGTCGCGGCGGCGGTCTTGATCAGGTCTTGGGCGTCGAGCACGGTGCCGGTGCGCGCATCGATGTAGTACAGCACGGCATCGCCGTGCGCATCGGTCGCCTTGCCGTATACGCGCACCGCGTAGGCCAGTGTCGGCGCGACGTCGCGTGCGAACACGACGAGCTCCGCGTCATCGACGCGACGCACGTTCGAGTCGAAACGCGCGGCCGCGATGTGCTTGGCCCTGGCCGCGCCTATGTCGGGCGCGTTGCGTACCACGGAGCGGTTTCCGACCTTGCCGATCGTGCCGGCGAGATTGATCGGTGCGAGCTGCGTCTGGCTCGCCTGCTTCAACTGCCCTCGGTTCGAATGGACGACGACGTCACCGCCTATCACCGGCAGGCCCGCATGGAAGCGGTCAAAGCGCACGTGCTCGGTGCCATCGGGATCGACGATCACGTCGCGTACCTGGAACTGATCTCCGTCCGTCGGCGCGCTTGCCTGCGGCCCCGCGAACTTCAACGTGCGTGCTGTGCCGCCGGTAGCCAGACTGAAGGCGGACGGATTCTGCTGGATCAGTTGCAGCGCCTTGTCGACCGTGGCCGACGGGTCGCCGGCCTGGGCAAAGGCGCTGAGACTTGCGATGGTAATCGCGGCGATGGGCAGCAGACGAGACAATTTCTTCATGTAATCCCCCAGATTATGAATGGGTAATGTTCGAGGAATGAATCCAGTGAAGACGTTGATATAAGACATGTCGCGAACCGCAGAGGCATGCTAGGAGGTCGTTTTTATAATTACAAGATATTTTCAGATAGATTAATTTTTCATGTCGGAGTCGTTAATCAAGTCATGATTTGGTGAGGAATATGAAATGATTCGATTGGCCGCTCCAGACGTGTCGATGAAGTTGCATCGACGCAGCGTGATTTGAGAATGTTGCGATGCCCGAGGGCGAATTGCTGCGACGTGCGCACCCAGTCATGCTGCCCGGCGGCGCTCAGCAACGTGTGGTCACCGGCACGAGAAGATAAAACTGGCTACGCGAAATTACAAACAATTATGTCGATTATGAATTTAATCGAAAAAGCGGACTCCATTCCATTGGTTTTCATATTTTCTAGCAATGATCTGGATTGTTATCTGCTTGAGTTTCAGATTATTTGGCTTTCGCTGCGCAGCGGAAATGTAATCAAACTAAGATGATTTGCAGCGAAGTCTATTGACTTCTATTTGTAAATAATTTAAATGGTTTCAGGCGTGAGCGGACGCTGTTTTTTATCGTGTCATGCCCGGATCCAGATCTCGTAGCGCCAGCTAAATACAGATGTCGCATGTCTCATCGGTCGTTCCGTCGTGCAGCGTTGAAGGAACAAGCCGGGAGCGGCAGGGCGCTTACGTTCGTCAGCGTGCCTCGGACCGCTCGTCCGAGTCTGCTCCTTGGCCGACCGGAAGCCGTGGCATTGCCACAGCTTCTCGCAGGCCGACGTCGGGCCGAAATCGGCGTAGCGATCGCGGATGATCGAGAGCGCCTGGTCGGAGGGTCGTGGGTCCAGGCGACGGTTGCCGGGTTTCGATCGGGGTCCCGGCCTGTCGGACCATGTTCACGCAATCGGGAGACTAGTCGACGAACCTGCCGCGTCGTCAATTCCAGTCGTTCCGCCGCACGCGATGGCTTGAGCTTGCCGGCCGCCACGTCCTGAGTGACCTTGAACCTGTCCAGCTCGCGCATCGTCATCGTGATCCGCTCCGTTGCAGCCATCGCAGCCTCCGGCGCGGGACACCCGGCGGCCCGTCAGCTTACGCGGCACGGAAGTGGACATTTCTAACCAGACCAGGTCACTGACCAATAAATAAAGAATTCCCCCGCGGCAAACAAATTCACCTATTTGGCAAACATAGGGGCGAGAGGCGTTTCCCATAATTCCGCAGACCTTACACGGGATTTCCACCCGTCACACGGGGTGCCGGTAAGGCAGGGGCTTTGATCGTAGCGGTAAAAAATGCGGCGGACGCTGCATATCCGAGGGGCGGTGCGCGAGCTTGTCTGAGGCGCGGCTACGAAGAGAGCAAAAGGAAAATTCCCTTTTGTCCACTAGGGAAGTCAGAACGGAAAGCGCAATGAACAAGAGTCAATACAGGGTGGCCTCGAATCGAGGATTAGGTGTGCTAGCAAAGGCAGCCGAGACGCGCGGCGTACACGGCGAGTCGGGGAAAGCGAATATGACGGCGGCTGGCATCCCGCTCAAATTGCGGGTTTCGCTGGCGGCGGTAACGGCGCTGATGCTGCTGCCTGTGGGGCGGGCATACGCAGATAACCTCGCAGTCGGTGGCCAGAACGGTGGTATCAACGAGACGATCGGCGGTGCTGCGGCGGCACCCCCGGCGACCACGGGGGGAACGTATCCCGCAGTTGCCGGTGCCGATGGTTCGAGCCAGAACACTGCAGTCGGCGTCTTTGTGTCGGCGCAGGGCGGGGCGGCAACGGCATTGGGCGATACGGTTACGGCAAATGGCCGGAACGCGACGGCGGTCGGCGCTAATTCGGTGGCAAACGGCACCAGAGCAGTGGCGTACGGCGGCGGGTCGAGCGCAGCGAATGGCGACTCGACTGCGATTGGTGCGCTGGCACATACTACTTCGGAGTTCTCAACGGCAGTCGGTACTAATAGTTCAGCCGCTGGCGGAACGGCGGTGGGTTTTCAGGCGAGCGCGAACGCGTCTGACGCGACCGCAATCGGTGTGGATTCTGTCGCATCCGGGATCGGTAGCGTTTCAATTTCCCGCGCACAGGCCACTGCCCAGAACGCGATCGCGATTGGCGAAAATGCTTCGGCAGCCGATGCAAATTCCGTGGCATTGGGCTCCGGCGCAGTGACGCGCGCGTTTACCACGGTCAGCAGCGCGACGCTGAACGGCGTCAACTACAGCGGCTTCGCGGGCACACCCGTCGGCGTGGTGAGCGTGGGCAGCGCAGGCGCCGAGCGCCAGATCGTGAATGTCGCCGCCGGTGAAATCAGCGCAACGAGTACGGACGCGGTCAACGGCTCGCAGCTTTTCGCTGTGGCAAGTCAAGTTTCTGTTCTCTCGAATAACCTTACGTCTCTCACAGCGAAGGTCGACACAATTTCCACGTCCGGTTCGAACGGCACGGTTGCAGACCAAACCGGCACCGCGGTAGGTCACAATTCGCTCGTGTCGGTCCCCAACGGGACCGCTGTGGGCAATGGCGCAAACGTTTCGGGTCAAGACGGCACGGCAATCGGAACCAACTCGACTGTTACGGCTGATCGTGCAACAGCCATCGGCTCGGGTTCCAAGGTCACCGGCACGAACGGAACCGCAATCGGTGATGGTTCGAACGTCACGGGCACGAATGGAACTGCAATTGGCGCGAACTCCCGAGTGACCGCGAACAATTCGGTTGCCCTGGGTGCGAATTCAATCGCAGACCGGGACAACACGGTTTCGGTTGGTGCGCCGGGTGCTGAGCGTCAGATTACCAACGTTGCGGACGGTACGGCTCCGACCGATGCCGTGAACGTACGCCAGTTCAACAGCGCAGTTAACAGCGTTCGGGACGACCTCCAAAAGTATCGCAAGGATTCGAACGCCGGTTCGGCTTCGGCCGTCGCGCTGTCGATGCTCCCGCAAGCACCCGCGCCCGGTAAGTCGGTCGTCGGCGTGGCGGTCGGCAATTACGCTGGTCAGACGGGTTTCGCTGTCGGCGTGTCGACTTATCTGCCTGGCGGTAGCTGGATTTTCAAAGGCGGTGGCTCGACAAACACCCGCGGTACGGTGGCTGTTGGGGGTAGCGCCGGGTATGTTTGGTAAGGCTCGGTCTTTACTGCTAACTGCTTAGGTTAGGTAGTTAGTCCAGGTAGTCAGTCGCACAGCCCGCTGTGGTGTACTTGCTGCAGCGGGCATCGACGAATAGAGGTCGGCAATTCCGATCGTGATACAGCGAGGCTGGGCTTCCGGACGTTGCCGGCGCGGAATCCATAAACCAGCGTGTGTCATCAGCTTCCTGACTGTCTCCTTGGCCAGTCGAATGCCGTGACACTCCCGGAGCTTCTCGCAGGCCAGCGTCGACCCGAAATCGGCGTAGCGGTCGCGGATGATCGAGAGCACCCGGTCGGCGGCTCCTGGGTCCAGGCGCGGTTGCCGGGCTTCGATCGGTATCCTGGCACCAAACCTGCCGGGCCGTGCTCACGCAGCCGGGCGACCAGCCGGCGAACTTGCCGCGTCGTCAATTCCAGCCGTTCTGCCGCACGCCATGGCTTGAGCTTGCCGTCCGCCACGTCCTGAATGACCTTGAATCGGTCCAGCTCGCGCATCGTCATCGTGATCCGCTCCGTTGCAGCCATCGCAGCCTCCGGCAGTTCGAACCGCCGCCAGCATGCGCCGAAACCCTCGGACTACGACATTTCAACTTTGCCCAGATCCGACATAATGAAATGGCCAGCCCGATCCCCGCGACCGTTCTACGATAGGCAATTCGGTCCGAAGTAGAGGAGAGCGCCATGAACGAGATCACGCTGATCGGCATCGATCTGCGCAAGCATGTCTTCCATCTGCACGCACAAGATGCCAAGGGACACGAGGTGTTTCGCAAGAAGCTCTCGCGCGTACAGTTGCTCCCGTTCTTCAGCAATCTCAAGGCGGTTACCATCGTCATGGAGGCTTGTGCGGGTTCGCACTGGCTCGCACGCAAGCTCAATGCGATGGGGCACGAAGCGAAGCTGATTTCAGCTCAATACGTGCGGCCTTTCGTGAAGAGCAACAAGAACGACTACATCGATGCCGAAGCGATCTGCGAAGCAGCGTGCCGACCCTCGATGCGCTTCGTCGAGCCTCGAACGGAGGCGCAACAACTTCTAGCCGCCATGCATCGTGCGCGTGAGGGACTGGTAGCAGAGCGCACGGCCACCATCAACCGGATTCACGGAATCCTGCTCGAGTTCGGCATCGTCGTTCCTCTGTCGAAGGCCACACTACGCCGGCTGCCCGATGTGCTTGCAGTACACGATCTGCCACCGCGGCTGATCCAGCTTGTCCACCGACTCCATGCTCACTATCGTTACCTGGATCAGCAGGTTGATGATCTCGAGCGGGATCGGACGGTACAGCTTCGCGAAGACGAGAACGCGGCCCGGTTACTGTCCATCCCCGGCATCGGCACCATCACGGCAAGCCTTCTCGCGTCGGAAGTCGGCAACGTCGCCCAGTTCGAGGGCAGCCGGAACTTCGCGGCTTCGATCGGGTTGGTGCCACGTCAGCACAGCACCGGCGGACGAAGTGTCCTGTGCGGCATCAGCAAACGAGGCGACAAGCATCTGCGACACTTGCTTGTGCAAGGCGCCCGAGCGGTTATCCAGCGCGTGGAAAAACGTACGGACAGGCTCGGGGAATGGATTCGCTCGATGCTGACTCGCCGGCACTCAAACGTGGTCGCGTGTGCCGTCGCGAACAAGCTCGCGCGCATCGCCTGGGCGGTACTGACCAGACACACCACATACGATCCCGCGCGCTTGAAGCTCGCGGACTGATTCGCCGTTTCACCCAACAAGGTTTTGCGACTGCTGGCAATTTGATGATCCAACGGCACAGCGACCGGACGAAGAACCTGACAAGTTGTACAGCTCACAGCAGCTGCCGACATTATGAGGATCGACCGGTGCGATTTTCATCGCGGAACAACGATTCCGGATAGATTTGCGCAAGCCATGAGGACGTCAGAACCAGGGGTTGCAAAATTCGGGCTGGCCATAGATTACAACTTTGCTCTTACAAATTTGTCATACCCGGATTCAGATGTCCACCTTCCAGCCATTTAAAAATGTCCGGTTTTAAGGTTGGTTTTGCTACTTCTGTTTCCTCGTTTTGACCGTTACGCAGTGTCGAAGGTCGGCGCCTGAACGGGCAGGGCGCTCACGCTTGTTTCCCCAGCTTTTGCAGACCGACGGCCCGGTTTGTTTGGCGGCTTTGCGGTCTGCCGACGTTGCGCCAGATCCACGATCACATGCTCGACGTCGGCCTGCGTGATCTCGCGTTGCTTCTTCTTGCCCGCTTGGGGCTCGTTTCGGTCGGTCCGGGTTGAGTCGCCTCGATGGGTGCGTGACGGAGCTTTACCAATGCGACTGTTATCGCGTTGCGCCTGAAGCGCTTGCGCGACCTGCAGCACATGGCTCAAACGCTTGTGCTCAACGACGGCACCTTGATCGATTTCAGCCAGGCGATCGTATTGCCGGTACGGCAACACACGATCATCAGCCCGGATTTCGATCCGCCCATCCGGGTACTCCCATACCTCGATCTGGCGGTCGATCAGCTTCCGGTTGGCCGGCGTGTCATCCAGCAAATACATCACCCGGTCGTACTGCACCGTGAGCGACTTCGTTACCTTTCGCGGCTCGCGCCACGTCAGCACCAAGTCCAGATTCTCGTCGGCCCGCAGCGGCCGATGCGCATCGAAGTCGCTCTTCGGCGGCTTCGCGAAGCGTGCGTTGTAGGCGGCCATGAAGGAGGGCGCGTAAGCGTTGGCGTCGGCCACCGTGTTGATCCCGCGCAATCGCATCTCCTTGACCAATCGATCCTGCAACGTCAGGTGCGCTCGCTCCACGCGCCCCTTGGCCGAGCTGCTGTTCGCGCAGAACGTGTCGATGTTCAGCTCGTACATCGCCCGGCCAAACGGCGTCACGCGATTGCCGGTCTTGCCCGGCTTCACGTTGCGAAACACGCTGGCCTTGTCGCTGTAGAACGCCCCAGGTTTGCCGTGCCGCTCGATGTACGCTCGCGTCGCTTCGAAGTAGCTGAAGGTCGATTCGGTCTGCGTGAAGTGCAGCATCATCAACCGGCTCGTCGCGTCGTCCACATACACCAGCAGCGTACACGCCGGCGCACGCTCCTCGAACCATCGATGGTCGCTGCCGTCGATCTGGATCAGTTCGCCCAGGCATGCCCGGCGCGCTCGCGGCTGGTAGATCTTCGGCGGTCGTTGCCGGCGCGGAACCCACAAGCCGGCGTCCGTCATCAGCTTCCTGACCGTCTCCTTGGCCAGCCGAATGCCATGACATTCCCATAGCTTCTCGCAGGCCAGCGTCGGGCCAAAATCGGCGTAGCGGTCGCGGATGATCGAGAGCGCCCGGTCGGCGGCTCCTGGGTCCAGGCGACGGTTGCCGGGCTTCGATCGGTGTCCCGACACCAAACCTGCCGGACCGTGCTCACGCAGCCGGGCGACCAGCCGGCGAACTTGCCGCGTCGTCAATTCCAGCCGTTCTGCCGCACGCCATGGCTTGAGCTTGCCGTCCGCCACGTCCTGAATGACCTTGAATCGGTCCAACTCGCGCATCGTCATCGTGATCCGCTCCGTTGCAGCCATCGCAGCCTCCGGCGCCGGACACCCGGCGGCCGTTCAGCTTACGCGGCACGAAAGCGGACATTTCTATGTAGCCAAAAGCGGACATTTCAATCTAGCCATTACAACCCAATCGGGTGATAATTCACGTTATGTAAAGTACGAAATTGACCGCCTCAGGCCTCCACTGATCGGTGGACGTTCTATCCCACCGTCTCAGGCATAGTCTCAGACGTGCAATGGCTCGAATGTAGGATTCAAGGGGGAATATCCCGGCCCCAGGATTTGCTTGACATCCTGCGAGCACAGCCGCGCAAGCAATTCATCAAGATTGTTGGCGGCATAGCGCACGCAGCTCATGCGCGCCCCGACACAATAAATCTTGTACTCGACAAGCTCCGGTCTGCTTTCCATTTCTTTCAGCGACCAGCAGAAATACTCTCCGTTTTCGCTTTCTCCAAACGGGTAGAGATTCCTAACCGTCTCCTCCGAGCCATCCGGCTCGTATTCCATATATTCCTCCTCGACGGCCTGACGAAGAAAACCACTCACGCGCTCTCCTTGCGAGAACAAAGAAAACGCATGATCTTCAATCGGGACATAAATCATCAGAATTCCCAGGACTCGTCCAAACCCTAATGTATCGATGAACTTTTTATACGATGATGGCAGAGCAAAACCATTAACAACACTTGCTTTTTCCGCGAAAATGGGATCGACATTTGAAGATATATTTTCTGATGATCCAATTTTTTCAATAAAATTTTTCATGGGAGAGTGTCCTATTCATGAGAGATTTCATGTCGTTGATGACCTAACATCCTAGATTTCTACACTTTGTATTTTGTCTGCGCCCATTCAAAACCGATTGCGCAGAAAAAATGACATGCCCTGTATTTGTGTCTACTGCAGACATCGTAATGGCACGCGGGATTCGACTTCTCCCGCGGCGATCATAAATGGCTCGTACCTCCATATGTACGCGACTACTGCGATTTGCTCTGAGATATCGACGAACGTCGCCTTCGAGCTTGCTCATGCCAGGATTGTTTGTTCCATCGCTCAACGTTACAAGGTTTTCACGTCTGCTGCCGGATCCTCCCAGCGAATCCGCAGCAAGATGGCTTCTCTGTTGGTGGTCCGGATGCGTACCACCGACCCATCCAGGCGGGTCGAAGGTCGGCGGCGATGTGCCAGTCGGTCGCAGGTCGTTGACGGTCAGATCCAGGTCGACTCCCGTTGGCCTCCCCAATCTATCCAGCGGCAGGTAGGTAACCAGCAGGCCGAGCGGATCGATCCAGGTGAACGGATTCAGTCCATATCGATAAAGATCAATCCCGCCTAGCAGTTTTATCGGATCTTGCGATATAAATCTTCCGACATCCGGATCGTAATATCGGTGTCTTGTATAATATAAATCCGTTTCGCAATCGTGGTACTGTCCTTGAAGTCGGAGGGGCTGCTGAAATTTCTTTTTCGACTGAATTGATTTGACGGCCTCCCACCCAGATATTTCAGCTTCCCACTCAATGGCTCCAATTTTGCCAATAACGCGAACTGGTGCCCCGTTTGGATCGTTGTAAAAAAAATATACATCCGATGCTGAGTCATATTCACCATTATCAGGTCGATAAAATTTTGAGGAATCCGCTGCGGTGGGTTTGTGCTGAATGCATGCGAATGGCCTGAAGGTTCCCGGATAGTAAACCCACTCGCAGGCATCGTAATCGGTACTATCAGGCCGACGAGGTGACGCAGTGGGTATATTGACCTCGGAAACCAGTGTTTCGCCATCCCAGAAGTAGTAGCTAGTTTTGTGAGAAACAAGATCAGAATGTCGCTCCGTTGCGCATGTTGCTTGCGAGGTCTTTTTTACTCTTCTGTGAAATGCGTCGTACGTGTACTGCGTGCGAGTATTCGACTGGTTGTACGACGCCCCGCCGTCTGATAACTCGATTTGCGTCGTGTGTGTCTCAATCAATTGACAATCACCGTCCCATTTGAGCATTAGGCAGCGTTGAGCATCCTGTTTGAAAGTCAGGTTGCCTGCTTGGTCAAATATGTAGCGACATCCGTTATGCTCGGCTTCAAGACTATGTGACGTTGTTCCAAGGTACGTACCTGACATCGGAGATACATTTCTGACATCGATGTCCCGCCCCTTCCATAGCGGACCAGACAGAAAGCGATAGACCTCGCCGGACGGGTCGATCTGACCGGTCAACCTCCCGACGGGATCATATTGAAAACCGGTGAATCCGAACTTGCTATCCCGGCGCTCGATCATCTCGCCATTGGCGTCATAGGAATACTCTGTGGCAAATAGTGCTCCGGTACCCGCCAGGATTGTTTGTTTGGCAAGCAACCCGCTTGTGGTATAGGCCGTTTGCCGCTTCAGTTCAGGGCCAAGACTCTCCATACAGATTTGTCCAAGCGCATCTCGCACAAATTCGATTGGTTTATTTTCGTCTATCTTTATTTTCACAACGGCGTCCATTGCGTCGTATTCGTAATCAACGGTATGGACAATCGTTTTTGGAAATGCGGTTAGGAATGTTTTTCTTTTTATTCGATTGCCGGCAACATCGAAAGAATTTTGAATAACAAAATCATTACCCTGCCTTTCCTCGATGACCCGACCGGCCGTGTCATAGTGCAGTTCAATTCTGCTGACCGGGTTTTCTGCGCAAATCATATTGCCCATGTTATCGTAGGAGAATGTCTCCACACGAATTCCGCCTTCCGCCGCCGGATCTTGCACGTGCTTCTGTACGATATGCCCGAGGTCATCGACTTGATAGGTGATTGCGCGATCGAGCGGGTCGATGCTGTGAATTAGACAGCCGGAATTCGCATATTCGTAGCGAGTTGATTGCCCCCAATAGTCGATCTCCTCGATAATTCGACCCAATGCATCTCGCCTAAGTTCGTAGTATTGACCACGCTCGTTGAATACGCCTACGAGTTGCTCCTCGGAGTCGTATCGATACTCCAATTTTGACCCGTCGGGAGCCAATCGCTTTTCGATTTGCCCAAGGGCGGAATATGTTATTTGAGTTACATGTCCAGCCGGGTCGCAATAGCGGACGAGATTGCCGTCGGCATCGTAGGCGCATTGAATTTCCTGACTGTCGGATTCGGTTGCTCGTGTCAAATTTCCGTTGCGATCGTAGTCGTAATGACTCACTTGGCCGATCGCATTAATGGTCTGACGTAGATTGCCGAGTGCATCATGAATATACCGGGTTACGTTTCCGGCAGCATCGATATAGCTCGACAGATTCCCATTACGATCGTAGTCGAAACGAGTAACAGCTCCTCGCGGTCCGGTGTGGGTTATAAGCTGGCCGCTGACGTCATAGGCATATTGCCATCTTGCATTTTCTGGCGTTTGCTTCTCGATTAGATTTCCACGCCCGTCCCATACGAAGATCCATTGTTGATTTTGTTGCGCAGTTAAATTTATTAATTTATTATTCTCGTTGTATCTGCTGTATATGGATGTGCCGTTCGGAAGAGTTTGCGACGTGACGTTACCATAGCGATCGCACTTCCAGGAAATCGTCTGCCCTGCTGGATTCGTTTCCGCATTGGCGCGCCATCGTTCATCATATCGATAGCTGGTAATGCCGCCCAACGCGTCGACTTCCATAATCGGCATGTGACGTTCGTTAAGCTGAAGTGTCGTGATATGGTTCAGCGAATCGACAATTCGGGTTTCCTGGCGCATTCGGTCGTAAAAAAAACGATAGTCGAGGAGACCATCTTTTCCCCATGCGCGATCGACACGCCACACACCATCGCTACCTTTCTGGTAGCTGTAGTGAAACGACACGCCTCTAGCTGTCGTATGGCTCACCATCCCGTAGGGGGCTGCATATTCGAAGCGATGGGGGTGTGCCATAGCGTCGATCGACGCTATCAGGTTACGCCGGTCGTCGTATTCGTACCTCACGAGTGGATAGGCGCTTCCGTCGGAATCAATCAAGGTTAGCGCTTTCAACGGACGACCCTGCAACTGTTGGTCTGTGTCGCACACGATCATCCGCATCGTTTTCTCGTCGAGCTTCCATTCAACTACGCGCTGCAATCTGCCGTATTCATCTCGAACAAACTCCCATGCGTTGCCGCTCAGGTCTGCTATGGAGTCGACCCGCAAAGTAAGCGACGAGTGGTTGCCGAGCTCGGCGACCGCATCTCGCCATTTCGCCGGAAGTACGAATCCATACTCGATGCTGTCTTTCGTGCGTAGAACGAATTGCCCGTCTCGACGGTAGAGCGCATAGCCGCGTTGCCAGTCACACGTTCGTGCAGACCAGCACTCTTCCAACGGCATGTCGTCGAACGCCGTGGTGTGATCCGGAAAGTGCAACACCGCACATATCTTGTCCTCATGCAACATCAGTTCAAGGCGAATATCTGCAGGCGTCTGCCAGCCCAGGCCAGCTGAGCCGGAATACGGGTTTTGGCTGGCATAGCAGCGATCCCAGACCAACGGCAATCTGCCGGGAACAGTGAAATCACTCCCGTGCACAACGACTTCGCCGCTAAGTGCGTCCACCGGCTCCGCCTTCAACACCTTGCACCGCAAGAACCCCGACTTCAAATGCAGCTTATCCGCCAGCGACCGCGCCCACTTCGATCCCCGAAACGCCTTGAACAACCCCTTCGCCGCCGCAGCCATGTTCAATACCGGCGGCCCGCCCACCATCACCGGCCTTCCCGCCGGAATCGGCAGCATCACCGAGCTCGGCATCGACGGATCCGTGCGCTCCGTATGCGCGCTGTTGTGCCCCGGTGGTTCCATCCCGACCGACCAGCAGCTCAGCGCCGGGAGTGCCATGAACGACATCGGATCGTTGTTGGCGAGCACCGTCCTGCTCCCCATGAACGACTCGGCATCGTCCGACGGAACCGGATCCGGCGCGGGCGGCGGCGCAAACGACTCCCCGAGCGGAAAATGCAACCCGGGCACATGAAAGGAATGCGTGCCGACAGTCGCCCGCATCAACCCGTTCACAAAAATCGGCCTGCCTGCGGCACCGCCCATGCCGGCGCCCGCGCCGATCATGTTGCCGATGCCGTTCTGAAACGCCGCCGCTTGCTGCTCGAGTTTCAGCCCCTCCGCGACAATCGCGTTGTCCTGGATATCGGCGAGCTTTCCCGACGCGAACGTGGCCGCATCTTCGAGCTCTTTCTCGACGTCCGGATGATCCTCGAGATACGTGCTCACCTTCTCCTGAACCAGTGCCATCGCAATGCTGCCGACGACACCCTTCGCCGCCTCGACATACTCGCGCAGATCCAGCATGAACCCGACGTGCGGATGCGGCAGAAACACCGGCGTCGGGCTCGGCGCGACCAATACCGAATGGACGTCGATACCGACGACAGGATCAAGATGCTTGACGGCCAGCAGTCCCACGTCGCCCTCCTCGTTCAGCGTCCGCCGCGCAACGCCGCGACCTTCTCGCCGAGCGCAGCATGACGCCGACGGTCCATTGCACCCAGTTGCGAAGCCATCCACTCGACGACGAGCGGCAGGTTGCTATTCGCGCGCATCGGCTCGTCGATCATCCGTCCCGCATCGAGCGCATTGAACCCGGCCTCCAGCGCATGCTCGCGCTCCCCCGCCCGCTCCCAGCACACGGCGCTCATGCGCCACGCCTCGACCGTCATCAGCCCGTCCTGAGCGGCCGTAGTCGACGCCGCCGCACGCTCGTAGCAATACGCCGAGTGCGCGTAATCCTTGTGTGTCAGATGCACGCTCGCCTCCCCGAACAGCCCGTTCGCGACGAGCTTGTGCCCCGCCGGATGACCTGCTTTGACCGCACGTTTGCCGCTCTCGGCGGCGCACCGGTACGCGTCGATCGCATGCTCGCGGTCACGCCATTTCAGATAGGCGGCCCCGGCAATCAGATGAACGACGACGCATTGATCGAACCACTGCTCACGCTCCGCGACTTTCAGCGCCGCCGCCCGCAATTGCTCGAGTCGTGCCGGATCACCGACGTCGATCGTCTCGGTCAGCATCACGAAGTGCCGGCGGAATTCGCCGCCCGGCCCGCGCTCACCCGACTCCGCCAGCAATTCGCGCGGCACGCTCGCCATCGAGTACTTGCCGTGCACGACGCGCACCGCGGCACGATGTCGTTGCATCAGCATTGCGAACGGCTCGACCGCCGTGCGCGGCACGACGAAACGCACGCGCTCGCCTCGATTCGGCGCTACGGCGACGATCGACAATAAGCGATCGATCCATCGCACCCATGCCGCTTCATCGCGCACTTTCCCTGGTTGCAGCACGAACACGAGCGACGGAAACACATCCGGATGGTGCTGGATCAGGCTGTCGGCGACCGTCAGCAGATACGGCAACGGGTCCTTGCCTTCGTCTCGCGGCGCGCGCCAATCTGCACGCACACCATGCGCATCGGAACCTTCTCTGCGGCTGTCGTAGAAAGCGATCAGTTCGTCGATCAGCGCCTTCGCGTAGCAGGACTCGTCGACGAACGACGCCCGCATCGTCCTGACCGCACATGACGTCTCGTCCTGCACCTGGAAATACAGCCGCACGAGCTCCGCATCCGTCTCGTCGGTTTGCCAGATCATCAATCGCGCGTCCCGCTCCCGCGCGAAACTCATCCAGTCCGCATGCGCATCCATGAACCTGCGCTCCACCGGATTGGTCGGCTGCCAGTTCTGCATCGGGGCGAACCTCCGTCACGGATTCAGTTTCAAAACGGTGCCTTCCACCGTGTGCTCGCCGGTCGCCGACGACGTCACCGTCTTGCCGTTCACGGTGTGGCTTTCCTTGCCGGTCGACGTCACGTTGATCCCCTGGATCGCGATCGTGCCGTCGCGCTTCATCACGATGCTCGATGCGCCGCACATCAGCACCAACTGGTCGCCGGCCGCGACCAGCACCTGATGCTGCACGCTGGTCGTGTGGTTCGCGCCGACGTTGACGGTGTGGTCCGCACCGACCGTGAGCGTGTGCGCGTTCGCGATCGTCGACGTGCGCGCGCCGATCTCTTCCGTATGCGTCGACGCAACCTGCGTCTTCATGTCCTGCGACGTCGTGTGATATAGCTGCGTCACGTTCAGTGTCTTGCCTTCGCCGATCGTTTCCGTCTTGCTTTTCGCGACGGTCTCGCTGTGCGTGCCGCCGATGGTTGCATCGCGGTTCGCGGAAATCGTCACGGTTTCGTTCTGTCCGACGGTTCGCGTGCGGCTTCCCGTGACGCCATGCGTCTCGTTTCCGCCAATCTGTGCCGTCCTGTTCTGCCCGATATTCACCGACTCGTTCTGCCCCACACTCCGTTGCCGGTTGTTCTTCACCTGCATCGTCTCGTCGTTTCCGACCGTATGCGTATGGTTGTTCCCGACGGAAAGCGTGTGATCGGCCTCCGTCTCCGCATCGAAGTTCCGTTCCGCGTGCATCCACAGCTGCTCGGCGCCCTTCTTGTCCTCGAACCGGAATGCGTTCGCATGGTCGGTCGTCCCGCCCGGCGACGACCTCGACAGCAACCCGCTTTGCGTCGCACTGCCCGGCAGCCCCCACGGCGGCATCTTCTCGCCGTTGAAAACCCGCCCCGTTACGATCGGCTCGTCCGGATCGCCGTTGAGAAAATCGACCACGACCTCGTCGCCTACCCGCGGAATCTGCACGCCTCCGAACCCACCGCCGGCCCAAGGGCTCGATACCCGCACCCAGCACGACGAATCCTGGTTGCTCTGCCCATACCGATCCCAGCGGAACTGCAGCTTCACGCGCCCATACTGATCGGTCCAGATTTCTTCACCCGGCGGCCCGACGACGGTAGCCGTTTGCGGCCCATTGGTCCGCGGCCGTGGCGTGTCGCGTGGCGACCGATACGGCAGGCTCGACGGCTGCACGATCATCATCGTTTGATGCACGACGGCCTCCGCGCCCTGATCACTCGCGTAAGCGTTCTCCTGAAAGCGGTACTGGCACCGCACGATCAAATGCTCGCGATTCTGGTCAGCACGTGGACAATGCTCGAGCGTGAACAGATACCCGGGCGCCGCTCCCCGCACGTCCGCCTCGGCACTCGCGCGCTCATGCTCGGCCTGCTGTTCCTCGAGCCGCACGCGGCTGTAATGCGCACCCGGCGCATCGTCGCGATACCCGCCGGGCCATTCGAACGACGCGAAGCTGTCGTGCTCGTGGCCACGCGGGTCGACTTTCTGCGTCGATAGATCGGCGCGCGGCTTTGTATAGTCGTAGTCGGTGGTCTGATGCTTGCCGACGCTCACTTCCTGCGCGGGCAGCCACGCGTCGATGTGCTCCTCGTCGGCGATTGCCGTGCGATCCTGGGCGATGTACGGAATCGTTTCGTAACCGGGCAACGCGATGTGTGACGACATCGCATCGCACAGCACGAGCGTGTGACTGTCCGCCGAGTGCCGGAAATGGAAATAGATGCCCTCGAATTCCATCAGCCTCGACACGAAAGCCGTATCGGTCTCGTTGTACTGCACACAGTACTCGCGAGGTACATAGGATTCAGTCAGCTTGTTCTCGATCGGAAAGCCATACGGCGCCAGCACCTCCTGCACGATGTCGGGGACGGTACGGTTCTGGAAGATCCGGCAGTCCGAGCGGCGCGTCGCGAGCCACAGCCACGGCCGCACGATCAGCTCGTAACCGTAGTGCCGTTCGGCGCGCCGGCCAGCCAGCGTCGCGCGCGCGACAATCCCGTTCAGGTAGCGCGTCGACAGGTCCTGCTGCTCGATCCGCACGGTCACGGGCTTGCCGAGCATGTCCTTCAGCGACAGGCTGTGACTGTCCGCCAGCGCCTCGATCCGGAATTCGAACAGGCGGCCGAGTTCGTCGCTGCCGTCGAGCGTATGGAATTTCAGGTCGTCGCCGTGCGGGCTGTCGAGTGTGAATACGCGATTCAAGTCGCCTCCTCCTCGTCGAACCGGTACGCGAATTCGCCGTCGGTCGCGCTCAGCTCGATCGCCGCCAGCGCGCGCCCTTCGAGCGTGGCCTCGAGAATCGCGCGGCCGATGCGCGGCATCACGGTATGCGTGAGAATCGCGTCGACCATCCGGCCGCCGGATTCGATCGTCCGACAGCGCTCGACGATCAGCGCGGTCGCCGCGTCGGTGCAGCGCAGCCGGATCCCGTGATGCAGGTCGATCCGCTTCTCGAAACGCCGCAACTGCAGTTCGACGATGCGCGCGAGCGTCGCATCGGTCAGCGGGTAGTACGGCACGACGGTCAGCCGGCCGAGGAACGCGGGCTTGAAACGTCTTGTACAGCTGCGGGCGCAGCGCCTCGGCGAGCGTCTGGATGTCGGGCAGATGCTCGGCCTGCTTGTCAGGCACGCCTGCATCACGCGATCGGCGCCGACGTTCGAGGTCAGCAGGATCACCGTATGCCGGAAGTCGATGTCGCGCCCTTCGCCATCCTCCATCCAGCCCTTGTCGAACACCTGGAAGAAAATCTCGTGCACGTCGCGATGCGCCTTCTCGATCTCGTCGAGCAGCAGGACGCTGTATGGCCGCCGGCGCACGGCCTCGGTGAGCACGCCGCCCTGTCCGTAGCCGACGTACCCGGGCGGCGCGCCCTTCAGCGTCGATACCGTGTGCGCCTCCTGGAACTCGCTCATGTTGATCGTGATCGCGTTGCGCTCGCCGCCGTACAGGGTGTCCGCCAGGGCGAGCGCGGTCTCGGTCTTGCCGACACCAGACGGCCCGCACAGCAGGAACACGCCGTGCGGCTTGGTCGGATCGTCGAGCTTCGCGCGCGCGGTGTGCACGCGCTGGGCGATCGCGTCGAGGGCATGATGCTGGCCGATCACGCGCGCGCCGCAGCGGCTCGGCAAGGTTCAGCACGGCCTGCGATCTCGTCGTTCACCATGCGGCCGAGCGGAATGCCGGTCCAGGCGGCGACGATCTCGGCGACGGCATGGGCGTCGACCGGCGGGCGGCACGATCGGCTCGTCGCCCTGCATCTCGGCCAGCGCCTGCTGCGCGGCGGCCAGACGCGCCTGAATGTCGGCGCGTGCGGCGGCGGTGATCTCATGCGACGGCTCGTCGTCGAGGAGCGCCGCGCGCGACTCGACAATCGCCGTCAACGCATCGCGCTCGGCTTGCCAGTGCGTGTCGAGCCGGTCGAGTTCCGTCTGCACGGCGGCAAGCTCGGCATCGATCGCGTCGCGCCGAGCGGTGTCGCCGCTGCCGAGCGCACACTCGCGCCCGATCCGTTCACGCTCGACGCGCAGGCCGTCGATACGCCGATGCGCTTCTTCGTGTCGTCGATCGGCGCGGGCTCGCGCTGTGCTGGCGAGGGCGACCTTCGCGCACGCGGTATCGAGCAGGCTGATCGCCTTGTCCGGCAGCTGCCGCGCGGGGATATACCGGTACGACAGCGTGACGGCCTCGTGATCGCGTCGTCGAGGATGCGCACGTGATAGTGCGTTTCGAGCTGCGCGGAGATGCCGCGCAGCATCGTGACGGCGGCGGCTTGTTCGGGCTCGAGCACGTTCACGACCTGGAAACGCCGCGTCAGCGCGGGATCCTTTTCGATGTACTGCTTGTACTCGGACCAGGTGGTCGCGCCGATCGTGCGCAGCAGGCCGCGCGCGAGCGCGGGCTTCAACAGGTTCGCGGCGTCGCCGGTGCCGGCCGCCCCGCCCGCGCCGATGATCGTGTGGGCCTCGTCGATGAACAGGATCGCCGGCCGCTCTGACGACATCGCTTCGTCAATCACACCGCGCAGCCGGCTCTCGAACTCGCCCTTCACGCTCGCGCCGGCCTGCAGCAGCCCGATGTCGAGCAGGTACAGCGCGACGTCGCGCAGCGACGGCGGCACGTCGCCTGCGGCGATCCGCAGCGCGAGACCCTCGACGACGGCCGTTTTGCCGACGCCGGCCTCGCCGATCAGGAGCGGGTTGTTCTGGCGGCGGCGCATCAGGATGTCGATCGTCTGGCGGATCTCCGCGTCGCGCCCGATCACGGGGTCGATTTCGCCGGCGCGTGCGCGGGCCGTGAGGTCGACGGCGAAGCGTGCGAGCGCCGACCCGCCGGCGGCTGACGCGGCGGCTGCGACGTGCGCCGGAGAATCGCCACCCACGCCGACCTGCCCGGACGACGGCGTTTCGGGCGAGCCGTCGACGATCGATGCGAGTTCGTCCGCAAGCACGTCGGGCACGATGCGCTCGAACTCGCGTGCGATCGCGTACAGCACGTTGCGCAACTGCGGCGTCTTCAGGATCGCGAGCAGCAGGACCGCGCCGCGAATCCGCGTCGCGTCGTATTTCAGGGTGGCATAGACCCACGCACGCTCGACCGCGTCGTCGATGTGCACGGACAGGTCCGACACCGATCCCGCGCCCCGCGGCAGCTTGTCGAGGGCACTCACCAACCCGCGCTCAATGGCGGCCTGGTCGATCTCGAACCGACGCAGCACGCGCTGGAGATCGCCGTCGGGCCGCTGCAGGAGCTGCTTGAGCCAGTGCGCGAGTTCGACGTACGGATTGCCGCGCAGCCGGCAGAATCCGGTCGCCTGCTCGAGCGTCTCGTAGAGAAGCGGATCGAGCTTTCCGAACAGGTTGACGCGGCCGATATCGGACATGACGGTTCCCGTTTAAGCGGTTTCGCGATGAAGGGCGGCGCCGGTGCGCGGCGGGCCGCCACGGCGCGCGTCGTAACGGACGACGAGATCGCGCGCGGGCCCCGCTTCGAGCCGCTGCCCGAGCCACGCGGTACGGCCGAGGCCGTGCGGTGCGCCGAGTGCGATCGCCGGCACCGCATCGGCTGCCAGTTCGAGCTGCACGTCCCAGTCGAACTCGATGCCGACGTATTCGCGCACCCAGTGCGCGAGCTGCCGCGCGTGCGGGCCGCCCGGCAGGAAGCGCCGGTACGTGTCGAGCGACAGCGGCCCGAGCACGATCCGGAAATGCGATTGCGCATCGCGCACCGCGATGCCGAGCGCGACGCCGCCGACGCGCAGGGTCGGCCGCGTCGCCCGGATCACGCAGCGCTGCGAGCGTTCGATCGCGACCCAGCGCGGCACATGCTCGACGATGTGCGCGTCGACACCGAAATGGCGCCGCAGGATCTGCACGAGCCCCTCCGGGTTGCGCGTGTGCCGGACGAGATGACTCGCATGAAAATAGAGCGCATGCGGCGCGAGCGTGTCGGCATCCGTGGGTCCGGCATCGGCCGGCGCGGCCGGTCCGTCGCCATGCGCGGCGCGCCCGACCAGGCTCGCGACATACGCGTCGAATCGCGCCCGCCCCGGGCGATCGAGGCTCACCGTCGGCTGCGCGTCGGCCCATGCCCGGTAGAACAGCAGGATCAGCCGGTGATGGAACAGGTCCGCGAATGCGGTGAAGGTCGAGTCGTCGTGCTGGGCCGCGCGCTCGTGTGCGTATTCGGTCAGATGGGTCGGCAGCGGTCCGTTGGGTCCGAACAACCCGAAACCGTGGATCGCGATGCGCGGCCGCGCGGTGCCCCCGCCATCACCGCCATCGTCGGATACGCCGGCCAGCATCGACGCCGCAAACGCGAGCGACGGCTGCTGCCCGAGCCGCACCGGTTCGTCGCGCGGCCGCGCGGCATGGCCGAGCGGTGCGCGGCCGGCGGAGAGCGCGTCGAGCCAGCGCAATGCCTGGAACAGGTCGTAGCCATGCGGCGCGGCGCGCAACCGCGCCCACCACGCATCGCGGCGTGCGGCTTCGGTGGCCGGCCGAGCGCCGGGCGGCGTGCCGTGTTTCATATCGCGGGCCGCCTGCCGATGCGCGCCGGCCAGTGCGCGAGCATGCCGCGCTGCGCGCTGGTCAGCACGCATTCGGCGAACGCGTTGATCGAGACGTGCCGCGCGAAGAACTGTTCGAGCACGGCGCCGAGCAGGAACGGGCTGTCGCCGGAGAACGCATGGTCGTCGACGGTCACGTCGACCTGCACACCGCGCCCGAACATCAGCGGCCCGAGCGCCGGCAGCCGCCGGAACACGGGCGAGAACGCGACGCGCCGCACGCCGTCGATCTGCCGGCGCATCGCGGCATCGGCCGGGTCCGCGTGCAGGCCAAGCAGCTCACGCAGCGCATGCGCGCCCTCCTCGTCGTCGAGATCGGTCAGCGTCTGCCGGGCCAGCCCGAGATGGCGGATCAGCCGCCAGGCCGTCTGCGAGTCGGCGATCGGCGGGCGCGGCCGCGACGGGCCGCGAATCGCGACGACGCGCTCGACGGGCGCCGAGATGCGCAGCGTGAACGCATTCGCATCGCCCGGCGGCAGCAGCAGCGCGAGATCGCGGTTCGTGCACAGCGTGTCGACCGACAGGTAGCGCATCGTCTCGTCGTACGGCGCGCACTGGCTGTCGACGAGCGACACGTAGGTTTCGCTGCCGACGTAGCCCGTGCGTGTGCCGTTCGCGCGTGCCTGCGCGGATACCAGCCGAGGCTCGCGCCGCACCGTGTAGTACGCGCCATAGTTGCCGTCGTCGCTCGCGAACGACGCGTGAAACGGTCGGAATTCGCGCGACTGGCCGTCGTCGCGCTGCTCGCTCGCGAGCCGCTGCACCGCATAGATCTCGTGATCGAGCGGCCGGCTGCGGTCGACGACGACATGATGCTCGCGCGCGCCGGGCTGCACCCCGATGCGATCGCCGCGACGCTCGAACAGATTCACGGCCGGCGTGCAGTTCAGCGCCAGATGCCGCGCATCGACGGCCGCCTCGAGCGCCGCATCGTGCCGGTCGAACAACACGGTCAGCTCGCAATCGTCGCCGGTGGCGCGCGCAAGCGCGGCGCGCAGCCCGCCGATGCTGAAGAACAGGAAACGTGCCGGAAACGCGAAATACTCGCGCAACAGCCGATAGCCGTGGAAGCTGCGTCCGTCGTCGGGCAGGATTGCCTGCGCCGGGTCGAAACCCTCGTGGACGATCGCATCGGCGTCGAGCGCGTGCAGCCAGCGCGGCGGTTGCCCGGGATCGTGGCAGACGACGCCGAGCGCATGCGCGGCGATCAGTTCGAGCAGGTGCAGCGCGTCGCGCTCGGGGCCCGCGAGATGAAAGGTCAGCCGCTCGAGCGGCAGTTGCGAGAGTCTGGCGCCACCGCGCGCCTTCAGCCGGATGCGCAACGCACCGCGCACGTGCTGGCGCGCCGGGACGGCACCGCGCGGCAGCCACGACGGTGCACCGGTGACGGCCGCATCGGTCAGTTCGAGCGGCCACAGCGTCAGGTCGTGCGCGGTGCGGAATTCGCACGCGGTCTGCTCGGACGCGGCCGGCCGCGCGCGCAGCACGGTGCCGGCCGGCAGCCGCCAGCCCTGCGCGAGGCTGCCTTCGTTCAGCATCGGCGCGAACCGCACGATCGCCATCGACGGCAACGGCGCGAGGTAACCCGGATACACGGCATCGAGCAGCGCCTGCGTGAAGCGCGGAAACTCGGCGTCCATCTTCAGTTGCACACGCGCGGTAAGGAAGCTGAAGCCTTCGAGCAATCGTTCGACGTACGGATCGGGCGGCCCCGATTCGTTGAGCCGCAACCGCGCGGCGACCTTCGGGAACTGCTGCGCGAATTCGTCGCCGAGTTCGCGCAGGTACGCGAGTTCGCGGTTGTAGTAGTCGAGCAGGCGGGTATCCATCGTGTCAGTTTCCCGCTGACGACTGCAGCGACATCGCACCCGTCTCGAGATCGAGGTCGGAGCGCAGCACGAATTCGACCGGATGCGGGATCGACCACAGCGTGCCGCGGATCTCGAACAGCAGCACGTTGTGACGCCGTTCGCCGGCGCGCCCGTCCGATGCATCGGCGATGCTGCGGACCTCGACGCTGTCGGGCGCGATGCGCGGCTCGAAGCGGACAATCGCGTCGCGGATCGACGCCTCGACCGACATCCGCTCGACGCCCGACATCGGTTTGCCGACGAACGGCCGCATCCCGTAGTTGAGCACCGATGCCCGCGCGTGCGCGAACGCGGCCCAGTCGACGAAGCCGTCCTCCGCGTTGCGCGTATTGAGCAGCCACGCGAGATCGCGCAGCACGGCCGCGCGCAGGCGCTCGGCACCGATCCATTGCGTGCCGGGCAGATCGGTCGTGCGCTGCGGCGCGTCGTCGGTCAGCCGGTCGAGCAGCGCGGGTTGCAGCCGGTCACGCATGCCGCCGTGCCGGCCGTCGCGGGCATTCGGGTCGTCCATCGTCATCGCTCCGCGGTCACATCTCGGTGTTTTCCTTGATGTTCCAGCCGACCGACACCTCGGCGCCCTTGCCGCCGTTGTCGTTCTGCTGCCAGTACTGCTTCTTTACCTTCGCGGCCTGGAAGCCGTAGTGCATCATCAGCCGGTCAGCCGCGTCGCCGGGGTCGATGCCCGCGACCTGCGCGGACGTGACGAGCACTTCCTGCAGCGTCACGCGCATGAACTCGATCTGCGAGCCGCCGGTCTTGCACGCGGAGATCTCGACCTTCGGCAAGTGCTTGCCGCTCGCGCAGTTCTTGATGATCGCGGGCGCGCCCTTGTCCATGTACGCGGCCACGACGAGATCGTTGAAGCTCGCCTTGCCCGCATTGCCGCCGCTGCCGCTCGCCATCGCGCCCGGCTGGCTCGCGCCCCACGTGAACGATTCGATGTCGGTCCAGCCCTTGTGCTGCGCGTCCGCCGATTCGCCGGTCACGCCGTCCACCTTCATAAACATTGCCACGCCCATTGCCGTCTCCGTTTCGGTGCGAAATCAGGTTGAATGCCGGGTTGAATGTCGGGTCTGTTGGATCGAATGCCGCTTGCCGCTCATTCGTTCGCCGCCTTCGCGGACGGCAGTCGCGAAATCAGCCGCAGCGACACGGTGAGCCCTTCGAGCTGGTAGTGCGGCCTCAGGAAAAACTTCGACGTGTAGTAGCCGGGGTTGTCCTCGACCTCGTCGACGACCACCTGCGCGGCCGCCAGCGGCTTGCGCGCCTTGGTTTCCTGGGATGAATTCACGGGGTCGCCGTCGACGTAGTTCATGATCCAGTCGTTGAGCCAGCGCTCCATGTCGTCGCGTTCGCGGAACGAGCCGATCTTGTCGCGCACGATGCACTTCAGGTAGTGCGCGAACCGGCAGCACGCGAACAGGTAAGGCAGGCGGCCGGACAGCCGCGCGTTCGCGGTCGCGTCGGGGTCGTGATACTCGGCCGGCTGGTACAGCGACTGCGCGCCGATGAACGCCGCGAAATCCGAGTTCTTCCGGTGCACGAACGGCATGAAGCCGTTCTTCGCGAGCTCGGCCTCGCGGCGGTCGCTGATCGCGATCTCGGTCGGGCATTTCTGGTCGACGCCGCCGTCGTCGGTCGGGAACGTGTGGCTTGGCAGCCCTTCCACCGCCCCGCCCGACTCGACGCCGCGGATCGACGAGCACCAGCCGAACTGCTTGAACGAGCGGTTGATGTTGGCGGCCATCGCGTAAGCCGAATTCGCCCACGTGTATCGGTCGTGATTCGCGGCGTCGGTGTCTTCCTCGAAGTCGAATTCGTCGACCGGATTGGTGCGCGCGCCATACGGCAGCCGCGCGAGAAAACGCGGCATCGCGAGACCGACGTAGCGGGAATCCTCCGATTGCCGCAGGCTGCGCCACGCCGCGTATTCGGTGTTCTGGAAGATCTTCGTCAGGTCGCGCGGGTTCGACAGCTCCTGCCACGAATCCATCTGCATCAGCTCCGGCGACGCGCCCGCGATGAACGGCGCGTGCGCGGCCGCCGCGATCTTCGACAGCTCGCCGAGCATCTCGACATCCGGCGGGCTGTGATTGAAGTAGAAGTCGCCGACGAGGCAGCCGAACGGCTCGCCGCCGAACTGCCCGTATTCCTCCTCGTAGATCTTGCGGAACAGCGGGCTCTGGTCCCACGCGACGCCCTTGTAGCGCTTGAGCATCCGCCCGATCTCGTTGCGCGACGCCGGCAAGGCCTTGATCTTCAGCAACTCGTCCGTCTCGGTGTGCGTGACGAGGTAATGCAGGCCGCGCCACGCGCCTTCGAGCGCCTGGAATTCGTCGTGATGCAGGATCTGGTTGATCTGCTCGGACAGCTTCCGGTCGATCTCCGCGATGATCTGCTTCACGCTGCCGTAGGCGTCGGTCGTCATGCCGACCGTATGTTCTAGCGCCTGCTGCGCGAGCGTGCGCACCGCGCGCTCGACCGACTCGCGCGCCTCGGCGGTCTTCGGCTTGAACTCCTTCTGCAGCAGCGCGGCGAACTCGCCGGGCGCGGCGGACGGTTGCGCGGCGTTGCGTGCGTCGCGGGTATCGGCGCGGGACTGGACGGGGTCATTCATCGCGGGCCTCCGGTTGGGTCGCGGCGCCGCGCGGCGCGTCGGCAGCCGGCTCGCGCACGAGCGTCTTCAGCAGGTCGGGATCGTTGATCGCACGCTCGATCAGCTGTTCGGCGCCGTGCTTGCCGTCCATATACGACAGCAGGTTCGACAGCTCGGTGCGCGCATCCAGCAGCCGGCGCAGCGCGTCGACGTTGCGCGCGATCGCCGCCGGCGAGAAATCGTCGATCTGCTCGAACGTCATGTCGACGCTGAGCATCCCTTCGCCGGTCAGCGTGTTCGGCACCTGGAACGCGACGCGCGGTGCGACCGACTTCATCCGCTCGTCGAAGTTGTCGACGTCGATCTCGAGGAACTTGCGCTCCGGCAGGTCCGGCAGCGGTTCGGCGCGCTTGCCGGCCAGGTCCGCGATGACGCCCATCACGAACGGCAACTGCACCTTGCGCTCGGCGCCATAGGTCTCGACGTCGTACTCGATCTGCACGCGCGGCGCCCGATTGCGCGCGATGAACTTCTGTCCGCTGCCTGCCGCCTTGGTTCTGTCCGTCATCGCCCACTCCTTCACATCGATCAGGTTGCGTGTACGTTGCCGCCGCGTGGACGGCGGCTGCTTCATTCGCTCCGCTCGCCGCTCAGCAGGTCCAGCTTCGGCAGACTCTCGGGAGCGAGATCCCGGATGATTTCGTAGAAGTCGAGCGCGAGCAGCCGCTGCGCGCGCCGCAGCAGCAGCGGCGCCGGGTGGCTCGGCTCATGCAATTCGAAATAGCGGCACATCTTGTCGAGGCCGAGCCGCACGTCGTCACGGCTCGTCACCTCGGCATCGCGCCAGGCCTGTCCGTTCGATAAAACGGCCGGCGCGGATGCGGCCGGCGTGGCCGGAATCGAACCGTCGGGTGCGGACTGCCGTACCGCCGGTGCCGGCGTCGGCATGGCGCGCGCGATGCGTTGCAACGCCTTCTCCGTATCGCTCGCGTCGGGCGACCATTCGCTGCCGAGCCGGTCCGTCACGCGCGCGCGGATCGTGTCCAGTGCGCGCAGCGCGGCATGCACCGCATCGATCGGCACGCGGCCGTCGTCGCATGCGCTCGACAGCGCGGCGATCAGGCCGTCGCGGCCGCCTGCCGCCGGGCCACCCGCTTCGTCGCGACCGTCGAGCACGCGTTCGGCGTCGCGCACGCTCGGCCCCCCGTCGAACAGCGGCTGGCGCCGTGCCGCGCGTGCACACTCGTGCGCGCCGGCGACATCGGCAAGCGCGTTCATCCGCGGTGTCGGGTCCGGTTCGCCGTCGGCGTCGAGACGCGGATGCAGGTCGTCCCACCAGCGCTCGATCAGGCCCTCCACGATCGCGAGCCCGTCCGCGTAGCCGGGAATGCCGTGCTGCTCGGTCCAGCTGCGCGCGAGATACGCGGCGACGCGCAGGTCCTTCGTCCGCTCGCCCAGCGCCAGTGCAAGGCGTTCGACCGCGCGCCAGTCGGGCGGCTCGGCCGGAATCACGGTGTCGCCGTACTGCTGCTCGGCGCGCGATGTCGCGCGCTCCTGAAGCTGCAGGAAATCGGCGTCGTATTCGAGGTTCGGGCCGCACGGCGCATCGGGCGCGACTTCCGCGAGCAGCCGGACGATCAGGTCGGCGCGCGGCGTCTCCGCCGGCAGGCCGGGCGACGGCGAGGGCAACGCGGCGGCGAGCGCCGCCTGGCTGACGTCATTCGAATGCATAGTCGATGTTGACCGGTTTGCTGCCGAAGTCGATCGCCACGGTGCGGTGCAACGGCGGCAGCGAGCCGTTGCGGATCTCGATCTGATAGACGCCCGGTGTCAGCGACACCGAGCGTAGCGGCGGGCTCGCGCCGCGCCGTGCGCCGTTCACGTACACGTCGCCCCACGGGCGGACGTTGAAGCGCACCTGGACGGTTTCCTGCTTCGGCTGGCGCTGCTCGACGGTGGCCGGCGCGCTGACCGCGGCGACGGCCATGTCGGCTTCCGACGGCGACGGCCGCGCCGGAACGGACGCGTGGGCGGACGGCGATGCGGCGGCCTCCGACGGCGGCACGTTGACGACGCGCTCCGATGCGTCGAGGCTGGCGGTCGGCGCGATCGTCGAACCCGAACCGGAGCGCGGCGGCGTGGCGCCGGCGACGTCCGTGGCGGCCGTCACGACCGGCGGCGCGGGAACGGTGGCCGCGACGGCGGGTGCGCTGGCCGGCGCGGCGGCCAGCGCAGGCGGCGGCACCTGTGCTGACGAGCCGGCCGGCAGGCTCGACGGCGGCACGACGATCGGCGTGGGACCGCGCTGCGTGACCATCGCATCCGGCGCGCTGGCCGAGGAAGCCGTGTTGGCCAGCGGCGCGCTCGCACCGGCTTCGGCTTCACCGGCGATCCGCGCCGGGCGCGACAGATACGTTGCGGCAATGCCGACTGCGATCAGCGCGACCAGCGCGCCACCCACGTAGGCCGGCAAGCGCCGGTTGCCCGCCGTGATGAACGCCAGGCGACGCGGGGCGCGCGGTGGTGGCGCGTGTGACGAGGATGCGGATATCGCGGCACCAGCAGCACCAGCAGCACCAGCAGCACCAGCAGCACCAGCAATCGGCTCTGCCGTTCCGTTCAGGTTCCCGGTAGCCGTCGCACCGTGCTGCCCGATGTTCGCTGCGGCGCTTGCCGATCGCGTGCCGGCGTCGTCACGCGCTTCAGCCGTCGGCGCCGCGGGGTCGGCCTGCCGGATCTCCTCCGCGCGCTGGCCATCGCCTTCACGCCCTTCGGGGCGCTCCGTTTCCCCGGACGGCGACGATGCGTGCAATCCGGATGGCGAGACCACCGGTGGCGCAACGGCCGCGCCATACGCACGGTCGCCATCCCACAACCCGAGTTCGGCCGCGAACGCCGCGACCGACTCCGGCCGGTCCGGAATCCGCAGCTGCAGCGCATGATCGACCGCCGCGAGGAATGCCGGGCTGTATACCTCGCCGGCCGGCAGCTCGCGCGATGCGAGCGGCCGGTACGTGTCCTTGATGCTGCGCACGACGGCCGCGGGCGGCAATTCGCCGGTGATCATCGCGTGCATCACTGCGCCGAGCGCATAGAGATCGGTCCACGGCCCCTGGCTGAACGCGGGATCGTCGGTGTACTGCTCGATCGGCGCGTAGCCGGGCTTGATCATCATCGCGCCGTCGTCGACGAGATCGCCGATCCGTTTGCGCGCCGCGCCGAAGTCGAGCAGGATCGCGCTGCCGTTCGGGCGGATCAGCACGTTGTCGAGCGCGACGTCGCGATGGAAGCACTGCGCGCGATGCAGCGTGTCGAGTGCGCCGAGCAGCGCGCCGACGATGTTGCGCAATTGCGTCTCGCTCATGCGCATGCCGCCGTCGAGCAGCTGCTTGAGCGTGCGCCCTTCGTAGAAGGGCATCACCATGTACGCGGTGCCGTGGCTCTCCCAGAAGTGCAGCACCTTGACGAGCCCCGGGTGGTCGAATTGCGCGAGCAGGCGCGCCTCGTTGAGGAACGCGCCGCGTCCCGCGTCGAACGCCTGGGCGAACCGCTCGGAGCGCAGCGACACCGTGTAGTCGCCGCCGCGCGTCGCGAGCATCGACGGCATGTATTCCTTGATCGCGACCGCGCGCCGCAACGTGCGGTCGAACGCGCGATAGACGATGCCGAAACCGCCGATGCCCAGCACCTCGTCGAGCTGCAGCTCGCCCAGGCGATGACCGAGCGGCAGCGGCCGCACGGTGAATTCCGGCGCGTCGCCGCGGGTTGCCGTGTCGTGCTCGTTGTCTCTCGTTGCAGGGTCCTTCATGTCTACCTCGCGATACCCCATCCGTGTTGCCTGCCGCCCGCCGTCGCTCGCTAGCCGCCGAACAGCGTCAGGAACAGCGCGTTGTCGGGGGCGCCCGTATGCGCATGCGTGCGCAGCGGCGAGCCGTCGGCACGGTTGGTCCACCAGAAGCTCGTCCCGCCGTGCGGATCGAAATAGCCGGACAGCCCGGGCCATGCCGCGAGCGCCGGCCGGTCCGGTAGCGTCGCCGGGATCCCGTCGACGCCTTCGGCAGGCAGCTCGCCGCCCGGCGCGAGCCTCACGCGGTCGAGCGTCTGCT
Source organism: Burkholderia sp. R-40 (assembly GCF_049942845.1). Classification (NCBI taxonomy): domain Bacteria; kingdom Pseudomonadati; phylum Pseudomonadota; class Betaproteobacteria; order Burkholderiales; family Burkholderiaceae; genus Burkholderia; species Burkholderia sp. R-40. The sequence goes on along the minus strand of NZ_CP187968.1, from coordinate 2,744,731 downwards.
CGAGATCGACCGGCGCGCGGGCATGCCGGATCGCATCGAGCAGTGCATGGCCGATCTGCCAGTAGAACGCGTCGGCAGCGTCCGGCAGCCCGTTCCAGTAATCGGCCGCCGGCATCGGCAGCGTGACGATCACCGGGTAGTAACGCCCGACGCGATCGCAGCTCGGCGCGAGACAGCCTGCCTGCACGCACGACGCGCCGGCGCCCGCCGGCACCAGGAAATTCCAGACCGGCGCGACCGTGTAGTGGCGCGCGATCTCGTCCGGGCCGCGCTGGCGCATCGCGGCCAACCCCTGCTGAAGCCAGCGTTCCCACCACAGCGCGAGCGCATGCGGCAGCCGGCTGTTCACGAAGTCGCCGGCGCCGGGAATCTTTCCGTACCAGGCCGGTGCGTCGCCATCGGCGCGCGTGAGCGGCGGGATGCGACTCATTGCTTCGGAGGGCATGTAAAGGACTCCATCTGGGGCAGCCGGAACGGGTTGCGGACGCTGCCCGCGTTCACTTGCAGCACGAGCGGTTTGCCGTCGACGGTGAAGCGCGCGACCATCTGGTCCGAGCCGCGTCCGGCCGACACGGCCGCGCGGTCGAACAGCCGGTGCAGTGCCCACGGGCCGCCGGTCGTGAAGCCGTCGGTCGCGCCGGCCTGCCCCGACACCTGCAGCCGCACCTGGCTGCTGCCGCGCGGGCCCGGCCAGTCCACCGCGCTCTGCACGAGCGGGCCGTGCGCATAGCGGACGATCTGGCCGTCAACGTCGAGCACCATCTCCGTGATCGACGGATCCATTTCGAGCGGCTGGACCCGCACCTTCAGTTGCGCGGTGCGCGCGCCGCCGCCGAAATAGACGTCGCGGATCACCGCGGCCTTCTCGAACGACGAAAGCATCGCGGCCGCCGCCGGATCGGCGTCCGCGTTGCGGTTCGCGAAACGCCACGGGTGCGACGTCGTATCGACGAGCGACTGCAGGTTCTTCTGGAAGAAATCGTCCATCAGGCCGCCCGGCGCGAACATCTGCGCGAAGTCCGCCGGCGCGACGTCGCGCGACGATCCGCGCGCGAACGGATAGCGGCCCGCGATCGCCTGCCGGCAGAAATCGCCGACGTTCGCGCCGGCCCGCGTCGTGACGCTGCGCTGCTCGACGGTCGCGACGCTGCCGTTCGCGACGTTCGACAGGTCGTCGAGCACCTCGCGGAACGGCGTCGGCAGCCGGCCGGCCTGCGCGCGCAGCCGCGCGGGCGCGTCGGACGGCGGCGGCTGCGCGCCGCTCCTCAGCGCATCGTCGGTGGCTGTCAGGTACGTATAAAGCGCGTCGATCGACTTCAGTACCGCATCGAAGGCCTGCGCCTGGTCGCCGCTGCCCGGCGCGAATGCGCGCAGCCCGGCGAAGTGACTGTCGACCACCTGCTCTGGGCTCGCGGGCGTCGCCGCGGACGGATTCGCGTCGCTTGCGCGCTGCCCCGCGAAGATCTGCGACAGCGAGCTGCGCGCCTCGTCGACCTTGTCCTGTGCGCGCGACGCGAGATTGCGCGCGCCGCCCGGCGTATCGCCGAGCGCCGAGTCACGCGCCAGCGCGATCATCAGCCGGGTGAGCGGCGAATCCGCCGACGACAGCGCACGCGCGACCTGGATGCTCTGCGCGAGCGTCGCCGTGTGCTGCAGCTTGATGTCGGCGAGATGGTCGTCCCAGATCTTCAGGTAGTCGTTCAGGTACAGCTGGCGGATATCGCGCGCCCATGCGGCGGCATCGTTCGGCCCGGGAATCTCGGACAGCCCGAGGTTCAGCACCCACACCTCCTCGCGCCCGTACGCGTCGACCTCGCCGGCAACGCGCGGCGAGAACACGTTGCGATAGCCGTTGCGCGTATACAGGCCCGGCACGCCTTCCGACAGCGGCTTGCCGCTCTGGCGGCGGAACACCAGCGATGCGTCGGGCCCGACCGCGCGCGCGACGCTGAAATCGAACGCGGAAGTCGCCGGCCGCAGCGTGCGCGTGAGCTGGCGGTACAGCCGCTGCGAGAACGGCACCTGGCGCAGCCGGTCGCGCACGTCGGCCACGAGCCGCTCGTTCATCGGATACGGCGACACGGCCACCCGGTTGCCGAACAACGCGGCAAGATGCGCGCGCAGCGCCGAGCGTTCGGCCGGCGAGAAATCGGGCGGCAACGCGCGCTCCATTTCCAGGTCGACGACGGCCTGCACGAACGCGGGATCATAGTGCGCGCTGTCGTACAGCATCAGATAGGCCTTCAGCGCCGCATACGCGTAGTCGGTTTCGTCGGGCCGTGCATCGCTCAGCGCGGCCTCCATCCGGCGCGCGGCGATCGGCAGCAGCACGTCGTCGAGTGCGCGACGGTACACGGCGTCGACGGCCTCGTCGATTTTCTCGCCCTGAAAGAGCCCCCAACGGTACGCGAGCGGCGGATGCGACCGGTCGACGCCGCCGGCATTCGCGAGCCCGCCGAGCGCATCGAGCACTGGCAGCAGCCGCGCGATGTCGGCCGCATCCGAGAACTTCACCCCGGCGATCTGCGCATCGACGGCGGGCACGCGCTGCGCGATCCGATCGAGATACGCGCGATTGTTCGAGTAGCTGCGCAGCCACGCGGCCAGCACGACCACGCTCACGATCGCGAGCAGCGCGTAGCCGGCGATCTGCAGCACGCGCCGCTTCTGATGCCAGCGCAGGTCGCTGCCAGCGAGCGCGGCTTCGCGGAAGATGTGCTCCTGCAGCAGCGACTTCAAAAAGAAGCTGCGCCCGGTCGAGCCGACCTGGGCAACGGGCGGCACGCCCTCGATCTTCAGGAAGCGCTTGATGCCGCTCATCACGCGGTCGAACGCGGTGCCCTCCTGTGTGCCGCTCGTCAGGTACACGCCGCGCAGCATCGGCATCGGCTCGAAGCTCGACACGGAAAACACCTCGGCAACGAACTGGCCGAGCATGTCCTGCAAGTCGGCGACCTGCTGCGGCAGCAGGTACGCCATCTCGCGCTGACGCGCATCCGTCTGCGTCGCGAGCAGCTCGGGCAGCCCGTCGTTCAGCCGCTGGTGCAGCAGCCGGTATTCGCGGTCGAATGCGGCGCGCAGGTCGAAGCCGGGCGCCTCGCTCTGCGCGAGCGGAAACGTGAAGCCCCACACCTGCGCGCATTCCGCGCGGCCGAAGGTGCCGAAATACTCGGCGAAACCAGCCAGCAGGTCGGCCTTCGTCACGAGCAGGTAGACGGGAAACCGGATGCCGAGCTGGGCGCGCAGCTCGAGCAACCGCTTGCGCAGCACCATCGCGTGCTGCGTGCGCTCGGGCTCCGACGCACCGACCAGGTCGGCGACGCTGATCGTCAGCATCGCGCCGTTCAGCGGCTGGCGCGTGCGGTACTTCTTCAGCAGCTCGACGAAGCCCTTCCACTCGGCTTCGTCGAGTGCGCGGTTGCCCTCGTGCGTCGTATAGCGGCCGGCCGTGTCGATCAGCACGGCGTCGTTCGTGAACCACCAGTCGCAGTGCCGGGTGCCGCCCACGCCGCGAATCGCCGCGCGGCCGAACTGCTCGGCGAGCGGGAAACTAAGCCCGGAATTGACCAGCGCGGTCGTCTTGCCCGAGCCCGGTGCACCGATGAACACGTACCACGGCAGCTGGTACAGATACTGGCGCGACATCCGGTCGAACCAGCGCGCCGGCCCCTTGCGCGCGGTGTCCGCCTGGCCGAAGCGAACTTTCTTCAGCAGGGTCGCCGCCTCGTCGAAGCGGTTGCGCAGCTCGTCGAGCTGGGCCTTGGCCGGATCGTCGGCGGTGGCCGGCCCGGGCGCGGTTTCGCGCAGTTGGTTCAGCAACTGCGCGTTCAGGCGGCTTGCGTGCCAGCTGCGCCACGCCACGCGTGCGCCCCACGCGACGAACAGCACCGCGATTGCCACCGCGCGCGCCCAGCCGCTCTCGAGCGGCCGGACCTCGGCGAACGCGAACAGCGGCCCGGCAAGCCACACGAAGCACGCGAACACGACGAGACCGGCAAAGGTCCAGATCTCCCGCGACGGCAACGGCCGGACGAAACGCGCGACAGCCTGGTTCATGTCAGTTGGCCCCCTGCGTCGCGCTCGCGCCGACGGCGGCGCTGCCGGGCGCCGGCAGCAGCGTGATCTCGACGCGCCGATTCAGCGCGCGGTTCGCGGGCGTATCGTTCGGCGCGACCGGATCGAGCGTGCCGCGCCCTTCGGCCGCGAGCCGCTCCGGATGATCGAGGCGCCCGGCGATCATGCTGCGCACGGCCTCGGCACGTTCGCGCGACAGATCCCAGTTCGACGCGAAACGTGCCGTGTGCACCGGCGTGTCGTCGGTATAGCCGGTCACGCGCACGTTGCCGGGAACCTGGTTCAGCGCATCCGCGACCCGCGCCAGCACCGGCGCGTAACGGTCGATCACCGACGTCGAACCTGACTTGAACAACCCGTCGCCGCGTAACACGATCACGCTGCGATCGGCGGCGTCGCGCACCGACACGAGGCCGGCTGCGATCTCGGGGGCCAGGAACTTCGCGACCCGCGGCCCCGGCGCCGGGCGCAGCGGCGCCTGCGCGGGCTGCAGCCTCGGCACGTGCAGCCCATCGATCGACGCGAACAGCCGGTCCGAATGCCCGGCCAGCGCGAGGCGCAGTCCGACGAACACGCCGAAGCCGACCAGCAGCGCGAGCGCCACGCAGACCCACAGCGGTACGACGAAACGGCGCGACACGTCGCGCGTGACGACGTCGCGCCAGTGCGGCGACAGCGCGGGATCGAATTCGCCGCGCACCGAACGGATCGTGTGGGCCAGCTGCCAGCGCAGCGCGTCGAGCTCCGCATGGCCGTTGTCGAGCACGCGATAGCGGCCCTCGAAACCAAGCGCGAGACAGAAATACAGCAGCTCCAGCAGATCGAGGTGCTGACGCGGTTGCTGCGACAGCCTTTCGAGCAGATGGAAGAACTTCTCGCCACCCCAGGTTTCGTTGTGGAACGACACGAGCAAGCTGTGCGACGACCACACGCTGCCGCCCCACGGCGTCAGCGCGGCCGCTTCGTCGAGCGCCGTGCACAGGCAGTAGCGCGCGCCGATGATCGCCTCCGACGGCACACCGGCTTCCTGCGCGCGCGCCTCGAACTGGCGGATCTCGACGACGAGATGCTCGCGCAGCCACGCCGGATTCGGATGATGGACGGTCGAACGGATCTGCGGCACGAGATTGAGCAGCGGGTTCGCGGCCGCGACAAGCGGGTTCGTGCCGCTCGCGGCCCAGCGGCCGGGGCGCGGTTGCGTGGCCGTCGGGCCGGCCGCAGCGGACGCCGCGGCCGGATGCATGCCGCCCGGATTCGGCGGCACGAATCCGCCCGCGCCGGCGGAGATCGAATCGGAGGAAGAATTCATCGCGCTGTCCCGCCCTCACCCGCGTATCGCCCAGAACTCCATCGAGAGCCCGGGGAATTCGCCGGCGAAATGAAATGCCAGACCGCCGGAGCGCGCCAGCTGCTTCCACAGGTCGCCGCCCTTGTCGATCTCGAAGTACGTATGTCCCGCGTGATACGGGATCTGCCGCGGCGCGACCGGCAACTGGCGCATCGTGATGCCCGGCAGCTGCAGCTGCACGAGATCGCGGATCCGCTCGACGGGCCCGAGCTTCGCCTGCGCGGGAAACCGCGCGCGCAGGCTGTCGGCCGGTATGTCCGCGTGCACCGCGAGCACGAAACCGGCCGTGTCGCGCAGCGCGGGATCGGCGAGCGTCGCGACCCGGATGCCGTTACCCGCGTCGCGCAGCTCGATCTGGATCGCGTTCTGCTCCAGCACCGTCGACAACGACCGGCGCAGCTCCGTCATCAGTTCGGCGAAGCTCGTGCGCAGGTCGTCGTGCACGTAGACCGCGAGCGATTGCGGGCGCCGGCCGGCCGCCGTGAAGGTGCTGAGGTCGCACGCGAGCTTCAGCCAGTCGCGGAACAGCGCCTCCGGATGCGTCGCGACGTCCTGCTGCGCGTGCCAGGTCAGCGCCAGATAGCGGTTCACGAGCTGCAGCAGCAGGAAATCCGCGACCTCCGATACGCCGCCGCGCCCCGGTTCCGACAGGCGCTCGGCCAGCGCGTCGCTGCGCTGCGTGAGCAGTCCATGCAGTTCGCGCGTGTACGCGAGCAAAGCCGAGTCGCGTTGCGCGACCAGACGCGGCGGAATGTAGCCGTCGTCGACGAGCAGCCGCGCGTCGGTACGCCGCTCGACGATCCGCACGACGCCGAGCGCATGCCAGTCGCCGGTCAGCTCGGTGTCGAGCATCAGCCGGACGTTCAGGCGCCCCGTTTGCAGCAGCGCGGGCCCGAGCGCAACCGCGTTCGCATCGGCCACTTCGTATTCGCGCACGACGTAGCGGGCGACGTCCGCGTTGCCGCTGCCGCCCGCGTCCGCGCCGAACGCCACCTCCTCGCCGCCGCCGCGCCACAGCGGCAGCGCGAGCACGACGAGCCGGTCCTTCGCATCGGCCGGTACGTCGAGCGGTTCGGGCAGATCGTCCGGATGCGACAGGTCGAACGGCGTACCGTCGCGCATCACGCCCGCCGCCGCACGTAGCGCGACCTTGCCGAACGCCAGCTGCTCACGATCGATCTCGAGGGTATCGAAGCCCCAGTAGAACCCCTGCAGCGGCAGGCAGCGCAGCGCGACATAGCGTTCCCAGTGCCGTTCGAGTTGCTGGAAATGCTGCGGCCGCAGGAACATCCCTTCGGTCCACACCACCCGCTGGCGCAATGCGGCGACCGGCGTCGCGGACATCGTCGGTTCCGTCATGGGCGCCCCCGCGTGTCATTCAATGCGAGACCGCCGTTCCTGACCGTGATCGACAGCTTCAGCTCGCCGGGCGACGTCTGCCAGAACTTGTATACGTTGAGCTGCCTGGCGCGCGGCAGCGGCACCGTCAGGCGCCAGCGGTTCCTGTCGAGCATCCGGTACTCGGCGATCACGCCGATCGCACCGGCCTCGACATTGCCGCGGTAGTGCAGCGTGCGCGACTCGCCCGGCCGCAGGATCACGCGGTCGGTGCCGAGCAGGTCTGCGCCGAGAATGTTCTCGGGCTTGTCCTGGAGCGAGAAGAAGTCGGCGCCATCGAACGTCGACGCCGCGCGCAGTTGGAACACCTTCAACACGATCGGCGACGGCTTGCGGTTGAGGTCCGGGTTGACGTCGGGCGCCACGTCGACCGCGATCGCATACGGCACCGCGGCGGCACGCTCCGTGGCTCCGCAGCCGGGCAACAGCAATGCACATCCCAATACGATGAACCCGCTGGACCGCCGACGCATATTTCACCCTCGCAGCGCAATGATTCCCCCGCCGATTTACATAAGCGAAATCGGAACTCAGGATTAAAAAGGGACAATTAATTGACCGGTAATTGTGTGGCGTGCATGCCCTTCCATTGAAATTTCATGCGGCAATTTATTCGGGTAAAAAGCCGGGTCAAATCGCCCATTACGAGCCTGGATCGAAATTGGGGAGATGACGATGAATTGAATTGATTTCGGTCATTTCGAGAAGACGTGTTAATCCGACCGGTTCGCCGCGGCGGCCCGGTTCTATTGCATGGACACTTGCTGTATGGACGCTGAACCCAAGCCTGCCAGCCGTCGGCGGTGGGCGGTCCCGCCCTGTGGGTTGTGCCAGGCTGTTTGCGTTGCCCGAACGGACGGCCCGTTTTTCCGGCCATTGACGGGTGGCGGGCAAACAACTGACGAATCCAAAAAGCACAGCGAACTATAGAATCGATTTTATGGATTAACAAGTCAAAAACCGGGAATGGATTTGAGTGGTAACTCGAACGCAATTTCCCAATTGAAACAAAACGTAACGGCGACATCGGCCGGCATGATTGGCACTAGAATCCAACAGCGCTTGTGCGACACCTTCCAATTACGCAAGTATTTCATTCCAAAATGAAAGGCCGTTCATCGATCGTGATTTTTCTCGGCGCCTTGTTGCTGGGAATCGGCGCGTGCAGCACGTCCCCCACGCAGTCTGCGGCGCGCGCCGCGGTCGACAGCGCGCGCGCGGCCTATGGTGCGGGCGACTACGGCCGCACGATCGCGATCCTGAACCGGGCGAAGGAGATCGACGGCGCCGACACCGACACGCAGGTCGCCGCGCACAAGCTGCTCGCGTTCAGCTATTGCGTGACGAACCGCATCGCGCAGTGCCGCGCCGAGTTCTCGAAGAGTCTCGACCTCAACCCGCGCTTCGACTTGTCCCCCGCCGAGAAGGGACATCCGATCTGGGGGCCCGCGTTCGAATCGGCGCGCCGCAGACATGCGTCGTCGTCCTGACCGAACCGGTTTCCCCGCGAGCGCTTCACCACCGAGCGACGTATGACATGCAACTGATCGTGATCGAACATGCCGGCGAGCCGGTCGAAAGCGACTCCTACGACGCTGTCGTGTTCCACCCGCCCGGCGGCACCATTGGCCGGGCCACCGACAATCATCTCGTGCTGCGCGACGACAGCCGGCAGATTTCCCGGCTGCAGGCCCTGCTGCAGGTGGGTGACGACGCGTGCCTGCTGAAGAACCTGAGCAGCGTGTCGACCATCGAGGTGAATCGCGAGCCGGTCGGCTATGCACAGGAGCGGCCGCTCAATAGCGGCGACATCATCCGCATCGGGCCGTACGTGCTGCGCGCCGAACGTGACGACGGACATGAGGCGCCGGTCGTCGACATGCCCTCCGCTGCCAACGCGAGTGCCGACCCGCGACGCGCGCCGGAGCCTGCTGCTCGTGCAACCGGCGAGACGAAAGGCGCCGGCAACCGCTTATGGAGCCTGCTGCAGGATCGCCTCGCCCCGCGCGGCAAGGCGGCGGAGGCCGGCAGCCGGTCCGGCACGGCGCGCAGGGACGCTGCGCAGCCGGCAAGCCGCACCGCGCCGGCCGCGCCATCGGTGCCGTCGCAGCGCGACCTGAATCAGTTGTCGATCGATCCGCTCGACCTGTTCGCGCAGTCGTCGCCCGATATCGGTCGGCCGGGTTCGGCATCACCGGCCGAACCCGGCCATGCGGATCGCGGCGCGTCGTTCGAGACGCAGGCCGACCACGCGCCCGAGTGGACGCAGCACGTGCGCGTGCAACCGGCGGCAACGCACACCGAGCCGCGGCCGGCGGACGAGCCTGCGCCGCGGGCGAACCGCGTGCCGACGCCCGATGAATTGCTGAACGCGTTCTTCGAGGGCGCAGGACTCGATACGGCCGCCGAATCGCATCAGTGGTCGGCCGAACAGCTTTACATCGCGGGACAGTTGCTGGCGTTGTTCGCGCACGGCACAGTCGAGCTGCTGTCGTCGCGCAGCATCCTGAAGCGCGAGGTGAAGGCGCACATGACGATGCTGCTCGATCGCGAGAACAATCCGCTGAAGCTGCTGCCGGACGGCGGCGCCGTGCTGCGCCAGATGTTCGGGCTGCCGCTGCCGGGCTTCATGTCGCCGCAGAGCGCGGTCAGCGACGCGTTCCAGGATCTGCATGCGCACCAGATCGGCATGGTCGCCGGCATGCGTGCCGCGCTGATGGACCTGTTGACGCGCTTTTCGCCGCAACGGCTGCGCGAACGCGACGATGCGATGCGCTGGTACGAGAAGCGCGTGCCGGCGCTGTACAAGGCGAGGTTGTGGGATCGCTACGCGGCGACCCATCGCGACACGGTGTTCGCGATCGAAGACGATTTCTCGTCCGTGTTCGGCAAGGCGTTTCTGGCGGCGTACGACGCGGAAGTGGAAAGCTATCGCGGCAGCAGCCGGCATTGAGCGGCGGGCGCCGTATGTCCCGTGCTCGACGGGACCGACCGCCATTGCCGGGCAAAACCGACAGCGAACGAAGCAGAAAGGACCGGAAACAACAAGGCCGGGCAAAACGCCCGGCCTCCGCCAACCCAGCATGCGCGCCGCACGACCACCGGCCCGCATGCACTCCAACGATCGTCAGACCGCCATCACCGTCACCGACTTCGTGACGAGATACGGCTCCAGCGCTTCCGGTCCGCCTTCCGACCCATAGCCCGAATCCTTCACGCCGCCGAACGGCATTTCCGGCCACGGCGTCGCGGGCTGGTTGATCCACAGCATCCCGACTTCGAGGCGCTGCGTCAGCAGGTGCACGTTCGCGAACGAACGCGTGAACGCATAGCCGGCCAGCCCGAACGGCAGACGGTTCGCTTCGGCGATCGCGTCCTCGAGCTTGTCGAAGCCGCGGATCGCCGCGACCGGACCGAACGGCTCGTTGTTGAACACGTCCGCTTCGAGCGGCACGTTCGCGATTACGGTCGGCGCGAAGAAGTTGCCTTCCGAGCCAATCCGTTCGCCGCCGGTCTCGATGCTCGCGCCGACCTTGCGCGCGTTCTCGACGACCGACGCCATCGCGGTCAGCCGGCGCGGATTCGCCAGCGCGCCGAGCGTCGTGCCTTCCTCGAGGCCGTTGCCGATCTTCAGCCCTTCGGCGTGCTGCACCAGCGCGCGCGTGAATTCGTCGCGGATGCTGTTGTGCACGAGAAAACGCGTCGGCGAAATGCACACCTGGCCCGCGTTGCGGAACTTCGCGCCACCGGCGGCCTTCACCGCCAGCGCGACGTCCGCATCCTCGGCGACGATCACCGGCGCGTGGCCGCCCAATTCCATCGTCGCGCGCTTCATGTGCTGGCCGGCGAGCGCGGCGAGCTGCTTGCCGACGGGCGTCGAACCCGTGAACGTCACCTTGCGGATCACCGGGTGCGCAATCAGATACGACGAGATTTCCGCCGGATCGCCGTACACGAGGCCGATCACGCCGGCGGGCACGCCCGCGTCGGCGAACGCGCGCAGCAGCGCGGCGGGCGATGCCGGCGTTTCTTCCGGTGCCTTCACGAGGAACGAGCAGCCGGTCGCGAGCGCGGCGCTCAGCTTGCGCACGACCTGGTTGACCGGGAAATTCCACGGCGTGAACGCCGCGACCGGGCCGACGGGCTCCTTCACGACCATTTGCTGCGCGCCGAGATTGCGCGGCGGCACGATCCGGCCGTACACGCGGCGGCCTTCATCCGCGAACCATTCGATGATGTCGGCTGCCGACAGCACTTCGACACGCGCTTCCGTCAGCGGCTTGCCCTGCTCCTGCGTCATCAGCTGAGCGATCGTGTCGGCGCGCTCGCGCACCAGCGCCGCGGCCTTGCGCATGGTCGCCGCGCGCTCGTTCGCGGGCACCTTGCGCCATGCCTCGAAACCGCGCTGCGCCGCAGCCAGCGCGCGATCGAGATCGGCGATGCCCGCGTGGGCCACCTTGCCGATCGCCTTGCCCGTCGCCGGGTTCACGACGTCGATCGTCTTGCCGCTCGCGGCGTCGACCCACTCGCCGTCGATCAGCAGTTGCGTATCCGTATAAGTCACGTTAGCCATCCACACACCCCTACTTTGCGTCGATAAAACGCGCGCTGCCGCGAATGGCCGCGCGCCGGTTGACAGAAAGCGCTGCGTTGCCGGGCGCGATGCACCCGGTAATGTTCGACGACGGGCACGCGGCACGCATGCCCGTCGTCATCCGCCACGGTCGGCCGCGCTCAGCGCGTGGCCGCCGTCGCCTTGCGGAGTTTCGCGACGTCCGCCGGTTGCACGGCCGGCGCGCCGTTGTTCCAGCCGGCGCGCATGAACGTCAGCACGTCGGCGATCTGGCGGTCGTTCAACTGGTTCGAGAACGCCGGCATCGGATACGCGGACGGCACACCGCCGATCACGAGCGACTCGCTGCCGTTCAGCGTCACGTTGATCAGCGACGATGCATCGGCCTCGAGCACGTTCGGGTTGCCGGCGAGCGGCGCGAGCAGCGGCGCGTAGCCGCGCCCGTCCACGCCATGGCAATGCAGGCAGTAAGCGTTATACACCTTTGCGCCCGGATCGTTCGCCGGCCGGCCAAGCGAGACCTGCGTCGCCTTCGGATCATAACGGTAAGGCGGCGCGCCCGTGCCGCCCGCCGCCGACAGCGACTTCAGGTAACGGGAAATGGCCGACAGATCGTCGTCGGTCAGTTCCTGCGTGCTGTGGTTGATCACGCTGACCATCGAGCCGAACGCGGTCGCATGGCGGTTCGCGCCGGTCTTCAGGAACTGCGCGAGCTCCGCGTCGCTCCAGCGGCCGAGCCCCGTATTGTGCTCGCCGGTCAGGTTCGACGCGAACCAGTTGTCGATCGCCGCGCCCGACAGGAACGCCGCGCCGCCTTCATCCAGCGCCTTCTCCTGGAAGCCGACGCCGCGCGGCGTATGGCACGACCCGCAATGCCCGAGCCCCTGCACGAGATACGCGCCGCGGTTCCACGCCGCGTCCTTGGCCGGCTTGTCGGCGTACGGCTTCGTGTCGAGGAACACCGCGTTCCACAGCGCCAGCGGCCAGCGCATGCCGAGCGGCCACGGAATCTCGGACGCACGGTTCGCCTGCTTCACCGGCTCGACGCCGTGCATGAAGTACGCGTACAGCGCCTTCACGTCGTCGTCGCGCAGCTTTGCGTACGACGGATAAGGCATCGCCGGATACAGGTGATGGCCGTCCTTCGCGACACCCGCGCGCAACGCGCCCGCGAACTCGGCTTCCGTGTAGCCGCCGATGCCGGTTTCCGGGTCGGGCGTGATGTTGGTCGTATAGATCGCGCCCATCGGCGTGACCATCTTCAGGCCGCCGGCGAACGGCGCGCCGCGCGGCGCGGTGTGGCACGCCACGCAGTCGCCCGCCTTCGCGAGATACGCGCCGCGTGCGACCAGCGCGCTGTCTGCCGGCGCCGTTTGCGCGGCATGCGCCGCGGTGCCGGCCGTCAGCGCGGACAGCGCGATCAACGATGCGCCGAACGTACGTGCGACACGATTCGAGCGGTTCCGGTTCCGGTTCCGGTTCAGGTTCAGGTTCAGGTTTCGCATGGTTCGTCCCTCCCCTCAGGCCGTCTTCAGTTGGCTGCCGACGGGCAGCTTGCGCAGCCGCTTGCCGGTCGCCGCGAAGATCGCGTTCGACAAGGCCGCCGCAGTCGCAGCGGTGCCCGGTTCGCCGATTCCGCCCGGCGCCTCGGCGCTCTTCACGAGATGAACCTCGATCGGCGGCGTCTCGTTGATGCGCATCATCCGGTAGTCGGTGAAGTTGCTCTGCACGACGCGGCCATCCTCGATCGTGATCTCGCCATACAGCGCGCCTGTGATCCCGAAGATAATGCCGCCCTGCACCTGCGCCTCGATCGTGCTCGGATTGACCGCCATCCCGCAGTCGACCGCGCACACGACGCGCTTGACCTGCACTTCGCCCTCGTCCACCGCGACGTCGATGACGATCGAGAAGAAGCTGCCGAACGCGTGCATCACGGATACGCCGCGCCCTTGCCCCTTCGGCAGCGATGTGCCCCAGCCGGCCGCCTTCGTCGCGACGTCGAGCACGTTGCGCGCACGCGGCGTCTTGTCGAGCAGCGCGCGGCGGTATTGCACCGGATCGGTCTTGGTTTGCGCCGCCAGTTCGTCGATGAAGCTCTCGACGACGAACGTGCCGCGCGTCGGGCCGACGCCGCGCCAGAACGCGGTCGGGATGTGGCGCGGCTCCTGCCGCACGTAGTCGACGAGCTGGTTCGGCAGGTCGTACGGCAATTCGGCGGCAACCTCGACCGCGTCGGGGTCGACGCCGTTCTTGAACGCAGGCGGCGCGAAACGCGCGATGATCGACGAGCCGACGATCCGGTGCTGCCATGCGACCGGCTTGCCGTTCGCGTCGAGGCCGGCCGAGATCCGGTCGTAGTAGTACGGCCGGTACATGTCGTGCTGGATGTCTTCCTCGCGCGTCCACACGACCTTCACGGGCGCGTTGACCTGCTTGGCGACCTTCACGGCCTGTCCGATCATGTCCGTCTCGAGCCGCCGGCCAAAGCCGCCGCCGAGCAAATGGTTGTGCACGACGATCTTCTCGGGTGCGAGCCCCGTGATTTGCTGCACCGTATCGCGCGCCCGCGTCGGCACCTGCGTACCGACCCAGATCTCGCAGCCGTCGGCGCGCACCTGCACCGTGCAGTTCACCGGTTCCATCGTGGCGTGCGCGAGGAACGGCTGCTCATAGACGGCATCGACGCGCGTCTTCGCGTTCGCGAACGCACGGCCGACGTCGCCTTCCTTGCGCGCGACGGCGCCCTTGCCGTTCGCCGCGGCCTGCGCGAGATCGGCGACGATGTCCTTCATCGACACCTTCGCGTCCGCGCCTTCGTTCCATTTGACGACGAGCGCCGACGCGCCGCGCTTTGCGGCCCACGTGTGATCGCCGACCACCGCGACCGCGTTGTCGACGCGCACCACCTGACGCACGCCGGGAATCTTCCTCGCGGCCGTCTCGTCGACGCTCGCGACCGTGCCGCCGAACACCGGGCTGTTCACGATCACCGCGTACAGCATACCGGGCAAGCGCACGTCGAGCCCGAACTGCGCGGTGCCGTCAACCTTCTCCGGCGAATCGAGCCGCTTCACCGGCTTGCCGATCAGCTTGAAATCAGCCGGCTGCTTCAACGCGACGTCCTTCGGCACCGGCAGCTTCGACGCGGCATCGGCGAGCTGGCCGTACGATGCGCGCCGGCCGCTCGGCGGGTGCTGCACTTCGCCGTTTTCGGCGCGGCAGGTGGCCGGATCGACGTTCCATTGCTTGGCGGCCGCGGCAACCAGCAGCGTGCGCGCGGTCGCGCCCGCGCGGCGCAGCGGTTCCCATGCGTAGCGCACCGACGTCGAGCCGCCCGTCAGTTGACCGCCGAGCAGCGGATCGAGGAACAGCTTCTCGTTCGGCGGCGCATGATCGAGCGTGACGTTCGACAGCGGCACTTCGAGTTCCTCGGCGATCAGCATCGGCAGCGCCGTGTAGACGCCCTGGCCCATTTCCACTTTCGGCATCACCAGCGTGACCTTGCCGCCGCGGTCGATCTGCACGAACGCGTTCGGCGCGAATACGCCGGCACGCGCGTTTTCGTCCGCATCGCCGCCGATCACCGAGCGCCGCGCGTCATCGCCGGCCGCCGGCATGCTGAAGCCGAGCAGCAGGCCGCCGCCCGCCGCCGCGCCGAGCGACATGCCCGCCTTGAGAAACGAACGGCGCGACACGCCCGCGCCGGCCCGACCTGCCTGGATCAGTCCTCGCGACATGTCAGCTCCCCTTCGCGGCGTGCTTCACGGCCGCGCGAATCCGGTTGTACGTGCCGCAGCGGCAGATGTTGCCGGCCATCGCCGCGTCGATGTCGGCATCGCTCGGGCTCGGGTTCGACGCGATCAGCGCCGTGGCCGCCATCACCTGTCCGGACTGGCAGTAGCCGCACTGGACGACGTCGAGCTCGCGCCACGCGTCCTGAACCTTCTGGCCGGCCGGCGTCGCGCCGACGGCTTCGATCGTCGTGATCTTGCGGCCCGCGACGGCCGCGACCGGCAGCACGCACGAGCGCGCGGCGACGCCGTCGAGATGCACGGTGCACGCGCCGCATTGCGCGATCCCGCAGCCGAATTTCGTGCCGGTCAGGCCGACGACGTCGCGCAGCACCCATAGCAGGGGCATGTCGTCGGGGGCGTCGACCGTGCGGCTCTCGCCGTTGATATTGAGGGTGACCATTCAGCCTCCGGGGCCGGTGTATTGGGGGAAGCGGCGCGACCGGCGCGCCGAGTTGTTCATCGCCGCCGCGCAGTGCACGGCGGCTGCCGCCGGGGCCCGGGGGGGCGAGCCGCGGCGGGGGTTCCGCGCGGGTTATTCGGCCGCGTCGATGCCCGACAGCACCTTGATCACGGGCGGCGCCGAGAACCATTCGGCCGACTTGATGCGAAACGCGGTGAAGTGCGGGCTTGCGAGGTGCGCATCGAATGCGGCCTGGTCGTCGTAGATCTCGAACAGGTGCAGCGCCGGCGAGCCGTCCTGTTCGCGGAACAGGTCGTAGCGGCGATTGCCGGGTTCGGCACGGGTCGCCGTGACCATGCTGCGCAGTTCGGCTTCGACGGCCTGCGCGTGTTCGGGTTTCGGAAATACCGATGCCATCACATAAAGCGCCATGTTTTTCACTCCTTGGGAAACGGAATCGAGCATGCCATAAGCCGGCATCCGGTGACGCCAGCGTGCAGACGGACGCGTCGCCTCAGGCCAGTTCGTCCGGGCCGACGCGCACGACGACCTTGCCGAAGTTCTTGCCGGCGAGCAAGCCGATCAGCGCATTCGGCGCATCGGCGAGATCGGGGATCACGTCCTCGAGCGTCTTCACCTTGCCCTGCGCGACCCACTCGCTCATCTCCTTCAGGAACGGCGCATAGCCTGTCGCATAATGATCGAGAATGATGAAGCCCTGCATCCGGATCCGCTTGCGCAGGATGGTGCCCATCAGCGCCGGCACGCGGTCACGGCCGCTCGACACTGCGGTGTCGTCGTACGCCGCATCGTTGTAATGCGCGATGATGCCGCACACCGGCACGCGCGCGTGATCGTTGAGCAGCGGCCACACCGCGTCGAACACGGCGCCGCCGACGTTCTCGAAATAGACGTCGATGCCGTTCGGGCAGGCTTCCTTCAGCTTGGCCGCGAACTGCGGATCGCGATGATCGACGCACGCGTCGAAGCCGAGCGTGTCCTTCACGTACGCGACCTTGTCGGCGCCGCCCGCGATGCCGACCACGCGGCAGCCCTTCAGCTTCGCGATCTGGCCGACCACCGATCCGACCGCCCCGCTCGCGGCGGCGACGACCACGGTTTCGCCGGCCTTCGGCTCGCCGATCTTCAGCAATCCGGTGTACGCGGTGAACCCCGGCATGCCGAGCACGCCGAGTGCATACGACGGATGCGCGAAGTCGCGGCCGAGCGCAATGAGATCGCTGCCGTCGGACAACGCGTAGTCCTGCCAGCCACCGCCCGCGACGACCAGGTCGCCTTCGCGATACGCGGGCAGGTTCGATGCGACGACGCGGCTGACCGTGCCGCCGACCATCACGTCGCCGAGCTCGACCGGCGGCGCATACGACGGCGCGTCGCTCATGCGCCCGCGCATGTACGGATCGAGCGACAGCCAGACCGTGCGCAACAGCACCTGTCCGGCGCCGGGCACCGGCACGTCGGCGGTCTCGGTGCGGAAGTCGTTCGCGGTGGGCGCGCCGACCGGACGCGCGTTCAGGACGATTCTGCGGTTTGCTGTCTTGGTTTGCGGCATGGGAACCTCCGTCAACAGGAATGGATGTGCCACGGGCACGATCGGATCAATGTTCGACAACCGTGATGCGCGAGGCTGCGGCCGTGCCGGCGAATCAGCCGGCGCAGCCGCGGCCTGGCGGATCAAGCCATCGGACGCCGGCGCGAGTAGACCAGTCGTCTAGTCCACACGGAAAAACAAGGCGCGCCTGTGCGCGCCCGGGTTATGACCGCGCTCCGTCGGGCTCGACGGGCGGCAGGTTCAGCATCCGTCGGGTTTCGAGCATCGCGCGCTCGAGCGGCTGGCGGTTGCGGTGAATCTTCTCCAGCAGCGTTGCGCCCAGCCACAGCTCGTACAGGATCGCGGCCGCATGTGCGGGATCGTCGACGCCGCTCAGCGAACCGTCGGCCAGCCCGGCCTCGATGCCGCCCGCGAGCCGCTCGATGATCTGGCTGGTGCCGCGCCGCAGCACCGCGCGCATCGGCTCCGACAAGTCGGACACCTCCGCGCCGAGCTTGACCGCGAGGCACTTGCCTTCCGGATCGTCCGCGCACTGCGTGTGCAGCCAGTTGCCCCAGTACGTCATCAGGCGCTGCGCGCCCGTGCCGGGCTGATGCTTGAGCAGGTTGTCGAGATGCGCGAGATAGCCTTCGAAATACGACTCGAGCAGCGCCTCGCCGAATGCTTCCTTCGAGCCGAAGTAATGGTAGAACGAGCCCTTCGGGATGCCCGCCGCGGCGAGAATCTCGTTCAGACCGACCGCCGAGAACCCCTTCTGGAGCATGATCGGCTTCGCGGTATTCAGGATGTGATGGCGGACTTCCGCGCCTGAAGATGCATTCATGATGGCGTATCTTAGCAACGATTAGACCGGTCGTCTAGTGACGTCGAGCCGGCAAGTTGAGCGGCACTTTACCCGAATCGCATGGCGTCGCGGGTGCGTTGTCGCCGCACCGGGACGCCCTTTTCAACTCGGGCTTCGGAATGGGCTTCCGGGCGGTCGGCTCCGCCGCGCGCAGACTTCCACCGGCGGGGCGACCGGCGCACGGAGCATCGGGGGCGCGATCAGGTTTTGTCCGTTGATACAGATCAACCGTCCAAGAGCCCGGCACGCGATCATGACGCCATGTCCTGCGCAAGCAGCGGCATCTTCGCTTGCGGCAAGCCCTGCCACCGGCGGCCGCCTTCCCGGGAGAACATCATGATCCGACCGCAATACCGAAGCGCGCTTGCGACGGCCTGCGTGTTCATCGCCCTCGCATCGCTGCTGGGTGTCGTCCACGCGATGCTGGTCGACGAGCGTATCGTCCCGTACGCGATCGTCACGCTGGTTTCAGGCATCGTCGCGTTCGTCGCGCAGCTGAATCCGGCGTCGAGGGCGCGATAGCGACGTACTCGTGTCAAGCGGCGATGCCGGCCGCGCTTGGCGCGAAAGCACCCGCCCGCCCGGTGCCTGTCACGCCCGCCCGCCAATCAGCTCACTTCGATGATCACCTTCAACGCGTTGGTTTGCGCGGCGCGCTGGAACGTGTCGTACGCCCGCTCGACGTCGTCGAGCGAGAACCGGTGCGTGATCAGGCGCTTTGGATCCAGCCGCCCGGCGCGCACCGTCTTCAGCAGCATCGGCGTGCTGACCGTATCGACGAGCCGCGTCGTGATCGAGATGTTCCGATCCCACAGCTTCTCGAGGTGCAGGTCCGCCTTGACGCCATGCACGCCGACGTTCGCGACCACGCCGCCCGGCGCCACGAGCGACGTGCACATCTCGAACGTCGCCGGAATGCCGACCGCTTCGATCGCGCAATCCACGCCGACGCCGTCGGTCAGCCTCATTACCTCCGCCACCGGGTCGCCGCCGCGGCCATCGAAGCAGTCGGTCGCGCCGAACTGCCGTGCGATCTCGAGCCGGTTGCTGTCCGGGTCGATCATGATGATCCGCGCGGGCGAGTAGAACTGCGCAGTCAGCAACGCCGCCAGCCCGATCGGCCCCGCGCCGACGATCGCGACCGAGCAACCCGGCTGCACCTTGCCGTTCAGCACGCCGCATTCGAATCCGGTCGGCAGGATGTCGGACAGCATCACGAGTGCGTCCTCGTCCACACCTGGCGGAATCCGGTACAGGCTGGTCGACGCATGCGGGATGCGCACGTACTCGGCCTGCGTGCCGTCGATCCGGTGGCCGAGAATCCAGCCGCCGGTCGTGCAATGCGAATACAGCCCGCGGCGGCAATACTCGCACCGGCCGCACGACGAGATGCATGAAATCAGCACGTGATCGCCCGGCTTCAGCGAGTCGACCGCGACGCCGACCTGCTCGACGATGCCGACGCCTTCATGGCCGAGAATGCGGCCCGGTTCGCACGTCGGCACGTCGCCCTTCAGGATGTGCAGGTCGGTGCCGCAGATCGTCGTGCGCGTCACGCGCACGATTGCGTCGGTCGGCGACTGCAATTCAGGCTTGGGCCGCTGTTCGAGCGCCTTGCGCCCCGGGCCGTGGTAAACGAGTGCTTTCATCGCTGTTACTCCATCGAAAAGGTGGCCTGTTCGGTCATAGGCACCGGCGCATGCCGATCCTGCGCCAGCAGCGCCGCCAACGCGCAGGACGCGACCCGGACGGCCACGCTGTCGGCGCGGCTCGTCAGCACGATCGGGACGCGCGCGCCCACGACGATGCCCGCGTTCGCGGCGCCGCCCAGGTATTCGAGCTGTTTCGCGAGCATGTTGCCCGCTTCGATATCGGGCACGACCAGGATGTCGGCGCGGCCGGCAACCGGCGAATCGATCCCCTTGTCGCGCGCGGCGCGCAGCGATATCGCGTTGTCGAACGCGAGCGGGCCGTCGACGATCGCCCCCGCGATCTGCCCGCGCTCGGCCATCTTCGCCAGCGCCGCCGCATCGAGCGTCGAACGCATCGCCGGATTGACGGTCTCGACCGCGCACAGCACGGCCACCCGCGGGCAGGCAACGCCCAGAGCATGCGCGACGTCGACGGCGTTCTGCGTGATGGCCGCCTTCTGCGCGAGATCCGGTGCGATGTTCACGGCCGCGTCGGTCAGGATGAAGGGCCTCGGATACGCCGGCGTTTCGATCAGGAAGCAGTGCGACATGCGCTTGTCGGTGCGCAGCCCCGAACCGGCGGCGACAACCGCACCCATCAGCTCGTCCGTATGCAGGCTGCCTTTCATCAGCGCGCCGGCGCGGCCGGCCGCCGCGAGTTCCACCGCGCGGGCCGCTGCCGCATGACTGTGCGGCACGTCTTCGATCATCCATTTCGACAGATCGACACCCGCGTCGTCCGCGACGCGCAGCACCTTTGCGCGCGGCGCGACGATCAGCGGCTCGATCGATGCCCCCAACGGCGAAGCGGCGAGCGCCGCAAGCGCCGCGACACTGGTCGCGTCGCACGGATGCACGACGGCCACGACGAGCGCCGGCGCGTTGCATGCACGCGCGATCAGCGACGGCAATGCGCCGTCCGCACGCGGCAACAGGCCCGGCAGGCGCGCGCCATCGGGTGCATCGGCATACGGATTGCCGTTCATGTTTCGAGCACGTAGGTGCCGGGCGCCGCGCCGAGCCCGGCGGCCGGCGTGCGGGCCGGCACCTCGCCCGACGAACGCTCGTGCAGCCAGTCGCGCCAGCATGTCCACCACGATCCGTCGACTGCCGCCGTTTCCCGCACGAAGTCGTGCCGGCTGCGGTACGGCGCGCCGGGCTTGCGCGTCGCTCGGCGGTAGTGGCGTCCCGGATGACCGGGTTCCGACACGATGCCCGCGTTGTGGCCGCCCGACGTCAGCACGAAGGTCAGCGCGTGGTGCGTGAGCAGATGGAGCTTGTAGACGGAGCCCCAAGGCGACACGTGATCGCGCTCGGTGCCGACCACGAAGGTCGGCACGTCGATATCCGACAACGCGACCGGCCGCCCGTCGACGCAGTAGCGGCCGGCCGCGAGATCGTTGTCGAGAAAGAGCCGCGTCAGGTATTCCGAGTGCATGCGATACGGCATGCGCGTGGTGTCCGCATTCCACGACATCAGGTCATTCGGCTTCGTGCGCGTGCCGAGCAGGTATTCGCTCATCATCCGCGACCAGATCAGGTCGCGCGCATTCAGCAGCTGGAACGCGGCCGACATCTGCGCGCCGTCCAGATAGCCCTGCCGCCACATCAGCGCATCGAGCGCGGACAATTCGCTCGCGTCGATGAACAGGCCGAGTTCGCCGGGTTCGCTGAAATCGGTCTGCGCCGCCAGCAACGTGATGGATCGCAGTGCTTCGTGTTGCCGGCCGTCGCGCGCAAGGGCCGCCGCAACGATCGCCAGCAGCGTGCCGCCGAGACAATAGCCGACCGCGTGAACGGCTCCGCCGCAGACCGACCGGGCGGCATCCAACGCCGCCATGCATCCGTCGCGCAGATAGTCGTCGAGCCCGAAGTCGCGCGCCTCCGCGCCGGGGTTGCGCCACGACACGGCAAACACGGTGTAGCCCGCATCGACCAGGAAACGGATCAGCGAATTGTGCGGCTGCAGATCGAGGATGTAGTACTTCATGATCCACGACGGCACGATCAGGATCGGCTCGCGCGCGACACGCGCCGTGGTCGGCTCGTACTGCAACAGTTCGCACAACGCATTGCGCCAGACGACGCGCCCCGGTGTGATGGCCACGTCGCGCCCCGGCAGATACGTCCGCGCGTCATGCGCATGCGTGCCGCCGGCACGCTCGAGCAGCGCCTTCGCATCCTCCAGCCAGTTCAAGGTGCCTGCCGCGAGATTCGCGCCGCCGCTGGACATCGTCGCGTCGAGCACGACCGGATTGGTCGCCAGGAAATTGCCCGGCGAGCACGCGTCGAGCCACTGTCGCGCAGCGAATCCGACCAGTTCCTCATGGTGCTGCTCGACGCCCGGCACGCCGTGCGTCGCGTCGCGCCACCAGCGTTGAATCGCCAGGAAGCTGTCACGGTATACGTGAAACGGCCAGCCGGCCCACGCGGGCGCCGCGAAGCGCGGATCGGCCTGCCCCGCGTGCACGGCCAGCCCGGTCGGGTCCGCCTCGCCGGCCTCGGCCTCGCACTGGTCTGCTGCCGGTGCAACGGCGGCCACGCACGCCTGCATCGCGAGTTCGAAGCATTTCCCCGGCGACACCGCGAGATGCGCGGCCCAGTCGAGCGTGGCCAGCGCCAGCGACACGGGCGACAGCCCGAACGTCATCGCCGCCACGTTCGCATGCGCCGCGCGGTTCCATTGTTCCGCGGGCGTCGTACCGGCTTGCGGGCATTGGGTCGCGCTCGACTCGGGTTCGACCGCGCCCGATGGCCGTATCGATTCGTTCCCGCGCGGGGCGCGCGTGACGGACGCTTTCATCAGAATCTGCTCCGGAAAACCCCGCCTTTTCCCGAGGGACTTCCTTCGGGTCGTATGGCGGGAAGTGGCGTGGGACGACGTCAACGCATGTGCATCCCGCCATTGACGTCGAATTCCGCGCCGGTCGCGAACGCCCCCGCGTCGGAACACAGGAAGGCGACGAGCGCCGCGATTTCGTCGGGATCGCCGAGGCGGCCGACCGGAATCTGCGGCAGGATCTTCGTGTCGAGCACGTCTTTCGGCACCGACTCGAGCATCGCGGTCGCCAGATAACCGGGCGCGACCGTGTTGACCGTCACGCCGTGGCGCGCGAGCTCGAGCGCCAGCGCCTTCGTGAAGCCATGGATGCCGGCCTTCGCGGCCGCGTAGTTCGCCTGCCCGTATGCGCCGCGCGAACCGTTCACCGAGCCGATGTTCACGATGCGCCCGAAACCGGCTGCGATCATGCCCGGCACGAACGGCTTCGTCATGTTGAAGATGCCGTCGAGATTGGTACGCAGCACCGCATCCCACATGCTCTTGGTCATCTTCACGAAGGTGGCGTCGTGCGTGACGCCGGCGTTGTTGACGAGCACGTCGACGTGCCCGAATTCGGCCAGCACGCGTGCCGCGCACTGCTGGCACGAATCGTAGTCGGCGATGTCGACCTCGAACGCATGGAACGTGCGGCCCGCTTCGCGTTCGTGCGTGAGCCACGTCGCGACGTGGTCGTTGCCTTCCGTGTGCGACACCGCCACCGTCATCCCGGCCTCGAGCAGGCGACGGCTGATTGCGGCGCCGAGGCCACCCATGCCGCCGGTGACGAATGCGACACGATCAGCGCACATGGCCGTTCTCCGATGCGCCGGCCATGCCGTTCAGGCGCCGGGCGCCATCCGGCGCACCGTTACTCGCGCCAGCCGCGTCCTCGATCCCGTGCTCCAATGACGTCATCCAGTCCGCCCACGGCATGCTGGCCTCGTTCACCACCGCCAGTCGTCCCAGATCGGGCAGCCAGTCGGTCTGAAAACGCGACAGCGCACCCGCACCGTATTCGCGCAACCAGGTACGCCATACGCCCGCGCTCTCGTACTGCGCGCGCATGCACAGCTCGGTGGCGTCCTGCCAGATCGCGATGCTCGCGATCGCATAGTCGCGCATCACCTGCCGGGTTGCCTCGCCGAAGGCCGTCCACTCGTTCGTGTCCGCCAGCGTCTGCTGCAGCTGGTGCACCGCCGAGCGGTCACGCTCGATGCGCCGCCCTGCCAGCGCATGCCATTCGTGCTGCCAGTCGCTGTTCAGCTCGACCATCTGCAGCGCGAGATCGCAGCCCGCGCGGCAAACGTCGTTCGGTGTCGTCAAAGCGTACGTGCTCATCGGCTGCCCTCTTTCGATCCGGTCAATGGGTCGGCATCACGCCGCATGCCGCGTGCCCGGGATCGGCATTGCGACCGTTTCACTGTGCGGCCATGGCGCACGAGTGCCGTTGATCTGAGTCAAGCCCGCGAAAACCCTGCTTCGTAGACTGGTTTGCACTGGCGGATCACCCGTCGATGGAGCGATTCCGATGAGCTACAAGAGCATGGTCGTGCACCTCGATACGAGCACCCGCGCGCATTCGCGCCTCGAGTTCGCATTGCGCGTCGCCCGGCGCTTCGGTGCGCATCTGACCGGCCTGTTCGCGGTCTACACGCCGGAACCGCATTCGTTCTACGTGATGGCCGGGTCCGCCGACTACTTCCGCGAGCATCGCGAACAGCGCGACGAACGGCGCGCCGCGCTGGAGCGGCTGTTCCATGCGGAAACGGCGCGCGCGAAAGTGCCGGCAGCCTGGGTGCGTGCCGACGAGCGCGCGAACCTGGCCGTGCCGCGCGCCGCACGCCTTGCCGATCTCGTGATTGCCGGCCAGAGCGACCCCAACGACCCCGAGACCTATATCGACGACCAGTTTGCGGAAAATCTCGTGCTATCCGCGGGCCGTCCGGTGCTGTTCTGGCCGTACACCGGTGAATTCCCGTCAGTCGGCGAACGGGTGTTCGTCGCGTGGGACGGCAGCCGGGAAGCGACTCGCGCCGCGCACGACGCGACTCCCTTTCTCGAACATGCGAAGCGCACGACTGTCGCCGCCGTGGTCGACGGCGATTCGGAAGCCGCGGCCACGCGCATTCCGGCCGCCGATGCCGCGCTGATGCTCGCGCGCCATGCACGCGACGTGAACGTGCTCGATATCGATATCGGCGACGGTTCATCGGTCGGCGACACGTTGCTGTCGCGCGCTTATGAAACGGGTTCCGACCTGCTCGTGATGGGCGCCTACGGCCACGCGCGCTGGCGCGAGCTGGTGATGGGCGGCGCCACGCGCACGGTGCTGGCGTCGATGACGCTGCCGGTGCTGATGTCGCACTGAGCCGTCCGATGCGTACGCTCGCGCTGCTCGTCGTCAATGCCGGTTCGTCGAGCGTGAAGTTCGCGGTCTTTGCGTATCCGCCGCACGGCGATCCGGCGCGGCGGCCGCTGCACGACGGTGAAGCGGTCACAACCGGCAACGGCGCGTCGATCCGCTTCGATGCGCAGCCGCACGATTCGCTGCCGCTCGTCGCGGGCGATCCGTACCGCGCCGTGCTCGCGCGGATCGCGACGTGGATTCGCGTGCAGTTGCCGCACGTCACGCTCGGCGCGATCGCGCATCGCGTCGTGCACGGCGGCGCGCGGTACGTGGATCCGGTGGTCGTCGACGACGACGTGCTGGACGCGCTGCGCACGCTGACGCCGCTCGCGCCCCTGCATCAGCCGCACAGCCTGGACGCGATCGACGCGCTGCGCGACGCGTTTCCGGACGTCACGCAAATCGCGGTGTTCGACACGGCGTTTCATTGCACGCTGCCACGTGTCGAGCAACTGCTGCCATTGCCGCATACGTGGTTCGACCAGGGCGTGCGTCGCTACGGCTTCCATGGACTGTCATACGAATACCTGGCCGTCGCGCTCGACGAGTCGTTCGGCGCGCGCGCGCACGGTCGCGTGATCGCCGCCCATCTCGGCAGCGGCGCGAGCCTGTGCGCGCTGCGCGACTGCCGCAGCGTCGCGACGACCATGGGCTTTTCCGCGCTCGACGGCTTGATGATGAGCACCCGCTGCGGGACGCTCGATCCTGGTGTCGTCCTCCACCTGCTCGAGGCCGGGAAGCTGTCGGGCGACGACCTGGGGCACCTGCTGTATCACGAATCGGGGCTCAAAGGCGTGTCGGGCGCGTCGGGCGATCCGCGTGTGCTGCTGGCGTGTGAAGCAGCCGGCGACACGCGGGCCCGCGATGCACTGGCACTTTATGTCCATCGCATCGTGCGTGAAGCGGGTGCGCTGACCGCGCTGCTCGGCGGTCTCGACATGCTGGTCTTCACCGCCGGCATCGGCGAACACTCGGCGGTGTTGCGCGAGCGGATCTGCACGTCGCTCGGCTGGCTCGGCATCGAACTCGACGCGCGCGCGAATGCCGCGCATGCCCATGTGGTGTCGTCTGCGTCGAGCGCGGTCACGGTGGTCGTCGAGCCGACCAACGAAGCCTGGATCGCGGCGCGCGCCGCGGTGCGCGTGCTGCGCGGCGACCGCGACGGTTGATCCAGATCAGCGCGACCGGCACGCGTGCGCCGATGATGATTCCATCGGCATCCGCTCAAGGAAACGTCATGTACTCGAACATTCTGGTTGCGCTCGACGGCAGCGATACGTCGTCGCGCGCACTCGACGCCGCGCTGACGCTCGCGTCGCAGACGCATGCGCGGCTGACGCCCGTCTACGTCGTCGATTTCCTGGTGCCGGCGTACGACGCGGCTGGATACGATCCATCGATCCTGATCGATGCATTCCGCGACGAAGGACTGCGCGTCACGGCGGACGCGGCAACACGCATGAAGGCGCGCGGCGTGGCCGGCACGCCGCAGATCGCCAATGTCGCGCCGGCGGGTGAAGACGTCGCGCAACGGATCGTCGGCTTCGCCGGCGAAATCGATGCCGACCTGATCGTGCTCGGCACGCACGGCCGGCGCGGCTTTCGCCGCGTCGTGCTGGGCAGCGTGGCCGAACGCGTGCTGCGGCATGTCACGTGCCCGGTGCTGATGATTCCGGCGCGTTGCGCGGCCGCGGCATCCGCCGGTACCGCCGCCGCATCAACCGAAAAGGAGCCGTCATGAGCTACAAGACCCTGCTCGTCCATCTCGACGACAGCGACCGCTGCAAGGCGCGCGTCAATCTCGCGCTCGAACTCGCGGGACGCTGGAATGCGCACCTGATCGGCCTCTACGCGGTCTGTCAGGATCTATTCGAGCCGTTGCGGCGGCCGGACGAGCCGCTCAAGCTGGCCGTCTACGAACGCCTGTGCGAGCAGCGGCGCAAGGATGCGGAAGAACGATTCCTGATGGCCGCCGAGCGCGCCGGACGCAGCGTCGAATGGCAGGCGCCGGCCGGCGACGTGACCGGTACTGCGATCCTGCATGCACGCCATGCCGATCTGCTGGTGCTGGGCCAGGAAAATCCCGACGACCGCATGACTTTCGTGGCGCGCCATTTCGTCGAGGACGTCGTGATGGGCAGCGGACGGCCGGCGATCGTCGTCCCGTACGCGGGCGACGTGAGAACGCTCGGCGAGAACGTGCTGATCGGCTGGGACGGCGGACGCGAGGCCGCCCGCGCGACGGCCGACGCGCTACCGCTGCTCACCCGCGCGCGCTTCGTCCACGTCGAGACGGTCACCCGCGGGCATCCCGATCCGGACGAGACGCCGGCCGGCGTCGATGTCGCCGCGTATCTCGAACGGCACGGCATTCGCGCGTCGTTCTCCACCACGCCGCGCGAGCGGTCGGTGAGCGTGGGCGCGATGCTGCTGAACCGGGTGACCGACGTGCATGCGGATCTGCTGGTGATGGGCCTGTACAGCCATGCCCGCATGCACGAACGCGTGCTGGGCGGCGCGACGCGCACGATCCTCGAGACGATGACGGTGCCGGTCCTGCTGTCCCACTGAGCGAGCGACAACGGGCAGCCGCTTGCGGCCGCCCGCTCGTTGCCACGCCCGTCACGACAGGTCGGCGCCCGCGCCCGGCCCTTCCCGCACGACCAGCACCGGCCGATCCGCGATGCGCACCAGCGCTTCGGCGACGCTGCCGAGCAACGCCCGGCGCAGCCCGCGGCGACCATGCGTGCCCATCACGATCAGGTCCGCATCGCACTCGGCGGCGGCGTGCGCCAGCACGTCCGAAACGCCCGCTCCACACGCATCGATCGTGCGCGCGATGCCGCGTACGCCGGACCGCCGAAACGCGGCTTCCGCGTCCGAGATCGCGGTCGCGGCGTTTTTCGCGTCCAGTCCGCTCGAGTCGCGCTGATCGACATCGCCGTTGTCGACGCTGGCCGGCCGGAGCGCGTCCGATACCACGCACGTGGCGATGACCCGGCCGCCCGAATGGCGCGCGAGCGAAATCGCCTCGTCGAGCGCGAGCCGCGCGCTGTGGCTGCCGTCGAGTGCCACGAGGATCCTTTGGTACATGTTGCCTCCCTGCTGCCGTGCGGGTTCGATCGGTTCATCGAGCCAGTCTGATCCTGACGGGCACCGTTGCCTTGATACCGGTCAACGCTCGCCATACGCGTCCGGCGCACGCCAGCGCAGATCGCGACAAGTTGCCGCGCCCCTGTAGGAATCTCCCTACAAGACTTCCCTTTCACCTACCGCAACTTCAATTCCCGCTGATTTTCTTGACGGCGCGCAACATCCATACTGCATTCCGAAAAGCAAACGTGCCTCACGGAGCCAGGGCAGCAGCATCGTCGAGACCGGCGTATCGGTCTTCCTGCGCGTCCGATGAGGCTTTCCCGAGAGGAAGGCGGCAGACACCAAGGCCGCCGGTACAACGGCCAGCGCGATTCCGCCCGAACGGCGAGCCGCCGCTGCCCCAACTGGAGCCGACCATGCAGAGCAGTGCCGAAGTCTCGACGACCATGCCGTCACGCCCGTTCATCCCGCTGCACGCGGTCCAGCCGGCCGATCAGCCCAAGCGCGCCGCAGCCCGCTGTTCGACGTGCGCGTTGCGTACCGTCTGCATGCCATCCGATCTTTCGCCTGACGATTTCGCGCGCGTCGACGCGATGATCTGCACGACGCGCCACGTCAAGCGCGGCGAAACGCTGTTCCGAGCGGGCGATGCGTTCAACAGCATCTATGCGGTGCGAACCGGGTCGTTCAAGACCATCGTGATGCATCGCGACGGCAACGAACAGATCACCGGCTTCCAGCTCGTCGGCGAGTCGCTCGGGCTCGATGGCGTGCACACCGGGCACCACAACGGCGACGCGATCGCGCTCGAGGACAGCACGGTCTGCATCATTCCGTTCGGCCAGCTCGAGCAGATGTGCCGCGAAGTGCGGCCGATGCAGCATCACGTGTATCAGATGATGGGCGGCGAGATCGTGCGCGAATCGTCGCAGATGCTGCTGCTCGGCACGATGTCCGCCGAACAGCGCGTGGCCGCGTTCCTGCTGAACCTGTCCGCACGCTTCAAGGCGCGCGGCTATTCGGCCGCGGAATTCGTTCTGCGGATGACGCGCGACGAGATCGGCGAATATCTCGGGATGAAACTCGAAACGGTCAGCCGCATGCTGTCGAAGTTCCAGCACAAGGGGCTCGTCGCGACGCAGGGCAAGCAGATCCGGATCGTCGACCTGGAAGGCCTGCGGCAAATCTGATCGCGCCGCATGGCGCCGTCTAGCAGATCAACCACGCATGCCCAGCACGGCGGCGCCCGACACGCGCCCGCTGCGCAAGTCGTCGAGTGCGCGGTTGGCATCGGTCAGCGCGTAGTGCACGGCCTCGACCTGCAGCGGCATCGCGTCCGCGATCCGCATGAAGTCGACTGCATCCGCACGCGTCAGGTTGGCCACCGACGCGATGCGGCGCTCACCCCACAGCCACGCGTACGGAAAGGCCGGGATGTCGCTCATGTGGATGCCGCCGCAGACGACGATCCCGCCTTTGTCGACCGCCCGCAGCGCGGCCGGCACCAGTGCCCCGACCGGCGCGAAAATCAGCGCGGCATCGAGTGGCTCGGGCGGCGCTTCGTCGCTGCCGCCGGCCCATGCGGCGCCCAGCGACCGCGCGAGCTGCTGCGCCACGGTGTCGCCGGGCTTCGTCAACGCAAACACCGTGCGTCCTTCGCGATGCGCGACCTGCGCGACGAGATGGGCCGCGGCGCCGAAGCCGTAGATTCCGACGCGGCGAGCGTCGCCCGCCATGCGCAAGGTTCGATAACCGATCAGCCCGGCGCACAGTAGCGGAGCGGCTTCGAGGTCGGAATAGCGCCGCGGCAGATGCACGCAATACCGATGGTCGGCGACGGTGCGCTCGGCATAGCCGCCGTCGATCGTATAGCCGGTGAAGCCCGGGCTGTCGCACAGGTTTTCGCGGCCCGATGCGCAATACGCGCAATGCCCGCAGGTCGAGCCGAGCCACGGTACGCCCACCCGGTCGCCGATGGAGAAACCCGTTACGCCTTCGCCGAGCATGCGCACCGTTCCGACGATTTCGTGCCCCGGAATCAGCGGCAGCTTCGGATGCGCGAGTTCGCCGTCGACGACGTGCAGATCGGTTCGGCAGACGCCGCACGCATGGACGTCGATCAGGAGCTGGCCGGCAGCGGGCGACGGATCCGGCATGCGCGCTTCGCGCAAATGCGGTGTCGTGCCGTCAAACATCATCGCGAGCATGCTCGCCTCCCCACCGCGCGATCGTGTTCGCGCGCTTCGTGTTTCAAGGCTACTCGTCGCGCATCGCGCGTGCACGGCGCGGTGACGGGCGGTTGATGTGGGTCAACGGCCGGCGGGCGGTGCAGCGCTACGGACGAGGCCGGATGCCACGGTCGGCAACGATGGCCCTTAGCGCGCGCCGGCACGCTTCGATGCGCTTCCGAAGCGGCGCGCCGTGCAGGAACCCGCCGATCACATCGGCACGATTCCTTGCGGGGCTTCGACCGCTGCTGTCACGTGTCTGCCATCGTCGACCGGTAGCGTTCGAGGCTGCTCCCGCTTTCGACAGACGAATCCGCCATGCAGCGCACCTCGCGCGCCACGCCCCACGTTTATGCGGCCACCTCCCGCGCCCTCGCCGCCAGCCTCGCGATCAACCTGCTGCTGCTCGCGGCCGAAGCGGTCGCGGCGTGGTCCGCGCATTCGTCTGGCCTGCTCGCGGACGTCGCGCATGCGGCGATCGATCTCGCGGCCGACGCGCTGATCCTCGTCGCATGCCGGCTCGACGCGCGGCTTCCGCCCGAGCGGCGCCCGACCTACGAGCCGCTCGCGCTGGCAGGACTCGGCGCGCTGCTCGTCGCCACAGGCGTGCAGATGATCTGGCACGCGGCAAACCGGCTCGATGCGCCGCCGGTCGTGCAGCCCGGCGCGCTGACGCTCGCGCTCGTCGTGTTCACGCTGAGCGGCAAGGCCGCGCTGTCGCGCTGGATGCTGCGCAAGGCGCGCGAAATCGGCTCTGCGCTGCTCGAGGCGAGCGGCTGGCATGTGCGCACCGACGCGCTGTCCGCGTTGCTGGCGGCGCTGGCGATGTGCGCGGCGTGGGTCGGCCTCGGCCGTCTCGACGATCTCGCCGCGCTTGCGATCGGCGCGATCGTGATTCGGACGGGCGCCGGGTTCATCCGGCGCGGTGGCGCGCAATGGCCGGCATTGGCGGCGTGGGCGAACCGTTCGACGCGCGGGTCGTGACGAGGTTCGTCGTCTCGTCCCGGGCGAGGAGCTGAAGCATTCGAACCCCGCCTTCGATGGCGTACGAAACGCGTGCGACGCCGTGCGCTGGGCCGCCGCCAGTGCGCGCGATCTCGGTGCGCGCATCGGCGCGATCGCCCCGGCCGGCGACAGCGGAGGCGGCAACCTGGCCGCGGTCGCCGCGCTGCAGTTGCGCGGCTCGGGCATCGCGATCGCGCACCAGCTGCTGCTGTATCCGGTTGTCGACTGCGCGACCGAGCATCCGTCCTACGCGTCGCTCGGCGTTGCATCGATCCGTGAGTTTCCGCCTGACAGGCTATCGTTTGTTTTTCTGAAATACAGTCTCGGGTTTGTATTTTGACGATACATGCCATAGACTGTATTTTTCGATTACAAGCGATCGCCTGTCATTTCGCGGAGAGCCCATGGCATTCCCTGTCCAGACCTTGAGCCAGTTGCGCCCGATCCTCGTCGGCTTCCGGAAGTCGGCGGGGTTCACGCAGGCGCAGCTCGCCGCTCGCCTCGGCGTCACGCAACAGTCGTACGCGCAGCTCGAATCCAATCCGTCCGCGGTCAGCATCGAACGGTTTTTCAAGGTGCTGAACGTGCTCGGGGTGCACCTGACGCTGGATCCGGGCACGCCGGACGACGTGGCGACGCCGGACGTCGCCGCGCCCGGGCCTGTGTCCAGGCGTGCTGCGGCCGTGCGCGGTCGCAAGTCAGGTTCTGCCGGCTCGGCCGCCTCATCCGATACCCCAGTCCGCCCGCCGGCCGCCGCGAAGGCCCCGTCCGCCGCCGCGCGAAAACGACCTGCCGCGGCGACACCCGGCAAGCCCCGCAACCCCAAGCGGGAGGACTGGTGACGATGGCCCGCCGCCCCCGCCACGACCGCCTCGACCTGTGGATGAACGGCATCCCGGTCGGATACTGGGAAGTCCGGCGCGGCGTCGAGCGCCTCGTCTACCTGCCGGCGTGGATAGACGATCCGCAGGGGCGTCCGCTGTCGCTGTCCCTGCCGTTCACGCCCGGCAACCAGCCGCACCAGGGCGCGATCGTCGCCGATTACTTCGACAATCTGCTGCCGGACAGCCAGCCGATCCGCCGCCGCATCGCGCAGCGCTACCGGCTCGGCTCGACGGCGCCGTTCGAACTGCTCGCGTCGATCGGGCGCGATTGCGTCGGTGCGCTGCAGCTGCTGCCGCCCGACGAGACGCCGGTCGACCTGCAGGCCATCGACGGCACCGCGCTCGACGACGCAGCCGTCGCCGACGTGCTGCGCCACGCGACCGCCGCGCCGCTGCCCGGCCACGCGGAACCGGACGGCGAATTGCGTCTGTCGATCGCCGGCGCGCAGGAAAAGACCGCGCTGCTGCGCCACGGCAACCGCTGGCTGCTGCCGGCGGGCAGCACGCCGACCACCCATATCTTCAAGCTGCCGCTGGGGCGCGTCGGGAACATGCAGGCCGACATGCGCACGTCGGTCGAGAACGAATGGCTGTGCTCGAAGATCGTCGCCGCATACGGGCTGCCGGTGGCCGCGTGCGACATCGGCCGGTTCGACGACCAGAAGGCGCTGATCGTCGAGCGCTTCGACCGCCGCCCGTCCCGCGACGGCACGTGGATCCTGCGGCTGCCGCAGGAGGACATGTGCCAGGCGACCGGTACGCCGTCGGGCGCGAAATACGAATCCGACGGCGGCCCGGGCATCGCGACGATCATGGGCATCCTCGCGAATTCCGCCGAAGCCGCGCAGGACCGCAAGAACTTCTTCGTCACGCAGCTCGTATTCTGGGTGCTCGCGGCCATCGACGGCCACGCGAAGAATTTCAGCATCGCGCACCTGCCGGGCAACACGTATCGGAGCACGCCGCTGTACGACGTGCTGTCCGCGCATCCGATCATCGGCACGCGACGCAACCAGCTGCCGCCGCGACGCGCGCGGCTGGCAATGGCCGTGTGCGGGAAGAATCGCCATTACGTGATCGCCGACATCCAGCCGCGCCACTGGATCGCGCAAGGCGCGCGTGTCGGTCTGACCGAAGACGAGGTCCGCGCGGCGATGGCTGCCGTGGCCGCCCGCACCGAACCGGCGATCGCCGACGTCGCGTCGCGCATTCCCGCGGACTTCCCGGCAGACGTGGCCGATGCGATCTTCGACGGGATGCGCCGCCAGGCGCGCAAGCTCAGCGCGGCCGACTAGGCGGTGCGGGCGCGGCTGCGCTACGTTGGCAGGTCGTCCACCTGGACGACGCGGAGCCGAACCGCGTGCCGGCGGTGGGGGTTTGAGGTCGAGCCGCGGCTGACCCCGCGATCGCGGCTACCGACGCGCCACTCTGCCATTCAGCCGTTCAGCCCGCGTCGCGGGCGCGGGCCAGCGCCGCGAGGTTCCCTTCCCCGAATCCGTGGTGCCCTTGCCGCTGCACGATCTCGAAGAAGATCTCGCCGGGCCGGCGCTTGACGAAGGTCTGGAAGAACAGCCGCGGCACGCCATCGCTGCCGATTTCGCCGTCGACCAGCACCGCGCGGCGGCGCAGCGCATCGAGATCGACGCCGTGCCCCGGCAGCCGCGCATCGACTTCGTCGTAATAGCGCGCCGGCGGCTCGATGAATTCGACGCCGTTCGCGCGCAGCGCATCGACGCTCGCCAGAATGTCGTCGGTCGACAGCGCAACGTGCTGGACGCCTTCGCCGGGATGGTCGGGTAGATACGCGTGCATCAGCTCGGTGCGCCGCGTGCCTTCCTCGTACACGGGAATGCGCACCGCGCCGCACGGCGACACCATCACCCGCGACTCTTCCGATACATGCCAGTGCGCGTCGATTTCATGGATTTCGCGGAAGTGCAGCAGGTCGTGGTAGAAGTCGAGCCATTCGCGCATGCGCCCCGCGCCGACCGTCTGCGTGAAGTGGTCGACTTGCTTCAGGCCCGTGCCCACGCAATCGTGATCGGTATGGGCGGTCGCGATGTCGATCGGCCGGAAATCGATGTCGAAAATCGAGATGTCGCCGACGCCGCCGCGCTGGCCGTCCCGCCCGCGCCAGCGGTCGACGAAATAGAGGTGCGAATCGCCGATGCCCTGGATCGCGGGAATCTTCAGCTCGCCGACTCCGATTCGCTCGCCCTCGAACGCCCACGCGCCCAGTTCGATCGCCCGCTCGAACGCGCGCCGCGCGCTCGCGACGCGCAGCCCGATCGCGCAGACGCCCATCCCGTATTCCTCCGCATAGCGCGCCGCGAACGATTCGGGCTCGGCGTTGATCAGGAATTGCATCTGCCCTTGCCGGTACAGCGTGACGTTCTTGCTCACATGGCGCGCGATCGCCTTGAACCCGAGCTGCTCGAAGCGTTGCGCGAGCGCGTCCGGCACCGGCGCCGCGAACTCGACGAATTCGAGCCCGGCCATCCCGAGCGGATTGGCGGCCGGATCGGCGACGGGCGGCGTATCGCTGGACAGGGGGTGGGAATTGCCGGGCATTCCAGTCTCCGGGGGCGGTCGATGGGGATGACGCCCGGCGCGCGCGGCACGCCCGGCCGATGCGAGGGCCGGACATCCGCCCGATCCGGGCGAGGTTTTAATGGTCCAGATTTTAACCAGTTCGTTCACGGCGGCACACCCTGGCCGAACGGGATATCGGTGCCTCGCCTAGTGCAAACCCGAAAAGCGTTCGATAATCGCACAGAATAGAACGATAATCGCGCACTTTGGCCGATCGGCTAATTGCCGTGACGGCGCGCGCACCCTATTCTCCGCTCACCCTATCGACTTAATGCAGCATCGGACGCGGCGCCGCCACGATTCCACGATGCGCCGTGCCAGGAGACTTCGCATGACACCTACCTTCGATACCCTCGACGCCGCCGCCGGCGCCCGCGCGCGCAGCCAGGCCCGCAAGGCCGCGATCGGCAGCTTTGTCGGCGCCGTCGTCGACTGGTACGACTTCCTGTTGTACGGGATCGTCGCCGCGCTCGTATTCAATTCCGAATTCTTCCCCAAGATCAGCCCGACCATGGGCACGCTCGCGGCGTTCGCGACCTTCGGGGTCGGCTTCCTGTTCCGTCCGCTCGGCGGGGTCGTGTTCGGCCATTTCGGCGACCGGCTCGGCCGCAAGCGGATGCTCGTGCTGACCGTAATGCTGATGGGGCTGTCGACCGTTGCGATCGGCCTGCTGCCGGGTTTCGCGACGATCGGCTGGTGGGCGCCCGTGCTGCTGGTGCTGATGCGTGCGATCCAGGGCTTCGCGGTCGGCGGCGAATGGGGCGGCGCGGCGCTGATGGCCGTCGAGAGCGCGCCGAAGCAGAAGAAGGCGTTCTACAGCAGCGGCGTGCAGGTCGGCTACGGCGTCGGGCTCGTGCTGGCGACGGGGATCGTGTCGATCCTGAGCCATACGCTCGGCGAGGCCGCGTTCAAGTCGTGGGGCTGGCGCCTGCCGTTCGTGTTCAGCATCGTGCTGGTGCTGATCGGGCTGTGGGTCCGCAAGAGCATGGACGAGTCGCAGGAGTTCGTCGAGAAGGTCGAGCACGGCAACCGCAAGCTGCGCCTGCCGGTGCTCGAAGCGCTGACGCGCCATCCGAAGGCGTTCCTGCTGATCGTCGCGCTGCGGCTCGCCGAGCTGTTCACGATGTATATCGTCACGGCATTCGCGCTCAGCTACTCGACGTCGAACCTGGGCCTGTCGCGCGACCTGTTCCTGAACATCGGCCTGCTGGTCGGCGCGGTGAGCTGCGTGACGATCCCGTGCTTCGCCTGGCTCGCCGACCGCTTCGGCCTGCGCCGCATCTACCTGATCGGTGCGGTGATCGGCCTCGTGTCGGCGGTGCCGTTCTTCGTCGCGCTGGAGTCGCGCTCGATCGCGTGGATCGTCGTGTTCTCGATCCTGTTGGCCAATGCCGCGCACGACATGGTCGTGAGCGTCCAGCAGCCGCTCTTCACCGAGCTGTTCGGCGCGGAATACCGCTACAGCGGCGCGGGCGTCGGCTATCAGTTCGCGAGTGTGGTCGGCGGCGGGTTCACGCCGTTCATCGCGGTGGCGCTGGTCAGCATGGCCGGCGGTTCGTGGCACTTCGTCGCCGCTTATCTCGCGGTGGGCTGCCTGATCTCGCTGGTGGTCGCCGCGCGGATGCGGGCGGCGCAGTGACGCAATGACTACATGGCCGGCCCGCTACGCGGCCGGCCATTTCGCACCCCGGCAGTCGGGCGCAATCCGCGCCCGCCCAACGTCAAACACGGTCAATCCCGCACGCAGAAGCCCCTTTTCGCCGCTGAACATTCCACGTCGCGTGCCGACCAATGGCATCATATGGGCCTACGTCAGTCACCGATACGCCCCCATATCATGTCGAATCTCATCGTCCACGGCGGCACTCCGCTGCGCGGGGACATCCAGCCATCCGCGAACAAGAACGCCGTCCTGCCGATTCTGTGCGCCACCCTGTTGACCGATCAGCCGCTGCGCCTCGTCGGCGTGCCGGACATCACCGACGTGCGCAAGATCCTCGACATCTTCC
Organism: Burkholderia sp. R-40; assembly: GCF_049942845.1. NCBI lineage: Bacteria > Pseudomonadati > Pseudomonadota > Betaproteobacteria > Burkholderiales > Burkholderiaceae > Burkholderia > Burkholderia sp. R-40. Next base: position 2,707,991 of record NZ_CP187968.1, on the reverse strand, counting down.
GCACGCTCGGCAGCGACGTGTCGGTCGATTTCACGACGGGCATCCTCGAGCTCCACCATCGCAACACGACGTTCGACCCGGCCGTTCACCGCCTGCCCGAGGCGATGCGCTCGTCGATCATGCTGATTCCGCCGCTGCTCGCGCGCTTCGGCGTCGCGCGCCTCGAGAACGACGTGAAAGGCTGCACGCTCGGCGTGCGCGAGATCGATCCGCACGTCGAGGTGTTCGAGCGCTTCGGCGCGCATATCGAGCGCACGCCCGATTCGCTGATCGTCCGTGCCGACGGCCCGCTGACGGCCAACCATCACTGGTTCGACTACGCGTCGGTCACCACCACCGAAAACTTCGCGCTGTGCGCGACGGCAGCGAGCGGCACGTCGACGCTGATGAATGCGGCGTCCGAGCCGCACGTGCAGGAGTTCTGCCAGTTCCTCGCGATGATCGGCGTTTCGATCGAGGGCATCGGCACGTCGCGTCTGTGCGTGACGGGCGGCGGCAAGCTCGGCGGCGGCGAATTCCGCTTCGCCGAGGATTTCCACGAAATCGCGACGTTCCTCGCGCTCGGCGCGATCACGGGCGGCGACATCACCGTGCGCAACTCGTCGCCGGAGCATTTCCCGCTGATCGACCGGACGTTCGCGAAGTTCGGCGTGACCGTCACGCACCGCGACGGCTGGTCCCGCGCGGAACGCGACGGCCCGCTGCGCGTGCGCCGGCCGTTCACGCAGAACATCCTGACCAAGGTCGAAGCCGCGCCGTGGCCGTACGTGCCGGTCGACCTGCTGCCGATCTTCATCGCGCTCGGCGTGCGCGCGGAAGGCAGCGCGATGTTCTGGAACAAGGTGTACGACGGCGCGCTCGGCTGGTCCGGCGAACTGTCGAAGTTCGGCGCGCACGTGCTGCTGTCGGATCCGCACCGGCTGATCACGTTCGGCGGGCTGCAACTGACGCCGGCGCGCGTCGAGAGCCCGTACATCATCCGTGTCGCGATCGCGTTGCTGATGGTGGCCGCGAGCATCGAAGGCCGCTCGGAAATCATGAACGCGCTGCCGATCCGCCGCGCGCACCCGCACTTCGTCGAAAACCTGCGTTCGGTCGGTGCGAACGTCGAGTGGACGAGCGGCGAGTAACACCCTGACGGTACGGCGCGCGTCATGCGAGCGCCGTACCGCATCCCGCATTCGGTCGCAGGCACCGCCGGCCGCCCCTCCCGCGTTACTCGCCGCCCCCGCAGGCGGCGTCGCCGGCGCCCATGTGGTCGAACCCGTAGAGCATCACGGCCGTCGTGCCGCGCGCGGGGTTGCTCGGGCGCTTCGCCAGGCTTTCATCGAGCGGGCTCGACGGATACTGGACGCTCGTGTCCATCAGGTTGTCCGGCTGCGTCCGCAACTCTGCTTCGGTCAGCTTGCGCCCCTCAGCACGCGGCAGCCCGAACGCGTTCCGCACGTCCACTTCGTTCCACGTCCCCTTCAGCGTGACGGTGACCATTTGCAGGTCGCCATGCTCCCAGTCCAGGTCGACCTTCGTCGCGAGCGGATGCACGCTGGTCGCGAGCCGGTCGGGAAACGCAGGGCCTTCGTAGTACACCTTCGTGTTCTTGCACGCGTCGCCGGTGTTCCGGTACTTCTTCAGCGTGCAATTGAAGCGCCTGTCACGGTAGCCGAACGCCGTTTCGACGTAGCAGCCGAATTTCGGCGACGTCATGCGCGGCCATGCACGTACGTCGACGGTTGGCTTTGGGAGTGTCGCGCCGGTCGACGGATTCGCCGCAAGCAGCGGCATGGTCGCGACGAGCACGGCCAAAGCGGATTCGCGAATTTTCATTGTTCTGTTCCAGTCGGGCTGGCGATTCTAGCGCGGCTTTGCAAGCATGTACGCGCGACCCATATGGCGCAGCGCATGAAACGGCGCGCGAATCTGTTGTTGTCGACGTTCATTTCCCCGCGCTCCGGCCGCGAGTCCAGCATCCAATCATGCAAGGCTCGATCCCCGTGCGCCCGGCGGCGCGCCCGCAGCCGGTTCGATTTGCGCGATAATCGCCCATTCCTGCGCGAACACCGCGCACGCACACGTCGCTGCCCACGATGAAAAAAACCGACCTCGACCGACGCGACTGGATCGCCGGCCTCGAAAAAGGCCTGGCGATCCTGGAAGCATTCGACAGCCAGCACGCGCGGATGACGCCCACCCAGGCCGCCGCCCGCACCGGGCTCACGCGCACGGCCGCGCGGCGCTACCTACTGACGCTCGAATCGCTCGGCTACGTGTACACCGACGGCAAGCTGTACGGCCTCACGCCGCGCGTGCTGCGGGTCGGCTGGTCGTACTTCGATTCGGCGCGGCTGCCGCGCACGGTCCAGCCCTATCTGCAGCAACTGAGCGCGTCGCTGAACGAATCGGCGTACGTGAGCGTGCTCGATGGCTGGGAACTCGTGTTCATCGCCCGCAACGGCGTGTCGCGCGTGATGACGACCGGCTTCGTGCTCGGCGCACGCGTGCCGGCGCCGCTGACGTCGCCCGGCGTCGTGCTGCTCGCGCATCATCCGGATCGGGAGGCCGTCCGCGCGTGGCTCGCCGACGCCGAACTCGCGCCGTTCACGCCGCACACGATCACCAACAAGGCACGACTGCTCGAACAGGTCGACCACGCGCGCGACGCGGGCTTTGCGGTCATCGAGCAGCAATTGCAGGTCGGCGTGCGCGGCATCGCGGTGCCGTTGAAGAACCGTCACGGCGAAGTCGTCGCCGCGCTGAGCACGAACATGCCGATCGGCACGGAATCGACGGATGCGGCCGTGCGGCGCGTGCTGCCGCATCTGCAGGAAGCCGCGCTGGCGATGCTCAACGTGCTGTAGGGGTTCGGCGCAAGCGCGCACGCGCTCCGGCCCCCGAGACGGTCACCCGATCCGCCACCATCGCGGCAGCAGATCGCGCACCTCCCGCCGCCGGTAACGATCGTCGATCAGGTGCACGACGCCCTCGTCGTGCTCGGTGCGGATCACGCGCCCGGCCGCCTGCACCACCTTCTGCAAACCCGGATACAGATACATGTAGTCGTAGCCGTTGCCGAACCGCGCCTCCATCGCGCGCCGCATCTGTTCGTTGACGTCGTTGACCTGCGGAAGCCCGAGCGTCGCGATGAACGCGCCGATCAGCCGCTCGCCGACGAGATCCACACCTTCCGAGAACGCCCCGCCCAGCACCGCGAAGCCGACCCCGCGCCCGCCCGCGTCGAAGCGCGCCAGAAACGCGTCGCGCTCGCTTTCGGCCATGCCGGGCGCCTGCGCCCACACGGGCACATCCGGATGACGCGTCTGCATCAGTGCGACGACGCGACCGAGATAGTCGAAGCTGCTGAGAAAACCGAGGTAGTTGCCGGGCCGCGTCGCATACTGCGCGGCGATCAGGTCCGCGATCGGCTCGAGCGAACGGTCGCGGTCGCGCCATCGAGTCGACACATGGCTCGCGACGCGCACGGTCAGTTGCTCGGCGCGAAACGGCCCGTCGACGTCGAGCCACCCCGTGTCGGCCGGCAGCCCGAGCGTGTCGCGATAGAAATGAAACGGGCTCAGCGTGCCGGAAAACAGCACGGTCGCGCGCGCGGCTTCGTAGCGCGGCGCGAGAAAGGCGGCCGGAATCACGTTGCGCACGCACAGCGTCGACTGGATGCGGCGCTGGCGGCCGGCCGGCGCGACGCCGTCGAGCCCCGACTGGCGCGGCAGCGGCTCGCCGTGCAGCGTCGTGTCGAAGATCGACGCGCTGTCGAACGCGTCGGCGAGCACGCCGAACTGGATCGCCTCGAAATGAAACCGCAGCAGCGCGTCGTCGTTCGTGCGCGGCGCATCGGTCAGGTGTTCGCCGATCGCCGCGACGAGGTTCTGCACGGCCGACACGATCGGCCCCGGAATCTCCGGATAGGCCGCATAGCGCTCGGCCTGTGCGCGATTGACGGTGCCCCATGCGCGCGCGAGCCGGTCGAACGCCTTGCGCAGCGCCGCCGGCGCCGCCTCGCGCGCGGCCGCGAACGCGAACGGGTCGAGCGACGCGCTGTACATCCTGCGAGCGCGATCGAGCAGGTTGTGCGCCTCGTCGACGAGCACGCCGACTCGCCACTGGTTCTGCTGCGCGAGCGTGTGCAGCATCGCGCTGCCGTCGTAGTAGTAGTTGTAGTCGCCGATCACCATGTCCGACCAGCGCGCCAGCTCCTGCGACAGGTAATACGGACAGACGTCGTGCGCGAGCGCGGCCTCGCGCACGGTGGCGCGATCGAGCAGCCCGGCGCCGATCGCCGCGTCGCGCGCGGCCGGCAGCCGGTCGTAGAAGCCTTGCGCGAGCGGACACGATTCGCCGTGACACGCGCGGTCCGGATGCTCGCATGCCTTGTCGCGCGCGACGAGCTCCAGCACGCGCAGCGGCAGCGCCGGCGTACCGGCGCCGAGCGTCGTCGCCGCCTCCAGGGCGAGCGCGCGGCCGGGCGTCTTCGCGGTCAGGAAGAACACGTGATCGAGCTCGCCCTCGCCGCATGCCTTCAGCAGCGGGAAGACCGTGCCGAGCGTCTTGCCGATGCCGGTCGGCGCCTGCGCCATCAGGCAGCGTTCGTCGCGCGCCGCCCGATAGACGGACACCGCCAGTTCGCGCTGACCGCTGCGGAATTGCCCGTGCGGAAACGCCAGCCCACGCAGCGCCGCATCGCGGGCCGCGCGATGCGCGGTCTCGCGCTCGGCCCAGCCGACGAAGCACGCGCACTGCTCGGTAAAGAACGCGGCGAGCACGTCGGCGCTCAGCGTTTCCGTCAGCACGGTCTCGCGCTCGGACACGATGTCGAAATACACGAGCGCGACGTTGATTTCCGTAAGGCCGCGTGCGTCGCACATCAGGTGCGCATAGACCTTCGCCTGTGCCCAGTGCAGCGCGCGGTGATTGGCCGGCATCGCATCGAGGCTGCCGCGGTAGGTCTTGATCTCCTCGAGCCGGTTCGCGACCGGATCGTAACCGTCCGCGCGTCCGCGCACGGTCAGCGTGCCCCAGGTGCCGGTCAGCGCGATCTCGGTTTCGTAGCGCGCGCCGCGCTTCGACGTGACGGCGCCATGACCGGCGATGCCTTCGAGCGCGGTCGGCGCGGGCGTGAAGCGCAGGTCGAGATCGCCGCGTCGCGCGGTGAACTCGCACATGGCCCGCACGGCGACGACATAGCTCATGCGGACAGCCCCGCCGCCTCGGCCTGCGCGACGTCGGCGCCCGCCCATTCGACATCGACGACACGCACCGGAATCCCGTGCGCGACGCAGTACGCGAGCCAGCGCGTCTGGTTGTCCTGCAGCCGGTCGCCGGGGCCCTTCACCTCGATCAGCTCGTAGCGCCGCTCGCCGGGCCAGAACCGCACGAGGTCGGGCAGCCCCGAACGGTTGCTGCGGATGTCCGCGAGCAGGCGCGTGAACCACAGCCGCAGGTGCTCGGGCGGCAGGCAGGCCAGCGCGTCGTCGAGCAGCTCGTCGGTCAGCACGCCCCAGAACACGAACGGCGATTGCAGCCCCGCTTTCGTCGCATGGTGGCGGCGGATCGTGTCACGGTACGCGCCCGAGTCGAGCTGCGCGAAACAGGCGGCGAACGCGTCCGTGCGGCGCACCGCGAAATCGGGCGCGTGCAGATCGGCCGGGCCGCGCTGGAACGGGTGAAAGAACGCGCCGGGCACGGCCGCGAACACGGGCTCCCAGCACAGCAGCCCGAACAGCGAATTGATCAGCGTGTTCTCGACGTAATGAACCGGTGCGTGGGGCTGCGCAAGATGGTCGCGCACCGCGAATTCGACGCTGACGAACGCTTCCGGACGCGCGAGCACGAGCGTTTCGCGCGGCACGTCGTGCGCGCGGCCCGCGCGTTCGACCCGCTGCCCGAGACGCCGCTGCAGGCGCGGCAGCATCCGCTCGACGCGCTGGCGTTCCTCGTCGCTTTCGAAACCGCCGCGCGCGTCGAGCGCCAGCGCGAGTGCGTCGTCATCGCGTCCGCAGCGCTCGAGCACGCGGATGCGCCGATGCCGGCTGCCCGGCCACGCGCTGCGCGCATACGCGTCGAGCGCGGCGTCCCAGTCGGCGCGCCGCTCGCACGCTTGGCCGAGCGAGAACAGCAGCTTCGAGCGGCGGGTCGCGAGCCACGGCTGCGCGCAGCCGATCGCGTCGATCGCGTGCAGCAGGTCGTCGAAGGGGAAGTCTTCCGGCCATGCGTCGAGGGCTTCGCGGCAGGCCTGCAGCGCGAGATACGCATCGACGTCGGCGCGCTGCTGGAACGCTCGCGACGACGGCGCGAACGGCACGCTCTCGTACTGGAACACGCCGAGATCGGCGAGCACGAATTCGCTCCAGTCCTGATGAAGATTGCCGAAGAACATCAGCCGCAGCCGGTCGCACAGCGCGCCGACCGTCACGCGCAGCACGCAATCGTCGGCCTGCGCGCACCACGCGTCGAGCGGCTGCGCGACGTCGTGCACGAGCCGCAGCCGTTCGAGCCAGTCGGGCTTGCGCTCGCCCGCATGCGCGGCGAGCGACGGGAACGTCTTCAGCAGATCGGCCTTGGTCGACAGCGCGAACAGCTCGTCGAGCGTGAGCGCGGGCGCCGGATCGATCCAGCCGAGTGCGACGAGCGGCGCGGCTGCGTCGAGCGTGCTGCCGATTTCGTCGTACACGAGCTTGCTCGCCCGGAAGTCGGAGCCGGTGCGCATCAGCATCCGCACGAGCAACGCGCGCGACGCTTTCGGCAGTTGCGCGAACTGCCGGAGAAACGCGTGTTCGTGCGCGTCGAGGAGGTCGTCGTAACGCTCGCCGAGCCAGGCCAGCGCGCGTTCGAAATTGTTCAGGTAGTAAAACGCCGGAGGCGTCGGCGATGCAGGCGTCACGGGGATCGATCACTGTACGTTTGTACAGGTACCAATCATATCAAATGTGACGACAAATGCCGCACGCCGATGCGCCGCCCGGCCGTCCGGCCGACGCCCATCCGGTCAGAACTGGTAATTCACCGACATGTCGAACACGCCGTTCGTCGACTGCTGCGTGATCGGGCTGCGCCTTGCGCGGCCCACGAGCTGCTCGATCGCGCCGTCCACCGTGACGAACCAGTGCTTGTTGACGAACCAGACCATCGTCATGCCGGCGCCGAACGACTTCATCCCCGCACCCGGCGAATAGGTCCGCAGCCCCGAACGCGCGGACGCCCCCTGATTCACGCCGAACCAGCCGTTCATGTAGCGCGAATCGGCGAACGACACGGTCGGGCCGGCGAACCAGAAAAAGTGCTCGTTGCTGCCCGGCATCGGCATGTACGCGGAGAAATCGCCGACCCAGCCGTTCGAGCCGCCGATACTGCGCCGGACATCCGCGCGCAGCACGAGCGGGAACTCCTTCGAGATCACGTAATCGGCCGCGAGCTTCATCACCGGCGCCGCGTTGATGTTGTCGAGCCCGTTCAGGTGGTCGAGATCGTCGGCCGAGCGGCGCCCGAGGTCATAGCCGACCGACAGGCTCACGCGCCAGTTCGGCCCGCGCAGAACGTTCGCGCCGAGCCCGTCGCCCGTCGACAGGAAGAACAGGTCCCGATAGCGCACATCGAAATTCGGGCCGCCCATCACGCGGTAGCGGTCGGAACCCGCGTAGCGCGGCTGCAGCGTCATCGCGGCGCCCACGCTGACCTGCCATGTGGGAACGGTCGGATTGAACAGTTTCTGCAGCGGCACCCCCGCCGAGTATTGCCATTCGCCCAGCGGCGATGGTGTCTGGGCCGACGCGTCGCGGGCGCCGGCGGCCGCGAGCGCGGCGAAAGCCGACAGGCCGGACACGAACCGGCGGGTGGCGGGTGACAACAACGGGCGAGCAACGGTCATCAAGGCGGTCTCCGTCGGTTGCGCGAAACGAACCTGCAGGAAAGCGCGTCGCGCTTGTCCAGCTGCCAGGGCAGGCAGCCGACAGCGCGAACGTAGCGTGCGCTGAATTAACGAACATCCTACGCGAGCCGCAGCGAACCCGCAAAGCGCCCGTTGAGCACGGGCACTTTGCCGGTTTGCGGCACGAGCAGGCGGATGGTTGCGGAATCAGAAACGCTCGACGTGGTAGTCGCCGGCGAGCGCGGCCGGGCTGCGCTTGGACATCATGCGCGAGAACCCATCGGCGAGCCGCCCGAGCGCGAGCTGCTTCTGGCTCGCGTCCCAGTGCGTGTAGGTGTCGTAGGCGGAATCGTCGAACGACACGGTGACGGCGACCGGGCGGCCGCTGGCGCGAAAACCGATATGCAGCACGCCGCCCGGCAACTCCTCGATGTGATAGCGCAACGAGCGCGACTCGAAATAGCGGCCCAGCACCTGGGCGATCGCGCGCTTGTCCGGCGATTGCACGTGAATGTCCATGATGGTCCTCCTTTCAGTAATCGCGCGGCCGGCCGCGTTACGCTGCGTCCGTCCGGCATCCGCATCGGTGGCGGCTGCGACGGCGGATCGCCATGCGGCGGCCCCAGGGGCACGGGCGGATCGACCGGATCGTCGTGCTCGGGCCGCGTCGGGTCAGGATCGACGTCGGGTGTCGGTTCGGGGCGGTGCAGCATGGATGGCGTGTTCATGTCACTCCTGCGCGGCGGCTCGCGCGTGTCGATTGGCGCGGCGACCGTACGCAAGCAGCGTGCCCGCACATCGTTGCCGACACGCGCGGCGTCATCCGGCGTAAGCTCCAATCACCAGCGACACGATGCGCCCTTCGGCGGCGAGCTTCACCGCGAGCGCGAACGGATCTCACGCCGCGCACCGTGCGACCAGCTTCCCGCCGCCGCGCGCTCGCCGCCCCCCGTGGACGGTGGTTCGACCAGCGGCAAGCGGCCGATGTGTCTACCACTCCGGCCGGCTCAATGAGCCGCGAGCGTCATGCCGCCCCAACCCGCACGGGTACGGCGCTTGCGCTTTTCGTTACGTGTAAGGAGGTTCGATCATGACCGCTCATGCCCCCGGCCGCCCCGATGCCGTGTCCCCGGCTGCCGGCATAGTCTTGCTCGCCGCGTCGCGCAAGCCGTCCAATGACAAGACGGAGAAGCGCATCGACGAAGGGCTCGAGGAGAGTTTCCCGGCCAGCGATCCGCCCGCCGTCGGCGGCGCGACCCGTATCGACCCCGCGAAGCCGTCCGGCCCGCGCGAACGTCGCGCGCCCGACGCCCCACCACCGCCCCGCGATCACGGCTGACGGCGGCACCCCGGCCCCCCACCCTGCGCGACAGCGTAGCCCGGAGCCGGCATAACCGGAGTGAAGTGATGAACCGCATCGAACGTGCATGGAACGAAGTCAGCGGCGCCGCGGGCGTCGCGGCACTGGCCGCGATCGAGAGCGCAGTGGTGCTCGCCATCGTCGTGATGACGGGGGTCGGCCACTGATCATCGGTTGCGCGCCGGCCGCGGCCATCGTCGTGGAAGATGTACAAGCTGGCTGGCAAATTTCTCCGTGGCCCGGGCGCGCTGCCCGCACGGGTGCCGATTGAACGCGGCACGCGTTCTGCTTCCGGTTCGTCTCGCTCACGAAGGAGGCGTTCATGTATCGCGTCAACGAGATCATGTCGCGCGACGTAGTGTGCGTCGCGCCGACCGACACGATTCGCCATGCAGCCCAATTGATGCAGCGCTTCGACATCGGCGTGCTGCCGGTCTGCGACGGCAACGAGCTCGTCGCGGTCGTGACGGACCGCGACCTCGCGGTGCGGGCACTGTCGCACGGGCATTCGCCCGACACGCCCGTGAAGGCCGTCGCCTCCGGGCCCGTGCAGTGGTGTGTCGAGGACGACGGCGTCGGCGATGTCCAGCAACGGATGGCCGACCTGCAATTGCACCGGATGCCGGTGCTCGATGCGAAGCACCAGATCGTCGGCATCGTGTCGCTGGGCGACATCGCGACGCGCGCGGGCGGCCCGGCCCGCGACGAGCTGGCGAACACGCTCGAGGACGTATCCCTGCCGCGCCGCCGCTAACGCGGCCGGCCCTTCCCTGCGCGGCTGCGAGCCACTGCGCCGCGCCGCTTCGACCAGGAGAAAAGCGATGACAACGGATAGACCTTCGCCCACGCATGCGCGCATCGTCGGCGACAGCGGCCGTTCGGCCGGGGGGCCGGGGCCGGACGTGATGGCCGCCGGCACGCTGGAAGGCGATCACGTCCTGACGATCGACGGCGACGACATCGGCAAGGTCACGAACATCATGCTCGACGTCCGCTCCGGGCGGATCGCCTACGCGGTCGTGTCGTCGGGCGGCTTTCTCGGGATCGGCGGCAAGCTGCTGGCGGTGCCGTGGAATGTGCTGACGCTCGATGCCGAGCGGCACTGCTTCGTGCTGGCCGTGTCGACCGAGCGCGTGCGCGAAGCCCCCGGCTTCGACAAGGACCACTGGCCGACGATGGCCGATTCGATCTGGGCCGAGGCGCTGCACACGTACTACGGTGCGTCGCCGTACTGGCTGATCGAGGAAGGCGAAACGCCGCTCGACGCGCCGCCTTACGAGGCGTCGCCGGGCGGCCCGGAAAGCGGCACGCGGCACTGAGCGACGCGCTACGGGTTGGCCGCGCGGATCAGTGCGCGGCCGCGATCGAATTCTCGAGCTGGCGCGCGGCGTTCAGGTGCGCCTTCAGCGTCGGCAGCGAGCCGGCCGCGAACGCGCGAATCTGCGGGTCGCGCCCGTTGCGCGCTTCGGCTTCGTACAGCTTGATCGCCGCCTCGTGCGCGTTCGGCCCCACCAGCGCGACATAACTCTTGTCGAATGCGTGACCGTTCTTGGTTCGCAGCGCCGTCACCTCCGGATCGACGACCATGCGCGCCTGCACGGGCACGCCCTTTTGCGCGCCGAGGCGGCGCAGCTGCGTAGCCATATGGTCGTGATCGTCGATCATCCGCCGCGCGAAGGCCTTCACGTGCGGATTCGACGACCGATCGAGCGCGAGTTCGCTCGCTTGTGATGCCGTCTTGCCGATGATGCCGGCCTTGTCGACGAATTCGGCATCGATGCCGCTCGGCCGCCGCGTCATCTCCGCTTCGTCGGGGGTCTCGCCCGGACGAACGACGCCCGGCGCGACATGAATGGACGATGCCGGCGGTGCCTGCGCATGCACCGGCGTCAATGCCGGCGGGCCGAGCACCGCGAGCATCGCCGATACCAGCATGCACGCGGTGGCGCCAAGCACGACGCCTCGGTGTGGGTTACTGTCGTTCACGTTCATCCGGACCTCCGGATTCGTCGACGGATCGGCCTCGCCGAACGCTGTGGCCCATCCGTCATGCGGGACGATGCGCGGAAATGAAGAAATCGGTCCACGCACCGTCGCTCGATGCACCCTCGATGCGCTCAGTGGCGCCGCCCGGTGCCGCCCGTCGCGTCGGCGGGTGATACGTCGACGATCACGCTGGCCAGCGTCGGAACGTCGACCGGCTTGCACAGATACGCGTCGAAGCCGGCGGCCATCACGCGGCTGCGGTCCGCCGTGCCCGCATGCGCGGTCACCGCGACGACCGGCAGGCGCCCGCCGCCGTCCGGCAAGTCGCGAATGTGGTCGAGCAGCCAGAAGCCGTCGCCGTCCGGCATCGCGAGATCGGACAGCACGACGCTCGGGTGCTGCTGCGCGACCACGTCGAGCGCGTCGTGTCCCGATTGCGCGGTCGACACCTCCGCGCCCAGCGTTTCGAGCGCGGCCGCGAGGCTGGCGCGCGACGTCGCGTCGTCGTCGACCACCAGCACGCGCCGGCCGTCGAGCGCGACCGCCGTCGACGCTCCGCTCGGCCGTACCGGATGGCCGGTCGTCGTATCGTCGGCACCCAGGTCCGCCGGCAGCATGACGGTCACGGTCGTGCCGCGCCCTGCGCCTTCGCTCGCCGCCGCGACCTCGCCGCCGTGCAGCCGCGCGATGTTGCGCACGATCGACAGGCCGAGCCCGAGGCCGCGTTTCGGCAACGCGGGCGCGCCTTCCGGCCGGCTGAACGTATCGAACAGATGCGGCAGGCGTTCCGCGGAAATACCTTGCCCCGTATCGGCGACCGACAGCCGCACGCGCGCGCCGGCCGGGTTCAACGACACCTTGATGCGCCCGCCCGGCGGCGTGAACTTGATCGCATTCGACAACAGGTTCGACAGCAACTGGCGCAGGCGCTCGGCGTCCGCGGCAATCACGCAGCTGGGCATCGCGCATTCGGTCGACAGCTCGAGGCCGTTCGCCTCCGCCGTCTCGCCGATTTCGCGCACGGCCTCCTGCACGATGCGCACGAGGTCGACCGGCGTGCGTTCGAGCCGCACCCGGCCCGTCGCGAGCGATGACGCGTCGAGCAGGTCGCCGACCATCCGCGACAGCGAGCGCGCGCTGCGATCGATCGCGTCGATCGCCTGATGCGCGAAGCCCTGCCCCTCGCCGCTGCGCAGCACCTCGACCCAGCCGTAGATCACATTCAGCGGCGTGCGGAGTTCATGCGACACGGTGGCCAGCAGTTCGTCCTTCATCCGGTTCGACTCGTCGGCCTGCACGCGCGCGTCTCGCGCGCCGCGCAACATGCGCAGATCGCGCTGCTCGCAGCGGCGGCGTTCGCGCGCCTCGCGCAGCGTCATCGACAGGCCGGTGCAATTGCCTTGCGCGTCGACGATCGGCGACGCCGTGAAGGTCGCCCGAAAGCGGCTGCCGTCGCGGCGCAGGCACAGAATGTCGAGCGGGCCGGCCGGCGCGCCCGCGTCCGCGAACGATGCGGGCACCGGATGCAACCGCAGCCAGCGCGGCGCGATCAGCATCGTGACGTCGTGCCCGATCGCCGCCACCGCGTCGATGCCGAAGAGGCGCCGCGCGGCCGGGTTCCAGCTCGTGATGCGCCGCGCGACATCGACGCCGACGATCGCGTCGGGCGATGCATCGACCACGCGGCGCAGTACTGTGTCGTCGACCGAGCGCGCGAGGGTTCCAGGTTGAGGTTCGCGACGCGGCGAGCGTGCGCCGTCCTCTTCCGCATCCTCGGCGCCGCGCAGGCGGTCGCTGGCGAGCAGCGGCTTGACGGCCATCACGAGCACGCACTCGACGAAGCTGATCGCGACGAACGCACCGGCCTGGGAGAGGAGATCGGGCAGCGGCGCATTGCGCCACCACAAGGCGCCGATCACGGCGAGGCTCACCGCGCTCGCGGCCACGCCGCCGGCAAACGACGTCAGCCAGGCTGCAGCCGCGACACCGGCGTAGAAAGGCAGCGGCGCGAACGGTTCGTGCATGCCGATGACGTGAATCGCCCACGCCTGCAGCGCAGCCGCCACCCCGACGGCCAGCACGACCCATATGCCCTGCCGAAACAGCTCACGGGTAAAGGTCCTCATCGTTTCCCTGCATCGCACCGGCAACCGTCGCTCGACGGCATGCTGACTCGGCGGTCGGCATCCGTCACGCGTGCCGGGCGAGCTACTTGGCGCAGCAACACGCATGCCCGATTGCGAGGTGGCGCGCCATCACCGCGTAATCCACGTGAGGCCCCACTGTCGTGGCGCTCGGCCTTGTGCGGCCTTTGGTCATGCCCAACGCGCGCTTGCAAGTGCCTTTCGCTTTTTCATTCAGCAGGTGTAAAAAGGCACCAATGGCGTGCGCGAGTCCACATACCGGCATCGCGATGCTGCAATCGCCTATTTCTTCCGGTATCGCGCCGGACATTGGAAATTTCTATGTCGGGGCACCTTTTGGTCCGTTCCGCTGTCGATGATAAATATTGCAACGAGGGAAACGGGCGATGCCGATTTTCAAAACGGCTCGCTGACGCCTATGGCTGAAACCGCAAACCGTCCGAAGCAACGCGCCGATGCACGCCAGCTGTCCGGCCGCTCCGCGGTGATGCGCACGTTGCTCGACCGTATCGAGAAAATCGCGCCGACCCGCGCGAGCGTGATGATTGCCGGCGAAAGCGGGGTCGGCAAGGACATCGTCGCGCGGCGGCTGCACGACCTGAGCGCGCGCCGAGACGGGCCGTTCGTGCCCGTCAACTGCGGTGCGATTCCGGCCGACATCGCCGAAGCGCAATTGTTCGGCCACGAGAAAGGGAGTTTCACCGGCGCGATCGCGCAGCGCGAGGGGTTCTTCGAAGCCGCGTGCGGCGGCACGCTGCTCCTCGACGAGATCGCGGAAATGCCCGCGGCGCTGCAGGTGAAGCTGCTGCGGGCGCTCGAATCGAACACGATCGTGCGCGTCGGCGGCACCGAGTCGATTCCGCTCGACGTGCGCATCGTGTCGGCCACCCGCCACAACCCGGCCGATGCCGTGCGGGACGGCCGGCTGCGCGAGGATCTGTTCTATCGGCTCGCGACGATCGCGCTGCACGTGCCCGCGCTGCGGCAGCGCGAGGACGATGTCGAGGCGCATCGCGCTGGAGATCGTCGACGGCTGAACGAGCGGCACCGCTCGCACAAGCAGCTGACCGATGCCGCGATCGCCGCGCTGCGCGCGTATTCATGGCCCGGCAACGTGCGCGAGCTGCACAACACGATCGAGCGCGCGTACATCCTCGCCGACGACGGCATCGACGTCGCGCTGCCGAAGCCGACGCTGCTGCCCGACCAAACGTCGGACGACGCGATGGCGCTGCCGCTCGGCGCGACGCTCGCGCATACGCAGCAGCGCTTCATCGCGGCCACGCTCGATCACTTCGACGGCAACAAGCCGCAAGCGGCGAAAGCGCTCGGCATCAGCTTGAAGACGCTCTACAACCGGCTCGCGCTGATGCGCGACGGCGGCCCCGCCTGAGCGTCGCCGCGCGGCGGCTCGATCTGCGTCACCCGGCGCGGGTCACGCGACCTTGAACTGCCCGACCGTCGTCGCGAGCGCGTTCGCCTGCGACTGCAGCGCGGTCGCGGCCGCGGTCGACTGTTCGACGAGCGCCGCGTTCTGCTGCACCATTTCGTCGAGCTGCGTGACCGCGCGATTCACTTCCTGGATGCCGCGCGTCTGCTCGTTCGCTGCGTGCGTGATCTCGGAGATGATCGTCGTCACGTTGGCGACGTTCGACACGATCTCGCGCATCGTGTCGCCGGCCTGGCGCACCTGCCCCGACCCGGCCGACACGCTCGCCACCGTCGACTCGACCAGCACCTTCACCTCGCGTGCGGCTTGCGCGCTGCGTTGCGCGAGGCTGCGCACTTCCTGCGCGACGACCGCGAAACCGCGGCCCTGCTCGCCGGCGCGCGCCGCTTCCACGGCCGCGTTCAGCGCGAGGATGTTGGTCTGGAACGCGATGCCGTCGATCACGCCGATGATGGCGCCGATCCGGCCCGACGCTTCCTCGATCTTCCCCATCGTCGCCACCACGTCCGACACGACCACGCCGCCGTGCGACGCGATCCGCGAGGCCGCGGCCGCGCGTTCGTCGGCCTGGCCGGCCGCCGCCGCCGACTGACCGACCGTCGCGGTGATCTCTTCCATCGACGCGGCCGTTTCCTCGAGGCTCGCCGCCGCCGATTCGGTGCGCGACGACAGGTCCTGGTTGCCCGCAGCGATTTCGTTCGCGGCCGTGCGCACCGATTCGCTCGCGTCGCGGATCTGCCGCATCACGTCGTGCAACTTGTCGACGAAGCTGTTGAACGAGCGCGCGATATCGGCCACTTCGTCGCGGCCTTCGGCCGGCAGGCGCTGCGTCAGGTCGCCCGTGCCCGAGCCGATCGACGCCATCGCCTGACGCACCTGCGACAGGCGGCGGAATGCGGTCGTGGTGATCGCGCCGATGATCAGCGACGCGACGCCGACGATCACGACCAGCGTGACCAGCGACGCGGTCAGCAGCGAGCGCATCCCGGCCGTCGCTTCTGACTTGTCGAGCAGCACCAGCGCATACCAGTCGGTGCCCGGCACGGCCTGTGCGCGCGCGAGCTTCGCGTCGCCGCCGACGTGCACTTCGACCGGCGCGGTGGCCGCGGCCAGCGACGCGGCGCTCATGCCGCCGAGGTCGGGCGACACGTCGGCCACCGGCTTCAGCGTGAGCTTCGCGTCGGGATGCGCGACGACGTGGCCGTTGCTGTCGATCAGCATCCCGAAGCTCGCGGGCGTCGGGTGGATCGACTTCACGTTCGCGATCACGCTGTCCATCGCGACGTCGGCCGCGACGACGCCCTTCAGCGCGCCGTCGCGCAGGATCGGCACCGCGAACGTGACGACCAGGTTGCCGGTGCCCGCGTCGACGTAAGGCGGCGTGACGACCGGCTTGCCGGCCTGCGCGGCCTGCTTGTACCACGGGCGGCCGGTCGGATCGTAGTCGGGCGGGATGCCGGTCGGGTCGGAGAAATGGAACACCTTGTCCGGGTAGCCCGCGTACACGTTCGTGAAGCTGCCGGCCGCGGCCATCTGCTTGAACACAGGCAGCGGATCCGGCGACAGCGCGGCGTCCTGCAGCGACGCGATCATCCGGCTCCTGGTCGCGACCCAGTCGCCGATGCCGACCACATGGCCGCTCGCGACGGAGGTCAGGTTGCGGTCGATCGCGTCTTCGTTGTACGAGCGCGCGATGAAATAGTTGATGAGCGTGGTGGCGACGAGCGCGAAGACGACGATGGCGACGCACGCGGCAAGAATACGGGTCCGGATGGACGAAAACATGGCAACGACTCGGTAAGGAAGCGGGACCGCCCGGTGGACGGATTCACCGGGTAAACGGCATCCGCGCCACTTACTTGAGGCCGTTGCGGCAATTCAATGAAACATGTGGAGAAAGGCGCTGCCGGCGCGTAAGCGCGTTGTAGGCGCGCGGGCGGCGGTTTGCGCTGCGAGATGGCGAGCGTACCGGTCGAACGCCGGCCGCGGCCCGAGTGCACCAGTGACGTTGATCGCGGCGAGCGTCCGTCACAGACGGCGATCGGCACGCGTGTCCGGCTCCTTGTGCTGCGTACCGGACGAGGTGTCGCGCTCGAGGTCGTCCTGTCTGCGCATCCGTTCGCGCAGGTGACGAATCGCGAACACGTGGATGTAGTCGTGCACGCGGGCATCGGACGACAAAGCACGCACTTCGTCGTCGAGCATCGTGCGCAACTGGTCGTCGCCGATCTCGCGCTGTTCGGCGACGGCTTTCAAGGCTTCAAGCATGGTGTCCTGTTGTGACATCGACGGGCTCCTGACGGTCGAGGAACGAAAGGAAAAAAGACGCTACCGGAAGATTAAGGACTGAACGGCCGCCCGGCGTACGATGCGCCGAAGCGTGTTTGCGCGCGATCAACGACACCTTGCGTGCCGCCGCGCCGATCGATTGCCGGATCGGCCCGCGCGCGGGATTCGCGGTGCGCATGGCCCGCGAACGACTGGAAGGATTGCCACGCCACCCCGAGGCGCGGCACCGCCGTTCGCGCGGACGATGGAACCGTCGCGCGACGCCGATGCAATGAGCAACTTAGACCGGTCGAAATCCCGCGTCAAGCAAAGCGCGCCGGCGCGATTCGTCTGTTTTTATGCACCGCATCGCCGCGCGCACATGGCGTGCCGCGGGCCGCGCGTCGCGCCGCGGCGGTCGAACGCCGGTGCCGTTTGTCAGCGGATTCCGATACGCCGCACGTAATGTCTGACAACGAGTTCAGCGCGCGCCGATTGGCAGCGCGGTATCGGTGACGGATACTGATGTCATGAACGATACGTTCATATCCGGTCATCGCTCAGCCGGCCGTTGAGTCGGCATGCGGGGTCCGGCGCAGGAGACCAATCATGGGACATCGCAATTTCCCGGCCCGGGACGGACGGCGGCGCACGCCGTCCGCGCCCGCCGCGCGGGCCGGTATCCAGCCGCCCGACGATCTCGACGCGTTGCTCGCGATCGCGCGCGAAGCGGGCTTGCTCGTGATGCTCGACGGGCAGATCGGACGCGAAAAATACCAGAGTGTCGCGGGGTCGGTGCTCGCGCTGCAGCGGTTCGCCGCTGCGCTGCGCGCGCGGGCCGACGCCGACACACCGGCCGTTGCCGTCGCGGAGCCGCGCCGCAAGGGGCGACCCGGCTGGCCGCGGTTGCGCAATCGCACACCGGGCGGACGAGGACATCCGCATGGCGTGCGTCGCGGCGCCTGCGTATGCCGCATCACCCGCCGCGGGCGCGACCAGCGAACGATGCGCTACATATGAAAGCCTGAACGCAGCAGGCGCGGCACGGGGCCGCGCGATGGCTGCGACGACCGCGCCACCCAATCCGGCCGCGAGCGCTGCGCGCCTCGCTTTGCCGTCATTCGCGCCGCTCCGCCGTCGCGCGATCGCGTACCACCACGCGCCGATTCATCCGGCGACATCGATTAAGACAATACCTGCGAGGAAAGTAGTCTGCACGGGGCCAGGAAGCGGACGGGGTGACATACACCCCGTCCGTCGTTCCAAGGCAGCCGTCGGCTGCCTACCCTCGTGCCGGAGAGTTCTTGATCGGCTCACGCGCCACGCGATGCGCGGCACGGCTCCGGAAATCGGTTGATCGCAACGATCTCGGACATGCGTGCGTTCGGCGTGCGTTCGCGCGGTTCGCACTCGACGCGTCGAATCGCAACGTCACGTACGGACGACAGCCGGTCCGCCCCGCCGGACGTCGTGTCACTGTCTCACGCGCGGCGCACGACGTTTCTGATGCAGGTCAACGAAAGCCCGCTTCACCTGCATCGCCCTGCGGTCTTCACGCGTCGCCGCGCACGAGCAGCACCGGCACCTGCGCGAGATGCGCGACCCGGCGCGCGACGCTGCCGATCAGCCAGGCGGCAATGCCGCGCCGGCCGTGCGTGCCGACTACCAGCAGTTCCGCATGCCAGTGCACCGCGTCGCGCATCAGCGCATGGGCGACGTCGTCGCTGGTCGGACGGGTTTCGACGATGCCGCGCTTGGCCGGGTTCCCCGCCGCATGGAACAGCGGGCCGATCCGGGCCAGCGCATCCTCGCCTTCCGCGCGATAGGCGTCCTCGAGCGCGCGCACCGGCACGAGATCCGTCAGACGCACCGCGCGATCGACGACATAGGCCGCGTACAGCAGCGTCGTCGGCGCCGCGAAGCCGAGCCCGACGCGCACCGCGTGCAGCGACGGCTCGCTGCCATCGACCGCGAACATCAGGCGCTGCAGCGGGCCGTCCGCCGGCCGCGCATAGTCGGCCGGCACGATCAGCAGCGCGCAGCGTGCGCGTGCGGCCAGCGTGTCGGACATCGCGCCTTCGACGAGCCGCAGCAGCCCGTGGTGCGGATTCGCGCCGACCACGAGCACGTCGGCATGCCAACCCGACGTCTCGTTCGCGAGTGCATCCGCAACCGTACCGCCCGTGACCGACGTATCGAGGATCACCTGCTCGACGGCCACGCCGCTGCCGGCGAACAGTGCGGCGGTGCGTTCGAGTGTCGCCTGCGCTTCGTGCATCATTTCCTCGCGCGCCGATGTCAGCAGCGCGTCGACGCGCGGGATGTCGGGCAGCACGAGGCGCGGATTGTCGATCGCGCAGACGATGCGCACCTGCATGCCGGGACGCAGCAGCGTTCGGGTATAGCGCGCGGCGGACAGCGACTCGGGCGTCAGATCGACGGCCAGCGCGATGCGCGCGAGCGGCGGGATGGTCGGGGTGGTTTGCATGGCGAAGGCCTCTGTGGACGCGTCGTCGCGAACGACGACCGAAGCTTCGCGCGGCAGCGGCACGCGGCGGGCGGAAGGCCGGCGTGGCGCGGGATCGGTGGATGGCCACGCGAAGCGCGGACAAGCAATTCCGACAGGATATGACGTCCTGCCGGGGCGTGCATGATCGGGATCAATGGGCGTGCGGGGCCGAAATGCGCCGCGTGCGCATGTTCGGCGCGCGGCGCGGCGGATTTTCGCCGGTTCGCTTACGGGATCAGAGGTTTCGCGCCAACCGAGTTTCGCGCGAACGAGAAGCGCTAAACCGGCGGCGGAATCGGAACGTGCGCGGCATTGCGCGCACGATTCACTTCGACAGCGTCGCCCGCACCGTATATTCGCCCTCGAGCGGCGCGGCGTGGGCCGGCCGCACGAAATACCGCGACGCATCGGCATCGGCCGGCATCGGCTCGACCGGGTAACCGTGCTTCTCCCACGCATCAAGCCCGCCCTTCAGCGCCCTGATGTTGTGGAGCATCTTCTTGCGCTGCATCTTTGCGATCAGACGCTTCGCGGTCGCCTCGTTCGGGCACACGCAATACACGACGATCGGGCGCTTCAGCAGCTCCGGATCGAGCAGGTCCGGCGAATCGAGATCGACCGGTAGCGCACCGGCGATCCGGTACGGCTCCCGTTCGCGAATCGCGCGCGGCCGCGCATCGAAGATCAGCGGCGGTTCGTTCGACGTCATCATCTCGACGAGCTGCGGCGGCGAGATGCGCAACTGTGCGAGGTAGCGGCGGAATTGCACGCGGCGCACCCAGCGGTACAGCACGAACGTGATGAAGATCGCGAGAAACGCGTCGAGGATCGTGCCGCCGCTCGCGCGCACCCACAGCACGAACTGGACGATCTGGTCATGCACGGCCGCGCCGCCGACGAGCCAGACCGCGGCCCACAACGACGCGCCGGCCAGATCCCAGAACAGGAACACGCCGACACCGATCGCGGTCGTGCCGAGCAGCGGCGCCGACACGAGGCCGAGGCCAGGCAGGAATTTGGAGATGACGAGGAGCGGCGCGCCGTATCTTTCGAATACATTACGCGCGAAGCGCAGCGTCGTGTCGAGCGACAGCGAGAAGCGCACAAGCCCGTTCAGCAAGCGCCGCCCGCGCGTGCGGCCCATGAAGAACCACAGCGAATCGGCAAGCATCGTCGCACCGATCGCCGCCACGAACATGCTCGTCCAGGACGCCTGCCCCATCGCCGCCATCGTACCGCCGAGAATCAGCATCGGCACAGCCGGCACCGGCACGCCGAGCTGCGTGATGAGTACGCTCGCGAACACGGCCCACGGGCCGAGCGACGAGGGAATTGCAATGGGAAAGTGCCACACGGCGGCGCTCCTGGAAGACATGCGGACCGTGCGACGGAGGCGGCCGTCGATACGGCTGGCAGCGACCGCCGCGGCAGGTCCGCGGCCGATCCTGCACCACGTTGCATTCTAAACGGGTTTGGCCGGGGCCGCGCGCAACGGCTGTCGTCGGCGGCAGCGGGCACGCTCACGCGTCGGGGCGCTGCGCGAGCCCCGCGACGTATTCCGCGTACTCGGGAAACGCGGCGGCCAGTGCGGTCGCATCCGCGAGCTCGAATTCCGCGAACTCGAACCCCGGCGCGACCGTGCAGCCGACGAGCGCGACGTGCTCCGGCGACGCGCAGCGCGCGCCGAACCAGCGTCCGGCCGGCACGACGGCCTGGAACACGGTGCCCGGATGCGTGAGCGGGTTGCCGAGTCGATGGATCGTCAGGCCGTCGTGCTCGTCGAGCACCCATACTTCGAGCGGATCGCCCGCGTAGAAATGCCAGACCTCGTCGGAACGGATCCGATGCCACGACGAATACGCGCCGTCGCACAACAGGTAGTAGATCGCGGTCGACGCCGCGCGCGGCGCGCCGTCGGCAGGACGCACGACGGTATCGGTCGCGCGGTAGGTTTCCCGGAAATAGCCGCCCTCGGGATGCGGCTGAAGATCGAACTGGTGAATCAGGTCGGCGGCGGAAATCGGCATGGCGGATGACGTCGGTAAGGTAGGAAACCGGGCACGCGACGCACCGCGCGGGCCGATCGCACATGCAATCTCCCGCACCGTCGCGTGCCGCTGCGTCGATCGCCGCGGCCATGCACGCGGCGACGGGATCGCGCGCGAAACCCGCGCGACGATGAAGCGGACACCGGTCGATGCTGCCAGAAGTGCCGGTCACGACGCAACCGGGGCGACGCGATCACGCCCCTGCATGGCCGCGCAGGCACGGCCCGCTGACCGATGTACCGGACGCGCGACCGACAACGCGGTCACGCCGTCACGCCGCCATCCGCCCGGCCGCCCTCTGCCGCTCGCGCCTGAGCGCATGAGCACATGAACGCCTCAGCTCCGCACCACAGTCATCGCGCCGTTGCCACCGCGGCCGGCTCGTCGTGCCGCACCAGCAGCACCGGCCGGTCGGCCGAGCGCAGCAGCGATTCCGCGACACTGCCGAGCAGCAGCCGGCGCAATCCGTGCCGCCCGCTCGTCCCCATCACGATCAGATCGGCACCGACCTCGGCCGCCGTGCGCATCAGCACCGCGGCGACGTCCTCGCCGTACGCATCGAGCGCGCGCACGGTGCCCGGCACATGCTGCTGCGCAAGCACCGCTCGTGCGTCGTCGAGCACCGGCGTCGCCGCGGCGGTTGCCGCCGCGTCGCGGTCGCGTTCGGCCGCAAAACCCGCATCGACGTCGACGAGCTGCGGCCGATGCTCGACGACATACGCGCACGTCACCTCGCCGCCGGATGCCAGCGCGATCCGGATCGCCTCGTTCAGCGCGAGACGCGCGCTTGGGCCGCCGTCGAGCCCGACGAAAATCCGCTTGTACATGGTCCGCCCTCCGACCGGGCACGCGCCGCGCATCGCGCCACGACACGCCCGTCACCGCGAGCCGGCCCGATGCCGGCTCGTCTGCCGAACAGTCTGCCCCCACATGCCGACGCGTCCGTTGACGCGCGTCAATCGCCGCCGGAACGCCCGCCGCACGCCCGACTAGCACGTTTTTAGCTGACCCTATTACAAAAAACCAATAAAACGCGCACAATTTCAGCTTCAAATCAAACGTTCGCACGCGGCCGGTGCGAGTTTTCGCCGGTTTTGCCGCACCGCCCGAGCGCCACGGGCGGCCCCGACACCAGAATGGCCAATCGAATGACCGCCAGTGGCACCCCGTCGCGTGACGCCCGAGGGCCCACGCGCCTCCCGACCATGTTACGCCAGCCGCTCGTCGCTGGCGTCGCTGCACTGTTCGCCGGCGCGGCGCTGTCGCTCGGCGTCGCGCTGCTGGTGCGCGAGCAGTGGCAAGGCGTCGTGCATACGCGCTTCGAACGCCGCACGTCGCACGTGACGGCGATGCTGCGCCACGAGTTGCAGACCGGCGCCGCCGTGCTCGAAAGCGCGCGCGGCGCGTTCCTGCTCGCGCCGCAGATGACACCCGAGCAATGGCGCCGGTATGCCGACACGCTCGAGCTCGATAGCGGCCGTTCGCCGGTCCGGCAGCTCGGCTATGCGCCGCTGTCGCCCGCGACACGCAGCGCGCTCGCCGGCGACGCGCCGCCGCCGGCCGGCCCGTTCGCGGTCGCGACGCTCAGCGCGCCGCTGTCGAGCGCGGCCGGCGCGCGCTTCGGCGCACCGGATCAGGCGCCGCTGGCACGCGCGCTGCGCACCGGCAATGTCGCGCTCGGCATCCACCCGGCCGACGACGATACGTCCCGCGATACCCGCATCCTGATGCTGTTCGTGCCGGCGACGCCTTCATCGCGCACGCCCGTCACGCCAGCCGGCGCCCATGACACGGGTGCCGGCGGCGTGCTGTTCGCGGAACTCAGCCCGAATCGCGTGGTGGAGCGCGCGCTCGACGCGGAACGCGGGCTCGACCTGCGGATGAGCGCCGGCGACGATCCGCATCCGATCGCGAGCGCGGAGACGACGACCGACGAAGCCTCCACGTCGCCCGACCTGATGCGCCGCACCGACCAGCTAAATTTCGGCGGCACCGTGCTGACGCTCGCCTATTCCGCGGACGGCCGCCCGAGCGCGACCGGCGCGCAGCGCGCGGCGGGCACGGTGCTCGCCGCGGGGCTGATCGCGTCGTTCGCGTTCGCGGCACTGATCCATGCACTGCTGCGCGGCCGCGCCGGGACGGCCGATACCGGCGCCAGCAGCCGCGGCATCCTCAACGAGGCGCGGATGATGGGCATCATCCGCTCGTCGATGGAAGCGATCATCACGATCGACGAGAAGCAGACGGTGGTGATCTTCAATCCGATGGCCGAACAGGTATTCGGCGTGTCGGCGATGGAAGCGATCGGCGCGCCGTTGTCGCGCTTCATCCCCGAGCGGTTTCGCGCCGCGCATGCGAAGCACGTCGACCAGTTCGGCGTGACCGGTGTGTCCGAGCGCCAAATGGGCCGCCAGCGCGTGCTGTTCGGGCTGCGCGGCAACGGCGAGGAATTCCCGATCGAGGCGTCGATTTCGCAGATCCGCGATGCGTCGGGCAAGCTCTATACGGTAATGCTGCGCGACATCACCGAGCGGCAGCGCGCCGAGAACGCGCTGAAGCAGTCGCGCGAGGAACTGCGCGAACTGTCGGCGAACCTGCAGAACGTACGCGAAGAGGAAAAGACCCGCATCGCGCGCGAACTGCACGACGATCTCGGCCAGCAACTGACCGCGCTGAAGATGGACCTGTCGGTAATCGAGCAGCAACTGCGCGCGCCGGGCCGTGCGCAACCCAACGACGACGCGCTGTCGCACCTGCAAGGGATGCGCCGTCTAATCGACGCAACCGTCGCGTCGGTGCGGCGCATCGCAGCCGATCTGCGTCCGGTGATGCTCGACGATCTCGGCCTCGTGCCCGCGATCGAGTGGCTGGCGAACGACTTCACGAACCGCTACGGCATCGACGTCGAACGCCACATCGAAACGGGCGGGCTCACGTTCACCAGCGCGGGGGCGACCACGCTGTTCCGGATCGTCCAGGAAGCGCTGACGAACGTCGCGCGCCACGCGGACGCGACACGCGTCGCGCTGCGGCTCGACATCGAGGAAGGCTTCTGCGTACTGCGGGTCGCGGACAACGGCCGCGGCGCGGCACCGGGCGGCAGCGCCCACGAGGACAAATCGTTCGGGCTGATCGGCATTCGCGAACGCGCACACATGCTGGGCGGCAACGTGACGATCGACACCGCGCTCGCGCGCGGCTTCTCGATCACCGTCGCCTTCCCGCTCGGCACAGTTCAACAGGAAACCACCCTCACATGATCAAGGTGCTCATCGCCGACGACCATACGCTCGTGCGCGACGGTCTGCGGCACATCCTCCAGAACGCCACCGGATTCGAGGTGGCCGGCGAAGCGTGCGACGGCCCGTCGACGATCGCGCTGGTTCGCTCGACGCCCGCGCAGGTGCTGGTGCTCGACCTGTCGATGCCGGGCCGCAACGGCGTCGAGCTGATCAAGCAGATCAAGGACGAGAAGCCCGCGCTGCGCGTGCTCGTGCTGACCATGCACGCGGAACAGCAATACGCGGTGCGCGCGTTCCGCGCCGGTGCATCGGGTTATCTGACCAAGGAAAGCGCGAGCGCCGAACTGGTCGGCGCGGTGACCAAGGTTGCGTCGGGCGGCGTCTACGTGAGCCTCGCGATGGCCGAGCAGTTCGCGCAGAGCCTGAACGAGCCGGCCGAGACGCTGCCGCACCAGCGGTTGTCCGATCGCGAGTTCGACGTGTTCCGCCGGATCGCCGCCGGACAGACGCTGACCGAGATCGCGCAGGCGCTGTGCGTGAGCGCGAAGACGGTCAGCACCTACAAGACCCGGATCCTGGAAAAGATGCAGATGCCGCACGAAGCGGCGCTGGTCCGCTATGCGATGCGCCACAAGCTGCTCGACGAAACGGACGACGTCTAGCGCCTGTTCACGCTAATCACGGGCTTGCGGCGGCCGCGGGCCGTGCGGGCCGGCGGGACGCCGCGCAGCTTTTACTTCGCCGGCACCGGGCACGCGAGATCGCCTTCCTCGCAGGACAGATACCCCTTCAGCGTCTCGTTGCGGATCTTGGTCAGATCGTCGAGGCAGGTCGACACGACCATCGAATACGCGCTGCCGCCTTCGGCGTTCGCGCTGGAGAAGTTGCATTCGGCATCGCGGTAGGCGATCCACGCGCGCTGCCCATTCACGAGTTTCTCGGCGAGCGGCTTCGCATCGCGCAGGCGCGCGGTGACCGCCTGGTAAGTGCGATTCAGCTCCGCGTCGGATTTCTTGTACGCGCGATCGGCACACGCCGTCATCGCCGCCTGATCCGTCGTTTCCGCACAATTCGCCTGCGCATGGGCAAGGTTCGCCGTCAGCGCGAGCGCGCATAGCAGACCGGTCAAGACACGCATGGATGCTCCTGTTTGTTTTCGTTGATTGGTGGAACCTCGTGCCGGGCTTGCCGCCGCGCCTCGGCGCGCGGCATCGCGGACAAGCCGGCGCCACGCCATCCGCCACGGCTGCCGTGGCGTGGCGATGCCGACCGCGATGCTAGCGCACGCGCGGCGGATTGTCAGCCGGCGCCACGCGTGCCGCGGACGCAAAAAAGCCCGCACTCGACACGAGTGCGGGCCTTTCGATACGGCGTCGCCGGCGGCCCGGAGGCCGCAGCGCGAATGGCTTAGTGACCGAAGTACACCGACGAACGGTCGGCCGCGGCCGGCACCGTCACGCGTTGGCCCGACTGCGACGTCGCGACCGGGTTCGAGCCGTAGCCCGTTGCGTCAGCCTGCGCGCCGGTGTTCTGGGCTGCTGCGATCTTTGCCTGTGCGGCCTGGATGTTTTCCGGATAGTTCATCCAGTCGTTCGGGTTGTAGCCGGCCTTCTCGAGCTGGACCAGCTCGGCACGCACTTGCGCGCGCGTCAGCGGCTGCTGGTTCGATTGGGCGAACGACACGATCGGTGCGGCCACCAGTGCGGCCAGTGCAACTGCCTTGATCAGCGATTTCATGATGCGTTACCTCCAGATTGTTTTGTCAGGCGCTTCGGACTCGGTAGTCGTTGCGCATGAGTGAAAGTCTAGGCGGCTCGGCTATCAGGGTAAATACTTAAATCGCGAATTCACTGTTGACCGAATTCCGTACAATTTCCTCGCATTCGGTCGAATCATCAGAGGATTAACGTCACATCCGCACCCAATTAAACCGGGGGCGTGCTGTGGCGCGCCGGGGCCCGTCGATCCACCCGGGCCATGAACGACGCCGCCCGATGATGTGAAGCGGCGGCCGCCCGTCAGCGGACCTGATCTGCCTCCACGCTTTCCACCGACAGGTCGAACAGCAACGCCTTCAGGCGGATGCGGTCGGCCGCGGCGATTTCGCTGAACGCAGCGTGATGAAGCGTCCAGCCCGGCGTCGCGGGCTCCGCGTGCACCGCGCGCACCGTGGCGTCGAGCGCCAGCAGCGCGATACGATCGCCGTCCATGTACGGCAACTGCACGCGCAACGCCTCGCCGGTGGCGGCGAGCGGCCGGTCGACTGCGATCGACAATCCGTTCAGGCTCAGATCGTGAACGATGCCGATGCCGTCGGCCTGTGCCGCCCCGCCGGTGCAGCAGGCCGCGATCCGTACCGGCACGCGCGGCTCGACGCGCGTGCGCAACCGGTCGACGAAGCCCGGCGGCGACAGCACCATGAACGGCGCGCCGCCTACGGTCTGCACCGCCTCGACCGTCGCCCCGAAGCGCGACACCGCCGAGCGGCCGATCGCGACCGCCTCGACGTCGTCGCCGCGGGCGAAATCGAACACGGCCGACGGCCGCGGTTCGACGAACAGCACGCCCGATGCGCCGACCCCGATCAACCGGCAGCGTTGCAGCACGCGGGCCGCACCGACGCGCCGCCGGATGCCGATCGCGGCGCCGGCCGACAGTCCCATGGGCGCGGCCGCCGGCACGGTGTCGCCGTCGGACGTAGCGGGTCCGGCGTCAACGCGCCTGCGAACGGGCCGGAAGTGATCGAACAGGAAGTCATGCTGCGCGGGATCGCGCAGCGTGGCGCCGGCGGGCAGCAGCGCGGCGCCGCCCGCGTCGTAGAGATCGAAGCCGAGCGGGACGCCGGCGGCGACGTCATCGCGCGCGAGCGCGACGTAATCGGTGATGAGCGGCATCGGAATGGCGCGGAGCGGCCGCGCGAGCTGTCGTGACAACGTTATTACGGCAGCATCGCGCGAAATCTGAACGGCTCGTTACTCCGAACCGCTGGTTGCGTCGGGTGAAGCGGGCGCCGGTGCCGGAACCGGTGAAGGTGCCGGAGCCGGTGAAGGTGAAGGTGAAGGTGAAGGTGCCGGCACGGTGGAAGGCGCCGTGGCTGGTGCGGAGCCGAGGCCCCCACCACCGGTATTGCCGGAACTCGCCGCGCTGCCTCCCACCGCCGGCGGCGGCTGCACGGGCTGAGATTGCGACGCGCCCGCCGACAACGCGGCGGCCGACGCCGCCACCTCGGACGCCGGGATCCATTCCTCGACGACGCCGCCGGATGCCGGCACGGGTGCTGACGCGGCGGACGCGGCCGACGCCTCGTCTGCGTCCTCGTCGGGCTGACGCTCGATACGCTGGGTCCTCACGGTCGCCGGCGCCTGCTTCGACTCCGGCCCGAACCACCCGTCGAACAGGTCCGTCACCCGTTCGCGCGCCGACGCGAACCAGCCGGGCGACGGCTCGGTATCGAATTTCAGCTTCGTGTCGACGATGCGGGCGCGCTGCGCGCGCTGGAAGAAGTCGCCGACGATCGGCAGCGCGCTGTGCGCGCCTTGCCCCCAGTAGTCGCTGCGCAGCGTCACGCGGCCGTCGTCGAAGCCGACCCACGCGCCGGCGACCAGCCCCGGCTGCATCAGGATGAACCAGCCGTCCGCGTTGTCCTGCGTGGTGCCGGTCTTGCCGGCCACGTCGCCGCGAATCCCGAAGCGCGTACGGATGCTGCCGCCGGTGCCGCGCGTCACGACGTCGCGCATCACGTCGAGCAGCGTCTTGTCGGTTTCGGCGTCGAGCGCACGCTCGGGCGGCGCCGGCGCGTATTCGGCCAGCACGTCGCCCTGGCGGGTCTCGATGCGCGTGACCATTTGCGGCTCGACGTACAGCCCGCCGTTCGCGATCGTCGCGTACGACGCGACCATCTCCTTCAGCGTCACGGGGCTCGTGCCGAGCGCAAGCGACGGCACACGCTCGAGCGGGCTCTCGCGCACGCCCATGTCGCGCGCGAGCCGCGCGACGGCCGCCGGACCGACCTTCTCCATCACCTGCGCGGTGATCCGGTTGCGCGACAGCGCGACCGCGTCGCGCAGCGTCATCGGCTTGCCGGTGGGCGGTGCATCGTCGTTCGGGCGCCAGATCTCGCCGCCCTTCAGCGGAATCTCGATTGCCTGGTCGACGAACGTGTCCTCCGGCTTCATCCCGTTCGCGAACGCGGCGCCATAGACGAACGGCTTGAAGGTCGAACCCGGCTGGCGCCGTGCCTGCGACACGTGATCGAACGGCTCGTTCGTGAAGTCGCGGCTGCCGACCCACGCGCGGATCTGCCCGTCGCGCGGATCGATCGCGACGAAGCCGGCCTGCACGTCGGTCTTCGCCTTGCACAGCGCGCGCATGAAGCCTCGGTCGGCGGCGAGCTGCTTCATCGCGGCTGCATCGTCCTTGCCGGCCTCCTGCGCAGCCTTGTACTCGGGCGACTCGCGCATGAAAGTGCGGAACACCTCGTTATCGGTGCCGCAGCCGTCGCGGCCGCTCCACGCGTTGTTCGCGATCCCCTGCAGCTGGTTCGCCTGCTGCGTCAGCGCCTGGGTCGCCATCTGCTGGAGCCGCGCATCGATCGTGGTGCGCACGATCAGCCCGTCCGAGTAGATGTTGTAGTCGTTGCGGTCGGCCCAGCCGATCAGCCATTTGCGCAACTGCTGCGCGAAATGCGGCGCGGGCCCCGGCGGCTCCTTCTGGCGCTCGAAATCGACGCGCAGCGGCCGGCGCTGCAGCTGCGCGAACTGCGCCGGCGACAGCTTGCCGTACTTCACCATCTGGCCGAGCACCGTATTGCGCCGCTGCAGCGCGCGCTCGGGGTTCAGCACCGGGTTGTAGTAGCTGTTGCCCTTCAGCATCCCGACGAGCGTCGCGCTGTCGAGCACGTCGAGCTGGTCGGCCGACTTGTCGAAATAGGTGCGCGCGGCCATCTCGACGCCGTACGCGTTGTACAGGAACGGCACCGTGTTCAGGTAGGTCTCGAGGATCTGCGGCTTGCTGTAGATGGCCTCGATCTTCAGCGCGGTGATCGCCTCCTTTACCTTGCGCGTGAGCGTCGGCGCGCGGCCGATCTCGTCCGGATACAGGTTGCGCGCGAGCTGCTGCGTGATCGTCGAGCCGCCCTGGCGGTTGCCGGAGAACGTATGGAGCGCGGCCGACGCCGTGCGCTTCCAGTCGAGGCCGTGGTGCTCGTAGAAGCGGTGATCCTCGGTCGCGATCAGCGCATCGACCATGTGCGGCGAAATCTGCTTGAGCGGCACCCATTCGCGGTTCGACGGCTTGAATTCCGCCAGCAGCTTGCCGTCGGCGGACAGCACCTGCGCGGGCTGGTCGACGCGTGCCTTGCGGATGTCGCCGATGCCGGGCGTGAACGGAATCAGCGCCAGCACGTACAGCAGGAACAGCACCGGCACGGCGGCGGCCGCGAGCAGCACGCCGCGGCGCGTCGGATGACGGAGACGGCGCCAGGCGGTGGCCAGCACACGCTTGACGGGCACGGCGGCAGCGGCCGCGACGGGTTGGGCGCGCGCGACCCATTTGGCACAGAGATCACGCACTGACGACACGTTTCGGCGATTCACGCGGGTGGGGGATCGGCTGGAAAGGCAGCATCGTACCAAAACTCGCGCGGCACACCGGCCGGCGGCCGACCCGGGCCCGTGCAAATGGCATCCGATCGCGCGGTTTCACGACAAAAAAGGCGCGCGCCCCGCAGCGGGACCGCGCGCCAAGCCTGGTACAACGGGATGCCGTGCGCCGGCGTTCAGCGCACGAGGAAACCGTAGGTCAGCGGATCGCGTTCGTCGACGATCCAGTTCGCGAACCCGCAGATGTGCGCGCTGCCCTCCACTTCCGGAATCACGGCCGGGATGTCGCCAACCATCGTCTCGCGCAGCACGCGCCCCTTGAACACCGTGCCGACGATCGACTCGTTGACGAGCGTATCGCCGGCCGCGAGCAGGCCGCGCTGGTACAGCTGCGCGACACGTCCGCCGGTGCCGGAGCCGGTCGGCGAGCGGTCGACCTCGCGATCCGCGAACACGCAGCAGTTCGCCTGCGTCGAGCCAGGATGGCGCGGCGCATTCGCGATGATCGTGCCGTAGATATGGTTGATTTCCGGAATCTCCGGATGCACGACCGGATACTTCGCGTTCGCGGCAGCCTTCACTTCGGCGCCGAAGCGGATCAGCTTCTCCACCGCCGCTTCGCGCACCGGCAGGTCGAACGGCGCACCGTCGACGTAGAAGTAGAACGCGCCGCCGTACGCGATGTCGCCGGTCACGGTGCCGAACGACGGCGTGTCGACCGACACGTCGCGCCGCCAGATGAACGACGGCACGTTGACGAAGCGCACGGGCCCCGCGTGCTCGCCGTCCCATTGCACGAACGCCTCGATGAAGCCGCACGGCGCATCGATGCCGACGCGCGTCTCCGGCACCGTGCGCTGCACCCAGCCGAGCTCGACCGCGGCGGTCGACAGCGCGATCACGCCGTGCCCGCAATGGTCGCTGTAGCCCTCGTTGTGCAGGAAGATCACGCCGAAATCCGCGTTCGGCGACACCGGCTCGGTCAGGTAGCCGCCGTACATGTCGGCGTGGCCGCGCGGCTCGAACATCAGCGCACGGCGGATCTCGTCGGCGTTCTCCTTGAGCCACGCGCGGCGCTGGACGATCGTGTCGCCCGGCAGGCGCGGCAGCCCGCTCGTGACGATACGAAAAGCTTCGCCGCCGGTATGGACTTCGACGGTGGAAAGGGATCGGGAAATTTTCATGAGGATCGAAAGCGGGAAGACGAAGGACGGCGCCGCGGCGCCGTCCGGTGGCTGTTACTTCGCGTACGGTTCGGGTAGCCCGTTGCGGATCACGTAGACGGTGGTCGGCGCGCCCTTCAGGTCGCCGTGTTCGTCGAACGAATAGGTGCCCGCGACACCCGCGTAGTTCGATTTCGCCAGCTGCGCGATCAGCTTCGCCTTGTCGGTGGTCGTGCCGGCCTTGACCATCGCGTCGGCGAGCAGCTTCATGCCGTCGTAGTAGTTGACGCCGTAGACCTGCGTTTCCGTGTGATAGGTGTCGTGGTACTTCTTCAGGAACGCGCGGCCGGCCGAGGTTTTCTCGAGCGCGACGCCGCCCTGCGCGCAATAGACGATCGACGCGGCCTCGCCCGCGACCTTGCCCATGTCGGCCGAGCAGATGCCGTCGCCGCCGAGCAGCTTCGCGCGCAGGCCGCGCTGCTTCATCTGCTTCGCCATCGGCGCGCCCTGCGCCGCGTAGCCGCCGAAGAAGATCACGTCGGGATTGCTGGCCTTGATCTTGGTGAGAATGCCGAGAAAATCGGTCGCCGACGAGCTCGTGTACTCCTGGTCGACGATCTTGATCCCGTTGGCCTTCGCGACGTTCGCGAACTGCTCGGCGACGCCCTGCCCATACGCGGTGCGATCGTCGATGACCACGGCGGTCTTCGCGTTCAGCGTCTTCGCGGCGAAGGTCGCCATCGTGCCGCCGAGCTGCTCGTCGCTCGCGCCGATCCGGAAGATGTTCTTGAAGCCCTGGCGCGTGAGCGCCGGGTTCGACGCGACCGGCAGCATCGGCACGCCGGCATTGGAGTACACGCGCGACGCGGGAATCGCGACGCCCGAGTTGTACGGGCCGAGCACCGCGACGACGCCCTTGTCGACCAGGCTCTGCGCGACCTGCACGCCCGCCTTCGGGTCGGCCTGGTCGTCGTCGGACACCAGCTTGAACGTGACCGTCTTGCCGGCCACTTTCACCCCCGCCTTGTTGAGCTCGTCGACGGCGAGGCGCGCGCCGTTTTCATTGTCCTTGCCATTCGCGGCCTGCGGGCCGGTCAGCGGCGCCGAGTGGCCGATCGTGACGACTTCCTGCGCGTGCGCGGAAGTCAGCGCGCCGGCGGCAACGGCCACCGAGAGCGCGGTAATGAGGTATCGCATGGTGTCTCCTGATTGGTTTTGTGTGAAACCAATGTAGGACACGCATGGTCACGATGCAAGCAATTTCAAAATACTATTTACGATTCTGGTCATATTTCAGACCAGAATGCCGCAGCGTGCGTTACTTCGGCGTGATGTCGCGCCGCACGCGGAGAATGTGCTGCTCCACGTAGAACGCGGCTGCATCGGCGTCGCCGGACACGATCGCCTCGTAGATCAGCCGGTGCTCGGACACGTAGAGCCGGATCCGGCCCGCGTCGTAGATGCCGTCGTCCTTCAGCCG
Source organism: Burkholderia sp. R-40 (assembly GCF_049942845.1). NCBI lineage: Bacteria > Pseudomonadati > Pseudomonadota > Betaproteobacteria > Burkholderiales > Burkholderiaceae > Burkholderia > Burkholderia sp. R-40. The sequence goes on along the minus strand of NZ_CP187968.1, from coordinate 2,674,868 downwards.
TTTCCACAGCGGCTGGTCCATCGTCTTCGCGACTTCGTCGGCGATCTTCACGATCAGCGCGTCGCCGGTCATCAGCGCGAGCTGCCGGTGGAACAGCCGATCGCTCTCGTTCCACAGCGCGCGCTGCCGCGGATCGTCGACATCGGTGATGGTTTCCATCTGCGCGAGATAGCCTTCGGCGATCGGATCGGCTCGGCCGTGCGCGGCCGCGAGGCGCGCGATCGCGGGCTCGAGGATGAGCCGCACGTCGAGCGTCGACGTCGGGCTGAAGTCCGCGTCGGGCGCGCTTCGCGTGTCGCCGCGCTGCGCGAGCACGTCGAGCGGCGCCGGCACGACATAGGTGCCCGAATTGCGCTTCGTGAATACCAGCCCTTCGTTCTGCAATGCGCCGAGCGCCTCGCGCACCGCCGGCCGGCCGACCTGGAACAGCGCCGCGAGCTCGCGCTCGGACGGCAGCCTCGAATCGGCCGGATAGCGCCCCGCGCGGATCTCGTCGCGGATCTTCTCCGCGACCTGCTCGTAGATCTGCAGCGGCCGGAAACCGGCTTCAAGGGATTCGGGACGCGCGGACATCATCTGGGGCTCCTGCCAGGTCGGAGGCGTGGTTCGGGAATGGTGCGCACGATACCGCAGCGCAGCGAGCCGGCACGTGCGAAGGCCCATCTGGACGGATATTAGAACCAAAATCAGTCATCTGCCTGATTTTACGGATTGCCGGGCGGCCATCAACTGGTATAGATTTGATCCAGACCGTCTGCCGTCGCGATTTCCGGCAGCTTTCGTGGCGAGCGCGCGATGCGCCCGTCGTCCACGCTCACCGATCCAACCGACCGACCGACACGATGACCGCCCTCTCCCGGATTCCCGCTTTCGATGCCGCCGAAACGGCCGCGCTGCTCGACTACCCGGCGCTGCTCGCCACGCTCACGCACACCGTCGCCGAATACGCGGCCGGCGAGATCGTCAGCCCCGAACGGCTCGTCGTGCCGCTGCAGGGTGGCGGCGTGATGCTGTCGATGCCGTCGAGCGCGCGCGACCTCGCGAGCCACAAGCTCGTGAACGTGTGCCCCGGCAACGCCGCGCGCGGGCTGCCGACGATCCTCGGCCAGGTGAGCGCGTACGACGCGACGACGGGCGAGATGCGCTTCGTGCTCGACGGCCCGACCGTCACCGGGCGCCGCACGGCGGCCATCACCGCGCTCGGCATCCAGGCGCTGCACGGCGCCGCGCCGCGCGACATCCTGCTGATCGGCACCGGCAAGCAGGCGGCCAATCACGCGGAAGCGCTGGCGGCGATCTTTCCGGACGCGCGCCTGCATGTGCGCGGCTCGCGCGCCGACAGCGCGGCCGCGTTCTGCGCCGCGCACCGCGCGCAGGCGCCGCAGCTCGCGCCGCTCGACGGCGACGCGATTCCCGATGCGATCGATGTCGTGGTCACGCTGACGACGAGCCGCACGCCCGTCTATCGCGAAGCGGCGCGCGAAAGCCGCCTCGTGGTCGGCGTCGGCGCGTTCACCGCGGACGCCGCCGAGATCGACGCCGACACCGTGCGCCACAGCCGCCTCGTCGTCGACGACCCGGCCGGCGCGCGCCACGAGGCCGGCGACCTGATCGCCGCGCAGGTCGACTGGCAACGGGTCGCGTCGCTCGCCGACGTCCTGCGCGGCGCATTCGAGCGGAGCGGACCGCTGCTGTTCAAGACCGTCGGCTGTGCCGCATGGGATCTGGCCGCGTGCCGCACGGCACGCGATGCGCTGGACGCGCGTCGGGGCGGCTGATTCGACCGCCGCGGCGGCAACGACGGCAGCGGCCGACAATCGCCCACGCCCCCCCGGCGGCCCGCCCCGCGCGTCGCCGCCGCTTTCGCTGACGCTTGTAGGAATCGCCCTACAACGCGTCGAAGCGGCCTACACAAACTTCCAATTCGGCCGATTTCATTTTCGGCGGCGCAACACGATACTGCGGGCATGAATGCCAGCCTGTCACCCGCCGTCGCGCTCAGGGTGTTCCTCGTCGATCACGCCGTCGCCGTGCGGCAACGCATCGCGCTGCTCGTCGGCGCGATCGGCGGCGTCGTGGTCGTCGGCGAAGCGGAAGACGGCCAGGACGCGTGGACGCACATCCGCAGCAGCCGCGCGGACGTCGTGATCGTCGACCTGAGGCTCGCGGACGGCGGCGGTCTCGAGTTGATCGGGATGCTGTCGAAGGCCGCGCCGCCCGTCGTCACGATCGTGCTGACGAACCACTCGGCGCTTGCATTCAGAGAGGCATGCGCGGCGGCCGGAGCCGATTATTTCTTCGACAAGACCGCCGAATTCGACGCCGCATGCCGCGTCATCGAATCCCTGGTGCACGCTCGCGCGCACCAACCCTGATCGAGCCGGAGTGATTCATGTCTACCGCCACCGCCTTCGCCACCGCCCCGCCCGCCGCGGCTCGGCCACCGATGCCGCTTCACGCGGTCGCACGCACCGACACCGCCAAACATCCGGCCGCGCGCTGCTCAGTGTGCGCGATGCGCTCGATGTGCCTGCCGCCCGACCTGACCGCGGACGAATACGGCCGCCTCGACGCGATCATCTGCTCGACCCGGCACGTTCGCCAGGGCGACTCGCTGTTCCGCACCGACGACCCGTTCCAGAGCATCTATGCGGTGCGCGCGGGCTCGTTCAAGACGGTGATGATGCATCGCGACGGCCGCGAGCATGTGAACGGCTTCCAGATCGCCGGCGAAACGCTCGGCATGGACGGCATCGGCACCGGCCGGCACTGCTGCGACGCGATCGCGCTCGAGGACAGCGTCGTGTGCATCATCCCGTTCGTCGCGCTCGAAGCGGCGTGCCGCGAAATGAAATCGATGCAGCATTTTCTCTATCAGATGCTGAGCAGCGAGATCGTCCGCGAATCGAGCCAGATGCTGCTGCTCGGCACGATGTCGGCCGAGCAGCGCGTCGCGCATTTCCTGCTGAACCTGTCGTCGCGCTTCGAGGCGCGCGGTTATTCCGCATCGGAATTCAACCTGCGGATGACGCGCGAGGAAATCGGCTGCTATCTCGGCATGAAGCTCGAGACGGTGAGCCGGATGTTCTCGCGGTTCCATCGGGAGTCGCTCGTCGAAACGCGCGGCAAGCGCGTGCGGATCATCGACGCGCAGGCGCTCGCACAGGTCTGACGGATAGAGCGCGGGCGGCCGGCATCATTGCGCGGCGGCGCCCGTCTTGACCTGACGTAACGCGACGGCGGCTTCGGATTCGTCCGCGTGCCACGCGGACAGCGCCTGTTCGGCGTGCGCGAACGCGCGGCGCATCGTGTCGTTCACATCGTGGCCGGTGCTGGACGGCAGCGATGCCGGCGCGCGATCGTGCATCAGCAGTTCGAGCCGCACGTCGTAGGTCCGGTCGCCGTCATCGCTCGTGCGCGACTCGATCGTCAGCCGGCAATCGGCGAGCCGTGCGCGGAATCGTTCGAGCCGCACCAGTTGCGCCCCCGCCTCGGCTTCGAGTGCGGCGTACCCCGTGAATCCGACGCAGACGATCTGCATGCCCACGCCCATGGGGCGCCTCCTGACGAGATCGGTGCCCGTCGACCGCGTACCTGTCACTGTGTATCCCTGTCCCGTACGCGGCGCGATGACCGACGCGGCGCTCACTGCCCGTGGCAGCCCCACCTGCGCGCAACCATCGGCGCGAGAGAATTCATACGCTGAATGTCTGCGACGCCTTCATTTCGATCCACGTCATCCCGGCCCGCAGCCCTTCGATCGCCGCCTCGTGCTCGGTCGGATACGCGTGACTGTGTTCGAACGTGTGATGAAAACGCGCCGCCCCCGTGCCATGCTCGACGGACACACGACAACGGAACTCGCCGGATTCGCACGGTCGCGTCTCGATTTCGACCGACCAGTCGCGTTCATGAATCGTACCTTGCAGTGTCATGCGCCCTCCTGCGGGATCAGTCGTCCTCGAGCCGGAAATGACCGCTATGCAGCAACACCGGCCGTCCCCCGATTTCTTCGAGCATTCGTCGTGCCATCGCATCGATCGCCGACCGATGCGCTTCGAACGCAGCGAGCAGATCCCGCTCGAGCAGCGACGGCGCGCCGAAATGGTCTTCCAGCGCTTCGGCCGTGATCGCGCACTGCACGCAGCGACCATCGACCAGCGCCGAAAATGCGACGACCAGATCGCGTCCGCAATATTCGGGCGGTTCCGGTGGAAAGGCAATCTGCATCTGTCCGCCTGTCATCGTCGTGACGATCCCATGACATGAGCATAGCCGCCTGCACGGCCGCACGCTTGACCCACGTCAACGGCTTCGCTGCGCCGCACGATGCGGCGCCCTTCGCTTGGCGTGGAGCGGCGTTCAGCCCGCGTCCGCGTCGATTGCCGCACCGCGCTCGGCCAGCAGTTCGCGCAGCACGCCGCGATGGCAGCGGCGTTCGTCCTCGCAGTAGCAGCCGATCGAGAACGCGCTCGTCGCCGATAGCGCGGCGAGCAGATCCAGCACCTTCGGCGCGTCGCCATGCGCCATCTCCGCGCGAAAGCGGCGCGTGAACGCGCGCCATTCGGCGTCGGTTTCGGCCGCCAGCGCCTGCGCGACGAGCTCGGGACTCGGCGACAGCGTCGGCAACCATACATCATAGTAGTTGCGCGACGCGAATTCCGCCTTCGGTACGCCGCGCGGCGGTCGCCGCACCGTGCCGATCCTCAGGCCCTCGCCGGCCGCGCGCGGCGTGCCGAGCCGTACGATTCGAATTGCCATGCCGTTCCTTCGTCCTGCGTTCGAGTTTCCATCGTAGCGCCGCGCCGCCGCCGTGCAACAAAAAACCGGCTGCCTCCACGAAGGAGACAGCCGGTTTCGGCGCAACGCTCGGGCGCCCGGAGGCGTGCGGTCAGACGCCGCTCTTCAGCACCTTGCCGATGGATTCCGCGACGATGCCGACGTTCGAATCGTTCAGGCCCGCGACGCACATGCGGCCCGAACGCAGGATGTACACGCCGTGCACTTCGCGCAGCGCGTCGACCTGGGCTTCGGTCAGGCCCGTGTACGTGAACATCCCGCGCTGCTTCACGTAGCGCGTGAGCGCTTCACCGCTGACGTGGTCGCGCAGGCCGTCGTGGATCGACTGGCGCATGCGCGCGATGCGGCGGCACATCGCGGCGAGCTCTTCTTCCCACTGCGTGCGCAGCGCCGGCGTGTTGAGCACCGTCGCCACGACCTTTGCGCCGTAGGTTTGCGGGTTGCTGTAGTTCGAGCGCACCGCGCCGGCCAGTTGGCCCAGCACGCGCTCGGCCGCGGCCGCATCCTCGCAGACGACGCTCAGGCCGCCGACCCGCTCGCCGTACAGCGAGAAATTCTTCGAGAATGAGTTCGCGACGAGCGCCGGCACGCCGCGGCGGGCCAGTTCGCGCACCGCGAACGCATCCGCGTCGAGGCCCGCGCCGAAGCCCTGATACGCCATGTCGACGAACGGCAGCAGCCCGCGCGCCTCGATCACGTCGATCAGCTTCTCCCACTGGCCTTCGTCGAGATCGACGCCGGTCGGGTTGTGACAGCACGCGTGCAGCAGCACGATGCTGCGCGCCGGCAGCGCGTCGATCGCCGCGAGCATCGCGTCGAACTTCAGGCCGCCAGTCGCTTCGTCGTAGTACGGATACGTGTTCACCGTGAAGCCGGCGCGCTCGAAGATGAAGCGGTGGTTTTCCCAGCTCGGATCGCTGAGCCACACCTGCGCGTCCGGGAAGTAGCGCTTCAGGAAATCGGCGCCCACCTTCAGCGCGCCCGAGCCGCCGAGCGTCTGCACGGTCGCGATGCGGCCGGCCGCGCGCGCCGGGTGATCGGCGCCGAACACGAGCGCCTGCATGGCGTCGCGATACGCGGCGAGGCCGACCATCGGCAGGTAGGGTTTCGGGCCGAGGTCGCGCTGCAGCGCGGTTTCGGCTTCGCGCACGGCGCCCATCACGGGAATCCGGCCTTCTGCATCGAAATAAATGCCGATGCTCAGGTTGACCTTCTGATCGCGCGGATCTTTCTGGAAGTTCTCGTTGAGCGTCAGGATCGGATCGCCCGGGTACGCGTCGATGTGTTCGAACATGGCTATGTCGGTCTCGTCTGGAAGGATGGTCGTGGTGCCCGTGTCAGCGCGCGGACGCGCCGTCGCGCATCGCATAGCCCGCATTCTTCTGCCGGAAGCGATACCCGATCGCGAGCACCGCGAGCCATACGGGGATCAGGTACACCGACAGACGGAGATCCGGCGTCAGGTACATCACGACGAGAATGCCGGCCATGAACACCAGGCACAGGTAATTCGTGAAAGGATAGCCCAGACTGCGGAACGAAGTCTGCTCTCCGGCGATGCGCTTGGCCTGGCGGAACTTCAGGTGGATCAGCGTGATCATCGCCCAGTTGATGATCAGCGCCGACACGACGAGGCCCATCAGCACCTCGAACGCCTTGCCCGGCATGAAGTAGTTGACCAGCACGCACGCGCCGGTCGCGAGCGCCGACGCGCCGAGCGCGGCGAGCGGAATGCCGCGCTTGTTCACCGAGCACAGCACCTTCGGCGCATTGCCCTGCTTCGCGAGGCCGAACAGCATCCGGCTGTTGCTGTACACGCCGCTGTTGTAGACCGACAGCGCGGCCGTCAGCACGACCACGTTCAGCACGTTCGCGACCAGGTTGCTGCTCAGCGCATGGAAGATCAGCACGAACGGGCTGCCGCCGGTGACGACCTTTTCCCACGGATACAGCGACAGCAGCACCGCCAGCGCGCCGATGTAGAAAATCAGGATCCGGTAGATCACCTGGTTGGTCGCGCGCGGAATGCTGTGCTTCGGATCGTCGGCCTCGGCCGCGGTGATGCCGATCAGCTCCAGCCCGCCGAACGAGAACATGATCGCCGCCATCGACATCACGAGCCCCGACACGCCGTTCGGGAAGAAGCCGCCGTGCTGCCACAGGTTCGCGATGCTCGCCTCCGGGCCCGCGTGGCCGCTCGCGAGCAGCCAGCCGCCGAAGCCGATCATCCCGACGATCGCGGCAACCTTGATGATCGAGAACCAGAATTCCGTCTCGCCGTACGACTTCACGCTCGCCAGGTTCAGCAGGTTGATCGCGACGAAGAACACCAGCGCGGACACCCAGGTCGGCACGCCGGGCCACCAGTACTGCACGTAGATCCCGACGGCCGACAGCTCGGCCATGCTCACGAGGATGTACAGCACCCAGTAGTTCCAGCCGGACAGGAAGCCGGTGAAGTGGCCGACGTACTTGTCGGCGAAGTAGCTGAACGAGCCGGCCACCGGCTCGTCGACGACCATCTCGCCGAGCTGGCGCATGATGAAGAACGCGACGACGCCGGCCACCGCGTAGCCGAGCAGCACGGACGGGCCGGCCATCTTGATCGTCTGCGCGATGCCGAGGAACAGCCCCGTGCCGAGCGCGCCGCCGAGCGCGATCAGCTGGATGTGCCGGTTCTTCAGCCCCCGCTTCAGGCCGTCCTTCTCGTTTCCAGAAACCATGTCTTCTCCATGTTGCCCGCCTCCGCCGGAAGCGGTGCGGCACGCCTCGGTGTGCCGGGCGTTGTTTTGCTGTGCCGGCGGCCGTTCGTGGAGCCGCCGGGTTGGGGACTGCGATCTTCGCGCGGTGACGCCCGATTCCTGTCGGCAGGCCCGCCAGCCCGGCCGCCGACCGTCGTCCTCGCCCGCGTCGCCGCGGCCGCGCACGAAAATCCGGCGTCAGTTTAGCGTCGCGACGGCGAAATCGGGTTGCGTAACCCGCTCATGCAAACCCTACATTATGAGATAAAATTGCACCCCGGAGACAGACGAGGAAACAAAAATGCCTGAACCGGTTCTCGATCGCATCGATCGCCACTTGCTGTCGGTATTGCAGGAGAACGGCCGCGCGTCGAACCTCGATCTGGCGAAGGCCGTCGGCCTGTCGCCCGCGCAGACGCTGCGGCGCCACCGCAGGCTCGAGGAGATCGGCGCGATCCGCCGCTACGAAACCCGTCTGTGCCCCGATACGCTCGGGTTCGGCGTCACCGCGTTCGTGCACGTGACGATGGAGCGCGGGCATATCCGTGACCTGTCGAAGTTCCAGAAACTCGTGTCGGATCTCGCGCAGATCCAGGAATGTTTCTCGGTGACGGGCGATATCGACTACGTGCTGAAGGTCGTCGCGCATGATCTGAAGGGGCTGTCCACGTTCCTGCTCGAAACGCTGATGCGCATTCCCGGCGTGAGCGGCGTGCATTCGAGCGTGTGTCTCGATGAAATCAAGTGCACTAGTGCGATGCCGTTGGAAAGTTGATGGGCGGCCGCGCAGTGCCGCGGGCCGCGGGTTCGCCCGTCGTGCTCACCGCACCGCCTCGAACGCGCTGATCAGCAGCGCCCCGCAAGCAATCACCAGACACCCGCCCGCGCGACGCGGCGTCAGCCGCTCGCCGAGATACACGCGCGCGATCAGCGCCGCGAACACCACGCTCGTTTCGCGCAGCGCCGACACCGGCCCCATCGGCGCGCGATCCATCGCCCAGATCACGATCCCGTACGCGAGCGCCGCGAACACGCCGCCGCCCGCGGCCTTCGCCGTCTCGCCGATATCCTGCGTGAGCCGCAGCGGCCCCGCGCGCAGCCGGTAATACGCGGCCATCAGCAGCCCGGTCAGCACGAACATCCACCCGGTATAGCCGACCGTGCTGCCGCTTTCCCGCACGCCGATCCCGTCGACCACGCTGTACGCGGCGATCGATACGCCGGTCGCGAATGCGGTAAGCAACACGGGCGCCATCCGGTGTGGCGCGCCCCGCCCGCGCTCGAGCCCGATCGCCAGAATGCCGGCGCAGATCAGCACGAGTCCGCATTGCGCGCCCACGTTCAGGCGCTCGCCGGCGAACACCGCCGCGCCCAGCGTGACGAGCAGCGGCGCGGTGCCGCGCGCGACCGGATACGCGACGCTCAGGTCGCCGTGCTCGTACGCGCGCACCAGCAGCAACGTATAGACGACATGGATCACCGCCGACGCGACGACGCAGGCCCAGCTCGCGGGCGTGATCGGCGCGGCGCCCGGCAGGAACAGCAGCGCGAAGAGCCCGATCGCGATCTGCAGCACCGTGGCCGAGCGCAGCCGGTCGCCGCTGCTGCGTACGAGTGCATTCCACGACGCATGCAGGAACGCGGCACAGAGGACGGCAAGCAGAACGGGGATCGGCACGTTGAATACTCGCTGACGGCCGGCAACGCGAAATCGTTGCCGGGGCCGATCATCGTATGAATGTGTCACCGGATTGTCAAAAAAGCCGCTGCACGACCTCGCTGACCGACCGACCCGGCGCGTGCCGCGGCCCGCCCGGCACGGCATCTACGGCGATGACCGCCGCCCGCGGCCGAATGTGTCGCGCAGGTTGCGTCGGCCCGTGCCTTTCCGCTGTCTTTCGCGCCGCGTCGTGCCGTAATGGAATCGATACCGCGGCGCAACCGTCGCGAAACCGATTCGCCCCCATATCTTCATACCGGGCTGTTTCAATGCCGGTGCTCCATCACGAGCCCCGCGCCAAACCGAGACGACGACGGGGCCGCTCTCCACCATCGACCACCTCACCTGGAGTTTCCCGATGTTCCGTCAAGCCTTGCTCGTCACCGCCTGTGCAGCCGCAGCGCTTGCGCTGTTCGCCTGCGGCGGCAGCGACGATCCGACGTCGACGCCCGCGGTGTCGTCGCAGGATGCACTGCAGACCGCCACGCCGATCAAGCACGTCGTCGTGATCTACGGCGAAAACGTGTCGTTCGACCACTACTTCGGCACCTACCCGAACGCGTCGAACCCGTCCGGCGAACCGGCCTTCACCGCCAAGCCCGGCACGCCGACGATCAACGGGCTGACGGGCACGCTGCTCACCGCGAACCCGAACTTCACGAACACGGCCAACGGCACCGACGCCGCGAATCCGTTCCGCCTCGACCGCACGCAGGCCGCGACGGCCGACCAGAACCACGCGTACACGGCCGAGCAGCAGGCCGAGGACAACGGCCTCGCCGACCTGTTCCCGAAATACACCGGCAAGGGCTCGTCCGGCGGCGCCGGTGCGTTCGGCACGAAGGGCCAGGTGATGGGCTACTTCGACGGCAACACCGTCACCGCGCTGTGGAACTACGCACAGCGCTTCGCGATGAGCGACAACGCGTATACGACGGTCTACGGCCCGTCGACGCCGGGCGCGCTGAACGTCGTGTCGGGCCAGACTAACGGGATGCAGATCGTCAAGACGTCGAAGCAGCCGTCGACGCTCGCGGCCAGCTCGTACTACATCAACGACGGCCAGGGCGGCTTCACGATGATCAACGACGTCGACCCCGGCTTCGACGTGTGCTCGAGCACGACCGACCAGGCGATGATGACCGGCAAGAACATCGGCGACCTGCTGAACGCCGCGAAGATCACGTGGGGCGGCTTCATGGGCGGCTTCAACCTGTCGACGACCAACGGCAACGGCACGACCGGCTGTAACCGCAGCACCGTCGCCACCGCCGTGAACGCGGCGACGACCGACTACATCCCGCACCACAACTGGTTCCAGTACTACGCGTCGACCGCGAACCCGCAGCACACGCGTCCGAGCAGCGTCGCGGCGATCGGTTCGAGCGTCCAGGCCGACGGCAAGACGGCCGAGCCGGCGAACCACCAGTACGACAGCGACGACTTCTTCGCGGCCGTGAAGGCCGGCAACTTCCCGTCGGTCAGCTTCCTCAAGGCGCCGGCCGCGCAGGATGCGCACGCGGGCTACTCGGATCCGCTCGACGAGCAGGCGTTCGTGACGAAGGTCGTCAACTTCCTGCAGCAGCAGCCCGACTGGAAGAACACGGCCGTGATCGTCACCTATGACGACTCCGACGGCTGGTACGACCACGCGTACACGGCGCCGACCCACGCGTCGTCCGATGCGGTCGACCAGGTGAACGGCAACGGCGCATGCGGCACGGGCGGCACCACCGGCGTGAACGGCGGCACCGTGAACGGCCGCTGCGGTCCGGGTGTACGCATTCCGCTGGTCGTGATCTCGCCGTACGCGAAGCAGAACTATGTCGACCACACGATGATCGACCAGGCGTCCGTCGTGCGCTTCATCGAGGACAACTGGCTCGGCGGCCAGCGCATCGGCGGCGGTTCGTTCGATGCGACGGCAGGCGACCTGCGCGGGCTGTTCGACTTCTCGTCGAAGCCGAATACGGCGCCGCTGTATCTCGATCCGACGCAAGGCACCGTGCTGAGCGCGGCGCCGTCGATCTGACCGGTAACAGCAAGCAGCAGCAGGCCGGCGCATCGTGCGCCGGCCGTTTCCATTCAACGCGCCGCCTTTACGCCGCGCCCGACTTTCGACCGCCAGCATGACAGCTCGTCCCGCGTTCCCGTCTCCCGACGCATCCGGCGCCGCCGCGCCGCGTTCCCCTGCCCGCGTGCTGCGCCGCGCGGCGTTCGTGCTCGGCGCGGCCGTGCTCGGCTACGGCGCGTTCGCGATCGCGTTTCCGGCTCGGACGCCGGCGGCGATCGGCGACGTCGTCGCCGACTGGACGGGCGCGAATCCGCATCCGGTCGTGCTGCAGCGCCCGGCCGCGCAGCCGCTGTCCGCGGTCGCGCAGCTCGGTCGTGCATTGTTCGCCGATCCGTCGCTGTCGGCGTCCGGCAAGCAGTCGTGCGCGTCGTGCCACAGCCCCGATCATGCATACGGGCCGCCGAACGGGCTCGATGTGCAGCCGGGCGGCCTCGCGATGACGCAGCAGGGTTACCGTCCGCCGCCGTCGCTGATGTACCTGTACCGCCAGCCGAATTTCAGCATCGGCCCCGATGCGGGCGAAAACGACGCCGCGCCGAGCGTCGCGCAGCAGGCGGCAGCCGCGGCCGGCGTCGTGAAGGCGCAGAAGGTGGCCGGCACGTCGGCCGCGCCGCAGCTCGTGCCGCAAGGCGGGATGTTCTGGGATGGCCGCGCCGATACGCTGCAGCAGCAGGCCTTCGGACCGTTGCTGAATCCGGTCGAGATGGCGAATGCGAGCGTCGACGACGTCGCGCGCAAGCTCGCGCAGTCGTCGCATCGCGCGCAGTTCGAGCAGTTGTTCGGCGCGCGCGTGTTCTCCAGTCCGCAGCTTCTGGTGTCGGAGGCGATGTTCGCGATCGCGCGGTATCAGGTCGAGGATCCGTCATTCCATCCGTACAACAGCAAGTACGATCGCTGGCTCGAGGGCCGCGCGCGCCTGACGCAAGCCGAGTTGCGCGGGCTGAGGCTCTTCAACGATCCGGACAAGGCGAATTGCGCGGGCTGCCATCTGTCCAAGCCCGGCAAGGACGGCCTGCCGCCGATGTTGACCGACTACCAGTACGAGGCGCTGGGCGCGCCGCGCAACCGCGCGCTCGCGCAGAACCGCAACCCGGCGTTCCACGATCTCGGCGTGTGCGGGCCGTTCCGCGAGGACCTGAAGGACCAGACGCAGTATTGCGGGATGTTCCTCACGCCGACGCTGCGCAACGCGGCGACGCGCCAGGTGTTCTTCCACAACGGCGTGTTCCATACGCTCGACCAGGTCATGGCGTTCTACAACGAGCGCAGCATCTCGCCGCAGAAGTTCTATTCGCGCGGCGCGGACGGCAAGGTCGACGAGTACGACGATATTCCGCCGCAGTACCGCGCGAACGTCGACGTGACCGATGCGCCGTTCGACCGCAAGCCCGGCGACAAGCCCGCGATGACCGAGCAGGACATCAAGGATATCGTCGCGTTTCTCGGCACGCTGACCGACGAGCCGGCACGCTGAGCAGTCGCCGTTGCACTAGCGGAGCAGCGCAACGTTCTCGTCGATCCGATGCTGAATGTACGTCAGGGTATCGTCGGTAATGGTGCCCTGATAGTCGCGCGTCGCAATGGCCGACCATCGGCTGGCCACCGAGCGGCGCCACAAGACACACTATGCTCAAGAAGTGTAATTCCCTGATATTGGGCGTTACAGGTGCATATGCCGTCACTATCACCAGTAAAGCAGAATTAACTCCCGATGGACGGATGTCCCGTCACATCGCGCCGCATTCTCGATACCACGCGCCATACGCCGCTTCGCGCCCCGCGTTTTCCCCTACCTCCAACTCCTTGACGCCACCGGCCCTCATCGACAACACTTTGCCCATCGCAAGTGTGATCACAGATCGCAGATCAAACCCAGGAGAACCCCGGCCTTGGCACCCCGTATCGTCCCGCCCGCACTGAAAGTCATCGAATCGGAAACGATGGCCGACAAGGTCTACCAGCAACTGCGCGAAGCGCTGATGAGCGGCCGTTTCGCGCCCGGTCAGGCGCTGAGCCTGCGCAGCGTCGCCGAGGCGGTCGGCTCGTCGACGATGCCCGTGCGCGCCGCGCTCACGCGGCTGCGCGCCGAACGCGCGCTGGTCGACGGCCCGAACCGCGCGCTCGTCGTGCCGCCGATGACGCTCGACATGCTCGACGAATTGCGCGACGTGCGGATCGCGCTCGAAGGATGCATCGCCGAACGCGCGTGCGCACGGATGACCGACGCGCAGATTGCCGCCGTGCGCAAGACCTGCGAAACGATGCAGGCGCAGGTCGAGGCCGGCCGTTCGCGCGCCTACCTGCAGAGCAATTTCGCGTTCCACAGCGCGATCTACGCGCACGGCGCGAGCGACAGCACGCTCGCGATCGTCGAGAACCTGTGGATGCGCGTCGGGCCGTTCCTCAACATGGTCGCGCTCGATATCCCGCACATGCGGCGCTCGATGGATGCGCACCGCGCGATCGTCGACGCGCTCGAACGGCGCGACGGCACCGGCGTACGTGCCGGCATCGCGCTCGACATCGGCGGCGCCGCGCACGATCTCGCCGAAACGCTGCGGGCCGAGCAGACGCCGCGGCGCGCGAATGCGAAGCCGTAGCGGCCACCTTCCGCGGCAAGCAGCCCCCGAGGCGCGCCGCACCCGATAACTTCAACGATGGAGACAACCCGGCATGACAGCTTCCGATCTGCTGAAACCTTATGACGGCCTGCGCGTCCTCGTGACGGGCGGCGCGTCGGGCATCGGTCTCGAGATCGCCGACGCGTTCGCCGAATGCGGCGCGCGCGTCCACGTGTGCGATGCGTCGCCGGCCGCGATCGCGGCGCTGGCGGACCGGCCGTCGCGCGCCGCGATCAGTGCGACGCTGGCCGACGTATCCGATCCGGCCGCGGTCGAGCGCGTGTTCGAGGACATATCGACGACGCTCGGCGGCCTCGACGTGCTCGTCAATAACGCAGGCATCGCCGGCCCCACGGGCGGCATCGACGAAATCGACCCCGTGCAGTGGGAGCAGACGGTCGCGATCAACCTGAACGCGCAATTCCAGTTCGCGCGGCGCGCGGTGCCGCTCCTGCGTGACGCGAAGCACGGCGGCGCGATCATCGCGCTGTCGTCGGTCGCGGGGCGGCTCGGCTACGCGTTCCGCACGCCGTATGCGGCGACCAAGTGGGCCGTCGTCGGTCTCGTGAAAAGCCTCGCGATCGAGCTCGGACCGCTCGGCATACGCGTGAACGCGATCCAGCCCGGCATCGTACGCGGCCCGCGGATGCGCCGCGTGATCGAAGCGCGCGCGCAGCAGCTCGGCATCGGCTACGACGAGATGGAGAAGCGCTATCTCGACAAGATCTCGCTGCGACGCATGACGGATCCGGCCGAAATCGCCGCGACCGCGCTGTTCCTGTGCTCGCCGGGCGGGCACGGCATCACCGGGCAGGCGATTTCCGTCTGCGGCAACGTCGAAGTGCTCTGACGCCTCCTGCATCGCTCATCGTAAGGAATCCTCTCGTGGCAAACGCTCGCAAAGTCATCATCACCTGCGCGCCGACCGGCGCGATCCACACGCCGTCGATGTCGCCGTACCTGCCCGTCACGCCGCATCAGATCGAGACGGCCGCCGTCGCGGCCGCGCAGGCCGGCGCCGCGATCCTGCATCTGCACGCGCGCAACCCGTCGGACGGCAAGCCGACGCAGGACCCGGCCGTGTTCGCCGAATTTCTGCCGCGCATCAAGGCGCAGACCGACGCGGTGATCAATCTCACGTCGGGCGGCAGCCCGCACATGACCGTCGACGAACGGCTGCAGCCCGCGCTGTATTTCCAGCCCGAAATCGCCTCGCTGAACATGGGTTCGATGAACTTCGGACTCTATCCGATGCTCGAGCGCTTTCGCGAACTGAAGCATCCGTGGGAACGCGAACATCTCGAGAAGAGCCGCGACCTGGTGTTCAAGAACACGTTCGCCGACATCGAGACGATCCTCACGCGCTGCGGCGCGAACGGCACGCGGTTCGAGTTCGAGTGCTACGACATCTCGCACCTGTACAACCTTGCGCACTTCGTCGACCGCGGGCTCGCGAAGCCGCCGTTCTTCGTGCAGAGCGTGTTCGGCCTGCTCGGCGGCATCGGCGCGCATCCTGAAGACCTGATGCACATGCGCCGCACCGCAGACCGCCTGTTCGGCCAGGACTACGTGTGGTCGATTCTCGGCGCGGGCCGCAACCAGATTCCGCTCGCGACGATCGGCGCCGCACAGGGCGCGCACGTGCGGGTCGGGCTCGAGGATTCGCTGTGGATCGCGCCCGGCCAACTCGCCGAATCGAGCGCCGCGCAGGTATTGAAGATGCGGCAGGTGCTCGAGGGGCTGTCGCTGGAGATCGCGACGCCGGCCGAGGCGCGCGCGATGCTCGATCTCAAGGGTGGCGACGCGGTCCGGTTCTGACCGCCGGGTCGCGCCCGACACCCGCCCAACACCAGGACCCGCAAGCGCAGAGACAAGGCGCCGGCCCGAGCCGGCCGGCGCCAGGACGCCCTTGATCGCCCCGCTCCCGCCCGAGCGCCGCCGGCGCGGCTCCGTCGTCTGCCCCTCCGCTGCGCGCGACGCAGCGGCCTCTGCCGAACGCTGCGCGCCGTGCTTGCCGTGTGCGCCCGTTCGCCTTTACCGGAGTCGTCCGCATGTCCACTCAACACGTCCAGATCCTGCCTTCCGCGGCCGGCGACGCAAGCGCGTCGCTCAACCGGCTGCTGTTTCGCAAGCTCATGCCGCTGCTGATCGCCGCCTACGTGATCAGCTTCCTCGACCGCACCAACATCGCGTTCGCGAAGCACTCGATGGGCGTCGATCTCGGCATTTCATCCGCGGCCTACGGGCTCGGCGCCGGCCTGTTCTTCCTGACCTACGCGCTGTTCGAGATCCCGAGCAACCTGATCATGCATCGCGTCGGTGCGCGCTTCTGGATCACGCGGATCATGATCACGTGGGGCGCGTTGTCGGTCGCGATGGCGTTCGTCGGCGGCCCGACGTCGTTCTACGTGATGCGCCTGCTGCTCGGCGCCGCCGAAGCCGGACTGTTTCCGGGCGTGATGCTGTATCTCACGTACTGGTTCGGTCGCGAGGAGCGTGCGCGGGCAACCGGCTATTTCCTGCTCGGCGTGTGCATCGCGAACATCGTCGGCGGGCCGCTGGCCGGCGCGCTGATCGAACTCGACGGCACGCTCGGCTTCCACGGCTGGCAATGGCTGTTCGTCGTCGAAGGGATTCCGGCGATCCTGCTCGCCTTCGTCGTGTGGACGCGCCTGCCGGACCGTCCGAGCAGCGCGCCGTGGCTCGCCCCCGAAACCGGCCGCGCACTCGAACGCGCGCTCGCAGCCGAACAGGATGCCGGGATCGCCGCCCACGGCGGCCACAGGTTCGGCGCCGCGCTGCGCGATCCGCAGATCTGGCTCGCGATCTTCGTGTACTTCTGCCACCAGCTGACGATCTACACGGTGATCTTCTTCCTGCCGAGCATCATCGGCGCATCGGGACGCTTTTCGCCGTTCGCGGTCGGGTTGCTGACCGCGTTGCCCTGGCTCGCCGCCGCACTCGGCGCCGCAACCCTGCCGCGCTTCGCGCGCGAGTCGCATCATTCGCGCCGGATCCTGTGCGCGGGCCTCCTCGTGATGGCGGCCGGAATGGTAGGCGCCGCAAACGCGTCGCCGGTGGCCGGCCTCGCTTGCGTATGCGTCGCCGCGTCGATGTTCTTCGTCGTGCAGTCGATCGTGTTCACGTTTCCGGCGTCGCGACTCGCCGGCAGCGCGCTGGCCGGCGGTCTCGGTCTCGTGAACACATGCGGCCTGCTCGGCGGCTTCGTCGGCCCGACCGTCGTCGGCGCGATCGAACAGGCGACCGGGAATGCGAAGAACGGACTGACGCTGCTCACCGCGGCGCTCGTCGTCGCCGCGTTCGCGAGTCTCGCACTGCGCCACGGGCACGAGCGGCCCGCTGCGCGATCGCAAGGCTGAGCGCGCACGCGATTCAAGCCGGCGCGATGTGGCGGGCCGCCCCGCCTGCATCGCGTCGCGTTCGATCAGAACAGATACATCCCTGCGACGAACACCACGCCCGAGAACAGCAGTGTCGTCACGCAGTACCCCATGATGTCGCGCACGCCGAGCCCGGCGATCGCGAGGGCAGGCAGCGCCCAGAACGGCTGCGCCATGTTGGTCCACGCCTCGCCGTAGGCGATCGCCATCGCGGCCTTGCCGAGATCGGCGCCGAGCGCCTGCGCGGCCGGCATCACGAACGGGCCCTGCACGACCCAGTGGCCGCCGCCCGACGGCACCGCGAAATTGATCACGGCCGAGCTGAGGAACGCGAGCAGCGGGAACGTGTGCACGTTCGCGATATCGACGAACCACTTCGTGATCACGCCCGCGAGCCCCGAGTGATCCATCAGCGCCTGGATGCCCGCGTAAAAGGGAAACTGGATCATGATTCCCGATGCGCCGCGCGCCGCGCCGGCCACCGCGCGCGCATAGGCCATCGGCGTACGGTGCAGCAGGATGCCGGCCGCGAGGAACGCGAGGTTCACTGTGTCGATGTCGAGCGCGAAGCCTTTCTGCATGAAACGCAGCACGAGGAACGCCGCGCACAGCGCCGCAACGACGACCGACAGCGCGCGGCTCTCCTCCATCCGTTCAGCGAACGTCGCGTCGGGCCCGAGCTGGCGCTCGACGCTCGGCGGTTCCGCGAGCAGCGCCGGATCGACGCTGACGACGTCGCCGGGCTTCGGCATCATCATCCGCGCCAGAAACGGCAGCATCACGATCAGCCCGATCGTGATGAACGCGTTGTAGCCGGTGAAGATCGTGTCCGACACGGGAATCAGTCCGACGGTCTTTTCCATCGGATTGCCCTTCGTCGCGGCGACGAGCGGGACCGAACCCGACAGCCCGCCGTGCCAGCTCAGGAAACCCATGTACGCGGACGCGACGAGCAGCCGATAGTCGCTACCGGCCACGCGGCGCGCGACTTCGCGCGCGAGCATCGCGCCGAGCACGAGGCCGAAGCCCCAGTTGATCGCGCAGGCGAGCGCGCCGACGAACGCGACGAGCATCACGCCCTGCCCCGGCGTGCGCGCGGTGCTTGCGAGCGCAACGAGCAGGCGGCGCACGGGCGGCGAACTCGCGAGCGCGTGGCCGGTGACGAGGATCATCACCATCTGCATCGAAAACGCGAGCAGGTTCCAGAAGCCTGAACCCCACATCGTCGTGAGTTGCACCGGCGTGGTCGGCGTGAGACCGAAGGCGAGCGCGAACGTGGCGATCGTCAGCAGGATCGCGAAAATCAACGGGTCGGGCAGCACGCGGTGGACCACCTGCGTGAAAAAGCGGGAAATGCGTTGGACCAACTTGAGCTCCTCGTTTCCTGATACGGACATCCGCGCGCGTATGGTTCGTTGTTCGGTGGCGCGGAAACGCGCGGATTTTTGCACAGAACCAAAAGACGCGCTTTGGGGTGCGCACCATCGCGATCAGGCAGCGCTACGCGCGAGAAGAGGCGAGGAAACGGGAAGGAAAACGACGTCGGGCAGCCCCGGGGGAGCCGCCCGTGCGGATGACTTCGGTGGACGGATGACGGCGCGGGTCAGTGGGTCGCCGTCGCCGCCGCCGTCTCCGGCGTGCCGACCGTCGCGATCTCATTCGCGCGCCGCTCGGCCAGTTGCTGCGCGAAACGATACGCAACGAGCGACCCGGCCACGGCCAGCAGCATCGGCACGAGACTGTCGTGATTCACGCGCGTGAATTCGAGCAGCAGCACGACGGCCGTGATCGGCATCTGCATCGACGCGGCAAGAAACGCGGTCGCGCCGATCAGCGCGCACCCGCCGATCGACGCGCCCGGCCATACGAGGCCCCACAGCCCGCCGAGCACGACACCCAGCAGCGCACCGTTCGCGAGACCCGGCGTCAGCAGCCCGCCCTCCGCGCCCGCACGCAGGCTGCTCGCCTCGATCAGCACCTTCAGCACGAGCAGCGTCGCCGCGACGCCGATCGTCAGCGTGCCGTCGAAACCCAGCGAAGCCGGCCCCTTGCCATTGCCGAGCAGTTGCGGAAACCACATCGCGAGCACACCGATCACCGCGAAGTTGACCAGCGCGAGCACGGGCAGCAGCCGGCCCTTCGGCGCATCCGCCCGCGCACGGGTCGTGAGCCGCACGAAACCGTATGCGGCGAAACCGAACAGCGGCCCGCAGACGATCGACCACGCGACCAGCGGCGTGCTCAGCACGAACGCAGGCACCGTGTACTGATGTTCGTTGCCGAGGCCGACCCATGCGACAGCCGCCGCGATCGCCGACGTGACGACGGCCACCACCAGCGCGCGCAATTCGAATGTGCCGAGCAGCACTTCGAGCACGAACACGGCGCCGCCGAGCGGCACGTTGTAGACGGCCGCGAGGCCGGCGCCCGCGCCGCACGCGACCATCAGCCGGCAATCGGCAGACGTGAGCCCCGCACGGTGCGCGAGCTGCCCGGCGAGCAGCGAGCCGATCTCGCGCGGGGCGACTTCGCGACCGAGCGGCGAACCGAGCGCGACGGTGACGATCTGCAGCAGCGCGTGAACCGTCGTGCTGACGAACGGCATCCGCGGATCGGCCGCACGCACCGCGCGGCGGATGCTGACGAGCGGCCGGCCGTACCGATAGAGCGCCCACCAGCCGCCGCCCGCGACGAGCCCGCAGACGACGAGCACCGCGAGCCGGCGCAACGGGTCGGCCAGCGTCACGCCCGCGAGGAAGCTCTGGGTGCCGACCACGTGCGACAGGCTGTAGCCGTAGGCCACATGCTGGATCGCGTGCAGCAGCAGCGCGAGCAGCATCCCGCCGAAGCCCGCGCCGATGCCGGTCAGGACGGTGACGACCGCCATTCGCGCGAACGGGCTGGCGGACGGCGAAGAATACGCGGGAGCGGATGGAAGGTCGAGGCGCATGAGGTCGGCGAACGAGAATCGACAAGGCGGCGCGCACCATGCACGCCGCCGTCAGGTCCGAATCGTAGGCGGGGGCCGCTCATGAGACAAACGTCTTTTTCTTCTCAACCCATGCATTTCACGAATGAACGAGTGAAGGCGCCGCGCGGCGGCGCGCGCCGCCTCCCACGCGACCCCGTCACTCCGGATATGTGACGCGCTCCGGTTCCCGCCGCATGATCACCTTCCCGTGGCGAACCGACAGCGTGGCCTTCGCCTGCCTGCGCACCGCTTCGTAGTCGCTGTCCGCATCGAGCACGACCAGGTTCGCCGGGCGCCCGACCGCGATCCCGTAACCATCGCCGAGATGCATCGTGGTCGCGCTGTGATCGGTCACGAAGTCGAGGCAGCGCTGCAGGTCCTCGTAGCCCATCATGTGGCAGATATGGAGGCCGGCGTCGAGCACGCGCAGGATATTGCCGTTGCCGAGCGGATACCACGGATCCTTGATCGAATCCTGCCCGAAGCACACGTTCAGGCCCGCGCGATCGAGCTCCGCGACGCGCGTGACGCCGCGCCGCTTCGGAAACGTGTCGAAACGCCCCTGCAGGTGGATGCTCTCCGTCGGGCACGACACGAAGTTCAGCCCCGCGCGCTTCAGCAGCCGGAACAGCTTCGAGCAGTACGCGTTGTCGTACGAGCCCATCGCGGTGGTGTGGCTCGCCGTCACGCGCGCGCCCATCCCGCGCACGCGCGCTTCTTCCGCAAGCACTTCCAGAAAGCGCGAATGCGGATCGTCGGTCTCGTCGCAGTGCACGTCGACGAGGCAGCCGGTGCGCTCGGCCAGCTCCATCAGGAAGCGGATCGAGCTGACGCCCTGCTCGCGCGTGTTCTCGAAATGCGGAATCCCGCCGACGACGTCCGCACCGAGATCGATCGCCTGCTCCATCAGCGCGCGGCCGCCGTCGAACGACTCGATGCCTTCCTGCGGAAACGCGACGATCTGCAGGTCGATCAGCCCGCGCGCCTCGTCCTTCACTTCGAGCATCGCCTTCAGCGCGGCGAGCGTCGGATCGGTGACGTCGACGTGGGTGCGCACGTGCTGGATCCCGTGATCGCGCAGCATGCCGATCGCCGCATGCGCGCGCGTCTTGGTGTCCTCGTGCGTGATCGTCGCCTTGCGCTCGGACCAGCGCTCGATCCCCTCGAACAGCGTGCCGCTCATGTTCCAGGCCGGCTCGCCGGCCGTGAGCACCGCATCGAGATGGATATGCGGCTCGACCAGCGGCGGGATCGCGACACGTCCGCCGGCGTCGATGTCGTCGGTGCCGGCAGGCGCGACCGGCGCGGTTTGCGCGTCGATCCGCGCGATCCTGTCGCCGTCGATACCGATCGTGAAGAGCCCGTCGCGACCGCGCAGGCGTGCATTGAAGAGATTCATGTGGATCCTGGCGTCATGCGGCGTCAGCGCGCCGCGTGGTGGGGAAATTCGGCTCGTTCAGCGGGTCCGGCATTCAGCGGAAATCGTCGATCTTCAGGCCGGTGGCCGCGCTCATCTCGTCGTTCGTCACGTCGCGCACGTGCTTGCCGAACGTCCACACGTGCCGGCCGGGGTCACGCGCGCGATACATGCGATCGCCGTAGAACGCATCGGCCGGCGGCTGCAGGATCTCCGCGCCGGCCGCGCGTGCGCGTTCGCAGTGCGCGTCGATGTCCGCGTCGTCCGGCAGATGCACGTGGACGTGCTGGGTATTGCGGTCGCCGGTGTCTTCCGGCGATGCGATGAAGTCGGCCCACGCGCCGCCGATCATCACGAGACCGTCACCGAATTTCATTTCGGCGTGGGCGATGTCGCCTTCCGGTGTGGTGACGACGAGCGAGCGCTCGAAACCGAATGCACGTTCGAGCCATGCGAGCGCGGCTTTCGGGTCGCGATAGCAGAGCGCGGCACTGAAGGACGGACGGTGATGCGTAGTCATCGATGTCTCCTTGTCCCGGCATGGGATGGCTCATTCTCCACGTGCGCGAGGCGGCGAGCAACTCCCGCGCCGGCGACGCGCGTGTTGTCAATGCGCGACACGGCAGGCGTGGCAATCGCACATCACGCACCGCGCCTTCCGCGAAAACGCCCGGCATCCGGCGGCGGCATCGGTTTGTGAACACCGTATGACGCACTCTTGCGCGGCTCGCAACGGTGCGCTCGCGCCCCGGCCGCCGGAATCGGACGAACGCGCCCCTACACTTGCGCCGAACTTTGATCACCGTCCCACACGCAGGAGCATTTACATGAACAAAACCCTGATTGCCGCCGCCTCCGCCACCGCACTCTTCGCGCCGCTCGCGCACGCGCAGAGCTCGGTCACGCTGTACGGCCTGATCGACGCCGGGATCGCATACACCAACAACGCGAACGGCGGGTCCCAGTGGCGGATGACTACCGGCACGATCAACGGCAGCCGTTTCGGCCTGCGCGGCACCGAAGATCTCGGCGGCGGCCTGAAGGCGCTGTTCGTGCTGGAGAACGGCTTCAACGCGAACAACGGCGCGCTTGGCCAGGACGGCAAGCTGTTCGGCCGCCATGCATACGTCGGCCTGAGCCGCAGCGGCTTCGGCACGCTGACGCTCGGCCGCCAGTACGACACGATGGTCGACTTCGTCGCGCCGCTGTCCGCGACGGCCGGCGACTTCGGCGATACGGGCTTCGCGCATCCGTTCGACAACGACAACCTGAACCATTCGGTGCGCATCAACAACGCGGTCAAGTACACGAGCGACACGATCGCGGGCTTCAAGGTCGGCGCGCTGTACGGCTTCTCGAACTCGACGAACTTCGCCGGCAACCGCGCGTACAGCGTCGCGGCGAGCTACACGAACGGCCCGCTGAAGCTGGCCGGCGCGTACCTGCAGATGAACGGCACGAAGGGTTCGACGAGCGCGAGCCCCGGCGCGACCGACGTGGCCGAAGCGAAGAGCGTGAGCCAGGGCGGCTGGTCGGTGGGCGCGGACCGCATGCGCACCTACGGCGGCGGTGTCAGCTACGGGTTCGGTCCGGCGACGGTCGGCTTCGTCTATACGCGTTCGCAGTACGACAACTCGGGCTCGTTCGGCTCCACCGGCCAGGTCGCGTTCAACAACTACGACGTGAACGTGCGCTATGCGGTGACGCCGGCCGTCAGCCTCGGCGCGGCCTACGTGTACACGGATGCCAGCGTGTCGAACCCCGACAGCAAGCACGGCACCGATCCGAAGTGGCACCAGGTCGACCTGCAAGCGGTGTACAAGCTGTCGCGCCGCACCGACCTGTACGCGGAAGCGATGTACCAGCACGCATCGGGCCGCGGCTACCAGGCGTTCATCAACACGTCGGGCGGCGCATCGAGCACCGCGAACCAGATCGTCGGCACGATCGGCATGCGCACGCGCTTCTGATCGCCGTCAGCATGACGGAATGACGCGTCGCCCGTCGGCCATGCCCGTGTCGCCGCGCACGGGTCGGGTCGACACGGGCGACGTGCGCCAATGTTGTGCCATCTGGAAAGCAGCCTGCCTGGAATCGGGGTTTTTGCGGCCGCGTGCGCTGCATAGACTGGCGTCGATGGTTCGGATCGCACATCGATCGCCGAACCGGCCTCACACCCCGTCTACAGGAGAACATCGTGAAATCGCTCGTCGTTACCGCCGCCGCTGCCGTCCTGCTTGCCGCACCGGCCCTGTCGTTCGCGCAGGCCGCCAAGTCGCCCGTCACGCGCGCGCAGGTGCTGCAAGAGCTCTATGACCTCGAATCGGTCGGCTACAACCCGGCGCTCGGCGACGTCGGCAACTATCCGGACGACATCATGGCCGCGCAGGAGCGCCTCGCGGCAAAACGGCTCGCCGAGCACAAGGCCGTGCAAAGCGGATATGGCCCGGCCGGTGCGGGCGCAACCGAATCGGGCGTGGCAGCGAAGCCCGCGCTGTGAACGCATACGGTAACGCCGCGCCCGCATGACGCTTAGCGTGCGGGCGCGGCGGCTGTCGCGCGAACCGGCCCGTGATGACGCGGCCGGACAAACAGCGCGCCGTCCGGCACGCTGCCATTCTGTTGCTTTCCGTATTCGCCCGCCGTCACGCGGCCTGCGGTTCGCGGTCGATCGCGTTCAGCATCTCGACGTCGCGCGCGATCATCCCCGGCACCTGCGCCCGCAGCATCTCGACCCAGGTACGCACCTTCGCGTCGACGAAGCGGCGCGACGGATACAGCGCATACACGTTCATCTTCTGCAGGATGTGATCGGGCAGCACGCGCACGAGCGTGCCGTCGCGCAGCGCGTCGATCGCCGAATACAGCGGCAGCATGCCGATCCCGATGCCGTCGCGGATCGCGAGCGCGAGCGACTCGGCCGTATTGGTCTGCACCGGCCCGGCGACATGGATCTGCTCGACGCCCTCGGCGCCTTCGAGCACCCATTCGTGGGTCGGGAAGGCCGGCGTGCAGAGCGTCAGGCACGCGTGCGCGCCGAGATCCTGCGGGCGTGCGGGCGCGCCGTGGCGCTTCACGTACTCGGGCGACGCGCACAGGATGCTGAAGGTCGAGCCGAGCAGATGCGACACGAGTTCCGAATCGGGCAGCGACGACGCGGTCACGACCGCCATGTCGCTCGTGCCGTCGAACAGGTCGGGCATGCGCTGCGACAGCGACAGCTCGATCGACACGCCGGGATACTGCGTGTGATAGCGCGTCAGCGCGGGCATTACATAGTGATGGCCGACGCTCGCGAAGCTGTGCATGCGCAGCACGCCGGCCGGCCGCTCGTGCGCGCAGCTTGCTTCTTCCTCGGCGCGATCGACGTCGGCGAGGATCTGCCGGCAGCGCCGCAGATAGCTTTCGCCGGCCGACGTCAGCGCGAGACGGCGCGTCGAGCGATTCATCAGACGGGTGCGCAGGCGCGCCTCGAGCTCCGACACCGCGCGCGACATCGCACCCGTCGTCGAATTCAGCGATTGCGCGGCCGCGGTGAAACTGCCCGTCTCGACGACGCGCGTAAACACCCGCATGTTTTGTAGGGTATCCATTCGTGTGAACCACCTGTAGCGGAGCCGCCATTTTCCTCCAGTGGAGGCGACAGATTGTTACGCGGCCTGCAACTATCGTTTCCCCGTAGCTGCGTTAATGCCCGCGCGCCGCGCTCCTACAATCGGCGCCTCATCAGTCGAACGGACCCGTCCGGACGCGCCGCGACACCGCGCGCGCCCTTTCCTTTTCATGAAGCCACAACCTGCGATCGAGCGACCTTCCGTCGAACCCGCACGATGGAGCGCCTGGCTCGATCCGCTCGGCGGCGCCGCACGCGATTGGGCCACGAGCGACGGGCTGATCTGGCTGCACCTCGCCAAGACCGTGTTCGCCGCGCTGCTCGCGATGGGCATCGCGATGCGGCTCGAGATGTCGCAGCCGCGCACCGCGATGACGACCGTGTTCGTGCTGATGCAGCCAATGTCGGGGATGGTGTTCGCGAAGAGCTTCTATCGCGTGCTCGGCACGGCGGCCGGCCTCGTCGCCGCGCTCGCGCTCGGCGGGCTGTTTGCGCAGCAGCCGGAGCTGTACATGGCCGGCATCACGCTGTGGATCGGCGCCTGCATCGCGCTCGCGGTGCGCAATCGCCACTTCCGCTGGTACGGGTTCGTGCTCGCCGGCTATACCGCCGCGCTGATCGGCCTGCCGGCGGTGATGACGCCGCAGACGCTGTTCCAGTCGGCGCTCACGCGCGCCGCGGAAGTCGCGCTGGGCATCGCGTGCTCCGGTGCGGTCAGCGCGCTGATCCTGCCGCTCAGCTCCGCGAAGGCGCTGATGCGCTCGCTGAGCGCCCGCCACGTGAAGTTCCCGGCCTTCGCGGCCGGCGCGCTGTCGGGCGAGCTCGCGCGCGGCGATTTCGAGCGGCGCTTCGCCGATTTCGTCGACGAGATCGTCGGCTTCGAGGCCAATCGCGCGTTCGCGTCGTTCGAGGATCCGCACATTCGCGCGCGCAGCCGCCGACTCGCGCGGCTGAACAGCGAGTTCATGAACGCGTGCACGCGCCTGCATGCGCTGCATCAGCTCGTCAAGCGCTTGCGCGCGAACCGCTCGGACGCCGTGCTCGACGCGCTCGCGCCGCATGTCGACGGGCTCGCGCGGCACATCACCGCGTTGCGCGACGAGCGGCAGCGCGGGATCGCGTCGACGACCGGCGCGCTGCTCGAACTGCGCCGCTTTCACGGCGCGTTGCCGAAGGCTGCCCGCGCGTCGCGCCGCGCGCTCGAGGATCACGCGGCCGGCGGCCTGCTCGACTTCGATACCGCGATCGAGCTGATGTATCGCTTCATCGGCGAGTATGTCGGTTATGCCGACACGTACGCGTCGCTCGACCGCGACGATCATGCGTTCGAACGCTCGGTCACGCGCTACGCGGTGAAGACCAATTCGTTCTTCGTCGGCTTCGCGTTCCTGCGCACGCTCGTCGCCGTCGGCGCGATGAGCGCGTTCTGGATCGCGTCCGAATGGCCGAGCGGCTCGCTCGCCGTGATCGCCACCGCGATCGCGTGCGCGCTGAGCTCGACTTCGCCGCGCGCGTCGAAGTTCGTCGCGCAGATGGCCGTCGGCGCGGCGTTCGCGACGGCGGTCGGCTATGTGTTCCTGTGCTACGTGTATCCGAACATCGACGGTTTTCCGCTGCTGTGCGCGGCACTCGCGCCGGTGCTCGGCATCGGCGCGTTTCTCGCGATGCGTCCGGGGCTATCCGGTTACGGGATCGGCTTCGCGGTGTTCTTCTGCCTGCTCGCGGGGCCCGACAACGCGATCGCGTATACCCCCGAGGTGCTCGTCAACAATGGTTTCGCCGTCGTCATCGCGATGCTGGCGTGCTCGATCGTGTTCGCGGTGGTGTTTCCAACCCACATGCCGTGGCTCACGTCGCGCATCGCGCACGATCTGCGCCGCCAGGTCACGCTCGCCTGCGAAGGCACGCGCGAGGGCCTCGCGGCGCGCTTCCAGTCGAGCACGCACGACCTGATGGCACAGCTGCGCACGCTGCTCGTCAGGCGCACGCGACAGCATCGCGACGCGCTGCGCTGGATGCTGTCGACGCTCGAAGTCGGCCACGCGGTGATCGACCTGCGCGACGAGCTGCACGGGTTCTGCGAATCTAAACCGCCGCAGACCACACGCTGGACCGTGTCGGTCGATGCGGTACTGCACGAGCTGCCGCGCTTCTTCGAAGATCCGACGCCGGTCCACCACGCGCGCACGCTGAAATCCGTGAACCTGGCGATCCGCGCCGCGCAGCACACGCTGCATGCGTGGTACGCGGTGCCCGCCGAGCGCCACCGGATGCAGCGCATCGTCGGCTGCCTGCACTTCATCCGCAGCGCGCTGCTCGACAAGGACGCGCCGTTCAACCGCCATCGTCATTGATCGACGACGGCGATAGATGCGCGATCGATGCGCGCGCAACGTCATCCTTGTTCCGATTGGAAATAAGCTCTGCACCCGCGGCGATTAATCTTCAAGCAGTGCGCGCCTATAGTTTCCTCACTGCCAGCGAGACTGGCACTGACCCAGGAGAAACTCAAATGAAGCCGCTGCACCTCGCCCTCGTTGCCCTGTCGCTCACCGCCGCTGTCGCGCACGCGCAGCCCGCGCCGGCCGACCATGCGCAGCAACCGGCGAACCGCGCCGAAGCCGTCCAGGCCGCCGGTCGCGTCGATCGTGCGCAATCGAAGCAGGAAGATCCGAACGCATGCGTCGGCCCCGTCAGCTTCTGCAACGTCTACTTCGGCAGCTGAACATGACGCCGCGTCGTCACGGCCAGGCCCGCCGCGCACGCATCGCATGCCTCACGCGCATCGCATGCGCGCGCGCACGACGCGCCGGCCGATCACCGCAACGATCACCGCAACGACCCTGCCCGCCACGCCGCTTCGATTGAAGCGGCGCATTGCGTTTCAGGCGCCGCGTCCCGGCCGCCACCCCACTTCGCGCAACGCATCCAGCAAGCGCGCGTGCCCCAGCCCTTCGACCCGCGCGCCGCGCGATTCGACGTCGCTCCCCGCGACCAGCGCATTCACGATCGCTTCCTCCACCGCTTCCGCCGCGGCGGCGAACAGCGCCGAGATATGGTCGTTGTTCACCATCGTCACGGCCGTCGTGGGCGCACCCTTGCTGCCGTAGTTCGCGGCCGGCAGCCCGTCGTTGCCCGTCGCAAACGCGAGGAAGATGTCGCCGCTCGAATCCTCCGTGCCGCCGCCCACGCGAGCCAGCCCGACGCTCGCGCGCTGCGCGAGACGCGTGCACTGGTGCGGCAGCAGCGGCGCGTCGGTCGCGATCGTGACGACGATCGAGCCCATCCCGGCTTCGCCCCGCGCATCGGGCGCACGGAACGGCGAATGCACGTGCCGCAGCACTTCGCCGACCGGATAGCCGGCCACGCGCAGCATCTCGCGCACGCCGTAGTTCGCCTGCACGAGCGCGCCGACGGTCCAGCCGCCCGCATCGGCCGCGACCACCCGCGATGCGGTGCCGATGCCACCCTTGAACTCGTGGCAGATCATCCCCGTGCCGCCGCCGACGCCGCCCTCGGCGACCGGCCCGGACTGCGCCGCGGCCAGCGCACGCTGGACGTGTGCGGCGCTCACGTGCTGCCCCCAGATATCGTTGAGCAGTCCGTCGTAGGTTTCCATCACGACTGGCATGCACCAGTACACGCGGCCGGCCGCCGCTTCGCGTTCGTTCGCGACCAGCGCATCGCGCACCGCGCCGACGCTGTGCGTGTTCGTATAGGCGATCGGCGTCGTCAGCAGGCCGGCTTCGCGGATCCATTCGAGCCCGGTCGCATCGCCGTTGCCGTTCAGCACGTGGACACCCGCGAAGCACGGCGAATCGTGCGCGGCGCCCGCCCGCGGCTCGATGACGGTCACGCCGGTGCGGATCGATGCGTCGCCGTTCTCGACGTTCAGCGTGCAATGTCCGACCCGCACGCCCGGTACGTCCGTGATCGCGTTGAAGCGGCCCGGCGTGCCGAGTCCGATGCGGATGCCGAGATCCCTCGTTCGCATGATGCATGTCCTCCCGTGTTTCATTGGTTCGATGTTTCGGTATGCAAAGGTTTCGACGCGGCGTTCAGAGCGCGCGGAACGCGTCGCTGTGGCGCGCCCAGACCGCATACATCGCGAGCGCGGCCCCCAGCAGCGCGCCGATGATGATGAGGTCGGTCGGCTTGGTCGCCGTCGCCAGCGTCGTGTAGAGCGTGTACGCGGCGCCCGCGACCGCGACGAGCGGCGTCAGGGGCCACAGCGGCATCCGGTAGTGATGTTCGACGTCGCGGCGCACGAACCGGCTCGCCAGCGCGGCCAGCCCGACCACCAGATAGATCAGCAGCAGCAGGTCGACCGTGAACGCGGTCAGCTCGTCGAGGCTCGACACGAACACCAGCCCCGACGACGGCACCGCCAGCGCGAGCGTCGCGAGCCACGGCGATTCGAAGCGCGGATGGATCGTCGAGAATGCGCGGTTGCAGGTGCGCGACCAGAGCGCATGCCGGCCGCTGCTGTACAGCAGGCGTCCCATCGTGATCACGATCGCGATAATCGCATTGAACACCGACAGGAAGATCCCGCCGCTCACCACCCGCGATACCACCGGGTTGCTCAGCGAACGCACGACATAGCCGATCGGGTCGGCGCTCTTCGTCAGCTCCGTCAGCGACGGCGCGCCGAGCACGATCGCGGTGAGCGGGATCAGTTCGACGACGAGGATCACCAGCAGCGAATAGATCACCGCCTTCGCGACGTTGCGGTTGCCGCCGCGCAGGTCTTCCGCGAGATACGCGGCGGAGCCGAAGCCGTTGTAGCAGAAGATCGCCGTGCCGATCGCGGGCACGATCGCCGCGAACGTGGCGGGCACCAGCGCAGTGCCGCTCGCGACGACCGGCGCGACGAGCACCTCGGCGCCGCGATGCGGCGCGCCGAAGCCGAGCCCCGCGATCAGCATCAGCACACCGATCTCGACGACGAGAAACGCGCCCGTGATCCACGCATTCGTCTTGATGTTCAGCATGCCGAGCACGTAGCTGAGCAGCACGATCGTCAGCGCAACCGACTGGTTGCCGAAGTGCGTGCCGAGCGCGTTGTTCAGGTACGGCGCGGCGCCGCTCGCGAGCACGGCCGGGATGAACACGCTGACGGACAGCACCGTGATGAAGGTCAGGTAGCCGGGCAGCGTGCCGAACACGCGCTTGGCCATCACGTACTCGCCGCCCGCGCTGCGGTGCGCGGCGCTGAGCTCCGCGTAGCAGAGCGCGAACGCGAGCGCGAGCACGCCGCCGAGCAGGAACGACAGCACCGCGCCGCTGCCGGCCTGCTGGATCGCGAACGGCGCAATCACGAAGATCGAGCTTGCTGGCGTCACGCCCGACACGGTGATCATCACCGCATCGCGCACGCTGAGCGTCTGCGACAACGCGCGCGGCGCGTCTTCCGTGGCAGGCGTCGCTTGCAGCGTGCCCGTCGATTCCGACATCATCGCCATTTCGTTCTCCTGTGCTTGCGGCCTTTCCGCCCATGCACGACGCCTGCGCGTTTCATGTGCGGACGGATCCTTTGCGCCGTTTTTTTGAACGCCCATACTCGGGCCCGATTGATTGCGTGGCAGTCTAGGAAGCCAAATTCAGGACCGCTATTCCCCCTTCGTGTTACGCCCTCCGGTGGTGGTATGGATCGACTCTTCTCCGAAATCGCGATGCACCAGGCGCTCGGCCGCGCAATCGATCATCTCGGCCAGCCGCGCTTCTGGCGGTTCCTGGTGCTGCTGCTCAACGAAATGGTGCCGTTCGACAACGCGCTCGCGACCGCGATCGGCCGCGACGGCGTGCCGCTCGTGCTCGACGAATACGACACGGGCGGCACCGACAGCGCGTCGCCGGTGCCGCTTTACCTCAATGGGTTATATCTGCTCGATCCGTTCCTGCAGGCCGCGCACGACGGGCTCGCCGACGGCTGCTACCGGCTCGAGGAAGTCGCGCCCGACCTGTTCCGGCAGAGCGAGTATTTCCTGAGCTACTTCCGCGATGCGGTCGGCGACGACGAAATTCAAATCCTGCTGCGGCCGAACCCCGACCTGCTGCTGTCGTTGTCGCTCGGG
Source organism: Burkholderia sp. R-40 (assembly GCF_049942845.1). NCBI lineage: Bacteria > Pseudomonadati > Pseudomonadota > Betaproteobacteria > Burkholderiales > Burkholderiaceae > Burkholderia > Burkholderia sp. R-40. Next base: position 2,643,433 of record NZ_CP187968.1, on the reverse strand, counting down.
GCAGCCACGCGCTTCGACGTCGAGCCGCTCGGCAAGCTGACGGCCGCGATGCCGTGGGTGCTCGCAGCGATTCGGCAACACTGGCGGCTGGTAGGCGATGCCGCGCGCGCGACCCCCGACGACGATCTCGGCGCGCGCGTCGAGCAGGCGCTCGCGCGCTTCGGCGCGGGCGTGCTGACGGATCGCGAGATGTCGATCGCGCGAATGGTGCTGCGCGGCAATTCGTCGAAGGCGATCGCGGAGCGGCTCGCGATTTCACCGGAGACGGTGAAGGTGCATCGGCGGCATCTCTACGCGAAGCTCGGCATCTCGTCCCAGCCGGAGCTGTTTTCGCGGTTCATTCAGGCGCTGGGAGAGCATGCGTCGGGGTGAGCATGTCGATGCGCGCCGTCAACGACCCGATTCGATGAACCCGCCATCGGGCGCCTGGTGCGGCACATACCAGCCGAAATACACCTCGGCCTCGACGATCCGCCCGCCGCGCACGCGCAATCGCTCCGCGTTGCGGAAGCGCCGCCCGGCGCTCGTTTCGGCTTCGTACACGACGAACACGTATTCACCGTGCACGGCAACATCGACGAAGTCGAAACCGGCGAGCATCGCGCTGTTCGGCCAGCAGCGCGCCAGATACGCGTCGCGGTCGAGCCGGTTGTCGAGCGGGCTCGTGAAATGGAAGTCCGGCGCGATCAGCGCTTCGATCGCGTCGCGGTCCTTGTCGACATACGCGCGATAGCTCGCGCGTGCTACATCACCGGGGTCGTCAGGCATCGTTCCCTCCGCGAAGGACCGGGACGACGCGATGGCCCGCGTCGCCCCGAGGCATCGATGAAACACGTACGGGCGGCACGCGCCGCACCGCACCACGCATTCCGCGTCGGCCAGCCGATGCCGCGGTTGCCCGTTTGCGCACGCACGGGCATGATGTCCGCCGGCGTGCGGGCTGCGTCCGCGGCCATCGGGGCCGCAATCGGCGTGCCGTTCATGCGCCGCCGCCGGCATCATCGAGCAATCCGCGTGCCGGCCCCGGCCGCCCACCTCACCGAGTCCATGTCACTACGCGCATTCAGAACGCTGGTCGCGATCGCCCGATACCGGACCTTCGCACGCGCCGGCGAGGCGATCGGGCTCACGCAGTCCGCCGTGAGCCTGCAGATAAAGGCGCTCGAAAGCGAATACAACGTCCAGCTGTTCGACCGTTCGCGCCGCCAGCCGGTACTCACCGAAGCCGGCAACATTCTCGTCGCGCAGGCCGAGCAGGTGCTCGCGATGGTCGACCGGATTCCCGATGCGCTCAGCGACGAGAAGAAGCTCGTCGGTCGCCTGCGGGTCGGTGCGATCCAGACCGCGCTGTCCGGTCCGCTGCCCGATGCGCTGCTCGCGCTGCGCGACGCGCATCCGTCGTTGCGCGTGCACGTATCGGCCGGCATGTCGGCCGAACTGGCGAACCGCGTCGCGGCCGGCGAACTCGACGCGGCGATCACGACCCGCCCCGTGCGCCCGCATCCGGCGGAACTCACGTGGACCACGCTGTACGAAGACCGCTTCTGGCTGCTCGCGCCGCCGCACTACGCGGAGCGCGACGCGCGCACGCTGCTCGAGGCGCTGCCGTTCATCCGCTTCGACGCGCAGGCGTGGGCCGGCCGGATGATCGCCGCCGAGCTGCGCCGCATCGGCGTGCGCGTGCGTGAAGAGATGGTGCTCGACAGCGCGGAGACGATCGTGCGCATGGTCGCGCGCGGGCTCGGCGCGGCGATCGTCGCACTGCCCGACTCGACGCTCGCGCGTCTGCCGCCGGTCACGCGCTTGCCGTTCGGCCAGCCGCAGATGGGCCGCGCGGTCGTGCTGCTCGAACACCGGTCGCGCCCGGCTGAGCGTTTCGCGCGTGCGCTGGGCGCGGAAATCACCGCGTCATCGATGAGAATTTCTCATTGAACACCCGATAATTAACCATTATTCCTGCTTCCTCCGCGTGTTTAACTTGGCAGCATCGTCACTCTTGGATTGCGCGCCGCCATGTTGCCCGCCGGATGGATCCCCGCTTCGCTCCGCTGCTGCGCCTGCCGGCCGTCCCGCCTGGCCCATCCCATCCACCTGAAGGCGCGCCGATGATCGGCCCGATCCTGCTCGCGCTCGCGCCGGTCGCGCTGCTGGTCGCGTTCGGCCACGGCCTGCGGCGCACGGGCTTCCTCGCCGATGCGTTCTGGCCGCACGCCGAGCGGCTTTGCTACTACGTGCTGCTGCCCGCGCTGTTCGCGCATGGTCTCGCGAATGCGCGCCTGCAATCGTTGCCCGTGTTGCCGCTCGCGGCGGCGCTGGTCGGTTCGACCGTGCTCGTCGCGGCGCTGCTTCTGCTGGTCCGCCGGTTCGTGCAGGTGGACGGCGCCGGCTTCACGTCGGTGTTCCAGGGCGCGGTGCGTTTCAACAACTATGTCGGCACGGCACTCGCCGCCGGACTGTTCGGCGCGCACGGGATCGCGCTCGCGGCCGTGTGCGTCGCGGCGATCGTCCCGACCGTGAACCTGATGTGCGTGCTGGTGTTTGCGCGCTACGGCGAAACACGGCTCGGCGCAGGGGCGCTCATGCGCCAGATCCTGTCGAATCCGCTCGTCGTCGGCTGCGCGCTCGGGATCGCGATGCAGGCCGCCGGCGTCGGGTTTCCGGCCGCCGTCGAACCGGCCGTGCGCGCGCTTGGCGCCGCGTCGATGCCGCTCGGCCTGCTGTGCGTGGGTGCGGCACTGAAATTCGATGCGGCGCGCGCATGGATGCAGCCGATGTGCATCGCATCGGCATTCAAGTTCCTGGCGATGCCGCTCGTCACGCTCGCGGCCGGCCGCCTGTTCGGGCTCGGCGATGCCGCGCTGACCATCGCGCTGCTGTTCCAGGCGCTGCCGACGTCGTCCTCGTCGTACATCATGGCGCGCCAGCTCGGCGGCGACGCGCCGCTGATGGCCGGCATCACCGCGTTCCAGACGATCGTCGCCGCGCTCGCGATGCCAGCCGTGCTGACGGCGCTCGCGTCGGCGCCGGTGTTTCGCTGACTGCCCGGCACAGGCGCGCGCAACGAAACCGCAATCGCCGTCGAACGGGACTGAATCCGCCCGCCGCGCGCAACCGCCGCCCCGTTGCGCGGGGCCTACGCGCTGCCGATGCGCACCCGGTTCTTCTCGCAGCCCTGCCAAAAACCGCCTATGGTGAATGAATGGCGTCCGTTCAGCCGCCATTCGACTTCGCGTCGCTCGCACCGGCTGACACGGCGCCGTGTTCCGGCACCATTCCCCGCGATCGTGCGCACGCCCGGCCGTGCACGCGATTCGCGCCGCCCACCGGACTATAAGGAGGTACCCATGAAAGCCGTGCTGCTCGTCAGTTCCGTCGTGCTCGCCATCGCGTCCGTTTCAGCCTCGGCTCAAGGCTCGATCACCAAAGTCGAAAACGGCACGCTCGTCGCCGCCAACGGAATGACCGTCTACGCATTCGACAAGGACAAGCCCAACGCCGGCACCAGTGCCTGCTCGGGCCCATGCGAGACCCTCTGGCCGCCGTACAAGGCCAGCGCGACCGACGTACCGGCCGGCCCCTACACGATCGTCAAGCGTGACGACGGCAGCCCGCAATGGGCATACAAGGGCAAGCCGCTGTACTTCTTCTCGAAGGACATGAAACAGGGCGATCGCAACGGCGACAATTTCAAGAACGTGTGGCACGTGGTCGCCCCGTAAGCGTTCGTTCCACGCGTTGCGTGTCGGCACGGCCGCGGCACGCGTAAAAAAGCCTGCTCCGATCGCGGATCGGGGCAGGCTTGGGCATGCTTGCGCCGGCTGCATGGCGACACCCGCCGGGCGGCAGGCACCAAGTGCAGCCGGAACGCGCGTCAGCGTTTGTCAGCGGTTCGACGGGAAGCTAAACACCGTCCCTTCGCGCACGCCGGCCGACGGCCAGCGCTGCGTGATCGTCTTGCGCTTCGTGTAGAACCGCACCGCATCCGGGCCGTACGCGTGCAGGTCGCCGAACAGCGAGCGCTTCCAGCCGCCGAATGAGTGATACGCGACCGGCACCGGCAGCGGCACGTTGATGCCGACCATGCCGATCTGGATGTTGTCACTGAAGTAGCGCGCAGCTTCCCCGTCGCGCGTGAACAGGCACGTGCCGTTGCCGTATTCGTGCGCGTCGATCAGCGCCATCGCCTCGTCGAGCGACTTCAGGCGGATCACGCCGAGCACCGGCCCGAAGATCTCGTGCTGGTAGATCGGCATGCCGGGCTTCACGTGATCGAACAGGCACGGGCCGAGGTAGTAGCCGCCGTCGTGGCCGTCGACCTTCACGCCGCGGCCATCGACGACAAGCGTCGCGCCCGCTTCGACGCCTTGCTCGACGTAGCCTCGATCAGCTTGTCGAAATGCGCTTCGCCGGTGACGATCGGCCCCATGTCGATTCCGGCGACATTGCCCGGGCCGATCATCATCTTGCTCGAGCTCGGCCTTCAGACCGTCGCACGATCCGGTCGGCCGTTTCATCGCCGATCGCGACGACCAGCGGGATCGCCATGCAGCGCTCGCCGCACGAACCGTACGCGGCGCCCATCAGCGCGTTCACCGCGTTGCCGATGTCGGCGTCGGGCATCACCACCGCGAAGTTTTTCGCGCCGCCGAGCGCCTGCACGCGCTTGCCGTGCGCGCAGCCGGTCGAATAGATGTATTCGGCAATCGGCGTCGAGCCGACGAAGCTCACCGCCTTCACGCGCGCGTCGGTCAGGATCGTGTCGACCGCCTCCTTGTCGCCGTTCACGACGTTCAGCACGCCCGGCGGCAGGCCGGCCTCGAGCGCGAGCTCGGCCATGCGCAGCGTCGACGACGGCGTGCGCTCGGACGGCTTCAGCACGAACGTGTTGCCGCACGCGACGGCCATCGGCCACATCCACAGCGGCACCATCACCGGGAAGTTGAACGGCGTGATGCCGGCGGCGACGCCGAGCGCCTGGAACTCGCTCCACGAATCGATCGCGGGGCCGACGTTCTTGCTGTGCTCGCCCTTCAGCAGCTCGGGCACGTAGGTCGCGTATTCGACGTTCTCGATCCCGCGCTGCAGTTCGCCCATCGCGTCGGCGAGCACCTTGCCATGCTCGGCGGTGATCAGCGCGCACAGTTCGTCCGCATGCTCCTCGAGCAGCGTCTTGAAACGGCTCATCACGCGGGCGCGCTTCAGCGGCGGCGTGTTGCGCCACGCCGGGAACGCGGCCTGCGCGGACGCGATCGCGGCCTCGACGGTCAGCTTGTCGGCGAGCGCGACGCTCTTGTGCGATTGGCCCGTCGCCGGGTCGAACACCGGCTGCACGCGGCTGCCGCCGTCGACGCGCTTGCCGTCGATCAGGTGGCCGACGGTGGAGGTCACATTGCTGTCGTGTTTCATTGTCTGGCTCTTTCGTGAATTCGGTTGTCGCAACGGGCGCGCCGCGGCTCAGTCCACTTCGTTCAGCGCGTCGGACAACGCGTTGACGAGGTTGTCGATCTCGCGCTTCTCCGAGATGAACGGCGGCGCGAGCTGGATCGTGTCGCCGCCGTAGCGCACGTAGAAGCCCTTCGCCCAGCAGCGCATCGCGATCTCGTACGGGCGCCGTGCCGGCTCGCCCGGCAGCGCCGCGATCGTCAGGCCGGCCGCCAGCCCGTAGTTGCGGATGTCCGTGATATGGCGCTGGCCCTTCAGCCCGTGCACGGCCGCCTCGAAATGCGGCGCGAGATCGCGCACGCGGGCTACCGCGTCTTCCTTCACCAGCAGGTCGAGCGCCGCGATGCCGGCCGCGCAGGCGACCGGGTGCGCCGAGTACGTATAGCCGTGCGGGAACTCGAGCATGTATTCGGGGCCGCCCACGGCCATGAACGTGTCGTAGATTTCCTTCGTCGCGATCACCCCGCCGAGCGGCTGCACGCCGTTCGTCACCTGTTTCGCGAAGTTCATGATGTCCGGCGTCACGCCGAACGCGTCGGCGCCCGTCATCGCGCCGGCACGGCCGAAGCCCGTGATGACTTCGTCGAAGATCAGCAGGATGTCGTGCGCGGTACAGATGTCGCGCAGGCGCTTCAGATAGCCCTTCGGCGGCACCACGACGCCTGCCGAACCCGAGAACGGCTCGACGATCACGGCCGCGATGTTCGACGCGTCGTGCAGCGCGATCAGGTCGAGCAGGCGGTCGGCGAGCTCGGCGCCGTTCTCCGGCATCCCGCGCGAGAACTTGTTTTCGGCGAGCTGCGTGTGCGGCAGGAAATCGGCGTCGATCCCCTGGCCAAACAGCTTGCGGTTCGGCCCGATCCCGCCGACCGAGATGCCGCCGTAGTTCACGCCGTGATAGCCCTTCTCGCGGCCGATCAGGCGCGTCTTCGTGCCCTTGCCCTTCGCGCGCCAGTATGCGCGGGCCATCTTCAGCGACGTGTCGGCCGCTTCCGAGCCCGAGCCGGTGAAGAACACATAGTCGAGGCCGGCCGGCGTCAGGTCCTTGATCTTGTTCGCGAGCTCGAACGACTTCGGATGGCCGAACTGGAACGCCGGCGCGTAGTCGAGCTGGGCGACCTGGCGGCTCACGGCTTCCGTGATTTCCGCGCGGCCGTGGCCCAGGCCCGTGCACCACAGACCCGACAGGCCGTCGAAGATCTTGCGGCCTTCGCCATCCGTGTAATACGCGTCCTTGGCCGACACGATCATGCGCGGGTCCGACTTGAACTGGCGGTTCGCCGTGAACGGCATCCAGTGGGCGTCGAGCCACGCGGCGTCGGTGCGGAGGTCGGTCTCGTCCTGCTGGCGGGTGGTGATCGTATTGGTCATGTCGGTCGGCGCGGCGCGCCCCTCGTGCTTGTGTTGATGTTGCGCATTGTCGGGAGGCCAATTAGTCTTTTGAATATCGCAATATCAATGTTCACTTGCTCATCTATGCAAGCAAAGAAACCGAAGAGCCGCGCGCTGCTCGGGCAGCTCAGCGACATGGATCTGCGGCTGCTGCGGGTTTTCAAGGGCGTCGTGCAGTGCGGCGGGATGGCGGCGGCCGAACTGGAACTGAATATCGGCATCTCGACGATCAGCCGGCACGTGAAGGATCTCGAAACGCGCCTCGGCCTCGTGCTATGCCGGCGCGGCCGCGCGGGCTTCACGCTGACGGCCGAGGGGCAAACGGTGTACGAGGAAACCCTGCGGCTGCTCGCGTCGATGGAAGCATTTCGCAGCCGGATCGACGGCATTCACGACAAGATGGGCGGCGAACTGCACATCGCCGTATTCGACAAGACGGCCACCAACCCGAAGGCGCGGCTCGGCGACGCGATCCGCCAGTTCGCGGACGAGGCGCCCGACGTCGCGCTGAATCTGCATGTCGCGTCGATCAACGAGGTCGAGCGCGGGATCATCGACGGCAGCTATCAGGTCGGGATCATCCCGGCGCACCGCAGTTCGGGGAGCCTCGTGTATTCGGAGCTGTTCGACGAACGGATGCTGCTGTACTGCGGCCGCCAGCATCCGCTTTTCGACGCGCCGCACGGCAAGCTCACGTGGACGACGATCCGCAACCACGCGTTCGCGGGGCTGGGCTTCCATTCGCCGAACATGGAACTGAGCCATCGCGCGAAGCTCACGCGCAGCGCGACGGCCTCTGACCAGGAATCGATCGCGACGCTGATCCTGTCGGGCCGGTACCTCGGCTTCCTGCCCGACCATTACGCGGAGAGCTTCGAAAACAAGGGATTGATGCAGGCGATCGCGCCGCACCGCTTCAACTACCGGTGCCGGTTCGTGAGCCTGCTGCGACGCTCGCCGCGGCCGTCACGCGCGGCGCTGCTGTTCCAGTCGTGCCTCGAAGCTGCGCATGCGGCGGTGCGGCTGGGCGGTGATGGCGATGGCGGTGACGGCGGTGACGCGTAGCCGGGCTCAGGCTTCGCTGGCGCCGCCGTCAGGCAGCGACTGTCGCGTCATCTTGATCAGGAACACCACGGCGACCAGCGCGGCCGCGAACCCGGACGCCGCGCCGACGCCGAGCGCCCAGCGGGGGCAATCCGCGTCAGCCCTGCGGCCCGATCCGCCTCTGCGATAATGCGCACTCCCCGTTTCCGCTCCGCCTCCCGCCATGACGCAGCCGTCCGCCCCGCTCCCCACCGACCTGCCGCCGATTTCGTGCCTACCCGGCGACGCGCTGCCGTGGCTGCCGATGAGCGCCGACCTGCCCGGGCTCGCGATCAAGTATCTGCATATCAATGCGGCGGAAGACACGCTGACCGCGCTGCTGAAGATGCCGGCCGGCGGCACGCTACCGCGCCATCGTCACGACGGCGAGGTGTTCGTCCATACGTTGCAGGGGGCGTGGCGCTACCGCGAGTACGACTGGATCGCGCAGGCCGGATCCACGGTGCTCGAACCGGCCGGGTCCGTGCATACGCCGGAAACGCTCGGCGCACCGGGCGACGACGTGATCACGCTCAACGTGATGCGCGGCGACCTGGTGCTGCTCGACGACGACGGCCGCGAGACCGCGCGCGAAAATTGCCGCGTCGCGCTGCTGCGCCAGCGCAAGCATGCACGCGCGGCGCCGCACGACGCCACGGCGTTCGTCACGCGCTGAACAGCGCGCCTATTCAGGCCGTTTCGCGCTCGTCCGCCCGCGCGTCGCGCCGCACCGCCTGCGGCGGCACGCCGAAGCCGCGCACGAACGCATCGCGCAGGTGGCGCCGGTCGCGGAAACCGTTCTCCTTCGCGATCACGTCGAGCGAATGCCGGCTCTGCTCGATCATCAGCCGCGCGGCCTCGAGCCGCAGCCGCTCGATCGCCTTCGCCGGCGACTGTCCGGTTTCGAGCGTGAACACGCGGCTGAACTGGCGCGGACTCAGGTGCGCGGCGTCGGCAAGTTCCTCGACGGTCAGCGCGCGGCCGAGATGCTGGCGCGCATAGTTCAGCGCGTTCTGGATCCGGTCGGATTTCGGCGCGAGATCGAGCATTTCCGAATGCTGTGACTGCCCGCCCGCGCGGCGCTGGTGCATCACGAGCTTGTGCGCGACCGAGCGCGCGGCGTCCGCGCCGAGATCCTTTTCCACCATCGCGAGCGCCAGGTCGAGGCCGGCCGTCATCCCGGCCGACGTCCAGATCGGACCGTCGACGATATAGATCCGGTCTTCCTCGACGCGAACCTCCGGAAAGTGCTTCTGCATGTCGCGGCCGTACGCCCAATGCGTCGTCGCGCGACGCTGCGCGAGCAGCCCGGCCTCGGCGAGCACGAACGCGCCGGTACAGATGCCGGCGATTCGCCGCGCGCGCGCGTTCGGGTGGCGGAGGAACGCGACGACGCCGGCCGGCGCCGGCGATGCGACCGGATCGTTGACGCCCGCGACGATCCACGTATCGACGTCGAGCCGCCCGCTCAGCGCGCGCGTCGCGACCGGCAACCCAAGTGACGAGCGCACGTCGCCGCCGTCGACGGAATAGTTGTCCAGCACGTAGAACGGTTCGCCGGCGCCCATGTTCGCGTACTCGAACACCGACTGCGCGGCGAGCGCCATGATCTGGAAGCCGTCGCTGATCAGAAAGCCGATTCGGTGCATGCGTGTCTCCGGTGCCGGGGGCGACGGTCATCATGACCGCCCCGATGTCCGAAATCATACCTATCTACGTCATTTGCGTCGCCGTGATTCGAAGCCAGAATGCCTTCACGCACTCACCCTTTCTTCGCAACGGAGCGACATCATGACTGAAGCACATCGCGGTACCGCCGTCATTACCGGCGCATCGTCGGGCATTGGCGCAATCTACGCCGACCGGCTCGCGCGCCGCGGCTACGACCTGATCCTGGTCGCGCGCAACCGCGACCGGCTGACCGCCCTCGCCGAGCGCATCACGAACGACACGCAGCGCAGCGTGGAAATCGTCGGCGCGGACCTCAACGACCGCGCCGAGCTCGCCGCCGTCGAGGCGAAGCTGAAGCAGGACGCGAGCATCACGCTGCTCGTGAACAACGCGGGCGTCGGCACGCACGCGCCGCTGCTCGACAGCGACGTCGACGCGATGACACGGCTGATCGACCTGAACGTGACCGCGCTCACCCGCCTGACCTATGCGGCCGTGCCCGGCTTCGTCGCACGCGGCCGCGGCGCCGTGATCAACATTTCGTCGATCGTCGCGCTGTCGCCGGAAACGCTCAATGGCGTCTATGGCGGCAGCAAGGCGTTCGTGCTCGCGTTCAGCCAGTCGCTGCATCACGAACTCGCGGACCACGGCGTGCAGGTGCAGGCCGTGCTGCCCGGCGCGACGGCCACCGACTTCTGGCAGACCGGCGGCCTGCCGCTCGAACACCTGCCGAAGGAGATCGTGATGTCGGCGTCCGACCTCGTCGACGCGGCGCTGGTCGGCTTCGAGCGCGGCGAACTCGTGACGATTCCGTCGCTGCATGCGGCTGACGAATGGGATGCGTACGAGGCCGCGCGCCGCACGATGGCGCCGCACCTGTCGACGGATTCGCCGGCGCCGCGCTACGCGGCTGCGCGCTAGTCGGCAATATCGGCATCGCGCCCGCCATGCGCGGGCGCGGGGCTGTCGAATCGAAGCGCGTCGATGACGGCCGGCTCGCCGGTCGTCGTCAAACGCCTCGACGCATTCCACGCACCCGGTTCGTCACCCCAAACCCGTTTCGCGCCGCTTGCCACGCATGTCCGTGCAACGACAACGACGCCCGCCGGCAGCGACCGGCCCCACGTTCACGCGCGCTGCGCGCCTTCGCCCTTCACGCCCAGCATCAGCGCGGCGCCGCTCAGCGCGAGCAGCGCGGCCAGCAGATACACGGCGAGATCCATGCTGCCGGTGCGCGTGCGGATCAGCCCGATCACCCACGGGCTGACGATGCCGCTCGTGATGCCGATGCTGCTGATCAGCGCGATCCCGGCCGCGGCCGCGTTGCCCGACAGGTAGCGGGTCGGCACGGCCCAGAAGATCGGCAGCGCGGCGAAGATCAGCGTCGCCGCGATCGACAGGCACGCGAGCATCGCCGCGAAGCTGTGCAGGTGCAGCGTCAGCGCCGCGAGCGCGAGCCCGCCGCCGATCGTGCAGCACGCGAAGTGCTTGCGGCGCTCGCCGGTGCGGTCCGAGCGGCGCGCGATCAGGATCAGGCCGACCGCGCCGACCGCGTTCGGCACGACCGTGTAGAGGCTCACGGCCACGACGTCGGTCACGCCGAAGTCGCGGATCATCAGCGGCATCCAGAAATTGAGCGTCAGCGATGCGCAGGTCAGCGAGAAGTAGATGAACGCGAACAGGTAGACGCGCGGGTTCGCGAGCGCGGCGAGCAGGCTGCGTGTGTCGTGCGCGCCATGACCGGCGCCGTGCGCACGGCTGTCGCCGCACAGCGCGGCGACGCGCGCCTTTTCGTCGGACGTGAGCCACGCGGCGTCCTGCGGACGGTCGACCAGGTACGTGAACGCGAAGCCCGCGAGCACGATGGCCGGCGCGCCTTCGATCGCGAACATCCACTGCCAGCCGTGCAGCCCGAGCACGCCGCTCATGTCGCGCATGATCCAGCCCGACACCAGGCCGCCGAGCACGCCCGCGACCGCGACGCCCGCGAAGAACACCGAGATCGCCGCCGCGCGCCGGTTCGCCGGGAACCAGTAGGTCAGGTACAGCACGATGCCGGGAAAGAAGCCGGCCTCGAACACGCCGAGCAGAAAGCGCAGCACGTAGAAATGCGACGGCTGCGACACGAACATCATTCCGGTCGACGCGATGCCCCACAGCAGCATGATCCGCGTGAAGGTGCGGCGCGCGCCGAAGCGCGCGAGCAGCAGGTTGCTCGGCACCTCGCAGAACACGTAGCCGACATAGAACACCGCGGCGCCGAGGCCATACATCGCATCGCTGAAGCCGAGGTCGTGCTTCATCTGCAGCTGCGCGAAGCCGATGTTGATGCGGTCGAGGAACGACACGACGTAGCAGAGGAACAGGAACGGCACGATCCGCCACGCGATCTTGCGGAACAGCAGCGCGTCGCCGGCATCGGATGCGGGCGCGGATTCGTATGCGGAAGCCGACGCCGCGGCACTCGCGTGCGCGATCGTCGCTTTGGCGGGAAGCGATTGGGGCATGTCTCTCTCCAAACGGGCCGCGCGATTCGAGCGCGCAGCAGTCTCCGAGGGCGTGCATGCGCCCTGCTTTCTTGTGAGATCGGAAGTCGGCTCCGGAAGCCGCGGCGCAATGCCGCCGCCGTTCAGGGGCCGTCAGGAAAACGGCGGGACGTCCGCCCGGACGCCCCGCCGCCGTGACCCGCTCAGTCCTGCAGCGCGTCCCACATTTCCTTGTCGCGCTGCGCGGTCCAGATGCGCGGATGCGTGATGCCGCTCGCCTCGTCGAACGCGCGCGACACGTCGAACGGCAGACAGTGCTCGTAGATGAACACGTTGCCGAACTTCGGATCCATCGCTTCGCGCGTGAGCGCCATCGACGCCTTCAGGTCGAGCTTGCGCTCGACGGCCTTGCGACCCTGCGCGAGCAGCGTCGTCACGAAGTCCTTCGTATAGTCGAGGCCCTTGTTCACGTCAGCCGGATTCAGCAGCGCGGGGCCGCGGCCCGGCACGAGCTTTTCCGCGCCGAGCGCGCGCAGCGCCTCGAGCGTGGTCGGCCACTGTTCGAGCTGCGCGTCGCCGCAATAGCAGGCTGCGTCGTATTCGACCAGGTCGCCGGAGAACAGCACCTTCTGCGACGGCAGCCAGACGATCGTGTCGCCCTTCGTATGGCCCGAGCCGACGTGCATGATCTTCACCTCGAGCTTGCCGAGGAACAGCGTGATCTCGCGCTCGAACACGAGCGTCGGCCAGGTCAGGCCCGGCACCGTCTCGACGCCCGCGAACAGGCGCGGGAAGCGCTCGATCTCCGACTTCATGTCGGCCTCGCCGCGCTCGACGATCATTTCATAGGTGCCGCGGCTCGCGATCACGTGCTGCGCGCCTTCGGCGAAATACGCGGACGCGCCGAGCACGCGCACCGCGTGGTAATGCGACAGCACGACGTGCTTGATCGGCTTGTCGGTCACGCTGCGGATCTTCGCGATCAGGTCCTGCGCCATCGCGGGCGTCGCGGTCGTATCGACGATCAGCACGCTGTCGTCGCCGATGATCACGCCCGAGTTCGGGTCGCCTTCGGCGGTATAGGCGTACGCGTTCTCGGACAGCTGCGTCCAGGTGATCTTCTTCACTTCCAGATCGGCTTGCGATGCGAATGCTTTGGCCATGTTGCGTTCCGTGGCTTCGAGCCATGTGTTGAGGGGAGTGAGTGGATCATCGACCTGCATCGATTATTTGTCAATGACAAAGTCGCTTGCTATTGTCCAATACGGGTAAACCTGCGGGCTGGCGCGTCAAATGGCGTCGGATACCATGCGGGGTTTCGTCAACGGAAGAATCATCGCGTGCAGAACCACGAAGTCAGCGCAGACGACGCGCCGCCCAAGGCGCAGCGCGGGATCCAGAGCGTCGAGGTCGGCGGCCGGCTGCTGGACGCGCTCGCGCGCCGGCGCAAGCCGCTCGGGCTGTCGGAGCTGGCGGCCGCGGCCGGATTGTCGACCGCGCAGGCGCATACCTATCTCGTCAGCCTGACGCGGCTCGCGCTCGTGAAACGCGACGCGCTCACCGGCAACTACGAGCCGGGGCCGCTGTCGCTGCGGCTCGGCCTGATGTCGATCGAACGTCAGCCGGCCTATCGTGCGGCGCTGCCGCACGCGGCGCGGCTCGCGGAAGCGGTCGGCCTGAGCGTCGCGTTGTCGGTGCCGGGCGTGCTCGGGCCGACGATCGTGCGCATCGAGCACGGCGGCTATCCGTTGCATGTGAACCTGCACGTCGGCTCGGTGATGTCGCTCGATACGACGGCGACCGGCCGCGTGTTCCGCGCGTTCGGCGACCCCGCGCTGCTGGACGCGATGGCGGCCAGCCAGGCCGGCGCCGGCGACACGCTCGCGGGCGCGGAAGGCGAGCAGCCCACGTCCGATGCCGGCGCGTGGCAGGCCGAGCTCGATGCGATCCGCGCGCGCGGGATCGAGCGCGGCGTGGACCGGCCGAGCCCCGGCGTCAGCGCGATGTGCGTGCCGGTGCTGGACGCGGACGGCCGCCTGCAACTCGCGCTGACGGTGATTGGTTCGACCGGGTCGATCGATGTCGGCTGGGACGGCCCGATCGCGACCGCGTTGCGCGATGCGGCGCGGCAGGCCACCGCGTCGCTCGACGCCGGACGCGACGCGCAGCCGGGCGCGCCGGCCGCGGTTGCGTCCGTGCAGCGCCTGCCGCCCGCGCTCGCCGACGACACGAAAGCCCAGCGCGGCATCAACGCGCTCGACAGCACGGGCGACCTGCTGCTCGCGCTCGTGTCGGCGGGCCGTGCGTTGCCGCTGCGCGATCTCGCGGCGGCGGCCGGCATGCCGGCCGCGAAGGCGTTCCCGCATCTGGTGAGCCTGCAGAAGATCGGCCTGCTGAGCCGCGACGATGCCGGCTGCTTCGGCGGCGGCCCGCTCGGTCAGGCGCTCGGCCTGATCGCGATGCAGCGCGTGTCGCCGACGCGCGATGCCGAAGCGGAGATCGTCGCGCTGGCGGCCGCGACCGACATGAGCGTCGCCGCGGCGACTCTCGGGCCGCTCGGGCCGACCGTGATCCGCCTCGAGGAATCGGCGCGGCCGCAGCATGTGAGCCTGCAGGTCGGCACGGTGATGTCGCTCGTGAATACCGCGATCGGGCGGATCTTCGCGGCCGGCATGTCCGACGACGTGCTGGCCGGCCTCCTGGCCGACGAGCCGGTGCGCCTCGCCGGCCGCGCGATGGAGGTCGACGACGCGTTCCGCGCGCGGCTCGCGACGATCCGCACGGACGAACTCGATTTCGCGTTCGACGCGCCGGTGCCGGGGATCGGGACGATCGCCGCGCCCGTGTTCGATCACACCGGCAGCATCCGGCTCGTGATCGCGATCATCGGCTCGTCGCGCGGCTTCCCGCGCGGGCCGGACAGCGCGCTCGCACATACGCTGCTCGCCGCGACGCGCCGCCTGTCGTGGCGATTCGGGTGGATCGGCGAGTCATCGTCGCCCTGACGTTCCTTCCTCTTCCTCATTGCGAGGCCGTGCTCGCCGCGGCCTCGTCACGTCTGTCCACTGTGTAACGACGATGACGGACGCGGCTCATGTTGCGGAGCAGCAACACAAATTGTCAGTAATTCTCATATAACGAAATCACATTTCACAAAGCGGTGACGTTCCTCTATGATTAGGGTTATCCCTAACTCGCCACCTATACGGGGCTTCGTCATGCAAACGTCTAACATCTCCGATCGTTCCACCCAATCCGCTGGCTGGCTCGCACGTATTGGCGAACTGCTTGCAGAAGCATGGGCACTGCACCTCGAGAACTGCGAAATCATCGCCCAAGCGCACGCACGCCTGCCGCGCTGAACGCCGCGACTGGCCGCCGACCGGCGGCATGATGTCCGGTTGATCCGCTTGCCGGGACGCGCGCCGAAAGGCCGCCGCGTCCGGCATCGGTGTCCCGACGGACATTGTAGAAAGGGCCGAACGGCCCCGATATGCGTGATGCGCTCACGCGATGTGGGCGCTATTGATGCGGATGCCAGTGGCGGTGCCAGTACCGAGCGCGTCGGCACGGAAGATTCGTCCGTTTTTCCGCGCTGCTCGAATTTCCCGCCTCTATCCGGCTCCGGGCCGCGCGCATTGGCCGCGACAGCCCGATTACCGCCCTTCCTCAACGCGATCGCGACCTCATCCTCACGATGACGCGCGGCTCCGTCTTCGCCGTCGTCACACCTGAATCGACGGCACGTCCTTCATGCACCGCAGCGCGAACATCGAGCGGCTGTGGCGAATGCTCGAAATCCGGTACAGCTTCTCGCGCAGGAAGCGCTCGTAGCCAGCCGTCCCGTCCACCGCGACCTTGATCCAGTAGTCGTATTCGCCCGACACCAGGTAGGCCTCGAGCACTTCGGGCAACGCCGCGAGTTCGGCGCCGAAACGCGCGAGCGCGTCGTCTTCGTGGCGATCGAGCGTGACTTCGAGGATCACGATGTCCGCATAGCCGAGCATGCGCTGGTTGACCAGCGCGACATAGCCGTCGATGTAGCCGTCGAGTTCGAGCTGCCGCGTGCGGTTCCAGCATGCGGTGGTCGACATGCCAATCTGTTCGGCCAGTTCGGCGTTCGACAGACGCGCATTTTTTTGCAGTGCACCGAGGATCTTGCGGTCCTGGTTGTCGAGGGTTTTCGGCGTGCGTTCGCGAGTAGCCATGGCGAGAAGAATCTTCTACTTGAAATCCGCATTCTAGCTGAACAGGATTCCGGTTTCGGCTCCGTTTTGCTGGAAAACAGGAAGCCTTTTAACCGGCCGGCTTGATACATTTTCTCCATGCCTGTTGTCCGGCACGCTCCCCGCGACAACCCCTTCGCAGCGGGACGCCTGGCCGCAATCACGAGTTGCGGCGCCGGACATGCAGGCATGCGATTGCCCGCCGCCCGCGCGCCTATCCGGCGGCCGGGCCGGCGCCCGACTCCCCGTTCCCGTCCTTCCCGTCATGTCGTTCAGGCTTTATCTGTCGTTCCTCGCTGCATCCGCCGTCCTCATCTACGCCCCCGGCCCCGTCAACCTTCTCACGATGAACCAGGCGCTGCGCGCCGGCTGGCGCCGTGCGCTGCCCTGCGTGTGGGGCGGCACGCTCGCCGTGCTGCTGCAACTCGCGCTCACCGCGCTGTGCCTGAATTCGCTGGTCCATCTCGACGAGCACGCGCTAACCGTGCTGCGCTGGGCCGGCGCCGCCTACCTCGTGTGGCTCGGCTGCAAGCAATGGCTCAGCCGTGCGCCTGCAACCGCATCCGCCGCACCCGCCGTATCGGCGCAAACCGGCATCGCCGCCACCGACACCGACACCGACACCGGCCGCGCACTGTTCTGGCGCGGCGTCGCGACCTCCGGCCTGAACCCGAAGACGCTGCTGTTCTTCCCGTCGTTCTTTCCGCAGTTCATCGTCCCGAACGCCGACTGGAGCCTGAACGCGCAATTCCTGCTGCTCGCGACGACCTTCGCGCTGCTGTTCGCCGGCGGGGTCGCGTCAATGGCGCTGTTCTCGCACCGGCTGAGCCGGGCGCTGCGGCGGCCGGCACGGATGCGCGCGATGAACCGCGTGACGGGCGGGCTGCTGGTCGGAATGGGCGCGATCATGGTCGGCTGGAACTGAGCGGGCGCGCCGGTGCCGGCCGCTCGACCCACAACCCACGGCCGGTACAATCGCGCGATGTCCGAACTGCTCACCTACGGCGGCCTGTTCGCCGTGTCGATGGTCGCCGCGACCCTGTTGCCGCTCCAGTCCGAAGCCGTGCTTGCCGGCCTGCTGCTCGCCGGGCGCGAGCCGGTGTGGGCGCTGCTGCTCGTCGCGAGCGTCGGCAACGTCGCGGGCTCGGTGATCAACTGGGCGCTCGGCCGCGGCATCGAGCACTTCCGCGACCGCCGCTGGTTTCCGATCAAGCCGGCCGCGCTCGCGCGCGCCGAACGCTGGTACGCGCGCTACGGCCGCTGGTCATTGCTGCTGAGCTGGGCGCCGGTGATCGGCGATCCGCTGACGATGATCGCCGGCGTGCTGCGCGAGCCGCTGCCGGGCTTCCTCGCGATCGTGACGATCGCGAAGGTCGGCCGCTATCTGGCCGTCGCATGGCTCGTGACGCACTGACGTTCGCCGCTCCTTTGCGCGCCGGCCGGGCCGCCATCGACGCCGCCGCACTAAAGATTTCGCGAAAGTTGCCGTATTAAGCAACGACTAGCGGTGACGCGTGCGTTCCGCCCTTTCTCACTCCCCACTCAGGATGCTTCATGAGACTGACCCAATTGGGCCGGGTGAGCGTCGGCGCGCGTCTGGCCGCGCTGGCGTGCGCGCTCGTCGCCCTGCTGTTTACCGTGTTCGCGTGGACGCTCGCCCATTTCGCCGGCCAGCAGCTTGCTGAAGAAGCGCACCTGCGGATCGTCGACAAGGAGCAGTCGATCCGCGCCATGGTCGACCTGTTCGACAAGGCGCTGACCGCCGAGGCCAACCGCTCGATGTCGCTGTTCGCGAGCTTCCTGCCGGCCGATTTCTCGCTCGACCCGGCGCGCACGGTCGACATCGGCGGCGTTCCCGCGCCGACCCTCTTCGCGGGCGGCCAGCCGCTCGACCTCGATTACGCGATTCCCGACCAGTTCCTGAAGAAAAGCGGCGCGATCGCGACGATCTTCGCGCGCGACGGCGACGATTTCGTGCGCATCACGACATCGCTGAAGAAGCAGGACGGCGCACGCGCCGTCGGCACGAAGCTCGACCGCGCCGGCCCCGCGTATGCGCCGCTCGTCGCCGGCCGCAGCTACACGGGCCTCGCGAAGCTGTTCGGCCGGCCGTACATCACGCAGTACAAGCCGGTGACCGACGCAACCGGCCGCGTGATCGGCGCGCTGTTCGTCGGTCTCGACATCGGCACCGAGCTCAAGCTCGTCGAAGACGGCATCCGCTCGCTGAAAATCGGCGACAACGGCTACTACTTCGTGCTCGATGCGTCGCAGGGCCCGTCGCGCGGCACCTTCGTCGTGCACCCCGATGCGGCCGGCCAACCCGCCGACGACACGCGCGCCCCCTATGCACAGATGCTCGCGGCCGGCGAGGGCCGGCTCGCGTACACGTCGACCGACCCGGCCGCGCACGATGGCGGGCCCACCGCGAAATTCGTGTCGTTCACGACGATTCCGCAGTGGCAATGGCTCGTCGGCGGCATCGCGCTCGACGACGAGTTGCTCGCCACCATGCGCGCCACCCGCAACCGCTTCCTGATGATCGGCGCCGTGCTCGTCGCGGCGTTCGCGACGCTGTTCGTCATCGTCGTGCGCCGCCTCGTGAGCCGGCCGCTGGAAGCCGCCGCACGGGCCTCCGAGCGCTATGCGGCGGGCGACCTCAGCGTGCGCATCCGCGACGGCGCGGCCGCGCACGGCAGCGCGGGCAACGACGAGATCGGCCGGCTCGTGCAGGCGGTCGACGGGATCGGCGACGGCCTCGCGCGAATCGTCGCGCAGGTGCGCAACAGCTCGGCCGACATCGCGCACGGCACAGTCGGCATCGCGGCCGGCAGCGGCGACATCGCCGCGCGGATCGCGACGCAGGCGAGCAGCGTCGAACAGACGGCCGCCAGCATGGAGCAGATCACCGCCGCCGTGCAGCAGAGCGCCGAGCATGCGGCGCAAGCCAACGCGCTGGTCGCGGACGCATCGGCCGCCGCGACGAACGGCGACGCCGCGGTACAGCGCGTGGTCGCGACGATGGACGACATCGGCCGCGCGACGCGCCGGATCGCCGAGATCACCGGCGCGATCGAAGGCATCGCGTTCCAGACCAACATCCTGGCGCTGAACGCGGCCGTCGAGGCCGCGCGCGCGGGCGAGCACGGCAAGGGCTTCGCGGTGGTCGCGGCCGAGGTGCGCGCGCTCGCGCAGCGCAGCGCGGCCGCGGTCAAGGAGATCGATGCGCTGAGCACCGAATCGTCGACGACCGTCGAACAGGGTTACCGGATCGCGGACGCCGCGCGCGGCACGATGCGCGACATCGTCGCGCGGGTCGACCAGGTCCGCACGCTGATCGGCGAGATCAGTGCCGCGTCGCGCGAGCAATCGACCGGCATCGAGCAGGTGAACCTGGCCGTCACGCAGATCGGCGAGGCGACCCAGCAGAACGCGACGCTGATTGCGGATGCCGAACGCGCGGCCGTCGCGCTGCGCGACCAGGCCGCGCAACTGTCGGACGCGGTCAGCGTATTCCGGCTCGAACGCGACGCTTGATGGACGCTTGACGGACAACGGGCGATGGACGATCGGCCACCGCGGGTGCCCCGACTACTTCTTGTCCCCCGCCAGATCGATCGCCTTGTCCGATCCCACCTCGTTGCGCAGCTGGAATTTCTGGATCTTGCCGGTCGACGTCTTCGGGAGCTCGCCGAAGCGTACGGCCTTCGGCACCTTGAACCCCGCGAGCAGTTGCTTGCAGTGCGCGACGATCTCCTCCTCGGTCGCGCTCGCGCCTTCGCGCAGCTCGACGAACGCGCACGGCACCTCGCCCCACTTCGGGTCGGGCATCGCCACCACCGCCGCGACCGCGACGGCCGGATGCCGGTACAGCGCATCCTCGACCTCGATGCTCGAGATGTTCTCGCCGCCGGAAATGATGATGTCCTTGCGGCGATCCTTGATGCGGATATAGCCGTCCGGCGTCAGCACGCCGAGATCGCCCGTATGGAACCAGCCGCCGTGGAACGCCTCGTCGGTGGCCTTCGAATTCTTCAGGTAGCCCTTCATGCAGATGTTGCCGCGGAACATGATCTCGCCGAGCGTCTCGCCGTCGGCCGGCACCGGCGCCATCGTGTCCGGGTCGAGCACCGTCGCGCCCGCTTCCAGGTGATAGCGCACACCCTGCCGCGCGTTCAGGCGCGCACGCTCGTCGTCGGGCAGTGCGTCCCAGTGCGCCTGCTTCGCGCACACGGTCGCCGGGCCGTAGACCTCGGTCAGCCCGTACACGTGCAGCAGGTCGAAGCCGATCTCCTTCATCTTCGCGATCACGGCCGGCGCGGGCGCCGCGCCTGCGACCATCGCGTGCACCGTGTGATCGATGCCCGCGCGGAACTCGGCCGGCGCGTTCGCGATCGCGCTCTGCACGATCGGCGCACCGCAGTAATGCGTGATGCGTTCGCTGCGGATCAGGTCGAACACCGTCTTCGCGTCGAACTTGCGCAGGCAGACGTTCACGCCCGCGCGCGCCGCGACGGCCCACGGAAAGCACCAGCCGTTGCAGTGGAACATCGGCAGCGTCCACAGATACACCGCGTGCTTCGGCATGTCCCATTCGAGGATGTTGCTGATCGCCGCGAGATACGCGCCGCGATGGTGATAGACGACGCCCTTCGGGTCGCCCGTCGTGCCGGACGTGTAGTTCAGCGCGATCGCCTCCCATTCGTCGGCGGGCGGCGTCCACGCGTAGTCGGGGTCGCCGCCCGCGACGAACGCTTCGTAGTCGGTCGCGCCCGCGAAGCGCGCGGGGTCGGCCGGCATCGCGTCGGCGACGCTGACGATCTTCAGGCCCGGCACTTCGCGCGCCGCCCGGTGCGCGAGATCCGCGTATTCGGTGTCGACGATCAGCACCTTCGCTTCGCCGTGACGCAGCATGAACAGCACCGACGAGATGTCGAGCCGCGTGTTGATCGTGTTGAGCACGGCGCCGGCCATCGGCACGCCGAAGTGCGCCTCGACCATCGCCGGGATGTTCGGCAGCAGCGCCGCGACCGTGTCGCCGCGCGCGACGCCGGTCTGCGCGAGCGCGCTTGCGAGCTGCTTCGCCCGCGTATGGGTCTCGCCCCACGTGCGCCGCACGTCGCCGTGCACGATCGCAAGGCGCTCGCCGTAGACTTCGGCCGCGCGGACCAGAAAATCGATCGGTGTGAGCGGCACGTAGTTGGCGTCGCGGCGGCCGAGTCCGGCCTCGAACATCTGCGTCATGATCCTGTCTCCCGTTTTCCGTCGATCGGCGCATGCGTCGATGCCGCGGCGCACGCCTCGATCTCGTATCCAGCCGGAGTGCATGCACTCCGATTCGTTTTGATATGGTTCAATTGCCGACAGCCTAACGCGCGCTATTGTGAGCCGTCTGTCATCGAAACGACAGAGTGCGCGTCGAGCGCTGCGCGTTATCCCTATCCTCGCAAACCCGCATCCATGCACGACCCTCTCGTTGCGCCGTCCGACGCGACCGCTATCTCGGCCCACCCGTCGGCCAATCCGCCGGCCGACACGCCGCTCGAACCCGACCCATTGCCCGCGCTTCCCGCGCTGTCCGCGCTGTTCGGTCAGTGCGCGTGGTTCCGCGCGCTGGCGCCGGAACACCAGGCGCTCGTGCTCGCGCAGTCGCGCGCCGAGCAGCGCGAGGCCGGCGACGTGATCGCGCAGCGGCTCGCGCCGTCCGAGTACTGGATCGGCGTGCATCGCGGGTTGCTGAAACTCGCGATCTTCAACGCGTCGGGCCGTGGCTGCACGTTTTCCGGCGTGCCGTCGGGCGGCTGGTTCGGCGAAGGCAGCGTGATCAAGCGCGAGCTGCGCAAGTACGAAGTCGTCGCGGTCCAGCGCTCGACCGTGCTGTTCGTGCCGGTCGACACGTTCCATGCGCTGCTCGACACGAGCCTGCCGTTCACGCGCTTCGTGATCCATCAGCTCAACAACCGGATGGGCGAATTCATCGCATCGATCCAGAACAGCCGCCTGCTCGACGTCGACGCGCGCGTCGCCCAGGCGCTCGCGCAGCTGTTCAACCGCGACCTGTACCCGGACACCGGCCCGTCGCTCGCGATCTCGCAGGAGGAACTGGGGATGCTCGTCGGCGTGTCGCGGCAGCGGATCAACCAGGCGCTGCAGCAACTCGAGAAGCGCGGCGTGCTGCGGCTCGCGTACAACCAGATCGAGGTCGTCGATCTGGCCGCGCTCGCGCGGGTCGGGATGGAACAGATCTGAGCGAGCCTGATGAACCGAATCGCCGCCGGCGCGGCATGCGCATCCGGTTCGGCAGCCGTTTCGGGGCACTGGCGTGCGCGCGCATTTCGTCCGATGAATCGGCTCGTCAGCGCCGCGCCGCAACCTGACACCTTCGCCAGTTTCGCGTCAGTAACCCGTTCAGCCCCGACGCCTATCATTCGGGTTCCCTTCATCGACGCCTGATCACCGCCTGTCCCGCCGCCTCCATGTGGATCGTCAATCTCGCGCTCAGGCGCCCCTACACGTTCATCGTGATGGCCGTCATGATCGTGCTGGCCACCCCGCTTGCGCTGATGCGCACGCCGGTCGACGTGCTGCCTGCGGTCAACATCCCCGTGATCAGCGTGATCTGGAATTACAACGGCTTCTCCGCGTCGGAGATGACCAATCGCATCACGGCCGTGCATGAGCGGATCCTGACGACGACCGTCAACAACATCGAGCACATCGAGTCGACGTCGCTGCCCGGCATCGCGGTCGTGAAAGTGTTCCTGCAACCCGGCGCGAACGTGCAGACGGCCATCGCGCAGACGGTCTCGTCCGCGCAGGCGATCGTCCGCCAGATGCCGCAGGGGGCAACGCCGCCGCTCGTGATCACGTATTCCGCATCGAGCATTCCGGTGATTCAGCTCGGGCTGTCGAGCAAGACGCTCAGCGAACAGCAACTCGACGACCTCGCGAACAACTTCATCCGCCCGCAACTGATCACGGTGCGCGGCGCACAGATTCCGTTCCCGTATGGCGGCCGCACGCGCGTGGTCGCGATCGACCTCGATCCGCAGGCGCTGCTCGCGAAGGGCCTCACGCCGGCCGACATCGTCAACGCGGTCAACACGCAGAACCTCGTGCTGCCGACCGGCACCGCGAAGATGGGCAGGTGCGAGTACCGCATCCACATCAACGCGTCAGCTGAGACGATCGCCCAGCTCAACACCCTGCCGATCCAGACCGTCAACGGCGCGACGACCTACCTGCGCGAAGTCGCGTCGGTGCGCGACGGCTTCGCGCCGCAGACCAACGTCGTGCGCCAGAACGGCCAGCGCGGCGTGCTGATGTCGATCCTGAAGACCGGCGACGCGTCGACGCTGAAGGTCGTGTCGGATCTGAAGGCACTGCTGCCGAAGGTAATCCCGACGCTGCCCGAAGGGCTCACGATCACGCCGCTGTTCGACCAGTCGGTGTTCGTCAATGCCGCGGTGCAGGGCGTGATCCACGAGGCGCTGATCGCCGCCGTGCTGACCGCGATGATGATCCTGCTGTTCCTCGGCAACTGGCGCAGCACGCTGATCATCGCGATCTCGATCCCGCTGTCGATCTTCACGTCGCTGATCGCGCTGTCGGCGCTCGGCGAGACCATCAACATCATGACGCTCGGCGGGCTCGCGCTCGCGGTGGGGATCCTGGTCGACGACGCGACCGTCACGATCGAGAACATCGAGCGGCATCTGCATCTCGGTACCAGCTTGCACGACGCGATTCTCGAAGGCGCCGGTGAGATCGCGGTGCCCGCGTTCGTGTCGACGCTGTGCATCTGCATCGTGTTCGTGCCGATGTTCTTCCTGACGGGCGTCGCGCGCTTCCTGTTCGTGCCGCTCGCCGAGGCGGTGGTGTTCGCGATGCTCGCGTCCTACGTGCTGTCGCGCACGCTCGTGCCGACGCTCGCGATGCTGCTGTTCCGCCCGCAGCAGGCCGGCACGGGCCCCGATCGTTCGACGTCGCGCTTCGCGCGCATCCATCACGCATTCAACGGTGCGTTCGAGCGGCTGCGCGCGTGGTACATCGTGCTGCTCAGCATGCTGCTGGTGCGCCGCCGCTTCTACGCGATGTGCTTCCTCG
Organism: Burkholderia sp. R-40; assembly: GCF_049942845.1. Lineage (NCBI taxonomy): Bacteria > Pseudomonadati > Pseudomonadota > Betaproteobacteria > Burkholderiales > Burkholderiaceae > Burkholderia > Burkholderia sp. R-40. The sequence continues at coordinate 2,619,027 of NZ_CP187968.1, read as the reverse complement.
GTTTCTGCGTGCTGTCGACCGGCCTCGTGTTCGTGCTCGGCCGCGACTTCTTCCCGAACGCCGATTCCGGCAACATCCGGCTGCACCTGCGCGCGCCCACCGGCTACCGGATCGAGGAAACCGCTCGCCTCACCGACCAGGTCGAGCGCGTGATCCGCGAAGCCGTGCCGCCCGACGAGCTGGGTGCGATCGTCGACAACCTCGGGCTGCCGGTGAGCGGCATCAACCTGTCGTACAGCAACAGCGGCACGATCGGCTCGCTCGACGGCGAACTGCTGATCGCGCTGAAGCCCGGCCATCGCGCGACCGCGCACTACGTGCAGACGCTGCGCACGCTGCTGCCGCGGCGCTTCCCCGGCGTCGAATTCTTCTTCCAGCCGTCGGACATCATCACGCAGATCCTGAACTTCGGTCAGCCGGCCGCGATCGACGTGCAGGTGGTCGGCAACAATCTGGCGAGTAACCGGGCTATGGCGAGCAGCTTGATGAAGCAGATCAGGCGAATCCCCGGCGCCGTCGACGTGCACGTGCTGCAGCGCAACGACGAACCGACCCTGGTGGCCGACATGGACCGTACGCGCATGCAGCAGCTCAGCCTCTCCGCGCAGAACGTCGCGCAGAACATGCTGATCTCGCTGTCCGGCAGTTCCCAGACGACGCCGTCGTTCTGGCTCAATCCGCGCACGGGCGTCCAGTACCCGCTGCAGATCCAGACCCCGCAATACAACATCTCGTCGATCAACGACCTGCTCGGCACGCCCATTTCCGCGAGCGGCCGCACCGGCATGCTGCCGCAACTGCTCGGCAACCTCGTGCGCGTCCATCCCGTCGCGAGTCCGGCCGTGGTCACGCACTACAACATCCGCCCGGCGATCGACCTGTACGTGAGCGTCGAGGGCCGCGATCTCGGCTCGGTCGCGGGCGAAATCGACCGGATCGTGTCCGACGCGCGCGCGACGCTGCCGCGCGGCACCGAGCTGTCGGTGCGCGGCCAGGTCGAGACGATGCGCACGTCGTATCTCGGCCTCGGCGCCGGCGTGGCGATGGCTATCGTGCTCGTCTACCTGCTGATCGTCGTGAATTTCCAGTCGTGGCTCGACCCGCTGATCATCATCAGCGCGATGCCGGCCGCGCTTGCCGGCATCGCGTGGATGCTGTTCATCACCGGCACGCACCTGAGCGTGCCCGCGCTGACTGGCGCGATCATGACGGTGGGCGTCGCGACCGCGAACAGCATCCTGGTCGTGTCGTTCGCGCGCCAGCGTCTCGCGGCTGGCGCGCCGCCGCTCACGGCCGCGCTGGAGGCCGGCGCGACGCGGATTCGCCCGGTGCTGATGACGGCGCTCGCGATGATCATCGGGATGGTGCCGATGGCGCTCGGGCTCGGCGAAGGCGCCGAGCAGAACGCGCCGCTCGGCCGCGCGGTGATCGGCGGGCTGCTGTTCGCCACCGTTTCGACGCTGCTGTTCGTGCCGCTCGTGTTCGGCGGCGTGCATGCGCGGCTGGCCCGCCGGCGCGCGCGCCAGGCCGGACACTGACTTTCGCCCACCCTCTACCCGGTTGGATTGGTTGAATTCATGGAAGAGAAACATCACAGCTCCGTCGGCATCCAGGTGGACGAACACGGCATGCACCTGCCGACGCGCACGTCGGTGTCGCGGCGCGCGCGGGTCGTGCTGATCGTGATCGGCGTGCTGCTGGCCGCGGGCGCCGCGCGCACGATCGTCGTCAACGTGTTGAACCGCGGCCGGCTCGACGCGGTGGCCGAGCAGAACACGCGCCAGTACGTGAGCATCGTGCATCCGGTCGATGCGGCCAGCGGCGGCAAGCTGACGCTGCCCGGCACGCTGCGCGGCTTCGTCGAGGCGCCGATCTATGCGCGTGCGAGCGGCTACGTGCTGCGCTGGCAGGCCGACATCGGCGCGCACGTGAAGCAGGGCCAAGTGCTTGCCGAGCTCGACACACCCGAGCTGAACCAGGAGCTCGCGCAGGCCACCGCACAGCGCCAGCAGGCGCAGGCCGCGCTCGCGCTCGCGAAGACGTCGTTCGACCGCGCGCAGCAGCTGCGCCAGCGCGATGCGGTGTCGCAGCAGGAACTCGACGACCGCCAGGGCGCGTTCAACCAGGGCACCGCGAACCTCGCGGCGGCCGATGCGAACATGCGCCGGCTCACCGAACTGAAGGGCTTCCAGCGCATCGTCGCGCCGATCGACGGGGTCGTCACGCAGCGCAACGTCGACGTCGGCGACCTCGTCAATTCCGGCAACGCCGGCCGCTCGCTGTTCACGGTCGTGCAGGCCGACCGGCTGCGCCTGTACGTGCAGGTGCCGCAGGCCTACGCGCAGCAGGTGAAGGTCGGCCAGCACGTGGGCGTCGCGCAGGCCGAACTGCCCGGCCACATCTTCGACGGCACGATCACGCGCACGTCGCAGGCGATCGATGTCGCGACGCGTTCGCTGCAGATCGAGATCACGCTGCCGAACCCCGACGGCCGGCTGCTGCCCGGCGCGTACGTGCAGGCGACGCTGCCGATGACGCCGGTCGGCCGCCTGCAGATTCCGGCCAATACGCTGCTGTTCCGTGCCGAGGGGCCGACGGTCGCGACCGTCGACGCGAACGGCCAGGTGCGCCTGAAGGCGGTGACGGTCGTGCGCACGATCGGGCAGACGCTCGAAGTCGACGGCCCGCTCACGCCGAACGACCGCCTCGTCGCGAACCCGAGCGACGCGCTCGCGAACGGCGACCCGGTCGTCGTGCAGGCGCCGCCCGCCGCGAAGCCGGCCTCCGCGGCCGCGGGAGCGAAGTCGTGAGCGCGATGCGCGCCCGCGTGCGCCCGCCAGCCACCGTGAGCGCCGTGACCGCCGTGGCCGCTGTCGCGCTCGCGGCGCTCGCCGGTTGCACGGTCGGCCCCGACTACCGGCGCCCTGCCGTCGACACGCCGGCCGCGTGGCGGCTCGACCCGGCCGACGCGTACTGGCACCCGGCCGCGCCGGCCCGTGCGCCGCTCGATCCGGCGTGGTGGACCGCGTTCGGCGACGCGCAGCTCGACGCACTGGAAGCCGACGCGCTGCGCAACAACCAGAGCCTGAAGGCCGTCGCCGCGCGCTACGACCAGGCGAAGGCCACGCTCGCGTCGGTCGCGTCCGCGCAGTATCCGGCCGTCGGGCTGAACGCGAGCGGCCAGCGCTTCAAGATCTCCGCCGACCGGCCGCAGACCAATTACGCGACGAAAAGCATGTCGACCGTGCAGAACGAGATCCAGGTCGGTGCGAGCGTCAGCTACGAACTCGACCTGTTCGGCCGCGTGCGGCGCAGCGTCGAATCCGCGCAGGCCGGCTCCGAGCAGGCACGCGACGATTTCGCGAACGCGCGCGTCGTGCTGAGCGCCGATCTCGCGTCGAGCTACTTCGCGCTGCGCGAGCTCGACACCGAGATCGACGTCGTCAAGCGCTCGATCGACCTTCAGCAGAAGGCGCTCGACTACGTGAGCGCGCGCCACGACCTCGGCGCGGTGTCCGGCCTCGACCTGCTGCAGCAACGCTCGCAGCTCGATGCAACGCGCACGCAGGCGCAGTTGCTGATCCAGCAGCGCGCGCAGGTCGAGACGGCGATCGCCACGCTGGTCGGCACGCCGGCCCCGGCGTTCTCGCTGCCGCCGCGCGTGGTGCCGATCAACGCGCCCGCGCTGCCGACCGGGATGCCGAGCGACCTGCTGCAGCGGCGGCCCGACGTCGCGTCGGCCGAGCGCGCGATGGCCGCCGCGAACGCGCAGATCGGCGTCGCGCGCGCCGCGTACTTCCCGCGCATCGCGCTGTCGCCGGACATCGGCTGGGACGCGACGCGCTTCTCCGGCCTGTTTACCGTGCCGGCGCTGCTGTGGTCGCTCGGCGCGTCGGTCAGTCAGCCGCTGTTCGAAGGCGGCAAGCTGAAGGCCGGCGTCGATTTCGCGCAGGCCGGCTACGTGGCCGCGCAGGCCAGTTACCGGCAGACCGTGCTCACCGCGTTCCAGGAGGTGCAGAATGCGGTGACGGGCCTGTCGGTGCTGGCGCAGGCCGCGCAGCAGGCGTCGGCGGCCGTCGACGACGCGCGCAAGCTCGTGTCGCTCGCGCAGGACCGCTATACGGGCGGCCTGACGCCGTTCATCGACGTGCTGACGGCCCAGCAGCAGCTACTGACGAGCGAGCGCCAGGCCGTGCAGATTCAGGGCCAGCGCGCGGCGCTCGTCGTGTTTCTCGCGAAGGCGCTCGGCGGCGGATGGGATGGCGGCGCGACGGACGCCGCGACGCCCACCGATGTCGCGACAGCCAGCCCGCCGCCCGCCGCGAGCGTCGGCCCCTAACCCCCGATAGGCGAACGAATCCATGAAAGTGCTGATCGTCGAAGACGAACCGAAAGTCGTCGAATACCTGAAGAGCGGCCTGACCGAGGAAGGCTGGGTCGTCGATACCGCGCTCGACGGCGAGGACGGCGCGTGGAAGGCCATCGAATTCGACTACGACGTGGTCGTGCTCGACGTGATGCTGCCGAAACTCGACGGCTTCGGCGTGCTGCGCGCGTTGCGCGCGCAGAAGCAGACGCCCGTGATCATGCTGACGGCGCGCGACCGCGTCGACGACCGCGTGCGCGGGCTGCGCGGCGGCGCCGACGACTACCTGACCAAGCCCTTCTCGTTCCTCGAGCTGATCGAGCGGCTGCGCGCGCTCACGCGCCGCGCGCGCGTGCAGGAATCGACGCTGATCTCGATCGGCGACCTGCGCGTCGACCTGATCGGCCGCCGCGCGACCCGCGACGGCACGCGCCTCGACCTCACCGCGCAGGAATTCCAGCTGCTCGGCGTGCTCGCGCGGCGCAGCGGCGAGGTGCTGTCGAAAACGACGATCGCCGAGCTCGTGTGGGACGTGAATTTCGACAGCAACGCGAACGTCGTCGAGACGGCGATCAAGCGCCTGCGCGCAAAGCTCGACGGCCCGTTCGCGGAGAAACTGCTGCACACGATCCGCGGCATGGGCTATGTGCTCGAGGCGCGCGAGGAAGGCGACGCGGAGCGGCACGCATGAAACGCTCGATCACCCTGCGGCTGTCGGCGATGTTCGGCATTGTGTCGCTGCTCGTGTTCACGCTGGTCGGCTGCGGGCTGTTCGTGATGATGGAGCGCCAGCTGTTCGCCGAGCTGCGCGCGACGATCGACACGCGCGCGAAGGTCGCGCAGATGATCGTGTCGCACGCGACCACCGCCGCGCGCGGCCGCCTGATGCAGGAAAAGCTCGCCGATCTCGAACCGCCCGACGGCTCGACGCGCTACCAGATCGAGAGCCCCGACGCCGACTTCCGCTTCGGCCATCCAGTCGACGGCGTGCCCGTCGGCGAGCCGTTCGGTGCGTTCCAGCAGTACGCGCTCAACGACAGCAGCTACGACGTGATGACGAAGACCGTCGCGATTGCCGGCAGCGGCGAGCGGCCCGACCTGAAGCTGATCGTCGCGACGTCGTGCGAGCGCACGCAGCGGATGCTGCGCCGGTTCGCGTGGACGCTCGCCGCGCTGATCGCGACGGCCACCGTGCTCACGCTGCTGCTGAGCCGCGCGGTCGCGCGCTTCGGGCTCGCACCGCTCGAACGGCTGTCGCAGGACGCCGCCGCCATCAGCGCCACCAATCGCCGGCAGCGGCTGCACACCGACGCGCTGCCGACCGAGCTGCGTGATCTCGCCGCGTCGTTCAACGGCGCGCTCGAGCGCATCCAGCAGACCTACGCGCGGCTCGAGGCGTTCAACGCGGACGTCGCGCACGAGCTGCGCACGCCGATCAGCATCCTGATCGGCCAGACCCAGGTCGCGCTGACGAGCCGCGACCGTTCCGTCGACCGGATGCGCCAGACGCTGCAGTCGAACCTCGAAGAGTTCGAACGGTTGCGCGTGATCATCAACGACATGCTGTTCCTGTCGCGCAGCGATCGCGGCGAACGCGCGACCGACCTGAAGCACGTGTCGCTCGCCGACGAAGTGCGGCGCATGCTCGACTTCCTCGAAATTCCGCTCGACGAAGCGCAATTGCGCGCCGAACTGCACGGCGATGCGCGCGCGGCGGTCGACCCGTCGCTGTTCCGCCGCGCGATGACGAACCTGCTGATCAACGCGATCCAGCATTCGGCGCCCGGCGCGACGCTGAACGTGACGATCACGCGCCGCGACACGCTCGTCGACGTGTCCGTCGCGAACCCCGGCGAGCCGATCGATCCCGCGCAGCGCGCGCACGTGTTCGAGCGCTTCTACCGGCTCGAGGAAGCGCGCGCGAACAGCAAGGAGAACCACGGGCTGGGGCTGTCGATCGTCAAAGCAGTCGCGGAGATGCACGGCGGCGGCGTGTTCGTCGCGTGTTCGGACGGCATCAATACGTTCGGCTTCTCGGTGTCGACGCAACCATGCAGCGGCGACCCGCTGCCCGCGCCCGATGCCGGCAACCCGCACCCGCTGCAGCCGGCGCCCGCCCCCCGCGCATTGCATTAACGGCGGCTGCGCCGCCGAGGGCAGTTTTCTTCAATACGGACCCACGCGGCTTCGTTAGTCTCGATGCGACTTTGACATTCGCATGGAGGCAACGGATGAGCATGCTGGTTTCGATGGCCGCGTTCGCGCTGGCGTCGTCGATCACACCCGGTCCCGTCAATATCGTCGCGCTCAGCGCGGGCGCGCGCCACGGTCTCGGCGCAAGCCTGCGCTATGCGGCCGGCGCGACGCTGGGCTTCGTCGCGCTGTTCCTGCTGATCGGCCTCGGGCTGCACGCGGCGCTCGCGCGCTGGCCGATGCTGACCACCGCCACCCAGTGGGCGGGGATCGCGTTCCTGCTTTACCTTGCGCTGCGGCTTGCGCTCGACGACGGGCGGCTATCAGCCAACCCGGCCGACCCGGACGCACCGAACTTGGCCGGCCCGTCGGCCGCGGCCGGTGCGGCGATGCAGTGGCTCAATCCGAAGGCATGGCTCGCGTGCGTGGCCGCGATGGGCGCGTATGCGGCCGACGGCGACCGCGCGCAGGTCTGGCAATTCGCGGCGCTGTATCTGGTGATCTGCTTTGCGTCGATCGCGTGCTGGGCGTATGCGGGCGCGTCGCTGCGGCATCGACTCGCGAATGCGCGGCGGATGCGGCTGTTCAACCGCGCGATGGCACTGCTGCTCGCGGGCAGCGCGCTTTATCTGCTCGATATCTAGCGCGGGCGCTTCGACGTGTTTTTGCGGCGGATGGGGTGCGGATGACCGATGTTGCAGGCCGTCGCCGTCGCTGGCAGCGGGCCGCCCTTCCCGCGCTCAACTCGCGGCGCTTCGATATTGTCCGGGCGTGGCGGCCGCGATGCGCCGGAACGCGCGCTGGAAGTGCGCCTGGTCCGCGAAGCCGGCATCGAGCGCGACGTCGGCGATCGGCCGGCCGCGGCGCAGCTCCGCACGGCCGTACTGCACGCGGCGATCGATCAGGAACGCATGCGGCGTCATGCCGTAACGCGCGTTGAACGCGCGGATCAGGTAGGACGGCGACAGGTCGGCGGCCGCGCAGATCGCATCGAGCGTGACGGCCTGACGGCAATGCGCGGCGATGTAGTCGGCCGCCCGCACGAGCTTCGCATTGTCGGCCCCGCGCCGCGCGTCGTCGGGCAGTTCGCGATCGAGCGCACCATGCAGCCCGGTGAAGAATTCGACCGCCGCGCTTTCCTTGCCGAGCGGATCGACGCCGGGCGCCACGAGCGTGCGGTAAAAGCGGCCGAACTGTGCGAACAGGTCGCGCCGTTCCGTCAATTTCGGCGAAAACCCGTGAAAATCGCGGTTCGGATCACGCCCGAGCGAATGCTGCAGACGCGCGAGCCACGGCACGTCCACGTAGACCATTCGGTACGCCCATGCGTCGGGGCCGTACGGATTGCACGCATGTACCTGCTCCGGATCGATGATCACGAGCACGCCGCGCCCGACGTGTTCCTTCGTCGCCCCGTTCAGATAGGTGCTCGTGCCGCCGACGATCGCGCCGAGCGAAAACGTGTCGTGCGTGTGCTTCGCGTAGCAGATCGTGCGCCCGTCGTCGACGGTGCGCGCCTCGATGAACGGCAGCGCGGCGTCGCGCCAGAACGGCGACGGCACGGCGACAGTGTTGGCGGAACGGCTCACGCAGCGGGCTCCCGGTTCGGACGGCGAACGCACACCGTACAAGACTGTGCGGCGCGATGCAACCGCGAGCCGACGCATCGCGGCCGGATCGCCTAAGCTTTGAATTCCGACCGCCGCGGCGGACGCGGCGGGTTCCGTTCCCTCTTTCAACCTCTTCCAACCGGAACGCTCATGCACATCGATCTGACAGGCAAGACCGCGGTCGTCACCGCTTCCACCGCCGGCATCGGGCTGGCGATCGCAGAAGGGCTCGCGCACGCGGGCGCACGTGTCGTCATCAACGGACGCAGCGACGGGTCGGTCGACGCCGCGCTCGCGCTGTTGCGCACCGCGGCGCCCGACGCGGACATCGACGGCGTCGCCGCCGACCTGTCCGACGCCACCGGCGTCGCGCGCATTACGCAGCACACGCCGGAGGCCGACATCCTCGTCAACAACGCGGGCATCTACGGGCTGAAGGGTTTCTTCGACATCGATGACGACGAATGGACCCACTACTTCCAGATGAACGTGATGTCAGGCGTGCGTCTCGCACGGCATTATCTGAAGGGCATGCTCGAGCGCAACGCGGGCCGCATCGTGTTCATTTCGTCGGAATCGGGCCTGAACATCCCGGTCGACATGATTCACTACGGGTTCACGAAGACCGCGCAGCTGGCGATCGCGCGCGGCCTCGCGAAGGTCGCGGCCGGTACCAGCGTGACCGTCAATTCGGTGCTGCCGGGGCCGACGATGTCGGAAGGTGTGCGCGCAATGCTGAAAGCGACGGCCGACGAAACCGGCCGCAGCATCGACGAAGTCGCGGTGGATTTCGTGCGCAGCCAGCGCGCGAGCTCGATCATTCAGCGGCCGGCAACGACGGAGGAAGTCGCGAATCTCGTCGTGTACGTATGCTCGCCGCAGGCGTCGGCGACGACGGGCGCGGCATTGCGCGTCGATGGTGGCGTGGTCGATACGATTGCTTGATGGCCCCGCTGGCCGGATGACGGGCGCGGCAGGTACACCGAGCACCCCGCCGCGCTATCGGGAAACGGTCTTGCCCGACTGAAGCGTGCCCTTGCGGTCGGCGTCCATGCAGGTATCGAAGCCGTATTGCGTGACGGCACCGGCCTTGTCGAACACGACGAAGTAAGGCCGGTGATCGTTGCCGTGCTCGATGAAGTAGTTGTAGCAGACGCCGCTGCCGTTGCGGACCATCCACACGCTGCGCGGGTTGCCGCCCGCGCGGACGACGTCGGCGCGCGTCGCGCCGTGCCGCGACGCAGCCCTCGCCAGCGGCGTGCGCGAATACGAGAACGGCAGCCACGGGTCGAACCACGCGCAGCCGTGCAGCATCAGGCAACTGGCGGCCAGCGACAGCGTCGCGGCGGGACGGTACATCGGAATCAATCGCATGCTTGGAGAAATCTGCTGCGCCATGCCGGCGTGATCGAAAGCCCCATGCTACTCGACCTTTGGGTCCGGATCGAAAAGAAATGTAGAGACCTGTGTCCGACGCCCCGCTCGACGCCGTCCGGCCCGCGCCCGATCGTTGCGAACCGTTGCGGCACCGCGCCGCCTCGCACGCGCGTCGATGCCGTTGCGCCAATGATCCGCATCGGCGCAACGATCGGCATCGTCAGGCGACCCATTCGGCCCACAGCATCGTCAGCACCGTCATCAGCGCCGGGCCGACGAACAGCCCGATCAGCCCGAACGTCTCGGCGCCGCCGAGGATGCCGAACAGCACGAGCAGGAACGGCAAGCGGGTCGAGCTGCCGATCAGCACCGGCCGCACGAAATGCTCGGCGACGAACACGACCACGAAGCCGACCACCAGCACCACGACGGCCCACACGGTCGCCCCCTGCACGAACAGCCAGAGCGCCGCGCCGCAGAACACGATCGGCGCGCAGAACGGCAGCATCGCGGCGACGGCCGTGACGAGACCGAGCAGCGCCGCGTGCGGCACGCCCGCCAGCGCATAGGCGACGCCGAGAATCGCGCCCTCGCCCAGCCCGACGACGACGAGCCCCGTCACCGTCCCGTACACCGCCGCGACCATCCGTTCGATCAGCTCGCCGCCACCGGGGCCGAACGCGCGCCGCGCGCCGTGCAGCAATGCGCCCGACAACTTGTGGCCGGCCCTCAGGATCACAAACAGCGTGACCAGCATGAAGCCGAACTCGAACAGCGCATGCGCGAGCTTGGTGCCGAACTGCCGCCCGAACGCGATGAATTTCTCGCCGCTCGCGCCGTGCATCGCGGCGCCCGCATGCAGCGGATGACCGAGATTGGCCTGCCACCACTCGGTAACCTGCGCGGCCCCGTACGGCAGCCGGGCGATCACATCGGGCAGCGGAATGCCGTTGTCCTGGACCGACTGCAGCCACATGCGCAGGTCGTGCTCCTGCGCGATCGCCTGCCCGAGCGCGAGCGCGATCGGCAGGATCACCAGCAGCGACACGCCCACGGTGATCACGGTCGCGATCAGGGTCGGCCGGTTGCGAAACCAGCGTCCGGATTCGAGGCGTTTCAGCAACGGCCACAACGCGATCGCGATCACGCACGCCCACGCGATGGCGGGGAGGAAGTCGCGGATCACCCACAGCGCGAGCAGCAGCAGCGCCGCATACAGCACGGCGCGGGCGATCTGCTGAGCGCGCGGCCGCGCGGCGGAATCCTGGGACGGCGACACATGTACGCGCATGGCACCTCTGTCGAAATGAAAAAAATGGCGGTTCGCGCAGGCCGGAAGCCTGTACGAACCGCCATTCTATCCATCGGCACCGCAACGGCATGCGGTCGCGATGTCATGCATCGTCAAATGCGTGCCGCCAACGCGGCGCCGCCGCGCGCTGCAACGCGTGCTCAGGCCACCTTGTCGGCGACGCGGTAGCGTTCGAGCCAATGCGCGTACGGCGCGGGCAGCGTCCACGACGGACGCTCGACGCCGAGCTGCTTGGCCGCGTAGTACGGCCAGTGCGGATCGGCAAGATGCGCGCGGCCGACCATCACGAGGTCGAGCTGCTGCTCGGCGACGACGCGATTGGCGAGTTGCGGCGTGTCGATGCCCCATGCGGACGACACCGGCAGGCCGGCCTCGCGGCGCACGCGTTCGGCGATCGGTGCGAGGAACGCCGGGCCCCACGGAATCTGCGCGTCGGGCGTCGAGAAGCCGACCGACACGCTCAGCATGTCGAGCCCTTCCTGTTTCATCCGCTGCGTGAGCGCGATCGATTCGGCGAGCGTCTCTTCGTCGCGGCCGTCGTATTCGATCACGCCGAGACGCGCGGTCAGCGGCAGATGCTCCGGCCAGACCTGACGGACGGCCTTCAGCGTGTCGACGATGAAGCGGCCGCGGTTTTCGGCGGAACCGCCGTACTCGTCGTCGCGCTGGTTCGCATGCACCGAGAAGAAGCTCTGGCCGAGATAGCCGTGCGCGAAGTGCAGCTCGAGCCATTCGAAGCCGAGGTCGCGGGCGCGCTTCGCCGACGCGACGAAGTCGGCCTGCACGCGGGCGATGTCGTCGTGCGTCATCGCGCGCGGCACCTTCGGCAGGTGCGCGCCGAACGGCACGGCCGACGGTGCGATGGTCTGCCAGCCGCGCGGATCGCCTTCGGCGATATGGTCGTCGCCTTCCCACGGACGGTTCGCGCTCGCCTTGCGGCCCGCATGCGCGATCTGGATGCCCGGCACCGCACCGGCCGCCTTGATCGCCGCGACCGACGGCGCGAACGCCTCGGCCTGCGCGTCGGTCCACAGCCCGGCGCAGCCCGGCGTGATGCGGCCTTCGGGCGACACGGCCGTCGCCTCGGCGATCACGAGGCCCGCGCCGCCGCGCGCGATGCTGGCCAGATGCACGTGATGCCAGTCGTTGACGACGCCGTCTTCGGCGACGTACTGGCACATCGGCGGCACCGCGATGCGGTTGCGCAGCGTGACATCCTTGAGTTTGAACGGTTCGAACAGGGCAGACATCGACACTCCTTTGCTTGGTTCTACGAAACGACTGGATGACCCGCCGTGCGTGTGCACGGCGGAGCGATGGGGGCCGTCGCGAGGCGCGGCGCGCCCGACGATGGAAGCGGCGTGGCGCCGGTCATGCCGGCGCCGCCCGGCTCACTGGCGGCCGAGCTTCGCGAGCAGCGCCTCGGCAGCGGGTTCCGACGACGCGGGATTCTGCCCGGTAATCAGCAGCCCGTCGGTGACGACATGCGGCGCCCAGTCGGCGCTGCGCTCGAACTGCGCGCCGTTGGTCGTCAGCATGTCCTCGACGAGGAACGGCACCACTTCCGTCAGCTCGACGGCCGCTTCCTCGCTGTTGGTGAAGCCGGTCACGCGCTTGCCGCGCACGACCGACTCGCGGGTTTTCGGATCCTTCACGTGACGCAGCACGCCCGGCGCATGGCACACGGCCGCGACCGGCTTGCCGGCCGCCAGCGCGCGCTCGATCAGGCCGATCGAATGCAGATCCTCGGCGAGATCCCATAGCGGACCATGCCCGCCCGGATAGAACACCGCGTCGTAATCGTCGACCGACACGTCGGTCAGCTTGCGGGTGGCGGCGAGCTCGGCCTTGGCCGCCGGATCCGCGTCGAAACGGCGCGTCGCGTCGGTTTGCGCGGTCGGATCGCTGCTTTTCGGGTCGAGCGGCGGCTGACCGCCCTTCGGCGACGCGAGCGTCAGCTCGACGCCCGCATCCTTGAACGCGTAGTACGGTGCGGCCAGTTCCTCGAGCCAGAAGCCCGTTTTCTTGCCGGTGTCGCCGAGCGTGTCGTGCGAGGTCAGGACAACCAGAATCTTCATGATCGGACACTCCTTCGAAATGGGGAAACGGCGCCGCGTCATGGCCGCGGCCAGCGTGACGCACGCCGCGGGCCGGCGACGACGGCTCGCCTGCCGGTTAGTCAGCTGGCGCGCGTCAACGTGCCGGCCATCTACCGAAAATGTTGCCCGGGGCTATTAGACCAGTCGTCTAGACGAGCCCCGAAAAAAACGACGGCATCTCCTGCACGGCCAGCATCGCCGCGCGATATGGCATTTTCGCGTCCGGCTGAGTGCGGCAGGTATGGCGTCGCATTCATTGAGACCGGATCATAGCCTCGGATTAGACCGGTCGTCTAGTAACATCGTGTTCGGCCCTGTCGTTGACATGGCTTTTCGACGTTTCCTCTCACTACCAGCCGGTCGCCGTCCACAGCGACCGGCTGATGACGGAATCACACGTCAACCGACATGACCTGCTGCGATGCAACCAGCTTCGGCGGCGTCGGGCACTTGCAAATACACAGATCGTCGCTCAGCGCGACGCGCCTTCCATCCGGCCCTGTCATCGGAAGTCGCGGGCCGTCGCATTGAATCTTGCCAATCGACTTGCAAGCCGGACAAATCACGTCGTCGTCTTCGTGGGCGATATGTTTATCCTCCAATACGAACGGTGTCCCCTTTGCTCGGACCGTTCCGGCCACGGTCGTGTGATCACCGTCGAGGATCAGGTATCGAGTCATGATTTCCGTGGCCTATTCAAAATCAAGCCTGGTCGAGGTAAGCGACGAGTTCCCACGCGACAGAAGCAATGTGCTGCCTCGTACCCAACATGCTGTCGAGAATTGCCAACCGTCGAGGCTCATGCACCACGACGGACGGCAACGAGTCGCCCTTCAGAAACCTGCGTGTCGCATCGCCGGCCTGACCTGCATCCAGTTTCGCGCACCATACCCCGTCTTCCGGGCACTGCTGGCCCGTTTGCGCTACGGTCCCCAACGGTAGGCGTGCCGCCACGGTCTGCGGCTGATCCTGTTGCGAAGTCTTTTCGGTTTTCCCTTCGAGCGGCAAACCGGTTTTCGGATCGAGATTTTGGGCTTTCGCCATCTCATTGATCATCTCGTCCGAAGGCTTCTGCGGCGGGACAGCAGCTTCCTGTTCCTTCTGCCATTGGAAGGTGCCATCCCATGGCGGAAGCTGTGCGGGCGGAAGCGGCACGATCTTGTCGATGTCCGGAACCTTGGGATTGCGTCCGTCGTTACCGTCGATGAACTTACCGATCAAGGCGTAGCGGCGTGTTCGCTCCACATCATTTGGAAGCGACAGATATGAAAGCCGATCGGACTGAGGCGGAGCCTTGAACCCGTTTTCGAGCGCCAAAGCGGCTTGGGTGTTGCCTGCCGCTACACCCTTCTGAAAAGCATCGACCGCTTCGCTATACAACGCGCTATTCTTCAAATTAATTCCCAACGCGTTGGCTGCCTCGCCATACCCTTGGTCAGCCGCGCACCGACGCATCTGGCGCGCAATATCCGGGGCCTTGTCATGTGGGGCCAACAACTCGGCAACATATGTCTGCGCTTCCGGGCTCCCCAGATCGGCAGCCTTCCGAAAATAGCGCAGCGCCATCTCGGCATCTTGCCCCAGTCCATAGCCCGTTTCGAGATAGTGGCCGATGTCGTAATAGCCCGCGGGGATGCCTTGTTGAATCAGTCGCACGGCAAGCGCCACCGTCTCCTTCGGCGCATCGGGCGAGTCCGCCAAACCATCGGAAATCAACGACTGAAGATTCTGGTTGGCCTTGTAGTGCCCGTGCGCTGCCGCGATCCGGTAATAGCGCGCAACCTCGTTGAAATCCTTCGGACCGTCCTGCTTTTCCAAAAACCGTGCGTAACGAAACAGACTGTCTGCCTGTGGATCAAGCGACGGCAAATGATCGGCCTGATGCGTGCAGGTAAAAGCGAGGTTCGCACGCACGGCGCTCATGTCGGGCAACGATGTCACTGGCGCTTCCTTTTTCGTACAAGCGCAGGCCACGAGGGCAAGCGCAATGATGGTGGCGTATCGGTTCATGAATCAGTCGGAACGGGTAATTTTGTTCGAGGTTCGCATAAAACCGACTAGAGATGCGGCGGGGGACTGGTCGCCAGCCTTCTGAAAATCGGCGTTGTTATTGATGAGAAGCTCCCAATTCTTGAACGCTGCTTGGGGAGCATCCTGCGCTCCCCTCCCACCCGTGTGCAAATTCCATAATTGCTGCCGCAATCGCTTCGTCACATCGCCATGTTCGTGGCAGATGTTGAGTTCGCTGTCCGCTTCCATGCTGCGCGTATTGATGTTCGCCGAACCGATGGTTGTGAACGTGTCGTCAACCGTCATCAGCTTGGCATGTACGTACACAGGGTCCCATTTTCCCGGCGGTGAATCCGGCGCAACGAGCGTACAGACATGCACCTTGAGCCCCGGATAGTCGCGGTTCATTACCGGATGCGCCGGCCCCTTCATTTGCGACTCGATCCCGGCACGCTGCGCCTTGAGTTGATCGACTTTTTGCTTCGCCTGCGCAACCGCCTGCGTGGTCGCGGGCGTGTTCGCCATGCCTTGCATCTGAAGCGCGCCCAGATATTCCTGCCCGGCGTCCTGCTGTTTGCTTACCACGTCGGCAAATTGTTTTCTCAGGTCGGATTGGCGGTCGCTCTCCTGCAAGATCGCTCCCACGCCCGGCATCGATTTCGCCTGTCCCAACGCATCAAGCATGCGATACGTGGTCAGCGTTCCCGTACCCACCGCCGCGTCGGTGGAGTTCGTGATGACGAACAGATACACCACGCCGTGCTTGCCGGAATCTCGCCCCCACTTCTGTTGCTGCACCGCGACCGCCTTGATCCTCTCTGCGAGCGGCACCCACCGGAAATACTGATTTTCGATAAAGACATGCTGCGTCGCGTTATTGACGGCCTGAAGATACAGCTTCTCGATGTCGCGCTTGCCCTTCTGCGACTGCGTGCGCAGTATCTGCGACATGACACGGGTGTCGCCACCCGGATCGATTCGCACCTTCAGTCGCGTGTGCAGACCCTTGCGTTTCTCGGCAAGGCCTTGTCCTGTTGCATCGTCCCACGCCTGACAGAAATTTTCGTTCAGGTAGCGTAGCACCGGTCCTGTCACCCACGCAGAGATATCCTGCCATGGCGAAAGCCCGTTGCGGCCCGTCGTCGGCGTCTTGCGCACGTAGCTGTGATCGTTCGTGTCCCAGTACTGGTCGAGCATGTTGTGCCCCATGACGAAGCCACGCGCATTCTCCGGGTCTTCGTAATCGACAAGTACCATTTTCTGGTGATGCGTCGGTTCGGCCAATCCCATCGATGCACTGTTCTGCGCGCGCGTCAAAACATCGCGGTCCCGGTCCTTTCCATGCCAGAACGTATGCCACGCGATTTCGGCGCGATTGACCGCACTGAAACCGCGTGTCGCAAAGTCAATGTTTTTGAATGCTTCCTTTTGGTACAACGCGCCCTTGGCCGCAATATATACATCGCGCGGCCCTGCCGGTAAGCTGAGCGTAACGTTGTGCAGGTTCGCGCGCCGGTACCATTCCTCATCGATCTTGCGCTGCTGATCGGTCTGGTAGTCACGCGACATCATCGAGAACGTCTCATAGGCGGAATCCGGCAACCGTTGTTTGACATCCGTCGCGATGTCGTTGCCTGGCATGTTGTTTTCGCTGAGTTCCGATACGAACGCCGGATCGCGCCAGACCAACAACCGCACCTTGACGCCAGCTTCCCCCTTCTGACGCAGCAGTTCGCCAATGCCGACTCCTTGGCCGTCACGCTTGAACATCATCGAGGGCTGAAAGCCCCAGCAAATGATATCGATGGAATACCGCGCCTTCGAAATCTGCTCATACACGTGACCAAATGCTTCCTCGCCGTTCACAAGCGGACGAAAGGTCGCGGCAGCAGGGTTGTATTCGGTCTTTTGTACGAACCAGCGGAAAGTGACGGCTCCGCTGTTTGTGTGATTCAGCGCAATGGGCGTCGTTGCGACGAAGGGATCCGAAGCAAGTGAACTGTTTGCCATGACTATGCTTCCGAAGAAGGATTGAGCAGATCGCCATATATCTGCCGGTGCGCTGCGCGGTCTGCCGCGGCGGTGTCGCTGTCCGGCTGTCCCTCATGGAACTGGATACCCCGGTTCGCGAGCGCCCCGTTTGTCGGGTCGCGGTATTCGCCGGGCACCGGAATGTCGTGCCGGTCACCGTTCGCCAGTTCAAGCGTGTATTTCTGCGTCGCCACGTGGTGATCGATAGGTAACTGCCCGGACTTATCGAACACACCTTGCTTAACCAGCGCGCCGTCGGCATATAGCTTATAGGGCATTCCAACCGGGGCAACACCGGTTGAAGAAGGTGACGCAAATGTGTTCAGCGACAGTTTCAGAACCGGCGAATCCTTGAACGCCGGGTTCGTGATGTCGACTCGTGCAGGGCCGGCGAATGAATAGCTTGCGGCCTTGAAGTCGATCTTGCCCGGTGAGTGGATATTGATGCTGCCGTCCTGACTGATCTGGATGATCGCGCCGCCGCACAGAATCCGGATTTCCTTACCGGAAGCGACTTCGATGACATCCGTCACGGACCGGATGTGCAACGCCAGTTGGGCTGCCAAATCGATGACGCCGGCATGCGCCTGAATATCGATGTCGCCCTTGCCGGCGATTGCCTTCATCCCGCCGTTCTGCGCAAAGAGACTGATCACGTTGAGCGCCGCGACGATCAACGACTGTCCCGACGCGACGGTCGTGGTCTGACCGCTCACGAGGTTGATGAGCTGGTCCGCCGCGAGATGCACCGACTGCTGCGTCGACGCGGCAATTCCGGCCGGGCTGTCCAGCAGCATCACGGGTTCCTTGAAGGCGTTCGCGGTGCCCGTGCCGCCACCTGCCGTGCGACCGCCCTTGGCCTCGGGCGTCTGCGGCAATTCGAGTGCGTCAGTGAAATGCTTCAACGCATCGTGACCGGTGTTGAGGTCCGCCGCCTGATGCCCCTTGCTGGCTTCCGACAACGAATCGACCAAACTCCCCGCACGGGCCAGTTGCTGGCGTGCTTCTCGCACGTCCAGTTGTTCGGCGTCCGGGGACTTGTGCTGCGTACTGATCGCCATCCCCTGATTCGCGCGCATCGCACCGAACGCATCAGTATGGAGTTTGTAACCAATTCCGCGATAACCACCACGCGTATTGCCCGTCTGGTCAATCAGGTACCCTTGATGGAACAGGTGATAGGTGCCTCCGGTATAACTCGTCAGCCGCTGACCGCCCTGATGCGTGGAATCGTCGTGGATCAGGGCGTTGTACGCACCGGTATTGCCGAAGCCGCGCGACTGCTGGCCCGACTTCAGTACATCCGAATGCCACGGCTGCTGAGTGGTCCCCCCAGGCAACCGCCCCATCACGAACGGGCGATCACAGTCGCCTTGCCAGTAACCGATAGCAACCCATTCGCCCTTACGCGGCACATGAACCGCACCGTAGCCGTCACCGGTGTCGCCCTGCATGACGCGCATCCACGGCGACGTGTTGTACTCGTCCGGCTTACTCTGCCGGTCCCATGCGAATCGGCCACGAATCTCGTTGTTCTTGTTCGTCCATGCTTCCTCGCCGTTCGGTGCGCCGACCAGCAGATGCTCAACCTGCATCACCGGCTTCTTGTGTTCGAGCGGACTACGGTAGACGACATCGGCACGCTGCGCTTCGGTCTTCATCAAGAAGAAGCCGACGGAACCGTCATCCGCATGAGGCCGAGACACGGACGCGTGTTCGCATTCCGCCTGAACGCGGTCGAACTCCGGTTGCAGGCTGAACGGGAATGCCTCCGACTGACGGGCGAACGGCACGTTGTTCAGGATGAACCAGTGCATCTCGACCGCCAGAAACTCCCGGTCCTTTGAACCAGGTGCATCGTGGCGCGGATGGTCATTCAGCACGAACCGCGACCCTGCATCGAGCCAACGCACCCCGCCGACGCCGATAAAACGACGGGCCATCGCCTCCCATGCCTGCGTCCGAATCTGCGCACGGCGGGCACCGCTGTCGGCGTCCGGATAGCCCAAGGTCGTCGGTTCATACACCGTCGCCGGAACGCCCGGAACACTGAGGGTTTCCTTGTCACGGTAATGCTGGACCGTGTATGTGGTCGCCTCCATCAAACTTCCCGCCGCGAAGCTGGAACCCGGTCGATCCTGATCGAACGAAGTGGACTTAAATTCCGTTGGCTGCGCCGTCTGCTGCATCACCCACTGCGTCAAGCCATCGATTTCATCGCCCGCATTGCTCCGGGAATACGTGACATCGTGTGCTTCCGGCAACGCCGAAACGCTATCCACGATAACCAGCATGGTCTTCGGCGGCTCGTTATCCTTAACGGGAGCATGCTCCCAATAGAAGTACCACCCCTCGTCTTCCAGTAAGCGTTGAACGAAATTCAAGTCCGATTCGCTCTGCCGCGTGTAAGTGCGCGTACTTGGCTGGGTGCTCAGATTGAACCGGTAGTACCCGCGCAACTGGGGGTATTTGTCGAAGACGGTGCTGATACTTTGGACGGCGTTCGAGTCCAGCCAGTAATAATCGTCACGACCTTCACCCAAGAAGAACAGGGCCGACGCAAACTCGATCTGGTAAAGCGAAAGTGCGCCGTCGGCTCCCAAGCGCCTGATCTGATGCACGAAGCCGTGAACCGGTCGGTATTCAACGTTGGAGAAGGAAGCCGCCGGTTGCTGAATCAGTAACGACACCTGCTGATGCATCAGTGCGAGCAATTCGATGTCGTCGCGCGTGGATACCGCATCAACAGTCCAACGATAGTCGCGGCCAATCTTCGACCAGCCTTTCGCGCGAACGGGGGTGAGTACGTTATCGCCCAACGGGGTGCGCAGCGTAAGCAAACGACCATGCTGCATGAGACCACGGTTGATTGCGTCGAAGATGTCGCTGTATCTCAAACTCCCCGAATCTGTCGGTCTGAGTGCCATCTGTTGTTGTCCTTGTCTCTCAGGTTCGACCGTCACAAGGATGCATCGCAAAAAGGACGGTCCGCGGTCGCTCATACTGCCGCTCGCGCGAGTTTATCCGGAATAAGGCAGATACGTGACATAGGCTGGATTCGTCGGCCGTTTGTTTGACGATTTTTTACGTGGCCTCCGGAAACAATTCACCAAGCGACAAAGGATTGCGTTATTTCTTTCGTTTTGCTTTCGTCTCTTTGCAAGGCTTGGTAACTCCGTCTGCGGGGGCAAGCGGCCTAGAGACAACATGTGGGCACTCGCGTTTCGGCACGATTGGCGACAGCCAGTCGTTAGCGAGAAATTCACTGATCCACGTCTGGGCGTCTGCAATGACGCAGGACGCCGAATTCAGCATTTGTTCATTTCGGAAAACTAGCCGCCCAGCGGCCCGTCCGTGTCCCCTGCCTCGATCACCGGCATCTCGAGCCGCTGGCCGCGCACGCCGTCCACGAGCAACCCGAGCATCAAATCCGCCAGCGCACGTCCGGACGCCTGCCCCGTCGGCTGCAAGACCGCCGTCACGCGATACGGATGCGCGACATCCGGCGGCACGCCGTCATAGACGATCAACGACATGTCCCGCCCCAGGCGCACGCCGCGGTCGACCAGCGCGCGGAACGCGCCGCCGCCCGCGATATTGTTGTCGACGAGCAGCGCCGTCGGTGGTTCGGCCCGCTCGAGCAACGTCTGCACGCCCTGCTGCCCGCCGTCGCGCGTAAACGCACACTCGACGAGCAGCGCCGGATCAGGCTCGATGTCGGCCTCGCGCAGCGCCGCGAGATAGCCGGCGCGACGCTGCATCGCGAAATTGAGCGACAGCGGCGCGCTGATCATCGCGATGCGGCGATGGCCGAAGCCGATCAGGCGTCGCACCGCATCGCGTGCGCCCGCTTCGTTGTCGAAATCGAACCACGCGTAGGGTTCGACGGCCTGGGTGCGGCCATACGCGACGTACGGAAACGCATTCGCCCTCAGGTACGCGAGCCGCGGATCGTCGACCAGCGTGCGCGCGACGATCAGCCCGTCGACGAGTTTGCCGTCCACGAGCCGTCGATAGGTGTCCAGCTCGGCGTTCGGCCGCGCGGACGCGATGATGAAGTCGAGATTGCGCTCCGCCAGCCGCTCGGTGATGCCCGCGACGACTTCGCCGAAACGCGGATCGCCGAGATCGCCCGCGCCGAATGGATAGACGATGCCGATCGCGTCGGAGCGCCCGGTCGCCAGCCGGCGCGCGGTCGGATCCGCGACGTAACCGAGCTCCCGCGCGGCCTTCATCACGCGCTCGCGGGTCGCCTCGCTCACGTCGTCATAGCCGTTCAGCGCGCGACTGACCGTCGTGCGCGACAGCCCGAGCGCGTCCGACAGCGCCTTCAGATTCACCTTCACGTCGCTCCTCGCGTTGTGCATGCCAGTCGGCAAAACCCGCTTGCGCGGCAATTATTGCCGATTGGTAGTTATTACCGTCAAATATTTATCTTTTGACGTCCAAACCGGTTTGAAATAGCATCCGAACCGGTTTGGACATCGATGCCACCTTCAGCCGTTCCCTTTCACCGTCAACGGAAACAAAGCCGACATGACTTATTTTCCTTTTTGCCGCGCGACTGCGGCCAAACGTTTGCTGTTCACCGGCGCCGCACTGGCCGCTTTCGCGGCCGCCGCGCATGCGCAGACCGCCGGGGCGCCCGCGCCGACGCCGCACACGCAGCAGGCCTACGACCCCGAGGGCAACTTCACGATGCGCTGGACCCGTGCGGACATCCGCCAGATCGTCGCGCAGTCGCATACGGCCGGCGCCGACAAGAATTCGCTGCCGCAAGCGCTGTCGATGCCGGACATTCCGCAGGACTTCCCGCTGATCAACTCCAACGTGTGGGTGTGGGACACCTGGCCGCTGGCCGACCTGCGCGCGAACCAGCTCAGCTACAAGGGCTGGGAAGTGATCTTCTCGCTGACCGCCGACCCGCACGCCGGCTACACGTTCGATGATCGTCACGTCCATGCGCGCATCGGCTTCTTCTATCGCCGGGCCGGCGTTCCCGCATCGCAGCGGCCGGCGAACGGCGGCTGGATCTGGGGCGGCCATCTGTTCCCGGACGGCGCGAGCGCCAAGGTGTTCGGCACGTCGCCGATGACCAACAACGCCGAATGGTCGGGCTCCGCGCGCCTCACGCACGGCGACAACGTCAGCCTCTACTACACCGCGACGTCGTTCAACCGCTCGGCACCCGGCGGCGCCGACATCACGCCGCCGCAGGCGATCATCACGCGCGCGGACGGCCATATCCAGGCCGACGACAAGCACGTGTGGTTCACCGGCTTCGACGATCACAAGGCGCTGCTGCAGCCGGACGGCAACTACTACCAGACGGGCCAGCAAAACACCTACTTCTCGTTCCGCGATCCGTTCGTGTTCACCGATCCCGCGCATCCGGGCAAGACCTACATGGTGTTCGAAGGCAATACGGGCGGCCAGCGCGGCGCCCGGACCTGTACCGAGGCCGACCTCGGCTACGCGCCGAACGATCCGTACAAGGAAGACCTGAACGCGGTGATGAACTCGGGCGCAGTGTATCAAAAGGCCAATGTCGGCCTGGCGGTCGCAACGAATCCGCAGCTCACCGAATGGAAGTTCCTGCCGCCGATCCTGTCCGCGAACTGCGTCGACGACCAGACCGAGCGTCCGCAGATCTACCTGAAGGACGGCAAGTACTACCTGTTCACGATCAGCCACCGCACGACGATGGCCGCCGGCGTCGACGGGCCTGACGGCGTCTATGGCTTCGTCGGCAACGGCATCCGCAGCGACTACCTGCCGCTGAACGGCGGCAGCGGGCTCGTGCTCGGCAACCCGACCGACTTCTCCGCGCCGGCCGGTGCGCCGTACTCGCAGGACCCGAACCAGAACCCGCGCGAGTTCCAGTCGTATTCGCACTACGTGATGCCGGGCGGGCTCGTCGAGTCGTTCATCGATGCGATCGGTCCGCGTCGCGGCGGCACGCTCGCGCCGACCGTGAAGGTCAACATCAACGGTACGTCGACGGCAGTCGACCGCAGCTACGGTCGCGGCGGCCTCGGCGGGTACGGCGAGATTCCGTCGAACCTGCCCGCGACGGGCGCCGGCCACAACGACGGCGGCTCCGGCACCCGGCCGTAACGGCCGCGGCCGCCTGGCCGCCAGTTCGGCGGGTACGCATCGCGCGTGCCGCGTGTGCGCCCGCCCTTTTTGTTCCGCAGATCGCGCATGTCGCCGCCGTACGCGGCATGCGCCCTTCCTACCCGCTTCGCGCAGCGGAGCACGGGCCCCCGCATGAAATCGACGTTTTCCCGCTTTTCCTTCCGGTTCGCCTGCCTGCTCGCCTGTGCGGGCAGCATGCACGCAACCTGCGCCGCGCCGCCCGCGAGCGCGACGCCGCAATGGCGACCCGCCATCCATTACACGCCGCAACGCAACTGGATGAACGATCCGAACGGCCTCGTCTACGAAAACGGCCGCTATCACCTGTTCTACCAGTACAACCCGCTCGGCCACGACTGGGGCAACATGTCGTGGGGCCACGCGACCAGCACCGACCTCGTCCACTGGCGCGAGCAGCCGGTCGCGATGCGCGCGAATGCCACGGAGGAAATCTTCTCCGGCTCGATCGTCGCCGACACGCACAATACGTCCGGCCTCGGCGCGCCGGGCGAGACGCCGCTCGTCGCGCTCTATACGAGCGTCTACAAGGCCGGCTCCGGTCACGCGCCCGGCACGCAGGCGCAGTCGCTCGCGTACAGCCTCGACCACGGCGCGACGTGGCAGCCCTATGCGCGCAATCCGGTGCTCACGCTCGATCCGGAATCGAAGCAGTTCCGCGACCCGAAGGTGTCGTGGTATGCGCCCGGGCGCTACTGGGTGATGACGACAGTCGTCGCCGACGCACACGTCGTCAAGCTTTACCGTTCCGACGACCTGATCCACTGGTCGTTCCTGAGCGACTTCACGCTGCCGGACGTGCCGCACGCGGGCGCGCTGTGGGAAATGCCCGACCTCGTGCCGCTGCCCGTCGACGACGATCCGCGCCACATCAAATGGGTCATGATCGTCAACGTCAACCCGTGGTCGATCGCCGGCGGCTCCGGCGCAATGTATTTCGTCGGCAATTTCGACGGCCGCACGTTCGTCCCCGACCGCGTCGCGCCGGCCGGCTCGGACCCCGCGCAATTCCGCTGGGTCGATCATGGCGCCGATTTCTATGCGGCCGGTACGTTCTCGGGTGCGCCGGGCGCACGCCCCGTCGCGATTGCGTGGATGAGCAACTGGGACTACGCGGCCAAAGCGCCGACGGCGCCCTGGCGCGGCGCGATGACGTTGCCGCGCGAGTTCGCGCTGAAGACGATCGGCGGCGAACCCACGCTCTTCGTGACGCCGGCCGCCGCGTTCGATGCGTGGGCCGACGGGCGGCCCGCCGTGCATGAAGGCGATCTGAGCGTCGAATCCGCCACGCGCGCGTTGTCGGCCGCCACGCGCGGCGTCGTGCAGCGCATCACGGTGACGATCGAGCCGCGGCGCGCGGCCCGCGCCGGGGTGATCGTCCGCGGATCGGCGGACGGCGCGATCGGCACTCGGATCGTGTACGACACCGCGAAGCGCACGCTGACGCTCGACCGCTCGCGCTCGGGCGCGACGGATTTCGCCGGAAACTTCAGCCGCGAGCACATCGTCGATCTGCCGCTCGAGAACGGGCGAGTGCAGCTTGAAATCGTCGTCGATCGCGGTTCGGTCGAAGTGTTCGCGAACGGCGGTCGCGTCGCGCTCACGGACCTGATCTTTCCGCCCCGCGAGGCCGACCGCGTCGCCGTGTTCGCCGAGCATGGCAGCGCGACGTTCTCGGGGCTGACGGTGACGCAGCTCGATGCGGGGCACGCACGTGACGACTGCGCATCGCGCTAGCGATACGCGTTGACGGCGGGGCTGCGCCGCCCGACGAGGCGCTGCAGCCCTGCCGGTTTCACGCTCAGAGCAAGCCCATCCCGCCCGACGCGATGATTTCCGCGCCGACGATGAAGGCGGACTCGGGCGCGCTCAGGTGCAGCACCGTCGACGCGATTTCGTCCGGCGTGCCGAACCGACCGATCGGGACGAGGCCCCTGATCTTGTCGGCCGTCTCGTCGAGCGCTGCCGCATCCAGGCCGAGCTTGCCGTACAGCGGCGTCTGCACCGGCCCGGGGCTCACCACGTTCACCCGCACGCCGTGCGGCAGCAATTCCGTCGACAGCGTCTTCGCGAACGAATTGACGGCCGCCTTGCTCGCCGCATACACGGACGAACCGGGCATCCCGATGTGCGCGTTGATCGACCCGTTGATCACGATCGACGCACCACGGTTCAGCAGCGGGACCAGCGACTGGATCTGGAAATACGCGCCCTTCACGTTGGTGTTGAACACGAGGTCCCACATCGCCTCGTCGCTATCCGCGAACGGCGCGAGTTTCGCGACGCCCGCATTGATGAACACCGCGTCGAGCCGCACGCCGGACGCTGTGAGCGCATCGGCCAGCGCCCGTGCCGACGCGACGCTGCCGGCCTCGTTGCGGATCGCGAGCGCGCCGTCGCCGAGGGTTTCGCGTGCGGCGGCGAGCGTTTGCTCGTCGCGGCCGGTGATGACGACCCGCGCGCCTTCGGCCGCGAATGCCCGTGCGGCCGCCAGGCCGATGCCGCTGTTGCCGCCCGTGACCAGAACCGTCTTTCCTTCGAAGCGTTGCATGATGTTCTCCTGTGAACCGGTGAGTTGACCGTGAACACAGGATGCGCGCGGCCGGCGGCCGTGCCGTGCGATGGGTGCGGCAGACATGTTCGAAATTTTCGAACATGTTCGCGGAAGGCGCCTCCGTCGCATGCCCGCGCCGCGCACTCAGCCCGACACGTCGATTCCGTCGAGCAGCCGCTGCGCGAGCCGCGGTTCGCGCAGTTGCTCGAGCCACCATTGCAGCGCGCGGCCGTCGCGGTCGCTGCGCCATGCGACATACAGCACGTTCGGTTCGCGCGGATCGGCCGTTTCCTTCTCCACGAGCTCGCCGCGCGCAAGCAGTGACGCGACGCGCCGGCGCGGCACCCAGCCGACGCCGAGCCCGTCGCGCTGCGCGAGGATCTTCGCGCGCATCGACGGCACCGCGAGCACCGCCTGGCCGCCGAGCAGCCCGTACACACGGCCGACCGACCGCCGCGACGAATCCGCGACGACCACCGCGCGATGCGCGCCGATCGCGTCCCGGGTGAGCCGCTCGCCCGCCGCCGCCAGCGGATGGCGCGGCGATACCGCGAACACCCATTCCATCGCGCCGAGCTCGAACCACTTGAAGCCCGGAATCGCCGGCGGCTCGTTGGTCGCGCCGACGACCAGGTCCGCGCGGCCATCGCGCAGCGCTTCCCAGGTGCCGCCGAGCACTTCGTGCGTGAAACGCAGCGACACGCCCGAATCGAGCGCATCGAACGCGCGAACGACCGGCAGCAGCGTATCGAACTCCAGCACCTCGTCGCTGACGATCGTCAGCCGGTCCTCCCAGCCGCTCGCGACCTGCCGCACGCGCTGCGTGAGCCGCGCGACGTCCAGCGCGAGGCGCGACGCCTCGTCGGTCAGCAGCTGGCCGGCCGGCGTGAGCTGCAGCCGGTAGCCGCGCCGGTCGAACAGCAGCGCGTCGAAACGCGTTTCGAGCTGCCGCGCGGTGTGCGACACCGTCGACGGCGCCTTGCCGAGCCGCGCGGCCGCGCGCGACAGGCTGCCGGTGGCGCGGATCGCATCGAGCAGCGCCAGTTCGTCTTCGGACAGCATGGGGCACTCCGGTCGGGGATTGTGGTGGATCGTAAGGCAGCGGCGGGCGGCGGTCCAATTGAATGACGAGGTGCCCGCAGAGGCGGCGGGTGCAGGGCCGACGGGCATGGCCTTCCCGGGCCGCACGAAGCCGTTCGCGTGTCGTTGCCGTCCGGAAACCAATGATGCACTTCCGGTATGCTGATCGGCGTCAGAATTCCTGCATTCCAGGTAGCCACTGCAATGGACATCGCGATCCGCATCGAAGGCCGTCACGACCTGACCGGACAAATCTTCCGTCAGCTGCGCACCGCGATCGTCGACGGGCGGCTCGAGGGCGGCGCCCGGCTGCCGTCGACGCGCGATCTCGCGAAGCAGCTCGGCGTGTCGCGCAAGACGACGCTCGATGCGTTCGAGCGTCTCGTCGCCGAGGGCTATCTGAACACGCGCGCGGGCGACGGCACGTTCGTCGCCGGCGGCCTTGCGCGGGTTCCGCATGCGCCGGTCGCGTCGACACCCTCGCTCGTCGAGGACACGCCGCGCGTCCACGCGGTCGACGCCCGTGCGCTGTGGGACGATCTGCCCGACGCACTCGCGATGCCGACACCGCAGGCGGCGCCCACCTTCGACTTCCGCGGCGGCGTGACCGACAAGACGCTGTTCCCGTTCGACGCGTGGCGCCGCTGCCTGCATCACGCGTTGCGCCAGCAGGCGCGCGGCCCCGGCCAGTACCACGACCCGGCGGGCGACCCGCAATTGCGCGGCGCGATCGCGCGCTACGTCGGGTTCAGCCGCGCGGTGGCCTGCGGCTGGGACGACGTGCTTGTCACGCAAGGCGCGCAACAGGCGCTCGATCTGATCGCGCGCGTGGTCGTGCGGCCGGGCGACGTCGTCGCGGTCGAGAATCCCGGCTATCCGCCGGCACGCGCGGCGTTCGCCTCGCTCGGCGCGACGGTGATCGGCGTGCCGGTCGACGCACACGGCCTCGTCACCGAGCGGCTGCCCGACGACGCGCGTCTCGTCTACGTGACGCCGTCGCACCAGTTTCCGCTCGGGATGCCGATGACGCTGGACCGTCGTGTCGCGCTGCTCGAATGGGCGCAGCGCCGCCGCGCGGTGATCATCGAGGACGACTACGACGGCGAGTTCCGCTTCGAAGGCCGGCCGGTGGAGTCGCTGAAGAGCCTCGACCGCACGGGCCTCGTCGCATACGTCGGCACGTTCTCGAAGACGATCTTCCCCGAACTGCGGATCGGCTACGCGATTCCGCCGCGCGCGCTGCGCGGCGCGCTCGCGAAGGCGAAGCAGATCGTCGACTGGCATACCTGCACGCTGACGCAGGCGGCGCTCGCCCGCTTCATGCTGGAAGGCGATTTCGCGCGGCACCTGCGGCGCGTGCAGAAGCACTACGGCGCGCGCCGCAAGATGCTGCTCGCGCACCTGCGCGGCGGCCTCGCGCCGTGGTTCGACACGATCGTGCCGACCGCGGGCATCCACCTCGCCGCGCTCCTGAAACCGGGGCTCGACGAAGCCGCGCTGGTCCGCGCGGCGCGCGAGCACGACATCGGCCTGTACGGGATCTCGCCGTTCCACGTCGGCTCGGCCGCGCGCGCGGGGCTGCTGTTCGGCTATGGCGGAATCGACGCGCTGCGCATCGATACCGCGCTCGCGAAACTGGCTGTGCTGCTTCGTTCGGGCGATTTCGGCGGGCCCTCACTGGTCACCTGAATTTCGAAAGAATTGGTCATTCAAGCAGGCCAGTGGCACGCTTAAAGTGGGTCCTGTCGCGCCCCCGTGCGCATCCACCGAAAAAGGACCTGCCATGCAACCGCGCCTGAACTTCTATACCGCCAGCCCGAACGCGATCAAGGTGATGCGCAACGCCGAGGAATTCATCGCGAAGAGTTCGATCGAGAAGCCGCTCGCCGAACTCGTCCGGCTGCGCGCGTCGCAGATCAACGGCTGCGCGTTCTGCGTCGACATGCACACCACCGACGCGCGCAAGGGCGGCGAGACCGACCGACGCCTGGCGACGGTGGTCGCCTGGCGCGAAACGCCGTTCTTCACCGAGCGCGAACGCGCGGCGCTGGAATGGACCGAAGCACTGACGCTGGTCGCCGACAACCACGTGCCCGATTCCGTCTGGGAAGCCGTGAAGCCGCACTTCAGCGACACGGAACTGTTCGACCTGTCGATGCTGATCGCGACGATCAACACGTGGAACCGCTTCGCGATCGCGTTCCGCAAGATGCCCGAGTAAGGGGACGACGATCACGCATTCCGGCTCCGTGCTCCATCGCGCGGTTCTGTGCGCGTCACTCGCGCGGGACACCGCGCTGCCGGCCGCCGCCCATCGCTGAAGTCGCGGGTGGATCAGTGACGACCTTTCAGGTGCGTGCCGTGGCGGGCGCGCGCCTGCTTCACGACTGCGTTCCCCGCCGCTTCCTCATTAGCCGCTCCCTACACGCCGCCCCCCGCGCACGGCCCCGCGCAGCGCCACCTCCCCGCTCATGCGCCCCGCCATTCGGCCCCTGCCTGATCTCGATCAACGCGCGCGAAAACCCTTCCTTGAAATTAACTAACTCATCAATTAGCGTCGTCTGCATGAACGCGAAATCCACCGTCGCCAGGCCGCGCGGGCGCCGCCCGTCGGTGGAAGACTTCGACCTGCGCGATCACATGCTCGACGTGGCGATCCAGCTGTTCGCCGAGCACGGCATCGCCGCGACGACGGTCGCGCAGATCGCCGCGGCCGCCGGCGTCACGTCGGCGATGGTCCATTACTACTTCACGAATCGCGAGCAACTGCTCGACGCGATCGTCGAGGAGCGGCTCGCGCAGGTCATCGCGTTCGTGTGGCGGCCGACCGCGCCGCAGACTGAAAACGATCCGTTCGCGCTCGTCGCCGAACTCGTCGACCGGTTCTTCGACGTCACGCATCGCATGCCGTGGCTGCCGTCGATCTGGCTGCGCGAGATCGTCCACGAAGGCGGGCTGCTGCGCGAGCGGATGGTCCGCCGCATTCCGCTCGAGCATGTCGGGCGTTTTGCCGAACGCATCCGCGCCGCGCAGCAGGCCGGCACGCTGAACCCGTCGCTCGAACCCGCGTTCCTGTTCCATTCGATCATCGCGCTCGTCATGCTGCCGCTCGCGACCGCGAAGCTGTGGCAGAGCGCGCGCGGCCTGCCGCCGATCGATCGCGACGTGCTGCATCGCCACGTCCGCGCGCTGCTCGGCTCCGGCATGCAGCCGCCCGCCACCGCGCCGGATGCGCACTCGCGCGCGCCACGGAGGCCGTCGTGAACACGACCCGCGCGCTGCCGCTCGCGCTGGCCGCCGCCGCGCTGCTCGGCGGTTGCGGACGGCCGGCCGACACCGGCACGACTTACCAGGGCTATGTCGAAGGCGAATTCGTGTACCTGTCGTCGTCGCAAGCGGGCACGCTGACCCAGCTGTCGGTCGAACGCGGCCAGGCCGTCGCGGCCGGCACGCCGGTGTTCGCGCTCGAAGCCGTCAGCGAAACGGCCGCGCTGCAACAGGCGCAGCATCAGCTCGCGGCCGCGCGCGCGCAGCTTGCCGACCTGCAGACCGGCAAGCGCCCGCCGGAAGTCGCGGTCACGCGTGCCCAGCTCGCGCAGGCCACCGCACAGGCGGCGCGGGCCGCCGCGCAACTCGCGCGCGACGAACGCCAGTACGCGGCCGGCGGCCTGTCGAAGCAGCAGCTCGACGACACGCGTACGTCCGCGCAGACCACCGCCGCGCAGATGCGCGAGCTGCAGAACCAGGTCGATGTCGCGCGTTTGCCGGGCCGCGCGCAGCAGGTCGCCGCCCAGGCCGCGCAGGTCGACGCCGCGCAGGCCGCCGTGGCCGAAGCGCAATGGAAGCTCGACCAGAAGCGCATCGCCGCGCCCGCCGACGGGCGCGTGTACGACACGCTGTACCGCGTCGGCGAATGGGTGCAGGCCGGCAACCCGGTCGTGCAGATGCTGCCGCCGCAGAACCTGAAGGTGCGCTTCTTCGTGCCGGAGGCGGCCATCGCGTCGCTCGCGCCGGGGCGCACGATCGCGATCCACTGCGACGGCTGCGCGGCCGACGTGTCCGCGCGCATCACCTACGTGTCGCGCGCGGCCGAGTACACGCCGCCGGTGATCTACAGCAACGAGAGCCGGAGCAAGCTCGTGTTCATGGTCGAGGCGCGCCCGGCGCCCGCCGACGCGCCGAAGCTGCATCCGGGCCAGCCCGTCGCCGTGAGGGTGCGTTGAACGCGCCGGCCGCTCCGTATGCGATCGATGTCCACCGCCTGAACAAGCGGTTCGGCGACAAGCACGTCGTGAAGGACGTATCGCTGCGGGTCGCGCGCGGCGAAATCTTCGGCTTTCTCGGGCCGAACGGCAGCGGCAAGACCACGTCGATCCGGATGATGTGCGGCCTGCTCACGCCTGACTCGGGCAGCGGCACCTGCCTCGGCTACGACATCGTGCGCGACAGCGCGCAGATCAAGCGGCGCGTCGGCTACATGACGCAGCGCTTCTCGTACTGGGAAGACCTGTCGATCCGCGAGAATCTCGATTTCGTCGCGCGCGTGTACGGGATGCCCGATCGCCACGCAACCGTCGCGCGCGCGCTCGACGGGCTCGGTCTCGCGAGCCGTGCGGATCAGCTCACGGGCGCGCTGTCCGGCGGCTGGAAGCAGCGCCTCGCGCTCGCCGCGTGCATGCTGCACGAGCCGGAGCTGCTGCTGCTCGACGAACCGACCGCCGGCGTCGACCCGGCCGCGCGCCGCGACTTCTGGGAAGAGCTGCACCGGCTGGCCGCGCAAGGGATCTCGGTGCTCGTCAGCACGCACTACATGGACGAGGCCGAGCGCTGCCACAAGCTCGCGTATATCGCGGCCGGCGAACTGCTCGCACAGGGCACGTCGGCGGAGATCGTCGCGTCGCAGCACCTGTCGACCCGCACGATCACGGGCGGGCACCTGACCGAACTGTCCGCGCAACTGCGCACGATGCCGGGCGTCGATCAAACCGTCGTGTTCGGCTCCGCGCTGCACGTGAGCGGCCGCGATCGCGCGCTGCTCGACGCGACGCTCGCGCAGGTGGCGGCCGATGCCGGCGCGCGCACGGACGGTCGCGCAGCGCTGCAGATCGCGCCGATCGACACCGGGCTCGAAGACGTCTTCATCTACATGATGGGCCGCGCCTCCGGGCCGCCCGGCGGAGCGTCGTCATGAACGCGTGGGCGGGCCTGCGCGAATCGTTCTCGGTCGCGCGCTGGTGGAGCATCGTGCTGAAGGAATTCCTGCAGCTGCGCCGCGATCGCGTCACGTTCGCGATGATCGTCGGCGTGCCGATCATTCAGCTCGCGCTGTTCGGCTTCGCGATCAACACCGATCCGAAGCACCTGCCGACCGCGGTGATCGTCGCCGATTCGAGCCCCTTCGCACGCAGCTTCATCGCCGCGATGCGCAACTCCGCGTATTTCGACATCGTCGCGACGCTGCCCGACGAAGCGGCCGGCCGGCAGGCGCTCGCGCGCGGCGACGTGCAGTTCGTGCTGAGCGTGCCGGCCGATTTCTCGAAGCGGCTGCTGCGCGGCGAGCATCCGTCGCTGCTCGTCGAGGCGGACGCGACCGATCCCGTCGCGACCGCGTCGGCGATCGGCGCGCTGACGGGGCTCGTGCAGCCCGTCGCGGACAAGGACCTGACGGGCCCGCTCGCGCGCCTGAACGGCCGCCCGGCCGCGTTCGACGTCGTGCTGCACCGCCTGTACAACCCGGAAGGCATCACGCAGTACAACGTCGTGCCGGGCCTGATGGGCGTGATCCTGACGATGACGATGGTGATGATGACCGGCCTCGCGATCACCCGCGAACGCGAGCGCGGCACGATGGAAAACCTGCTTGCGACACCCGTGCGGCCGCTCGAGGTGATGACGGGCAAGATCGTCCCGTACGTGTTCATCGGGCTGATCCAGGTGTCGATCATTCTCGCGGCCGCGCGGTTCGTGTTCGAGGTGCCGTTCGTCGGCGGCGTGTTCGCGATCTACCTCGCCGCGCTGCTCTTCATCGCCGCGAACCTGACGGTCGGCATCACGCTGTCGTCGCTCGCGCAGAACCAGTTGCAGGCGATGCAGCTCGCGGTGTTCTACTTCCTGCCGAACATCCTGCTGTCGGGCTTCATGTTCCCGTTCGCCGGGATGCCGAAGTGGGCGCAGTTCATCGGCAACCTGCTGCCGCTCACCTACTTCAACCGCCTCGTGCGCGGCATCCTCCTGAAAGGCAACGCCTGGGCCGACCTGTGGCCGTCCGTGTGGCCCGTCGCGCTGTTCACCCTCGTCGTGATGAGCGTCGCGCTGCGCTTCTACCGGCGCACGCTCGATTAGAGGCCGCGCGATGAAACCGGCTTCGCGTCGCCCAACCCACGCTACCCTAGGCGGCGCGCTGGCCGCCGTTGCACTGCTCGCCGGATGTGCGGTCGGGCCGGATTTCCGCGCGCCGGAGCCGCCGGTCACGCAGCAGTACACGCGCGATGCAGCGCCCGCGACCACGGCGGCAGCCGCCGGCCCGGCCGGCGACGCGCAGACGTTCGCGTCATCCCCGCACACGCTGCAACGCTGGTGGACGGAATTCGGCTCCGAACCGCTCGACCGCCTCGTCGACACCGCATGGCGCAACAGCCCGACGCTCGCCGAGGCCCGCGCGCGGCTCGACGAAGCGCGGCAGAACCATGCGGCCGAAGCCGGCGCGACGATGCTGCCGCGCGTCGACGCGAACTTGTCCGCGACCCGAGAGAAGGTCGACATCGCCGCGTTCGGGCTGCCCGCCAGCGTGCCGAATCCCGGGCCGTTCACGCTGTATGACGCGTCGGTGAGCGTGTCGTACGCACTCGACGTGTTCGGCGGCAACCGGCGCGCGCTCGAAGCGCTGCGGGCCCAGGTCGACTATCAGGCGTATACGCTCGACGCCGCGCGCCTGACGCTCGCGGGCAACGTCGTCGCGACCGCGATCCTGCGCGCGTCGCTCGCGCAGCAAGTCGCGCTCACGCGGCAGCTCGTCGATGCGCAAGCGCGGCAGTTGCGCATCGTCGAAGCGCGCTTCGCGGCGGGGGGCGTGTCGCGCGCCGACGTGCATGCGCAGCGCGCGCTGCTCGCGCAAACGCAGGCGTCGCTGCCGCCGCTCGCCGCACGCCACGCGCAGGCCGGCCACCGGCTCGCGATCCTGCTGGGCGCGCCGCCGTCCGGCGAAGCGTTGCCCGACGTCGCGCTCGACGCACTCGCGCTGCCGCGCACGCTGCCGGTCGCGCTGCCGTCGACGCTCGCGCGCGAACGGCCCGACATTCGCGCGGCGGAGGCCGTGCTGCACCAGGCGAGCGCGAACGTCGGCGTGGCCACGGCGAACCTGTATCCGCGTTTTTTGATTTCGGCGGGGATCGGGTCGGAGCGCACGCGCATCGCGGATATCGTCAGCGGGCTCAATGTGTGGAACGTCGGGCTCGGCCTCGCGCAGCCGCTCTTTCACGGCGGCGAACTGCGCGCGAGGAAACGCGCGGCCGAAGCAGCGTACGACGCCGCGTTCGCGAGCTATCGGGAAACCGTGCTGCTGGCGCTTCAGCAGGTGGCCGACGCGATGCGCGCGGTCGAACACGATGCAGCGGAATTGCAGGCGAGAGACGCCGCCGCGCAACAGGCGGCGGCCAGCCATGCGATTGCCGGCGACCGCTACGCGGCGGGCGGAATCAGCCTGATCGACCTGCTCGACGCACAGCGACAGGTATTGCAGACCGCGCTCGAGCGGACCCGCGCGCAAGCCGACCGGCTCGCGGATACGGCGGCGCTGTTCCAGGCGCTGGCCGGAAACTGGACGGATGATTCGCACCGCTGACCGGCACGATGGCTCGACGATGCATCGCCGGACGCGGCCCGATCGACAACCGTACTCGCGCTATTCGCTATGCGCCCGGCGCGTATCGACGAAAAAAAACCGGCCCGAAGGCCGGTTTCTTCATACCGCATGCCGTGAGCGGCGCTCGCGCGCCGCGCGACATCAGAAGCGGTGGATCAGGCCGACGCCGGCCGCGATCTGGTTCTGCTTCGAACCTGCGCCCACGCCGTCGCCCGTCGACGTCGTCGCGAGGATCACGCCGCCCGTCGGGGTGAGCGTGTTGCCGCTCGCGTGCTGGTAAGCCTCAACTGCGTACAGGCCCGTGCGCTTCGACAGGCTGTAGTACTGCGACAGCGTGACTTGATGGTACTTGGCCGAGCTCGAGATGCCGTTCGACTGCGTCGCACGCGTGTACGAGTAGCCAGCCGCGAAGTCCCACTGCGGCGCTGCCTTCCAGTGCAGCACGGCGCCTGCCGTGTTGAAGATTGCCGTGTTCCGGAAGCCCGACAGCGTACCCGGGATGTATTGCACGTTCGAGTACGAAACCGAAACGTCCCATGCCGGCGTGAACTGATAGCCTGCCGTCACCGCGAGACGCTGTTGCGCCTGTGCCGTGCGGTAGCCGTTGTTGATCGACGACACGGCCTGTTCCGCGCCGTTGCCGCTCGTGTCCAGACCGTTCTGCGCGGTCGAGTTCGCGCCCCACACACCGCCGCCGAGCGTCGCGTTGTTGATACGCTGGAAGCCGACCGCGATGCCTGCCGGGCCGTTCAGGTACTGGATCGCCGCGCTCCACGTCGAGCCGCGGTTCACGCTGCCTGCGACGCCGCCGAACGAGTACGAACCGCCGACCGTGAAGCCGTAGAACTTCGGCGACATGTAGACGAGCGAGTTGTTCGCGCGGTAGCTGGTATCCAGCGAATCGATATCACCCGGATGCGCGCCGTAGTAACCGGTCAGCCAGGTCGTCGGGCTGTACGGCGACAACAGCGTGTAGTACGCGGTGTACTGGCGGCCTGCCGTCAGCGTACCGTACGTCTGGTTGCTCAGGCCGACCCATGCCTGACGCGTGAAGATGCCGTTCGTCCATTGCGACGAGCCGTTGTTCGCGTTGAAGCCGGCTTCCAACTGGAAGATCGCCTTCGTGCCGCCGCCGAGGTCTTCGCTGCCCTTCAGGCCGAAGCGGCTGCCCGCCCAAATGCCGGTGGCCATCTGAACCTTCGAGTGACCACCCGTGGTCGCGCCGGTTGCCGACGAGTTGTTCTGGTACGCGATAGCGTTATCGACGATACCGTACAGGGTGACGCTGCTCTGGGCGTGGGCTGCGGTAGCGGCTGCGAGACCTACTGCCGTCATGGCGAAAGCGACGCGCTTTTTCATTGATTCTCCGTCCTCAAAGAATGATTTCTTTTCTGGTGTGGTTTTATGCACATGTGCGAGTACATGCCGGAGCGATTCTGACGGATTACCAATCGTTTCCCAATACGTGCAGTCGGTCATCGTATGATCGACGCAACGCACGGGTTCACCAAACGGTTACATAACACCTGAAAACGCTTACGCGGCGGGGATTTCCGGCATTTCCCGGTGAAAACCCTAGCTTTACATTTTTACGGGTGCATCGCGACCGGACGGTGTTGTCAGACGCCTTCGGCACGTTTGTTCCGACCAATGCGCAACCGCGATCGACACCGCGATTCACATCGCCGCGCAGGATCGCTTACGTTCATGACACCCACGTTTCGGGAAGCGAAATTTGAAAACGTTTCAGCCCGTGCGGGAGAGATCGGACGGAGTGGCCCGGCGAACGCGGGCCGCAGGAGGATGCCGGCGCCTCGCGCCGGCGACATTCAATGCGACGCGGCCGCGATCCGCGCGTTCACCGCGTCGACCAGCGCGTTGATGCGCGCACGGATCGCCGCGTTCGAACCGACGAGCGCGAGTGACGACGCCATGATCCGGTAGACGCGCTTGCGCGGCACCTTCGCCGGCCGCGCCGGATCGAGCCACGCGTCGTGGCCGGCCAGCAGTTCGAGCGTTTCGAGGCCGATCATGATCGGCCACAGGCACGCGAGCCGCAAACGCACGAAGCGGCGCGGAATTGCCTGCGTATAGAAGCACG
Source organism: Burkholderia sp. R-40 (assembly GCF_049942845.1). Lineage (NCBI taxonomy): Bacteria > Pseudomonadati > Pseudomonadota > Betaproteobacteria > Burkholderiales > Burkholderiaceae > Burkholderia > Burkholderia sp. R-40. Next base: position 2,582,277 of record NZ_CP187968.1, on the reverse strand, counting down.
CGTCGCGATACTGCGCGAGCGTCGCGCGCAACAGCTCGACCAGCACGCCGCGCGCGCGCGCCGACGCGTCGGGCGACATCAGGTCGGCGACGCCGATGCGATGCTCGGCCAGCACGTCGTCCGGCAGATAGCAGCGGCCGATCCGCAGGTCCTTCGCGCAGTCGCGCAGGATGTTGGTCATCTGCAGCGCCTTGCCGAAACGGATGCCCTTCTCGCGCATGTCCGCGAAATCCCAGCCGCGCGCGGCCCGCGTGTGCGCGCCGGTCATGTCGGTCCAGAATTCGCCGACGCAGCCGGCGACCAGATACGTGTAGCGATCGAGTTCGTCACGGCTCGGCAGCGACGCGACCTGCCCCGACTGCTCGTCGGGGAACGTGCGCAGGTCGAATTCCATCCCCGACGTCAGCGTCGCGACGACCTTGCGGATCGACGCGCGGTCCGCGTCCGGCTGCGCGCGCAGCAACGCAAGCATCGGCTTCATCGACGCGAGCAGCATGTGTTCGTGCGAATCCGTCTGCATCCGCGTGACGTCCTCGAGCGCGCGCGACAGCGCCGCGCCGTCGCCGAGCCGCTCGATCTCGTCGCGCAGGTCGGTCAGCAGCGCCGCGCGGCGCTCGGGCGCGACGAGCGCCGTGTCGGCGATCGTGTCGGCCGCGCGCGCGAGCAGGTAGGCCAGGCCGACCGGCTCGCGCATGCCGTCGGGCAGCACGCGCAGCGTCAGGTAAAAGGAGCGGGAAACGTTCTTCAGCAGGTCGCCGAGCAGGTAGGCGGGATCGGTATGAGTCGTCATGGGTCGCTAAAAATCGGCCGGCGCGGGCCCCGCACGCATACGGTGCCGGGGTGCCCGCGCCGGCCGCGAGTCGCCGCACCGTCGTGCGCGGGCTGGCGTCGGCCCGGCGCAGCGATGCAAAAGTCCCGCAAGTTTAGTGCATCCGGCGCGGTGGTTCTCCAACACGGGTCGGATCGCGTCACGCGCGCCCCCGCGTGTTCCATCGTCCCGCTCATTTTTCGTCACAACAAAACAGAAAGGCCAAAGTAATACATATGTAATGATCCGGTGCGACGATCGCGTCCCGTTCGATCCCGTTCAGCCCGCGCCGACGGATCGAGCGCCCTTTCATCGACTCCCGTTCCGAAGGTTCACCGCCATGCTCTTCACGCGCCCGACCGCCCTGCGCTGCATCCCGTTCGCCTGTGCCGCCGCCCTGCTGCTTGCCGCCTGCGGCGGCGACGATATCTCGGCGTCCGATCCCACGCAACCGATCTCAGCGAAGGTGCAGGTGGTCGGCCATCGCGGCGCGAGCGCGCTGCGCCCCGAGCACACGCTCGCGTCGTACCGCAAGGCGATCGAGGACGGTGCGGACGTGATCGAGCCCGACCTCGTCGCGACCCGCGACGGCGTGCTGGTCGCGCGCCACGAAAACGAAATCTCGGGCACGACGAACGTGTCGACGCTGCCGCAGTTCGCGAGCCGCAAGGCGACCAAGACGATCGACGGCACGCAGCTGACCGGCTGGTTCACCGAGGACTTCACGCTCGCCGAGCTGAAGACGCTGCGCGCCCGCGAGCGCATTCCGCAGATCCGTCCGGCGAACACCGCGTACAACGATCAGTTCGAGATCCCGACCTTCGACGAGATCGTTGCGCTCGCGAAGCAGATGTCCGCGCAGACCGGCCGCACGATCCACCTGTATCCGGAGACCAAGCACCCGACCTACTTCCAGTCGATCGACCTGCCGCTCGAGGATCGCCTCGTCGATGCGCTGCTGAAGGATCCGTATACGGCGCGCACGGCGACGGTCTACATCCAGTCGTTCGAGGTCGCGAACCTGAAGACGATCCGCAACCGGATCAAGTCGAGCCAGCCGAACTGGAAACTCGTGCAGTTGATGGACGAAGCCGGCCAGCGTCCGTACGACTTCGTGAAGGCGAACGACAAGCGCACCTATGGCGACCTGTCGACGCGCGACGGGATGCGCGAGATCGCGTCCTATGCGAACGGCGTCGGGCCGTACAAGACGTCGATCATCGCGGTGGCCGCGGACGGCACGCTGCAGCAGCCGACGCCGTACGTGCGCTATGCACACGAAGCCGGCCTCGTCGTGCATCCGTACACGTTCCGTCCGGAGAACAACTTCCTGCCCGCGTCGCTGAAGGACGGCGGCACGCCGGCCACGCGCAACACCGCGGGCTCGGTGCGCGAAATTCAGGCGTACCTGCGCGCGGGCATCGACGGCTTCTTCACCGACGATCCGGCCGTGGGCCGCACGGCTGTCGATACGTTCAAGCGCTGAACCGGCTGAACGCTGGACGCGCAGAGCGCGCGGCAACTGGGCGCGGCGCACGCCGGGCCGCGCGCCCGTTGGCGGTTGGCGGTTGGCGGTTGGCGGTTGGCGGTTGGCGGTTGGCGGTTGGCGGTTGGCGGTTGGCGCTTGCCGCTTGCCGCTTGCCGCTTGCCGCTTGCCGCTTGCCGCTTGCCAGTTGCCGGTTGCCGGTTGCCGGTTGCCGGTCGCCGGTTCCCGCTTCGCGATCAGATCACGCGAAAATGATGCGTGCCGTCCCGCTTCAACTGATCGACCAGCCCGTATTCCCAGTCGAGATACGCCTGCATCGCGGCGGCCGCGTTGTCGGTGCCTTCGTACGGGCGCCGGTACCGGTCGACACGCGGCGACGCGAGATGCGTTTCGCCGTGCTCGAGCGGCAGCCCCGCGTCGATCCACGCTGCCGTGCCGCCCGTCAGCACCGAGATGGCCGCGGAAGCCGGCAGCAACGCACGCGCGTCGTGCGCCGCGAACCGCGCGAGCAGGCTCGATCCGCACGTGAACACGTAGCGCTTCGCCGGCGGGATCGCGGCGAGCGCGTCGCGCAACTGCGCGCGCACGACGAACCACGCGCCGGGAATATGGCGCTTCACGTAGTTCGCGCTGGTCGTCACGTCGACGAGCGCGATCTCGCCCGCAGCCGCCTCCTTCAGCCACCCCGCGAGCGTCGCGGGTGATACTTCGCTGACCTCCGGCGTCGCCGGCACGTCGCGCGGCGGCTGGCCGCGCTCCACGAACGCCGCCGTGCCAGCCGGCTCGACCACGCGCACGTCCCAGCCCATCTGCGCGAGCCACGACGCGGTCATGTCCGCGCGCACGCCGTCGTCGTCGGCCAGCACGATCCCCGCGCCGCGCACGGGCGCATGATGGTCGGTCTCCTGCACGAGCTGGCCGCCCGGCGTGCTCAGAAAGCCCGGCAGGTGGCCGGCCTCGTATTCCTCCGGTGTGCGCACGTCGAAGCGGTACAGCGTGCGGCCCGGTTCGTCTAGCGCGGCGACCTCCGCGAGCGCGATGCGCGGCACGCCCGCGCGCTCGGCAACCGCGCGTGCAGCGCGGCGCGCTTCGTCGCGCTGGGCGGGATCGACGTCGTCGGGAAAGCGTCGCGACGCGCCGCGCTCGAGCGTCTGGCCGGCGAGCGTCCAGCCGATCGTGCCGTTGCGCAGCGCGGCGACCGGGTTCGGCAGCCCGGCGTTGATCAGCGACTGCGTGCCGATGATGCTGCGCGTGCGGCCCGCGCAGTTCACCACGACCCGAGTCTGCGGGTTCGGCGCGAGCGCGCGCACGCGCAGCACGAGTTCCGCACCCGGCACGCTCGTCGACGTCGGGATGTTCATCGTCTGGTATTCGTCGAAGCGGCGCGCGTCGACGATCACGACGTCGGCCTGCGCGTCGATCAGCGCCTGCACTTCCTGCGCGGACAGCGACGGCGTATGCCGCTCGGCCTCGACCCATTCGCCGAACGACTTGCTCGGCACGTTCACGTCGATGAACAGCTCGCCGCCCGCGGCGAGCCAGCCCGCGAGGCCGCCGTCGAGCAGGCGCACGTCGGTATAGCCGAGCCGCGCGAGCGTCGCGGCCGCACGCGGCGCGAGATCCTCGCCGCCGGCTTCGCCGAACACGACGATCGGCGTGTCGCGGCGCGGAATGCGCGTCCACGCGTCGAGTTCGAGTTTCGACAGCGGAAAGTTGGCGGCCCACAGCGGATGGCCCTGCGCGTAGGGATCCTCCTCGCGCACGTCGATCAGCGCGAGCTCGTCGCGGGCCAGCAGGCGCGCGCGTACGTCCTGGTACGACGCTACGGGGAAACGGGAAGTGGAATCAGCGGATTGCGTCACGATGTCTCGGTCGGATTCTGTTGAAGTCAATGAAGAAAGCACACGGAAAACGGTTGAATCTCGCGCCTGCGGGCGGGCGCTGGCGCGGGCGGCATGCGACGTCACGCGTTCGAATAGCCGGACACGAACGGCTTCACGGTGCCGTCGTCGAGGAACACCGCGCGTTCGACCTTGCCGATGTTCGCGCCGTACACATGGATGCTGATCGATACCTGATCCGCGAACGCGTTGGTCACGCGATGGACGTCGCCGATGCGCGGCGACACGGCCTCGACCTCGCCCGGTTGCAGCCGTACCGCATCGCCCGCCGGCACCGGCCTGCCGGTTGCGTCGAACCGGTACGGCTGCGAAAACTCGCCGCCGCGCAGCATCCCGATCAGCCCCCACACCGTGTGGTTGTGGATCGGCGTCGTCTGGCCGGGGCCCCACACGAAGCTGACGACGGAAAACCGCTCGTCGGGATCGAGATACAGCAGGTACTGGCGGTAGCGCTCGGGATCGGGCTGCGCGAACGCGTCGGGCAGCCAGTCGTCGTGCGCGACGAGCGCGGCGAGCAGCGCGCCGCCCTCGTCGAGAATGCGCGCCTCGTTCGCGCCGGACGCGAGCAGCGCGCCCAGACCATCGACGAAGGGTTGCAGCGGCGTCTGCCGCAACGAAAGCGTACTCATCGGCCAGCTCCTCGAATATGATGCCGAACATGATGGATCGTCATGATGCACCTGAAAGACCATGCAGAACAAACATGAAAATTAGCGATATCGACGCTTTTGCAGCAGTCGTCCGCTGCCAGACGCTGAGCCAGGCCGCGACCGCGCTGGGGATGACGCAGCCCGCGATCACGCGGCGCGTCCAGAACCTCGAGGAAGCGCTCGGCGTGACGCTGCTCGACCGCAACACGAAGCCGCCGCGACCGACCGACATCGGCCGGCAGGTGTTCGAGCAGTGTCGCGCGATCCTGCGCGAAGTCGATGCACTGCGCGAACTGACGGCCGGCCAGCGGCCGCCCGCCGGCGAATTCCGCGTCGGCCTCACGCAGGGGCTCGGCGAGCTGATGCTGCCGGGCCTGATCGCGCGGCTGGCCGCGCAATGGCCGGCGCTCGCCACGCAGGTCACGACCGCCTGGGGCGGCGCGCTCGTCGAACGCGTCGCGCGCCGCGAGCTCGATGCGGCGCTGGTGTTTCTGGCCCGCGAGATGGTGCTGCCGCCACAGGTCGAAGGCGAACGGCTGCTGGCCACGCGGCTCGTCGCGGTCGGCCGCAAGGGCGACTGGCCGCGCCGCGGCTATCGGCTTGCCGACTGCCAGGCGCGCGGCTGGGTGCTCAATCCCGACGGCTGCGGGTTTCGCGCGGGCCTGCGCCGGGCGCTCGACGCGCAGGGGCTGCCGATGCCGGTCACGCTCGACACTTATGGCCGCGACCTGCAGTTGCAGAGCGTCGCGAACGGCTTCGGCATCGGGTTGATGCCGAAGCCGCTGCTCGACGGCAGCCCGCTGCGCGACGCGCTCGACATCGTGCCGCTCGCCGATTTCAAGCCGCAGATCGATCTGTGGCTGCTGCACCGGCAGGACGCCGCGCGCTTCGCGGCGCCACTCGCGGCCGTGGCCGCGCATGCACGCACGGCGTTCGCGCTGCCCGCGGATGCCGCCGCGCACGACGAGGCCGCTTGACCAGGCCCGACGACGCCGGCACGGCGTCGTCTCGTTTCCGCTGACCGCCACGCCACCGCGCTCACGCATCGTGTCGAGCGGATGCTGGCGCGCTGCGTGACGTCCCGCCCGCGTCCGGGTTCGGCGTCGCGCTTCGCGCCGCCGCCTCGAGCGCCGTGCGTCCGGCGGCGACCGCGATCGCGTCGTCCTGCGGCGTATGCACGCGGCTGCACAGCACGTCGCGATAGTGACGTTCGAGCGGATTGCCGCGGCTCAGCCCGTGATTGCCCGACAGCTTCAACGCGTGCTCGACGGTGCGGATCGCCTGCTCCGTCACGGTTCGCTTGACGAGGCCGCTCGTCGTCACCGGCGGTGCATCGCCGGCATCGGTGCGTGCGATGTGCGCATCGAGCAGCACGCGGTTCGTGTGCAGCCACCCTTCCATCTCGCCGACGGCCTCCTGCACGCGCGGCAGCGTCGCGAGCGGCGCACCGAGCCCGCTCGGCGCGCGCGTCGTCGCGAACTCGAGCAGCCAGTCGCGCGACGCACGCGCCACCGCATCGTAGAGACTGCCGAGCAGCGCGACCATCCAGGCCTGCTGGTCGGCCTGCGCGTCGACATCCGCATGACTCGCGGCCGACACGGTCCACGCATCGGGCGCACGCACGTCCACCGCATGATCGGCGGGCAGCCGCACGTCGTCGAACACGACCTCGTGGCTGCCCGATGCGCGCAGGCCCAGGTGATTCCAGCTTTCGATCACGCGGATGCGCACATCGTCCCCAGCGTGGCGCTCCCGTGGCACGAGGAACACGCCGACCCGCGGCTCGGGCTCGTCGGTGCGCGCCCACACGGCCAGCCAGCGCAGCGCCGGAATGCCGGTGCAGTACAGCTTGTGGCCGGACAGCCGCCAGCCGTCGCCGTCGCGACGCGCAACCGTTTCGGGCAGGCCGCCGCGCGACGGCGATCCGAGCGCCGGCTCGACACGCAGTGCGTTGATCAGCGCGCCTTCGTCGACCGCACTGTCGAACACCGCACGCCGCAGGCGCGCGGGCCAGCGGTTGTCCGCGCGGCCGAGCGCGCGATGCTGCAGATACGTCATCGTCAGCACCAGCGCGGTCGCGGGATCGGCGCGCGCGATCGCGGCCACGATGCGGCTCGCCTGCGCGAGCGTCGCGCCCGCACCGCCATGCTCGCGCGGCACGACCTGCGCGATCAGCCTAGCGCGATGCAGCCGCGCGAAGTTCTCGTGCGGGAAGCGGCCGTCGACATCGTTGCGGGCGGCGTCGGCCGCGAGTTCGGGCGCGAGACGCTCGAGCAACGCGGCGACGCGCGCATCGTCGGCAGGTAGGTGGCGCAGCGACGACTGTGGTGACGCTGGCGGCGAGGAAGCGGCAAGGCTGGCGGACATCGGTACGGATTCCCTCGGTGACTGGGTAGCGGGTAGCCAAGCAACGTAAAGGCGGTGACGGCGGAGACCGATCGGCACGCGGCGCGTCGGCTCGTGAAGCCGGGTCGGCGCTCGGCGCCGATCGGGCGGCGACCGAAGCCCCGCACGACAGGCGGCCGGCGCCCTTTCGACTTAATCGCGAGCCCACAGCGTATGCGCAGCGCACACGCGCCCAAACCATGCAAATCTGATATTCAAATCCGGATTGATTATTTCCATTCCGCATGATCCCGGCGGTAATCTGCGCTCCATTCCCCGCCGCGCCCGGCCGTCGCTGGCCGCGCCGGGCCGTCCTTGCATCGGAGACCCAGATGAGCGTCGAATTCATCGGCATGATCCAGAGCCAGAAGCTGTCGGAAATCCATCCGCCCGCCGGCCCCGTCGTCGACCCCGACTACGTGCGCGACTTCGCACGTGCACACGAAACGGCCGGCTTCGACCGGATCCTCGTCCCGCATCACTCGACCGGCCCGTCGGCGACCCTGACGATCGCGTTCGCGGCCGCAGCGACCGAGCGCATCCATTTCATGCTCGCGCATCGTCCGGGCTTCACCGCGCCGACGCTCGCCGCGCGGCAGATCGCGACGCTCGACCAGTTCAGCCGCGGCCGGCTCGCCGTGCACTTCATCTCCGGCGGCTCGGACAGCGAACAGCAGCGCGACGGCGATTTCCTCGATCACGACGCGCGCTATGCGCGCACCGACGAATATCTCGGCATCCTGCGACGCATCTGGACCGAAACGCAGCCGTTCGATCACGACGGCGCGCACTACCGCTTCACACAGGGCTTTTCGGAAGTGAAGCCGTTCCAGCAGCCGCACGTGCCGATCTACTTCGGCGGCGCATCGGAGGCGGCGCTGGAAGTCGCCGGCAAGCACGCGGACGTCTATGCACTGTGGGGCGAATCGCTCGACCAGGTGCGCGACCTGACGACCCGCGTGCGCGCCGAAGCCGCGAAGCACGGCCGGCAGGTGCGCTTTTCCGTGTCGTTCCGGCCGATCCTCGCGGCGACCGAAGACGACGCATGGGCGCGCGCACACCGGATCCTCGACGAGACGCGCCGGCTGCGCGAAGCGGCCGGCCTCGGCACCGGCGGCCCGCAACAGAGTGAAGGCGCGCGGCGCCTGCTCGCCGCTGCCGAACGCGGCTCGCGGGTCGACAAGCGGCTGTGGACCGAGATCGCGAAGCTCACCGGCGCGCGCTCGAATTCGACCGCGCTGGTCGGCACGCCCGAACAGGTCGCCGACGCGCTGCTCGACTACTACGACCTCGGCGTGACGACGTTCCTGATCCGCGGCTTCGACCCGCTCGACGACGCGATCGACTACGGCCGCGAACTGATTCCGCGCGTACGCAGCGCCGTCGCGGCCCGCGACGCGGCGCGCCGCGCCGCCTGACGCAAACGGAGCCGCCCGCCATGTCCGCCGTACTCTCTTCTTCGTCTCCCGCGCGCACCGCGTCGGGCCTCGTCCTCGCCGACACACCGCGTCAGCATTTCTGGTTCGATCCGCCCGCGCCGCGCGTCGACGTCGCCGCCGAGCGCCGCCACCGGCAGGCGCGGCTCGCGGCCGCGTTCCGACTGTTCGCGCGCTTCGGCTTCGCGTCGGGCCTCGCCGGCCACATCACCGCGCGCGATCCGGAACTGCCCGACCACTTCTGGGTGAATCCGCTCGGCGTGCATTTCTCGCAGATCAAGGTGTCGGACCTGCTGCTCGTCAACGCGCGCGGCGAAACCGCGATCGGCAACCGGCCGCTGAACAAGGCCGCGTTCGCGATCCATGCGGCGATTCACGACGCGCATCCGCACCTCGTCGCGGCCGCGCATACGCATTCGACCTACGGCAAGGCGTGGTCGACGCTCGGCCGCGCGCTCGACCCGCTGACGCAGGACGCGTGCGTGTTCTACGAGGATCACGCGCTGTTCGACGACTTCACGGGCATGGTCGTCGACACGAGCGAAGGCGCGCGGATCGCGGCCGCGCTTGTGAAACCCGACGGCGGCACGCACAAGGGCGTGATCCTGAAGAACCACGGAATCCTGACGGCCGGCCCGACGGTCGAGGCCGCCGCGTGGTGGTACATCGCGCTCGACAATGCCGCGCACACGCAGTTGCTGGCCGAAGCGGCCGGCACGCCGCAACCGATCGATCACGCGACCGCGCGACACACGCACGGCCAGATCGGCGGCCCCGACGGCGCATTGCATGCGTTCGACAGCCTGTTCGCGCGCGTCGTCGCCGACGAACCCGACCTGCTCGACTGAGCGCCTGCCGCACGACCGGAACCCAAAAAACACACCATGACCGATACCACCGCACCCGCGCCGACCGGCGCCCACGACGACAAGCGCCGCCGGCTGCTGCGCGCGGCCAGCGCCGCCGCGCTCGCCGCACCGGCGATCACGCTCGGCCGCAAGGCCTGGTCCGCGCCGCCGCTGAAGAAGCTCACGTTCGCGTGGAACCAGAATGCGTTCTGCCTGACGCCGATCGTCGTCGCGCAGGAGCACGGATTCTTCGAGAAGAACGGGCTGAAGGTCGAGCTGATCAACTACAGCGGGTCGACCGACCAGCTGCTCGAATCGATCGCGACCGGCAAGGCCGACGCGGCGGTCGGGATGATCCACCGCTGGCTGAAGCCGCTCGAAGCCGGCTTCGACGTGAAGATCATCGGCAGCTCGCACGGCGGCTGCGTGCGGCTGCTCGGCTCGAAGACGGCCGGCGTCACGACGCTGCAGGCGCTGAAGGGCAAGACGGTCGGCGTCAGCGATCTCGCCGCGCCCGGCAAGCACTTCTTCTCGATCCTGCTCGCGAAGAACGGCATCGATCCCGAGCGCGACATCACGTGGCGGCAGTATCCGGCCGACCTGCTCGGCGTCGCGGTCGACAAGGGCGAAATCCAGGCGATCGCCGACGGCGATCCGAATCTCTACCTGCTCGAGAAACGCAGCAACGGCGCGTATGCGGAACTCGCGACGAACCTGTCCGGCGAATACGCGCGCAAGGTGTGCTGCGTGATCGGCGCGCGCGGCGATCTCGTACGCAACGACCGGCCGGCGGCCGCCGCGCTCGCGCGCTCGATCGTGCAGGCCACCGAGTACACGCACGACAACCCGAACGAAGCCGCGAAGGCGTTCGCGAAGTATTCGCCGAAGATCAACCCCGACGACCTGCGCAAGCTGTACGCGACGCTGACCTACACGCACCACCCGACCAACGTCGATTTGCAGCAGGAAATCGCGTTCTATGCGGACGATTTCCGCCGGATCAACGTGCTGAAGAAGAGCACCGACCCGCAGCGCTTCGCGCAGCAGGTCTATGCGAACGTGCTCGGGTGACGCGATGTCGACGATCGAACACACGTCACCCGCCGCCACGGCTGCCGCTACGTCCCGTGCCGCGTGCACGGCCTGCGACGCGACGCTCGCGGCCGATGCTCGCCGTGCGCGCAGCTGGCCGGCCGGCATCGTCGCGGCGGTCGCATGGGCCGTGCTCGGCGCGATCACGCACCTGTGGCCGAACCGCGTCGTCGGCTTCACCGACTGGGCGTACACCGACACGTTCGGCACCGCCGCATGGACGATCGCCGCGTTGCTGCTGATCGCGGCGACGCTCGGCCATCGCGTGCCGGCCACGCGCGCGCGGCTCGCCGGCGTGCGCCCGGCCGGGCCGTGGCTCGTCGCGCTGCCGCTCGTGCTTGCCGCGTGGGAAATCGTCACCGCGAAGACCGGCTGGCTGCCCACGCCGTTCTTCGCGCCGCCGCAGGCGCTGATCGAGGTCTACGTCGACGACTGGCCGCGCCTCGCCGGCAGCGCCGGCAATACGCTGAAGCTGCTCGCGCTCGGGTTTGCCTACGGCGTCGCGGTCGGGTTCGCGGTGGGCGTGTCGATCGGCTGGTCGCGCCGCATCGGCTACTGGGTGCATCCGGTGCTGCGCGTGCTCGGCCCGGTGCCGGCCACCGCGTTGCTGCCGCTCACGTTCTACTTCTTTCCGACGAGCTATTCGGCCGCCGCGTTCCTGATCGCGCTGTCGACCGGCTTTCCGGTCGCGGTGCTGACGTGGTCCGGCGTCGCGAGCGTGAACCGGCAGTACTACGACGTCGCGCGCACGCTCGGCGCGAACGCGCGCTTCCTGGTGCTGCGCGTCGCGATTCCGGCCGCGCTGCCGCACGTATTCGTCGGCATCTTCATGGGGCTGAGCGCGTCGTTCACGGTGCTCGTCGTCGCCGAGATGATGGGCGTCAAGTCGGGGCTCGGCTGGTACCTGAGCTGGGCGCAGGGCTGGGCATCGTACGTGAACATGTATGCGGCGCTGATCGTGATGGCGCTGTTGTTTTCCGGGCTGATCGCGCTGCTGTTCGCGGTGCGCGACCGTGTGCTCGCGTGGCAGAAAGGAACCGTCAAATGGTAAGCGCCGCCGTTCTCGAACCCTCTGTTGTCTCGGCGCCGCGCGGCGCGCGCATCGACATCCGCCGCGTGAGCCATGCGTTCGACGGCCCAGGCGGGTCGCTGCCGGTGCTCGACGACGTCACGCTGTCGGTCGCGGCCGGCGAATTCGTCGCGCTGCTCGGCCCGAGCGGCTGCGGGAAATCAACGCTGCTGCGGCTGGTCGCGGGACTCGACGCCGCGCGGCAAGGCACGATCGCGCAGGACGGCGCGCCGATCGAACGGCCCGATCCGTCGCGCATCGTCGTGTTCCAGGATCCGACGCTCTACCCGTGGCGCCGGGTGCGCGCGAACGTCGCGCTCGGTCTCGAAGCGCGCGGCGTGGCGCGCACCGCCCAGCATCGCGTCGACGATGCGCTCGCGCGCGTCGGGTTGCAGGAATTCTCCAACGTGTTTCCGCATCAACTGTCGGGCGGGATGGCGCAGCGCGTCGCGCTCGCCCGCGCGCTCGTCAACGATCCGCGCCTCCTGATCCTCGACGAGCCGCTCGGCAAGCTCGACTCGCTGACGCGCTTGACGATGCAGGCCGAGCTGACCGCGCTGTGGCAACGCGACGGATTCTCCGCGCTACTCGTCACGCACGATGTCGAGGAGGCGCTGTTTCTCGCGCAGCGTGTGATCGTGTTCGGGCCGCGTCCCGCACGCATCGTCGCGGAACTGCGCGTCGACCTGCCCTATCCGCGCCATCGCGGCGACCCGCGTCTCGCCGCGCTACGCCATGAGGCGCTGCGGCATCTCGGCCTCGATGCGAGCTGGTAGATGCGCGGTGCCGTTCGCAGGATTGCCGGTGCGCGGCAAAGGCCGCGCCGATGAGTGCACCGCCGTTTTCCGACTGGGCGCTCCTGTTCCTGCAAATGCTGTATCGCGCGCAGGTCGCGTTCGCGCGCGTGCTGCATGCGGCCGGCCTGACCGGCGATGCCGACGGACAGGCCGCGTGGCCCTGGGCGCACCGGATCGCGCTCGAAACGCTGCGCATCGACGCGGCGCTCACGCGCCAGCTCGCGTTCGCGGGTGCGGCGACCGCACTCGCCGCGGCGCTGGGCTGCGTCGCGATCGCGTCGCGCAAATGGCGTGCGGCATCGGCAATCGCCGCGCTGGCCGTTGCATGGTTCGCACCGTGGCCGCCGGCATCGCTGTGGCTCGCGCCAGCGGTGCCCACGAGTTTCCAACGCAATCCCGCGCCGTTTTCCGTCGCGAACGTGATGCGCGGCCAGCACCTGTATGCGGAGCATTGCGCGGCCTGCCACGGCGCGGACGGCCGCGGCGAAGGGCCGCTCGCGGCGACGCTCGCGCACTGGCCGCCGACCTTCGCGGGCGCGCTGCTCGCCCGCCGGCTCGACGGCGAACTGTACTGGCGCGTGCGGCACGGTACGCACGACGCACGCGGCGCGGCGTCGATGCCGGGCTTTGCCGCGACGCTCGGCCCGGCCGACACGTGGGCCGTGCTCGATTACCTGAAAGCGCTGTCGGCCGGCAGCGGCGCCCAGGCGGAAGGTGCGTGGCCCGTGCCCGTCCCGCTGCCGGCGCTCGACGTTCGCTGCGGCAGCGCCGCGCCGCGACCGCTCGCGCGCTGGCGCGAAGGCCAGCGCGTGCGCATCGTCGCGCTCGCGCCGGCCGGCACGCCGCCGCCGGAAGACCCGCGCTGGCAGACGCTGCTCGTCACCGCCGGCGACACGCCCGCACCGCCGGCCACCGGCATGCGCGCGAACTGTGTCGCATCGACGCCCGATGCGTGGCAGGCGTTCGCGACGATCGCGGGCGTGCCGCCCGATGCGTTCAGCGGCACGCAACTGCTCGCCGACCGGCGCGGCTGGCTGCGCGCGCGCGCATTGCCGGGCAGCACCGGCTGGTCGGCATCCGACCTGCTGTGCCGCGCGGATGCCCCCGCACGCGCGCCGACAGCCGCCGCGAACGTCGATCCGCTGACCGCGCTGCTGTTGCGCGTCGATGCCGAACCCGTGCGCGATGTGCAAGCCGGGCTCCCGCACTGAATCCCCGAACCGTTTCCCTGCTCGACAGAACTCAAGATGAACCCGACCCGACGTCACTTCCTCGCGCAAGCAAGCGCCCTCGCCACCACCCTCACCGTCGCCCCAGCCGCGCTCCATGCGCAATCGGGCGCACGGCCGCTGCTGCGGGCCGGCGATCAGAAAGGCGGGCTGCGCGCGCTGCTCGAAGCGGCCGGCGAACTGAACGGCCTTGCGTACGACATCACGTGGACCGAATTCCCGGCCGCCGCACCGCTGGCCGAAGCGCTGAACGCGGGCGCCGTCGACTGCGGCCCGATCGGCGACGCACCGGTGATCTTCGCGCTTGCGTCGGGCGCCCGCATCAAGGTGATCGCCGCGAACCGCTCCAACCCGTACGGCACCGCCGTGCTCGTGCGGCCGGACGCCACGCTGAAAGACGCCGCCGACCTGAAAGGCAAGCGCATCGGCACCACGCGCGGCTCGATCGGCCATTTCGTCACGCTGAAGGCACTCGACGCGGCCGGCTTGCCACCGGACGCCGTATCGTTCCGCTTCCTGCCGCCGGCCGACACGATGCTTGCGCTCGCAACCGGATCGATCGACGCGTGGGCGACCTGGGAGCCCTATACGGCGCTCGCCGAAACGAGTGGCCGCGCGCGCGTGCTCGTTAGCGGCCGGGGCCTGTGGTCGGGCCTCAGCTACGTCGCGGCGACTGAGGCTGCGATCGCGTCGAAGCGCGACGTGCTGCGCGACTTCCTGCAACGTGTCGTGCGCGCGCAGGTCTGGTCGTACCGGCACGTCGACGCGTATTCCGCGGCGCTCGCGCGCATCATCGGCATCCCGCCGGCGGCCGCGAAGCTGCAGTTCGAGCGCCGCAACACACGCTGGCAGCCGATTGACGCGACGGTGATCGCCGCACAGCAGCGCACGGCCGACTTCTACCTGAAGGCCGGGCTGCTGCGCCAGCCGCTCGACGTGCGCACGACCTTCGACCTCGGCTTCGCACTCGCGTAACCGGCCGCGCGGCGGCGTACAACCGCCCGAACGGTTTTCGCACGATCTGGCACAATCGCGATTCGATCATCCCGCCTTCGTCAGCCAGCGTCATGCCAGCCATCTCCGAACTCTTCGTCTACCCGATCAAGTCCTGCGCCGGCATCGCGCTGCCGCGCGCGCAACTGCTCGAAACGGGCCTCGCCTACGATCGCCACTGGCTGATCACCACCCCCGACGGGATGATGATCACGCAGCGCACGCACCCGCGCCTCGCGCTGATCCGCACCGCGCTCGACAGCGATGCGCTCGTGCTGAACGCGCCGGGCATGCCGGAGATCCGCACGCCGCTCGACGGCGACGCGACGCCCGCCACCCCGAAGATGGCCGCGACCGTCTGGCGCGACACCGTCGACGCGATCGACACGGGCGCCGAAACGGCTGCATGGCTCACCGAATTCCTCGGCGTGCCGTTGAAGCTCGCGCGCTTCGGCGCGGATGCACGCCGCGGCTGCAACCGAAAATGGACCGGCGACATCGATACGCACACGCAGTTCGCGGACGGCTATCCGCTGCTCGTGATCGGCCAGTCGTCGCTCGACGACCTGAACGCGAAGCTCGTTGCGAAAGGCGTGCCCGCGATCCCGATGAACCGCTTCCGCCCGAACATCGTCGTGTCGGATCTCGACGCGTATGAAGAGGATTTCCTCGAGCATCTCGACGCCGACGGCGAAACGCCCGTGCGGCTGCGCCTCGTGAAGCTGTGCACGCGCTGCCCGGTGCCGACGATCGACCAGGTGACCGGGGCGCCGAACCCGGAATGGCCGCACGAGCCGACCGACACGATGCAGACCTATCGCGCGAATCCGAACTACGACAACGCGCTGACGTTCGGCATCAACGCGATCGTCGTCGAAGGCGCGGGCGCGTGGCTCGAGGTCGGGCAATCGGTCGAAGCGGAAATCGGGTTCGGCGACTGAGCGACCCGCCACGACGACTGCCGGACATGCGGGCACATGCTCCGGCAGATCAAGCCTTCGGCGCTCCATCCACAATTTTATTGAACGATCGTTCCTGATCTGATATAGTCCGCTCATGGCAAGACCAAGGGAATTCGACACGGACGCAGCGCTTGACGGCGCGATCGCCGTTTTCAGCGAGCATGGGTTCGAGGGCAGCTCGGCCCAGATGCTCGTCAGCGCGATGGGCATCGGGCGGCAGAGCCTCTACGCGGCCTTTGGCGACAAATGGCAGCTTTACCTGTCGGCCGTGCGCCGCTACGGGATGGGCGAATGCGCCGCGCACTTCGACGCGCTGCGCAGCGGCGCACGCGCGATCGACGGGATCGACGCGTTGCTTCGCCGCGTGGTCGAAACGGCCGCCCAGCCCTGTCTTGGCACGATTTCGGTCTACGAATTCGGCGCGTCCCGCCCCGAGCTCGCGGAGATCCACGCGGTGCTGGCCCACAGCCTGATCGCCGCGATCGCAGCCCGGGTCCGCGATGCGCAGCGCGAAGGCGACGTGGCCGCCGGCCTCGTCCCCGAAGCGACCGCCCAGTTCCTGATCGCGAACATCACCGGCATCCGCGTGGCCGGTCGCGGCGGCGCCGACCACGCGACCCTGACCGCGTTGGCCGACATGACGCTGCGGGCGCTGCGGTAGATTTTTTTTGGCAAATTAATGAACGATCATTCAATAACGAGGTAAATCATGAAAGCCATTGTGATGAACGGCATCGGCGGCCGCGACATGCTTGAGCAGGTCGAGCGGCCCGCCCCGGTGGCGCGTACGGGCGAGGCGCTGGTCGAGATCGCCTTCGCGGGCGTCAACTTCATGGACATCGGCGTGCGACAGGGCATGGCCTGGACCGGGTGGCCCAACCCGAAGATTCTTGGCGTCGAAGGCGCGGGCCGGGTCCTGGCGGTCGGCGACGACGTCGAGGGCATCGAACCCGGCCAGCGCGTCGCGTGGGTCTACGCGCCCGGCAGCTATGCGGAGCAGATCGCGATCCCCGCCACGTCGCTGGTGCCGGTTCCGGACACGATCGACGATCGCACGGCCGCCGCCGTGATGATGCAGGGTCTCACCGCCAGCCATTTCGCGACCGACTTCTATCCCGTGCAGCCGGGCGACGTCGCTTTCGTCCACGCGGCTGCCGGCGGCCTGGGCCTGCTGTTGACGCAGATCATCAAGCTGCGAGGCGGCCATGTGATCGGTCGCGTCTCGTCCGAAGACAAGGTCGCCGCGGCCACGGAAGCGGGCGCGGATCATGTGATCGTCGATACCGGGGGCCGGTTCGCCGCGAAGGCACTGCGCCTGACCAAGGGCGAAGGCGTGCACGTCGTCTACGACGGCTCCGGGCCGAAGACCTTTCAGGGATCGCTCGACGTGCTGCGCCGCTCGGGCACCTTCTGCTGGTACGGTCCGGTGCTCGGCGGGCCGGAGCCGATCGACCTCATGAGCCTGCCGAGGAGCATCAAGATCGGCTATGCGACCTTCTTCGATCATATCCACACGCCCGAACTGCTCCGCGCGCACACGGCGCAGTTGTTCGACTGGATCGCGGAAGGTCGGCTCAAGGTCCGGATTGGCGGCGAATACCCGCTGGCGGACGCGGCGCACGCGCATGCCGACATGGAAAGCCGCAAGTCGATCGGCAAGCTGCTGCTGCAGCCGTAAGCCGGGCGCCCCTCCACTCGGCTGGTACGGAACGGCCACGACTCGGCTTGACACCGTCTCTAACGATGGCTCGCCGCAGGCAACCGCACCGTGACCACCAACCCGCCGCCGTGCGCATCGGCCAGCGTCACGCTGCCCTGATGCACGCGCGCGATCTCCCGCACGATCGACAACCCGAGCCCCGTGCCTTCGACCGTCTGCGTCTTGCTGCCGCGATGGAAGCGCTCGAACACCGCGTCGCGCTCGCTGGCCGGAATGCCCGGCCCGTTGTCGATCACGTCGAGCCGCGCTTGCTCGCCGTCGCGCGACACGCGCACCGTGATCACCGCGCGGTCGCCCGAATAGCGGATCGCGTTGTCGATCAGGTTGCCGATCATTTCGCCGAGCAGGTCCGGTTGGCCGAGCACGTCGACATCGGCCTCGTGCTCGAAACCGAGGTCGATGTCGCGCGAGCGCGCGACGGGCGACCAGTCGAGCGTCACGCTGCGCGCGAGCCGATGCAGCGCGACCGGCTGGTGCGCGACCGCCTGGCCGCTGTCCGAATCGAGCCGCGACAGCGACAGCAGTTGCTGGACGATCTTCACGGCCTGCCGCACCGCGCCGTTCACGCGCCGCAGATGCACGTTCACGCGCGGCTGCTCGGCCGGTCGCAACGCCAGCTCGACGCCCGCCTGCACGGCCGCGAGCGGCGTCTTCAGCTGATGGGCCGCGTCCGCGAAGAAGCGCCGCCGCGCGACCTGCATCCGCTGCGTGCGGCCGATGTACTGGTTGATCGACTCGACGAGCGGCGCGAGCTCGCTCGGCATGCCGCCGGTGTCGAGCGGCGTCGGATCGCCATCGCTGCGCGCGGCGACCGTCGCCGACAGCCGGTTCAGCGGCCGCAGCCCGCGCCCGACGCCGAGCCACACGATCCCGAGCGCGAGCACGACGAGCAGCCCCTCCTGCAGCAGCGAGCCCACCAGGATCTCGCGCGCGAGCGCCTGGCGCGCCTCGATCGTCTCGCCGACCATCACCCAGACGATGCGCGTCTGCGCGGTCGGCACGTCGTGCACCGGCACGCGCAGCGCGGCCATGCGCAACTGGTCGCCGCGATACATGACGTCGTAGTAGCGCGTGACGAACAGCGCGCCGTCGCCCTGCGGCAGCGGCAGGTCCGGATAGCCGGTAATGGTGTGGCCGTTGTCCGCGCGGATCAGGTAGTAGATCTTGCCGCCGTCGCCCGACTCGAACATCTCCAGCGCGAGATACGGCAGGTCGACCTCGATCTCGCCTTCGTGGAGGCGCACGCCTTCGCGGATCAATTTCAGCGACGACGACAGCGTGCGGTCGAACGCGACGTGCGCGGCGCTCATCGCGCGCTGGTACGTGAGCCACGAGTCGAGCGCGAGCAGCCCGAGCAGCGGCAGCAGCAACCACAGCGCGACCTGCGTGCGCAGGTTCGGGCGGATCATTCCACGGCCTTCGCTTCGAGCAAATAACCGAGCCCCCGCAGCGTGACGATCGCGACGCCGGTGTTCTCCAGCTTCTTGCGCAGCCGGTACACGTAGATCTCGATCGCATCCGCGTTGACCGACTCGTCGAGCCCGAAGATCTTCTCCGACAGCGTCTCCTTGTTGATCGCGCGGCCGTTGCGCAGGATCAGCACTTCCAGCACCGAGCGCTCGCGCGGCGTGAGCGACAGCGGTTCGCCGGCGAGATGGAAGCTGCGGTCGATACTGTCATATGAAAGCGGCCCGCATTCGACCCGCGAATGCTCGTGGCCGAGGCTGCGCCGGATCAGCGCGCGGGCGCGCGCCTCCAGCTCGGTCAGCTCGAACGGTTTCGCCAGATAATCGTCGGCCCCGAGATCGAGGCCCTTCACGCGGTCCTCGACCGAGCCGTGCGCGGTGAGGATCAGCACCGGCACCGGGTTGCGGCGTGCGCGCAGCCGCCGCAGCACTTCGAGCCCGTCGAGCTTCGGCAACCCGAGATCGAGGATCACCAGCGCGTAGTCCTGCGTGCGCAACACGTGATCCGCCGCCTCGCCGTCGGCCATGTGATCGACCGCGAAGCGCGCGGCGGTCAGCGCGTCGTTCAGCGACTGGGCCAGGTTCGGGTTGTCTTCGACGAGCAGCACACGCATGGGAATTCCGTAAGGTCAGCGACACGCCGCTACATTACATGATCCTTTCCACGCCGACGCCTCGCGCAAACACCGGTTGCGCCGCTCGCGACTATCCCGAGCGCATCCCCGTGTTCATCGCTCCGCGGCCGGCCGGTTCCCTGCCGCGAAGCGTCGACCGTCCGTCGCACTTCGGTCGCGCAGGCCGACGACCACCACCATGAACGCGATGCTCGAGCAGACGGTCACGGCGATCATCGGGTGGGCGGTACCGTCCGACAGCCACGCGAGCACGCCGCCGCATGCGGCCGTGATCGCCATCTGAATGAAGAAGAACAGCCCGGACGCCGTGCCGGCGATCTTCGTATAGGGCTGCATCACGGCGAACTGGCACGCCGGGATCGCGATCCCGACTGCGACCATCACGAAGAACATCGGGACGACGAGGGCTGCCACCGCCGTGGAGGCAACGGCGCCGGCGCCCCACAGCGCGCCCGCGCCGACCAGATTGATGCCGGCCGCCACCGTGATGACGGAATCGGCATGCCATCGGCCGCTGGTTCGCCGGAACACGCTCGAACCGATCAGGTAGCCGAGCACGGTCAGGCCGAAGATCGCCGCATAGACCGGGCCGGACACGCCCATTTGCCGCTGGAACAGCGTCGATGATTCGGCGATGAACGGAAAGTAGGTGCAGTAGACGAAGCTGATCGCCAGCGAGTAGCGCAGGAAGCAGCGCTCGCGAAGCGGGCTCGCGTAGGTCCGCAGCAGGCCGGTTGCCGGAGTCGGCTGCGTGTCTGGTTCGCGCGTTTCCGGCAAGTAGCGCAGCACCATCGCCGTCGCGACGAGGCCGCCCGCCGCCAGCCATCCGAACACGCCGCGCCAGCCGAGCCATTCGGCGACGACGCTTCCGGCGAGCGGTGCAATCACCGGCGACAGCGCCATGCCCGCCGAGATGCGGCTGAGCATCGTGGCCTGCATCGCCGTCGGAAAACGCTCGCGCACGATGACCCGGCCGATCACCGTGCCGCTGCAGCCGCCCAGCGCCTGGAAAATTCGTGCGGCGATGATCGCAGGGATACTGGTCGACAGCGCACACGCCACGCTTGCGACCAGATAAAGACACAAGCCGCCGACGAGGACGGGACGACGTCCGTACCGGTCGGACAATGGCCCAGACACCAGCATCGAAAGCGCATAACCGACCATGTACAGCGTCAGCGTGAGCTGCAACTGGGCGTCGGTGCCGTGCAGCGCGTCCGCCATCGCGGGCAGCGACGGCAGATAGGCATCGATCGTGACCCGCGGCAGGCATACGACGAGCATCAGCAGGAGCAGCCAGCCCCACGGGGGTAGTGAGCGCGTTTTCATGCGGCGACTCCGTCGCCGATCGGTTCGAACGGCTGCGTCTCGACCGCACGATTGAGCAGCACGGAATCAACACTCCCGCCGATGACGGCAAGGGTCAATCTCTCAGTGTTCTTTGTTATGTACAACGTTCCCTCGGATTCGAAGAGTGTGGTCCACAGAAATCTAAGGGGAAAGTGATATAAGCTGAAGGGCCATTAAATCGAATATTCACTGGACCACTATGTCGCGAGGCAAAGCCGCGATTCCGCTCGATCTGCCGTGCCCTGCCGGGCTGTCGACGGGCACCCCGCAATCGAAACAGGAGTGCATTGCCGATGCGATTCGCGACGCGATCCTGAAGCGCCTGCTTCCCGGCGACAGTCCGCTGCCGTCCAGCCGGACCCTTGCCGCACGCTGGAGCGTCGCGAGGGGAACCGTCGAAGCGGCCTACGACCGGTTGTCCTCCGAGGGCTACATCGCACGAACGCGCGGCTCCGGATCCCGGGTCTGCGCGGTCGTGCCCGACAGCTATCTGCGTGCGAGCGCGCAGCCCCGCGACGGCGCGCCCCGCCGTCCCGGCACCGCGCCGGAGCCCGAACCGACGGGTGCGGCAGCGCCGGAACACGCGGTACGCCCGGGCGTTCCGTTTGTCGCACGACTGGCCGACCCTGGCCTGCTGCCGATGCAGCAATGGAAGAAGGCACTCGGCTCGAGCCTGCTCGCCGCGACGCCCAACGATCTCGGCTCGACGCCGTCGCAGGGCGTCGAGAGTCTGCGCGACGAAATCGCCGCGTACCTGCGGGAATACCGCGGCATTCCATGCGAGGCGGACGACATCTTCATCACCACCGGCATCCGGCATTCGATCGACCTCGTCGCGCGAACCGTGCTCACTCCCGGCTCGACCGTGCTGATGGAAGATCCCGGCTATGCGTCCGCATGGCACATTTTCACGATGGCCGCTGCAACCGTGATCGACGTGCCGGTCGATCGAGAAGGAATCCGGACAGCCACGCTGGACCGGCATGCCGATGCGTGCGCGGCCTACGTAACGCCCGCGCACCAGGCGCCGCTCGGCGTCACGATGTCGGTGTCGCGCCGGCTCGAACTGCTCGACTGGGCGCAGCGCAACCGGGCGTGGATCATCGAAGACGACTACGACGGCGAATTCAGTTACCAGGCCGCCCCGCTGCCCGCGCTGAAATCGCTCGACGCCTGCGAGCGCGTGATCTATTGCGGCTCGTTCAACAAGACGCTCTTTTCGGGGCTGCGGATCGGCTTCATGGTCGTGCCGGCGGAACTGCGACCGGCGCTATCGGTCGTGTGGCACGCAACCGCGCGCTCCGTCAGCGTCGCACCGCAGCTTGCGCTGGCCCGCTTCATCGGCCACGGCGATTTTGCGAAGCACCTGCGCGCGTGTCGCCACGCGTACCGCCAGCGCCGCGATATCGTGCTCGACCAACTGGCCACGCACGCCAGCGGACAATTCACAGTGTCGGGCGAACACGCAGGGTTTCATTTCGTTCTCGGGCTACCGCCCGGGATGGACGAGGCATCGTACGTCGCGCGAGCCCGCGCGGCCGGCATCGCGTTGCAGGCGCTCAGCGGCTTTTGCCGCAGCACCCGCTGCGAACCGGGTGTCGTCGTCGGCTATTCGGCGCTGACGGCAGCGCACGCCCGGCACGGCGGCCGAATCCTCGGAAAACTGCTGGCACAATCGGCCTAGCCGCCGTCGCCGAATGGGCCGGCGGTCGTCTTCCTTCCGTCGTCAAACCGCGCCGCGAGCCGGGAAAGCCGCGGCGGCGTCGCATCGACCTCGGGAAATCCATAACACAAAGGACGCTATTGTGAACCGAAATGAAAGCGGGCTGAAAGTGCGTCGCACTTAACATCCGCGTCACTCGAACAATACACACGCACAACTGGAGGAAGACATGCCGTTTGCACCGAAACAGCTCGCCGCCGCGCTGGCGATCGTCCTGGGCACCGCCGCCGGCGCTGCCGTCGCACAGGTTCCGGCCGGATATCCGGGTAACTACCAGGGTGTCGTCGACGCCGCGAAGAAGGAAGGAAAACTGATCGTCTACTCGACGACCGACACGGGCCTCGTGCGCCCGCTGATCAAGGACTTCGAAAGCCTGTACGGCGTGAAGGTCGAGTACAACGACATGAACAGCACCGAGCTGTACAACCGCTACATCAGCGAGAACGCGGCCAGCAGCACCAGCGCCGACGTGCTGTGGAGCTCCGCGATGGACCTGCAGGTCAAGCTCGTCAACGACGGCCTGATGGCGTCGTACGATTCGCCGGAAAGCCCGAACGTGCCGCAATGGGCGCAATACCAGAAGCAGGCATACGGCACGACGTTCGAGCCGCTCGCGATCGTCTACAACAAGCGCCTGATCCCCGAGAACGAGGTGCCGAAAACGCGCGCCGACCTGATCAAGCTGCTCACCACGCAAGCCGACAAGTTCAAGGGCAAGGTCACGACCTACGACATCGAGAAGTCGGGGGTCGGCTTCAACTACCTGACGCAGGACGCGCACGTGAACGAGAAGGTCACGTGGGAGCTCGTGAAGGCGATCGGCGCGACCGGCCCGAAGCTACAGTCGAGCACCGGCGCGATGATGGAGCGGATTTCGTCGGGCGAGAACCTGATCGGCTACAACATCATCGGCTCGTATGCGTACTCGAAGGCGAAGAAGGACAAGTCGATCGGCTACGTGTTTCCGAAGGACTACACACAGGTCGTGAGCCGCCTGGCCACGATCTCGAAGAAGGCGAAGAACCCGAATGCTGCGAAGCTGTGGGTCGACTACCTGCTGTCCAAGCGCGGCCAGACGGTGATCGCGAACCAGGTGGACCTGTACGCGATCCGCACCGACGTGAGCGGCGAAACGTCGGCCGCGAGCCTCACGAAGGAACTCGGCGATTCGCTGAAGCCGATCCAGATCGGCACCGGCCTGCTCGTCTACCTCGACCAGTCGAAGCGGCTCGCGTTCCTGAAGCAATGGCAGCAGGCGATCAAGCGCTGATCCGCTGATCCGCTGACCTCGGGCCGCCCGCCGCACCGCGCGCGGGCGGCCCCTTCCCCTTACCGACTTCCTAGAGGCGGCCATCCGGATGGCCGCAGGGGTGAACTCATGCTTTCAACCAGCACACGCGGACCGGCGCCGGCCGTTCCGCCCTCCACCGGCCAGGACGATGCGATTCCCGCGCTGCGAGCCAGCGGCCTGCAGCCGCTCGCCGGCATGCTGCGCTGGATCGTCGTTGCGGTGCTGACCGTCGCGGTCGCGCTGCCGCTCGGCTTCATCCTGTTCCAGAGCCTGCTGTCCGCGCCGTTCTTCGACGCGAACAAGACGCTCGGCGTCGAAGGCTTCCGCTTCATCTTCACCGATCCGGACTTCTGGTTGGCCGTGAAGAACTCGTTCATCATCGCCGGCGGCATGCTGTTCATCTCGATCCCGCTCGGCGGCATCCTCGCGTTCCTGATGGTCCGCACCGACCTGCCCGGCCGCCGCTGGCTCGAACCGCTGCTGCTCACGCCGGTGTTCGTGTCGCCGATGGTGCTCGCGTTCGGCTACGTGGTCGCCGCCGGCCCGGTCGGCTTCTACTCGGTGTGGTTCAAGGAACTGTTCGGGGTGCAGAACGTGCCCTGGAACATCTATTCGATCTTCGCGATCACGGTGATCGTCGGCCTCACGCACGTGCCGCACGTGTACCTGTACTCGTCGGCCGCGCTGCGCAACCTCGGCTCGGACGTCGAGGAAGCGGCGCGCGTGTCGGGTGCCCGCCCGTTCCGCGTCGCGCTCGACGTGAGCCTGCCGATGACGATGCCCGCGCTGCTGTTCGCCGGCGTGCTCGTGTTCTTCCTCGGATTCGAGGTGTTCGGGCTGCCGCTGGTGCTCGGCGATCCGGAAGGCCACCTCGTGCTCGCGACCTACCTGTACAAGCTGACCAACAAGCTCGGCGTGCCGTCGTATCACCTGATGGCCGCGGTCGCGGTGTGCATCGTCGCGATCACGTTCCCGCTCGTGCTGCTGCAGCGCCGCCTGCTGAAGACGGCGAACCGCTTCGTCACCGTGAAGGGCAAGGCCGGCCGCTCGACGGTGCTGCCGCTCGGCGTGTGGCGCTGGGTCGCGCTCGCGATCGTCGCGCTGTGGCTGATGCTGACCGTGATCGTGCCGATCTCGGGCATCGTGCTGCGCGCGTTCGTGACCAACTGGGGCGAAGGCGTCGCGCTCGCCGAAGTGCTGACGCTGGCGAACTTCGTCGAGCTGTTCGAACAGGACAACCTCGTGCGCGCCATGCTCAACACGCTCGGCATCGGCGTGATCGGCGGCGCGCTCGCGATCGGCTTCTACTCGCTCGTCGCGTTCGCCGGCCATCGCCGCAACGACTGGGCGACGAAGCTGCTCGACTACCTCGTGCTGCTGCCGCGCGCGGTGCCGGGCCTGCTCGCCGGTCTCGCGTTCCTGTGGATTTTCCTGTTCGTCCCGGGCCTGCGCGAGCTGAAGAACTCGATGTGGAGCATCTGGATCGCGTACACGGTCGTGTGGCTCGCATACGGGATGCGCCTGATCCAGAGCGCACTGCTGCAGGTCGGCCCGGAGCTCGAGGAAGCCGGCCGCAGCGTCGGCGCGACGCGCAGCCGCGTGTCGCTCGACGTGACGCTGCCGCTCGTGCGCTTCGGCCTGCTCGCCGCGTGGCTCCTGATCTTCATGATCTTCGAGCGCGAATACTCGACCGCCGTCTATCTGCTGTCGCCCGGCACCGAAGTGATCGGCGCGCTGCTCGTGTCGCTGTGGGCGACCGGCGCCGTCGACCAGGTCGCCGCGCTCTCTGTCATCAACATCGCGATGGTCGGCGCCGGTCTCGGCGTGGCCCTGCGCTTCGGAGTGAAACTTCATGGATAAGCTCATCGTCGACGACCTGCATCTCAGCTACGGCGCCAACCCGATCCTCAAGGGCGTGTCGTTCGAACTGAACGCGGGCGAAGTCGTGTGCCTGCTCGGCGCGTCGGGCAGCGGCAAGACCACGCTGCTGCGTGCGGTGGCCGGCCTCGAACAGCCGTCCGACGGGCGCATCCAGCTCGACGACCGCGTGTTCTTCGACGGCGCGCGGCGCATCGACCTGCCCGTCGAACAGCGTTCGCTCGGCCTCGTGTTCCAGTCGTATGCGCTGTGGCCGCACCGGACGGTCGCCGACAACGTCGGCTACGGGCTCAAGCTGCGCCGCGTGGCGCCGGCCGAACAGAAGCGCCGCGTGCAGGCCGCGCTCGACCAGCTCGGCCTCGGCCATCTCGCCGAACGCTTTCCGCACCAGTTGTCGGGCGGCCAGCAGCAGCGTGTCGCGATTGCGCGCGCGCTCGTCTACAACCCGCCGGTGATCCTGCTCGACGAGCCGCTGTCGAACCTCGACGCGAAGCTGCGCGAGGAAGCGCGTGCATGGCTGCGCGAGCTGATCGTGTCGCTCGGGCTGTCGGCGCTCTGCGTGACGCACGACCAGACCGAAGCGATGGCGATGTCCGACCGCATCCTGCTGCTGCGCAACGGCCGCATCGAGCAGGAAGGCACGCCGGCCGAGCTGTACGGCGCGCCACGCTCGCTGTACACGGCCGAATTCATGGGCAGCAACAACCGCATCGACGCACGCGTGGCGGCCGTCGACGGCGAACGCGTGACGCTCGCCGGCGACGGCTGGGAGCTGCAGGCGCTCGCCCGCGACACGTTCACGCCGGGCCAGGACGCGCAGGCCGTGATTCGCCTCGAACGCGTACAGGTCGCCGACGGCCCGGGCGCGAACCGGCTGCAGGCGGACCTCGTCACGTCGATGTATCTCGGCGACCGCT
Source organism: Burkholderia sp. R-40 (assembly GCF_049942845.1). NCBI lineage: Bacteria > Pseudomonadati > Pseudomonadota > Betaproteobacteria > Burkholderiales > Burkholderiaceae > Burkholderia > Burkholderia sp. R-40. The sequence continues at coordinate 2,555,641 of NZ_CP187968.1, read as the reverse complement.
GGGAATACCTGTTCCATTGCGGCGAGATGCGCCTGCGCGCGTTCGGCCACGTGCCGCGCGCGGCCGGCACGCACTGGATCGAATTCCCGGCCAACGACTGCTGGGCGTTCGCGAAAGCGGGCTGACCCGCGCGCGACGGCCCCGCGCCGCCGCGCCAGCATTCCAGCGCGCATCCCGTTTCGATTCAGGATCGGCGGACGCTTCGCGGCGTCCGCCGTGGCGTGTCGCGCGCCGCGTATCCCTGCGAATCCGTTTCACCCCAATCCGTTTCACCCAACCCACAACAAACAAGGAGACACCGTCAATGAAGTCACGCGCAGAACGTTCGATTCGCACTGCTATCATTACCGGCTCGGCTGCCGTCGCCGGCCTCGCAGCAGGCGCCGCGCACGCGCAGTCGTCGGTCACGATGTACGGGATCATGGATGCCGGCATCGAATACGCGAACCATGCGGCGCCGGACGGCGGCAATTCGTTCAAGCTGAAATCCGGCAACAAGAACACGTCGCGCTGGGGCTTGCGCGGCACCGAGGATCTCGGCGGCGGGCTGAAGGCCGTGTTCCGCCTCGAAAGCGGGATCGATCTCGCCAACGGCGCGTCCGACGACGGCCCCGACTCGATCTTCGCGCGCCGCGCGACGGTCGGCCTGAAAGGCAAGTGGGGCGAAGTCTCGCTCGGCCGCAACTTCACCGTCACCTACGACTACATGCTGCCGTTCGACCCGATGGGCTACGCGCAGAACTACTCGTGGGCGACGTCGTCGATGGCGACCGGCGGCCGCAAGGACGGCCTGTTCACGCGTTCGTCGAACGCCGTGCGCTACGACGGCGAATTCGGCGGCTTCAAGTTCGGCGCGCTGTACGGCTTCGGCAACGTACCGGGCAGCGTGAAGACCAGCTCGAAGTACGACTTCGCGCTCGGCTACGAGGCCGGCCCGTTCGCGGCGGTGGTTACGTTCGACCGGCAGAACGGCGCGGCCGACAGCGTCACGCCGGCCGATACCGTCAACTACATCCAGGGCATCCATGCGGGCCTGAGCTACGACTTCGGCGACCTGAAGACGATGGCCGGCTATCGCAACTATCGGCGCACGTATCACACGAGCGCCGCGAACCAGTTGAGCGACATGTATTGGGTCGGCGGGTCGTACCAGTTCACGCCGACGTTCTCGCTGATCGCAGCCGTCTATCACCAGAACATCAAGGGCGGCACGGATGCGGATCCGACGCTGGTGTCGGTGCGGGCGAACTATGCACTGTCGAAGCGCACGGTGCTGTACGCGGCCGGCGCGTTCGCGATCGCGCAGCATGGGCAGAAGGTCGGCGTGTCGCGCGATTTCGCCGGGTATGGCACCACGCAGGTGGGTGTGACGGCGGGGATTCAGCAGCGGTTCTGACGGCGCGGGCGGAGGCAGGCATCGTCGCCCGCCTCCGCCCTGCGATGCTATGTGATGCGAGACGATGCCGATCACGCACCGTCGCGCATCGTAAACACCGTACGCACGAGACTGTTCGCATCGTTCCAGTGTTCGCCGACCGCCGACAGCGGCACGGCACGCGTCTCGATCGTCAGCCGTGCCGGCCCGGCCGCGGCGAACACGCCGCGCACGGCGGCCAACAACCCCGCCGGCGACACGCTACCGAGGCCGCTGCCCATCAGTTCGATCGCCGTCGCCCGCAGCACGGCCCCCGGCAACAGCACGTCCGCACCGCCGATCGAGCCGATCTGCACGAAGCGCAGCCGCCGGCCATCGGGCGCCGACCTCGCCGCCGCGATCAGCAACGCGTGCGCGCTGGCGCCCCACAGATAGTCGAGCACGACGTCCACTCCGGCGCGGAAATGCGGTTCGAGCGCACGCGCCAGATCCGCGTCGTCCTGCTGCAGCGACACGACGGCGTCCGCGCCGGCACTCAGCAATGCCTCCAGCGCAACCGCGTTGCGGCCCGTCGCAATCACTTCCGCCGCGCCGAGATGTCTGGCGATCCGCACCGCGAGCCGCCCCGACGTTCCCGTCGCACCGTTGACGAGCACCGTCTCGCCCGCCGCGAAGCGTGCGCGTTCGATCAGCGCCGCCCACGACGACATCCCGGGAATCGCGATCGCCGCGGCCGTGACGTCGTCAAGCCCGTCCGGCAGCGGCACGCACTGGGCGTCGGGCACGATCGTGCGCTCGGCCATCGTGCCGAACGGCGCGGGGGCGCCGAAAATATAGACGCGCTGCCCGTCGTCGAGCCGGCCCACGCCGTCGACGCCGACGACGAACGGATAGCCGCTTCCCGACGAATAATGCGTGCCCGACGCGCGCCCCTGCGCGAGCCGGCTCAACGCGGACGCCGTCATGGCGACCGCACGGTGGCCCGGCATCGCGTGCGGTACTTCGAACTCCATATAGACGGGGCTTTCGCCCGCGCTCTTTACGACTGCTGCTTTCATGCTGTCTCCTTGAAACGGCGTGCTCGATCGACTGTTCGAGCGGGCATCATTGCGCGGCGAGCCACGCACGCAGCGCGGGATCGCGCACGTCCAGCACGTCGAACAGGCCGAGCGCGCGCAGCGCGGGCAACGCGTCGATCGTGTCGGCTTCCGCTTGCGAGCGGTCGGCGGGCGCCGCGTGCGGATCGGTCAGCACCCGAGCGTTCGCCAGGAACGCGCCGACGGTGCCCTTGCGGATCGTCGTTCCGCCGGCCTCGATTCGGTCGGCGTGGTCGGGGAGAAGGTGTTCGGCTCGCATCGTGCAGTCCTCCAGTGGTGGTCGATGGAGGCAGTGTAGGCGTGCAATACGGGCCGATCTCCGGTATAAAAGCCATTCGATACGGAAATCCCGCCATGTCCGATCCATTGCTGCCTGCCCACCTCGTCACGTCCGACGACGGCCCGTTCGTCGTCGCCGCCGTGCTGACGCAGCGCGACCCGCGCGTGACCCCGCCGCACGCGCATGCGCGTGGTCAGCTGGTCGGCGCGCAGAGCGGGCTGGTGACGATCGGCCTCGACGATCAGGAGTGGGTCGTGCCGGCGATCCACGCAATCTGGATTCCGCCGCATTGCCGGCATTCGCTGCACTCGTTCGGGCCTATTTCCGGCTGGTCGGCGTTTGTCGCCGAAGCGCGCTGCGCGGCATTGCCCGACACGCCGCGCGCGATCCGCACGACGCCGTTGCTGCGCGAGGCCGTGCAGCGCGCGGCCAGCTGGGGCGATTCGGAACTGGATGCCGCGCAGACGCGGATCGCCGACGTGATCCTCGATGAAATCGTGTCGTCGAAGGCCGAAGCGCTGGGACTGGTCCGCCCGCAGGACCCGCGGCTGATGAAGATCACCGATGCGCTTGCCATGGATCTCGCGGACAACCGGCGGCTGGAGGAATGGGCTGACTGGGCCGGCATTGGCGCACGGACAATGAGCCGGCGCTTCGTCGCCGAGACGGGCCTCACGTTTGCGCAATGGCGTCAGCAGGCAAGGCTGCTGCGGGCGCTGGAGAAAATCGCCGACGGCGTGCCGGTCACGACGATCGCGCTCGATCTCGGCTACGACAACGTGAGCGCGTTCATCGACATGTTCCGGCGAGCGATGGGGACGACGCCGGGAAAGTATATGGAAGCGGGACGGCGAGCGGGTTAAAGGACTCTATGCTCGAATGAAGCGCACCATGTGCGATAGGCAGGTATCCGTCACGCGACGACCTGCCGTTCTCGTGCGAAGCGGCGCGCGCCGCGCTCATTGCAAGTGCCGCGCGGCGTCGAGCATCGCGTCGGTCAGCTCGCCGCGGCTCCGTCAATACGTCCCGTCGCCCGTCTTCACGGCCTCACCCTTCTCCTTGAACCGCGCCGCCAGCGCCTGCGCACTTCTCGCCAGCAGCGTCGTATCGACGCCCACCGCGACGAACAGCGCGCCCGCTTCCAGATACCGCCGCGCCGCCGCCTCATCCGCGCTCAGAATGCCCGGCGCGTTGCCGGCCGCCTTGATCGTGCGGATCGCACCGTCGATCGCGGCCTGCACGTCCGGGTGCCCCGGATTGCCGAGATGCCCGAGATCGGCCGCCAGGTCGGCCGGCCCGATGAACACGCCGTCCACGCCGTCGACCCGCGCAATCGCATCGATCGCTTCGAGCCCCGCGCGCGTCTCGACCTGCACGAGCACGGCCATCTCGTCGTTCGCGCGGTGCAGGTAATCGCCGACGCGATTCCACCGCGACGCGCGCGCGAGCGCACTGCCCACGCCGCGAATCCCGTGCGGCGGATAACGCGTCGCGGCCACCGCCGCGCGCGCTTCGTCCGCGCTCTGCACCATCGGCACGAGCAGCGTCTGCGCGCCGAGATCGAGCACCTGCTTGACGATCACCGGATCGTTCCACGGCACGCGCACGACAGGATGCGACGGATACGGCGCGATCGCCTGCAACTGCGCGAGGATCGTCGGCACCGTGTTCGGCGCATGTTCGCCGTCGATCAGCAGCCAGTCGAAACCGGCGCCCGCGACGACTTCCGCGCTGTACGGATTCGCGAGGCCGAGCCACAGCCCGAGCTGCGCGTCGCCGCGCGCGAGCGCGGCCTTGAAGACATTGGACGGAATCTGCATCGCTCGCTCACCTCACGCGAAGTAGCACTGGATCGTTCCGAGCGGGCCGTAGTCGACGCTGAACGTATCGCCCTGGCGCGCCGCGCACGGCCGCGTGAACGAGCCGCCGAGCACGATCTGTCCCGGTTCCAGCGCGACGTCGAATCGCGACAGCCGGTTCGCCAGCCACGCGACGCCATTGGCCGGATGATTCAGCACGCCGGCCGCGACGCCCGTTTCCTCGACCACGCCGTTGCGCGACATGATCGCCGCGACCCAGCGCAGGTCGACGTCCTGCGGCCGCACGGGCCGCCCGCCGATCACGACGCCCGCGTTCGCCGCGTTGTCGGCGATCGTGTCGAACACCTTGCGCGGCCGCTTCGTATCGGGATCGATCGACTGGCTGCGCGCATCGATGATCTCGAGCGCGGGCACCACGTAATCGACCGCGTCATACACGTCGAAGATCGTGCAGTGCGGCCCCGTGAGCCGCTTGCCAAGCACGAACGCGAGTTCGACCTCGACGCGCGGCACGATGAAGCGCGCGGTCGGGATCGTGCCGCCGTCGTCGAAGAACATGTCGTCGAGCAGCGCGCCGTAATCGGGCTCGTCGATCTGCGACGTGTTCTGCATCGCCTTCGACGTGAGGCCGATCTTGTGCCCCTTGAGCGTGCGGCCTTCCGCGAGCTTCATGGCCACCCACGCGCGCTGGATCGCATACGCGTCGTCGATCGTGATGTCGGGATGGTCGAGTGAGATCTGGCGGATCTGCGTGCGCTCGCGCTCCGCGTCGTTCAGACGCCGGGCGAGCTGGTCGATGAGGGCGGGTTCGAGCATGGTCGGATCGGGATTGGGTTCAGTCGGCCCGCTTGTAGCGGGCGTGAATGTTGTTGTGCTTGTACGAGCCGCTTTCGCTGAACTCGGTCAGCTCCATCGACAGCGCCAGATAGCGCTTCGCGTACAGCTCCGCGAAATGCACCTTGATCGCGTCGAACAGCGCGTCGCACGCGGCCTTTTTGGTCTCGTCGCTGCGGCCCGCGCCGATCTTCAGCGTCACATGGACGAACGCGTCGTCCCCGGTGCCGTCGGCGACGCAGTAATCCTGCAGCTCGATCGCGCGCGAGCGGATGCCGCCCGTCGGGAACACGCCGCCCTGCGCGATCAGCGTTGCGTTGATCGTGCGCAGCAGCGTGGGGATGCGCGCGTCGTCGCGGATGTTCGCGGTGTATTCGACGACGATGTGTGGCATGGCAACGCTCCGGTCAGGTGATGCGGCGCTCAGGCGAGCGGGAAGATCGCGTTGATCTGCCCGGTGCCCGAGCTCGCGAAATAGTCGGTGACGATCTCGACGGGCTTGTCGTAGCGATCCCAGCCGAGCAGGCCGAGCAGCATCGCCGTGTCGTGCATGCCGCCTTCGCCGTGGCAATGCACGTTGTACTCGGGCAGCATCGCGCAGAAGGTCTTGAAATCGCCCTGCTTCCACAGCTCGACCACCCGCAGGTCGACCTGCCGGAAGAATTCGCGGCTGATCTGGTGGATCGATTCCTCGGGGCTGCCGTTGTCGTTGAAGCGATGCGACAACGAGCCGCTCGCGAGGAACGCGACGTTCGAATCGCTCTTCTCGATCGCTTCGAGCAGCGCCTCGCCGAAGCGGCGGCTCTCGTCGAGCTGATGCCACATGCACCAGCCGGCGATCGACACAACCTTGAAGTGCTGGTCGCCGTTCATGTAGCGCATCGGCACGAGCGTGCCGTATTCGAGTTCGAGGCTGTCGATCTCGTGCGCACGCGTCGCGATGCCGCGCGCGCTGGCCGTCTCGGCAATCAACCGGCCGAGCGCCGGGTTCCCCGGATACGCATACTGCATGTCGCGGATGAAATGCGGCAGCTCGTTGCTGGTATAGGTGCCGGCGAACTTCGCATTGCAGTTCACGTGATAGCCGGCGTTGACGAGCCAGTGCACGTCCGACACGACGATCGTGTCGACGCCGAGCGCGCGGCAGCGCTCGCCGATCAGCCGATGACCGCGGATCGCCGCGTCGCGGCAGCCGTGATGTTTGCCGGGCAGTTCCGACAGGTACATCGACGGCACGTGCGTGACCTTCGCGGCGAGGGACAGTTTGCCCATCGTTGAGTCTCCGTATCGTTCGTTCTAGCGGCGCAACGACCCGCGCCGTTACACGCCCCAGCGCGGAATGTGATGCGAACCCATCGAGATGCAGACGTTCTTGATTTCGGCGAACACCTCGAAGCTGTACTCGCCGCCCTCGCGCCCGGTGCCCGACTCCTTCACGCCGCCGAATGGCTGGCGCAGGTCGCGCACGTTCTGGCTGTTCACGAACACCATCCCGGCCTCGATGCCGCGCGCGAGACGATGCACCTTGCCGACGTCCTGGGTCCAGATGTACGACGCGAGCCCGTAGGCGGTATCGTTCGCGAGCCGCAGCCCTTCTTCCTCGTCGTCGAACGGGATCAGGCACGCGACCGGCCCGAAGATCTCTTCCTGCGCGATGCGCATCCGGTTGTCGACGTCCGCGAACACGGTCGGCCGCACGAAGTTGCCGTTGCGCAGATGGCTGGCGAGGCCCGCCGGCTTGTCCGCGCCGCCCGCGACCACGCGCGCGCCTTCCTGCTCGCCGATCCGGATGTAGCCGGTCACCTTCTCCCAGTGCTGGCGGGTGATCATCGCGCCGAGCTGCGTGCCCGGATCGGATGGGTCGCCGACCACCAGGTTGTTCGCGCGCCGCGCGAATTCCTGCACGAAGCGATCGTAGATCGTTCGCTGTACGAAGATCCGCGAGCCCGCCGTACAACGCTCGCCGTTGATCGAGAAGATCGTGAACAGCGACGCGTCGAGCGCGCGATCGAAATCGGCATCGTCGAAGATCAGCACCGGCGACTTGCCGCCGAGCTCCATCGAATACTTCTTCAGGCCCGCGCGTTCCATGATCCGCTTGCCCGTGACCGTGCCGCCCGTGAATGACACCGCGCGCACGTCCGGATGGCGCACCAGCGCATCGCCGGCGGTCGCGCCGTAACCCTGCACGACGTTCAGTACGCCCGGCGGAATGCCGGCTTCGAGCGCGAGCCGGCCGAGCTGGTCGGCCGTCAACGGCGACAGCTCCGACATCTTCAGCACGGCCGTGTTGCCGAGCGCGAGACACGGCGCCGTCTTCCACGTCGCGGTCATGAACGGCACGTTCCACGGCGACACCAGCGCGCACACACCGACCGGCTGGTACAGCGTGTAGTTCAGCATCTGGTCGTCGACCGGATAGGTACGGCCGTTCATCTGCACGCACACTTCCGCGAAAAAGTTGAAGTTCTCGGACGCGCGCGGAATCAGCTGCTTGCTCGTCTGCGCGATCGGCAGGCCGGTGTCCTGCGTCTCGAGCGCGGCGAGCATCGGCACGTTCTTCTCGATCAGCTCGCCGAGCTTGCGCATCAGCTTCGCGCGCTCCTTCGCGGGCGTGTTCGCCCACTTGGGAAACGCGGCCTTCGCCGCGCGCACGGCCGCGTCGACTTCAGCCTCGCCGGCCGACGCGACGTCGGTGATCACGTCGCCCGTCGCGGGGTTCAGCGTCGTGAAAGTCTCGCGGCTCTCGACTTCGCGGCCGTCGATCCAGTGCTTGATGGTCATGTGCTCTCCTTGGGCGACGGGCTCAGCCGGCGCGATAGTAGTCTGCTTCGCCGACGATCGTGTTCACGAGCCGGCCGATCCCTTCGATTTCGGTCACGACCTCGTCGCCCGGCTTCGTGTCCGCGAGCCCTTCCGGCGTGCCGGTCAGGATCAGGTCGCCCGGCGAGAGCGTCATGAAGCCGCTGATGTGCTCGATCAACACGGGCACGTCGAAGATCATGTCGCGCGTGCTGCCGCGCTGCGTCTCCTGGCCGTTGACCGTCGTGCGCAGCATCAGGTCGCCCGCATCGCCGATCTCGTCGCGGCTGACGAACCACGGCCCGAGCGGCGTGCAGGTGTCGCGGTTCTTCACGCGCAGGTTCGGGCGGTAGTAGTTCTCGAGATAGTCGCGGATCGCGTAGTCGTTCGCGACCGTGTAGCCGGCGACGTAGTCGATCGCCTGCGCGCGGCTCACGTTGCGCGCCGGACGGCCGATCACGACGGCCAGCTCGCACTCGTAGTGCATGTGCGTCGCATCGGTCGGGCGCACGGTGCGCGACCGATGGCCGATGAACGTGTTCGGCCCCTTCAGGAAGATCAGCGGCTCGCTTGGCGCCTTGAACGCGAGTTCCTTCGCGTGGTCCGCGTAGTTCAGACCGAGCGCGAACGTCGTGCGCGGCGCGACGGGCGGCAGCCACGTCACGTCGTGCTCGGCCAGCACGCGCCCCGTGTCGAGGCGGATCGCACCGTCGCCGGCCGGCTCGGCCGCATGCAGTGCGCCGTTGTAGATCACGCGTGCCGTCTTCATCGTGCGTCCTCCGCAATCAGCGTATGCCGCAACGTGCCGATGCCGGCGGCCGCAATCTCGATCGTGCTGCCCGCGCGGGCGCGCGGTGCGCCGCCCGCGACCCCGAGCAGCAGCACGTCGCCCGCATCGAACGACATGAAGGCCGTCACGTCGGCGATCAGTTCGCGCACCGGGCGAATCAGCGTGGCCGTCGAAGCGGACATAGCCGTGTCGCCGTCGATTCGCACGGTGAGGCCAATCGCGTCGACGTCGGCAAACGCCGCCGCCGGCACGATCGCGGGACCCAGCGGGCAAAAGCCGTCGCGGCACTTGAAGCGCACAGCGGGACGGTAGTAATCAGGATGCGGCACCGACACATCGCTCGCGAGCGTGAAACCGTGCACGTAGTCGAGCGCCTGCCCAGCCGGCACGCGCGTCGCGCGCCGCGAGAACACGACGGCCACCGACGCGTCGATCTCCAGCGCATCGACGCCGGCCGGCACCACGACGGCCGCGCCGTCCGCCGCGTGCGTGTTGGCCGGCTTGATGTACAGGATCGGCGCCTGCGGCGGGCGGCCGTAAGGCGGCGCGTGCACGGCGTCGCCGAGCGCGTCGAGTGCCGCGCGCTCGTTGAGCAGCGCGCCGTAGACGGTACCGATGGCGACCGGCAGCGGCGGCGCCGCGGCGGTCCTGCAAGACAGCTCCATGCGTCATTCCCCTGCCGCGCGTCGCGGCGCATCGTCAATACTTAACATCTTAAGTAAACAATCGCGCGCTGACAACCTCGATTACCCTGATTCACGAAATTCGTCACCATCGGCTGTTAAGATTGATGCGTCCCCGTCCATTCCCCACCCCCGATGAACCGTACGCTCGACCATCGCAACCTGGCCATGCTGCTGCTCGAGGCCCGCGAAACGCTGATGGGCCTGTTCCGCCCCATTCTCAAGGAATTCGCGCTGACCGAACAGCAATGGCGGATCATCCGCGTGCTCGACGGCGAGCCTGCGCATGCGCTCGAAGCGGGACAGATCGCGCGCCGCTGCTGCATCCTGAGCCCGAGTCTGACGGGCGTGCTGGAACGGATGGAACGCGACGGCCTGATTACGCGCACACGCGCGCAGGAGGATCAGCGCCGGCTCCTGGTGAGCCTGACGCCGCAAAGCAGGAAACTGGTAACCGAAATCGGTCCGCGCATCGACGAGCAGTACCGTCAGCTCGAAGCGCGTTTCGGCCAAGACGGCCTCGACGACGTCTACCGTGCGCTCGATCGGCTGATCGAGCTCGGCAACGCGTCGTAGCGCCTGCCGTCACCGGGCCGCGGCGAGCGGCGGCGAACCGAACCGGCAGGCCCGGGATCGCGCGCGCGGTCAGTGCAGCGCGCCGCGCATCAGCTCGGTCACCGCGACGCCGCGCGACGTGCGCATGCATTCCTCGACGTAATCGATGAACGGCAGCGGCTCGAAATCGATTTCGTCGCGCACGCGGCGGTTGTCGAATACGCGATCGACCGTCGCGAATTCCGCGCAACGCTGCAACGCCCGGCCGATCACGCGCTCGAGCGCCGGATCGGATCGCCCGAGCACGTCGCGCACCACGAGCGGCAGTTCGGCCGGCGCGCAAGCGGCGTAGCGCGGCGCGCCCGTCATGCCCGCCGCTTCATCCATCGCGCGCACGATCTGCGCGACCTGCGGCGCGTCGTCGCCGGCCGACACGTGGTACACGTCGTGCATCAGCGTCGGTTTCACGGCCAGCAGCATCGTCGCACGCGCGACGTCGTCGACCGCCACGATGTCGATGCGCGTCATCGGCCGCGCGGTGAAGCGGCGCGCCGCATGCGCGACGCGGAACATCCAGAACGAATTCGGCGCGGGACGCGTGCCGAGCACCGTGTGACCGACGACGTGCGACGGACGCACGACGACGAGCGGCAGTCCGAGTTCGCGCAGGCGCTGTTCCGTTTGCGCCTTCGCGTGCAGGTAGTCCGCCGCGAGCACCGCGCCCGGCAGCCCGTCGCCGCCCTGCACCGCGCCGCTCGCCGCCAGGCCGGTCGCATCCTCATGCACGATCCCGCCGCGGCCCGCATGCGCATACGCGGTACCGACATATACGAAACGCTGCAGCCGCGGCGTGTGCGCGAAGCGAGCGGCGAAGCCCAGCGAGTCGGCGATGTCCGCCTGCAGGTGGGCGCCATCGGCCGGCGATGCATGGCCCGCGCAGTGGATCACGTGCGTCGCGCCGGCGAGACGCGGTGCGTCGGCGCCCTGCCAGACGTCGCCGAGCGCGCCGACGACCACGTTCGCGTCGCCCAGACGCGACGCCCAGTACGGCGCGAGCCCCGCGCGCAGCGCCGCTTCTCGCAGACGCGCGACCGCATGGCCGCGATTCTCGGCGCGCACGACGCACACGATCCGTTCGAGCAATCCTGCATTGACGAGCGCCGTCAGCACGGTGCTGCCGATGAAGCCGGTGGCGCCGGTGAGCACCAGGTGTCCGACGTTGGCCGCCGCGACCGGTGCGCTGGCCGGCGACACGAGGCTCGTGCGCCAGTTGAGCGACAACGCGGTTTTCCAGATCAGCACGATAGTCTCCTTCGAAGAATCGGCCGGACAGCGCGGCTGCCCCGGATGGCGAGGTCGCCTGCGGCGCTCGGCCGGGCCGGGGCCGACGCTCGCCCCGGCAGTCCCGATCGCGCTCCGGCCCGCGATCGGGTCGATTGCGTCTCGGCAGCGCGCCAAGGACGGGCGTCCACGGCGCAGGATCGGGAAACTCGCAGTGTGGGGCCCGATCGCCCGCAAGTCTGTCCCGAAAGTTTCGTGAAAGTGTGCGGATTTGTACGCGAATGTCGGAGTGTGTCGTGCCGGCTGGCTGGCGGATCGTTCAAACGTCCGGTCGGTCGGCCTTCGCGGCGCGGGCGCGATCGGTTGGCCAGGGCCGCCCGTCGGCCTTCTCTTCGGCGCGCGGCGTCGACCGGGACTTCCCCCGAGTCATCGCATGTCCGCGGTAGCCATCGTCCGGTCACGGCGCGCGGTTCACGCCGTGGCCTCCGTGTGCGCGCGACGTCGGATCCCGACGAATCGTCAGACGTCGTTCCATCTGCAAACGCCAATAAAATTAATCGGGATTTATTGAGGATTATCACTTGCGTTTCACCACAGTCTATCTAGACTGGTCAAACCCAAACGGTCAAATGTGTCTTTTTCTTCAGGAGACGATCCAATGCGCCTCACTATTCGCATTAACGGCAGCGAATCGGCAACCCGACACGCGTTCGCAGTGCTGTGGGTCGATACCGACGAGGGGCTGTGGTCGCGCGAGGCACACCAGGGCATCGATCTTCCGACCTGGGGCAAGGTCCGGGACGTGGAGGGTGCCATGGCCCTCTGCCCGGCGGACGGCGGGAAGGCCGTGTGCCAGTTGAAGGGTCTTTCCTCCAGTGCAACGCAGCGCGAGCAGGGCCCCGCGGTGCTCGCCGGGGAGCATCCGGAAGGCGCGTGGCGCCTGCAGGCGGTCGATCGCTCCAAGGTGGACTCGGAAAACCACGAATTTACTTCCGTCGCGCGCTAGATATTTCCGACGGCAATCCTCTGCGGTTTTGGGGTTTATTCCGGTTTCCGTGATATTCATTTCGATATTCAGAAATAAAATCGCCTCGCTTCGAGGCGATTTTTATTTTGTCGTCTCGAAATTAATCGGGGTCGGATAATCGAAACGAGCGCCGTCGATTTTTTCCCGGTTGGCGCCGCGCCGCCCTCCTGACTTCCTCCCGCTTTCCTCCTAGTCCCCCGCTCCCCGCCGCGCCTCTTTTCCGGGGCCGAAACATACTTTCCCCACACAATGTTTACTCCTTTATTACAATCGCATTATTCAGACTGACTTGCCGCCGTCCGGCGGCCCGACCCGGCCCTTGCATGAGCGTGAAAAAGAAGACCCACCCCGCCGATCCGTACGCCGCCGCGACCAAGCATCCGATGCTCGCGTCGCGCCTGCCGATGTGGCGCTCGAAACTGGTCGTGATCATGGTGTCCCTCGGATTCGCCGCGCTGATCGGACGCGCGTTCTGGGTGCAGGTCGCGAACCAGGATTTCTATGTCGGGCAAGGCCAGAAGCGCTACCAGCGCACGATCGAGCTCGACGCGATGCGCGGCCGCATTGTCGATCGCAACGGCGCGATGCTCGCGGTCAGCCTGTCGACCTATGAAATCTGGGCGAACCCGAAACAGGTTGCCGACATCGACTATCCGCAGCTCGCGAAGCTGCTCGACATGCCGCTCGCGGAAATAAAACGCCGCCTGCGCAACGACCGTACGTTCGTGCTGCTGAAGCGGCAGGTCGACGCCGATACCGCGGGCCGGCTCGACAAGCTCGCGATCGACGGCATCACGCAGATCGCCGATTCGAAGCGCTTCTATCCGGAAGGCGAGTCGGCCGCGCACGTGGTCGGCTTCACCAACGTCGAGGACAAGGGCCAGGAAGGCGTCGAACTGGCGGCGAATGCGCGGCTGTCGGGGACGTCCGGGCAGCGCGAGGTGATCCGCGACCGGCTCGGGCGCATCGTGTCCGACACGCGCCCGCTCGTCCCCGCGCAGCACGGCGCGACGATCGAACTGACGATCGACCGGCGCATCCAGCAGCTCGCGTTCAGCCAGCTCAAGGCCGCGGTGCTCGAGAACAACGCGGTGGCCGGCAGCGTCGTCGTGCTCGATGCGCAGAACGGCGAAATCCTCGCCCTCTCGAACTACCCGACCTTCGATCCGAACGATCGCTTCCGGCTGACCGGCCAGCAGTTGCGCAACCGCGCGGTGATCGACACGTTCGAGCCCGGCTCGACGATCAAGCCGCTCGTCGTCGCGCTGTCGATCGACGAGCGCAAGGTCACGCCGAACACGATCATCAACACGTCGCCGGGCACCTACAAGATCGGCCCGGCCGTGATCCACGACACGTCGAACCACGGCTCGCTGACCGTGTCGGAGGCGCTGCAGAAGTCGAGCAACGTCGCGCTCGCCAAGCTGGCGCTGAACCTGCCCGCTGAAACGATCTGGAACAAGTACCAGGAATACGGGATCGGCCGCGCGCCGGAGCTGACGTTCCCCGGCGTCGCATCGGGCCGCCTGCGCGGCTACAAGCGCTGGCGGCCGATCGAGCAGGCGACGATGGCGTACGGCTACGGGCTGTCGATGTCGCTGCTGCAGATCGCGCAGACCTACACCGCCTATGCGGGCGACGGCACGCTGCACCCGGTGTCGCTGCTGAAGAGCGGCACCGATCCGCTGACGATGGATTCCCGCCGCGGGCACCGCGTGACGTCGCCGCAAACCGCGGCGGCGATCCGCGCGATGCTCGAGTCGGCGGTCGGCGAAGGCGGCACGGGGCGCCGCGCGCGCGTCGACGGCTACCGGATCGGCGGCAAGACGGGCACGGCGCGCAAGCAGGTCGGCGCGACCTATGCGAAGGGCAAGTACCGCGCACTGTTCGCGGGGATGGCGCCGATGAGCAACCCGCGCCTGATCGTCGCAGTGATGATCGACGAGCCGCGCGGCAAGGGCTATTACGGCGGCACGGTGGCCGGCCCGGTGTTTTCGTCGGTCACGAGCGGCGCGCTGCAGTTGCTCGGCGTGCCGCCCGATGCACCGGTCGAGCCGACGCCGAACGCGCCGGCCAGGGGCGCGGCCCCGCAGAAGCCGGGCGCGGCGCCGAAGGCAGCGGCGCAGCCGAAGACGGCGGCCGCGCAGAAGGCGGCGACGCCGGTGAAGACGGCCGCGCAATCCGGCGCGACCGTACAGGTGAAGGCGGCGGGCTGAAACCCGCCGGTTGATACCGGGCGCGGCGACCCGGCCGGCGAATGCGTCCGCTAGTCGCCGCGTCGAATGCCGTTCATGTGCTCTGCCGCCGTGCCGGTGGCCGGCGCGATCCCGACGGCCGGCGCAGTCCCGACGGCCGGAGTAGTCCCGACAGCCGGCGCAATCCCCACACCCCGGCGCAGTCCCGACGGCCGGCTCAATCCCGACGGCCGGCTCAATCCCGACACCCGGCGCAGTCCCGACACCCGGCGCAACCCCGACACCCGGCGCAGTCCAGCCGGCGCGGTCCCGACATCCGGCGCGATCCCGCTACCCGCGCGAACGCGGCCGCGCGTGTGACAGGCCCGTCGAATACGCGCATGCGCAACCGTCAATGCGCGGCCGCCACCGGCTTCACCATCCGCCCGAGCACATGCTCGGTCATCCCGCGCGCGAGTTCGCTCTCGCCCATAAACACGGTGCCGACGCCCTCGCTCGCCAGCAAGTCGGCCTCGTCGCCGCTGTTCGTGCACAGCACGACCTCCAGCGTCGGGTTCAGCGTGCGCGAGATCTCGACGATCTGCCGCACGTCGAATACGTCCGGCAGCGTGACGACCAGCATCCCGGCACGCGCGATATGCGCCTGCACGAGCACGACCGGCTCGATCGCGTCGCCGGACACGGCCGCGACGCCGTCCGCGCGCAGCTTCTCGACGAGCTCGCGGTTCTGCTCGACGACGACATAGGCGATCCCGCGCTCGTCCAGCGCATGCGCGATGCGCGTACCGACCTTGCCGTAGCCGACGATCACGACCTGACCGGTCAGGTGCGTCTGCGGCGTCGACATCGGCAGCGCGGCGAGCGGATCGTCGCGTGCCTCGAGCTTGCGCGCGAACGCCGAATGCTTGCGAATCCAGGCGAGCGCCGGATCGATCATCGCGAACAGCAGCGTGTTCATCGCGATCGAAATCAGCGCAACCGCGAGAATCAGGCTCTGCCCCTCGGCCGACAGCAAACCGAGCGCCCGGCCGAGACCCGCGAGGATGAACGAGAACTCGCCGATCTGCGCGAGGCCCGCGCCGACCGTCAGCGCGGTGTTCAGCGGATAACGGAACGCAATCACGAGCGCGACCGCCGCGAGCGTCTTGCCGATCAGCACGATCGCCGCGACCTCGATCACGTGCAGCGGCTCGGTGAGCAGCACTGTCGGGTCGAACAGCATCCCGACCGAAATGAAGAACAGCACCGAGAACGCGTCGCGCAGCGGCAGCGTCTCGTCGGCCGCGCGCCGGCTGAACTCCGACTCGCGCATCATCATCCCGGCGAAAAACGCGCCGAGCGCGAACGACACGTCGAACAGCTTCGCCGCGCCGAACGCGATGCCGACCGCGGCCGCGATCATGCACAGCGTGAACAGCTCGCGCGAACCGGTACGCGCGACGAGCCACAGGATGCGCGGGAACACGCGCTTGCCGACCACCAGCATCAGCACGATGAACGCGGCGACCTTCAGCATCGTGACGCCGAGCGTGCCCCACACGCTGCCGCCGGCTGCGTGCGCGTCGCCGGGCGGCGTGCCGCCGAGCAACCCCGCGACGGGCGGCAGCAGCACGAGCACGAGCACCATCACGAGATCCTCGACGACGAGCCAGCCGACCGCGATGCGCCCGTTGACCGTCTCGACGAGCCCGCGCCCCTCGAGCGCGCGCAACAACACGACCGTGCTCGCCACCGACAGCGCAAGCCCGAACACGAGCGCCGCGCCAAGACTCCAGCCCCACGTGAGCGCAAGCCCGCCGCCGAGCAGCGTCGCGACGGTAATCTGGACGACTGCCCCCGGCAGCGCGATCTTGCGCACCGCGAGCAGATCGCCGAGCGAGAAATGCAGGCCGACGCCGAACATCAGCAGCATCACGCCGACTTCGGCAAGCTGCTGCGCGAGCGACAGGTCGCCGACGAAACCGGGCGTGCCGGGGCCGATCACGATACCGGCGAGCAGATAGCCGACGAGCGGCGGCATTTTCAGCAGCGACGCGAGGTAACCGAAGATCATCGCGAGACCGAAACCGGCCGCGAGCAACGCAATCAGGCTGACGTCATGAGGCATCCCCCCTCCCAGGTTCTTGTAACGATTTAGTAAGGTTCAAGAGGCAAAGGATAAGGGATGAGGCGAAAAAATGGCGCGCCGCCGCGAAATTTTCACGCGGCGGCGTGCCATGGCGGGGTACTACCCCGGTCGGAAGGAACGTGTCACGCGCGCCGGCCCGGCGCCGCGAGTCCACGAGAGGCTTGATCGGCGGGGGCGGCTGCCCCGCCGCCCGCGTCAGCGGGATGCCTGCGGGAACCGCGCGCCCGGCGGCGGCTCCGGTCGCGTCGACGGCCCGCTCTTGCGCACCTTCGCGACCTGCGCGGCCGTGATCGCCGCACCCGTATTGCCCCAGCTCGTGCGCACGAAGTTCGACACGTCCGCGACTTCCTGGTCCGACAGGCGCCAGCCGAACGGCGGCATCGTGAAGGTCGACGGCGCGGTGCGCGTGCCCGCGAGCGCGCTGCCTTCCAGCACGACGTGGATCAGCGACGTCGGATCCTCGCCCTGCACGACCGGGTTGCCGGCGAGCGCCGGGAACACGCGCGTGTAGCCGTGGCCGTCGCTGCGGTGGCAGGCCATGCAGTTGTCGCGATAGACGGCCGCGCCCGGCTTGCTCGCGTCGCCGCCCTGCAGCGCCTTCGCGGCGGCCGCGTCGTACACGTGCGGCTGCTCGCCCTGCACGCGCGGCGGCAGCGTCTTCAGATAGCGTGCGATCGCGGTGAGGTCGTCGTCGGTCATGTGCTGCATGCTGTGGCCGACCACGTCCGTCATCCCGCCGAACGCGGCCGTGCGCAGCGTGCGGCCAGTCTTCAGGAACTGCACGATCTCGGTTTCGGTCCACGCGCCGAGCCCGGTGCGCGGCTCGCCGCGCAGGCTCGTCGGCACCCAGCCGTCGATCGCCGCGCCGCCGGCCAGGAAGTCAAGACCACCCGCATCGGTCAGCGCGCGCTCCTGCATCGTCACCGCGCGCGGCGTGTGGCACGCGCCGCAATGGCCGAGCCCCTCCACCAGATACGCGCCGCGCGCGATCACCGGATCGGTATACGGCGTCGCATCGAACGGCTTCGGCGTCGGCGCGAACAGCTTGCGCCAGAACGTCAGCGGCCAGCGCATCGACAGCGGCCACACGATGTCGACCGCGCGGTTCTCGTGCTCGACCGGCGCCACGCCGTGCATGAAGTACGCGTAGAGCGCCTTCATGTCGTCGTCGGTCAGACGCGCGTAGGACGGGAACGGCATCGCCGGATACATCGTGTCGCCGTTCTTGCGGACGCCCTCGCGCACCGCGCGGGTGAAATCGTCGAGCGTCCAGCCGCCGAGGCCCGTCTTCGGGTCCGGCGTGATGTTGGTCGAATAGATCGCGCCGATCGGCGTGTCGAACTTCAGGCCGCCCGCGAACGGCTTGCCGCCGCTCGCCGTGTGGCACGCGATGCAGTCGCCGGCGCGGGCCAGATATTCGCCACGCTTGACGAGGGCCGCGTCGGCCGACTGTGCGGCCGGTGCGGCTGCCCGGCCCGAAGCCGGCGCCGCCGGTTGCGCGAAGGCCGACCCGCCGGCGAGACCGAGCGCCGCCCAGGCCGTGCCGATCGCCAGTGCGCGCCGCAGCGGGGACATGCCGCGCGCGGCGTTGTAATGGTTCACGGTCCTCTTCATACGGTCACCAGCGGGGCGGGATTTTTCAGGTATTGCTCGCGGATCGCGCGTGCCGACCAGTAGGCCAGCGCGGCGATGATCCCGGTCGGGTTGTAGCCGATGCCCTGCGGCAGCGCCGACGCGCCCATCACGAACACGTTGTGCACGTCCCAGCACTGGAGGTAGCGGTTCAGCACGCTCGTCTTCGGATCGGTGCCCATGATCGCGCCGCCGACCAGGTGAGTCGTCTGGTACGCGCGCGAATTGAAATGCTTGCCGAACTCGCGCGTCGACACGCCGATCGCCTTCGGCCCCATCGCCTCCGCGATCTTCTTCATCTGCCCGGTCACGTACTGCGCCATCCGGATGTCGTTGTCCTTCCAGTCGAAGGTCATCCGCAACAGCGGCTGGCCGTACGAATCGCGATAGGTCGGATCGAGGTCGAGGTACACGTCGCGGTACGACATGTTCGTGCCGTGCGCGTCCATCGAGATCGTGTGCGCGTAGTTGTCCTTGACCGCCTTCTTCCACGCCGAGCCCCACTGCGGCGTGCCGGGCGGCGTCGCGATGCCGCTGATCGGCTTCACGCCGGCCTGGTTCACCCACAGCGGCGAGCCACCGACGAAGCCGAGCGGGCCGTGGTCGAAGTTGTCCGCGTTGAAGTCGTCCACCGCGACGCCGTTGCCGCCCGTGCCGATGAACGGGTTCGTGTAGGTGTCCTTGTCGAAGAACGCCTTGATCGTCGACAGGTTCTGGTACGCGAAATTGCGGCCAACGACGCCTTCGCCCGAGATCGGGTCGTACGGCTTGCCGATGCCCGACAGCAGCAGCAGGTGCACGTTGTGATACTGGAACGCGGCGACGATCACGAGATCGGCCGGCTGATGCACTTCACGGCCGGCCGGGTCGACGTAGGTGACGCCCGTGGCGCGCTTCTTCGTGTCGTCGAGGTCCACGCGCAGCACGTGGCACTTCGAGCGTAATTCGAAGTTCGGCACCTGCTTGAGCGCGGGCAGGATGTTCAGGTTCGGCGACGCCTTCGAGTACATGTAGCACGCGTAGCCGCTGCAGTAGCCGCAGAAGTTGCACGGCCCCATCTGCACGCCGTACGGGTTCGTGTACGGCCCCGACGTGTTCGCCGACGGCAGCCGGTACGGATGCAGCCCGAGCGATTTCGCCGCGTCGGAGAAGCGCTGCGCCGAATAGGTGTTGAGCTGCGCGGGCAGCGGGAAGTTGTCGCTGCGGTTCGCCTCGAACACGTTGCCGTCGCCGACCACCTTGCCGCCGACCTTGTACGCCTGCCCCGACGTGCCGAACACCTTCTCGGCGAAGTCGAAATACGGCTCGAGCTCGTCGTAGCTGACGCCCGTGTCCTGGATCGTCATGCCTTCCGGGATGAACTTCTTGCCGTAGCGCTCTTCGTAGTGGCTGCGCAGGCGCAGCTCCTCCGGCGTGATCCGGAAGTGCACGCCCGACCAGTGCAGCCCCGCGCCGCCGACGCCCTCGCCCGGCAGGAACGCGGCGAGCTGCCGGTACGGCAGTGCGGTGTCCTGCACGCCGTGGCGGATCGATACGGTCGTCTTCGACAGATCGAGGAACAGCTTCTTGCGAACGTTGTAGGTCAGCTCGTCGATCGTGTTCGGATACGCGCCGTCCGGATAGGTGTCGCGATACTCGCCGCGCTCGAGCGCGACGACGTTCAGGCCCGCTTCGGTCAGTTCCTTCGCGAGAATCGCGCCGGTCCAGCCGAAGCCGACAATCACCGCATCGACGTGCGGCTTCTTTTCCGCGGCCATCAGCTGCGCTCCCCGTTGATCGAAACCGGGCCGTACGGATACGGCTTGCCGTTCTGGTTGACGAAATCCATGAAGTCGGCGCGCGCGCCCGGAAAACCGATCATCTTCCACGCGGCCATGTCGTGATTGCCGCCATGCACCGGATCGCAGAAGTAGCCTTCGCGCGTGTTCTGCAGCAACTGGCCGAAGAACACGGTGGACGGCACGTCGTCGATCTGCGCGCCGCCCTTCTCCAGTGCGCCGAGCACGGTGTCGCGGGTCGGTGCGTCGAGGTCGGCGAACGTCTTGCCGTGCGCCTTTTCGCAATAGCGGTTGACCGCCGCGATGCCGAGCCGGTAGATGTCGCGCGGCACCAGCTTCAGTTGATAGCCGAGCTCGGGCACGCCCTGCTGGAACGGCCCCTGCATGTACCACGTCGCGCCGTGCGCGTACGGGGTTTCCATCTGGCGGTCGATGAATTCGGGCACGCCGGTGTCGAGCGCGCCGGGGCCCTCGGCATCGGCCGGGATCAGCCGGTCGACGGCGGCCTGGACGAACGCCCACTCCTTCGCATCGAAGAAAGTCGGCTTGTACGGCGCGCGTTCGGCGCCGGCCGACGTGGCGGACGCATTGCCGGCCGTGGTCGCGGACGAGCGCAGGTCGCAACCGGCGACCGACGCGATCGGCACGAGCGCGACCGACGTGCGCAGGAAACGGCGGCGCGAATTGGGTTTGTCGGGTGGCGTGGACATGGTCGGATGTTGATCGTTGGGGAGCGTGGTTCGGGGACGCGCATTCCGCATGCGCCATGCCCGACCGGTAGCCATGCCGCACGCGGCCGGCGATCCTGTTTTTGCTGTATTGCAAACACTGTCGATGCGGGCGCCGGCCGCGCATTCTCGGCGGCGCCGTCATGCAGCCGCAGGCGCGCCGGTTCGGGCGCGCCGCGCGGGTCGACCTCTTCGCGGGTCTTATCATCGGACAAATAACGGGCTTCTCACGTCATTTACCCGCCATCGCCATGGGCCTGGTTCAACTTAGACGCCCCGCCGGCCGACGGCAAGCGCAACGTGCACGACCCTCATTTCGGGCCCGGCGACGAGTGCCGCGAATTATAGATGGAACCGGTTCCATTTCCAAAGGGTTAGATGCAATTCATTGCATCGGAAATCGCAACAATTG
The DNA here is from genome assembly GCF_049942845.1 of Burkholderia sp. R-40. Lineage (NCBI taxonomy): Bacteria > Pseudomonadati > Pseudomonadota > Betaproteobacteria > Burkholderiales > Burkholderiaceae > Burkholderia > Burkholderia sp. R-40. Next base: position 2,534,224 of record NZ_CP187968.1, on the reverse strand, counting down.
AAAAATGCGGGAACCGGGATATGCAAGAGCCGCAGCACGATCACGTCGTGGCATGCGGAGGGGTGTCGGACGCAGGCGCGGGTTTCGCCCGGTCGGTGCAGGTCGTGTTCAGGAATAGCCCGCGCGGCCGGTCGGTGCTTTCGTCGAAAGCACCGCGACGCGCGTTACGGCTTCGCTCGCTGCAAGATGACCGCCCTGATCGGCCCGGCACTCACCACGGCCCCAGCATCGATGCGATCGACAACGCGAGCGCCGCGCAAAGCGGCGAGTAACAGAGGCTGTCCATCCGCGCGAAACGCGACCCGCGGATCCGCTTGAAGAAGCCGACGTAGCGGAAATCGCCGATGGCGCGCACCGCGAAGATCAATGCGAGCGCAACGACCGCGAACGCGATCGCACCGGGATACAGGTTCGGCCACAGCCAGCCCGCGCGCGACGCCACCGCGCCTGCGCCGGCCAGCAACGCCGCCGCGATGGCAAGCGTGCCGGGCGCGCTCGGCCGCAGCAGCGGCACGCCGTCCTGTTCCGGAATGGCCGCACGCTTGCCGAGGCTTCCGCCGAACGCCCAGTAGACGTGAACCAGTGCGATCGCGCAAAGCGTCGGCACGCTGAAATACGCGCTCGTCATGTCGGTAAGGTTCCTTGCTTCATCGTGTCGTTGTGTCGCGTGATCCACCCGAATGGACTCCGGCACGCGGCCCCGCTCAGCGGCATACAAGACGATACCCAAACCGCGTGCCGCGCGCATTGCGACGTCCGGTCGCAATGCGCCACGCCGCGTGTTGCACTGCAGTGTGCGCACCGTCGCGGCGGGCCGCCGCTTGACTTCCCTCCGGGCACCACTACCCTTTTATTCCAATACGGCCATCGGACCGTGCATGCGCACGTCGCACACGGGCCGTTCGCCGGCACGCACGGTCGGACGATCGCAGCGCGCTCGGGCACGACAACAACGACGAATACCCAAGGAGACGACTCATGCTGATCGGTGTGCCGAAAGAGATCAAGAACCATGAATACCGCGTCGGCCTCACGCCGGCCGGCGCACGCGAACTCACGCGGCATGGCCACCACGTGCTCGTGCAGCGCGGCGCGGGCACCGCGATCGGCCTGCTCGACGACGACTACACGGCCGCCGGTGCGGCGCTGTGCGACGACGCGCGCGAGCTCTTCGCGCGCGCCGACATGATCATCAAGGTCAAGGAACCGCAGGCCGCCGAATGCGCAATGCTGCGGCGCGGGCAAATCCTTTATACGTACCTGCATCTCGCGCCCGATCCCGAGCAGGCTGCCGCGCTCGTGAAGTCCGGCGCGGTCTGCATCGCGTATGAAACCGTGACGGGCCCCGGCGGCGGGCTGCCGCTGCTCGCGCCGATGAGCGAGGTCGCGGGACGCATGTCGATCCAGGTCGCGGCGACGCACCTCGAAAGCCCGCGCGGCGGCCGCGGCGTGCTGATGGCCGGCGTGCCCGGCGTGCCGGCCGCGCACGTCGTGGTGCTCGGCGCGGGCGTGGTGGGCACCGGTGCGCTGCAAATGGCGGTCGGCCTCGGCGCGCGCGTCACCGTGCTCGACACCAACGTGGGCCGGCTGCGCCAGCTCGACCTGATCTTCGCGAACCGGATCTCGACCGTCTGCTCGAACGCGCACACGATCGACGAAGCCGTGCGCGAAGCCGACGTCGTGATCGGCGCGGTGCTCGTGCCGGGTGCATCGGCGCCGCGGCTCGTCACGCGCGACATGATCGCGACGATGCGCACGGGCGCCGTCGTCGTCGACGTCGCGATCGACCAGGGCGGCTGCTTCGAGACCTCGCATGCGACGACGCATGCGCAGCCGACTTTCGTCGTCGACGGCGTCGTGCACTACTGCGTCGCGAACATGCCGGGCGCGGTCGCGCGCACGTCGACGTTCGCGCTGAACAACGCGACGCTCGGCCATGCGCTCGCGCTCGCCGACAAGGGCTGGAAACGCGCGATGATCGACGACCCGCATCTGCGCGCGGGCCTGAACGTGTGCGACGGCCACGTCACGTACGAGGCCGTCGCGCTCGCGCTCGGCCTGCCGTACGTCCCGGCGGAAGACGTGCTGGCCTGAGCGCGGCGCGCCGTCACGCGCCCTTCGGGCGGTCGCGCTTCGACGCGCCGCTCGCGCTGCCCGCACCGCCCATCGTGCGCGCCAGCAGCGGCCGCAGTTGCGCGAGCGTGCGCGTGTTGAGCACGTCGTGCCGCGTGAGCCAGCCGCGCCGCGCGTGGCCGATACCGTATCCGAGGTTGTCGAGATCGTCCGCGCAGCGGGCGTCCGAGCCGATCGCCACCGCGACGCCGACCTTCGCGGCCTCGCGGCACCACAGGTCCGGCAGATCGAGCCGCCGCGGGTCGCCGTCGAGCTCGACGAAGCAGCGGCGCGCGGCGGCCGCGGCGAGCACGCGCGGCACGTCGAGTTCGCAGGCGTCGCGTTCGCCGAGCAGCCGGCCGGTCGGATGCGCGAGGATCGTGAAATACGGATGATCGATCGCGCGCAGGATCCGCTCGGTCTGCCTGTCGCCCGGCAAGTCGAAGCCGTCGCGCACCGCGCCGACGACGAGGTCGAGCCGGCCGAGCACGTCGTCGGGCACATCGAGGCTGCCGTCCTCGCGAATGCCGGCCTCGACGCCCTTCAACAGCACGAAGTCGTCGAACGACGCGTTGAGGCGGTCGATCTCGTCGATCTGCCGCACGAGCCAGTCGCAATCGGTACGGCCGCCACCGACATCCGGCATGCGATCGGTGACGGCCAGATACGCGAGCCCGCGCGCGCGGGCCGCGTCCGCCATCGCTCGCAGGCTGTCGCGCCCGGCCGACGCGTCGGTATGCGCGTGCAGATCGCCATGAAGATGCTTGCGCTCGACCAGCGCGGGCAGCGTGCCGGCGCGCGACGCGTCGATCTCGCCGCGGCCCTCGCGCATTTCGGGCGGCACCCAGTGAAGGCCGATCGCCTCGTAGACGGAGGCCTCCGTCGCGCCCGCGATCCGTTCGTCGCCGCGGAACACGCCGTATTCGTTGATCTTCAGGCCGCCGGCCTGCGCGATCCGGCGCAGCGCGATGTTGTGCGCCTTCGACCCGGTGAAATAGACGAGCGCCGCGCCGAACGCGTCCGCGTCGACGACACGCAGGTCGACCTGCAGCCCGTTGCCGAGCATCACGCTCGAACGCGTCTTGCCGTTCGCGAGCACGCGCGCGACGTCGCCGCAGCTGACGAACGCGTCGGCCACGGCGGCCGCATCTTGTGCGCTCACGAGGATGTCGAGATCGCCAACCGTCTCGCGGCAGCGCCGAAAACTGCCGGCCGGCACCGCTTCGCCGACGCCGGCCACCTGGCGCAGCCGCTCGAGCATCGGCCGCAGCGATTTCGCGGCATCGGGCAGCAGGAAGCGCTGCGGCTCGCGCTGCAGGCGCTCGTCGATCGCGTCGAGCAGTTGCGCTTCGGTCTTCGCGCCGAAGCCCGGCAGCGCGCGCACGTGCCCGCTCTTCGCTTCGGCGCGCAACTGTTCGAGCGAGTCGACGTGCAATGCGTCATGCAGCGCCTTCACGCGTTTCGCGCCGAGCCCCGGCACGTCGAGCAATTCGACGATGGCGCCCGGCAACGCATGGCGCAGCGTTTGCTGCAGTTCGCAGGTGCCGGTCGCGGCGATCTCGCGCAGCTTCGCCGCGAGATCGGCGCCGATCGAGGGAATCTGGCCGAGATCGCTACCGTTCGCGATCATCGCCGGAATGTCGCGCCCGTACTCGGCAATCGTACGGGCCGCGTTGCGATAGGCGCGCACCCGGAACGGATTCGCGCCCTGGATCTCGAGCATGTCGGCGATTTCGGCGAATACGGCCGCGCACTCGGCATTGTGGATCGGCATGATCGGCGTGGCTCCCTTCCACGTGGATGGCGCCGTGCGCTGGCGCGCCGGCGCTTGCCCGCCCGGCGCCGCATGTCGACGGCGGCGGGCGCCCGTTGGTCATCCTGCGCCGGTTGCCGGTGTCGCGCCGCGCGGGGCGCGCTGCCGGCGCGGCCCCGGCGCGCCGACGTCAGAGCGATGCGCGTGGCGTCGTCGCGTAGCGACGCTCGTACACCGACTGGCAATGCGTGCAGCGCTCGGCACTCGGCCGCGCGAGCAAACGCTCGTAGCCGACCGGCGCATCGCAGTCGATGCACTCGCCGTAGCTGCCGTCGCGCATGCGCTGCTGCGCGCGCCCGATCGCGCGCAACTCGGCCAGCTTCATGCCGATCAATGCGTGATCCATGTCGACGAACAGATCGGCATTCGCCTCGTCGCCCTCGTCCGGCGCCGCGCCGGCGAGTTCGGCATAGGACTCCGACGCGCGCTGGTCCTCGGTCGTCCGGATATCCGCCCGCAACGTCTGCTCGCTGTCGGTCAGCCGCCGCTGCAGCGTCTGCCGTTGTTCTCGGTCGAGCGCCATCGCCGTCTCTCCTTTTCCCGGTTTCCGCGCAATGACGCATGCGGCGCGCGGTTGTCGCGCCGGTGCACGGCGGGCAGGCATGCGTCGCCCGCCGTGTCCGGATCCGCGCCCGGCCGCACGATGGGCCGGACGCATTCGACGCAGCATAAACCCAATGCACACGCATGTGTTGACCGGCGTCAGCGCCCGCACCGCGCGCCCGAAAACCGGGGACGGACCTGAACACCCGCGCGAGCGCATTCGTCCGACGCAGCGGCCGTTGAGATCGATCAATCCCCTGTACAAAGTTGCGTCGTAGATTGAAAACATGCGCGGCGAATCCGCGGCTTTCCGGGAGAACGTCATGGTATTCGGCGTCGTCATCTGGGTGGCCCTTGCGGCCCTGTTCCCGACGATGGTCGTGCCGACGATTCAGCACGCCATCCAGCCGTCGAGCGCGCAAGCCGCGCCCGACGCTCAACCGACCGCTTCGCCTGCCGTCTTGCCGGCTGCCTTGCCGGCGGGTGGACAGCCGCCGGCGGATAGTTGAGCGCGGCTTCGGTTTCTGGTCCGCGGTTGCGGTTGCGGTGCACGTCTCATCGAGGCGGCATCCCTCACTCGCAATACTTCGCAATCCTCTTCATCAGAACGCATTGCGTCCGACGAAGCCGCGCACGACCGTCATCAGGATGATCTTCATGTCGAACCAGAAGCTCCAGTTCTGCATGTAGAACAGGTCGAGCTTCACGCGCGCGGCCATCGCCTCGACCTTGCGCGTCTCGCCGCGATAGCCGTTCACCTGCGCCCATCCCGTGATCCCCGGCCGCACGCGATAGCGATACATGTAGCAGTCGATCAGTTGCCGGTAGAAGTCGTCGTGTTCGATCGCATGCGGACGCGGGCCGACCACCGACATCTGGCCGGACAGCACGTTGAAGAACTGCGGCAGCTCGTCGAGCGACGTGCGCCGCAGGAACGCGCCGACCGGCGTGATGCGCGCGTCGTTGCGCGAGGCCTGCCGCACGACGCCCGGCTGCGCGCGATGCGCGCGCATCGTCCTGAACTTGAGGATATGGAACTCCCGCCCGTCGGCGCCCTTGCGGCGCTGCCGGAACAACACGGGCCCCGGCGACGACAGCTTCACCGCGATCGCCAGCACCGCGAGCAGCGGCAGCAGCGGAATCAGCACGGCGACCGCGAACAGCCGGTCGAACGCGAACTTCGCCCATAGTTCCGGTGCCGAACGCGGCGTGGTCGCGAGATTGATCGCCGGCATGCCGAGCACATCGGTCGCGGAACGCTCGACGACCGCCATCTGCCGTACGTCCGGCAACAACCGCAGCTCGACGAACTCGTCGCGCAGTTCGCGCACGATGCGCCGGATGCGCGACTCGTGCGACATCGGCAGCGTGAGCCACACTTCGTCGATCTCGCCGGCGCGGATCATGCGCCGCAGCGCGACCCAGTCGTCGATCACCGGCACACCGCCGATCCCGTCCGCCGAGGCGGCCGGCGCATCGTCGTCGAACACGCAGGCCGCCGCGAACGGTCCGGCCGGCTCGAGCTGCATGCGCTCGATCGCCACGCGTCCGTATGCGGTCGCGCCGACGATCGCGACGCGCCGCTGCCGCGCGCGCGCGTCACCGCGCTGCATCGCCAGCGCGCAGAGCGCCAGCCTGCCGAGCAGCAGCGCCGCGTCGCCGGACAGCACCGTCCGCGCGATCCAGCGCGTCGTGACCGTCCCGCCACGGTTCATGATCCACATCGTGCCGACCACCGTCAGCGCACCCGCGCACACGACCGCAACCACCGTGCGCGTCAGCACGATCCCGCCGCCATGCGGCGACGCCCCACCGCGCGACACGCGCACGGTGCGCGGCAACAGCGCGACGGTCAGCACGCACAGCAATGCAATCGCGCCGCGCTGCGCATCCGACAGATCACGCCACGCGAGCCCCATCGCGGCCTGCGCGGCGAGGGTCCCCGCCAGCACGAGCGCAACGTCGGCCGCTGCGACCGCGGCACGCCGCATCGCATTCGTTCCACCCGCCAGCGCGTGCATCGTCACGCACCGTGCGCGGGGAATCCGCCGTGCATGTCCTGCATGCGCTGTCGCACCGGCATCGCTCGGGTGCCAGTTCGCGCGCCGAGCAGCCGGCGATAGTCCGCACGAATCAGCTCGTAGCACTCGCATGCCTGGCGCTCGAGACCGTCGCGATCGAGCACCGTGATGCGCCCGCGCCGCTGCCGGATCAGCCCGGCCTCCTGCAGATTGCCGGCCGCTTCCGTCACGCCTTCGCGACGCACGCCGAGCATGTTCGCGATCGTCTGCTGAGTGACGGCCAGTTCGTCGCCGTCGATCCGGTCGTGCGCGAGCAGCAGCCAGCGGCTCAATTGCTCGCTGACCGAGTGGTGCCGGTTGCACAGCGCGCTGCGCGACACCTGCGCCATGATCGCCTGACAGTAGTTCAGCAGCAGGCGGTACGTGTCCGGCGAACGTTCGAATTCCGAGCGCATGATGCAGGTCGGCACGCGATAGGCCATCCCGCCGATGCGGACTTCGATGCGGTTCGACACCGCGGTGCCGCCGAGCAGCGTCGCCAGGCCGACCGTGCCTTCGCGGCCGACCATCGCGACCTCGACCATCGCCCCGTCCTCCATCAGGTGCTGCACGGACATCATGGCGGTGGTCGGGAAATGCAGGTGGCGCATCGGCTCACCGACCCGATCGAGCATGCCGGCCTTGATCCTGACCAGCTCGAGATGCGGTGCAATGGCACGGATGCTGTCCTCGGGGAGAGCGCCGAGAATGGCATTCGCCGAGTAGCTCGAGTAAAGATGAAGCATGGCTGTATCCCTTTATTGTCCGCGCCGCATGCAGCTGCGTCAGCGGAACTCGTTATCGCGATGCGCGCCCGGACGACGACGCGGGTTGCGGCCACAACCCTCGACAGAATCGACCTTCGGCTTCACGCCGCCGGATCGAATCGGCAGTCCGTTTCGACACGCCTGTCCGAATAAGCGATTTACGTGCCAATACCCGCTTCATCCTTAATATATAAATGACACGTGATTGAGAGCGCCCGAATAGCCGCCGGGAAACCGCAAAAAGCGTCTCATTTCCGGACACCCTCCGCCGTCGCGGACACAGCATGCGATTCGACTGATCAATGCTCGCGCCCCGCGCGGTGGCACCAGCAGCGGCGCGCGATGCTTATCGTTCAAATACTTACGGGCCGTTTTCAATTGTTTCCGTGATGTCTCGCACGACGCCGAAGCGACGGCACGGGCCTCAAATGACCGTTTGAAACTGTCTCAAATTTGAATCGATCCACTAACTCGCAGCTTTGTAAGCTGTCGCACATATCCCCACTAAACCGATGATTTAATTGAACAAAACGATGGACGAATATCGATTGTCAAATAATGTTCAAGAGACTCCGAATAATTTCCGCTGTACGATTTGCATCGTCGTCCGATTGATTCACGATCGGCACTGAATTCACCACTTATCCATCGATCCACTTCGACGCGATTAACTCACGAAAACATGAACTTCAAATCCATATAACAGTTGCATATACATCCAAACGTCAAACTTTGTGAAATGACGTAATGCGTAATTTATCGAATTCAATGGCGTGCTAGCCTTTTCCCACTATCGGCATTCGAATTCCGACGAACACAAATTCGCACGCGCGTGCTAAATCCCTCGTGGGTGGCGCCGCGCGATCCGCTATTGCTCCAACGAGGATGCGCCGTGACTCACCAGGCCAATGACGCCGTCGCCCCCGCGAGCGGCATGATCGAGCTTTCCCACAGCTTCGACGCGAACCGGTTCCTCGCCGCCGTCGACCGCGACGAACGCGCGACGCTGATTGCCAACCTTCAGCTCGTGCACCTGAAATCGGGCCAGGTGCTGTGCGAACCCGGAGAAATGCTCGCCGCGGTCTACCTGCCCGTCACGACGGCGATTTCACTGCAGTACGTGTCGACCGGCGGCATGACGCTGGAAGTTGCGCAGATCGGCAGCGAGAGCGTCGTGTGCGACGACGTGATCGGCGGCAGCGGCCGGATGCCGTGCCGCGCCGTCGCATGCCGCGACGGCTTCGTCTACCGGCTCGACCGGCGCATCTTCGCCGCCGCGTTCGATGCGTCGCCGGTGATTCGCCATCTCGTGTTCGTGTGCGTGCGGCTGCTGATGGCCCAGGTCGCGCAGATCACGTTCTGCAGCCGTCATCACGTCCTCAAACATCAGTTATGCAGATGGTTCCTGCTCGCGTACGACCGCTCGCGCAGCATCGAGATCCAGGTCACCCACAGCATGCTGGCGCAGATGCTCGGTGTGCGGCGCGAGACGGTCACGGACGCAGCCGGCGAGATCCAGCGGCTCGGCCTGATCCGCCAGTACCGCAGCTCGATCGTGCTCGCCGATCTGGCCGGGCTCGAGAAACTGTCGTGCGGCTGCCGCGCGATCGTGCGCGACGAGATGAAGCGCATCCTGTCGGCCGACTCGGGCGTGAGCGCCGCGGCGCGCGCGTGACGCGCGCGGCGGGTCGGCGTCGCGGGCGCGCCGGGTCAGCCGATTGTAGGGTGGCGAACAGAACGCCGTGCGTGCGAATGGTCTACTGATGCCGGGCTGCCGGGGGGATGTCAGCGCGCTGCGCGCGTCCGCCCGAGCGGACGACACCACGCACGCCGGAGCAGCACGTGAAAAAAGACATCAGAACCATCCTCAAGCACGTCGCCCACCTCGAAGCCGCGATCGATTCGATCGGTGACGGGGACGACCTCTACGAAGCGGGCCTCTCCTCGCTCGACACGATCCAGCTGATGCTCGCGATCGAAAAGCAGTTCAACATCGAGATTCCCGACGAGATGCTCAACCGCAACCTGTTCCGCAGCATCGACGCGCTCGCGGACACGATCGCGACCCTGCAACGCTCCGAGCATTCCGCATGAGCGCGCTGCTTCCCGAGCTCGCGGCCGACGACGAAGCCCGTCGGCTCGACGACGCCGCGCATGCGGTCGCACACATCGCCGCGCAGCACGCGGATACCGTCGATCGCGACGCGCGCTGCCCCGTCGAGGCGATCGAGGCCATGCGCGCGCGCCGCCTGTTGAGCGCGATGGTCCCGACCTCGCTCGGCGGGATGGGCGCGTCGCTGGCCGACATCGCATCGGCATGCTCGATCCTCGGCCAGGCCTGCGCATCGTCGGCGATGGTGTTCGCGATGCACCAGATCCAGGTCGCGTGCATCGTCAACCACGCGGCGGACCAGGGCTGGCACAAGCTGTTCCTGCAGCAGCTCGTGCGCCATCAGTGGCTGCTCGCGTCGGCGACATCGGAAGACGGCGTCGGCGGCAACCTGCGCGCGAGCCAGTGCGCGCTCGAGACCCACGGCGGCGAATTCCGGCTGCACAAATCCGCGCCGACGATCTCGTACGGCGACTACGCGGACGGCATCCTCGCGACCGCACGGCGCGATGCCGACGCGCCGGCGTCCGAGCAGGTGCTCGTCACGCTGCTGCGCGACGGCTATACGCTCACGCGCCGCGGCGAATGGGACACGCTCGGCATGCGCGGCACCTGCAGCAACGGCTTCGTGCTCGACGCCCGCGGTGCGACCGTGCAATGCCTGCCCGTGCCGTTCGCGCAGATCGCAGAACAGACGATGGTGCCGGTTTCGCACATCCTGTGGGCGGCGGTTTGGGTCGGCGTGGCCGGCGACGCGTTCCACCGCGCGCACCAGTTCTTCCGCGCGCAGGCGCGCCAGACCGACGGCGCGCCATCGCCCGCGTCGCGCCGCATCGCCGAATCGCTGGCGCTGATGCAGGCGATGCAGGCGCGCGTCGACAACGTGCTGCGCCTCCATTCGACCGCGTCCACGCGCTCGTGGTCGGCCGGCATGGCCTGGGCCGCGGAGATCAACACGCTGAAGACCTATGTGTCGTCGACGGCGCTCGAGGTCGTCCAGCAGGCCATGATGATCTGCGGAATGGCCGGCTACAAGCACGGCACGCCGTTCAGCATCGGCCGCCACCTGCGCGACTTGCACGCGGCGCCGCTGATGATCAGCAACGACCGCATCGCCGCCAATACCTCGAGCCTGCTGCTCGCACTGCGTCCCGCGACGCTGGAGAAACATTCGTGAACGATCGCCTCGCCGTACCCTCCGCCGCTTCCGCCGCCAGCGCGTCCGACGCGCCGCTCGATCGCGCAGGCGTCAATCCGCTGCGCGACGAGCTGATCGATGCGGGCCTGCTCGTGTCGACCGGGATCCAGGGCCTGTTCGGCCGCACCGAGCGGTTCGAGCGCGTCGTCGAGGCGCTCGACGCGTTCGTCACGCGCCTGGGCGCCGACCAGCAGGCCGAAGTGCTGCGCTTCCCGCCGGCGATGAGCCGCACCGAATTCGAGCGCAGCGAATACATGAAGAGCTTCCCACAACTCGCGGGCAGCGTGCATGCGTTCTGCGGCGACGAACAGCGGCACCAGCGTGTGCTGCAGTGCCTCGATCGCGGCGAGGACTGGACCGAAAGCCAGAAGCCGACCTACGTCGTGATGACGCCGGCCGCGTGCTACCCGGTCTATCCGGTCGTCGCGCGCGCGGGTGCGCTGCCCGCCGACGGCCGCATCGTCGACGTGTTCTCGTACTGCTTCCGCCACGAGCCGTCGCTCGACCCGACCCGCATGCAGCTGTTCCGGATGCGCGAATACGTACGGATCGGCACGCCCGAGCAGATCGTCGCGTTCCGCGAGACGTGGATGGAGCGCGGCACGCGGATGATCAACGCGCTGCGCCTGCCAAACGCGATCGACCTCGCGAACGATCCGTTCTTCGGTCGCGGCGGCAAGATTGTCGCGAACAGCCAGCGCGAGCAGAACCTGAAGTTCGAGCTGCTGATCCCCATCGAACACGACGACCGCCAGACCGCGTGCCTGAGCTTCAACTACCACATGGATCACTTCGGACTGCTGTGGGACATCCGCACCGCGACGGGCGACGTCGCGCACACGGGCTGCGTCGGCTTCGGTCTCGAGCGGCTGACGCTCGCGCTGTTCCGTCATCACGGTTTCGATCTCGACGCATGGCCGCAGGAAGTGCGCGACGTGCTGTGGGGCACGCGATGAAATTCGTGTCCCGCGACGGCGAGGACGCGTCGTTCGAGGACGTGCGCCATCGCGCACGCCACTACCGGCCGCACCCGCTGCACAGTCAGGAGATGGTCTGGAAACAGACCAACTGCTACGTCGACATGTGGCTCGAGGTGCTCCGGTGGTGGGGCCTGAATCCGTACGCGGCGCTGCCGTTTACGATCGCGCTCGATTTCGAGGGCGACCAGTTCACGTTCTTCAAGTTTCCGCACGACGAACTGGAGCGGCTCTACGGGATCGTCGTGCAGGAGCACTCGATCTACGAACCGCTCGACCGGCACATCGAGACGCAGGTCGCGCGCGGCCACCTGATGATCGTCGAGGTCGACGCGTGGTTCCTGCCCGATACGCGCGGCAGCAGCTACCGCGCGCAGCATACGAAAACGACGATCGGCATCGACGCGATCGACCGCACGCATCGCCAGATCGGCTACTTCCACAACAGCGGCTATTACGTGGCCGAGGATTTCGACTACAACGGCCTCGTCGGCGGCAGCTCGCCGATGCCTCTGCCGCCTTACGTCGAATGCGCGAAGCGGCGCTTCGCGCCGCTCGACGAGCGCGTGCTGTGCGAAGTCTCGCTCGCGTCGCTGCAGCGGCACTTGCGCCGCCTGCCGGTCGTCAATCCGATCACGGCGTTCCGGCGCCAGTTGCAGATCGATACGAAGTCGCTCGCCGATTCGCCGCTCGAGCGCTTTCACGCGTACTCGTTCAATTCGGTGCGGCAACTCGGCGCGAACTTCGAACTGTTCGGCCATTACACGCGCTGGCTGCAGGCGAGTGGCTGCGTCGGGCCGTTCGCGGAGATTCGCACCGCCTGCGACCGCATCGCATCGGAGGCGATGGTGCTGGAATTCCGGCTCGCGCGAGCCTGCGCGCGCGGCAAGGAAGAACGCGGCGACGCGACGCTCGACGCGATCGAAGCGGCTTACACCGACCTGATCGACTGCGCGCGGCAGATCGCCCCGCCGCTGCGGCATGCGCTGCCCGTTCGCGTCGACGCGGCGCCCGTGCCGGTGATGCGGTGACGCGCGCGCGTACCGCGCACGCCGCGCCCGCGTGGTCGCTGCTCGCAACGGCCGCCGGCGCCATACGCGGCCCGCTCGACCTCCCCGCCGACGGCTGGATCGCCGCCCCCGTTCCCGGCACGGTCGCGCAAGCACTCGCGCTGGCCGGCCAGCCTGACGATGTAGCGTCGCTCGACGAGCGCGATCACTGGTATCGCGTCGAACTGCGCGGACACGGGCCGCGCGTGCTGCGCTTTCACGGCCTCGCGACGCTCGCCGACGCATGGCTCGACGACACGCCGATCCTGCGCTCGGACAGCATGTTCGTCGCGCACGACGTGCGCGTGTCGCTCGACGGCACGCACCGGCTCACCGTCTGCTTCCGCGCCCTCGCGCCGCACCTGCGCGACGCGCGCGCAGCGCGCCGGGCACGCTGGCGCACGCGGCTGGCCGAACCGGCGACGCTGCGCACCGTGCGCACGTCGCTGCTCGGACACATGCCCGGCTGGTTTCCGCGCTGCGTGCCGACCGGACCGTGGCGGCCCGTCGACGTGCTCGACCCGGCCGACGGCCCGGTTCTCGTCCAGTGCGACCTGCATGCGCGCCTCGACGGTGACACCGGCTGGCTCGATGCGGAACTCGCGTTCGCCGCTCCGCTGCCCGATGCGTTCGCGGCCCGGCTGTCGTGCGGCGAGCACCACGCGACGCTCGAACGCATTGGCGCCGACCGGCTGCGCGCGAGCGTCGCGGTGCCGAACGTGCGCCGCTGGTGGCCGCACACGCACGGCGAACCGGTGCTCTACGACGTCGCGCTGCACATCAGCGCCGAACGGCGGCCGCTCGGTGCGACGGGTTTCCGCACGATCGAACCGGACGCGGGCGACGACGGCAACGGGTTCGCGCTGCGCGTGAATGGCGTGCGCGTGTTCGCACGCGGCGCATGCTGGAGCAGCGCCGCCCCGCTCGCGCTGCACGCGGACGACGCGACTTATGCCCGTTTGCTCGGGTACGCGCGTGACGCCGGCTTCAACATGATTCGCGTCGGCGGCACGATGACCTACGAGGCCGACGCATTCCATGCGTGGTGCGACCGGCTCGGGCTACTGGTGTGGCAAGACTTCATGTTCGCGAACTTCGACTACGCGCTCGACGATCGCGCGTTCGCCGACGCCGTCGATCGCGAAGCCGAACAGTTCCTCACGCGCCACCGCGCGTCACCATCGCTCGCGGTGCTGTGCGGCGGCAGCGAGATCGCGCAGCAGGCCGCGATGTCGGGGCTCGCGCCGAAGCAGCGCTTCCTCGAACTGACCGCCGAACGCCTCGCCGGCCATGCGGCGGCACAGCGGCCCGACGTGCTTTACGTCCCCGATTCGCCGGACGGCGGCGCACTGCCGTTCCAGCCGCGCGAGCGCGTGTCGCACTACTACGGCGTCGGCGCGTACCTGCGCCCGCTCGACGACGCGCGCCGCGCCGACGTGCGCTTCGCGAGCGAATGCCTCGCGTTCGCGAACGTGCCGAGCGACGCGATGCTCGCGAGCCTCGGCTGGCCCGGCGTTCACGAGCCGCGCTGGAAGGCGGCCGTGCCGCGCGACCCCGGCACGTCGTGGGATTTCGACGATATTCGCGATCACTATCTACAGACGCTGTACGACGTGACGCCCGACCGCCTGCGACGCGAGGATCCGGCGCGCTACTTCGAGCTGTCGCGCGCGGCGATCGCGGACCTGATGCGCGACACCTTCGCCGAATGGCGGCGCACCGGCTCGCGCTGCGCGGGAGCGCTCGTCTGGCAGTTCCAGGACGTGATGCCGGGCGCCGGATGGGGCTTGATCGATGCGACGCATCGGCCGAAATCGGCGTGGTATGCGCTGCGCCAGGTACTTCAGCCGGTGCAGGTCCTGCTCGTCGACGAAGGGCTGAACGGCCTCGACGTGCATGTGATCAACGAGCGGCCGGCGCCGCTGTCGGCGGCCGTCGAGCTGGTCGCGCTGCGCGACGGCCGCACGCCGGTCGCACGGGCCGGCGGGCCGGTCCGGATCGCCGCGCACGACACGGTCCGGCTCGGCTCGGCCGAATTGCTCGGCCGCTTCTTCGACTGGACCTACGCGTATCGCTTCGGCCCGTGCGAGCACGACACCGTCGTCGCGACGTTGCGCGCGGACGACGGCACGCTGCTGTCGCAGGCGTTCTACTTCCCGTCCCGCACGCATCCTGCGGTGTTCGCACGCCGCGAGCCCGGCATCGAAGCATGCGTGTCGCGCATCGGCGATACGTGGTATGTCGACATCGACACGCGCCACGTCGCCCGTCACGTGCAGGTCGACGCACCGGGCTTCGTGCCGCGCGACGACTGGTTCGATCTCGCACCCGGCACGCCGGCACACGTCGCGCTCGTGCCGCTCGACGACACGGACCACCGGGCGGCCGCCGGCGCGCCGCCGATCGTCGATATCCGCGCGGTCAACGCCGCACGCACCGTGCGCGCCGCGCCGGCCGGCTGACTCGGCCCGGGTCGCCCATACGGTTTGCGCGGCCGCGCCGCGCGCGTCAGTCCGACGACCCCGTGCCGCGCGGCCGCTCGATGCCGTACGCTTCCATCCAGCGATAGAGCGTCGCGCGCGACACGCCGAGCTCGCGCGCGGAAGCAGCGACGCGGCCGCGCGTGCGCAGCAGCGCGGTTTCGATCGCTTCGCGCTCGATCGACTTGCGGATGTCGGCGACGGAAGGCGAAGCCGCGTCGAGACAGTATTCGAGCTCGAGATCCTGCGCGGTGATCAGGCGTCCTTCCGTCATCACGACCGCGCGCCGCACACGGTTGATCAGCTCGCGGACATTGCCCGGCCAGTCGTGCTTGTAGAGCGCCGTGATCGCGTCCGTCGAGAAACCGCGCACGCGATGGCGCGCGTCACCGCGAAAGCGTTCGAGCATGTGATGCGCGAGCAGTTCGATGTCCTTGCCGCGCGCACGCAGCGGCGGCTGGTCGATGCGCATCACGCACAGGCGGTGGAACAGATCCGCGCGAAATCGCCCTTCTTCCATCGCCTCGCGCAGGTCGACGTGCGTCGCGGAAACGATCCGCACGTCGACTGGCACCGGATCGCTGCCGCCGAGGCGGTGAATCGCGCGCTCCTGCAGGAAGCGCAGCAGGCTCGCCTGGCTCTCGTGCGGCAGATCGCCGATTTCATCGAGCAGCAGCGTGCCGCCGTTCGCGGCTTCGACGTAACCGGCCTTGCGCGCGTTCGCGCCGGTAAACGCGCCGCGCTCGTAGCCGAACAGTTCCGATTGCAATAGATGCGGCGGGATCGCGCCGCAGTTGACCGCGACGAACGGGCCGTTGCGCCGTTCCGAATGACGATGGATCGCGACGGCCGTCAGCTCCTTGCCGGTTCCCGTCTCGCCGAACACGAACACCGGTGCGTCGGTGCGCGCGAAACGCCGCACCGTATCGAACAGCCGCAGCATCGCGCTGCAGGTGCCGACGATGCCGTTCTCCTGCGATTCGAGGCGTTCGCGATCGCGCGCGAACAGGCATTCCATTCCGTACGCATGGCCGACCGTGTCGGCGATCCGCTGATGCGACGCGGGCAACGTGATGTAGTCGAAGCAATAGTCGCGCAACAGCGCGCGCACGTTCGGCGACGCGGTCTGACCGGTCTCGACCAGTGCGACCCACACGACATCGCGCATCGACGCGCAGGTGGACGCGATGCTGCCGATCGCGTCGGCGTGGCCGCCGCTCAGGTCGAGGATGCCGCAGGTGATTTCGCCCGAGGTGTCGCGCAACTCGCTCGCGTGCGCGACGATCGTCACTTTCCAGTCGCGTCGCGCGAGTTCCTTGCGAAGCATGACGGAAGGCGACTGCGTCCAGTAAATCAGAGGACGCTGCCCGGAAGTCCTCCCCGCGCCGGCGCTCTTATCGCGCGTTATTGGCATATTCATAGCGAACCATCACTTTCTCCACTCCGCGAACCGTTCGCGTGCGCTGCGGGCGGCGGCGCATGGCCGCCGGTCCGTGCTGCGTTTCCGCAGCCTTGGCGAAGATCGAAACTGCACACGGCGAGAGCCCCCGGAGGTCGAGCCGGATTTCATCCGGCCTCATTGTCATCGAACTCGAAGGGAACGCGCGGCCGTGGGAGCCACGGCGTTCCGGCTTTGATGCGACGCGCTGTCAGGCGGAGCACGTCGGCAAACGGGAATCCCGTCCGCATTTGCGTCGCGTCGTACACGACAGTCGCGCTCGATGCTGAACTGGACGGCCGCCAGCCCGCTTTCGGAATGGCTGCCTCATTTCATTTACTCCCGAATTTACACCCCGCACCGAGACGGCTTGTTACCAAACGATAAACATCGATTCAGCCGGTTACGCCGCCGCCCCGCCAGCCCCGCCGCATTTAGCGACTCGGATTTGATTATCTACGACCATTCGCGTCAATCAGTGGCAAATACCACTTTTCTGCAAGATGGGTACTGCTCATTGCCTACGATTCTGAATGAAATCGCGTGTAAGAACCGCGCAGTGTTTTTCAGGCGTCGGTAATCGCCTGCGTCGCGCGACACCGGAATGTCACATCGAATACCGGCGAACGGCACGCGGTCGTTACAACGTCGTAATGAAGCGACGGTGCATCGCCGCGGCGCAACCTGCCGTGTCGTCCGCTTCATTGCGCAACGCAGCATGCTCGGCATGCACGGCGCGCGCCCTGTCGCTCCCGCCGAGCCAGCGCGACCGGCAACGCGCAGTAGCAAGTATGCACGCGTCGTGCCGGTGCGCCGAAACGGCGGTATCCGAATGACGGACCTGCGCCGCGCGAGGAAATCGATGAAGCGGCAGACGTTGGCCCGCATTCGGTAGTCGATCGTAGGCGCCCGGCGCGGCGATGTGCGACCCGCCGGTCGTGAGCAATCGCGATGTTCAAGTACGGCCCCCGGTTTCTTCAATCGTGTTCGATGCCGATGGCCCGTGCTGCGTGCTTGGCAGCGGACCGTCGCGACAGCCCAATTATGGAAAAGCCTCCGCTCGGCCAGTGTGTGCTACCGCACATTGCTCCGCTCGCGCCACGCGGGCGCGCCGCACGGCCCGCTCCTGCCCGCGTCAAACGGGTGGGTGAGTAGGCTGTCGAACAGACCGGCGCACGCCGCATCCGCATCATGGGCATCGCCGCGCCGTACCGCATGAACGCGTTCGTGCGTACGGCGTGCTGAAGGCTTCACACGAGGACCGCATCATGGAATGGCATTGTTGTGAATTCGAACATCTGAGCGCCGTCGATCTCTATGCAATCCTGCGCTCGCGCAACGCGGTGCTGGTCGTCGAGGACGCGCACACGCATCTCGACATCGACGGCAAGGATGCGCACGCGCTGCACGTGTTTGCGCGCATGCACACGGGCGACATGATCGAAGTCGTCGCGTACGCGCGCGTGCTGCCCGGCGACGAAGTCGATCCGGACGTCGTGATCGACAAGGTGCTGACGAGCGAGGCATGTCGCGACGACGCCACCCTCGAGCAGCTGATGCAGCGCGCGCTCACGGCCGCGCAGGCCGCATGGCCCGACGTGGCAGTACGCACGCACGTTCCCGCTCAGCGCCAGGCATTCTACAAACGCTTCGGATTCCGCAAGGCCTACGGCCCCTACCTCGAGCAGGGCGCGCCGTTCGTCGGTCTCGTCCGGCCGGCCGACCGTGCCGCGGGCGCGCTGCGCAAGCTGCTGTCGCGGGCCGCCCCGGCGCCGCGCTCGCGAAACGACGACGCGCGCGCCGACGGCCGCACGCACAACCGGCTGCCCGCCGATACCGGAGCCAATCGATGACCACCCTTCGCCCGGTTCCCGAACCCGAGCTGCCCCGCATCCTGCCCGTCATTCTCGCCGGCGGTTCGGGCACGCGGCTCTGGCCGCTGTCGCGCGAGCAGTATCCGAAGCAACTGATCGAGCTGACGTCGAACGAATCGCCGCTGTCGGCGACCGCGCGCCGGCTGAACGGCATCGCGAACGCGTCGCTCGGCGACACGCTGTTGCTTGTATGCGGCGAACAGCATCGCATCATGAGCGCCGCGCAGGTGCTCGGACGCGCCGCGCCCGCACGCATCCTGCTCGAGCCGGCCGCGCGCAACACGGCACCCGCGCTGACACTCGCGGCGCTCGACGCCAGTGTGCTCGCGGACGATCCCATTCTCGCGGTCATGCCGGCTGATCACGTGATCGGCGACGTCGGTGCGTTCCATGAAGCGATCGGGCGCGCGGCGCGCTACGCGCAGGAAGGCGCGATCGTCACGCTCGGCGTGCTGCCGCGCCGCGCGGAAACCGGCTACGGCTACATCCAGGTCGGCGAACCGCGCGGGGGCCGGCTCGGCGGACAAGGCGGCTACACGATCGGGCGCTTCGTCGAAAAGCCGAACGCCGCGCTCGCCGAGCGCTACCTGCATTCCGGCGATTACTGGTGGAACAGCGGCATTTTCGTCACGCGTGCATCGATCTGGTTGAAGGCGATCCGCGCGCTCGCGCCCGACATCCATACGGCCTGCGATGCGGCGTGGCGTGCGGGCATCGCCGAGGATCCGTTCTTCCGGATCGACGCGGCGGCCTTCGACGCGTGCCCGGCCGACTCGATCGACTACGCGGTCATGGAGCGCCTCGCGGAGAGCCCCGACCTCGGCATCGAAGGCATCGTCGTGCCGCTTTCGGCCGGCTGGTCGGACGTCGGCACCTGGGATGCGATTTGGGAAATCATGCCGAAGGACGATCAGGGCAACGTCGCACGCGGCCCGATCGTGTTCGAGGACACGCAGGACAGTTTCGTGCGCTCGGAAGGCCGGCTGATTGCATGCGTCGGGATGAAAGACGTCGTCGTGATCGAGACGCCCGATGCGGTGCTGGTCGCGAACAAGCACGACGTGCAGCGCGTGAAGAACATCGTCGCGCGCCTGAAGACCGAGCAGCGTCCGCAGGCGAGCGAGCACCGCAAGGTGCAGCGGCCGTGGGGACACTACGATTCGATCGATCTCGGCGAGCGGTTCCAGGTGAAGCGGATCGTCGTCGAACCCGGCAAGCAACTGTCGCTGCAAATGCACTATCACCGCGCCGAGCACTGGATCGTCGTGCGCGGCACCGCGAAGGTCACGCGCGGCAGCGACACGTTCCTGCTCAGCGAAAACGAATCGACCTACATTGCCGTCGGCGAGGTCCACCGCCTCGAGAACCCCGGCCGGATCCCGCTCGAGATCATCGAGGTGCAGTCGGGCGACTATCTCGGCGAAGACGATATCGTGCGGTTCGACGATCGGTATGGACGGCCAGTCGTCGGTTCCGCGCAGCCGGCGCCGCGCTCACCGTGCGAACCGGACGAGCCGGAGGAGGAAGCGGCGGAACGGGACGCCGTTCGATAAGCGCGTTCGATTTGCGCCGGCGCGCGGTCATTCGATGCTTCGCTGCGACCAGCGCGCCTGCCTCACGGTCTCGCGCACGCGCGGCAGCGACGACGGATCCGCGCCGAGCGCGTCGGCACCCGTCGCCGTCGACTGACGCGCCGTCGCACACGTCGCCCCTTTCACCGGATTCGCCGACGGCTGCGACGGCCCTTCGCTCGCGCAATCCTTGCCGGGGCCGACCCGCACCGGCATGCCGCCGATTCCCGACAGCTGGTTGTCCGCGAGCCGCACACCGGACACGTTCCCCCACAGGCGAATGCCGTCGAAGCGCGCATTCGACACGCGGTTTCCGATCACGGTCACACGCGACACCGAACCCGACCACGTGCTGACCTCGATCGCCGCCTGCTGCGTGATCGGGCGCGGATCGGTGCGGACCGTCGCCGTCTGGATGTCCGCGATAACGTTGTTCTCGATGCGGACGTCGGACGCGCCGTAAGTGCGGTTGCTGTCCTCCTGCGCGACGAGAATCCCCGCGCTCACCTGCACGTTGCGCACGATGTTGTTCGAGATGGTGACATTCGCGCCGCCCACCACCGTGATGCCGCGGCCCCACGGGTTGCCTTCCAGCGAATTGCCGGTAATCAGCACGTTGCGCGTGAGCACGCCTTCCGCCTGGTAACTCACCACGGCGATCATGTCGTCGCCGGTGCCGCGCACGACGTTGCCGCGCACGAGCACGTCGTGCGAGCCGTGCGTCATGTGAATGCCGTCGGCCAGCGTCGACAGCACCTCGTTGCCGACGATCGCGACCTCCGCGCCGCCGAACACGAAGATGCCGGCGCCGGCGCCGCCGTCGATCACGTTGTCGAGCACCTGCACGCCGCGTCCCGTGACTTCGATCTTCGTCGATTCCGGTGTCGTCAGGCGCGTCGTGCCGGTGCCCGTCAGGCGGAAGCCGACGAGCGTCGTACCGTCGCCACGCATCTCGACCGTCTGGTCGTCCGCAGTGGTCGCGATCAGCGTCGCGCCGTAGCCCGACACCACCACATTCGGCTGCCGCACGACCAGCGAACGGCCGACCACGTACCGCCCCGGTGCGAATACCAGGCGCTGCCCCGGCTGCAACGCGTCCAGCGCATGTTGCAGCATGTCGGCCTGATCGGCTGCGTCTGCGGCAGGACGCACGTAGGCGTCCGGCACATTCGCATGAAGCGCGCCGGGCGCACGTGTGCTGGATGCTGCCGCGGCACCATCCGGCCACGCCAGTGCGCCTGCCATGCACATGCCGGCGATCAACGCGCAGGCGCGGAACGAGCATTGCGGTCTACGCATATCGAATCGTTTCCTCTGGAATAACAACGCGCGCGTCGGCCTGCGCACGCGAAACGCCACGTACCGGCCGAGTTGCCCGCACACGACACACTCGTCGCAGCGGACGCCGCGATACCTTCGATTGAATCATTCGATCCGGGCGGGTGTCGGTGCGTCAACAGACCGATGCGTGCCGCCCGCGCGGCGCATCGCCGAACGGTAGGCTCGCGAACCGAGCGCCGATCGGCAATCCGTATCATGGCCACCATACGACACGGCCACGCTTCGGCGTCGCCGCAAGGCACCGGGCATCCGGCCGTCCGCTCTTCGCTCGTCCAGAACCCGTTCATGACCGACCTGACCATCGCCATCTGCAACTACAACCACGGCGCGTACCTGCGCGACGCGATCGATTCGGCGCTCGCGCAGACGGTGCACGGTATACGCGTGCTGGTCGTCGACGACGGTTCCACCGACGATTCGCGCGACATCATTCGCTCATATGGCGAGCGCGTGACGGCGGTGTTCCAGGAAAATCGCGGTCAGGTCGCCGCGTACAACCGCGCGCTCGAGCATGTCGCGACGCGCTACGTGATCCTGCTCGACGCGGACGACCTCCTCTATGCGGACGCCGCGGCCCGCGTGCTGGCCGCGTTCGCGTCCGGCGACTTCGTGAAGGTCCACTTCCGGCTCGACGTGATCGCGCGCGACGGTGGGATGACCGGCGCGAGCGTGCCGCAGTCGGCCGTCGAAACCGATTGCGGCCGCCTGTTGCGCGCGGGCTGGCTGTATCCGTCGCCGCCCGCGTCAGGCAACGCGTACCGGGTCGACGCGCTCAAGCGCATCTTTCCGGTGCCCGTCACGCCCGACAACCTGCATGGCGCGGATTTCTATGCGATCTACGGCATCGCATTGCTCGGCGCCGTGCATATGATCGACGCAACGCTCGGCGGCTATCGCGTGCATCAGCAGCCGGATCTACGCCCGGCCGGCGACACGCCGGCCCTTGCACTCACCAATTCGGAAGACGCCGCGACGGGCGCATTGAAGGCCGAACGCCGATGGTCGACGCTGCGCATGCTGGCCGGCACGCGGTTGCACGAAGCGTTGCCGATCGCGCCGCTCGACTTCGCGATCGAGAAGGCCCGCTTCGCGAGCACGCTGTATCACGCGCCGCTCGTGCGGCGCTGGCGCTGGTTCCTGTGCGAATCCGGACGCTACTGGCATACCGTGCTGCGCAATCCGTTCTGGCGTCCCGCGAAGAAGGTAGCCGTCGCCGGGCTGTCACTCGCGTGCCTGCTGCCGTCGTCGACGCTCAGCAACCGTGCGATTCGCTATATCTCCAATCCGCTTGCGCGCGTGCGCAAGTCGTCCGGGCAGCGCGTCGGCACACGATAGCGTCGTCGCGCCGTGACGTCCGGCGCCGAATCGCTTCTTCGGTAAGCCATCGCACCCAGTGGATCGCGCATGCGCTGCACAATGATCCGGACCAGTGAATTCACGCGCACTGACCGCGCTTCGTCGTTGCGTCGCCCCCAGTCGCCGTAGTCGAACGCGGTTTCGATTCGTCGCGCTCCATCGCGTTTAGCGCAATTCGACCGACCGCTTCATCCGCTTCGCACACGCGATCCAGGCAGCGGGATTCAATGGCCACGACCCGCAAGCATTTATCAATTAGGAATGCATAGTTCAAGGAACCGGACGACGCGACGCACGATTCACCGGCTGCCCGTCGTCGCGACGGGCGATGACCGGCGCGATCGGATCGCTGGACCCAAAGATGACCACAGAAAAGATCGTTCATATTGCCGAAGCGTTCGGTGGCGGCGTGCTTTCGATGTTGACGCATCTCGCCAACCATGCCGCGGCAACCGGCGCCGATGTCACGGTGCTGCACTCGATCCGAGCGGAAACGCCGGCCGATTTTGCAACGCTGTTCCGGCCCGACGTGAAGCTCGTCCATGTCGACATGGTGCGCGAGGTCAGCGTCACACATGACCTGCGGAGCTTGCACGCGCTGATCCACAACCTGCGCGACTGCCAGCCGACCGCAATCCATCTGCATTCGTCGAAGGCCGGCGTGCTGGGGCGGGTCGCTGCCCGGATCGCCGCGCCGAATGCGACGGTCCTCTACTCGCCGCACGGGCTTTCGTTCCTGCGCTGCGACGTGTCGCGCCTGAAGCAGTTCGCGTATCTGAGCTTCGAACGCATCGCGGCGCGCCTCGGCGGCACCGTCGTCGCCTGCTCGGGCAGCGAGCTCGGCGAGATCAGAAGAAAGGTCCGGCCGAAATCGGCGGTCCTGGTGGAAAACGGCGTCCATGTGGCGGAGATCCCGCCGCGTCGATCGCGCGACGATCGCAAGGTCGTCATCGGGATGAGCAGTCGCGCGTCGTTCCAGAAGAACCATGAAGCATTCGTGCGGCTCGCCAACACGCTGCACGGCGCCGACGTCGAGTTTCTGTGGATCGGCGGCAACGCGGCCGAAATCGCGGATCCTGGCCAGCGCGGGGCCGTCGTCTGCAGCGGCTGGGTGACCCGCGCCCGGGCGCTGGCGCTCACGTCCGAACTGGACATCTACGTGCAGACCTCCCGCTGGGAAGGCATGCCGGTCGCGCTGATCGAAGCGCAGGTTGCCGGCATACCGGCCGTGGTGACGGACGTCGTCGGCAATCGCGACGTGGTGATCCACGGCGTGACCGGCTACGTCGCGTCGAACGCCGACGAGATGTCCGCCTACGTGGCCGCGCTCCGCGACGATCGGCAGCTGCGCGAGCAAATGGGCGCCGCTGCCCGGCAACGCGCGATCCAGCGGTTTTCGATCAACGCGATCTTCCGCCAGTGGAATGCCCTCTACGGACTCGGCGCCGACGAGCCGCGTGCCGACACGCGCGACTTCGAGCCGGTTGCACCGGATCACGTCGAAGCCTGATCCCGATTTCGACACCTCCTTACCGACATGATCGCCAGCAAACCGAAGCAACTCGTCTACAACGGCCGATTCACGACGCAGAAGACGACCGGCGTGCAACGCGTCGCGCGCGAGCTGATCGCCGCACTGATCAAGTTTCAGCCGCAGGATCCGGTGACCGTGCTGGTGCCGCCACGACCCGGCGTCGCGGTGAGCGGCGCGAAGACGGTCGAAGTCGGCTTTTACAAGGGCGTGGTGTGGGAGCAGCTGATCCTCCCGCTGTTCGCGCGCCGCGGCCGCATCGTCAATCTCGGCAATTCGGCGTCGATCTTCCTCGGCAACCAGATCATCTACATGCACGATGCGGCGGTATTCGACACGCCCGCGCATTTCTCCCGGCCGTTTCGGGTGTGGTACCGGATCATGTTCTGGATCCTGGCGCGAACCTCGGTGTGCGTGCTGACCAATTCCCGGTTCTCGCGGGATCGCCTCGCCCATCATTGCGGCGTTTCCGCGGACAAGATCCGCGTCGTGCCGCTCGGTGCCGATCATCTCGACGCACTGGAACCGGACACGAGCGTGCTCGACAAACATGCGCTGACGCCGGATCGGTTCGTGCTCGCGGTCAGCAGCATGAATCCCACGAAGAACTTCGGCCGGCTGATCGCCGCATTCCGGCAGATCGGCGATCCGTCGGTCGATCTCGTCATCGTCGGGATGCAGAACACCACCGTGTTCGGCAAGCACGACCCGGTTGGCGCGCCGGAGCCGAACATCAAGTACGTCGGCTACATCAGCGACGAACAACTGAAGGCGCTGTATCAGAACGCGGCGTGCTTCCTCTATCCGTCGATCTACGAAGGCTTCGGCATTCCGCCGCTCGAGGCGATGCGCTACGGCTGCCCGGCGCTGGTCGGAAACTCGGCCGCCCTGCCGGAAGTCTGTGCCGATGCGGCGCTGTACTGCGATCCGTATTCACAGGACGACATCGCGCGGAAATTGCGTAGCCTGCTCGATTCCCCCGAGCTCAGGGCCGAGCTCAAACGCAAGGGCATCGCGCATGCGGAGCAATATCGCTGGAGCCGCAGTGCCGAGATGATGAAGGCGATCTTCGAGACGCTGTAGCGCGAGCGGCAGGCGACCGAATCGGCGCGATTACGCGACGTTGACGGTGCTGCCTGTCGCGGCCGGTTGATTGCCGAACAGGCGCTTGCCGAGATACGACCTGATCGGCTCCTCGACGAATTTCGCGAGGAACGCGGCCGACACGATCGACAGGCACGCGGCAAGCATTGCGGTTCTGACGACGTGGATGTCGCCCTGCGGCGCATACGCGAACACGAGCCTTCCGATCGGGTAATGCACGCAATAAAGCGGGTACGAAATCCAGCCGATGAACGCGCTGATCCGTGCCACCGCGTTGCCGCTCGGGGCGAGCATGGCGCCGCGATAAACCAGCGCGGGGGCGACGAACAACAGCACGGCCAACGCGTAAATTCCCTTGATCGACGTCGGAAACAGGACGACCAGCAGGAACACGGCAAACAGCATCCAGTCGTTCCTGACGAGCCCGGCCACGAACCAGTTCGACCTCGCCGGGAGACCGGCGTCGTGCATCTTCGCGATTGCCACGCCCAGCAGGAACCCGTAGCCGACCCTGAAGAATCCGCCGAAGAAATTGTCGGCCGCCCAGCCCTGATTCAGGATGACAGTCACTTTGTCGTGGTCGAGGCCCACGAGCCATCCATACGCGACGAACGCACCGAGACATGCATAGGCCAGTCTCAACAGGTTCCGCTCCTTCACCTTGACGGCCGCGATCAGCACAACGCTCGCGAACAACTCGAAGAACAGCGACCAGGCCGGCGGATTCAGAGGAAACACACCGGGATCGTCGACCGCTTGCAAGCCGCGATTCGTGGCACCGACAAAGCCCGACACCGAAAAACGCCCCAAATACGGAACGAGAAAATAATTCTGTCCGGTGGCTGCGGCTAGGTTGCCGAACGAAAACGCCGCTGACGCATTGACGCGCATGACGACGAGGCTCACGAACCCGATCGTCAGCCCGATGCATATCATCGGATAAAGACGAATCACCCGTCGCTTCAGATACTCGCGCCGCCACGACGCCTGACGCAATTTTTCTCCGTAAGAGTACGTGAGGATGAAGCCACTCAGCATGAAGAACACGTCCACCGAAAGATACGCACTTTGCAGTATCGGAATCGGCAGAGCCTGAAGGAAATGCATGAGCATCACGCTGATCGCCGCAATGCCGCGCAACCCGTCCAGAATTTCAAACTTCTGCTTGTGAGTCGCCATGATGAGTAATGGGTCGGCCATCGCCTTATCGCGACACCACCGGATCGACGTCCTCGGCCCGATTGCCACGCGCAGCGCCGCGCCGGTTTCCGTCTCGATCGGCTCCGCCGCCGGCGGCAGGCGCCGCACGTGCCGGCGCCTTGGCGAACCACTGGAAGATGGCGATCAGCAGCACGACCGGCACGAAATTGCGTCCGCTGAACAGGTTCGGCGTTCGCATGACTTCCATGACCGACACGTAAAGCACCGCATGGATGCAGCACCAGAACCCGTTGCCGCTCCGCCAGCCCGCATAACTGCGACCGACCGCCCAGCCGAGCGCGAGCGCATCGAGCAGGCCGAACCAGCCCCACTCGTAGAAGTGGACGAAGATGCCCGACGGGTTGTTGAACTCCGGGTCGGCGTAGCCGTTCAGGAACAGGTTGATGCTGTCGCCGGAGTCCAGCCACGGCTGCAACGGCGCGCCGATGACCGGGAAGCGCAGCAGCCAGTCGAACGTGAACATCGGGTGGCCCTGGTCCCAGCCGAGCACGCTCAGTATTCCGGCGCCGTTGTTCAACGACGTCGAGTAGTACAGGCCGAGACGTTCGAGCGCGAAATCGAACAGGTTGTCGTAGATGTTGACGTAATAGGCTTCCCACGACCGGTTGTACTCGTTCGCGATGAACAGGCCGAACAGCAACGGGATCGCCGCATACGGACCGAGCGTCAACAGCCGCGAATACCGGCCTCCGAGCCGGAACCGCACGACCATCAGCGCAAGCGGCATCACCATCTCGATCAGCGCAAGCCGTTCGGCGAAGATGAAGCTGCGCATCAGCGTCAGCACGGCAAGCACCGCGAAGTAGATCTTGTAGCGATTCAGTCCCTTGACGGGTGTCCTGAACACATAGAAATACAGCACGACGAACGGTGCGGTCGCCTGCGTGAAGGTGCTGAGGCCCGTGATGCGCCCCTTCAGTTCCAGCATGTCGTAGGCGTTCGCCTCGCCGCGCACGAACGCGACCAGCAGCGCCGGATGCGTGAGGATGCCGCTCAGCAACAGCACATAGCCGAACAGCGCGAGCGCGAACACGAAATCGAGCACGCGAGGCGACAGCTCGACCGCGGCAGGCGGCGGCCCGCGTCGCGTGCGCGCTTCGGTCGTCGCGAGCCATGCCGCTGCCATCACCACCATCAGGAACAGCGCGCCGACGAACGCGTAGTAGCCGTCGAAATAGACGCGCGCGATCGCCTTCGGGTCACCCAGCAGGCTGAGCGACAGCATGCCGTACAACGGCAGGATGAACATCAGCACGAGGCGTGCCGGATCTTCCCACCAGTAGCCCGTGTAACCTTCCATGTAACCGCGCGCGGCACCGCGCACGCGCGCCGCCGTGCGCGTCGTCGCGGCGCGCCGTCGCGGCCCGTACCCGGCCCCGCCCGCTCGCCGGTTCATGACGCCCGTTCCACCCGTTGCCGCGACGCCATCCCTGCCGTATATCCGGACGCGGCCTGATGCGTGTTCGTATCCTTGTAGCCGTAGTCGTACCGCCCCGGTGCGCCCTTGTAATCGTTCAGGACTACGCCGCATACGTCGATATGCGCATGTTCGAGCCGTCGCGCGCTTTCTTCGAGTTCGGTCAGCGTCGTCACGCCGCTGCGTGCGACGAGGAACACGGTTCCCGCGAGGCGGCCGAGCACCAGCGCGTCGGCCACCGGCAGCAACGGCGGCCCGTCGATCACGACCATGTCGTAGCGCGCGGCGACCTGCTCGATCAGTGCGGCAAGCGCGGGCTGCAGCAGCAGTTCGCCCGGGTCCGGCACGATGCTGCCCATCGCGATGAAATCGAGGCCCGGCGCGACCCCGCGCCGGATCGTCTCGGCGAGCCCGTGCGTGCCGGCCACCACGTCCGACAGGCCCGGCGCGCGGCTGTGGCGGAACCGCTCGTGCTGCGAACCCTTGCGCAGGTCGGCATCGATCAACAGGACCCGCCGTTTCGCCGCGCCGACGAGCGACGCGATATTCGCGGCGACGAACGACTTGCCGACGCCCGTCGTCGGCCCGGAAATCAGCACGACGGGATTCGACGCGTCCGGCATCGACAATTGCAGCGCCGCGCGGAAATTGCGCAGGCCTTCGAGCGCGGCGTCGTGCGCATCCCGCGCGCCGATCGGCGGCATCGGCGCGCGCGTGCCGCGCCGTCCGGCCTTCGGGCGCGACTCCGCTTGCGCCGCGACCGAGCTATGCGGCACGGTCGCGAATACGGGCAGCCCCGTCGTCCATTCGATTTCCTCGGCGTCGCCGATCGTGCCGACGACACGCTGCCGCACGATCACGATCGCCGCGCCCGCCAGCAGACCCAGCATCAGCAGCGCGATCACCGCGACGCCGCGATGCGGGCCGATCGGCTCCTCGGCAACCTTCGCCGTGTCGACGATCCGCACGGTGCCGGTCTTGCTGGCCCGCGCGAGAATCATTTGCTGGCGCGTGTTGAGCAGGTTCGTGTACAGCGCGGTATCGACGGCCACATCGCGCTGCAGCTGCAGCACGCCCTGCTCGACGGTCGGCAACTGCTGGATCTGCTTGCGTGTCGTGTCGAGCGAATGCTGCGCGTCGGCCAGCTGCGCATCGACGGCCACCAACGCCGGATGCTTCGGCATGAAGCGCGTCAGCAATTCCTCGCGCCGCTGCTGCAGCGTCTGCACGCGCGTCTCGATGTCGACCGACTGCTGGCGCAACGCAAGCGCCTCGTCACTCGTGTTGACGGTGCCATGCGATGCACGGAATGCGTTGAAGCGGTTTTCCGCCTGTTCCAGTTGCGCCTTCAGTTGCGGAAGCTGGGTATCCATGAAGCGGATCAGCTTGTCGGCCGCCTCGGACTTGCGCTGCGTGTTCTGCGCGAGATACGCATCGCCGATCGCGTTCAGCACGCGGCTGTCGTGCACGGGATCGATGCCGTCGAGCGTCACGCCGATCATGTTCGACTGCTTGCCGCGCTCCGAGATCAGCGCGTTCTTCTGCAGCCAGACCGTCGCTTCCTCGTCGCTGTAGCGCGTCAGGTCGAAGCGCGCGCCGGGCTTGCCGGCCACGTCGCGCACGAAGATGTCGAGCGGCCCCTGCGGGGTGTCGACATGCAGCGGCTGCCCGATACGGCCTTGCCATACCGGCCCCTTCCGGCCGAACCAGCCCGTACGCTGCAGCGTATAGACGCCGTCGTCGCCGAGCGTCAGCGCGAAGCGCTTGCCGAGCAGGCGCTTCGGCACGTCGAAGGTCGGCACGTCGATGCGCTCGGTGCCGTACACGTAGCCGCCCGGCAATGGCGACGACAACCCGTCGGCCGCGTTCACGAACCGCCAGCCGATCAGCGGCAGGTAATGCGGCCGCGCGTCGACGGCCAGATTGGTGCTGTCGATCGCGCGGTCGAGCACGGCGCGGGATTTCAGCACCTCGATCTCGGTCGACGCATCGGTCTTCAGGTCGAACACCGCCGATGGATCGCCGGGCGGCGACGTCTGTTTCGAGTCGGTCGGGCTTTGCTCGACCTGGAACAGGATGTCGGTCCGATAGACGGGCGCCGCGCACAGCGCATACACGGCGCCGACGAGCGCGCCCGCGAGCGCCGTGCAAAGAATCAGGCGCCGGCCGCCGTACAGCATGCCCCAATAGCGGCGCACCGGATAGGACGGCCGCAGGGCGGGCCCGCTGTGCGGGTCAGGCAGGGTCGAAGAAGTCATTCAGCATCAGTCCCGTATGGCGCGACGCGCGGTCGCGGTCACGAAATCCGCCACGAGCGTCACGGCGAGATGGCTCTGGCCGTCAGCGCACCCTGCGCGGACGACGGAATCAGCAGGTTGACGACGCGGCTCCAGCGCACCAGCGACGACGCATCGACGAACACGACGTCGCGGCGCTGGAGCGGAAACTGGTCGGCCAGTGCGAACGACGCGGGCGAACTGCCGTCGAGGTGGTACACCCGCGGGCGGTTGTCCGGGCCGCGGCGCACGACGAACACCTGGCGCGCGTCCGACGTGTACTGGCTCACGCCGCCCGTGTCGCCGAGTGCTTCGCCGAGGCTCATCCGGCCGTCGGTCAGCGTCAGCGTCGCCGGTCGCGACACCTCGCCGAGCACGAATACCTTTGCGTCGCTCGCCGCGCGCACGCGCACGAGATCGCCATCGTGCAGCAGGATGTTCGACGGGTTCACGCCGGCGGCGATCAGCGCGGGCAGGCTCACGTTCACGGTCCGGTCGCCGCGCGTCACCGATACCTGCGAGCGGTCGGCCGTCGGCGTGAAACCGCCTGCGCGGTCGATCGCCTCGGGCAGCGTCATCGGCATGTCGTTGACGATCTGCAGACCCGGCGTGCGCACTTCGCCATCCAGATAGACGCGCTTGCTGCGGTAGGTCTGCACGCGCAGCGCGATCTGCGGCTTGCGCACGTATTCGCCGAGCCGCTTCGTCAGCAGCGCGCGTGCCTGCGCCTCGGTCAATCCCGCGACATGCACGAGACCCGCATACGCGAACTGCACGTTCCCGTTCGCATCGACCGTGTAGCCCGTCGCGACCGAGCTGGCGCCGACGCCGTCGCCGCCGCCCGTCGTCTGCGTCGTCGGCAGGTTCAATTCGGGGTGGTCCCACACGACGATGCCGAGCACGTCGCCCGGGCCGATCGCGTACGGCTTCGGCTTGCCGAACAACTGGCGGATCTCCGCGTCGACATCGGCGCGCGGGCCCGCATGCTGCGCGACGAACGCCGGCGTGATTTCGATCAGATCCTCGCTCGACACGTTCTGCACGCCGTCGAGGCCGCCCGCGCCCGATGCGTCGGCGCTCACGCGCGCATTCGCGTCGCGCGCGGCAGGCTCCCGGTAGCTCATGCCCGGCGACAACGCACATGCGCTCAGCGCGCACGCGGCCGCCACGATCGCCATGCGCGACAGCCACGGCGCGCGCCGGATGCCCGCGGTGGGTGACCGCGGCGTCCCGAGCGTCGATTCCGGTTGCGTGGTGATTGACATCGTGTCCTTCCAAAACTGTGCGGTAACCCGCCGAACGCGGCGAATTCCGGCATTACGCTTGGCGGCGCGGCTCGCATGGCGGTGCCGCGCCTCCCTCTTCACCGCACGTACTCCGTACGATTCGTCATGAACTGCTCTGCATCGCTTTCGTCACTCGTCTGCATCGTCTCGGCCAGCGTTGCCTGTGCCGCCGGCGCGCAGACTTTGCCCGCCACGCAGGCCGACGCGCGGGGCTTCTCATCGTCGACGCCGCTCGCGCCGGTGCCGCTCCAGCGTTCCGCACAAGCTGCGATAACCGGCGCGGCCGCGGAACCGGCCACGGCGGCATCCGATGTCGCGTCAACTGCCGCGGCGCTTCCTGCCGCGCTTCCCGCCGCGAGCACCGCCGCTGCGCACGAATCGCGCGGCCGCGGCGCACTGCGCCGGCCGCTCGTGCCGACGCGGCCGCATCGCCCGCAAGTGACCGATGCGCCCACCGAAGACCTCTGGCGCACCGGCACGCTGTACACGTCGCCCTACGAGAAGTCGCCCTACGCGCAGCCGGGCGATCCGGACTGACGCATCCCGCCGCGCACGCGCCGATACGGGATTGGACACCACGGCGAACGACGCGTCTGTGAGCGAGCCCACCGAACGCCGATCTTCAAGCCAAACGCGATCGCCCCCTAAGCGTCGACGCAAGAGGCACGGCACACATCACGATCTGCCGACCGACACGTTCGCGTACGATCGCGCGGCCGCCTCCTGCGTGTCCGGATCGACGACGCGCGCGACCGGCCGGGCCGAGTCGCGGCCCAGCGCCTGCATGCACAGGTCGATCACGATGTCCGTGCCCGCCGCGCCGTACACCGCGTGGTCGACCTCCGGCTCGAGATGCAGACACACGTGACGCGAGCGCCGGAACGCGTGCTCGATCGCGCCGAAGTGACGCCGGACATCGTCGATGCCGGGATCGAGCGCGCCGTACACGAGTGTCGTCCGGACGTTGCGCTGCGCGAGTTCGTGCATCACGCCGCGCGGCGTGCCGTTTCGCGGCTTCCACCCGATGCGCGCGGCGAGCGCCTTCGCCGGCACGCTGACCCGTGCGATCGCATTCGCGGCCACGGCCCGCACGATCGGACGCAGGTCGCGCCGCTCCCGCACGAGGCGCTTCCACTTCTGCCAGTCGCGCAACGACAGCCAGTAGCCGCGCACCGAGTTGTTCCGCTGCTTCTGCACCGCTTCGAGCGTGAGCCCGGCTGGCCACACGAAGCGCGCGAGATTGACCGCGATCACGCCGCCGAGCGCCGGCGTCTTCAATGCCGCATGCAACGCCGCATACGCGCCGGAACAAATGCCGGCCGCGACCACCTCGGGATGACCGAGCGCACGCAGCCAGTCCGCGGCGGCGGCCACGTCGTCGCTCGACTGCGTCGAATACACGACGCCCGACTGATCGTCCAGCGCGGCGGGCCCGCTGTCGCCGACGCCCTGCACGTCGATTCGCAGCGTCGTCACGCCGGCGCGTGCCAGCGTGCGGGCGAGCCGCACGCTGAAGCGCCCTTCGCCGCTGCGCGGATTCGTCGATGTGTTCGCGATCACGACCGCCGGGCCGACCGGCTTCGCCGGCCGCGTATCGGCGGGCCGGCACAGCACGCCGACCAGCCGGTCCGGACCGACCGCGACGACCTGCTCGGTCATGTCATTCATGTCGAGCGCGACGGACGACTCGCCATTCCATCCCGGGTCCGCTCGCGACGTGGTGTCGGCGCCGGCCAGCTTATGCGGCGCGCGTTCGGCGATCCAGTTCGCGAGCGTGTCGATCGCCGCGAGCGGCAAGCGCGAGCGCGTACCGTCCAGCATCGTCGTCGGCCATTCGCGGAACGGATCGCTCGTCACGTCCACGCCGCGCGCGAGCAACGCGTCGCGCAATGCCGGCCCGTCGCCCTGATCGGGCTGGATCAGCAGCATCGCGCCGGGCAATGTCGGCGCATCGCGCACGACGTCGCACAGATCGAGCGCCTTCAGCGCATCGACGAAATCGGCGGGAAAGCGGTGGCCGAGCACGTTCATGCACGGTTCGTCGCGATGCGCGGCGCGGATTGCCGGCGACGTGGTGTCGAGCCACTGGCGATGCACGAACGACAGCTCGCGCAGATAGGCGCGGCCACGCACGACCGGTGCGAGCGCCACCAGCGCATCGACGCGCGGCGACGGGCGCGAGCCCATGCCCGCCGCGGCCAGCATCGCGAACAGCGCACCTGCGCGAATCCCGACGAGCGTCAGCGCGGTGACGCCGGCCTGGTCGCGCAACAGGTCGATCGCGTCGTGAATGCTGGCGATGCACGCGGCATGCCGACCGGCGTCGCGATCGTCGCCCGCCGAGTCGCCGGTGCACGGATAGTTGAATCGCAATACCGTCACGCCGTCGCGCGCCAGCCGCTCCGCGATCGCCCGCATGAGCTTGTGCGTCCACGAAGCCTCGTGCCCCAGCGATTCGCACAGGATCACGCCTTGTGTCGTCTGTCCTTCGTGCAGCCACCCCACGCAGCTGCCGAACGTTATCGGCTTCAATCGGTACTCCTCGGATCGGTATTTGTTATCGGGTGCGGACACCCGCGCCGGCGGCTCCGCCGGGATCGGCCATGCCGCGATCGTGCGACCGGTCGGCGAACGCACGGCCTTCGGGTAACGGACTGCCGTCGCGCCCCTGCGCGCCCCGCTCGCCCTTCGCCATGCGTCGTCGTGTTCCCGTCGCCCAGGGACGACGGTTGTCGGCCCGAGTCGTCGTCAAGCCCTTCGCGCGCTGAACCGGAACAGTGCGCTCGATTAGAGCACCGGGCCCGAGCGTCCTTCGGTGCGCCAGCTTACAAATGCATTCACCACGGCGGCGATACAACGATGCGCTCCGCAGCGCGATTCGCGCCGCACGCGCGTACGGAATCCGCGAACGGTAGGCTCGCGAACACAGATGTCTCGCGCGGCCCGTATCATGACCGCCATACGATGTGGCCGGGTCCGGCATCGCCGGACGAAACCGGCGCCCGCCGGAACGGGCCGCGAACCCACGCAGCCGGGCCAGCGCCGGCCGGCCGCGCGCGCACGGCGGCCCGCACTCCGCCGCCATGCGCCACTCACGGCGCCGACCGAGCGAATGTCAAACATCAAGAAGAACTTCCTGCTGCTGCTGACGTTGCAGATTTCGATGTACGCGGTGCCGCTGCTGATCGCACCGCTGCTGACGCACGCGCTGGGGCCGGAGGGTTACGGGCAGCTCGCGTTCTCGCTCGCGGTCATCGCCTACCTCACCAACTGCACGAGCTACAGCTTCGACCTGACCGCGACGCCGCGCATCGCGCTCGCCCGCGACAACCGCGCCGAACGCTCTCGCATCTTCTGGGCGACGCTGTACGCGCAGATCGGCATCGCCGTGATCTGCTTCGTCGTGCTGATCGCGCTGACCTTTCTGGTCGAGCGCTTCGGCGAGGACCGCGACCTGCTGCTGATCGGTTTCGGGATGGTGGCCGGCGTGGCGTTCACGCCGGGCTGGTATTTCCAGGGCATGGAGAAGCTGCGCGCGCTGAGCGTGATCCTGTTCATCGGCCGCATCCTGAGCCTGCCCGCGATGTTCGCGCTCGTGCACAGCCCGGCGGACATCGATCGCGCGATGATCGTCAACGCCGCCGTGCCGACGCTGTCCGCGATCGTGCTCGCCGCCTATCTGTATTTCCAGCGGGAAATCGACTTCGTGCGCGTCGGCGTCGCCGACATCGCCGAATCGCTGAAAGGCGGCTGGCAGGTGTTCCTCGCGTCGACGTCGATTGCGTTCTATGCGTCGACCAACACCGTGCTGCTCGGCTTCGTGTCGGGCAACGTCGCGGCCGGCTACTTCGCCGCCGGCGACAAGCTGATCCGCGCGGCGCTCAGCATGCTCCAGCCGCTGAAGGCCGCCACCTATCCGCGCATCAGCTACCTGATGCGGCACGCACGCAACGACGCGTTCTCGTTCCTGCGCAAGCTGTTCGTCGTGCAGGTCGTGATGGTGCTCGGCATCTCGCTCGCGATCTTCTTCGGCGCGCCGCTCGCGGTGCGCCTCCTGTATGGCCCTTCGTACGAACCGACGGTCCAGGTGCTGCGCTGGATGGCGTTCATTCCATTCATGGCCGGGATGACCGACTTGTTCGGCGTGCAGACGATGCTGCCGCTCGGCATGAAATCGGCGTTCACACGGATCCTGATGTCGTCGGGCATTCTGAACATCGTGCTGGTGCCCGTGCTCGCGAAGTACTTCGCGGAACTGGGCGCGGCCGCCGCCGTGCTGACGGCCGAGGCCGCGGTTGCCGCGGCGCTCGCGACCGTCGTCTATCGCGCCGGGATTCCACTGCTTGGCAGCGCTGTCGCTCGACGCAGCTAGCGCGTCGGCCGTGCTGCGCGATTTCCTCGCAGCGGCCGGAATCCGATGACGCTCCCTTCGATGCGCGCACAACGAAGCGCATCGCGCAGGTACTTCTTACTCCGCCGCAGACACCTCATCGGGAACGATGACCGTCTTTCGCCCGCATCGAGCAATCGCATCGAAAAAAGATCATACGTATCGGTAGAAACACCGATGCTGTAGTCATACTACATTCGTACGATTGGTCGCTGCAGAGAATCGCTACATCCGATTCGGCAGTGGCGGGCGGTCCGCGTCGCCGTCCGCGTGCTCCGATCGGGCCCAACCGGCCGTAACGATTCCCCGCCTGGCTGGCATGCCGACGCGCACTCACCCTGCATCGCCAGCCGAATGCGTTCGATGCGAATCCATCGGACGTACGCAGCTCCAGACATCATCCGAACAACAACCGGCAATACGATCATGGAGAGCAACATGCGGGACACACTCTGGCCGGCCGCCGTCCTGGCGGCGACCCTCTGCACCAGCGTCTATGCGGGCAACGCCGATTTCAACTCACCGGGCGACGCCGCCGACGCATTCGCATCATCCGCCGCGCAGCGGCGCGCCGACCTCCTCGTGCGCAAGATGACGCTCGACGAGAAACTGCAGTTCATTCATTCGCAATACGAAATGTCCAAGGTGCCGGGCGGTGGCGCCGGCTACATCCAGGGTGTGCCGCGGCTCGGCATTCCCGATCTCAACATGGTCGACTCGGCGACCGGCTCCGGCAGCACGTCGCTCGCGAGCACCACCTTTCCCGCGACGATCGCCGTCGCCGCGAGCTGGGATCGCCGCCTGTCGTACGACTACGGCAAGCAGGTCGCGATCCAGTTGCGTGCGCAAGGATTCGGCATGGGTCTCGCCGGCGGCACCAACCTCGCGCGCGAGCCGCGCGGCGGCCGGCTGTTCGAATATCTCGGCGAGGATCCGCTGCTCGCCGGCGACCTGCTCGCGGAGCGCACGCTCGCCACGCAGCGGCAGAAAGTCATCGCGACCATCAAGCACTATGCCGGCAATGAACAGGAGCACGGCCGGATGGGCGGCAACACGCAGATCGACGAACGCACGTTGCGCGAGCTCTACCTGCTGCCGTTCGAGATCGCCGCGAAGCGCGGGCAGCCCGGCAGCGTGATGTGCAGCTACAACCGCCTGAACGGCACGTACGCGTGCGAGAACAATCACCTGCTGAACGACGTGCTGAAGAACGAATGGGGCTTCCAGGGCCAGGTGCAATCCGACTGGGGCGCCGCGCACAGCACGGCCGCCTCGATCAACGCCGGGCTCGACGAGGAAGAGGACGTCGGGCCGAGCGTCTACCTGACGCCGGCCGCCGTCAAGCAGGCGATCTCGAACGGCTCGGTGTCGACCGCGCGTCTCGACGACATGGTGCGCCGCAAGCTGGCCGTGATGATCCGCGTCGGCGTGATGGACGATCCGGCCAAGGCCGGCGGCACGATCGATTTCGCGGCCGCGAACCGGTTCGCGCAGGGTGTCGCCGAGCAGTCGATCGTTCTGCTGAAGAACGACGGCAACCAGTTGCCGCTCGTCGCGTCCGCGCTGTCGCGGATCGCCGTGATCGGCGGCCACGCCGATGCGGCCGTGCTGTCGGGCGGCGGCTCGGGCAACACGCGCGATCCGGTCACCGGTTCGTTCGCGGGCTGCGGCGGCCTGACCTTCGGTTCGTCGACGGGGTGCAGCTGGTGGCGCAATCCGTGGCTGAAGGTCGACGTGCCGATCGTCGCGGCGATCCGCGCGCTCGCGCCGGCGGCGCAGGTCACGTTCGCGGGCAACAGCGATCAGCAGTCGCCGTTCCGCGCGTACACGCAGCAGGAAATCGACCAGGCCGCGGCACTCGCCGGGCGCTCGGACGTCGCGATCGTCGTGGTCGCGCAGGCGGCCGGCGAGGATTTCGGCGAATTGCAGAGCCTGAGCCTCGCGAACCCGTCGAACCAGGACGCGCTCGTCGAAGCGGTCGCACGTGCGAACCCGCACACGATCGTCGTCGTGCAGAGCGGCAATCCGGTGCTGATGCCGTGGAAGGACCGCGTGTCGGCGATCGTCGAGGCGTGGTATCCGGGCGAAGGCGGCGGCAAGGCGATCGCGAACGTGCTGTTCGGCGCGGTCAATCCGTCCGGCAAGCTGCCCGTCACGTTCCCGGCGCGCGACGAGGATTCGCCGGCGTGGCGGCAAGGCGGCGCGTTCGAGAACGATCCCGTCTACGCGGAGAAGCTGAACATGGGGTATCGCTGGTACGACGCACGCAACATCAAGCCGATGTATGAATTCGGCTACGGGCTGTCGTACACGCACTTCGCGTATTCGGGGCTGTCGGTGTCGCGGCAACGGGACGGCTCGCTGAGCGTCGCGTTCACCGTGCGCAATGACGGCCGCGTCGCAGGCGCGGAAACGCCGCAGGTCTATCTCGGCGTGCCGTACAAGG
The DNA here is from genome assembly GCF_049942845.1 of Burkholderia sp. R-40. Classification (NCBI taxonomy): domain Bacteria; kingdom Pseudomonadati; phylum Pseudomonadota; class Betaproteobacteria; order Burkholderiales; family Burkholderiaceae; genus Burkholderia; species Burkholderia sp. R-40. Next base: position 2,495,864 of record NZ_CP187968.1, on the reverse strand, counting down.
ACGAACCGCCGAAGCGGCTGGTCGGCTGGGAGAAGATCCGGCTGAACCCGGGCGAGGCGCGGCATGTGCGCGTGACCGTTTCACCGCGGATGCAGAGCGTGTGGGATACGTCGCGAAACGGCTGGAAGTTCGTGCCGGGCGGGACCGTGTATGTCGGCGCGTCATCGCGCGATATCCGGCTGCAGGGTAGCTGAGCGACGGTGATGTAATGGCGGGCGCCGGACGAAACATCGCTCGGCGTCCGCCTCGATTCACCGAATCACCCGAGGCCACCGGCCCGGCAGAATTCGGCGAGCACGTCGAGGCCGCGCGCCGGTTCCCGCACGAACGGATTCGACTCGTCCCACGCATAGCCGGCCAGAATCGAGCAGACCATGCGCTTCACGTCGGACGCCTTGTCTTCATGAAACACGATGTCCTGAAGCGCGCCTGAGTACCAGCGCTCGACGAACGCGCGGAACGTGTCGATGCCCTTGCGCAGCGCGATGTCGTAATCGCGTGTCCAATCGACCGCCTCGCCGCGCAACTGACGTTCGAGCACGGCGACCGCCAGCTGCGCGGAGCGCATCGCGATCGTCACGCCGGACGAAAAGATCGGGTCGAGGAATTCGCCGGCGTTGCCGAGCAACGCATAGCCGCGCCCATGCAGGTGCTCGACATTCGACGCATAGCCCGCGATGCGACGCACCGGCATCACGAACGGCTTGCTGCCGACGAGGCGCGACAACGTCGGCTCGCTCTGCAGCAATTCCCGCAGCAACGATTCCTGCTGCGCTTGCGGCACGTCGAGAAAACCGGCGTCGGCCACGCAGCCGACCGACGAGCGCCCGTTCGTCAACGGGATCATCCAGAACCACACGTCGCGACGCTCCGGATGGACGGCAATGCAGATCTTGTCGCGATCGGTCGACCCGGCCGGCAGGCTGTCTTCGACGTGCGAAAAGATTGCCGCGCGCGTCGGCATGCCGGTCGGCGCCTCGAGATCGAGCAGCCGCGGCAGCACGCGCGCGAATCCGCTGGCGTCGAGCACGAACGACGCATGAACGGAATATTCGCACCCCGCTTCGTCGACGACCTCGAGCCGCTGCGTATCGCCAGGATGGAACGCCTGCACGGTATGGCCGAACCGCACGTCCGCGCCCTGGTCCGCCGCACAACGGATCAGCAGATCGTCAAAGGCGGCGCGTTCGACCTGATAGGCCGTCCCCCAGCCGTCGGAAAACTTTTCCCGGAAATCGAACGACGACATCCTGTCGCGATAAACGAAATAGGCGCCGTTCTTGAACTGGAAGCCGGCCTCGACGACGGCCTGCAACATACCGGCCTCTTCGAGATACTGCATGCTTTGCGGCAACAGACTCTCGCCGATCGAAAAGCGCGGAAAATGCTGGCGCTCGAGCACCAGCACGGAACGGCCCGCCCTGCGCAACAATGCGGCCGCGACCGCGCCGGACGGCCCCGCGCCGATGATCGCGACGTCGACGGAATTCGATTTCATTTCACTCATGCTTGCCGTTCCATTTCGATGGATTGGATATCTTACGTTTCTCACGCCACGATCTGGCGTTGCAAACTACAATAGGCGGTCAACAAATCCAACATTCCGACGAGAGACCCATGACGTCCTGCCGCACGCACGCTCCCGCCTATGTTCCAGAAACCCGCTTCGGCATCTGGTTTCTTCGCACGCATACCTGGGAGCATCACGTGCTTAGGGTGGCCATCGATGACCTCAAGCAGCTCATCGGCGCGCCGCTGCCGAAGGCTCCCGTCATCCTCGATGCGGGATGCGGCCAGGGCAAGTCGTTCCGCCTGCTCGGCGAAGCGTTCGCGCCCGGCAAAATCATCGGCATCGATTGTCACGACGACTCGCTCACGCATGCGTCCGAAGCCGCGCGGCGCTGCGCCACGCCCGTCGAACTGCATCGCGCGGACTGCACACAGATCCCGCTCGCCGATTCGAGCGTCGACATCGTGTTCTGCCATCAGACCTTTCATCATCTCGTCCACCAGGAGCATGCACTGGCCGATTTTCGCCGCGTACTGAAACCCGGCGGGCTGCTGCTGTTCGCCGAATCGACCGACGCATACATCAAGTCGTGGGTGATCCGGCTGCTGTTCCGTCATCCGATGGAAGTTCAGAAAAGTGCCGACGGCTACCTTGCGATGCTGCGCGACGGCGGGTTCACGTTCGACGCCCGCAATGTGTCGTTCCCGTACCTGTGGTGGAGCCGCGCGAAAGACTTCGGACTCCTCGAGCGCATCGGCCTGTACGCACCGAAGCCGGGCAAGCGCCGCGAGACGCTCGTGAACGTCGCCGCGCGCAAGGCCGCGTGAGTGTCGGAGGCCGCCGTTCGGCGGCCCCGTCCCGACACGCGCCGACTAAGGCTTCAGCGTCACGATTTCGCCGGTGAGCGCCGCACCCGCCACGACCGCGCCGGCCCCGCACGTGAACTCCGTCGTGCTCGAGCGCAAAACGTTGCGGTAATTGCTCTTGATGCCGACGACGGCATTGCCGCCCTCCTTTCGCGCGCGCGCCTGCAGTTCGATGACGGCCGACAGGAACACATGCTGGCAGGCCGCCTCGTCGCTCTTGCCGAACGCGTTGGTCTTCTTGTTGGTCGCGAACGTGCCGTACGACTTGAGCACGCGAGGATGCGACTGATCACCGAAATAGAGCGCGACGCCGTCGTCGAGCTTTCCTTCCTCGCTCTTCAACGCGTTCTCGATCGGATAGTCTCGGATCGTGTCCCGTGCGTGCGCGGCCGACGCGACGAACGTCGCGCCGAGCAGCGCCAGTGCGATGCGATATTTCACGTGGGCTCCCGTTATTGCGCGTTCAGCTGCACGACGTCGCCCGACACGGCGATCGCGCCGGCGCTGCCGCTCACGCCGCACGTATATTCGGACGTCGACTCCGAACGCTTTTCATGAAAGCGCGTCGTCACGTTGACGACCGCATTCCCGCCATGATTCTTCGCATAGATGCGAAGACGGTTCAACGCTTCGGCCAGCGCCTGGTCGCACGTCGGCTGTTCGGCTTGCGTCCCGCGCGACACACGTACCGATTCCGAACGCGGACCGATGCTGGTCTTCACGTCCGGATGCGGCTGCGTGCCGAAATAGATCGCGACGCCGCTCGTGTCCGGCGTCGTTGCCGCCGCCGGCAGCGGCAGCGAACGCACCACGGTACCGCACCCCGTCAGCAACGACGCGGCCACCAACATGCCGGCCAGATGTCCTTTGTGCTTCATTGTTATCGTCCTCTCAGCTCAGTAAGTTCACTTCAATCGCCCTTCCAGGCGTCCAACAACACGCTTGCGCAGCTGCCGCCGAATCCGAACGACACCGACAGCGCGCGTTCGATCGCGCATTCGCGCGCGGTGCGCACGAGCGGCATGCCGGCCACCGCCGGATCGGGCTCGGAGCCGACCGCCGTGCCCGCGACAAAGCCGTCGCGCATCATCAGGATCGTGTAGATCGCTTCATGCGCACCGCTCGCGCCGAGCGGATGTCCGGTCAGCCCTTTCGTCGACGAGAAGGCCGGCACGTCGCCACCGAATACGTCGCGCAGCGCGTCGAGTTCCTCGGTGTCGCCGAGCGGCGTCGACGGCGCATGTGTGTTGACGTAGTCCGGACGCCGCCCGCTGCCGTCGAGCGCGCCACGCATCGCGCGTGCGATCCCCGGTGCATGAGGCGCCGCCATGCCGGCGTTGTCCGTGGCTTGACCGAACCCGCTGATTTCCGCGTAAATTCGCGCGCCGCGCGCACGCGCATGCTCGAGCGATTCGAGCACGAGAATGCCCGCGCCGGACGCGATCACGAAGCCGTCGCGGCCGAGCGCATACGGGCGCGATGCGCGCTCCGGCGTATCGTTGAAACCGCTCGACAAAGCGCCCATCGCGTCGAACATGAGCGTCATGTTGTCGTGCAGTGCCTCGCTCCCGCCGGCCAGCACGATGTCCTGGTATCCGGAGCGAATCCAGTGCGCCGCCTGCCCGATCGCCAGCGCCGCGCTCGTGCACGCAGACGACGGCGAGTACGACACGCCTTCGATGCCGAACAATTGCGCGACGCATGCCGACGCCGTGCTGCTCATCGCTTTCGGCACGACATAAGGCGGCGTCTTCTCGATACCGCGATGCCGCGCGATCTCCATCGCGTCGTCGTAGTCGGCGATCGAACCGATGCCCGACCCCACGATCGCGCCCGCGCGCGGCGAACGCAGCATCCCGGCGTCGAGCCCTGCATCGTCGAGTGCCGATGCGGCCGCATGCGCGGCGAAACGCGCGGTGTCGCCCATGAAGCGCTCGTGCTTGCGCGCGAATCGCGCCGCCGACGCCACGCTCGCCACCCCGGCGACCTGACTGCGGAAACCGCGCTCGCGCCACGCGTCGACGCGGCTCACGCCCGAGCGGCCGGTGCGCAACGCTTCCGATACTTCGGTGAGCGAATTGCCGAGGCACGACACAATGCCGAGCCCCGTGACCACGACGCGCGTCGCCGCGCCGCCGACCGCCGTCATGCGCCGATCCGGCGGAAGATCAACGACGTGTTGATCCCGCCGAACGCGAAGTTGTTGCTCATCACGAATTCCGCATCGATCCGGCGTGCGTCGCCGATGATGTAGTCGAGCGGCGCGCACGCCGGGTCGACCGTGGTGAGATTGAGCGTCGGCGCATACCAGTTGCGCTTCATCATTTCGATCGTCCACCATGCCTCGAGCGCGCCGCACGCGCCGAGCGTGTGGCCCACATAGCTTTTCAGCGAACTGATCGGCATGCGTTCGCCGAACACGGACGCCGTCGCATGACTCTCCGCCACGTCACCCCGATCGGTCGACGTACCGTGCGCGTTCACGTAGCCGATCGCGTCGGCATCGAGCGTCGCATCGCTCAGCGCGAGACGCATGGCGACCGCCATCGTCTCGGCGGTCGGCTGCGTAATATGCGCGCCGTCGGAGTTGCAGCCGAAGCCGACGATCTCCGCATGGATCGTCGCGCCGCGCGCGACCGCGTGCTCGTACTCCTCGAGCACCAGCGTCGCAGCGCCCTCGCCCACCACCAGACCATCGCGATCGGCGTCGAACGGGCGTGGCGTCAGGTGCGCGGCATCGTTGCGCGTACTGGTTGCGTACAGGGTATCGAACACGGCCACCGCCGGGCCCGACAATTCTTCCGCGCCGCCCGCCAGCATCAGCGCTTGCTTGCCCGTCGCAATCGCTTCGTACGCGTAGCCGATCGCCTGGCTGCCGGACGCGCATGCGGACGATGTCGGCACGATCCGGCCTTTCAGATCCCAGAACAGGCTGACGTTGACGGCCGTGGTATGCGGCATCATCTGCACGTAGCTGTTCGACGTGACGTCCCGCATCGAGCCCGTTTCGAGCATCGTGCCGAATGCCCGGATCGGCTCGACCGATCCCGACGACGATCCGTATGCGACGCCCATCCGGCCGTCACGGATCGACGCATCGTCGGACAACCCCGCATCCTCCAGCGCCAGTTCGCTCGCGCGCACCGCGTACATCGACACCGGCCCCATCGAACGCGTCTTCTTGCGCGGATACGTGGGCGGCAGCTCGAACGCCGGCAACGGACACGCAAGCCGCGTATGCAGCGCCTCGAAGCAGTCCCATTCCGGCATGCGCCGCACCGCGTTGCGCCCGTCGCGCAAGCGCGCCTCGATCTCCGGCCAGCGTTGACCAAACGCGGTCACACCGCCCATTCCCGTCACGACCACGCGCTTCATCACACCATCCCGCCGTTGACGCCGATCACTTGCCGGGTGACGTAGCTCGCCGCATCCGACATCAGGAAACCGACCACCGCCGCGACTTCGTCGGGCTGGCCGACACGGCCCATCGGCACGGTCTTCAATGCGTGTTCCAGCGGCACCTCGTCGAGCATGCCGGTGTCGACCAGCCCGGGCGCCACGCAATTGACGGTGATCCTGCGCGACGCCAGCTCGATCGCCAGCGCCTTGGTCGCGCCGATCAGCCCGGCCTTCGCGGCGCTGTAATTGACCTGGCCGCGATTGCCCATCACGCCCGACACGGACGCGATCGTCACGATGCGGCCGCCGCCGCGCAGGCGCACCATCGGCATGGTCAGCGGATGAACGACGTTGTAGAACGCGTCCAGCCCGGTTTCGATCACGATGTCCCAGTCCTCTTCGGACAGCGCGGGAAACGCGCCGTCCCGCGTCACGCCCGCGCAGCAGACGATTCCGTAGTACGCGCCGTTCGCTTCGACATCGGCCTCCAGTTCCTGCCGGCACGCCGCACGGTCGCGCACGTCGAACTGCAGCACGCTTGCCGTGCCGCCCTGCGCGCGAATCGTCGCGGCCACGGCTTCCGCGTCGTCGCGGCCGGTGCGGCAATGCACGGTCACGGCGAAACCGTCGGACGCCGCGCGCAGCGCCACGGCGCGGCCGATGCCGCGACTCGCCCCTGTCACGAGAACTCGCCGAGTCATGAATTGAAGCTCCCCTCGATAAAGGATTGAAAATCGTTTGGTTGGTACACCTTGACGACGGCTTCCGCGCAGCACTCGCCGTCGGCATGAATCGCGCATTCGTACGCGCCATGCCCCTCGTCGCCGCGCAGCAGTTCCCGCGCGACGATGCGCAGCGTCGTGTCGGCGCCGAACGCCGTGCGATGCGCGAGATAGCGGTTGGCCCCGAGCAACACGCCCGGTTTCGCGCGGCCGCCCGCATGCGCGGCGAGCAGGCCGACATGCGCGGCGATCGCCTGCGCCATCAGCTCGATGCCGATCCACGCCGGCATCGCGCCATTGCCGTCGACATACCACGCATCGCGGCGCGCGAGCGCGCTGACCTCGATGCCGGTTTCCGAGCAGCGCTCGATCGCGTCGAGCAGCAGCATCGTGCCGCGATGCGGCAACACGTCCCGCACGTCGCCGACGGGAATATCCGCGCCGCCATGCAGCGCGTCGATCAATGGTGCGGCATTCATGTCAGCCTCCCAGAATCAGGCTGGCATTGCTGCCGCCGAATGCGAACGAATTGCTCATCACGTAGCGTCCTGTTGCAGCGCCGGCCAGACGATGCTCGCGGTCGACCAGGTCGAGCCCCGGCAGCGCCGGGTCGCGCTCGCCGTCCCAGACGTGCGTCGGCAGCGCGATCCCGCGCGCCAGCGTCAGCCAGCCGAATCCAAGCTCGGTCGCGCCCGCCGCGCCGAGCATGTGTCCTGTCAGCGGCTTGGTCCCGCTCGCCGGCACGCCGTGCGGAAACACCCGTGCCATCACGTTCGCTTCCATCTCGTCGTTCAGCCGCGTCGCCGTCGCGTGCAGGTTCACGTAGCCGACCGCGGACGATGTGACGCCGGCGTCCGCGAGCGCGGCGCGCAGCGCGTCCTCCGCGCCGCAGCCCGCCGGATCCGGCGCCGAGATGTGGTGCGCATCGCTCGACTCGCCGACGCCGGCCAGCCGGACCGCCGCTTCATCGCGGCTCATCACGAACAGCGCGGCGCCTTCGCCGATATTGATGCCGTTCCGGTTTCGGCTCATCGGGTTGGTCCGGCCCGGGCTGACCGATTCGAGCGATGCGAAGCCCTGCAGCGTCAGCTCGCACAGCGAATCCGCGCCGCCGACGACGACCGCGTCGCACAGCTTCAGCCGCAGCAGGCGGCGCGCTGCCGCGAATGCCTTGGCACTCGATGTGCATGCGGTCGACAACGTATAGGCTGGCCCGGCCACACCGAGCACCGCGCGCACGAACGGCGCCGCCGTGCCGATTTCCATCTGTCGATAATCGAATCCGGCAGGCATCGTGCCCGTCGCGGCGCGCTGCGCAAGCGCGTGCTCCGCCGCCTGGATGCCGGACGTGCTCGTGCCGATCACGACACCGATCCGGCGCGGACCGTAACGCGCGATCGCCGCGTCGACGAAGTGTCCGATCTGCGCCAGCGCGGCAAGCAACAGCCGGTTGTTCCTGCAATCGAAATGCCCGAGCGAGGTGGGCGGCGCGACGTCGAGCCTGGCGCGCACGCTCCCGATCCAGCCGCCGGCAACGCCATCGGTCCGCGGCGCCATGCCCGGCGCGACGCCAGTATGCAATGCGTCGACGATTTCGTCGGTGGTTGCGCCGAGCGCGTTGATCATGCCGGGTGCGGACAGGTAGACCGGCGTCAGTCTGGCGTTCATGCGCGCCCCTCCTTCGTGGACGGCGTGGCGAGCGGCGCGAACAGCACCGAGAAAACGATGCCCATCGCGAGGGTCGTGCCGAAGCTGCGCAACGCGGGCATCGCGCTCGCGCCGAGCATCCCGAACGACAGCAACGTCGTGGCCGCCGACAGCAGCACGCCGGTCCATACCGCGCCGAGACCGGCCGCGTCCCGCATGCAGCCTTCCCGGAGGAACACCGCGTAGTTGGCGCCCACGCCGAGCACCAGCATCAGCGCGAGCCAATTGAAAAGCGTGAGCGGCACGCCCGCATAGCCGAACGCCGCGAGCGTCAACGCGATGGCGAACACGACCGGCAACGTCGTCGCGATACCGCCGCGCATGCCGTATCGCCACATCAGCAGCGCGGCGACCACGACCAGCGCCCCGGCCAGCCACAGGCCGCTGTCGACCCGATAGGCGCCGAACAGGCTCGACACGCTTGCGGCCTTGTCGACCCATGACACGCCGGGCAGCGTGCGCGCCAACGCCGCGAACGTAGCCGCGTTCGCCGCGTCGACCCGTTCCGGAATCGCCAGTGCCGCATCGACGGGGCCGGTGGCGCCATCGACCCGCCCGAGCCACAGATGCCGGAACGGCGCCGACCAGCGTGCCGCCAGCCACGTATCGACGGACAGCGTCGCCGGCGCATCGACCGAATACGCGCGAAGCCACGCGTCGGCGACCTCGTCGCGGAAACCCGCGTGCGCCAGCGTCGCACGCAGTGCGGTGGCATCGGCGAACACGTGCGTGCCCAGCACCGCGCGATTGCGTGCCTGCTGCTTCGCCGACGGCACGAACGTCGCGATCGACTGGACGCGGCCGACCCGCTGCTGATCGAGCGCCCCGAGCAGCGCCTCGGAACGCTCGAGCACCTCTTCCGGAGACGCGCCCTGCACGACGAAGAACTGCGCGGTGTTGGCCAGCCCGACCGCCGCGCGGATATTGCTTTCCTGTCGAGCGAGGCCCGCATCGCGCTGGATCAGCAGATGAATGTCGTCGTCGCTCTTCAGGACGACCCACCCCGGAATCGCAACCAGCGCGACCAGCACGGCGGCGGCCACCGCGCGCCGCCCTGCCAGCAGCGACTGCCAACCGCTCAGCAAGCGCGCCGCGCCCGAGAACACGCGAGACGGCGCGCTCCGGGGCGGCTGAGTAAGCATGAGCGGCAAAAAGCCGGTGACCGCAGCGAACGCGCTGAGGATCCCGACGATCGCAAAGCATGCGATCTGCTTGAGTGCCGGAAACGGCACCCACATCAGGATCGCGTAACCCAGCAGGCTGGTCGCCAGCGCCACCGCGAGCGCCGGCCTGACCGCCGCCGCGCCGCGCCGCGCATCCCATTGCCGCCCGGCGGAAAGGTATGCGACGAAATACTGGATCGAATAGTCGACGGCCTCGCCGATCAGGCTCACGCCGAACACCAGCGTCAGCAGGTGCAGCTTGCCGAATACCAACAGCGTCGCGGCCAGCGCACACACGATCCCGAATGCCGTCGACGCAAACGCGAGCACCAGCAGGCGCGGCGACCGGAATACGCTCATCAGCAGCAGCGCGATGCCGGCCAGCGACACCGCGCCGATCACGTGCACGTCGCGCTCGGCACTGGCACGCGCCGCTTCCGCATAGAACACGGCGCCGGCCCGGTCGACGCGAACGCCGCGGAAGTCTCCCGCAAGTGCGCGTTCCGCATCGGCAGTCGCGACGCGCACCGCGTGCTGGACACTGGATTCATAGGCCGACCCTGCCAGCGACGTCATCACTAGCACGCCCGTGGCGCCGGCGCGATGCGACACCAGCATGCCGTCTTCGAGCGACAGGTTCGATGCCGCAAGCGGCAGCTCGCCGAGCCAGTGCTGCAGCCAGCCAAACGGATCGTCCGCCACCGCAGTCTGCAGACCATCGACGGGCGGCGCGTAGAGCCGCCGGACGAGCCGTTCGCCGAGCGCGGCGTCGCCTTGTTCGAGCGACCGGCGATCCGCGTCCGTCAGTAGACCGAAACGGGCCGGCAGGTAGGTCGCCGCGATCTGCGACAGGTCGAACGGCGGCACTTCAACCGTCACCGAACGAAATGCCCCGCTCGCCGCGAGCCGCGCGCCAAACTGCTTCGCGGCGGCCTTCGCGCGGTCGGCGTCCCGATCGGTGACCAGATAGACAGTGCGATTGCCGAGCGCATCGCCGAGCACGTCGACGGCTCGTTCGGCAACCGGATTCGCTTCGGTGGCCGGCAACAACGCAAGCAGGTTCGTCTGCAACGGTGCGGGGCCGCTGAAGCGCCACACGATGAACGCGATCGCAACCAGCGCGACGGTCAGCCATGCGGCGCACAGCACGCGCCGCCGGCCGCGCTCGCCCGATGCGTCGATCGCGTCGCGCGCCGTATTCATCATCGTGCCTCCAGCCAACCGCGCTCGATGGGCGCGGGCGCGTCGACCGGCGTCGGCCGCACGAACTCGAGCACGGTCACGTTGCCGTTCGCAAACGTCATGTCGAGCTTGCCGAGATAGGCGCCGCCGCTCATTTCGAGCACGCGGATCGCCTGTGCGAGCTGCGGCTGGTTCGGCCGCAACACCATCCGCCACCGTTCCGGCGTGCCGCTCGCTTCGACGTCGAATTGCGCATACAGCGCCGACAGGTCGCCGCCGAGCATGTCGCGCATCATGCGCGATACTTGCGCGACGCCGCGGCCACCGCCGGCCGGCGCGACGAGGCGGCCGTCCGCCCCGACCTCACGCATGCCGGCGTCGGTGATCACATAGGTGGCCTTGTAGGGTGTGTCGATGCGCCAGACGACACCCGACCTGCGATCGAACAACATCGATCCCGTGCTGACGAGTGGCTGCTTCATCGCCGACAGCGTCTGGGTCTGCCGAAAATCCGCGCGAATCGCACCCACTCTTGCCAGCCGCGTCGCGACATCGGCGACGAGCGCGGCGTTCGCCGGGCGAGCCCCCGCTGCGGCCGCGACAGGTGCCGGAGCGGCCGCCAGGTCGTTGCCGGCAAGCATCATCCATGCGCCGAGCATCGTCGCCGCAAACCGTCGGTAGCGCAGCATCAGGCCCATTGCGCACGCACCCTTTCAGTCAAGGCCGGCGGCGACACGAACTGCAGTTCGCGCGTCGTCGCATCGATCGCCAGTTGCACCGTATAGCCCTTCGTCAAACGCTCACCCGAGGCCGCGTCGAGAATTTCGTAACCGATCTTCAGCCGGTTCTCGAATTCGATGAGCGTCGCGCGCACGTCGAGCTGCTGGCTGTAATGGGCCGGGCGGACGTATTTCAGATGCGCCTCCACCACGGGCCACACATAGCCCGACGCCAGCATCGCCGGATAGTCGTAGTCGATCATCCGCAGCAGTGCGGCGCGGCTGCTTTCGAAGTACTTCAGGTAATGCCCGTGCCAGCAGACGTTCATTGCGTCGACATCGTGGAACAGCACCTCGACGCGTGCGGTCGCGGTGAGCGGCGGACGGTTCTCGTTCATGCCGCCTCCCCGCGCCGGCATGCGCCGAACGATCCGCCGATCGGCTCGCCAATCGGTTCGCAGGCAGCCAGGCGCGCGGTCAACGCGCGCAGCTCCGCTTCGAGCGGCCGGTCCTCGACCACCAGCGGCGATTGGCGATCCACATCGTCGATGAACGCGCGCAGCGCGGGCGAAAGCTGCGTGCGCGGGTCGTCGCGCAGCCGCAGACGGACAGCCTGCACGGTCGCAAGCACGTGCGCCGCGGCGACCTGCTCCGTCAGCGCCAGCACGCGCAGGCAATCGCGCGCGGCGATCGTTCCCATGCTGACCTTGTCCTGGTTGTGCGACTCCGTCGAGCGCGAGAACACGCTCGCCGGCATCGTGTGCTTCAGCGCCTCCGCCGTCCATGCGGAAGACGAGATCTGCACGGCCTTGAACCCGTGATTGATCGCGGCCCGTTCCCCGGTCGCCCCCGTCAGGTTGCGCGGCAGTCCGTTGCTGAACTTGTCGTCGACCAGCAGCGCGAGCTGGCGATCCATCAGGTCCGCGAGGTTCGCCACCGCGGTCTTCAGCGCATCCATCGCGAACGCGATATGGCCGCCGTAGAAATTGCCGCCGTGCAGCACGCACCCTTCGTCCGGATCGATCAGCGGATTGTCGTTCGCGCTGTTCAGTTCGTTCTCGATATCGCGGCGCATCCACGACAACGCGTCGCGCACCACGCCGATCACGTGCGGCGCGCACCGGACGGAATAGCGATCCTGCAGGCGCCGCCCCGGCGATTCGTCGCGCCCGGCCAGGTCGGCGCGTATCCATGCGGCCGCCTCGCCCTGCCCCGCATGCGGCTTCGCGTGGAACAAGCGCGCATCGAAGTGCCCCGCCCGTCCGTCGAGCGCGACCGTCGTCAATGCCGTCAGGCGGGCAGCGATCGACGTCAGGTGCTCGGCACGCGCGAACGCGAGGCAGGCCAGCCCCGTCATGACCGCCGTGCCGTTCATCAGCGCCAGCCCTTCCTTCGGCGCAAGCGTGAGCGGCGCGCGATCGATCGCGCGCCATACGTCCCGCGCGTCGCGCTCGTGGCCGGCGAACGATACGGTGCGCTCGCCGACCAGCGCCGCGGCGACGTAGGACAGCGGTGTCAGGTCGCCGCTTGCGCCGACCGAGCCTTCCGATGGAATGCGCGGCAGGATGCGGTGATTCACCAGATCGGCCAGCCGCTCCAGCAATGTGAACCGCACGCCCGAGTAACCGAACGCGAGCGAATTGAGCCGTGCGACGATGATGGACAACGTCTGCGTCGCGTCGAACCAGTCGCCCATCCCGCATCCGTGATAACGGGTCAGCTGCAGCGGCAGCGCTTCGACGAGCGACGGCGGCACCTCGACCACGCAGGCGTCGCCATATCCGGTCGTGACACCGTACAGCGTGCCGCCGTTCGCGAGATAGTCGCGCAGCCAGGTTGCGCCGCGCTCGATCCGCGAGCGCCACGCGCTCGCCGCATTCAGCGCGACCGGCGCACCATCGCGGGCGATCGCGACGACGTCTTCGATCGTCAGATGCCGGTCGCCGATCACGACGGGCGGCCGGCTCGCGTCCGCCGCGGCGGTGGCCGGGACGTTCTTCATGTCATGCTCGGCCACGCGGACCTCCATCGGGCCGCGCCCAGAAATCGAAGAAGTTGAACCATTGATAGGGAGCCTTGCGGCAATAGTGTTCGAGCCGCGCGGCATAGCGCTGCGCCCATAGCGCGACGTGACTCGCACGCTCGCGGCGCGGCAGCTCGATTCGGTCTGCGAACGGTTCGAAATAGAGCCGGTAGCCGCGCTGCTCCTTCAGGCAGAAGAACAGGTACACCGGACAGCCGAGCGCATGGGCGAGAATGTACGGGCCCTGCGCGAACGGAGCCTGCGCGTCGAGAAAACGGGCGTCGACCGTTTTCCCCGAATCATGCGGCGGCACGCGATCGCCGACGATCACGAGCAGCTCGCCCGCATCGATCCGCGACTGCATCATCATCGCCGTATCCGGCCCGAAGTCCGATACCTCGACCAGTTGCTTGCCGAATGCCTGGTTCGCGCCGGCCAGCACACCGGTAAAGCGCTTCGCGTGTTCGGTATAGACGATCGCCGTCACCTTCGTGTGCGCATCGCGCAGCGCAAGCGCGCGTGTCATCTCGAGGTTGCCCAGATGCGCGCCGATCACGAGCGCACCGCGCCCGCTCGCGGCGAGTGCATCGAATGCAGACGAATCGTCGAAGCGCACGTCGAGTTCGTCGAGACGGCCGGACCATGCGACGAACTTGTCGAACCCCGCCTGCGCAAAGGCAAGCATGTGCCGATACGCACTGCGCCATCCCGGCTTCGGCACGGCCGCCGCTTGCGCGTCGCGCAGGCGCGCGATGTACGCATGCGACGCGGTGCGCGCCGTGCGGTTCGTCAGCACGAAATAGCCGACGATCGGATGCAGCCAGAGCGACGTGAAATCCTTGCCGAACCAGCGGCAGCTCAGGGCCAGCAACGCCATGCCGAGCCGGCTGCCGCGTTCCGGCATGCGCCACCATGCGCGCGTGCGCGCCGTCGGCGGCGCGCTGTGCCTCCCGATGAGCCGGCGCGTCAGCAGCATCGGCGCGCGCACGAGCATCCCGGCGACGAGCCGCGTGTGGCTCGCGCTGATGCGCACGTTGTCGCGCCAGACGTCGAAATGCGACACGCCGTCGGCCGGGTAGACGACGCGCGTCGCGATCGTCCTGAACGCCAGGCCTCGCCAGTGCAGCCTGACCAGGATCTCGCTGTCGAAAGCCATCCGCGTCGGCATCGACACCGTGTCGATCAGTTCGCAGACGGCATCGACCGGATACAGACGAAACCCGCACATCGCATCGGGAATGTCCAGCGACAGCGTTTCGATCCACACCCACACGTGCGTGAGGTAGCGGCCGTACAGGCGCGCCTTCGGCACGCTGTCGTCGAAACGTGGCCGCCCGAGAATCACGGCGTCCGGCTCGGCCTGGGCAGCCGCGACGAACTTCGGCACGTCGTCGGCATCGTGCTGGCCATCGGCATCGATCTGGATCGCATGCCGATATCTCCGTGCGCGCGCGGCGCGCATGCCGGCCATGACGGCCGCGCCCTTTCCGCCGTTGACGGGCAACCGCAGCAACGTCACGGAACCGGCGTACTGCGCGGCAAGCGTTGCCAGCACCCGCTGGGTGGGCTCGTCGCTGCCATCGTCGACTACCAGAATCGGCAGGCCGTGCACGACCAGGCGCGCGAGCGTGCCGCCGATCGCGTCGCGATGGTTGTAGATCGGGATGACGATGCAGGTGTCGCTCATGCCGCCGCCGCGCCGTATACCAGCACGCCCGACGTGCATTCCCGGCCGCCGCACCGGAACGCGAAGCGCGTGTGGCCGCGTACCGGATCGTGCGCGAGACGCAGCGCCAGCACGGCGCCGGGCGGCACGGGTGCCTTGAACTTCAGGTGTTCGATCGAACGGATTTCCCGCACGGCCGGCATCTCGCGGCCGGCAAGGCGCGCGGCCCAGTCGATCTGCACGACCCCGGGCAGGATGGGCAGCCCGGGAAAATGCCCGTCGAAATGCGCGAGCGTAGGCGGCACGCGCAGCTCGTAATGCAACGCGTCGTCGCTGCGCCACGACGCGAGCAGCTCGAAGCCCTCCGGCGTGGCCGTAAAGGCCGCCGCCAGCGCGGCAGCGGGCAGCTTCCCGCGCACATCGAACGGCATCGCGTGGCGGAAACGCCAGTAGCGCGGCAACGCGGCCGCGTCGAAATAGGCGCCGAGCGCATGCCGCAACGTCGTGGCGACGGCAATCCGCCCGTGCTCCGCCAGCGCGTCCCGCCCCACCGCGCTCAACACCGCGACGACGCCCACGTGTGGCCGCGTCGCGCCGTCGACGACCACCGCGGCCGCCTGCTCGACATACTCGTGCGCGAGTATCCGCGTCTCGAGCTCCGGCAACGACACGCGCTTGCCGTCGAGCTTGATCACGCGATCGCGCCGTCCCGCGAGCGCGAAGCGGCCCTGCGCGTCGAATCGCGCGGTGTCGTCGGTGCGGTGCCAGCGATCGTGACCGAGATGCGCGGAGCGAACGCACAGGACGCCTTCGTCGTCGCAGCGCACGTCGACGCCCTTCAACGGCTGCCATGCGAGAGAGACGTCCTGACGCCGCCATGCGATGCCGCCGGTTTCGGTGCTGCCGAAGATCTCGAGCGGCGCCGCGCCGAACGCGTTCGCATAGGCCGCTGCCGCATCGGCCGGCAGCGGGCCGCCCGACGAGAAGAACGCGCACGGCGCGGGCGCTTGCATCGGAAAACCGGACAACGCGGGCCAGCGCATCAGTTGCGACGGCGTCGAGACCACGACACCGCCGCCGTATTCGACAAGCCGCTGCTGCAGTTGCAACGGCTCGAGCACCGCTGTCCGGTCGAACGCGCGGCCCGCCGCCAACGGCCACAGGATCCTGAACAGCAGTCCGTAGATGTGGTGATGCGGCACGCTCGACAGCGTCACCGCCGCGCCGATCCGGTCGGCCCATTCGCGCTGCAGCGTGCGCACTTCGGCATCGAGCTGCGCAAGCGACTTCCGCACCGGCTTCGCGATGCCGCTGCTGCCGGACGTATAAAGCGTCACCGCGGCCGTCGCGTCGATCGAGCGGACGGAGATGGCAGATTCGCGCTCCGTGCCGTGCCCGCACGCGGCCAATGCCGGCGCATCCAGCACCAGGTCGTATGCATGGGCCAGATCGCCGAGATAGCCGGGCGCGTTGCTGGCCGGAATCACGATTTCGCCGTGCACCGCCGCGACCGCGAAGAAGGCGCACGCGAAGTCGTACGGATCATCCGTGCAGATCGCGACCCGTCGCGCGCCGCTCGCGTCGAGCGTCCGGGCGATCGCGTCCACGCGCGCGCGCAAATCGCCCAGCGTCAGCGCGTCGGCGCCGTCGCGGCAGACTGTCGTTTCGCTATCCGCCGCGGCACACAGCATCTCGTGCAGCGCGATCATGCGACACCCGTGCGCTTTCGTCTCGCGCCGATGACGATGCTGCGCCACAGCCACTCGCCCGCAAGCAACGCACCGATCAGCAGGTACGCGATGAAGCCGTTATAAAGGGCCCATGATGCACGGCTCCAGTACAACGCCGTGTACACCGAAAAACCGCCGTTCACGATGAAGAATACGCACCACATCTGTGTGACGCGCCGCGTGTAGCGGACGATTTCCGGACTCGGCTCGGGATAGGTCGATCGTGCGAATTTTTCGATCATTGTCGGACCGCGCCGCAGCGTCGCGCCGAACGCGACCAGCAAGCCGGCACTCACACATGCAGGATAGAGATGAAGAAGACGTTCGCTGTCCGTCACGGCAATCGCGACGGACAACGCGGTCAATGCACCGGCCACGCACCAGTCGAGCGTCGTGAGCCGTCGCAGCGCCTTCGCGAGCGTGCCCTTGCCGACCGTGCGCTGAAGCCACAGCAATGCGAAGAGCAGGCAACCGACGTAGCGCGGCGACATGCTTTGCCACGCGAACAGGATGACGAGCGGATAGGCGACAAACAGCACCGCCCTGGCCGCCACGCTTGCCCAGCGTGGCAAACCGGTGCCGGTCGTCGCCCGCGTGCCCGTCATCGCCATCGTCATGCGCGCGCGAGCAACGCGTGAACCGCGGCGATGACATCGCCGACGGTGCGCACCGACTTGAATTCCTCGGGCTTGATGCGCTTGCCCGTCATTTCCTGAAGCTTGATGGCCAGATCGACCGCGTCGATGCTGTCCAGGTCGAGCTCTTCGAACAGGTGCGTTTCAGGTGTCACGCGCTCCGGCTCGATCGCGAAATTCTCGTGAAAAATGGCGCGGATGCGCTCCAGGATTTCTGCGTCGGTCACGAGTGACTCCCCTTTTCCAGCACGGCTTCTTGCGATGCCTGATGCGACTGCTGCTCGGCAATGAATGCCGCCAGTGTGTTGATCGACCGAAAATGCGCTTTCGTACGCTCGTCGTTCGCGGCGATCGTCAATTGAAACTTCTTGCGCAGCATGATGCCGACTTCGAGCGCATCGACGGAATCGAGGCCGATTCCGTCGGTCGAGAACAGCGGCGCATCGTCATCGATATCGTCCACCGTCATGTCGCTGAGATCGAGCATCTCGATCAGAAGCTGCTTAATTTGCAGTTTTAAAGTATCCATACTGAAACAGGCTTTGAGTAATATGCACTTCCACCTCGCGGGCAATACTGCGAGCGGCAATCGACGGCGACGTGACATCCGACGCCAGCCGGTTCGGATCCATCGGCTCCAGCACGTCGATGCGCATGCGAAACGCACGAGACGGCACGTGATACCACTGCAGGGTCTTGGTGAATACCGGCGGATCGCAATCGATCAGCACCGGCTGAATCCGGCTGCGCGACTGCAGCGCCATATGCGCGAAGCCGCGCGAGAACGCATGCAGACGATTGCCGCCCGGGCTGCGCGTGCCTTCCGGGAAGACGATCATCGTGTAGCCCGCCGCCAGTTGCCGCGCCCCGGCCTCGACGAGACCGACGGCATCGGCATTGCTCACGTATTCGGCTGCACGGACGATGCCCCAGAAACACGGGTTGCCCCAGTGGCCGCGCTTGACGACGCAGCAGGCTTTCGGCGTCAGCGACAGCAGCACCATGACGTCGAGCCAGGTCGGATGATTGGCGACGACGATTGCGGGGCCGCCGTTGGCGAGACGCTCGACGCCGCTCAGCTCGAGCTTCATCACACCCATGCGCTGCAGCAGCGCGACCAGCACGCGGAAGAAATGGTGGATCACGAGCGTCACGCAACGCTGGCGCGAGCGCCGATGCGGCCACAGCGCGCCGACGACGATCGCCAGCACCGAGAACACCGATCCGCAAAACGCAAAAAATGCCAGGCTCATGCCGGTCGCGAACAGGCGCCAGCCGTAGTCAAGCCGCGCGATCATGCCAGCTCCATCGCCAGAATGCGTGTTCGCCACGCCATGACGCCGTCGTGCGCGCCGACAGGCAGCGCAGCACCGCCGCGCTTTGCGTATTCGCCGCGTCGTCGGCAACGTGCGTGTCGCTCGCACCGTCGACCGCCATTTCGCAGGTCAGATAACCGACCGGCTCATCGGCGCCAAGCAGCACGGCAAGCCCGACACTCTCCGGGTCGTCATCGACATCGCCGTATACAGCGTCGGCCGGCTCGTGCGCATAGACGAGCAACACCGGCGCTGCCGGCGACGTGTCGTATTGGGAAAATGCTTCGAGCAGCGCGTAGCCGAGTGTTTCGTGGCCGGCCGCGATCGCGGTCGCGGGCGAGCGGTCGCGCCTTGCGATCCCGAATATGCCCGTGACCGCATTGAGAACGGAGAGACTGAAGGCCGTCGGGGAGACGGGTTCCGCGGCGCCGATGTCGGAGAGAATGCCGGTGGTGCGCGTCAGTTCGCCATGACGCGACGCGAATACCATCCGTAACGGATTTTCCGCTCCGGCGCAGTCATACGCAGCCTGAAGCGCGAGACGCGACAGCCGGCTCAAGCGGCGACGCACCATCGGATCGAGGGCTTCGACGCCCGGCACCCCCGCGGTCGAAATCGACGTCCATCTGGCGATTGGCATGGTCCAATGCAAATCGGCCATTGTTGTTCTCGTTGAGGTGACTTCTCTTGAGTGTTTTTATATAGCGCCGCCGCGTATCGGGCCGTTGCGCTCCGCTTTCCATGCCGAGTGACCGGCATCCCGGTGCGGCGGAACTGTAACAGGACTGTTACAAAAGATCAACGTTACAGCGTGCGACTTCTCCATTATTTAACTATTTATTAATTTCCCGGAAAGTTGTGCATCGTCGGTTATCCCGACAATCCGTCGTCCCGCGTACTTTGTACCGATCCTGCACCCAAATAGCTCATAATGGGCGCGATTCCGAATCCCCTTTTTTCCGTTCAATGAGTTATTCGCTCGCCACCGAATACACCCGCGAGCTCGAAATCCGCAAGAGCCGCTTCATCGCACACGCGATCCCCGTCGACGACCGCGACGCCGCGATGCAGGCGCTGCAGCGCCTGCGTGACGCGCACCCCGCGGCCACCCACGTCTGCTGGGCGCTGCTCGCGGGCGGCCAGTCCGGCATGTCGGACGACGGCGAGCCCTCGGGCACCGCCGGCCGGCCGATCCTCGAGGTGCTGCGTCATCACGATCTCGACGGCGTGCTCGGCGCGGTCGTCCGCTATTACGGCGGCGTGAAGCTCGGCGCAGGCGGCCTGGTGCGCGCCTATACGGACGCGATCGCCTCCGCGCTGCTCGACGCCGAGCGCGTCGAACGCATTCGCCACACGCGGTTCGCGATCGAAATCGGCTATCCGGACGAAGCGCGCGTGCGCCGCTGGATCGAACAGGCGGGTTATGAACTGGCGGACAGTGCGTACGGGATGACGGTGAAGCTCGTGATCAAGCTGCCGGAAACGGCCGAAGCGACGGCGAAAGCCGAGCTGTTCGACCTGACGCAGGGACGTTCGGGCTTTCCTGACCTGTGACGCGCTGCCGGCCGCGCAGCCTCCGCGCACCGGCTTCATGACGATCCCCGCCAAAATTCAGATAAGTCCCATAGAAAAACCGCGCACCCAAATTTAATCTCCCTGCATTCCCGGTACGGCGTTGCGCAAACGGCTGGCCGGGCATGGGGCACGCCGCACCTCGCGCGTCGCCGACAATCAGAACTCAGCCAGGGGATATCGGACGCATGCAACTGCAAGAACTGCAAGCCCAACTCGCGGAACTCGATCGACGCATCCAGACGGCACGTCGCCGCGAACGCGATGCGGCACTGGTGCAGGTGCGCCAGCTCGTGAAGGACTATGCGCTGACCGCGCGGGAAATCTTCGGGCAGGGCTACAGCGATCGCGCGAAGCTGTTCACGATCGGCGCGAAATATCGCGATCCGGCGACGGGCGCCACGTGGAGCGGCCGCGGTCGCGAACCCGCGTGGATCGCCGGCCGCGACCGTGCCGCGTTCCTGATCCGGGAATAACGCGCGCCGCGTTGCGCGGCGCGACCCGGCGGTCGATCCAGCCGACCTGAACCGCTCAATAAACGTCCGGGACGATCATGCTGTCCGGCACCGGACGCCGAATGTAGTCCTCGTGATGCTCGCGCTGCGGCAGATCGATCGTCGGGCGCGGCACCTCGTGATACGGCACCTGGGTCAGCAGATGGCTGATGCAGTTCAGGCGCGCGCGCTTCTTGTCGACCGCCTGCACGACCCACCACGGCGCTTCGGGGATATGCGTGCGCTGCAGCATTTCTTCCTTGGCGGCCGTATAGGCTTCCCAGCGGCGGCGGCTCTCCAGGTCCATCGGGCTCAGCTTCCACTGCTTCAGCGGATCGTGGATCCGGTTCTGGAAGCGCACTTCCTGCTCGCGATCCGTGATCGAGAACCAGTACTTGACGATCTGGATCCCGCTGCGCACCAGCATCTTCTCGAATTCGGGTACGGAACGGAAAAATTCCTCGTACTCGTCGTCGGTACAAAAATTCATCACACGCTCGACGCCCGCGCGGTTGTACCAGCTGCGATCGAACAGCACGATTTCGCCGCCGGCCGGCAGATGCGCGACATAGCGCTGGAAATACCATTGCGTGCGCTCGCGGTTGTTCGGCGCGGGCAGCGCCGCCACGCGGCATACGCGCGGGTTCAGGCGCTGCGTGATGCGCTTGATCGCGCCGCCCTTGCCTGCCGCGTCGCGCCCCTCGAAAATCACCACGAGGCGGTGCCCCGTGCTCACGACCCAGTCCTGCAGCTTCACGAGTTCGCCCTGCAGCCGGAACAGCTCGCGGAAATACTGCTTGCGCGCTTCGCGGCGCTCCGGCGAGAACAGCAGATCCTCGCCGCTATCGAAACGGCGGTCGTCAAGCTCCATTTCGAGTTCTTCGTCGTACGCGTCGACGAGGTCTTCCTCGAAATGGTGCCGGCGCGACTCGCCCGATGCCATATCGGTGAGGTCGTCGGTCTCGGTGCGGGTATCGTTATCTTCCATGGGGCCTCCTTGCTTCAATTGACGCAGCCATACTCCGCCATTATCCCAGCGTCGCGCGTCAAATTGATGAAAAAGGGGGCGACCGGCACGGGGCGACCGGCAAGGGCGACCGGCAAGGGCGACCGGCAAGGGCGACCGGCTGGCCGACCGGCCGGCGTCGACCGTCAGGCGACACGCGCCGGCGCTCGCCACGCGATCCAAACGCGCGCCGCCCGCCGGCACCATGAAAAATGCCGGGCGCCCGGGCCCGGCATCGATTGCCGTCGGCACGACCGCCAACGCGGTCGCGCCCACGGCCTGCCCCGTCAGCGAATGATCCGCGTGACGCCGCGCCCGCGCGGATCGGCCATCGCCTCCGGCGTCCTGCCGTCGATCTTGATCACCTGGATATCGCCGCTGAAGTCCTGCCCTTTCAGCGTGTAGCCGCGCGCCTCGATCTGCTTCGCGAGCTCGCCTTCGATCGGATGGTACGGCTCCCAGAAGATCGTGTTCGGCGGCAGCAGCTGGTGGTGGAAACGCATCGCGCCGACCGCGTCCTTCAACGGCATCTTGAAGTCGTAGATGTTGTTGATCACCTGGAAGATCGACGTGAAGATCCGCGAGCCGCCCGGCGTGCCGATCACGAGCGATACCTTGCCGTCCTTCGTCATGATCGTCGGCGACATCGACGACAGCGGACGCTTCTTCGGCTCGATCGCGTTCGCATCGCTGCCGACCACGCCGAACATGTTCGCGACGCCCGGCTTCGCGGAGAAGTCGTCCATCTCGTCGTTCAGCACGATGCCGGTGCCGTCGGCGATCACGCCCGAACCGAAATAGCCGTTGATCGTGTACGTGTTCGATACCGCGTTGCCCCACTTGTCGACGACCGAGAAGTGCGTCGTTTCGGCCTTCTCCGGCATCGATGTGCCGAGCCCCGGCTGTACGCTCTTCGTGTCCGACGGCTCCTTCGGATTGACCTCGGCCGCACGCTTCGCGATGTACGAGTCGGCGGTGAGCTGCGCGATCGGCACCTTGTAGAAATCGGGATCGCCGAGGTATTGCGCGCGATCGGCGAACACGCGTTTCTCGATTTCCGCGACCAGATGGATGTACTGCGGCGAGTTGAGCGCCACACCGTCGAAGTCCTTCTTCAGATCGGCCTTCATCTTCAGCAACTGCACGAGGCCGATGCCGCCCGAACTCGGAGGCGGCGCGGTGATCACGTCGTAGCCGTTCCACTTCGCCTGCACCGGCTGGCGCCACACCGCGCGGTATTGCGCGAGATCCTCGGTCGTGATCAGCCCGTTGCCGTCGCCGGTCTTCATCGAAGCCGCGATCAACTCGGCCGTCTTGCCCTTGTAGAAACCTTCCGCGCCGCCGTTCGCGATCCGCGTGAGCACGTCGGCGAGATCGGGCTGCTTGAAGTTCGTGCCCGCCTTCAACCCGGAGAAGTACTTGTCGAAATTGGTCTTGCCGCCGAACTCCTTCGACGCGTCGACGCCGCGCTGCGCCAGTTGCTCGTCGACCATGAAGCCGTCGCGCGCATAGTGGATCGCCGGCGCGAGCACCTGCTTCCACTTCAGCTTGCCGAAGCGCTTCTGCGCTTCCCACATGCCCGCGACCGTGCCCGGCACGCCGGCCGCGCGCGGACCGTACAGGCTCATGCCCTTGACGACGTTGCCCTCCTTGTCGAGGTACATGTCCTTCGTCGCGGCGAGCGGCGCGCGCTCGCGGTAGTCGATGAAGTACGGCTTGCCGTCCTTGTAGATCGTCATGAAGCCGCCGCCGCCGATGTTGCCGGCCTCCGGATACGTGACGGCAAGCGTGAACGCGATCGCGACGGCTGCGTCGATCGCGTTGCCGCCTTCCTTGAAGATCCGCTCCGCGGCATCCGCGCTGTACTTGTCGGCCACCGCGACCGCCGAACTCGTCAGGACCGCCGGCTGCGGACCCTTCGCATAGGCAGGCGCGTTCGGCAGGAAACCGACGCCGGCCACCGTCGCGAGCACGACGGCGGATGTTTTGAAGCGATTCAGCGTAGTCATTGCATGTCCCCCATGTGGATCTTCTTTCAGGCGGGAAAGGCGCCCGATCCGCGCGTATCCGCTGGCTCGCCGGCGGACACCTGCGGCTTCGTAGTATAGGGGGACAAAAAGGGTCGAACACGCGACGCGCGATCCACGCGTGCAAATTGTGGGCAGCGAGGTCACTACCCGGTAAAACGGGCGTGCTCATCGGTCGAAATTTCCTGCGCAGCCGATCCTCGTTGCAATGCAAAAATCCGAAAGTTGCAAACCGCGGTCCCCTCATGCCGCACATGCAAAAAAACGGCGCCAGAGCTGCCCGATGTGCCGGCCGATCTGAGAAGATAGCGCCCCGCTTTCGCGCTGCGTTCAGGCTTTCGCTCGCACGCCGCTTCACGTTTGTTCGTCTCGTTCCCTATGGCATCACACAATGCGCATCACGCGTCCGGCTTCGCGGCCGGCGTCGCCGCCGCCGTCCTCGTCGCGCAAACCGGCGCAACCGGCCCCTGGCACACTGGCCTGCTCGCCGCGTTCGTGGCCGGTGTCGCGGGCGCCACCGCGCCCGACTGGCTCGAAGTCGCATGGTGGACCCGCAAGCGCCGCCTGTGGATCACCCACCGCACCGTCACGCACTGGGGCATCGGCTGGATCGCGCTGCTCGCGCTCGGCTGGCACGGGCTCACGCATCATCCGCATCCGCTGTGGGCGGCGCCGCTGTTCGGCTTCGCGTGCGGCGGCGTGATGCACCTGCTCGCCGACTGGCCGAATCCGCTCGGCGTGCCGTGGATCTGGCGGCGTCACTCGCTGAATCTGTGGAACAGCGGGCACTGCGACCTGATCATCGTCGCCGCTGCATGGGGCGGCACGCTGTGGCTCGCGCAGTCACTGTGGACGCGCGCACCGTTCCTCGAACACTGGCTCGGCTGGCTGCATCGCGTGTAACTGCGGCCAGGGCCGCGCACGCCGAACGCAAGCGCCACTCCCTTTCGCTGATCCGGCACCCGTGACCGAACGGGCGCCGTTGCGCACGCACGCCTATTGAAACGCCGGCACCGCGCCTCATCTGGATCTACGAGGCGCGCTATTCTCCCCGCCCCAGGTGCCCGGCGCGCAGTTGCGACGTCTGGCACACTGACGATTCGCGCGCGGCCGCCCGTGCGCTCGCACCCTATTTCAACGCTCCGATGGACGTCACCGCCACCCGCCCCGCCCACGCGCTCGACGTGTTCCACCCGGCCGTCGCCGCATGGTTCCGCCGCACGTTCGCCGCGCCGACCGGCGTGCAGGCGCTCGCGTGGCCGCACATCAAGGCCGGCCGCTCGACGCTCGTGGCCGCGCCGACCGGCTCCGGCAAGACGCTCACCGCGTTCCTGTGCGCGCTCGACGATCTCGTGCGCGATGCGCTCGCGCACGACGGGGCACTGCCCGACGCGACGCTCGTCGTCTACGTGTCGCCGCTGAAAGCGCTGTCGAACGACATCCACGTGAACCTCGACGCGCCGCTCGCCGGTATCGCCGAATCGCTCGCGCAGCTCGGCCTGCCGGTGCCTGCGATCCGCACCGCCGTGCGCACCGGCGACACCCCGCAGGCCGAACGCGCGGCGCTGCGCAAACGCGCGCCGCACATCCTCGTGACGACGCCCGAGTCGCTGTACGTGCTGCTGTCGTCGACGTCGGGACGGCAGATGCTGTCGAGCGTGCGTTCGGTGATCGTCGACGAGATCCACGCGCTCGCGTCGTCCAAGCGCGGCAGCCATCTCGCGCTGTCGCTCGAACGCCTCGATGCGTTGACGGGCCGCGCGTTGCCGCGCATCGGATTGTCGGCCACGCAGAAACCGATCGACGCGGTCGCGCGCTTCCTGGTCGGCGGCCCGGCCGATGCGCCGCGCGACTGCACGATCGTCGATACCGGCCACACGCGTGAACGCGACCTCGCGCTCGAACTGCCGAACGTGCCGCTCGGGCCGGTGATGGCGACCGACGTGTGGGACCAGGTGTACGACCGGATCGCCGCGCTCGCGGCCGCGCATCGCACGACGCTCGTGTTCGTGAACACGCGGCGCACCGCGGAGCGCATGGCGCGCCATCTCGCCGAGCGCCTCGGCAAGGACGCGATCGCCGCGCACCACGGCAGTCTCGCGAAGGAACATCGCTTCGACGCGGAACAGCGGCTCAAGCGCGGTGAGCTGAAGCTGCTCGTCGCGACCGCGTCGCTCGAACTCGGCATCGACATCGGCGACGTCGATCTCGTGTGCCAGGTCGGTTCGCCGCGCGGGATCGCACCGTTCCTGCAGCGCGTCGGCCGCTCCGGGCACCATGTCGGCGGCGTGCCGAAGGGCCGCCTGTTCCCGTTGTCGCGCGACGAGTTGGTCGAATGCGCGGCGCTGCTCGACTGCGTGCAGCGCGGCGAGCTCGACGCCTTGCGGATTCCCGAGGCGCCGCTCGACGTGCTCGCGCAGCAGATCGTCGCCGAAGTCGCCTGCGCGGAATGGCAGGAGGATGCGCTGTACGCGAGCTTCACGCGCGCGGCGCCGTACGCGCGCCTGTCGCGCGAACGCTTCGACGAGGTCATGAAGATGCTCGCCGAAGGCTTCACGAGCCGCCGCGGCGTGCGCGGTGCGTATCTGCATCGCGACGTGGTCGGCGGCACGGTGCGCGGACGCCGCAACGCGATGATGACCGCGACGACCTCGGGCGGCACGATTCCCGACATGGCCGACTACGCGGTGTTGCTCGAACCGCAGGGCATCCAGGTCGGCACCGTCAACGAGGATTTCGCGGTCGAAAGCCTGGCCGGCGACGTGTTCCAGCTCGGCAACCAGTCGTACCGGATCATTCGCGTGGAAACGGGCCGCGTGCGCGTCGAGGATGCGCAAGGCCAGTCGCCGAGCATTCCGTTCTGGCTCGGCGAGGCGCCCGGGCGCAGCGACGAACTGTCGGCCGCGGTCGGCCGGCTGCGCGCGCGGCTCGATGCGCTGTTCGCCGAAGGCGATCGCAACACGGATGCTGGTGGACGCAAGCGCGGTGCGAGCGGCGTGAACGGCGTGAACGGCGTGAACGGCGTGAACGGCGCGAATGGTGATGCAGCCGGCAAGACGACCACGCGCGGAAAAGCCAAACGAGCCGCGGAAACCCCGGCCGTCGCCGATTCGCGAAGCGATGCCGATGGCACCGCGATCGTCCCGGCCGAAAGCCGCCTCGCGCCGGCGCTGCGCTGGCTCGCCGACGATCTGCACCTGTCTCCCGACGCGGCCCGCCAGATCGTCGACTACCTCGCCCGCACGCGCGCGGCGCTCGGCGCGCTGCCGACGCAGGACACGCTCGTGATGGAGCGCTTCTTCGACGAATCGGGCGGCACGCAGCTGGTGATCCATTCGCCGTTCGGCAGCCGCATCAACCGCGCGTGGGGGCTCGCGCTGCGCAAGCGCTTTTGCCGCACGTTCGACTTCGAGCTGCAAGCCGCCGCGACCGACGACGCGATCGTTCTGTCGCTGTCGCTCGCGCACAGCTTCGCGCTCGATGAAGTGTGGCGCTACCTGCGCTCGGCCAGCGCCGAACATGTGCTGATCCAGGCGCTGCTCGACGCGCCGATGTTCGGCGTGCGCTGGCGCTGGAACGCGACGACCTCGCTCGCGCTGCCGCGCTTCACCGGCGGCCGGCGCACCGCGCCGCAACTGCAGCGGATGAAGAGCGACGACCTGCTCGCGACCGTGTTTCCCGAACAGGTCGCGTGCCTGGAAAATGTCGTCGGCGAACGCGAGATCCCGCACCACCCGCTCGTCGACCAGACGCTCGACGATTGCCTGCACGACGCGATGGATACCGACGGCTGGCTCGCGCTGCTGCGCCGGATCGAAAGCGGCGCGATCGAACTGATCGCACGCGACTTGCCCGCACCGTCGCCGCTCGCGGCCGAGATCCTGAACGCGAAGCCCTATGCGTTCCTCGACGATGCGCCGCTCGAGGAGCGCCGCACGCAGGCCGTACAGTCGCGCCGCTGGAGCGACCCCGAGTCGGCCGACGATCTCGGCGCGCTCGACGCCGACGCGATCGATGCGGTGCGCGACGAAGCGTGGCCGCTCGTGCGCGATGCCGACGAAATGCACGACGCGCTGCTCACGCTCGCATGCGTCGCCGACAGCGAAGCGCGGGCGCACGACGGCTGGCCCGAGCGGCTCGCGGAATTGGCCGAACGCCGTCGCGCGACGAAACTCGTCACACCGGATGGCGCCGCGCTGTGGGTGCCGGTCGAACGGCTGGTCTGCATCCGCGCGCTGCATCCCGACGCCCGTGTCGCACCCGCGCTGAAAGTGCCGGCCGCATGCGCGCAGGCATGGGACGCCGACGCCGCGCTCGTCGACGTGATCCGCGCGCGGCTCACCGGATTCGGGCCGCTGACGCTCGACGCCATCGCACGGCCACTCGGCCTGCCGCCCGCGACGATCGCGACGGCGCTCGCCGCACTGGAGCGCGAAGGCTACGTGATGCGTGGCCGCTTCACGCCGGGCGCGACGACCGACGAATGGTGCGAACGCCACCTGCTCGCGCGCATTCATCGCTATACGGTGAAACGACTGCGCCGCGAGATCGAGCCCGTCGAGCGCGCCGATTTCATGCGCTTCCTGTTCCACTGGCAGCGCCTGACGCCCGATACGCGCGGAACCGGCCGCGACGCGCTCGCGGCCGTCGTCGAGCAGCTCGAAGGCTACGAAGCCGCGGCGAGCGCATGGGAAGACGCACTCCTGCCCGCCCGACTGACCGACTATACGGCCGGCGGCCTCGACGATCTGTGCCGCTCGGGCAAGCTCGTGTGGACCCGCATCGGCGCACCGGCCCGCGCGGCCGGCACGCCCGTGAAGACGACGCCGGTCGTGCTGCTGCCCCGCCGCCACCTCGGCGCATGGCAGGCGCTGCGCGACCCGGACGCGCAACCGGCGCTGTCCGCGCGCGCGACGCAGGTGCGAGACGCGCTCGCCGCCCATGGCGCGATGTTCTTCGATGCACTGCTCGACGAACTGCACATGCTGCCCATCGAACTCGAACAGGCACTCGGCGAACTCGTGTCGGCCGGCCTCGTGAATGCGGACAGCTTCGCCGGACTGCGCGCATTGCTGAAGCCGGCGGTGAAGCGCAGCGCGACGTATGCGCCGCGCACGCGGCGCGGCGGCGCACTGATCGGCGGGATGGACGATGCGGGCCGCTGGGCGCTCGTGCAACGCGTTTCGCCAACGAACGACGACGCGCCAACCCCGGCACCGAAGCGCGGCGCGCCCGCGACCGATCCCGACGCGCTCGAACACATCGTCTGGACGCTGCTGCGCCGCTATGGTGTCGTGTTCTGGCGGCTGCTCGAACGCGAAGCCGATTGGTTGCCGAGCTGGCGCGAACTCGTGCGCGTGCTGCAACGGCTCGAAGCGCGCGGCGAGATTCGCGGCGGACGCTTCGTCGCCGGGCTCGCGGGCGAGCAGTTCGCGCTGCCGGAGGCGATCCCGATCCTGCGCGAACTGCGTCGCCGACCGGGCGACGGCCAGTATGTGTGCGTGACGGGCGCCGATCCGCTGAACCTTGCCGGCACGCTGCTGCCTGGCGACAAGGTGCCCGCGCTGGCCGGCAATCGCGTGCTGTTCCGCGACGGCGTGCCCGTCGCGTCGCTCGTGGCGGGCACGTTCCACTACGCGTCCGAGCTGACGCCCGCCGCGCGCGAGGATGCGCGCCTGCGTCTCGCCCGCCGCTACTGACATCGGCTGACACGCGGCACGTCGCGGACTACTGAACGCCGCGCCGCATCGCCGCGCCCGTTCGGGTAGCATCCCACGATTCACCGCGCGGACCGCGCCCAGAACAAGCCTTCCGGAGACTGCCTTTCATGCCTTCGCATGCCGATTCGCCCGCCGTTCATCACGCGGGCTCGCTGACGATTTTCCAGGGCGCCGCGCTGTATATCGGCGCGGTGCTCGGCACCGGCGTCATTGCGTTGCCCGCGCTCGCCGCCGAGGTCGCGGGCCCGGCATCGTTGCTCGCGTGGGCCGCGCTCGTCGTGCTGTCGGGGCCGCTCGCGGCCACCTTCGCCGCACTCGGTGCGCGCTATCCGGACGCGGGCGGCGTATCGACCTACGCGCGACGCGCATTCGGGCCGAAGGCCGCGGCAATCGTCGGCTGGTGTTTCTATTTCGCGGTGCCGGCCGGCGCGCCTGCCGCCGCGATGTTCGGCGGCGCATATGTCGCGGCCGTCACGGGCGGCGGGCATGCCACAGTGATCGTCACGGCCGCCGCATTGATCGCCACAGTGTCGGCCGCGAATGCGTTCGGCGTGACGGTGTCGGGTCGCATGCAGCTCGTGTTGTCGGCGTTGCTCGTCACGCTGCTGCTGGCTGCGGTGCTCGCGTCCGCGCCGCATGCGCGCACTGCCAACCTGCATCCGTTCGCGCCGCACGGCTGGCTGGCGGTCGGCCAGGCGGCGGCGCTGCTCGTATGGAGCTTCGCGGGCTGGGAAGCGATCACGCACCTCGCCGCTGAATTCCGCCGCCCCGCGCACGACATGCCGCGCTCGGCCGCCATCGCGGTCGTGGTCGTCGGGTTCCTGTATCTGGCGGTCGCGGCCGCGAGCGTGACGGTGCTCGGGCCGTCGGCCGGCGCATCGGGCGCGCCGCTCGCGGAACTGATCGCGGGCGGCATCGGCGGTCACGCGCGGGTGCTGGCGGCCACGGCCGCGGTGCTGCTCACGCTCGGCACGATGAACGCCTATTTCGCGGGTGCGGCCAAACTCGGCGCAGCGCTCGGGCGCGACGGCGCGCTGCCCGCGTGGCTCGCGCAAGGCAGCCAGGTCGGCGGCGTGCCGCGCCGCAGTCTCGGCGTGATCGCCCTGCTGGCGGCCGTTGCGCTCGCGGCAACGACGCTCTCGGACGTCGGGCCGAAACCGCTCGTGCTCGTCACGTCGGGTTGCTTCGTGATGGTGTACGGGCTCGGCGCGGCCGCGGCGCTGAAACTGCTGCCACGTGGCGGCATCGCGTACCGCTGCGCGTGGATTTCGCTGGTCGCCGTCGCCGGACTGTTTCTGACGACGGGATGGTATATCTTGTGCCCGCTGCTGCTCGCGGGCGGTGCGTTGCTGTATCTGCGGATGGCCGGGCCGCGCGCCTGATCGTGTGCCGATCAGGGCGCGCGGACAAACCTGCGCTCGTTCGCCACGACGATGCGCCGGCCCGCCGCGAACCGACCGCGCACCGTTTCGCGATGCCCGTCAGGCCGGCACCAGCTCGAAGCTGAGCCGCTTGCCGAGTGCGGTGGCCGCGCTCGCGAGCGTCGCGAGCGTGAGGCTCGTGTCGGTTTCGTCGAGCAGCCGGTTGAGCGCGGCGCGGCTGGTCTTCATCCGGGCGGCCATCGCGGTTTTCGTGATGTGCTGCGCCTTCATCTCCTGCCCGATCTGCCACGCGATCACGCGCTTGATCGCGGTGGCGGTGGCCGCTTCGAGATGGCCGTCCTCCTCGAGGAAGGTGTCGAAATCGCTGCCGATATGCGGATTGTTCGTGGTCGTCATGGATACTCCAATGCATGGCGTTGCCGGCCGGCACAGCGGCGCTCGCACGTGCCGGCGCAACCGGGAAATTCAGATGGCGTGCGTGAGCGCTTTCAGCCGCGCGACGGTCACGTCGAGATCGTCGGACGGCGTGGCCTGCGACTGCTTGAAGAACGCGTGCAGCAGCACCATCGTGTCGCCGACGACCGTGAACAGCACGCGCGCGCTTCGCCTCGGCAATATCACGCGGATTTCCCACAGATCCTTCGACATCTTCCGGACCAGCGGCATGCCGAGCGGCCAGCCCAGTTGAACGGTCTTGATCTCTTCGCCGATCATCCTGCGCTCGATCTGCCCGAGCGCCTTGAGCCATTCGCGCACCGGCTCGTTGCCGCGCGCCGTGCGGAAGAACCGCACGCCGAGCGTGATCTGAATTTGCTGTCTCGCCATCGTCGTGCCATCAAGCGTATCAAAAACGATACGATATGCCAAGCACGACGAAGCCCGCTACTGACCGAACGGCTAACGAATGAGGCGGAAGGAACGGCAGCCGAGCGCACGTGGCCCGGCCCTGCGCGGCGTCTCAGCGTGCGCGGCGAGCCGGCTTGCGTGCGCCGGGCGGCGCGCGATGCGCGCGCGTATCGCCGAACCGGGCGCGGGCGATTTCGCGCACGGCGTCGATCAGCGTCCGCGCGACGGGCGACGGTTGCGCATCGGTGCGCAGCACGAGCCCGACCGGCTCGTCGGTGCCCGCGGACGGCAGCGCCAGGCGCGCGAGCGCACCGGCCGACAGGTCGTATTCGGCCGCATAGAGCGGCACGAACCAGACCGCGTCGTTCTCGAGCGTGAGCGCACGGGCGACCGACACCGACAGCACCTCGATGAACGAATCCAGCGGCGGCGCACCGCACGCGCCGAGCAGTTGCTCGGCCGACTGGCGGATCAGCGTGCCGAACGGCGGCAACACGACCGGATAGCGCGCGAGTTCGGCGGCCGGTGCGGCGCTGGCCAGCAGCGGATGCCCGGCGCGCACGACCGCGACGAGTGGCTCGTTGTACAGCTGCTCGAACGCGAGCCCGATCATTCGCTCCGGCTCCGACAGGCGCCCGATCGCGCATTCGATCGCGCCCGCCTTCAGCCGCTCCAGCAACTCGGCGTTCGCGGCCGTCGCGATCCGCACGACGATGCGCGGCCAGCGTGCGGCCAGCGCCTTCATCAGCGCGGGCGCGAGCGATGCCGCAACGGTCGGCAGCATGCCGATCTCGAGCGTCGCCGCGGCCGCTCCGCCCTCGCGCGCGAGCAGCCCGACACCCTGCCGCAGCGCCAGCACGCATGCGTTCGCATGGGGGATGAACAGCTGCGCTTCGCGGGTCGGCTGCGCGCCGTGCCGCCCGCGCTCGAACAGCTTCACGCCGAGGATCGACTCCAGTTCGGCGATCGTCTTCGACACGGCTGGCTGCGTGATCGACAGGCTTTCGGCCGCCTTCTGCACGCCGCCCAGCTGCGCGACCGCGAGAAAACACTGCAGGTGCCGGAATTTGACGCGGCCGTCGGCGATACGGTTATTCATAACGGGCGGTTATGCAAGTGATGACGTTGTGCCATTTTGCATAACTTTCCGGAAAGGCCCAAGCATTCGGCGCGGTGTCACGCATGACGCCGCAGCGCGTGGAAGCCGGTCGGCTCCCAGATCCGCTTGGCGATCAGCAGGCCCGTGCCGCGCTTCTGCCCGAGCGGCGCGGACGATGACTCCGCGTGCAGCGCCGCCGCCTTGGCGCCGAGCCGCCGCAGTTCCTGCTCGAGCTCCGCGGCGGCCGCGTCGGTCAGCATCCCTTGCGAGAACGTCATCGTCTCGCCCGGGCCGTCGAAACGGCTGCCCAGAAAGTCGTCGAGCACGTGTGCATGGAAATAACGGCGGATCGGCCCGCCCGGCAGCCAGTCGAAATCGCGTGCGACGCGCACGCGGATCCGGTCGCCCGGCAGCAGCGCGATCACGTTCATCCGGTCGAGCATCAGCAGGTATTTCACGCACTCGGCCTGCGTCAGGCAATAGGCCGACACGATGTCCTGCACGGTCCAGTAGTTGACCGCGCAAACGGCGACGAGCAGCAGCTTCTCGTCCGACACGAGTAGCGCCTCCTGCTGCTCGGTCAGCACGCGCAAGCGCGGCGCGGATGCCGACGCCTCCTGCACGAGTTCCGCGAGCGTATAGCCGAGCAGTTGCGCGATCTCCGCGACGCGCTCCAGCGTGAAGCGGCCGCTCGCGAACAGCCGCTTCACGCTCGTCTCGGACACGTCGAGCGCGCGCGCGACGTCGCGATAGGTCATTCCCTGCGCCTTCAGTTGGCGCTTCAGCGTTTCGATGAGTTGGGCGGTCTCGGTCATGTTGGTATCGAAAAATGGTGCTCAAGGTCGGATATTAGGCTACTCAAGCATCCACACAAGCACTTTTGGATACTTGTCCGCATAATCCGCTCCGTCCTGTCACTGCCCCACGGAGCCGCGATGAGCACCCGAACCGACACCACCGCCTTCGAACCGCATCCCACCGCGCCGCGCGACGCCCGCGACACGGACCGCACGCTGCCGCTCGCCACGGTACGCACGCTGGCCGCCGGCGCGCACGTCGGGGATCTCGTGTTCATCCGCGTCCCGGCCCGCGCATTGCGCGACGCGGCAGGCAACGCAGGCGCGTGGGCCGATCGCTTCGGCATCGTCGTCGATACGTCGGGCGACGAACCGTTGATCGCCGAGCCCGCGTTCGCGCGGACGAAGCTCACGCCGCTGTCGCGCTTCATCGCCCGCGCCGACGGCGGACGCGTCGCGCTGGCTCGCCGCGTCGCGGCACCGACCGCCGACGCGCAGCGCCACGTGCACGCGCTGGCCGAACAGCGGATCGACGCGCTGCTCGGCAGCCGCTTCAGCCTGCTCGCGCACCGCGGGTTCTGCGCGAACTACGTGGGCGACGTGCTCGGCGCCGAGCGCACCGCGACGCCGGCCGCGCTGCTGCGCAGCGGCACGCTGTCGCTCGAATTCGACGGAATCGTCTTCGATCCCGCCCGACCGTAACCAACGAACGACGAAGGACGAAAAACGAACGACGGGCACGCTCGGGGAGACCTGATAACAACAACAACGAAACACAAAAAAGCAGCGACGGGCTGGCTGGAGGGCCGTGCACGGAGTCGTCACCGACGACGCGAAGCCCGATCGCTTTTTCCGCCGGACAGGCCGCCTGTCCGGCGGATTTTCATTGGGGTCGGCGAACATAACGAACGGTTATGCGATTCGCTAAAAAAGGTCATTTTGCATAACTTTCCGGATTGGTTACAGTCTTGCCATCCCCTCGCGAAATACCTATCAGGAGACACCCGATGGATTCCCCCACGATCCTCACGCCGCGCGACTGGCCGTCGCATCCCGCGTATGTCCACCCCGAGTACCGTTCGTCGGTGAAGCGCGGCCCGACGCGCCCGATGATCCCGTTGAAGGAAAAGCTGCGCGACCAGTACGCGCCCGTCTACGGCGCGGAGGATCTGGGCGCGCTCGACCACGATTTGACGAAGAACTCGGTAAAGAACGGCGAGCCGCTCGGCGAGCGCATCGTCGTCACCGGCCGCGTGCTCGACGAAGGCGGCAAGCCCGTGCGCAACACGCTCGTCGAGGTATGGCAGGCGAACGCCGCCGGCCGCTACGTGCACAAGGTCGACCAGCACGACGCGCCGCTCGATCCGAACTTCCTCGGCGCGGGCCGCTGCCTGACCGATAACGAAGGCCGCTACCGCTTCCTGACGATCAAGCCCGGCGCCTATCCGTGGGGCAACCATCCGAACGCGTGGCGCCCGAATCACATCCACTTCTCGCTGTTCGGCGATTACTTCGGCTCGCGCCTCGTCACGCAGATGTACTTCCCCGGCGATCCGCTGCTCGCGTACGACCCGATCTTCCAGGGCACGCCGGAAGCCGCGCGCGATCGCCTGATCTCGCGCTTCTCGATGGACATCACCGAAGAAGGCTATGCGCTCGGCTACGAATTCGACATCGTGCTGCGCGGCCGCGACGCTACCCCGATGGAGCGCTGAACCATGACGACGCTGAAGCAAACCCCTTCGCAGACGGTCGGCCCGTACTTCGCATACGGCCTGTGCCCGCAGCAATACGATTACGACCTGAAAAGCCTGTTCACGCCGACGATCGCCACGCCGGACGCCGAAGGCGAGCACGTGCTGCTGGTGGGTCAGGTGTTCGACGGCGACGGCAACGTCGTCGGCGACGCGGTGCTCGAATTCACGCAGGTGGATGGCGCGGGCCGTTATCCCGCGTCGCGCGACGACATCGCGAAGTCCGGCTTCACGGGCTTCGCACGCGTCGGCACGGGCACCGATGCGCAGAACCGCTTCGTGGTCCCGACGATAAAGCCGGGCCGCATCGCCGCCGACGAAGCGCCGCACATCAACGTGACCGTGATGATGCGCGGGATCCTGACCCACGCGTTCACCCGCCTGTATTTCGACGACGAAGCCGCGGCGAACGCGGCCGATCCGGTGCTGAACCTGGTGCCGGCCGAGCGCCGTGCAACGCTCGTCGCGAAGCGCGATGCGCAGCCGGGCCGCCCCGTCGTGTACCGCTTCGACATCCGCATGCAGGGGCCGGACGAAACCGTGTTCTTCGACGTGTGACGCGCGAGCCGGCGCAGGCCGGCTGCTCGCACCGAACCGCCGTGTGGCGCGATACCGACAGGCATCGCGTCGCGCGGCGGTTTTTCGTTTTCGGGCCTCGACATTCGATGTTGTGTCGCAGCACGCGCGACGGCCATCGCCAAAGTCCATGATTGGCCGCCTCCGACCTCGGCATCGAACGCGCGATTGAAACGCATGCTGCGACAGCACATGAATCGTTGGGAGCACGCGATTTCGTTCGCGCGTTATGCAGCGTATGCTTTGCTATCCGCGATACGCCGATGGAATTGAATCGGGATAGGCAACAATTTTCATGAATGAATGCGCGAACGCCGCCCCGCCGGCTGGTCGCGCATTTTTTCTGACCGAGTGCCTTTAAGCGCGCCTGACCGATTCCTGGCAGGCGCGTTTTTTTCGTGCGCGACCGCAGCGCCGCCGCGACTAGCGGCGAGCCTCCAGATACCGGCTCGGCGTATCGCCGAGGATGCGGCGAAACGCCGACGTAAAGGCGCTCGCGCTCGCATAGCCGAGCTCGAACGCGACCCGCGTCACCGGCTGGCCGTCGCTCAGGCGCGTAATCGCCGCGAGCATGCAGACCTGCTGCCGCCACGCGGCGAAACTCACGCCGGTCTGCGCGCGGAACAGCCGCGTAAACGTGCGCCGGCTCACGCCCGCATGGGTCGCCACCTGGTCGAGATCGGCCGCGATCGATGGCGACGCGAACAGGTGCCGGCAGATACTCGCGAGGCGCGCGTCGGCGGGCAGCGGCGCGTGCAGCGACAGCCGCGGCATCGTCGCGATTTCCGCGACCAGCAGCGCCATCAGCTTCCCCGCCCGGCCGTCGACGTCGTACATCGCCGGCAGGTCGATCGCATCGTCGATCAGTTGCCGCAACAGCGGCGACACGCCGTACACGCCGCACTGGTCCGGCAGCCCCGCGGCCCGGGCCGCGTCGTCGGACACGAACGTGTTGAGCATCGTGACCGCCCCGGTCATCGTCATTTCGTGCCGCACGCCGGGCGGCACCCAGCACGCGCGCTGCGGCGGCACCAGCCAGCGGCCGTGCGGCGTCGACACGCTGATCGTGCCGCGCGACGCGAACGCGAACTGCCCGCGCCCGTGCGCGTGCTCCGGAAACGTCGTGCCCGCCGGATAGTCGTTGGCGGTCACGACCACGCTCCGGGGAATGTGGTCGTAGGGATCTGGCAGCGTATTTCTCAAGGCCGGAATTCCATCATGAATGATCTGGTACCGAAGGCGGGTCACCTTCGATCGGTCCGAGATCCGCTCCACGCCTGTGCGACCGGACGGCCGCACGACCCGACGGCCCAATCGGCCGGATTGCGACTTCATCGGAGCGGAGATGCCAACTACGTTTCATCGTGGGTGGGACTGAACCCACCTAGTTGCGCTGGTCGCCGCGATGACAGCTTTCCTGCTCGACACGCCCGCCAGGCCCCTGTGACGCGCCGCACGTGGACGGCATCCGGTCGACACGCATCACCGCAGCATGAACGACATGGCCGACAGGCTGTTCAACGTGCGCACCACGTGCTCGACCGACGGCCCGTCGAAGCGCAACGTCACCGCATCGACCCGCTCGAGCGTCGGCAGCATGCAGAACAGATCGGCGAGCGCGGCCGTCTGCACGCGTAACGTGCAAGCGGCCGGCGCGGGCCGATGCGCGGTCGCGCGCCAGCCGGACGACAGCGCATGCTCGACCGTTTCGCGTGCGGCGGTCGCGATGCGCGCGCAGGACGCGGCCGGCGTGAGCGTGTCGCCGCTCGATGCGCCGCGGGCCGTCTTGACCGTCTCGAAACGCGCGTCCGGAAACAGCGGCCGGGTTTCCTCGGCGAACACGTCGTCGCCCGACGCCAGCGCGACATGCGCGCCGTATTCGCGCGCCAGCGCGCCGTACAGCCCGGCCTCGCCGAGTTCGACGCCGTTCAGCCACACCTGCGTGAATGCAAAATTGTTGATCGTATGCGCGAGCACGCCGTGCGTCTGCGATTTCGCGTGAAAGCCGATCATGAACACGAGATCGGGTTGCTGTTCGAGGCCCGCCATCATCCCGAGCGTGCGCGGCTTGCCGAGCACGACGCGCGCACGCGCATCGAGCCCGTCGGGCAGCAGATTGCGAAAGCTGCCATGCGAGTCGTTGACCCAGACGGTCTGCGCACCGCCCGCGAATGCACCTTCGATCGCCGCGTTCGCCTCCGCGGTCATCCAGCGGCGCGCACGTTCGTACTCCGGATTGCCGGCACGCGTCTGCTCAACGGCGAACACACCGGCGACGCCTTCGATGTCGGTCGAGATCAGGATTTTCATGACGGGATATGACGTCCTTCGTTGTCGTCGTTGAACAAGCGCTCGAGATCGGGCACCGCGTCGCGCAGCGATTGCCGAACGTGGCCGTCGCGCCCGACCACGGTCACGGCCTGCAGCAGCGCGTCGGCGATTGCATGCTCGACGCTTTCGGCCGCGGCCATGAACAGCGGATCGAGCGCCGCATCGGCCACGAGGGCCGGCAGCGCGACGCTCGACGCGTCGTGCGCGATCGTGTAGGCGGTGGAAAATGCGAGCGCGATGTCGCCGCTGCCGTGCCCGTAGACCGAACCGGTGCGGGCCAGGCCCGCACCCGCGCGGCGTGCGAGCCGCGCCAGTTGCCGTGCGTCGAGCGGCGCATCGGTCGCGAGCAGCAGGATGATCGAGCCTTGCTCGGGCGCCGCCTGCGCGGCCGCCGCGGCACGCCGCTGCGCGACGATGCGCCCGAGCGGCACGCCGCCGAGCGTCAGCATCGGCAGCCGGCCGAAATTCGCGAGCACGAGCGCGCCGACCGTATACGGCCGGCCGGCCGCGACCGCCACGCGCGACGCGGAGCCGATCCCGCCCTTCAGGTCGAAACACGACATCCCGCGCCCGGCGCCCACCGCGCCGCGCGCGAAGTCGCGCGCCGCGGTGCGGCACGCGTCGTCGTAATGCGCGGCCGTCACCGCGAACGCCTGGATATCGTTCAGATAGCCGTCGTTGCACTCGAACACGAGCGGATTGACGGTCGACCAATCGCGGCCGATTTGCGGATTGTTCGCGATCGCCGCGCGGATCTGCGCGTGCGCGATCGCGCCGACGCCGAACGTGTTGGTCAGCGCGATCGGCGTATCGAGTGTGCCGAGTTCGTCGACCTGCACGAGTCCGACGCTCTTGCCGAAGCCGTTGATCACGGCCGCGCCGGCCGGCACCTTGCTGCGGTACAGGTCGCCCGGGTGCGGCTTCACGACGGTGACGCCCGTCTGCACGTCGCCGGCATCGAGCGTCGCATGGCCGACCGTCACGCCCGGCACGTCGGCGATCGTGCCGCGCGGCCCGGCCGGCAGCGTCGCGGCCCACATCGGCACCGCACGCATCAGCGGCGCTCCAGCTTCGGATCGAGTGCGTCGCGCAGCCCGTCGCCGAGCAGGTTGAACGCAAGTACGGTCAGGAAGATCGCCAGGCTCGGGAAGATCGCGACGTGCGGTGCGCTCACCATGTCCGCGCGCGCCTCGTTGAGCATCGCGCCCCACTCCGGCGTCGGCGGCTGCGCGCCGAGCCCGAGGAATGACAGGCTTGCCGCCGTGATGATCGACGTGCCGATCCGCATCGTGAAGTAGACGACGACGGACGACACGGTGCCCGGCAGGATGTGCCGCATGATGATCGTCCAGTCGGACGCGCCGATGCTGCGCGCGGCTTCGACGTAGGTCATGTGCTTGAGCATCAGCGTGTTGCCGCGCACGAGCCGCGCGAACGCCGGAATGCTGAAGATCGCGACCGCGCAGATCACGTTGACCATCCCGTTGCCGAGGATCGCGACCACGCCGATCGCGAGCAGGATCCCCGGGAACGCGAACAGCACGTCGGCCACGCGCATCGTGATGCGGTCCCACCAGCCTTCGTAGTAGCCGGCGAGCAGCCCGAAGAACGTGCCGATGAGCGCGCCGAGCGCGACCGAGAAGAAGCCGGCCGCGAGCGAGATGCGCGTGCCGGTGATGATCCGGCTGAAGATGTCGCGGCCGAGCGAGTCGACGCCGAACCAGTGCACGGCCGACGGCCCTGCGTTCAGCGCGTCGTAGTCGAAATAGTTTTCCGGATCGAACGGCGCGATGTGCGGGCCGACGAACGCCAGCACGACGAGCGCGAGCACGAAACCGCCCGCGACGAGCGCGACGGTCTGCTTGCGGAACTTGCGCCAGAATTCGTGCCACGGCGTGCGGACCGCGTTCGATGCGGCCGGCGCCGCGGGCTGGACAGTCGCGTTCATGCGCGCCTCACTTGAACCGGATGGTCGGGTTGATGACCGCGTACAAGACGTCGACGGTCAGGTTGATCAGGATGAATTCCAGCGAGAACAGCAGCACGATCGCCTGAATCACCGGGTAGTCGCGCATCGTCACCGCGTCGACCAGCAGGCGCCCGAGCCCCGGCCAGTTGAACACGGCCTCGACGACGATCGAGCCGCCGAGCAGGAAGCCGAACTGCAGCCCCATCATCGTGACGACCGGGATCATCGCGTTGCGCAGGCAGTGCTTGAGCACGACCATCGGCTCGTGCACGCCCTTCGCGCGCGCGGTGCGCACGAAGTCCTCGTTGAGCACCTCGACGAACGACGCGCGCGTGAAGCGCGCCATCACGGCCGCGACCGCGGCGCCGAGCGTCAGCGACGGCAGCACGTAGCTTTTCCACGTGCCGTCCGGCACGACCGGCAGCCAGCCGAGCTTCACCGAGAAGATTTCCATCAGCAGCATGCCGAGCGCGAACGCCGGAAACGAGATGCCCGACACCGCGATCGTCATCCCGACGCGGTCGGGCCAGCGGTTGCGCCATACCG
The DNA here is from genome assembly GCF_049942845.1 of Burkholderia sp. R-40. Taxonomy (NCBI): domain Bacteria; kingdom Pseudomonadati; phylum Pseudomonadota; class Betaproteobacteria; order Burkholderiales; family Burkholderiaceae; genus Burkholderia; species Burkholderia sp. R-40. The sequence continues at coordinate 2,455,107 of NZ_CP187968.1, read as the reverse complement.
CCGACGCGATGCCGATCGCCATCCCGAACGCGGTCGCCCACACCATGCTGACGAGCGTCAGCAGCAGCGTCGGCATGAAGCGCTCGCCGATCTCGGTCGACACCGGCCGCTTGCTGCGCGTCGATGTGCCGAAATCGCCGTGCGCGATCTTCACGAAGAAATTCGCGAACTGCGCGGGCAGCGGCCGGTCGAGGCCGAGATCGGTGCGCACCAGCGCGACCGTCGCGTCGTCGGCTTCGGGGCCCGCCGCGAGCCGCGCCGGGTCGCCCGGCAGCAGGTGCACGAACAGGAACACCAGCACCGCGACGATCGCGAGCGTGGGCAGCAGGCCGAACAGGCGTTTGACGAGAAAATTCAGCATGGGGCACCGATCGAATCAGCGCACCGGCAGCGTGTGCCGCCGGCGCCGCGCAGCGGGTGAACCGCCGTCATTTCACCGAGATTTCGTCGAAGTTGAACGAACCGTCCGGCATCACGTACATGCCGTGCAGGCGCTTGTTACGCGCATAAACGATCTTCTCCTGCACCAGGAAAATCCACGGCGCGTCGGCCCACACCTGCTTCTGCGCGTCGGCGTACAGGGCGGCCTTCTTCGCACGGTCGGTCGTCTCGAGCGCCTTCGCGAGATCATCGTCGACCGTACCGTTCTTGTAGTACGCCGTGTTGTAGAGCTTCGGCGGCGCCGACGTGGACCCGAGCAGCGGCGACAGCGCCCAGTTCGCCTCGCCCGTCGAGGCCGACCAGCCGCTGTAGTACATCCGTACCGGCGCCGTCGCCGGATCCTGCGCGCTCTCGACCTTCGCGACCCGCTCGCCGGCTTCCAGCGCCTGCACCTGCACCTTCACACCGACCTGCGCGAGCTGCTGCTGCACGAACTGGATCAGCTTCTGCGCCGTCGAATGGTTGTACGCGGACCAGAGCGTCGATTCGAAGCCGTTCGGATAGCCGGCCTCCTTCAGCAGCGCGCGTGCCTTCGCCGGATCGTACGGCCACGGCCCGAGCTTGGTCGCGTATTCGACGCCGACCGGTGCGACGCCCGTCTGCGGGGTCGCATAGCCGGCGAACACGACCTTCGCGAGCGCTTCCTTGTTGACCGCGTAGTTCAGCGCCTCACGCACCTTCGGATTGTCGAACGGCTTCTTCTGCGTGTTCAGCGAGATGTAGCGCTGGATGATCGACGGCCGCTCGATCAGCTCGACCTTCGGGTTGCTCTTCAGGTCGGCGGCCTGCTCGAACGGAATCGTGAACGCGAAATCCGCCTCGCCGGTCTTGAGCAGCGCGGCGCGCGTGTTGTTGTCGACCACCGGCTTCCAGTCGATCGAATCGACCTTCGGATAGCCCTTCTTCCAGTAGCCGGCAAACTTCTTCACCTTCATGTCGTCGGTCTGCTTCCATTCGACGAACTCGAACGGGCCCGTGCCGACCGGATGCAGCGACACGTCGTGTCCCCACTTCTTCAGCGCGGCCGGCGAAATCATCACCGCCGACGGGTGCGCGAGCGTGTTGATGAACGCGGAGAACGGCTCGTGCAGCGTGAACTTCACCGTCATCGGATCGACCACCTCGGTCTTCTCGATCACGCGGAACAGCCCGTAACGCTTCAGCTTGTTCGCCGGATCGGTCACGCGGTCGAAGTTCGCCTTCACCGCGGCGGCATTGAAGTCGGTACCGTCCTGGAACTTCACGCCGTCGCGCAGCTTGACCGTATAGACCTTCGCATCGGGCGACGCCTGGTAGCCCGTCGCGAGCACGTTGACGAGCTTCATGTCCTTGTCGAAGCCGAACAGCCCTTCGTAGAACGACTTGACGACGGCTTGCGACACCGTGTCGTTCGCGTCGTACGGGTCCATGGTCGTGAACGTCGAGTACACGGCGACCACGACGTTCTGTTGCGCGAACGCGGGCGCCGCGATCGACAGCGCGAGCGCGCCTGCCCCCGCAGCGAAGAGCATGCGTGGACGGAACACCGGGAACGAATGCGGCTTGTTCATTTTGTCTGGCTCCTGTGGATGATTCGGTAACGCGTGGTGGAAATCGCGGCGTGACTGCATCCGCTGGGGAAATGACGCCGTTGCCTGGCGCGTGCGCAGCTGCGGTCCATATGCGCCTCGCCGTGCAATCAATACGCGCCGCCGACGCGATGCGTCGCGACGAAATGATCGGGGCCGACCGCGACGAGCGGCGCGACCGTCGGCTCGTCGCCGATCGCGCGGATCGGGCTCGGAATCTCGTCCGCCGCAAGCTGGCGCGGCGCATGCCGGCGCGCGGGGTCGGCCACCGGCACCGCGCTCATCAGCTTCCTCGTATAAGGATGCTGCGGCGCCTCGAACACCGCGCGGCGCGGGCCGATCTCGACGATCTGGCCGAGATACATCACCGCGACGCGATGGCTGATGCGCTCGACCACCGCCATGTCGTGCGAGATGAACAGATACGCGACGCCTAGCTCGCGCTGCAGGTCGAGCATCAGGTTGACGATCTGCGCCTGCACCGACACGTCGAGCGCGGACACCGATTCATCGGCGATCACCACCTTCGGGTTCAGCGCGAGCGCGCGTGCGATGGCGATCCGCTGGCGCTGGCCGCCCGAGAATTCGTGCGGATAGCGGCGCGCGGCCTCCGGCGGCAGGCCGACCTTGTCGAGCAGCCAGTCGACGCGCGCCTGCGCTTCGCGGCCGCTCGCGACGCCGTGCACGAGCAGCGGCTCCATGATCGAGAAGCCGACCGTCAGGCGCGGGTTCAGCGACGCGAACGGATCCTGGAAGATGAACTGGATGTTCCGGCGCAGCGCCTGCAGGTCCGCGCCCTTCATCGCGCTGATATCGCGGCCGTCGAATTCGATCGAGCCGCTCTGCGATTCGACGAGGCGCAGCAGCGAGCGCCCGGTGGTCGACTTGCCGCAGCCGGATTCGCCGACGAGCGCGAGGGTCTCGCCCGCGCGCAGCTCGAAGCTCACGCGCTCGACCGCATGCACGTACTGCGACACGCGGCTGAACACGCCGCTCTTCACCGGAAACCGCGTGACGAGATCGCGCACGCGCAGAATCGGCGGCGCGGCCGCATCGACCGCCGGCTGCGCGTCGGCGGCGTCGTGCGCGGCGGACGCCGGCGCGGCCGCGCCCGTGGCGTCCACCTTCAGCAGCGGAAATTTCTCGGGGATATCGGTGCCCTGCATCGAGCCGAGCCGCGGCACGGCCGCGAGCAGCGCACGCGTGTAGCGATGCGCGGGCGTCGCGAAAATGCGCTCGGACTCGCCCTCCTCGACCTTCTCGCCGCGATACATCACGAGCACGCGGTCGGCCACTTCGGCGACCACGCCCATGTCGTGCGTGATGAAGATCACGCCCATGTTCATTTCGTCCTGCAGGCCGCGGATCAGCTGCAGGATCTGCGCCTGGATCGTCACGTCGAGCGCGGTCGTCGGCTCGTCGGCGATCAGGAGCGCGGGCCGGCACGACAGCGCCATCGCGATCATCACGCGCTGCCGCATCCCGCCCGACAACTGGTGCGGATACCGCGCGAACACGCGGCGCGCCTCCGGGATGCGCACGAGATCGAGCAGCCGCAACGCCTCCGCGCGTGCTTCGGCCGCGCTTTTCGACTGGTGCAGCGCGATCGCCTCGCTGATCTGGTCGCCGACCGTAAACACCGGGTTCAGCGACGTCATCGGTTCCTGGAAGATCATCGCGATGTCCGCGCCGCGGATCCCGCGCATCGTCGCCGCGCTCGCCTGAGCGAGGTCGACGAGCGCGCCGCCGCGACGCCGCAACGCGATCCGGCCGCTCGTGATCTCGCCGCCGCCGTGCTCGACGAGGCGCATCAGCGCGAGCGACGTGACCGACTTGCCGGAGCCCGATTCGCCAACGATCGCGAGCGTCTCGCCGCGATCGACGTGAAACGATACGTTGCGCACCGCATCGAACGTCGCGGCGCCGCGACGGAACATGACCGACAGGTCGTCGACTGCGACGACGCGCTGATCTGGCAGCACCAGCGCGGACGGGGTTCGGCTCGAAGTCATGCGTAGGTCTCCTGGTGCGATCCGGAATCAGGCCGCATCGTCGCGATAGATGCCGACCACGGGCGTCTCGCCGACGCGCGCATAGCCGCGATACATCCCTTCCGTATTGAACGGCATCGCGACGTTGCCGTGCGCATCGACCGCGATGATCCCGCCACGCCCGGCCAGCCGCGGCAGCTTGTTCATCACGGCGTCGTGCGCGGCGTCGGCGAGCGATGCACCGCGATACGCGATCTGCGCGGCCACGTCGTGCGCGGTCGCGAGCCGGATGAACATCTCGCCGGTGCCCGTCGCGGATACCGCGCAGGTCGCGTCGTCCGCGTAGCAGCCGGCGCCGATGATCGGCGAATCGCCGACGCGTCCGGGCTGCTTGTTCGTGATGCCGCCGGTCGACGTCGCCGCCGCGACATGCCCGTTGAGGTCGCACGCGACCGCGCCGACCGTGCCGAGCTTGCGATCGGGATCGAGCGGCTCGGCCGGCGCGGCCGACCCGGCCACTTGCCCTGCGCCGAACGCGAAGCTCGCGGCGTCGTGATCGAGCATTGCGCCGGCCGCCGCCGCGCGCGCCTTGACCCACTGCGCATGGCGCGCTTCGGTGTCGAAGTAGCCGGGCTCGGCGAGTTCGAGGCCTTGCTCGACCGCGAACGCGTCGGCGCCCGCGCCGGCGAACAGCACGTGCTCGCTCGCCTCCATCACGCGCCGGGCGGCGAGCACCGGATTGCGCACGCGGGTCGCGCTGCAGACCGCGCCGGCCGCGAGTGTCGCGCCGTCCATCACCGCCGCGTCGAGTTCATGCTTGCCTTCGGCCGTATAGACGGCGCCGCGCCCGGCGTTGAAGAGCGGACAGTCCTCGAGCATCCGCACGGCAACGGTGACGGCGTCGAGCGCGCTGCCGCCGTCGGCGAGCACCTGTTGCGCGGCCTGCAGGATCGCGGTGAGCTCGGCGCGGTACCGGCGTTCGGTGTCGGTATCCATCGCCTCGCGCAGGATCGTGCCTGCTCCGCCGTGAATCGCGATGATCGCGGGTGAAGTCATGATTTTTTCGGACCGGAGGAAGAAGGGTTGGCGGCCGGCAGCGCCGCTTGCGGCTGCATCAGCCACGGCAACAGGAATTCGGTCATTTCGGCGGCGGACTTCGCGGAGCGGTGCGTGCGCAGCGCGACCGCATCGATCAGCGCCTCGATCATCGTCAGCACGGCCGCTTCCGACGTGGCCGCGAAACGCCGCTGGGCTTTCACGTACAGGTTCAGCGACGCGACCGGCGCAAGCGGCGAGCCCGGTCCGTCGGAAATGCCGAGCACGCGTGCGCCACGCGCGGCCGCGCGGCGTGCCAGCTCGATCGTGTCCTTCACGTAGCGCGGAAACGCGAGCGCGATCACGAGATCGCGCGAGTCGGCCGAATACAAGCGCCGCGCCGCATGCGTAGGGCCGCCGAGCAGCGCCAGCGACTGCACGTTGTCGTGACATACCGACAATCCGTGTTCCATCAAGCCGGTCAGAAATGCGCTCGACCCGGCGCCGAGGATCAGCACGCGCCGCGCGCCGACGATCGCCTCGACGGCCGCCTCGACGTCGGTCGCATCCAGCCGCGCACGCGTGTTCTCGATGTTCTCGATGGCCTGGTCGAACACCGCATCGATCCATGCGGCGCCGCGAACGCCCTGCTCCTGTTCCTGCTCCTGCGCGGAACGCAGCCGCTCGACGGGGCCGAGGGTCGCCTCGAAGCCGCGCACGAGCGCCGCGCGCATCGCCGGATAGCCGTCGAAGCCGAGCGCCTTCGCGAAGCGGTTCGCGGTCGCGATCGATGCGTTTACCGCCTGCGCGAGCTCGTCGATCCGCATCGTCGCCGCGCGAAAGGGATTCGCGAGCACGAACTGGCCCATCCGGCGATGGATCGGCGTCATCCGCGGCATGGCCGACGCGATGCGCTCCGCGATCGCGGATTCATCCTGACTGGCTTCGTGCGGAGCGAGAGGCGTCATGCGAAAGGTTTTGCAAGGTAGATGAAAATCAATTTACACAATCCGCCGTCCGGAAAAAAATAAATTTTCATCAGGGTTGTCACGGCCCCGTCGCGGCTTTCTGGTTGGTGAGTCGTGCGACGGGTGCTCGGTCTCGTCCCGCGGGCTTCGGCGCGCGGTGGCGCGCATCGACAACGGACCCCGTATTCGCATGCCGCTCGGGAAAACCCCGAGCAGGTTCGTTCGAATGCAGATTCACGTTGACCGGATTCGAATTCGAACATAGGATGTTCGAAAATGATCAGTCGTCAGATAACGTAGCTTTCGATTGCAGGCGGATGTTCGAGCGAACACGACCCTGTCGCCAAGGAAGCAGGCAAATCGGCAGCCGCGAAGATCGGACATCGTACGAATAAGACTGAGCAAGGCGCCCCAGCCGGGCGGATTTGCATGAATCAGGAGACAGCAGTGAAGACAGTCAAGGCGTTGCGCTGGTGGATCATCGTGCTGGTATGTCTGGGCACGATCCTCAACTATCTCGCACGAAATTCCCTCGCGGTGCTCGCACCGGAACTGAAGCACGTGTTCGCGATCTCGACGCAGCAGTACTCGTACATCGTCGGCGCGTTCCAGATCGGCTACACGATCATGCAGCCGGTGTGCGGATTCATCGTCGACCTGATCGGGCTGCGGCTCGGCTTCGCGCTGTTCGCGATGCTGTGGTCGGTGGTCGGCGTCGCGCATGGTTTCGCGTCCGGCTGGCTGTCGCTCGGCATCCTGCGCGGCCTGCTCGGGCTGTTCGAGGCCGCGGCGATTCCGTCGGGGATGAAGGCCGTCGCCGAATGGTTTCCCGATCGCGAGAAATCCGTCGCGGTCGGCTACTTCAACGCGGGCACGTCGCTCGGCGCCGCGATCGCGCCGCCGCTCGTCGTGTTCCTGTCGATGCGGTTCGGCTGGCAATCCGCGTTCATGGTAACCGGCGCGCTCGGCTTCGCGTGGGCCGTGCTCTGGTACACGCAGTACCGGTCGCCGGCCGAGCATCCGCGCATCACGTCGCAGGAGCGCACGCTGATCGGTGACGGCCAGGCCAGGATGCCGGCCGTGTCGAAGCGCCGGATTCGCGACGTCGTCACCGCGCGCCGCTTCTGGGCGATCGCGCTGCCGCGCTTCTTCGCGGAACCCGCGTGGCAGACCTTCAGCTTCTGGATTCCGCTGTATCTCGCGACCGAACGCCACATGGCGCTCACGGAGATCGCGATCTTCGCGTGGATGCCGTTCCTCGCGGCAGACCTCGGCGGCATCGCCGGCGGCTACCTGTCGCCCTACCTCGCGAAACGGTTCAGTCTGCCGCTCGTGTGGTCGCGGGTCGCGGGCGTCGCGCTCGGCGCGGTGCTGATGCTCGGGCCGGCGACGATCGGGCTCGTGTCGTCGCCGTACACGGCCATTGCGCTGTTCTGCGTCGGCGGTTTCGCGCACCAGATGATCTCCGCACTCGTCAACACGCTGTCGGCCGATGTGTTCGATTCCGAGGAAGTCGGCACCGCCAGCGGCTTCGCGGGAATGGCCGCGTGGATCGGCGGGCTCGGCTTCTCGCTGCTGGTCGGCGCGCTCGCCGACAAGATCGGCTACGCGCCGCTGTTCGCGTGCCTCGGCCTGTTCGACATCATCGGCGTCACGCTGCTCGCGGTGCTGATCCGCGGGCAGTCGAAGCAGGAACGCCTGCTCGCTCAGCATGCCTGACATCCGTTCTCACCAGGAATCGCCTTCATGACTTCGCTTCTTCATCCGCCCGTGTTCCGCGTCGCCGACCGGCAGGCGAACCGCGTGCTGCTCGCGTCCGACGCGGGCGCGACCCTCGAAATCTTCGTGCTCGAGGACGACATCGTGCGCGTGCGCGTGCTGCCCGACGCGACGCCGCGCACTCCGCGCACATGGACGATCGCGCCGGGCCTAGACGACGTGCCGCTCGACGGGCGCGACCGTCTCGACCTGAGCGGCTTCACGCTGCCGGCCTACGACTTCGTCGAAGACGACCTCGACGTGCGCATCGAAACCGCGCAGGTTCGACTCGCCGTGCGACGGCAAGGCGGCCATTGCACGTGGTCGATGCGCGGTGTGGACGGCGCGTGGCGCGTCGTGCTCGCCGACCGCGCGACGCAGGCCTACAACTTCGGCTGGTGGGACGACCGCGCCTACCACTACGTCGCACGCGAGCGCGGCGACAAGGTGTTCGGTCTCGGCGAACGCGCGGGCGAGCTCGACCGCACCGGTGCACGCTTCGAGATGCGCAACATCGACGCGATGGGCTACAGCGCGAAGCACACGGATCCGCTGTACAAGCACATCCCGTTCACCATCACGTGGTCGCCCGACGCATGCCAGGGCTTCGGGCTGTTTTACGACACGCTGTCGGATTGCGCGTTCGACATGGGCCGCGAGCTCGACAACTACCACGGGCTGTACCGCTACTTCGTCGCCGAGCACGGTGATCTCGACTACTACTTCATCGCGTCGCCCGACACGCCGCTCACGGCCGCGCGGCGCTTCACGTGGCTCACCGGGCGCCCCGCGCGCACGCCGAAATGGGGGCTCGGCTATTCGGGCTCGACCATGAGCTACACCGATGCACCGGACGCGCAGCGGCAGATGAACCAGTTCGTCGAGCAGTGCGACGCGCACGACATCCTGTGCGACTCGTTCCACCTGTCGTCGGGCTATACGTCGATCGGCGCGAAGCGCTACGTGTTCAACTGGAACCGCGAGAAGTTTCCCGACGCGAAGGGTTTCGTGAAGCACTACCGCGACCACGGCATCCGGCTGTGCGCGAACATCAAGCCGTGCCTGCTGCGCGACCACCCCGCATTCGACGACGCGGCGCGGCGCGGGCTGCTGATCCGCTCGGCGTCGGGCGAACCGGCGTGGGTGCAGTTCTGGGACGAAGTCGGTGCGTATATCGACTTCACGCAGCCGGACGCGTACCGCTGGTGGCGCGAGCAGGTCACGTCGGCGCTGCTCGACTACGGGATCGAGTCGACGTGGAACGACAACAACGAATACGAGATCTGGTCGCCCGACGCGATCGCGCACGGCTTCGGCCAGCCGTTTCCCGCGCGCGAGGCGAAGGTGCTGCAGACGATGCTGATGATGCGTGCGTCGCGCGACGCGCAGCGCGCGCATGCGCCGGCGCGGCGGCCGTTCCTCGTGTCGCGCTCGGGCGGCGCAGGCATGCAGCGCTATGTGCAGACCTGGTCCGGCGACAACTACACGTCGTGGGAAACGCTGCGCTACAACCTGAAGATGGGCCTCGGGCTCGCGTTGTCCGGCGTGTCGAACATCGGTCACGACATCGGCGGCTTCTCCGGCCCCGCGCCGTCGCCCGAGCTGCTGTTGCGCTGGGTGCAGTTCGGCATCTTCATGCCGCGCTTCAGCATCCATTCGTGGAACGACGACGGCACCGTCAACGAACCGTGGATGTATCCCGAGATCACCGCGCAGATCGCGTCGCTGATCAAGCAGCGCTACCGGCTGCTGCCCTACCTCTACCACCTGCTGTGGCTGTCGACCACGCGCTACGAGCCCGTGCTGCGGCCGACCTTCGGCGATTTCCCCGGCGACCCGCGCTGCTACGACGAATGCGACGACATGATGCTCGGCGACGCGCTGCTGGTGGCGCCGGTCGTCGACGCGGGCCGCACGGAGCGCACGGTCTACCTGCCGTCCGGTGCGCGCTGGATGTGCTGTGTGAGCGCGCGGTCGTTCGACGGCGGTGCGAGCGTGACGCTGCCTGCGCCGCTCGACACGCCGGTGATGCTATTGCGCGAAGGCCGCGTGCTGCCGCTGAACGTCGCCGCCCAGCGGTTCGGCGCACGCGCCGACACGCGCGGCTTCATCGTCGCGCCGCGCATCGAGGACGGTGTTGCGTACGGCGAATGCGTCGAGGACGACGGCGAAACGGAAGCGTGGCGCGACGGCGAATACGGGCTGTGGCGCATCGAGACCGGACGCGAGGCATCGGGTGAACTCGGCGTGTCGGTCCGCTGGGAAGGCCGCATGCACCGCCCCGCCGAGCACGTCGAGATCCTGCTGCCGGCGTCGCTGCAAGGCGCGCTTGCGGTGCGCGGCGCGCGCGTCGAGCACGATGCGCGCGACGGCGCGTGGCGTCGCATCGTCGTGGCGCTCGTCGACTGATCGCGCAAGGCGGCGCGAACTTGAAACCCTGATCGGGCGGGCCGTACCCGCGGCCCGCCACCCACCAAAGAGGAGGCCACCCAGCCTCCCGCGTTGAAGAGACATGGAGATAGACGATGAATGCACCGCACCTACCGCACTATCGTTTTGCAATCCTGATTTTATCGGCCGCATCGTTCGGCGCTGGCGCGGCCCATGCGCAGAGCAGCGTGACGCTGTACGGCGTGGTCGACGATTCGATTGCGTACGTGAACAACCAGCAAGGCCACTCGAACGTGTACCTGCGCGACGGCAACCTGTATGCGTCGAAGTTCGGGCTGCGCGGCGACGAGGATCTCGGCGGCGGCACGCACGCGATCTTCGATCTGCAATCCGGCTTCAACCTGAACACCGGCGCGCAAGCGGCCGCCGGCACGATCTTCAACCGCCAGGCCTACGTCGGGCTGCGCAACGACCATTACGGCACGGTGACGGCCGGCCGCCAGTACACGCCGTACTTCCTGCTGGTCGGACCGTACGCGTCGAGCAGCTGGCTGACCGGCGCGACCGGCGCGCATCCGGGCGATATCGACGGCCTCGACACGACGATCCGCGTGAACAATTCGGTTACCTATACGTCGCCGACCCTCTCCGGGCTGACCGCGAGCGCGATGTATGCGTTCGGCGGCATCGCCGGTGCGACCGGCAAGGGCAACACGTTCAGCGCCGCGCTGCGCTATGCGAACGGGCCGGTCGGGATCGCGGCCGGCTACCTGCGCATCAATAGCTCGGGTTCGTCGGCCGGCTTCCTGAATCCGGCGACCGCGGCGTCGGGCAGCTTCGCGGTATCCGTGCTGAACCAGGGCTATCTAAGCGCGAAGGCCGTCGAGCAGGTCGCGGCGGCCGGCAACACCACGCTCGGCAACCTGACGATGGGCCTGAACTACTCGAACGTGAAGTACCTGCCCGGCAACGGCTCCGCGTTCACGGATACGGCCGTGTTCAATACCTACGGCGCGCTCGCCGCGTACCGCTTCACGCCTACCTTCTCGGTGGCCGGCGCGTTCGCTTACACGCTCGCGTCGAAGGCGAACGGCGTGTCCGGCGCGGCCCGCTACCAGCAGTATTCGCTGAAGGAGTCGTACAGCCTGTCGAAGCGCACGACGCTCTATGCGCTGCAGGCGTATACGCATGCGAGCGGGCAGACGCTCGGCGCGCAAGGCGCCGGCCATATCGTCGACGCGGCACCGATCGTCGGCGATTCGCAACAGCTCACGCCGTCGACGACGCACGGCCAGTTCGTCGGCATGGCCGGGATCGCCGTTACGTTCTGAATGTTCGCGGCGGCGCATCGTCCGCTTGCGGCCCGGACAATGCGCATGCCGGTGCGTCGTCCGGGTTGTCAGCCTGCCGCGCAGCCCGGGCGGTTTTCGCATGCGAGCCGATCGCTTACAATCCGTCAGGTTGATTCCTGCACGACCCTTCGTGCAGCCCTGACACCGCGGTACACTCGACGCACGCCGTATCAGGGTCCGGCGCGCGACAAGCGCGGCCGGACGGCGTCGCGCTTCGTTGCGCCCACAACTGGATGCCAGCCATGCCGGAATCCCGCCTCCCGCCACCTTCCCCGCTCGAGCCAAAGGTCGGCCACGCCGCGCTCGCCCCGTCTCGCCCGTGCGCGACGATCGACGGAGCCGCGCAATGAGCGGCCTCGTGCACGATCGCACTGGCGACGTCATCGCACTCGCGACGCTCGCGCTGCTTTACTTCGGCGGCGTCGGTCTCGCGTTGTGGCGGATTCGCACCGCCGCGCCGCGCGGCAAGCTCTACTGGATCGCCTGCATCGCCCTGCTGGCCGGCGGCGCCATCGCGATGACCGCGAACCTGTCACCGATACCGAACAGCGGCGAGATGCCGCCGGGTTTCGCGCTCGGCGTCGAGGCGGTGTTGCTCGGGCTCGCGCTGGTTGCGGCCGGCTGCGCATGGCTGATGTTGCGTGCGAGGCGCAGCTGACACCGGCCTTGCGCGGCCCGGCTTTGTCACGGGTGCACGGCAACGCGCGTGCCGAACGTCGGCACGCCGCCTTCTACGGAAACCGAAGCGTCATGCGGACGGCGCCCGCGCCGCGACGAGCCAGCACGCCGCGTCGAAGCGTACATCCGCGCCCTGCACGTATTGCTCGAACGCGGCGCGAACCGTCTCGATCACCCGTCGACGCGTCGCATCATCCGCCTGCCGGAGCGCGAGCCCGACCGGCCCCAGTCGGGCGACGTAGTCGTCCAGCGCGGACGCCGGCAACGCACACGCGACGTCGATCGGCTCGATCACGATATCGGCCCAGCCGCTGTCCGACAACACCGACGCGATGCGCTGCCGGTCGCCGAACGCGAATTGTCCCGGTGCGCCCGGCTGCCGCGCCGGCAGGTTCGGCAGCAAGGGCGCCGCGACGCGCTCGGCCGTCGTCATGAACGGATTGTCGGCGGCGCTGCGCCATGCGACGAATCGCAGTTGCGCGTTCGCGCGTGCCGCATGCCGCAGGTTCGCGAACGCGCGCACCGGATCGTCGAAGAACATCACGCCGAAGCGCGACACGATCAGGTCGAACTGATCCGGCGCGAACGCATGCGTCTGCGCATCCGCAAGCACGAAGCTGGCGGCGAGGCCCTCGCGCTCGGCGCGTGCCTGTGCGGCGGCGATCATCCGCGCCGAGATGTCGACGCCCGTACAGTGCGCACGCGCGCCCAGCCGCCGTGCGATCGCGAGCGTCACCGCGCCGGTGCCGCAGCCGACGTCGAGCACGCGGCGAGCCGACGCCGCCACCGCCGGATCCCCAAGCAGTGTCTCGAACGGCTCGAACATCCGGTCGAGCGAGCGCTGCGCGTCGACCCACGCAAGCCCCGACGGGCCGTTCCACAGCGCAGACTGCGCTTCGTTTGCCCGGTTGTCTTCCATCGTCGATTCTCCTTTTTCCTGCCTCGTTGACCGTGATGCACACTATGCTGCTTCAAGCCGGCTTGAGGTCAAGCCCGCGACCGCGGCACCACTCGCGCGCCGGCCGCTTCTCGCACCGCGCGTTTCACATTTCTTACATTCACGCTGCGTATCGTTGACGGCTTTCCTACGGTGCCTCCCATGCGACGACTCCTCTCTCGCGCACTGTTCGTGCGTTGCGCTCCGCTTGTTGCCCTCGCGGCGCTGTCCGCGTGCTCGAACCACATCGATACGCCCGCCGACCCGGCCACCGCCGCGATCAACGTCCAGGCCGCATGGGTCGAGATCGGCGATACGAACCAGGCGATCGCGCGCGTGATCACGAACTACAGCCCGGCTTCCGCGAGCGATCCGCTGTGCCCGCAATTGTCCGTCGACGGCAAGCTGTCGCGCATGACGCTGCGCGCCGGCGCCTCGACCGTCGCGCAGCGCCCGACCGCCAGCGACCCGGCCGACTCGAAACCGTCGAGCTTCCCGGTGTCGGTGTGCGAAACGACGCTGCCGGCCGATGCGCAGACGGCGAGCGTCGCGGGCCGCGCGCTGCCGCTGCCGAAAGCGCAGCCGCAGCGCATCGCGATCATCGCCGACACCGGCTGCCGGATGAAGAAGGCCGACAACGCATGGCAGGCGTGCAACGACGCGACGGTCTGGCCGTTCGATACGATCGCGGCGAGCGTCGCGAAGCTGTCGCCGGATCTCGTGCTGCATGTTGGCGACTATCACTATCGCGAGAACGCGTGCCCGCCCGACATCGCCGGTTGCAAGGACAGCCCGTGGGGCTATGGCTGGGATACGTGGCAGGCCGACCTGTTCCGCCCCGCCGCGCCGCTGTTCGCGAAGGCGCCATGGGTGGTCGTGCGCGGCAACCACGAGGAATGCGCGCGGGCCGGCCAGGGCTGGTACCGCTTCCTCGATCCGCGCCCGTATTCGGCGGGCCGTTCGTGCAACGATCCGGCCAACGACAACGACGCGAATTACTCGGATCCCTATGCGGTGTCGCTCGGCGGCGGCTCGCAGGTGATCGTGTTCGACACCGCGAAGGTCGGCCGCAATCCGCTGAAGACGACCGACGCGCAATTCCGGATCTACCAGAAGCAGTTCCAGACGGTCGCGTCGCTCGCGTCGAAGGCCGGCATCACGACGACGATCTTCACGAACCACCATCCGATCCTCGCGTTCGCGCCGATCGCCGGCAGCACGCCCGCGCCGGGCAACCTGGCGCTGCAGTCGGTGATGTCGAGCCTGAACGCGCAGGCGTACTACCCGCCCGGCGTCCACGTCGCGCTGCACGGGCACGTGCACGACTTCCAGGCGATCAACTTCTCGTCCGGACATCCGGCGACGATCGTGTCCGGCAACGGCGGCGACAACCTCGACGTCGCGCTGCCCGACCCGTTCCCGGCCGGCCTGACGCCCGCGCCAGGCGCCGTGATCGAGCGGCTGTCGCACAACAACAGCTTCGGCTTCCTGATCATGGAGCGGCGCGCGGCGCCGGCGACGGGCTGGGTGTTCCGTGCGTATTCGGCGGCGGGCAAGCTGCTCGCGTCGTGCGACCAGTCGGGCACGACGCTCGCCTGCGACAAGACGGGGTTCATCACGCCGTGACCGACGAAGTTCGATTGCAGGATGGTTTGACGGGGTCGACGGATTCGGGCGGCCGCCGGCGACGGATGGGCGGATCGGGGAAGCGGCGGGTTTTGTCGGCCGCGGGCGCCGGGCGTTCGGTTTGCGCTTCTGTTTCATTGGCCGCCTGTGCCGCGCGTTCGGCTTTCGCTTCGGCGTCGGTCGCCGGCACCGCCCGCACGGTACGCCTACTTGCCGCCGCCGTGCTCGCCGGCGCGGCGCTCGCGGCTCACGCCGCGCCGGCCGAAACGATCTTGCTCCCCGGCGCCCCGCCGTCGCGCGTCGTCGACACGATCGGCAACGGCACGCCGCAGGTGACCGGCAAGATCGACGCGGCGACCGCCCGCTTCGCGCCCGACCCGACGCTCGTCGCGCTCGGCCGCCGGATCTTCTTCGATCCGCGGCTGTCCGAGCCACGCGGCATGTCGTGCGCGGGCTGCCACGATCCGGCGCGTGCATTCGCGCCGACGCTGTCGGCCGGTTCGCTCGCGGGGCCCGGCGTGCCGGAAGGCAGCCGCCACGGACGTTTCAGCCAGCGCAATGCGCCGTCGCTCCTCTACGTGCGCTACGTGCCGCGCCGACACTTCTACCAGGACGACGATGCGCCCGCGCCGTCGCCGTTCGGAGGCCTCTTCAGCGACGGCCGCGCCGACACGCTCGCCGAACAGATCCGCGGGCCGCTGTTCGATCCGAACGAGATGAACAACCGGTCGCCGGCCGCACTGCTGCGCAAGGTCGACGGCACCGAACTGGCGGGCGATCTGGCCGCCCGCTTCGGCGCGTCGGTGCGGCGCGATCCCGAGCAGCTGGTGCGCGCGCTCGGGTCGGCCGTCGAGGCCTATCTGCAGAGCGATGACATGGCGCCGTTCACGTCGCGCTTCGACGCATTCCTGCGCACCCGCAAGCCGCTCGCGCCGGCCGAGATGCGCGGTCTGGCGCTGTTCCGCAATCCCGACAAGGGCAACTGCATGAGCTGCCACACGCTGTCGGAGACGTCGAACCGGCCGGAGCGCTCGCTCTTCACCGATTTCGGCTACGACGCGATCGCCGTGCCGCGCAATCGCGCGCTGCCCGCGAACCGCGATCCGCGCCATTTCGACAACGGCCTGTGCGACACGGCCGCGCGGCTGCGCTGGCCCGAACCGACGCAATGGTGCGGCTACCTGCGCACGCCGGGGCTGCGCAACGTCGCGATCAAGCAGACGTTCATGCACAACGGCGTGTTCACGACGCTGCGCGATGCGGTCGCGTTCTACAACACGCGCTCGACCGATCCGCGCCACTGGTATCACGGCGCCAGAACGTTCGACGACGTGCCGGCCGCGTATCGCGGCAACATCAACGTCAATTCGACGCCGATGAACCGCCGTCCGGGCACGCCGCCCGCGCTGACCGACGCCGAAATCGACGACATCGTCGCGTTCCTCGGCACGCTGACCGACGCGCGCTACGCGAATCTCGTTCCGCCCGCCCCGGCCGCCTCACCCGCAGCGCCTGTCGCCCGGACCACCGGAGCCCCGGCCGCCCGCCTGGCCGCGCCGGCGCGCTGACCCTGGCCGAACGGCCAAGCGCATGCGTGCCGCTTGCGGCCGCCTCATATACTGGTTATATTTACAGTACTGTATTTATGAACAGTGAGGTGCGCGATGGAACATCTGGTCCGTATCGTCAACGACACCGATCGCCAAGTGCTGGCATGGCTGCGTGCGCAGGTCGGCGACGCCCGCGTCGAGCGCGCGGCGCGCCAGCTTGGGGCGACACGCAAGCCGTTTCCGTCCGCGTTATGCCGATACCTCGGCATGAGCGCGCCCGCCACGCTGCGCCAGGCGGAACGGCCGCGTGCCGCGCGCGACTTCTCCGTCGGCGATCGCTACCTGTCACTGATTCGTCAGCACCTCGCTGCGCATACGGTCGGCCGATGAAATCGCCGAAATCGTATCGTCGGCGCGTGATGGCGCGGCGGCCAGCCGCGGTGAGCGCGGCGTGCCGGATCGGCCGGCCCGTGCCGCCGTCACGCCAGCCGAGCCCGGTAGCCGGCATCCCGGCTCGGCCGAAAGCCGGCCCGCTTACGCGGCGGCAGCCGCGTCGCGTATCAGCTGGCCGAGCGTTTCGATGGCCGCTTCGTGAGCCGAGTCGAATACCCGCGTGCACCCAAGCCGGATATAGGCATCGAAGCGGTCGGAATTCGAGAAGATCGAGCCGGGCGCGATCCTTACTCCACGTGCCAGCGCCGCATCGAACAATGCTTCGGAACGCACGCCGTCCGGCAGCGCGATCCACAGCAGCATGCCGCCCGGCGGTCGGTTCATCCGCGTGCCGGCCGGAAAATGACGCGCGATCGCATCGATCGTCACGTCGCGCTGCACACGAAGCTGTTCGCGAAATCGGCGGAGGTGGCGATCGAACGCGCCCGAGCCGACGAATTCGGCCGCGACGGCCTGCAGCAACGCGGCGTTGTGCCGGCTGTGCGCGAACTTGAGCATCTTCACGCGCGCGTGCCAGCGGCCTGCACTCATCCAGCCGAGCCGCATCCCGGGCGCCAGCACCTTGTTGAACGACGGGCAGTAGATCACCGTGCCGTCGCGGTCCCATGCCTTTACCGGCTTCACCGTGTGCGACGCTTCGACGAGTTCGCGATACGGCTCGTCCTCGATCACGGCCACGCCGCGGCGCGAGCACAGCGCGACCAGCGCGGCCTTGCGCTCGTCGGGCATCACGCTGCCGAGCGGGTTCTGGAGGTTCGGCACGACGACCACCGCCCGAATGTCCGGGTATGCGGTCAGCGCCACGTCGAGCGCTTCGATCGACAGCCCGGTCGTCGGGCTGGCCGGAATCTCGAGCGCACGCAGGCCAAGGCTTTCGAGCAGCTGGATCAAGCCGAAAAAGGCCGGCGATTCGATCGCGATCGTGTCGCCGGGGCGCGCCACCGCGCGCAGCGCGAGATTCACCGCATCGACGCCACCGCTCGTCGACATCACGTCGTCCGGCGACACGGTCACGCCGTACGACAGCGCACGCTTGGCCATCGTCTGGCGGAATTCGGGCGACCCGCCAACCGGCCCCGCGTCGGTCAACAGCGTCGGCTTGCGCCGCAGCAGCCGGATCGCCAGCGCCTGCAGGCGCTCGGCCGGATACAGCGTCGCCAGCGCGGACGCGCCGCCAAGATTCAACGCATCGGGAGATGCGTTCGCGCGATCGATCACGCGCGACACGCGTTCGTGCAGCCCCGCGAATGGCGGCTCGACGCTCAGCGGCGGCCCGTCGCACTCCGGCAGCGTTGCGAGCGCGGCCGCCGCGCGCCGCCGCACGAAATAGCCCGAGCGCGGCCTTGCTTCGCACCAGCCCGTATCCTCGAGCCGCCGGAACGCCTGGATCGCGGTCGACAGGCTCACGCCGTGCTGCGCCATGAATCCGCGCACCGACGGCATCCGGTCGCCGGGCGACAGCGTGCCGGCCGCGATGATGCGGCGGTAATGCTCGGCGAGTCGTTCGTACAGCGGCTCGCCGGCCATCGGCAAAGGCGTGCGGGGCGCGTCGGTGAGGGATGTCATGCGGGTCATCGTGCCCGCGCGCCCTGGCGCACGCCAGATACAGATTCGGGGAAAACCCACCGATACAGCAGGCCAAAATCGCTGCCTGCACCGTAACAGATTCCCGTCCCCTGAATCTGTCCGGCCCGCGCGCGTTTCCCTAACCTGATTGCACGCTGTCGCCCCGCCGTCGCGGGGCTGCGCAACCGGGAAAGGGACTCGCCATGCGAACACAAGACATCCGGCTCGACGCCGGGCAAAGCCACTTTGCGTGGTTCGACAAGGGCAGCCAGGTCATCGTGCTCGACGGCGCGCTCGCGGTCACGCTGCGCCACGGCGGGCTCGACTGGCTGCCTGATGCGCCGCACTACGTCCGTCGCGTGCTCGACGAGGGCGAATGCCTGACGATCGAGGCGGCCGGTCACGCGACGTTGACGGCCAGCGGCGCAAAGCCGGTCGACGCGACCGTTGCGGAACCCGCGGCCCGGGCCGGGGCGTTCGCCGCGTGGCGGGCGTGGCTGAAGCGGGTGGCCGCGTGGCCATTCGGCGAGCGGCATGTGCGCGAACAGCCCTGACGCGATGGCTCGCGCTGTCGCCGGTATCGTCATGCAACTACCGTATCGCCTCATTCGGCGGCGAGCGTGATCGCGTCCGGCGCCGTCGCCGCGCAGGACCGATTCAACCGGGCAGAGATCTTCGGTTACCGCACCTTCCGCGCACGCTCGATCCATTCGAACAATGCCATCCCGACCAGCATCGCGACGACGAACGCGATGCCCTTGACCGACCCCAGACCGATCGACACAAGCGCCGGCCCCGGGCAGAACCCCGCAAGCCCCCAGCCGATGCCGAACACGGCACTCCCGGCGACGAGCCGTACGGTGATCGTCCGGGTGGCCGGCCACTGGATCGGCAGCCCGAGCCACGACCGCGTGCGGCGCTTCGCCCATGCGAAGGCGACCACGGCGACACCGATCGCGCCAACCATCACGAACGCGAGCGACGGATCCCAACGGCCTGCCAGGTCGAGAAAACCGAGCACCTTCCGCGGGTTGGCCATCCCCGACACGATGAGGCCGACGCTGAACAACAGCCCCGCCAGAAACGCGAATCCTGCCTGCATGTCAGCCTCCGAGCGCGTGCCGCCGCACGAATACGGTCGCGAAGCCTGCGACCATGAACACCGCCGTCGCGACGATCGACCGCGTCGCACCGCGCGACAGCCCGCAGACCCCGTGACCGCTCGTGCATCCGCCCGCATAGCGCGTGCCGATCCCGACCAGCAGGCCGGCCGCCAGCAATTCGCCCCAGCCTGCATCGACCTGCGGCGTCACGGCGGCACCGGCGATGCGCATCATCAGCGGCGCGGCGATCAGCCCGGCGACGAATGCGGCACGCCAGTCGCGCTCCGCGGCGCCGGCCGGGAACAGGCCGCCGACGATGCCGCTGATTCCGGCGATCCGCCCGTTGAACGCGACGAGCCACGCGGCCGCCAGCCCGATCAGCACGCCGCCGGCAAGCGACAGCCCGGGCGTGAAATGAAGCGCATCAAGCTGCATGGCGCTTCCCTTTCGCGGCCGGGCCGCAGAACTGTTCGTACAACACGCCCATCACCGCGATCGCGGCCGGGCTGTCTAGCGAATAGTGGATGTTCTTGCCTTCGCGGCGCGTGCGGACGAGCGCGTTGTCCCGCAACACGCCGAGTTGCTGCGACAGCGTCGGCTGGCGAATATCCAGCCGCGCCTCGAGATCGCTCACGCAGCGTTCGCCCTGCGACAGTTCGCACAGCAGCAGCAACCGGTCTGGATTGGACAGCACCTTGAGCAGCGCGCACGCCGATTCGGCGGCTGCGCGCATCTGGTCGGGCTCGGGTAGCCCGGCGGAAGGATCGGTGTTCATGGGGACGGTGGCACACGATTAACGAATCAATATTATATTAACTTATATATTGTAGATTCGCACCGTCGCCCGTCGACTTCCCTCAGAAGGCGCCGACGGCCCGGCTCGAACCGGGCCGCCCCGCCATGGCACGTCAGGCGCCGTCGCAGGACACCGTGTCGTCCAGCATCAGCGTACCGACCCGCGCGGGCACGAGCGGCGTGCGCGGCACCGGCGGCGTCCAGCCGAACAGCGCGTGCGCGGCCGCGCCGCACACGCGGCCCTGGCATGCGCCCATCCCGCAGCGCGTCTGCAACTTCGCGGCCGTCCAGCCCGGCGCCGGCGCGACCGCGTCGAAGCGCACGTCCTCGCAACGGCACAGCAGCGTATCGGGCCGCGCGAGCCGGCGGATCGGCTCGCGGATCGCGAAGCGCTCGCGCACCGCGTCCGCGAACGCCTGCCAGTGCGCGCGTCGCGCCACCAGCGCGGCCAGCGGCGCCACTTGCCCGGTGGCCGCGCAGCCCGCGATCTCGCCTTCGACCATCGCCAGTTCGCTGCCGCCGACACCCGTGCACTCGCCCGCGGCGAAATACCCGTCGCGGCTCGTGCGCTGGTGCGCGTCGACCACGACCGCGCCGTTCTCGATCCGGCAACCGAGATGGCTCGGCAGCACGGTGTTCGGCACGAGGCCGAAGCCGCACGCGAGCCGGTCGCAGTCGACGTCGAACTCGCGCTCGCCATGCCTGATCCGCACGCGTTCCAGCCGCTTGTCGCCGAACGCTTCGACGACGTAGGCATTGGGCCGGTACGCGGCCGTGACGAGCTTCGCGGCCTGCGCGAGTTTCGACGGCCAGCGCCACAGCCCTGCGCCGAAACCGGCCACGTCGCCCCATGCCGCCTGTTCGAGCACGTGCGACACCTGCGCACCTGCCTGTCGGGCCGTCGCCGCGCTCGCGAGCAGCAGCGGGCCGCTGCCGGCGATCACCGTGCGCTGCCCGCGCACGTCGAGGCCGTACTTGATCAGCGCCTGCAGGCCGCCCGCGCCGGTGACACCCGGCAGCGTCCAGCCCGGGAACGGCAGCAGCAACTCACGCGCGCCGCAGCACACGATCAGCGTGCGGAATTCGAGCAGGAAGCCGCGCTCGTCGTCCTCGAGCAGCAGCGTGCCCGGCTGCGTTTCGGCGACGATGCGCGTGGCCGCGAGATGCGTGACGTTCGGCTGCCGCAGCACGGCAAGGCGTTCCGCCGCGGCCGCCACCGGCGTCGCAGCGGCGGCTTGGCGCCAGATCTGTCCGCCCGCGCGCGGGTTGTCGTCGACGATCGCGACCGTTGCGCCGCTTCGTGCGGCGGCCCGCGCGGCCGACAACCCGGCCGGCCCCGCGCCGACGATCGCGACGTCGACGCTCAGTCGTTCCTGTCTCATCGCGTGCGCTCCACCCGCATCCCGTCGCGGCACAGCGTCTGGCAGGCCAGACGACGGCGGCCGTCGATCGTCATCCTGCACTCCTGGCAGATGCCCATACCGCAAAACGGCGCGCGCGCCGCACGCGTGCACGACACGCGCGTCGTGTCGTCACCGCTCGCCGCGACGGCGGCCGCGACGGTCACACCGTCGGCCACCGTCAGCGCGCGGCCGTCCAGATGAATGATCATGTCAGCCTCCGCCGGGCCGCCCTGCACGTACGGGAATCGGCCTTCGAGAGATGGGGGGACTGCGCCCCCCCAAGCGAACGAAGTGAGCGTGGGGGTCGTTTCATGTCAGCGCTCCGGCTACGGGGGACGTCGTCAGGAAACGTCCCGGCAAATACGGTTCGATATCGATCGGCGGCCGCTCGCCGGTCATCAACGCGGCGACGAGTCGCGCGCTACCCGGCGCGGTCGTCACGCCGAGCCCTTCGTGCCCGACCGCGAGCCACACGCCCGGCCGCGCCGGATGTTCACCGAGCAGCGGCAAGCCGTCGGGGCTCGCGGAACGAAAGCCCGTCCATGCGCGAATCCCGTTCAGGTCGGCCAGATCCGGCAGGTAGCCGGCCGCACGGCGCAGCATGCGCGCGAGCACCGGCGGCTCGATGCGCGCGTCTTCCGTGTCGAACTGGCGCGATGAGCCGATCAGCAGCTGGCCGGTCGGCCGCGGTTGCACGTTGAACGCGACGGACGTGCCGTCGCTCGCGTGCGCGCTCGCCGCATAGCCGAGCTCGACGAGCTGGTGCGACACCTGGCCCGGGTAGCGGTCGGTGATCAGCAGATGGCCCTTCTTCGGGCGCAGCGGCAATTCGGGCAACAGCGTGCGCGCGGCGACGCCGTTCGCGACGACGACACGTTCCGCGCGCAGCGTGTCGCCGCTCGCGAGCGTGACGCTCGGGCCGTCGACCGCCACCGCGCGGTCGCGCCGCAACGTGATGCCCGGCGCGCGCTGCAACAGCCAGCTCGCGGCGACGGGCGCATAGAGAATCGCATCGCCCGGGATCTTCAGCGCGCCGCCGAGCCCCGCGCGCAGCATCGGCTCCAGCCGCGCGAGCGTCGCCGCGTCGATCAGCTCGCCCGCGACGCCATGCGCGGCGAGCGTCGCCTGCTTGGTGCGCGCGAGGTCCATCTCGTTGGAATCGGCCGCGAGCCACAGCGTGCCGCAGTTGCGGTACGCGCAGCCTTCCGGCATGTCGCCGCTCAGCGCACGCCACAGCTCGATCGAGTAATGGCTCAGCGCGAGCTCGGCCGCGTTGTCGTCCATCGCGACGAGGTGTCCCATGCCGGCGCCGGTCGCGCCGCCGCTCGCGTCGTCGACGACGAGCACGCGCAGCCCGCGCTGCGCGAGTTCATGTGCAGATGCGGCCCCGACGATGCCGGCGCCGATCACGACGACGTCGGTCCTGGCCTCGCTCACGACACGATGCCCCAGCCGAACGGATCGTCTTCCTCGATCAGCAACGTCGCTTCCGCGCTGAGGTGCGCGCTGCCGCGAATCGTCGGCACGATGCCGCCGTCGGCCTGCGCATAGCTTGCCTGGAACACGCTGCCGATCACGCTCGCCTGCCGCCACACGACGCCCGGTTCGAGCTTGCCGTCGGCCGCGAGGCAGGCGAGCTTCGCGCTCGTGCCGGTGCCGCACGGCGAACGGTCGTACGCATGGCCCGGGCACAGCACGAAGCTGCGGCTGTCGTGCTCGGGATCGTCCGCGAACAGTTCGATATGGTCGATCTCGCCGCCGTTCGCGCCGGTGATGCCCGCACGCTCGAGCCCTTCACGCACGGCGGACGAATAGGCGGTCAGCGCCGCGACGTTGTCGCCGGCCACGCGCTGGCCGTGATCGCTGATCAGGAAGAACCAGTTGCCGCCCCACGCGATATCGCCCTTCACGGAGCCGTAGCCCGGCACGTCGACGGCGACGGCCTTCGCATGGCGATACGCGAGCACGTTGCGCACGCTGACCGACAGGTCGTCGTGCAGCGTCGCCTCGACGGTGCCGACCGGCGTTTCGATGCGGTGCACGCCCGGCTCGATGCGGCCCATGTGATGCAGCGTGCGCACGACGCCAATCGTGCCGTGCCCGCACATCCCGAGGTAGCCGCTGTTGTTGAAGAAGATCACGCCGGCCGCCGCCTCCGGCGACACGGGTTCGCACAGCAGCGCGCCGACCATCACATCGCTGCCGCGCGGCTCGAGAATGCACGCGGTGCGGTAGCGATCGTGCTCGCGCGCGAGCACGTCGCGGCGCTCGGCCATCGTGCCGTTGCCGAGCGAGGGGAAGCCGGACACGACGAGCCGCGTGGGTTCGCCGCCCGTGTGCGAATCGATGATCTGAATGCGCTTCATCATGAGCCGTCCGAAGTGGGGAAAGGAGCATAGCTTCCTCCGTCGCGCGTCCGTCCGCTTGTGGCTTTTCGATGAGGACGGCGACGAAATCGGCACAGTGCGAAACGCCTTTCGCAGCCCTTGCGGCCACTGTGCCGATTTCGTCATTCTGCTCCGCGATACGACTCAAGCGTGATGGGTGTTTGCACGGCGATACTGGTTGCACGTCGACGCGCCTGTCGCCGGCCGAGATGAAGCGATACGTAGCAATAGGAAGCAACAGGAAGCAATACGAAGCAGGAGATTGCAGTGAGCCGAAACGCCATCCCGCGGACCGAAGTTTCCCCCGCCTTCAGCATCCGGTTCGCACCGGCCGCTTCCATCGCATTCGACGCCGCGCACCGCGCCGAACAGAACCGGGCGAACCGCTGAGCGACTTCCCCCGGCGGTGCAACGGCTTCCCCCGTCGCATCGCCACTTCCCGTCCGGCATGGCCCGCACAGGTCGGTTCGCCGCGTCGCCAGTCTGCGCCGCGCATGAACGGCCGTCGGCCCGCCCGGTCGTTCGAACCGGTCGCATGCCGGCCGGCAGGTGTGCGCCGCTGCTCCGTCGGAGCGCGGCGCAAGCCCACCTGCCCCGATATTTCCCAGGAGACAAACCCATGCCAGGCCAAGGCAACACACACCCTTCCGTCCCGCTTTCCCGTTCCGTGCCCGCCGATGGCGGTCACGGCAAATTCAAGAAACAGCTGTCGCTGACCGACCTGACGTTCATCGGTCTCGGTGCGATCTTCGGTTCGGGGTGGCTGTTCGCCGCGAGTCACGTGTCGACGATCGCCGGCCCGGCCGGCATCTTCTCGTGGCTGCTCGGCGGCTTCTCGGTGCTGCTGCTGGGCATCGTCTACTGCGAGCTCGGCGCCGCGCTGCCGCGCGCGGGCGGCGTGGTCCGCTACCCGGTGTTCTCGCACGGCCCGCTGCTCGGCTACCTGATGGGCTTCATCACGCTGATCGCGTTCTCGAGCCTGATCGCGATCGAAGTGGTCGCCGCGCGCCAGTACGCGGCCGCGTGGTTCCCCGGCCTCACCAAGGCCGGATCGAGCGACCCGACGACGCTCGGCTGGCTCGTGCAGGCCGGGCTGCTGTGCTTCTTCTTTTATCTGAACTATTCGAGCGTGAAGACGTTCGCGAAGGCGAACAACGTCATCAGCATCTTCAAGTTCATCGTGCCGCTGTCGGTGATCGCGGTGCTGTTCACGTTCTTCAAGCCCGCCAATCTGACCCTGCACGGCTTCGCGCCGTTCGGCATGCCGGGCATCGAGATGGCCGTGTCGGCCGGCGGGATCATCTTCGCGTACCTGGGCCTCACGCCGATCGTGTCGGTCGCGAGCGAAGTGCGCAATCCGCAGCGCACGATTCCGATCGCGCTGATCCTGTCGATCGTGCTGTCGACGCTGATCTACGTGCTGCTGCAGCTCGCGTTCATCGGCAGCATCCCGACCGACATGCTCGCCGCCGGCTGGCACGACGTGAGCAAGGCCTTCTCGCTGCCGTACCGCGACATCGCGCTCGCGCTGGGCGTGGGCTGGCTCGCGGTGATGGTCGTCGCCGACGCGATGATCTCGCCGAGCGGCTGCGGCAACATCTACATGAACGCGACGCCGCGCGTCGTCTACGGCTGGGCGAAGACGGGCACGTTCTTCAAGGTGTTCACGCGCGTCGACGAAGCGTCGGGCATCCCGCGCGCGGGCCTGTGGCTCACGTTCGGCCTCTCGATCTTCTGGACGATGCCGTTCCCGTCGTGGGAAGCGCTGATCAACATCGTGTCGGCCGCCCTCGTGCTGAGCTACGCGGTCGCGCCCGTGTCGGTCGCCGCGCTGCGCCGCACCGCGCCCGACCTGCCGCGGCCGTTCCGCGCGGTGGCGTTCGGCATCACCGGCCCCGCGTCGTTCGTGATCGCCGCGCTGATCGTCTACTGGTCGGGCTGGAGCACGGTGTCCTGGCTGCTCGGCCTGCAGATCGTGATGTTCGTGATCTATCTCGCGTGCCGCCGCTGGGTGCCGACCGCGCACCTGAGCATCGCCGAGCAGGTGCGTTCGTCCGCGTGGCTGATCGCGTTCTACGCGGCCATGATCGTGCTGTCGTACTTCGGCGGCTTCGGCGGCACGGGCCAGCTCGCGCATCCGTACGACACGGTCGTCGTCGCGGCCGTCGCGCTCGTCATCTACTACTGGGGCGCCAACACCGGCATCCGTTCCGACAAGCTTCAGCTCGAAGACGACGAAGACTGACGCCCCGCTTTCCCCTTTCCACTCCGGCCGGGCGCATCACGCCCGGCCCCGCATTTTCCGAGGAAACACCATGCAACTCACAGGTCAGCTCCTGATCGGCCAGTCGGCCATCGCCGGACAGAACGGCACCCTCCACGCGATCGCCGCCGCGACCGGCGAACCGCTCGACCCCGCGTTCGGCGGCGCGAGCCTGCACGACCTGGAGACGGCCTGCGCGCTCGCCGACGACGCGTTCGACACATACCGCGAAACGACTCCCGAGCAACGCGCCGCGTTTCTCGACGCGATCGGCCGCAACATCATGGCGCTCGGCGACGACCTGATCGAGCGCTGCGTCACTGAAACGGGCCTGCCGCGCGCACGCATCGAAGGCGAACGCGGCCGCACGGTCGGCCAGCTCGCGCTGTTCGCGTCGCTCGTGCGCGACGGCGGTTACGTCGACGCACGCATCGACCCGGCCCGGCCGGACCGCAAGCCGCTGCCGCGGGTCGACCTGCGCCTGCGCAACGTCGCGATCGGGCCGGTCGCCGTGTTCGGCGCGTCGAACTTCCCGCTCGCGTTCTCGGTCGCGGGCGGCGATACGGCCTCGGCACTCGCGGCCGGCTGCCCGGTGATCGTCAAGGCGCACTCCGCGCATCCGGGCACGTCCGAGCTCGTCGGCCGCGCGATCCAGCAGGCCGTGCGCGAATGCGGGCTGCCGGCCGGCGTGTTCTCGCTGCTGTTCGACGCGTCGCGCGAGATCGGCCAGGCGCTCGTCGCCGATCCGCGCATCAAGGCCGTCGGCTTCACCGGCTCGCGCCGCGGCGGTGTCGCGCTGATGCACATCGCGGCCGCGCGCCACGAGCCGATTCCGGTCTATGCGGAAATGAGCTCGATCAATCCGGTGCTGCTGTTCCCGGCCGCGCTCGACGCGCGCCACGACGCGATCGCGCCGCAGTTCGCCGCGTCGCTCGCGCTCGGCGCCGGCCAGTTCTGCACGAACCCGGGGCTCGTGCTCGCGGTCGACGGCGCCCCGCTGCGCGCGTTCGAAGCCGCAGCGGCCACCGCCGTGCAAGCGAGCGCCGCGCAGACAATGCTCACGCCGCACATCCACGCGAGCTATGCGCAAGGCGTGGCCGCCCTGCGCGCGCACGACGCGGTCGAGCTGCTGGCGGAAGGTGTGGAAGGCGGCCGCTACCAGGCACGCGCGGCGCTGTTCGCGACGTCGGCGGACGCGTTCATCGCGCACCCCGAACTGCGTGACGAAGTGTTCGGCCCCGCATCGCTGATCGTGCGCTGCCCGGATGCCGACACGCTGCATCGCGTGCTGAAGTCGCTCGAAGGCCAACTGACGATCGCCGCGCATCTCGCCGACGGCGACGCCGCGCTGTTTGCCGCGCTGCGCCCGACGCTGGAGCGCAAGGCCGGCCGCATTCTCGTCAACGGCTTCGGCACGGGTGTCGAGGTCGGTCACGCGATGGTGCACGGCGGTCCGTTCCCGGCCACGTCCGACACGCGCACCACGTCGGTCGGTGCACGCGCGATCGAGCGTTTCCTGCGCCCCGTGTCGTACCAGGACGTGCCGGACGCGCTGCTGCCCGACGCCATCCGCAACGGCAACCCGCTGAACGTGCCGCAACGCATCGACGGCGTGCCCGCGCCGCGGGACGCGCGCGATGTCTGAGCCGCTCGCCGAAGTCGTCCTGTCGCTCGATGAGGTGCACGCACTCGCGCTGCGGGTGCTGACGCACAACGGGATGTCCGCCGCGCACGCGCAGGCGATCGCGAACGTGATCACGCAGGGCCAGCGCGACGAGTGCCACTCGCACGGCGTGTACCGGCTGCTCGTCTGCGTGCGCTCGCTGAAGAAGGGCAAGGTCGATCCGCAGGCCGTGCCGACGCTGCGCCGGCTGTCGTCGTCGATCGTCGCGGTCGACGCGCATCGCGGCTTCTCGCTGCTCAGCTTCGAAACCGGCCTGCCGGTGCTCGTCGAGATGGCGAAGCAGCATGGGATCGCGGCGATGGCGATCAACCATTGCTACCACTTCTCGGCGCTGTGGCCCGAGGTCGAGGCGATCGCCGCCGAAGGGCTGGTCGGCATCGCGATGAACCCGAGCCACAGCTGGGTCGCGCCGGAGGGCGGCCGCGAACCGGTGTTCGGCACGAACCCGATCGCGTTCGCGTGGCCGCGCCCGGACGGCGTGCCGTTCGTGTTCGACTTCGCGACCAGCGCGATCGCGCGCGGCGACATCGAGCTGCACGCGAAACAGGGCAAGGCGATCCCGCCGCACTGGGCGATCGATGTCGACGGCCAGCCGACCACCGATCCGAAGGCCGCGCTGCAGGGCGCGATGCGCACCTTCGGCGGCCACAAGGGCTCGGCGCTGGCGGCCATGGTCGAGCTGCTCGGCGGCGCGCTGATCGGCGACATGACGAGCCGCGAGTCGATGGACTTCGACGAAGGCGTCGGCGCGACGCCGTGCCATGGAGAGCTCGTGATCGCGTTCGACCCGAAGGTGTTCCTCGGCGACGAACTCGATGCGGGCCTCGCGCGCGGCGAGCGGATGTTCGCGTCGATCACGGGGCAAGGCGCGCGGCTGCCGTCGCAGCGGCGCTTCGACGCCCGCGCGCGCAGCATCGCGCATGGCGTGCGGATTCCGAAGGCGCTGTACGACGAAATCCTGACGCTGCTCGATTGACGCGATCGCGTTGCGCGGCGGCGGCTTCATCGCCGGTGGAACGGGGGATGAAGCCGCCGCCGATTCGTCCGCCCGGTTCCGCTGCCTGGTTCCGCTGCCTGGTTCCGCCGCCTGGTCCCGCCGCCTGGTCCCGCCGCCTCGTTCCGCCGCCTGGTTCCGCCGCCTGGTCCCGCCGCCTGGTCCCGCCGCCTGGTTTCGCTGCCTGGTTTCGCTGCCTGGTTTCGCTGCCTGGTTTCGCTGTCTGGTCCCGCTGCCTGGTCCCACTGCCGATTCCGCTGCCGATTCCACCGCACGGTTCGCCGTGCGATTCCGTCGCCCGCTTCTGCCGGCAAGGCCCCGCGCCGCTGGTACGCGCCCTGCCCGGCTCCACGCCCGCGCCCTTCGCCCACTCCCGCCCGCGCCGCCCGCCCGGCGCCTGTGGGATAATCGCCCAGTTTGCCCAGGGCGCAGCTCAAGAGGTTGTTCGCACGGGCGCGCGAGAGGCCTTCAATCCCGTGCCTCCACCCTTTTCCGCGATATTTCTTCAGCCATCACAATGCCCACATACCGTTCCAAAACCTCCACCGCCGGCCGCAACATGGCAGGCGCGCGCTCGCTGTGGCGCGCCACCGGCATGAAAGACGACGATTTCTCGAAGCCGATCATCGCGGTCGTCAACTCGTTCACGCAGTTCGTGCCCGGGCACGTGCACCTGAAGGATCTCGGCCAGTTGGTCGCGCGCGAGATCGAGGCCGCCGGCGGCGTCGCGAAGGAATTCAACACGATCGCGGTCGACGACGGCATTGCGATGGGCCATGACGGCATGCTCTATTCGCTGCCGAGCCGCGACATCATCGCCGACTCCGTCGAATACATGGTGAACGCGCACTGCGCGGACGCAATGGTGTGCATCTCGAACTGCGACAAGATCACGCCGGGGATGCTGATGGCCGCGATGCGCCTCAACATTCCGGTGATCTTCGTGTCGGGCGGCCCGATGGAAGCCGGCAAGACGCGTCTCGCGAACCCGGTCACCAAGACCATCGAACTGAAGAAGCTCGACCTCGTCGACGCGATGGTGATCGCGGCCGACCCGGCGTATTCGGATGCCGACGTCGCCGAAGTCGAACGCTCGGCCTGCCCGACCTGCGGTTCGTGCTCGGGCATGTTCACCGCGAACTCGATGAACTGCCTGACCGAAGCGCTCGGCCTGTCGCTGCCCGGCAACGGCACGGTCGTCGCGACGCACGCCGATCGCGAGCAACTGTTCAAGCGCGCCGGCCGCCGCATCGTCGAGCTGACCCGCCAGCACTACGAGCAGGACGACATGCGCGCGCTGCCGCGCTCCGTCGGCTTCAAGGCGTTCGAGAACGCCATGACGCTCGACATCGCGATGGGCGGTTCGACCAACACGATCCTGCACCTGCTGGCGATCGCGCAGGAAGCCGGCATCGACTTCACGATGAAGGACATCGATCGCCTGTCGCGCAGCGTGCCGCAGCTGTGCAAGGTCGCACCGAACACGAACAAGTACCACATCGAGGACGTGCACCGCGCGGGCGGCATCATGGCGATCCTCGGCGAGCTCGACCGCGCCGGCAAGCTGCACACCGACGTGCCGACCGTGCACGCGCCGACGCTGAAGGATGCGCTCGACCAGTGGGATATCGTCCGCACCGACGACCCGGCAGTGCGCACGTTCTACCAGGCCGGCCCGGCCGGCATTCCGACGCAGGTGGCGTTCAGCCAGGACACGCGCTGGCCGAGCCTCGACCTCGACCGCGCCGAAGGCTGCATCCGCTCGTACGAGCATGCGTTCTCGAAGGAAGGCGGCCTGGCCGTGCTGACCGGCAACATCGCGCTCGACGGCTGCGTGGTGAAGACGGCCGGCGTCGACGAAAGCATCCTCGTGTTCGAGGGCTCGGCCCACGTCACCGAATCGCAGGACGAAGCGGTCGAGAACATCCTGAACGACAAGGTCAAGGCCGGCGACGTGGTGATCGTGCGCTACGAAGGCCCGAAGGGCGGCCCCGGCATGCAGGAAATGCTGTACCCGACGAGCTACATCAAGTCGAAGGGCCTCGGCAAGGCATGCGCGCTGCTGACGGACGGCCGCTTCTCGGGCGGCACGTCGGGCCTGTCGATCGGTCACTGCTCGCCGGAAGCGGCAGCGGGCGGCGCGATCGGCCTCGTGCGCGACGGCGACAAGATCCGCATCGACATCCCGAACCGCACGATCGACGTGCTGGTGTCGGACGAGGAACTCGCGCGTCGCCGCGAAGAGCAGAACGCGAAGGGCTGGAAGCCGGCGCAACCGCGTCCGCGCAAGGTGTCCGCGGCGCTGAAGGCCTATGCGAAGCTGGTGATGTCGGCCGACAAGGGTGCCGTGCGCGACCTGTCGCTGCTGGACGACTGATGCCAGGCAGCGGGCCGCACGAACGGCCCGCCCGCCTGATCGAGAAGCCGCTCTTCGGAGCGGCTTTTTTTCATCCGGCGCCGGCTGGCGGCTGCGACATCTGAGCCTTCAGTCGATCAACGACGGAACTCGTCGCTGCGGCCCCGGCCTCCACCACCGCCGTGGTTTCCGCCCCCGTCCCCGCCGCCTTGCGGCCGACCGCCGTAACCGCCGCCGCCCTGATGTGCCGGCGGCATCTGGACCGCGCCACCGCTCGGTGCGGGCTGCGCGGGTTGGGCGGGCGGCGGCGGCGCCGGCTGACGGACACCGGCCGCGCCGGGCATCGGCGCGGGTGCGGGCATCGGCGCGGGCGCGCGTGCGGGCGCGGGTGCGACCTGCGGCGCCGGCGCGCGGTTCGGGCCATTCCAGCCGCCGCGCGTGGCCGACGGCCGTGCATCATGCTGCACCGGCGGCGTGCCGCGCGGCTCGTGCTGGGCCGGCCAGCCCGGCTGCGGACGGCCGTAGTAGGCGGGCGGCATCCCGCCGGGGCCAACGCGAGGCTCGGCACGATGCTCCCAGCGATCGCGATCGTGAAACCACGGCCGGTGGCGGTAATAGCGGTCCCAGTACGAGCCGATAGCGAACCCGGTCACCGGCACGCCGATGATCGCGCCGTATTCGAGCAGCGGCACGTAATTGCCCTGGTACGGGTAGTCGAGCTGCTGCGCGTCGATCCAGCCGCGCACGCCCGGCAGCGCGACGTCGCACCACGAGTAGTCGCTCAGGCAGCCGAACACGTCCACCGCGGTGCCGGGCGGAAGTTGCGCGACGACCGGATAATCGGGCGCCGGCCCCGCAAAGAGTTCGGCGCCCGAGTTCGTGTAAGCGCTGCTTTGCGCGTCGGCGATCCCCGGCACGGCTGCGATGCCGAACAGGACGACGCACAGACTTCTAATGATGGTGTTGCTCATGTTGCTCTCCCGCGCGGTGCCGCCGCGCGTCGGTCAGTGTCGATGGCCGCCGCCCCAGTGTCCCCCGCCCCAATGTCCGCCACCCCAGTGGCCGCCGCCCCACGGACGGTGCCAGCCCCGGTAGCCGCCGCCCCAATACCCGCGGAAGCCGAAGCCGATCGTGACGGGCGGCCCGTACCAGCCCGGGTAGTACGCGGGGTAGTAGGCCGGGTAAGGCACATAGGCGGGCGCAGCATAGACCGGAGCCGGCGGGTACGCGTAGGCATAATCGTCCGCTGGCGGCGGCACGGCCGGCACGGCGGGTGTGGACGACGCGGCCGGGCCCGTATTGGCCGGCGCCACCGGGATCTCGCGCTGCGACACCACGGCGGGCACGGGTGCGTAATACGGTGCATATCCGTAAGGGCTCGTGTAATAGCAGCCACTCAGCGCGAGGATCGCCAGCACGATGACGGCTGGCCTCGCGGCGTGAATCGGGTTCATTTGAAGCTCCGCAGGAATTCGTGCGTCGCCGCGTGGCGCGCGCCTGACTCTAGCTTACGTCCCCTGCATATTTCTGCGGGTTTGATCGGTTACTTTTTGTTTCGCCATCACAATTGAAGGGGTCGCACCGCGCGGGTACGCTGCGTGCTCGCGCGTCTGGCGCGCCGGCGTTGAAGTTGGCGCAAATGCCCTCACTTGGATATTCAGTCAGGCTGGCCGGCGCGGACGGGTGTTCGCGGCCCCCGGCGGCCTGAAACCAGCGGACTTCGGCCCGCCCAACAGGAATGCGGCTCACGCCGCCATCGACATGACTACGCCACGCCCCACGCTTCGGGCGGACACGCCCCTCGATCCGATCATCCAGCTGCTGGCGCTCGCCGGCGAACAGGGTTATCTGACGCACGCCGACCTCGTCGACGCGCTGCCGCCGGAAAGCGACAGCCCCGACGCGCTGGACGTCGTGCGCGCCGCGCTCGCGGACATCGGCATCGCCGTGCTCGACGAGCCGGCCGCGCCGGCGCCGTTCGCGGGCGCGGCACCGGTCGACGTCGATCGCGATGCGCTCGACGAGGGCCGCGCGCTGCTCGGCGATCTCGCCCGCGGCACGAGCGCGTCGACCGATCCGCTCGCGCTCTATATGCGACGCATTCACGCGGTGCCGCTGCTCAAGCGCGAGGACGAAATCGTGCTCGCCCGCGAGATCGAAACGGGCCGCCATCAGATCCTGCACGCGCTCGCCGGCTATCCGGCGGCGGTCGATGCGCTGCTCGCGCGCCATGGTGCAACGGGTGGAAGCGTCGCGGCCGGAGACGAAGCCGATGACATCGTCGACGGCGAAGGCGACACGCCGGCACCCGCGCGCTACGACACGCTGCAGGACGCCATCACGGCCCTGCGCGGCGCATTGCACGCGCAAGGCTGCCGCTCGGCCGAATACCGCGACGCGCGCAACCGCCTTGCCGCACTGCTCGGTTCGCTCGCGTGGGTTGCGCCGGCCGTCGACGATGCGAGCCGCATCGTGCGCGCGCTTGCCACCGCGCCGGCCAATGCCGCCGCCGACAGCGACGCCGCATGCTTCGACGCAGTCGCGCGCCGTGCGCTCGGCGCCGCGCTGAGCGACGGTCAGCAAAAGGTACGCGACGGTACCCGCGCGATGCTGGAGGCGAACCTGCGGCTCGTGCTGTCGATCGCGCGCAAGTACATGAACCGCGGCGTCGACCTGCCCGACCTCGTGCAGGACGGCTGCCTCGGCCTGATGCGGGCGATCGAGAAGTTCGAATACCGGCGCGGCTTCAAGTTCTCGACCTATGCGACCTGGTGGATCCGGCAGGCGGTCGCGCGCGCGGTGGCCGACCGTTCGCGCACGATCCGCGTGCCCGTGCACGTCGGCGACCAGTACCAGCGCGTGCAGCGGCATGCGCTGCGCTTTCGCCAACGCACGGGCCGCCGCGCGACGCCGGCCGAGCTGGCCGCAGAATCCGGGCTCCCCGAGGGCAAGCTGCGCGCGGTGCTCGCGCTGCCTGCCGAGCCGCTGTCGCTCGACACGCCGCTGCCCGACGCGGAGACGGGCCTCGTCGACCTGATCGAGGACCAGGCGTCGGCGAGCCCGTTCGAGCGCCTGGCGGACACGCGCATGCGCGAATGCGTGACGTCGCTGCTGCGCTCGGTCACGCCAGCCGAAGCCGACGTGCTGCGTCGGCGGTTCGGCCTCGGTGGCGCCGAGCCCGACACCTACGACGCGATCGCGCAGGACGCGGGCATGTCGCGCGAACGCGTGCGGCAGATCGAGAAGCGCGCGCTCGCCACGCTGCGCACGGCCGCGGAAGCCGAGGGCGCGGAGTCGTTCCTCGACGCGTAACCGGTCGCGCGTTCGTGCCCTATCCCGGCACGAACGCGCGCGCGGCGCGGTTCCCGCCTGTGCAACGTTTGCTATTGACACGCATCAATTTTTGTTCGTCGCTTCCCGTGACAATGTGCTGAAATGAACGGCGGCCCGCGCGTTGCGCGCGCCGTTCATTCCGTTTGCGCTTCCCCAGGTCCCGCACCATGCAGACGACCATCAGCCAGACGCACGAGGAAAACCGGCAGATCGCGGCTTGCCTGCGCGAAGCCGCGCAGTTGCTTGCCGATCAGGGAGCGAATCCTTACCGGGTTGCCGCCTACCGCGCGTCGGCCGATACTATCGAGTCGCTCGACGACGGCATCCGTACGCGCTTCAACGCGGGCGGTGTCGACGCGCTCGGCGCGCTCCCGGAGGTCGGCACGGGCGTGGCACAGGCGATCGCCGAATGGCTGGTGACCGGGCGCTGGCGCCTGCTCGATCGACTGCGCGGCGACGCGGAACGCGTATCCGCGTTCGAAGCCGTGCCCGGCATCGGGCATGCGCTCGCGCTGCGGATTCACGACCAGTTGCACATCGATACGCTCGAGGAGCTCGAACGCGCGGCCCGCAGCGGCCAGCTCGATGCGATTTCGGGCGTCGGCCCGCGTCGCGCGGCCGGCATCCGCGCGGCGCTCGACGACGTATTGAGCCGGCGCCGGCGCTGGCAAGGCCACGCGCAGGACGCCGACCTCGGCACCGAGCCGCCTGTCGAACTGCTGCTTTACATCGACCGCCTGTACCGCAACAAGGCCGCCGCCGGCATCCTGCCCATGCTGGTGACGCGTCGCGTAAACGCGGACGTCAGCGTGTCGCCGCCCGTGATGCACATGACGAAAGGCGGCTGGCATTTCACCGCACTGTGCCCGTATCCCGCCCGCCCGCATGAAGCCGGCCGCACCGCGGACTGGGTCGCGCTCTACTTCTACGATGCGTTGCAATGCGAGCACCAGCGGACGGTCGTCACCGAAACGTTCGGTTCGCTCGTCGGCAAGCGCATCGTGCGCGGACGCGAGATGGAATGCCGCGTCTATTACGCGGGATGATGCGCGCGGGGCATTAGCCCCCGCGCCTTCCCTGCCCGATCGCACGCTCGCGCGCCTCGCTCCGGCAAGCCGAACCGCCTACGCGCCTTCCGTCTTCGTGCGACGCGCCGGATGACGGTGCGCGGCGATGCGCAGCAGCTTGCGGAACGACGGACACTCGAGATGACTCGGCGCCGGGCACACGGCCGCATGCCGCAGCGCATCGCGCACCGCACCGAGACGGCGGATCGTACGGTCGAGCTCGTCGGCCTTGTCGTCGAGCTTCGCGCGATCGATCGCCGGTCGGCCGTCCGCGCCGAACATCGCGAGGATGTCGTCGAGCGCGAAACCGGCCTCCCGGCCAAGCGCGATGAGCGCAAGGCGCTCCAGCACCGACTCGTCGTACTGGCGCCGCAGCCCGTGACGGCCGTTCGGCACGATCAATCCCTTTTCCTCGTAGTAACGCAGCGTCGACGCGGGCAATCCCGAGCGACGCGCGACATCGGCGATGTCCAGACGGCTCATGCTTGACCTCAAGTGAACTTGAAGTTGCAAGATAGCCGCTCGACTCCTTCGACACAAGACTGGACCGCCATGAACCCGCCGAACCCGACTCCTTTCCCGTCGCGCTCCCCCCGCCGCGGAAAACGGCGAGCGTCGACGTCGCGCACGCGGCGATGGACTGACGACGCGACGGGCGCGCGCGGTGCGCGCCGGCGCCCCGTCGGGCCGCCTCAGGCCTTCATCGTCCCGGTGCGCACATAGCGCTCGTGCCACGACAGCGCCTCGGCGAGCAGGTGCGGCGTGTGCTTGCCGAAGCTCTCGCGCGACGCGCGCTCGAAGTAGTCCTCGAGCATCGGACGGTAGTCGGGATGCGCGCAGGTCGCGATGATCTTGCGCGCACGCTGCTTCGGCGACAGGCCGCGCAAGTCGGCGAGCCCCTGCTCGGTGACGACCACCGCGACGTCGTGCTCGGTATGGTCGACGTGGCTCGCCATCGGCACGATCCGCGAGATCGCGCCGCCCTTCGCGGTGCTGGCCGACATGAAGCACGACAGGTAGCCGTTGCGCGCGAAGTCGCCCGAGCCGCCGATGCCGTTCTGGATCTTCGTGCCCATCACGTGCGTCGAGTTCACGTTGCCGTAGATGTCGGCTTCGATCATCCCGTTCATCGCGATGCAGCCGAGCCGGCGCACGAGCTCCGGATGGTTGCTGATCTCCTGCGGGCGCAGCAGGATTTTTTCGCGGAACGTCGCGATCTCGTCGGCGAAGCGCTGTACGGCGGCCGGGCTCAGCGACAGCGCGGTGGCCGACGCGAAACTCAGCGTGCCGTCGTCGAGCAGGTCGAGCATGCCGTCCTGGATCACCTCGGTGTACGCGGTCAGGTTCGAGAAGCCGGCCGAGCTCAGTTCGGCGAGCACCGCATTCGTGATGTTGCCGACCCCCGACTGCAGCGGCAGCAGGTTTTCCGGCAGACGGCCGCGCTTCACTTCGTGGCGCAGGAAATCGATCAGTTGCAGCGCGATCTGCTTGGACGTGGCGTCCGGCGCGGAGAACGCGTTGCTGCGGTCGGGCGCGTCGGTCTCGACGATCGCGACGATCTTGTCGGCCGGGCAGCGCAGGTACGGCTCGCCGATCCGGTCGTCGCTTTTCGTCAACGGAATCGGCTTGCGGTGCGGCGGCAGCGCGGTGCCGTAATAGACGTCGTGCATCCCGTCGAGGCCGAGCGGCTGGCGCGAGTTGACTTCGAGGATCACGTGCTTCGCCTGCTCTAGCCACGTCTTGTTGTTGCCGATCGATGCGGACGGAATCAGCAGCCCGTCCTCGCGGATGCCCGCGACTTCGACGATCGCGACGTCGAGGTCGCCGTACAGCCCGAACCACGCATATTGCGCGACGTGGCTCAGGTGGACGTCCTGGTAGTCGACTTCGCCGCTGTTGATCTTGTCCCGCAGCGTCGGGTCGGACTGGTACGGCAGGCGCATCGAGATGCCGTTGGTGCGGGCGAGCGCGCCGTCGAGCTCCGGCGCGGTCGAGGCGCCCGTCAGCACGTTGATCCGGAAGTCCTCGCCGCGCGCGTGGGCGGCCTCGATGTGGGCGGCGAGCGCGGCCGGCACGGCCTTCGGATAACCCGAGCCGGTGAAGCCGCTCATCGCGACGGTCATGCCGGGACGGATCAGCGCGGCGGCTTCGTCGGCGGTGCGGACGAGCGAACGCAGGGCGGGAGCGAGGATGCGTGATGAAGACATGGCTATATATCTGACGCTTTTGGTCTGTCGTTGACGTCGCGGGGGGTGTCTCCTGAGCGACGCGAAGCCCTTGGGGCCGCGAGGGGCGGCCGGCACCACAGGCACGGTCGGAGTATCGCAGAGGCCACCGCCGCGAAATGTCCGCTGAATGCAAAAGATACTTACTGAATGCGCCGGGTATCGAACGGCCGTTCTGTGACAGGCGGAATAATCTGCCGAATGCACTCGAAAGGTGCGCGAAAGCGAATCGCCGATTTGCCGCCCGCGGATGACGAACGACCGCACGTCACTCGACTATGACGTTTCGGATTGACTGCCTGAACGCAGGGAATCAATATGCCGCGGCCGATCGAAGATCAACGCGGCCAATTGTCGCCCGGCGCCGCTTTTTCGGGCCTGATGCATATCAACTGGGCGACGCGCACGCCGCGTCAGCGGCCCTCGGGGCGAGGCCCGCGGGCCCTTGACAGTCGCGCCATGCGAACCACACTGGATTACATATGGCCCGGGTGCGCGAACGCCGTTTCGCGCATCCGGCGCGTAACCGGCCGATGCGCGGAATCGCGTTAACACTCCCGGATGTCAGGACATTGATCGAAGAAAAAGCAACAAGTTACAATTCCGTATATATTTCGCCGATGGACCAAAGAAAAACCGCCAAACACCCGGAACCGCCGCTGCCACGCACTTGGGATGCGCGGCTCGCGCGCGCGCTCGTCCGGCCGCTGATCGACACGCCGGTCACCCCGAATCACCTCACTACCCTTCGTCTGCTGATCGGCCTCGCCGGCGCCTGGTGCCTCGCGCAAGGCGGCTTCGGCTGGAGCAACGCAGGCGCATTCCTGATCGTGCTGTCGAACTTCGTCGACCACACCGACGGCGAACTCGCGCGCATCAGCGGCAAATCCAGCAAGATCGGTCACTTTTACGACCTCGCGGCCGACGCGCTCGTGACGGTCGCGCTGTTCGTCAGCATGGGCGTCGGCATCGTCGCCCAGGGCGGCCAGATGGCCGCGTCGCCGGTGCTGCTCGGTGCGCTGGCCGGCGGTGCCGTCGCGCTGATCTTCTTCCTGCGCATGCGGATCGAATCGGTCGCCGGCAAGGCCGGCACCAAGCAGGCGTTCGCCGGCGGCTTCGAGACGGAAGACGTGCTCTACCTGCTGCCGCTCGTGACGCTCACCGACAGCGTCCAGCCGTTCCTGCTCGCGGCGTCGATCGGCGCCCCGCTGTTCGCCGCATGGGTCGTGATCGACTGGTGGCGCATCGTGCGCCGCGGCAACACCCCGCAGAATTCAACCGAAATCCAGGCTTCCAAATGACTTCTAGCACGCGCGACGACTCCGTGCTGAGCCCGGCACGCCCCGCGCCTGCGCGCGCGGCGGCGGCCGATCCCGATCGCACCGTGGCCGGCTGTGTCGGCCAACTCGACCTCGACCGCCTGCGCAGCGACTACACGCGCCAGGGGTCGTTCCTGTATCTGGACGCGTTCCTGCCGCCCGACGCGCACGCGAAACTCGCGGCCGCCGCCCGCGCGCTGCAGCCCGGCCTGAACCGCAATTACCTGCCCGGCCACAAGCAGGGCGGCAGCGTGAGCCGGCACACGATCGACGAAAAGGCACCGTACATCGCGGAGCTGTACCGCTCGAAGGCGCTGATCGGCTTCCTCGAGAAGATCACGGGCGACAAGCTGATGGTGTCGCCGGAGAACGATCCGCACGCGTACGCGCTGTACTACTACACGAAGCCCGGCGACCACATCGGCTGGCACTACGACACGTCGTACTACGACGGCCGCCGCTATACGCTGCTGATCGGCGTGATCGACGAATCGTCGTGCCGGCTCGACTACGAACTGCATACGCGCAATCCGGACGTGCCCGACGAACCGGGCTCCGTGCAGATCGCCGACGGCGGCATCGTGCTGTTCGACGGCGACAAGCTGCGCCACCGGATCACGCCGCTCGGCCAGAACGAGACGCGCGTATCGCTGACTTTCGAATACGTGACCAACCCCGGCATGCGGCCGTGGAAGCGCTTCATCTCGAACATGAAGGACGCGATCGCGTATTTCGGTTTCCGCCAGGTGTTCAAGCAGCTGGCCACGCGACGGTCGAGCGGGTCATGACACGCGCCGGCCTGATCCTGCTGTCCCTCGGAACGGCACTTTTCATCGCCCTGCTCGCGTGGCAGGGCGTCGGCGCGGTCGCGTCGACGCTCCTCGCGGCCGGCTGGGGCCTCGCGCTCGTCGCGGCGTTCCACGTCGTGCCGCTCGTGATCGACGCATTTGCGGTGTCCGTGATGTTTCGCCGCGGTCAACCGGCCGCCGAGCTCGGCAACGCGCTGCGCGCGCGCTGGGTCGGCGAATCGGTGAACAGCCTGCTGCCCGCCGGGCAGATCGGCGGCCCGGTGCTGATGGTGCGCTACCTCGCGCAGCGCGGCACGCGGATGGCCGATGCGGCCGCCGCGATGACCGTCGGCACGACGATGCAAGCGCTCGCGCAGATGGCGTTCGCGCTGATCGGCATCGCCGCGTTCAGCCTGTATGCGACCCACGATTCAGTCGCGCACCTCCGCACGCCGGCGCTGATCGCCACCGGCGTGCTCGGCGCCCTCGCCGTCGCCTTCTACGCGGCGCAGCGGCGCGGGCTGTTCGGCCGCGGGATGCGTCTCGCGTCGAAGCTGCTCGGCCCGCGCGACTGGTCGTCGCTGGCGACCCGCGCCGATGCGATCGACAACGCGGTCGCCGCGCTGTACCGCGATCGTGCGAAGGTCGCGAAGACCTTCGCGTTGAGCCTCGCCGGCTGGATCGCCGGCACCGCGGAAGTGTGGCTCGCGCTGCACTTCCTCGGGCACCCGGTCAGCTGGCTCGACGCGCTGCTGCTCGAGAGCGTCGGCCAGGCGATTCGCGGTGCGGCATTCGCGATCCCGGGCTCGCTCGGCGCACAGGAAGGCGGTTACCTGCTGCTCGCCCCGCTGGTCGGCCTGCCGCCCGACGCGGCGCTCGCGCTGTCGCTCGCGAAGCGCGCGCGCGAACTCGCGCTCGGCCTGCCCGGCCTGCTCTATCTGCATTTCAGTGAAAGAAACTGGCAGCGGCGCCATGCGCCGCAGCCTCTCGCCGACTGATCGTTCAGATCCGCCGGCTTTTTGGTTGGAGAACCCATGCGAGCCATCATTCTTGCGGCAGGCCTCGGCTTGCGCCTGCAACAACCGCCCGAGGCGCAATACCCGAAGTGCCTGCTGCGCTTCGACGACGTGTCGCTGCTCGAGCGCCATCTGCGCGTACTCGACGCCGCCGGCGTCGATGAAATCGTGCTCGGGCTCGGCTTCCAGTCCGAGAAGGTCGAGCAGGAATTGAAGCGCCTCGGCCGCAGCGCCGAGATCGTGATCAACGAGCGCTACGACCTCGGCAGCGTGCTGACCGTGCACACCGTCGCCGATGCGATGACGCGCGGCGGCGACGTGCTGCTGATGGACGCCGACGTGCTCTACGACGAGAACATCCTGCACGCGCTGGTGGCCGACTCGGACAAGGCGGTCGACCGCCTGCTGATCGATCGCGACTTCGAAGCCGGCGACGAGCCCGTCAAGCTGTGCCTGAAGAACGGCGTGCCGGTCGAGTTGCGCAAGCAGCTCGCGGTCGACCTCGACTACGACACGATCGGCGAATCGGTCGGCTTCTTCCGCTTCACCGAAGGCACCGCGCGCCGCCTCGCGAAGATCGTCGCCGGTTACGTCGACAGCGGCCGCGCGAACATGCCGCACGAGGAAGCCGTGCGCGACCTGCTGCTCGAAGGCGGCCATTCGTTCGACGTCGCCGACGTCACGGGTTCGCCGTGGATCGAGATCGACTTCCCGAACGACGTCGCACGCGCGACACAAGACATTCTTCCCCTGATTCAACGCACCACGGCAGGAGCCGCACGATGAACGCTCGCGAACCCAACTTCTCCGAATCGCGCAGCGCACGCCTGCGCCGCATGCTCGTCAGCAACGAACTCGAATTCCTGATGGAAGCGCACAACGGCCTGTCCGCACGGATCGTCCGCGAAGCCGGCTTCAAGGGGATCTGGGCATCGGGCCTCGCGATCTCCGCGCAGTTCGGCGTGCGCGACAACAACGAAGCGAGCTGGACGCAGGTCGTCGACGTGCTCGAGTTCATGGCCGACGCGAGCGATCTGCCGATCCTGCTCGACGGCGACACCGGCTACGGCAACTTCAACAACGTGCGCCGCCTCGTGAAGAAGCTCGAGCAGCGCGGCATCGCCGGCGTGTGCATCGAAGACAAGCAATTCCCGAAGACGAACAGCTTCATCGGCGGCGAGCGCCAGCCGCTCGCGGAAATCGACGAGTTCTGCGGCAAGATCAAGGCCGGCAAGGATTCGCAGAGCGACGCCGACTTCTCGATCGTCGCGCGCGTCGAGGCGCTGATCGCGGGCTGGGGGATGGACGAGGCGCTGCGCCGCGCGAACGCGTACGCGGAAGCCGGTGCGGACGCGATCCTGATCCACAGCAAGCTGTCGCGCCCGGACGAAATTCTCCAGTTCGCACGCGAATGGAGCGGCAAGGCGCCGCTCGTGATCGTGCCGACCAAGTACTACAGCACGCCGACCGACGTGTTCCGCCAGGCCGGCATCAGCACCGTGATCTGGGCGAACCACCTGATCCGCGCATCGGCGTCGGCCATGCAGGCCGTCGCACGCGAGATTCATGAAAACGAGACGCTGATCAACGTCGAGGACCGCGTCGCGTCGGTCAACGAGATCTTCCGCCTGCAGGACGCCGACGAATACTCGGCAGCGGAGCGCATCTACCTGTCGTCGTCGTCGCGCGCGTCGAACGCCGCGATCGTGCTCGCCGCGAGCCGCGGCAAGGGGCTCGAGGCCGTCACCGAGGATAAGCCCAAGGTCATGCTGCCGGTCGCCGGCAAGCCGCTGCTGCGCTGGCTCGTCGACGGCTTCAAGACGCACGGCGTGAACGACATCACCGTGGTCGGCGGCTATCGCGCCGACGCGATCGACACGTCGGGCATCAAGCTCGTCGTCAACGAACGTCACGCGCAGACGGGCGAGCTCGCATCGCTCGCGTGCGCGGCCGAACGCCTGACCGGCGACACCGTGATCTCGTACGGCGACCTGCTGTTCCGCAGCTACATCGTGCGCGACCTCGCGGAGAGCGAGGCCGAGTTCAGCGTCGTCGTCGATTCGTCGCTCACGGAGACCAACCAGAGCGTGCGCGATTTCGCGCTCTGCTCGGCTGCCGACGACCGCGGCCTGTTCGGTCAGAAAACCTACCTGCAACGCGTATCGAGCGACGTCGCCGCAGGCACGCCGCACGGCCGCTGGATCGGTCTGCTGAACGTGCGCGGCGCAGGCGTCGACCGCCTGAAGGCGATGCTCGCGACGCTGCAGGCACGTCCTGATTTCGACACGCTCGATATCCCGTCCCTGCTCAACGAACTGATCGCCGCCGGCGAGAAGATCGAGGTGCAGTACGTGCACGGCCACTGGCGCGGCGTCAACGATCTCGAGGACTTCCGCCGCGCGGGCGACTTCGCGCACGGCCAGACGCCGCTGTCCGAGCCGGGCGCCGGCAACGGGGGCGCGCAATGATCGAAGCGGCCCAGTTCGTCGAGGCCGCGCGCGAGCGCGGTTTCGACTGGTACGCGGGCGTGCCCTGCTCGTACCTGACGCCGTTCATCAATTACGTGCTGCAGGACCCGACGCTGCACTACCTGTCGGCCGCGAACGAAGGCGACGCGGTCGCGCTGATCGCCGGCGCCACGCTCGGCGGCAAGCGCGGGATCGCGATGATGCAGAACTCCGGACTCGGCAATGCGGTGAGCCCGCTCACGTCGCTGACCTGGACGTTCCGGCTGCCGCAGCTGCTGATCGTCACGTGGCGCGGCCAGCCGGGCGTGTCCGACGAGCCGCAGCACGCGCTGATGGGGCCGATCACGCCAGCCATGCTCGACACGATGGAGATCCCGTGGGAGACGTTCCCGACCGACCCCGAACAGGTCGGCCCGGCGCTCGACCGCGCGATCGCGCACATGGACGCAACCGGCCGCCCGTACGCGCTCGTGATGCAGAAAGGCAGCGTCGCGCCGTATGAACTGAAGGCGAACCCGGCGGCGACGCCGCGCGCGCATGTCGCCGCACAGTCGGCCGCACGTGCTGAATCGCCCGCCGCGTGGCCGACCCGCCACGACGCGCTGCAACGCGTGATCGCGCACACGCCGGTCGATTCGACCGTCGTGCTCGCGTCGACCGGCTTCTGCGGCCGCGAACTCTATGCGATCGACGACCGTCCGAACCAGTTGTACATGGTCGGCTCGATGGGTTGCGTGACGCCGCTCGCGCTGGGTCTCGCGCTCGCGCGCCCCGACCTGCGCGTGGTGGCCGTCGACGGCGACGGCGCCGCGCTGATGCGCATGGGCGTGTTCGCGACGCTCGGCACCTACGGTTCGTCCAACCTCACGCACGTGCTGCTCGACAACGGCGCGCACGAATCGACCGGCGGCCAGGCGACCGTGTCGCGGCATGTGTCGTTCGCGGGTGTCGCAGCCGCGTGCGGCTATGCGTCCGCCGTCGAAGGCGACACGCTCGACGTGCT
Source organism: Burkholderia sp. R-40 (assembly GCF_049942845.1). Lineage (NCBI taxonomy): Bacteria > Pseudomonadati > Pseudomonadota > Betaproteobacteria > Burkholderiales > Burkholderiaceae > Burkholderia > Burkholderia sp. R-40. The sequence goes on along the minus strand of NZ_CP187968.1, from coordinate 2,410,589 downwards.
CGATACGACGCTCGCTGCGGAGGCCGACGGCACGCAGTTCGTGCGCGTTGCGATCCGCACGGGCGTGCCCGACGGCCTGCCCCGCCCGACCGTCACGCCGGTCGAGGTCAAGACCCGCCTGATGCGGCATATCGGCGCCGCACAGGCCGAAGCCCACGCCGAAGGAGCTCATTGATGCTGCTGCTGAACCCTGGCCCGGTCACGCTCACCGAACGCGTGCGCCGCAGCCTGCTGCAACCCGACCTGTGCCATCGCGAAAGCGAGTTTTTCGATCTGCAGGATGAAGCGCGAGCGCGCCTCGTCGCCGCGTACGAGCTCGATCCGGCCGAATGGGCCGCCGTGCTGATGACGGGCTCGGGCACCGCCGCCGTCGAAAGCATGATCGCGGCGCTCGTGCCGCAGGACGGCAAGCTGCTCGTGATCGAGAACGGCGTGTACGGCGAGCGCATCACGCAAATCGCGACGCAGTATGGGATCGCGCATGATGTGCTGAAGCATGAGTGGATGCAGGCGCCTGATCTCGCGCAGATTGGCGCGAAGCTCGATGCGGGTGGGTATTCGCACGTCGCGGTGATTCATCACGAAACGACGACGGGCCGGTTGAACGATCTCGGTAAGATCGCCGACGTATGCCGTGCGCGTGGTGTGAAGATGCTCGTCGATGGTGTGAGCAGCTTTGGGGCTGAGGCGATCGATTTTGCCGGCGGTGTCATTGATGCTGTTGCCGCTACCGCGAACAAGTGTCTGCACGGTGTGCCCGGTGCCGCGTTCGTGATCGTGCGCCGTAGCGCGCTTGCGCAGGCCGCGAGCCGCACGTACTACCTCGATCTCGGTCGGCTTGCGAAGCTGCAGGATCAGCGGAATACGCCGTTTACGCCTTCCGTGCATGCTTACTATGCGCTCGTCGAGGCACTGCGCGAGTTTGATGAGGCCGGTGGCTGGCGGGCGCGGCATGCGCACTACAAGACGCTCGCTGATCAGGCGCAGGCCGGGCTGGCGGCGCGTGGGATGTCGCTCGTGCTGCCGGAAGGTGCTTCGTCAGTCGTGCTGCGTGCGTATCGGCTGCCGCAAGGCGTTACGTATGAGACGCTGCATGACGGGCTGAAGGCGCGTGGCTTCGTGATCTACGCGGGGCAAGGCGGGTTGTCGAAGGAACTGTTCCGGATTTCGACGATGGGGGCGATTCAGGCGGCGGATGTCGAGCGGTTGATGGAGGGGTTTTCGGAGTTGACGCGGTAAGCGTTGCCCCTGCTCGTACGTTCGTCCACGAAAGGCCCGCAAGGGCCTTTTTTGTTGTTCGCGTGGATCACGGGGAACGCGGGAGGACTGCCGGCATTTGGCCAGAAGGCGACGTTCGGCGCCCGGAAAAACTGGGCGCTGGAGTGGCCGGACCTGCTCTTCAATGCTGCCCGCCGCCATCAGTACGATCGCCTGGTACAACAAAATTTTATGCCAAGCTCACGACCGAGGTGTGGCGGCCGTATGCGCTAGAGCTTGTGGGATGTGGCCGGATACGGTTGGGACGCACCGTAAATTTCTTCCATCAGCAAGGCCTTCTGACGCCGCAAGTGCGCTCGAAAAAGCGCCGGATAATCGGCGGAAACAGCAGCTATAACGCTGGCTCTTACCCTGAGCCTTTCACGCCAGGCATCTACCTTAGGAAAATCGGGGAAAGGCGACGGGCCACTATCTGTTTGCAAAACATCGAAGTAGCGAAAGACGGGGGCAAAGACCGCATCCACCATGCCAAAGGTCTCTCCGTCGAAGTATGGACCAAGGACCAGAACTTTTTCGAGTTGGGCCAGTTTGTCCTTGAGCGAAGTGGCTTTCACGTTGGCAGTGACATGGTCCTTGGCGTTCAAATATCCCCACGCCTCTGCCAGCGTCGCCGAGCCAAACTCGATCCATGCGCGGTGTTTGGCTCGTTCCAGTGGATCATCTGGATACAGGCTCGGACCAGAATGGGTTTCCTGCAGGTATTCACAAATCGCCACACTTTCAAACAGTACTTCATTGGAACCGCCAGCTTCTTGAACTTGAAGTACGGGTACCTTGCCCGTCGGCGATATTTCCAAGAACCAAGCGGGCTTGTCACTAAGATCAACGTTGATACGCTGAAAAGGAACTTGCTTCTCTAGCAGCACGATGGCCGCCCGTTGAACGAACGGGCACAGCGGGTGGCTAATCAGGGTAAGCGTGGGCATTGTCATGTGAGGCTCGAATGGCCCGTCCAGAGGAAGGGGGCGCAGAGATGTTTACCGTGCCCCCTGTTTCCGTGGTTTCGCCGGAGGTCTCAAAGCTTGGGGCCGAAGGCACATTCAGCGCCGGTTGTCCGGAGAAGATTTCAACGGCTTGATGAGTCGGTTGTGTCCTTGAAGCAAATGATCCGACGACCTGTGGCGAACGCGACGCCCTGGACTCCTGCCGCCTTCAAGACGCTTTCACCGGACTCCAGCGTTGCGCGATCAGCGGTTGAGCATGCGGCCGCCATCCACGACGATTTCCGATCCGACCGTCCAACTGGACTCGTCGGAGGCTAGATACAGCACAGCCTTGGCCACCTCCTCCGGTGTACCGAAGCGGCCGAGCGGGATGGTGGCGGCAATGTCCTTGTTGGCTTGCTCGCGGTACGCGTCGGGGATGCCGAGCTTGTCGTACAGCGGAGTGTCGATCGGGCCGGGACTGACTGCGTTGACGCGAATCCCGCGTCCAAGCAGTTCGGTCGAAAGCGTCTTGGACATGTTCAGAAACGCTGCCTTGGTGGCGGCATAAACGGAAGAGCGCTCCGCACCGACGTGCGCACTGATGGACGTGTTGAGCACTACGGACGCAGGGCTAGCGAACACGGGAAGCAATGCCTGGAACAGGAAGTATGGCCCCTTGACGTTGACATCGAACGACCGATCGAACATCTCTTCGGTCCACTCCTCGAACGGCAACCAGACGGATACGCCGGCATTGAGGAAGGCGATGTCAAGTTGGCCGTAGTGGTCCTTGACGGCTTGTGCCAGTTCCCTTTGCGCGGCGACGCTGGCCGAGTCGGCGCGTAAAACCAAGACCTCGGATCCAAGTTCGGCTTTAGCTTTCGCGATCGAATCAGGATTGACGCCAGTAACGACGACGCGGGCGCCTTCATTCAGAAACTGCTTTGCGGTTTCCAGACCGATGCCACTGGTGCCTCCAGTGATGAGAGTACGTTTCCCTTGCAAGCGCGACATTGAGTTCTCCAGTAAGTGGCAACCAACAGTGGTCGACAAGGAGAAGTGTGCATCCATGCTCTGTTGGCGATAAGATATCCGATTTGCATATATTTCATGCTTTCATTGCATGAATAAGGAGGCAGCTTGGACCGATTTCTCTTGATGACATGCTTCGCACGGGCCGTAGAGATGGGAAGTTTTTCCGCTGCTGGGCGAGATTTGGGCTTGGGACAACCCAACGTTAGTCGCTACGTGGCGGCGCTGGAAGATCATCTCCAAACTCGGCTGCTGCACCGATCCACACGCAAGCTCGCGTTGACGCCGGAGGGCGAACGCTACTACGCAGACATTCGGCGAATTCTTGATGCTGTAGAGGAATCTGAATCGTCGTTCAGGAACAATGTTGATCCATCGGGACTCTTGCGCGTGGCCTGTCCCACCTCGCTTGCACATGCATTCGTGTTACCACACGTGCCTGCATTTTTGGAGCGCTATCCCAGACTGACGCTGGATATCCAGATCAGCGATCGCTACGTCAACCTTGTTGATGAGGGAATCGAACTCGCAATTCGCATCGGACATCTGGAGGACAGTGCGCTACGCGCTCGGCGCATAGGAATGTTCGAGCGCGTGGTCGTGGCCAGTAAGGAGTACCTCGCTAAGCGCGGAGTGCCGCATACACCTGATGACCTGCGCGACCACGACTGCGTGATCTATACCTTGCTATCGTCCGGTGCAACATGGCGCTTTCGTGACACAGATATTCCCGTTTCTGGCAGGCTGAGGGTTAACTCACCCGACGCCGTTCGCGCGGCGGTCAACGCAGGTTTAGGGGTTGGGCATGGGCCGGCGTGGCTGTTTGAGGAAGGGTTAGAAAGCGGTCGCTTGCAGTTAATACTGTCGGGACTTGCTGATCCGGCCGTCCCTGTTCAGATCGTCTACGTTGCAAACAGGCTTCTTCCAACACGGGCGATCGTGTTTATTGAATTCATTGCCGACGTATTTTCGAAGATTTCAGCTTTCAACAAAAATATTCCTTCGCTCAAGCTGTAGGGATTGATTGCTAGCCGCCCAGGAACCTCCTGTAAAACTGAAGAAATGAACACCGTCGGCGGAGCCGGTGCTACTGCGCCTGACGCTCGGCTGTCAGCAATCGGGGGGCGCTTTCGCTGGAGTCCCTACCGCATTGCCACTTACGCGCGCACGAAGCTGAACGTCACTGATCAAGCGGGGCAAGCGCGCGTGCGGGCAAGTCGCGGTGCTGCCGCCAACGACAATTGCTTTTGAAGCGCCTCCTCCATGTCTTTGAACGTCCGGATGACCGGTCAAGGCTGCCGTCAACGACCCGCGCGCCCATAAGGCTGCTTAGGGTCGTTCTGAGCCAGTAACGGACCACCAGCGAGGTATCCGTCGGAGTTCGGTTCGGCCATTACGAGCCCTTCACGACCGACGCCCCGCATTGGCGCTTAAGTGCCGGAGTGGCGCTTGCGATGAGACGCTCGGCACTTGTTCTGCGATCTGCCGCGCCCGCTCGTTTTCATCGCTATCGCCGGGCTTGCAGTGCGGCAACATGAGTGCTCCGTTGCCCGGGCGGCCCCGATGACTGGCGCACTCGAAGGCGTAAACTTCCCGAGCATGGTGCCTTTGCTCGAGCCAAACATCAGTGCGAAACGGCGTATTATGCCGTCCGGATTCGCGGCACCAAGCCGGGCACAAGCCCGTGCGATGTTGTGCCCTGACAGACAAGAGAAATGGAATGACGACTACATTTGACGAGGCGACAACGGCGGCGATCGCCGCGTTTGCCCAATTGGATTTCTACACGGCTGTGCAAGCGATGCGCGCCGAGGCAGATTACGACCACGAACGAGACCAGTGGATCTCGCGCTATATCGACGAGCACGGCGGCGACGCGGACGATGCAGCATACGACGCGTTGCACGCTGAGGCCCAGACAACCCCGGAATACGCGCAGTTCGTCGATGCGGTTCGTCAGGAAATCCTGGACTACTTCGGCGTGACTGACGATCAACTGGACTGCATGATCGTGCTGCGCAATGACGACAGCGATGAGCTTTGGGCGGAAGTCAATCGGCAGCGGACCGCGCTGGGAACCGGTGAAGTGCGCGGAGATCTCTGATCGAAAGATGCGAAATACCCTTTCCATCGTCGCCATGAGACTCCCCGGCTTCATCCCGCTGTTGGCACTCGTCCTCGCTCCCGCCGCTCACGCCACCGACAACCAGCCCTGCGACGACGCAGCCATCACGGCCGTCGCCCGCTGGGCCGGCATCGCGAGTGCACGCATCGCCACGCGCGACGCGGACCGGCTCGCCATCGCATCGGCGTGCAAGGCGATGCCGAACGCGCCGCAGACAACGATCGCAGCCGTCGCGTTCGATTCGTTGCCGAAGAGTGAGAACCCGGGCGGCAACAACAAGCTGCAGGTCGTCGCGCTCGTCGAGGGCGGCAAGATCGTCGCGGCCGCGCGCTCGATCGTCGAGGAGGATGCCACCACGGAAGTCGGTCCGGACAGCTATCGCATCGACACCGCGCCGTATCGGCTGTCGCCCGACGTGCGCGCATTCGGTGTCGTGTTCCTGAGCAGCGCGCGGGGGCCGAGCTGTCCGGATGCGAGTGCAAGCGAAGAGCTGACGCTTTGGGTTCGCGAAGGCAATCGCATCCGCCCGGTGTTCGGCACGAACCTGTACGGCTGGGTCAGTGTCGAGGGCGACGCCTGCGGTCCAGGCACCGGCGATGCCCGCAGCGAAGATGCGAACATGACGATCGCCGTCGAGAAAACATCGAGCCACGGCTTCGCCGACCTGTCGATCACCGCACACGTCACGGAGACGCAACGCAAGGACGGCAACTATTCAGAGACGGGCAAGCGAACCGCGCGCACGGTCGTCAAATACGACGGCAAATCGTACGGCATCGATATGTTCCGCGACTGCTGGTATTCGCCCGCCGCGCGCAAGCGCTTCAAGTAAGACGGCGGCAGACCGCCGCCCTGCCCGCCTACTCCACCACCTTCGGCCCGATCGCATCGGTCGCCGCCGGCATCCGCAGCGCGTCGTCGCGCACGCGTCGCGCCTCGCGCGCGGTGTAGCGATCCTTCAGCCGCAGGAACGGTTTTTCAACGAGGAAGTAGCTCGCCGTCGCCGCCAGCAACGCCCACACGATACCGAGCGGGAACGCATGCGCGACCGGCAGACCCGGGTTCGCGAACGGTTGCTGCCACAGATACAGGCTGAACGAAATCGTACCGACGAACACGACCGGCGCAGCCCGCAGCCATCGCGCGCACCAGAACTCGCTGCGGAAATTCAGCACGACGATGACGATCGCGATCAGCGCGGCCTCGATCGTCACGCCGTAGGTTGCATTCCAGAAGCCGCCGAGCCGACGTTCGGCAAGCGGCATCCCGAACAGCACGATGAAGACGATCGCCGTCACGATGCGCGTCTCGCCGCGCCACGAGCTGATCCACGCTTCGAGCCGTTCGCGGTTGAGCGCCGCGTAGCAGCCGATCAGGATCGGATCGACGCCCGTATGCAACATCATCGCGAGCTGCCCGCGCAGCGCCGGCGCGACGAAATACGTGAGCGCGCGCACCAGCGGCACGGCCAGGATCAGCGCGGCCAGCCAGCGCGTGCCACGGTGGCGGGTGCCGTACACGAACAGCAGCGGCCAAAACCAGTAGAACTGTTCCTCGAGCGCGAGCGACCAGAAGTGACCGAGATACCACGCGCCGTCCGGATGCAGCGCGTTGTCGCCGGCCAGGCCGAACCACGCCGAGTAGTTCCACAGATGCAGCGCCGCATACAGCCACTGGCGGCGATCGACGTCGAGCCAGCCGGCCACGGCGAGGATGCCGACGATCACGAGATACACGTAGCAGGCCGGCCAGATTCGCAGCGCGCGGCGCACGTAGAACGAAGTCAGCGCAATCCCGCCGGTGCGCGTGAACTCCGCGCGCAGCACGTTGGTGATCAGGAACCCGCTCAGGACGAAGAAGATCAGCACGCCAAGCCGGCCGTCGGCGATCAGCCGAAGCGGCGCGAGCCAGCCGGTGTAGCCGCCCGGCAGCACGTGCTCCGCGTGGCCGACGACGACCATCGTGACCGCGACGGCGCGCAACCCTGTCAGCTGCTTGACGCGATGGTTCATCGGATGGCTTCCGTTGGCACGGTGGAGGGATGGCAGGCCGGCGCGCAATTCCCGATTCCGAGCCAGCGCTGACATGCCGCCGCGATTTTGTCTGAAAAATATCGGAATGAAATTATTTCAAAAATTCCGGGGCGCGGGCCGCCGGGCAGCGGCCGGAATGAATGGGCATAATGTCCGACATTGTCCGGCGGCAGCGGCGGCCAGATGCAGACGCAACGAATCTTGCGGTGCCGCAATCTCCGCGATACCGGCGCTGCCGCATCCCCGCCCGCGCCTCGTCCGCCGTCCTGTCGACCCTCACCCGGAGCCCTGCCTGTGTACCCACCGATCGAACCCTACGCCCACGGCCACCTCGACACCGGCGACGGCCACCACATCTACTGGGAGCGCTGCGGCAACCCGTCCGGCAAGCCCGCGGTGTTCCTGCACGGCGGCCCGGGCGCCGGTTGCAGCCCCGACCATCGCCGCCTGTTCGATCCCGAGCGTTACGACATCCTGCTGTTCGACCAGCGCGGCTGCGGGCGCTCGACGCCGCATGCGAGCCTCGACAACAACACGACCTGGGACCTGGTGGCCGACATCGAGCGGCTGCGCGAGATGACGGGCGCGGAACAATGGCTCGTGTTCGGCGGTTCGTGGGGCAGCGCGCTCGCCCTCGCCTATGCACAAACTCACCCGCAACGCGTGAGTGCGCTCGTCGTGCGCGGTATCTTCACGATGCGTCGCGCGGAGCTGCTGTGGTACTACCAGGAAGGCGCGTCGTGGCTGTTCCCGGACCTTTGGGAAGAATTCCTCGCGCCGATTCCGGAAGCGGAGCGCGGTGACCTGATGGCCGCGTACCATCGCCGGCTGACGGGCGACGACGAAGCCGCGAAGCTCGAAGCCGCGCGTGCGTGGAGCCTCTGGGAAGGCCGCACGATCACGCTGCTGCCCGATCCGGCGCTGGCCGAGCACTTCGCGGACGGCCGCTACGCGCTCGCGTTCGCGCGGATCGAAAACCACTACTTCGTGAATCGTGGGTTCGTCGACGAAGGCCAGTTGCTGCGCGACGCGCATCGCCTCGCCGGCATTCCGGGCGTGATCGTCCAGGGCCGCTACGACATCGCAACGCCCGCACGCACCGCGTGGGATCTCGCGAAAGCGTGGCCGGACGCGACGTTCGAAATCGTGCCGGACGCCGGGCACGCGTACAACGAACCGGGCATCCTGAAGGCACTGCTCGCCGCGACGGACCGGTTCGCCGCGTAAGCGACTCCACGCAAAACGGCGCGGCGCGCCGCATCAGGCACGGCCTGCACGCGCCGCCCCGCTCACAACGCGGCTTCGACGATCGTCCGGCCGTTGATCGCCCGCTCGACGAGCTGTTCGTCCCCGACCTTGCGGATCGCATCGTCGAGCAACCCTTCCGGCTCCTCGGTCGCCACCTTCAGCAGGCCGGACAGCCCGCGCGCGTCGAGCACCACCAGCGTCTCCATCGAATCCGCGCGGCTCACGAGCACGCGACGGAACGCAGGGCCCGCGCCGAAGCTCGCGCAAAGCGCGATCGTCTCGTTGCCGAGCGGGTAGTCGAAGTTCTTGATCATGTCTGCCGCCGTTGCAAGGGAATGGCTGCGCGCGACGGCGCGGCGCCGTGACGTCGACGCACCCGCGCGTGCCGCCGGCGCCGGACCGGTCCGATCCGTTCGCCGGCACCATCATGCTAGGCGGGCAGTATTAACGAAGACTTAAACGGCCGGCGAGCGGTGCGTCAGGCCGATCCCCGTGCATCACGGCGCTTCGTCGAGCGGCTCGACCGTCACGCCGACCTTCAGCTCCTGATCCGCGCCGCCGCCGCGAATCACGCCGCGCAACGGCGTCACGTCCGCATAGTCGCGGCCGATCGACAGCATCACGTAGTCGTCACCGGGCGCACGGTCGTTGGTGGGGTCGAGTTGCAGCCAGCCGCCATCTTCGGGCCATGCCGGGTCGTACACGTCGATCCATGCATGCGACGCATCCGCGCCGATCAGCCGCGGCTGGCCGGGCGGCGGCTGGGTCAGCAGATACCCGCTCACGTAGCGCGCGGCGAGCCCGAGCGAGCGCAGCGCGCCGATCATCACGTGCGCGAAATCCTGGCAGACGCCCTTGCGCAAACGCAACGCATCGAGCGCGGTCGTCGTGATGTCGGTGCTGTTCGGCGTGTACGCGAAATCCGCGTGAACTCGCCGCATCAAGTCCCACGCGGCCTGCACGAGCGGCCGCCCCGGCGTGAAGCTCGCGGCGGCGTACGCGGCCAGTTCGGGATCGCACGCGACATGCGGCGACGCGAACACGAACTCGCTCGCCGCGTCGTACGGCTGCCCCGCGCGAAACTGCAAGCGCTCGCGCACGGCTTCCCACGCCATCGCATGCTCGGCGTCGGGGTTCGCGATCGCGGGCGGCGGTGCGCCGCGCGCACCCAGCGACCAGACGGGCGCGCTCACGCGCACCGTGCTGCGGCTGCGCACGAGCAGCGCATCGTGAGGCTGGTTCAGCGCGAACGACGCGCGCGCGTTGCCGAACGCATCGATCTCGGTGCAGACCGACTCCGGGGCGGGCTCGATGTCGAGCGCGAACGACAGCACCTTCTGGCGCGGCGTCGCGAGCGGCTGCAACCGCGCCTGGTGCTGCGCGGATTCGACGCGCGCCGCGTAGCGGTACTCGGTGTCGTGCGTCACCCTAAGCACGCGACCGGGCGCGACGGCAGTCGGCGCGGCGGGTGTGGCAGGCGTTGCCGCCGGCGCGTCCTTCGCGCTGCCGGAAGCCGGCGCGGGCGACATCTTCGCCGCGTGTTTCGTCGTCACCATAGCGTCCTGCCCGCGTCCCGCACATGACTGAAATAGCGCTCGCCGATCCGGTTCGACAATTCCCACACCGCCTTCACGGTCGTGTCGAGCGCGTCGAGCAGCTTGTCGTGCCGGCCGTCGTCGCCGGTTTCGCACAATTCGTGCAGCGACCACGCGGGCACGTCCGGAATCGTCTCGGCGAGTTCGGACAGCGCATAGCCTTCGCTGCGCTCGACCTTCGTCAGCCGGCCGCGCAGCGCCTGCACGACCCAGCCGAGCGAGCGCGGGTTGTCGGTGTCGAGCACGACGAGCGACAGCAGCGGCGCGACGTCGAAGCCGCGCTGGAACCGCGAGCGGAACGTGATCGTGCTGTCGAACAGTTCGAGCACGAGCTCGAAGCCGTCCTGCCGGTGCACGGCGCCCTCGTCGAACGCGAACTTCAGCACGCTGCACAGGAAGTCCAGCCGCTCGATCTGCCGGCCGATCGACAGCAGCCGCCAGCCGTCGTCGCGCGTCATGTTGTCGGTCTGCGCGCCGGTGATCGCACCGAGCAGCAGCCCGAGCCGCTCCAGCAGTTGCAGCGCCTCGTTGCCGATCTGTTCTTCGGCTTCCGGATGATCGGCGCTGTCGGCGAACAATTGCGTCGCGTCGTCGATCAGCCGCCACTGATCGCTCGACAGCCGCTCGCGGATCGCGGCGGCGGCGCCGCGCATCCCGAACAGGCAGGACGCGATGCCGGACGTGCGGTCCGCGCCGCGCGTGAGCGACGTCGCGAGCGCGTGCTGGAACGCACGCGGCGCATCGACGGCGTTCGGCGCGTCGGACGCGATCAGCCCCGTGTCGCGGCACAGCGTGTCGATCAGCTCCAGATGCGCGGGACTGTCGACGTCGTCCTCGCCGCGCAGCCGCTCGAGCGCGGCGCGCGCGAGACGCATCAGGCTGGTCGCGCGCTCGGTGTAGCGGCCGAGCCAGAACAGGTTCTCGGCCGCGCGGCTCGCGATCGCGCGCGGGTGCTCGACGAGATCGTCGGGGCCGAGACGGGTCTGCAGCAGCGTCGTCGAATCGACGATGCCTTCGGTCATCACCCACGTATCGACGGTGCTGCCGCCGCGCGGCATCGGCGCGTTGAACAGCGTATCGCGCGTGCCGACCCGCGACAGGCCGCCCGGCAGGAGCCGCCAGCGCTGCGCGCCGTCGGCGAGCGCGAACACGCGCAGCAGCAGCGGTTTCGGCACGATGCGCGCGCCGCCGTTACCGTCGGGCGCGTCGCGCCCCGGCCAGGTCGGTGCCTGCGACAGCGGCAGGTCGGCCTGCACCGTGTAATGCTCGGGCCGCGCGAGGATCCGCGCACGCCACTCGGCCAGTTGCGCCGGCGTGAGCCGCGCGCCGATCACCGGATCGAACCCGCCGCCCGCCTGCGCGTCGGGCGGATACGACGGTTTGACGATGCCGCGCGCGAGTTGCGGCAGCGCGTCGTTGCACGCGGCGGCCTCGCCGCACCACCACGAATGCACGGCGGGCAGCGTCAGCGTTTCGCCGAGCAGCGCTTCCGCGAGGCGCGGCATGAAGCCGAGCATGCCAGGCGACTCGAGGAAGCCCGAACCCGGCGCATTCGCGAGCAGCACGTTGCCCGCGCGCACGGCCTGCAGCAGCCCCGGCACGCCGAGCATCGAATCGGGCCGCAGTTCGAGCGGATCGAGCCATGCGTCGTCGACGCGCCGCAGGATCCCGTGCACGGGCTCGAGCCCGCGCAGCGTCTTCAGGAATACGTGGTTGTCGCGCGCGGTCAGGTCGCCGCCCTCGACGAGCGTGAGACCGAGATAGCGCGCGAGATACGCATGCTCGAAGTAGGTCGCGCTGTGCGGCCCCGGCGTCAGCAGCACGATCCGCGAATTCTTGCTGGCCGGGCTGAGCGTCTGCATGCTCTGCAGCAGCGACCGGTACGCGGACGCGAGCCGCTGCACGCGCAGCCCGCGAAAGCCGCGCGGAAAGAGCCGTGACACGATCAGGCGGTTTTCGAGCAGATAACCGAGCCCGGACGGGCCCTGCGTGTGCTGCGCGACGATCCGCCATTGCCCGTCGGGGCCGCGCGCGAGATCGAACGCAACGATGTGCAGCCATGTGTCGCCCGGCACGCGCGCGCCGCGCATCGCGCGCAGGTAGCCCGGGTGGCCGGTGACGAGCGCGGGCGGCAGCAGCCCGCGCTCCAGGATCGTCTGCGGGCCGTACAGGTCGGCCATGGTCGCGTTCAGCAGCCGCACGCGCTGCAGCACGCCGCGCTCGATCGCGACCCAGTCCTCGGGCGTGACGATCAGCGGCAGCAGGTCGAGCGACCACGGGCCGGCCGCGCCGTCGCCCGCGCGTTGCTCGTGGAGCTGGTAGAACAGGCCGTTCTCGCGCATGCGCCTTTGCAACGCGTCGGCGCGGCGGTCGAGGTCGGACACGCCGTCGGGGCCGATCGACGTGAAAAAGCTGCGCCATGCGGGCGCGAGCAGCGGCGCGGTAAGGCCGGCGGCACTGCCGCGCAGTTCGTCGTAGCGGCCGGCCGCGGCCGGCGCCGCGAGCGCGGCGGCCAGTTCCGCGGCGTCCGGCTGCGCGCCGGTATCGAAAAGCGTGGGCATCGCGTCGGCGTCGGCGAGATTGTCGGGGTGAATGAGCGGCACGGTCGGTATCGTTCCGTCGTCAGGGTGCGGCCGTGCCCGCGCGCCGCCGCAGCGGCGGGCGGGCACGGCGGACGCGGCGGGCAGCCGCGGCCTGCCCGCATCCTAGCACTCCGGCCGGCGCACCGGGAGGTCGCGAACCGCGCATCGTCGTCCGTCCGTTCATCCGGCGCTCAGGGCCGCCGCAAGTCGAGCGTGAACGGGAATTCGCGGCTCGGCGCGGCGGCCGATGCCGTCATCCGTCCCGGCGTGTGTCCCATCTCGACGAAACGCGTGAGCCGGCGGCTTTCGGCCTCGTACGCATTGACCGGGAACGTCGCATAGTTGCGCCCGCCCGGATGCGTGACGTGATACCGGCAGCCGCCGAGCGAGCGCTGCAGCCACGTGTCGACGATGTCGAACGTGAGCGGCGCGTGCACGCCGATGGTCGGATGCAGCGCCGACGGCGGCGCCCACGCCTTGTAGCGCACGCCCGCGACATATTCGCCGACGGTGCCGGTCGGCTGCAGCGGCAGCGGGCGGCCGTTGACGGTCACGACGTGGCGGTTGTCGTTCAGCCCCGTCACGCGCACCTCGAGCCGTTCGACCGACGAATCGACGTAGCGCACCGTGCCGCCGGGCGCGCCCTCCTCGCCCATTACGTGCCACGGCTCCAGCGCGCCGCGCAGCGACAGTTCCATCCCGTTCACCGCGATCTGGCCGAACAGCGGGAAGCGGAACTCGAAGTGCGGCGCGAACCAAGCCGGATCGAACCCGAAGCCGGCGTCGCGCAGCTCGGCCAGCACGTCGTCGAAATCCATTTTCAGGAACGCGGGCAACATGAAGCGATCGTGCAGCGCAGTGCCCCAGCGCGTGAGCGGCGTCGTGTACGGCGCGGCCCAGAAACGCGCGACCAGCGCGCGCAGCAGCAGTTGCTGCACGATGCTCATCCGCGCATGCGGCGGCATCTCGAACGCGCGCAGTTCGAGCAGGCCGAGCCGGCCGGTCGACGAATCGGGCGAATACAGCTTGTCGATGCAGAACTCGCTGCGGTGCGTGTTGCCGGTCACGTCGATCAGCAGGTTGCGCAGCACGCGGTCGACGAGCCACGGCGGCATGTCCTGCCCGTACAGCAGCTTGTTGCGCTGGATTTCCGCGAACGCGATGTCGAGCTCGTAGAGCTGGTCGTTGCGCGCCTCGTCGACGCGCGGCGCCTGGCTCGTCGGGCCGATGAACAGCCCCGAGAACAGGTACGACAGCGACGGATGGTTGTGCCAGTAAGCGATCAGGCTCGCGAGCAGGTCCGGGCGGCGCAGGAACGGGCTGTCGGCCGGCGTCGCGCCGCCGAGCACGAAGTGGTTGCCGCCGCCCGTGCCGACGTGCCGCCCGTCGACCATGAACTTCTCGCTGGACAGGCGCGACTGCCACGCGGCGTCATACAGGAATTCGGTCTGCTCGACGAGTTCGTCGAAGCTCCGGGCCGGATGGATGTTCACCTCGATCACGCCGGGATCGGGCGTGACCTGCAGCAGCTTGAGCCGCGCATCACGCGGCGGCGGATAGCCTTCGAGCACGAGCTTCACGCCGATTGCGTGCGCGGTCAGCTCGATCGCCGCGAGCAGGTCGAGATAATCCTCGAGCGCGGCGAGCGGCGGCATGAACACGTACAGGATGCCTTTGCGCACTTCGGCGCACAGCGCGCTGCGCGTGATCCACCCGGCGGATTCGAAGCGCTCGGGGCGGCGCTGCGGGTCCTGCTGGCCGGGCGCGTGCCGTCCGGCTGCGTCGGTGCCGTCGCCGCGCCACTGCATGACCGTTTGCGTGGGCGCTTCGCGATGCGCGCCGGTGAGATAACGCGGCGCGTCGGCCGCGCCCACGTGACGCGCACGGAACGCGGCGGCTTCCGGCAGCGCGGCGCGCGGCGCGAACGGATCGCGTTCGACCAGGTACGGATAATCGGCGCCGGTGACCCACGGCAGCGAATCGAGCGGCAGCCGGTAACCCATCGGCGAGTCGCCGGGCACGAGATACATCCGCTCGTCGCGGAAGAACCACGGGCCCGTCTGCCAGCGCGGACCGTCGAGACTCGACCGATCGCTCCCCGACTCATCATCCGCACACTTGAGCGGCAGCACGTAGCCGACCACGCTGTCGAGCTTCTGGTCGAACACCTTGCGCAGCCGCGCGCGTTCGAGCTCGTCGTCGAGGCGCGAATCGAACGGATCGACGTTGACGGGCAGCCGGCGCTCGCGCCACAGGTAGTACCAGACGTCCTCGTAGCCGGGCTGCACGAATTCGTGGGTCAAGCCGAGGCGCGCGGCCAGCGCGTCGATGAAGCGCTTCGCATCGTCGGTCGTCAGCGCGGACGGCTCGCGCTCGTCGGCGAACAGCGACGGATCCTGCCACACGGGCTGACCGTCGGCCCGCCAGAAGATCGACAGCGCCCAGCGCGGCAACTGCTCGCCCGGATACCACTTGCCCTGCCCGAAATGCAGGAAGCCGCCTTCGCCGTATTCGGCGCGCAGCCGCTGCACGAGTTCGGTTGCGTAGCCGCGCTTGGTCGGGCCGAGCGCATCGGTGTTCCACTCGGCGCCGTCGCGATCGTCGATCGACACGAAGGTCGGCTCGCCGCCTTGCGTCAGCCGCACGTCGCCGGCCGTCAGCGCGCCGTCGACCTGCGTGCCGAGCGTGCGCACGGCCTCCCATTGCGACTCGGTATACGGCTTCGTCACGCGCGGCGATTCGTACACGCGCGTCACCGCCATCTCGTGCTCGAACGACACCTCGCATTCGTCGATCAGCCCTTCGACCGGTGCGGCGCTGGTCGGCTGCGGCGTGCATGCGAGCGGAATATGCCCTTCGCCGGCGAGCAGGCCCGACGTCGGATCGAAGCCGATCCAGCCGGCGCCCGGCAGATAGACCTCGCACCACGCGTGCAGGTCGGTGAAGTCGACCGACGTGCCGCTCGGGCCGTCGAGCGCCTTCACGTCGGGCGTGAGCTGGATCAGGTAGCCGGACGCGAAGCGCGCGGCGATGCCGAGATGCCGGCACAGCTGCACGAGCAGCCATGCGCTGTCGCGGCACGACCCGGACGCGAGTTCGAGCGTCTGCTCGGGCGTCTGCACGCCCGGCTCCAGGCGCACGAGATAGCCGATGTCGCGCTGCAGCTGCTGGTTCAGCGCGACGAGGAAGTTCGTCGTGCCGGCCGGCGTGCGGTCGACGCTGTCGAGATACGCGCGGAACCGCGGTGCGTCGCTCGTCGCCGAATCGCACGCGAGGTACGGCGCGAGTTCGGTCTTCAGCGCATCGTCATAGCTGAACGGGTATTGCTCCGCGCTCGCTTCGAGAAAGAAGTCGAACGGGTTGTACACCGACATTTCGGCGACGAGATCGATGGTGATCTCGAAGTGCTCGGTGCGCTCCGGAAACACGAGCCGCGCGAGATAGTTCGAAAACGGGTCCTGCTGCCAGTTGATGAAATGCTCGGAAGGCTCGACCGTCATCGAATACGCGATGATCGGCGTCCGGCAGTGCGGCGCGGGCCGCAGCCGCACGATCTGCGGCCCGAGGTTGACGGGCCGGTCGTAACGGTAGCGGGTGGTGTGATGCAGCGCGACGTGGATGGGCATGGGGGAGCCGCTCGGTTCGGGTTGGGCCGGCCGCGCGCGCCGCGTCGCCGTCGCTGCGGCGGCACGGCACGGCGAATTCGGCGAAGGGGCGCGTCAGACCAGTTCCGGCGACTGAACGACGCTGATCTCGACGCCGACGGCGCGCGCGCCCACTCCTGTCACCGGCTGCGCGTCGCGATGGTCGAGGCCGACCGCGATGCGCACGTAGCGCTCGTCCGGGCAGCGGTTCATGAACGGATCGAAGCCGACCCAGCCGAGCCCTTCGACATAGGCCTCGGCCCACGCGTGGCCTGCCGGCTGCTGCATCAGCGCGGCCGCTTGCGGCTGCGCGCCGAGCGCCGGCTGCTGCAGCCCCTGCGACTGTGATTGCGACTGCGACTGGGATTGCGACTGCGCGGCATGCGACGCGCCGAGCGCCTGCTCCATGCCCTCGCCGCTCTGCAGCGCGAGCGCTTCCTCCTGGTTCTCGTCGCTCACGCTCTGCTTCGAGTCGGCGATGCGCTGCATCGCGCTGTCGGCGAGCACGTAGCCCGAAATGTAGCGCGCGGGGATCTTCAGCACGCGCGCGGCCGCGATGAACGCATGCGCATGGTCGCGGCTCGTGCCCTCGCCGTTTTGCAGCGCGGTTTCGGCGTCGACCGGCGCGTCGGCCAGGGTCGGCGCGTACGCGATGCGATCGTGCACTTCCGTCATCAGCCAGTGCAGCGCATCGAGGCTGTGCGGCTCGATCGGCAGCGCCTGCGCGAGCTCGCGCACGGTGTCGCCGGCCTTCGTGAGCGCGGTCTCGCGCTCGAAGATCCACGGCGGCGCATAGCCCTCGGAGTTGCCGAGAATGCCCGCACGGTCCTGCGTCTCGACGACGCCGGCCGCGACCACGACGATCTCGTTCCGCGCGCCCGGGTCGTGGCGCACGAGATCGATCCGGTTGCCGAAGCCGTCCGCATAGGACAGCGTCGGCTCGACGCCGTCGATCGTGACCTGCCACGCGCGCACCGTCTGCCCGGGCCCCGATTGCGGGCGCAGCCGCAGCCGTTGCAGCGCGTGGGTGGCTTGATCGTCGAACTGATAACGCGAGATGTGTCGGATGGCGAGTCGCATGGCAAGTCTCAGTCGAAGTTGTAGGCCTGGGCGATATCGGCGCCGAGGCTGTTGTTGCGGCCGATGAAGTCGGTCAGGAACTCGTGCAGGCCGCTCTTGAAGATCCGCTCGACCGAGGTGTCGGACAGCATCTGCAGGATCTTCGCGGCCGTGTCGTGACACGGGTGTGTCACGCCGTAATCCTTCGCGAGCAGGTTCAGGCTCGATACGACGCGCCCGTAGCAATAGCGCAGCGAACGCGGCATGCGGCCGTTCAGGATCAGGTAGTCGGCGATGTTCATCGGCTTGTACTGCACGTCGTACACCCAGCGGTACGAACGATGCGCGGCCACGCAGCGCAGGATCGTCTCCCACTGGTAGTTGTCGAGGATCGTGCCGACGTGCGACACCGACGGCAGCAGCAGGTGATATTTCACGTCGATGATCCGCGCGGTGTTGTCCGCGCGCTCGACGAACGCGCCGATCTGCGCGAAATCGAAGATCTCGTTGCGCAGCATCGTGCTGTAGAAGCTGCCGAGGATCAGCGCGGTTTCTCGCTTCACTTCGTCGAGCACCGCCGGCAGCCCGCTCTCCGGCACCGGCTCCGCGAGCGCGCGGCGCAGCGCGAGCCACGCGCCGTTCACGCTCTCCCACGCCTCGCGCGTGAGCGCCGTGCGCACCATCCGCGCGTTCGAGCGCGCGGCCTCGATGCACGACAGCACGCTCGACGGGTTGTCGCGATCGCGCAGCAGGTAGTCGGTCACGGTATCGGCGGCATAGGCGTCGTACTTCTGACGATAGCCATCGTCCGCGCCCGAGCTGACCAGCACCGACGACCATTCGGCCGGCGCGTCGGCCGTGCGCGTGAGCGCCATCCGCAGCCCGGCATCGACGATGCGCGCGATGTTCTCCGCGCGTTCGATATAGCGGTACATCCAGTAGAGCCCGCTCGCAGTTCGTCCCAGAAGCATCTCGTGTCCACTCCGTCTTCGTTCGGTTCGCGCGCCGGCTGCGGCGCGCGCGGTCGTGCCCGGCTCAGTCGGCCAGCACCCAGGTGTCCTTGGTGCCGCCGCCCTGGCTCGAGTTGACGACAAGCGATCCTTCCTGCAGCGCGACGCGCGTGAGCCCGCCCGGCGTGATGCGGATCCGGTCCGACACCAGCACGAACGGCCGCAGATCGACGTGGCGCGGCGCGAGGCCGGCCTCGGTCAGGATCGGCGTCGTGGACAACGCCAGCGTGGGTTGCGCGATGTAGTTCGCGGGCCGCGCGCGCAGCTTCGCGGCGAACGCCTCGAGTTCGGCCTTCGACGCGCACGGCCCCACCAGCATCCCGTAGCCGCCCGAGCCGTGCACTTCCTTCACGACCAGTTCGTCGAGATGATCGAGCACGTATTTCAGGCTGTCGGCCTCGCCGCAGCGCCAGGTCGGCACGTTCTCCAGCAACGCCTTGCGGCCGGTGTAGAACTCGACGATCTCCGGCATGTACGAATAGATCGCCTTGTCGTCGGCGATGCCGGTGCCCGGCGCGTTCGCGATCGTGATGTTGCCGGCGCGGTAGACATCCATGATCCCGGCCACGCCGAGCACCGAGTCGGGGCGGAACGTGAGCGGATCGAGGAACGCGTCGTCGACGCGGCGGTACAGCACGTCGATCTGCCGGAAGCCTTCGGTCGTGCGCATCGCGACGCGGCCGTCGACCACCTGCAGGTCGCTGCCCTCGACGAGGTGCACGCCCATCTGGTCGGCGAGGAACGAATGTTCGTAGTACGCGGAATTGTGGATGCCGGGCGTGAGCACGGCGATGGTCGGGTTGTCGGCGTTGCCGCCCGGCGGGCACACGGCCGCGAGCGACTGCCGCAGCATCTGCGGATAGGTCTCGACGGGGCGCACCTTGACCTGCTGGAACAGCTCCGGAAAGAGCTGCATCATCGTTTCGCGGTTTTCCAGCATGTACGACACGCCCGACGGCGTGCGCGCGTTGTCCTCCAGCACATAGAATTCGTTCTCGCTGGTGCGCACGATGTCGACGCCGATGATGTGCGTGTAAACGTTCCCGGGCGGCCGGAAATCGATCATCTCCGGGATGAACGCCTCGTTGTGCGCGATCAGGTGCTTCGGCACGATGCCCGCGCGGACGATTTCCTGGCGGTGGTAGATGTCGTCGAGGAACGCGTTGAGCGCCATCACGCGCTGCTCGATGCCGAGCGACAGGCGGCTCCATTCCGCGCCCGAGATGATGCGCGGCACGATGTCGAACGGGATCAGCCGCTCGGCGGCCTGCGCGTCGCCGTACACGGCGAACGTGATGCCCGTCCTGCGGAACACGCCTTCGGCGTCGTGGGCCTTCTGGGCGAGGCTTGCTGGGTTCTGCGTGTCGAGCCACTGCTTGAGGCGCGCGTAAGGCGCTCTCACCATGTCGCCGGATTGCAGCATTTCATCGAACGGTTTCATCGAATTGTTCTCCATCGTTCTCCCCGGCATTGCGCATGCCGGACCGGCGTACTCACTTCTTTGCAAGGAACGTGCCTTGCGCTATCCGCTCGATTCCCCCCTTTTGGCGCCGCCGCGCGCACGCTCGTGCGCCATGACGCACCACGACGGTGCAGCGACGGCTCTCTCCGCCGCATCGACGCGCCGCGATCGCGCGCGCCAGTCGAACATAGTTCCCCCGCGTGTCATGAATGCGCAATCTGCACTGCACCAAATGGGCGCCCGTGCCGGTTGTGCCCGTCGTGGTGAATGGTGCCCCGCACCGCTCGCCATGGCCTTGGGCGCCTCGATTCCCGCCCCTGTTCGCCGAGCAGGATGGCGCGGCGCAACCGCTCGCGGGAAAGCGGGCCGGCCACGCAACCTGCGCAGACCGGCCCTGGGGAAGTACCGTCTGCGGCCGCACCAGCGTTCGACGCGGTGAACTAACTGGTTAGCCGGGTCCGGCGCCTCAAACTTATGCAGCCGTAATGCCGCCGACAATGCTCATGCATATTTCGACTGACACCGATCGAAAAAAACATCGGCTGCCGGCGCGCGAGGCGCGGTAGGCTAGAAGGTTCGTGCAGCGAAACGGCGCCGCCGCCCCTGTAGGCGCCCGACCATAACAAGCGAAGATCGAAATGGAAGCGAAGTGGCTGGAAGATTTCCTGAGCCTTGCGGATACCAAGAGCTTTTCCCGGGCCGCGCGTCATCGGCACCTCACGCAGTCGGCGTTCAGCAGACGAATCGCCGCGCTCGAAACGTGGATGGACGCGAAGCTGGTCGACCGCAGCATCAACCCCATCACGCTGACGCCGGCCGGGCAGATGTTCCGCGGGCTGGCCGCGGACATCCTGCGCAGCATGTATGCGGCGCGCAACCTCGTGAACGGCTACGACCAGTTCGCGGCCAGCGACCAGGTCGTGCGCTTCGCGGTCGCGCATACGCTCGTGTTCACGCTGTTCCCCGAATGGCTCAAGCAGTTGAACGGCGAAGTCGGCCACGTGACCGCGCGCGTCAATGCGGTGAACGTGCCGGAAGGCGTGCAGCAACTGGTCGAAGGTGAATGCGACCTGCTGCTCGGCTATCACCATCCGCAACTGCCGATCGTGCTCGATCCGAACCACTTCCCGTTCGTCACGCTCGGCGTCGAGCGGATCCTGCCGGTGTCGACGCCCGACGCGCACGGCCGGCCGGTATTCGAACTGCCGGGCACGCCGGACGCGCCGCTGCCGCTGCTCGCGTATTCGTCGGGCGCGTTCCTCGGGAACGTGGTCGAGATGCTGCTGCTGAACGCGTCAGAATCGTATGCGCTGCACCGCTGCTTCGAGACGCACATGTCCGAGGCGCTCAAGGGCATGGTCGTGGCCGGGCACGGGATCGGCTGGCTGCCGGAAAGCTGCGTGGCGAAGGAACTCGCGGAAGGCTCGCTCGTGCGGGCGGGCTCGGCGGACTGGATCACCGAGCTCGAGATCCGCCTGTACCGGTCCGCGCGCAAGCGCGGGCTCGCGGCCGAACAGCTGTGGACCTACATCATGAACCGGCCGCGCACCGCGGCCGACGGCCCGATCGCGGCCGAGCCGGCAGCACCCGCCGTGCGCATCGCGCGCCGCAGCGTCGGCGGCAGCCGATAACGTCCTTCCCCGTCACTCATCGGCGCACGATGCGCGGATAACCGCGCGTCGCGCCGTCATCCCAACGGCGTCGGCCGCCCGCATTTTCCGCTCCTGCACGGAGTGTCGATGCGAATATCGCACGCTTGATCAAGCGAGTTAAATAGCCAAACGTTTGCGAGTCCGGGCTGTATTGCTTTCTATCAGAAATACCTGATCCCGAATAACTTTCCGGTTTCAACAGCGGAAATACCCTGTTACAGATCACAATAAAAGTTTCGATTTGCATGGAACGACGATTCATGCCAAAACCGTCGCACCCTCTTTTTCTATTTTCACGCCATTTGCACCGATGTCATGGAAATGCCTCGAATACAGAGGCAAAACGTTCTTTTATCAGTCGTTATTTTTCGGTACAAATTCCGGTACCTCTTATGTCGTAAGTTTCCGTATGGGTCATCGCTACCGCCGAGCAAATTTCATGTCCGGCAACATCTACTTTATTACGATTTTAAAGATTCGTCGAATAAATGCCAATCCTATTTAAATAAGACATTTTAAACGGCGTGTCGTGCGGGCTACACACAATTGTTTGTTGAAAACCCATCGTGTATCAATAGCATGTCGTAAAAGCACGCATATAATTTCGACTCGGAATAAATGCGTTGTCATTGATTCCGGATGGAGGTGGCAATGTCTTCCTCGTCGTTTAAACAGCATGCTCGGCCGTTGCTCGGCCTCGTCGTCGTATTCGCGCTCTGCGTCGATGCCGTGGCCCAGGGCCAGACCCAAACCCAAACCGAGATGCCCGCGTCCGGCTCAGGCCCGGAGCGATACGTGATTTCGTACATCTGCGGTGATGCACGAATCGACGGTACGGCGCCGCTTCCCCCCGACGGCCGTCCGTACAACCTCGGTGTGTCGTTTGTCGCAGGCAGCACCGGTCAGCCGCTATCCAACGTGCAGGTCCGACTGCGGCGACACGGCCGCGTGCTGCTGGAATTCAAGGCCACGGGGCCGCGCTGTCTGTTCAGCGTGCCCGAGGCCAGTTACCGGGTCGAAGGCACCTATCAGGGAGCGACGCAGTTCGCGATCGTCGAAACGGGCGCGCTCACCACGCAGTTGAAATGGTGAGCGCCGGCCGAATCCGCGTGCCGACACCGCACGATCGCGCCATTCACCGCGATCCACCGCTATCCACCGAAACGAGGAGCATGGAATGACTCGCGCAGAGCGACCGGACGACGCGCCGGTCCGTCAGCCGAAACCCTCCTGGGGCCCGGGCAAGAGTGCGGCCCTCAGCATCGTCGCGTTTGCCGCGATCTTCGGTGCGTTCGCGTATGTCGAGCGCGACGTGGGGATGGGCAACGCAGCCCACACGACCGTGACGCACGACATCGCAGGCATGGTCGGCACCGCCGTCCAGAAGTCTCGCGACGCCATCGTGGCCGTAACGGACAACGCGTCCGGCCCCTCCGCGTCCGCCGGGGCCGCATCGACCGTCGCACAGGCCGCGGCGGGTAAATCGTCGGCGGCGGAGGCCGCGCCCGTGATGTCGGCGGCGGCCGGACCCACCGTGCCGCCGCCAATGGCGGCCCGTTCCCACGCGAAACATGCGCGCCGCGCGCATGGGTCATCCACGACGCTCGCGGCCAACGCGTCCGCCGCATCCGCCGGCGCGCGCACCACGCGCTCATCCGAAGCGCACCGGACGTCACGTTCGCAGACGCTGGCGCGCACGAAAAAATCCACCGACCCCGAGCCGCGCGTGCAGCCGCATTCGTATACAGCGGACTCGGCGCACATGCAGGCCGCGAGCGTGACGCGCGCCGAGGTGGAAGGCGCCCGCGCGCTGGCGAAGGCGCGCTCGTGCGCACAGATGGATCAATGGAACTGCGTGGAGCAAAACGCGAGCCGGGCACTCGCGATCGACCCGAAGAACAGCGAATCGCGCGCGCTGCTTGGACAAGCGATCCGTAACCGCCTGTGAGCCAGCCATCACGCTGCCGGGTCTCGCCACCCGGCAGCGTGATGGCTGGCGACGAGCGTCGTCGGGCATGCAACCGATGTGATCAATAAGAAGTGAGGACATACCGTGGCCAACGATCGTAAAGAACAATGCACCACCGTCGCTCCGTCCAACCGGCGGATCCTCCTGCATGCGCCATTGCTGTTGCTGCTCGTCGCGTCCGGCCCCTGCTTTGCCGCCGAAGGCGACGCGGAACCGGGTAGCGCGCGCGAAATCGCCAGGACCCACGGCGCGCGGGATGCACTGCCGCCCGATCTGCAACGGACGGGGGCGCCGATGCAGGCCGCCCAGGGGGCGGGCACGCTGCCTCCTCATGCGCCGACGCCGATCGCGCTGGCGTCCGACGCATCGCTGCAGATCGCTCAGGCATCGCCTATGCCGATCACGGTGGTGGTGGAGCCGGAAGCGCCGCAATCGGGCGAGCCGGCGCCTGGCGCGCAGCCCCCCGATCCGCCGACACCTGTCGCGCCGACGCCCGACGGGCCGAGGCAACTGGCGGAGGCGTCCGACAGCGCACCTGCCAACACGGTGGCACCGGTCGCGCAGACGCTAGACGCGCCTATGCAACCGGCGCAAGCATCCGACACCGCACCGCCGAATACGCCTGCACCGGTCGCGCAGGTGCACGACGCGCCGATGCAGCTGACGCAGGCGTCCGACACCTCACCGCCGAATACACCTGCACCGATCGCACAGACGCAGGACGCGCCAGTGCAACTAGCGCAGGCGTCCGACACCACACCTGCGAACACGCCGGCACCGGTCGCGCAGACGCAGGATGCGCCGGTGCAACTGACGCAGGCGTCCGACACCGCCCCGCCGAATACACCTGCACCGATCGCACAGACGCAGGACACACCGATGCCGCCTGCACAGGCCACCGGCACCCAACCGCCCGATACGCCAGCGCCTACCGCCGCGACATCTGAACCCTCCGCATCCACCGCGTCGGCACCGGCCCCGAGCGCGCAACCCCCGGCTCCCCCGCCGCAGCCCGCACCAGCCACCACCACGCCACCGAATTCACCGACGCAAACCGCTCAGGCATCCGGCACGCCGATGCCGAACTCACCCGCCCCCGTGACGCAGATGCCGGGTGCGCAATCGCCGTCGTCCCAAGGGCCGAGTTCACAGACACCCGGCGCCCAGCTACCCGGCGAATCCATGCAACGCTCGCAAGGCCCTGACGTCGAAACGCCGAACGCCGAGGCGCCGGATCTCCGTACCGCCGACGTCGAGACCGTGCGCAAGGACGTGTTCGGCCTCGCGACGAGCGGCGGCGCGGTCAAGGCGATCGACGAAGCGAAAATGCGACCCGATGCGTTCTCCGCCGTCGACATCGCGCAACTGGAAGAACTGTCGATTCGCCAGCAGGTGCGCGGCGGACGCGACAAGTCGCGCGCGATGACGAGTTCGGACCGCTTCGACGGCCTCGACAACGCGCTGCGCGCAGCCGACGACCTCGACCAGCGGATGCCGGCCACCCCCGAGTACACGCCCGTCAGGACGGCGCTCGCGGGCGACCGCACGATCGCCCTCGCGGCACGCGGCGACATGACGAAGGCCGTCAAGACGTTCGAGACGATCCCGCCCGACGCGGAGATCTCGATCGACGCGCTGGCGGCCGTCGGCGACGCGTACCTGTACCTGAGCGAACCGGGCAAGGCGAATGCCGTCTACCAGCGTGCGCTGAATCAGGCGACCGCGTCGCCGACGGACCGAGCAACCCGCGGCTTCCAGTACGGTGCACGCACGCGCGCGATCGAGCTGCGCGAAGGGCTGTTCTGGTCGTACGTCGACCGGGCCCGCGCGGCGGACGCGAAGCAGGTGCTCGACGACATGGGCAAGTCGTTGCCGCCGGCCACGGAGGTGCGCAACTACGGCCCGGGCGAAAGCGACTATCTGCGCTACTACCGGCTGCGCGCGCAATACCTGATCTTCACGGGTCACGCCGACGAAGGGATCGCCGCGCTCGAGCAACTCGAGAACGAGGTGCCGTTCAACGGCGAGGTGCGTGCCGCGCACGCCGACGCGGTGTCGGGCCAGGCGCATCCGCGCCAGGCGATCTCGATGTATCGCGCGTCGCTGGCCGACCACCCGGACAGCGTCGAGATGCTCGCGGGCCTCGGCCGCGCGTCGCTCACGGCGGACGACTACGCAACCGCGAAGAGCGTCGACCAGACCCTCGACAACACGTTCCCCGACAGCGGCGCCGTGCGCAGCTTCAAGCGCGACTACAAGGCCTACCGCAGCCCGATATTCACGACCGACCTGACCTTCGAGCACGGCAACAGCGCGCTGGCCGACAACAGCTTCACGTCCGACAGCTACATCTATTCGCAACCGTTCGGCGACAACTGGCGGGTGTTCTCGCACACGTTCTTCGGCCACGCGCAAACCGACAACGGCAGCCTCAGCCGCACCCGCACGGGCATCGGCGGCGACTACCGGCACGGGCCGCTGACGGTGCTCGGCGAAGTCACGCGCTCGTTCGGCGGGGACGGCCGAACCGGCGGCCGCGGGTCGATCGCCTACGCGCTGAACGACTACTGGACCGTCTCCGGCGGGCTCGACAGCAACGACAACTCGCTGCCGTGGAAGGCGTATGCCGCGCACATCTGGGGCCGCTCGGCGAACGTGTCGGTGGTGTATCGCCAGAACGACCGGCGCGAAGTCAAGCTGAGCTACGGCGTGAGCCGCTACAGCGATTCGAACCTGCATCAGGAAATCACGGCGACCGCCACGCAGCGCGTGTACACGGCCGCCAACCAGCTCGTCAACGTATCGCTGGATCTCGGCACCGGCAGCAACACGCGCCGGGACGCACCGTACTTCAGCCCGGGCCGCGACTATGCGGCCGCGGCGACCGTGATGCACCAGCTGACGTTGTGGAAGAAGGGCGACATGGGGCTGCAGCAGCGCATCTCGGTGTCGGGCGGCGCTTACAACGAGCGCGGGTTCGGCACCAGTGCGCTATGGAGCGCGCGGCTCGAGCACGCGTGGACGTTCAAGCATGACATCACGCTGAGCTACGGCGTCGAGGTCAGCAGCCACGCGTACGACGGCGAGCGCGAGCGCTCCGAAACCGGCTTCCTGTCGCTCAACCTGCCGTTCTAGCAAGGAGATCGTACGATGCAATCCAGACGGACCTTCATGTGCGGATGCATGGGCGCCTTTACCGCCTGTTCGCTGTTCCCGGGCGTGACCAATGCCAAGATGATCGACCTGCTGCCGCCGTCCGATCCGGCCGACGGCAAGACGTTTCGCGTGATCTGCCTGCATGACGTGCGTGACAACCTGATGGCGTCGTTCACCTCCCCGTCGGCGATGGTCGACCCGTTCGCCGTCGATACCGGCACGCTGACCGCGATCTTCTCGTGGCTGCAGACCAACAACTACCACACCATCACGGTCAAGCAGATCGAGGAGTCGCGGCACGGCGGCAAGCCGCTGCCACCGCGCTCGGTGCTGCTCACGTTCGACGACGGCTTTCGCAGCCACTACACGAAGGTGCTGCCGCTGCTCGAGCGCTTCAAGTATCCGGCCGTGATGGGCATCGTCACCGCGTGGATCGATACACCGCCGGATACGCCGATCCGCATCAGCGACAAGGTGCAGGTGCCGCGCGACTACTTCCTGTCGTGGGACGAGGTGAAGAAGCTCGGCCAGTCGCACCTCGTCGAGCTCGGCTGCCACACCCACAACCTCCATCACGGCGCGATCGCGAATCCGCAAGGCAACGAGTTGCCGGCGACCACCTCGCACCTCTACCTGCAGGACCAGAAGCGCTATGAAACCGACGCCGAATTCGAAGCGCGCGTGCACAACGACCTCCAGACGTGCGTGCGGCAGATCCGCGAACACACCGGCATCGTCGCACGCTCGATGGTGTGGCCATACGGCGCGGAAAACCAGCCCGTGCGCAAGATATCGACGTCGCTCGGCATGGACATCCAGTTCAGCCTCGACGCCGGTCCGAACACGCCGGACGTGCCGCTGGACCGGTTGAGACGGATCCTGATGATGTACGACGTCGACATCGGCGGGTTCGAGCGCTCGATGCGTGAACCGGCATCCAACCGCGGTGACGTCGACGTGCCCGAGCGCACCGTGCAGGTCGATCTCGATCAGGTCTACGATCCGGACCCCGCACGGCAGGAAGCGAATCTCGGCAAGCTGATCGAACGCATCTACCGGATGCAGCCGAAATCGGTGTACCTGCAGGCGTATGCGGATCCGAAAGGCACGGGCGTGGCCGAAGCGGTGTACTTCCCGAACCGGCACCTGCCGATGCGCGCCGACCTGTTCTCGCGCGCCGCGTGGCAGCTCAACACGCGCGCCAACGTGCAGGTGTACGCATGGATGCCGGTGCTCGCGTTCCGGCCGCCGGCCGACAAGCAGCGCGGGATCGAGGCCGTGACCGCCTACGGCGGCGCGCCGGCGCGCGAGAACGGCACGCGCGTGTTCCGGCTGAGCCCGTTCGATCCGGAAGCGCGGCTGATGATCCAGCAGATCTACGAGGATCTCACCAAGCATGCATCGTTCAGCGGCATCCTGTTCAGCGACGACGCCGTGCTCGACGACTACGAGGATGCGGGCAAGCATGCGCTGCGCACCTATTCGCAGTGGGGGCTGCCGGCCGATATCGGGAAGATCCGCGAGAACCCCGACCTGATGAAGCGCTGGACGCGCCAGAAGTCGCGCTACCTGGTCGACCTGACCCGCCAGCTCTCGCAGATCGTGCTCGCCCACCAGAATGCGGGCGACGTGCTGACCGCGCGCAACATCTTCGCGATGCCGGTGCTCAAGCCCGAATCGGAAGCGTGGTACGCGCAGAACTACGACGATTTCCTCGCGACCTACGACTACGTCGCGCTGATGGCGATGCCGTACATGGAACAGGCGAAGGACCCCGAAGGCTGGCTCGACCAGCTCGTGCAGGCCGTCCATGCGAAGCCGCGCGGCCTGGAGCGCACCGTGTTCGAACTGCAGTCGTACGACTGGCGCGCGCGCAAGGCCGTGCCGGCCAGCACGCTGCTCGCACAGATGCGGCGGCTGCGCAGCAAGGGCGCGGTGAATTTCGGCTACTACCCCGACAACTTCCTGAACGGCCAGCCGCAGCTCGAAGCGATGCGCGACGTGATGTCGCTGAAGTCCCGCCTCGACCAGAACTCGATCAACGCGCTGATGCAGATGCAGCACACGCCCGGAACCAAGACGCCATGAACTCCCACAGCATCATCCAGCGCTTGCAGGACTTCGTCTTCTACTATCCGTTCTTCATGTCGTATCTGTGGATGATCGGCGGCGTCGTTCATTACTTCCTGCTTGAGGAGGGCCGCGAGCTGTCGATGCGCACGATCGCGTCGAGCGGCATCCCGAAGATCTCGATCGTCGTGCCGTGCTTCAACGAAGCGGCGAACGCGCGCAGCGTGATCCGGCACCTGAACGCGATGGACTACCCGAACTACGACATCATCGCGGTCAACGACGGCAGCCAGGACCGCACCGGCGAGATCCTCAACGAGCTGGCCGTCGAGATCCCGCGGCTGCTCGTGATCCATCACGCGCGCAACGAGGGCAAGGCGGTCGGGCTCACGACCGCGGCCGCCGTATCGAACGCCGAATACCTGCTCTGCATCGACGGCGACGCGCTGCTCGCGCACGACGCGATCGGCTGGATGCTCGAGCATTTCCTGACCGATCCGGGCGTCGGCGCGGTCACCGGCAACCCGCGCATCCGCACGCGCACGTCGCTGCTCGGGCGCATGCAGGTCGGCGAATTCTCGTCGATCGTCGGGCTGATCAAGCGCACGCAGCAGGTGTACGGCCGCATCTTCACGGTGTCGGGCGTGATCACGATGTTCCGCAAGACCGCGCTCGCGGATGTCGGCTACTGGAGCTCGGACATGCTGACCGAGGACATCGACATCAGCTGGAAGCTGCAATGCCGCGACTGGCGCGTCGTGTACGAGCCGCATGCGCTCAGCTGGATCCTGATGCCCGAGACGGTCCGGGGGCTCTACCGGCAGCGGCTGCGCTGGGCGAAGGGCGGCATCCAGGTGCTGATGAAGTACGCCGGCACGCTCGCGCGGCCGACGCAGATGATGATGTGGCCGCTGTTCATCGAGTACCTGATCGGCATCGCGTGGGCGTACTCGATGTCGTTCATCCTGCTGCTCGCGCTGATCAACGTCGTCTATCCGCTTCCGCCGAGCTGGCATGTATCCGTGGTGCCGCACTGGCACGGGATGCTGCTGGTGGCGACCTGCATCCTGCAGCTGATCATCGGCAGCATGATCGATCGTCGTTACGACGAAAAACTCCTGATGTACTTCCTTGACACCATCTGGTACCCCGTCGCGTTCTGGTTGATCAGCATGATCACCACCGTCGTCGCCCTGCCCGCCGTCGTACTGCGGGGCCGCGGCAAGCGCGCCGTTTGGGTCAGTCCCGACCGAGGCATTCAACATGAAGAACGCGCCGATTATTGACCTTTCCCTGCGCGCCCCGCGCGAACTGATCGCCGAGCGCGGCGGCATCGTCGGACCCGTGCTGGTCGCGTGGTTCCGCCTGATGCGGCCCGCGCTGGTCGGTGGGGTCTGGGCATCGATCTGCATCTATACCTACCGCTACCTGCTGCCGTTCAACGAGGCCGAGATGCCGATCGAACAGATCGTGTTCTACGTGACGAGCATCGCGCTGATCGCCGGCACGATCGTCATGTGGCTGATCGCGGGGCGCGTCGTGCATCCGCTCGCGTACCGGTGGCGCGTGTCGAAGATGTTGCGGCGCTCGGCCAGCGTGAAAGTGCGCTCGGTCGCGCCGACCGCGTTCGCGGGCGCCCGCCGGCGCGGCGCACGACGCACGACGCGCATTCTCGTCGCGTCGCACGACGCGAACGGGTCGATCTCGGGCATCGAATGGGTCGCGCATGCAGGGGCCCAACCGCGCGAATAGGTCCGGGCAGACGTGCCGCGCCGCGCGCGACGCATGCCGCGCGGCGCGACACCGCTCCTGATAGCGTGCTGCCGCGCGTCATGCGCGCCAGCCGGCAACTTCCCTGTTAGACGAGGTGAATCATGTGCGGAATCGTCGGAGCAAGCGGCCTGAAGAATCAGGTGCCGCAACTGGTCAATGCGCTGAGCCGGCTCGAATATCGCGGCTACGATTCGTGCGGCATCGCCGTGCTGCGCGACGGCCACCTGCGCAGCGAACGCACGCTGCGGCGCGTGGCGGACCTGCAGCACCGCGTGCTGACGCTCGGTCTCGAAGCGCAGACCTGCATCGCGCACACGCGCTGGGCGACACACGGCGCGCCGTCGGAAGTCAACGCGCACCCGATCATGTCGGGCGACACGATCGCGGTCGTGCACAACGGGATCATCGAAAACCACGACGCGCTGCGCGCCGAACTGCGGCAGCGCGGCTATACGTTTCGCGGCGAAACCGACACCGAGGTGATCGCGCACCTGATCCACAGCGTCTATCGCGACAACCTGTTCGATGCCGTGATCCGCGCGGTCAAGCGGCTGCACGGCGCGTATGCGATCGCCGTGCTGAGCGCGCGCGAACCGCAGCGGCTCGTCGCCGCGCGCGCCGGCTCGCCGCTCGTGATCGGCATCGGCGCGGACCAGAACTATCTGGCGTCCGACTGCGCGGCGCTCGGCGACCTGACCGACCGCTTCGTCTACCTCGAAGACGGCGACGTCGCGCTGATCACGCCGGAGCGCATCGACGTCGTCGATTCGGTCGGTTGCGAAGCCCGGCGTCCGCTGTGCGAGGTCAAGGCGCGCGACGACGACGCCGCGCTTGGGCCCTATCAGCACTTCATGCAGAAAGAGATCTTCGAGCAGCCGAAGGCGATCGCCAGCACGATCGACGGCATCGACACGATCTCGCCCGCGCTGTTCGGCGGGGAAGCAAGCGCGCGTGCGTTGTTGTCGAAGACCCGCAGCGTGCTGCTGCTCGGCTGCGGCACCAGCTACTACGCGGGCCTGACCGCGAAATACTGGCTCGAGGGCATCGCGGGCATCCCGGCCCAGGTCGAGATCGCGAGCGAATACCGCTATCGCGATACCGTGCCCGATCCACGGACGCTGGTCGTCGGCATCTCGCAGTCCGGCGAGACCGCCGACACGATCGGTGCGCTCGAGCGCGCGCGCGAGATGGGCCAGGACATGTCGATGGCGATCTGCAACGTGGCGACCAGCTCGATCGCGCGCAGCGCGCCGCTCTGCTTCCTGACGCGTGCCGGCATCGAGCTGGGCGTCGCGTCGACCAAGGCGTTCACGACGCAGCTCGTCGCGCTGTTCCTGCTGACGCTGACGCTCGCGCAGCAGCGCGGCCGGCTCGACGCCGCGCAGGTCGCGATGCACCTGAAGAAGCTGCACGAACTGCCGGAGCGCATCGCCCACGCACTCGCGCTGGAAACGCAGATCATGGGCTGGGCCGCGAAGTTCGCGCGCACCGAGAACGCGCTGTTCCTCGGGCGCGGCATTCACTATCCGATCGCGCTGGAAGGCGCGCTGAAGCTCAAGGAAGTGTCGTACATCCATGCGGAGGGCTATCCGGCCGGCGAACTGAAGCATGGCCCGCTCGCGCTCGTCACGAGCGCGATGCCGGTCGTCACGATCGCGCCGGACGACCGTCTGTTCCAGAAGCTGAAGTCCAACATGGCCGAAGTGCGCGCCCGCGGCGGACGGCTGTACGTGCTCGCGGGGCATCAGCTGGAGATCGAAGCCGACCGCGACACGCACCTGATCCGCGTGCGCGAATCGGGCGATGCGTTGTCGCCGATCGTCAACGTGATTCCGTTGCAGCTGCTCGCGTATCACGTCGGTTGCGCGCGCGGCGCCGACGTCGACAAGCCGCGCAACCTCGCGAAATCGGTCACCGTCGAATGAGGGAGCGGCCGGACGTGGCGCATGCGTTCACCCTGCGCGCACGCGCGGCCCGGCGTGCCACCGCGTGGCGCGTCGCGGCGGCTCTGTGCGGCGCGTGCGTTGCCGTCGCGGCGCCGTCGTACACGTGCGCGGGCGCACCGGTCGTGCATACGGTCACCGTGCAGCCACCCACGTCGCCGCAGGAACGCGGTGACGCGCGGCGCTTCATGCACGGGATCGGCGTGGCCGATGCGGGCGACGGCCGACGCTGGGTGTTCTTCAGCAGCTCGGGCATCGCGCCGCGCGGCGCGCTGCGCAACGGCAACTGGCCGCATGACGTGTACGTCGGCGAATGGCTGCCGGGCAAGCCGGGCCTGCTGCGCGTCCATACGTTCATCAGCCGCCCGGAAGCGCAGGAACCGGTATCGATCGCGCAGAACCCGCGCGGCGACATCTTCGTCACGTTCGAGGATGGCTGGGATACGCCGGACACGGTCAGCCAGCGATACGGCATCTACCGGCGCGACCTGAAGCCGGTCAAGCCCTACCCGAACGACGTCGAATCGGGCGGCCACTCGGGGCACGTCGCCGCGGTGGGCGAGCGCTTCGTCGTGTTCTATTCCGCAGACTGGATCGACGGCGGCGGCGTCGACAATCTCGGCACCGGCAACGGCGTCTACGTGAAAACCTACGATGCCGAAGGACGCGTGCTGAACCATGTGCCGGTCGCGCCGCGCCGTCGCGAGTGGTGGCCCATGGTCGCGGGCTCGCCGCGCCGCGCGCTGCTGCTCTGGCAGAAATACATCGAAGGCAGCGCGGACGCGACGCTCGAATACGCGATGTTCGACCCCGTCACGGCCAAGCTCGACAAGCTCGGGGCGCTGAACGACGCGATCCAGTATTACGTGTATTCGTCGGCCTATGTGCCGGCGGTCGACCGCTTCGTCGTCGTCACGACCACCGCCGACAATCGCGGCGTCGCGATGCTGATCGACCCGGACGGCCGGCGCGTCGCGACGCTCGACTGCCTGCCGGCGTCGGTGCGGGAATCCGGGATCGGC
The DNA here is from genome assembly GCF_049942845.1 of Burkholderia sp. R-40. NCBI lineage: Bacteria > Pseudomonadati > Pseudomonadota > Betaproteobacteria > Burkholderiales > Burkholderiaceae > Burkholderia > Burkholderia sp. R-40. The sequence continues at coordinate 2,377,010 of NZ_CP187968.1, read as the reverse complement.
GTCGACGGCACGCATGCGTACGTGCCGACCCGCGACGGGCGGCTGCTGACGCTGGCGCTTTCGCCAACGGGCATGTCGGTGAGCGGCGTACAGCGTTCGCCGATTCCGTGGGGCTCGACCGGCATCGCCGGGTTCCCCGCACGCGGCGGGGCGATGCATTTCGTGTCGCTGACACCATCCGGTGCGCGCGAAGCCGATTTCGACTCGGCACGGGACACGCCGTTGCCGAAGGCCGACGTGCAGTGTCCGACTCATTGACGGCGACGCGCGTCGATCATCCGGGTCGACGCGAACCACCGATGCCTTTTGAGTCGGCCGCTTCCTTGTGCGTCGTCGGCACGCCGTTGGTCGCGTAATGATGCGCGTGCTGCGGCACGTCGGCCCGATGCACCGCTGCGCGAATCGCGCGGCGCGATCCCTGCGCATGCATCCGGCGATCGGGTAGCCGGACACGCTGCCGTCGACAGGTCCGATTCCCGCCCCTCGGCTGTCGCGCCGCAGTCGCCAGCGCCGCCCTTACCGGCTAGACTGTCGCCCGATTCCTTCCCTCGGCCGCGGCGCTCGCCTCTCCTGCCGCCGCCGCAACGCCCCTTCCACGGAGTACGAATGCTGAAGCGCCGGTGGTTTTCGCTGTTGCTGCTGATGGTGTGCCTGATCGCCACGCGCGCGTCCGCCCACGGCGCGCTCGAACTCGATACCGACGGCACGCCGCGCGTCCTGACGCGCGAGGCGCTGCTCGCGCGCGCCGATGCGACGGACATCCGCGTGCCGCGCGACATTGCGTACGGCCGGCCGATGACGTTCCGCGCGGTGCCGTTCGCCGCGCTGCTCGGCGACACGCCGACAGCCGCCGACGGCGTGCTCGAAACGCGCGCGGCCGACGGTTTCGCCGCGCAATTGCCGCTGGATCTCGCGCGCCGCCGTGCGCCGGCCGGCGCCGTCGCGTGGCTCGCGATCGAGGATCCCGCGCACCCGTGGCCGACGCTGCCGGGCAAGCAGGTCAGCGCGGGACCGTTTTATCTCGTGTGGCTCGGGCCGGACGCGTCGTCGGTGCGCGGCGAGCAGTGGCCGTATCAGATCGTGCGCATCACGGTCGAATCGTCGCCGCTCGCGCGCTGGCCGTCGCTCGCCGTCGATTCGGCGCTACCGGCGAACGATCCGGCCCGCGCGGGCCAGCGGCTGTTCGTCACGCAATGCCTCGCGTGCCACCGCGTCAACGGCGCGGGCAGCAGCCAGGCCGGCCCCGACCTGAACGCACCGATGAATCCCGTCGACTACTTCCAGCCGGCCGCGCTGCGCCGCTACATCCGCAACCCGGCATCGGTGCGCGACTGGCCGGGCCGCGCGATGCCGGCGTTCCCGCCCGAGCAACTGAGCGACCGGGAACTCGACCAGATCGTCGCCTACCTCGCATACATCGCGCGGCGCAAGGCCGGCAAGTAAGCCGCGCCGGTCAAGCGCCCGCTTCCTGCGCGCTGTGCAGCACCGCGCGCAGCAGCACGTCCGCCCCCGCCGTCGACCATTCGGGCGTGATCGCCTCGGCCTCGTTGTGGCTCAGCCCGTCGACGCACGGCACGAAGATCATGCCGGTCGGCGCGACGCGCGCGACGTAGCACGCGTCGTGGCCCGCGCCGGACACGATGTCCATGTGCGACAGCCCGAGCGCCTGCGCCGCGTCGCGCACCGCGTCGATGCAGCGCGGCGCGAACGGCACCGGCGCATACGTGAAGATCTGCTCGATCTGCGCACCGAGCCCGGCGTCGGTCGCCACGCGCGCGAGTTCCGCACGCAGCGCCGCATCGAGTTCGTCGAGCACCGCATCGTCGGGATGACGAAACTCGACCGTAAAGAAGCAGTTGCCCGGCACCGTGTTGCGCGAATTCGGCCGCGCCTCGATCATCCCGACCGTCGCGCGCGCGTGCGGCGCATGGCGCCGGCCGAGCGCATCGACGAATGCGATCATCCGCGCGGCGCCCACCAGCGTGTCGCGCCGGAATTCCATCGGCGTCGTGCCTGCGTGCGCGTCGACGCCCGTCAGCGTCACCTCGTACCAGCGCTGCCCCTGCCCAGCCGTCACGACGCCGATCGTCTTGCCCGCGCGCTCGAGAATCGCGCCCTGTTCGATATGCAGTTCGTATGCGGCATGCACCGGATAGCCGCCGACGGGTTCGGTGCCCGCATAGCCGATCCGCGCGAGCTCCTCGCCGATCGTCTTGCCGGCGCCGTCGGTGCGCGACAGCCCGTATTCGAGCGGATAGACGCCCGCGAACACGCCGGCCGAGATCATCGCCGGCGCGAAGCGCGAGCCTTCCTCGTTGGTCCAGATCACGACGTCGATCGGGCGTTCGGTCTCGATGCCCGCATCGTTCAGCGCGCGCACGACCTCGAGCCCGCCGAGCACGCCGTAGATGCCGTCGTAGCGGCCGCCGGTCGGCTGCGAGTCGGCGTGCGAGCCCGTCATGACCGGCGCGGCGTCGGGATTGCGGCCCGCGCGGCGCGCGAACACGTTGCCCATCTGGTCGACCCGCACCGTGCAGCCGGCGTCGCGCGCCCACTGCACGAACAGGTCGCGCGACTCGCGGTCGAGATCGGTCAGCGCGAGACGGCAGACGCCGCCCTTCGGCGTCGCGCCGATCTGCGCCATCCGTTCGAGCGATGCCCACAGCCGCGCGCCGTCGACCCGCGGTGCGCGTGCGAAGTCGTCATGCATTGCCGGCCTCCGCTGCGTCGTCGCGCGGTGCGGCCTTTAGCGCATAGCGGAAATCGCAGCGCTTGCCGCCCTGCATGATCGTGCTCGTGCGCGTCAGTGCGATGCGCGGATCGTAACCCTCGATGAAGTAGCTGTCGCGCGCGCAGCTCAGCAGGTGGCCGATCTCGCCGAGCCCCATCGCGTGATACATCTCCGCATAGCTGCAGCGATGCACGTCGTAGTCGTAGTGTGCGTCGTCCGCGCGGCGCACCTCGACGTCGAGCGCGTCGTCCTTCTCCCACAGCACCTGCAGCGCGATGAACGACTGCACGCTCGTGCCGTCGGGCTCCTGCGCGGCGAACGTGCGGCCCGCGTCGACGGCCGCGCCGCGCACGGCTTCCGCGATCACGGCCTGCGCGCGCTCGGTGCCGAATTCGCGCTTCATGATCTCGTAGATCGGCTTGATGATTTCCGCTTCGATGCGGCGCCGCGCGAGGATGCCGAGGCGCGTGTCCTCGGGTGCCGCCGCGGCTGCGTGGGTCTGGTCGGTCATGGGAACGTCTCCGTCGTTATTTCGTTGCGGGGCGCGCGCCGCCGAGCACGTCGACGACGGTCCACTTGCCGCCGCGTACCTGGTAGATCGTGAACGCCGGGTCCTTCAGGTTGCCTTGCTGATCGAACGCGACCCGGCCGGTCACGCCGGCCCGGTCGATCGCGCGCACGGCCGCGACCACCTTCGCGGGCTGCGTCGTGCCGGCCTTCTGGGTGGCCGCGATCAACGTGGCGGCCGCGTCGTACGCGAACGGCGCATGCAGCTCGATCGGCGCGTGCCAGCGTGCGCGATATTGCGCGTCGAACGCGTTGCCGCCCGGCATCCGGTCGAGCGGCAGGCCCGGCTCGAGCGCCGTCACGCCTTCGCCGTCCTTGCCCGCGAGCGACAGGAAGGTCTGGCTCACGAAACCGCCGGCGCCGAGCAGCGGCGCGTTCACGCCGAGCTGGCGCATCCGGCGCGCGATCGGCGCGGCCTGCGCGTCGAGCCCGCCGAAGAACACGAGATCCGCGCGCTTGCCCTTGATCGCGGTCAGCACGCCGCTGAAGTCGGTTGTCTTGTCGTTCACGTACTGGCGATCGACGATCGTGCCGCCGTTCGCCTGCACGCCCTTGATGAACTGATCGGCCAGCCCCGCGCCGAACGACGTGCGATCGTCGATCACCGCGATGCGCTTCGCCTTCAGGGTCTTCACCGCATACGCGCCGGTGAAATTGCCGCCCGCATCGTCGTGACCCATGATGCGGAACGCGGTTGCGTAGCCCTGCTGCGTGTATTGGTGGCCGGTGGAGGCCGGCGCGATCTGCGCAATGCCCGCATCGCGATAGACGCGCGACGCCGGCACGCTGCAGCCCGTATTCCAGTGACCGACGACGCCGATCACGTGCTGGTCGACCAGTTGCTGCGCGACCGCGACGGCCGTGCGCGGGTCGGATTGATCGTCGGCCGCGATGAGCTTGTAGACGACCGGCTTGCCGCCGATGCTCGGATGCTTCGCGTTCGCGTCGTCGATCGCGAGCTGCGCGCCGTTCTGGAGATCCTTGCCGATGCGCGCGGACGGGCCGGTGAGCGGCGCGGCGAGGCCGATCAGGATCGTCTGCGGCGCGGATTGCGCGAAGGCGGGAACGGCTGCGATCAGCGCGGCCGCGGAGAAGGCGAGACGGGCGGGAAGAAAGGCGATTTTCATGTGCGGGGATCAGTGATTCGGATCAAAACATGAAAAATATTAAAGATTCGACATCCACACCCCAAATACTCAATTGTTGGATGCTTATGCCATTCCCGACACAATAGCGTAAACACCTGTAAATACAGCGTATTTTCAGATTGTCGCTTACCCTGATTTTTCGATAAAATTCGATACATGAAAAATATCGAACAATTGCCGCACGATCCCCCGCTGCGCGCCGTCCGCGCGTTCGAGGCATTCGCGCGTCTCGGCTCGGTCACCGCGGCCGCGCACGAGCTCGACATCACGCCGTCCGCGGTCAGCCACCAGTTGCAACTGCTCGAAGCGTTCATCCAGACGCCGCTGACCGTGCGCGAAGGCAGGCTGCTCGCGCTCACCGACGAGGGGCGCGACTATTACCGCTCGATCAGCGCCGCGTTCTCGGTGCTGCGCAGCGCGACGCGCTTCGTGCGCGACCGCTCGTCGCTGCGGCAGATCACAATCAGCCTGATTCCGCTGCTCGGCATCGGCTGGTTCATTCCGCGGCTGCACGCGTTCCTCGCCGACAACACCGACGTCGACGTGACCGTGCTGTACGCCCATCACCGCAACTACCGAAGCGACGCGTCGGACCTGTCGATCCGCTTCGGCACCGGCGACTGGCCCGGCTACCGCTGCGAGCGGCTGCTGCCGGGCGCGATGGTGCCGATGTGCAGCCCGTCGTTCCTGAAGCGTCACGGGCCGTTCCGCACGCCGGCCGATCTCGCGCGGGCGCCGCTCGTGCACGACGAGGATCGCAGCACCTGGGTCAACTGGCTGCAGGGCGCCGGCGTGCGGCACGTGTCGCATGCGGTGGGGCCGATGTTCGAGGACGGGCAACTGACGCTGAGCGCGGCGCGCGCGGATCTCGGCGCGGCGCTGCTGCGCGCGCCGCTGGTCGAGCGGGAACTGGCGAGCGGCGAACTCGTGCAGCTGTTCGATCACGCGCTCGACGACGGGCGCGACTACTACCTGTGCACGCGCGAGGATGCGGACATGCCGGACGGCGCGAGACGGCTTGCCGACTGGCTGAGGAAAATCGCCGGCTGAGCGGCCGGTCCGCCGCCTGCCGGCCGAGCATCGCCGCACGCGTGGCCCGCGCGAGCGGCGTCCGTCACGCATGCCGGAGAGCCGCGCGTCACACTGCCCGCCCCCAGCCGCGCTCGGCCGCATAAGCGACCGTCGCCCGCGCCAGCTCCTGCGTGCTGTCGATCAACGCGAACGGCGCATCGCGCAACGCACGCGCGGCGAGCGGAATTTCCGTGCAGCCCATCACCGCGACGCCCACGTCCCGCCGCGCGAGCGTCGCGAGCGCGCGCGACAGGCGCCGCACCGACGCATCGATCTTCCCCGCCTTGACGGCCGCGATGCACGCGGCGATATCACGCTGCGCGGCCACGGCCGGCATCACCGGCTCGAAGCCGCGCGCACGCAGCGCCGCCTGATAGAAGCCCGACACCAGCGTGCCGCCCGTGGCGAGCACCGCGACGCGCCGCACGCCGGCCGGCACCGCGGCCACCGACGCATCGACGATATGCAGCACCGGCGCCGCGCTGCGCTCGCGCAGCGGCGCATACCAGTGATGCGCCGAATTGCACGGGATCGCGATCACGTCGACACCGCAGCGGTTCAGCAGCGCGACGCCGTCGAGCAGCGCCGGCAGCGGATCGGCGCCGCCGTCGAGGATCGCGCGCGAGCGATCGGGCGTCCGCGTCAGGTTCGCGACGATCATCGGCAGGTGCTCCTGGTCGCAGCGCGCGCGCGTCAGGCGAATCACGCGATGCATGAAGTCGACCGTGGCCAGCGGCCCCATTCCGCCCAATACCCCGACAAGCGCCATGATGTCTCCTTCACGCGCGCGGCGGCCGCGCGCAGATCGCGGATACGACGGCCGAGTTGCCGATCACCAGCAACAGCGTGCGCAACATCTCGCAGAACGGATCGACCGCCGCGAACAGCACGAACGCGGCCTCGAACGGCAGGTGCAGCGCCGCGCAGACCATCCCGGCGAGCGACACCGTCACGACCCCCGACGTGCCCGTCGACGCGAATCCGGCCAGCACCGACGCGACCAGCACGACGCACAGCTCGCCGGGGCCGAGCGCGCGTTCGTAGAGTTGCGCGACGAACAGCGTCGCGCTCGCGTAATAGACCATCGGCCCGACGCGCAGCAGCGACACGGCGAGCGGCACGACCAGCTCGACGCGCGCGCGGGCAAAGCCGAAGCCGTCGGCCAGGCACTCGATCATGCTCGGCATGCAGGCGACGCTGCTGCGCGTGGCGAGCGCCATCGCGAACGGCGTGCGCAAGCCGGCGAGCGTGTCGGCCAGCGTCGCGCCCGAGCGCTTCCAGATCACGGCAATCGCCGCCGCGATCAGCACGAGGGTGACGACCACGAACGCCATGACGAAGCGGAACATCGCCTCGAGCGGCCCGAACCCGGACGTGCCGATCTGCGCGGCGCCGCCGCAGAACAGCACGATCGGCGTCGGATACGCGAGCCAGTGCATGATCTTCTGGCACGTGAAATACACGGTCTCCAGCGTCTGGCTCAGCGCCGCCGAGATGCTCGCCGGCACGCGCCCCGACGCGAAGCCGAAGAACAGCGAGAACACCAGCGCCTTCAGCGTGTCGCCGCTCGCGAGCGCCGCGAAGAAGTTGCCCGGCACCAGCGCGATCAGCATGTCGGCGAGGCCCGACGACTTCTCCGCGGGATCGGTGCCGTACAGCGTCATCACGGTGTCGCTCGCCGCGCCGTCGCTGCCGACCAGCGCGCCGAACGCCTTCAGCGTCGCGTTCGACAGGTGCTCGCCCGGGCGCATCGCGACCAGCACGACCGCGCCGACCACCACGACGAACACCGACACGCAGCCGAAGATCGCGATCACGCGCATCACGAGATCCGATGCGCTGCCCTCGCGCAGCAACCGCTGCAGGCTGAAGATCACGGCGGCCGTCATGAACGGCAGCGCCGTCATCTTGAGCAGGCCGACGTACACCTCGCCCACGTAGTCGAACTGCGGCGCGGCGGCCGGCCACAGCATGCCCGCGACGATCCCGAGCGCGAGGCTGCCGAATACCGTCAACGGATGGATCGCGAACGCATGCAGCCGCTCGATGCGTGGCCTGATCCGGCGGGTCTCGTTCATGTTCATTTCAGTGGCCCATCGCATCGAGCAGGGATTTCACGTCGAGCCGCTTGTTGCGCTCGGCCAGGAACTGGTTGACGAACGCGAGCAGCGTCGGCGCGGACACCGGCACGCCGACGGCGAGCGCGTCGGTCAGGTCGTCGAAGGTCGCGACGCGCAGCCGGATCGGTGCGCTCGGGTCGTCCTGCATCACGAGCTTGATCGCGAGCTCGTCGCGATACACGGCCGTCACCGCGCCGGCGTTCAGCGCGTCGAGCGTCGCCGGCCAGCTCGGATAGGTGCGCACCTGCGCGGCCGGGAAGTCGTTGCGCACGTATTCGGCGTAGGCCGAGCGCGCGACGACGCCGATCGTGCCGCGATAGTCGCGCACGACTTCCGGCAGCGGCCGCCCTTTCGCGAGTTCCGCGAAGCTGACGCGGTTGATCAGCAGCGCGCGCCGCAGGCTGATGTACGGCGTGCTGAAGCTGACCACCTGCGCCCGCGGCAACGTGCGCGACAGCTTGCTGATCGCGACGTCGGCCTGCCCGGTCGCGAGCAGGTGAACGACGTCGTCGAAGGTGCGCGCGTCGCGGTCGAACTGCACGGCCACGCCGAGCTTTTTCGCGAGCTCGTCGGCGAGGTCGATGTCGACGCCCGCCAATGCCCCGTTGCGCGACCAGAAGAACGGCGGCTGGTCGACGCCGAGCACCGCGACGACGAGCGTGCCGCGCGTGACGATGCGCGCGAACTCTGGCGCGAGCAGCCGGCCGTCGGGTAGCGGTACGAGGCCGGTGGCGGTGACGGTGGTGGCGGGCGCGGTCGTAGTGGCGGGCGCGGTCGTGGTGGCGGGCGTGGCCGTCGCGGCCGTCACCGCCGTCGGGGCCGTCGGGGCCGTCGCCGCCGGGGCGGTTGCATCGAGGGCCAGCGCCGGTGCGCCGCACGACACGGCGATGAATGCGCAGGCCGCGCTGCGCCAGTGACGAAGCAGGCATCGGCGCACGAGCAAGATGTCGCGGCACCACGCAAGCAGCGCGCGCGCGGCGCGTCCGGAAAAGAGGTTCATGGCGCAGGTTGACGATGAGTGTCGAACGACCGCGCAGCCGTTCGTGCCGAACGGGTGCCGGGCCCTGGCGCGAAGCGCGTGGCCGTGGGTCGGCGCCGCACGCTCCCGCCCACCCAATGTGTCAGAAGCGCCCCCCGGCCGAAATCCGCCGGAAGGCCCGGCCCGGATGTCACGGGCCGTCCGGACGGCCCGCCGCAACGGGGGCCGGAAGCAGATAGGAATTCCCGATGCCGAGGATTGAAACAAGCAATTTCACAAACTCGGGGTCAACCCGGATACTGGGAACACTTCATCAACACCACCCCAAAGGAACTCGCAAGATGCCGATCATCAACACCCAAATCAAGCCGTTCAAGGCAACCGCATACCACAACGGCGACTTCGTGCCCGTGACCGAAGAGAACTTCAAGGGCAAGTGGTCCGTCGTCGTGTTCTACCCGGCCGACTTCACGTTCGTCTGCCCGACCGAGCTGGGCGACCTCGCCGACCGCTACGCGGAATTCCAGAAGCTGGGTGTCGAAATCTACGGCGTGTCGACCGATACGCACTTCACGCACAAGGCATGGCACGACACGTCGGACACGATCGGCAAGATCAAGTACCCGATGATCGGCGACCCGACGCTCACGCTGTCGCGCAACTTCGACGTGCTGATCGAGGAAGAAGGGATGGCCCTGCGCGGCACGTTCGTGATCAACCCGGAAGGCGAGATCAAGCTGTGCGAAATCCACGACAACGGCATCGGCCGCGACGCAGGCGAACTGCTGCGCAAGGTGCAGGCCGCGCAATACATCGCGGCGCACCCGGGTGAAGTGTGCCCGGCCAAGTGGACGCCGGGTGCGGAAACGCTGACCCCGTCGCTCGACCTGATCGGCAAGATCTGACGCTCACTGCGCGCGCCTCGCCCGAGGCGCGCGAGCGACGCGTCGCGGGCCGCCCCATGCGGCCCGCACCCTCCTCCGGCACGACGTGCCCGACCAGAATTATCAATACGGAATCCGAAACGCCATGCTCGACGCCAATCTCAAGAATCAACTGAAAGCGTACCTCGAAAAGATCACGCGCCCGATCGAACTCGTCGCGTCGCTCGACGACAGCGCGAAGTCGCAGGAACTGCTTGCGCTGCTCAACGAGATTGGTTCGCTGACGTCGCGCGTGACCGTGACCGAACGCCGCGACGACGCCGAGCGCAAGCCGTCGTTCTCGATCGGAGAACCCGGCAAGCCGGCGGGCATCCGCTTCGCCGGCATCCCGATGGGCCATGAATTCACGTCGCTCGTGCTCGCGCTGCTGCAAACGGGCGGCCATCCGATCAAGCTCGACGACGACGTGATCGAACAGATTCGCGCGCTCGACGGCGACTACGCGTTCGAAACGTATTTCTCGCTGTCGTGCCAGAACTGCCCGGAAGTCGTGCAGGCGCTGAACGTGATGTCGCTGATCAACCCGCGCATCCGCCACGTCGCGATCGACGGCGCGCTGTTCCAGAACGAAGTCGAGGCGCGCCAGATCATGGCCGTGCCGACGATGTTCCTGAACGGCGAATCGTTCGGCCAGGGCCGCAGCAGCGTGAAGGAAATCCTCGCGAAGCTCGACACGGGTGCTGGCGCCCGCGCCGCGAAGTCGCTCGAGAACAAGCCGGTGTTCGACACGTTGATCGTCGGCGGCGGCCCGGCCGGTGCGGCCGCCGCGATCTACTCGGCGCGCAAGGGCATCGCGACGGGTGTGGTGGCCGAGCGCTTCGGCGGGCAGGTGCTCGACACGATGGCGATCGAGAACTTCGTGTCGGTGCAGGAAACCGAAGGGCCGAAGTTCGCCACCGCGCTCGAGCAGCACGTGAAGCAGTACGACGTCGACATCATGGACGTGCAGCGCGCCGACGCGTTGATTCCGGGCGACGTGCACCAGATCCGCCTCGCGAACGGCGCGGTGCTGAAGGCGAAGACGATCATCCTGGCAACCGGCGCGCGCTGGCGCGAAATCAACGTGCCGGGCGAGCGCGAATACCGCAACCGCGGTGTCGCGTACTGCCCGCACTGCGACGGCCCGCTGTTCAAGGGCAAGCGCGTCGCGGTGGTCGGCGGCGGCAACTCGGGCGTCGAGGCCGCGATCGACCTGGCCGGCATCGTGAAGGAAGTCACGCTGCTCGAATACGGCGCGCAACTGCGCGCGGACGAGGTGCTGCAACGCAAGCTGCGCAGCCTGCCGAACGTGACGATCGTCACGCAGGCGCAGACGACCGAACTGACCGGCGACGGCAGCAAGCTGAACGGGCTCGTCTACAAGGATTTGCGTTCGGGTGAAGCGAAGCGCGTCGATCTCGAAGGCGTGTTCGTGCAGATCGGCCTCGTGCCGAACACCGAATGGCTGAAGGGCACGATCGAGCTGTCGAAGCACGGCGAGATCGTCGTCGATGCACGCGGCGCGACGTCGGTGCCCGGCGTGTTCGCGGCCGGCGACGTGACGACGGTGCCGTTCAAGCAGATCGTGATCGCGGTCGGCGAAGGCGCGAAGGCGTCGCTCGGCGCGTTCGACCACCTGATCCGGCAGGACGTGACGCCGGCCACGGCCGACGCGCCGCAGGCCGAAGAAGCGATCGCCGCGTAACGCGCGACGCACCGCCCGGATTCGTCTCTCTTGGCCCCGCATGCCCTGGTCGGCGTGCGGGGTCTTTTTTCATCCGGCGTCGTGCGGCGCGGTGCGAGCGCGCCGGCACCGTTCTCACTGGGCCGCGGCGGGCGCGGCACTCGCCGATGCGGGCGCCTTGAAGCTGCTCGACTGCCTGACCAGTTGCTCGGTCATCGCGGCGGCAACCGCATTCCCGCCGGCCGACGGACGTGCGCGATCGGCGCTCGGCGTCGCCACGTATTGCGGCGGCGGCAACGACGGATCGAGCTTCGCCGATTCATGCACGAGCGCGGCGGTTTCAGGCGTTTCGGATTTCGTGCCGGACGGTGCTGCCGCGTGCCGTTCGAGCCCGTCGCGCTTGCGCTCCGCGCGTTGAGCCGGCTGTGCTTGCTGACTCGGGCGGCTCGCCTGCGCTGCCTGGACTGGCGGTGCGGATTGCACGGATTGCACGGGTTGCGCCGGTCGTGCCGCTTGTGGCGGTTGCGCGGCTTGTATCGGGGCCTGCGGCGTGGCGGGCGCAGGCTTTGCCGTCGCTGGGGTCGAATCCTCCGGCTCGACCGTTACGACGTGAACGGTCGGCGGCGGCGCGGTCGGTTTCGCGGGGGGCGCCTGCCCGGCGATCACCGGCACGACGGCGGTGGATGGCGGCGCCGCATTCGCGCGGGCGGGAGCCGCGGCCGGCGGCGGTACGGCCGCGCGTTGCGGCACGGCGTCGTCGACGTGCGTGGACGGCACCGCCACCGCCGCCGGCGGTGCGATCGTGCCTTGTGCGGTATGGTCGCCGTTCGCCGCGGGCACCGCGGCGGCAGGCGCTGCGGCATCGCCGATGCCGGCCTCCGCTATCGCGCGGTGGTCGTCGCGCAACAGCATCACGTAGCCGCTGCCTGCCGCAGCCACCAGCAGTCCGCCGACGATCATCAAAGTCTTTCGGGTCCTTCTCATGCTTGCTCACCGATCTTATCGACGTGAACGAGCCATCATACGCGTGGGTTCGCGGCAGATCCCGCATGAATACATTTGGTTGCATTGATGCGGGCGCAGCGCGGGCGCAGCGCCGGCGGGGCCCGACCGACGCGGCCCCGCCCTATCCTCAGACGGTTCGACACCCCCTGCTCGCGCCCCATCAGAGGCAGAAGATCGCGACCGCGATCCCGCCGAACAGCGCCCACTTGACGACGTAGTACACGGTGCGATTCCACGCCTTGAGCCGCTTGCCGGCGCGGCGAATCGCATACAGGTACTTGAATGCATGATTGAGGCCGCCGGTGCGGTCGCCCGTTTCGTTCGGCGACGCGGCCGCGCGCATCAGCAGTTGGCCGAACGCATCGTTGACGCGCTGCGCCCAGCGATATTTCATCGGCCGGTCGATGTCGCAGAACAGGATCACGCGATCGTGCGCGGTGCGATTCTCGGCCCAGTGCAGATAGGTTTCGTCGAACATCACGGCCTCGCCGTCGCGCCATGCATACGACTCGCCGTCGACGACGATCCGGCACGCGTCGTCATTCGGCGTGTCGAGCCCGAGGTGGTAGCGCAGCGAGCCCGCATACGGATCGCGATGCAGCCCGAGCTTGCCGCCCGGCGGCAGCTGCGCGAACATCGCGGCCTTGATCGACGGAATCCGCGACAGGATCTCGACCGTGCGCGGACACAACGCCTGTGCGGACGGATGCGGCGCGTCGTACCACTTCAGGTAGAAGCGCTTCCAGCCGTTGCGAAAGAACGAATTGAAGCCGATGTCGTTGTACTCGCCCGACGCCTTGATCCGGCTGGCATCGCGCAACGCGAGCGCTTCCTCGCGGAAGGTCCGCCATTCGCGCTGCAGCACCGCGAGTTCCGGAAAGTGCCGTGGGTCGAGAAACGGCGTGGTCGGCACCGCGGACAACGCGTATGAAAAGCAGTTCAACGGCGCGGTGAAGGTCGAGTGATCGGATAGTTGCCTGAACAACCTGTGCCGAACCTTGCCGCGCCGGTGCGTATGAATCACACACGCAATGAACACGATCAACAGGACCCACCGCATCGATACATCCCCCGTAAGCGTTTTGCAGAAATTCTAGGTACGGGGAAAATTTTCTGCGCTGACGCGCAGGCGCTACGATGTGCATCAGCAAGACGCGGCGAGGATGTCGATCGCATCACGCCAAAACGCCGAAAAGCCCGTGCTGACGGGCTTTTCGGCGGTCTCGGAACGCGCGCGCGGCATCTGCCGACGCACGCGCATGCGTCGATTATTCCGGAAACGGCAAATCAGTTTGTCCGTCTGCGCGCATACCGAACGTGTTGAGCGTCATCGCGACGAGCGCGTAATAGCCGAGCAGCGCGACGAGGTTGACGACGGTCTCGTGGCCGAAACGCGCCTGCGCACGCGCGAACGTCGCATCGCTCACGCGTTGCGTGTCGTACAGCTCGGTCGCGAATGCATGGATCAGCGCATCGTCGTCCGATTCGAACGCCGGTGTGACGCCGCGCCGGATCGCGTCGGCCGTCGCGGCCGGCACGCCGGCATCGAGCGCGATCGGATAGTGGATGTGCCACTCGGCCTGCGAGCGCCAGCGCGCGGCGGTCACGAGAATCGCGAGTTCCGACAGGCGCAGCGGCAGGCCCGTGCGATAACGGCAGAACGCGCCGAGCCGCTGCGCGTGCTGGGCGAGCTCGGGGCTCGCGATCCAGCCGAGGAACGGCCCGTTCAGGTTGCCGCGCGGGCCGCTGAGGATGTCGGCCAGCACGGCCTTCTGTTCTTCGGTGGCCGATGCGGGATCGAAGGGAGGCAGTCTGTCTGTCATGGTCGGGACTCGGTGAGGTCGTGGTTCACGCGCCGGCCGATGCGAGCGCCGCATCGATCGCGCCGGACAGCCGTTCGACAATGGTATCGATCTGCTGCGCAGTGCAGACGAACGGCGGAGCGACCAGGATGTGATCGCCGTTCACGCCGTCGATCGTGCCGCCCATCGGATACACCATCAGGCCGCGCTGCATCGCCTCGCGCTTGACCGCCGCATGCAGCTTCAGCGCGGGATCGAACGCCGCCTTGCTGTCGCGATCACGGACGAGCTCGACGCCGACGAACAGCCCGCGGCCGCGCACGTCGCCGACATGCGGATGCGCACCGTAATGCGCGCGCAGCGACGCACGCAGTTGCTCGCCGCGCGCCTTCACGTTGTCGAGCAGCTTCTCTTCGGCGATCACGCGCTGCACCTCGAGCGCGGCCGCGCAGGCCGTCGCGTGGCCGAGATACGTGTGCCCGTGCTGGAAGAACCCCGAGCCGTCGACGATCGTCCGGTAGATGCGGTCGCTCACCAGCGTCGCGCCGATCGGCTGGTAACCCGCACCGAGCCCTTTCGCGATCGTCAGCAGATCGGGCGCGACTTCGTCCTCGTCGCAGGCGAACAGATAACCGGTGCGCCCCATCCCCGACATGATTTCATCGAGAATCAGCAGCACGCCGTACTTGTCGCACACCGCGCGAATCTTCTTCAGGTAAGTACGCACCGGCGGCACCGCGCCGGCCGTCGCGCCGACCACCGTTTCCGCGACGAACGCCGCGACGTTTTCCGCGCCGAGTTCGACGATCTTCTGCTCGAGCTCGTCGGCCAGGCGCTGCGCATACGCTTCGTCGGTTTCTCCCGCGTGCTGGTCGCGATACGCATAGCATGGGCTCACGTGGTGCGCTTCGATCAGCAGCGGCAGGAACGGCTCGCGCCGCCATGCGTTGCCGCCGATCGCGAGCGCGCCGAGCGTGTTGCCGTGATAGCTCTGGCGGCGGGCGATGAAGTGACGGCGCTGCGGCTCGCCCTTCTCGACGAAATACTGGCGCGCGAGCTTCAACGCGGCTTCGATCGCCTCGGACCCACCCGACACGAAATACACGTGTTCGAGACCGGCCGGCGCTGCCTCGACGAGCCGGTCGGCCAGTTCCTCGGCCACGTCGGTCGTGAAGAACGACGTATGCGCGTACGGCAGTTGCTGCACCTGCCGCTTGATCGCGTCGATCACGCGCTGGTTGCTGTGGCCGAGACACGAAACGGCCGCGCCGCCGCACGCGTCGATGTAGCGTTTGCCAGTCGAATCGATGATCTCGATGCCGTCGCCTGCGACGGCGACGGGCAAGGTGGCGCGTGGAGCGCGATGAAAAACGGTCGTCATGCGTTGCCTCATGGATCAGGACGCGCTGCGCGCGTGCGCGGACGGCACGATGCGCGTCGCGAAGCGCTGCGTGCCGTGTTGATGGATGGTGACGTCGATCACTGCGTCGCGAATGGCGAACACCGCGGTCGCCAGCGTGTTCTCGTCGTCGGGATCGGTCGGATCGTCGCGATAGATCGGCAGCCCTTCCGGTGCGCGATCGCCGAGCACGCGCAGCAGCGCGGCTTCGTCGATTGTGTCGATGCCCGGTGTCAGCGCATCGACGCGGCGCTGGCGATCGCCGGACGATTGCGTGACGATCTGCGCTTCAGCTTCGCAGCCGGGATGCACGAGATGGTTGGCATGGCCAGCAAGCCGCGCGACGTCGACCACCGAGCACCGCGCGACGCTCGCCTCGATGCTCAGCAGCCGCGCATCGCCGGTCGCGCCGAGCGTGTGGTGAAAGCCGCTCGCACGCGCATGCGTGCGCAGCACGTCGGCGGCCGCATCGAGCGACGTCGCGTCGAGCACCGCGCGCGCGAGGATCATCCGCGGCACGCCGGCCGTCGGCGTCAGGATGCGCAGGTTGTTGATCGCCTGCGCGATGCCCGCGCGGTTCGCGGCGAACGTATGCCCGGGCAGCGAGCCCGGGTAATAGAAGCTGATGAAGCCCGGCTTGCCCTGCGGCTGCACGTCGACCAGCAGGCAACGCTCGCGCAGGTACGGATCGCCGTCCTCGTTGTGCGCGATCCAGCGCGTGCCGTGCGCATCGCGCGCGGCGAGTGTCGTGCAGCCGTCGGGCGCGTTGTGGATCAGTTCGCCGCGGCAATTCCACAGGAAGATGTCCTCGGCCGGCCAGCCGACGCCCGCCGCGATCCCGTCCAGTTCCGCGACGAGATCGGGGTATGCGGCCAGCGCCGCCTGCCGCAGCGCGGCGACGAACGGATGGCCGCGCCAGCGGCGCACGGCCTGCCATGCGCCGCTCTGCTGCATGTACGTATCGAACACGGGGCGGGCAAGCTCGCCGAGGCGCACGCCGATGTCGAACGGCGCGCCGGCGATGACGGGGGAAAGGGAAAGCGGCATGTTGCGTGGTTCGGTTTGGTTCAGGACACGTGGTTCAGGAATGCTTTGTTCGCCGCATGATCGGGCGATGTAAGCGGCCGGCTGTCGAGGGAAAGACGAGGTCGGCCCGCACCGCAACATGCGATGTTTAATTAAACATTAACGCAACATGTGTTGTCAATGCGGGTACTACGACAACAACATGCTGAACGGTCAACGCATCGAGAGAAACCCCGCGCCGGCCGGGGGGATAAATCGGAGAAAACGAGGCGCGAGCTCCGCCCTTCACGCCGCCGTCACGGCGCCGCGAAGAACAGCGCGACGACGCACACCATTCCGCCGAACCACACGAGCGAGCGCAGCGCCGCCCAGTTCAGCAGGTACATCAGCGTGTAGGCGACGCGGATCGCGACGAACCCCATCGCGATCTGGTCGACGTGGTGCTCATTCGCGCCGTTGTGCCAGGCGACCACCAGCGCGGCGGTGAACAGTGCAAGCGCTTCCCACGCATTCTGGTGGGCGGCCTGCGCCCGTGCGCGCCATCCTTCGAGCTTCGCCAGGTACTCGCGCGGCGTGTGATTGTCGTAGCCCTTGCGGGCCTTCGCGAGGAACGTCAGCGGGAACGGCAACAGCGCGACGATGAACAGGCACAGCTGGGACGTGGTCATCCAGGTCTCCTCCTTTATGGTTACATTGATCAATGACAGGGTCGCGCAGAGCTTAGCATCGGGCGGTGCTGTTCAGGCACCGGTTTTCTAGACGGGAGACTCGGCCGTGCGCGGTGCTGAGGCCCGTGGCAGCACACATCCGGCGCAAAAAATTCCACCAAATCACCGATAATTACGTTAATTAAAACTGGTCGAACACCAATAAGATAGCGTTCAACACTGGCTTGGCGCATCGCCGCGCCACTCTGCCCGACCCGCGCCGCACCGCCGCGCGCGCCGAACGACTTTTCGACCCGAGCCTGCCCATGCCCCGTCCCATCGTCGCCCATGTCCGTCCGGACGCCGTCCGCCACAACCTCGACTTCATCCGCCGCACCGCCGCGCAATCGCGCGTGTGGGCCGTGATCAAGGCCAACGCCTACGGTCACGGGATCGAGCGAATCTACCCGGGCCTCGCGGCCGCCGACGGCATCGCGCTGCTCGATCTCGACGAAGCCGTGCGCGTGCGCGAGCTCGGCTGGGACAAGCCGGTGCTGCTGCTCGAAGGGATCTTCGAGCCGGCGGACGTCGAACTGGCCGATCGCCACCGGCTGACGGTGGCCGTGCACTGCGACGAACAGCTCGACCTGCTGATCGCCGCGAAGCCGCGGCAGCCGCTCGACATCCAGCTGAAGATGAACTCGGGGATGAACCGGCTCGGCTACCGGCCGCACGCGTTCCGCGCCGCGTGGGAACGCGCGGCGGCCGCGCCGTCGATCGGCAAGATCACGCTGATGATGCATTTCGCGAACGCCGACGAAGGCGAAGTCGACTGGCAGCTCGAGCAGTTCGATGCGGCCACGGCCGGGATTCCGGGCGAGCGCTCGGCGTCGAATTCGGCGGCCGTGCTGTGGCATCCGCGCGCGCACCGCGACTGGGTGCGGCCCGGCACGATCCTGTACGGCGCGTCGCCGACCGGCGCGGCGCGGCACATCGCCGACACGCCGCTGCTGCCCGCGATGACGCTGACCAGCAAGATCATCGGCGTGCAGACGCTCGCGCCGGACGAGACGGTCGGTTACGGCCGCCGCTTCACCGCGGACCGGCCGATGCGGATCGGTGTGGTCGCGTGCGGCTACGCGGATGGCTATCCGCGCCACGCACCGACCGGCACGCCGATCGCGGTGGACGGCGTGATGACGCGCGTCGTCGGCCGCGTGTCGATGGACATGCTGACCGTCGACCTGACGCCGTGCCCGAACGCGGGCATCGGGTCGAGCGTCGAGCTGTGGGGCGATCAGGTGAAGGTCGACGATGTCGCGGAAGCCAGTGGCACGATCGGCTACGAGCTGATGTGCGCGCTCGCGCGCCGCGTGCCGGTCGTGATCGTGCCGCCGGGGGCGTCGACGGTGGAACCGATGCTGCGCACGGGCAGCCACGGGCGTTGATGGCGGTCACGGCGGTCACGGATGCGGCGGCACGCTCTCGTGCCGTGGCGCATCCAGACCCATTTGCAGGCCGCGTTGCAAGCGGCCCGTTTGCTTTTACGGCGTGCCCGGAACGCAGGCGAACGAGCACGCGTTACCGCCCCGCCGCCACGCGGCGCTACGACCGCCACGTCGGCTTACGCTTCTCCAGAAACGCATCGATCCCTTCGCCGGCATCCTCTTCCATCATGTTGCGCGCCATCACGTCGCCCGCATACGCGTAGGCTTCGTCGAGCGGCAACTCACGCTGCCGGTAGAACATCTGCTTGCCGTAGCGCACCGCCGCCGGGCTCTTCGCGACGATCTCCGCGACCTTGCGCGCGACGGCCGCATCGAGCGCATCCTCGGGGACGGACTCGTTGACGAGCCCCCACGCGGCGGCCGTCGCCGCGTCGACGAAACGCCCGGTCACGAGCATGTCGAACGCCCGCTTCGCGGTGACGTTGCGGCTCAACGCGACGGCCGGCGTCGAACAGAACAACCCGACGTTGATGCCCGACACCGCGAAACGCGCGGTATCGGCCGCAATCGCAAGGTCGCATGCGGCGACCAGCTGGCAGCCGGCCGCCGTCGCGATCCCCTGCACGCGCGCGATCACCGGCACCGGCAATGCGCGCATCGCGAGCATCACGCGGCTGCATTGCGCGAACAGCGTGCGGTAGTAATCGAGTTCGGGCTTGCCGCGCATCTGCCGCAGGTCGTGGCCCGCGCAGAATGCCTTACCTTGCGCGGCGAGCACGACGCAGCGCACGTGCGAATCGGCTGCCAGCGATTCGAACGCGTCGTGCAGGCTCGCGAGCATCGCTTCGGACAACGCGTTGAACTGCTGCGGCCGGTTCAGCCGCAGCGTGACGACGCCGTCGTGCGCGTCGCGCAACAGGATCGGCTCGGCAGTCTCTTGATCGGGTTCCATGATGTTCCGCTCGACAGGGTTCGGCAGGATTCGGTGCGGCGCGAACAGCGCAGCGATCGTGCACGCGCGTTCGCGGCGTATCGATGAAATGGTCCTCCACATTCGGCGCGGCGTCCAGTCACGTGCCTTTCGCGGTGCCCGCCGTCCGCGCGGCAAAGGCGGCCGTCGCATAGGCGACACAGCCGACCGCCGCGATCGCCCACAGCGCGTCGGTCAGATTCGGCAACAGTATCGTCGCGGCGCCTGCGATGGCCACGCCGAGCAGGCTCCCTGCCTGTCTCGCCGCATTGAGGAATCCCGACGCCACGCCCGCCGCATCCGCAGGCACCTGTTCGAGCACGGTCGCGATCATCGGCGCCACGGACAACGCGGTCCCGGTGCCGAAGGCGGCCATCGCCGCCCACACCACCGGCCACGGCGCGCGCAGCGTGAGCGCGACCGCGAGCGCCGGAATGGCCAACGCCGCCACCCCGAGGCCGTTTGCCATCAGCCGGACCGGGTGGACGCGGCCCTGCCATTTCCCCGACAACAGATTGCCAAGCGACAAACTCAGCGCAAACGGCAACAGCGTCAGCCCCGTCTGCCGCGCACTCATGCCAAAGCGCCCATGCAGGTACAGGCTCAGGACGAACAGCAGACCGAAGTAGCCGACATAGACGAGACTGCCCATCAGGTTCATCGCGACGAATATACGATTGCGAAACCAGGCCAGCGGAACCATCGGATTGCGGGCACGCCGCTCGACGACGATCAGCACGGCCGCAGCGAGCCCGGCGACCAGAAGTGCACACCGGACTTCCGCGGCGCCAGGGCCGCGCGTCGGCAATTCGATCACGGCAAAACACAGCGCGCCGAGTGCCGTCGCACCGATGCACTGGCCGGCCCAATCGAAGTGGCGTGCATGCCGCGCGACCGACGCCCGGACGAGCACGGCCGCCCCGGCGAAGGCGAGCGCGCCGGTCGGCACATTGATGAGGAAAGCGCTGCGCCAGCCGAAATCATCCACCAGGATGCCGCCCAGCACCGGCCCCACGGCCACCGCGACCGACGCGATGCCCGCCCAGACCGCAATCGCGCGCGCCCGCTCGGCAGGTACGTCGAAAGTGCTGCGCACGACCGCGAGCGACGCGGGCAAAAAGAGTGCGGCGCCGATGCCCTGCACGAAACGCGCGGCCACGAGGATGGCCACGGACGACGCGACGCCGCACGCCGCCGATGCGCCGACGAACAGCGCCAGCCCCGCGAGATACACGTGCTTCGCGCCGAACCGGTCGGACAGCGCGCCGCCCGCGAGGATCAGCGCCGCGAAGCTGAGCGTATACGCGTCGACGATCCACGCGAGTTCCGCGACCGTCGCGCCGAGACTCGTGCGCATTGCGGGCAGCGCGACGTTGACGATCGTCGTATCGAGTACCGCCATGAACATTCCGATCGCGACAAGCGCCAGCGTGAAGCGCTGCTCACGCGCCGTCGGGCGGCTCGCTGCCGTCATGGATACGGGAACGGAAACAGGATTGCAATCGGTCATGAGATCTCCAGGCAGATGCCGGGAGTCTAGAAACCGCATGCGATGCAGAAAAGTGATAATTTTGCATTTCCCTGATGCAGATATGCATCCTCACTTCCCGCCGCCGCGCTGCCCGATGACACTGTCAACCCGCATGAACTGGGACAATGCCCGCTTCTTCCTGGCCCTGGCGCGCACCGGCACGCTGCGCGGCGCGGCGGCGCAACTGAACGTCGATCAGGCGACGGTGGGGCGCCGGATCGCCGCGCTCGAAGACGAGCTCTCGGCCCGCCTGTTTCTCCGAACCCCGGCCCTCTACGTGCTGACGACCGCAGGCGAAGCGTTGCTCGAACCGGCCGAAACGATGGAACGGGCGTCGCTCACGATCGAACGGCGCGTGATGGGGCTCGACGAGCAGCTGGCGGGAACCGTGCGCATTGCCACGACCGACTCGCTCGGCAAGCGTTTCGTGATTCCCGCCATCGCCCGCTTGCGGCACAGGCATGCCGGCATCGACGTCGTGTGCGTGACGTCGACCGAAATCGCCAATCTCACGCGCCGCGAGGCGGATCTCGCGATTCGCACGTTGCGGCCGGAATCGCCGGACCTGATCGTCAGGCGGCTCGGACATCTCGAAACGGGCATCTATGCATCGCGCCACTACCTGGCCGAGCGCGGCGAACCGGTCGCGGGCAGCGCGTTCGACGGACACGATCTGGTGATGTACCAGCAGCCGGTGATGCCGACGATGTGGGACGCGCTATGCGGCGAACCGACTTCGCGCGGCCGCGTGATGTTCCAGACATCGTCGACGATGATGCTGGTCGAGGCCGCGCTTGCAGGGCTCGGCATTGCCGAGTTGCCGTGCTTCCGCGCCGAAGCCGAGCCGGAACTGGTGCGTCTCATGGCCCGGCGATGCAATCATTTCGACGTGTGGCTCGTCGCCCATGCCGATCTCTACAAGACCGCACGCGTGCAGGCAGTGATCGAAGCCGTCGTCGACGAATTCGCAACCGCCGCGCCATCCGCCCGGTAACGACCTTGCGCTTCAGCCCGCGAGCTTCTTCAGCGCGTCGAGCACCGCATCGCCCTTGAACGGCTTCACGATCCAGCCCTTCACGCCCGCCGCCTTGCCGCGCTCCTTCATCGCCGGGCTGCTTTCGGTCGTCAGCATCACGATGTTGACCGACGCGTTCGCCAGTTCGCCGCGAATCTTCTCGACCATCGTCAGGCCGTCCATGTTCGGCATGTTCACGTCGCTGATCACGAGGCGCACGCCGGGCGTCGCCTTGAGCTTCGCGAGCCCGTCCTTGCCGTCCACCGCCGTCGCGACGTCGAGCCCGTGATTGCGCAGGAAACCCGCGACTTCATCGCGCACCGTGCCCGAATCGTCGACCACCAGAATCTTTGCCATGCCGTGTTCCCCTTTCTTTGTGACTGACTTCAACATTCAAAACAGTTCGAGTTCGCCCGATTCGACCATCGGCCCCACGTCCTGCACCGATTCGCGGAAATCCTCCGGCGACCAGCTCAGGCTGAACACGAAACGCTGATCGAGCTGCACCGACCGCCCCGATGCGCGGTCGGTCATCCGGTACTTGAAACAGAGCTGCGGACAGTCGCCGCCGAACGAAATGAACTTCTGCTTGTGATTGACGACGAGCGGCACCTGCACCGGATGGCGCGCGAGCGCCTCCGCGTCGCCGAGATAGCGGTTCTTGAACGCTCCCCACACCAGGTTGGTCAGCTCGCCGAGCAGGCTGTTCACGTCGCGGAAATCGGCCGCGCGGCCGTCGTCGCGCGTGCCGCCGATCATGTCGAGCAGCGGCTGCTCGCTCGTCTGCAGCAGCATGTAGCCGCGGCACCACGCGCTTTCGAGCGCGATCAGGCTGAACACTTCGCCGAAGATGATCTGGTCGCGCACGATGCACGGCGTGTCGCGCTCGATCGTCATGCCCGGAAACAGACTGTCGAGCCGCGCCTCGGTGATCTCCGAGATGCCGCGCACGAGCGCGTTCGGATACTCGCGGCCGAACAGGTATTCGCCGATCGCGCGCGCGAGCGGCGTCATGTCGTCCGCGACGTAGGCCGCGCACGCGACGCGCGCGAGCGCGTCGGGCAGCCCGTCGCGCGACGCGTCCGACGCACGGCGCAGGATGATCGGCAGCTCCGGCCGCAACGCATCGATCTGCGTCGCGACGATCGCGCTCTCGGCCGGCGAGCCGCCGTAGTCCTCGGCGAGCAGGATCGCGCCGAGATCGATGTTCGAGCGCAGCACCTTCAGCAGCCGGTTGCGCCGCACGGTCAGGCCGACGAGGTTGTGCTCGTCGCAGAAGCGCTTGATCGTCGCCGCATGCGCCGGGCTGTCGTCGAGCACGAGCACCTTGCTGACGGGTTGGTCTACGGTCATCTCGTGAAGTCCTCGGAATCGGTCAAAACAGTTCGAGCTCGCCGCCCGTGTCCACGCTCGCCGCTTCCGGCACGTGGAAATCGACCGGCGCGTTCGCGCACACGCACAGCGTCGCGCCGATCCGCACGTCGCCGTCGAGCGTCACGTCATACGCGGCCACGTGATCGGGATTCAGCGCCGGCAGGTAGTCGATGCTCGCGCCGCTCAGCAGGTAAGGCGTCGACATCCCGAGATCGGGGAACGGCGCGGTCAGCGCCTGGTTGATCGCGCCGCAGCACAGGTTCGCGACTTCCATGAATGCTTCGGGCAGCGGCCGCTGCGCGCTCGCGCCCGACGCGGGCGCAGCGAAATGACGGCGCGTCGGCGCATCGTCGCGAAAGCGCAGCGCGAGCAGAAGCCGGAAATGCAGGGCCGAGATCGTCAGCACCGCGACATGCTCGGCCACCGCCGGCGTCGCGCGCGACTTCATGCGCGACGGATCGTGCGACGCGTCGTGCGCATCGCCCGCGGCCGGCCGGATCTCGCAGGCGCCGCCGGACGCGAGCCGCGTGCGCGCCGCATCGAAAAAGATCCGCTCGAAACCGGCCCGGGCCTGCGCGCTGATCACGCCGCCGCTCCTTCGAGCCGCGCATGCAGTTGCCCGGCGAGCGTCTCGAGCGTCGCCAGCGCGGCCGTGATCATCTTGCCGCCGGCCTGGATATCCTGGAACGTCGCGGCCGTCACGAGATCGTTGCGGTTCAGGCTGTCGCGATAGCTGTTCGACAGTTGCTGCGAGCGCGCGGCGAGCCCGCGCACCTCGCTCGCGACGATCGAGAAGCCGCGTCCGGCCGCGCCCGCGCGCGCAGCCTCGATCGACGCGTTCAGCGACACGATCGACACGTGCGCGACGATCGCCGACAGTTCCTGGTTCTTCGCGCGCATGTCCTGGTTCTGCGTGGTGAGCGAGATCATCTGCTCGTGCCAGCGCTCGAACGTGCCGGCCAGCCCGCGCAGCCGCGCCGCTTCGTCGGCGAGCTTCGTCGCCTGCTGCGACAGCGCCGCGCGCTCGGCCGCGAGCGTCTGCAGCGCGTCGCGCTGCTCGCCGGCGGCGGCCGCGTCGCGGGCCAGCGTTTCCTCGAGCTCCGCCTCGCGGCGCGCCCATGCCTGCGCCGCTTCCGTCTGCACGGCGACGGCTGCGTCGGCACGCGCATCGGCCGCGCCGAGCGCGTCGCGCAACGCATCCGCTTCACGCGTGAACGCGGCAACGAGCCGCGCCCGCATCACGCGACACACGATCGCGGCGATTGCCGCGACCACCAGGCCGCCCGCCAGCGCGGCGCCGATCGGGATCATCCATGCTTGCACGATCACTCCGCCACGTCGACGTTCGCGATGCCGGCGCGTGCGTGCGGCTCGGCGTGGTGCGCGGCGCCGTCCGCCGCGAAGCGCGCCGGCAGCGACACGATCGTCTCGAACGCGCGATACGGCGAGCCGACGCGCTCGTCGGTGAAGCGCAACGCGATGTCGCCGCCGTCGCGCTTCAGGAAGTTGCGCACCGCGTCCATCCCGACGCCGCGCCCGGACACTTCGGTCACGGCACGGGCGGTCGAGAAGCCCGGACGGAAGATCAGTTCGGCCACCGCTTCGTCGGTCAGCGCGGCTTCGTTGCCGGCGTCGATCCACCCGTGCTCGCGCGCGATCCCGCGAATCCGGTCGAGCGCGAGGCCGCGGCCGTCGTCGCCGAGCACGAAACGCAGCGCGCCGTCCTCGACGTCGACCGCGATGTCGATCTTGCCGGCCGGCGCCTTGCCGGCCGCGCGACGCTCGTCGGACGTTTCGATCCCGTGGTCGATCGCGTTGCGCAGCAGGTGCATGAACACGTTCTTCAGCGTCGCGCCGATCTCGCTGCGCACGCGATGGCCGTTGCTGTCGATATGCACGACGGGCGCCGGCTTGCCGAGTTCGGCCGCGAGCGACGGCAGCGATTCGATTACGCCGCCCAGCGCGTCGCCGATGCCCTGCGTGCCGAACTGGCTCAACAGGCGGCGCACCGAATCGCGCGCCGCGAGCCAGTCGCCCGCGTTCGCCGGATCGGCGCCATCGAGCATGCGCAGGCTCTCGCGGATATGCGCGCGCTCGACCATCAGGTAGTCGCCGCCGCCGGGCCCCGTCGGCTCGCCGTGGCGGCCGAGCGTGACCGCGTTGATCGTCGCGTAGTGGTCGACCGCCTCGCGCACGCGAGCCAGGTCGTCCATCAGCGCATCGCGGTTCCACTCGGGGCCGCTGTCCGCGCGGCGCAGCGATTCGTATGCCTGCTCCGCTTCATGCACGATGTTGGTCAGGTGCTGAAGACTGTAGGTGCGCGCATTGCCCTTGATCGTGTGCATGTTGCGGAACAGCGCCGCGACGATCGAGTGATCCGCGCGCTCGTGTTGGCGGATCATCCGCTCGTTCTCGCTGAGGAAGCCCTTCGCGCTGTGCACGAAGTCATGGAACTTGTCCTGGTTGATCGACAGGATCTCGCCGATCATCTCGAGGCGGCGCTGCTGCTCGCCGGCCTGCGCGGTCAGCTCGCGGATCTCGGTCACGTCGCGCACGCACAGCATCAGCCGCACGACCGTGTCGGTCTCGTCGGTGATCGCCGACCAGCTCAGGTCGAGCCACTTCTCGCGGCCGTCCGGCAACCGCTTCGCGACTTCATTGACGAGCAGGTGCTCGTTGAACGCGAAGTTCATGCTGTCCTCGCCCAGGCACGCATGCACGGCCGCCTCCACCTGCGAGCGCGCGTCGGCGCCGATGCTCGAAGCGTCGAACACGAGCGCCATCAGGTCGCGTCCGGCGATGTCGCTCGTCTCGAAGATGGTCTCGAGGTACGCCGAATACTCCGCATGCACGACGCCGCCTTCGACGACCGTCAGGATCCCTTGCTGCATGTTCTGCAGCATCGCCTGGATGTCGGCCGTCTTCTGCTTCAGTTGCGCGGCGTTCTCCTGGATCTTCTCGATCATCCCGTTGAACGCGACGATCGAATGACCGATCTCGTCCATACGGCCCACCGGCACGCGGCGCGTGAAGTCCTGGCTCGTCGCGATCTCGCTCATCGCCGTCTGCATCCCGATCAGCGGGCGCGCGATCTGGCGGTACAGCACGAAGCCGAGCGCGGTCAGCAGCACGACGACGGTGCCCGCGACCGCCGCGATCGCGGTCGCCGTGGTCGACAGCATGCCGTTCAGCGCGCGGATCGCGTCGTCCTTCTGGCGGTTCTTCTCGACGCGCAGCGTGTCGACGATGCTTTCGAGTTCGTCGCGATACTGCGCGACGTTCGCGAACAGGTACGCTTGCGCCATCTCCGGCTTGCCGTCGGCCTTCATCTTCACGGTGTCGTCGATCGCCGCGAAGTAGTTCGTGGCGCTGTCCTTCGCCTGCGCGACGAGGCCTTGCTGCGCCTGCCCGACCGCCGACTTCGCCTGCGCGTCGAGCACCGCGCGCAGTGCGGCCTGTTTTGCCTTCAGCTCGTCGCGCGCCTGCGCGGCGGTGTTCGCGTCGGGCGCGTATACCAGCGTCATCGTCGCGATCTGGATGTTCTTCACGTCGGCGACGAGATCCGCCGACGCGAGCGCGCTCGGCACGATTCCCTGGGTAACCTGACGCACCTCGGACGCGCTCTTGCGCGTCTGGTACACGGCGTACACGCCGATCGCGGACAGCGCGAAAAACGTCAGGACGACTAGCAGCGTAATGCGATGACGGATGGTCATGAGTACAGCTCCCCGCAGCGATCCGGCTTCGATCGCCCTTTGGTCTATTGAAAGAATATGAGCGCCGAATTATCGGGGATGGTGTATGACTGTCCGATGACTGAAAATCAATCGGTCATTGAGGAAATCGCAATGGTCAATTGCGGCGAGGAAATCCTAAAGTTATTCTCGAAGCGGCCGTTAACCTCTGGCCTGCATGCGCCGCCTGGGCGGCCGGGCGGCCTGCCGCAAATGAATCCGGATATTTATTCTTTTATTTTTGATCCGGCAATTCAATCCGGTCGAATACCGGCAAAACGTTTGCGCATTATCTTGCGAAGCGGATCGGTCATGCAGCCCTCATGCAGCCTTTTACGCACGATAGCGAATTCAATGACGCGCGGCGTCTCACGGCCCGGTCATCGCCGCTCACGGATCGAGCGCGATACCGCCCCTGCGAGCCCAGCCGCTCGCGATTGCCATCCGTGGCGATTGCCACATGACTTGCACTGCGGTCACTTTTCGCGCGCCGCCGCGAGCCAATCCTCGACCTGTAGCTCCGAGACCCGCTCAAACTCGCGCGTGTTGTGCGTGACAAGCACCAGGCGTCGCGCTCGCGCCTGTCCTGCGATCAATGCATCGTATGGCCCGATCGGTGTTCCCACCGCGGCCAGTTGCGCACGGATTTCACCGGCATGCTGCGCATCTTCCGCATCGAATGACACGACCTCGAACTGAAGCCCCTCGACGCGTGCCAGATTCGCTGCCGCTCTCTGACTCTTGTACGCCCCGTAATAGAGTTCATGCGCGACGATCGCGGGAATTCCGAAATCCGCAGGTTGATGTCTACGCAATCGGGCCAGCATGGCCTGTTCGCCTTTCAGAATGGCGATTACGGCATTGGTATCCAGCAGAAACTTCATTCAAACACGTCCAGCCCTGGCCGCTCTTGAGCGGCAGGCTCGGTTCCCGCGGCGGCCTCGAAATCGGCGTCAACCGGGCCGATCAACGGTATCAACCATGCCCAGTCTTGCGGCACCGGTTCGAGAATGACGGACGCGCCGTGCCGACGAATCCGGACCTCCGTTGTATCGAAGCGGAAATCCTTCGGCAAGCGGACGGCCTGCGAGCCACCATGCTTGAAAATCTTGGCAGTCTCCATCTCCCAACCCCATGTATCTACAAAACGTATCTATTTTATCAACTATGGGTTGCGATGACGAGTCACCCGGCCGGCATATTGACCATAACCAGTCGCCTACCGGCAAATTTCCTCGTCCATGACACAAGTAGCTGCCCCCAATATCCGACACCGCGGGCCCCGCATTCATTCAAGACAGGAAACAATCAATCGCCATCCGGCGATTCACCTTGCCGTCCGCGCGTTCTAGACTGTCGGTTCATTCCCCCAACCGGATCCACGCAATGACCGACGTCCTGCCGCTGACCACCGACGCCGAATCCGGCCTCCAGTACCGGCTACGCCCGGCCGCCGGCCGCCCCGCGGGCCGCCTGTTGCTGCTGCACGGCGTCGGCGGCAACGAAACGAATCTGCTGAGCCTGGCCGGCACGATCGATCCGCGCATCGAAATCGCCTTCGTGCGCGGGCCGCTCACGTTCGGCCCCAATCAGCATGCGTGGTTTCCGGTGCGCTTCGGCCCGAACGGCCCGGAAATCGACGCGGCCCGCGCGGACGCGAGCCGTGTGCAGCTGATCACGCTGCTGCGTGCGTTGCGCGCGCCGGACGCCGACACCGGCGCGCCCGACTTGCCCGCCGTGATCGCCGGTTTCAGCCAGGGCGGCATCATGAGCGCGAGCGTCGCGCTCACGTCGCCGGCCGACGTCGCCGCATTCGCGGTGCTGTGCGGACGCATCCTGCCCGAGATCGATCCGCTGATCGCTTCGCGCGACGCATTGAGCCAGCTGCACGCGCTGGTGATGCACGGCCGCTTCGACGACAAGCTGCCGCTCGCGTGGGCCAATACGGCCGACGCGAAGCTGACAGCGCTCGGCGTCGCGCACGACACGCGGCTCTACGACACCGGCCACGAACTCACGGCGCCGATGGCCGGCGACTTCAGCCGCTGGGTCGGCGCGCGCGTCGGATTGAACTGAGCGCAGCGGGCAATCGACCCGCCCGTGCGCATCGTCGGACATCGTCAGACATTGCTGGCCGGATCGGCGATCGCCGGTGCGGCGCTTGCCCGCTCGCGCGCGGCCCCGCGCTTCGCGAGCTTCCAGCCGATCACAAGCGCGAGCACGACCAACGGAATCATCCCGACGGTCCACGTGCCGCCCGGGTAATCGAACGCCATCAACACCAGCACGCTGACGAGAAACCCGAGCGTGAGCCACGACGTGAACGGTGCGCCGGGCATCCGGAACGACACGGGGCTCAGCTCGCCGCGATTGACCGCGCGGCGGAACAGGATCTGGCACATGACGATGAAGCCCCAGGTCGTGATGATCCCGAGCGACGCCATGTTCAGCACGATCTCGAACGCCTGCGCCGGCACGATGTAGTTGAGCGGCACGCCGATCGCGTTGACCGCGACCGTGACGAGGATCCCGCCGTACGGCACGCCGCGCGCGTTCATCCGCGACACGAAGCGCGGCGCCGAGCCGCCCATCGCGAGCGAACGCAGCACGCGCCCGGTCGAATAGAGGCCGGAGTTCAGGCTCGACAGCGCGGCGGTCAGCACCACGACGTTCATCACCGTGCCGACGTACGGCACGCCGAGCTTGCCGAAGAACGTCACGAACGGGCTTTCGTGCGCGCTGTACGCGGTCCACGGCAGCAGCATCGTCAGCAGCACGACCGAGCCCACGTAGAACAATGCGATGCGCCACATCACGCTGTTGATCGCCTTCGGCAGCACCTTGCGCGCATCGGCAGTCTCGCCCGCCGCGACGCCGACGAGCTCGATGCTCGCATACGCGAACACGACGCCCTGCACGATCAGCACCGCCGGCAGGATGCCGTGCGGAAAGATCCCGCCGTGATCCGCGATCAGGTGCAGCCCCGGCATCTGGCCGGCGACCGGATGGCCGCTCGCGAGAAACACCGCGCCGACCCCGAGGAACAGCGCGAGCGTGCCCACCTTCACGATCGAGAACCAGAACTCCATCTCGCCGAACACCTTCACGCCGATCATGTTCATCACCGACACGATGCCGAGCGCACCGAGCGCGAACACCCACTGCGGCACGTCCGAGAACGCGGCCCAGTACTTCATGTAGATCGCGACCGCGGTGATGTCGACGATGCCGGTGGTCGCCCAGTTCAGGTAGTACATCCAGCCCGCGACGAACGACGCGCGCTCGCCCATGAACTCCCGTGCGTACGACACGAACGCGCCGCTGGTCGGCCGGTGCATCACCAGCTCGCCGAGCGCGCGCATGATCAGGAATGCGAATACGCCGCATACGAGATACACGACCGCCAGCGCGGGCCCCGCGCTCTGCAGGCGGCCGCCCGCGCCGAGAAAGAGGCCGGTGCCGATCGCACCACCCATCGCGATCATCTGCACGTGGCGCGGCTTCAACTGTTTCGCATAGCCGGCTTCGTGCGACGCGAACATCGCATCGCGCTCGGCATGACGGGTATCCGCGCCGCCGGCCGTGTCGGCCGGGCGCTCGCTGACGTGCTTCATGGTGTGTCTCCGTTTCTTGATGTGTGGCGCCCGTCGACGGGGCGCTGCGGTAACGGGCGCGCGCGGGCCGCCGGCGGCATGCGCCGGCGCCGCGCGGCCGGAATCAGTACGCGCGCGGACGGATCAGCGCTTCGGGCTGCAGCGCTTCGTCCAGTTGCGCGGCGGTCATCAGCGCGCGCTCGAGCACGACTTCGCGGATCGACTTGCCGCTCGCGTGCGCCTCGGCGGCCACGGCCGTCGCGCGCTTGTAGCCGATGTACGGGTTCAGCGCGGTCGCGAGCGCGACCGATCGCTCCATCGTGTCGCGCAGCCGCTCGGGGTTCGCGGTGATCCCGCTCACGCAGCGGCCCGCGAGCGTCGTGCAGGCGGCCGTCAGGTGGCTGAAGCTGCGGAACAGCGCGCTCGCGATCACCGGCTCGAACGCGTTGAGCTGAAGCTGGCCGGCCTCGGCGGCGAAGGTCACCGTCAGGTCGTTGCCGAACACTTCGAACGCGACCTGGTTCACGACCTCCGGAATCACCGGGTTCACCTTGCCCGGCATGATCGACGAACCAGCCTGCACCGGCGGCAGGTTGATCTCGCCGAACCCGGCGCGCGGGCCGCTCGACAGCAGCCGCAGGTCGTTGCAGATTTTCGACAGCTTGACCGCGATGCGCTTGAGCACGCCGGAAATCTGCACGAACGCGCCGCAGTCCTGCGTCGCCTCGATCAGGTTCGGCGCGGTGCTCAGGTCCAGGCCGGTGATGCGGCGCAGCGCGGCCAGCGCCTTCTCCGCGTACTGCGGATGCGCGGTGATGCCGGTGCCGATCGCGGTCGCGCCGAGATTGATTTCGCGCATCAGCCAGCCGGCTTCCTGCAGGCGCGCGATGTCTTCCGTCACCATCACCGCGTAGGTCGAGAACTCCTGGCCGAGCGTCATCGGCACGGCGTCCTGCAACTGCGTGCGGCCGAGCTTCAGGAGATCCGAGAACGCGTCGGCCTTCTCCGCGAACGCATCGCGCAGGCGCGCCATCGCCTCGAGCAGATGCTCGACCGCGAAGCAGGTCGCGACGCGGATCGCGGTCGGATAGACGTCGTTGGTGCTCTGCGCGAGATTGACGTGTTCGTTGGGATGCAGGTATTCGTACTGGCCGCGCGCATGCCCCATGATTTCGAGCGCGCGGTTGCAGATCACCTCGTTCGCGTTCATGTTGGTCGACGTGCCGGCGCCGCCCTGGATGATGTCGACCACGAACTGGTCATGCAGCCGGCCTTCGCGGATCTCGACGCACGCCGCGGCGATCGCGTCGCGATACGCGGCCGGCAGGAGGCCGAGCTCGCAATTCGCGTCGGCGGCGGCCTCCTTCACGGCCGCGAGCGCCATGACGAAGTACGGCAGCGACGCGATCGTGCGCCCCGAAATGTCGAAGTTTTCCTTGGCGCGCAGCGTGTGGACGCCGTAGTACACCTCGTTCGGAATGCTTCGTTTCCCTAAAAGATCTGCTTCGACGCGAAAGCCGTTTGCCGTCATGGTGTCCCCTCCAGAATTGTCCCGTGCCTCCACCGGAAACCGGCTGCGCTCGCCGCTTCCCGGGACGACGGGATCGCATTCTATGCCTTTGCATAAAGAAGCTCGCTTATGTATTATCGAAAGCGGTTTTGCGTGGGACGCAACAATGAGAGACGAATGAAAGCCATGGCGAGAGACACCGGCCTCGATCACCTGGGCGCGATGCGCGCGTTCGTGCGTGTGGTCGAAATGGGGAGCTTTTCCGCGGTCGCGAAGGAGATGCACGTGTCGACGTCCACCGTCGCGCGCAAGATCACGGCGATCGAAGAGGCGTTGGGCGTCGCGCTGCTGCATCGCTCGACGCACAGCGTGACGCTGACCGAGGCCGGCCACATCTACCTGGAGCGCGCGGTCACGCTGATCGCCGATCTCGACGACACGCTGCGCGTCGTCGCCGAGCTCAATGCGCAGCCGAGCGGCCCGCTGAAGCTCACCGCCCCGGTCGCGTTCGGCCGCCGCCATCTCGCGCCGCTCATCGCGCCGTTTCTCGCGCGTTACCCGACGATCCAGCTCGACGTGCGGCTCACCGACAACCACAACGACCTCGTGGCCGGCGGTTACGATCTCGACATCCACGAAGGCGAGAACTATCTGGACAACCTGGTCGTCCACCGCCTGTCGCGCAACGACAGCATCCTGTGCGCGACGCCCGGCTATCTCGACCGCTGCGGGCGGCCCGCGACGCCCGACGACCTGCTGCATCACAACTGCCTGCGCTATGTGCATCCCGAAGGCGATCCGCGCTGGGAACTCGTGCGCGGCGACGCGCGGCACAGCGTGCTGCCGGCCGGCAATCTCGTCACCGATCATTCGGAGCTGCTGCTGGAGGCGACCTGCGCCGGGCTCGGCATCGCCGAGTTCGAGATCTGGCTGGTGCGCGACCTGCTCGCGAGCGGCCGGCTTGAAGCCGTGCTGCCGCGCTATCGGCTGCACAACAAGCTGACGGGCGAGCACATCTACATCGCGTATCTGGCGAACCGGCGCAGCTCGGCGAAGTTGCGCGTGCTGAAGGACTTTCTCGCGGACCAGCTCGCGCATATCGGCGAGCTGTCGGAAGTCGAGCTGATGAAGATTCGCGACGCGGGCGCTTAGTGTGGCGGCCGCGCCGGTCAGCAGGCAGGCGCTGAGGCCGCACGCATCGTACGCAACGCCCGCATGCGACCTCGACGTATCGAAGCGTTACCTACCTTCACGCAGCCTGCAATTCGAACGGGAATGTCGCGTGCCCGATCTCGACGCCTTGCGTATTCAGCATCCGCGGCCGATGGAACGCGGCGAGCCGCGCGCGCTGCGCGTCCGTGCCGATGCGCAACCGTTCGAGCAGTTCGCTGACCATCATGTACAGCACGTCGATGTTGCCGTCCTCGATCTTCACCGAGATGCCGAGCGCGCCGTCGGCGCCGAGTTCCCGCGTGCGCGCCGACGCGCGTACGCCGATCCCGTAGCACGCATCCGCGCCGAGCTTGCCGACGATCTGCCCTTCGAACGCTTCCATCAGCACCGTGCAGTAGCGCCCTTCGCCGGCGACCAGCTCCGGATGGGCCGTCATCGCATGATGAATGCGCGCCAGCGCGCGCTCGCGATCGGTCGTCGCCGCACCGGCGTCCACCGTATCCGCGCCGTCGGCCAGCGATGCGTAAAGACGCGCGAGGCGGTCGAGCGGGAACGCCGGCGTCGGCAGGTTGCAGCCGTCGATCGCCCAGTCGACCTCGTCGTCGCGCAGGCCGCACGCGTTGGCGACCACCTGCTTCACGCGCACCTGCATCGGATGCTCCGGCAGATGGTAGTCGGCGATCGCGGCGCCGATCGCCCGCGCGCCGCCCAGCATCCCGACGTGCTTGCCCGAGCAGTTGCTGCACACGCCGGTCGGCGTGTAGTCGCGCTTGATCCACGAGCGGTACACCGCGTCCGACAGCGGCGCATGGCCGCCGCAGCGCAAATCCGACTCGTGCGCGTCGACCTTCGCCAGCATCGTCCGCGTGCGCGCGATGTGCCGCTCCTCGCTGCTGTGCGACGCGCACATCAGCGCGATGTCCGCGTCGTCGAAACCGAACCGCTCCGGCGCGCCTGTCTCGATCACGGACAGCGCCTGCGCCGGCTTCGCCGCCGAGCGCGCGAGCGTCGTCCGGAACGGATCGCCGAGCCTGAACAGCAGCTTGCCGCCGGCATCCACCACCGCCACATCGGCGACGTGCGTGTTCTCGATCGCATTGCCGCGGTACGTGACGACCGCTGCGCGTTGGGTGTCCATCTTGTGCTGTCTCCTTCGTCGGGCCTGATTGCCGGGGCCCGTGCAACCGGTGCGGCAGTGTATCGATTCGCCGCCGGGTTGCGCCGCTCGGCCGATGGAAAGTGGTGTTGCGCCGGATGCAAAGCCGGCGCAGCAATCCCCGTCGAAGCGACTACGCGTCGAGCGCCAGCAGCGCGAACGTCGCGAGCCAGTGCTCGCCCATGTAGTCGCCGGCCACGTGCGCGAGCGCGCTCGCGAGATGCCGGTCGGCCGCATCGAGCAGCTTCGCGCGCCGCGCATCGCCTTCCGGCAGCGCGCCGGCAAGCGAGCGCTGACACCACGCACGGCTCAGGTTCAACCCGTCCAGATGCGCGATCTTGCCGTCGCTGCGGTCGCTGACCGTCGCCGGCACGAACAGCGTCGCCGGCTCGCCGCGCGCGAGATCGGGCAGGAAACGCGCGAACCAGCCGTCGAATTCGCCGGCCGGCAGCACGCGCCGCATCAGTTCCGCCTCCATCAGCGCGGGCGACAGGAACTCGTCGCCCGACGGCTCCCATGCCTGGCATGCGACATCGCCCAGGTGCCAGCGTTTCGCCGTATCGACGATCAGCGCCGCGAGCCCGTCGCGCTGCGTCGCGCGCGCGAAGTCGAGCGTGAGCGCGAGCGCAAACGCGGTGTTGAAGTGCGTGCCGACGCGCAGCGGATAGGTCGCCTTCGGCAGGAAGGTCTCGAAGCGCGCGACGAACAGGTCGGTGAGCGGCGCCATCGTCTTCGCCCAGCGGGCGGCCTGCGGCACCACGCCCTTCAGCGCGAGCCGCTCCAGTTGCGCTGAGAGCGCCAGCAGCCACGCCCATCCGTAAGGCCGCTCGAAGCCGCTGTTGTGCGGCAGCGCGAGGTATGCGCGTTCGCCGGCAACATTCGCGTCGGTGAAATGCGCGTCGACGACGGCGATGATCCGCTCGGCCTCCGGCAGCGCCGGATAGCGTTCGAGCAAGCGCAGCAAAAGCCAGTAGCCGTGCACGCACGAATGCCAGTCGTAGCTGCCGTAGAAGATCGGGTGCAGCCCGCGCGGCCCCTGCACGTCGTGCGGGCCCTCGAGCGAATGCGTGAGCTTGTTCGGATATTCGCGGGTCAGGTGCGCGAGCGCGAGCGACGCGAATTTCGATGCGAGTTCGGGAGTCAGTCGGTCGGTCAAGGGCATCTCCTCAGAAGCGGAATACGAACGCGTACATCAGCAGCGTATTCACGGCCAGCAGCAGCACGGCGGTCGGCCACTGCGCCTTGATCACGCCGTTCTTGTCCTTCAGTTCGAGCAGTGCCGCGGGCACGATGTTGAAGTTCGCGGCCATCGGCGTCATCAGCGTACCGCAGAAGCCGCTCAGCATCCCGATCGCGCCGAGGATCGCCGGGTTGCCGTGAAATTGATGGACGATCAGCGGCAGGCCGATGCCGGCCGTCATCACGGGGAACGCGGCGAACCCGTTGCCCATGATCATCGTGAACAGCGCCATGCCGACCGTGTAGGCGGCGACGACGGCGAACGGCGAGTCGATCGGCACCCAGTCCTTGACGAGCCCCGACACCACGCCGCCGACGCCCGCGACCGCGAACAGCGCGCCGAGCGCCGCGAGCATCTGCGGCAGGATCGCGGCCCAGCCGACCGCGTCCATCGTGTGGCGCGCCTCCTTCAGCGCGTGCACCGGCGAATCGCGCAGCATCGCGAGCGCGACGGCGAACGCGACGAGCGTGCCGAGCACGAGCGAGATCAGCGTCACGCTCTTCGGATCGACGAACGGCACGAGCTTCAGCGCGAACGTACCGATCAGCGTGACGACGGGAATCAGCAGCGCCGGCAGGAACAGCCTGTTGCCGAAGCGCAGCGCCTTCGCGTCGCGCCGCGCGGCCGCCGCGTCGCCGGCTTCGTCCGACTTGCCGCGGCCGAGCTTGCCCGAGCCCGCGATCAGCGCGAGCGCGATCGCGAGGCAGCCCATCACGAAGTGCGGCAGCAGCGCGCCGAACAGGAACGTGAGCGCGTAGATCGCCCAGAACGCGAAATTGAACACGCGACGCGGGTTCGTGCGGTCCATCAGGTTGAAGCATGCGAACGCGGCGAACATCAGCCCGGCGAGCGTATAGAGCGGTTCGAGGCCGATCATCGCGCGCCCTCCCGCCCGAAGGCGCCGAAGCCGCGCGACAGCCGGCGGTCGAGCAGCGCGAGCCGCGTGCAGTGGATCAGCAGCGCGGCGATCGCGGTCGGGATCGCCCAGACCGACAGGTGCAGCGGCTCGATCGCGATCCCGTTCTGTTCGAGAAAGCCCTTGATCAGCAGGATCGACTGGATCGCGATGAAGATGTCCTCGCCGAAGAACACGGCGACGTTGTCGGCGGCCGACGCGTGCGCGCGGATCTGCTGGCGCACCGACTCGGGCAGCTCGCCGTGCTGGCTGACGGCGGCGGCCTCGGCCATCGGCGCGATCAGCGGCCGCACCATCTGCGCGTGCCCGCCGAGCGACGTGAGGCCGAGCGCCGCGGTCACCTGGCGCAGCACGAAATACAGCATCAGCACGCGGCCGGTGGTCGCCGCCTGCACGCGCGAGATCATCCGCTTCGCCTGCTCTTTCAGGCCATTGCGCTCGAGCAGCGCGATCACCGGCAGCGTCAGCCA
This sequence comes from Burkholderia sp. R-40, assembly GCF_049942845.1. Classification (NCBI taxonomy): domain Bacteria; kingdom Pseudomonadati; phylum Pseudomonadota; class Betaproteobacteria; order Burkholderiales; family Burkholderiaceae; genus Burkholderia; species Burkholderia sp. R-40. The sequence goes on along the minus strand of NZ_CP187968.1, from coordinate 2,339,778 downwards.
GATCAGCCCCATGTAGCGGTTGTCGGTGAACGCCTTGCCGAACGCGCTGACGATGTCGACAAGATTCATCCCGCCCGCCAGCCCCGTCGCGAGGCCCGCGATCGTGACCACCAGCAGCGCGTTGAAGCGCAGCGCGAAACCGATCACGACGATCGGCACCCCAATCAGCACCAGCATTGCTCCTCCTTGTGATGAATGCGCGACGCCGTGGAGATGCGCCGCCCCGCCCGGTTTCGACCGGTTTCAGGTCGCAAAATCTAGCACGAGACTTTATCGATAAAAAGTCGACAATTTGGTGCTTCGGGTAAACGTTGAAACTGGTACGACGGTGCGCCAGCGGTGTGGCGGCGGTGTTTTCAGAGGTGCCGACCGGAACGGCCCGCGCCGCGCGCCCTGCTCCCGCCGCGCATGGCGGAGCGCCGGTACGCCGACTACACTGGAAGGCATTGGCAACGTTGGGGAGAGCCGCCATGATTGACGTATTCCAGACCATCGGCAGCCGTGAGTTCTCCGCTCATCTGGCGAAGGACGGGATGGTGACGCTGATGGAACAACGCCATGAAGTCGACCGCGTGACGCTCGCGACCGCCTATGCCGCGCTCGTGGAAGAATCCGAGCAGGAAGCCGACCTGCTCGACGCGACCATCGAAGGGATGATGCGCGCGCTGATCCAGGGGTACGCGCGCAGCCATTGACGGCGCGGCCGCGCGTCTTCGGCGCGCGGCGGCGTCGCGCAGTACGCCCACCGCGTCGGCGTCGGCATCGGCCGCAAACTTGCGGTAGACAACGCATGCCCGCTCTCGAGTTGTCGATCCGATGCCCCCACCCCAGTCCTCGCGACCGCCGTTTTCCCGTGGCCCGGACGCCAAAAATGCCCGCCCTCCCTAGAGGAAAGGGTCAGAACGGCGCAATGCGCAATTTTTTCGATTGCCGCCGTTCGCGCCGCATGACAGCATGCGGGGCGTTGCCAATCGAAAAGAATTCCGTGCCGTCCGCCCGCCGATACCGTTCGGCCGCGCCGACCCGACACCGCCTTCCATGAACCCGGCCCACCTCCAACACTACGAACCGACCGGAGTATCCCGCTTGTGAACATCGGCATCGTCAACGACCTCCCGCTTGCCGTCGAGGCGATGCGCCGTGCGATCGCGCGCCGGCCCGAGCATCGCGTGCTGTGGGTCGCGACCGACGGCGCGCAGGCCGTCGACATGTGCGCCGCGCAACCGCCCGACGTCGTGCTGATGGACCTGATCATGCCGAAGTGCGACGGGATCGAGGCGACGCGGCGGATCATGCGCTCCGACCGCCCATGCGCGATCCTGATCGTGACGAGTTGCATCGGCGCGAACGCGTGGCGCGTGTTCGAAGCGATGGGCGCCGGCGCGCTCGACGCGGTCGACACGCCCCGCCTCGGCGAAGGCGCGGCCGGCGACACCGCCCGACTCCTGCTCGCGAAAATCGACCAGATCGGCCGGCTGCTCGACGCGCCCGGCGGTGTCCGCACGGCCGGCACGACCACGCGCGCGAGCGGCGGCCCGCTGATCGCGATCGGCGCGTCCGCCGGCGGCCCCGGCGCGCTCGCGTCGATTCTCGGCGGCTTGCCGGCCAACTTCAGCGCGCCGATCGTGATCGTCCAGCACGTCGATCGCGCGTTCGCCGAAGGGATGGCGCAATGGCTCGACGGCCAGACGCCGCTGACCGTGCGCGTCGCGTGCGAAGGCGACCGCCCGCAGCCGGGCGTCGCGCTGCTCGCGGCGACCGACGATCACCTGCGCATCACGCGCGCCGGCACGCTGGAATACACACGCGAACCGGCCGCCACGCCGTACCGGCCGTCGGTCGACGTGTTCTTCAACAGCCTGACCGAGCACTGGCCGGGCCGCGTGATCGGCGTGCTGCTGACCGGCATGGGACGCGACGGCGCGATCGGCCTGAAGGCACTGCGCATGAAGGGCTACCACACGATCGCGCAGGACGAGGCGACCAGCGCCGTCTACGGGATGCCGAAAGCGGCCGCGACGCTCGGCGCGGCACGCGCGATCCTGCCGCTCGAGCGCATCGCGGGCGAGCTGGCGGCCCTCGCGCGGATCTGAGCCCGATGAACTTCCGTCACACCCCACGCGGCCAGGGCGCAACCCGGCATCCATCATGACCAGCGACCTTTCCCGCCCGCCCGGCGGCCTGCACGCGGCGTTCGACGCCGGCCCCACGCCGCACGCCGACGCCCCCGCGATGGTCCTCCTGGTCGACGACCAGACGATCGTCGCGGAAGCCATCCGGCGCGCGCTCGTCGACGAGGACGGCATCGACTTCCACTACTGCCCGCGCTCGGACGACGCGCTGGCGACCGCGATCGAGACGCGGCCGACGGTGATCCTGCAGGATCTCGTGATGCCCGGCACCGACGGGCTCACCCTCGTGAAGGCGTATCGCGCGAATCCCGCGATGCGCGACGTGCCGATCATCGTGCTGTCGACGCAGGAAGAGCCGGTGGTGAAGAGCGCCGCGTTCGCGGCCGGCGCGAACGACTACCTCGTGAAACTGCCCGACCGCATCGAGCTGGTCGCGCGGATCCGCTATCACTCGCGCTCGTACATGAGCCTGCTGCAACGCGACGAGGCTTATCGCGCGCTGCGGCAATCGCAGCAGCAACTGCTCGAGGCCAATCTCGAACTGCGGCGCCTCACGCATTCGGACGGCCTGACCGGGCTGTCGAACCGGCGCTATCTCGACGAATATCTGGCGGCCGAATGGCGGCGCGGCGCGCGCGAGCGCAGCGAGCTGTCACTGCTGATGATCGACGTCGACAACTTCAAGCTGTACAACGACACGTACGGCCACGTATCGGGCGACAGCGTGCTCAAGCAGGTCGCGTCGACCATCGAGCGCTGTCTCGGGCAGTCCGGCGATCTCGCCGCGCGGTTCGGCGGCGAGGAGTTCGCGGTCGTGATGCCGGCCACGTCGCCGGGCGCCGCGCGGCTGCTCGGCGAGAAGATCCGCCTCGCGATCGAGGGGCTGCGGCTCGAACACGCGCACTCGTCGACGGGCCGCTACGTGACGATCAGCATCGGCGGCGCGAGCATCGTGCCGGCCGCCGGCGTGCCGACGACGTCGCTGATCGAGGCGGCCGATCGCGCGCTGTATCGCGCGAAGCACGACGGCAAGAATCGCGTGGAAATCGATGCGCCGCCCGCGCGTCCTCCCGGCGGCGGTTTCGCTTGAGCGCCTATATGGTGACGAGCCGGCGCGCGTAGTCGGCCGGATCGAGCGGCCGGCCGAACAGGTAGCCCTGCTGCATGTCGCAGCCGATCTGCTGCAGGAACCACGACTGCGCCTCGGTCTCGACGCCTTCCGCGGTGACCTTCATCCCGAGCGAATGCGCCATCGCGACGACGGCCTGCGTGATCGCGACCGAGTCGCGATGATCGGGCACGCCCGACACGAACGAACGGTCGACCTTCAGGTTATGCAGCGGAAACCGCTTCAGGTACGCGAGCGACGAATAGCCGGTGCCGAAATCGTCGACCGAGATCCGCACGTTCATGTCCGTGAGCGCCTCGAGCATCGGCAGCACGGTGTCCGTGTCGTTCATCAGCAGTCCTTCGGTAATCTCCAGCTCGAGCGCGCCCGGGTCGAGCTGCGTCTGCGCGAGGCAGCGGCCGACCGACTCGACGAGGCCCTCGTGGAACTGCCGCGGCGACAGGTTGACCGCCAGCATCAGGTCGGGCGCGATCGTGCGCCGCCATTCGGCGGCCTGCCGGCAGGCCGTTTCGAGCACCCACTGGCCGATCGCCACGATCAGCCCCGTGTCTTCCGCGACCGGAATGAATTCCGTCGGCGACATCGGCCCCAGCTCGGGGCTGGTCCAGCGCAGCAGCGCTTCGGCGCCGACGGTGCGGCCGCTGCGCGCGTCGACGACCGGCTGGTAGGCGAGCCGCAGCGCGTCCGACGAAATCGCGCGGCGCAGCGACTGCTCGATCGCGAAGCGGCGCTGCAGGCGCAGATTCAGTTGCGCGGTGAAGAACGTGAAGTGGTTGCGGCCGCGCTGCTTCGCGTCGTACATCGCGGAGTCGGCGTTGCGCATCAGCGTGACCGCATCGTCGCCGTCGCGCGGCGCGACGCTGATCCCGATCGACACGCCGAGCCAGTACTCGTTGTTCGCGATCGCGAACGGTTTCGCGATCGTGTCGATCACCTCGCGCGCGAGCGCGGACAGTTCGTCGGGATCGTCGCATTGGTCGACGAGGATCACGAACTCGTCGCCGCCGACGCGCGTGAGCGCATGGCGCCCGTCTGCGCAGGCCGCGAGGCGCGCCGCGACGCTGCGCAGCAGCGCGTCGCCGGCGTCGTGGCCGGCCGTGTCGTTGACCTTCTTGAATCCGACGAGATCGATGAACAGGATCGCGACGCGCGCGGGCCCGGCCGCCGCATCGTGCGTGCCGAACAGCTCGCGCATCCGCTCGGAGAGCCAGCGCCGGTTGTAGAGGCCCGTGAGCGCGTCGCGCGTCGCCAGGTAGCGCAGTTGCTGCTGCGCTTCGCGCACGGGGCCGATGTCGTGAAACGACACGAGCACCGACTCGGGCCGCGTCTCGCCCGGCTTCACGATCGGCACCGCGTTGCCGCGCACCCAGATGATGTCGCCGTCCGCGAGCCCGAAGCCGACCGAGTAGTCGAGCAGCGGCGTGGCCGTGGTGAACGCGAGCCGGCTCGGCCAATCGTCGGGCGCGATCGGCGTGCCGTCCTCGCGCAGCTTGTACAGGATCACGCTCGACAGCCGGCGCCCGACGAGCTCGCCCTTCACGCGCATCATCCGATTCGCGCTCGGATTGCTCGCGATCACCACGCCGTCGGGCGACAACATGAGGATCCCTTCGTTCAGGCTGTTGACGACCAGACGGTGTTGCTCCTCGCTGTGCACGAGCTGGCGAGCGATCGAGTCCTGGTGCACCGCGAGGCCGACGCTGTTGCCGATATCGCGCAGCAGGTCGGTTTCCGTGTCGCTGGGCCGCCGCGGCGCGCGGTGATAGACGGCGAACGCGCCGAGCACGGTGCCCGTCTCGTCCAGGAACGGCACCGACCAGCACGCGCGCAGGCCGAGCGGCAGCGCGAACGCCCGATAGTCGGCCCACAACGGATCGGTTTCGATGTCTTCGACGGCGATCATCCGGCGCTCGTACATCGCGGTGCCGCACGAGCCCGCGGCGGGCCCGATCGTTGCGCCTTCGATCGCGGCGCTGTACTGGGCCGGCAGCGACGGCGCGGCGCCGACGTGCACATGCACGCCGTCCGCGTCGAGCAGCAGGATCGTGCACGACGCGCCTTCGCCGAGCAGCGCCTCGGCGCGCCGGCAGACCTCGACGAGCAGTTCCGGCAGCGGTGTGTTGCGCGTGATCAGCCTCAGCACGCTTTGCTCGGACGCGAGGACTTCCGCCGCGAGGCCGAGACTGTATCGAGAACTTTGCGGTTCGGTATTCAAGTGAATCCTGCCGTCAGTTCGATCGGGTTCTGATGCGCCCGATTCGTTAGCGGTCCTGCGTGCCGTTTATCGCTCCGGGTTTACGTGAACCCGATGCGTCCCCATGGGCGCGCGCCGGAACGCGCACCAAAGTACATTTAACACCAATCCGTGACAATCGGCGCACCCCTTTCATCAGGGGTTACGCTCGGTTGGCCACCGGTTCGCCGAAAGGTTGCTGCAGCGCATGAAGGATACGCCCCGTTGCTTCGACAACGAACCGACAGATTGCGAACTGCTGGTCGCGATGAACGGCCGCCGGAACGACCTGATTGCAAGCGAACTCGACGACGACAGCCCGGACGTGATGCCGATTCGCGACGGGACGGTGCAGGTGCGGATCAGAAAGTGGCATTGACGGCGGAAAGCAAATCGCGCGCCACGCTGCCGGGCGGTTGCGCATGACGACCTGCCAGACCGCCTTTCCGTATCCGTGATTCAATGTCGATCGAACCGGCGCCGCGCAATCCGCGCGGCACGGCGATGCGTACCCTCATCGACCGACCTTCACTGGATCACCATGACGAACCCTGCCGACATCAAGGCGCTCGTTTTCGACGTGTTCGGAACGATCGTCGACTGGAGAAACGGTGTCGCGCGCGAAGCCGCCGCGTTCCTGGCGCGCCATGCGGCGGATCTCGACCCGTTCGAATTCGCCGACGCGTGGCGGCGCGAATATTCGCCGTCGATGGAAGAAATCCGCAGCGGACGCAGGCGCTACGTGCGACTCGACGTGCTGCATCGCGAGAACCTCGTGCGCACCCTCGACCGCTACGGCATCGACGGCGCGCCCGATGACGAGATCGACGCGCTCAACCTCGCGTGGCACCGGCTCGATCCGTGGCCCGATTCCGTCGCGGCGCTGCAGCGGCTGAAGCAGCGCTACGTGATCGCGCCGCTGTCGAACGGCAACATCCGGCTGATGATCGACGTCGCGAAGCACGGCGGCCTGCCGTGGGACGCGATTCTCGGCGCGGAAGTCGCGCACGCGTACAAGCCGTCGCCGAAGGTCTATACCGATGCGGTCGAGATTCTCGGCGTCGCGCCGGCCGAGGTGTGCCTGGTCGCCGCGCACAACGGCGATCTCGCCGCCGCGCGGCAATTCGGGCTGGCGACCGCGTTCGTGCTGCGGCCGACCGAACACGGGCCGAACCAGACGACCGACCTGCAAGCGGACGACGCGTGGGACTTCGACGTCAGGGATCTGAACGAACTCGCGGACCGGCTCGGGTGTCCGGGTTGACGCCCACGCGCGCCCGAACGGGCGGTCACGACGTAAACGTGCAGGTCGTCACTTCGGCCCGGTTGCGTTCGTTGTTGTAGCTGATCGTCGTGATCGGATTGGCGTCGTCGAACCACGTCGGCTCGCGTGTCGCGACTTCAAGCACGAAGGGCTGGTTGGCAAACGCGGTCTGTTGCTTCACGCTCGTGATCTTCATGCTGACGCGGCCCATGCTGCCGCTGCCGGTGATGATCTGCCCGACCGCGAGCCCCGTCGGATCGGTATTCGCCGCGACGATCAGGATTGCTGTTTTCTTCTTCATTGCACACCTCCGGATGACAGGACATGCGGGACGCCGGGACGCCAGATGCGCGCCCGCCCCGCGAAGCCACTATGTCAAACCGGTACGCGGCGCGAAATCCATCGATCGACACGGGACGGGACGCCCGTGACGCATTGATTCGCTCACGGCGTGCCGTCCGAGTTCTCCCCGACAAACCGCAACACCCCCGCCTCCCCCATCAGCAACGCCCGGTTCGCATCCGCCGCCGCGCGCAGGTAATCCCACAGCGCCGTCACCCGCCGCAGCTTGCGCAGATCCTCGCGACAGGTCAGCCAGAAGCACCGCGTGACCACCACGTCGTCCGGCAGCACCGGCACCAGCGCCGGCTGCGTGGCCGCCATGAAGCACGGCAGGATCGCGAGCGCGCCGCCCTGCAGCGCCGCGAACACCTGCGCGATCACGCTCGTCGTGCGCAACCCGGCCGTCGCGCCGGGCACCGCCCGCTCCAGATACAGCAGCTCGCTGCTGAACGCGAGATCGTCGACGTAGCTGACGAACGCATGCCGCGCGAGATCGTCGGTGCAGGTGATCGGCGCATGGTTCGCCAGATAGTCGCGCGTCGCGTAGAGCCGCAACTGGTAGTCGCACAGCTTCGTGACCACGTAAGGCCCGCGTTCGGGCCGCTCGAGCGTGATCGCCAGATCGGCCTCGCGCTTCGGCAGGTTGACGAAATGCGGGACGGGCAGCAGATCGACCGTCACATGCGGATGCGCGACGCGAAACCGCGCGAGCTGCGGCGCAAGAAAGAAGCAGCCAAACCCTTCGGTCGACCCGATCCGCACGTGGCCCGACAGCGCGCCGCCGGTGTTCGCGACCTGGTCGCACGCGGATTGCACGGTCGTCTCCATCGCATCCGCATACGCGACGAGCCGCTGCCCCTCGGCCGTCAGCGTGAAGCCGCCGGAGCGCGACTTGTCGAACAGCAGCGTGCCCATCGCGGCCTCGAGCGCGCGAATGCGCCGCGCGACGGTCGTGTAGTCGACGCCGAGCCGCTTCGCCGCGCCGCTCGCGCGCTGCGTGCGCGCGACTTCGAGGAAGAAGCGCAGGTCGTCCCAGTTCAGGTTGCCGGAAACCGGCTCGGGGGTGTGTCGCATCGGCAGGCGTCTCCAGGCCGGCCGTCGATATGCAGAAATGCATATCCAACCGGTTTTCTTGTCGGTACATCATGGATCAGCGCATAACTATACTCGACCGTGACCTGCGGACCATGAGCCGCGGGCATCCAATACGGAGACACCATGCAGACCCGATCCACCCTCGATGAGCATGCAAGCGTCGCGACGCCGGCGCCCGCCCGCACCGCGCGGCATTACCTGCTGGCCGGCTGGGCCAGCATGGCCGGCACGACGATCGAGTGGTACGACTTCTTCCTCTACGGCACCGCCGCCGCGCTCGTATTCAACCGCATCTTCTTTCCGTCGCTGGACCCCGTCGTCGGCACGCTCGCCGCGTTCGGCACGTTCGCGGTCGGCTTCATCGGGCGGCCGATGGGCGGCATCGTGTTCGGCCACTTCGGCGACCGCATCGGGCGCAAGTCGATGCTGATGATCACGCTGCTGCTGATGGGCGTGCCGAGCATGATCATCGGGCTGATCCCGTCGTACGACAGCATCGGCTACTGGGCCGCCGCGCTGCTGATCGCGATGCGCTTCCTGCAGGGGATGGCGGTCGGCGGCGAATGGGGCGGCGCGGTGCTGATGGCCGTCGAGCATGCGCCGAAGGGCCGCAAGGGGCTGTTCGGCAGCCTGCCGCAGACGGGCGTCGGGCTCGGGCTGATCCTGTCGTCGGTCGCGATGGCCGCGGTGGCCGCGCTGCCGGACGCCGACATGCTGTCGTGGGGCTGGCGCGTGCCGTTCCTCGCGAGCATCGCGCTGGTCGGCCTCGGCTGGTTCATCCGCGCGAAGGTGCCGGAGTCGCCGGACTTCGAGAAGATGCAGCGTCAGGGCAAGGCGGAGAAGTCGCCGGTGACGGCCGCGCTGCGCCGCCATCCGCGCGAAGTGCTGACGATCGTCGGCGCGCGCGCCGCCGAGAACACCTGGTTCTACATGGTCGTCACGTTCGCCCTCGCGTATGCGACGCAGCAGCTGCATCTGCCGAAGGCCGAGATGCTGCACGCGATCACGGCCGGCGCGGCGCTGTCGCTCGTCACGATGCCGCTATGCGGGCATCTCAGCGACCGCATCGGCCAGCGCCGGATGTTCGCGATCGGCCTCGTGCTGATGTGCGCGTTCGCCGCGCCGTTCTTCATGATGCTCGGCACGCAGCAGACGTCGACCGCATGGTGGGCAATCGTGCTCGGCCTCGGCGTCGTGTTCCCGATTCTTTATGCGCCGGAGGCGCTGCTGTTCGCGCAGCAGTTCCCGGCGGAAATCCGCTACAGCGGCATCTCTCTGTCGGTGCAGCTCGCCGGCGTGATCGGCGGCGGCTTCGCGCCGATGATCGCGACGTCACTGCTCAAGGCCGGCGGCGGCCAGCCGCACTACGTGATCGCGTACCTCGTGGGCTTCGGCGTGTTCGCGCTCGCGTGTACCGCGCTGATGCGTCCGGCACGCGCGTGAGCGCATCGAAACACCGCCCGCATTGACCCGATTCCTGTTCGACCTGTCGTCCGCCGCGGCTGCACGCGCGACGGACGCGGGCCACCGTTTTTCCTCGCACCATCGTTTCCCGGAGAATTCCATGAACGCCGCAGTTCCCCAGACCACCCTCGCCCTGCCCACCGCCAAGCTGCTGATCGACGGCGCGTTCGTCGATTCGCAAAGCGCCGAATGGGGCGACATCGTCAACCCCGCGACGCAGGAAGTGATCGGCCGCGTGCCGTACGCGACGCTCGACGAGGTCGATGCCGCGATCGCGTCCGCGCAGCGCGCGTTCCAGACCTGGAAGACGACGCCGATCGGCGCGCGGCTGCGCATCATGCTGAAATTCCAGGACCTGGTGCGCCGCAATCTCGAACGGATCGCGCACACGCTGACGGCCGAGCAAGGCAAGACGCTGCCCGACGCGCAGGGCGACATCTTCCGCGGCCTCGAAGTGGTCGAGCACGCATGCTCGATCGGCACGCTGCAGCAAGGCGAGTTCGCGGAGAACGTCGCGGGCGGCGTCGACACCTACACGCTGCGCCAGCCGATCGGCGTGTGCGCGGGCATCACGCCGTTCAACTTCCCCGCGATGATCCCGCTGTGGATGTTCCCGATGGCGATCGTGTGCGGCAACACGTTCGTGCTGAAGCCGTCCGAACAGGACCCGCTGTCGACGATGCAGCTCGTCGAACTCGCGATCGAGGCCGGCGTGCCGCAGGGCGTGCTGAACGTCGTGCACGGCGGCAAGACGGTGGTCGACCGTCTCTGCACGCACCCGGACATCAAGGCGATCTCGTTCGTCGGCTCGACCCGCGTCGGCACGCACGTGTACAACCTCGGCAGCCAGCACGGCAAGCGCGTGCAGTCGATGATGGGCGCGAAGAACCATGCGGTCGTGCTACCCGATGCGCACCGCGAGCAGGCGATCAACGCGCTCGTCGGCGCGGGCTTCGGCGCGGCGGGCCAGCGCTGCATGGCGACCTCGGTCGTCGTGCTGGTCGGCCGCGCGCGCGACTGGCTGCCCGATCTGGTCGAAAAGGCGAAGGCGCTGAAGGTGAACGCGGGCGCCGAAGCCGGCACGGATGTCGGGCCGGTCGTGTCGAAGGCGGCGAAGGCGCGCGTCCTGTCGCTGATCGACGCCGGCGTGAAGGAAGGCGCGACGCTGTTGCTCGACGGCCGCGACGTGAAGGTGCCCGGCTACGAGCAGGGCAACTTCGTCGGCCCGACGATCTTCTCGGGCGTGACGACCGACATGTCGATCTATCAGGAAGAAATCTTCGGGCCGGTGGTGGTCGTGCTCGAAGCCGACACGCTCGACGACGCGATCGCGCTCGTCAACGCGAACCCGATGGGCAATGGCGTCGGCCTGTTCACGCAGAGCGGCGCGGCCGCGCGCAAGTTCCAGAGCGAGATCGACGTCGGCCAGGTCGGCATCAACATTCCGATCCCGGTGCCGGTGCCCTACTTCAGCTTCACCGGCTCGCGCGGCTCGAAGCTCGGCGATCTCGGCCCGTACGGCAAGCAGGTCGTGCAGTTCTACACGCAGACGAAGACGGTCACCGCGCGCTGGTTCGACGACGACGCGACGGCCGGCGGCGTGAACACGACGATCGCGCTGCGCTGAGCTGGAGCCCGCACATGGAAATCGCATTCATCGGACTCGGCAACATGGGCGGCCCGATGGCCGCCAACCTGCTCAAGGCCGGCCACGCGCTGACGGTGTTCGACCTCGACGCAAACGCGGTCGACGCCGCGGTGCGTGCGGGCGCGACGGCCGCCGCGTCGCCGCGTGACGCGGCCGCACGCGCGTCGCTGGTCATCACGATGCTGCCGGCCGCGCAGCACGTGCGCGCGGTCTATCTCGGCGACGACGGCGTGCTGGCCGGCGCGCGCGCCGGCGCAACCTTCGTCGACTGCAGCACGATCGACCCGGACACCGTGCGCGCGGTGGCCGACGCCGCCGCGCAGCGCGACTTTCCGCTGGCCGACGCACCCGTGTCGGGCGGCACCGGCGGCGCGCAAGCCGGCACGCTGACCTTCATGGTCGGCGCGCCGGCCGCGCTGTTCGAGCGCATTCGTCCGGTGCTGCTCGACATGGGGAAGAACGTCGTGCATTGCGGCGGCACGGGCACCGGGCAGATCGCGAAGATCTGCAACAACCTGCTGCTCGGGATCTCGATGATGGGCGTGTCGGAAGCGATGGCGCTCGGCGCCGCGCTCGGCATCGATCCGGCCGTGCTGGCCGGCATCATCAACACGTCGACCGGCCGCTGCTGGAGCTCGGATACGTACAACCCGTACCCGGGCGTGAACGACGCGGCGCCCGCCGCGCGCGGCTATGCCGGCGGTTTCGCCGCGAACCTGATGCTGAAGGATCTCGGGCTCGCGACCGAAGCCGCGCGCAGCGCACGGCAGCCGGTGTGGATGGGTGCGCTCGCGCAGCAGCTCTATCAATCGATGAGCCAGCAGGGGCTCGGCGCGCTCGACTTCTCCGCGTGCGTGAAGCTGTACGAGGCAAAACCCGCGTAACGCGATCGCCGGACGTGTGCCGACCCGCGATGCCCGCCAACGGCATCGCGGGTCGTTTCACATTGGGAGCCGCACGGGCGGTGCGGCGCTTACCCGCGCGGGTTCGACGCGGTCTCGAAGGTCGGGTGGCACTCGAACGCAAGTTCGGAGCGCGCGTCGACGCGGCGGCCGGCGGTCAGCTGCTCTTGCCGCAGGCTCGCGCGCATGCCGCGCTGCGTGCAGTAGTTGGTCGCTTCGCTGACCGCTTTTTCATGGGCGTCGGCCCACGTCGTCGACACGCCGAGCGTGCGGGTCGTCACGGTGAAGACATTCGGGTTCGACGTCGTGGTCACGTCGGAAGCGGTCGAACAGGCGGCGAGCAAGCATGAAGCAGCCGCGATGGTCAACCATCGGAGGGATCGAAAAGGGTCGGGAATGGGCATGGGGGGCAAGCGCACGTCGGTTCGACGGCATTGAGCAATATAGGCGACAGTATGCCTGCCCGATCGCCGGAGATCATGCCCTTTTGAGTGAACACATTGTTTCGAATGGTTAAACTATGTGCCGCTGGCGGCAAGTTTTACGGCGCCTGGGGCGCTCGGCGTTGGCCGGTGTGTCGCTTTTCCCGATCGCCGCCCTCGGTTTCGGGCCACCGCGCGCCAAACGCTTTTCCGTCAAACACGCGTCGACGCCAGCATCCGCAGGTTGCGCCGCCAAGCTGCCGTTTTTTACAAGCACGGCGCCGCCCGCCCGGGCAATCACGCCCGGCATGCAACTGCATCCGCACGCCGCGCAACCGCCGCACAACAAGCGCCGCACCGACGCCACCGCGCTCCAAAACCGTGCAGGCACATCCCTTGCGACATCAAGGCGCCCGCCGCCCCGGCGGACGGCAATCCTTGCTCAATCGGCGCTGCGCCCCGCACGACTCTCTTCGTGCGGCGGCGTCGCATCGCAAGCAGATTCCCTGAACGAGAGGACGATAATGAAATCCATTCGAACGATAGTGGCCCTGTGCTCGGTCATTTCCGTACTCGCGGCATGCGGCGGCGGCGACGACGTCGGCACCGAACTCGGCATCTCCAAACCGCAGGCACGTTTCATCAACGCAGTGCCGGCCGGCCCGAATCTCGACTACTACCTGAACGCGAAAGTCGACGCGTCAGGCATCGCCTACAAGGGCGTGACCCGCTATCACGACATCGACTCCGGCACGCAGACCGCCAGCTACGACGTATCGGGAACGACCAGGACCATCGCGTCGCAGTCGTTCAGCGCGGCGAACGGTCATCACTACACGACCATTGCATTGCCGAGCACGTCGTCGGCAATTTCGCTGATCGACGATCCCTTCGACAAGAAGCTGCTGTCCGACAAGGCGCGCGTGCGTAGCTTCAATGCGTCGCCGAACGCGCAGAACGTCGACGTCTACGTGGTCCCTCCGGGCACCGACATCACGGCACAAAGCCCGACGCTGGCCGGTGCGGCCTACCAGAATGCGGTGCCGGCATCCGGACAGGATTCCGTCTATCTGAACGGCGGCACGTACCAGGTGATCGTCACGACGGCAGGCAGCAAGACGCCGATCCTGAAGACCCCGCCCGTCGCGCTCAACAACAACGCCGACTGGCTGCTGCTGACGATTCCGGCCGGCGGCATTAGCGACGTGATACCCAACGACGTTCACGTGCTCGTTGCGCAAGGCAACGATGCGGACACGTCCGCGCAGGAACTCGGCCCGCAATAAGGGCATGCGGTAAGCTCACGGCGGACCGCCTCCTGGCGGTCCGCCGAAGCAACGATCGCAACGTCAGCCGATCCGCTCGAAACAGATCACATGTTCGGCCCGCGCGCCGACGCCATGCTGGACCTCCACCTCCACGTCGCCGACATACCGGACGCGCCAGCCCGGCCGCGTCCCGATCAATGGCACATTGCCGCCCGGCCGGCTCTCGATGCCGCCGAGCCCTTCGTCGGGCGTGATGACAGCGTCGTCGAGCGACGCATTCGAGTAAATCACGTTGTCGTGCCACTCGGTCGCGCCGGCGGCAGCCTCCAGGCCCTTGCCGTCCACGTCGACCGTGTTGTCGGTCCTCGCCATGTTCGCGTTGTCGAGCGTGACGATCCGGCCGGCGGCGCGCCGCACCGGGTCGCCGCTGTCGACCGCATGGGCATCGACGTCGATCGGCGGCAGGCCGGTCGGCATTTTCGCCGCGACCGTCTCGGGCGTCAGCGGCCGCTTCGCCACTTCCGCGGCCTGGGTCGACGCATCGGGCATGTCGCCGGCCGCCGGCGTCTTCACCGGGCTCTTCGCGATCTGTTCGCGCTGCTTTTCGGGGGTTGAATTCGATTCCGCGTTCTGCATCGCACCTCCTGTTCCGGACGGCGTGCGCCGGCGTGATACGAGCGGCGCCGGTCCGGGAATCACTACAACGGTCCTTGCAAATCTTTCACGCGCAGGGCGTCGCACGCGTGCGCCGTGCGACGCACGTGCCGAGCCGGCACGTCGCCGCGGCAGGGCCGGACGACGCCCGCTGTCGCGTGTCAGCCGCCGCTCGCGCCCGCCGGCGCGGATGCCGCGCCCGGCATGCTCGCCGCGTCGACGCCGCTGCCGGCCGTGCCGCTGCTCGGCATGCCCGACGGCGCGGTGGACGGCGCCGGCGCCATGCCGCCCGTGGCGCTCGAACTCGCACCGGTGCCGGTGTCGGTCTCGCTCTTCTTCTGACAGCCCGCACCCGCCGCCAGGCCGGCGATCAGGATGCCGGCGAAGACGGCTCGCGATACGTAACGAATGGAATATCGCTGCATGACACCTCCGCTGATGTCGATTGAATGGAAGCGGGGGGCGCGCAATCCGCGTGCCGGACGCCGGCGCGCCGATACTCGTCCCGCCCCATTCATTTTCCAACTGACGGCCAGACGAATATTTAATTTCCCATCGTCGCGGCGCCGACCCATACTCGCCAGCAAATCCGACACATAACGTCCACGGTGGCCGAGCCCCGCGCTGCGTGCACACGCTGCCGGTTCGCGCCGCCGAACATGGAAGGAGACAACGCGTGCGACTGGAAGCCATCCATCGGCCCGGGATCGATCGGCGCGGACGCCCGCCGCGTCCGAGACGGATCGTCGGGCACCTTCGTCAAATGACGGGCCGCGGGCGCGCGTAGCGACATGCGGGATGCACCGGAGCCGCACGGCCTGCCCCGCGACGCGTCCGACGCAACGGGCGCGCTCGACGTACTGGACGCGCGGCTGATGCGCATCCTGCTCGTGCTGCTCACCGAGCGCACCGTGTCGCGCGCGGCCGTGCGGCTGAACATGTCGCAGCCGGCGACGAGCGCCGCGCTCAAGCGGCTGCGCACGCTGCTCGGCGATCCGCTGCTGGTGCGCAGCCGCTACGGCATGGTGCCGACCGAGTTCGGCGCGCGGCTGATCGAGCCGCTGCGCAATGCGCTGCGCGTGATCGACTTCATCCGCATCCAGCAGCCGACCTTCGACGCGCGCACCTCCGTGCGCACCTACCGGATCGGCTGCCCCGATTATCTGAACGTGCTGTTCGTGCCGAAGCTCGTCGCGCTGTTCCGCGAACGCGCGCCGAACGCGCAGCTCGTGTTCCATCCGCTCGGCGACGGTTTCGACGACGAACGTGCGCTCGCCGACGGCGAACTCGACGTCGTGATCGACAATCGCCCTGCCCGTTCGTCGCGGTTCCGGCAGGACGATCTGTTCGACGATCGCGTCGTGTGCCTGATGCGCGCGACGCATCCGCTCGCGCGGCGCGGCGCGATGACGGCCGCCGAATTCGCGCAGGCGGCGCAGCTGTGCCCGACGCCGTCGTGGCTCGAAGCGTCCGGCGCGATCGATCTGCAGCTCGAACGCGTCGGCCTGCAGCGGCGGATCGTCGTCACGCTCCCGCATTTCGAACTCGCCGCGCATGCGCTCGTGCGCTCCGACCTGATCCTGACCACCACGTATCGGCTCGCGCGCCACTACGCGAAGCTGCTGCCGCTCGGCGCGGTCGCGCTGCCGGCCGAGCCGCCGGACATCGTGTACCGGATGACGTGGAACGAGTCGGGGCCGTGCGTCGACGGCGTGCGGTGGCTGCGCACGTTGATCGCCGAAGCGACGCGCGGCTGGCTCGATGTGGAAGCTGCGCTGCCGGATGTCACGGCGGTTGCCGCGAGCGTGGGCGCGGACGGGAACGCGCGAACGGTTGCGCCGGTGGTCGACGAGCCGCCCGAGCCCACCCGACGCGTCCGCCGGCGGCAGGCGACGCATTGCGGCACCTCGCAGCGGCCGCACCCCGCGCGCGCGGCGCGCATCCATCGGATCGCGACGAAGTCGCACTGAGTCCCGCTGAAATCGCGCGCGGCGCGCCGGCGCGCGGTGTCGCCAGCACCACCACCCACCTCACGCATCACGCATCGGTTGCGCAAGCAACTTGTACGCAACGACAGCGGCGACGAGCGCGAGCACACCGCTCACCGTCAGCGCGGTAGCGAATCCGCTCGCGAAGGCTACGGGCGCCGCTTCCGCGAGCGTGCGCGCGGCCGACGGCGGCACGTGCGCGAGCGCCTGCGCGAGATCGCCGGCCAGCAGGCTCGACATGAACGGCGCATCGACGAATGCCCGCACGCCCGGTGCGGCCGACAGCAGCCGGTCGAGCTGCGCGTGCGTACTGGCGGCCAGCACCGCGCCGAGCACGCCGACGGCCGTCACGATCGCCGAGAAGCGGGTCGTCGTGCTGATGCCCGACGCCATCCCGGTGCGGTTCGGCGGCACGCACGCCATGATCGCCTTCTGCGTGTCGCCGTTCATGATGCCGGCGCCGCAGCCCGTCACGAACATGCCGAGCGCGACGAGCCGGTAGTCGCCGCTGGCCGTCAGCACCGCGGTCGCGAGATTGCCCGCGCCGATCAGTGCGAGCCCGCCCGCCAGCACGCCGCCAGGCGACACGCGCGCGGCGAGCATGCCGCCCAGCGACGGCCCGCCGATCATCGCGACCGCGAACGGCAGCATCCCGAGCCCCGCGTCGATCGCCGACATCCCGAACGCGTTCTGCAGGTACAGCGGCAGAAACGTCATCATCACCTGCGCGCACGCCGCATAGCCGAACATCGCGAGCACGGCGCCGACGAAGCGCGGCTGGCGAAACAGCGCGAGATCGATCATCGGCCGCGCCTGCCAGCGCTCCGCGCCGACGAACGCGGCCAGCAGCGCGGCGGCGAGCGCGAACCGGCCGAGCGTCTCGCCCGACAGCCAGCCGTGCGACGGCGCATCGATCAGCGCGGCGATCGCGCACGCGAGCGCCGCGCCGAACAGCACGCTGCCGGCGGCGTCCACCCGTTTCGCGTGCGGATCGCGCGACTCGTCGATCGCGACGCGCGCGCCGGCCGCGAGCAGCGCACACACCGGCAGGTTCAGCAGGAATACCCAGCGCCAGCCGATCCACTGCGTGATCGCGCCGCCGACGAGCGGCGCGACAGCCGTCGCGATCCCCATGCACATCCCCCAGATCGCCCACGCGCGGGCCCGTTCGCGCCCGTCCGGAAAGCGGTTCGCGATCACCGCGAGCGCGGCCGTCAGCAGCAGCGCGGCCCCGCCGCCCTTCACCGCGCGCGCGGCGATCAGCCAGCCGGCCGACGGCGCGAGCCCGCAACCGAGCGACGCGAGCGAAAAGAGCGCGAGCCCCGCGCCGAGCATGCGCTTGCGCCCGAAGCGGTCCGCGAGCCCGCCGGCCGGCAGCAGGCACGCGGCGAACGCGGTCATGTAGGCGCTCACGACCCATTCGATGTCGGCGAAGCTCGCATGGAAGCCGCGCGCGATGCTCGGCAGCGACACCGCGACGACGTTCGTGTCGAGCACGATCAGCGAGCACGTCGCCGACGCGACCGCGAGCGTCGCGGCGGCCGGCAGGCGGGGGCTCGCGGGCGCGGCGGCGCGCGAGGCGGAGGAAGGCTGGGACATCGACAGATCCGGAGCAAGAGGAACGAGTCGTATGCTAGGCTGGGCTCGTATTGCCTGTCATTGATACGTCCATGCAGTTTTATTGACGAAAATTGCAATCATGAATCCGCTCGAATTCCGTCATGTGCGCGCGTTCCTTAGCGTCGCGCAGCATCTGCATTTCGCCCGCGCGGCCGACGCGCTCGACATGGCGCCGCCCGCGCTCACGCGGCAGATCCAGGAGGCCGAGCGGCTGCTCGGCGTGCGGCTGTTCCAGCGCTCGCGCCGCGCGGTCACGCTGACGGCGGCAGGCGTTGCGTTTCTCGCCGAGGCGAGCGCCGCGCTCGAGCATCTTCAGCGCGGCCGCGAACTCGCGATGCTGGCCGAGCGCGGCGAACTCGGTCGCATCGAAATCGGCTATGTGTCGTCGGCCGTCTATTCGGGCGCGCTGCAGCGCACGGTCGGCGCGTTTCGCGCTGCGCACCCTCGCATCGACCTGAACCTGCGGGAAGTGCCGATGGACGACGTCGCGAAGCAGCTCGACTCGGGCCGGCTCGATCTCGCATACGTGCGCCCGCCATTGCCGCTGCCGGGCGGGCTGCGGATCGTCACGCTGCAGCGCGACGTGTTCGTCGCGGCCGTGCCGGCCGATTCACGCTACGCGTCGATGCCCACAGTGCGCGCCGCCGATCTCGCCGACGCACGCTTCGCGGTGCCCGAGCAGGAGCGCGGCACGCTCGAAGTCGCCCGCCGCGGCCGCTTCGCGCCGGTGATCGCCGCGCGGCCGGGCGGCTTGCTCGCGGTGCTCGCGTGCGTGTCGGTCAACGGCTGGGTCGCGGTGATTCCGGACGCGCTCGCCGGCTGCGTATCGTTGCCGGGCGTCGTGTACCGGCCGATCGCCGGCAAGCCGATCACGTCCGAACTCGCGCTCGCGCACCGGCGCTTCGAGAAGGCGCCCGCCGTACGCGCGTTCCTGCGCACCGTCCCCGCGGCAGCCTAGCGCCGTATCTTCCCCCGCCGCCATTTCCTCGTCGCACGAATAAGCATTGCGCGATTCGATGTTTGCCGGCGCGAAACCGATTCCGTAATCTGCCCGGCAGCCGCGCGGCCCGCGCGCGGATCACCGAGGACCGCCATCGATGACTTCGCCCTCCGCCCCTGCCCGCCGCCGCGCGTTGCTGCGTGTGGCCGCTCTCGCCGCCGCACCGCTTGCGGGCGCCGCCGCATTGCCCGCCCGCGCGGCCGGCCCGGACCTGTCGAACGTCACGCTGGTGCTCGGCGATCAGGCCGGCGGCCTGCGCGCGCTGGCCGAGGCCGCGCGCGTGCTCGACGGCGTGCCGTACCGGTTTCGCTGGGCGAATTTCCAGGGCGCCGCGCCACTGTTCGAAGCGCAGCGCGCGGGCGCGATCGATCTCGCGCCGGCCGGCGACCTGCCCGTGCTGACGGCCGCGCTCGGCGATCCGGCGCTGCGGATCGTCGCGACGCGCGTGGGCTCGCCCACGTCGCTCGGCATCGTCGTGCAGCCCGATTCGCCGGTGCGCACGGTCGCCGACCTGAAGGGGCGCACCGTCGTCGTGTCGTCGGCGCGCGGCAGCATCTCGCAATACCAGTTGTACGGCGCGCTGCGCGAACACGGCCTCGCACCGGGCGACGTCGACGTGCGCTTCGTGCTGCCGGTCGACGCGTTCGCCGCATTCGAGGCGAAGCAGATCGGCATCTGGGCGACCTTCGATCCTTACTACGGCAACGTGGTGCGGCGCGGCGCGCGTATCGTGCGCGACGGCAGCGGGATCAATTCGGGGCTGGCGTTCCTCACGTCGCCGGTCGACACGCTCGACGATCGATCGAAGCGCGCGGCGCTGTCGGACGTGCTTGCGCGGCTCACCCGTGCCGGCCAATGGGCGCTCGCGCATCCGGCCGACTACGCGAGCGTCTACGCATCGCTCACGCGCCTGCCGCGCGATGCGGCCGCCGATATCGCCCGCCGGGCGGCGCTCGCGCAGCGCGGCGTCACCGGTGCGGACATCGACGTGCTGCAACGTGTCGCCGATCGCGCGGCTGCGGACGCGATCCTGCCGAAGCGCGTCGACGTCGCGTCGATCGCGGTGCGCAACCTGTCGGCCGCGTAACCGGTTGCGCGCACACTCAGCGCGGCGTCGACATGTCGAGATCGGGCACGTCGTCGCCGAACGTCGACGCAACCAGCGTGCGCATCGCGGCGATCAGCAGCGTCGGCCCCGACTGATTGAACGTGCAGCGCTCGCCCGCCGCCGGCACCGCCCGATGCAGCACCGCGCGCCATGCGCCGTGCCCGCCGTCGCGTTCGAACACGCCGAACGGCAAACGCTCGACGAGCGGGCCGCCGTCCGCCCATGAAGCCGACGGCGCGTACGGCACCGGCGTGCCGCCCGGCTCGCGAATGATCGTGCAGCCGCCGGCGTCGACGCGCGGCGCGCCGAGGTTTTCCGCCATCGCCACCCAGAAATCAAGCGGCGCACCTGTCAGATCGTGAACTTGCACCGCGCGCTCCTTCGGCATTGAAAACGCCATCCTAGCGCCGTCGCGCACGGTCCGCCGCCGGGGGCCACCCGGTGTTTCCCCGGCAAGCCCTTCGCCACGCCGTGCAAATCCGCCGATACGTGTTACGAATCGGCGATTCCCTGCATACAATGGACACAACACCTACGTCCGGTCCGCGGTGGACAAGCAGGCCGGAACCGACGTCGCGCCGAACCGGGCCACGCCCGTTCGGCAGAAAACAACCGGAATCACACGGTGCAGCGCAGGCCGGATCTCTCGGGAGCCCGCAGGATGTCCACGCAAGCCAGGAAGCCGCTGATCTCACTCGTCGTGCCATTTCATGACGAAGAGGAAACGATCGACGCGTTCTTTGCCGAAACGCTGCCCATTCTGGAGTCGGTCGCCGCGGTCCGCTTCGAGCTCGTCTGCATCAACGACGGCAGCCGCGATCGCACGCTCGACCGGCTGCTCGCGATCGCCGCCGGCGATGCGCGCGTGCACGTCGTGGATCTCACGCGCCGCTTCGGCAAGGAAGCGGCGCTCACCGCGGGCCTCGACGAGGCGGCCGGCGCCGCGGTGATCCTGATCGACGCCGACCTGCAGGACCCGCCCGCGCTGATTCCCGCGATGATCGAACGCTGGCGCGGCGGCGCCGAGGTCGTCGCCGCGAAACGCACCGACCGGCTGTGCGATCCCTACCTGCAGCGCGCGGCGGCGGCGCTCTACTATCGCGTGCACAACGCGCTGTCCGAGGTGGAGATGCCGGAAAACGTCGGCGATTTCCGCCTGATGGATCGCGAGGTCGTCGATGCGCTGCGCGCGCTGCCGGAGCGGCGACGGTTCATGAAGGGGCTGTTCGCGTGGGTCGGCTTTCGCACCGCGATCATCGAATACACGCGGGCGCCGCGCAGCGGCGGCCGCTCGAAGTTCTCCGGGTGGCGGCGCTGGAATTTCGCGCTCGAGGGCATCACGAGCTTCAGCACGGTGCCGCTGCGCGTGTGGACCTACGTCGGCATCACGTTCGCGATGCTGTCGCTCGTGTACGGCGCGTTCATCGTCGTACGCACGCTGTTCTTCGGCAATCCGGTGCACGGCTACCCATCGCTGATTTCGGTCGTGCTGTTCGTCGGCGGCATCCAGCTGATCGGCATCGGCGTGATCGGCGAATACCTCGGCCGGATCTATCACGAGTCCAAGCAGCGCCCAGTCTATCTCGTCAGGCGGCGCTACCGGGCCGAGCGCGACGCCGCCGCGCAGCCCGCATCGAAGCTGCTGCAGTTCCCGCTCAAGCGCACGCACGCGACCCGCCGCCGGACGACGATACCGGCCGCCGCCGGCCCCGCCGCCCGCAAGGCGTCGTTCAAGTAAACCGGGCCGCGGCAATTGGACATTTCCAGCCAATCGCTACGCTCGGCGCCGCGCGCAGTCGGCGAATGGCTCACGCCGCGGCGCCTCGTCCTGTACAGCGCAATGATGCTGGTGTTCTACGCGCTGTTCATCGCGGTCTGGACGACCGTCGTGCGCCACGGCGGCGCCGTGGGGCGCCCCGGCGCCGACTTCTCGGTGTTCTGGTCCGCGTCCTACGTGATGCTGCACGGTACGCCGGCGCAGGCGTACGATTTCTCGTCATTCTCGCGGCTGACGGCCGAGCTGTTCACCCACTTTCGTCGTGACAGCTTCGCACCGTGGCTGTACCCGCCTACTTATCTGCTGCTCGTGACGCCGCTGGCGCTGCTGCCCTTTGCGCTCGGCTATCCGCTGTTCGTCGCGTTCGGCGTCGTCGTGCTCGGCCTCGCTGCGTCGCGCGTATCCGGCCTCGGCTCGATGGCCGCCGCAGGGCGCGCCGCGACGCTCGCACTGGCCGCCGCACCGTGCGTGTTCGTCACCGCGACGCTCGGGCAGAACGCGTTTCTGACCGCATCCTGCGCGGCGCTGGCCGTCCATTGGGCCGCCCGGCGGCCGATGTGGGCCGGCCTCTGCATCGGCCTGCTGTCGGTCAAGCCGCAGATGGCGTTGCTGTTCCCGTTCGTGCTGATCGCGGCGCGCGCGTGGCGCACGATCGCATGGGCCGCGCTCGCCACGGGCACGTTCGTCGCGTTGAGCATCCTGGTCTGCGGGGTCGACTCGCTGCGCCTGTTCGTCGCCAGCACGGGGCTCGCGCGCTTGATCGTCCTTGAACACGGTGTCGTGTTCTGGCTCGTGTCGCCGACGCCGTTCGCGACTTTCCGCCTCGCGGGCGTGCCGCCCGCCGCCGCCTATGCCGCACATGCGTGTATCGCCGTGATTGCAATCGCGGCCGCCTGCGTCGCATGGGCATGGTCACGCGATACCCGCGTGCGCGCGGCCGTGCTGACGGTCGCAACGCTGGCTGCCAACCCGTACGTATGGCACTACGAACTTGCGTGGTTCACGGTCGCGATCGCGTGCATGCTGGCGATCGGCTGGCGCGACGGCTGGCTGCGCGGCGAACAGACGGCAATCGCGCTGCTGTGGGCGCTGCCGATCTTCGAATACCTGAACCCGTGGCTCGAGTGGCCGCAGATCGGCCCGGTAGTGACCCTCTTCGCGCTGCTCGTGCTGCTGCGGCGCGCGCGGCACGACGCTCACGACGCTCACAACGCGAGCCGCGGCGGCACGTACACGCCGTAGTACGGCCCGACGCCGGTCGCGACGCCCGTGAGCTTCACGCCGGCGACGAAGTGGCCCTGGATGTACTTGTTCGAGCCGCCAAACGACGCGTCGATATGGAACGCCGCGAACGCGACGATCGGCACGTAGGTGCTGCTCGACGTCTGCGTGACGACCGGCAGCACGACCGTCGCGCCGACCGGCACCGACGTGTAGAGCGTCGCCTTCACGCCGGTCGCGAGGTAGATGCTGTCGCCGATATTGAGCGTCGTCGGGTTGCCGGTCACCATCAGGCCGCCCATCGTCGTCGTGTCGGTGGCGGTCGACTGGAACGACGTCCATTGCCCGCCCATGCACAGCGCGCCATAGGTCTGGCCGTTGGTGATCGAGAACTGGAACGGCAGGCCCGTCAGCGGATCGATCAGCGGCTGGTTGGTCGCCGCATTCCAGTACTGGTTGTACACGCACTGATCGATGGCGATCGGAAACAGGCCGCCCGCCGCCACCCCGCCGGGCGCGGCGAGCACCGCGATCGCGGTCGCACTGCCGGATGTGCCGGGCACGCCCAGCAGCCCGCCGAGCAGCAATGGAATCGAGCCGCCGTTGATGCCCGGCGCGCGCGATACCGTGACCTGCACCGCCGGCACGTCGTACGCGCCGGGCGTGATGGCGGTCGGCTGCATCGTCGCCGGGTTGCGCGTCACGTTCCAGTAGCCGGTCGTCACCGTGCCCGTCGCCAGCGCCGCGCCCGCCGCCGAATTCCGCGCGATCACGCCGTTCGCCGCCGGCGCGGCCTGCGACCAGTTCAGCGGGCCGCCGGTCGGCGACATCATCGCATCGGCCGCCGCGAGCGCGGCCGCGTCGGCGGCGTTCTGAAGCTGGTTGCGCACCGTGGCGACCCACGCGATGTCGATCGCCAGCGCGCCGAACGACAGCAGCGGAATCAGGAACATCAGGAAGAACAGCGCGACGGAGCCTCGCTCGGACGCGCGGCCGGTGCAGCGCGTGTCGGCTGCGTCATTCATAGAGCATCACCGAGCTGGCCGAGATCGTAATCGGGCCGGTCAGCACGCTCAACGCCGTACCCAGCACCAGCCCGGAATACGTGTAGGTCACCGTCACCGTCAGCGCGGTGCCCGCCGTCGTGCCGTTCGCCTGCGTCACGGCCACGGTCGGCACCGTCCCGGTGCCGCCGCTGACCAGGCTGTTCTGCGTGTAGCTCAACGCGACGTTGGCGATCTGCGTCGGGGTCAGCATCGGCACGCGCAGCACGACGCCGGCCCGCGCGGCTTCGCGGCTCGCGTTCGTGATGACGGCCTTGTCGCACAGCAGCAGGCTCACGTCGATGATGCCGATCAGCACCATCAACAGGAACGGCAGCATCAGCGCGAACTCGAGGGATACGACGCCGCGCGCGTGGCGCGCGCCCCTCGCCCCGCGTGTCATTTTGCGGTCCCCGCAGCGGGAGGCACGACGCTCCGCTCGAGCGCCGCGCCCGTCAACGGCCGCGCGGCGGCGGCCGCCGGGCGCGCCGCGAGCTGCGCGCGGACCGCCTGGTAGAAGCG
This sequence comes from Burkholderia sp. R-40, assembly GCF_049942845.1. Taxonomy (NCBI): domain Bacteria; kingdom Pseudomonadati; phylum Pseudomonadota; class Betaproteobacteria; order Burkholderiales; family Burkholderiaceae; genus Burkholderia; species Burkholderia sp. R-40. The sequence continues at coordinate 2,314,946 of NZ_CP187968.1, read as the reverse complement.
CAGGTTGTCGGCCACCGCCGACGCAGGCAGGTCCGCGGACAGCAGCTTCTTCGCCGAATCCGTGTTGCCGAGCACGCCGTACGCGAACGCGAGGTTCTGGCGCGCCTGCCACGGCGCGTCGGGCAAGCCGGCCACGTCGAGCAGCACGTTCACGCCTTCGCGCGGCCGGTTGCTCAGCACGAGCGACAGCCCGAGGTCGATGCGCAGCCCCTGCGCGTCCGGATGCGCGTTGAGCGCGTCGCGATACACGGCTTGCGCGTCGGCATGGCGGCCCTGCAGGTCGAGCACCGTGCCGAGCCCTTGCGCGGCGAGCGGCAGGTTCGGCTGCGCGGCCAGCAGGTCGCGGTAGCGCTGCGCGGCCTCGTCGAGCCGGCGCTGCCGCAACGCGACGCGCGCAAGCCCGAGCTGCGGCCCGAGATCCGCCGGCGCCTGTTGCCGTGCCTGCTCATAGAGAATCCGCGCACGCTCCAGATCGCCGGCCCGGTAGTTGACGTCGCCGAGCCCCAGCTGCGCCGCGAGCGAATCGGGATGCCGCGCGAGCACCTTGCCGTACAGCGTCGACGCGAGCTCGACGTTGCCGCCGGAGAGCGCGCTGTCGGCAATGCGCAATTCGGCTTGCGGGTCGTCGCTCTTTTGCGACAGCGCCGGTCTCGTCTGGATGCCCGGCGCGCAGCCGCCGGCCAGCACGGGCAGCACGGCCGCGAACGCCAGCGCGCGGATGACGGATCGTGTCATTTGAATACCTCGATCAGGCGGATCGCCGCCGGGCCCGCCGCGATCAGGCCGACCGTCGGCAGGATGAACAGCATCATCGGCACGGTGATCTTCGGCGCGAGCTTCGCGGCCTTTTCCTCGAGCGCGACGACCTGCTCGGTGCGCTCGCTGCGCGACAGCGTGCGCAGCGCCTGCGTGATCGGCGTGCCGAATCGCTGCGATTGCGTGAGCGTCGTGGCGAGCGAGCGCGCCGACGAAAAATTGACGCGCAGCGCGAAATGCGCGAGCGCCTCGGAGACGTTGCCGCTCAGCGTCAGCTCGTCCGCGCACACCGTCAGCTCGTCGGCGAGCGGCGGGCAGATGCGCTGGAGTTCGCGGGCGACGCGCCGCACGCCCGATGCGAGACTGTTGCCGGCCATCGTGCAGATCACGAGCAGGTCGAGCGCATCGGGAAAGCACGCGGCGATGATGCGCCGGCGCCGCCGGATCATCGCGCCGAGCACGTACTCGGGCACGATCACGCCGATCACGAACGCACCGACCATCGCCACCGCACGGATCACGAAGAATTCGCCGAGACGCGGAATGTACGGGCTGAACACGATCGCGAAGCCCGCGAACAGCACGCCGCAGCTCAGCTTGATGCCGATCATCGCCGACACCGCGCGGCGCTCGCGAAAGCCGGCGCGCGTGAGCTGCAGCCCGAGCTTCACGCGCTGCATCGGGTCGAGCACCGGCAGCCGCTCGCCGAGCTGCGCGAGCCGCCGCGTCAGGTCCTGGCGCACCTCGCCCGGCTGCAGCCGCCCCGCCGCCAGCGACAGCGAGCGCTGTCCGGCCGCCTGCTGCACGCGCGCGGCGATGCGCCGGCGCGTGCCGCCGCCGGGCGTCGCGAGCGCCGCGGCAACGCACGCGATCAACAACAGCAGTTCGAGGCCGCGGGCGGCCAGCATCGACATCGTCATCGCGCGGTGTCCAGTTTCGAGATCTTGTTGATCGTCAGCAGTCCGATCGTCAGCAGCACGGCGGCGATCGTCAGCATCACGTGTCCCGCGTGCGTGTCGAACAGCAGCATCACGTACGAGCGGTTCACGAGGAACAGCGCGCCGATCATCACGAACGGCACGGCCGAAATGATCTTCGTCGTGATCCGCCCTTCGGCGGTCAACGCGCGCGTCTTCAGGCGGATGTCGCGGCGCGTGCGGATGATGCTCGACAATTCGTCGAGCGTTTCGCCGAGGCTGCCGCCGGTCTCGCGCTGCAACAGCAGGTAGACGGTGAAGAACGAGAAGTCCGCGATCATCAGCCGGTCCGACGCCTGCGTCAGCACGTCCTTCAGATCCACGCCGACGCGCAGGCTGTCGCCCATCGTGCGGAACGTCGAGCGCACCGGCTCCGCCGCGCTGTCACCGACCGTGCTGATCGCCTGCGTGACCGGGATGCCCGCGCGCACCGCGCGCACGATCAGGTCGATCGCGTCGGGGAACGCTTCGAGAAAGCGCAGCCGGAAACGCTCGACCAGCGCGCGATAGCTGGTGCGCATCGCCAGCAGCGGCAACCCGACGTAGATCAGCGGATGCAGGATGCTCGGCAGCGCGACGAGCTTCATCGCGACGATCGCCGCGATCTCGCCGACGATCGCGCTGGCGATGACGATCCGCATCCCGCGCTCGCCGCCGACCGCGCGCACGCGCGTCACGTAGCGCTGCAGCCACGCACGCACGCGGCCCTGCCGGCGCGGCAGGTTGAACAGCGCGACGCCGGGCGTGGCGTTGGCACCGGCCTCGCGGCCCGCCAGCGACGGCGCGAGGCGCCGCATCCGCTCGCGAATGCGCTGCTCCGGCCCCTGCCGCGCGCGATCGAGCAGCGCGGACAGCATGAGGCCGATCACGAGGATCACGACGAATGCGCCGAGCGCGAACAGGTCGGCGGGCCTCATTGCCGGAATACCTCGGAGAGCGCGTCCTCCATGCCGTAGTACGCGGCACGCGGGGCGAACGCGGGGCGCAGCGACGACGCCTCGAACACCCCTTTCACCACGTCGCGCGTCGTGTCGCTTTCCTGGCGGAACGTGAACAGGTCCTGCGTGATCACGACCTCGCCTTCCATCCCGACGATCTCGGTGATCCGCGTCACGCGGCGCACGCCGTCGCGCATCCGCTCGATCTGCACGAACAGGTGCACGGCGCTCGCGATCTGGCGCCGGATCGACAGCAGCTGCAGATTGGCGTTCGCCATCATCACCATGCTTTCGAGCCGACTGATCGCATCGCGCGGCGTGTTCGCGTGGATCGTCGTCATCGAGCCGTCGTGGCCCGTATTCATCGCCTGCAGCACGTCGAATGCCTCCGCGCCGCGGATTTCGCCGAGGATGATGCGATCGGGCCGCATCCGCAGCGCATTGCGCACGAGGTCGCGCTGCGAGATTCCGCCGAGCCCCTCGGTATTCTCCGGCCGCGTCTCGAGGCTCACGACATGCGGCTGCAGCAGTTGCAGCTCGGCCGCATCCTCGATCGTCACGATCCGCTCGTGCTCCTCGATGTGCTGCGACAGCGCGTTCAGCAGCGTGGTCTTGCCGGAGCCGGTGCCGCCCGAGATCACGATGTTCAGCCGGCACGCGCACGCGATCTTCAGCACCTGCAGCATCCCGTGCGAGATGTTGCCCTGATGTGCCATCCGCGCGAGCGTGATGTCGCGCTTCGCGAACTTGCGGATCGAGATCGACGCGCCGCGCATCGCGATCGGCGGCAGCACCACGTTCACGCGGCTGCCGTCGGCAAGGCGCGCGTCGACCATCGGGCTGCTCTCGTCGACGCGGCGGCCGACTGCCGCCGCGATCCGCTGCGCGACGCTCGTCACGTGCGCGTTGTCGCGAAACTTCAGCGCCGTGAGTTCAAGCCGACCCGCGCGCTCGACGTACACCTGGTCGGGGCCGTTCACGAGGATGTCGGACACGGTGTCGTCGGCGAGCAGCGGCTCGATCGGCCCGACGCCGAACATGTCGTTCAGGATCGCGTCGACGATCAGCACCTGCTCGCCCGCCGTGATCTTCAGGCGCTCGCGCTCGACGGTGTGCGCGGCCACCTGCTCGATGCCCGCGCGCACTTCGTCGCGCGTCTTCATCAACGCAGCCGACATGTTCATCGACGAGAACACCGCGGTGCGGATCGCATCGAACTTGCCGGAGCGGATCAGCGACTCCTGCGTGTCGGCCGCCGCGGCCCCGCGCAGCGGCGGCGGCGCGTGGCTCGCGATCGGTGCCGGCGCCGGCGCGGGCGCGTCGTCGCGCGGCGCGGCCGGGGATACTGCCGGCGCAGGCTCCGGCGTCGACCGTTTGCGGGTACCGAACGTCACGATCCTTTCCTCCACTTGACGAAGCGCGCGTACCACGGCTCGGCGACGGCCATCGATTCGCCGGTGATGCCGTTCGCGAGCCGCCGGATTTCGTCCAGGAAGCCACGACGCTTCCCGCCTTCGATCGGCTCGCCGAGGTTCTCGGCGACCGCGAGCGGCTGCGGCTCGTGCGGCAGCTCGCGCAGCTTCACGCCGCCGAACGCGTCCTCGAAATCGGTCTGCGCGACGCGCCCCTTGACCGGCTCGAGCGGATTGTTCAGCACCATCGACAGCAGCCGCTCGCCGGGCAGCTCCTTCACGAAGCGCGCGAGCCGCGCGGCTTCGTATGCGGCATGCACCGAGCGGTCGGCGACGATATAGACGAGATCGGACGCCGCCAATGCGTCCTCGAACAGTTTGCCGGCGCGGTTGCCCACGTCGAACAGCACGTAATGGAAGCGGTCCTTCAGCATGTCGACGAGCTGCGCGATCGCATCGTCGCGCAGCGGCGCGTCCTCGCCGTACGCCAGCTCGGCCGACAGCACGTGCAGGCGGTCGCCCTTCGTGACGAACATGCGGTCGAACAGCGCGTCGTCGGGGCGCTGCTCCATGTTCAGCAATTCGATCAGCCCGTTGTTGCTCGACAGCCCGAGCATCGAGTTCGCGCCACCGCCATGAAGGTTCAGGTCGGCATACGCGACACGGCGGCGCTTCTCGCCCGCCAGGCAGCGCGCGAGGCTCACCGCGACCGTCGTCGCGCCGACGCCGCCGCGCGCGCCGACGAAGCTGACGATCTTGCCGGTACGCGCGTGCACGATCGATTCCGTCGCGGTCAGCGCGCGCCGCATCAGCTCGACGGTCAGCGGCTTCACGATGTAGTCCTGCACGCCGATGCCGAGCAGGTTGCGGAACAGCCCGACGTCGTTCTGCGTGCCGATCGCGACGACCCGCACGGACGGATCGCACATCTCGGCGAGCCGCATCAGGTCGGACACCGGCAGCACCGAATCCGACACGTCGACGATCAGCTGGCGCGGCGAACGCTCGTGCTGCTGCAGCAGGCGGATCGCGTCGTCGCAATTGCCCGCCTGCACGTGGGCGCGCGTGATCGACAGATCCTGCGCGACGCGGCGGATCACGTCTTCGCTGCCCGCGTCCGACACGACCGCGATGAGATCCGCCGCCCCGGCGGAGGCGGCGCGCTTGGCGTTCTGGCGATCGAGGACGTTCATGGTCGGCATCGCGATGTCATCCGGAGCGGGTCAATGGCCGGGCGAGCCGGTCGTCGTCAGCGTCTTGCCGGGGGTCGGCTGCTTCACGCGATCCTCGACGTAGCGGCGCACCGCGTCGGCCGCGACTTGCGCGTCCGCGCCGCCGTACGGCACGGGCGCGACGAGGTCTTCCGGCCGCGCGAGCATCGTCGCGAGATTCGTGTAGGTTGCGCAGCCGAACGGCACGCCGGGCCGCCCGAAGCCCGCGTCGACGAGATGCGACGGCTGCATCAGCGCCGCGCAGTCGGGCGGCACCGCGCGCACGCCGTCGAAGCCGATCGCGCGGGCATCCGGCAGGTTGATCGGCGGCGGCGCCGACAGGCAGCCTGCAAGCGCGGGCGCCAGCAGAGCGAAAACGATGGTTCGAACCCGCATGCGCGCTCCTCCGGTCAATACACGAAGCCCGCGGCGCCGACGGGGCGCGGCGTTTCACCCGACATCAGGTCGAGCCCGAGATTGCGCTGCACCGCGAACTCGAGATCGCTGCTCGGCCGGGCGACGGTGTCGAGCGCCTGTTCGAGCTGGCCGGGGCCGGTCGGCTGCACGATGTACGGCGTCACGATCACGACGACCTCGGTCTTGTTGTCCTGGAAGTTCTTCGACGAAAACAGCCGGCCGATGATCGGCAGCCGGCCGAGCCCCGGAATCTGCGACACGGTATTGGCCGTCTGGCTCTGCAGCAGCCCGCCGATCGCGAAGCTCTGCCCGCTCGACAGCTCGACCGTCGTCTCGACGCGCCGCACGGTGAGCCCCGGCACCGTCACGCCGCCGGTCGTCACGCTGTTGTTCGCGTCGACCTCGCTCACTTCCGGGCGCACCTTCAGGCTGATCCGGTTGTCGGCCAGCACGGTCGGCGTGAAATCGAGCGACACGCCGAACGGCTTGAACTCGACCGTGATCGCGCCGGTCGTGTTGCCGGCCTGCGCGACCGGAATCGGAATCTCGCCACCCGCGAGGAAGCTCGCGGTCTGGCCGGACATCGCTGTGAGGTTCGGCTCCGCGAGCATCGTGATCAGCCCTTCCTGGTCGAGCGCGTCGAGCACGACGTCGATCGACCAGCGCCCTGTGTGGAAGCCGCCGAGCACCGAGTACGCGCCGGTCGGCGACAGGTTGAACAGCCGGTTCGTCGGATCCATCAGCGTGCGCCCGTTGAACAGCCCGCCGATGAAATTGCCGGCCGCGCCGAGCGAGCTCCAGTTGATGCCGAGCTGCTGCGTGACGTTGCGGCTCACCTCGGTCACGCGCACGCGCAGGTTCACCTGGATCGGGCGCGACAGGGTGAGCCGATTGACGATCCTTTCCTTGTCGTTCAGGTAGGGCGCGAGCGACTGCATCACGGCGTCCGCGTCGGCCGCGCTCGGCACCTTGCCCGACACCATCAGCGAGCCCGGCGCGCCGGACACCGCCAGCTTCAATTGCGGAAAGCGGCTGTCGAGCACCGTCTGCAGCGACGCGGTGTCGACCTGCACGATCACCGTGCGGCGCAGGATCGGACGATGGTTCGCGCCAAGCGCGATCAGCGTGGTGGTGCCGGCCTTCTTGCCGAACACGAACACGGTGCGCGGCGACGGCACCTGGATGTCGGCGATGCTCGGATCCGCGACGAACATCGCGGTCGCGGGTTCGGACAGCGACAGCATCTCGCCCTTGCCGGTCGCGATCGACAACGGCGCGCCGGCGTCCGCCGCGTGCGCGCGCTGCGCGAGCGCGACGCCCGGCGCGACGATGCAGGCCAGACACCAGAAAGCGATCCAACGAACCATGCGCACCATGCGTTTTCCCGTCAGTGGCCGGCCGCCGGGCGGCCGGCCCGATTCTTCACTGCATCACTGCACCGTCGTGGTCCGCGGCGCTTGCGTCGCCGCGTCCGCCGTCGCATTGCCGCCCACGGGTGCGGCCGGCGCAACCGGTGCAACAGGCGTGCCCGGCCAACCGGCCGGCAGCGGCGGCACGCCCGGCGTGCCGGTGCCGCCGGCGCGCGATCCATCGTCGACCGACGAGCCGCGATAGATCACGACCGTGTTGCTTTGCGCCGGGCGCGTGCCAGTATCCGTCCGCGCAGCCGGCGCACGCGCCGCTTCGCGGGCCGCGCGCGATACGTCACCGGCCCATACCGGCGGCGTATCGGGCTCCTGTTCGTCGCCGCCCGCCGCCTGGCGGCGGTCGCTCGTCGCGAAGCTGCGCAGTGCGAGCGACAGCGAACCGAGGCGCGTCGCGACCAGCACGACCTGCGCGGTGCGCGGCGCGACCTCGAGCGTGACCGTGCGCGCGCGGACCGGCGCGTCCGGCGCGCTCGCGGGCCCCCCCTTCGCGCGCTGGAATTCCGAGCCGACCGCGAGCACGCGCGCGCGCCGCACGACCGTCTCCGCTTCGAACGTGCCGGGCGTCGTCGCGGAGCCGCCGATCTGCTGCGTGAGCACCACGTCGACGAAGTCGCCCGGCTGGATCAGCCCCGCGTTGCCCGACACGTCGTCGACCGGCACCGAGATCGCGCGCATGCCGGGCTGCAGCGCGGCGGCGAGAAAATCCGGCGCGCCCGCCGAAATCACGTTGTCCGCGCGGATCGGCGCGCCCGCTTCGACGCGGCTGCGCAGCAGCGCGCCCTTCAGGTCCGCGCCCGGTTGCGATTCGACGAACGCGCCGGCCGGCACCTGCGCGCGCGCCATGGGTTTCCATGCGAGATCGTTGTCGCGCAGCAGCAGTCCTTCGGGAAGGTCCGCCGCGGCGACCCGCACGCGTACGTCGGCCGTGTTACCGGGCGGCGGAGGTGTCGACGCGGAAACATACAGTTGGCGCAGGATGAACGCACCGATGCCGGCGGCGATGATCAGCACGGCCATTCTCAGGGGTTTGGGCATGGCGGCGCGCGTCCCCTGGCTAGGTAAGCGAAAGTGCGTGAGGAAACGGCGCCCAGACGGCCAGCGCGCCGCCGAACGCAAGCGCGACGCCGTACGGCACGCCGCGCGTCACCATCGGGTGCGCAGGCGCGACGCGACGCTGCCGTGCGACGCCAGCGAGCATCGCGAGGCCGCACGCGGCGCCGCTCGCGCCGACGATCGTCAGCACCGGCAACGCGAGCGGCGGGCCGGCCCACAGGAATACCGCCGCGGCCAGCTTCACGTCGCCGCCGCCGAGCCAGCCCGCGTGACGCAGCGCGCCGAACATCACCAGCATCGCCGCGGCGGTCGCGACGTGGCCGGCGAATGGCGCAAGCCCTTCGCGCACGAGCGCCGCCGCGATCACGTACAGCATCGCGAACGCCAGCACCGCGCGATTGGACACGCGCCGCTCGCGCAGGTCCTGCATCGCGATCGACACCAGCACGAGCGTGGCCGTCAGCTGTACGAGATAGAGCATCGGAGAGCCGTCCGTCGGTGCGCCCCGGCTGGATACGTCGTACCGCTGCGGATCCGTGTATTCGTCGGCGGCGCGCGGGTTCAGGAGATCAGATCAGTGAGCTGACCTTGTTGATCAGCGATGTGAATATGGCCTGCAGGCCTGATGTACCGCTCAGGTACGTGCCGACCGCCGCGAGTGCGACGACGATGATGCCGGCCAGCACTGCGTATTCGAGCGAACTGACGCCCCGTTCATCGCGCAACAAGGACTTGACGTATTGCAGCATGACTCCCTCCGTGTGACGGGGCCGGTGATCGACCTTGAATGTAAAGACGCTGCGTTGCTTCGGTGGCGGCGCATGGCGTTCGCCCATTCACGATTCATGCGGCGGCCCGTGCATCGTGCCGTTCGCATCCCCCGGAATCCTTTCGATCGCTGCAACGCGCGGGTATGGCAACTGATTTGCCGCACTTCGCGCGTTTTGTTGCGTGGCCGCATTTGAGACGATGCGAATCACGCCGTTTCGTCTAGTGTATAGATAATTTTTTGGGGGATTTCAAATTATTTAGCGTCGGAGTGTATTTATGGACGGCGCCCTTCAACAATGAAATACGGGCACACCGCTTACCGCTTTCCCGCCCGCAACGCAAGGCCTGTCGGGGCGCGATGTAAGAATGTCAACGATGGTACGCATCATTGCGTTGGCCGATGATTCGATATTTTTTGCCGTTTTTTCCAAATTCATCGGAGTCGCCCCGGCAAATTTGAAACCGGCCATTCGCGCTCGCTTTTCGGCAATCTTTTCGTGCCCGCCGATTTGACAGGGAAAATATTCCGCATTTCGCATGCCGATCGGATTCCCGGATACCGCGCGCGCATCGCTCAGCACGACGACACATATCGATCGTCACGACGCGCACTAAGGTTGTGACGATTCATCGGTTCCGGTTTCGCGCGGCCCCTGCTTGAATGGAGACCCGACCGACCCGACCCAGGAGACTCCCGATGTCCGACGTCCAGCATGCCGCTCACCCGTCATCGCATGCTTCGCACGCCGCCGCGCCGCACACGGCCGCCGCCCCGCTTCAGCTGCGCCAGGTCGCCGGCCGGATCGGCGCCGAGATCGCCGGCGTCCGGCTGTCGAGCACGCTCGACGACGCGACGTTCGACGCGATCCAGGCCGCGCTGCTCCGCCACAAGGTGCTGTTCTTCCGCAACCAGGACCATCTCGACGACGCCGCGCAGGAAGCATTCGCGCGTCGCTTCGGCGACACCGTCGCGCATCCGACCGTGCCGCCGGCGGACGGCAGCGCGCAACTGCTCGAACTCGATTCCGCGCACGGCGCGCGCGCCAACTCTTGGCACACCGACGTGACGTTCGTCGACGCGTATCCGAAGGTGTCGATCCTGCGCGCGGTCGTGATTCCGCCGTTCGGCGGCGACACGGTGTGGGCCAATACGGCGACCGCGTATGCGCACCTGCCGGAGCCGCTGCGCGCACTCGCCGACACGCTGTGGGCGCTGCACACGAACGCCTACGACTATGCGTCGACGCACGTGCACGCCGACGACACGCAACTGAAACGCTACCGCGAAGTGTTCACGTCGACCGTCTACGAAACCGAGCATCCGGTCGTGCGTGTGCATCCGGAGACCGGCGAGCGCACGCTCGTGCTCGGGCATTTCGTGCAGAAGATCAAGGGGCTGTCGTCGCAGGACTCCGCGCATCTGCTGCAGGTGCTGCACGAACACGTGACGCGCCTCGAGAACACCGTGCGCTGGCGCTGGCAGCAAGGCGACGTCGCGATCTGGGACAACCGCGCGACGCAGCACTATGCGATCAACGATTACGGCGATGCGCGCCGCGTCGTGCGCCGCGCGACGGTTCACGGCGATGTGCCGGTGGGCATCGACGGCCGCCGCAGCGCCTTGCTGAAGGGGCCGGGGGTGACATTGCAGTGACGGGCGCTGCGCGCCGTGCGCGGCGTGCGGTGTCTGGCGCGGCTTTCGGCATTCCTGCATTTCTGACAGGACAATCCGGCTACGCGCCTCCCGCCACGGGCCGGCGCGCCCCACACGCGCCGGCTCCCCCGCTTCACTCCAGCCACACCCCATCGAACCGGTGCCCACCAAGCGGCGAGAACGTCACCCCGTGCACGCGCTTCGAAATCGGTAGCGACACGATCGACGTCGCGATCGGCGTGAACGGTACCTGATCCTTGAACACGACCTGCGCCTGCTCGTAAAGCGACGTGCGTTTCGCGACGTCCGCGTTCGTGCGCGCCGCGCTGACGAGCCGCTCGAAATCCGCGTTGCACCACTTCGCGAGATTGCTGCCGTGCACCGCGTCGCAACCGAGCAGCGTGCCGAGCCAGTTGTCGGGGTCGCCGTTGTCGCCCGACCAGCCATACAGGATCGCGTCGTGCTGCCCGTCGCGTTTCGCGCGGCGGTTGTATTCGCCCCATTCGTAGCTGACGATCTTCGCGCGCACGCCGATCTTCGCCCAGTCCTGCTGGATCAGTTGCGCCATCAACTGCGCGTTCGGGTTGTATGGGCGCTGCACCGGCATCGCCCACAGCGTCAGGTCGAAACCGTTCGGGAATCCCGCCTGCGCGAGGAGCGCCTTCGCGGTCGCCGGATCGCGCGGCGCGTCCTTCAGCCGCGGGTTGTACGACCATTGGGTCGGCGGCATCGGGTTCGTCGCGATCGTCGCGTCGCCGTTGAACACCGTCTTGATGATCGCCGTCTTGTCGATCGCGATGTCGAGCGCGCGCCGCACGTCGACGCGATCGAGCGGCGGATGCTGCGTGTTGTACGCGACGAAGCCGACGTTGAACCCGGTCTGCGAAAACGGCGTCAGCTCGGATCGGCCTTCAGCGTCGCGAGGTCGGCCGGCCGCGGGAACACCGACACCTGGCACTCGCCGGCCGTGAGCTTCTGCAGGCGCGCGGCAGGGTCGGGCGTGATCGCGAACACGAGATGCGCGAGCTTCACGTCGTCCGGCTTCCAGTAGTCGGGGTTCGCGTCGTAGCGGATCACCGCGTCCTTCTGGTACGCACGCAGCTGGAACGGCCCGGTGCCGACCGGAAGCTGATTGATGTCGGCCTCGCGGTGGCGTGCGGCCAGCTGCGACGCATATTCGGCCGACAGGATCGACGCGAACGCCATCGCGAGATTGCGCACGAACACGACGTCGGGCGACTTCAGCACGAAGCGCACCGTGTCGTCATCGACCTTTTCGATGCGCTCGATGTTGCGATCGAAACCGAGATCGCTGAAGTACGGGAAGCTGACCGGGTACGCCTTGCGGAACGGACTGTCGGCGTCGAGCATCCGGCCGAACGTGAACACGACGTCGTCGGCCTGGAACGGACGCGTCGGCTTGAACCATGCGGTCGTCTGGAACTTCACGCCGCGCCGCAGGTGGAACGTGTAGACGCGCTGGTCGGACGACACGTCCCAGCTCGTCGCGAGCGACGGGACGAGATCGAGCGTGCCGCGCTTGAATTGCACGAGCCCGTTGTAGATCGTGTACGTGCTCGCGTCGAAATCGGTGCTGGTCGTGTGCTGGCCCGGATCGAAGCCGGCCGGGCTGCCTTCGCTGCAGTACACGAGCGTCTTGCCGGCCGGCGCGGCGAACGCGTGCGTGAATCCGCCGGCAAGGAGCAGCGACGCGGCCATGGCGCGCAACGACACGACGGCAACGGATGGATGCCGCGCACGACGCGCGGCGGATGAGGCGAATGGAATCTTCATGGTGGCTCGGACAGGACGGTCATGCGAATGACGATCGCCGATCTTCGCGCGCCGCCCGCCGATCGCTTACCAATTAATTCCGCGTTGCTTATCGCGGCGGATGCATCCCGCTGCTGCCGCATCGGATCGTCCATGCGAGCGCCGCGCACGTTTCAGCGAACCTCCCAGCGACGGCCCACGCCACGCCAGTTCCTGCACCGCCGCGCGCCGCCTTCCGGCCCCCTGCAGGTTCTCCGGAATTGGCGCATCGTATCGGTTGGCCGACGCCGGCACCGGCGCGCGGGGATCCGCCCGGCGCGCACGTTCCGGCACGGCGCGCTGCCGGCGCGCCGACCCTTCCTGGAGGACCCACGATGTCGATCAGCCCCGATACGCCCTCTCGTCCCGTGAAGTCGCCGGGCCCCGATCATCCGATCACGATCGAGCCGCATCCGTCGCGCGTCGTGGTCAAGGTGGCCGGCAAGACCGTCGCCGACACGCGCCGCGCGCTGGCGCTGCGCGAGGCCAGCTATCCGGCCGTGCTCTACATTCCGCGCGAGGATGCCGACATGTCGCTGCTGCAACGGACCGACCATGCGACGTACTGCCCGTACAAGGGCGATTGCGCGTACTACTCGATCCCCGCCGGCGGCGAACGCGCGACCAACGCGGTGTGGACGTACGAGCATCCGAATCCCGCCGTCGAATCGATTCGCGCGCACCTCGCGTTCTATCCGGACCGCGTCGACGCGATCGAGGAAAGCCCGCTCGGCACCGAGTGAGCGCGGCGGCGTGCTGCCGCCCCGTCGTTCACGTATCGTCCGGCCGCTGATTTGCATATGCGGATTCGTTGGTTGGCCGCCGGCCCGCGCGGCCGTATCGTCCTGAATCCGGCGCGGGCCGGCCATGCGCATCGCCCGCAAACGGCTGCGTCCCGTGCTCCCGTGCCATTGCGCCGCCCGCCCGCGCGCCCCGTGAACCCGCCAGCAGGACGCCTCGATGAACGACACACCGCACGCAGAACTTGAAACTGCCCCGGCCAATCCGCGCCGCCGCCACTGGCTGCACGGCGCGGCCGCCGGGCTGGCCGGGCTCGCGCTCGGCCCGCTCGCCGACCTGCCCGCATGGGCCCAGGGCAGCGACAAGCGACTGCGCATCGGCTTCCAGAAATACGGCAACTTCGTCGTGCTCAAGGCGCGCGGCACGCTCGAGAAACGGCTCGCGAGCCAGGGCGTGGCGGTGCAGTGGCTCGAGTTCCCCGCCGGCCCGCAATTGCTCGAGGGGTTGAACGCCGGCGCGATCGACGTCGGCACGGTCGGCGAGACGCCGCCGATCTTCGCGCAGGCCGCCGGGGTCAATTTCGTCTATATCGGCAACGAACCGCCCGCGCCGCACGGCGAGGCGATCGTCGTGCTGCCCGATTCACCGATCCGCAGCGTCGCGCAGCTGCGCGGCAAGAAGGTCGCGTTCAACAAAGGTTCGAACGTCCACTACCTGCTCGTGAAGGCGCTCGAACATGCGGGCCTCACGTATGCCGACATCCAGCCGGTCTACCTGACGCCCGCCGATGCGCGCGCCGCGTTCGTGCAGCGCAGCGTCGACGCGTGGGTGATCTGGGATCCGTATCTGGCGGCCGCCGAACGGCAGCTCGGCGCGCGCGTGGTCGCGAACGGCGACGGGCTCGTGCGCAACACGCAGTACTACCTTGCCGCACGCAAGTATGCGGCCGCGCAACCGCAGGTGCTGCGCACGCTGCTCGACGAAGTCGACGCGGTCGACCGCTGGGGACGCGACAATGTTCCGGAAGTCGCCGCGCAATTGTCGCCGCTCGTCGGCCTCGACGCGCCGACGCTCGAAATCGCGCTCAAGCGGGCCGGCTACGGCGTGCAGCCCATCACCGATGCGACGCTCGCGTATCAGCAAAAGATCGCCGATGCGTTCAGCACGCTGAAGCTGATTCCCGGCAAGGTAACGGTCGCCAACGCGCGCTGACGCCCCGCCGCTGCGACGCGTTACGGCGAATGCGTCGCGCCGATCCGCCGCCATTCGTCGTAATCGGTGACGAGGCCCGCATCGTCCACCGCGATGTCGGCCGCATACATGCCGCTCTCGTAGCGGTACACGCGTTGTGCCGTGCGCGTATAGCGCTGCTCGCCGCGCACGAGCTCGAACGCCGGGAAGCGCAACCATGCGGTGTGAATGACGGCCGACGCGCCGACCGCCAGCCCGAGACGCCGGATCGGCAGCGTATTGGTCGATGGACTGAAGCCGAGATCGATGTCGGTCGCGCCCGCGAGTGCCGGCGCGTCGGCGCCGTCGATCGTCCAGCGCCCCGCGTCGCATTCGATCTCGAGTTGCGTTGCCGGCGCCGCGCCGAGCCAGTGCGTGACGCGCACGGAACGCGTCAGCCAGTCGGCGCCGCACACGATCGCATAGTCGACGCGAAACGGCGTGCCGTCGATCGCGCCGGCGACCGCTCCCGACAGATCGACGCCGTCACGCGTCTCGACGAGCCGGCACCATTCGCCCGCCTGCCACGTCTGCGCGATCTGCCATGCGACGCATCGCGTGCGCGCCGCTTCGTCCCGTTGCGTCATGTCGTCTCCTGTCGATCGAGCGAAGGCGATTTTCAATCACGGCGGCGATGCTCGCATGTGCCGCCTCGCAAGTCCGATAACGAACCCGAATCGACCTGCAAGGATCGCGATCAGAAACAGCAGCGGCCGGTGGCGTTACGCCGCCGACCGTCGCGCAGTCACGCGCGCCGCATCACCACGCGTGCCGATAGATCGCCAGCGCGTCGGCTTCCGTCACCTCGCGCGGATTGTTCACGAGCAGGCGCGTCTGCAACATCGCATCCGACGCCATGCGCGGCAGGTCGCTCTCGCCGATGCCGACCTCGCGCAGCGTGCGCGGGATGCCCGTCGCGACGATCAGCCGATCGATCTCGTCGATCAGCGCGTGCGTCCTCGCTTCGTCGCTGCCCGTCGCCGACGGCGCGACGATCGCCGCGAGCTCCGCATACAGCGGCGCGGCGGCCGATGCGTTGAAGCGCAGCACATGCGGCAGCACGAGCGCGTTCGACAACCCGTGCGGCACGTGGAAAATGCCGCCGACCGGATAGGCCAGCGCATGCACGGCCGCGACCGGCGCGTTCGCGAAGGCCTGGCCGGCGAACATCGCGCCAACCAGCATCGCCTCGCGCGCGTGGCGATCGTTGCCGTCGTCGCACGCCTTCAGCAGATTGCGCGACAGCAGCGTCAACGCCTGCACGGCCAGCATGTCGGACACCGGATTCTTCAGCCGCGACGATGTATAGGCCTCGATCGCATGCACCATCGCGTCGATACCCGTCGCCGCCGTTGCAGCGCGCGGCAGTCCGAGCGTCAGCTCGGCGTCGAGAATCGCGACGTCCGCGAACAGGTGCGGCGACACGACGCCCATCTTGCGCGCCTCGCCGACCGTGACGATCGACACGGCCGTCACTTCGGAGCCGGTGCCGGCCGTGGTCGGCATCTGCACGAGCGGCAGCCGCGACGTTGCGACCTTGTCGACGCCGTACATGTCGGCCAGCGCCTGCCGCCCCGGTGCGAGCGCGGCGATCAGCTTCGCGACGTCCATCGACGAACCGCCGCCGAGGCCGAGCACGATCTCGGCGTCGGCCGCCACCGCCCGCGCGGTCGCGTCCAGTACCACGTGTTCGGGCGGATCGGCGATCACGTCGTCGATCACCGTCACCTGCCAGCCGTGCGCGGCGAGGCTCTCCAGCGCGGGCGCGAGCACGCCGCTGCGATGCAGGAACGCGTCGGTGACGACGCACAGTCGCGCGAGCGTCGGAAAGCGTTCGCGCAACACCGCGCCGAGCCGGCGCGCGGCGCCGAATTCGACGATCTGCGTCGGAACGGTACGGAATTGAAACGGGTTCATCGGGTGCCTCCCGGTGGCGTCGCCGTGCCGGTGTCCGGCTGCACCATGTAGCACGTCACGTCGCGGCGATCGAGCAACGGAATGATCGCGCCGACACCGATCCGCTGGAAATGCGGCGTTTCCCGATGCACGTCGAGGCCGTCGGCTTCGCGGTAACGCTCGAGGATCACGATGTGGTCAGGTTCGACCGGCGAGCGGAAGTACGCGTAGTCGATGTTCTTCGGCTCGGCGCGCGTGAGCGGCGCGAGTTCCGCGAGCAGTTCGATCACGCGGTCGCCGTTGCCGGGTTTCGCGAAGAAATGGGCGATGACCTGCAGGTAGGGTTCGTTCATGCTGCGCTCCGTATTCGCCAGCAGCCCGTCAGGGCGGGACGTCATTCCACGATGCGCGGTCGCCGGTCGATACCGCTCATCGAACGGGGCGCCCGGCTGCCCGACACGGCGCCAGCACCTCGACGTCGCATTGTATTGAATCGGCGCGGCATGCGCAGCGCGTCGGCCACTACCACGGCACCGTGCGCCCCTGGTAATCGAGGTACTCGAGCCCCGCGCGCCGCTGCTTGCCGATCAGCACGTTCACGAGGCTCGGCACGCTTTCGTCGATCGTCAGTCGCGCATCGGGGCCGCCGAGTTCCGTCCGAACCCAGCCCGGCGCCATCAGCACCATCGCGCGCGGCGTCGCGGCCTGGCGCGCCGCGAAGCTGCGCATGAACTGGTTCAGCGCGGCCTTGCTGCCGCGGTAGACCTCGCGCATGCCGCTCACGTTGTTCGCGACACTGCCCTGCCCCGACGACATCGCGCCGATCAGGCCGTCCTCGGTCACGAGATCCTGCAACGCCTCGATCACGCGCATCGGCGCCAGCGCGTTCGTGATCATCACGCGCACGAACTCGTCCGTCGTGACTTCGCCGATCGTTTCGTTCGGATCGTTGGTCGTGCCGGCATTCACGAACAGCATGTCGAAGCGCCGGCCCGACAGGCGCGCGCGCAACGCAGCCAGTTGGTCCGGCTCGCAGATGTCGAGCGTGTCGATCTCGAGCCGTTCGCCGAAGCGCTCGGCGAGCTCATGCAGCTTCGTGCGCCCCGATCCGGCGCGGACGGTGCCGGTGACATGCCAGCCCTTGTTCAGGAATTGCTCCGCCATCGCGAGCCCGAGGCCGCGCGAGGCCGCGATGAGCAGGATCGAGGGTGTGCTGGCGTTCGATACAGTCGATTGCATGGTTCCACCTTTGCCGAAGTTCGTGATCCGGCCACTATAGGCGCGCACCCTCTGATGCACCAGACGCACCAAATTCAATCCATGGTTGCATCAAACGCCATGTCACTTCGCGCGATGTCGTATGCTGTCCGGATGGAAGACATCGACCTGAATCTCGTCACCGCGCTCGACGTGCTGCTGACCGAAGGGAGCGTGACCGGGGCCGCGCGCCGGCTCGGACTGAGCACCTCCGCGATGAGCCGCACGCTCACGCGGCTGCGCACCGCGACCGGCGATCCACTGCTCGTGCGCGCCGGACGCAAGCTCGTGCCGACGCCGCACGCGGCGGCACTGCGCGATCGCGTGCATGCCGTCGCGGTCGATGCGCGTGCCGTGCTTCGGCCAGCCACGGCCGACATCGACATGACGACGCTGTCGTCCACGTTCACCATCCGCGCGGCCGCATCGTTCATGGACATGCTCGCCGGCCCGGTGATCGCCGCGATCGGCGACATCGCCCCCGGCGTGCGCGTGCGTTTCGTCTCCAAGACTGACCGCGATCCGGCGCCGCTGCGCGACGGCACGGTCGATCTGGAAATCGGCAAGCGCGGCGACGACGCGCCCGAACTGCACACGCGCGAGCTCTTTCACGACGGGCACGTCGCGGTGGCGCGCGCCGGACATCCGCTGTTTGCGGCGGCCAGAATCACGCCCGCGCGCTACGCGGCCTGCCGCCATGTGATCGCAGCACAGCTCGGCGACTTCGGCGGCCCGACGAACGATGCGGCCGACACGCCCGCCGTCGCCCCTACCGTGCAGGTCGTGGTGCCCGGCTATCCCGATGCGATGCGCGTCGCGGCCGGCACCGACCTGATTGCGCTCGTGCCGCGCTCGAGCCTCGGCAACGCGTTCACGCCGGGGCTCGTGGACGCACTCGGGCTACGCAGCTTCGCGATACCGGTCCGGCTGCCCGAGATCCTGATCTCGGCGTTATGGCATCCGCGCATGCACGGCGACCCCGTCCATCGCCGTCTGCGCGATGCCGTCATCGACGTGTGCCGGCGCGCGTATCCGGCGGCCCGCGCACCGCGCGCACCAGCGCGCGGCACGAAGCCTCGCACCGCCGGCTGAAGCGTCGCGATCCGCGCGAAACACTCTCGACGCAGGCAGCGGCCAGCCGACGATCCACAAGCTCGCCACCGGGTGCTCGGCGGCACGCATCGGCGCCGATTTCCCGCATCCCGACCACTGCATCGCGCGCGGGCCGCGCCGCAGGGCCCATCGGCTAAAATGCCGCACTTTCCACCTTGTCCGGCCCGCTCGCCATGCAACCCGCTTCCCCCGCCCGCTCCGCCGCCCACGGCGCCGCCGACGCCGATCCGTCGCACGACCTCGTCTATGGCCCCAATGACCGGCCCGCGCCGATGGTCGCCTTCGTCGCCGCGCTGCAGCACCTGCTGGCGATCATCGTGCCGATCGTCACGCCCGGCCTGCTGATCTGCCAGGCGCTCGGCGTATCGAGCCGGGATACCACCCTCATCGTGTCGATGTCGCTCGTGATTTCCGGCATCGCCACCTTCGTGCAGTGCAAGCGCTTCGGCCCGCTCGGCGCCGGCCTGCTGATCGTGCAGGGCACCAGCTTCAACTTCGTCGGCCCGCTGATCGCCGGCGGCAGCGTGATGGTCAAGCAGGGCACGCCGGTCGAAACCGTGATGGCCGCGATCTTCGGCGTCGTGATCGCCGGTTCGTTCGTCGAGATGGCCGTGTCGCGCATCCTGCCGTTCGTGAAGCGCCTGATCACGCCGCTCGTCACCGGCATCGTCGTGCTCCTGATCGGCCTCACGCTGATCAAGGTCGGCCTCATCAGCATGGGCGGCGGCTACGGCGCGATGGCCAACGGCACGTTCGCGAGCGCGCAGAACCTGACGCTGTCGTGCGTCGTTCTCGGCACGATCATCCTGCTGAACCGCGTGCCGATCGTGTGGGTGCGCAGCACCGCGCTCGTGATCGCACTCGTGATCGGCTATGCCGCAGCCGCCGTGCTTGGCCGCCTCGACTTCACCGGCGTGCATCAGGCCGCGCTGTTCCAGGTCCCGACGCCGCTGCACTTCGGCATCGGCTTCTCGTGGTCGCTGTTCGTGCCGATGCTGATCATCTACCTCGTCACGTCGCTCGAAGCGATCGGCGACGTCACCGCCACCAGCAAGATCTCGAAGGAGCCGGTCGAAGGGCCGGTGTGGATGCGCCGGATCAAGGGCGGCGTGCTCGTGAACGGCGCGAACTCGCTGCTGGCCGGCGTGTTCAACACGTTCCCGAGCTCCGTGTTCGCGCAGAACAACGGCGTGATCCAGATCACCGGCGTCGCGAGCCGCCACGTCGGCATCTGGATCGCCGGCATGCTCGTGGTGCTCGGCCTGTTCCCGGTCGTCGCGGGCGCGCTGCAGGCCGTGCCGGAGCCCGTGCTCGGCGGTGCGGCGATGGTGATGTTCGGCGCGGTGGCCGCGTCGGGCATCAACATCCTGTCCGGCATCCACCTCGATCGCCGCGCGCTGCTGATCATCGCGGTGTCGCTCGCGCTCGGCCTCGGCGTGTCGCAGGTGCCGGACATTCTGAACAGCCTGCCGCATGCACTGAAGAACGTGCTGGAATCGGGCGTGGCCACGGGCGGCATCTGTGCGCTCGTGATGAACTGGTTCCTGCCGGAACAGAAGTAACGCCGGCGGCTCCATGACGACGCGACCCGGCGGGCGGGCCGCGTCGCGCTCGACGCCCCGGCTTGGCCGGGTGCCCGACACTCGCTAGAATCGGTCCATGCCCCAAACTCCCCTCTCCACGAAGCCGCCGGAAGGCAGTGCCGTCCCGATCAAGGAACGGGCGACGATCGTCTGCTATCGCGATGAACAGGTCCTGCTCGTGGCACGCGCGACATCGCGCTGGGCGCTGCCGGGCGGCACGATCAAGCGCGGAGAAACACCGCTCGAAGCCGCGCATCGGGAACTGCAGGAAGAGACCGGCATCACCGGCCAGGATCTCGTCTACTCGATGCAGTTCACCGGGCTCGCGAAGGTCCATCACGTGTTCTTCGCCGAAGTCGGCCCGGACCAGACACCGCAAGCGAGCAACGAGATCCAGAAGTGCAAGTGGTTTCGCATCGACAGCGTCGACGGCGTGCGCGCGAGCATTCCGACGAAGCGCATCGTCGAGCTCGTCTACCGGCACGAACTCCTCAAGTAGGTAGACACCCCACCCCCGGCGGCTCGCACGAGCCGATATCATGCGCCCACGGTCCGTCGTCGCGTTCCCTTCCGAGCGAGCTGCAGATGAACAGTGCGTACACCTACCGCGGATACACCATCGACGTCCGCTGCGAATTCCGGCTCGACGAACCGCGCGACCACGCGCCACCGCCCGACACGCTCCGGTTCGGGTTCGTCGCGGTCGTGCAGGTGCGCACGGCCGGCAGCGCGCCGCGTCTGCTCGCGCCGGTCCGCCTCGCGGACGATGGCGGCCGCCTGTTCGGCAGCACGCTCAATGCGTTGCGCGCAGGCCGGGCGGCCGGCGAAATCATCGTCGACGATCTGTTGGTCGATCGCGGCTCCGCCGACGGGCGCGCGCGTTCCTGAGCCGGTCGTCGGCCTCCAACGTGCTGGACGGATCGGCCGGCGTGCCGGCGCTCAGTGCAGGCGCTTTCTTCGCAGTTCGTGCGTGGAATAGACGACGAGGAAGATACCCAGCATCGCGACGCCGGATGCAATGAAGTCGTTTGCGGTTCCCGCGCTATTCAGCGATTTCGGGAAGATGCCGAGACTCAGTCCTGCGGCAGCCAGGAACACCCCTGCCGCCACACCCCACACCGGTCCGGTGGTCTTTTCGATTGTGTTTTTCATACAGCACCCGTCTACGGTTATTACCTGAACGGTGTCAGCGCATCGCACGTGCGCCTACCGTCCGTGCCTAGACTATAGCGAGGAAAAAATTCAAACGGGTTCGGTGCTTTTCCCCATCAAGTTTTTCGCGGACGTAATCGGGCGGCGTCGCGCGGCGTCGCGGCTCGCTCCGTTTCGTCAGATGAATGGCGAAAATTCGGCGGCTCTCGAACGGCTTTCCCCCTGTTGCATCGCCATTCGCAACCGGCCGGCAGCACTCCTTACGCTCCGACGCACAATTTACGGTTCGTTTCAAACCTGTCCACACTTTGGGCATTCCCGGCCGCTATGCTTGGTTGCATCCACAATCAGATTGGAGGGGGCAAAATCATGAACAACCATTTCTGGAAGGCCGCACTGTGCGCGGCCATGGTGCCGTTTGCGCTGGCAGGTTGCGGCGGCGGCGACGATGGCGGCGCGCAGACCGGCACGCTGCATGTCGCGATGACCGATGCGCCGTCATGCGGATTCGACCACGTCTACGTGACCGTCTCGCAGGTTCGCGTCAATGCGAATACGAATGCTTCCGATAACGATGCCGGCTGGTCGACGATCACGCTGGCGACACCGCGCAAGATCGACCTGCTGTCGCTGACCAATGGCGTCCTCGCCGATATCGGCCAGACCGCGCTGCCGGCCGGCCAGTATCAGCAGATCCGCCTCGTTCTCGCGCCGAACCAGGGCAACAGCCTCGCGAACTCGGTCGTTCCGACGGGCGGCACCGAGCAGGCGCTTGCAACGCCGAGCGCGACGCAAAGCGGCTACAAGATCATCCAGCCGTTCACGGTGCAAGCGAACACGCTCGTTGACCTCGTGCTCGACTTCAACGCGTGCAAGTCGATCGTTCAGCGCGGCAACGGCACGTATGCGCTGAAGCCAGTCGTCACCGCGATTCCGACCGTCGTGAGCGGCGCGATCTCCGGCTATGTCGCACCGGCCGAAGCCGGCGCGACCGTGTATGCGGAACAGGGTGGCAAGGTGGTCAGGGGCACCGTTGCCGACAGCACCGGGAAGTTCGTGCTGTCGCCGTTGATCCAGAGTTCGACGCAAGGTAACTACGACGTCGTGATCGTGCAGAACAACTTCGCGTCGGGCATCGTGCGCACGGTGCCGGTCGTGGTGAACACGACCACCGCCGTGTCGGCGTCGAACGCGCCGATCACGCTGCCGGCCTCGACGATGAGCTCGGTCAGCGGCACGGTGACGGCAAGCGCCGACGCGTTGGTGCGTGCATTGCAGACGGTTGATGCCCGCGCGTACGAGATCACGTCGATCAACGCGAACATGGACACGGGCGCCTATGCGCTGAACGTGCCCACGGCCGCACCGATCGTCGGTACGTACTCGGGCTCGCTGCCGGTCGCGCTGGCTGCGTCGCCGGCTGCCGCGGCACAATATACGATCGAGGCGGACGCGGCATCGGGCGCAACGCAATCGACGAACGTCAACGCCACGACGAGCCAGTCGAACGTCAACTTCAGCTTCTGACGCACACGTCGGCAGCATTCAACGAAAGGGCCTCGCGGCCCTTTCCTCAATAACGGGAGAACGAAGTGAAGAAAGCGGTGATCGCACTGCTCGCCGCGGCGAGCGTGGTGGGCGCACTCGGTGGATGCGTCGCATACGTTCCGGGTCCGCCGGTCGTCGTCGCGCCGCAGGGCGGCCCGGGCAACGGGTTCTGCCCGCCCGGACAGGCGAAGAAAGGCAATTGCTGAGTGTATGAGGCCCGCGGAAAGCGGGCCTTTTTCATGGTGCGTGCGTTGGCGCGGGAAGCGGGATGGCGCATGCGGCGGTTGGCTGGATTCCGTGTTGGCGGAAGGCAGCAATGCTGCACGTCGCGCGCATGGCGAATCGGCGCTCAACCAACGGTGGAGTCTATTCCCCGCGCCGCCGCAGCTAATTTGAATCCGCCTGCGCGAACCCTTGAGTCAGATCGAAAGCGTCGAGGATCGTCGCCGCTGTCCTGGCCATGCGCTTGGCCATTGCTTCCGGATGCTCGCGCGTAGGGCCCTGGCGAAGCCAATGAACCGCCGTCCAGACCAGGCCACCGCCCAATACGGTCAGGCAATCCCCTTCCGCTTCCGTTCGGATTCCTTCATAGGGTGGCAGGATGCGGCCCGCGACGAACGTCACGAGATCATCGAAAAAAGCCGATGTCGCCGCGTCGTTGAATACGGTCAGATAGAAAGACTGATGGGCCTGCAAATGCTGGAGGATCAGCGCCGTTTCCACTTCCATCGACTTGATGAACGCGACGTTCGACGGATTCAGCAGCTTGCCCTGCTCCTCGACGAACGCGAATGCGTTCTCGAGCCTCACCAGCGCCGCGCGCTGAGCGGCAACCTGAAGGTCCGGGAAGTGCTGATAGAAAGTGGGGCGAGCGACGCCTGCACGCTGCACCAGTTGAGCGATGCTGAGCTTGCTCAACGGCGCCTCGTCGAGCAGTTCCGTCACGGCCCGGACGAGGGCATCGTAACTGCGCTGAAAGCGAGGATCAGCGGGATTAGGGCTTACATCAGGTGGCATAAAAAAGCTCTGGACACGTCGTTTTGTCTATTTTACATTCGTTCAATAGATTGAGCTACGACGCTTCGACATGTCCTTGTGAAAGGTGATTGAAATGAAATCCTCTGCCCTCGTCCCGCAACCGCCGCTGAAGCCCATCATCGGTCACCTGATGGAAGTCCTCGGGCCATCGCCGCTCGCCAAGATGATGGACCTCGCGCGAACGTACGGGCCGGTCTACTGGTTCGAGGTGTTCGGACAAGGTTACTACGTCGTCAGCGGGCAAGCACTCGTCGATGAGGTGTGCGACGAAAGCAGGTTTCAGAAGTCCGTGCACCAGTCCCTGCTCGAACTGAGACCGGCGATCGGCGATGGGCTGTTCACGGCATTCGGCGATGAACCGAACTGGGCAAAGGCGCATCGTGTGCTGATGCAGTCATTCGGGCCTCTCAGCATCTGGTCGATGTTCGACAAGATGGTCGACATCGCCGATCAAATGTTTCTCTACTGGGAACGATTCGGCCCCGAGACGGCTGTCGACGTGTCCGATCACATGACGCGCCTGACACTCGATACGATCGCGCTGTGTGCGTTCGACTGCCGTTTCAACAGCTTCTACCGCGAAGACCAGCATCCGTTCGTGGACGCGATGGTCAACACGCTCAGCGAGGCCGGCAAGCGCGAGTTGCGGCCGAAACTGGTGTCGAAACTGATGGTTAACCGGAGCCGGAAGTTCGACGCGGATATCGAGGTCATGCGATCGCTCGCGACCCGGATGATCGAGGACCGGCGCAAGCATCCGCACGACAGCGAAGAAACGATGGACCTGCTGGACCGGATGCTGAACGGCGTCGATCCCGTGACGGGAGAAAAGCTCGATGACGAGAATATCGTCTTCCAGATGATCACGTTCCTGATCGCGGGGCACGAGACGACGAGCGGGCTCCTGTCCTTTGCCACCTATTTCCTCCTCAAGAACCCGGACGTACTGCAACGAGCACGGAGCATGGTCGACGAGGTCGTCGGCAACGACACCCCGCGGATCGAGCATCTGACGCGACTGCGCTACATCGAGCAGATCCTGATGGAAACGTTGCGGATCTGGCCGACGGCCCCGGCCTTCGCCGTCACGCCGCTCGCCGACACCACGTTCGGCGGGAAATATGCCGTTTCTCCTGACGACATCATCATGATCCTGACGCCGATGCTGCATCGCGATACCAGCGTCTGGGGCGACGACGTCGAGGCGTTCCGTCCGGAGCGATTTGCACTGGAGCATGCGGAAAAGCTGCCGCCGAACGCGTGGAAACCGTTCGGCAATGGTGCACGCGCCTGCATCGGCCGGCCGTTTGCGATGCAGGAAGCACACCTCGTTCTGATCATGCTGCTTCAGCGATTCGACTTCTCCTTTGCCGATCCGGACTATGAGCTGAAAGTCGCCGAAACCCTCACGCTCAAGCCCACCGACCTGCGTATCAACGTGCGGCCGCGCGCGCGAAGTGCGCGCAAGGTGTCGAGCGACACGCTTCGCGTCCACGCGAGCGCCCAACGTCCGAGCGTCGACCACGCTACGTCGATCGCCGACAACGACGCGTCGAAGATGCTTGTCCTGTTTGCCGGGAACACGGGTTCGTCGGAGTCGTTTGCTCGGCGCATCGCAGGCGACGCAGGCCGCCACGGCTTTCATGCCACCTGCGCCCCGCTCGATGCGTTCGCGGGAAAAGTCGACGGGTTCCCCGCGATCGTGGTCGTCACGGCTTCCTACGAAGGCCAGCCGCCGGACAACGCGAGAGCGTTTCTGCCGTATATCGAGGCGATGGGCCCAGGCGCGCTGGACGGCGTCAAGTTCGCCGTTCTCGGATGCGGCAACAAGCAGTGGGCAAGAACGTATCAGGCGATCCCGAAGCGGGTTGACGAAGCCTTCGAGAAAGCGGGCGCCACGCGCGTTCACGCCCGGGGCGAGCTCGATTCGGGCGGGGACTTCTTTGGCGAGTTCGACCGATGGTATGCCGAGCTCTGGAACCGCTTTGCGATCAGCTTCGGGAAGGAAGCGCCGGTTGCGCAAAATGGCCGTCCCGCACTCAGCGTCAGCTTCCTCGATAACGTTCGCGAGAAATTGCTCAGCGTTGACGCCATGACGCTCGCAACCGTGACCGACAATCGAGAGCTGGTAAATATTAGCGCGCCGGGAAGCCGCTCGAAGAAGCACATCGAACTGAAGCTGCCGGAGACGATGACCTATCGCGCCGGCGATTACCTGGCCGTCCTGCCCCGCAACTCGAAACGTAACGTCGATCGGGTGTTGCGCCGATTCCGGCTGAGCTGGGACACGCAGGTGGTCATCGAAGGGGCATCGAGCAACCCCCGCCTGCCGCTCGGCCAAGCCATCGGTTGCGGCGAGCTGTTGTCGAGCTACGTCGAACTTGCCGTGCCGGCCACCCGCTCGCAGGTATCGACGCTGGCCGCCGCCACGCGCTGCCCACCAGAGAAAGTCGAGCTCGAGCTCCTGGGCGCCGGCGCGTTCGAATGCGAGATTCTGGAAAAGCGAACCACCGTCATCGATCTGCTCGAACGCTTCGGGTCCGTCGATTTGCCGTTCGACAAGTTCCTCGACATGCTGCCCGCGCTGAAAGCACGCCAGTATTCGATCTCGTCGTCGCCGCTCTGGAAAGCGGATCACGTGACACTGACGGTTGCCGTGGTCGATGCCCCCGCGCTCTCGGGCAACGGCCGCCACGAGGGGGTCGCGTCGTCGTATCTCGCGCGACTCGACGCGGGGGACGGTGTGTCCGTTGCGGTCCGGCCGTCGAATGCGCGCTTTCGGCCACCGGCCGAACCGGGTCTTCCGATGATCATGATTTGCGCGGGTTCCGGTATCGCCCCGTTCCGCGGCTTTCTGCAAGAGCGTGCGCTACAGAAAGAGCGGGGAGAGAACGTCGGCCCGTCGTTGCTGTTCTTCGGGATCGACGACCCCGACGTCGACTTTCTCTATCGCGACGAGCTCGACGAGTGGGCGAACCGCGGTGTGGTCGACGTGATGCCGGCCTATTCGAACCGCCCGGAGCAAGGCGCTCGCTTCGTTCAAGACAAGGTATGGCTCGAGCGTGAGAAAGTCGCCGCGCTGTTTGCTCAAGGCGCGACCGTCTATGTCTGCGGGGATGGCAAGAACATGGCTCCCGCCGTGCGGGCCACGCTAGGTCGGATCTACCAGGATGCAACCGGCGAGAACGACGAGAACGCGGGCGCATGGATCGACACGATGGAGCGCGAGCATGGCCGGTATGTTGCCGATGTGTTCGCCTGATGCGCACGACGGCCCTGCAGATCGCGGTTGTCTGGCGAAAGCCGACGCGCACTTGAACGACTCCGCCCCGGTTTTCCCGCGCTCTCTCGACTAGCCTCCCGATTCCCCCCGGCTGGCCCCCCTCGCCTTCGCCTCTTCCCATCCGGCTCCGGTCGATCACTGACCGAACCGGATGGGCAATCTTTCCTTTCCATTCGACACGGCGCCGCCGTCAGCATGCACGCCGGCCGCCGCGACCGATCCTTCGCACCGCGTTCAGCGGATGGCCTTGTCCCTCTTTCCCATACATCCCTCGGCTCGTGTCGTACACCGGCCGAATCATTCGGAAAGCGAACGGGTTAACCATGATCGACCCTGGTGGGACATGATGATAACTTTTCATCGTCATTTGACTTGATCACACGACCATGTTTGATGCGAATACCCCAACGCATCGGATAACCCGGCGCCCCCGTCGTATCCGGCACGATGTGCTGGCTGTCGAACCGTGGGGCTGTGGAGACAGACGTTTTACGAGCGTGCGCTCGGTTGACCATCGGGAACGGAATCAGCCGCACAAAGCCGAAACATACAATGTCAAATGATCAAGTCAAACATTCAACTTTAGTCCCGAATGCCGGGTTCGGAAAGCGACGCTGCTTTGACTGACCCGTCCCACCACGTCGAGGAAACAATGTGCGCAAATAGCCGCAACATTCAAGACACGCTCCCCATCGTCCCCAAGACGACCAGCGCGCAGGAAATCGTGTCGCTGATGAATCGATACGGCGGCGTCCGGATCAAGGGCTACCTGTCCGAAGAACAAGTCGCGAACATCAATCGCGAAGTCGACGGCCCGCTCGAAGGGCTTCGCGAAGGGTCGTCGCACGACCATGAATTGATCAAGGCATTCCACGGCGCGCATACGAAGCGCCTGACGAACATGATCACGCACAGCAAGACCTTCGGCGGCGTGCTCGACGACGACCTTTTTCATGAACTCGGTGAGGTGCTATACCGTGAAGAGTCCGGCGACTGGTGGCTGTCGACTGCACAGGTGATCGACATCGGCCCGGGCAACACCGCGCAAATGCTGCATCGCGATGTCGGCAACTTCCCGCCGCTATGCGCGCTCGGCGTCAACGGGCCGACGGTGTTTACGAACCTGATGATTGCCCTCACGCGCTTCACCGACGAAAACGGCGCCACCCGAATCATTCCCGGAAGCCAGAACTGGGACGAGGACTACTTCGACAGCAAGGGCACGCCCGACATGACCATTGCCGCCGAGATGGATGCCGGCGACGCGTTGCTGTTCAGCGGAAAAGTGATCCACGGCGGCGGCGCCAACGTGACGAAGAACGAGCGCCGGCGCGGGCTCACGCTGCCGATGCAACCGTCCTACCTGACGCCGGAGGAAGCGTATCCGTTCATCGTCGACATGGACATCGTGAGAAGCCTGTCCAAACGCGTGCAGCGAATCATCGGCTTCCGCTCCCAATATCCGGCTGGCACGCCGGGCCTGTGGCAAGTCGACTACGACGATATTGCAACGCACCTCGGCCTTTGAGCCGCACATACAACGTGCATACGGACGGGTTCGGACCGTGCGGCTCCGACTTTCTTCACGCGGATGCGCGACGTACTACACCATCACCATCGACGAGACAACCCATGACCGTTGACCTGACCAATCGTGTTGTGCTGTACCGTCCGGCAGCGCGGTCGTGGCAATGAACACCATCACGCACAGCCATGCCCGGGGGGCCGATTTCCGGTGACAGTTATTCGGAACCCGAAGTTTCTGTCCTGCAGATTGCGAAGCCAACCGAAACCCACCCGCTCTATTTCATGACTAGCGAACTCACCCTCTCCCGTCGCGACGTGGAGTTCATTCTTTTCGACTGGCTGCAGGTCGAATCTCTTGCCGGCAGGCCACGATATGCGGGGCAAGACCGCTTCGACTATACATCCGTGCTTGATGTCTACGAATCGCTCGCCACGGATCTCTTCAAGCCGCATAACAAGAAGAACGACAGCAACGAACCCGCATTCGACGGCGAGCGCGTCACCATCAACCCGGAAGTCGGCATCGCCTTGCGCGCATTTTCGGACGCCGGCCTGATCAGCGCGTCGTTCCCCGGCGAGTGGAACGGCATGAGCCTGCCGAGCACCGTGGAGCGGGCCGGTATGGCGTATTTGCTCGCAGCCAATCCGGGTACCGCGGGCTACGCGTTTCTGACGATCGCCAATGCCAATCTGCTCATGGCCCACGGCGAACGGGCGCGGGTGGAGCACTACGTGAAGGCCATGTCGGAAGGTCGGTGCTTCGGCACGATGTGCCTGTCGGAACCGCAAGCCGGGTCGAGCCTTGCCGACATCCGCACGCGTGCGGTCCCGAGCAAGGACGGCCGCTACCGCCTGTTCGGCAACAAGATGTGGATTTCAGGCGGCGACCACGAGCTTGCCGAGAATATCGTCCACCTGGTGCTGGCAAAAATTCCCGACGAGCGCGGCCAGCTTCCGCCGGGCATCCAGGGTATCTCGCTCTTCACGGTTCCGCGCAAGTTGGTCGGCCCGGACGGCCTGCCGGGCCCGCGAAACGATGTCGCGCTGGCCGGCATCAATCACAAGATGGGATATCGCGGCACCGTGAACTGCCTGCTCAATTTCGGCGAGGGTCGCTACCTGCCGGAAGGCGAGGCCGGCGCGATCGGCGAGATCGTCGGCGAGCCCGGCAAGGGGCTGGCGTACATGTTCCACATGATGAACGAGGCGCGTATCTCCGTCGGCCTCAGCGCCGCCGCGATCGGTTATACGGGCTATCTGCACGCGCTCGATTATGCAAAGACGCGCGTGCAGGGGCGGCCGCGCGGCGACCGATCGCCTGCCTCCGCGCAGATCCCGATCATCCGTCATGCCGACGTCCGGCGCATGCTGCTGGCCCAGAAAGCGTATGTGTCGGGCGCGCTGGCGTTGTGCCTTTACGCGGCGCGTCTGAGCGACGATATCCGGTCGCTGGAAGACGCCTCAGGCCGCGAGGCAGCCCATTGCCTGCTCGACCTGCTCACCCCCGTCGTCAAGAGCTGGCCATCGCAATGGGGCCTCGTCGCCAACGATCTCGCGATTCAGGTTCACGGCGGGTATGGATACACGCGCGAATACAACGTCGAGCAGTTCTATCGCGACAACCGCCTCAATCCGATCCACGAAGGCACGTTCGGCATTCAGGCGCTCGACCTGCTGGGCCGCAAAACACGCGCAAACGGCGGTGTCGCCATGGCAGCGCTCGGCAGGAAGATCGCCGCCACCGTCTCGGCCGCACGGTCGGCCCGCTCGCTCCAGCGCCACGCCGATTCGCTCCAAAGCGCGTGGGAGCGTATCCGGGCCGTCACCGATGCGTTGCACCGGCTCGACGACCCCGACGTCCAGCTTGCGAACGCGGGTGCCTATCTCGAAGCATTCGGGCATGTCGTGGTCGGCTGGCTCTGGCTCGATCAGGCAATCGTGGCCGGCGCGCTCGAAAGCGGCCCGACGGGAACCGACTTCCACCGCGGCAAACTCGCCGCGTGCGACTACTTCTACGGATGGGAAATGCCCAAGGTCGCCGCGTGGCTCGCCGTTCTCGATCCGGTCGAGACGACCCCGCTCACCATCCCGGAACATTGGTTCTGACCCGTACGCAATGTCTCCATTTCATTTCGTCGCCTGATTGATAAGGAATGCAGCATGATTGATGCAGTCATCGTTTCCACCGCACGTACGCCGATCGGCAAGGCCTATCGCGGTGCGTTCAACCTCACGCACTCGCCCACGCTGCTAGGGCACGCGATCAGGCATGCGGTGCTGCGTGCCGGCATCGAGCCCGATCGCATCGAGGACGCCGTGATCGGTTCGGTCCTCAACGCCGGCACCGCCGGCGGCAATATCGCACGACATGGTGTGCTGGCAGCCGGATTGCCAGCCAGCGTCGCGGCGCAAACGCTCGACCGGCAATGTGCATCGGGCCTGATGGCGATCGCGACGGCTGCCAAGCAGATCATGTATGACGGGATGGAGGTCGTCGTTGCGGGCGGCCAGGAAAATATCTCGGCGGTCCAAACGCGCTACTTCGAGTGGACGCGCGCCGACCAGGATCCCAACGTGCTGGCCGTGCAACCGGCGGCCTACATGCCGATGCTCGAGACCGCCGAGTTCGTTTCCCGCAAGTACGGGATCTCCCGGGACGTCCAGGATCAGTACGCCCTCGACTCCCAGCTGCGCACTGCCGCCGCACAAGCCGCGGGTCGCTTCTCGAGCGAAATCGTCCCGATCACGACACGAAAGCTGGTCGTCGACAAAGCGACCGGCAAGACGTCGCAGCATGAGGTCACGCTCACGCAGGACGAAGGCAATCGTCCCGGCACGACGCTCGAATCGCTTGCGTCTCTCGCACCGGTAGTCGACGGCGGCGTCGTGACGGCAGGCAACGCGAGCCAGCTTTCGGACGGTGCAAGCGCGTGCGTCCTGATGAACGGGAAAACCGCCCAGCAGATCGGCGCGGCGCCGCTCGGCATCTATCGCGGGATGACCGTCGTCGGCAATGCGCCGGAGGAGATGGGCATCGGTCCGATCTACGCGATCCCCAAGCTGCTCAAGCTTCATGGCCTGAAGACCGACGACATCGGTTTGTGGGAGCTCAACGAGGCGTTTGCGTGCCAGGCGCTGTACTGCCGCGAGAAGCTCGGCATCGATCCCGAGCGATACAACGTCAACGGCGGCAGCATTTCCATCGGCCATCCGTACGGGATGACCGGCGCGCGCATGGTCGGTCACGCACTGATCGAAGGCAAACGGCGCGGCGCACGCTACGTCGTCGTATCGATGTGCGTGGGAGGCGGAATGGGTGCCGCCGGCCTGTTCGAAGTGGTCTGACGCAATGCTCGTTTCCCGCGAATACGGGCATCGCCTCACGCTCCCGGCATGTTCGCGAACAATCGATTTTCCAACTCAGCTCATCAACCGCGGAGGCTGATCATGGCGAAGCGCTTACTCATCTTACTCTCGCTTGTCGCCGGGATACTGTTCGTATTCAGCCCGGGACTCATGGTTCTTTACCACATCGAGCATTACGACTCGCCCCGGTAGTTCGCGTTATGAAAGTCAATCGACCAATTCAATTGATCGAATGTCAATCTGGCATTGCCTGAAACGAATTTTTCACAAGGAGTCGAGCATGGACAGGCTGGCGAAGAAGAACGAGTGGTTTGCAAGAGCCGAAAAAGTCATCCCGGGCGGGATGTATGGTCACCAGAGCGTCAAGTATTTGACGGAAGACTTCCCGTTGTACTTTGCAAAAGCGAAGGGAACCTATCTCTGGGACGTCGACGGCAGCCAGTACATCGATTACGTGTGTGGTTACGGCACGAATCTGTTCGGCTACGGCAACGAGCAGATCGAGCGGGCCGCGGCCCTTCAGTTGCAGAACATCGACACGGCCACGGGCCCGAGCGCGGTGATGGTCGAGCTTGCCGAGGCGCTCACTCGACAGGTCAGCCACGCCGACTGGGCGATGTTCTGCAAGAACGGCTCGGATGCCACTTCGATGGCCATGGTGATCTCGCGAGCCTATCGCGGCAAGCGGAAGGTTCTCGTCGCGCGCGGCACGTACCATGGCGCGTCACCGTGGAATGTGCCGTATACGACGGGCATTACCAAGGAAGATCGCGCACACGTCGTCTACTTCGAGTACAACGATATCGAGAGTCTCGACGCCGCCGTCAAGAGCGTGGACGGTGACGTGGCGGCCATCTACGCAACGCCGTTCCGCCACGAAGTGCTTTTCGACCAGTTCTTTCCGTCGGTCGAGTATGCCCACGCATGCCGCCGCCTCGCTGATGAACAGGAAGCGCTTCTGGTCGTGGACGAGGTCCGTACTGGGCTGCGCCTCTCGCGCGATTGTTCATGGTCGGACTGGGGCGTGCACCCGGACCTCAGCTGCTGGGGCAAAGCCATTGGCGGCGGCTATGCGATCGCCGCGGTCCTGGGTTCCGACAAGGCACGGGAGGCCGCGACGAACATTTTCGTCACGGGCTCCTACTGGCTGTCCGCCGTCCCGATGGCCGCTGCCATCGAAACGCTGCGCCTGGTCAGAGAGACCGACTACCTCGAACACACGAAACGCCTGGCGGACAAGTTGCGCGCCGGCATCGCCGAACAAGCGGAGCGGCATGGCTTCGAGCTCAAGCAGACCGGCCCGAGCGTGATGCCCCAGATGCTTTTCGCAGGTGACGACGAGCTCGTGTCCCGCGGCCGGGCATGGGCTTCGGAAGTCGTCAAGAGCGGCGCTTATCTTCACCCGTGGCACAACATGTTCTTCACGGCGAGCCACACTGACGAAGACATCGCGCGTACGCTCGAGGCGACCGAAGCGGCGTTCGGCGCACTCAAACAGAAGTCGGTCGCATTGAATCGTCTCGATATTCTGGACACCGTGCAGCGTTGACCTTGATGTTTCGCGGGCCTTCGACCGACGGTTGAAGGCCGCACTACCGGGCGGATTCGCCCGGCGCGCACGGCCTCTCTCGATCGACCGGCCGCCCCTACCGTCGGTAGTCGCCCCTTCGCCTCGTACGCAGGACGAGCGGCACTTCGGCGGGGTCTCCCCGACTACAGCGGATTTCGTCGCAGGCTGCCAAGGCTATGGCGTCGATCGAGGTTCATTTGCTGTTCCTGCGCACGCTCCAGCGCACCATACGCGTAGTACCATGCCGGGCGGCCGGTACCGCACCAACGCGCGCAGCGGCCGGCGCGAGCTCGGCCGGCAACGCGGTTGCCTGGCCTGTCGCGTCAAGCGATCGCGGGCCGGGCATGTCGCGACTTGAGCTGCCGGATCGCAACACTGGTCAGGAAAATCGGCACGAGCAGCAGCCCGACCGAAAGCCAGCCGACCGCGCGCAAGCCTGCCACGCCGAACACCGTGCCGGCAATCGCGGGGCCGACCGCCAAGCCAAGATTGATTGCCGACGCGCAGGTCGCGGTGCTTCTTCCGCTGGCATCCATTTTCGAGAGCGCGGCCACCATATAAGGGGCGACCAGCGTCGCACCGGCACTGATGAGCGCGGTCGACACGAGAAACGCCCATCGGCCGCCCACGCAATACATGCCCAGGCTGCATGCGATCAACAGCGCGAGTCCGAAGGCGATCGGCTTGAACAAGCCGAAGCGGTCGCCCAACCAGTTGACCGCGACCCCCACCGGCAATTGCGCAGCGGCATTGACCATGAACAGGATGCCGAGCTGCTCCGCTGCAACGCCCCGGGTTGCGGCCACTTCCGCGGCGAATCCCATCAGCGCCGTCTGCGACACGTAAATGAAAAATGCGCTGATCAGCATCGCGCGGACGTCGTTGGATTTGATCGCATCCTTCGCGACGTTTTCCTCGGCTGCGTTCACCGCAGGATGCATGAACGCGCCAAAAAACAGCGCCGCGACGACGATGGCGAACTGGACGGCATCGACACCGATATTGCCGATCTTCGCGATCGCGATCGGAACCACGTACATCGCTGCGGAAAATATGACGGCCATCGCCACGGCCACTTGCGCGGCGACCTTCTCCGGGTGCCTGACGTGTGAAATGACGCCGTATGCACAAACGCAACTGACGCCCAGCGCGACGCCGAGCACCAGCTTTGCCGCGACGAATAGGTGGAAATCATTCGAAAACATCGCGCAGGTCGACAGCACGGCAAGCGCCGCCGCAACGAGCGCGCCCATTCGCTTGTTCAACGTCGCCATCTGTCGTCCGAAGATCACGATGGACAGTGAAAGGCAGAGTAGTACCGCGGACGCGAGCCACCCGGCGCCGCTTTCGGACAGCCCGAACCGGGCCATCGACTCTTCGATGTTGAACGGAAGCAGGTAGCTTGGCGTCCAGACCACGGCTCCGGTATAGAGCAGCGCGATTTTCCGGATTCCGTTGATTTCGTAATTCACGATCTACTCCCTATCGTTTGCACGAGTGCGGAATCGCGTCGACGCGTCGAATCGCTCTCCAGCTCGCCTTCATGAATGCATTGTTCAGAGGACTGATTCGCATCACCAAACAATCTCATGACGCTCGCGTGATGGAATCTCCCGGTTGACATCCGGTTACCGGGCCGGAACCCCACCCCGCCACGTCCTCGTTAGTCGAAATGCCCGACCTCGAGGAAATCCTTCATTTTCAGCAGGTCGTTCGGGTCCGACATCTGTCCGTTACGCTCGACGAAGCCGGCAAACGTCGTGCCGTACGTCCAGCCGAGCAGCCGCTGCAGTTCTTCCGGGTAGCGCTTCACGCGTTCAATCGGCAGCGTGAGATACTGGTTTTCTTCCTGCCGGAGGATCGCCAGGTCATACGACATCGTCAGGCCGGTTCTCGGCGCATTGCTGACGTTCTTTCCGCCACCGTGATAAGTCGAGCCGATGAAGAAAAGCGCATCGCCGGCGGACATCACAGCGGGAATCGCTTCCTCCTGCCTGGGCATGCGCTCGTCATCCCACTTGTGGCTGCCCGGAATGACCAGGGTCGCGCCGTTTTCCTCCGTAAAGTCGGATACCGCGACCATCACCTGGAAGCGTGCTTCACGCCCATAGTTCGGGTGTCGCCACAGCCACACGGAATCGTCGCGGTGCAACGGCTGCTGGCCTTGGCCCGACAGGATCTGAATGGCCTGCGTCACGCCCACCTGGATATCGGGTGCGACATCGACCTGGTTTTCGCCGCTCCAGATCTTGATCGGCGTTTGCAGAATGCTGCGCGCGGCGCCCAGGTAGAGCGGATGCAACGCGACCTCGGCCATCCAGTCGGTACGCGCGAACAGACGCGACACGCGCCGCGTCTGCGTACCGGCAAAGTATTCGTCTACGCCGTTCGGAGCCGACTCGAGCGTATCGAAGAGCGTACGCTGGATACGCGCGAGCAAGTCGGAACCGGTGAAATTCTTGACGATCGCACCGCCGTCCTGACGAACCGCGTTCGCCAGATCGTCAGGAGTGCTATCGCTCGAAAGGCGTTGCAACGACATGATGATTTCCTCCAACAAGTATCAATGATTGAAAAGTGCCGCGTATCCGCGTTCACCATCGCCGTGCGCGATGGATGACCGGATGCGCTCGCGTAATGCTGTCAGGATGCGTGGCGGCGACCCTGCATCTTCCTGTGCCTGCCGGAACAGGTCGACCGCCCGCGCGTAGACGTCCAGGCTCGCGCCCCTTGGCTGATAATCGGAAGCCGCCACGGATTCGAACAGGCCTTCGATGAAGTGCACCTGACCGGCGATGTAGGTGGGAATCAGGCCGCGAATCTCGTCGATCGACATGCCTGAATCCACGACGAACCGGAGACCTTCCAGGAAGGCTGCGCCGGCGCCAAAAACGAACGTGCCCGTCAACCCGGCGTCGAGCACATTCGGTACATCGGGCCGTGTGCCGACGTAGACGGATTGCGGCGCGATCTTTCGAACGACGGACTCGGCTTCGTTCCAGACAGCCTCGTCGCCACCCAGGAGAATGGATGCGCGCTCGCCGCCGATATCGGGCGGGAAGCACTGGATGGTTCCGCTGATGAATTTCGCGCCGGCGCGGCTCACGATTCGATCCAGCGTCAGGACCTCGGACGGACGCCCGGTTGCCAGATTGACGATCGTTTTTCCCTGCAGGCGCTCGCCGAGTTCGTCGAAATCCGCCGCGAGGTCGACCGGCGTTGCAGTCACGATGACGATCACGTCCGCCTGCGCACAGGCAGCCGTCGCACTGTCGGCCACCCGTGCGCCCAGCTCGGCCATGAGTTGAGCCTTTCCGGATTTCCTGTTCCAGACGACGACGTCCTCGCCCTGTCCAATCAGCGAGACAGCGATCGCGGATCCCATCGCGCCCAGGCCGAGGACGGCAATCAAATTGCTCATTCGCATACCCTTTCGATGTCGTTTATCACGTTGCCGGGAGGCAGCCCTCACTCAGCCCGGCCCACAAGGTCATTAGACTTGATCAAATGACCATATCAGCAGGCACGAGTCTTATGCTTCGAAATGACATTGGGAATACGGGGTTTCCATTAGCTGCCCGATGAACGCGTCGAGCGGGCCCCCGCAGCGGCGCTGCGCAGCGCCGCGCCAGCATCGTCACGCCGTGCGCTGCGTCCCTGCGGGGAGCGCCGCAGTCATGCCCGTCACGAACCGGCGCACCATGTTTTCCACGCCGCGTCCGATGCAACATCCGTGCTGGACGATGCGTTGCGTGGCTTTCCAAAGCCCGCCCATCGTCATGCTAATATCGGGCGATTCGACTACCCGGCGCGGGTAGCATCCTTGAACGAAGACATACAACGGAGCGCTGGCCTATGCAGCGAGTACGGGCTGAAGTCCGCCGCCAGGACCTCGTGGCGGCGACTGTCGCGGTGATTGCAGAGCACGGTGTGAAGGGCGCCACGACCCGTCGCATTGCCGAAGCGGCGGGGTGCCCGCTTGCTTCGTTGCACTACGTCTTCCACTCGAAGGACGAGCTGTTACTCGCCGTCTACGAGTCCCTGATCGATCTGATCCGCTCGGATAGCCCGGACGCGCCCGAGCATGGCAGCCTGGCCGACCTCGCGGAATTCAATCTGCGCTCGGTGATGGCCTGGTTCGAAGCCAACCCGGCCTACGCGAAGACCCAGTCGGAACTGTATACATGGGCGCTGCGGCATCAGCCCGACGTGGCCGTCGGCGCCCTGCGTATCTCGCTGGAAGGCGCGCGCGCCTACCTCTCCTCCGCCGAGCCGCGCCCCGATGCCAAGGCGCTGGATGCCGTCGCGCGACTGACCATTGCCCTGGCCGACGGGCTGCTTTTTTCCTGGTTCGCTCAGGAAGACTCGAAACGCCTGGCGACCGATGTCGATCACGCGAGCAAGATGCTGGCCGCCTATGCGGCAACGCTTTCGGATGCTCGGCCCGCCGCGAAGGCCACTCGCAAGACGGCGCGCAAGCAGTAAGCT
Organism: Burkholderia sp. R-40; assembly: GCF_049942845.1. NCBI lineage: Bacteria > Pseudomonadati > Pseudomonadota > Betaproteobacteria > Burkholderiales > Burkholderiaceae > Burkholderia > Burkholderia sp. R-40. Next base: position 2,276,726 of record NZ_CP187968.1, on the reverse strand, counting down.
TCTGCCGCGTCGCCAACGCATTCGCTTCCCGACAACCTCGCTGCCGCGACGTTCGCATCATCTGTTAGGCGCCTCCACGCGACGCGCGGCGCATGATGCCGACAGTTTCATCCCATGCGCCGCCGCGCCCGCACGCGAGCCCTGCTCAAGGGCGCCTTGAAGAACCATCGCTCGAGCCCCCGGCGTGGTGAGCGCGACGCGCGTTATCGGCACCGCAGGCATTCCAGACAAATCGCTCCCCCTCTCGCTTCGATCCTCACGGAAACGTGACATCACAGGCGAGCGTCGAGCCTCGCGCACGGGTTTACCTCCATCGACAGCAAATGGCCGCCTGCGTAACGTTTTAATGGTCAAATGATCAAGTCAACGGAATACGCTTCTCGCCCGCGATTCAACGCGAGCGGGATATTCGCGGAACCAGAACCTGAAGCTGGCCGCCCCATGGACAAACTTTCAAGAAGCCGACATAATTCACCCGCGTCATGGTCACTTGACCACGTATCGCGAATGAGCGCTACACGCCCACAGGACATCACTGACGAGGATTTTCGGGTACCGGAGCTTACCAATGGCAAGAATTCGCGCTGCGTTGCGGCGACAAGATTTTGTTGACGCTGCTGTGGAGGTCATCGCCGCGCACGGCGTCGCTGGAGCCACCACGCGGCGCATTGCCCAAGCCGCAGGCTGCCCGCTCGCATCCCTCCATTATGTCTTTCATACCAAGGACGATCTGTTCAACGCGGTGTACGAATCGCTGTTCGAGCTTCTCGCGACGAACACGCCCGCTCATGGTGAATTCCGGTCTTTCGGCGAACTCGCAGGATGGCAGTTGCGCAAGACCGTCGAATGGCTCGTTCAGCATCCATCGTACGCGCGAGCGCAATCTGAACTGATCCAGTGGGCAGAACGCCATCGTCCGGATTTCGCGTTGAAGACCTATATCCAGACTGTCGAACGCATGGTCGCCTATATCGGCAAGCAAGCCCCGCACGTCAGCCCTGAAGTGATCGAACCCGTCGCCCGAATGAGCATCATCCTGGTCGACGGATTGCTGAATAGCTGGCAGGCCGAACCGAATATCGGCAGGCTGCGGGCGAACCTGGATAGCGCAAGTTCGGCCCTGGAAGCGTTGGCCGCTTCCCTCGTGAACTCGACGGCACTCGCCTGAAAATCGGCGCGGTGCGTCGTTGCACCGAAAGCCGACACCGTGACCGGGCCGCTACGATGACCGCCCGCGCAACATCGCGCCGGAAGGCAGCCCGCGACATCGTCGCGGCTTCGTAGATGGGCGGCGGCTTGACGCGGGGCGCCCACCCGATATGGGCGCCCGTCTTCGATTCCCGTCAGTTGACCGCATCCGGCGCCGCGCCGAACATCGACTTCGTCTCGAGAAATTCCTCGATGCCGGCGTAGCCCCATTCGCGCCCGTTGCCGGACTGCTTGTAACCGCCGAACGGCGCCGCGATGTCGACGGCCGCACCGTTCAAATGCACCATCCCCGTCCGCAATTGTCTGGCGACCCGCTCCGCCTGCTCGATCGATTCGCCATAGACGTACCCGGACAAACCGTACGGCGAGTCGTTGGCGATGGCGACGGCGTCCGATTCGTCCCGATAGGGAATGATTACGAGGACGGGACCGAAAATCTCCTCCGTCGCAATCCTCATGCGATTGTTCACGCGGCTGAAGATGGTCGGCTTCACGTAGTAGCCTCTTTCGAGTCCCGCAGGACTGCCGAGCCCGCCCGACAGGAGCCGTGCGCCCTCGTCGATGCCCGCCTGGATCATCTCCTGCACCTTGCGATGCTGGCGCCGGTTCGCCACCGGGCCCATCGTCGTGCGCGGGTCGCGCGGATCGCCGACCACGACCTGCGCACACGCGGCCGCTGCGATCCTTTCCGCCTCGTCGAGGCGATGCGCCGGCACCAGCATGCGCGACGGCGCGGTACAGGTCTGGCCGGAATTGGCCATCATTTGCAGCACGCCATGCGTGACGCCGTGCGCGAAGTTTTCGCTGTCCAGAATGATGTTCGCCGATTTTCCGCCGAGCTCCAGCGTCACCCGCTTGATCGTCGTTGCCGCGGCCTGGGCCACCTCCACGCCCGCGCTCGTCGACCCCGTCAGCGACACCATGTCGAAGAGCGGACTGGAAGCGATGGCTCGCCCGAGGCGCTGCCCCGAGCCCTGCACGAGATTGAAGACCCCGGCCGGCACCCCAGCCTGCTCGAGGATCTCGGCGAGCACGATGGCTGAATACGGTGCATTCTGGCTCGGCTTCAGCACGATCGTGCAACCCGCCACCAGCGCCGGTGCGACCTTGCACATGACCTGGTTCATCGGCCAGTTCCACGGCGTGATCAACCCGCACACCCCTACCGGCTCCTTTACGATCCGCGATGTGCGCTGGATTCGATCGAACGGGTATTGCCGGGCGACTTCCAGCGTCGTATGAAGATGCCAGAGCCCCAGCGCCGCCTGAAGCGGACGGGAAATCGCATCCATCGGCGCACCCATCTCGAGCGTGATTGCATCCGCCATATCCTGCATCCGCTCGGTGTATACACCGATCACGGCCTCGAGCAGCTCGAGCCGCTCGACCAGCGGCGTGTTCGAGAACGTGGCGAAGGCGTCGCTCGCCGCCTTCGCGGCCCGGTCCACGTCCGCTTCGTCGGAGAACAGCAAAACGCCCGAGACTTCGCCCGTCGCCGGATCGATGATTTCCTGTTCGATCCCGCCGTTCACCGGCTCCACCCATCGCCCGCCGATGAACGCCCGGCGGAGATGATCTGCTTCAAAAATCGCCATCAGCTCGCTCCATGTCAGTTGGTCTCGGGGCATGTCGTCAGTCTTCGGAATCGCCCGGGACGACCGATACTATCGCCTTTTTTGATCATTTGTCCAAGTCACTCGACTACGTAATAATCAGCATTGCCAAAAGCGACGCGGAGTAAGACGCTCGCTGCACGTTTGCCGGACGTCGGGCTGAAGGCTGGCCCCGCTCGCGCGTCGGTCGCCCATCACAGAGGGTTAACCTTCATCGACAACGCATTTTTCGAGCAATACTTTTCTATTACACGGTCATTTGATCAAGTCATGTGGCAGACTTTCAGTCGGATAGACCAGGCAGCAAGCCATCCGCAAAGTAGCGCACCGCGATCCGGTCGCTTTCTGACATCAACGCCGAACGGCAACTCTCCCACGGGAGCGAAAGGTAATTACCATGGCAATCATCCAAGTCCAGCAGATCATGCATGAGCACCCGTTGCATGCTCGTGCACCGCATGAACCCCGCTACGCGGACGGCAGCGCCTTCTGCGACGGCAACTATGTCCCCATCACGGAAGCGACCGTCCCGCTCGTCGACGCCGGCTTCCTGCATGCCGACGCGGCCTACGATGTGGTCACCGTGTCGCGAGGCAATTTCTTCCGGCTCGACGATCACCTCACCCGCATGGAAGAGTCGGCCGCGAAGTTCTTCCTCGAGAATCCGTTCAATCGCGACCAGGTCAGGGAAATCCTGCACAACCTCGTGCGCAACGCCGGCCTGAAAGACGCATACGTGTGGTGGTGCGTCACCCGCGGCCCGCTGAGTGTCGATCGCCGCGACCGCAGCGCGATGAAGAACGCGATGTTTGCGTTCGCGGTGCCGTTCTTCTTCCAGGCGGACGACGAGATCCGCACGCGCGGCTCGAACCTGCTGGTCAGCAAGCGATACAACCGTATCTCCGCGAAAGCGGTCGACCCGACGGCCAAGAACTTCCACTGGATGGACATGAAGCTCGCGCTGTTCGAAGCGATGACGCAGGAAAAGGACTGGGCCGTGCTCGTCGACGAACACGACAACCTCACCGAAGCGGCCGGTGCGAACATCTTCTTCATCAAGAACGGCGAGCTCTATACGCCTGCCGAAGGCTGCCTGCTGGGTATCACGCGCCAGAGCGTGTTCGACATCGCCGCCGAGCTCGGCCTGAAGGTGAACATCGGCACATACACCGCGACCCAGTTGCGCGAAGCCGATGAAGCGTTCACGTCGTCGTCCGCGGGCGGGATCATGCCCGTCAGCGCGATCGACGATCAGCCGCTCGGCAATCGCAGCGGCCCCGGCCCGATCTCCGAGAAGATTCACAACCTGTATTGGGAGAAGCGTTGGGCAGGCTGGCACGCGCAGCCGGCCGAATACTTGTCGTCGGTCGCGGCATAAGCCGACGCCACCCGACGGTGGCACGCGTACGGAGCCGCGCCGGTCGAGCAGACCGTACCCGGCTTCGGCAAACGAAAGTCAGCTGCATGCAGCACACACCGTCCGGCACGCCATCAGGTGTGCCGGACAACCCGGGGCACCGATGCAACACGGATGAACGGGCCGGTTGATTCATGCAAAAGACGGTAAAACGCACGTTTCTATACTTCGCATTACGAATCAATTGCAACGGAAATCGCTACGTTCGCATGCATTCGCCTATGCCCAACCCTTTTGACCGGCGCACGTTACCCGGTCAAGGTCAAGGAGATTGATGTGGTCAAGACGCATTCTTTCAAACAATCCGCTTCGCTCGTTCGATCGGCAGCGAAATCGTCACTTCTCGCTTCCGCGGTCGCGATGACTTTGACCAGCGCGTTTGCGGAAGGGTTGGACTCGTCTCATACGCCGTCCGGCGCCGAGATCGCCGGCACCGCCAGCGGCATTCCCGCATGGGCGCCGGTCGGCGGCGTCGGGCCCGGCTGGACGTTCGGCAAGCGCCGCGCGGATTTCTTCAAATACAAGTCCGACAAGCCGCTGTACACGATCGACGCCAGCAATGTCGACAAATACGCGGACAAGCTCAATCCCGGCCAGATCGCATTGTTGAAGAACCTGAAGGGCTTCACGATGCCGGTCTATGCGTCGCGGCGCACCTGCGGCGTCCCGGATTTCGTCGCGGAGAACACGAAGAACAACGTGGGCTTCGCCAAGATGTCGGCGGACGGTTCTGAACTCGCCGATGCCCACCTGCCCGGCTACCCGTTCCCCGCGCCCAAGACCGGCGCGGAAGTGATGTGGAACGCGAAGCTGCATTACCGCGGCGGGGGCGTCGAGATGCGCGACATCATCACCGTCGTCTCGCCGCGCAGGGGTGCGTCCGACTGGATCAAGAACGTGTCGGACGCGTGGATCTACCAGCCGTGGGGCGACAAATCCGGCACGACGTTCGCGAAGGTCAACCAGGTCGAAGGCAACGCGTACTACGCGTACAAGTCGCCGGCCGCCATTGCCGGCCAGGCCGCGATCTTCACGACCTACGCCGGCAAGCCGACCGAAGTCTTCTACTACTTCCCCGGCCAGCGCCGTACCCGCCGCATGCCGTCGTACGCCTACGACGCACCGCAGATCGGCTTCGACAACCAGTACAACATAGACGAAGCGATGGTCTTCTCCGGGCAGACCGACCGCTTCTCGTGGAAGCTGCTCGGCAAGAAGGAAATGATCGTGACCTACAACGACCTGGGCATGTACGACTTCTCCGACAAATTCGAAGACGCGTATGGCCCGGACTTCGTGAATCCGTCGAAGCGCCGCTACGAACTCCACCGCGTGTGGGTCGTGGAAGCCACGGTCAAGCAGGGCATGCGCCATACCGCGCCGAAGCGCCTGTTCTACGTCGACGAAGACAGCTGGAGCTACCTCGGCGCGGTGGACTACGACGCGCAGGGCAACATCTCGAAAGTTCGCGAGGGTTACATCATTCCGGTGTACGAGACGGGAAGCTGCGACACGCTCGCGTTCGCTCAATACAACCTCGTCGACGGCCGGTACCTCGTGGACGGTTCGATGCTCGCGGCCGGGCGGGACGCAAAGTGGTCGGTCGATTCGTCGGCGGACCAACACTACAAGCCGAGCTTCTACAACGCCGATAATCTTCGCGCGTTGAGCGAGCGTTGACAGGTGCCGACACAAAATGGCTACCCCCTCCTCATTTCAGCCGCGCTCCAGTGTGGCGTTCGTGCGCGCGGCGGTCTCGGCGCTCGTCGCCCTCGGGTGCGGCAGCGCGCACGCCTTCACGTTCACGATCGGCAGTGTCGAAGGCAGTTTCGATTCGACGGTGTCGGCCGGCGTCGGGATTCGAACCGCGTCGCCGAGCAGCAATCTCGTCTCGCCGACCTATGACGCGGCCACCGGTGCACCGACCGGTGGCGGCCGGCTCGGTCAACTGAGCGGGCTCTCCGATCAAGGCGATATCAACTACAAGAAGGGCGATCCGTTCACCAGCTATCTCAAGGGCAACCACGAGCTGCTGCTGAAGATGCCGTCGCAGGGGCTGACGTTCATGGCGCGCGGCACCTGGCAATACGACTACTCCGGCACCCGCACGTCCGGCGCGACCAGCGGGCAGGATCTCTTCTACAATCCTGCGCCGAGCCTGAGCGGCGGACTCCCGTCCAATGCCGAGAAGAACATCCGCTTCAAGCCGCGCCTGCTCGACCTGTGGGTCAGCAAGCAGTTCAACGTCGGCGACCAGATCACGCGTATCCGCGTGGGTAACCAGGTCGTCAGCTGGGGCGAAAGCATCTGGGAAGTCGGCGGGATCAATGCGACGAACGCGATCGACGTGAATCGCGCTTCGCAGCCCGGCGCGCAGGTCAAGGAAATCATCCTGCCGGCCCCGATACTGAGCGTCGCGTCCGGCCTGGGTCACGGCGTGAACGTCGAAGGGTACGTCCAGAGCAACTGGAACCAGAACTATCTACCCCCGGTCGGCAGCTATTGGTCCAACCAGATCGTCGGGCCCGGCAACAACGCATATGGCGTGGCCACCGTGCATCCGAAGAACGGCGGGCAGTACGGTTTCTCCGTCCGCTATCAGCCCGCGGGAACGGATCTGAATCTCGGCTTCTATACGATCGCGTACCACGACAAGTTCCCGCAAGTGTCGCTGAGCTCGACGGGCGGGACCGTCTTCAGGTTTCCTGAAGACCGCCACATGATCGGTGTCAGCGCGAACTTCCCGGTTGGCGACTGGGCGATCGGCACCGAGCTCTCGTACCGTCCGCGCGACGCCGTTCCGCTGAATCCGGCCAGTGGATGCGTCGCGCAAGGCGGCAACTGCTGGTTCGACGAGAAGCGTTTCCAGTGGCACCTGACTACCCTCTACTCGCTCCAGCCGGGCAATTCCGGCGCATTCCTCAAGCTGCTCGGCGCGCAGACCGCCACGCTGACGACCGAGACGGTGATCATTGCCTATCCGGGGCTTCACAAGAACTATGGCGGCTCGCCGATTTCTCCCGGTGCGCTGCTGTGGGGCAACGAATTCAACGATCTGTTCGCGACGGGCGCACTCAACTCGCCGGGTAGTGCACAGGGCACGAAATACTCCGGCGGGATCGACGTCGATTTCAACTGGGTCTACGACGGCACCGTCATTCCCGGGTGGCAGGTCAATCCGGGGATATACGTCCGGTACGGCCTGTTCGGCAATACGCCGAACGTGAACGCCCAGTTCATGCGCGGCGTGACGGCGATGAACCTGTATGTGAATTTCATACAGAACCCGGCGAACTGGCAGGTCGCGTTGAACTACACGCGCTTCATGGGCCCGACCAACCCGCTGGCCAACCCGCTACGAGACAGGGACTTCGTGGCTGTCGTCGCATCTCGCAATTTCTGAGGTCAATATGAATCAAACGCCTGTTTCCGACGCAGCCCGACCCGGCAAGCTGCTGAGAATGCTTCATTCGCTGGAAAATGCGCTGTTCGGTCACAGGCGGCTCGTTCTGGCACTTCTGGTTCTGTTCACGGTCGTCATGGCCTGCTTCGCCGTGAAGCTTCGCATGGATGCTGGATTCGAGAAGCAGCTTCCCCTCGGCCACGAATACACGGAAACCTTCAACCAGTATCGCGGCGACCTGCTCGGTGCCAATCGCCTGATCGTCGTCGTCAAAGCGCGCCACGGCAGCATCTGGACGCCCGCCGCGTTGAAGCGACTCTACGACGTCACGCAGGCGGTCACGTTTTTGCCGAACGTCTCGCGCAGCAGCGTTCAATCGCTCTGGACGCCCAATTCATTCGTCAACGAGATCACCGAAGACGGCTTCCGGGCCGACCCGCTCATTCCCGGCACCGTGACGCCGGATCAACTCGACGGCAACACGGTCAACGCCATTTCGCGCTCGACTGCGCAGGGCGGTTTTGTCGGCAATCTCGTGTCTCGCGACCAGACCAGTGCGATGGTCACCGCGGACCTCAACGAGCTGGACGCGAAAGGCGAGCGGGTCGACTACGTCGCATTCGACCGCGCGCTCGAATCGCAATTGCGATCGAAGTTCGAAGACACGAACTACGAGATCCAGATCATCGGTTTCGCGAAACAGATCGGCGATATCGCGAACGGCGCATCGTCCGTCCTGAAGTTCTGCGCGATCGCGCTGCTGCTGACCGCATTGGCTGTCTACTGGTACTGCCGCTCGGTCCGCCTGACGATTCTGCCGCTGACCTGCTCGCTCGTCTCGCTCGTCTGGCAGTTCGGCACGCTGCATCTGCTCGGCTATGGGCTCGACCCGCTGGGCGTGCTGGTGCCGTTCCTCGTGTTCGCGATCGGCGTGTCACACGGCGTCCAGCAGATCAACTTCATCGTTCGTGAGATCTCGCACGGGAAATCGGTCGAGCAAGCCGCCCGATCCAGCTTCAGCGGGCTGCTGATTCCCGGAACGCTCGCGCTGGTGACCGCGTTCGTGTCCTTCGTCACGCTGATCCTGATCCCGATTCCGATGGTTCGCGAGCTCGCGATCACCGCTTCGCTCGGCGTCGCGTACAAGATCGTCACGAATCTGGTGATGCTTCCGTTGGCCGCGTCCCTGCTCAAGGTCGACCCCGGCTATGCGAAGAACGCCGAGCTGCATGCCGCCCGCCGCGGCCGCGTGCTGCGCGTGCTCGCGAAAGTCGCGGTTCCCCGCAACGCGGCGATCATCCTGCTGGCCGCCGTCGTGGTCTTCTGCGTGGCCGCGTGGGAAAGCCGCGACCGCGTAGTCGGCACGCTGCAGGCAGGCGCGCCGGAGCTGCGCGCGGATGCCCGCTTCAACCAGGACTCGGTGTCGATCGCATCCAGCTACGACGTGGGACTGGACTGGATGTCCATCGTCTTCGAGGCGCCGCCGCAGTCGTGCAACAACGTGGAGATCGGCGCGTATCAGGATCGCTTCGTGTGGTCGATGCGCGCCGTTCCCGGCGTATTGTCGGTCGTTTCGTTTTCTTCGCTGCTGCGTCAATACAACGAGGGATACAACGAAGGCAACCCGAAGATGTCGGCGATCCCGATCGATCCGGACAACTATTCGTCACTGGCCGGCGAGGTGGCCCGCACGCCGGGCGTCATGCGCAAGGACTGCAGCATGACCGCGGTGAACATCTATCTGGCCGACCACAAGGCAACGACGATCAATCAGGTGATCACCGCCGCCAAGCATTTTCGCGACGCGAACAAGCTGCCTGGCGTGAAGATCCGGCTCGCGTCCGGAAACGCCGGCGTTCTCGCCGCGGTCAACGACGAAATCGAGCGCAGCGAGCTGCCGATGATGCTTTACGTGTACGCGACCATCGTGTTGCTCGTGCTCGTCACGTACCGCGACCTGCGCGCCGTGCTCGCCTGCTGCCTGCCGCTGACGATCGGCACGTTCATCGGGTACTGGTTCATGAAGGAGCTGCAGATCGGCCTGACCGTCGCCACGCTGCCGGTGATGGTGCTCGCGGTCGGCATCGGTGTCGATTACGCGTTCTATATCTACAACCGGCTGCAACTGCATCTGGCCAACGGCGTGGGAATCGTCAAGGCGCTCGAACAATCGATCCTCGAGATCGGCACGGCGACCATCTTCACGGCCATCACGCTCGCGATCGGCGTCGCCACCTGGTCGTTCTCCGAGCTCAAGTTTCAGGCGGACATGGGCAAGCTGCTGGCATTCATGTTCATCGTCAATATGGTCATGGCCATGACCGTGCTGCCCGCCTTCGCCGTGTGGCTCGAGCGCCTGTTCCCGAGACGCCGGCCCGCGCGCGCACCCGGCCTGCTCGCTCATTGAAGAAGAGGATTCCACGATCATGAATCACAAGATGCGCGCCATTTCGGCTGCTATCGTCGTCGGCGCAACACTGCTGGGCGGCATGCAATGCGCGGTATCCGCACCGGAACTCAAAGCCGTGCCGGCCGTCCAGTCGAGCATTGCGACGCAGTCGGCCGTGCTGGATGCAACGTGGGCAGGGCCGCGGGTCGTGAGCGTCGGTGCGAACGGCGTCATCCTGCTGTCCGACAACCGCGGCGCGACGTACCGCCAGGCCAAGGCCGTACCCGTGAGCTCGACGCTGACGTCGGTCAGCTTCATCGACGCCAGCACGGGCTGGGCCGTCGGCCACTGGGGCGCGATCCTGAAGACCACCGACGGCGGCGAGACCTGGCAGCTACAGCGGCTCGCGGCGACCGAGGATCGTCCCCTCTTCGGCGTTCACTTTGTCGATGCGAACCACGGCGTGGCCGTCGGGCTCTGGTCGCTGATCCTCGTCACCGACGACGGCGGCAAGACCTGGACGAAAAAGGAACCCGTTCTTCCGAACGGCAAGAAGTCGGACCTGAACCTGTTCGGTATTTTTTCGAACAGCAACGGCGATATTTTCGCAACCGCCGAGAAAGGGCATCTCCTCGTGTCGAAGGACAAGGGCAATACGTGGGAGACGATCGAGACCGGTTACAAGGGTTCGTTCTGGTGCGGCGTCGCGCTGCCCGACGGTGTGCTGCTGGTCGGCGGACTGCGCGGCACGTTGATGCGAAGCGACGACAACGGCCACACCTGGTCACGCGCGACGCTCGAGACCAGGAACTCGATCACCGCACTCGCGTCCAGCGGCTCCACCGTCCTGGCCGTGGGTGTCGACGGGTTGCAGGCACAAAGCGCCGATGACGGAAAGACATTCAAGCGCGTGCATACCGAGACCGGGACGACCTATACGGCCGCGCTCCCGTCGCCTGGCGACAAATGGCTGGTTTTCTCTCGCGACGGGGCGATCTCGCGGTAACGACTTGATGTCCGATCGGCGCAGCGGGCCGCGATGGAAACGCGCGGCTCGCTGGGTTGACGTCGTCCCCGCCCCGGGACGGATGGTGGGATCATCGCGCGACAGGGTGCGCGTGTGGCGGACACGAGAAGAATCCGATGCGGAGGCGGCATGTGGACGAAGTGCCGACTGCGTGCCGCGAAGCTTGCCGCTGATTGTCCAACGACGACCCATCCTCCTGTCAGCCGTGCTCTATATCACATCGTTACGGGCGCGTGACCGTGTTCCGGACCGCGCTCAAGCGCCGGATAGCGTTCCAGGCGCCAGCACATGACACGACGAATCGAAGATGGCACTCGGCACGATGCGCTGAAGCCATTCGGGCATGGAAGCCGATGACGAACCCGTGTCGTCAGCCAGGCCGGGGCACGCGCCGATCGCGTTTGATCGGCTGAGCGATGAGTTAATAGGCGTGACGACAGCGGACATTGCAGCGCATTCGATGCTGCCGCAACGTCCGTGCACGACTGAAGCTTTCGTCGACGCATGCCGGCGCGAGAAAGGATCGTCAAACGCCCATTCCGGCTTTCACTGCGGCATGTCCGCCGGGAAATCGCGAGATCCCCCGAATCAGGTCCGACGCCTTCTCTCCGATCATGATCGTCGGCGCGTTCGTGTTTGCCCCAACCAGCGTCGGCATGATCGACGCATCGACGACACGCAGGCCCTCCGTGCCCCGCACGCGCAATTGAGCGTCGACGACGGCGAGCGCGTCGTTCCCCATGCGACACGTTCCCACCGGGTGGTAAACGGTGTCGGTCCGCTCACGCAGTAGCGCGCGTATGTCTTCGTCCGAACGCGACCGGGACGCATACAGATCTTCCGTCACGAACGCCGACATGGCCGGCGCCGCCATCAAGCGCCGCGTCAGCTTGTATCCCTCGACGAGAACGTCGAGATCGTCCCTGTGATCGAGGAATGCCGGATCGATCAGCGGCGCATCCAGCGGATCCGCGCTGCGCAGCTTCACCGATCCGCGGCTCTTCGGCCTCAGCACGCATACGTGACAGGAGATGCCGTGTCCCAGATGCATTTTGCGTCCGTGATCGCTGACAGGGCCGACGACGAAGTGCATCTGCACGTCCGGCCGCTCGAGATCGGGACGCGTCTTCAGGAACGCGCCGCCTTCGGCAAAATTGGTGGTGAGCGTACCGCTGCGCGATTTCCGGTATTGCCTGATGTCGGCCAGTGTCTTGAGCCCACCGCGTACCGATATGCCGAGCGCATCCAGGCTGTTCGTCTTGTAGCTGACGACGAAGTCGGGGTGATCCTGCAGGTTCTGCCCCACACCCGGGAGATCGGCCACGACGTCGATCCCGTGACGCTGAACCTCCTCCTTCGGACCGATACCGGACAGCATCAGCAACTGCGGCGACTGAAATGCACCCGCAGAAAGGATCACCTCCTTTTTCGCCCAGACCGTCTCGACATTCCCCGCACGGGTGACTTCGACGCCCACGGCCCTGTTGCCGTCGAACACGATGCGCCGGACCTGCGCATTGGTTTCCACCGTCAGATTGCCGCGCGCGTTCATGTGCGGAAACAGATAGGCACGCGCGGCACTCCAGCGTTCGCCGTTCTTCTGGGTCACCTGATAGATGCCGACGCCTTCCTGCTCCGCACCGTTGAAGTCGTCCGTGATGGGCAGGCCGCACTGGCGCCCGGCCTCCAGCCAACGCGCCTGAAATGGATTGTCGGTTCGCAGGTCGCTCACCCAGAGCGGGCCGCCGCGCCCATGCCAGTCATTGCCGAGGCGCTCGTTATGCTCGCTTCGCTTGAAGTACGGAAAGACGTCGTTCCAGCCCCAGCCTTCGTTGCCGAGCGCGGCCCAGTCGTCGTAGTCGGCATGATGGCCGCGCGTGTACACCATCGCATTGATCGCGGACGATCCGCCCAATGCCTTGCCGCGCGGCTGATAGCCGCGCCGCCCCTGCAGCCCTTTCTGCGGCACGGTCTCGAACGCCCAGTTGTTCAGCCGGGACGGGATCATCAGCACCAGGGCGGCCGGCACGTTGATCGGCCATCCGTTGCCGTTGCCGCCGGCTTCGAAGAGGCAGAGCGTCGCATCGGGGTCTTCGGTCAGGCGCGAGGCCAGCACACTGCCTGCCGAGCCGCCGCCTACAACAAGATAATCGAATGAGTTCTTCACGGGTCTGTGTCCTGGATAGATGCCTGGGCGCTTCACAAGCAACTACCTGATGCATCGATTCCACCGCTCGCGTCGCAGCTCCCTCGAGCCGGTGTGCGATCGGCTTCATTCCGTCACGCATCAGAACTGTGTGGCCGCATCGGCAACGATGGAGATCCCCCATCGAACCGCATGCGGCCACGGAATGGCGATAAGCGCGATTCAGATCGCGACCGCCGACGTATCAATGGTGCTGCGCACCGTCGAGCAACTTCCGGAAACTTGCGATGCCCTTGTCGATCCACGTCTGCGCGCCGGGGGAGATCGCGCCCATATCGAAGAAGCCGTGCAGCATGCCGTCGCACCGGATCGTGTCGACCTTGACGCCGCTGGCGTGAAGCAAGCGGCCGTATGCTTCGCCCTCGTCGCGCAGCGGGTCATATTCGGCGGTCACGATGACCGCCGGCGGCAACCCCGCGAGGTCCTTCGCGTGGATCGGCGCGAGCCGTGCATCCTGCGGGTTCGTCCCGTCGGCCACGTAATGCCGTTCGAACCACGCGATCGTCTCGAGGTCGAGCAGATAGCCTTCACCGTTTTCCTTGAAGGACGGAAAGCCTGACCGGTCCCCCGCCACCGCCGGATAGATCAGGAGCTGGGCGGCCAACGAAACGCCGTCGGCATGCAGTTGCTGGGTCACGACGGCCGCCAGATTGCCGCCGGCGCTATCGCCGGCCACCGCCACGACGTCGCTTCCGCCGAGCTCGCCTGCGTTCGCGATCACCCATCTGGTCGCGGCAATCGCGTCGTCCGCCGCGGCCGGATACCGGTGCTCGGGCGCCAGGCGGTAGTCCACCGAGACCACGACCGCGTTCGCGCCGCGGGCCAACTCCCGGCAAATGTTGTCGTGCGTATCCAGATCGCCGATGACGAACCCGCCGCCGTGGAGATAGACGACCGTCGCCAGATGGCGCTCCGCGCTCGGACGATAGAGCCGTGCGCGCAGCGAGCCGGCCGCGCCGGGAACGGTCAGGTCTTCCACGCGGTGAAGATCGACCACGGCTTCCGGTGCGCGAACGGCGCGCGCCAGATGCAGCATCAGTCCGCGCGCTTCTTCCGGCGTGGACTGCGGCAAGGGTTTCGCGCCGGACCCGGCAAAGGATTCGAGAAAACCCGCGAGATGCAAATCGAGTGCCATGACATCACCTTGTAATCGAACGTTGGGCGGGGATCAGCGATACACGAGGACTTCGGCGTCCGGGCTCAGCTCCGGAATGGTCTTGCGCTCCTCCTCGTACTCGAAGTGGTGCTGCCACGGCATGCGATCGCCGCGCATGTGCATCTGGTGTTGCGAGCGCATCACGTACCCGGCATTGAAGTTGTTCGGATCCGTCCAGGGCAGCCGCTGCATGTCGGCGTCTTCGTCACGCAGGCGCGGCTCCACCGTCTTCGCGCCGACCTTGTCCATATGCGCGAGTACACGGCACGTGAATTCGCAGACGAGATCGGCACGCAGCGTCCAGCTCGAACGGTAGTAGCCGTAGACGAACGCCATGTTCGGGATACCTTCGATCATCATCCCGCGGTACGACACGCGCATGCTCATGTCGACCGGAGCGCCATCGAGCCGGAATGCGATCTGGCCGAAAGCGCTCATGTCGAAGCCGGTGGCCGTCACGACGATGTCCGCGTCCAGGTGTTCGCCCGATGCCAGCGTGATGCCGCTTTCGTCGAACGCTTCGATGGTGTCGGTCACGACCGATGCTTTCCCGTCCCGGATGACCGCGAAGAGGTCGCCGTCGGGGACGGCAGCCACGCGCTGTTGCCACGGGCGATAGCTCGGATTGAAATGCTTGTCGACGTCGAACCCTTCCGGCAGCTGTTGCCGCGTCTCGTTGATCAGCCACTCGCGCACCGCGTCCGGGTTCGCCGTGGACAGGTTGATCAGGTCGAAGGTCTGCTTCAGGTGCGCGCGCCGCAGAATCTCCGAGCGCCATTCGTCGGGAAGGTTGAGTTCACGAAGCGTTGCGTCCAGCTGGTGGGTCCACGGCACCGCCGTGAAGAATGTCGGCGACCGTTGCAGCATCGTCACGTGCGCCGCGGTGCCGGCCAGTGCCGGAACCAGCGTCGCGGCGGTTGCGCCCGAGCCGATGACGATCACGCGCTTTCCGGCATAGTCGAGGTCTTCGGGCCAGTGCTGCGGATGAACGACCGTTCCCTTGAAACGATCGAACCCGTTCCACTTGGGGGTAAAGCCCTGACGATGGTCGTAGTACCCTGCGCCCAGCCACAGGAAGCCGGTGGTCATCGTGAAACGTTCGCCGGTATCGATGCGCGACACCTCGACCGTCCAGCGCTTGTGTTCACTCGACCAGTTCACCGTTTGAACACGATGCCCGTAGTGGATCTTCGAACCGAGGTCATACTCGTCGATGACTTCGCCGAGATAGCTGTGGATCTCCTCCGCCGTCGCGATCGAGCGGCCCTGCCACGGGCGGAATCCGAATGCGTACGTGTACAGGTCGCTGTCGGACCGTGCGCCGGGGTAACGGTGGGTCCACCACGTCCCGCCGAATCCGTCCATGGCTTCCAGAATGGCGAACGAGCGCCCCGGCAGGTTCATGCGGAGATGGCATGCTGCATCGATCCCCGAGATTCCCGCTCCGATGATTAGTACATCTACGTGCTCAGGCGAACACGCAGCTGTTTGTTTCTCAGTCATGAGATCCCTCCGATGACCAGTTATTGAAGATATCCGTCACGCCGCACGGCAAGATCACACGACTTGGTCATTTGACCACAAAGCTCGAAGACGCTCACCCGTGCATGCCAGCGATCACGCGCCAAACCCGGGAAGATCGCCGAACCACCCGACCGACGGGCAAGCGGGCCACGGCGATACGTATTCCGGTTTGGTTCGTCATCTCGAACATGGTCAATTGACCACGTTCAATGGTTCCCAGTCTATGCAGTCGAACAGCAATTTGAATCAGGGCTTTCCATTACACGATCGTTCGAGCAAGCCGCAGCGCGAGCTACGGGAATCGGCGCGGCTCATCGCGTCAGGCGTTCGTCACCCGCAACTCGCGCCGAAGGATTTTCCCGACGTTGCTTTTTGGCAGGCTGTCGCGAAACTCGATGCTTTTCGGACGCTTGTAGCCGGTCAGCTGGCCCTTGCAGAACGCCATCAGGTCCTCGGCCGTCAGTTCGGGCGCTTTCCTGACCACGAACAGCTTGACGGCCTCTCCCGAGTGCTCGTCGGGTACGCCGATCGCCGCGACTTCGTAGACGCCCGGGTGTTTGGCGACGACCTCTTCGATCTCGTTCGGATAGACGTTGAAGCCGGACACGAGAATCATGTCCTTCTTGCGGTCGACGATTCGCACGAAGCCGTCCGCCGAGATCGACGCAATGTCGCCCGACCGGAAGAAGCCGTCCGCGGTCATCACTTTCGCGGTCTCGTCCGGCCTCCGCCAGTAACCCGCCATCACCTGGGGGCCGCGGATGCACAGCTCGCCGGCTTGTCCGGGCGGCAGTTCGTTGCCGTCGTCGTCCCGGATCGATATGTCGGTGGATGGCAACGGCAGGCCGATCGTGCCGTTGAACTCGCCGCGTGCAACGGGGTTGACCGTCACGCATGGCGATGTCTCGGACAGCCCGTATCCTTCGATGATCGGCGCGCCGGTCATTTCCCTCCAGCGCTTTGCGACGACTTCCTGCGTGGCCATCCCGCCGCCGTTGGCCAGCAGCAGATTGGAGCAATCGAGACGCGAGAAGTCGGGATGATGGAGCATCGCGTTATACAGCGTGTTCACGCCCGGGAAGGTGGTGATCTTGTATCCGGCGAGCGAAGCGATCATCCCGCCGATGTCGCGCGGGTTCGGAACGAGCACGCACATCCCGCCCGTGTACATCGTCGACAGGCAGCAGATGTTGAGCGCAAAGATGTGATAGATCGGAAGGGCCGCCACCGTGATGAACTGCTTCACGTCGGGGCGCCAACTGCGCGCGGGCTCGAGCCAGACGTCCGCCTGCAATACATTCGCGACGATGTTCCGATGCAACAGCGTCGCCCCTTTCGACACGCCGGTCGTCCCGCCCGTATATTGGAGAAACGCGATGTCGTCCGGTGACAGGCGAGCCGGCACGAACGGGCGCCCGCGGCCCTCCGCGATCGCGTCGTCGAATGTCGTATGCGCGCCCGGCGCCAGCGTCGTCGCGGCGGGGCCGCCCTGCGTGGCGACCAGCACATGCTTCACCTGCGTGTGCGCGATGATGGCGTCCAGCGTCGCAGCACAACTGTCGAGCAGGATAATCGCCTCGGCGCCGCTATCGTTCAGCTGGTGTTCCAGCTCGCGGGGCGTATAAAGCGGATTGACGTTGACGACGACGTAGCCGGCGCGCAGGACTGCACAGATCGACACCGGGTAAGGCAGCACGTTCGGCATCATGATCGCGATGCGCGCACCGCGCTCGAGCCCTCGCGATTGCAGCCACGCGGCCAGTGAGCGCGACATCGCGTCGAGTTCACCATACGTGATCAGCGTACCGTCACACGCGAACGCGGGGCTTTCGCGAAACTTGTCGAAGCTTGCGTCGATCAATTCGCTGACGGATCGATACGCGCTGCAGTCGATCTCTGCCGGCACTTCTGGCGGATAGGAAGCAAGCCAGATCTTTTCCATACCGAATCTCCTCTGTCCTCTTTTGAATGATCGCGCGATGCTTCGCGCTTGGACGCACGTCGGGCACGCCGGCGCGCGTCGAACGATGCGAGAGCGCTGTCCTGCCGATCCGTCGCAAGCCGCATTGTTCGCACGGCAATGCGCGGACCCAAGCGTCAGACGCCGACACAGCCCCTTTCGGCCAGCCACCGAACGAAGGCGGCGGCGCGTTCCAGCAGATAGCGCGCTGTCGCGATATGACGGGCCGCGGTCACGATGCCGTGATGATGCGCGGGCAGATGGTGATGCTCGACTTCGCTGCCGGCACGCGCCGCGCACGATGCATAGGCCACGCCCTCGTCGCACAGCGGGTCGAGCCCCACGGTTGCAATGAACATCGGCGGCTGCCGCCGGCCCTCCGCATGCAGCAGCGGAGACAGGCGCGCAAGATCGAGCGGCGTGCCGGCCGGCACGTAGTGATCGCGGAACCAGCGCATCGATTCGGCCACCAGCGGAAATCCGCCTTGAATGCGTCGATATGACGGCAGCGACGCGGTCAGGTCCGTCACGGGATAAAAAAGGAGCTGTCCGACGATCGCGGTGCGCGCCGATCCCGCATTGGCGATGATCGTCGCCATGTTGCCGCCGGCGCTGTCGCCGGCCAGCACCACCCGGGACGCATCGATCGCGAGCGCCGGGGCGTGTGTAATCAGATAGTCCAACGCCCGTTCGCAGTCCTCGAGCGGGACCGGCCACCGGTGCTCCGGCGATCGCCGGTACTCCACCGACGCGACCGGGCACCCGCCATGCCGTGCGAGATGACGGCAAATGCCGTCATGCGTGTCCACGCTTCCGATCACCCACCCGCCGCCGTGAATGAACACGACGAGCGGATTGCAGCCGATACCTGCCGCGTCGCGCGGGCGATAGAGCCGTACCCGAATGCTGCCGCCCGTGACGGGAACCGCGATGTCGTCATGAGTCACCGCGTCGTCACCCGCAAGGCCGTTCAGTTCGCACGCACGCTCGAAGTTCGCGCGCGATTGATCCACGGGCAAGCTGCCGTAGTGCCGTCCGCCCAGTTCGCGGAACGTCCGCACGGCGTCCCGGGCATCGTCGGCCACTTCCGTCAGCGGCAACCAGAGCATCGATGTCATTCGCATCCCCGCTCAGAGCGTACCGAACACGCTTTGATCCCACTGCGTCGCGGCACGGTATTCGTCAACGGTGCCCGGCCAGTTGTTGATCACCTTGCCCTGCGCGTTCTTGTACCAGCTCGAGCAACCCGCGGAAAACGCCGACCCGGCCATCGCCGCTTGCAGCTTTTCGTTGTATTCGTCGAACACGCCCCTGTCGATGTCGACTGCGTCGATACCCGCCGCGGCCATGCCGCCGATCGCATCGATAATGTAGTTCTGCTGGATCTCGAGCATCGACACGATGGAGTTGTGGTTCAGGTTCGTGTTCGGCCCGTACAGCATGAACATGTTGGGAAAGCCCGGCACCGTGATGCCCAGATAGGCCTCCGGCCCGTGTTCCCACGCCTGCGCCAGCGTGCCGCTCGTGCCGCGCACTTGCAGGCTGCCCTGGAATGCCTGGCTCTCGAAGCCCGTGCCGAATATGACCACGTCGAACGGCAGAACACGGCCGTCCCGCGTCACGATACCGTCTTCGACGAACGCCTCCACACCTGCCGTTTCGAGCGCGACGTTCTCCCGCATGAGCGCCGGGTAGTAGTCGTCCGACCGCAGGATCCGCTTGCATGCGTATTCGTAGTCCGGCGTCAGCTTCGCGCGCAGTACCGGGTCGGACACCTGCCGATGAAGATGCGCCAACGCGAGGCTCTTGCCTTCCGTCTGCGCATTGGAACCCATCCGCGTGCGCTCGAATCCCGACTCGCGGAACGCGTGCAGCGATTTCCGGCTCTCCTCGAAGAGACGAGGCTCCTGCTCGTACGAATCGAGCTCCTCCTTCGAGAAGATGATCTGGTTGCGCGGCATGATCCAGTTGGCGCTGCGCTGGAACACCGTAAGCTGCGCGACCTTCGGCGCAATCGCCGGCACGTATTGCACCGCGCTCGCCGCGTTGCCGATGCTCGCCACGCGCTTGCCGCTCAGGTCCACATCGTGCCGCCATTGCGCGGAGTGGAAGGTGTCGCCCTTGAAACTCGCCAGGCCGCGCACCGCCGGCGTCATCGGCCGGTTCAGTTGTCCCCACGCCGGCACGAAGAAGCGAGCGGTCAACCGCGATCCGTCGTCCAGCTCGAACCGCCAGAGGTGCGCAGCCGCATCCCATTGTGCGCGGCAAATCTCGCGATTGAACCGCAGGTGGTCTGCCAGGTCGAACCGCGCTGCAAGCGATTTCAGGTAATTGAGCAGTTCGTTTCTGCCGGCATACATCGCGCTGACGCGCAAGTGCGGATGGAAGCTGTAGCAATACAGGTGCGACTCGGTATCGCATGCCGCGCCGGGATACGAATTGTCGAGCCAGACGCCACCGAGCTCCGGACGTTTCTCGAGCACGACGAAGTCGTCGATACCCGCGATTTTCATGCGGGCCGCCATTCCAAGGCCGCCGAAGCCGGCACCCAGAATGACGACCTCGTGATGCTCAACCTTTTCTACAGTGTTCACGGTGCACTCTCTCCATTAACGTTACGGCGACGACGGATCGGCCTGCGTCGGTTCAATAGGCCTGCTCATACAGGCGCAACGCATCGGCATCCGTGACAACGACCGGATTGTTCTGCAGCAGGCGCTGCTGCTTCATCGCATCCGCCGCGAGTGTCGGCAGGCTCGAACGCGTGATGCCCACGTCGCGCAGGCGTCGCGGTGCGCCGGATCGTTCGATCAGGTCGGTCACGAATCCGATGAATGCGGCCGTGCGCGTGTGGGCATCGCCGTTTCCATCCGCCCCTACGACGTCTGCCAGTTCCGAATATTGCGGAGCGGCCGCTTCCGCGTTGAAACGCAGGACGGGGGCCAGCATCAATGCGTTCGACAAACCATGCGGGATGTGGAAATGGCCGCCCAACGGATACGCCAGTGCATGAACCGCGGCCACCGGCGCGTTGGCGAACGCTTGCCCCGCCAGGGTGGCGCCGAGCAGCATGGCCTCCCTCGCACGCTGATCTTCGCCGTTCTCGCAAGCCGGGATCAGGTTGTTTGCCAGCAAACGCAGTGCTTCCCGCGCCAGCGCATCGGAAATCGCATTCTTCTTGTGCTTGCTGGTATACGCCTCGATGGCGTGGACCATCGCATCGATGCCGGTCGCAGCCGTATGACTTCGCGGCAGGCCAACAGTCAGTTCGGCGTCCAGGATCACTCTGTCGGCATACAGCTGACGTGACACGATCCCCATCTTGTTTGTTTCGCTTACCGAAACGATGGAAATGTTGGTGACTTCCGACCCGGTACCAGCCGTCGTGGGGATTTGCACCAGTGGCAGGCGTGCGCCCCGAACGTTGCCGATTCCGTACATGTCCGCGAGCGATTGCTGCGAGACGATCAGGACGGCGGCCAGTTTTGCAATGTCCATCGACGAGCCACCGCCCAAGCCAATGACGACGTCGACCTCTGCACTGCGCGCGAACTCGACGCAGCGCGATACCACGATCTCGGGCGGGTCGGCCACGACCTCGTCGAACACGGCGACACGGAATCCCCCGGCCGCCAACGACGCTTTCGCCGGCTCCAGCACGCCCGCCTTGTGCAGCCCTGCGTCGGTAACGATCAGGACATTGCGGCGCTCCGTCCATGCCGCCATTACTTGACCCAAGCGGCGCACGCAGCCCCACTCCTGAAGAATTGACGGAACGGTTTCGAAGAGCATCGACTGCGGGGACATTTCCATTGACGTTTCCTTCATGCGGACGTTGGCGGTTAGATCCGGGCACACCTGTACTGTCGTCGCCTCCCCTCCGCTTCCGCCGAACACTCCCGGCATGCACATGCCCCTGAGAACGAGACTTCCGGTTTTGGGATAGACTACGCGCCCTTGGTCAATTGACATGGTCATTTGATCACAACCGAAAACTTGCGGCAACTCAGTAGTTGCACGGGGCTGCGACGCGGGCACCGTCGACGCCGTCCTCGAACCGACAATGCGGGCCATCGTCGCCCGCGTCCCAAGGAGTCCACATGAAAAATCACAAACGACGCTGCTACGGCGCCGTATGCGCGCTGGCGGCGGCAATGCTGGCGGGCTGCGGGCCCGCCGAACAGCAGGCCGCCGCGCCGGCCACCCCTGTTGCGGCGATGACGCTGGCCGCCTCGCGCCTCGATCTGACCGAAGACCTGCCCGGCCGTGTCGCGGCGGTCCGGATTGCCGAGATCCGACCCCAGGTCAGCGGCATCGTGCAGCGACGGCTGTTCGAGCAAGGCACGGAAGTGCGGGCAGGCCAGCCGCTGTTCCAGATCAACCCCGCGCCGTTCAAGGCCGACATGGATACGGCCGCGGCGGCCCTGCAACGCGCGCAAGCCGCGCTCGAACGCGCCAAGGTGCAGACGACGCGGCTCAAACCGCTGGTCGAGGCCGACGCGATCAGCCGGCAGGTGTACGACGACTCGGTGTCCCAACGCGACCAGGCCGCCGCCGACGTCGCACAGGCCCGCGCGACGCTCGCACGACGCCAGCTCGACCTGAAGTTCGCGACCGTCGAGGCGCCGATCACGGGCCGCATCGACCAGGCGCTCGTGACCGAGGGCGCGCTGGTCGCGAGCAGCGACAGCCAGCCGATGGCACGCATTCAGCAGATCGACCAGGTATACGTCGACGTACGCCAGCCGGCCGCGTCGCTCGAATCGCTGCGCGGCGCCCTCGCGGCCCAGCCGGACGCGACGGGCAATGGCCTGCCGGTCGACGTGCTGCGCGGCGACGACTCGCGCTACGACGTCAGGGGCCGCATGCTGTTCTCGGGCGTCAACGTCGACCCGGGCACCGGCGACGTGCTGCTGCGCGTGCTGGTCGACAACCCGAAGCGCGAACTGCTGCCGGGCATGTACGTGCGTGCCCGCATCCCGCGTGGGCACTATGACAACGCGCTGACCGTGCCGCAACAGGCGATCGTCCGCGCGGGCGGCAAGCCGCAGGTCTGGGTGCTCGACGCGAAGAGCCAGGCGCATCTGAAGGCCGTCGAGGTGGGCGAGCTGACGAACCGCAGCTACCGCATCAAGTCGGGCCTGCAGGCAGGCCAGAAGGTCGTCGTCGAAGGCATGGAACGCCTGAGCGACGGCGCGACCGTGACGGCGGCCGCATGGAAGGCGCCCGAGGCGGTCAAGACCGCTTCCGCGCACTGAGTCACGGGAGCCTCAAGTCATGTCCCAATTCTTCATCCGGCGCCCGGTGTTCGCATGGGTGATCGCCCTCTTCATCATCCTGCTGGGCCTGATCGCCATTCCCGAACTGCCGGTTGCGCGCTACCCGTCGGTCGCGCCGCCGACCGTCACCATTACCGCCACCTACCCGGGCGCCACGCCGCAGACGATGAGCGACAGCGTGCTGAGCCTCATCGAGCGCGAGCTGTCCGGCGTGCGAAACCTGCTGTATTTCGAATCGTCGGCGGATACCTCCGGTCAGGCGCAGATCACCGCGACCTTCAAGCCCGGCACCGATTCGGCGATGGCGCAGGTCGAAGTACAGAACAAGCTCAAGTCGGTGGAACCGCGCCTGCCTCCCGTCGTGCGGCAAAACGGCGTGATCGTGCAGTCGGCCGCCACGGGCTTCCTGTTGTTCGTCGGCCTCAAGTCGGACAGCGGCCGCTACGACGAAAACGCGCTTGCCGACTATATGGCGCGCAACGTCGTCGAGGATCTGCGACGTGTCGAAGGCGTCGGCAAGGTGCAGTTGTTCGGCTCCGAACAGGCGATGCGCATCTGGGTCGATCCGCAGAAGCTGATCACCTACGGCCTGTCGATGAACGACCTGACGACGGCCGTCAGCCAGCAGAACGTGCAGATCGCGCCGGGCAGCCTCGGCGCGGCGCCCGCGCTGTCCGGGCAGCGCGTCACGGTGCCGCTCACCGCGCAAGGGCAGCTCACGACGCCGGAGCAGTTCGCGAAGATCGTGCTGCGCGCGAATGCGAACGGCTCGAAGGTCGTGCTTGGCGACGTCGCACGGGTCGAACTCGGCCCGCAGGCGTTCACCTTCGTCAACAGCGAGAACGGCAAACCCGCCACCTTCGCGGGCGTGCAGCTGGCGCCGGGCGCCAACGCGGTGAAGACCGCGGAGGCCGTGCGCGAGCAACTGGACATGATCGCCAGGACGATGCCGGCCGGCATGGCCTACTCGATCCCGTTCGATACCGCGCCGTTCGTGAAGATCTCGATCGAGAAGGTCGTTCACACGCTGCTCGAGGCGATGGTGCTCGTGTTCCTGGTGATGTACCTGTTCCTGCAGAACGTGCGCTACACGCTGATCCCGGCGATCGTCGCGCCGGTGGCGATGCTCGGCACCTTCACGGTCATGCTGATGACCGGTTTCTCGATCAACGTGCTGACCATGTTCGGCATGGTGCTCGCGATCGGCATCATCGTCGACGATGCGATCGTCGTCGTCGAGAACGTCGAACGCCTGATGGTGGAAGAAGGCCTGTCGCCGAAGGACGCGACGATCAAGGCGATGAAGGAAATCACCGGCGCGATCATCGGCATCACGCTGGTGCTGACGGCCGTGTTCCTGCCGATGGCGATGTCGAGCGGGTCGGTCGGCGTGATCTATCAGCAGTTCACGCTGTCGATGGCCGTGTCGATCATGTTCTCGGCCCTGCTCGCGCTGACGCTGACGCCGGCCCTGTGCGCGACGATGCTCAAGCCGGTCGAACACGGGCACCACGAAAAGCGCGGCTTCTTCGGCTGGTTCAACCGCCGTTTCGACCGCCTCACGCAATGGTACGAGACGCGCGTCGGCCGGCTGGTCGGCCGCACCGGGCGCGTGATGCTGCTGTTCGTCGCGATTTCCGCCGCGCTGGTGTTCGGCTTCCGGATGCTGCCGTCGTCGTTCCTGCCCGAGGAAGATCAGGGCTACTTCATGACCGGCTTCCTGCTCCCGGCGGATTCGACCGTCGAGCGCACCGGCGACGTGGTCAAGGCGCTCGAGAAGCATCTCGCATCGCGTCCGGCCATCGAGTCGAGCATCTCCATCATCGGCTACGGCTTCTCCGGCCTCGGCTCGAATGCGGCACTGAATTACGCGGTGCTGAAGGACTGGAACAAGCGCGGCGGTGCATCCACGCTGGACGAAGCGATGCGCGCGCAGGCAGCGATGGGCGGCGTGACCGAAGGCACGGTCATGAGCCTGTTGCCGCCGGCGATCGACGGGCTGGGCACCAGCTCGGGCTTCACGATGCGCCTGCAGGATCGCGCCAACCAGGGCTACGCGGCGCTCAAGGCGGCTGAAACCAGGCTGCTCGAACTGGCCGCGCAAAGCAAGGTGGTGACCGGCGTCTATCCGGACAGCCTGCCGACCGGTACGAGCGTGAAGCTTGACATCGACCGCGAGAAGGCCGAAGCGCTCGGCGTGTCGTTCACGACCATCAGCGACACGCTGTCGGCCGCGATGGGTTCGACCTACGTGAACGACTTTCCCAACGCGGGCCGCATGCAGCAGGTAATCATCCAGGCCGATGCGCCGGCACGCATGCAGATCGAAAACGTGATGAAGCTCTACGTGCGCAACGCGACCGGCGGCATGGTGCCGCTGTCCGAAGTGGTGCGCCCGGTCTGGTCGGAAGCCCCGCTCCAGATGGTGCGCTTCCAGGGTTATCCGTCCGCGCGCATCTCCGGCGGCTCGGCGCCCGGCTACTCCAGCGGCGCGGCGATGGCCGAGATGGAGCGTCTGGCCGCGCAGTTGCCGCCGGGCTTCTCGGTCGCCTGGACCGGCCAGTCGCTGCAGGAGCGCGAGTCGGCATCCCAGGCGCCGATGCTGATGGCGCTGTCGATGGTCGTCGTGTTCCTCGTGCTCGCGGCGCTCTACGAGAGCTGGGCGATTCCGCTGTCGGTGATGCTGGTGGTGCCGCTCGGCCTGATCGGTGCACTCGGCGCCGTGATGCTCCGCGGGCTGCCGAACGACGTGTTCTTCAAGGTCGGGATGATCACCGTGATCGGCCTGTCGGCGAAGAACGCGATCCTGATCGTGGAATTCGCGAAGCAATTGCGCGAGGAAGGCAAGGGGCTGATCGAGGCTGCCGTGCAGTCGTCGAAGCTGCGCCTGCGCCCGATCCTGATGACGTCGCTCGCGTTCGGGCTCGGCGTGGTGCCGCTCGTCATCGCCTCCGGTGCCAGCTCCGAGACGCAACACGCGATCGGCACCGGCGTGCTGGGCGGCATGATCACCGCCACCGTGCTGGCCATTTTCTTCGTCCCGGTTTTCTTTGTGTTCGTGATGAGCATCCAGGAACGCATCTCGGCATGGCTGGCACCCCGCAAGAAGCCCGCCGCCGTGACCCACGAACAAGAAGGTTGATGCCATGCGATTGCTTATTCTTTCCGCCGCGGTTTCCACCGCCCTCGCGCTGTCGGCGTGCTCGATGGCGCCGAAGCTGGTCAAGCCCGGGATGCCGGTGCCGACCGCCTATACGACCGCTGCCGCGGCCGACCAGCACGCGAACGCGGCCGATCTCGGCTGGCGCACGATGTTCGGCGACCGTCGCCTGCAGCGCCTGATCGAGCTCGCGCTCGAGAACAACCGCGACCTGCGCCTGGCCGCGCTGAACGTCCAGGCTGCCGAAGCGCAGTACGGCATCCAGCGTTCCGCGCGCCTGCCGTCGATCGGCGCCGGCGCGAGCTTCACGCGCCAGCGCACGGCGGCCGACTCGCAATCGAACCCGCCGCTGCTCGAAAACACGCAGAACCAGTACGGCGTGAACGTCGGCGTCAGCGCGTTCGAGATCGACCTGTTCGGCCGCGTGAAGTCGCTGTCCGATGCGGCGTTCGCGCGCTACCTCGCGACCGATCACGGCCGCCGCGCGGTGCAGATCGCGCTCGTCGGCTCCGTGGCCAACGCGTATTTCGCCGAGCGCCTCGCGCAGGAACAGCGCGCGTTGTCCGAACGCACGTTGAACGACTGGCGCCAGTCGCTCGATCTCGCGCGCCGGCTCAAGCTCGCGGACCAGGCGAGCGGCGTCGACATCGCACAAGCCGAAGGCCAGGTCGCGAGCGCCAGCGCCGATCTCGAAGCGCGTTCGCGCGCCGTCGAGCAGGCCGGCAACGCGCTGCGGTTGCTGGTCGGCACCGACCTGCCGAAGACCGTGCCCGACCCGCTGTCGCTGGAACGCCAGCCGGTGATGACGCAACTGCCGGCCGGATTGCCGTCGGAATTGCTGTACCGCCGGCCGGACATCCAGCAGGCCGAGCAGAATCTCGTCGCCGCCAACGCCGACATCGGCGCGGCGCGCGCGGCGTTCTTCCCGCGCCTGTCGCTGACCTCGTCGATCGGCTTCCTCAGCCCGGGGCTGGGCAGCCTGTTCGACGGCGGCCAGCGCGTGTGGAGCTTCGCGCCGCAGGTCACGTTGCCGATCTTCCAGGGCGGCCGGCTGCGTTCCGAACTGAATCTCGCGGAAGTGCGCAAGTCCAGCGCGGTGGTCGAGTACGAACGCGCGATCCAGACCGCGTTCCGCGAAGTGGCCGACGGCCTCGCCGGGCGCGAGACCTTCAGCCGCCAGATCGACGCGCAATCCCGGGTCGTCAAGAGCGCCGAGCGCCGCACCGATCTCGTGAACCTGCGCTATCGCGCCGGCATCGAGGATCGGCTGGAACTGCTCGACTCGCAGCGGCAGCTGTATGCCGCGCGTCAAGCCTTGCTGGATCTGCGCAACGCTGAACTGGACAACGCGGTCGCGCTCTACAAGGCGCTCGGGGGCGGCCTGACGGACGTCGACGTGCGTTCTGGCAACAGCGTTCCGAACAGCTGAGCCTTGCGTCATCGCTCGTTCATTCACGACGATCAAAAACACGATCGAGTCCGGCGGCACAGGCACCACGCCGCCGGGCCGTCGCCCGATCACGCTCGCTTCGTATTGCTGACGGTCACCATCGCCCTGGCGATTCTGAACGGATGGTTCATCATCTATGGCCTGAACGTTGTAACCGCGTCCGCGGTCGCCGACCACGCACTCGCGGCCGTGATCCGGGATGCGCCGAGCTATCTGGTCCTTGCTTTCCTGCTGCTGATCGTACTCGTCTCGACGGTGATCGGGCTCGCCAAACGGGCTCACCAAGAGGAGGGGTAGCCCGCTTGTCCGGCATTCGCCGCCGCCCGTGCGTCGGAGACAGGGCATTTGCCGACATCAATCATGGAGGCCGCAATACCAGACGATCGGAGAGTGGTGGAAGTGCGAAATGGCGGAAGGCAGCCGGAGTCGAACCGACCCGGGAGTGTCTGACACCCCCAACTGGATTTGAAGTCCAGCCGTACCACCGGATACGAATGCCTTCCGACGAGAGAAGAGCCACAAGAACGAGAAGAACGCCGAGCGCGTTACGCCTGAATACTCGCCCAACCGCTGTCAGGCCGCAGGAAGTGGAGATCGCGGTGGAAGCGAGTATACCCAACCCGATCGAAGAACTCGAGAATCTGGATCGCACGCTTGCGGCCAAGCCCCGTCGCGTCGCGAAACGTCGCCGCATCGAGCCCGCCGCCGCGCGTCGGCGCGAGATCTGCAACGAGCCCGGCCAGTTCGCGCACGATATCCGCGTGATAAAACAGGTCACGCACGACCTGATGCACGTCGCCGCGCCGCGCGAGCTTGCGCAGCAGCGTCCGCACGGCCTCCTCCGCCGTGCCCGTGTCGCGCGCCAGATCGCGGACCCACGGCGGATCGAAGCGCCCGGCGTGGATCAGCGGCAGCAGTTGCCGCGCCAGCGCTTCGTCGCGCGCATCGAAACTCACCGAATGCGACGGCAGATGCAGCCAGGGCCCGCTACGCGCGACCTCCCCGCCGTCCACCAGCGCATCGACGAGCGCACGCCACAGCGCATCGCCGACGAGCGGCGCCACCATCCGCCGCAGACGTGCCGCGTCGAGCCCCTGCTCGTCCGGCACGCGCTCGTGATACGCGCGCAGCGTGTCGATCGTGCGCGCCTGCAGCGCCAGCCAGTGCGCCCGCGCCATCACCGTGCCGTCGTTCGACGTGGCGTCGCGCTGGCCGATCGCGAGCGCATCGTCCGGCAACGCGAGCACGTCGGGCGCAAACCCGGTGAGGTGCGTGAGCATCGTTCGGGCGATACCGAGCGGCGCCTGCGCGAGCAGCGCATCGAGCCGCCCTTCGTCGAGCCACGCCGCCAGTGCGTCGAGCCATGCGCGACGCGCGGGCGTGCGGCGCTTGCGCGCGGGACCGAACGGGTCGAGTACGCGGCCGCCGCCGACGGTGCGCGTCGCTTGCGGATTGCGAACGATGAAGCGATCGCCCGGCAGCGCGAACACGGGTTCGTCGAACACCAGTTGCACGCGCATCTTCTGGCCGGCCGCGAGCGTATCGCCGTCGAGCAGCGCGACGTTCGCGACGCGATGCAGCGTGCCGAGATGCACGTGCAGTGGCGCCCAGTGCGTCAGCGTGAGCCCCGCATCGGCCAGCAGCGTCAGTTCGACGTCAAGCCGTGGCGACATCGCGACGAGCCGCGCATCGGCGACGGTATCGCCACGTTCGACGTCCGCCTTGTCGACACCGGCCAGGTTCAGCGCGCAGCGCTCGCCCGCGCGACCCGCGTCGACCGGCCGGTTCTGCGCATGAATGCTGCGCACGCGCGCCGCGCCGCCGGTGCGCACGACCACGAGCGTGTCGCCGGTCGCGACGCGGCCCGCGAACGCGGTGCCCGTCACGACGGTGCCCTGCCCGGCGAGCGTAAACACGCGATCGACCGCGAGCCGGAACAGGCCGTCGTCGCGGCGCGCGCGCCACGCGAGCGCCGCATCGGCGAGGAAACGCTTCAATGCGGCGACGCCCGGATCGTCGTCGCGCGTCGCGCAGGTTTCGAAGATCGGCGCGCCATCGAGCGTCGAGCCGTGCAGCCATGCGGCGATCTCGTCGCGCACCGCCGCCACGCGCGCGGCGTCGACGCGATCGCACTTCGTCAGCGCGACCGCGCCATGCGTCACGCCGAGCAGTTGCAGGATCGCGAGATGCTCGCGGGTCTGCGGCATCACGCCGTCGTCGGCGGCGATCACGAGCAGCGCGAAGTCGATTCCGCACGCGCCGGCCGCCATCGTATGAACCAGCTTCTCGTGGCCGGGCACGTCGATCAGGCCGAGCACGTCGCCGTTCTCGAGCGGCGTATACGCATAGCCGAGTTCGATCGAGATGCCGCGCGCCTTCTCTTCCTTCAAGCGGTCGGTGTCGACGCCCGTCAGCGCCCGCACGAGCGTCGTCTTGCCGTGATCGATATGTCCTGCAGTCCCGACGATCATTCAGCGGGCCCTGCAAGCCGCACGCATTGCGCGACGAATGTCGCTTCGTCGGCTGCTTCGAGGCAACGCAGATCGAGCCGCAGCGCATTGTCGGCCACACGGCCGATCACCGGACGCGGCCATTCGCGCAGCCGCTTCTCGAGCTGCGCGAGCGCACGACCGCCGCGCTTGCCGTCCGGCGTGCGCACGACGAGCCCGGCGCTCGGCAATTGATCGAGCGGCAGCGCACCGCTGCCGATCTGGCTGAACATCGGCTCGACGCGCACGTCGAAGCCGTTGCCGAGGGCGGCCTGCAACGCCGGACGCACGCGCTCGGCGGCCTCGGCGATGTCGCGTTGCGGCCGCGTCAGCAGCCGCAGCGTCGTGAGCCGCTCGCACAGGAATTCCGGTGCCTGGTAGAGCCGCAGCACGGGTTCGAGCGCGGCGAGCGTCAGCTTGCCGACGCGCAGCGCGCGCTTGAGGGGGTGTTTCTTGATCTTCGCGACGAGCGCGCGATCGCCGACGATCAGGCCGGCCTGCGGCCCGCCGAGCAGCTTGTCGCCGCTGAACGTGACGAGGTCCGCGCCGGCCGCGACGGTTTCCTGCACGGTCGTCTCGTGCGGCAGGCCCCATTGCGAAAGATCGGCGAGCGTGCCGCTGCCGAGATCGACCGCCACCGGCAGCCCGTGCTCGCGCGCAAGCGGCGCGAGTTCGGCCAGCGTCACTTCCTTCGTGAAGCCGCTGATCGCGTAATTGCTGCAGTGCACCTTCATCAGCATCGCCGTGCGCGGGCCGATGGCCTCGGCGTAGTCGCGCAGATGGGTACGGTTGGTCGTGCCGACTTCATGCAGCTTCGCACCGGCGCGGCTCATGATGTCCGGAATGCGGAATGCGCCGCCGATCTCGACCAGTTCGCCGCGCGACACGACGACTTCCTTCTTCGTTGCCAGCGCCGACAGCGTGAGCAGCACGGCCGCGGCATTGTTGTTGACGACGGTCGCGGCTTGCGCGCCGGTCAGTTCGCACAGCAGATCGTCGATCAGATCGTCGCGGTCGCCGCGGCGGCCGGTGGCGAGATCGAATTCGAGGTTCACGGGCTGCGTGAGCGCGTCGACCACCGCGCGCACCGCGTCGTCGGGCAACAGCGCGCGCCCGAGATTGGTATGCAGCACGGTGCCCGTCAGGTTGTACACCGCGCGCACGGCACCCGCGCTCCGCGCGGCCAGCGTGCGGGCGACCGCTGCCGCGATGCGCGGCTCGTCGAGCGGCTCGGCCGCCGCCGGATCCTGCTGCGCGGCGGTACGCCAGCGTTCGAGTTCGGCGCGCACCGCGTTCAGCACGCGCGTGCGGCCATAGTCGGCGAGCAGCGGCTGCAGCGGCGCCGACGACAGCACGCGCTCGACCGACGGTACGCGCGCGAGGACGGCATTCAGTTCATTCAAACCCGGTTCGCTCACGTAGGGGTGGCTCCATTTCCATGCGGGGCTGGCGGCCGGCGCCGGTGCTCGCGCGCCCGCCCCGGCTGCCTGCCGTCAATCCGCTTCGCGCGACATGTCCGGCCACAGCAGCGGGTTCGGCGAACTGCGCTGGTAGCCGGCTTCATTCATCAGCAGATCGAGCGTGAGGCTCGCGAGATCGTCCGCGAGCGGCTCGAACTCGTAGTCCTTCTCCTGATAGCCGATCTTGCGATAAGTCTTGCATTCGTCGCACGACTCGGCCTTGATGGCTTCGCTGCCGCCCTCGATCCCGTGGTAAGCGATGCCCTTGGTCGAGTCGCAGTGCGAGCATTTCGTGCGCACCATGTGCCACTCGGTCGTGCACAGCCCGCACTGCAGGAAACGGTAGCCCTGGAACTGGCCGCCGACGCGCACGACGCTCGCGACCGGATGCGTGCCGCACACGGGGCACAGCCCCGGCTGGTCGAGATACGGGATCTCGGCCGGCGCGATGCGGCTCGCGAGATCGGTCCAGACGACCTGCAGCGCGGCCATCAGGAACGGCGCAGTGGCCGGGTCGACCTCGGCGAAGCGCAGCGCGAGGATCGCCTCGGCCTGCGCATCGAGTTCGGCGGGCGACATCAGGCGCAGCCGGTCGAGCAGCTTCGCGAGCTGCGGGTTGACGAGCCCGGCGCCTTCGACGCGGTCGAGCAGCTCATACAGCACCGCGCGCCAGCGCGGATCGCGCTCGCCGCCGAGCGCCGGCACGAGCGGCATCGAATGCTGCTGCGCACGCGCGATTGCTTCCTTCGACGGCAGCGGCAGCTCGAGCGTCTGCAGCGTCGCATGCTGGGCATCGGCAACCGTGGCCATCAGCCGCAGGTAGCCGCTGATCGGGTTCAGGTCGGCCAGCTTGCGCAGCCGCGCGGCGCGCGCCGAAAACACGGTGGCGCGCTCCGGCAGGCGAAAGCGCGGAATGGCCGAATGATCGAGCGCCGAGATCTCGGTCGGTTCGAGAATGCGTTGTGTCACAAATATGTCTTCCAAATAAGTAAGCGCCGACGAATCGGCGCTTCTGGCGATTCCGGCGGGTGGCGAAACGGTACGCCGCAATCGGCGAACCGTTCCGCTCCGGTGCGTTATTTCACGCTTTCACGGAACCACTTCGGGTGATGCTTGCGGGCCCAGCCCAGCGTGACGGTGCCGCGCACCATCGCGCCGATCGAACCCTTCACCCACAACGCCGCGTAAATGTGCACGATGATGCTCACGATCAGCACGAAAGCCGCCACGGCATGCACGACAGCGGCCGCGCGGATCACCCCGATCGGGAAGTAGAACGAGAAGTAGCGCCGCCAGATCACGATCCCCGACAGCAGGAGCAGCAGCAGGCACGCCACCAACGTGAAGAATAGCAGCTTCTGTCCGGCGTTATAGCGCCCGACGGGCGGCAGCCTGTCTTCCCGGTTGGTCACCACGTCGTCGATCTGCCTCAGCCACTGCCGATCGTCCGCGTCGAGCACGTTGTGGTGCCAGAAGCGCACCACGAGAATCGCGAACGACACGAACATCACGAGGCCGACGAACGGATGCAGGATCCGCGTCCACTGGCCGCCGCCGAACAGCGCGGTGAGCCAGAACATCGACGGATGAAACAGCGCGAGCCCGGACAACGCGAGCAGCACGAAGGTGATCGCGGTGATCCAGTGGTTCGTGCGCTCGTTCGCCGTGTAGCGGACGATCAGGTTGGGGTCGTCGTGATTCATTTTGCGTCCTCCTCGATGCGTCGCGCCTCGTCGCGGGCGGCGGCCTCGTCTTCCGCGGTGACCTCGTTCGGACCGACGCGGATGTAGTGGAAGAATCCGGCGAGCGCGGTCAGCGCGATGCCGGCGACCGCGAGCGGCTTCGCGATCCCCTTCCACAGCCTCACCATCGGGCTGATCGACGGATTGTCGGGCAGCCCGTGATACAGCGACGGTTTATCCGCGTGGTGCAGCACGTACATCACGTGCGTGCCGCCGACGCCCTGCGGGTCGTACAGCCCCGCATGCTCGAAGCCGCGCTCCTTCAGGTCCTCGATCCGCTCGGCCGCGTGCTGCTTCATGTCCTCCTTGGTGCCGAACACGATCGCGCCGGTCGGGCAGGTCTTCACGCAGGCCGGTTCCTGGCCGACCGCGACGCGGTCGGAACAGAGCGTGCACTTGTACGCGCGATGATCCTTCTTCGAAATCCTCGGAACATTGAACGGGCAGCCGGTCACGCAATAGCCGCAACCGATGCAGTTCTCCTCGTGGAAATCGACGATCCCGTTGTTGTACTGCACGATCGCGCCCGGCGACGGGCATGCCTTCAGGCAGCCCGGATCCTCGCAGTGCATGCAGCCGTCCTTGCGGATCAGCCATTCGAGGTCGCCGGCCGGGTTCTCGTATTCGGAGAACCGCATCACCGTCCACGAGTGCTCGGTCAGGTCGGCCGGGTTGTCGTACACGCCGACGTTGGTGCCGACCTCGTCGCGCAGGTCGTTCCACTCCATGCATGCCGTCTGGCACGCCTTGCAGCCGATGCACTTCGATACGTCGATCAGCTTCGCGACGCTCCCGGTCACCGGTTCGCGCGCCGTGGGCGGCGGCGTCGTGGTGGCCGAGACGCGCTTGATATCCAGCGATTGCAATGCCATCTCTTTCCCCTTACGCCTTTTCGACCTTCACCAGGAACGACTTGAATTCCGGTGTGTACGAGTTGCCGTCGCCTACGGACGGAGTCAGGGTATTGGCGAGATAGCCGGGCTTCGTCAGACCCTTGAAGCCCCAGTGCAACGGGACGCCGACCGTCTGGACCTTCTTGCCCTCGATCATCAGCGGCCTGATCCGCTTCGTGACGAGCGCGACCGCGACGATGTAGCCGCGCTTGGACGACACCTTCACGCGATCGCCGTGCGCGACGCCGACTTCCTTCGCGAGGTCCTCGCCGATCTCGACGAATTGCTCGGGCTGGATGATCGAGTTCAGCCGCGCATGCTTGGTCCAGTAATGGAAATGCTCGGTCAGCCGGTACGTCGTCGCGACGTGCGGGAACTCGGACACCTTGCCGAACGACGCGCGGTCGCCCGGGAACACGCGGGCGGCCGGATTGTTCAGCGCCTGCGGGTTGTTCGGGTGCAGCGGGTTCGCCGCGAGCGGCGTCTCGAACGGCTCGTAGTGCTCGGGGAACGGACCTTCGTTCATCCCCGCGCGGGCGAAGAAGCGCGCGACGCCTTCCGGGTTCATGATGAACGGCCCCATCCCGGTCTCGGGCGATCCGTCCGCCTTGAAGTCCGGCACGTCGGCGCCCTTCCACGCGCTGCCGTTCCAGCCGATCAGCGTGCGGGTCGGATCGAACGGCTTGCCGCTCACGTCGCACGACGCGCGGTTGTACAGGATCCGCCGGTTCGCGGGCCATGCCCACGCCCAGTTCAGCGTCTGGCCGATGCCGGTCGGGTCGGAGTTGTCGCGCCGACCCATCTGGTTGCCGGCCTGCGTCCATGCACCGCAGAAGATCCAGCAGCCGCTCGCGGTCGTGCCGTCGTCCTTCAGTTGCGCGAACGCGGCGAGCTGCTCGCCCTTCTTCACGAGCGTCTTCGTCGGATCCTTCGGATCCGGCAGATCGGCGAGCGCGCGCCCGTTGAACTCCATCGCGAGCTCGGCAGGCGTCGGGCTTTCCGGGTTCGCATACGGCCACGTGAGGTTCACGATCGGGTCCGGATACTTGCCGCCGTCCTTCTGGTACATCTTGCGCATGCGCAGGAACAGCCCCGACATGATCTCGAGATCGCTCTTCGCCTCGCCCGGCGGCTCCGCGCCCTTCCAGTGCCATTGCAGCACGCGGCTCGAACTCACGAGCGAGCCGTCCTCCTCAGCAAAGCAGGTGGTCGGCAGACGGAACACCTCGGTCTGGATCTTCGACGAGTCGACGTCGTTGTAGTCGCCGTGATGCTTCCAGAACTCGGACGTCTCGGTCGCGAGCGGATCCATGATGACGAGCCACTTCAGCTTCGCGAGCCCGGCGGCCGTCTTCACCTTCGACGGCGCAGCCGCGAGCGGGTTGAAGCCCTGGCAGATGTAGCCGTTCATCTTGCCTTCATTCATCAGCTCGATCGCCTGCAGCAGGTCGTACTGCTTGTCGAGCTTCGGCAGGTAGTCGTAGCCCCAGTTGTTCTCGGCGGTCGCCGCATCGCCCCACCACGACTTCATGAAGCTGACGTGGAAGGCCTTGTAGTTCTTCCAGTAGCTCAGCTGGTTGGGCCGCAGCGGCTGTTGCGTGCGCTTCTTGAGGTAGCCGTCGAAATCCTGTTCGGACTGCATCGGCAGCGTCATGTAGCCCGGCAGCAGGTTCGACATCAGCCCGAGGTCGGTCAAGCCCTGGATGTTCGAGTGGCCGCGCAGCGCGTTCATCCCGCCGCCGGCGATGCCGATGTTGCCGAGCAGCAGCTGCACCATCGCGCCGGTGCGGATCATCTGCGCACCGATCGAGTGGTGGGTCCAGCCGAGCGCGTACAGCACCGTGCCGGCGCGGCCGGGAACGGCCGTAGTCGCGAGCATCTCGCACACCTTGAGGAATTTCTCCTTCGGCGTGCCGCACGTCTGCTGGACCATGTCCGGCGTATAGCGCGCGTAATGCTGCTTCATCAGGTTGTACACGCAGCGCGGATGCTGCAGCGTCGGGTCGACCTTCACGAAGCCGTCGTCGCCGCGCTCGTAGTCCCAGCTCGATTTGTCCGGATACGCGTGCTTCTCGGCGTCATAGCCGGAATAGATGCCGTCGTTGAACGCGAAATCCTCGCGCACGATGAACGAGAAGTCCGTGTAGTTCTTCACGTACTCATGCTGGATCTTGTCGTTCGTCAGCAGATAGTTGATGACGCCGCCCAGGAAGACGATGTCGGTGCCGGTGCGAATCGGCGCGTAGTAGTCGGCCACCGAGGCCGTACGCGTAAAGCGCGGGTCGACGACGATCAGCCGCGCCTTGCGGTGCGCCTTCGCCTCCGTTACCCACTTGAAACCGCACGGATGGGCCTCGGCTGCATTGCCGCCCATCACGAGAATCACGTCCGCGTTCTTGATGTCGACCCAATGGTTCGTCATCGCTCCACGGCCAAACGTCGGGGCAAGACCTGCCACCGTCGGGCCATGTCAGACACGCGCCTGATTGTCGAATACGAGCATCCCGAGGCTGCGGACAGCCTTGTGCGTCAGGTAACCGACTTCGTTGCTGCCCGCCGACGCGGCCAGCATGCCGGTGGTCAGCCAGCGGTTGACCTTCGCGCCGTCTTCCGCCGTCTCGACGAAGTTCGCGTCGCGATCGGCCTTCATCAGCTTCGCGATCCGGTCGAGCGCATCGCCCCACGAAATGCGCTCCCACTTGTCCGAGCCCGGCGCCCGGTATTCGGGATGCGTCAGGCGGCTCGGGCTGTGGATAAAATCGATCAGGCTCGCACCCTTCGGGCACAGCGTGCCGCGGTTGACGGGATGGTCGGGATCGCCTTCGATATGGATGATGCTCGGCTGCGCGTTCTTCGCGCCGTCACCGAGGCTGTACATCAGGATGCCGCAACCCACTGAACAATAAGGACAGGTGTTGCGGGTTTCGACGGTGCGCGCCAGCTTGTACTGTCGGACTTCGGCAAGCGCTTCGGTCGGAGAAAAGCCCAGCAGGGCAAGACTCGATCCGGCAAGCGACGTGGCCGTCACCTTCAGGAACTGGCGCCGTGACATTTGTAGCATGATGGTCTCGGCGTCTTTGTGGGGTAAGGAGAAACTGAAAGGATTATAGACATTGAGCGCAACTATGATGCAATCCTCGGATCAATACCGATTTGTCTGATCCACCTATGTCCGGCGATCAGCGCGCAACCGAACCGTCATGAAACGACAGATCACATCCGAAGCGACCCGCCTCGCGCAACAGCAGGCCAACTGGGCGCTCAACGCATTCAAGCGTTTCTCTTCCCACCGCTGCTCGGCGATGGCCGCGAGCATCGCGTTCTTTTCCGCGTTCTCGCTCGCGCCCACGCTCGTGATGGTGATCGCCGTGGCCGGCTGGTTCTACGGCGACGAGGCCGCGCGCGGCCAGGTGTTCGAGCAGGCCCACCAGCTGATCGGCGACGATGCGGCGGCCAGCATTCAGACGATCGTGCAGAACGCGCATCGCGCGGGCGAGCGCGGCGGCATCGCGACGCTGATCTCGTTCGCGGCGCTCGCGATCGGCGCATCGGCGACCTTCGCGTCGCTGAACACGGCGCTGAGCGTGATCTGGCCGAACTCGGAAAACCGCTGGTCGAGCATGCTCGGGCTCGTGCGGGTGCGGCTCATCTCGTTCGGGCTCGTGCTCGGCGTCGCCTTCCTGCTGATCGTGTCGCTCGTGCTCGATACCGTGATCACGTTCATCGGCACATGGCTGCTCGGCGATTCTCCATACGTCGCGATCACCAACGTGCTGCAGCTCGTCGTCGGCGTCGCGGTGCTCGCGGGCGCGTTCGCCGTGCTGATGAAGTTCCTGCCCGACGCGCACGTCGCATGGCACGACGCGGTGATCGGCGGGATCGTCTCCGCGATCCTGTTCTCCGGCGGCAAGAAGCTGTTCGCGCTGTATCTCGCGCGGGCCGGGACGGCCAGTGCATTCGGCGCGGCCGGATCGTTCGCGGTCCTGCTGATGTGGCTGTACTTCTCGGCGGCCGTGCTGCTGCTCGGCGCGGAATTCGCGGCCGCGCGCGGCGATGCGCATCGCGGCGCACGCAATGCTGCCGGCGTGCCCGCGCCGATGGATCCCACCGCCGATCGCACACGCGACGACTGATACTCAGCGCAGCTTGCCTCGCATGCGGCCGCGCCTCTCGCGCGCCGCCGCGCGCCGCATCGACTCCCTACGCGACCGCGTTCCTTTTCGCAATCACCCGGCCCCACCGCGCGTTCACGCGTGTTGATGCGATTTTTGCATCGGCCCGGTTGGGCCGCTGCAACGGCAAACGTTTGCTCGCCTCGATTCCTGCGTGCCACCCCACGAAATTGGCCCTTCCGCTGCCGAGCGCATCGCCCACTGCAACAATCGCGCCGCAACAAATGTCAACTGTTTCAAAAACAGGAACGGTCGTTGATGTGCTTGATATATATAGACTTTTTCATGCTGTTACCTTTTCGAGACACTTTATTTTTTGAGCTTTCTTGCATGGTTGGCACTGAGCTATTCTCCAATCCGCAACAAATAACGAATGACGAATCATTTGCGTGGAGATACTCAACGATGAAGAAACTCGCTCTCTCGACCCTCTCGCTCGCCCTGCTGGGCGCCGCCGGCGCTGCTCATGCTCAGTCGAGCGTGACGCTGTACGGCGTGATCGACACGTCGATCGCATGGGTGCACGGCAACGACGGTCAAGCCAACAACTCGTGGCAAATGCTGTCGGGCAACCTGCAAGGCAGCCGTTGGGGCCTGAAAGGTGCTGAAGACCTCGGCGGCGGCCTGAAGGCGATCTTCCAGTTGGAAAACGGTTTTGATCCGGGCACGGGCCACCTGAACCAGGGCGGTCGCATGTTCGGTCGTCAGGCATTCGTCGGCCTCCAGAGCGACCAGTATGGTACGCTGACGCTCGGCCGCCAGTACGACCCGCTGGTCGACCTGGTCCAGGCAGTCACGGCTGACAACTACTTCGGCAGCGTGATGGCAACGCCGGGCGACGTCGACAACAACGACAACTCGCTGCGCGTCAGCAACGCAATCAAGTACACGTCGCCGGTCTGGGGCGGCTTCCAGGTCGAAGGCATGTACGCCCTCGGCGGCGTTGCAGGCAAGACGGGTTCGGGCCAGACGTGGTCGGTCGCGGCTGCCTACAACAACGGCCCGGTCGGCGTTGCAGCAGGCTACTTCTACGCAGCCAACCCGTCGCCGACGACGGCTGTCGGCCGCGCAGGCTGGGGTTCGACGACGTCGGACGCGATCTTCGACGGCCCGATCAACTCGGGTTACGCAACGGCGAAGTCGATCGCCATCGCGCAAGTCGCAGGTCAGTACGCACTGGGCCCGGTGACGTTCGGCCTCGGCTACAGCAACGCACAGTACAAGCCGGATGCATTCTCGGGCTTCGGTTCGACCGAAAAGTACAACACGGGCCGCGCGTTCGTGACGTACCAGGTCACGCCGCCGCTGCTGCTGGGCCTCGGCTACTCGTACACGCGAGCCAGCGGCGACACGAAGGCGAAGTACCACCAAGTCGGTGTCGGCGCGGACTACTCGCTGTCGAAGCGCACGGACATCTACCTGGTTGGCGCATACCAGCACGCGAGCGGTACGCAGCTCGTCGACGGCGTGCAGCAAAGCGCGCAAGCGTCGATCGCTTCGTACGGCTTCGCCGGCAAGAGCTCGGCCGAACTCGTCGCGCTCGGCATTCGTCACAAGTTCTAAGAAGTACGTTTCCGGTGTGCATGGCGTCCTCGACGCCATGTCGCCGAACTGCAAAACCAGTCATCGGCTTCGGCCCTGGCTGGTTTTTTTTCGTCCGTTGCCGGCAGCGCCGTGACGGGCTACGACCGCTGCCGGGCCCTCGGATACGGCAACCGGTCGCGAGCGGCGCCTGGGGCCCCTGTCGCGCGCGGGAAGCCCCTTTGAACGCCTGCCGGACACGTCGCGCTGTCGACTCGGATGCGCCGCTTTCCCGACTTCCCGATTCCCTGATCCTCCGATGTGAAGCACGTATGCTTCGACATGTCGATTTCGACACGCTTCATTCGTCGTATCGATGACGGCATGCAGCCTGGCCGTCCCTCATCGACAGCAGACAGGAGACGCTCCATGACGATTCAGAAGATCACGCCGTTCCTCTGGTACGCAACGGAAGCCGAAGAAGCCGCGGCCTTCTACACGGACATTTTCCCGAACTCGCGCGTCGTGCGCGTCACGGCGGTGCCCGGCACCAGCGGCACCCGGATGGTCGAGTTCGAACTGTTCGGACAGCCGTTCACCGCGATGAGCCACCCGCGCACCGAGACGTTCAACCACGCGATTTCGCTGATGGTCAGTTGCGCCGACCAGGCCGAACTCGACCGTTACTGGAGCGCGCTGCTCGACAACGGCGGCACGGCCGACGGCTGCGGCTGGCTGCGGGATCGCTTCGGCGTGTCGTGGCAGATCGTGCCCGACGCACTGATCCCGATGATGACCGACCGCGACGCGGTCAAGGCGGCACGTGTGGCCGCGGCCATGATGCAGATGACGAAGTTCGACGTCGCCGCGCTGAAGGCTGCGTACGCGGGCACGGCGGGCTGACGAAGGTACGGGTGTCGCGCCGGTGTTCGCGGGGGGGCTGGGGCGTTTGTGGCGCTGGTGCGTTCGGGGCGTTCGTTCGGGCTGCGCGTTCGGGCTGTGCGTTCGGGCTGTGCGTTCGGGCGTGCGTTCGGGCGTGCGTTCGGGCGTGCGTTCGGGCGTGCGTTCGGGCGTGCGTTGGGCGTGCGGTCGGGGCGTGCGTTCGGGGCGTGCGTTCGGGGTGTGCGTTCGGGGTGTGCGTTCGGGGCATGCGTTCGGGGCATGCGTTCGGGGCATGCGCTCGGGGCGTGCGTTCGGGGTGTGCGTTCGGGGTGTGCGGTGTGCGCTCGGGGTGTGCGCTCGGGGTGTGCGTTCATCGCGCGCGTGCGGCCCGCGCAATGATCGCGTCCTGCGACGGATTGCATCGCGTCGCGACGCAATCGCAAGGCCGCGGCCATTCGCACACCGCTACGTCGACAGCATCGCTTCGATGATCCTCCGCATAGCGCACGAAGGTGGCGACCGGTTCGCATAACGGCGGGCTCATCGGCGCCGTCGCCGTGCAGAAAGACGCTGCGTGCGGCCGACAGGACGGGTCGGCGCGCGTCGGGCAAGGGCGCCAGTACCTGCACCGCGGCGAAGTCCTTCGGCGCGATCTTGCCGGTCACGGCGCTTTACTGGATGCGGCCGCGCGCGGCCCGAGCAGCGCAACGTCGTGCCGCCGGATCTTCGTCAACAGGATCGCGAGATCGTGACCGACGCACGGCGACTCGACGATGCCCGCGCGTAGATCGCGGCGGAGCCACTCATCCAACTGCATCGCGCGGCGGGTCGGATGACGCCATGACACCACGGCACCACGTCACCGCGCACGACGATCGTCGCTTCCAGCGGGCGCATGTGCGCAGTGCTCCCCGGCAACGCCGACACATCGAGCAAGTCGACCATCAGCGCGCACCACACCGCGACGCTTCGCCCGGCGATGCGGCAATCGTCATCAGCAGGTCGATCTCGCTGCGCGGTTTCACCCGCCGTCGAGCGCCGGGCCCAACAGATGTATCGCCAGCAGTGTCGCGCCGAAATGCCGTTTGAGCGCGGCGCACGCGGCAGCCATCTGGCCGGCAACTCGACGGGAACGATTCGCCGCGTTCATGACGCGAGACTTGCGCGAGGCGCAACGCTGCAAAGCTGTGCGCCGCGCGCACGCACGCACGCATGGACGCACACAGCGATCCTGCCGTCCGCATGAACGGCCCGCAGCACGGGATACGCACCAATGTCACGCCGCATCCGCACAGCGCGACCTCACCCCCGCGCGCTTTGCGCAGCGCAATAAAAATCCCCGCACGCTTTCGCGTACGGGGACCGTCGGACATCGTAACGGTCGCCGACTTGCATTCGGCGGCCGTTACGCGGCATTACGCAGCCGCGTCCTTCAGCTTCTTCAGCGCACGTGCCTTCACGCGCACGCTGGCCGGCTTTGCCGGGAACCAGCGCTCTTCGCCCGTGAACGGATCCTTGCCGAAGCGCTTCTTCTTCGCCGGCACGACTTGCGCCGTGATCTTCAGCAGACCCGGCAGCGTGAACTCGCCTGCGCCCTTCTTGTGAACCGAGCCCAGCACGACGTTCTCGAGTGCGGTGAGCACTGCCTTGACCGCCTTCACTTCGACAGCTGCACGCTCAGCGATGTGCGTTGCGAGCGATGCCTTCGTGAACTTGTCCTTCAGCGGCGTCGGAGCAGCCGGTGCTGCCTTCGCGACAGCCTTCTTGGCCACTACTTTCTTCGCGGGCGCAGCCTTTTTTGCAGCCACTTTCTTGGTGGCCGGTGCGGCAGCCTTCTTGGCCACCTTTTTTGCGGAAGTCGCCATGTTTCTCCTACCAGGTGTGGTCGTTGGATACACGAAGCGTGCAACGCGCGCGCTTCAACGCCGGATTCTACAAGCGCCTCGACGCTTCGTGCAGTACTTTTATGCGTTTTCGCGGGGTTTCCCGCAGGTTTTGTTGCGCGCGACCGACTTCATCGACGCTCGAACAGCGAAAAACAGCTCTACGTATACGCCCGAACGCGAATTACGTTCGATATTTGCACACCTATACTGACCTCGCTCAGTGCCCCGGATGTCTTCATGCGCGAAGTCAGATACGTCAAAGGACTCGACGGCCTGCGAGCCATCGCCGTCATCCTCGTTTTCCTGTCCCACAAGGGCCACGTCCTCGCTGTCGACGTCGGCAAGCTCGGTGTGTGGACGTTTTTCTTCATCAGCGGATTCCTGATCGTCGGCGAACTGCATCGCAACCGTCAGGCGATCGAATGCGGCACGATGGGTCGCCGCCACGCGCTCGCGCTGTTCCTCGCGAAGCGCGCGCTGCGGATCTTTCCCGTCTATTACCTGCTGCTCGCCGCGCTCGCGATCGCGCACGCGCTGTTCTACCAGCGCGGCGTCAATCTCGGGCTCCCGTGGCACGCCGCGTTCCTGTCGAACTACTGGATCGGCGTCGTCAAGGACGGCTGGCCGGGCTCCACGTCGCACTTCTGGAGCCTCGCGGTCGAACAGCAGTTCTATCTGATCGCGCCGCTCACGCTGCTCGCGGTGCCGGCCGCGCGCCACGTCGCGCTCGGCGTCGCGGCCGTCGCGCTATGCGCGCTCGCGCATCTCGCGCTGTACGCGTTCGACGCGTCGCCGGTGCTGATCTACGCGTTTTCCCCGTGGAATTTCGCGCTGATCGCGCTGGGCGGCGTCGGCGCGATGGCGCTCGCCGATCGCGGCCCGACCGTCGTCCGCCGCATTCCGCCCGGCTGGCTCGCGGCCGTCGGCGTCGTGTTCTTCCTCACGCTGCCCGCGTTCACGGCGCTGCCGGACATCGTCTCGGGGCTCGTGGATCTCGGGCTGTCCGTGTCGCTCGGCGCGCTGATGCTGTGGATCGTCACCGAGCCCGACCATCCGGCGGTGGCGCTGCTCGACCGGGCGCCGCTCGTCTATCTCGGCACGATCAGCTACGGCTTCTACCTGTTCCACAACCTGATTCCGACACGTTTCGGCGAGATGCCCGCGCTGTTCGCACACGTGCCGATGCCCGGCATCGTCCGGGAGGCGCTGCCCGAACTGCTGCAGTTCGCGCTCGCGGTGCTGCTTGCCCATCTGTCGTGGCGCTATCTGGAAAGGCGTCTGCTCGACTTCAAGAAGCCGATCGCCGCGATGCTGGCCCGCTACTTCGTCGCGCGGCCGAGCACGTCGCCGCGCTGAGCGGAACAGTCGTCCGCGCGCGACGCAAGCGGAAAAACATGCTTGGGGCCCGCGACGCCGGGCACCGAAACGGTGCGGCCGGCGGCCCCGTTCGTCCGTCGGGAACACGCATTTCGTCGGCGGATGAAAGCGCCGCTGCGCTAACGTGGCGCTTCGTCGACATCACCGACCCAGCATCAACGACGGCTATCGCCCCACGCAATCTTCGTCCCTGAAGCAGCGCGCAAGCGGCACGTCAGCGCCGGTTTCATCGCCACTGCGTCCGGCAGCCAACGCACTGCGCACCGCGCACCGCGCACGCGAAAACCGGCTCGCGCGTTACGGCACACCGGAATCGCCACGCACGCCCCGGTTCGATCTCGCCTTCAACCGCGCCGACTACTCCGCACCGCGCGCCCCTCGCGCTTCGCCCACACGCAAAAAAGCCCCGGCGCACAAGGCAGCCGGGGCCAACGGAACAACCACCACCTGAAACAGCGGAGCAGCGTGGCTGCTTATGCGACAGCAGCCAGCGCGGGCAGGCAGGTACGCAGGTACGCCTCGAATTCGCGGCT
This sequence comes from Burkholderia sp. R-40, assembly GCF_049942845.1. Taxonomy (NCBI): domain Bacteria; kingdom Pseudomonadati; phylum Pseudomonadota; class Betaproteobacteria; order Burkholderiales; family Burkholderiaceae; genus Burkholderia; species Burkholderia sp. R-40. The sequence continues at coordinate 2,231,978 of NZ_CP187968.1, read as the reverse complement.
CACTTCCGGATGCTGGAGCGCGAGCTCGACAGTCGCCTTGAGATAACCGATCTTGCTGCCGCAATCGAAACGCGTGCCGAAGTAACGATACGCGAGCACCTGTTCGTTCGCGAGCAGCGACTGGACGGCGTCGGTCAGTTGCAGTTCGCCGCCGGCGCCCGGCTTGAGCTTGCGCAGATGGTCGAAGATCGTCGGCATGAATACGTAGCGGCCGACCACGCCGAGGTTCGACGGCGCGTCTTCCGGCGCCGGCTTCTCGATGATGCCCGACAGCTTGATGATGTCCTCTTCCCACTCGCGGCCCTCGACGACGCCGTACGAGCGGCTGTCCTCGCGCGGGATCGTCTCGACCCCGATCACCGAGCTGTGATAGTGGTCGAACACGTCGACGAGCTGCTTGAGCACCGGCTGTTCGCCGTGCAGCAGGTCGTCCGCGAGGATCACCGCGAACGGCTCGCCGTGCACGAGCTTTTCCGCGCACAGCACCGCATGGCCAAGACCGAGCGCTTCCGGCTGGCGCACGTAGAAGCAGTTCACGTGGCTCGGCTTGATGCCGCGCACGAGCTCGAGCAGCTTTTCCTTGCCGCGCGCCTCGAGTTCGGCCTCGATCTCGTAGGACTTGTCGAAGTGATCCTCGATCGCGCGCTTGCTGCGCCCCGTCACGAAGATCATCTCGGTAATACCGGCGTTGATCGCTTCCTCGACCGCGTACTGGATCAGCGGCTTGTCGACGACGGGCAGCATTTCCTTCGGGCTCGCCTTCGTTGCCGGGAGGAACCGCGTGCCGAGACCGGCAACGGGAAACACGGCCCTGGTGACTTTCAACATGTTCGCATCCTGATTGCGTTGACTGCGCCGCGTCGCCCTGCGACCCGGCGCGATTGTTTTCCGAACGGCATATCGAGAATCGACGGTACGGCCAATTCCACTCCGCTCATTTTCGATATGGAACGATTGCCCATGTTTCCGGAATAATAGATAATCCGCTGATTCGGTCGATATTGCCGACCCGATTGCCGAAGCAGAAACAAATTACCGATTTTCCGGATACAAATTCTTACGAATCGAATTCCTCGATAAACGGGACGCCGCCCCGCTCGAGACCGGGGCGAATCGGCTCGTTCTGCAGCGCCTCGCGGTACGCCGACAGCACGGCCATGACCAGCAGTACAGCCGCGCTAGCGATCCAATGCATGTCCATCTTGCCGCTCCTTGCTTCAATCAACTGGAGCTTCAAACTATCAGAAAAAAATCCGCAAATAATTGTAGCGGCTGCCAAACCGCTTTCAGAGCCGGCTAAAACCACTATCTGAAATACCATTATTTCACGGCGGGATTTTTTTATTGATTCGATCGAATTCTTGCGCATTACGATTGGACCATCCCCTTCATCCGTCGCAAGGACTCGAATCGCATGCAAGCTTCCAGCGGATCGCCTTTGACCGCGCCGCCCGTCGCCGACCACAAGGAACACGTGATCGACGCGATGCGCGGGTTCGCGGCGTTGCTCGTCGCCTATTTCCATTGCCGCCAGGTCGTCTGGGTCGGCATGCAGAGCTTCCATCGCGCTTACGGTCATGCGCTCGACCCGAGCGTGATCGTCGGCTACCTGACCTTCCCGTTCGCGTGGGGATCCGCCGGCGTGCCGATCTTCTTCGTGATCAGCGGCTATTGCATCCACCGCAACGCGGCGCTCAAGCTCGCAGCCAATCCCGCGTACCGGCTCGACGCCCCGAACTTCTGGGCGCGCCGCTTCGCGCGGATCTACCCGGTGCTGCTCGCCGCGCTGCTGTTCACGCTCGCGATGGATGCGGTCAGCCTGCAGATCGCGCCCGTCAGCCACAAGATCCGCGACGTCGGCCTCACCGCGTTCCTCGTGAACCTGTTCTCGCTGCAGGGCGTCGCCGGCTACACGTACGGGTCGAACGGCGCACTGTGGACGCTGTCGCTCGAAGTGCAGTTCTATGCGATCTACCCGCTGCTGTTCGCGCTGCGCCGGCGCATCGGGATGCCGGCCATCGTGGCAACCGTCGCGCTCGTCAACGTCGCGTCGGCATGGTTGCTCGAACGGCACGACCTGCAGTTCTTCACGTCGTACTGGCTGTCCTGGACGATCGGCGCGTGGATCGCCGACGTGCGCGCACAGCCGGCACACGGGCCGGCCGCGGTGCCGTCGCGCGCGTGGTACCTGGCAGCTGCCGTACTGCTGGCGGCGGGCTGCGGCGCGTTCCATATCGGCCAGTACGGCGCATTCCAGCTGTGGGCGGCCGGCTTCGCGTGCTTCCTGTACCGCGCGCTCGCGTGCCCGCCGCGCCCGACGCCGCTGCTGCGCGTGCTCGGCTGGTTCGGCGACTTCAGCTATTCGCTGTACCTCATCCACCTGCCGCTGTTCGTCTGCCTCGGCTCGGTGCTGTTCCATTCCGAACTGCAACTGTCGATCTGGCCGTCGTTCGCGTTCATGGCCGCCGCGATTCCGGTCGCCTACGTGTTCTACCGGCTGTTCGAACGCCCGGCGATGATGTGGTCGGCGAGCCTGAAGCCGACGCGCAGCGCTCGCGTCGTGGCGCCGGCCCCGGAACGGGCTGCCTGAGCGGCGCCGTTCCGGCGCTCACCGCCCCCGCCCGGCCTCAGGCTGCGCGGGGGTTTTTCATAGGCGGGACGGGCGCCGACATCCATTCGCGCGCCGGGTCGCGGCAGGGACCCGGTACGCGAGCATCCCAATCGAGCCAGACGGCCGTCAGGGCGGCCGCACTGCCGTCGCGTCGCCAACCCCTCACCAGCTACGCGCCATGACCGTACGGCGCCGCTCAGGGCGTTCCGTCAAGCGATCACGGCGCGGGCGACAGCCGCGTTCGGGTGATCCGTGCGCGAACGCCGCATCGGCCCATCGAGACCCCCATCGCCCAACCGAGCGACACGCGCCCCAAAAGCAAAGCCCCCATGCAGCACGACACCGCATGAGGGCTCGTTTCCCGACGCATCGCGCGTCGGAGCGCACCGCGCCTACCGCTTCTTCGCCTTCGCGGCCTTCGCCGTATCCGCGAGAATCTTCTCGACCCGCTCCACATAAGTTTCGGTGCCGAACCGGCGCACCGCGGTCGCCCGCCCGCTCGCGACGAGCCGCTCGCGCAGCGCGGCGTCGTGCTTCAGCCGGCCCAGCGCATCGGCCAGCGCGGCCGCGTTGCCCGGCTCGCAGAGCAGCCCGTTTTCCTCGTCCTCGATGATCTCGACGACCCCGCCCGCGCGGGCCGCGACCACCGGCCGCCGCGCGAGCATCCCCTCGACGATCACGCGCCCGAACGGCTCGGGCGTGATCGACGTATGCGCGACCACGTCGACCGCCTTCATGCACGCGGCCACGTCGCGCTGGAACCCGAGGAAGTGGACGCGGTCGCCCATCCCGTGACGCGCGACGATCTCGTGCAGTTGCGCCGCGTATTCGTCCTCGCCGAACAGCGGCGCGCCGACCAGCACCACGTGCATGTCGGGATGGCGTGCCGCGGCCTCCAGCAGCAGATGCTGCCCCTTCCAGTGCGCGAGGCGGCTGAACGAGCCGACCAGCCATGCGTGCTCGGGCAGCCCGAAGCGCGCGCGCAGCGCGGCCTGGCTGGCATTGTCCAGCGCGTCGAACGGTTCGGCCGAAATGCCGTTGAACACGACGTCGACGTGCTGCGGCGTGAAGCCCGTCAGCGCGCGAAACGCCTGCGCGGACGCGTCCGAGTTCGCGATCACGCGTGTGACGCCGAACCGCGCGCAGTACTTGATCGCCATCAGCTGCTTGCTGCCGAAATGGTCGCCGCTGACGATGTCGCGCAGGTGCCATACCACCGGCTTGCGCGCGAGCCGCCCGGCCAGCGCCGCGACCACCATCGCGCGTTGCGTGTTCGCGTAGATCACCTCGGCGCGGCGGGCGCGCCGCGCGACGTCGCGCACCAGGCCAGCGAGCCGCTTCAACGCGCCGACCGACACGCCACCCTGCTTGCGCACGCCGGCGAGCGCACCCTGGTCGAGCACGTCGACGCGCGCGCCGATCTCGTCGAGCGCCGCACGGAACGGGCCGTCATCGAACAGCAGCACGTCGGCGTTCGCGCGCATGTGTTTCATGATCTCCAGCAGCGACAGCTCCGCGCCGCCGAGCACGCCGCTCTGGTCCAGCACCAGCGTCGCCGGGCCGTGCGCGGCCGGCATCGGCGCGGCGCTGCCGCGCTGCGCGGTCGCGCCGGGCAGCGCGGCCTCCACATAATCGAGAAAACGCCGGCGGAACGTGTCGGCGGAGAAGCGCTCCGCATTCGCGCGGCACGCGTGCGGCGTGAAACGCTGCGGCGCGCGCTCGAAATCGTCGACCGCCGCGACGATCGCGTGCGGCGTCTGCTCGTCGAAGAACAGGCCGGTCGGGTTCGCGTGCGAGCGCGGCTCGAGCACGGTTTCGAGCGCACCGCCCTTGCCGTACGCGATCACGGGCGTGCCGCACGCCTGCGCCTCGACTACCGAAATCCCGAAATCCTCCTCGGCCGCGAACACGAACGCCTTCGCGCGGCGCATCCGGTCGTGCAGCACCGCGAACGGCTGGTAGCCCATGATCTCGACGTTCGGGCCGGCCTTCGCGCGGATCTTCTGCATCTCCGGGCCGTCGCCGATCACGACGAGCTTGCGCTCCGGCGTGCGCGAGAAGGCCTCGACGATCAGGTCGATCTTCTTGTACGGCACCATTCGCGACGCGGTCAGGTAGAAATCGTCCTTCACCTCGTTCAGCGAAAAGCCATCGACGTCGACCGGCGGGAAGATCACCGCCGCGTCGCGGTGATACACCTTGCGGATGCGTCGCGCGATGAACGCCGAGTTCGCGACGAACCCGTCCACCGCGTTCGCGGTGCGCGTGTCCCAGTTGCGGATGTAATGCAGGATCATCCGCGCGAGCAGCGATTTCGGCCCGTGCGTGAGGTTCGACTGTTCCAGATACTGGTGCTGCAGATCCCACGCATAGCGGATCGGCGAATGCACGTAGCTGATGTGCATCTGGTCCGGCCCGGTCAGCACACCCTTCGCGACCGCATGGCTGCTGGAGATCACGAGGTCGTAGTCCGACACGTCGAGCTGCTCGATTGCGAGCGGCATCAGCGGCAGGTAGCTGCGGTACTTGGTGCGCGCGAACGGCAGTTTCTGGATGAACGAGGTCGTCACCGGCTTGCCGCGCACGAACGCGCGATCGTCGAGAAAATCGACGAGGCTGAACAGGTCCGCGTCGGGAAAGCACGCGACGATCTGTTCGAGCACGCGCTCGGCGCCCGCGTACGTGACGAGCCAGTCGTGGACGATCGCCACGCGCACCGGACGCGACGCATCGCGTGCGCCCGCCGGCGCGGCCGTTTCGGTCCGGCGCAGCGCGGTGGCGCCGCCGGCTTCGGCCACGGCGGCGTCCGCCGCGGCCACGTTCAGGATGGCGTGTTCCGCCAGATCGCGATTCATATGGTTTTCCTCGCATTGAGACGGACGAACAGGTCGCGCACGAGTGCGCGCAGCCCCGGCGTCATCGTGAGCGACCACGCAAGGTTCAGCAGCAGCACGACCGCGCACAGGCCGATCGACTCGCCGAGCCCGGACCACGCTTGCGCGAGAAACAGGCTCGCGAGCAGGAAGGCGAGATGCGCGAGCATGTCGAGCAAGATCGCGCGCATCCGGATTGCCGACAGGTAAAGCAGCACGCCGTAGTCGACCAGCGCGCGGGCGGCAACGACCACCGCCGCGCCGATCAGCCCGAAGTGATGAATGCCGAACCACAGGCCGCCGACGAAGAACGGCATCTCGACGAGCCCGGCGAACGCCGCGCGGGCCGGGTTGACCTGCGACTGGATCAGGATCCGCGTGACGCTCGCCTGGCCGACCAGCCATACGCTGATCACCAGCACGCGGCCGACCGGCGCGGAATGCGCGGCGAGATCGGCGCCGACCCACAGCGTGAGGAACGGCGCGAGCGCGAAGATCGCGACGATGCCGACCGGCGTGAACACGCCGTTCAGGAATTCGAGCGACTGGCGCGCGAGCGTGTCGGCGTGATCGCGGCCGACCGCCGACAGGCGCGGGAACAGCGTGCGCACCAGCGCGTTCGGCAGCATGTTCAAGCGCGTGACGAGGTTCTGCGGCACCGTGTAGTAGGTGACGAACTTCGCGCCCATGCCGGCGCCGAGCATCACGCGATCGAGCGTGTCGGCGATCATGCTCGTCGTGCTCGCGATCAGCATCCAGCCGCCGAAGTTGAACAGCCCTTTCGCGGTGCCCCATTGCGGCGGGTCGATGCGCCGGATCCCGAGCACCTTGATGCTCGCGTGACCGAGCATCACCGCCGCGACGAGCCGCGCGACGACCGCGGCCGCCAGCACCGTCTGCAGGTTCGGCGCGATCCACCATGCGGCGCCGAGCGGCAGCAGCTGGAACAGGAACGTGCCGATCGTCTGGTTCGTGTTGAACACGCCGAACCGTTCGGCGCCGTTGATCGCGCCGGCGAACACCCACGACACGTTCGCGAGCGGAATCGCGAGCGCGAGCCACGGCAGCGCGAGATACACCTCGTGCTGCATCGCCGCCGACACCTTCGTGAAATACGCGGTGTAGACGAACGCGCCGAAATAGATCAGCAGGCCGCCCACGATGCCGGTGCCGAGGTTCAGCCAGAACGCGCTCCAGAAGACCCGCGCGCTTTCGTCCGCGTTGCCGCTCGCGAGCGCCTTCGAGATGTGGTTCTGCGCGGCCATGCTCATCCCGAGATCGAGGATCCCGAAATAGCCGATCAGCGTCCACACGAGGCTGACGACGCCGTAGCGTTCGACACCCAGCGCGTGGATATAGGCGGGCACCGTCACCAGCGACACGAAGGTCGGCAGGATCAGCCCGATGAAGTTGATCGAAACGTTCTTGAGTATGCCTTTGTCCATGCTTCTACCTTGTGTGACGGCGACGACGACGGTGCGTCGCGTCACGGTTTCCAGCGATACATCAGCACCTTGCCGCGCGCGTCTTCCTCGACGAACACCAGGTATTCGCCGTTCTCGCGCCGGAACGCGCTGATGCCGAACGGCACGTCGACCCAGCCCGACGCCTTGCCGACTTCGGCGCCCGGGCTCATCACGCCGACTTCCTTGCCGGTTTCCTTGTCATACACGTGGATCTTGCCGACCGGCTCCACCGTGAAGATGTAGCGGCCCTCGACGGTGATCCCGATAAGGTCGAGGATCGGCTTCGCATCGAGCTGCCACGGCAGCGCGACCGTGTAGCGCACGACCGGCGAGCCGGTCGACCACTTGTCGAAGCGCACCAGCACGCGGCCGACTTCCTTGTTGATGCCCGGCTGCGGCGGGGCGTCGGCCGTGTAGCCCGTCACGTACAGCGTGTCCGTCTGCGCGTCGTAGATCGAACGGCGCAGCTGCGTGAACGGCTGCGGCATCGGATAGGTCGTGACCTTGTCGTACGAGTAGATCGGGTTGCCGGCCTTGTCGACGCCGCCGTAGCTGAAGCGATGGATCCCGCGCACGTCGCTCGTGCGCCAGATGTCGCCCTTCGTGTCGACCCACCAGCCCCAGCCGCCCGCCTTCGCCTTGCCGGTCGTGTTGATCGTGAATTCGTCGGCGTCGAGCCGGCCGTTGCCGTTCGCGTCGCGCCACAGCCAGTCGCCGCCGGGCGGCTTGTTCGGCACCTTGTCGACCGGCCGCGCGCGGCCCGCGATCAGCCCCGACGGAATCGCGACCTCGCCGTCGCGCTTCGCGTCGAAGCGGTAGATCTTCAGGTGGTCGGCGTACATGTCGGTCAGGTACAGGAACGTGCGGCCGTCCACGCGCCGCGCGAACGGCATGCCCGGATACTGGTCCGTGTGGAACACGGGATCGTCCGGATACTTGAAGCGGTTCGACAGGAATCCGGCGTATTTCCAGTCCTGGCCCGGCGGCTTCGACAGGTCGAGCTCGAAGCGCTTGTTGCCCGTATACACACTGTTCGGCCGGGCGGGATCGATCCACGCGCCGTCGACGAACAGCAGCCCCTGCACCTGCCAGCGCAGCTTGCCCTCCGGCGTGTAGCTCTCGAGCACCGCACCGAGCCCCGCGCCGATCGTGTCGTGACGCGGCCCGATGCCGTTCATCGACACGTACACGTTGCCCGCGCGATCGACGCCCACGCCCGTCAGCCCGTTGAAGCGCTGCGGCCCCGGGCGTCCCGGCACCGGCCCAGCGAAGATCCCGCCGCGCTCGCCGAGCGTGCCGGACGGCGCATAGCCCTTGCCGCCTTTCGAGAAGATCAGCACCTGCTGGCGCGCACCGTTGTCCGCCACCAGCACGCGTCCTTTCGCATCGACCGCCACGTCCACCGCTTCGGTGCCTTCGGACAGCGCGGGCGCGTCGTCGAGCTTGCGGCCGTCCGCGCGCACGTGCACGAGGCGCGCGGGCCCGCTGATGGTGTCGGTGAGCAGCCACAGCGTGCCGTCGCCGGCCAGCGCGATGCGGCCCGGCTCGTGCGCGCTCCACGTGCCCTTCTTCTGCATCGTCTCGGCGTCGAACACGTCGACTTCGTCATGCGACGGGTTCGTCGCGAACAGCGTCTTGTCGTCCGCCGCGAGGCCGCCCACTTCAGCCTTCGCCTCGCCCACCTCCGAGCGTGCGGGCGCCGCCACCTCGTTCATCACCATGAAGCTCGCGGCCATCCGCGCGCGGCCGGCATCGGCACGCCCGCCCGGCGCGACCTGCGGCGCCGCGCGAAACGGCGCCGGCTGCTTCATGTCGCCGATCGTGCGCCGCGAAATGCCGAACCACTGCTTGCCCTTGTCCGGCCAGATGCCGGGCGACTGCAGATGGCCGCGCTCGTTGCCGACGCCGATCGCGACGTACGCGTACTTGCCGTTCACCGCGACCGCGTTGCCGCCGAGGTTGCCCCAGCCGTGCGTGCCGCCGGCGAAGCCGAGCATCTTGCCGTCCTGGTAGACGCTCGCCTCGGCGCCGCTCTCGTCCCACGGCGCGTTCGTATACACCTTGCCGTCGGGCGTCACCGCGATCGCGCGAATGTCGATCTGCGTCCAGCTGCCGTCGCCATAGCCGAACGTGTTGCCGATCCACGACGTGGTCGCGGGCAACACGGTTTCAGCCGGGGCGGCGCTCACGGACAGCGCCGCGCATACCGTCATGCCAACCAGAATCAGACGTCGCAATGCGCTCTCCAGACTCGATGCAACAGCAACGGGGCACCACGGCGGACTGCGTGCCCGGATGCCCTGTCACTAAATGGGTTTCAAACGTCGCGATGCAGGTTACAAGCAAAAATAATCACAAGAAATTTGGAAATATTTGGGGATGTTTCCGCGTGAAATATCGCACCGGAACAACGGGATATAGCGGCCGCAAAGCGGAAATAACGACCGCCTTTCACGCGCCGATCCGTAGAAAATGCCGCCCCGGCCCGCCCGTCGGAGCGCCCGGACTGCAAACCTTTCATGCCGCGATTGAAACGACCGGTATTCGAAGGTTTTCGGCCGGATAAATGACATGCGTTTTTTTGCCGATTTCTTTTCCCTAGAATCGATTTCGATTCAATATTTCATTCAAACGCATGGATTACGTTCACGCATCGGATGCACGACGCGCCACGGCACCGGCCGCGCGTCGCGAAGGAGCGGCGCGATGACGGGCATCTCGCGCACCGCCGACCTCGCCCCGCCGCAACACGGCCGCATCGTGCAGCTCGACGGGCTGCGCGCGATCGCCGTCGGCGCCGTGTTCCTGCAACACGCGCTGAAGGCGCCGCTCTGGATGGGCGTCGACCTGTTCTTCGTGCTGAGCGGCCTGCTGATCACGGGCATCCTGCTCGATCGCAAGGCGCGCGGGCAGTCGTACTTCAGCCACTTCTACGCGCGCCGCGTGCGCCGGATCCTGCCGCCGTACGTGCTGCTGCTCGTCGTGTCGACGCTGCTGTTCGGCGCGAGCTGGCTGCCGCACTGGCCGTGGTTCGCGTTCTTCTCGACCAACATCGGGCTGTCGCTCGGCAGCATCGGGCACGACAGCCTGAACGTGCTGTGGTCGCTCGCCGTCGAGGAGCAGTTCTACATCTTCTGGCCGTTCGTCGTGCTGTGGTGTTCGGAGCGCGCGCTGCTGTGGATCGCCGCCGCGCTGATCGTCGCGGCGCCCGTGCTGCGCGCGATCGCGACGCCGTGGTTCGATTCGTTCTGGCCGATCTACTACCTGACGCCGTTCCGGATGGACCTGCTCGCCGCGGGCGCGCTGCTCGCGATCGTGCTGCGCCGCGACCGGCGCGCGCTGGACCCGTTCTATCCGCTCGCGATCGTCGGCGCGCTCGTGTCGCTCGCGATCCTCGGCTGGCTGCACCTGTCGTTCCCGCGTTTTCGCGCGGCGAACACGCCGATCTCGAATGCCGCGCTCTACAGCATCTCGCTGCTGCTGTGCACGTCGATCGTCGTGATCGCGCTGCGCGGACGCGGCCTCGTGCAACGCGTGCTGACGAACCCGCTGCTCGTGTACGTCGGCACCGTCAGCTACACCGTCTACCTGATTCACCTGAGCGTGCTGTATGCGCTCTGGCCGCTGCACCTGAACCGCTTCGTCACGGCCGCGCTCGCCCTCGCGATCACGCTCGCCTACGCCACGCTCAGCTGGTACGGCTTCGAACGGCGCCTGACACGCGGCCCGGCGCGCAACACGCTGCCCGCCGCCGCGCGCACGACCGCCTGACTTTCTCATTCCATCGTTTCGACCAGGACATTGCCATGAGCCAAAACCGCAAGAAGGCCATCATCACGGGGATCACGGGGCAGGACGGCGCCTATCTGACCAAGCTGCTGCTCGACAAGGGCTACGAGGTCACGGGCACCTACCGCCGCACCAGCTCGGTGAACTTCTGGCGCATCGCCGAACTCGGCGTCGACACGCACCCGAACCTGTCGCTCGTCGAGCACGACCTGACCGATGCCGGCTCGAGCCTGCGATTGCTCGAACGCACGCAACCCGACGAGCTGTACAACCTGGCCGCGCAGAGCTTCGTCGGCGTGTCGTTCGACCAGCCGGCGACGACCGCCGAAGTCACGGGCATCGGCCCGCTGAACCTGCTCGAGGCGATCCGCGTGGTGAGCCCGAAGACGCGCTTCTACCAGGCGTCGACGTCCGAGATGTTCGGCAAGGTGCAGGCGATCCCGCAGACGGAAACGACCGCGTTCTACCCGCGCAGCCCGTACGGCGTCGCGAAGCTGTACGCGCACTGGATGACCGTGAACTACCGCGAGTCCTACGATCTGTTCGGCTGCAGCGGCATCCTGTTCAACCACGAATCGCCGCTGCGAGGCCGCGAGTTCGTCACGCGCAAGATCACCGACACCGTCGCGAAGATCCGGCTCGGCAAGGCGACCAAGCTCGAGCTCGGCAACCTCGACGCGAAGCGCGACTGGGGCTTCGCGCTCGAGTATGTCGAAGGGATGTGGCGGATGCTGCAGGTCGACGAACCCGACACCTACGTTCTGGCGACCAACCGCACCGAGACCGTGCGCGACTTCGTGCGGATGGCGTTCGCGGCCGCCGGTTACCAGCTCGAATGGACCGGCAAGGGCGAGCAGGAACGCGGCATCGACACGTCGAACGGCAACGTGCTTGTCGAAGTGAACCCGAAGTTCTACCGCCCCGCCGAAGTCGATCTGCTGATCGGCTGCGCCGACAAGGCAAAAAGCAAGCTGGGCTGGGCGCCGGAGACGACGCTCGAGCAGCTCTGCCAGATGATGGTCGAAGCCGATCTGACGCGGAATCGTCACCATGACACGTACTGAAGCCGGAGGCCCGTCGCGCCGTGCGTTCGTCACGGGCCTGACGGGCTTCACCGGCCGTTACATGGCGCAGCGGCTCGAAGCCGCCGGCTACGACGTGTGGGGAACCGTGGCGCCCGGCGCGGCGCGGCCGGACGATCCGGCGTTCGCGAACTGCACGCTGCTGCCGGTCGACCTGCTCGACGCGGACGCGATGCGCGCGGCGGCGGCCGATGCGCGGCCCGATGCGGTCGTGCATCTCGCCGCGCGCGCGCATGTCGCGCAGGACGAGCCGTCGCAAACCTACGCGGTCAACATCGTCGGCACGCGCAACCTGCTGGCCGCGCTCGCGGGCCTCGACCACCGTCCGTCGGCGGTCCTGCTCGCCAGCAGCGCGAACATTTACGGCAATTCGACGGCCGGCGTGCTCGACGAAGCGACCCCGCCCGCGCCCGCGAACGACTACGCGGTCAGCAAGCTCGCGATGGAATACACGGCGAAGCTGTGGGCCGACCGGCTGCCGATCGTGATCGCGCGGCCGTTCAACTACACCGGCGTCGGTCAGGACGATGCCTATCTGCTGCCGAAGCTCGTGTCGCACTATGCGCGCAACGCCCCGCGCATCTCGCTCGGCAATCTCGACGTGAGCCGCGATTTCTCCGACGTGCGCGACGTGACGGCCGCCTACCTGAAGCTGCTCGAGGCGGCACCGGCCGGCGAGACGTTCAACGTCTGCTCGGAGCGCGCGTATTCGCTGAAGGAAGTGCTGGCGATGCTGGCGCGGATCGCCGGCTACGTGATCGACGTGACGATCGATCCGCGTTTCGTGCGGCACAACGAAGTCAAGAGCCTGAGCGGGTCGCGCGACAAGCTGCGGCGCGCGGTGGGCGAACTGCCCGTGACGCCGCTCGACGACACGCTGCGCTGGATGATGGAAGCGATGCGCGACGTGCCGGGGCAGCCCGCGCAGGCCGGCTGATTCCGGCAACGCGCGCGTCGCCGCCCAAAAGACAACGGGCCGCTCTGTCGAGCGGCCCGTTGTCATGTCGGCCGTGAAAAAACCTGCCGCCGCGCTCAGCCCTCGAGGCCGCGCGTGAGATCGCGGCGCAGGTCGCCCGCATCCTCCAGGCCGACCGCGAGGCGGATCAGCCCTTCGGTGATGCCCGCGGCCGCACGCGCTTCCGGCGTGATGCGCGCGTGCGTCGTCGTCGCCGGATGCGTGATCGTCGTGCGCGTGTCGCCGAGGTTGCCGGTGATCGAGATCAGCTTCGTGCTGTCGATCACGCGCCACGCGTTCGCGCGCTGCTGCTCCGGCGTGTCGCCCTTCAGCTCGAACGATACGATCGCGCCGCCCGCCTTCTGTTGGCGCTTCGCGAGTTCATGCTGCGGATGCGATTCGAGCCCCGGATAGAACACGCGCGCGACGGCCGGATGCGAATCGAGCCAGCGCGCGATTTCCAGCGCGTTCGCCGACTGCTTCTCGACGCGCAGCGACAGCGTCTCCATCCCCTTCAGCAGCACCCACGCGTTGAACGCCGACAAAGTCGGGCCTGCGCTGCGCACGAACGGGAACACCTTGCCCATGATGAATGCCTTCGAGCCGACCAGCGCGCCGCCGAGCACGCGGCCCTGCCCGTCGAGGAACTTCGTCGCCGAGTGCATCACGACGTCCGCGCCGAGCTTCAGCGGCTGCTGCAGCACCGGGCTGCAGAAACAGTTGTCGACGACGAACAGCGCGTTCGCCGCCTTCGCGATCTTGCCGATCGCCTCGATATCGGCGAGTTCGGTCAGCGGGTTCGACGGCGTTTCGAGGAAGAACATCTTCGTTTCGGGCCGCACTGCTTCCTGCCATGCGTTCAGATCGGTCGGGTCGACGAAGGTCGTCGTGATGCCGAACTTGCTGAAGATCTGCGAGAACATCCCGAGCGTCGAGCCGAACAGGCTGCGCGAGCTGACGAGATGGTCGCCCGCCTGCAGCGCGGACATCACGACCGACATGATCGCGGCCATGCCCGACGCCGTCGCGATGCAGGCCTCGCCGCCTTCGAGCGCGGCGAGACGATCCTGGAACATGGTGACGGTCGGGTTCGTGAAGCGCGAATAGGTGAAATAGTCTTCCGAATTCGCGAAGCGCTCGGCGGCCTCGGCCGCGCTCTTGAAGCAGAAGCTCGACGTGAGGAACAGCGCTTCCGAGTGCTCGTTGAAGTCGCTGCTACGCAGCGTGCCCGCGCGCACGGCGAGCGTGTCGAAGTTGAGGGAGTCGTCCATGTTCCGTTTTCCGTATTCGAAGGGCGCGCCGCGGATCATGCATCGGGCGCGAACCCAGCCAAAAACCAGGCCAAAACAAAAAGCCCGCTATGCGTCGGCATCAGCGGGCTTCGGTGCGGTACGACAGCGATCGACTCGGGCCGGCTTTCGCCGGCCTTCGCTTTAGCTGTTTTGGGAAGTCGCCCCGCGTCCGCAAGCTGAATCAAATCGACGCAAGGCCACATCCTAGCACGCTTCGTCGGAAGCGTGCGCCGGCATCACTCGACCGACAGTTGCAGGTTCATCTGCGAACGCGCGGTGTCGCCGGCCGTGTCGCGATCAGCCTGCGACGCCGGTGCGAGGCGTGCACGCTCGATCGCATCGAGGTACTCGGGCGTCACGGCGCCGGTGATGTAGTTGCCGTCGAAGCACGACGCCTCGAAGCGTTCGAGCTTCGGGTTGATGTCGCGCACCGCGCGGCGCAGGTCGTCGACGTCCTGGTAGATCAGGTGGTCGGCGCCGATGATCTTCGCGACTTCTTCGTCGGTGCGGCCGTGTGCAACCAGCTCGCCGCGCGTCGGCATGTCGATGCCGTACACGTTCGGGAACTTCACCGGCGGCGCCGCCGACGCGAAGATCACCGACTTCGCGCCCGCATCGCGCGCCATCTGCACGATCTCGTGCGAGGTCGTGCCGCGCACGATCGAGTCGTCGACGATCAGCACGTTCTTGTCCTTGAACTCGATGCTCATCGCATTGAGCTTCTGGCGCACCGACTTCTTGCGCACGGCTTGACCCGGCATGATGAAGGTGCGGCCGACGTAGCGGTTCTTGAAGAAGCCTTCGCGATACTCGACGCCGAGCTTCGCGGCGACCTGCATCGCAGCCGGACGCGACGAATCGGGAATCGGCATCACGACGTCGATCGGCACGTTCGGCAGCTCGCGCTTGATCTTCTCGGCGAGGTAGTCGCCCATGCGCAGGCGCACGTTGTAGACGGGCACGCCGTCGAGGCACGAATCCGGACGGGCGAGATACACGTACTCGAACATGCACGGATTCAGCGTCGGCTGCTCCGCGCATTGCTGGCTGTGGAAATTGCCGGCCTTGTCGATGAAGATCGCTTCGCCCGGCTGCACGTCGCGCACGAATTCGAAACCGATGCCTTCGACCGCCACCGACTCCGACGCGACCATCCATTCGGTGCCGTGTTCGGTTTCGAGCTTGCCGAGGCACAGCGGGCGGATGCCGAACGGATCGCGGAACGCGAGCAGGCCGTAGCCGGCGATCAGCGACACGATCGCGTACGAGCCCTCCAGGCGGCGATGCACGCCCGCGACCGCCTTGAACACGGCGGCCGGATCGAGCTCGAGGCCGGTGGTCGACAGTTGCAGCTCGTGCGCGAACACGTTGAGCAGCACTTCGCTGTCGGAATTGGTGTTGATGTGCCGGCGATCGATCCGGAACATCTCGTCCTTCAGCTGTTCCCAGTTCGTCAGGTTGCCGTTGTGCGCGAGGATGATCCCGAACGGCGCGTTCACGTAGAACGGCTGCGCCTCGGCTTCGCTCGACGCCGAGCCGGCCGTCGGATAGCGGACCTGGCCGATGCCGAAGGTGCCGGGCAGGCTGCGCATGTTACGCGTGCGGAACACGTCGCGCACCATGCCGTTCGCCTTGTACATGTGGAAATTGCTGCCGTCCGCCGTCGCGATGCCCGCTGCGTCCTGACCGCGATGCTGCAGCAGCAGCAGGCTGTCATAGATCAGCTGATTGACGGGGGATTGGGAGATAACACCTACGATGCCGCACATGGCATGTCCTTCAAGATGACAAAATCGGTTCCGTCCTGCCCGGCCGCGGCGTCACACGCGCACGTACTGGGCCATGCCGTCGGGCAGGAGCTGCTTCAGCTCGTGCACGCCCTGTTCGGCGAAAGGACGCAAGAGCGCATTGCGCCAGAAATCCTGTTTGGGCAATTCGGTCAGCCCGGCCGCCGCGACCAGCAGCACCACCAGCACGCAGCCGCGGACGAGCCCGAACATCATGCCCAGCGAGCGATCGACTCCACCGAGGCCCGTCGCCTGCGCGATCCGCGACAACAGCGCGTTCGCGACACCCGCGACGAACACGACGCCGATCACGATCAGCGCGAACGCGAGCACCCACTGGGTGAGCGCGCCGCCCGGCCAGTTCGCCGGAATATACGGCACCACCAGCCCGACATAGCGTGCGGCGATCACGACCGCCACGATCCAGCCGATCAACCCGAAAATCTCCGAGACGAAACCGCGCCATGCGCCACGCAGCGCAGACAACGCGATTACCGCCAATACAGCGTAGTCGAAAGCCGTCAGCATCGCACGTTACTGCGTCAGTCCGGCTTCGCGCACCTTCGCGATCGCGGCTGACGCCGCCGCGCGATCCGCAAACGGGCCGGCACGCAGCAGTGTAGCCGTGCTGCCGTCCGCCTGCTTGCGATGCTCGACATATGCGGGCACACCCGCCGATTTCAACTTGGTGGCCCACGAACGGGCCGTCGTGTCGTCCTTGAACGAACCGAGCTGCACCGCGAAGCGCGCACCGGCCGGCGATGCCGGCGACGACACGTCGCCGCTGTCGGTCGCGGCGTCGGCGTTCGCGACCGTCGCGGGTGCCGGCGCCGGCTTCGGCGCGACCGGCTTCGCCGCGGGGGCGGCCGGCTTCGCAGCGGGCTTCGGCGGCGTCACGCTCGCCGTGGTCGTCGAGGTCGTCGAGGTCGTGGCATCGGGTTTCGCGGCCGGCTTGGCCGTATCCTTCGGCGCCGGTGCGGGCGCGGCCGCCACCGCGACATCGGAAGCCGGCGGCTCGTCGTGCGCGACGCCCGCCTGCACGTCGGCCACATCGTCGTCACGCGGCGCGACCGCCTGATGCGCAGGCCGGTTCGGAATATCGATCGCGATGTCGTCCGTCACCGGCTTCGGGTGCGAATCGAGCACCATCGGCAGCACGATCACCGCGCCGACGACGAGCGCGATCGCGCCGACGAGACGCCGGCGGGCGCGTTGCTTTTCAGGAAGGGTCGGATCGAGAAGCAGTGCGTCCGATTCCGGACGCTCGGTGCGGCGCGTGCGTCGCTCGACGCGTTCAGTGCGCTCCGTGCGCACGTTCCGGGAGGCCCCGGTACGACCGCCGCGCCGGGTGGGCGCGTCGTCGTCTTTCTTGCCGAACGAGAAAATTCCCATGAATGGCTGAGTCCGAAACTGCCCGACAGTCAGTGTTGCTGCGATTTCCGGTAGGCCATCACACCGGCCACCGTATGGAAACTGCCGAAAACCACGATTCTATCATTCTCGGATGCTCTTTTTAGTGCATCTCGAAATGCTTCCGCCGGCGACGCGAACCGCGTGACGCTCGAATCGGGCCCGTCTTCCACGCCGGCCTTGCGCAGCGCGGCTTCGAGCTGCTCCGCGCTCGCCGCGCGCGGCAGCGGCAGGTCGGTCACGCACCAGTGGTCGACCTCCCCCGCCAGGTGCCGCAGCACGCCGTCGATGTCCTTGTCGTGCATCGCGCCGAACACCGCGTACGTGTACGGGAAGAAGCCCATGTTGCCGAGGTTCTGCTCGAGCACGGCCGCCGCATGCGGGTTGTGCGCGACGTCCAGCACGATCGCCGGCTTGCCGGGCAGCACCTGGAAGCGCCCCGGCAGCTCGACGTTCGCGAGCCCGAGCCGGATGTCCTGCGCGGACACCGGCAGCACCGGGCGCAGCGCCTCGAGCGCGGCCAGCGCGGCCGACGCATTGATCAGCTGATTCGCGCCGCGCAGCGCCGGGTACGCGAGCGCCGGATAGCGCTTGTCGCGGCCGAGGTAGCTCCATTGCTGGCGCTCCGCGCCCGCCTGCGCTTCATAGCGAAAATCGCGACCGACCAGCCACAGGTCCGCGCCGATCGCCGCGGCATGGTCGATCAGCGTGTTCGGCACGGCGGGATCGCCGCAGATCGCCGGCTTGCCCGCGCGGAAGATACCGGCCTTCTCGAACGCGATCTTCTCGCGCGTGTCGCCGAGGTATTCGGTATGGTCGATGTCGATGCTCGTGACGATCGCGCAGTCGGTATCGATGATGTTGACCGCGTCGAGCCGGCCGCCGAGGCCGACTTCGAGGATCACGACGTCGAGCCCGCGCGACGCGAACAGGTGCAGGATCGCGAGCGTCGTGAATTCGAAGTACGTGAGCGACACCGGCTCGGGCAGCGACGTGCGCGCCGCTTCGACGGCTTCGAAGTGCGGCAGCAGGTCGGCATCGCTGACCTGCTGGCCGTTCACGCGCGCGCGCTCGGCGAATTCGAGCAGGTGCGGCGACGTGTGGCAACCGACCTTGTAGCCCGCGTGAACGAGGATCGCCTCGAGGAACGCGCAGGTCGAGCCCTTGCCGTTCGTGCCGCCGACCGTGATCACGGGGCACGCGAATTCGAGCTGCAGCGCCGCCTTGACCTGCCCGATGCGGGTGAGGCCCATGTCGATGCCGACCGGGTGCGCGCGTTCGAGATGCGAAAGCCACGCGTCGAGAGTGGGAAAAGTGCTCATCGGATCAAATCTGAATCGGTACCGCCACTACGCCAAAAAACGAAACGCGCCGCCCGGCGGTTCAGCCGGGCGACGCGCGCAGGTCACAACGCCGCGCCGATCAGGCCAGCGCGTCGGCCGGCTGTCGCTGCAGCAGCGCGAGCAGCTGCGCGATCTCGTCGCGCATCTTGCGGCGGTCGACGATCATGTCGATCGCGCCCGTCGTCAGCAGGAATTCCGCGCGCTGGAAGCCTTCCGGCAGCTTCTCGCGAACCGTCTGCTCGATCACGCGCGGGCCGGCGAAGCCGATCAGCGCCTTCGGCTCCGCGATCACGACGTCGCCGAGGAACGCGAAGCTCGCCGACACGCCGCCCATCGTCGGGTCGGTCAGCACCGAGATGAACGGCAGCTTGGCTTCGGCCAGCTTGGTCAGCATCGCGGTGGTCTTCGCCATCTGCATCAGCGACAGCAGGCTTTCCTGCATCCGTGCGCCGCCCGACGCCGTGAAGCAGATGAACGGCACGTGCTGTTCCAGCGCGTTCTGCGCGCCGCGCGCGAAGCGCTCGCCGACGACCGAACCCATCGAGCCGCCCATGAACGAGAACTCGAAACAGGCCGCGACCACGGGCAGCGTGTGGATCGCCCCGCCCATCACGACCATCGCGTCGGTCTCGCCGGTCTCGTCCATCGCTTCCTTCAGACGATCGGGGTACTTGCGGCTGTCCTTGAACTTCAGCGAGTCGACCGGCACGATTTCCTGGCCGATTTCATAGCGGCCTTCCGGATCGAGCAGCCCGTCGAGGCGCTCGCGCGCGCCGATACGCATGTGGTGATCGCACTTCGGGCACACATGCAGGTTCGCGTCCACGTCGTTGCGGTACAGCACGGCCTCGCAGGACGGGCATTTGACCCACAGGCCTTCCGGAATGCCCTTGCGGCTTTTCGGGTCGGTCTGCTTGATCTTCGGCGGCAACAGTTTGTCGAGCCAGCTCATCGTGTATGGTTTCCTGTTCCGTGGCGGGGCGGGCCGACCGGCCCGTTCCCGCCTCCTGTGTTGTGTTTATCGCGCCGTCTTGCCGGCGCCGTCCAGGGCGGCGCGCAGCTCGGCGATGAATGTCTTCAGCGCGGCGGCGGCGCCTTCCGGCGCGGCGCTCTCGAGCAGCTGCACCAGGCGGCTGCCGATCACGACGGCGTCCGACACTTCGGCCACCGCGCGCGCCGTTTCGGCGTCGCGGATGCCGAAGCCGACGCCAACCGGAACCGGCACGCGCGACTTGATGGCCGGGATTTTACCCGCAATGCTCGAAACATCCAGATTTCCAGCGCCGGTCACGCCCTTGAGCGACACGTAATACACGTAGCCGCTCGCGATCTTGCCCACGTCGGCGATGCGCTCGTCGGTCGACGTCGGGGCGAGCAGGAAGATCGGATCGATCTGCGCGGCACGCATTTTCTCGGCGAACACGCCGGCTTCCTCGGGCGGATAGTCGACCACGAGCACGCCGTCGACGCCGGCTGCCTGCGCTTCGGTCGCGAACGTGTCGACGCCCATCCGCTCGATCGGATTCGCATAGCCCATCAGCACGACGGGGGTCGTCTGGTTGGTGTCGCGGAAGCGCTTCACGTCGGCGAGCACGCTCTTGAGCGTGACGCCGCGCGCGAGCGCGCGCTCCGACGAGCGCTGGATCACCGGGCCGTCGGCCATCGGGTCCGAGAACGGCACGCCGAGCTCGATCACGTCGGCGCCGCCTTCGGCGAGCGCGTGCATGAACTCGACCGTCTTTGCGGGATCGGGGTCGCCGGCCGTGATGAACGGGATCAGGCCCTTGCGGCCTTGTTCGGCGAGTGCGGCGAAGGTCTGCTGGATACGGGTGGACATGGCAATTTTCCTAGTTGCGATCGGCATTGCGGCGGCGCGACTCACGCGCACGCCTGCACGGCGAGCGCGTTCACGCGCTCGTGCGCGATCGCGCAATAACTTTCGTTGATCTCGTAGCCGACGAAGTCGCGCCCCTGCCGTGCGCAGGCCACCGCGGTCGTGCCGCTGCCCATGAACGGATCGAGCACGCGGCCGCCCGGCGGGCAGCTTGCGAGCACCATCCGCTCGATGATTTCCAGCGGCTTCTGGGTCGGATGATCGACGCGCTCCGCGTGCTGCCGATGCAGGCGCGAGACCGACCAGACGTCCTTCGGGTTGTAGCCCATCTCCAGCCACTTGCTGCCTTCGAACAGCTTGCGCGAGCGGGCCTTCTTCGTGTCGGCGTCGTACGGGATGCGGACCGGATCGAGATCGAAGTAATACGCTTTGGAAACCGCGAAAAAGCCGATGTTGTCGTGCACCGACGTGAAACGGCGCGTCGTGCCGCCCATGCTCGGCACGCGCCGGTCCCAGATGATCTCGTTGACCATCGTGAGTTGCGTCTTCAGGAAGCTGAAGATTTCCGGCGCGTACTGCCACGTGCAGAAGATGTACATCGACCCGCTCGGCTTGAGCTTCGGAATCGCGAGCTCGAGCCACCCGCGCGTCCACGCGAGAAAGTCGTCGCCCGAACGCTTGTCCGAGTCGTTGCCGTAGTCCTTGCCGAGCCCGTACGGCGGATCGGCGACGATCAGGTCGATCGACGCATCCGGCAGGCGCGCGGCTTCGGTCATGAAATCGCGGTTGTGCAGTTCGATCCCGGACGGCAGTGCGCACGGCACGGCGACGGCGGGCTGCCCCACCTCCGCTTCGCTCGCGGCGCCGCCGCCCGGTTCTTCGATCAGGTCACGCATCGGTCGGTCAGAGCGCGATGCCCGATCGCTCGGCGACCGTGTGCATGTCCTTGTCGCCGCGGCCCGACAGGTTGACGAGCAGGATCTTGTCCTTCGGCAACGTCGGCGCGAGCTTCACGCCATACGCGATCGCGTGGCTCGACTCGAGCGCGGGGATGATCCCCTCGATCCGGCAGCAGTCGTGGAACGCCTTCAGCGCCTCTTCGTCGGTGATCGGCACGTATTGCGCGCGGCCGCTGTCCTTCAGCCATGCGTGCTCGGGGCCGACACCCGGATAGTCGAGGCCGGCCGACACCGAATGCGTCTCGATGATCTGGCCGTCGTCGTCCTGCAGCAGGTACGTGCGGTTGCCGTGCAGCACGCCGGGGCTGCCGGCGATCAGCGACGCCGCGTGACGGCCGGTGTCGAGGCCGTCGCCGGCCGCTTCGACGCCGATCAGCTGCACCGACGTGTCGTCGATATACGGATAGAAGATGCCCATCGCGTTCGAGCCGCCGCCGACGCATGCAATCACCGCGTCCGGCTGCCGGCCGGCGAGTTCCGGCATCTGCACCTTGCACTCGTCGCCGATCACGCGCTGGAAGTCGCGCACCATCGCCGGATACGGGTGCGGGCCCGCGACCGTGCCGATAATGTAGAACGTGCTTTCGATGTTCGTGACCCAGTCGCGCATCGCCTCGTTCAGCGCGTCCTTCAGCGTGCGCGAACCCGATTCGACCGGCACGACCGTCGCGCCGAGCAGCTTCATCCGGTAGACGTTCGCGGCCTGGCGGCGCACGTCCTCGGCGCCCATGTAGACGATGCACTCCATCCCGAAGCGCGCGCAGATGGTCGCCGTCGCGACGCCGTGCTGGCCGGCGCCCGTCTCGGCGATCACGCGCTTCTTGCCCATGCGCTTCGCGAGCAGCGCCTGGCCGATCACGTTGTTGATCTTGTGCGCGCCGGTGTGGTTCAGGTCCTCGCGCTTCAGGTAGATCTGCGCGCCGCCGAGCGTCTCGCTCCAGCGCTGCGCGTGATAGATCGGCGACGGACGGCCGACGAAGTGCTTCAGTTCGCGCTCGTATTCGGCGACGAAATCGGGGTCGTTCCGGAATTTGTCATACGCGGCGCGCAGTTCGTCCAGCGCGTGAATCAGCGTCTCGGCGACGAACACGCCGCCATACGGGCCGAAATGGCCGTGATCATCAGGAAGGTTGTACATGGTGTCACTCTCGATTGGTCGGCGCGCCCCGCGTTCGGGGGACGCACCTTCTTGCATCACCGGGCGTCCGCTTCGCGCACCGCGCGTACGAACGCCGCCATCCGGGCGTGATCCTTCACGCCCTTCGCGCCCTCCACTTCGATGCCACTCGAGACATCGACAGCAAACGGGCGCAACTGGCGGATCGCATCACCGACGTTTTGCGCGCTCAAGCCACCACTCAAAACGGCCCGATGCGCGAGCTCTGCGGGAATAAGAGACCAATCGAAGACCTTGCCGCTACCGCCGTAGTCCGGCACCAGGGTGTCGAACAGGAGGCCGCGCGCTTTCGAATAATGAAGTGCCGATTCTACCAAATCGGACGGCTGAGTCGAGGGGCCGACGCGCACCGCGCGCAACCACGGCAGGCGGGCCGCGCGGCCGAGCGCGTCGCACTGCTCGGGCGTCTCGTCGCCGTGGAATTGCAGCACCGTGAGCGGCACGTCGCGCACCACTGCGTCGATCTCGGCTTCGGTCGCGTTCACGAACAGCCCGACCACCGACACGAACGGCGGCGCGAGGCGCGCCAGTTCGGCCGCCTGCGCGATCGATACCGCGCGCGGGCTCTTCGGGTAGAACACCAGGCCGATCGCGTCGGCGCCGAGTGCCGCGGCGTGCAGCACGTCCTCGGGGCGCGACAGGCCGCACAGCTTGATGCGCGTGCGCGGCGCGAGGCCGGTCGCGGCGGAGGTCGGAGAAGGCACGGCGTGATCCGTCATGATGGTAGGTCCAGATCGGCCCAGACGCTGCTCCACGGCACGCTGCCGAGTTGCGCGGGCGGGACGGCGAATTCCGCCGGGTAGCCGACATGGGCAAGATACAGCCCGTCGGCCATGAACGTGGGCGCGGCGAGCTTGCGGTCGCGCCCGGCCAGCACGTCCGCGAGCCAGTCGGCCGGATAGCGGCCGCGCCCGACCGCGACGAGGCAGCCCATCAGGTTGCGCACCATGTGGTGCAGGAACGCGTTCGCGCGGAACCGGAAATGAATGAAGTGGCCCGAGCGCCGCACGTCGATCTGATACAGGTGTTTGACCGGCGTCTTCGACTGGCATTCCGACGACCGGAACGACGAGAAGTCATGCTCGCCGATCAGGTGCGCGGCGGCGGCGCGCATCGCGTCGTCGTCGAGCGGCGTGTGGATCCATCCCGCACGGCCGGCCAGCATCGGCGAGCGCACGGGATGCACGTACAGCACGTAGTAATAGGTGCGTTCGAACGCCGCGAAACGCGCATGGAACGTGTCCGGCATCGGTTTCGCCCATTGCACGGAAACGGTCGACGGCAGGAACGCGTTGGTGCCGCGCACCCACGAGAAATCCGTGCGGTCGAGGTCCGTGTCGAAGTGCACGACCTGCCCGAGCCCGTGCACGCCCGTGTCGGTGCGCCCCGCGACCGTCGTATGCAACGGCACGCACGCGAATTCGCCGAGCGCGCGCTCGAGCGCGTCCTGCACGGTCTTGCCGTGCGGCTGCGCCTGCCAGCCGCAGAACGCCGCGCCGTCGTACTGGACTCCCAGCGCGATCCGCATTACGCCTCGTCCGCCAGTTTCGCGAGCAGCGCACGTGCATCGTCGCGCGTCGCGGCGTCGTTCGCGTCGATTACCTCCTGCAGCAGCGTGCGCGCGCCGGACAGGTCACCCAGTTCGACGTACTCCGACGCGAGATCCAGCTTGTTGCGCGCGATGCGCGCGAGCTCTTCCGGCGTCAGCGCAGGCAACGCGGCGCCCGGCGCGGATGGCAGGTCGAGATCGAAATCCAGTTTCAACGCGCCGAACTGCGCGCCGCCGAGCGGCGGCAGCGACGACGGCGCGGATGCGCCGCCCGCGTGAGGTGCGGGCCTTGCCGCATCCGGATCCCAATCGAACTCGTCGTCCTGGTCGGCCGGGTGTTCCGGTGACAGATCGGTCGCGCCAACCGGCGGGTGCGACGCGGATTGACCGTTAGTTGCGATTTGCTCGCTTTCGGCTTGCCCTTCCCGTGCGGCCGGCTCGTCCGTCTGACGCGGCGGCAACGGCATGTCGAGACTGTTGAGCGCGCTGATCGCGTTCTGCATCAGCGCCGCGTGCTGCGCGTCGTTCGTCGACGGCGCCGCAGGCGTTTGCAGCGGCTCGTCCGCGGCCGTTTCCGCGACGGGCTTCACGTCGTGCGAGGCCGGCGCTGCGTCGCGCTCGAGCGCGGCGTGCGCGGACGGTGCTTCCGGTTGATCGTCGTGCGGCTTCGCGGTTTCCGGCGGCGACGCGACCTCGGCTTCATGCGTGTCGACGGCCCCCGCCGCTGCCGCGGTAGCCGCGATGAGGTTCACATCGGCCGCGGCGTCGCGTGCGAGCGGCGTCTCGGGAAGGATCGGCGGCAAGGGTTCGACGGGCGACGATGATGCGCCGGCATCGACGGCAGCCGCTCCGCCGGATTCCGGGGCGATCGCATCGGCAGGCCGCG
Source organism: Burkholderia sp. R-40 (assembly GCF_049942845.1). NCBI lineage: Bacteria > Pseudomonadati > Pseudomonadota > Betaproteobacteria > Burkholderiales > Burkholderiaceae > Burkholderia > Burkholderia sp. R-40. The sequence continues at coordinate 2,206,965 of NZ_CP187968.1, read as the reverse complement.
CTTTCCGGCGCTTGCGCCACGCGAACCAGGCCGCGAGAACGAGCACGGCCCCACCGGCCATTGCTGTCGGACGCCAGTCGATCTGTGCCGCACCGCGCGCGGGCGCGGCGGGCGTGACCGGCACGGCCGGCTGCACGGGTGCCGATGCCGGCTGCGCCGCGCTGGCGACCACATCGGACGCCGCTTCGCTCGCGGCCGATGCAGGCGCGGCAGCGGATGCACCTGCGTCATTCGCGGCGGGGCGCGGCGCAGCGGGTGCCGGAGCCGGCGCGCGCGCCGGTGCAACGTTGTTTGTGTCGGCCGGCTTGCCGATCCCGTGCTTCTGCAGCTCCATCAGCACGCGGTTCTTCAGCGCGAGCAGTTGCTGAAGGCTCGACGGCCGTGGCTGCGACGCGCCCGCGACGGGTGCCGCCGCGGACGGTTCGTGCATGCCTTGAGCCGCGCCGCCCGGTGCGACCTGCGCAGCGGCGTCGCTCGCGGACGACGGTGCGGACTGGATCGCGCCGCTCCACACGTGCGGCCCGCTTGCGCCAGCCGCAGGCGCTGCCGGCTGAACGGGTTCGACCGTCGACGCGCCATGCGCGGCGGATGCGCCGATCGGCGCCGACGCCCCTGCCGCCACCGCGACGCTTGCACTGCTGGCCGGCGCCGCATGCGCGGCCGATGCGGCCGGCACGCTTTGCACGGCCGACCCAGGGTGCGGCGCGGACGCGCCATGCTGCGCGACTGCGGCCGCAGCCGTGCCTGACGCGGCTACCGCCGCCGCCGCTGGCGCCGACACCGCCGATGCACCGGACGCACTCGACGCACCGGCCGGCACGAGCGCCGCGCCGGTCGCGTCGAGCGCCGGCACCGTCAGCGTCGCGCCGACTTTCAGGCGGCTCGGGTCGCGCTTCATGAACGCCTGCGGATTGGCGTCGAACAGCGCACGGCCGGCGCGCGCGAGCACGGCCGGGTCGTGCGACTGCGTGGCCGCTTTTGCGAGGTCGTTCAACGACTGGCCCGGCTGGACCGTCACGTTCAGCGGCGCGGGGCCGCCGGTGGCGGACGCCGCCAACTCGCCGGTGTCGGCCGCCCAGGCCGACACGGCCGTGCCGAGCGCCAGGATCGCCAGCGCGCCACGCACGGCGCGCGACAGACGGGACTGACGCGGAAACAAGGAAATTCGGGACATCGTAGGCTCAATCGCCGCGCGCGGGCGCGGCTCGGATTCGCGTAGGGAAGCGTCAATAAAGTCGCCGCAGAAATGCAAAAGCGTCGCGCAGAACGCGACGCTTTCGGCGACTCTGCGCGTCGTAACCGCATAGTTTACTTCACACGATCGGGTTCCGGCCGAATTCGTCGCCGACGAATGCGGCCGCCCATGCCCGGCGCCGACCAATGAAAAACGCCTGCCGCCCCGCAAGGGGCTGGCAGGCGTCTTTGCTTCACGCGCGAATCCTTACTTGTCGAGCAGGATACGCAGCATGCGGCGCAGCGGCTCGGCCGCGCCCCACAGCAGCTGATCGCCGACCGTGAACGCCGACAGGTATTCGCCGCCCATCGCGAGCTTGCGCAGGCGGCCGACCGGCACCGTCAGCGTGCCGGTGATCTTCGCCGGCGACAGGTCGCGCATCGACGCTTCACGCTCGTTCGGCACGACCTTCACCCAGTCGTTCGCCGACGCGAGGATGCCGTTGATTTCGTCGAGCGGGACATCCTTCTTCAGCTTGATCGTCAGCGCCTGCGAGTGGCAGCGCATCGCGCCGATCCGCACGCACAGCCCGTCGACCGGAATCGAGCCCGGCTCGCCCATCGCCGGCTTGCCGAGGATCTTGTTGGTTTCCGCGCCGCCCTTCCACTCTTCCTTCGACATCCCGTTGCCGAGATCCTTGTCGATCCACGGAATCAGCGAACCAGCGAGCGGCACGCCGAAGTGGCTCGTCGGCATCGCATCGCTGTTCATCGTCGCGAGCACGCGGCGATCGATGTCGAGAATCGCGGAAGCCGGATCAGCGAGCTGTTCCTGCACCGCGCCGTGCAGCGCGCCCATCTGCGACAGCAGTTCGCGCATGTTCTGCGCGCCCGCGCCCGATGCGGCCTGGTAGGTCATCGCCGTCATCCAGTCGACCAGGTTCTCGCGGAACAGGCCACCCAGCGCCATCAGCATCAGGCTGACCGTGCAGTTGCCGCCGACGAAGTTCTTCGTGCCCTTGACGAGCGCGTCCTTGATCACGTCGAGGTTGACCGGATCGAGGATGATGACCGCGTCGTCCTTCATCCGCAGCGACGACGCCGCGTCGATCCAGTAGCCGTTCCAGCCGGCCGCGCGCAGCTTCGGGAACACGTCGTTCGTGTAGTCGCCGCCTTGGCACGTGATGATCACGTCGCACTTCTTCAGCTCGTCGACGTTGGTCGCGTCCTTGAGCGTAGTCTCGTTTTTCGCGAACGACGGCGCCTTGCCGCCCGTATTGCTGGTGCTGAAAAACACCGGTTCGATCAGGTCGAAATCACCTTCTTCCTGCATGCGTTGCATCAGCACGCTGCCGACCATGCCGCGCCAACCTACGAGACCTACGTTCATGACTAACCCTTTGAATGGAGCTTCCCCGCCATTTCCGCCCCCGGCGTGACCGCGCGGGGAAACAGGCGGGCACGACGGACGATCAGCGTTTAATGATCGTTTTCGTGGTAATGGTTTTCGTGATGACGATGGCGCGCGTACCCACACGGGCAGTGTTGCCGTGGAGTTTCAGGACCGGGGAGATCAGGGAAATCAGCGCCATCGTTCGAGTCTACACAAAGCCGGTTGGCCGCACAACGGCCAACCCCGCGCGAACCGGCCGATTTCGCGGCCCGTTCGCACCCTTTCTACATTAATTGCCGTACGTCATCACCCTGCGCGTTACAGCGCGGCGACAAGCGCATCGCCCATCGCCGCCGTGCCGACCTGCTTGCAGCCCGGCGTCGCGATGTCGCCCGTGCGATAGCCTTGTTCGAGCACCGTTTTCACCGCGCGCTCGATGCGATCGGCCTGCTCGGCGCGATTCAGCGAGTAGCGCAGCATCATCGCGGCCGACAGGATCGTCGCCAGCGGGTTCGCGATGCCCTTGCCCGCGATGTCCGGCGCCGAACCGTGCGACGGCTCGTACAGACCCTTGTTGTTCTTGTCGAGCGACGCCGACGGCAGCATGCCGATCGAGCCCGTCAGCATCGACGCTTCATCCGACAGGATGTCGCCGAACATGTTGCCGGTCACGATCACGTCGAACTGCTTCGGCGCCTTCGCGAGCTGCATCGCCGCGTTGTCGACGTACATGTGCGACAGCTCGACGTCCGCGTATTCCTTCGACACGTCGATCATGACGTCGCGCCAGAACTGCGACGTTTCGAGCACGTTCGACTTGTCGACCGACAGCAGCTTCTTCGCGCGCTTTTGCGCGGCCTGGAACGCGACGTGCGCGATGCGGCGCACTTCCGGCTCCGAGTAGCGCATCGTGTCGAAGCCTTCGCGCGCGCCGGCGAACGGGCCGTCCGGCGCTGCGCGCACGCCGCGCGGCTGGCCGAAGTAGATGTCGCCGTTCAGTTCGCGCACGATCAGGATGTCGAGGCCCGCGACCAGTTCCGGCTTCAGCGGCGACGCATCGACGAGCTGCGGATAGCAGATCGCCGGGCGGAAGTTCGCGAACAGCTCGAGGTGCTTGCGCAGCCCGAGGATCGCCTGCTCGGGGCGCAGCGCGCGCTCGAGCGAGTCGTACTTCCAGTCGCCGACCGCGCCGAACAGGATTGCGTCCGCTTCCTTCGCGAGTTTCAGCGTCGCGTCCGGCAGCGGATGACCGCTCGCCTCGTAGCCCGCGCCGCCGACCGGCGCCTGCTCGAGTTCGAACTGTTCGTCGAGGGCGTTCAGCACCTTGACGGCTTCGTTGACGATTTCCGGACCGATGCCGTCGCCGGGCAGCACTGCAATCTTCATGCGTTATTCCTGACTGGGTAGGTGTGGGTGGCAGGTCGGCGAGCGCGCGTCATGCGCGCCCGCCCGGAGGCAATCTCAGCCGACCAGCTTGTTGTTGAGCCACGGCTGCTTCGCGAGCCGCTCGGCTTCGAACTGGCGGATCTTGTCCGCGTGACGCAGCGTGAGGCCGATGTCGTCGAAGCCGTTCAGCAGGCAGTACTTGCGGAACGCGGCGATCTCGAACGGATACTCGCGGCCGTCGCCCGTGCGCACGACCTGGGCGTCGAGGTCGACCGTCAGCTGATAGCCGTTGAACGCATACGTGTCGTTGAACAGGTGATCGACCTGCTGCTCGGTCAGCACGATCGGCAGCAGCCCGTTCTTGTAGCAGTTGTTGAAGAAGATGTCGGCGAAGCTCGGCGCGATGATCGCGCGGAAGCCGTACTGCTGCAGCGCCCACGGTGCGTGCTCGCGCGAGCTGCCGCAGCCGAAGTTCTTGCGTGCGAGCAGCACCGATGCGCCCTGGTAGCGCGGCTGGTTCAGCACGAAGTCCGGGTTCAGCGGGCGCTTCGAGTTGTCCTGGCCCGGCTCGCCGTGGTCGAGGTAACGCCATTCGTCGAACGCGTTCGGACCGAAGCCCGTGCGCTTGATCGACTTCAGGAACTGCTTCGGGATGATCGCGTCGGTGTCGACGTTCTCGCGATCGAGCGGCGCCACGACGCCGGTATGCACTGTGAATTTTTCCATGATCCGTCTATCCGGTTGAAGGGCCGGCAGTCAGCCGGCGCACATCGACAAATTCCTGGCGGGCGTCAGTCCGCGGCGCGCTGCAGCGCGTTGCCGGCGGCATTGACGTCCTGGCCGAAGCCTCGGACGGTATTGCAGCCCGCAAGGCCGAAGCCCAGCCCCGCGAACGCCAGCGCGGCAACGAGCCGCGCGATGAGCTTCGATGCCGTCACGCGTTACCCCAGCTGGCGAATGTCGACGAAGTGGCCTTCGATCGCCGCCGCCGCCGCCATCGCGGGGCTCACGAGGTGCGTGCGACCGCCCGCGCCCTGCCGGCCTTCGAAGTTGCGGTTCGACGTCGATGCGCAGCGCTCGCCCGGATCGAGCCGGTCGGCATTCATCGCGAGGCACATCGAGCAGCCCGGCTCGCGCCATTCGAAGCCCGCATCGGTGAACACCTTGTCGAGCCCTTCGCGCTCGGCCTGCGCCTTCACGAGACCCGAGCCCGGCACGACCATCGCGAGCCGCACGTTCGATGCAATGCGACGGTTCAGCTTCTTCACGACATACGCGGCCGCGCGGATGTCCTCGATGCGCGCGTTCGTGCACGAACCGATGAAGATCTTGTCGACCTTGATCGACTCCATCGGCGTGTTCGGCTCGAGCGCCATGTAGGCCAGCGCGCGTTCCATCGCGTCGCGCTTGACCGGATCCTTCTCGCGCTCGGGATCGGGCACGCGACCGTCGATCGACGTGACCATTTCCGGCGACGTGCCCCACGTGACCTGCGGGACGATCTCGGCCGCGTTCAGCTCGACGACGCGGTCGAACTGCGCGCCTTCGTCGGACTTGAATTCGCGCCAGTACTCGACGGCCTGGTCCCATTCCGCGCCGGTCGGCACGAACGGACGACCCTTCAGGTAGTCGATCGTCGTGTCGTCGACGGCGACCATGCCCGCGCGCGCGCCGGCTTCGATCGCCATGTTGCAGACGGTCATCCGGCCTTCCATCGTCAGCGCGCGGATCGTCGAGCCGCCGAATTCGATCGCGTAGCCCGTGCCACCGGCCGTGCCGATCCTGCCGATGATCGCGAGCACGATGTCCTTCGCGGTACAGCCGCGCGGCAGTGCGCCCTCGACCTTCACGAGCATGTTCTTGCTCTTTTTCTGCAGCAGCGTTTGCGTCGCGAGCACGTGCTCGACTTCCGACGTGCCGATGCCGTGCGCGAGCGCGCCGAACGCGCCGTGCGTCGACGTGTGCGAATCGCCGCAGACGATCGTCATGCCCGGCAGCGTCGCGCCCTGCTCCGGCCCGATGATGTGCACGATGCCCTGGCGTACGTCGTTCATCTTGAACTGCGTGATGCCGAACGCGTCGCAGTTCGCGTCGAGCGTGTCGACCTGCAGCTTCGAGACCGGATCGGCGATGCCGTGGCTGCGATCCGTGGTCGGGACGTTGTGATCCGACACGGCCAGGTTCGCGCTGATGCGCCACACCGGGCGATGCGCGACGTTCAGCCCTTCGAATGCCTGCGGGCTCGTGACTTCGTGCAGCAGCTGACGGTCGATATAGAGCAATGCCGTGCCGTCGTCCTCGGTGTGGACGACGTGGGTATTCCACAGTTTGTCGTAGAGAGTCTGTGCCATGGGTATGCGGGGTCGTTGTGACTACAAGCCTTGCGGATGCGGTCGATTATGCCACGCAGAATGCGCCGCGGCGCAGGCGAGACGCGAAAAAACCCATTAAAAACAGTGGTTTGGCTGGTAGTGCCAATACCTGTATCGGCATTACCCGGCAAACGGCGTTCACCCCGGGCCGGATTCCGGCATACGATGGGACGACGCACGTCTGAACGTCCCCACGACCACGATCCGGACCCGGAGCCCACGACGATGAAGCTCGGCATCCATGACTCGCTCGCCCGCCTCGACGCTGAAGGCACGCTGTTCACGACACTGTTTCGCCACGGCACGCTCGACATCGAGTTGTACCGGCCGCGCGGCGAGGACCTGCAAACGCCGCATACGCGCGACGAGGTCTACGTGATTGCCGCGGGCACGTCGCGATTCGTCCTCGACGGACGCGAATGCGGCGTCGCGGCCGGCGACGTGCTGTTCGTGCCCGCGTTCGCGGCGCACCGCTTCGCCGGCTTCTCCGACGACTTCTCGACCTGGGTGTTCTTCCATGGCCCGGAAGGCGGCGAAAGCGGCGAGCGCGGCGCGTGAGGCGACTCGCGCATCACTTCCCGCTCGATCTCCTAGACTGTCTATTCGCAACGGGCGGCGCACGGCCGCCCTCCCCGCCACCACGATGCGCGCACCCCCGCCGCATCGACCGGACAGGAGCAATGCATGCGATATGAACTCTATTACTGGCCCGAAATCCAGGGCCGTGGCGAATACGTGCGGCTCGCGCTCGAGGCGGCCGAAGCCGACTATGTCGACGTCGCGCGCGAATCGGGGCGCGGCATGGGCGTGTCTGCAATGATGCGCATGATGGACAGCACGAAGGACGAATGCGTGCCGTTCGCGCCGCCGTTCCTGAAGGCCGGCGACGTGGTCGTCGGGCAGGTCGCGAACATCCTGCTGTTTCTCGGCGCGCGGCTCGGGCTCGCGCCCGATGACGAAGCCGGGCGACTGTGGGTGCATCAGCTCCAGCTGACCGTCGCCGATTTCGTCACCGAGATCCACGACACGCATCACCCGATCGGCAGCGGCCTGTACTACGAGGACCAGAAGGCCGAGGCCGCCGAGCGCGCGGCCGACTTCCTCGAGCACCGGCTGCCGAAATACCTCGGCTACTTCGATCGCGTGCTCGCGCAGAATCCGCACAAGGGCGGCTATCTCGCCGGCAGCGCGCTCAGTTACGCGGATCTGTCGATATTCCAGCTGATCGAAGGCCTGCGCTACGCGTTTCCGAAGGCGATGAAGCGCGCGGAGCGCAAGGTCGAGGGACTCGTCGGCCTGCACGATCGCGTCGCGCAGCATCCGCCGATCGTGCGTTATCTCGAGTCCGAGCGCCGCATCCCGTTCAACGACATGGGGATCTTCCGGCACTATCCGGAGCTCGACAAGTAGCGTCGATGCACGCGCGGGCCGGCGTCTCGGGACGCTGTCGCCACACGGTCAGGCCATCCGCTTCACGCCGGAACAGGGCCAGCGAACGCCGCACCGTGCGCCGCCCTTCACCGTCGGTCCGTGTCTCGCGCCATTCGTCGAGCGCGATCGCGAGGTCGGGGCGTGCGCCATGCTCGCGCAACTGCGGCGCACGCCCGCCACTCAGCGCGACTGCCCGTGCTGCATCAGCGCCGCGTCGACTGCCTCGACCGAGCGCGTGAGCCACGGCCCGATATCCATCTCCTCGTACCGCACGAGCCGGCTCTTGCGCACGCGGCGATACGCCCACCAGATCGCGACGAACAGCGGGATCCACACATAGATCGACAGCACTTCCAGCCAGTCGATGCGGGCCGCGAAGAATGCCTGGTAATCCTGCCCGAGCGAGATCACGATGCAGATCGCGATCGCGAACAGCGGCCCGAACGGGAACCACTTCGCGCGGTACGGCAGTTGATCGAGCCGGTAGCCCTGCTTCACGAAGCCCTTGCGGAACCGGTAATGGCAGACCGCGATGCCGAGCCACGCGATGAAGCCGGTGATGCCGACCGTATTGAGCAGCCACAGATAGATGCTCTGGTTGTTGGTCAGCGACGTGAGAAAGCACAGCCCGCCCACCGCCATCGTCGCGTACAGCGCGTTGCGCGGCACGCCGCCCGGCGACAGCGTCGCGAACATCGCGGGCGCACGGCCCTCCGCCGCGAGGTTGTACAGCATTCGCGTGGCCGCATACGTGCCGGAATTGCCGGCAGACAGCACGGCCGTCAGGATCACGAGGTTCATCGCGCCGGCCGCGAGCGGAAAGCCCGCGTGGCTGAACACGAGCGTGAACGGGCTCACGCCGATATCGGTCACGTCGCTCTTCAGCAGGTTCGGATCGGTGTACGGCACCAGCAGGCCGATCACGAAGATCGCGAACACGTAGAACAGCATGATCCGCCAGAAGATCTGCTTCACCGCGCGCGGGATCGTCTTGCGCGGGTTTTCCGATTCGCCGGCCGTGATGCCGACCAGCTCGGTGCCGAGAAACGAGAAGCCCGCGATCAGCGCGACGCTCATCATCGCGTGCACGCCGCCGACGAACGGCGCGTCGCCGGTCCTGAAGTTGCGCCAGCCGACCGGCTGCCCGTTGCCGAGCAGCCCGGCCGCGATCAGCAACCCGGCCGCGATGAACGCGATCACGGTGACGACCTTGATCAGCGAGAACCAGTATTCCGATTCGCCAAAGCCGCGCACGGACAGCGTGTTCAGCAGGAAGATCAGCACCAGGAACCCGGCGCCCCACCATACGCCCGGTATCGCGGGAAACCAGTAGCGCATCACGATCTGCGCGGCGACCAGCTCGATCGCGATCGTCACGGCCCAGCTGTACCAATAGGTCCAGCCGAGCGCGACGCCGAAGCCTTCGTCGACGTATTTCTCGCCGTAGATCGCGAACGAGCCCGACACCGGCATCAGCGCGGCCATCTCGCCGAGCCCCGTGACGACGAAATAGACCATCAGACCGATCGCGACATACGCGGCGATCGCGCCGCCCGGCCCCGCCTGCGCGACCGACGCGCCCGACGCGACGAACAGCCCCGTGCCGATCGAGCCGCCGATCGCGATCATCGCGATGTGGCGGCCCTGCAGCCGGCGCTTGAGCGCCGTCCCGGACGGCGCGGCCGTCTGCGCTGCCGCTTGCAAAGCATCCATAGCATTCACCCTGGTTGGAATCGGGCCGCTCGAATTGATTCGGAATACCAATCGATCGGCCCGGTTATTCGCTTCGAAAAACGGTGCTGCCCGTCGGGCCGCTCGTCCGATGCCGGCGGCCCCGACGCGCACTGCCGCGTCAGACGATGCTGCGCTTGATCGCCTGCAGCTCGGCGGTCGTCACGATCTTCTCGATCCGGAACCGCGGGCTTTCCAGCCACGCGTTCGCGATCCGCCGGTATTCGTCGAGATCCTCGCACGCGAGCCGCACGAGAAAATCGAACGTGCCGCTGACGAGCCAGCAGTCGAGCACGGCCGGATTGGTCCGCATTTCGTCCTCGAACGGCGCCTGCGAACGCCCGTGATCGGCGAGCACGATTTGCGCGATCACGACGATCGGCTTGGTCGCGCGCGGCGCCTTGATCACCGCGCGGTAGCCTTCGATCACGCCGAGCGCCTCGAGCCGCTCCACGCGCGCCTGGCACGGACGTGGCGTGAGGTTCACGAGCTCCGACAGCTTGCGGTACGAAATCCGTCCGTCGGTACGCAGGATGTCGAGGATCCGGAGATCGATCTTGTCGAGCTGCATCTTCTTGTCGGTCATCCGCGTTCGCTCCGGTCGGGTCGTGGCTGGTGCGCGGAGCGTCTCCTCCGTTTCCGCGCGGGGGCCACATTATCCGGCCGATGCGGCCGTGCGCCAATCGGCTAGAACCGCAGCGACAGGCAGGTCAGGCCGCCATCCATCTTGCGGAACTCGCTTGTGTCGATCACGTGCAGCGGCAGCCCGAGCGAGCCGATCGCGTCGTGCACGCGCGGATAGCCGGCCGGCGTGATCAGCGTGCCGTTCACGCGCAGCGTATTGCCCGCGTATTCGTCGGCGACCGAGATCGCGATCCGGCGATAGTCGGCGAACGCCGGATGCACGGCCAGTGCCTCGGTCACGAGCAGCGTGTCGTCGCCGAGCGCGTTGACGACCGACTTCAGGTGCAGGCCCGCGCCGACCGGCACCGCGACGACCGAATAGCCGTAGCGCGACACCAGCGCTTCGAACGCGGCGATGCCTTCGGCGTCGGTGCGGCCCGTGAGGCCGATGTAGAAGCGCGTGCCGACCAGCATCACGTCGCCGCCGTCGAGACGGCCTTGCTGCATCGGCAGCAGGTCGCGATGCGCGCCGAGCGCGGCTTCGATGTGCACCGTCTCGCCGCGCCGCGCAGGCGCGCCGGGGCGCGTGATCACCGCGAATTCGGGCGTCACGACGGCGACGTCCTCGACGAAATGCGCATCGGGGAATGCGTCGAGCGGCGGCAGCTCGGTCAGCGCGACGCCGAGCCCGCGCAGTGCGTCGCAGTAAGCGTGGAACTGCGTGAGCGTCTTGTCGTAGTCGGGTGCGCCGAGCGTGGCGGTGGTAAGACCCGCGCCACAGGACGGCGCGGGACGGCGAACGATCGCTTGCGTGAATTGCATCGACTCCTCCATGGTCACGCTGCCCCCGTGCGGTGCACGGGGCGGCTGCGTTGTGTCCGGACCATTATCGGAAGCCAATTTGCGCAATTCGCGTCGATTTCGGGCACGCCCGCAGCCGATCGCGTCGAATTGAACGCGGAACGCAGCGGATTCGGCAGACGGCCGGCGCAAGCGGCGCGATCGACTGATGCCGCGTGCCGGAGCGTCGCGTCCACTGCGTCCGCCGCATCCGTCATGCAGCGACCGGCTCGAACCCCATTTGCGCACGGCCAAGCGCCGTAAGGTCGCCCTCGCCGCCCCGGCCGTCGAATTCGACCTCGAAATGATCGGCCGGGAAATCCGGCGGGCTGTCGCCACGCAGGAACGCGAGCCGCTGGCGCTGCAGGTACGCGTCGTTCTTCGCGCAGCCGGGCGCGGCCGCGATGTACATCACGTTGCTGTCGCCGCTGCCGCGATGCGCATCCTCAACCGCGTGCACGACGTCGCCGTGCCAGAACACGGCATCGCCCGGCTCCATGTGCGGAATCGGCACCAGCGCGTCGAGCAGCAACGCATGCCATTCGGGCAGGATCGACAGCGCGCGACCCGGACGCGCGCCGCACAGGTCGTCGTCTGCGACGTCGTCCTGCAGCGCGCGCAGCACGACGTACGCCATCGCGTTCGCCACCGGAATCAGCTGCAGCGTGCCGTCGCCGGGCCCCTGCGGCGTCAGCGCGGTCCAGCCCTGGAACGTGCGGAACATCGAGCATACGGCCGGCGACGGAATCTCCTCGACATCGGGACGAAACGCGGCGTCGAACGGATCGTAATCGCGCCACTGGCCGCGCAGTACGTGGCGATAGACCTGCCGGAAATTCGCGCCGAGCCACCGTTCGACCGAGCCGCCGTCGACATGCGGCGACAGCCCGAGCGACGTGGAGCCCGGCGGCCGGCGGCGGATCCGGTCCGCGTAGGCCGGCACCCGGTCGGGATCGACATGCATGCGCTGGCCGTCCGCATGCCGCCACAGGCGGTTCATGAACACGCGTGCCTGCGTGAGCGCCGGCGACTGGCGCGCGGCCACCTGGGGCTTCGACCAGTAGACGCCGTAGATTTGCGGCTTGCCCGACGCGAGGTTGCCGAAGTAGCGATCCTCGGCACGCGCCTCCAGCCGCTCGGCGAAGCGGTTCGCCTCCAGGTACGCGCCGATCTCGTCATTCCAGTCACGCGCCTGCGCCGCGTCGAACACGCCGCGAATCACCGCCGCACCGTGCGTGCGGATCGCGGCGATCGCCTGCGGATCGACGGTGCCGTTCGCGATATCCGCGAACCGCAGCACCGGAATCACGTCATGGCCGTGCGCGTGCGCACGGCGGATCGCGTCGACCTGCCGCGCGATATCGCCCTCCAGTTCGCGGAACGTGGCCGCGTAACCGGGCAGGTCGGCGCGCAGCGCCCTTTTCGCCGCGCGGATCGCGGCCGGCAAATCGTCGATCGTCAGGTGCATCGCTGTCTCCTCGTGGAATGGTGTCGTACGAGTGCTCAGCGTACGGCCGACGCACGGCTGCGATCGACACTATCCGGCCAACAATCGATACAATCCTGACAACCGGCGCGCTACTCGGGACGATGGCAGACCACGCACAGCTTGTTGCCGTCCGGATCGCGGAAATACGCGCCGTAGTAGTCGCGGTGATAGTGCGGCCGCAGGCCCGGCGGCCCTTCGCAGGTGCCGCCGTGCTGCAGCGCAAGCGCATGGCAGCGATCGACCTGCGCCCGCGTTTGCGCGTCGAACGCGATCGTGTGGCCATTGCCCGGTTCCGGCGCGCGGCCGTCGAGCGGCCGGCCGAAGAAGAACAGCGGCCGGTCGACGTCGGCCGGCATCCAGCCCGACCAGCCGTCCGGTTCGCTGAATTTCAGACGCAGGCCGAGTTCCGCGAACAGCGGCGCGTAAAAGTCGTAAGCGCGCGCGGTATCGCGCACGCCCACGCAAACATGTGAAAACATGGCATCGCTCCGTCGTGAAGATCGATCACGATCATGCCACGGCGCGGTGCCGCGCTCGACCGGAGGTCGCGTTGAAGCCGCAGTACGAGCATGTGGCGTTCGCCCCCGGCTGTTCGATCCGCGTGTACCACCGCCAGCTCGCGCGCATTCCGTTCGAATGGCATCGTCATCCCGAGTACGAACTGACGCTGACACTGAACAGCCGCGGCCGACGCTTCGTCGGCGATCACGTCGCCCGCTACACGGACGACGACCTGGTGCTCGTGCCGCCCAACCTGCCGCATACGTGGTCGTCGAACGCGCGCATCGATCGCGACGCGCCGGAAGTCGCGCTCGTCGTCTGGTTCGACGGCGACTGGGCGCGGCGCGTGGCCGACTGCTGTCCCGAGTACGCGCCGCTGCGCTCGCTGCTGCGGCGCGCGGCGCCCGGCCTCGCGTTCGACGCCGCGACGGCCCGCGCGATGCGCGAGCGACTGCCGCGGCTGCTCGACCCTTCCCCGCGCGTGCGCCTCGCGGCCGCGCTCGACACGCTGGCCGACCTTGCGGAAGCCGGCGGCGAGCCGCTCGCCACCGCGCAGGCCTACGGCCGGGCCGACACGGCAACGTCATCGACCGACTCGGCCGTGCCCGAAGCCGAGCGCCTCGATCGCGTGCTCGATGCGATCGACCGGCACTTCCACGAGCCGCTGCGCATCGACGCGCTCGCCGCCGTCGCACACATGTCCGAGCGCACGCTGCAGCGGCTGTTCGTGCGGCACCTCGGCGAAAGCGTCGGCCGCTACGTGCAGCGGCTGCGGCTCGCACATGCGTGCCGCCACCTGGTCGGCACCGACTGGCCGATCGCGACGGTGGCCGCGCGCTGCGGCATTCCGAATGCCGCGAACTTCAACCGCCAGTTCCTCGCCGCGCGCGGGATGACACCCGGCGCGTACCGGCAGTTCTTCGCGCAGCACGGCCACGCGCCCGATGCCGACACGCCGCCGCTCGACACGCGGCCGCCGTCGCTGGAACGCGGGACCGGGCCGGACCATGGCCAACGCCGGCCGCGCAAATGAAAACACCCCGGTGGGATGACCCACCGGGGTGCGGGGCGTTGCGTTTGCCGGACGCGAGCGGCCTGACGGCCGTTCGCGCCGCGCACGACTTAACGTGCGTTGATCGGCTTCGCTTCGCGCGGCGCGTCGCCGATGAACAGCTGACGCGGACGGCCGATCTTCTGCTCCGGATCCGCAATCATTTCGTTCCACTGTGCGATCCAGCCGACCGTACGTGCCATCGCGAAGATACACGTGAACATCGACGTCGGGATGCCCAGCGCGCGCTGAACGATGCCCGAGTAGAAGTCGACGTTCGGGTACAGCTTGCGCGACACGAAGTATTCGTCTTCCAGCGCGATCTTCTCGAGCTGCATCGCGAGCTTGAACAGCGGGTCGTCGTGCAGGCCCAGTTCGTTCAGCACTTCGTAGCACGTTTCGCGCATCAGCTTCGCACGCGGGTCGTAGTTCTTGTACACGCGGTGGCCGAAGCCCATCAGCTTCACGCCCGAATTCTTGTCCTTCACCTGCTTGATGAATTCGGGGATGTTGTCCGGCGAACCGATCTGCTCGAGCATGTTCAGCGCGGCTTCGTTCGCACCACCGTGCGCCGGGCCCCACAGACATGCGATACCGGCAGCGATACACGCGAACGGGTTCGCGCCCGACGAGCCGGCCAGGCGGACCGTCGACGTCGATGCGTTCTGTTCGTGATCGGCGTGCAGGATCAGGATACGGTCGAGTGCGCGCACGAGCACGTCGTTGACCTTGTACTCTTCGCACGGGTTCGAGAACATCATGTGCATGAAGTTCGCGCTGTACGACAGTTCGTTCTTCGGATAAACGAACGGCTGGCCGATGCTGAACTTGTACGCCATCGCGACGAGCGTCGGCAGCTTCGCGATCATGCGGATCGCCGATACTTCACGGTGACGCGGATCGTTGATGTCGAGCGAGTCGTGATAGAACGCCGACAGCGCGCCGACGGCCGCCACCAGCACCGCCATCGGGTGCGCGTCGCGACGGAAGCCACGGAAGAAGAAGTGCATCTGCTCGTGCACCATCGTGTGCTTCGTGACGGTGTCGACGAATTCCTTCTTTTGCGCGGCGTTCGGCAGCTCGCCCTTCAGCAGCAGGTAGCAGGTCTCAAGGAAGTCAGCGTTCTGCGCGAGGTTGTCGATCGGGTAGCCGCGGTACAGCAGTTCGCCCTTGTCGCCGTCGATGTACGTGATCGCCGAATTACAAGCTGCCGTCGACATGAAGCCCGGGTCGTAAGTGAACTTGCCGGTCTGGCCGTACAGCTTGCGGATGTCGATTACGTCCGGGCCCATCGTCCCCTTGTAGATCGGCATTTCGACGCTCGGCGAGTTGTCGCTGAACGATAGCGTGGCTTTAACATCAGACGGAGTCATGGCACATCCTCAATCGAAATAAAGAAACGGGATTCGATAACGGGCACAACGCGTGACACCTTGGCGTTACACGTTGCGCAGCATCTCCAACAGCCTGTGAATTTCCGGGCTGTCTAGGTCGCCCTCTGGTTCCTTGCGCGCGAGGAGCAAGTCCATCAGGTCGTTGTCGCTCAGATCGAGCAGGCGCGACAACGCGCCTACGTCTGCATCGGTGAGGTCATGCTCGTATCTGCTGAAGAAACGCTCGAAGATGATGTCGTTTTCCAGCAGACCCCGCCGCGCGCGCCAGCGAAGGCGCGCGCGACGGTGCGGGTCGGATTGATGCGAATCGTCGCTCATCGCAAAGACACCCGCAGGGCCGCCTCAAGGGTGTCGACGCCCCCTCGGGGGGCGGCGGACAAAGTGAGCTTGGGGGTCATCATGTCAAACCGCGCGGCGAACCATCAGTTCCTTGATCTTGCCGATCGCCTTCGTCGGGTTCAGGCCCTTCGGGCAAACGTCGACGCAGTTCATGATCGTGTGGCAACGGAACAGACGGTACGGGTCTTCCAGGTTGTCGAGACGCTCGCCGGTGGCCGTGTCGCGACTATCCGCGATGAAGCGGTAAGCCTGCAGCAGGCCGGCCGGGCCGACGAACTTGTCCGGGTTCCACCAGAAGCTCGGGCACGACGTCGAGCAGCTCGCGCACAGAATGCACTCGTACACGCCGTCGAGCTCGTCGCGCTCTTCCGGCGACTGGAGGCGTTCCTTCTCCGGCGGCGGCGCGTCGTTGATCAGGTACGGCTTGATCGAGTGATACTGGTTGAAGAAGTGCGTCATGTCGACGATCAGGTCGCGCACGACGGGCAGGCCCGGCAGCGGGCGCAGCACGATCTTCTGCGGCAGGTCGTTCAGGTTCGTCAGGCACGCGAGACCGTTCTTGCCGTTGATGTTCATCGCGTCCGAGCCGCACACGCCTTCACGGCACGAGCGGCGGAACGACAGCGTCTCGTCCACTGCCTTCAGCTTGACCAGTGCGTCGAGCAGCATGCGCTCATGCTGGATCTCGAGCTCGTACGTCTGCATGCGCGGCGCCGCGTCCTTGTCCGGATCGTAGCGGTAGACTTCAAAAATGCGTTTTGCCATTTCGGATTCCTTTGACTCGGCTTAGAACGTGCGCGGCTTCGGCGGCACGGATTCGACCGTCAGCGGCTTCATTTGAACCGGCTTGTAGTCGAGGCGATCGCCTTCGCTGTACCACAGCGTGTGGCGCAGCCAGTTGTCGTCGTCGCGGTGTTCGTAGTCGCTGTGGGCGTGTGCGCCACGGCTTTCCTTGCGCGCTTCCGCCGACACCATCGTCGCACGCGCCACTTCGATCAGGTTCTCCAGCTCGAGCGCTTCGACGCGCGCGGTGTTGAACACTTTCGACTTGTCCTTCAGATGGATGCTTTCCACGCGTGCCGCGAGGCCGGCCATCTGCTCGACGCCTTCCTTCAGCAGCGCCGACGTGCGGAACACGCCTGCATGCTTCTGCATCGTCGCGCGGATGTCGTTCGCGACGTCCTGCGTGTATTCGCCCGACGACGACTTGTCGAGCTTGTTCAGACGCGCCAGCGAGAACTCGCCTGCATCGGCCGGCAGCGGCTTGTGTTCCTTCTGGTTCTTCACGTGCTCGACGATGTGGTTGCCGGCCGCACGGCCGAACACCACGAGGTCCAGCAGCGAGTTCGTGCCGAGGCGGTTCGCGCCGTGCACGGACACGCACGAGCATTCGCCCACTGCGTAGAAGCCGTTGACCGGTTCCTTGTGATCGCGCGACGTGCCGACGACCTGACCGTGGATGTTGGTCGGGATGCCGCCCATCTGGTAGTGGATCGTCGGGACGACCGGGATCGGTTCCTTGATCGCGTCGACGTTCGCGAACTTCAGCGCGATTTCGCGGATCGACGGCAGACGCTTCATGATCGTCTCGGCGCCGATGTGCGACAGGTCGAGCAGCACGTGGTCCTTGTTCGGACCGACGCCGCGGCCTTCCTTGATTTCCTGGTCCATCGAACGCGACACGAAGTCACGCGGCGCCAGATCCTTCAGCGTCGGTGCGTAGCGTTCCATGAAGCGCTCGCCGTTCGCGTTGCGCAGGATACCGCCTTCGCCGCGCACGCCTTCGGTGATCAGCACGCCCGCGCCGGCCACGCCGGTCGGGTGGAACTGCCAGAACTCCATGTCCTGCAGCGCGATGCCCGAACGCGCAGCCATGCCGAGGCCGTCGCCGGTGTTGATGAACGCATTGGTCGATGCCGCGAAGATCCGGCCTGCGCCGCCCGTCGCGAACAGCGTCGTCTTGCCTTCCATGATGTAGACGTCGCCCGTCTCCATCTCGAGGGCCGTCACGCCGAGCACGTCGCCGTCCGCATCGCGGATCAGGTCGAGCGCCATCCATTCGACGAAGAACTGCGTCTTCGCTTCGACGTTCTGCTGGTACAGCGTGTGCAGCAGCGCGTGACCGGTACGGTCGGCGGCCGCGCAAGCGCGCTGGACCGGCTTCTCGCCGTAGTTCGCGGTGTGGCCGCCGAACGGACGCTGGTAAATCGTGCCGTCCGCGTTACGGTCGAACGGCATGCCGAAGTGTTCCAGTTCGTACACGACGTTCGGTGCTTCGCGGCACATGAACTCGATCGCGTCCTGGTCGCCGAGCCAGTCGGAACCCTTGATCGTGTCGTAGAAGTGGAAGTGCCAGTTGTCTTCGCTCATGTTGCCGAGCGACGCGCCGATGCCGCCCTGCGCGGCCACCGTGTGCGAACGGGTCGGGAACACCTTCGACAGCACGCCGACCGACAGGCCCGCGCGCGACAGTTGCAGCGCTGCGCGCAAGCCCGAGCCGCCCGCGCCGACGATCACCACGTCGAACTTGCGGCGCGGCAGGGAAGTTTTGATTGCAGCCATTCTTTACACTCTCCAGAGAATCTGCGCGGCGTAGCCCGCACATGCGAGCAGCCAGACGATGGTCAGCGATTGCAGCAGCAGGCGCACACCGACGGGCTTCACGTAGTCCATCCAGATGTCGCGCACGCCGACCCATGCGTGGTAGAAGAGGGAAAGCAGCGTCACGAAGGTCGCGAGCTTCATCCATTGCGCGGAGAAAATCGACGCCCAGCCTTCGTACGAGAAGTCATGCGCGCCGAAGAACAGCGCGAGCAGAATGACCGTGTAGACTGCCATGATCGTGGCGGTGACGCGCTGCGCGAGCCAGTCGCGCAGGCCGTAGTGAGCGCCGACGACGAGGCGCTTCGAGCCGATTCGGTTATTGGCTGCCATTTTCTTAGAATGCTCCGAACAGTTTGAGTGCCATGGCGATCGTCAGCGCGATCGAGACGACAAAGACGACGACTGCCGTCCGCTTGCCGCCTTCCTTCGAGACGGCGTCGTGGTTGACGTCCATCAGCAGGTGGCGAATGCCGGCGCAGAAATGGTGGAGGAACGCCCACGACAGCGCGAGGACGATCAGCTTGACGACGATGTTGGAGAGGAAAGCCTTGAAGACTTCGAAGCTGAGCTCGGAGGTGAGGCTCTGGTCGAAGAGGAACAGCAGGAACGGCAGGAACAGGAACAGCAGCGCGCCGCTGACTCGGTGGAGAATCGACAATATCGCAGCCAGAGGCATGCGGTATTTCAACGTGATGTCGCCGATTCCGATGTTCCGGTATTCCGGCCTCGGCTTTCTTACTGCGTCAGTCATGCTAGACCCCTACTATGTTGTCACACTAATCCGCGATTTTAGCGCCTTTTTATATCGCGCTGCAGCGAAAGTCTGCTCTGGATAGTTGCGCGAACACGAACAAAGGCGGCCCAAAACGTGCTTCGCGCGCGTGTGGAACGCGAATGCACCCGGCCCGAGCCGAACACCGTCAACTCAAGTCATTCTGATAGTAGTACCCGGTTGTGACATACCAGCCGCGCCGCACTTCCACCGGCCGGTCACCGTACGTGTAGGACACGCGCTCGACCGACAGCAACGGAAAACCCGCCGGCACGTGCAGCAAGTCGGCCACCGCCGGCTCCGCCGCGACCGCGCGGATCTTCTCCGTCGCGCGGATCATCCGCGTGCCGAACTCCGTCTCGAACATCGCATAGAGCGGCCCCTTGTACTCGCTCAACCGCTCGAACGTGAGCCCGCGGAACATCGTGCCCGGCAGCCAGATCTCGTCGAGCACCGTCACTTCGCTATCGAACTCCAGCAGGCGCCGCACCTGCACGACCGGGTCGGCCGGCTTCAGGTCGAGCTGCCGCGCGATCTCGGCCGGCGCGCGCAGGCGCCGGCACTCGAGCAGCCGGCTCACGTGCGGATGCTCGGCACCGTCGTCGGCCAGCAGCCGCAGGAAGCGGAACTGCGCGCGATCCTCGTTGTGCGTCGCAACAAACGTCCCCTTGCCCTGCCGCCGGACCACGAGGTTTTCGGCGGCCAGTTCGTCGATCGCCTTGCGAACGGTGCCTTGGCTCACCTTGTAGCGGGCCGCGAGCTCCACTTCGCTCGGGATGATCTCGCCCGGCTTCCATTCACCGGATTCGAGACTCTGCGTGATCAATGACTTGATCTGCTGGTATAACGGGCTGAAGGTCGGGGACGGCGAAGCGGCAGGCGCCGGCGCGGAATCACCCGCGCCCGGCTGCCCTGGGCCGCCTGCGCCGGTTGGATTCGCGTTGTTCGCCTGGTTCGATGTCATGGCGCGCATTTCATCACAAACCGCGCTTTTTCGTCCACTCAAATTCCGCAAAACATCTGTCTTATATAAGACATATGATACCGTTTGACTTTGGGCCAGCCGGCTCCTACACTCCGGGGCGAGCAAGGGTTCGCGGGTGCAAAATGCGTCCCCGGCTACGTGCCACGGCCGTCTCCAGGTTCACCGCGTGTGCCATTCGCGAGTCCTCCGCCCTGCTTCAATGCAACGCTACGCGTAACGCGCATAGAATGGCGTTTTGCCTAGCGTCCACCGCTTCACCCGTCCTGGAGATTTTCAATGGCTAAGCCCGCAAAGCGCGTTGCCGTCACCGGCGCCGCAGGTCAAATCGCATACTCCCTGCTGTTCCGCATCGCGAACGGCGACCTGCTCGGCAAGGACCAGCCGGTCATCCTGCAACTGCTCGACCTCCCGCAAGCCCAAGCCGCCGTCAAAGGCGTCGTGATGGAGCTCGACGATTGCGCGTTCCCGCTGCTCGCGGGCGTCGTGATCACCGACGATCCGAAGGTTGCATTCAAGGATGCAGACGTCGCTCTGCTGGTCGGCGCACGTCCGCGCTCGAAGGGCATGGAGCGCAAGGACCTGCTGTCGGCGAACGCCGAGATCTTCACGGTCCAGGGCGCCGCGCTGAACGAAGTCGCGAGCCGCGACGTGAAGGTGCTGGTCGTCGGCAACCCGGCGAACACCAACGCGTACATCGCCATGAAGTCGGCGCCGGATCTGCCGAAGAAGAACTTCACGGCCATGCTGCGCCTCGACCACAACCGCGCGCTGTCGCAGCTCGCCGCGAAGTCGGGCAAGCCGGTCGCATCGATCGAGAAGCTCGCCGTGTGGGGCAACCACTCGCCGACGATGTACCCCGACTTCCGCTTCGCGACCGCCGAAGGCGAGTCGCTGCTGAAGCTGATCAACGACGACGTGTGGAACCGCGACACGTTCATCCCGACCGTCGGCAAGCGCGGCGCGGCGATCATCGAAGCGCGCGGCCTGTCGTCGGCAGCGTCGGCAGCCAACGCGGCGATCGACCACGTGCGTGACTGGGTCCTCGGCACGAACGGCAAGTGGGTCACGATGGGCATCCCGTCGGACGGCTCGTACGGCATCCCCGAAGACATCATCTACGGCGTGCCGGTCGTGTGCGAAAACGGCGAGTACAAGCGCGTCGAAGGCCTGGAAATCGACGCGTTCTCGCGCGAGAAGATGGACGGCACGCTGGCCGAGCTGCTCGAAGAGCGCGACGGCGTCGCCCACCTGCTGAAGAACTAAGCAGGCTGCATGATGGCCGGGCCGCCTCCGGGCGGGCCGGTCACGGCACGGGCGGCGGGCCGGCAGCCGGCCCCGCCGCCCGATCCGATCCGCGCACGTTTTGCCGCTCACGCGCCGCGCGCCGGCCCAGAACGTGCCCGAATCCGATTTTCTCCACGTTGCCCGCTTCCTTGACGTAGAAGAGATGTCCGCGCTCACTCCTGCACAAGTGCTGTACGACGGGGCGTCGCCGCCCGCGATCCTGCCCTGCTGCGATCACTACGCGGGCAGCGAGAAGCTGATGCGCAAGTCGCTCGCGCTCCAGGCCGAACTCGGCCCCGTGTTCGACATCACGCTCGACTGCGAGGACGGCGCGGCCGTCGGCCAGGAAGCCGCGCACGCGCAGCTCGTCGCGGAGCTCCTCGGCAGCGCCGAGAACCGCTTCGGGCGGGTCGGCGTCCGCATCCACGACTTTTCCCATCCCCACTGGCGCGACGACGTGCGCATCGTGCTGCGCGCCGCGCGCGCTCCGGCCTACGTCACGCTGCCGAAGATCGCGAGCGCCGCCGACGCGGCCGAGATGGTCGCGTTCATCGAAGGCACGCGCCGCGAGCTCGGCCTCGCGCAGCCGATTCCCGTCGACGTGCTGGTCGAGACGCACGGTGCGCTCGCGCAGGCGGCCGCCCTCGCCGCGCTGCCGCTCGTCGGCACGCTGAGCTTCGGGCTGATGGACTTCGTGTCTGCCCATCACGGCGCGATTCCCGATGCGGCGATGCGCTCGCCCGGCCAGTTCGACCACCCGCTCGTGCGCCGCGCGAAGCTGGAAATCGCCGCGGCCTGCCACGCGCACGGCAAAACACCGTCACACAATGTGACAACCGAGGTGCGCGACATGGCGGTCGTCGCCGGCGACGCCCTCCGCGCGCGCGACGAGTTCGCGTTCACGCGGATGTGGAGCATCCACCCCGCGCAGATCCGCCCGATCGTCGACGCATTCGCGCCGCGCACCGATGAAGTCGCGCTGGCCGCCGAGATCCTGCTGGCCGCGCAGGCCGCCGACTGGGGCCCGACGCGCCACGGCGATACGCTGCATGACCGCGCGAGCTACCGCTATTACTGGTCGGTGCTGCGCCGCGCGCGGGCGACCGGCCAGCCGGTGCCGGCCGAGGCCGCGCCGCTGTTCGGCCCGGCCGCCGGAGACGCGCGGTGAGCGCGCGCCGACACACGAATTTCGTCGAATCGCCGGGGCGTGAACCCGACACAGGTTTGCGAAACGACAAAAAACGTAACGGAGCCCGAAAACCTGAAATTTGCGCGGCCAAATAGGTGAAAATAGCGGCCGCTGCGCGCTTCCGGGGCGCGTGCAGTTTCAAACCGGCCGGCAGTTTCGATTGCCGGCCCTTGTCAACTGATAATCGAAAGGTTCTGACTCCATGAAGAAACTCCTGATCGCTACCGCCATCGGCGCGTTGTCCGCCACGATGCTGGTGTCGGCTCCGAGCGCGTTCGCCCAGGGTACGGCGACGACCGCGAAGAAGACGGCCAAGCGCCCGGCGCCGGCCAAGCGCATCATCCCGCGCAGCAAGAAGGCGCAGGCGCGCGCGGCTGCCAAGGTCGATACGGTGCCGGAAGGCGCGGTCAAGTGGTCCTGTAAGGAAGGTCTGTCGTTCGACCTCGCCGGCGACATGAAGCGCGACCAGCTCGTCACGGTTCACTGGGCGAAGAAGAACTACAAGCTGCCGCGCGAAGCCACGACGACGGGCGCCGACACGTTCTACGATCCGGCAGCCGGCCTCAAGCTGGTCGTGATCCCGAGCAAGGCGATGCTGTTCTCCGACGCAAACGGCGGCGAGCGCCTCGCGGACGAATGCGTGACGCCGGAAATGGCGCAAGGCAACGCGGCACCGACGCAGTCGAACGAGCTGAAGCCGGCAACGAACTAAGCGCGCGCGTTTTTCCGCTCCCGGCCCCTCGATGTCCGCCCCGGTCTCCAACGTCCGCCCTGCTCCGGATACGGTACTCGTCGATATCGTCGACTACGTGCTGAACACCGGCATCGACAGCGCGCTCGCGCTGGAGACGGCACGTCATTGCCTGATCGACACGCTCGGATGCGGACTCGAGGCGCTGTCCTATCCCGCCTGCACCAAGCTGCTCGGCCCCGTCGTGCCCGGCACGATCGTGCCGAACGGCGCGAAGGTGCCCGGCACGTCCTTCCAGCTCGATCCCGTCCAGGCCGCGTTCGACATCGGCGCGATGATCCGCTGGCTGGACTTCAACGACACCTGGCTCGCCGCCGAATGGGGTCATCCGTCAGACAATCTCGGCGGGATCCTGGCGACGGCCGACTGGCTGTCTCGCACGGCCGTCGCGGCCGGCAGGAAGCCGCTCGCGATGCGCGACGTGCTCGTCGCGATGATCCAGGCCCATGAGATCCAGGGCTGCCTTGCACTCGAAAATTCGTTCAACGCGGTCGGGCTCGACCACGTACTGCTCGTGAAGGTCGCGTCGACGGCCGTCGTCGGCCGCCTGCTCGGGCTCACGCGCGATGAGCTGATCAACGCGGTGTCCAACGCGTTCGTCGATGGCCAATCGCTGCGCACCTACCGCCACGCGCCGAACACCGGTTCGCGCAAGTCATGGGCGGCAGGCGACGCGACGTCCCGCGCGGTGCGCCTCGCGCTGATCGCGAAAACGGGTGAAATGGGCTACCCGTCGGCGCTCACCGCAAAGACCTGGGGCTTCTACGACGTGCTGTTCGACGGGCAGCCGTTCCGCTTCCAGCGCCCGTACGGCACGTACGTGATGGAGAACGTGCTGTTCAAGATCGCGTTCCCGGCGGAATTCCACGCGCAGACGGCCGCCGAGGCCGCGCTGCAGTTGCACGCCCAGCTCGCCGCGACGGGCCGCACGACCGACGACATCAGCCGGATCACGATCCGCACGCACGCGGCCGCGCTGCGCATCATCGACAAGCAGGGCCCGCTCGCCAATCCGGCCGATCGCGATCATTGCATCCAGTACATGGTCGCCGTGCCGCTGCTGTTCGGCCGGCTGACCGCGGCCGATTACGAAGACGCGGTCGCCGCCGATCCGCGCATCGACGCGCTGCGCGCGAAAACCGTGTGCGCCGAGGATCCGCAGTTCACGAAGGATTACCATGACCCGGCCAGGCGATCGATCGCGAATGCGCTGACGATCGAATTCGCGGACGGGTCGAAGCTTGCCGAAGTGGCGATCGAATACCCGCTCGGCCACCGGCGCCGCCGCACGGAGGGCATCCCGCTGCTGGTCGAGAAGTTCAGGACCAACCTCGCCCGCCGCTTTCCGGCCAAGCAGCAACAAGCGATTCTCGACGTGTCGCTGGACCAGGCAAAGCTCGAAGCAATGCCGGTCGATGAATACGTCGACTTGTATGTGATATAGCCGTCAGATACAGGACTCTTTGTTTCCTAGCCTTAAACCCAGGAAAATCACCATGGCCCACAATCTCCACAAGACCCTCAAGGAATTCGACAGCGGTTCCGGCAAAGGCAAGTTCTACTCGCTGCCGCAGCTCGGCAAGGAACTGAAGACGAAGATCGAGCGCCTGCCGGTGTCGATCCGTATCGTGCTCGAGTCCGTGCTGCGCAATTACGACGGCAAGAAGATCACCGAGGAACACATCGAGCAGCTGGCGAACTGGAAGCCGACCGCGAAGCGCGTCGACGAGATTCCGTTCGTGGTGTCGCGCGTCGTGCTGCAGGACTTCACGGGCGTGCCGCTGCTCGCCGACATCGCGGCCATGCGCGGCGTCGCCGAGCGTTCGGGCAAGAACCCGAAGAAGATCGAGCCGCTGGTCCCGGTCGATCTCGTCGTCGACCACTCGGTCCAGATCGACTACTTCCGCCAGAAGGACGCGCTCGACCTGAACATGAAGCTGGAATTCCAGCGCAACAACGAACGCTACCAGTTCATGAAGTGGGGCATGCAGGCGTTCGACACGTTCAAGGTCGTGCCGCCGGGCGTCGGCATCGTCCACCAGGTGAACCTCGAATATCTCGCGCGCGGCGTCCACAAGAAGGCGAACGGCGGCGACACCGTGTACTACCCGGACACCCTCGTCGGCACGGACAGCCACACGACGATGATCAACGGCATCGGCGTGGTCGGCTGGGGCGTGGGCGGCATCGAGGCCGAAGCCGGCATGCTCGGCCAGCCGGTGTACTTCCTGACGCCGGACGTCGTCGGCGTCGAGCTGAAGGGCAAGCTGCGCGAAGGCGTGACGGCCACCGACCTGGTGCTGACGATCACCGAAATGCTGCGCAAGGAAAAGGTCGTCGGCAAGTTCGTCGAGTTCTTCGGCGAAGGCACGAAGTCGCTGTCGCTGCCGGACCGCGCAACGATCGGCAACATGGCGCCGGAATACGGCGCGACGATGGGCTTCTTCCCGGTCGACGAAAAGACCATCGACTACTTCGAAGGCACGGGCCGCACGAAGGCGGAAATCGCCGCGTTCGAGAACTACTTCAAGGCACAGAACCTGTTCGGCATTCCGCAGGCCGGCGACATCGACTACACGAAGACGGTGACGCTCGACCTGGCGACGGTCGCCCCGTCGCTGGCAGGCCCGAAGCGCCCGCAGGACCGCATCGAGATCGGCAACGTCAAGTCGACGTTCACCGAGCTGTTCTCGAAGCCGGTCGCGGAAAACGGCTTCGCGAAGAAGGCGGAAGAACTCAACACGCAATACACGACGAGCAACGGCGTCGACGTGAAGAACGGCGACGTGCTGATCGCCGCGATCACGTCGTGTACGAACACGTCGAACCCGAGCGTGCTGCTGGCTGCCGGCCTGCTCGCGAAGAAGGCGGTCGAGGCCGGCCTCACGGTCGATCCGAAGATCAAGACCTCGCTCGCGCCGGGATCGCGCATCGTCACCGAGTACCTGACGAAGACGGGCCTGCTGCCCTACCTGTCGAAGCTCGGCTTCGAAGTCGCCGCTTACGGCTGCACGACCTGTATCGGCAACGCGGGCGACCTGACGCCGGAGCTGAACGAAGCGATCACGAAGAACGACATCGTCGCGGCAGCCGTGCTGTCGGGCAACCGTAACTTCGAAGCGCGTATCCACCCGAACATCCGCGCGAACTTCCTCGCGTCGCCGCCGCTCGTCGTCGCCTACGCGATCGCCGGCAACATCACGCGCGACCTGATGACCGAGCCGGTCGGCAAGGGCAAGGACGGTTACGACATCTATCTCGGCGACATCTGGCCGACGAGCGAGGAAATCCACGCGCTGCTCAAGTTCGCGCTCGACCCGAAGAAGTTCGAGGACAACTACTCGAAGCTGACCAAGAAGGGCGACCTGTGGAGCAAGATCGAGGGCGAAACGGGCCAGGTCTACGACTGGCCGAAGTCGACCTACATCGCGGAGCCGCCGTTCTTCGGCAACGACTTCTCGATGGAGCCGGCCGATTCGATCCCGACGGTCAAGGGCGCGCGCGCGCTGGGCATCTTCGGTGACTCGGTCACGACCGACCACATCAGCCCGGCAGGCTCGATCAAGGAAGACTCGCCGGCAGGCAAGTGGCTGAAGGAGAACGGCGTGCAGAAGGCCGACTTCAACAGCTACGGCTCCCGCCGCGGCAACCACGACGTGATGATGCGCGGCACGTTCGCGAACGTCCGGATCAAGAACCTGATGATCCCGGTGAAGGCAGACGGCTCGCGCGTCGAAGGCGGCCTGACGATCCACCAGCCGAGCGGCGACCAGCTGTCGATCTACGACGCCGCGATGCGCTACGTCGACGCCGATACGCCGACCGTCGTGTTCGCGGGCGAGGAGTACGGCACGGGCTCGTCGCGCGACTGGGCCGCGAAGGGCACGCAACTGCTCGGCGTGAAGGCCGTGATCGCACGCAGCTTCGAGCGCATCCACCGCTCGAACCTGGTCGGCATGGGCGTGCTGCCGCTGCAGTTCAAGGGTGCGGACAGCGTCCAGTCGCTCGGCATCACCGGCGAAGAGACCTACGACATCGAAGGCCTCGGCGACGACTTCAAGCCGCAGCAGGACGTCACGCTCGTGATTCACCGCAAGAACGGCGAAACGCAGCGCGTGCCGGTGCTGCTGCGCATCGATACGCCGATCGAAGTCGACTACTACAAGCACGGCGGTATCCTGCCGTTCGTGCTGCGCTCGCTGCTGGCAGCGTAAGCGTCCTGCTTTTGCAGGTGCCGCAGCCGCCTCGCGGCGGTTGCGGCCGATTTGAATGCCCGACCTCGTGTCGGGCTTTTTTTCGCCTGCCGATCGGCGGCGGGAAGGCGGCGGCCGGGCCGTGCGCCCGGCGTGCCGGTGCGTCAGGCGGCCTTGTCGGCTCGCGCCTTCGCGCCGGCGCCGGTGCGCGCGTTCTTCTTCAGGTGCGCGCGGTTGTAGTCGATCGCCGCGCGAACGAGGCGCTTCAGCCCCCGCTTGTCGAGCTTGTCGCCTTCGAGCCAATCGATCGAGCGGCGCGCATTGCCGTCGAGGCCCCCATTGAACAGCCCGTCGGGATCGGGCAGGTGCGCGCCGTGCATGAAGGTCAGCTTCACCTTGCCCTTGTGCGCGTTCGCGACCGCGATCATCCCGTCGCATTCCCACACGGGGCTGCCCATCCATTTCCATTCCTCGACGATGCCGTCGTCGACGGCGAGGATCGTCTCGCGCACCTCGGCGAACGTCTTGCCGCGCCAGTCGGCGATGCCCGCGATCAGTGCGTCGATGCGGGCCGACGGCGGCAGGCCCGGGTCGGATGCGCTCATGCCCGGCCCTCCTCGTCTTCATCGGCACGCGCAACCACCTGTTCGAGCGAGTCGAAGAACCGCACCCACCCTTGCTGCGCACCGCGGTATGCCTGTTCCTGATCGGCGCGGAAGCCGGCCTGCTCCATGCGCAACAGCGTGCCGCCCGGCGTCGGCGTGAGCGTCCATGTGACGACGCTTTCCAGGCCATACGCGGCCCACGTGTAGGACAGCACACGCTCCGGTTCGATCGTCAGCAACGTGCAGTCGACCGAACCCCAGTCCGCGTGAAAGCTGAACGTGCGACCCGCGACGGGCTCGAAATCGCTCTTCATCAGCCACGCCTCGATCAGGTGCGGCTGCGTGAGCGCGCGCCAGATCTTCTCCGGCGAATGCGACAGTTCCCGTTCGACGACGACGGTGCGTGTTTCGGAAGTGGGCTGGTTCATTGATCCATCCTGTTGAGCAGATCTTCAAGAGCGTCGAACCGGTTCTGCCAGAAGCCTGCCATCTGGCTGGTCCAGTCGATCAACGGAGTCAGCGCCTGCGGCTGCGCGCTGTAGTGCGTCTGCCGGCCCGCGTGACGGTCGCTGACGAGCCCGGCCTGCTTCAGTACACCCAGATGCTTCGATACCGCCGGCTGCGACACGCCTGCATGGGCCGTCAGCGCGGCCACCGTCAGCTCGCCCTCCTCGCACAGCCGCTCGAAGAGCGCACGGCGCGTCGGATCGGCAAGCGTCCTGAACAGCAGGTCGTGAGTGTTTTGCATGTTTCAATCAATAACTCGATGGTTATGGATTGAAGGATAGCCGCGCAATGGTGCGCGTCAAGGAGGAATTTCGCGGGGAGCGTCGTTGGATCCTTTCGGGTGTGCGTCTGCGGGCAGCCGGCCGAACGGCGACGCACCGGCGCGCGAGGAACCTCGAGCGCGCGTCGCCGCATGAATTCGAGCCCTTCCTCTAATCGGCTCACCCGGCCCGCGAACCGAAAGCACGCTGCAAGACTCGGCAACGCGCTGTTCCACAGTTCGGGAAAGGCGCGCGATCGACCGGCCCCGTTTTCGTGCATCCGCGCATCCGGACGTCGTCGCGTGAGTGCCGCGGCAGCACTTGACCACATAGTGCGACACACGACACGAGCAGGTCTGATCGCGGCCAATACGCTCGCGCGGCGCTGCGCTCCGCAATCGCGCGCATTCCGGCACGGCAACGAACGACGCGTGCGTTCAAACGTCGTCGACCGTCGCGCGGGCGCGCCGCGAACCGGTTCCCTTCATCGGGGCTGCGGCCGCCTGCACGAACGACATGGCGCAGCCCCACGAGCAAGCCGATGTCAGATCTGACAGCTATGGAAACTGGCAGCTACCTGAACAGCACCGACGCCCTACGCTCGTGACCGCTCGCGGCCCCACAAGGGCCGGGGGTTCCAGCAACGTCGTCTCTCCTCAAAAGGACTCCCGATGAAAAGGAACACCTGGTTTGCGCTGCCCCTTCCGTCGCCCCGCCACCTTGCGTGCGCGGTACCGCTCGTGTTCGCCGCCGCCGCGGCCCATGCGGCGACGGATTGGGTCGATACCCATACGAAAGCCTTTCTGACCGGCCCGCAGCTGATGGCGCGCAGCGCGGCGCCGTCGCTCGAACTCGCGGCCGGCGAGACGACGGACATCGTCGTCAGCCTGAAGCTGCGCAACGCCGCGCAGCTCAAGCAACTCGCGCACGACGTGAACCGGCCCGGCAACGCGCACTATCGCCAGTACCTCACGCACGAACAGTTCCTCGCCGGCTACGCGCCGACCGAAGCGCAGGTCAAATCGGTCGTCGACTATCTGCGCAAGAGCGGCTTCGTGAACATCGAAGTCGCGCCGAACCGGCTGCTGGTGTCGGCGCGCGGCACGGCCGGCACGGTGAAGACCGCGTTCAACACGTCGCTCGTGCATTTCGAGTACGCGGGCCGCTCCGGCTTCGCGAACGCGTCGACCGCGCAGGTGCCGCATGCGCTCGGCGACGTCGTCGGCTCGGTACTCGGGCTGCAGAACGTCGCACGCGCACGGCCGATGCTGCGCATCGGCAACGTCACGAAGCCGCAGGCGCTCGCGGCCGGCACGGCCACCGGCCACTATCCGAAGGAATTCCCGGGCCTCTACAACGCGACCGGCGTGCCGACCGCGGCCGGCGTGACCGTCGGCATCATCACGATCGGCGGCGTGTCGCAGACGCTGCAGGACCTCAGGCAATTCACGTCGAGCAACGGTTACGGCACGGTCACGACCCAGACCGTCAAGACCAACGGCACCGGCACGAGCGGCAGCTACAGCGACGACCAGGACGGCCAGGGCGAATGGGATCTCGACAGTCAGTCGATCGTCGGCTCGGCCGGCGGCCAGGTCGGCAAGCTCGTGTTCTACATGGCGGACCTGAACGCCGCCGGCAACACGGGGCTCACGCAGGCATTCAATCGCGCGGTGTCGGACAACACCGCGAAGGTGATCAACGTGTCGCTCGGCTGGTGCGAGACCGACGCGAACGCGGACGGCACGCTCGACGCCGAAGAGCAGATCTTCACGACGGCCGCCGCGCAAGGACAGACGTTCTCGGTGTCGTCGGGCGACGAAGGCGTGTACGAGTGCAACAACCGCGGCTATCCGGACGGCGGGAACTACACGGTGTCGTGGCCGGCCGCGTCGCCGCACGTGCTCGCGATCGGCGGCACGACGCTGTACACGACGTCTTCGGGCGCATTCTCGAACGAGACGGTGTGGAACGAGGGGCTCGACGGCAACGGCAAGCTGTGGGCCACGGGCGGCGGCGTCAGCTCGATCCTGCCGGCGCCGTCGTGGCAGTCGGGCAGCAACCGTCAGTTGCCCGATGTATCGTTCGACGCCGCGCAAGGCACGGGCGCGTATATCTACAACTACGGCCAGTTGCAGCAGATCGGCGGCACGAGCCTTTCCGCGCCGATCTTCACCGGCTTCTGGGCGCGTCTGCTCGCGGCAAACGGCACGGGCCTGGGCTTCCCGGCCGGCAACTTCTATGCGGACATTCCGTCGAACCCGTCGCTCGTGCGCTATGACGTCGTATCGGGCAACAACGGCTATCAAGGGTATGGCTACAGCGCAGGCAGCGGCAGGGATCTGACGACCGGCTTCGGCAGCCTGAACATCGCGAACCTCAACAAGCTGATCCAGACGGGCGGCTTCTGAGTGTGACGCGAAGGCCGGCGCGCGACGGAGGTTCGGCGCGCGCCGGCCGAAGGATTTCCAGGCTTCGGTGTGCTACTCCGTCGCCCGCTCCTTCACCGGCACCGGCGCGCCGGCGCGATGCGACGGCGCGAAGAGCCGCAACCCGCTCGCGACGCTCGCGGCGCCGGCAAAGCCCGCACCGAGCATCAGCGCGAGCGTCGGCCCGTGGCGTCCGGCGATGCCGAACGACAGCGCGACGAGCGCCGCGCCGGTCGCCTGCCCGATCAGCCGCGCGGTCGCGATGATCCCGCTCGCGCCGCCGCTGCGCTCGGGCGGCGCGCTCGACATCAGCGCCTTCAGGTTCGGCGACTGGAAGAAGCCGAAGCCCGCGCCGCACAGCATCATCCGCCAGCCGATGTCGACGACGTTCGGCGCGCTCGGCAGCGCGGCGAGCGCCACCATCCCCGCGCTCAGCAGCGCGAGTCCGATCGCGCCGAGCAACCCGGGCGGATAACGGTCGGACAGCCGGCCCGCGATCGGCGCGGCGAGCGCGACAACCGCCGACCACGGGGTCATCAGGAAGCCGGTCTCCACCGCGCTGCGATGCAGGACGGTTTCGAAGTAGAACGGCAGCGATACGAACGCAAGCCCCTGCGCGGCAAACGCGCACACGGCCGTCAGCGCGGACAGCGTGAACACCGGCCGGCGGAACAGGTCGACCGGCAGCATCGGCGCCGGGTGCCCGGCCTGGCGGCGGATCAGCAGCCAGCCGAACGTGAGCGCGACCGCGGCCGCCGCGAACACGACGGACAGCGGCCCGCGCTGCGCGAATTCGCCGAGCGCGAAGATCAGCGACGCGAACGTGATCACGTTGAACAGCGCGGCGAGCGGATCGAACACATGCTTGCCGCGGGCCGACTGCGGCAGCGACGGAATCGCGACGGCAAGCGCGAGCACGCCGAGCGGCACGTTCACCGCGAACAGCCACGGCCAGGCGGCCACCGACAGGATCAACGACGCGATCGTCGGCCCCACCGCGAACGACACGCCGACGACGAGCGCATTGAAGCCGACGCCGCGCCCGAGCCGGTGCGCGGGAAACAGGTTGCGGATCAGCGCGACGTTCACGCTCATGATCGCGCTCGCGCCGAAGCCCTGCACGATCCGCGCCGCCGTCAGCTGCGGCAGCGTCGACGCGAGCGAGCAGCCGAGCGACGCGAGCGTGAACACCGCGAGGCCCGCGACATACACGCGCTTGTGACCGACGATGTCGCCGAGCGACGCGAACGGCAGCAGCGTCGCGACCATCGCGAGCTGGTAGGCATTGATGATCCACACCGATGCGGCCGGCGACGCATGCAGGTCGGCGGCGATCGCGGGCAGCGCGGTGTTCGCGATCGCGGTGTCGAGCGTCGCGAGCGCGACGGCCAGCAGCACGGCGGACATCGCGCGCCAGTTGACGGCCGGCTCCCGGGCGCCGGCGGGGGAAGCGAATTCGGACAAGATGAGGCTCGGCTGACGAGCGACGCGCGGCGTCGCGGAATTGAGCGGCGCGGCGGCGCATGCCATGCGGTGAAACCGGTTCACGTACCGTCGCGACCCGTATTGTTACAGAGCCGCATCGAACCTGCAGGCAAGCGCGCCGTCAGTCAGCGAAACGAAAGCTTCGGGATGCCGCGCCGGGTGCGCGGCATCGTTGAGGGCACAACGATCGCGTTACGACACCGCACGTCGCGCGTTGCGTCCGCGCAGCCATTCGAGCGCGAGCAGCAGGCTCGTCGAGAAGATGATGAGGATCGTCGCGAGCGCGGCGATCGTCGGGCTGATGTTCTCGCGAATGCCGGTGAACATCTGGCGCGGCAGCGTCGTCTGGTCCGCGCCCGCGAGGAACAACGTGACGACGACTTCGTCGAACGACGTCGCGAATGCGAACAGCGCGCCCGACATCACGCCCGGCGCGATCACCGGCAGCGTCACGCGAAAGAACGTCGTGACGGGATTCGCGCCGAGCGACAGGCTCGCGCGCACCAGGTTCTGGTTGAAGCCCTGCAGGGTCGCGGCGACCGTCGTCACGACGAACGGCACGCCGAGCGCCGCGTGCGCGGCGATCAGCCCCGTGTAGGTATTCGCGAGCCCGAGCGGCGCGAAGAACAGGTACATGCCGACACCCACCACGACGACCGGCACGATCATCGGCGACAGCAGCACGGCCATCAGCAGCCCCTTGCCGCGGAAGTCCGCCTTCGTGAGGCCGATCGCGGCGAGCGTGCCGAGCACGGTCGCGACGACGGTCGCCGACGGCGCGACGATGAAGCTGTTCTTCGCGGCCATGCGCCACTCGTCGGACGCGATCAGGTTCTCGTACCAGCGCGTCGAGAAGCCGGGGATCGGATAGACGAGGAACGTGCTCGACGAGAACGACAGCGGCACGATCGCGAGCACCGGCAGGATCAGGTACAGCAGCGTCAGCACGACGAGTACGCGCAGCGCGACATACCACGCGCGTTCGACGAACGACATGTGCGGCGCGAACAGCGGCCTGGCGAGTTTCATGGTCGACATCCCCTTCCTGTTTCCCTGTGCCCGGCGCTCAGCCGAGGCTCACGTTCGAGCGCGTGAAGCGCCCGTACACCGCATACAGCACCAGCGTCGCCGCGAGCAGCAGCCCGCCCAGCGCGCACGCCATGCCCCAGTTGATCGTCACGTTCGTGAAGTACGCGACGTAGTAGCTGACCATCTGGTCGTTCGGCCCGCCGAGCAGCGCGGGCGTGATGTAGTAGCCGATCGCGAGGATGAACACGAGCAGCGCGCCCGCGCCGACGCCCGGATAGGTCTGCGGCACGTACACGCGCCAGAACGCCGCGAACGGATGGCTGCCGAGCGACACGGCCGCGCGCTGGTAGGTCGGCGGGATCGACTTCATCACGCTGTAGAGCGGCAGGATCATGAACGGCAGCAGGATATGCGTCATTGAGATGTACACGCCGACGCGATTGAACAGCAGCGCCAGCGGATGCGAGATCAGCCCGCTGCCGATCAGCGCTGTGTTGATCAGCCCCTCGCTTTGCAGCAGCACGATCCACGCGGCCACGCGCACCAGCACCGACGTCCAGAACGGGATCAGCACCAGGATCATCACGAGGTTCGCGCGCCGATCCGACAGCGTCGAGATCCAGTATGCGAGCGGATAGCCGAGCAGCAGCGCGAACAGCGTGACCGCGACGCCGATCACGAACGTGCGGCCGAAGATCGACAGATAGATCGACTGGTCGGGATCGGCCTGCACGATCCGGCCGAAGCCGTCCTCCTTGTGGTCGAGCGCGGCGAGCAGGTAGAACGGCGACACCTGGCTGCCGTTCTTCGCAATCGCCTGCCAGTACGCGGCATCGCCCCAGCGCGCATCGAGGTCGAGCAGTTTCGCGCGCGTTTGCGCGGGCGTCAGCGCCGTGACGGCATCGTTGTCGCCCTTCAGCGGCATCGCACGCGCCGTCTTCGCGACGAGCGAGCGGTAGCCGGGAATCTCGGTGTTCAGGCGCCGCGCGAGCGCGCCCATCGCCTCGCTGTCGGCGACCTTCGTCATGTCGGCCGCGAGCGCGACGTACGCGGCGTCGGCCGGCGGCGCCTTGCGGTCCCAGCCCGACAGCGCGGCGACTGTCTTCGGCAACGCGGTCGCGATCTCGGGGTTCTGCACCGCGCGCGTGAGCAGCGTGCCGATCGGCACGACGAAGATGAGCAGCAGGAAGATCGCGAGCGGCGCGACCAGCAGCAGCGCCATCGTGCGCTTGCGGGCCTCGGCGGCCTTCAGTTCGCGCTTGAGCGCGGCTGTCGACGGCGAGGAAGGAGCGATCGTCATCGTGTTCAACGGTTCTCTCCGGCCGGGCTCGATCCGGCGGAATGCCGCGCGACGCGTTCGGCGCGTCGCGCGGCAGGTTGCATCAGGACAGCCTGAAGACGCTTACTTCGTGGCCCACGCGCTGAAGCGCTGCTCGAGCTCGTCGCTGTGGTCGGTCCAGAAGCCGATGTCCTCCAGCACCGCGTTCTTGCCGTTGGCCGGCGAGTTCGGCAGGTTCGCGAGCGTCTTCGCGTCGAGCGACTTGATCGCCGCGACGTTCGTCGGGCCGTACGCGATGTGCTGCGCATACGCTTGCTGCGGCTTCGGCGTGAGCGTGTACGCGATGTACTTCTCGGCCAGCGCCTTGTTCGGCGAGCCCTTCGGAATCGCCCAGTAATCGAGGTCGTAGATGCTGCCGTTCCACACGACCTTCAGGTTCTTGCCTTCCTTCTGCGCGGCATCGATACGGCCGTTGTACGCGGTCGACATCACGACGTCGCCGGCCACCAGGAACTGCGGCGGCTGCGCGCCGGCTTCCCACCACTGGATGTACGGCTTCAGCTCGTCGAGCTTCTTGAACGCGCGGTCCTGGCCGGCCTTCGTGCCGAGCACCTTGTACACGTCCTTCGTCGCGACGCCGTCAGCCATCAGCGCGAACTCGAGGTTGTAGCGCGCGCCCTTGCGCATCCCGCGCTTCCCGGGGAATTTCTTCACGTTCCAGAAATCGGCCCAGCCGGTCGGCGCGGACTTCAGCTTGTCCGCGTTATAGGACAGCGCGGTCGACCACACGAAGAAGCCGACGCCGCACACCTGCGGCGCTTCCGGAATCAGGTCGGACTTCTTCGCGATCTTCGACCAGTCGAGCTTCTCGTACAGCCCTTCGTCGCAGCCGCGGTTCAGGTCGCCCGATTCGACTTCGACCACGTCCCAGTTGACGTGCTTCGCCTCGACCATCGCCTTCACTTTCGCCTGCTCGCCGTTGTACTCGACGGCCGTGACCTTGTTGCCGGTCGCCTTCTCGAACGGCTGGTTGAATGCGGCTTTCTGCGCGTCGCCGTTCGCGCCGCCGAAGTTGACGACCGTGAGTTCGGCCGCCGTGGCCGATGCGCCGACGACAGCCAGTGCCAGTGCGAGCGCGGTGCGACGTGCGGTTGAGCTTGCTCCGTTCATGATGGTTCCTCTCCTCTCGTGGTGGAAATGGGCTTTGTTGTTGACGACGTGCTACGGAAAAACGGTGAAACCCGGTGTCACGCGAACACGCGCAGGTGCTCGGGCGCGAAGGCGAGTGCGACCGGTGCGCCGGGCGCGAACGCGTGGAGCGCATCCGTGCCGAGCGGCACCTTCACGAAGCATTCCTCCTGGCCCGGCAGCGCGCAGCGCATGCGCACGTGATCGCCGAAATAGATGAGACTGCGCGCCTCGCCGGTCACGCGATTGGCGGGGGCGCCATTCGCGTGACCGTTGGCCGCAAGGCTCATGCGTTCGGGGCGGATGCACGCGACGGCCGGCGCGCCTTCGGCCGCATCGCCGATGCGGCGCCCGACGAGCTGCGTGCCGTCGTCGAGCCGGAATTCGCAGAACTCGCCGTCGACGCGCGCGATGGTGCCGCGCAGCCGGTTGCTGTCGCCGATGAAGTTCGCGACGAATTCGTTGCACGGCGATTCGTACAGGCAATCGACGGTATCGAGCTGCTGCACGATGCCCTTGTCGAACACGGCGACGCGATCGGACATCGTCAGCGCCTCGCCCTGGTCGTGCGTCACGTAGACGAAGGTCACGCCGAGCTTCTCGTGCAGCGCCTTCAGTTCGTACTGCATGTGTTCGCGCAACTGCTTGTCGAGCGCGCCGAGCGGCTCGTCCATCAGCACCAGCTTCGGCTCGAACACGAGGGCCCGCGCGAGCGCGATGCGCTGCTGCTGGCCGCCCGACAACTGCGCCGGATAGCGCTTCGCGAAGCGTTCCATCTGCACCATCTTCAGCGCATGCGCGACGCGCTCCGCGCGCTCGGCGGCCGACAGCTTGCGCACCGTCAGCGGATACGCGACGTTCTGCTCGACCGTCAGATGGGGGAACAGCGCGTAGTTCTGGAACACCATGCCGATGTTGCGCTTGTGCGGCGGCACGGTATTCAGCAGTTCGCCGTCGAGCCAGATTTCACCGCCCGTCGGAAACTCGAAGCCCGCCAGCATCATCAGGCAGGTGGTCTTGCCCGAGCCGGACGGCCCGAGCAGCGTCAGGAATTCCCCTCGGTGGATGTCGAGGTCGAGCGATTTGACGACCAGCGTCTCCCCGTCGTAGGTCTTCCGCACGCCGCGAAAGCTGACGATCACATCATCGGACTTCATCGTGGCTGTCCCCTTGCTGCGCGACAATTGATTATGAGATGAGATTCACTATACGGCGCGCACGGTCCTACAATAGGGAACCATTTCAATATTCCGCGTGGGACCACTTTGGACACCGTCATCGTCGCTGACTGGCTCTCGGGCCGGATCGACCGCAGCTCGCCCGAACCGATGTACCGGCAGTTGCTGCAGCTGATGCAGCAGGCCATCCTGACCGGGGAATTGGGGCCGGGCACAAAACTGCCGAGTTCGCGCACGCTCGCGGCCGACCTGTCGATCGCGCGCAATACCGTGCTGCACGTGTACGACCAGCTCACCGCCGAAGGCTACGTGCTGACGACGACCGGCAGCGGCACCTACGTGGCCGACACGCGGCCGGACGCCGCCGTGATCCACGCGCCGGGCGCCGCGCCGCCGCCGTCAGCCGCCGACGAAGCGCCGTTGCCGGACGCGCACGGCGGCCTGTCGATGCGCGGCCGGCAGCTGATCGAGCACGCGGGCGTGTCGCGACGTCAATGGGGCGCGTTCATGCCGGGCGTGCCGGACGTATCGGAATTCCCGAGCCGCACCTGGAGCCGCCTGCAGGCGCGACTGTGGAAGGAAGCGAATCCCGAGCTGCTGACCTATGCGCCGGGCGGCGGCTACCGGCCGCTGCGACGCGCGCTCGCCGACTATCTGCGCGTCGCGCGCTCGGTCAAATGCTCGCCGGATCAGGTGATCATCACGACCGGCATCCACCAGTCGATCGACCTTGCGGTGCGGCTGCTGTC
The DNA here is from genome assembly GCF_049942845.1 of Burkholderia sp. R-40. Lineage (NCBI taxonomy): Bacteria > Pseudomonadati > Pseudomonadota > Betaproteobacteria > Burkholderiales > Burkholderiaceae > Burkholderia > Burkholderia sp. R-40. The sequence goes on along the minus strand of NZ_CP187968.1, from coordinate 2,168,754 downwards.
CGACATCGGCGATCGCGCGTGGGTCGAGGAACCGTGCTACTGGGGCGTGCGCAGCGTGCTGCAGGCGACCGGCCTCACGCTCACGCCGGTGCCGGTCGACCAGGAAGGCATCGATCCGAGCGCGGCCGACATGCAGCAGCCGCCGCGGCTCGTGCTCGTCACGCCGTCGCACCAGTATCCGCTCGGGATGGTGATGAGCCTCGCGCGGCGCCGGATGCTGCTCGAATACGCGCGCCGGCACCGCTGCTGGATCATCGAGGACGACTACGACAGCGAATTCCGCTACGGCAGCCGCCCGCTCGCGTCGCTGCAGGGGCTCGACGACGGCGGCCGCGTGATCTACGTCGGCAGCCTCGGCAAGATGCTGTTCCCGGGCCTGCGGATGGGCTACATGGTCGTGCCCGAGCATCTGGTCGACACGTTCCGCACCGGGCTGTCGGAGCTGTATCGCGAGGGCCAGCTGATGCAGCAGGCCGTGCTCGCCGAGTTCATCATGGACGGGCACCTCACTTCGCATGTCAGACGAATGCGCACGCTGTACGGCGAGCGCCGGCAATTGCTGATCGATGCGATCCATGCGCGTTTCGGCGACGCGCTGCCGGTGATGGGCGACGAAGCCGGCCTGCATCTGGTGCTCGGCCTGCCCGACGCATGCGACGATCGCGCGGTCACGCAAAGCGCGTTCGATGCGGGCGTGATCGTGCGCCCGCTGACCAGCTACTACAGTCGGCTGGACACCGCACGCCGCGGCCTGCTGCTCGGCTATGCATGCGTCGCGCACGAAGGCATCGGCCCCGCGTTCGACACGCTCGCGGCAACCATCGAACAGCACCTGCCGCGGCACTTCACGCGCGCGGCGTGATGGCGTGCGCCATCGCGCGCGATCACGCGTTATCGTTCGTCATCGCGCGGCAGCCGCGCCGCGGTCGAGCGACGCCGCTCGCACTGCTTCGCCGGGCTTCGAGAACATGCGCTGTCTTAGCGCGGCGATCTGCGCGTCGCGATCCTGCGGCGACAGCCCGGCCGCTTCGATCTGCGCGCGCTGCGCCGCATAGTCGGCGTAGCGGCTCTGCCACGACGCGTCGTCCTGCTGCATCTGCGCGACGCGTGCGGCGGCGTCGGGCCCGAGCGTCTGCGTCAGTTGCGCGCGCATCGCGTCGGGCGTCGCCCCGCTCTTCTGCAATTGCGCGATCTGGTCGATCGCTGCCTGCTGCCGGTCCGCCTTCTGCCGTGCCGCGCGTTCGTCGGCCGGCATCTGCTGCGCGAGCGCCGCGAGCCGCTCCGCCTTCTGCGCCTCCGTCAGCGTGCGGTCCTGCGCAATCTTCAGCCGGGCGAGATCATAGCGCTGCCGCCACTGCTCGGTGCCGAAGAACGGCTGGCTCCAGTCGCCGAGCGTCCGGTACGCGATCGACACGCGCTGGTCGAGCGCGAGCTGCAGCGCACTGAGATCCGACTTGTCGACCGCGCCGGCGTCCGGCAGCTTCGCGAGCGCGTCGAGATACGCGCGATATCGATGCCAGACGTCGAGCGCCTCGGGCTGCGCGATCGTGCCGTCGAGCTGCGCGGCGATTTCGCGCACGACGAGCGCATCGAGCGCGGTCGTGCTCAGGTCGCTCCGCGCGCTCAGGCAATAGTCGAAGAAATCGCGAACCGCGCGCGACCTCGCGAGATGGCCGCCGGCATCGAGCGGCAGCCGCGGCGCGCTGGAACCGGCAAGCGGCGACGGCAGGCCCGCGCTTGCCGGCAGTGCGGGCGGCGGCGGTGCGGCGCTGCCGCCGTCGCGCGCCGCCGCATCGGCCGACAGGTGCGCCATGTCGGCACCGCGATGCGACGCCGCGCCGCTCCAGATCGCGACGCCGGCGATCGCCGCCATCCCGACCGCACCGTAAACCACCACGCGCCACGCCAGCGGCGCGCGTCCTTCACGTGCCGTCATCGATCACACGCCCGCGAGCTTCAACCGGTTCGCATGCGTGCGGATCACCGCGACCGGATCTTCCGCATACGCACCGCGCACGCCGAGCAACTGGTTGATCTCGTCGACATGGTTCCACTTGTAGTTCGTGCTCAGCACCTTCCCGTACAACGCGCTGCACTTCGACACGAGCCCGTCGTTCTGGCCCGACGCGCGATTGATCATCACCGTGCCCGTGCCGAGCAACGCAAGCGTCGACAGGTCGAGCGCGTTCGCCGGATCGACCAGCGGAATCGTGCTGGTGTCGGCCGCGCCCGTGACGCCCAACGCGGAAACGGTCGGCTGGATCGCCGTGCCGGCCCACGAATACAGCAGGTGCGTATTGCCGCCGACGCTCTCCGTCGGCGCACCCGTCTGGCAACTGCCCGGCGCGCCGAGGCCCGCGCTCGGATAGTTCTGGTTGTACGTGGCGGCCTGGGCGGTCGTCAGCGTCTTCAGCGCGGCGAGCGCGTCCTGGTTCGTGTTGTTGTTGCTGCTCGTCAGGATCCCGAACACATTGACGAACGCGGCGATCACCGACGAAGACAGCCCGGTCGGATCGTAAGCGAGCACGCCCTGCACGAAGTCGGCGAACTCGGAGCCGCGATGCGGCGTGCCGATCGTCGTCACCGACGCAACGAGCTCGGGCGCGACGGCCGCCACATAGCGCGACGTGAGGCCGCCCTGGCTGTGACCGACCAGGTTGACCTTCGTCGCACCAGTCGCGGCGAGCACCGTCTTCACGTAAGCGAGCAACTGTTCGCCGCGTCCATTCGGGCCGTCGTCGCTCTGGAATCCGGACAGGTTCGCGACGTAGACGGTCGCGCCGTGCTGTTGCAGGTCCTCCTGAATGCCATACCAGTAGTCGAGCACGCCCGCGTACTTGTCGGTGCCGGTGAGCCCGTGCACGAGAATGATCGGATAACGCGTCGTCGCGTAGTCGTCCGACGGCGCGGTCGCCGCCATCGCCGCATGCGTCGTCGCGAGCGTCATCAGCGCGGTCGTCCCCGCGAACGGCGCGACGCTCATCGCGCATGCCACTGCTCCTGCCACCACCCTGGAACGCATCGATCTAGCCATGCTTGTTCTCCTGATTATTGTGCTGCCGGTGCGAATGAGATCGGATCGACGCGCACGGCACGTTGCCGACAGTCGCGGCCATCGTGTGCGTCGAATGCGGGAGTGAATCACGAGTCGCCAACGTTTGCGCCCTGACTAGATACGGTTCTCTAATCGGTTGACGCGCCCCGCCCGTTCGGGCGGGGTCGCGTCGATGCGCGCGCATGCTGCATCGCACACGCGTCGTGCGTCAGAGCTTCGCGCTCACGCGCACCCATGCCGTACGCCCCGGCTCCATCACCGGCGCGTTCGCCGGATAGCCGAAGCCCGCGTTGCCGGCGAGGTTCAGGTGTTCCGCATACGCCTTGTCCAGCAGGTTGTCGACGCCGACCGAAATCTGCACCTTCTTGCTGACGTTGTACTGCGCGTGCAGCGACAGCACGCCGAACCCGGCGCTCGGACCGAAGTCCTTGCCGACCACGTTGCCCTCGTTCAACGCATAGCGATGCTGCGGCGCAACGATCCGCCACAAGCCGCCGGCCGACCATGCGCCGCGCGAGTATTCGAGCCCGACGCGCGCCTCGAGCGGCGGCATCTGCGGCAACGGATCGCCGCTCGTCGCGTTGCGCCCCCATGCATACGCAAGCGACGTCTCGATGCGCAGCGGTGCGACTGGCCGCCACGACACACCGGCTTCGCCACCGAAGATCTGCGCGTTGACGTTGGTCGCCTGCGTGGTCGGCCCCATCATCCCGGCCGCGTAATCGAACAGGATGTAGTCCTGCACATAGCCTGCGTAGGCCGACACCCACGCATCGACCCGCTCGCCCTTGTACTGCGCGCCGATGTCGAGCTGCGTGGTCTTCTCCGGCTGCACCGCCGAGAACGCGTTGACCGAACCGGCCGGCCCGCGCTTCGCGGAGAACAGCTCCCAGTAGTCCGGATAGCGTTCCGCGTGACCGACTCCCGCGTACCACGTGACCGGCAGCGACGCGAGATCGCGCTCGTAGCGCACGAAGCCGCTCGGCAGCACGCGCGCGCGATCGTCGTCGAAGGTGGGATTCGGCTTGCTCGCCATCATCCCGCTCGTCGTCGCACGCTTGTCGCGGGCGCTCGCGTAGTCGACCCGCGCGCCGCCGATCACGCGCGCCGCACCGCTCGCATACCACGTCAGCTCGCCGAACGCGCCCGCATTCCACATCGTCGCCTGCGCATCCCACGGCTGGTCGCCGTAGTTCTGCCGCCCCATCGCCGAGCGCGCGTCGAGCCGGTTCGACTGCGCGTCGACGCCGGTGACGAGCTTGAAGTCGTCGCCGAAACGAAACGTCGCCGCCGCCCGCGCGCCGAGCGTGCGGCGCCGCACTTCGGATGCCATCCGCATCGGCATGCTGCTGGTCGGGTCGGGCTGCCGCAGCGTGGTGTTGTCCATCACATGGTCGGCTTCGTTGTAGTACACGCGCGCCTCGATGCGGTCGAGCGCGTCGCCGAGATGCCGCTTGTCGAACGACAGGCCGAACGTCTCGCGGCGGAAATGCGCGCCGTCCATCCCGCGCCCCGCATAGCGCGCATAACCGTCACCGGTGCCGGCCGTCAGCTCGACGCGCGTGTGATCGTCGGGTGTCCAGCCGAGCGCCGCATCCGCGTTCCATTTGTCCCATTGCGACGGCACGGTGTTGCCGTTGCCGTCCTTGTAATCCTGCGCGTGCGCGTGGTTCGCGCTCACGCGGCCATAGACGTCCGGCGTGCCGGCCGTCACGTCGACGTTCTGATCGTTGCGGCCGAACGAGCCGCCGACCACGCTGCTGTCGAAGCGCATGCCGGGGCGCTCGAAACGCGGCGTCACGCGTTCGAACAGCACGGTGCCGGCCGATGCGCCGGGGCCGTACAGCACGGTCTGCGGCCCCTTCACGACCGTGACCTTGTCATAGCTTTCCGGCGCGATATACGAGGTCGGCGCATCCATCCGGTTCGGACACGCACCGAGCGTCGGCATCCCGTTCGCCAGAATGTTCAGCCGCGAACCGAACATCCCGCGCAGCACGGGGTCGCCGTTCGTCCCGCCGCTGCGGATCGACGTGAAGCCGGGGATCGTCTTCAGGTAGTCGGCGCCGTCGCTGGCCGGCAGCGGCTGGCGCGGCGTCTTCGGATCCGTGACGATGACGAGCGGTGTCGTCAGCGGCGACGCGACGACTTCGACGGGCGGCAGCAGCACGGCCGCGTCGTCCGTCGGCGCACCGGCCGCGCGCGCGGCTTCAGCGGCGGCCGCCGCGCTCATCGCGCCGACGGCCAGCGCGGGAATGGTGAGTTTCAGCATGCGCGGCACGCATCGCGCGCGGCAATGGCGCGACGCCCTCGGCGTGCGCAAGGAAGGAATGGTCATGATCGAAAGCCCGAGTGACGCCCTCCACGCGGCCTCGACGGACCGCACGGATGTCGGCGATGAATGGAACGGAAAGCAGCGCGTCAGGCGCGCTCGGGCGGTGCGCGTGGATACGCGCGCGGATAGGGTGTGGCGCGCGGCGCGACGGCATGCGGCGCGACGGCGGAAACGACCTCGGTGGGGACGAAAGCGAACGATACGGCGGCCGCGCCGCCGATCGCGGGACTGTGCGCGAAGAAGCCGCAATAGCCGCACGCATCGAGATGGCGCGCGGGATCGTGCGCGTGGCCTGCATCGGGCGCGCGGTGCGCGCCATGCTCGCTACCGCAGACAATCGCGTCGGGGGTTGCCACCCGTGCGAGTCGCCACTGCGACACCAGCGGCGCCGCGATCGCGAGCCAGATCGCGAACACGCCGAGCCAGGCGGTCAGATGACGATGTCGATGCAGCATGCGCGGCGACGCGTAAGCGGAATGTAAAAACAGCCGAGATGTTACCGAAGGTTCGCCGCGAAGGCCAGCCGCGCATCGCGGTAAACGAACCGGGGGCGCATGGTTGTCAACACAACCATGCGCCCCCGGCTGCCGCGCGGCTTCAGCGCGCGGCGATCACGGCGCCATGCGTCGCAGCACGTCGTCGCGCCGCACGAAATGGTGATAAAGCGCGGCCAGCGCATGCAGCCCGATCACGAAGTAGAACGCATTGCCGAGCAGTTCGTGCACCTCCTTGATCGTCGGCCGCAGCGCCTTGTCCGGGCCGAACAGCGTGAACGACACGCCGATCCAGTCGAGCGACACGGGCTTGCCGCCCAGGTTGATCATCATGATGCCGAGCAGCGGCTGGGCGATGATGAATACGTACAGCGCGACATGCGCGAGCTTCGACAGCCACTTGAGCAGCGGCGCCTGCACGATGGGCTCCGGCACGCGGCTGACCACGCGCCACAACACGCGCAGCACCGAGAGCACGAGCACCGACGTACCCGCGAGCAAGTGCACGTTCATCCAGAACGCGCGACTGTCGCTGCCTTTCGGTCCGCGAATCTCGATGGCGAGGTAGGCCAGCGCCACCAGCAGGAAGATGATCCAGTGAAAGAAGATCGCAGGCGAGCTGTAGCGCGTCTGTTTCGCGAGGATGTTTCTCATGCTTGGTCTCGTGTTTCTCGTTTGTATGTGGGGCAGGCAGATGCAGCGCCGGGCGGTACCCGGCGGCTGCACCGATTGTAGCCCCGCGTGCGGCCGCTGTTGCCCGGCCCGATCAAATATCCGAAGAATTCGCGCAGCCACGCGTCACCGCGCCGTCATATGGAAAATCCGCATCGCGCGCGCCGATGGCTGTGGCACGATGAAGCTTTCGTGCGACGTTGCGCGGGCATCATGAGCAAAGCGTTCTTCGTTGCGGCCTACCGGCTGATCGCCGCGTTGCTCGCGGTGTCGACCACGCTGCACAGCGTCGCCGACTACTGGGCCATGCCGACCTTTCATCTCGGCAACTACCTCAGCTACTTCACCCAACTGAGCAGCCTGTATGCGGCGGTCATGCTGATCGCGGGGCTGTCGCGCGTCACGCGCCCGGGCTCGCCCCGCTATGAATCGATGCGCGGCGCCGCCGTGCTCTACATGCTGATCACCGCGATCGTCTACGAGCTGCTGCTCGCCCGGCTCGACGCGCTGCTGCACGTCACACCAGCCCTGAACAACTGGGTCCTGCACCGGATCGTGCCGCTCGTGGTGCTGTGCGACTGGCTGTACGTGGAGCCGCGCTCGCCGATCCCGCGGCGCAGCGCGCTCGCATGGCTCGCCTTTCCGATCGTCTATCTCGGCTATACGCTCGTGCGCGGCTCGGTGGAGAACTGGTATCCGTATCCGTTCGTCGATCCCCGGCCGCACGGCTATCTGCCGGTCGCGATCCAGTGTTCGCTGATCGCGCTCGGCGCGACGGGGCTCGCGGTGGGCATTCGCTGGCTCGGCAATCATGCGAGACAGTCTGACGCCACGGAGCTTAAGGAAGGATGAAGGCGGGAACGTGTGCGCCGCTAGGCGCACACGTCGTGATGCGGCGCGTCAGCCGCCGTTGCGCGGCAGGAAGTTCATCGGATCGACGACCTTGCCGTTCTGCCGGACCTCGAACTCGAACGTCGAGCGGCCGCTCGCGTCGGTGCCCATCTCGGCGATCGGCTGGCCCACGCGCACCGCGTCGCCTTCGTTGACGAGCAGCCTGCCGTTGTGCCCGTAGGCCGTGATGAGCCCGTTGTCGTGCTTCAGGATCACGAGCGGGCCGTACGCCTTCACGCCGGAGCCGGCGTAGACCACCCGCCCGTTTGCCGCGGCCCGCACCGAATGGTCGGGGCCCGACGCGGCGATCGTGATGCCGCGCGTCCTGCCGGCCGAGAACGGCGCGGCGACGCTTCCCGTCGCCGGCCATGCCAGCGAGCCCGGTTGCGCCGCGGTGGACGGCTGCCCGAGCGACGTCGCGGCAGGCGGCGGCGCGACGCGCAGCACCTGGCCGGGCGACACGGCGTCATTGGGCGACATGCGGTTCCAGCTGGCCAGGTCCTGCACGCGCTGCCCGTAGGCGGCGGCGATGCCGGCGAGCGTGTCGCCCGGATTCACGCGGTAATAGCCGGCGATCACGCCCGGCGTGGCGGCCGACATGGGCGTCGACGGCCGCACCGGCTGCCAGCTGTCGGTCCACGGCGTCATCGTACAGCCCGTCAGCGCGGCGGCCGCGACGATGAGCGCCGCCTGCGGCAACCAGCGCGCGAGCGCCTCGTGGATCGGAATCGTTTCTCTCAAGGGTCCTCCCGGATTTGCGTCGATGCGCCGCCCACCGCCCTCCGGCACGCGACGCACGATGTCCGGCCGCACGGCCGGACCAACCAGTATCCGACCGCTGTCGCGGCCGTCAGTTTCCACAGCGGGACGCCGACGCGACGGGGCTCACCGGCCCCCTTTTCGCGCCATTTGCACGTCGTCCCGATCGTGAAAGATACCATTTGTCGCGGTCGGGACCGCGACAGGCGCACGACCCGGCAACAATCTTGCATCGCCCCGGCCACGCGCCGACGGCCCGCAAGCCGCGCCGCGCGGGCGTCCGGGCGGGTTCCTGCCGGCTGGACCGGGGCGGCCGGCCGACCAATGCCCCGTTGCCGGCCACCTCCTATACTCCGAGATGCACCGCACGATCCGCCAATAAAGAGGAGATCAACATGAACAATGCGACGTTTCTGTCCGTGCAGCTCAACGCCGAGGATTTCGCCGGTTCCAGCGGCCTCGTCGAATTGCTCAACCGGCACCTGGTGTTCGCGACGGACGTCGCCGAAGCCGCGGACGCCCTCGTCCAGCTGGCGAGCGTCGCGCACCTGAGCGGCGCGACCCGGCACAGCGTCGAGCTGCCGGTGCTCGCGATCGAGCGGCTGCGCGAGGCGCTCGACACGCTGAGCGGCTACGACGAAGCGTGGCTGCAAGCGCTCGAACCGGCCGAGGCGCTGTTCCGGGACATCGGCCGCGGTCCGCGGCCGCTGCACTGACGCGGCGGACGCCAATGAAAACAGCCCGTCGTTCCGTGATGCGGAACGACGGGCTGCGTGTACTGCTCGGTATCAGCTCAGGCCGCGCACGCGGCCGGCGATCGAAGGCGATTAACGACCCTTGTAGACCGGTGCGCCATCCGACACGCGCTTCACTTGCCAGCCGGTCTTGGCGGCTGCCGGAGCGCCCGACTCTTGCTGGGCGGCCGATTGCGCGCCGTAGCCGCTCGTATCGGCAGCGGCGACGTTTTGTTGCGGGCTCAGACGGGCTTCAGCTGCCTGGATGCCTGCCGGGTAGTCGGTACGGTCGCTGCCCAGCTTGTAGCCGGCCTGTTGCAGCTCGGCCAGCTCGGCCTTGACCTGCGCACGGGTGACGGGCGCGTTCTGTTGGGCAAACGACACGGCGGGAACGGCGAGGACAGCAGCTGCAGCGAACGTTGCGATCAGCGATTTCATGATTACCTCCGGTATTTTTTGCTTCGCCGCACACACCATGTCTGCAGCGATTGATCAAAGTTTAGTCCGGAGATCACCTAGGGAAAACCATGAAAGAACGAAAACACTGTTTCCGCGGAGCCAACAATTCCGGGATCCGGGAACGAAAAACCCTACTCAAAGAATAGAATTTCGCAACAATACCGTCCTCGCAGCCGGTTACGACCAGTTCGCGTGGAAGCTGCCCGGCTTGTCGGTGCGCTCGAACGTGTGCGCGCCGAAGAAGTCTCGCTGCGCCTGCACAAGGTTCGCCGGCAGCCGCTCGGAGCGGTAGCTGTCGAAGTACGCGACCGCCGACGCGAACGCCGGCACCGGCACGCCGGCCTTCACCGCGGCCACCACGACGTCGCGCAGCGAAGCCTGGTAGTTCGCGGCGATGTCCTTGAAGTACGGGTCGAGCAGCAGGTTCGCGAGCGCCGGATCCTTCGCGTACGCGTCCGTGATCTTCTGCAGGAAACGCGCGCGGATGATGCAGCCCGCGCGGAAGATCTTCGCGATCGTCCCGAGGTCGAGGCTCCAGCCGTACTCTTCGGACGCCGTGCGCAGCTGCGCGAAGCCCTGCGCGTACGAGATCACCTTGCTCAGGTACAGCGCGCGGCGCACCGCTTCGATGAACGCCGCACGATCGCCGTCGAACGGTGCCGCGGCCGGGCCCGACAGGATCTTGCTGGCCGCGACACGCTCCGTCTTCAGCGACGACAGCACGCGTGCGAACACCGACTCGGTGATGAGCGGCAGCGGCACGCCCAGATCCAGCGCGTTCTGGCTCGTCCACTTGCCGGTGCCCTTCTGCGCGGCGCGATCGAGGATCACGTCGACGAGGTGCTTGCCGGTTGCGTCGTCCTTCTTGCCGAAGATCTTCGACGTGATCTCGATCAGGTAGCTGTCGAGCTCGCCCTGGTTCCACTCGGTGTACACCGCGCCGAGTTCGTCGTTGGTCAGGCCCGCGACGTCCTTCAGCACCGCATAGCTCTCGGCGATCAGCTGCATGTCGCCGTATTCGATCCCGTTGTGGACCATCTTCACGTAGTGGCCCGCACCGTCCGGGCCCATGTACGCGACGCACGGCTCGCCGTCCGACGGCGCCTTCGCGGCGATCTGCTTGAGGATCGGCTCGACCAGGTCGTATGCGTCGCGCTGGCCGCCAGGCATGATCGACGGGCCGCGCAGCGCGCCCTCTTCGCCGCCCGACACGCCAGTGCCGATGAAGTGCAGGCCCGATTGCGCGAGTTCCTGGTTGCGGCGGATCGTGTCGGTGAAATGCGTATTGCCGCCGTCGATCAGCACGTCGCCCTTCTCGAGCAGCGGCTTGAGCGAGGCGATCGTTGCATCGGTCGCTTCGCCGGCCTTCACCATCATCAGGATCCGGCGCGGCGTTTCGAGCGACGCGACGAACTCCTCGAGCGTATAGGTCGGTACCAGATTGCGACCGGGGAATTCGGCGATCAGTTCGTCGGTTTTCGCGCGGCTGCGGTTGTACACCGACACCGCATGACCGCGGCTCTCGATATTGAGTGCGAGATTGCGGCCCATCACCGCGAGTCCGATCACACCGATGGCTTGTTTGCCCATTATTCAATTCTCCGGAAAAAACGGGGCGCGACCCGAACCGGGCCGCGCGCACAGGCGAAAGGATAGTGGAAACCCGGCCGCGATGCGCGCCGGCGTGTCATTGCTCCGCGTGCGGCAGCCGGCGGAACACGACACTCAGGTTGTTCGCCGGCATCTCGACGACCTCGATGCAGTCGAGCCCGCGATCGAGGCCGAGCGCCACGACCGCCTCGAGATCGCGCACGCCCCACGACGGGTCGCGGCTGCGCAGCTGCTGGTCGAAGGCTTCGTTGGACAGCGCCGTGTGCCGGCCTTCGCGGCGATACGGGCCGTACAGGAACAGCACGCCGCCGGGGCGCAGCGCGCGCGACGCGCCGTCGAACAGCGCGTCGGTGCACGCCCACGGCGAGATATGAATCATGTTGATGCAGACGATCGCGTCGAGCGCCGCGACCGGCCACGACGCATCGCGCACGTCGAACGCCAGCGGCTCGGCCAGGTTCGCGAGGCCCGCATGCGCGACCCACGCGGCGATCGAGCGGCGCGCTTGCGCGTCGGGATCGCTCGGCTGCCAGCGCAACCCCGGCAGCGCCTGCGCAAAATGGACCGCATGCTGCCCGGTGCCGCTCGCGATCTCGAGCACACTGCCGCTCGCCGGCAGCACGCGGCGCAGCACGTCGAGGATCGGCCCGCGATTGCGCTCGGCGGCCGGCGCCGACAGCCGGGCGGACGGATCGGGCGAAGACGTCGACCCGGTCACGATGCGTGCTCCGGTGCACCGCCGCACACGCCGAGCCGCGCGTTCAGCGCGTCGAGCGCGGGCGCGCATCGCGCCTCGACCTTCAGCGTCAGCATCGGATCGGCGCGCGTGCGGCCGAGGTTCAGCGCGGCGACGGGCTTGTTCCGCGCCTGCGCCCATACGCAGAACCGATAGCCGGAATACACCATCAGCGACGAGCCGACGACGAGCAGCGCATCGGCCGCATCGAGCGCCTGCGACGCCAGCGCGACGCGCTCGCGCGGCACGTTCTCGCCGAAGAACACCACCGCCGGCTTCAGCAGCCCGCCGCAGGCCGGGCAGGCCGGAATGCGGAACGTGTCGAGCGCGGCCCATTCGAGGTGCGCGTCGCCGTCGGCGGCAGGCTCCGCCTGCGCGCCCAGCAGTTCCGGGTTGTCCGTTTCGAGCAGGGTCTGGATCGTCGCGCGCGCGTGATGCGCGCCGCATTCGAGGCACGTGACATGGTTGATGCCGCCATGCAGTTCGATCACGTCGCCGCTGCCCGCGCGCTGGTGCAAGCCGTCGACGTTCTGTGTGACGAGGCGCTCGATCCGGCCCGCGCCGCCGAGCCGCGCGAGCGCGACGTGCGAGCGGTTCGGCTGCGCGCGCCCGACCACCGGCCAGCCGATCATGCTGCGCGCCCAGTAGCGTCGGCGCGCCGCGTCGGAACCGAGGAATTCGTGCAGCTGGATCGGCGGGGAGCGCATCCATTGACCGTTGTGGTCGCGATAGCCGGGAATGCCGGAATCCGTGCTGATGCCCGCACCGGTCAGCACGAGCAGCCGCGGATGGCGCTCGACGAACGTGTGCAGCGCATCGAGCGCAGCCGGATCGACGCTGGCGGATGAGGGGTCGTGCAAGGTGGTGTCGTTCATGTTGGCGGCGCGTGTTCGGGCGCGGCGGCAGGTCGTGCACCGCACGGGCGGCCAGCGCGCCAGCACATGATACAGAACGCCGCGCGATCGGGCCGGCGGTCCGCGCGCGAGACCGGCGCGCAAAAAAAGACGCCCATCGACCACATGGTGACGGGCGCTTCAACAATTGATCCATCGGGGTAGTGGATCAACTGACAGCACAATGTCATCGGATCCGCCGCGGCACGGCCGGCGGACCTTTCCCCGGAACTACACCTTCTATTTCCTGTTTGGTGCGCGGATCGCCGCGCTGGACCGCATGCGAAACACATGCGCAAGCGTCGGGCGCGGTGCGCCCGCGTTTCGCGCGTCGGCATGATGATCCGGAAGTCATGGTCGCCATCTGCATGCACCGGCGGTTCATCCCCGACGACCGACCGGCAATCGTCGGCCTCGCGCGTCACGCGTGCACGTCGTCGTTCAGAACGAATCCGGTGGGTTCGGATGGAATGGAAGGCCGCGCGCTCACGTCGCCGCAATCAACGGCGACGCGAAGTCACGGGCAGGTCGGCGATTCATGTTTGCAACACGGCGCGTTGCGATTCGGTCTGTTTTCATTCTGTTGTCCCCGTCTTCTGTACGTCCGACCCACTGAAGCGATCGCCCGGCCCCTGCTGCGCCCGCGATCGCGCTCACGGCACATACAGATATGCAAGGAGCGCACCATGCTTCGCTGCGCAAGGCTGCGCAGGCCGATGAAACGACCCCGATGCAAATCGCACGGCAATGGCAATGCGTGAATGTTTCGAAAGTGAAACGACGGGAAACGGCCCGGGAGAGCGACGGCGAAGTTGCAGGAGTGGGGATGCGTGCGCCGGCCGTACGCTTGCGCCTGCATGACGCCGACGATCTGCTTACAATCGCCCGACGCTGGCCGCGTTCATCGCGCGGCGGTTCGTCGCCGGCACCGGACCCGGCGTCGCGGCACGTGGCGGAGCGCCTCGGTCTCGCGCCGCAGGGCACGACGCTGCAGATCGACGCGTCGCGAACATCGCGAACACGTTAGCATTCGGACACCGTACGGCGCGCGAGCGCTTCGCCCCGTCTACAAGGAATGCACATGTCCCTGCCCGCCTTCGACCGCGCCGACGTCGCGCATCGCGTCTTCTCGGCCGAGCGGCTGTCGATCGGCCTGACGTTGCCGCTGCTGCGCAGCGGCCACACCGTCGCGGATTTCAACGAGCAGCTCGAACTCGCGGCGCTCGCCGATTCGCTCGGTTTTCGCGCGCTGTGGATTCGCGACGTGCCGCTGAACAGCGCCGACTATCCCGACCCGGTCGGGCATCTCGATCCGTGGGTGCTGCTCGGCGCGCTCGCGGCGCGCACGCGCCGGATCGTGCTGGCGAGCGGCGCGATCGTGCTGCCGCTGCGTCATCCGCTGCATGTCGCGAAGGGCGCGCTGTCGGTCGCGACGCTGTCCGGCGGACGCTTCATCCTCGGCCTCGGCTCCGGCGACCGGCCGCCCGAATATGCGGCGTTCGGCGTCGACGCGCAAACGCGGCGCGACCGGTATCGCCGGCATTGGGACATCGTCGCGGCCGCGCTCGCCGTGCCGTCCCGCGTGGTGCCCGACGAAACGCCGCCCGACGCACCCGAGTTCACGCTGCTGCCGCGCGGCGACGACGCGGTGCCGATGCTCGCGGTCGGCTCCGGCGGACAAAGCGTCGACTGGATCGCACGGAACGCGATCGGCTGGATGACCTACCACCGCGATCCGGACACGCAGCGGGCGCGCCATTCGATGTGGCGCGCAGCGGTCGAGCGGCTTGCACAACCAGCCTTTCGCGCGTTCGGCGTGTCGATGCGGCTCGATCTCGATGCGAATCGCGATGCGCCGGCCACCGCGCTGTCACTCGGTTACGCAACCGGACGCAACGCGCTGATCGGCATTCTCCGGGACATGCGCGCGGCCGGCACGCACCATGTCACGCTGAATCCCGGCTCGGACCGGCCAGTGCGCGAGGTTATCGAGGAAGTCGCCGAGCACGTGCTGCCGGTCTTTCACGATGAGGAACGCTGATTCGTCAGGAATCCGCATCCAGCATGCCCGATGCGGTATGCCCGAATCGAATATTCATCGACGGAACTATTCGGCGGCGCTCGCGATCATGTTAACTTCCGTCCATCGTCCAGACCGGCGGGCCACGCTTCGATGCACGCCCGCACGCCTACTCATGCGACATTTCCTGCTCGGCTGGCTGCTTGCCGCCGTCGTCTCGGCCGCCCACGCGGCCGCTCCCGCCCATACCGCCGCATCGGCCGCCTCCGGCGCCGTGCCGGCGCTGACGCCGCAACAGGCGCAGCAGGCCCTCTCCGTCCTGCAAAACCCGCGCGAACGCGAACAGGTCGAAACCACATTGCGCGCGATCGCGGCCGTCGGCGTGCTGAGCACGCCCGCGCTGCCGGCGAGCGGCGCGGCGCCGGCCAGCGCGGCCTCGGCCGCCGCCGCCCCCGCCGCGCTGACGACGAACGGGCTCGCGTCGCTGGTCGTCCGGCAGGGGTCGCGCTGGGCCGCCCAAATCGGCGGCGCGCTGCGCGAATCGCTGAGCTCGCTGCTCGATGTCGGCTCGGTGGGCAACTGGTGGCACGAGCGGCTGGTCCGCGCCGACGCACGGGCGGACCTCACGCGCGCGATCGGGATCATTCTTGCCGTGCTCGTGCCGGCGTTCGTCATCGAATGGTTCGCGAGGCGGCTGCTGCGGCGCGCGCTGGCCGCCCTGAGCGCGCGCCGCGCCGAATCGTCGCGTCTGGCCGAAGGCGAGCCAGCCGAGCCCGCCGGGTCCGAGCCGCCCGCCCCGGACGACCACACGGCGCCGGCCTCCACGATCGACGCCGCCGCCAGGGCGGACGGCACCGGCAGGCCCGATACGTCGTCGCAAGGCCGCGGTCATGCGCGGCGCAACACCACGCTGCTGCGCCGGATGCCGCGCGCGCTGATCAGCCTGGCGCTGCGGGTCGTGCCGCTGCTGGTGTTCGTCGGCGTCGCGAGCCTGACGATGTCGTTGCTCGACGACGCCGGCACGCCGACCGAAATCGCACTCGAATCGCTGATCGACATCTACGTGATCTGCCGCCTCGTGACGATCGTCAGCCGGCTGTTCTTCCAGCCCGATGCGCCGCAGCTGCGGCTGCTGCACATCAGCGATGCCTGGGCCGCGTTCGCGCAGCGCTCGATCGCACGGATCGCGATCGTCCTCGGCGCCTGCACCGCCGCGGTCGAGCTCGCCGGAAGCTTCGGCCTCAGCGACGCCGGTCACGTCGCGCTGCTGAAAGCCGTCGCGCTCGTCGGCCACCTGATGATCTCGGCGCTGATCCTGCGGTGCCGCCAGCCGGTCGCCGCGCGCATTCGCGCGGCCGGCGACGAGCGGCCGGCCTTCGCGGTGATCGGCAACGCGCTCGCCGACGCGTGGGCGCCCGTGGCGGTGTTCGTCGTGATGGCGTTGTGGTTCGTGTGGGCGCTCGATGTTCACAACGGCTACCGCGTGTTGATCACGCTCGGCGGCCGCTCGATCGCCGTGATGGTCGGCATGCGGATCGTGTCGATCGTCGTGTTCGGCGCGCTCGCGCGGCTGTTCCAGCGCCGCGACGACGATCGCACGCTCGTCCACCTGCACGCGTACCGCTACTACCCGCTGATGCGCCAGATCGTGTCGGCGGTGATCGCCGTCGTGACCGTCGTGCTGCTGCTGCAGACCTGGGGCGTGCCGATCTTCCATGCGTTCGGGACCGGCACGATCGGCCATCGGCTCGCGTCGGCGCTGATCACGATCGCGATCGCGGCCGTCGTCGCGCTGCTCGTATGGGAAGCCGCGAACATCGCGATCGAGCGGCGCCTGCAGCTATGGACGCGCGAAGGCAATCTCGTGCGCGCGGCGCGGTTGCGCACGCTGCTGCCGATGCTTCGTTCGCTGCTGTTCATCCTGATCGCGCTTGTCGTCGTGCTGACGGGCCTCAGCGAAATCGGCGTGAACATCGGCCCGCTGCTCGCGGGCGCCAGCATCTTCGGCGTCGCGCTCGGCTTCGGCTCGCAGAAGCTCGTGCAGGATTTCATCACCGGGATCTTCCTGCTGATGGAGAACGCGATGCAGGTGGGCGACTGGGTCACGCTCGCCGGCGTGTCGGGCACGGTCGAATACCTGTCGATCCGCACCGTGCGGCTGCGCGCGGGCGACGGATCGCTGTACACGATTCCGTTCAGCTCGGTGACGACCGTCAACAACACGAACCGCGGGCTCGGCAACGCGGCCGTCAAGGTCAGCATCGCCTACGGGCAGGACATCGATCTCGCGATCGCGACGCTGAAAGAGATCGGCGCCGCATTGCGCGACGACCCGAACTACAAGGACGGCATCCTGTCGGATTTCAGCTACTGGGGCATCGATCAGGTCGACGGCGCGATGATCGCGCTGGCAGGACAGATCCAGTGCAAGGACTCGGCACGCTGGGGCGTGCAGCGCGAGTTCAACCGGCGGATCGCGGTGATGTTCCGCGAACGCGGGATCCGGATCGCGAATCCGCAGCGCAGCCTCGTCGCGTATGACGAAGGTTCGCGACCCGTGGGCCCCGCATACGATGGCGATGCCGCCGACATGCCTGCCGCCGACACGCATCCCGCGCCGCCGCCGGAGCGCAAGCCGAACTGATCGCGCGTGCCGCTCAGCGTGCCGCCGGCTTCTTCGCGCGCGGCACGCGCTTCGCGGCGGCGGTCGATGCAGCAGGCTTCGCCGCGCGTTTCACGCCCGCGCCGCGCCGTAAGCCGACCGGCGCTTCGTCGACAATGGCACCGCGCTGCGCATGCCAGTGTTCGAGCAGCACGCGCGTCTGGTCGGCGATCGTCGCCATCAGTAGCGCGCCGCCTTCACCGTCGAACCCGTCCCAGTCGAGCAACTGCAGTGCCGAGCGCTGCACGAGGTGGAACACCGTCAACTGCCCGAACAGGCTCATCGTGCGCAACCGCGTGACGGGATCGTCGGCCGGCCGCCCCGAGATCCGGCCGACCAGTTCGGCGCTCACGTCGTTCAGCGGTTTGCGTACGCGCTTCATCAGAATGTCGGTCGCGCCTGCCGGCTCCTGCCCGACTTGCTCGCGCGCGAAGAACATCCGTTGCCCCAGCGTCTTCGGCACCGTGAAGATCCGATCGGCCAGCGTGCGCAGGATGACGATGAACGCGTCGATCAGCGCGTCGACGTCCGCCTCCGCGTCGAGCGCCGCACGCGCATGCTCGACCGCCGGCCCGAGCACGCTCCAGCCGATCTCGGCAATCGCCTCGACGCACGCGCGGTACACGCCTTCCTTGTTTTCGAAGTAGTACTGGAGCGCCGGCGCGTTCACGCCGGCCTTCGCGGCGATGTCGCGCGTCGATGCACCCGCGAATCCGTGTTCGCCGAACAGCTCGATCGCCGCATCGATGATTCGCCGACGCGTCTCGTCGCCGCGCGCGTAGCCGCCCGTCGACGTACGGCGCAGCTTCTTCGCTTCGTTCATGCCTTCCTCGTCACTCGATCGAACCACATTCTACTTGACAGATTTTTACCGACTGGAATAATTCGTCCGCCTGGAATAAATTGGATGACCTCATGTCGACGTCGCAACCCCCGTCACTGAAAGAAAATCGTCAGGGAACCGCATCGCCACGCAACGTCGGTTCGAGGCGGCGGCACATCCTGATCGCCGTCGCCGTGGTCGCGGCCATCGGCGCCGCCGTGTCGCTGGGCCGCTGGTGGACGGTCAGCCGCTTCATCGAAAGCACCGACGACGCCTATCTGCAGGCCGACAACATGACGGCCGCGCCGAAGGTCGCCGGTTACGTGACCGACGTCTACGTGCGCGACAACCAGGTGGTCAAGGCCGGCGACCCGCTCGTGCGGCTCGACGTCCGCCAGTACCAGGTGGCGCTCGCGCAGTCGACCGCGACCGCCGACGCGCGCCGCGCCGACATCGCGCGCGCGGAAGCCGACATCAGCCAGCAGCGCGCGAACCTCGAGCAGGCCGAAGCACAGGCGAAGGTGGCGCAGATCAACGCACGGCACGCGAGCGACGAATACGCACGCTACGCGCCGCTCGCGGCGACCGGCGCCGAGACGCACGAGCGCGTGGCCGACCTGAAGAGCACGCGCGACCAGGCCGCCGCGACGCTCGCCGCGAACACTGCGTCGATCGCCGCCGCCCGCACGCAGATCGCGTCGTTCACCGCGCAGTTGCAGCAGGCGCGCGCGCAGCTCGAAGCCGCGCAGGCCAGCGCCGCGCAGGCACGGCTCGACCTCGACAACACGATCGTGCGCAGCACGCTCGACGGCCGCGTCGGCGACCGCACGGTGCGCGTCGGCCAGTACGTGCAGCCCGGCACGCGCCTGCTGACCGTCGTGCCGGTGGATGCGATCTATCTCGTCGCGAACTTCAAGGAAACGCAGATCGGCCGGATGCGCATCGGCCAGCCTGTCGAGCTGCACGTCGACGCGCTGCCGGACGACACGCTCAGCGGTACCGTCGACAGCTTCGCACCGGGCACCGGCGCGCAATTCGCGCTGCTGCCGCCCGAGAACGCGACCGGCAACTTCACGAAGATCGTGCAGCGCGTGCCGGTGCGCATCCGCCTCGCCGCGAACGCGCACGCGCCACGCATGCTGGTGCCGGGGCTGTCCGTGACCGTCGACGTCGACACGCGCGCGGACGGCAACGAGAACCGCCATGGCTGATACCGCCGCCACCCCGCCCGCGCCGCCGCACGAAGGCCGCGCGAGCGTCACCGACTGGATCGCGGTCGCCGCCGGCGCGCTCGGCGCGCTGATGGCGACGCTCGACATCTCGATCACCAACTCCGCGCTGCCGCAGATCCAGGGCGAAATCGGCGCGACCGGCACCGAGGGCACGTGGATTTCGACCGGCTACCTGATGTCGGAAATCGTGATGATCCCGCTCGCCGCGTGGCTCACGCGCGTGTTCGGGCTGCGCAACTTCCTGCTGACGAATGCCGCGCTGTTCATCGCGTTCTCGATGATGTGCGGCTGGTCGAATTCACTCGCGATGATGATCGCCGGGCGCATCGGCCAGGGCTTCACGGGCGGCGCGCTGATCCCCACCGCGCAAACCATCATCCGCACGCGGCTGCCGCTGTCGCAGCTGCCGGTGGGGATGACGCTGTTCGGGCTGATCGTGCTGCTCGGCCCGCTGTTCGGTCCCGTGCTCGGCGGCTGGCTCGCGGAGAACGTCAGCTGGAGCTGGTGCTTCTTCCTGAATCTGCCGGTGTGCCTGCTGCTGATGGCGCTGCTGGTGTTCGGGCTGCCTTCCGACCGTCCGCAATGGAACACGTTCTTCAACGCGGACTGGCTCGGGATCGCGGGCCTCGCGATCGGGCTGAGCTCGCTGACCGTCGTGCTCGAGGAAGGCCAGCGCGAACGCTGGTTCGAGTCGCAGATGATCGTCACGCTGAGCTGTGTGTCGCTCGCCGGCATGATCCTGATCGCGTTGTCGCAGCGGTTCGCGCAGCGGCCGATCATGCGCCTGTCGCTGATGCGCAATCCGCGCTATGCGAGCGTGATCGTGATCGTGTCCGCGGTGGGCGCCGGGCTGTACGGCGTGTCGTACCTGCTGCCGCAGTTCCTCGCGATCGTCGCGGGCTACAACGCCGAGCAGGCGGGCGCGATCATGCTGCTGTCGGGCCTGCCCGCGTTTCTCGTGATGCCGATCCTGCCGCGCCTGCTCGGCAAGGTCGACTTCCGCGTTCTCGTGATCTCGGGGCTGCTGCTGTTCTGCCTGAGCTGCATGCTCGACATCGGCCTGACCGCGCAGAGCGTCGGCCATGATTTCGTATGGTCGCAGCTGATTCGCGGCGTCGCGCAGATGCTCGCGATGATGCCGCTGAACCAGGCGTCGATGGCCGCCGTCGCGCGCGAGGACTCGGGCGACGCAGCCGGGCTCTACAACATGGCGCGCAACCTCGGCGGCTCGATCGGGCTCGCGATCATCGGCACCGTGATCGACCGGCGCACGACCTTCCATGCGGCCGCGCTGCGCGAATCGGTCAGCGCCAATTCGCTGATCGGGCAGGAACGGTTGTCGGCGTACGCGGCGAACTGGTTCGCGCACACCGGCGACCTCGCGTATTCGCATCTGCGTGCGCTCGGTCAGCTCGCGCAGCAGATCCAGATCCAGGCCATCGTGATGACCTATTCCGAAACCTTCTACCTGCTGGGTCTCGCGCTGCTCGCGTGCGTGCCGCTCGCGCTGCTGCTGAAGACGCCGCGCGGTCCGCAGCCGATGTCGTCCGGCCATTGAACCGTCTTACACGATGAAGCCCTTCTCCCTGCCCCGCCGCCCTGCGCTCACGCTGTGCGCAGCCGCTTGCCTGCTCGCCGGCTGTACCGTCGGCCCCGACTACCGCGGCGCACCCGCGGCACCCGACGCGCCGACCTTCGTGCGTGCGCCCGCCACCGGCGTCGCCCCCACCGCACCCGCGCCGAGCGCGTGGTGGCATGCGCTCGGCGATCGCCAGCTCGACGACCTGATCGCCGCCGCGCTCGCGCACAACCCCGATCTGCAAGCCGCGCAGGCCCGGTTGCGCGCGTCGCGCGCGCAGCTGTCGCAACAGCGCGCCGCGCAGCTGCCGAAATCGTCGGCCACCGTCGCCGCGATCCGCGCGCGCGAACCGGACGTCAGCGCGCTCGGCTCGCTGCTGCCGTCCGGCAACTCGAACCAGTCGGGCGGTTCATCGCCGTCGCTGGCCGGCTCGGGCCCGCTGCAACTCTATTCGGCCGGCTTCGATGCGACCTGGGAAATCGATCTGTTCGGCGGCACGCGCCGCGCGGTCGAAGCCGCGTCCGCGCAGGCGGAAGCCGTGGACGCCGACCTCGCCGACACGCAGGTGTCGATCGCGGCCGAAGTGGCGACCGCGTACGTCGACCTGCGCGACCAGCAGCAACGGCTCGCGCTGTCGCGGCGCACGGCCGAACTGCAACAGCACATGCTCGAACTCACGCAGCAGCGCCGCGCGCGCGGCGTCGCGGCCGATGTGGACATCGAACGCCTGACGACGCAGGTCGAAAACACGCGCGCGTCGTTGATCCCGCTCGATGCGCAGGTGACGGAGTCGCTCGACCGGCTCGCGATCCTGACCGGACGCGCGCCCGGCGCGCTCGATGCCGCGCTGTCGGCATCGAGCACGCTGCCGACGCTGCCCGGCAGCGTGCCGGTCGGCGATCCGGCCGCGCTGCTCAAGCAGCGCCCCGACATCCGCGCGGCCGAGCGTCGGCTCGCGTCGAGCAATGCGCAGATCGGCGAACACATCGCCGACTATTTCCCGAAGGTGACGCTGCTCGGCGATCTCGGCTTCAGCGCGACGGACCCCGGCCATTTGTTTCGCAAGCAGAACTTCACGTGGGTCGGCGCGCCGTATCTGCAATGGAACATTCTCGACTTCGGCCGCACGCGCGGCGCGGTACGGGCGGCCGAAGCGTCGCGCGACGAAGCGGAGGCGAATTACCGGAAAGCCGTGCTCGGCGCATTGCAGGACGCGAACACGGCGCTGCAGCGCTACGGACACCAGCGCGAACATGTGATCGCGCTCGCCAAGGTGCAGACGTCGGCCACGCATTCGGCCACGTTGATGGACCAGCGGTATCGCGCGGGCGTCGCGTCGATCATCGATCTGCTCGACACGCAGCGCGAGGCGCTCGCCGCGCAGCAGAACGTGATCGCTGGAAAGGCCGAACTCGTCAAGGATTACGTATCGCTGCAGAAGAGCCTCGGGCTCGGGTGGCAGACGAACGCGGGGTGACATGCGCCGGGCGCTCGCCCGGCAAAGTTCGTTGATGGCGCCGGCACCGACGATTCGAATGTTTCTTCCACAACGGTTCGCCCATTACGATTCGAACCGAGAATGATCCGCCCGATGAAGTTGCGATTACAACCAAATCGGGTTTCGAAAATTACAAAACACCCCCGATCTTTTCAAAAGCATTTCAGCTTAATTCATTTAATTTTGTTTCATATAATCAGAAAAAGTTTGACACCGAACTTTCGTTCTTGATACCGTCCGATGCAAGCAATCTGACACATTGCAAACCACGCAATCGATTCCGCTCGACGCATTTCGCTTCCGCTGCACCAAAGTTCTCGCCGCCGATCGCCTCTCATCCGTCGGCGCATGCAACATCCCGATGCATTTCATTGGGCAGCTGCCGTCCGGCAGCGGGCCGAAGGACCGAACCGAATGAGCAGGATACCGAAACTGTTGCTCTAGCGATCCCGCCTGCATCAAGCCTGCTCGCGCGGCCGACCCGCAACGCGGCGCAGCGCCACCACTACCTGGCATTCCAGCATTTCGCTCCCGGAGGTCACCGCCTTTCCGGATCGGGCGAAAGGCCCCGTCGCGTTCGCGCCATCCGCGCGAGCGCGGCGGATATCGGCGGTACATGATCCGCGCCGCCGTCGACTGTTGTTGTTCATGCCGTTCGATGTTCAACCGGAGGGGTAATTCAAAATGAATCAGGTTGCAGACAAGAAACAAAAGCACATCCGCATCGTCAAGCTCGCGTTCGCCGCCGCGGCAGCCGCTTCGTTCGGCATGACGGCCGTCCATGCCGCACCGGCCGCCGGCTGGACGGAAACGCGCACCAAGGGATTCCTGCCGCTCGTCCAGCAAGGTGAAAGCAGCAGTACCGCCGGCGCACCGGCGGCCAGCACCGCCGCCGCTGCCGCGTCTGCCATCGAGATGGCGCCCGGCGAATCGGTGGACATCGTGCTCGGGCTGAACCTGCGCAACGAAGCACAACTCGATCAATACCTGCGCGACCTGCATACGCCCGGCTCGCCGCACTACAAGCAGTTCCTCACGCCGGCGCAGTTCGCCGCGCAGTACGCGCCGACCGACCAGCAAGTCGCCTCCGTCGTCGCGCACCTGCGCAAGGCCGGCTTCGTCAACGTCGTGGTCGCGCCGAACCGCCTGCTCGTGTCCGCATCCGGCACCGCGGCAACGATCAAGTCGGCCTTCCGCACGACGCTCAAGCGCTTCACGCACAACGGCCGCAGCGTCTACGCGAACACCGACGCCGCGCAGGTGCCGAATGCGATCGGCGGGATCGTCGGCGCCGTGCTCGGCCTGCAGAACGTCGAGCTCATGCATACCGGCGCGGGCAGCAAGCCGCAAGGCAACACCAGCAACCTGACGATTCCCGCCGGCGCATCCGCGGTGCCGCACAACCCGACCGAGTTCTCGTCGCTTTATGGCGGCGACGGTACGCCGACGGCCTCGCAGACCACGGTCGGCATCATTTCCGAAGGCGACCTGTCGCAGACGGTCAGCGACCTCAACACGTTCGCCGCGAACAACGGCCTCGGCACGATCAGCAGCAGTGTCGTCCACACAGGGCCGTCAGGCAGTTCGTACACCGATACATCCGGCACCGTCGAATGGAACCTCGACAGCCAGTCGATCGTCGGCACTGCCGGCGGCAGCGTGAAACAGGTTGTATTCTACGTGGCGCCGTCGATGACGCTCACGGCGATCACCGCCGCGTACAACAAGGCGGTGAGCGACAACGTCGCGAAGGTCATCAACGTGTCGCTCGGCGTGTGCGAATCGTCCGCGTACAGCACCGGCTCCCAGGCGACCGACGACACCATCTTCAAGCAGGCCGTCGCGCAGGGGCAGACCTTTTCGGTGTCGGCCGGCGACCACGGCGCATACGAATGCGCGAGCGGCAAGCCATCGCGCTCGACCTACACGGTGAGCGAACCCGCGACGTCGCCTTACGTGATCGCGGTGGGCGGCACGACGCTGTTCACCAATACGTCGACCAACGCGTACAACAGCGAAATCGTGTGGAACGATCCGAGCTGGCAGCAGGGCACCGTGTGGTCGACGGGCGGCGGCTACAGCAAGTATGAAGCCGCGCCGTCGTGGCAATCGTCGAGCGTCACCGGGTCGACCAAGCGCGCGCTGCCGGACGTCGGCTTCGACGCCGACCTGCGCACCGGCGCGATCCTGGTGGTGAACGGCCAGACGTCCGACACGCTGTGGGGCTCGGGCTACCTGAACAACGAAGGCGGCACGAGCCTCGCCGCGCCGATCTTCACCGGCATCTGGGCGCGGCTGCAATCGGCGAACAACAACGCGCTCGGCTTCCCGGCGTCGAGCATCTACAAGTACTTTCCGAGCAACGCGGCCGTGCTCCACGACGTGACGTCCGGCAACAACGGCAGCGGGACGTACGGCTACAACGCAAAGGCCGGCTGGGACGCGACGACGGGCTTCGGCAGCGTGAACATCTCGAAGCTGAACACGTTCATCCAGAGCACGTCGGATTTCGCGCGCTGATGGCCGGATGACGCGCGAGGTTCCGCGCCTGTCGGCGGAGCCTGGCGCTGCCCCGCGAAAAGACAAAACCCGCGAAGGCCGTGAAGCCCTCGCGGGTTTTTCGCATTCCACGCCGGGCCGCGACAGGCGACCGTGCGTTGCGCGCTGCCGCCGCACTTTCTTGCGGACGGCAACGCCTATACATACAGCTCAATGGTCCGGCGATGCTTCGGCGCGAACGCGCCGGCCCTCCACTTCAGCGCGCATCGCTTGCGCACGCGCGGCCAGATGCAGACGTAGCGCCTCCGATCGATCCGCGTGGGCACGGGCAAGCAGTTGGTCGTGGTCGATCGGGCCCGCGGCCGGCAAACCCAAACGTTCATACTGCTCGGCCGGTGCGTCGCTGGCACGCATCAGATCCCGGGCGAGTGTCGCCATGCGCTGCTCCACGGCGGCGTCGTACAACGGTTGCGCCTGTCCGGGATCCGTCTGCAAGTCGAACAGCAGCGTTCCGGCACGATACGAATATCCAATGGGCCGGCTCGCGATCTTCATCATGCTCACGCCCTGTGAAAACGGAAACGGCGGTGCCAACTCGATATCCTGCAGTTCGTCGACGCTGAACATCTCGCGCATGTGCGTGGGCATCAACGTATATTCATACAGTGGCGCGTTGCGGTCCGGGTCCGGCCCTGACCGCATATATACGTAACGGCCGTCCGTCACGTTGACGTGTTCGCCGTGCATGCCGAACAGCGCCGCCTCCCGAACCGGCAGATCCTCGTCGATGGTTTTCGCGAGCGCCACGCCCTGCATGCGCGGCGTTGCTTGCACGCCGAAGA
The DNA here is from genome assembly GCF_049942845.1 of Burkholderia sp. R-40. Classification (NCBI taxonomy): domain Bacteria; kingdom Pseudomonadati; phylum Pseudomonadota; class Betaproteobacteria; order Burkholderiales; family Burkholderiaceae; genus Burkholderia; species Burkholderia sp. R-40. The sequence continues at coordinate 2,142,960 of NZ_CP187968.1, read as the reverse complement.
AATCGAGCAGCGTCGGCGCGATGTCGATCATCTGCACGAGCGACTGGCGCCGAACGCCCGCACGGCGGGAACGCGGGTCCCAGATGAAAAGCGGCGTATGCGCGAGCTCGTCGAACCAGGGTTGCGCCGTCTTGGCCCACCAACCGTGCTCTCCGAGCATGTAGCCATGATCCGTGCACACGATGAGCATCGTGTCCTGCCACAGATTCAGTTCATCCATCAGATCGAGAATCCGCCCCAACGAGTGATCGCACATGGATACAAGCGCGGCATATTCGAATCGCGCGTGCCGAATGTCGTCGTCGGTTTCGTTTCCGGATACCGGACCGTATGGCGGCCAGTCGAAATGCGCGTCCGTGTTCGTTTGGGGATAGAGATCGCGATACTTCGGATAACTGGCGAATGGTTCATGCGGATCGAACGTCTCGATCTGAAGCAACCACGAATCCGCATCGTGATTTTCCCGGATGAACGCCTCGCCCGCGTCGAACGTCAGCGTTTGTGGATGGAGATCTTCGGTCGGGTAGTACTGGCGGTTGACGAAGTCTTGGCGCGCGGCCTTCTCGTTCAGCGCCCCCTTGAGCCGCGCCGGAATCGGCGGCTGCCGGATTTGCCCCTTCCACGGGTCGCCCTCCTGCCCGCGAAAGAACTCCCAACTGCTGTACCGCGTGTGATAAGTCGCGCCGCCATCTTCCCAATAGTGCGGATGATCGCTGGCCAGATGCGTATGGATGCCCTCGCGTCGAAGCATGTTCGGCATCGAATCGTCGAACGGCTCGAGCGGCCCCCAGCTTCGATGCAGGAAGTTGTAGCGCCCCGTATGCAATTCCCTGCGGGCGGGGATGCACGCCATGCTGCCGATATAGCAGTTGTCGAACGTCGCACTCCACCCGGCAAGCCGCTGGAAATTCGGCGCCTTGACCCACTCGTTGCCATAAGGCGGGAGCATGTGCCGATTGAGGCTGTCGTACATCACAAGAATTGCTTTCATGATTCGCTCATTTCACTCCAGAATTAATGCTCGTCAGTTTCGTGTACGGATACGAAGCTGGTTACGCACCTCGCCGACGCCCGGCACGCGCTGCGCGGTAGCGGTAGCCAACGCGCTCTGTTCCGAATCCGCTACATCGCCGGAAAGCGTCACGACATCGCCGCGCACGAAGATCAGCAAGCGACTCGCATCGAGTCGCTTCGCTCGCCCGAGCGCACGCGCAACGCGCTTCCTCAATTGGCGATCCGCCGCCTTCTGCGCCTTGGTGGGCGCCGCCGCGGGCATTGAAGAAAGCGCCGGTTCCGCCTGCCGCTCCTGAGCCGCCGCGCTCGCGGCCAGCACCGTCAGTGCCGTTGCCACAGCGGCCCGGCACACCATCACTCGAACATGCATACATCCTCCCCGTCGAATCGATGCGCCGATCGTGCTTCGTGTTCGAGCACGAACTTGCCATCGAATGTGTATCTAGAATTGCGTGATCATCCCGATCGAAACACCGGTCACCGCGCGCCCGTCCGGACGAAGATTCAATGCCGACACGTTCGTGGGATCTTTCTTGTAAGCACCGGAAAACCCGTTTCGGTCGAATTCAACATAGAGTTCGGAGCGCTTCGACAGAAAATATTCGACCATCGCATACGTCGTCATTTTTCGGCCGTCGGCGCCCGCGACATTTTTCAGGTTGCTGGCGATGTCGTAATAGGTCGCACCGGTGAACTGCAGCGTGGGCGTTACCCGATAGACGAGCCCTACCGACGGAATGTGATCGCGCCGTTCCGCGCCGGCCGCGGTCGCCGCGGAAACCTTCAGTGCGCTGTAGCTCAAATACATCCGGGTCGGCCCGAGCTGCCACGTTGCCCCGCCCATCGCCGTCTCCGCATGTTGCGAGGCGCTGGCGTTGTAGGTCTTCTGATACGCGGCGGCCAGCAGCAGCGTCCGAAACTGATAGCTGGTGCCGATGGCGAAGTTGGTCCCGGCCCGCGTATTGCCGGCCACCCCGCCCGGCGAATAGCTCGCCCGCAACGTGAATCCGCCGCTACGCCCGACATACTTGATCGTATTGTTGAAGCGCGCGTCCAGCGTGAAGAAATTCCCGCCCCACAGAATGCCGGGCACGGTGGCCAGCGAAGGCCCGTTGGCCTCGTTCGGGTCGAGCTGAACCCCAATGTCTTCCGCTGCGTTGAGTTGACGCCCCAGCATCAGCCGGCCGAATCCCCCCTCCAGTCCGACATAGGAGCGCTGAGAGAAAAAAGTACTCGACGTTTTCGTGCCGCCCGTGCCAGTAATGAAGCCACTCTGCAACATGAAGATCGCACGCCATCCCGCGCCCAGGTCTTCCACCCCGCGGATGCCGAACGAGTTGCCCGAAATGGAATTGCTGTCGAACCCTATCTGATGCCCACCTTGTACCCCGTCGGTCCAACGCACGCCTCCCCCCACCGTTCCGAACAGCGTCACGCTCGACTGCGCATACGTATATCCCGAGATCACCATGGCGATCACCGCTACAGCTTCTTTCCGCACTGTCTCCTCCATTTAATAATTAGTTATATTAATTATTTGTCATGAAAATTCATTCGGAAAACTGCCTGGCAAATGCCACCGCCCGACCTGGAAATCAGGTCGCCGAGCTATCGGCTTCGACAACCCCGCGACCTGAGCGCCGTCAACGTTCCTGCTGTTCGCGCCACTCGCCGGGACGCGGCAAATCGACGACCGGGAATCGGGCGCCTTTCCCGGCCGGCAGCACATCCGCTGTCTCAACCTGCCAGCGCAACAAGGACGCGAGCAGATCGGCCTCGATCTCGGCGTATTCCGGCATACCGGCCAGATTCGTCGTCTCGTTCGGATCGGTCGTCCGTCGATACAGTTCCGGCCCTTCGTACAATCGCCACACGTAAGTCCATTCAAGCGTGCGAACGACCGCCACTTTTCCGACCGACTCGGGATGCTCCCTTTGCTGCGTGCCCTTGATGTCGTACGGGAAGCCGGCATTCTCGAAATAATCGGCTTCCTTGACGAGAAATCCTCCTTCGCTGAACACCTTCTCGCGATGCGGCACCCCGGTGTCGCGAAGGCACTGCACGAAGCTGCGCCCGTAGTGCGCATGCGTGGCCTCGAGACCCGCCAGATCCAGCAACGTGGGGAACACGTCGATCATTTCCACCAGCGCGTCGGAAACGGTGCCGGCCACACCGGGCGCCGACACGCCCGACACGATCAGCGGGTTTCTCAGCAGGCATTCGTGCACACCGGATGGCCACTTTTCGGCGAGACCGAAATCGCCGAGATATTCGCCGTGATCCGAGAAGAAGGTGGTGATCAGCCGCTCTGGCTCTGTCGCCTGCCGGGCCGCATCCACGATCCGCCCGACGTGATGATCGAGCCTCGACACCATCCCGTAATACACGGCGCGCAATTCCCGCCACTGCGCGTCGGTCATGTGATCCCAGCCGTGCGCCTTCGTGAGCGCGTCGACGTAGGCCGGCATGCGCCCGCTTCCGGCGACACGTTCGGGCACCGTCTCGCGGTCGTACATCGAGAACCATGGCTCTTCCGCCTCGAACGGAGGATGCGGGGCAAAGAGCGGGACATACAGCACCCAGGGTTCCCGCGGCGGAGACTTGAGCCAGTGCTCCGCTGTCTTGACCACTACTTCGTCATATTCGACGTTCGCCTGATCCTGCGAGCGCTGCCCGCGATAGAACGCACGGACCATCGGATCGCTCGGGTCGCCCTGCGTCTTGCTCCGCAGAAATTCGCCGGCGCTGCGCCGCGTTTCCTCGGGCAGGAAGCCGTGCTCATGCATCGACAACTCGGTCGCACCGGCGGCAAACGAGTCGCCACGGCCACCCGCCATCGCGACGTGGTAGCCGCTTTCCTTGAAGACGCGCAGGAAATTGGGTTCATGCGGGCCGAGCAAGTGGCCGAGCGTCCGATGACCGCCAACATGCGGATAGCGGCCCGACAGGAACGATACGCGCGACGGGGAACACACGCTGTGCTGTCCGAACGCTTGCGTAAAGGCCACGCCGTCGGCTGCGAGCCGGTCCAGATTCGGTGTCCGGACCTGGGTTGATGGATGCACGGCATGCACGCAATCGGCACGTAGCTGATCCGCGACGATGACGATGAAATTGGGCTGCTTGGTCATTTCAAATCCGATGGTAAAGAGACGTTCGATGTCAACGAACCGCTTTGATGAAGATGATGACGAGCGCACCGAGCGCCGTCGCGCAACTCGCCGTCACGAACAACGTGTCGTAACGGATCGCACCGCCGGGCAATGTCAGCCATGTCACGAAAAGCGACAGCACGAATTGCGGCAGCACGTTTGCGAGGTGGAACACGCCCATGTCCTTGGCCGCGGTATCGGGATCGGGCAGCACTTCGGTCACCAACGCCAGATCGACGGCAAGATACGCGCCCTGTGCCAGACCGATCCACACGATCACGCCCAGCAGCTGCGCGAGTGTGGTACAGGCCAGCAACGCCAGCAGACCGAATGCCATCCCCACCCCTGCCACGAAGACGAATACCTTCCGGCGTTGCAGGCGGTCCGACAGTCGCCCGAACAGCAACGCGCTGACCGTCATCGCCGCCGTGGCGACCAGCAGGCACATGAACATCGCGTGCGGCGTTTCCTGTTGCGACAGGCCGATCCGGTCGCGCAGATAGAACATCAGATAGTGTTGCAGGCAGCTCACGCCGAACAGCACCAACGCACGCGATAGCCACGCGATGGCGAAATCGGGGTGCTTGATCGGATTCGTCCAGAAACATGCAGCCAGCCGCTTCCATTGCAGCCGCTTGAAATGACCTTCCTCGAGTCTCCGGTCATTCGCAAACACGACAAAACACGTGATGGCGGTAAACGCGATCGCACCTTGCAACATCGCGACGGACACGAGATCGGGCGCCAGTTGCCGCACGATCCACACGCCCAGCAGAATGCCGATCGGCGGCGTGAATCCGACGATCGAGGAAAAGAATCCGAGCCGGGCGGGCGGCACCTGATCCGGGAGAATCGCGTTGAGCCCGCTCAAGGTCGCATTGAACGACAGCGCCATCAGTGCCCACCCCAGCGCAAGCTGAGCCGGCGATCCAGCCGTTGCCAGGATCGCCATGGCGCCCAGACCGGCCACCGCACCGCCGAAGATCCACGGTTTGCGCATGCCCCAGCGGGCCCGCGTGTGATCGCTCAGCACCCCGAAGATCGGTTGCGCAATCGATCCGACGATCGCGCCCACGCCGATCGCCTGCGCAAGCACGTTCGCCTTGTCCAACGGCGCGATGCGCTCGGCCAGCATCGGCAGGATCATCATCGGATACGGTATCAATGCAAGCCAGACGCCGATAAAGGCTAGCGTCAGGGTAATGCCGAGATGTCCGCGGGAGCGCCTGCCGGGCGCCGCAAGCACGAGTTCGTCCATAGTGTCTCCATTGCAGCCGATTGGGCAAAAAACCACCCTGAATCATTCGACCTGTAAATTGCTGATGCGAAAATTCCCCGCCCATCGGCCATGCGCGGTACGCGAGCACGCCGTACCGAAACAGCGCAGCCGATGCGCCGGTTGCTTACCTGCCGAATTCGCGATGCTCGAGCCGAACCGTCGCATCGACGACGTGATGGGCAGCCGAGCGCGCGAGCACGATCCGATAGTCGCCTTCGACGATGCGCCACCGCCCCGCTGTCGCGTCGAAACAACCGAGCAAGCGCGGATCAGCAACCATGCTCACCCGCACCGACGCGCCCGCACGCAACCACACGCGCTCGAAACCGAGCAGACGCATGCGCGTCGCTTCGGCCGCATGCGTGAGATAGAGCTGCGGAACGTCGTCCCCGTCTCGCGGGCCGGTATTGGTGACGGTAAAGCTCGCCGTTACCGTGTCGCCGCCGCTCACCGCAAAATCGCTGTACGCAAAGTCCGTATAGCTCATCCCGTGACCGAACGCGAACATCGGCGTGTCGCCTCGCTGCGCGAACCAGCGATATCCGACTTCGGCGCCCTCGTGATAACGCACCTGAATCGGCGTGCCGAGTTCCACATCGGCCCCGGGCAACCGCGGATGCGGTGTTTGATCGACGCTGACGGGGAACGTGACGGGCAGACGCCCCGAAGGATTGACCTCGCCGGTCAACACTTCGGCAATGGCTTGCGCGCCGGCTTGCCCCGGGAACCACGCCTGGACGATGCTCCGCACCTTGTCGCGCCACGGCATCGCGATCGGGTTGCCGGTCTGCAGTACGACGACGACATTCGGATTGACGCGCGCCACCGCTTCGATCAGGTCATCCTGACCATACGGCAACGTCATGTCGGGGCAATCGAAGCGCTCTCCCTCGTGTCGAATCGCGTTCACGATCACGACTTCGGCTTTTTCAGCCAGCGCCACCGCATCGGCAATATGCGCGCCGCTGTCGAAACCGATCGTCGCTCCCGGCAGGCGCGCACGCAGTTGCGCGAGTGGCGATGGGCCGAAAAAACACATCGACGTCGCGCCGAGCAACGGGTGACTTCTGAACGGAATCTCCGCCGTATAGCCGCCGCGCGGCCGAACCTGGCTCGAACCGGATCCTGACAGGACGCCAACCTGCGCGAAGCCGCCGATCAGCGCGATCCGCCGCACAGTCCGGGCCAGCGGCAACATCGCATCGCGGTTCTGCAACAAGACGATGCCTTTACGGGCAATCTCCAGCGCAACGTCGTTATGTGCGTCCGCATCGACCGGCTCCGCGGCGGACGGCCGGTCGATGCCCACCGCAAAGTACGAACGCAACATGCGTTGCACCATCTCGCTGATCCGTTTCCGGGGAATGCGACCTTCGTCGAAGGCCCGGCGCAATGGTTCGTTGAACCACTCGCATTCGTCGAGCTGCGCACCGGAATGCTGGTCCAGGCCCTTGAGCGCGTAATCCCAGCTATTGACCGCGCGCCAGTCGGACATCACCCATCCCTCGAACCCCATCGCATCCTTTATGGTGTCCTGAATGAGATGTTTGTTACCGCACGCATATTCGCCGTTGACCAGATTGTATGCACCCATCAACGCGCCGGGCCGACCGGTCTCGATCGCGATCTGGAACGCGAGAAGATCGCTTTCCCGATGGGCGGCCGGGTCGATGATCGCATCCAGAAAGAACTTGTTCGTTTCGCTCGCGTTGAGCGAGACGTGTTTCACCAACGCGATGACGCCTTCGGCCTGCGTACCGGACACCATGCCTGCACCAAGCTTTCCCGACAGGAGCGGGTCTTCCGACAGGTATTCGAAATTCCTGCCGTTGCGCACCTCGCGCACGAGATTGATGCCGCAGCCGAGTGCGACGTTGAAGCCGCGCTCGCGCATTTCCTTGCCGATCAGCGTACCCGCCGCGGTGGCCAGCATCGGATCGAACGTCGCCCCGAGCGCCAGACCCGCGGGCAGCGCGGTGGCCGTCTCGTTCACGTCATGGGTCGCCCGCAAGCCCAGACTGGTATCGGCGAGCAGCAGCGGCGGAATGCCGAGTCGCGGCACGCCTTGAACGTATCCCGCGATGTCGGGGACGTGCGCCGGCACGCGCGATTCGCGCGCGTTCGTGCCGAAAATGCGCACCATCAGGCTGTACAGCATCGAAAACCGCTCGTCGTCCGTCATGCGGGCTTCGACTTCCCGCGCGCGTTCGTCAGGGTCGGCAAGCGCCGCCATCGGCGAGGACAAGGAGGATTGAAGCACCGCATTCGAAAATTCGATACCGGCATCACGGTCGACAGGCGTCATGAGAACTCGTTTCATTGAATAACTATCCACTTGGATAATTTATAGATACGCCCGCCCCCTCGTCAAGCGCAATGCGTCTCCGGGACACTGGGACTTTCCCCGACATCGGTCGCATGCATCGCCGAGCGAGGCCGACGACACGCGCCGCCATTCATGCGGACACGGGACGGCGTTGCGAACCCTTCGAACGAAAGGCACAATCCGGATGACTCGACTCAGGAAACGTTGCGATGCAGATTGTCAGACAGGCTCAGCAGGAACGAAGCGAGCAGACGCGAGCAGAAATTCTGGCCATTGCACTCGAGCAGTTTTCGACTCGCGGCTTCGATGCGGTGAGCGTGCGCGATATCGCCGACGTGGCCGGCGTCAATCACGCGATGATTCGTTACTACTTCGGCAGCAAGGACAATCTGTGGCGGGAAAGCGTGACCTTCCTCTTCGACCGCTTCATGGCAGAGGCGAAGCCACCGGGATCGGATGTGGGACGCATCTCACTCGATGTCGTGAAGGAGTACATCCGGAACTACGTCCGGTATTGCGCGAAGTATCCGGAGCACGCGCGCCTGATGATGCAGGAAGCCAATCGCGATTCCGAACGATTGAAGTGGATGGCACAGACGTTCATTCGGCCACGCCACAACCTCACCATTCCACTGATCGAGCATGTGAGCGCACAGACGAAGGGGCTCGAAAAGATCGATCCCATTACGCTCCTGTACATGATCACCGCGATCGCGCAAATCCCGTATCTGCTGACCGCTGAAATCAAATACGCGCACGGCATCAACGCGCTGCGGGAGAAGGCCGTGGAAGCCCATTGCGAAGCCGTGCTGGCGTTCGTCTTTCGCTGACCACCCGCCGTCGAGCCCGACGGAAAATCGTCGGGCCCGGCCTTACTTCCGCGTCAGATCATAAGCCACGCGAAATCCCGTATGCCCGGCGGAGGTATCCTTTGGCCGCCCGGTTCGGGCCGCGATCCGATAGCGATAGCAATAGCTTCGATGACACAGGTATGAGCCGCCTTTCAGCGTGTACTCCCGATCCGAGACCGCCTGCCGATCTCTCGCCTTGCCGGCGCTCGACAACGATCTGACGCGAAACGGATCGACACACCACTCCCAGACATTGCCGCTACAGTTGTAGAGGCCCGCCGGATTCGCGGCAAACGCATCGACCCGCACCGTTCCGAAGGCTCTGTCGCCTCCGCTGTAGCGATCGGGAAAGCGGCCTTGCCAGATGTTGCAGCAGAGCGCGTCTTCCACCGGCTCCTCGTCTCCCCACGGAAAACGTCGGGCATCGGCACCGCCACGCGCCGCGTGCTCCCATTCGGCCTCGGTCGGCAATCGCCCGCCGCACCACCGTGCAAACGCGGCCGCGTCGTTCCAGGAAATATGGATGACGGGATGCATGCCGCGCCCGTCGAGCGACGAAAGCGGCCCTTCGGGGGCCGCCCAGTACGCCCCCGGCACCGACCGCCACCAGGGTACGTTTGCCGGCGCCTCGGCGACGCAATCGGGCTCGAGAAAGGCGTCGAACACGTAGCTCCATCCGAATCGCTCGGCATCCGTGCGATAGCCGGTCGCCGCCACGAACTCGGCGAATCGGTCGTTCGTCACTGCGTACCGTTCGATACCAAACGGCTTCAGATGCACCTTTCGACGCGGCCCCTCGCCATCCGCCTTGATGACCGGCGCATCGGTGCCCACCCAGCTGGGTCCGCCGTCGAACTCGATGATGTTCTCTGCAGGGAGACGCGCATTCGCCGATGCGGGATGCACGAGCCGATCGGGTTCGGACGACGAGGCCGCGACACCTTCGCATGAATTCGCGCGCCGAGGAGCGCAACACGTGCGCCCAGCAGCGGTCGATCGATCAGATTCGCTCAAATCCGTTCTCCTCCATCGTTAGATATTTATCCAATCGGATAAATATCTAACGCAAGCATACCCAGAGTCAAGCTGAAAAATGAAGGGGGTAAAAAATGACGCTGCCAGACAGGACAGCGCATCTGCAACCATCCTGCTTCAATCCGGCGAGCGGCTTGCAGCGGTGGACAAGACCGGTCGTTCACCTGTCGAGACCCGAACCGACCGAGCGACGACCTGTCCGCTTGTTCTTCTACTCGCCGCCCCGCGCGAACATCGGCATGTCCCGCAGGATATGTTCAAGGAGCTTGAGCGCGGCCGCCGGTAACGGCCGCCCTGCCTTCGCGAGCAACCGCGCCTGGGTGCCCTTGAAGAGCGGATGATCGATCGGCACCACCGTGAGCGTGCCGGCAGCGATCTCCCGATACGCCGCGAATTCGCCGCCGATCAGCGTCATGTAGTTTTCGTAGGCGACGAACTGCTTGAGCGCCGTGAGCGAATTGGTGACCAGCTTCGGCCGTATCGTAATGTTCTCGGCGAATTCGAGCATCTTGGCCGCATGCCCGACACCGAACGATGCCGGCATCATGGCCAGCGGCCACGACAACATGTCCTCGACGCTGGCCGGGCCGCCGCGCAATGCCAGCGGATGGTCGGACCGCACCAGCAGCCCGACCGCCTGCGACGAACTCGCCAGATACTCGATACGCGGGTGCGGCGGCGGGTTGAACGCAAGCCCGAGGTGCGCGCGGCTTTCCGCCACGGCTTCGAGCACCTGATCGACTCCGAGAATCTCCATGCCGATGTCGAGCAACGGGTACTGCGCACAGAACGGCGCCAGCACCTCGTTGACCAGCGCATCCACATACCCTTCGCTCAGGACCAGTTGAACCTGCCCCTGCTTCAGGCCCTTGAGCGCGTGGAGCTGATCCTCGAGCCGCTCCTGATGCGAGCGGTAGCCGCGCCAGAACTCGAGCAGGTGCGCGGCGGCTTCGGTGGGCCTCACGCCACGCGCTTGCCGCTCGAACAGCGTCGCGCCCAGTTCGTCCTCGAGCAGCCGGATCTGCCGGGTAATCACCGACGGCGACGTGTTCAGGCTCTCGGCGGCGCCGCGGATGGTCCCTTGCTCGAGCACTGCGCGGAAGTAGCGCAGCCGCTGCTGATTGATTTCACGCATGTCGAACCATCCGTCCGATGATTACCGCCACTATCGCCAGACGCCCACCATACCAGATGCGTTGCCCAGTAGGCAACGAAGTGTGGACATGGTTGCTGTTGGTGATTGCACGTCGCGCTGCCACTATCCGATGCATCAGGGCGGTACCACGTACGACATTGGAGACTGGCATGCTGGCAATCCCGAGCGAAAGTGCGGTAGGCGACACCTCGAACCTCTACAGCAAGATCAACTGGCGGCTACTGCCGTTCCTGCTGAGCTGCTACCTGTTCGCCTACCTCGACCGCGTCAACATCGGCTTTGCGAAGCTCCAGATGCAAAGCGACCTCGGCTTCTCCGATGCCGCGTACGGCGTGGGCGCCGGAATCTTCTTCATCGGCTACGTCCTGTTCGAGATACCCAGTAACCTGATGTTGCCGCGCATCGGCGCGCGCAAGACCTTCAGCCGCATCCTGGTGCTGTGGGGCATTACCTCGGCCTGCATGCTGTTCGTGCGTAACGTGCCGATGTTCTACGCGATGCGCTTCGTGCTCGGCATCTTCGAAGCGGGCTTTGCGCCGGGCATGATCTACTACCTCTCGTGCTGGTATGGCCCGCAGCGCATGGCGCGCGCAATCGCCGTCGTGTTCCTTGCCGGCCCGCTCGGCGGCATTGTCGGCGGGCCGGTATCGGCGTGGCTGATCACAGCGCTGTCGGGCGCCGGCGGACTGGCCGGCTGGCAATGGATGTTCCTGGTCGAGGGCCTGCCCTGTATCCTGCTTGGCGTGCTCGCCCTGTTCTTCGTGCCGAACCGGCCGGCCGATGCGGCGTGGCTGACCGAGGACGAAAAGCGCCTGCTCGCGAGCGAGATCGGATCCGCGGCGGGGCACAATCACTCTTTCCTGGCGGTGGCGCGTGACGTCCGGGTCTATGTGCTGGCCTTCGCGTACTTCTGCATCATCGCCGCCATCTATGCGATCAGCTTCTGGCTGCCGACCCTCATCAAGGCCCAGGGCGTGAACGACACCGTACAACTCGGCTGGTACTCGGCCCTGCCCTATATTGCGGCGGCGTTCGGCATGTACTACATGGGGCGCCGGTCCGACCGGGCGGGCGAACGCCGTTTCCATAGCGCGGTGCCCGCAACCATCGGGGGCCTGCTGCTGGCCGCGTCCACCCTCGTCGACGGCAATCTCGCCGCATCGCTGGTGCTGCTCACGCTCGGCACCTGCGCACTGTGGATGACCTACACGGTGTTCTGGGCGATGCCCTCCGAATACATCAAGGGGCCCGGGGCAGCAGGCGGCATCGCGCTGATCAACACGATCGGGCTTTCGGGCGGCTTCTGGGGCCCGGCCATCATCGGATGGGCGAAGACGGCCACCGGCAACCTGCACCTCGGCATGCTGATCCTGGCCACGCTGCCGATCATCGCTGCACTGATCATTCTCGCCAACAAGCTACCCGCAAAGTCGTAACAAGGAGTCGTCATGCTTCTACATCTTTCCACCTGGTCCGAAATCGAGCAGTTCCTCACGCGCAGCCGCACGATCGTCGTGCCGATCGGCTCCAACGAACAGCACGGCCCCACCGGACTGCTTGGCACGGACTGGCTGTGTCCTGAGATCATCGCGCGTGAAGCCGAAAAATCCGCCGATATCCTCGTGGGCCCCACGTTCAATATCGGCATGGCACAGCATCACCTCGGCTTTCCCGGCACCATCTCGCTGCGCCCGTCCACATTCATTGCCGCGATCGGCGACTGGACCCGCTCGCTGGCGGCACACGGTTTCGAGAAAATCCTGTTCCTCAATGGTCACGGCGGCAACGTCTCATCGATCGATGCTGCGTTCTCCGAACTTTATGCCGAAGCCAGCTTTGCGCGTCGCCGTGCGGGCTTCGCGCTGAAGCTTTGCAACTGGTGGGATCTTGAAGGCGTGGGCGAACTGGCGCGGGAGCAGTTCCCGACGGGGCACGGCGCGCATGCCACCCCGTCCGAGATTGCGATTACCCAGTGGGCCTTCCCCGATTCGATCAAGTCGGCCGACTACGCGCCGCCGATCGCCAACACCGGCCCGATCCGCGACGCCCTCGACTTCCGCGCCCGCTTCCCTGACGGACGCATCGGTTCCGATCCCGGTCTGGCCACGCGCGAAAAAGGCCGCGCACTGGTTGAACTGGCCGCGCAGTCACTGGCGCGCGAACTCGAAGCCTTCGGCCGCGAGCCGATGCCCGCCTGAAACCGACCCGCTGGCGCCATTCTGATTCTCTCTGGCGCCAGCTGCCTTTCATGTCCTTGTCCACTTGAGCGCCCAATCGAACAACCGAGCATGGCGCGGCTCAGTGCTGAGCACGACGGACCGAGTTGACCCGCAACCCTCGCGAACCTGCGCTCACGGGCGAGACGACGAACGCCTGCAGGTCGCTGAGGTTCTCTTTCAACATTGATGAAAGAGATTCACATGAGTATGCCGATTCCACGATCTACCGAACTAGTCTCGTAAGCAATACAGTTCACTGATCCCGTGTTACTCGGCCGGCGGCCAAGTTGGGCCTTGATGAGCTTTACCGGTCGTGCCCAATGACGCCGACAGTGTTGTGTCTGCTCAAAGCACGGGCTGCTGGGACTGACCAAGAGCGCGGGTCTCGAATACGCATCTCAAGGAATCCGAATCAATGCTATCTGCCCCGGCATCGTGGAAACGCCAATGGTCGCCGATATGCTGAAGGGGGAAGCGGCGGTCATGAATGAAATGATGAAGGATGTACCGATTGGCCGACTCGGCACGGCGCAGGAGATCGCCGACGCCGTTCTGTGGCTATGTAGTCCCGGCTCCACCTTCGTGGTTGGCGTTGCACTGCCGGTCGATGGCGGCTACACCGCACGCTGAACGAAGGGGTTGAATAGATGAAAGTCTCGTCGCTCCTGAAAGCGATCCTTTACGTCGCAGCATGCCATGTTGCCGCAACCGATGCTGCCGAGCCACAAACGGCGCCGGCATCGGCAGCAACTCAACAGGTCATGCACGCGGGCAGCCAGCCCTCGATAGCGGGTCCCGCGGCTTACTTCACCGGCAAGGTACGGATTGATCCGGTTTGGGCTGCCAGCGGAGACATCAACGCATCGGGCGGTTTGGTGACGTTCGAGCCGGGTGCGCGCTCGGCTTGGCACACCCATCCGAAGGGGCAGTACTTCGTCGTCGTGTCCGGCGTCGGATATACGCAGGAATGGGGAAAACCCATCCGCGAGCTCCATCCCGGTGATGTCGTGTGGTGCCCGCCAGGTGTCAAACACTGGCACGGCGCGGCTCCCGCTAACGCGATGACGCACCTGGCTGTCACAGGCACGGTGGATGGCAAGAACGTCGAGTGGATGGAGAAAGTGACGGATGAGCAATACAACGCCCGGTAAGTCGATCATTCAGCGCCATGGGGCCGTTGCGTTGATTATGTCTTTGGGATTGCTGGTTGCAGTGTGCCACGCAGCTCCCACTACCCAGGAGTCTCAACAAGTGACAAGCACATCGATAGCATCGGAAACACTGTCGACTCGCCAGCAGGCCATCGTCCCGATCGCGGCATTCGCCGCCAAAGGCGATCTTGCCAAGCTGAATGACGCGTTGAATCAAGGGCTGGACGCCGGCTTGACCGTCACCGACGTGCGGGAGGTCCTGGTGCAGCTCTACGCGTACGCCGGCTTCCCGCGCAGCCTCAACGCGCTTGGAGAGCTGATGCAGGTGCTTGAGACGCGCAGGCAGCGTGGTGTCGAGGATGCACCTGGTCACGCACCCAGTCGTCCGATCCCGACCGGGGCCGCGCTACTTTCCGCAGGCACCGCCAACCAGACCAAGCTAGCGGGTGGCGCGGTCAAGGGGCCACTGTTCGACTTCGCGCCGGCGATCGACGAATACCTTAAGACTCACCTGTTCGGCGACATCTTCGAACGCGACAATCTCGATTGGCAGAGTCGCGAAATCGCGACCGTCGCAATGTTGGCTGCCATGCCCGGGGTGGAGCCGCAATTACAAGCGCACATGCGCATCAGCATGAATGTCGGCCTCACGGATAGCCAACTGCGCCAACTCGGACAAGTCTTGGCTGACCGCGTGGACGCCGATAGCGCGACGCATGCGCACGACGCGCTTGATAAGCAGGTTGCCGCTAAATCCGTACGCTAATGTGGCGCCGATGGGGACGGCATGGATCGGCGGTATGGCGTCGCCGTTCGTCAGAATGTGATGGGTGGAGTGGCCGACTCATGCTTAACGGCACAACTTCCCGGGATGATCTGGAAGAGAATCTGGTGGGCCCCCCGGGAGTCGAACCCGGCACCAACGAATTATGAGTTCGCTGCTCTAACCAAGCATGAGCTAGGGGCCCAGATGAGAAGCAAGGCGTGCTACCTGTCGCTCCGGCAACGAAGCCGGGCCGGCATTGTAACAACAAAGACGACAGAGGAGACAAACGCCACCGGCATCACATGGATACCGGCGGCGTTCGCAAGTGAGACGCTGGAAATCAGTTCCCTTCGAGGAACGACTTCAGCTTGTCGGAACGGCTCGGGTGACGCAGCTTGCGCAGCGCCTTGGCCTCGATCTGACGGATCCGCTCACGCGTGACGTCGAACTGCTTGCCGACTTCCTCGAGCGTGTGATCGGTGCTCATCTCGATACCGAAGCGCATCCGCAGCACCTTCGCCTCACGCGGCGTCAGCGAATCGAGCACGTCCTTCACGACGTCGCGCATGCTTGCATGCAGCGCGGCATCCGCCGGCGCGACCGTGTTGTTGTCCTCGATGAAGTCGCCGAGATGGGAATCGTCGTCGTCACCGATCGGCGTTTCCATCGAGATCGGCTCCTTCGCGATCTTCATGATCTTGCGGATCTTGTCTTCCGGCATCTCCATCTTCTCGGCAAGCGTTGCCGGATCCGGCTCGAGACCGGTTTCCTGCAGGATCTGCCGCGAGATGCGGTTCATCTTGTTGATCGTCTCGATCATGTGAACCGGAATACGGATCGTGCGCGCCTGGTCCGCGATCGAACGCGTGATGGCCTGACGGATCCACCACGTCGCATAGGTCGAGAACTTGTAGCCACGACGGTATTCGAACTTGTCCACCGCCTTCATCAGGCCGATGTTGCCTTCCTGGATCAGGTCGAGGAACTGCAGGCCGCGGTTCGTGTACTTCTTCGCGATCGAGATCACGAGACGCAGGTTCGCCTCGGTCATTTCACGCTTCGCCTGACGCGCCTTCAGTTCGCCGGCCGCCATCTGGCGGTTGGTTTCCTTCAGGTCCTTCAGCGGCAGCACGACGCGCGCCTGCAGGTCGAGCAGGCGCTGCTGCTGTTCGCGGATCGCCGGGATGTTGCGCGCCAGGACCGCGCTGTACGAATGGCCTTCGGCCGTGATCTTCTCGGCCCAGTCGAGATCCGTCTCGCTGCCCGGGAAGCGCGCGATGAATTCCGAACGCGGCATGCCGCACTTGTCGACGACGATGTGCAGGATCTGACGTTCGACCTGACGCACTTCATCCACTTGCGCACGCAACGTGTCGCACAGACGCTCGACGGTACGCGCGGTGAAGCGGATCGTCATCAACTCGGTCTGGATCGTTTCCTGCGCCTTCAGGTAGGCCTTCGACTTGTAGCCTTCCTTCTCGAACGCGCGGCGCATCTTGTCGAACCACTCGCTGATCTGCGAGAACTTTTCGAGCGATGCACGCTTGAGGGCTTCGAGCTGGGCGGCGTTGGCCGACGCCTGTGCGGCACCGTCGTCCTCCTCCTCTTCCTCTTCTTCCTCTTCCTCTTCGGCTTCCTCGTCCTCGTTCTCGATCGCTTCGGCTTCCTTCGCGGAGAAACCGTCCGTATCGGCGGAGTCCGAAGCATTCGGATCGAGCAGGCCATCGACGAGTTCGTCGACGCGGATCTCTTCGTTCGCGACGCGCTCGGCCATCGCGAGGATGTCGGCGATCGTCGTCGGGCACGCGGAAATTGCCATCACCATGTGGCGCAGGCCGTCCTCGATCCGCTTCGCGATCTCGATTTCGCCTTCGCGCGTGAGCAGCTCGACCGTGCCCATCTCGCGCATGTACATCCGGACCGGATCGGTCGTGCGACCGAATTCCGAATCGACGGTCGACAGCGCGACTTCCGCTTCTTCCTCGACTTCATCGTCCGACGACGCGGCCGGCGCGTTGTCGTTCAGGAGCAGCGTTTCCGCGTCCGGTGCCTGCTCGTATACGGCCACGCCCATGTCGTTGAACGTGCCGATGATCCCTTCGAGGGCTTCTGTCTCGGTGAAGTTGTCCGGCAGGTGGTCGTTGATTTCGGCATACGTGAGGAAGCCGCGCTCCTTGCCGAGCTTGATCAGCGCGCGCAGCTTCACGCGGCGCTCTTCGAGCTCCTCGGCCGTGCCGGGCGTGCTCGTCGCGAACGCTTCCTTCAGCAGCGCCTTTTCCTTGGCGCGACGATCGCGCACCTTGGATTTGCCCGGAGCAGCCGCGGGTGCGGGCTGCTCGTCGCTCTGATTTGCGTCGTCATCGACGGATACTTCGTTCAGCTTTTTGGTCATGGAGTTCGCCGTACCGGCTATATCGACTCGCGGCTGCTGGACGACAGCCGGTTGAACCGTGGGTGCATGAGTAGTACGTACTGCCGTTTCGTCCGCGGCGGCAGTCGTGTCCCTTGCGCTTTTCGCACTTGCCCGCTTCGCCGCCGGCTTGGCCGGCCCGGAGTCGGGTCTGGCGGCAGCCCGTGTTCTGGCTGCCGACGCCGGCGCAGCCTGAGCAGTGCCGGCCGCGGTTTTCTTTCCCGCAGGGGCTGACGTGGCCGAAGACGTTGTCCTGGTGGAAGAAGCAGACTTGGCCGCAGTGACCTTCGTGGTCGGCTCCGTCGAGCCCTTGCCCGTTGCTTTCTTTCCGCCTGTCGTCTTTGCCATCGCGATTCTCGCCTCTGCTTGGAAAACAAACCGCTGGAAACCTTATATTATAGCACGCTGGGGAGCCCTCTCCTGGCGCCCCGGCCGCCTACAGCCCGAGCCGACGCTTCATGTCGGTTCGCTGCTGGTTCAATTCCGTCAATTCGGCCAGTTCCTCGGGTGTGAAGGTGGATTGCCGCGCCAGCCGATCGAGCCGGTCGCAGCATGCGTCGTAACGCATCTTGAGCACCGCGGCCTGCAGCTCCTCGCCCGCGATCCGCTCCTGTTCGCGCTGCCGCTCGGGCACCGTCTCGTCTTCCGGATTCTGTAACAGCAAGTCGCGGACGTTTTCATCATAGTCCAGAATTTCGCGGAAGATTTCCTCGTAAGTCGCCCCGTTCGAGGAGGTGCGCAGCACGTCAGACAGCAGCCGGAACTCCGCGCCGTCGCCCAGCGCACGCGCATGCTCGACGACTTCGGCGAACAGCTCGCCGATGCGCGGCAGCGCGCGCAGGGTCGCAAGTTGCTCGTCGTCGAGCTGCGACGCGATCCGCGGATGCATCACGAGCGTACGCAACGCCCGCTTTTCGCTGTCCGTCACGCGTCGCCGCTCGCTGCGCGGGGGCGCGTGGCGCGCCGGCGCGGCAATGCGTGCATCGACATCCGACAGCGCCGCGACTTCCTCGAACGGGATATCGAGACGGTCGGCGAACATGTGCATGATTTGCGCGCGCAACGCATTAGCAGGCAGCGCCTGCAGCAGCGGCTTCGCGTCGAACAGCGCCTTCGCGCGACCTTCCGGTTGATCGAGCGCCTTGCCGGCGATTGCTTCGTTCAACAGAAATTGCGACAGCGGCATCGCGCGTTCGACCTGCTCGGAGAACGCTTCCGCGCCGAATTCGCGTACGTAGCTGTCCGGATCATGTTCGGACGGCAGGAAAAGGAATCGGATCGTCCGGTTGTCCGCCGCATGCGGCAGGCACGCCTCGAGCGCGCGGCGCGCCGCACGCCGGCCGGCCGAGTCGCCGTCGAAGCTGAAAATGACCGTATCGGTCTGGCGCAGCAGCTTCTGCACGTGGATCGGCGTACACGCCGTGCCGAGCGTCGCGACCGCGTTCGGGAAGCCGAGCTGCGCGAGCGCGACGACGTCCATGTAGCCCTCGACGACCAGCACGTACTTGCGCTCGCGGATCGCGAGGCGCGCCTCGAACAACCCGTACAGCTCGCTGCCCTTGTTGAACAGCGGTGTTTCGGGCGAATTCAGGTACTTCGGCTCGCCGCTGCCGAGCACGCGGCCGCCGAACCCGATCACCTGCCCCTTCACGTTGCGGATCGGGAACATGATCCGCTCGCGGAACCGGTCGTAGCGTCGCGCGACGCCTTGCGCGTCGGTTTTTTCGCTGACGATCACGAGCCCCGATTCGACGAGCGACTCGTCGCGATAGTCGGGGAACGCGGTTTCGAGGTTCTGCCAGCCGTCCGGCGCATAGCCGAGGCCGAAGCGCGCGGCGATCTCGCCGGTCAGACCCCGGTTCTTCAGGTACTGGATAGCGACGGTCGCGCCGCGCAATTGCTTGCGATAGTAGTCGCACGCAACGGACATCACGTCGGACAGCGCCGTCGCGACCGATTTCGACACGGGTGCCGGATAGTCGCCGCCGCCCCCACCGCCGCCGCGCATCGATGGCTCGTGCGGCACGGTCAGCCCGACCGATTGCGCGAGTTCCTGCACGGCTTCCGGGAACGTCAGCCCCGCGTGCTCCATCAGGAAGCCGATCGCCGTGCCGTGCGCGCCGCAGCCGAAGCAGTGATAGAACTGCTTGGTCGGGCTGACGGTAAACGACGGGCTCTTCTCGTTATGGAACGGGCACAGCCCCATGAAGTTGGCGCCGCCCTTCTTGAGCTGCACGTACCGGCCCACCACGTCGACGATATCGACGCGGTTCAGTAAATCCTGCAGGAACGAATGCGGAATCACCGTGGGATCGAGCGAAAAAAGGACAATACGATGCCCCGGCGCACGCCGCGCCAGGAAGCGGGTTTTACTTCGACAGCGCGGCCTTGACCTGCGCGGAGACAGCGGTCATGTCGGCACGGCCGGCGAGCTTGCCCTTCAGCACGCCCATCACCTTGCCCATGTCCTGCGGGCCGGCTGCGCCCGTTGCCGCGACCGCGGCCTGGACTTCGGCGGCCACTTCCGCGTCCGACAGTTGCGCGGGCATGTAGGCGCCCAGCACGGTCAGTTCGGCCTGCTCCTTCGCGACGAGATCGTCGCGGCCGGCGGCCTGGAACTGGCTGATCGAGTCCTTGCGCTGCTTGATCATCTTGTCGATCACGGCGGTGATGCCCGCGTCGTCGAGGGTCACCTGATCGTCGATCTCGCGCTGCTTGATCGCGGCCAGCAGCAGGCGAACCGTCGCCAGACGCTCGCTTTCCTTCGCGCGCATCGCGGCCTTCATGTCTTCGCTGATCTGCTCTTTCAAACTCATCTTGCACCCGGGATGGAAACGTGACTTCGACGCCCGTGAATGGACGTCAACACAAAAACCCGCTTGGGACTATGTCTCAAGCGGGTTGCTCGAATCCGGCATCGGCGACTCGCAGCCCCCTGATCGACACCGATCGCACGGAGGTCGCCGGTGCGCCGCTCAGTGAACCGCGCGGCGCTCAATCGTTCAGTACAGCTTCTTCGGCAGCGTCTGGCTGCGAATCCGCTTGTAATGACGCTTCACTGCTGCAGCCTTCTTGCGCTTGCGCTCGGCGGTCGGTTTTTCGAAGAATTCCCGCGCACGAAGCTCGGTCAGCAGACCGTTCTTCTCGATCGTGCGCTTGAAGCGACGCATGGCGACTTCGAACGGCTCGTTTTCTTTAACGCGAATGATCGTCATGATCCGACA
This sequence comes from Burkholderia sp. R-40, assembly GCF_049942845.1. Taxonomy (NCBI): domain Bacteria; kingdom Pseudomonadati; phylum Pseudomonadota; class Betaproteobacteria; order Burkholderiales; family Burkholderiaceae; genus Burkholderia; species Burkholderia sp. R-40. Next base: position 2,122,377 of record NZ_CP187968.1, on the reverse strand, counting down.
CGAATAAAGGTTTGCAGGGAAGATTGACGAGTATAGCAGAGCGTCGCACAAAGGCCTAAGGGCCGGGTCCCATCAACGACGGGCCTGCGCGGCCCTTTCAGACGCCGTGCGCAAACTCCGCCGCCGCCTGCCCGGCCGCCGTGCCGGACGCCCACGCCCACTGGAAGTTGTAGCCGCCGAGCCAGCCCGTCACGTCCACCGCCTCGCCGATGAAGAACAGCCCCGGCACCCGCGCACTCATCATGGTGGCCGACGACAGTTCGCGCGTATCGACGCCGCCCTTCGTCACCTCGGCCTTCTTGTAGCCCTCGGTGCCGTTCGGCGTCAGCGTCCAGCCGGACAGCGCGTCGCCGATCTGGCGCAGCGTCTTGTCGGGCAGATCCGCGAGCCGCGCGTCGGCCGCGACGCGATGCGTGTCGAGCCAGACGTGCGCGAGGCGCGACGGCACCCAGTCCGCGAGCAGCGAGCCGATCTGTCGCTTCGACGTGCGCTTCGCGTCGAGCAGGTCGGCCACCGCGTCGCGCTGCGGCAGCAGGTCGATGCGGATCGGGTCGCCGGACTGCCAGTAACTGGAGATCTGCAGGATGCCGGGGCCCGACAGGCCGCGATGGGTCAGCAGTAGATCCTCGACGAATTCGCCGCCGCGTTTCTTGTCACCGGTCGATACGCGCACTTCGAGCGACACGCCGGACAGCGCCGCGAACGGCTCCCAGTCGTGCTGCGCGAACGTGAGCGGCACGAGCGCGGGCCGCGTATCGATGAGCTTGTGGCCGAACTGCTTCGCGACCCGGTAGCCGAAATCGGTCGCGCCGATCTTCGGGATCGACAGGCCGCCCGTCGCGACGATCAGCGCGCGTGCGCGGATCGGCCCTGCCTGCTGCGTGTCGAGCGTGAAGCCGTCGGCCGCGTGGCGCACCGCGTCGACGACCACCGGGCGGCGCCAGGCGATGCCGCCCGCGTCGCATTCGTGCTTCAGCATGTCGATGATCGCGTCGCTGCCGTGGTCGCAGAAGAGTTGCCCCTTGTGCTTTTCGTGCCAGGTGACGTGATGGCGCTTGAGCAGCCCGAGGAAGTCGCGCGGCGTGTAACGGGCGAGCGCCGAGCGCGCGAAATGCGGATTCGACGACAGGTAGTTGTCGGGGCCTGCGTAGAGATTCGTGAAGTTGCAGCGGCCGCCGCCCGAGATGCGGATTTTCTCGGCGAGCCGCGGCGCGTGGTCGATCAGCACCACGCGGCGGCCGAGTTGCCCGGCGACCGCGGCGCTCATCATCCCGGCGGCGCCCGCGCCGATCACGGCGATGTCATAAGTTTCCATGGCGCGGATTGTACCTGCCCGGCCTCCGGCTCGGGCCGCCCGCGGCGGCGACCGGCTCCCGCCTGCTATAATTTCTGGTTACGTCGACCTACCTGCGGCGCGCTCGACAACGCGCGCCCCCGCCCTTACCCATGCTCGTCCTCGGCATCGAAAGCTCCTGCGATGAAACCGGCCTCGCGCTCTACGACACGCAGCGCGGCCTGCTCGCGCACGCGCTTCATTCGCAGATTGCGATGCACCGCGAATACGGTGGCGTCGTGCCGGAGCTCGCGTCGCGCGATCACATCCGCCGCGCGCTGCCCCTGCTCGAGGAAGTGATGGCGCAAAGCGGCACGCACCGCGACGACATCGACGCGATCGCGTTCACGCAAGGCCCCGGCCTCGCCGGCGCGCTGCTGGTCGGCGCGAGCATCGCGAATGCGCTCGCGCTCGCCTGGAACAAGCCGACCGTCGGCATTCATCACCTCGAAGGCCATCTGTTGTCGCCGCTGCTCGTCGACGAGCCGCCGCCGTTCCCGTTCATCGCGCTGCTGGTGTCGGGCGGTCATACGCAACTGATGCGCGTGACCGACGTCGGCGTGTACGAGACGCTCGGCGAGACGCTCGACGACGCGGCCGGCGAAGCGTTCGACAAGACGGCGAAGCTGATCGGCCTCGGCTATCCGGGCGGCCCGGAAGTGTCGAAACTCGCGGAAACGGGCACGCCGGGTGCGGTCGTGCTGCCGCGTCCGATGCTGCATTCGGGCGATCTCGACTTCAGCTTCAGCGGCCTGAAGACGGCCGTGCTCACGCAGATGAAGAAATTCGAGGCGGCGAAGCTGGACGGCGAAGCGCTCGAGTGCGCGAAGGCCGACCTCGCGCGCGGCTTCGTCGATGCAGCCGTCGACGTGCTCGTCGCGAAGTCGCTCGCCGCGCTCAAGCAGACGAAACTCAAGCGCCTGGTGGTCGCGGGCGGCGTCGGCGCGAATCGCCAGCTGCGCGCGGCGCTGTCGGCCGCAGCGGCCAAGCGCGGCTTCGACGTGCACTATCCCGATCTCGCGCTCTGCACCGACAACGGCGCGATGATCGCGCTCGCCGGCGCATTGCGGCTCGGCCGCTGGCCCGAGCAGGCGAATGCCGACTACGCGTTCACGGTGAAGCCGCGCTGGGATCTCGCGTCGCTCGCACGCTGATTCGCGCCACCCGATACCCTGCGCGCCGGCACACGCCGGCAAACAAAATGGCCGCTCGATGAGCGGCCATTTTTCATTGCAGCGGCAAAACGACGCAGCGTTACGCGGCGTGTCGCTTGTCGCGCTCGATCAGCGCATACGCGCTGTGATTGTGGATCGACTCGAAGTTCTCGGCTTCGAGCACGTACGCAACCACGCGCTCGTCCGCATCGAGACGCTGCGCGACGTCGCGCACCAGATCCTCGACGAACTTCGGGTTTTCGTACGCACGCTCCGTGACGAACTTCTCGTCCGGACGCTTCAGCAAGCCCCACAGCTCGCACGACGCCTCTTCTTCCGCAATGCGGATCAGCGCCTCGACCGGCAGATCGGCCGCGAGTTCGGCATCGATCGTCACGTGCGAGCGCTGGTTGTGCGCACCGTACTGCGAGATCTTCTTCGAGCACGGGCACAGGCTCGTCACCGGCACGAGCACCTTCAGGAACAGGCGCGTCTCGCCGTTGCGGCTTTCGCCCGCGAGCGTCACTTCATAGTCGAGCAGGCTCTGTACGCCCGACACCGGCGCCGTCTTGTTCACGAAGTACGGGAACGTGACCTCGATGCGGCCGGCCTCGGCTTCCAGCCTGACGAGCATCGACGCGAGCATCGCGCGGAAGCGCTCGACCGTCAGCGGCTCGCGGCTGTCTTCGAGCAGCGCGACGAAGCGCGACATGTGCGTGCCCTTCTGATCGGCAGGCAGATGCACGTCGAGGTTCCAGACGCCGACGGTCGGCTGCACGTCGCCGCTCTCCGTGCGCACCGTCAACGGATGCCGGACCGCCTTCACGCCCACGCGCTGAATCGGAATCTGGCGGGTATCCACCGTGCTCTGCACGTCGGGCATCACGAAGGCGGGATTCATCTGGTTCATCTTGTTCAATCCTTGTTAGCCGCGCGTTCGACGACGCGCACGCCGCGTCACGCGGCAGCCGGAAAAGCAACATGGGCCCGCAGGCCCATGTTTTCCGCATCAATGTAGACCGGTTGCGCCAGTCGCACCGACGCCGCCCGCAGGCGGCGCCAGCTTACGCGACGCGCTTCGCCTGATCGGCGACGTCGGCCGCCGGGCTCAGGAAGCGTTCGCGAATCGATTTCGCGATGCCCGCGCCGTCGAGGCCGCATTGCGCCAGCAGCTTCGCGGGGTCACCGTGATCGATGAACTGGTCAGGGAGGCCCAATTGTATTACGGGTCGGATAACCCCACTCTCCATCAGGGCTTCGACGCAGGCCGAGCCCGCACCGCCCATCACGCAACCTTCCTCGACCGTGACGAGGTAGTCGTGCGTCTCGGCGAGTTCACGCACGAGCGCCGCATCGACCGGCTTCACGAAGCGCATGTTCGCGACCGTGGCGTCGAGCTCGTCACCCGCCGCGAGCGACGGCGCGACCATCGTGCCGAACGCGAGAATCGCGACGCGCTTGCCTTCCGGCTGCGACGTACGGCGACGCACTTCGCCCTTGCCGAGCGGGATCTCGGTGAATTCCTTCACCGTCGCCACGCCCGTGCCCGCGCCGCGCGGATAACGCACCGCGGTCGGGTTCGGCTGCTGAAGCGCCGTATGCAGCATCTGGCGGCACTCGTTCTCGTCGGACGCGGCCATGATCGTCATGTTCGGGATGCAGCGCATGAACGCGAGATCGTACGCGCCCGCGTGCGTTGCACCGTCGGCGCCGACGAGGCCCGCGCGGTCGATCGCGAACACGACCGGCAGGTTCTGCAGCGCGACGTCGTGGATCAGCTGGTCGTACGCACGCTGCAGGAACGTCGAGTAGATCGCGACGACGGGCTTCAGCCCTTCGGTCGCGAGGCCGCCCGCGAACGTCACCGCGTGCTGCTCGGCGATACCGACGTCGTAGTAGCGATCCTTGAAGCGCTTCTCGAACTCGACCATGCCCGAGCCTTCGCGCATCGCGGGCGTGATGCCGACGACGCGCGAATCGCGCTCGGCTTCATCGCACAGCCATTCGCCGAACACCTGCGTGTACGTCTTCTTCGCGGGCGTGGGCGACGGCTTGATGCCTTCGGCCGGGTTGAACTTGCCGGGGCCGTGATAGAGCACGGGATCCGCTTCGGCGAGCTTGTAGCCCTGGCCTTTCTTCGTCACCACGTGCAGGAATTGCGGGCCGCGCAGCTCGCGAATGTTCTGCAGCGTCGGGATCAGCGAATCGAGATCGTGACCGTCGATCGGGCCGATGTAGTTGAAGCCGAATTCTTCGAACAGCGTCGCCGGCACGACCATGCCCTTCGCGTGCTCCTCGAGCTTGCGCGCGAGTTCGAGCACCGGCGGCGCCACGCTCAGCACGCGCTCGACGCCGGCACGCGCGGCCGCGTAGAAGCGGCCCGACATCAGGCGCGCGAGATGGCGGTTCAGCGCGCCCACCGGCGGCGAAATCGACATGTCGTTGTCGTTGAGGATCACGAGCAGTTTCGCATCCTCCGACACGCCCGCGTTGTTCATCGCCTCGAACGCCATGCCGGCCGTCATCGCGCCGTCGCCGATCACCGCGATCGAGAAGCGGTCGTCGCCGTTCAGCTGGCTGCCGATCGCCATCCCGAGCGCCGCCGAGATCGACGTGCTCGAATGCGCGGTGCCGAACGTGTCGTATTCGGACTCGCTGCGGCGCGGGAAACCCGAGATGCCGTCGTACTGGCGCAGCGAATGCATCTGGTCGCGGCGACCCGTCAGGATCTTGTGCGGGTAGGTCTGGTGGCCCACGTCCCAGACGATCCGGTCGTTCGGCGTGTTGAACACGTAGTGCAACGCGATCGTCAGCTCGACCGTCCCGAGGTTGGACGACAAATGGCCGCCCGTCTTCGACACGCTGTCGAGCACGAACGCGCGCAGTTCATCCGCGAGCGGTTGGAGTTGGCGACGATCGAGGCGGCGCAGATCCGCCGGGTCGTCGATGGTTTTCAGCAAGTCGTACATCGTCGTTCCATTGTAGGAAATCAAACGCGCCCGCATTCTATTGCACGCACCGTAAGCGTGTGCGCAGCGGCGGGCTTCGCGTCAGCTGACCCGGTTCACCACCAGGTCGGCAAGTTCGGCGAGACGCTGTGCGCGTGCGCCGAACGGTTTCAACGCATCGTGTGCTTCCGCGCGCAGCTGGGCTGCGAGCTCGCGCGATGCGTCGAGGCCGAGGATCGATACGTAGGTCGGCTTGTCGTTTGCCGCATCCTTGCCGGCCGTCTTGCCGAGCGTCGCCGAATCGGTCGTGACGTCGAGAATGTCGTCGACGACCTGAAAGGCCAGGCCCACGGCCGCTGCGTAGACGTCGAGCGCGGCCAGCGTTTCCGCCGACGGCATCTCGCCGGCCAGCGCGCCCATCCGCACGGCCGCGCGCAGCAGCGCACCCGTCTTCATCCGGTGCATCGTCTCGAGCTGCTCGCGCGTCAGCTTCAGGCCGACGCTCGCCAGGTCGATCGCCTGCCCGCCGGCCATGCCGATCGAGCCGCTCGCCAGCGCCAGCTCGCGCACGAGCGCGGCCTGCTGCACGGGCGACAGCGCATCGACGTCGGTCAGCGCGACGAATGCCTGCGACTGCAGCGCGTCGCCGACCAGCAACGCCGTCGGCTCGTCGTACTGCACGTGCACGGTCGGCTTGCCGCGACGCAGCGCGTCGTCGTCCATGCACGGCATGTCGTCGTGCACGAGCGAATAGACGTGGATCATCTCCAGCGCCGCCGCCGCCGCGTTGCGCGCCGCTTCCGTCGCACCGGTCAGTTCGCCTGCTGCATGGCACAGCAGCGGGCGAACGCGCTTGCCGCCGCCGAGGACCGCGTAGCGCATCGCTTCGTGGAGTTGCGTGGGCACCACGTTTTCGGCCGGCAAATAGTGGCCGAGTGCGTCCTCGACACGGTCAAGCACGGACCGCATCCATTGTTCGAATGTCATAGATCGTCGTCTTCGCCGTCCGTGGCGGCCGTTCCGGACGAAAGCGGCTTCAGCGTCGCGCCGTCCAGCACGCGAACCTGTTGCTCCACTTTCTCGAGCTGCTGTTGGCAAAACGCAACGAGGTTCGCGCCGCGGCGATACGCGGCGAGCGAATCCTCGAGGCTCAACGCGCCGCCTTCCATCCGGGCAACCAGCGTCTCGAGTTCCGCGAGCGCCATTTCGTAATTGTCCGGCAACGGTTCGGTGCCATTGTCGGGCGGCGTGGCGCCTGGGGATGCGGTTTTCGCCATGGACGAGGGTGTCAAATTTCAAAACAAGTCGGACATTCTACGGCAAAAGAGAATTCTCCGATCTCCCGACTTGGCGGGCCCGGCACAATTCCGGCCCCATCTTCGACGCACAGTGTGCGCCTTCCGAGTGTCTCCCGACAAAAAATTGACACAAATCAGGCACTTAATCCTAGCCTTGCGGGGCGAACCGGGTATAATTGCCCGTTTCCCTAAATCGATTTTTCGATGGTTGGGTTGTTCACTGCTTTCACGCTAACACCGGGAGTGGGAATGTCCAATCTGAGCGACGCGCTTCAGTTGAAGTCGGCTCACAGCCAGCTTCCAGTCACTGCATATTTCGATGAGGCGCTACTCGAGCGCGAGATCGAAACCCTCTTCAAGAAAGGACCTCGTTACGTCGGGCACGAGTTGATGGTGCCCGAGGCGGGGGATTATTTCGCGCTGCCGTCCGAGCAGGAAGGCCGCGTGCTGGTCCGCAACCAGACGAACCAGATCGAACTGCTGTCGAACGTGTGCCGCCACCGCCAGGCGATCATGCTCAACGGGCGTGGCCATGCGCAGAACATCGTGTGCCCGCTGCACCGCTGGACGTACGACCTGGAAGGCGAGCTGCTCGGCGCCCCGCACTTCCCCGACAAGCCCTGCCTGAATCTCGGCAAGAGCCCGCTGCAGAACTGGCAGGGGCTGCTGTTCGAGGCCGAAGGCCGCAACGTCGCGCGCGATCTCGCGAACCTCGGCACGAAGCATCACTTCGACTTCTCCGAATATCAGTTCGATCACGTCGAAGTGCACGAGTGCGATTACAACTGGAAGACGTTCATCGAGGTCTACCTCGAGGATTACCACGTCGCCCCGTTCCACCCGGGCCTCGGCAGTTTCGTGTCGTGCGACGATCTCAAGTGGGAGTTCGGCGACTGGTACAGCGTGCAGACGGTCGGCGTGCACAACGCCCTCGCGAAACCGGGCAGCGCGACCTACCAGAAGTGGCACGAGCAGGTGCTCAAGTTCCGCAACGGCGTGCCGCCGGAATTCGGCGCGATCTGGATGGTCTATTACCCGGGCCTGATGATCGAGTGGTATCCGCACGTGCTGGTCGTGTCGTGGCTGATTCCGCGCGGCCCGCAGAAGACGACCAACATCGTCGAGTTCTACTACCCCGAGGAAATCGCGCTGTTCGAGCGCGAGTTCGTCGAGGCCGAGCGCGCCGCCTACATGGAGACGGCCGTCGAGGACGACGAAATCGCGATGCGGATGGACGCCGGCCGCCGTGCACTGATGGCACGCGGCGAATCGCAGGTCGGCCCGTACCAGAGCCCGATGGAAGACGGCATGCAGCACTTCCACGAGTTCCTGCGCCGCCACCTCGGCGATCTCTGAGCGCGCGCGGCGCGCTCCGCGCCGCATCGCATTCGGCATATGAAAAGACGGGTTTCGGCCCGTCTTTTTTTGTTTAGACTTGGAGTATCAGGCCAGTTCGCACTCCAGGGAGCCGTCATGCCACACACCCACTACACCACGCTCATCTCCGCAGCCAATCTCGCCGAACGTCTGGCCGCGGCGCCGGGCAGCGTCGCCGTATTCGACTGCCGCTTCGATCTCGCCGATCCGGCCGCGGGCGAAGCCGCCTATGCGGCCGGGCACATCCCGGGCGCGCAGTATCTTCATCTGGACCGCGACCTGTCCGGCCGCAAGACCGGCACCAACGGCCGCCATCCGCTGCCGACCCGCGACGCATTCGCGACGCTGATGGCCAGCCGCGGCGTCAAGCAGGGCCAGCAGGTGGTCGCGTATGACGCACACGGCGGCGCCTATGCGGCGCGCCTGTGGTGGCTGCTGCGCTGGCTCGGGCACGACTCGATCGCGGTGCTCGACGGCGGCCTGCAGGCATGGGAAGCGGCCGGCCAGCCGTTGACGACCGACGTGCCGCACCCGCCCGCCGGCGACTTCCGGGCGGCAGCGCCGCTTGAATCGACGGTCGACGCGGCAGCCGTGCTCGCGAACGTGACGTCGGCCCAGCGCGTCGTGATCGATGCGCGCGCGCCCGACCGCTATCGCGGTGAAAACGAAACGATCGATCGTGTCGGCGGCCATATCCCCGGCGCACGCAACCGGTTCTTCAAGGACAACCTGAACGCCGACGGCCGCTTCAAGACCGGCCACGAACTGCGCGAGACATTCACCACGCTGCTGGCCGGCACCGAACCGAACAGCGTGATCCTGCAATGCGGCTCCGGCGTGACCGCATGCCACAACGCGCTCGCGCTCGAAATCGCCGGGCTGCATGGCGCATCGCTGTATCCGGGCTCGTGGAGCGAATGGAGCGCCGATCCGTCGCGGCCGATCGCGACCGGCCCGACGCCGTAACACACCGGCACTGCGCAAGATGACGCGGCGGCATGTGCCGCCGCGTGTCGTTTACATCACGCCGTATTTGTGGAACCACTCGATCGCGCGCTTCCAGCCGTCCTCGGCATCGCCCTTCACGTAACTCGGCCGGTAATCGGCGAAGAATGCGTGACCGGCATCCGGATATACGACGATTTCGGATTGGCGCGCGAGCTTCGAGTCGCTGGTCTGGATTGCCTTGCGCATGTCGGCCAGCGACGCCTGCGTGATGTTCGTGTCCTTCTCGCCGTACAGCCCGAGCACCGGCACCTTCAGCAACGCCGCATGATCGATCGGATTGAACGGCGTCATCTCGTCGGTCTTGCCCTCGACGAACCCGTACCACGCCACGGCCGCGCGCACGTGCGGATTGTGCTCCGCATACAGCCACGCCTGACGACCGCCCCAGCAGAACCCCGTCACGCCGAGACGCGACAGGTCGCCGCCGTTCTTGCCGGCCCACGCGACGGTCGCATCGAGATCCTCGGTGACCTGGCGGTCCGGCACCTTGCTGACGATGTTGTCGACGAGCGCCTGGATCGTCGGGTACTTCGACGCATTGCCCTGGCGCGCGAACAGGTCCGGCGCGATCGCGAGATAGCCGAGTTTCGCGAAGCGACGGCAGACGTCGGCGATATGCTCGTGCACGGCGAAGATCTCGTGGATCACGATGACGACCGGCAGGTTCGTCTTGTCGACCGGCTGCGCGCGATACGCGGGGATGCTCGCGTCGCCCGAGCGGATCTCGATGGTGTCGACGTCCAGCCCGGCGCTGTCGGTCGTGATGGTCTGCGCCGACACGGGCAGCACGGCCGCCGCGAAGGTGCCGCCCAGCGCGGCCTGCATGAACTTGCGGCGCGAGAACGGAACGTGGGGAACCAGGCTGTCGACTTCGGGTTTCAACATGAATGCACTCCTCGAATGGGGCGCCGCCGTCACGGCCACGGATCCGACCTGACGGGGCATCGCGCAGGCGGACGGCGCGGATGTCGCGGCGGTTGGCACACCGCCGCAAGCGGAAACCCGCACAAGATGCCCAATAATCCGTTGTCGCGTCAACTGTCAGATGTGTAAGACTCGATTACGACGGTGCGATCCCGTGATATCGACCGCGGTGTCGATGGCCGCCGGCCGGCCCTCCGTTCCATGTGCGGAATGCACGCAACGAGCACCGTTGCGCTATCGAATGCTTTCGGATTGAAACGAAAAGACGTGCAGCGCATGGGCAGTCATTCTGCGCCCGAAAAAGACAACGGGCAGGAAACGCGCTCGATGCGCATTCCCTGCCCGCCCGGTGCACGAACCGCTGTCAGTGCAGCTTGACGCGCGGCAGTGTCGTGCGGCGCAGCCAGTGCGCGACCGTATCGAGCATCATGCGCGGGTAGCCGTGCAGCGCCGCGATATGCAGCCGGTACAGCGACATGTACATGAACCGCGCGAACAGCCCTTCGATCAGCATGTTGCCGCCGATCAACCCGCCCATCAGGTTGCCGACCGCACTGAAGTGGCCGAGCGACACGAGCGAACCGAAATCGCGATACGTGAACTCGGGCAGCGGACGCCCGTCGAGCCGGCATCCGATCGCCTTCAGCAGGAAGCTCGCCTGCTGATGCGCGGCCTGCGCGCGCGGCGGCACGTTGCGTTCGTTGCCGGGCCATGCGCATGCCGCGCAGTCGCCGAGCGCGAAGACGTTGTCGTCGGTGAAGGTCTGCAGCGTGCGGCGCACGTCGAGCTGGCCGAGCTTGTTGACCTGCAGGCCATCGAGATTCGACAGCACGGACGGCGCCTTGATGCCGGCCGCCCAGACCGTGAGATCCGCACGCACCGCCTTGCCGCTCGCGGTGTGCACGACGCCGGGCGCGACTTCCGTCACGCGCTCGGACAGCATCAGTCGCACGCCGAGCTTTTCGAGCAGTTCGGCCGTCGCGGTCGACACGCGCTCCTGCAACGCCGGGAGAATTCGCGGCCCCGATTCGATCAGCACGATGCCGACGTCGTGTCGCGGGTCGAGCTTGTGCAGCCCGTACACCGACAGCACCTGCGCGGTATTGCGCAGCTCGGCGGACAACTCGACGCCCGTCGCGCCGCCGCCGACGATCACGACCTGGATGCGCGGCTCGGCCGCAGCGCCCGGCGCGGGCTGCGCCGGCGCCTGGTGCTCGGCGCGCATGCACGCGGCGATCAAGCGCTTGCGGAAGCGCTCGGCCTCACCGACCGTATCGAGCGCGATCGCGTTCTGGGCCGCGCCCTGCACGCCGAAGAAGTGCGTCGTGCTGCCGATCGCGATCACCAGCGTGTCGTATTCCAGATCGCGCGCGGGCAGCAGTTCCTCGCCGTCGCTGTCGTTGACGGGCGACAGCGTGATGCGCTTCGCCGTGCGGTCGAGCGCGGTGAGTTCGCCCTGCTGAAACTCGAAGCCGTGCCAGCGCGCCTGCGCCGCATATTCGAGTTCCTGCGTGAACGGGTCCATGCTGCCGGCCGCGACTTCGTGCAGCAACGGCTTCCAGATGTGGGTCGGATTGCGGTCGACGAGCGTGACGAGCGCGCGCGCGGGACGATTGGCGCGCGCGCCGTAACGGTCGCCGAGCCGCGTCGCCAGTTCCAGGCCGCCCGCGCCTCCGCCTACGATGATGATCCGATGCATCTGATTCCCCCTTTGCGATTCGAAACTGCTGCCGCCGGACGATGCGCACGCATCCATTCGCGCCGCCCGTTGGATTAACCGGTTCGGACATCATCGATGTGCAGTTCGAAACACTTCGATGCGCCGATTCCGGAACGCGGGCCGCGCCGCCCCCGCGACAATGATCTGACTCACTTGCATTGTCCGGGAGCTTGCGCGTTGACCACAAGCAAACCATCTCGATATTCAGCATCCCTGCAACAATATGCCGCGGGAAGCGGGAATCGCACGGGGGTGCGTCAGTGTGCCTCTTCCCAGTTCGCGCCGGCGCCCACTTCGGCGACCAGCGGCACCTTCAGCTTCGCCACACCGCACATCATTTCCGGCAGTTTCTCGCGCACGAGCGACAGTTCGTCGTCGGGCACCTCGAGCACCAGTTCATCGTGCACCTGCATGATCATTCGCGACGCGAGCCGGTCGCGCGTGAGCCAGTCGTCCACCGCGATCATCGACAGCTTGATCAGGTCGGCCGCCGTGCCCTGCATCGGTGCATTGATGGCCGCGCGCTCGGCGGCCTGACGGCGCGGGCCGTTGCCGCCGTTGATCTCCGGCAGCCACAGGCGACGACCGAAAACGGTTTCGACGTAGCCCTTGTCCTTCGCTGCCGTGCGCGTGTCTTCCATGTACTGCGCAACGCCCGGGTAGCGCGTGAAGTAGCGGTCGATATAGAGCTTCGCCGCATCGCGCGTGATGCCGAGGTTCGACGCGAGGCCGAACGCGCTCATCCCGTAGATGAGCCCGAAGTTGATGACCTTCGCGATCCGGCGCTGGTCGGAGTTGACCTCCAGCGGCGTCACGCCGAACACTTCGGCAGCAGTTGCGCGGTGGATGTCCTCGCCTTGCGCGAACGCGCGCAACAGCGACGCGTCGCCGGAGATGTGCGCCATGATCCGCAGTTCGATCTGCGAATAGTCGGCCGACACGATCCGGTGGCCGGGCGATGCGATGAACGCTTCGCGGATCCGCCGGCCTTCGGCCGTGCGCACCGGAATGTTCTGAAGATTGGGATCGTTCGATGCGAGCCGGCCCGTGACCGCGACGGCCTGCGCATAGTTCGTGTGCACGCGGCCCGTTGCCGGATTCACCATGCGCGGCAGCTTGTCGGTGTAGGTCGACTTCAGCTTCGACAGCCCGCGATGCTCGAGCAGCAGCTTCGGCAGCGGATAATCCTCGGCCAGCTTCTGCAACACTTCTTCGTCGGTCGACGGTGCGCCGCTCGGCGTTTTCTTCACGACCGGCAACTGCAGCTTCTCGAAGAAGATCTGGCCGATCTGCTTCGGCGAGCCGAGATTGAACTCGCCGCCGGCCAGTTCGTACGCCTGCCCTTCGAGCTCGATGAGGCGCGTCGCGATCTCGGTGCTTTGCGCCTGCAGAAGCGCGTCGTCGATCAGCACGCCGGTGCGCTCCATCTTGCGCAGCACGAGCGATACCGGCATCTCGATGTCGCGATACACGCGCTCGAGGCCCGCTTCACGCGCGACCTGCGGATACAGCGCCTGGTGAAGCTGCAGCGTGATGTCCGCATCTTCGGCCGCGTACGCGGCGGCCTGCTCGAGCGCCACTTCGTCGAAACCGATCTGCTTCGCGCCCTTGCCGGCCACGTCCTCGTACTTGATCGTCTTGACGCCCAGATGACGCAGCGCGAGGCTGTCCATGTCGTGCGTGCGGTGCGATTCGAGCACGTACGATTCGAGCAGCGTGTCGTGCTCGATGCCGTTCAGCGCGATGCCGTAGTTCGCGAGCACCTGCGCGTCGTACTTCAGGTGCTGGCCGACCTTCTTGCGATCGGCCGATTCGAGCCACGGCTTCAGGCGCGCGAGCACGTCGTCGATCGGCAGTTGCTCGGGCATGTCGGGGCCGCGATGCGCGACCGGAAGATACGCGGCCTTGCCGGGCTCGATCGAGAACGACAGGCCGACGAGGCGGGCGGTCATCGGGTCGAGCGCGGTGGTTTCGGTGTCGAACGCGGTGAGTGCGGCCGCATCGATCTTCGCGAACCACGCGTCGAATTGCGCCCAGGTCTGGATCGTGTCGTATTCGCGGACGATGTCCGCCGCGATCACCGGCGCAGGGTCGCCCTCCGGCGCATCGGCGCCGCCGCCTTCGGCGGGCGCGCTCTCGACTTCGCGCAGCCACGTCTTGAAGCCGTAGCGCGCGAAGATGTCGCGCAGCAGATCGCGTGCTTCGCCGTCCGTCTTCAGCGACGCCTCGATCGATTCGAGATGCGGCGCGAGATCGCAGGCCGTCTCGACGGTCACGAGCGTGCGGCCGAGCGGCAGGAAGTCGAGCGCGCGGCGCAGGTTGTCGCCGACCACGCCCTTGATCTCGCCCGCGTGTTCGATCACGCCGTCGAGGCTGTCGTATTGCGACAGCCATTTCACGGCCGTCTTCGGCCCGCACTTCTCGACGCCCGGCACGTTGTCGACGGTATCGCCGATCAGCGCGAGGTAGTCGATGATCCGCTCGGGCGGCACGCCGAACTTCGCGATCACACCGTCGCGGTCGAGCGTCTCGTTGGTCATCGTGTTGACGAGCGTGACGCGATCGGACACGAGTTGCGCGAGATCCTTGTCGCCGGTCGACACGATCACGTTCATCCCGTGCCGCTCGGCTTCGCGCGCGAGCGTGCCGATCACGTCGTCGGCCTCGACGCCCTCGACCATCAGCAGCGGCCAGCCGAGCGCGCGCACCGCGCCGTGGATCGGCTCGACCTGCAATGCGAGGTCGGGCGGCATCGACGGACGGTTTGCCTTATAGTCGGCATAAAGGTCGTCGCGGAACGTCTTGCCCTTTGCATCGAACACGCAAGCGCTATACTCTGCACTGACTTCCTTGCGCATACGGCGCAGCATGTTGATGATTCCGTAGAGCGCTCCGGTCGGCTCCCCGCCAGGGCCACGCAGATCAGGCATCGCATGGTAAGCCCGATACAGATAGCTCGAACCGTCAACCAATAGCAGGGTCTTACCTTCCAGATTTCGTTCTTCAGGCATTATGAACAAGAGAAAAGTGATTCCGAGTCTGCGTTCGCTCGCAGATCAAGAACGCGCGACGGCCAAGAAGGCGCGCGCATCGTGGCAGATGTTCACGATTATGGCAGAGTTTATCGAGGCGACCGAGTACCTGTCGGAGATCCGCCCGGCTGTCAGCATCTACGGTTCTGCCCGTCTCAAGCCCGACACGCCGCACTACAAGCTCGCGGTGCAGATCGCGCGCAAGCTGTCCGACGCCGGCTTCGCGGTCATCTCCGGCGGCGGCCCCGGCATCATGGAAGCGGCGAACAAAGGCGCACACGCCGGCAAGGCGCCGTCGGTCGGCCTGAACATCGAGCTGCCGCACGAGCAGGCGGGCAACCACTTCCAGGACATCTCGCTGCGCTTCCGTCATTTCTTCACGCGCAAGGTCACGTTCGTGAAGAACTCCGACGCGGTGATCGTGATGCCGGGCGGCTTCGGCACGCTCGACGAACTGTCCGAAGTGCTCACGCTGATCCAGACGAAGAAGTCGCGCCTCGTGCCGATCATTCTCGTCGGCAGCGCGTTCTGGCAGGGGCTGCTGCAATGGTTCCGCGACCAGCTGATTCCGATGGGCCTCATCAATTCGGAAGACATGAATCTGATGCAGGTGATCGACGATCCCGACCAGGTGCTCGACGCCGTGCTCGCGTTCTACGAGGACAGCGGCGAGGAAGAAGGCTCGGACGGCGACGGCCAGCCGCCGCGGCCTGAAGAAGACCGCATGTTCTATCTGTAATTCGATCGATGTCGATCGCCGGCCTCACGGCCGGCATCGCGCATCCGCACCCCGCGCGGCAGGCATGGCGATTTCGCCACCTGCCGCGTGTCATTTTGTAACGCCGCGTTAATCCCGCTGCGCGCTCACGCACCGCCGAATGTCAAATCAGGGCAGCCTGTGCCGCGCAACGCGAATGCCCCGTTCCGCGCCTGCGACCCGTCATTGTCAAATCGTGCGGCCGGCCCTCGATCCGGGTCGGGCCGACGGCCGGAATCCACCGTAACAAACACGCCTCGCCTTTTTCGCGCGATGCCCGCACACTGCATCTCGTCGGCGTGGCGTCCCCCCGGTGGGCGCGATCCCCCCTCGCGTCCATCGCGTCGCGCCGGCCTTTTACAACGACATCACGGAAAACAACATGCAACGCTCGCTGATTGCCCTCGCCTTCGCCGGCCTCGGTCTTTCACTGTCCGGCCTCGCCCACGCCGTCAACGTCGACGTCAACATCGGCACGCCCGCACCGGTCGTCGTCGCGCCTGCGCCCGTGGTGATCGTCGGCTGGCACGGCGACCGCTACTGGGACGGCCGTCGCTACTGGGAACGCCGCGAGTGGGAAGATCACCAGCGCCATCGTGGTCACGAAGGCCGCGGCGGCTATCACTGCCCGCCGGGACACGCGAAGAAAGGCGAGTGCTGAGCAACTGAACATCGGGCCGGTACGCCCGCACTGAAGCGCAACGAACAAGGCCACACGCGAACGAAGGTTCGCGTGTGGCCTTTGTCGTTGGGGCGCGGCGGCGTGCGGCGTTATTGAAACGCCACTTCCGCAAAACTCCGCAGCTTGCGGCTATGCAGCTTGTCGAGCCCGTTCGTGCGCAGGATCTCCATCGCCTTCACACCGATCTGCAGATGCTGGTCGACCTGCCCGCGATAGAACGTGTCGGCCATGCCCGGCAGCTTCAGCTCGCCGTGCAGCGGCTTGTCCGATACGCACAGCAACGTGCCGTACGGCACACGGAAGCGGAAACCGTTCGCGGCGATCGTCGCGCTTTCCATGTCGAGCGCAATCGCGCGGCTCTGCGACAGCCGCTGCACGGGCTCGCGGTGATCGCGCAACTCCCAGTTGCGGTTGTCGACGCTCGCGACCGTCCCCGTGCGCATCACGCGCTTCAGTTCGGCGCCTTCGAGCCGGGTGACCTCGGCCACCCCGCGCTCGAGCGCGAGCTGCACTTCGGCGAGCGCCGGGATCGGCACCCACAGCGGCAGGTCGGCATCCAGCACGTGATCCTCGCGCACGTAACCGTGGGCGAGCACGTAGTCGCCGAGGCGCTGCGTATTGCGCAGGCCCGCGCAATGGCCGAGCATCACCCACGCATGCGGACGCAGCACCGCGATGTGATCGGTGATCGTCTTCGCGTTCGACGGACCGACGCCGATGTTGACCATCGTGATCCCGCTGCCGTCCGCGCGCTTCAGGTGATACGCGGGCATCTGCGGCAGCCGCGGCGGCGCGACGCCCTCCACGGGCTCGCTGCCGAGGTTCGCGTTGTACGTGACGACATCGCCCGGCTCGACGAACGCGCTGTACTGGCTGCGGTACTCGCGCACTTCGGGATCGTCGCTCTCCGTCATCATCATGCGACCGAGCTTCACGAATTCGTCGATGTAGAACTGATAGTTCGTGTACAGCACGTAGTTCTGGAAGTGCGTGGGCGACGTGGCCGTGTAGTGGCGCAGCCGGTGCAGCGAGAAATCGACGCGCGCGGCGGTGAACAGCGCGAGCGGATGCGGCTCGCCGTGCTGCGGCTCGAACGTGCCGTTGACGATGCGGTCGTCGAGGTACGACAGGTCGGGCGTATCGAAGATGTCACGCATCGCGAGCAGGCGGTCGCGGTCGAGTTCGCCTTCGAGATGGATGCCTTCGGGGAACGCGAAGTGAACCGGGATCGGCTGCGACGACACGCCGATCTCGATCTTCACATGGTGGTTCTTCGCCAACAGGCGCAGCTGCTCGCGATAGTAATTCGCGAACAGGTCGGGACGCGTGACCGTCGTCTCGAACACGCCCGGGCCTGCGACGAAGCCGTACGAGCGGCGGGAATCGACGTGGGTGTTGACCTCGGTACGAATCCGCACGAACGGGTAGCACGCGCGCACGTGCTCGGTGATCGGTTCGTGGCGGCGATAACGCGCGAACGCGTCGCGCAGGAAGCCCGTATTGGTGTCGTAGATGGCCGACAGCCGCGCGACGGCGGCGACGGAATCGTCGAATGCTTCGACAGGCGGGCTCTCGGGCATTAGCATCCGGTGCCGGCGGCTCAAATCGTTCTTCATTTTCGATACCTCATCTGATCGAACGACATTACCACGGAACCCGGTCATACTCATGGCCGCCTGCTTGCAAGTCGCTTGCACATGAGGGCCGGGCCGCGCCCAGTATTTGCTAAAATCGGTGGGTTCACTGGAGACTCATCATGAAGCCGCTCATTCTCGTCGCCGCTGCTGCCGCATTTGCTGGCATGTTTGCCGCCGTCGGCACCGCTTACGCCGCAGGCAGCACGCCGGACGCCGACGCGCAGGCGCGGGCCGAGGCCAACGAAGCCGCCGGCCTGCCCGATCTCCGCAAGATCAACCGGCCCGGCGCCGAAGTCACGTCGAAAGTCGACTTCGCCGACATTCGCCGCACGCCGAGCTTCCATGAAAAGAGCAGGAACGGCACCGAGGTCACCGAGTATCGCGATCGCGGCAAGCCGGTCGAGATCAACGTGAAGTCGAACTTCGGCACGCGCTACCAGATGAGCTCGACGCCCGACACGTCGCCGAAGCCGCACGACGCCGGCGTCCCGATCACGCGCCTGCCGTCGGTGAACCTGCGCTACTGATTTCCCGCCGCGCCGCGTCGGTCGCCACGCGGCGCACCGGCGCTCCCTTCACCTCCTGTCGCGCCGCACGCCACGCGCGTGCCGACAACTGACCTGACGCATCTCGCATGGCCGTTTTCACCGCTGTTTCCGACTCCGATCTCGCGCAATGGATGCGCCACTACGAACTGGGCGACGTGCTGGCGTTCCGCGGCATTCCGTCCGGTATCGAAAACAGCAACTTCTTCCTGACGACGACGCGCGGCGAGTACGTCCTGACGATCTTCGAAAAGCTGACGGCCGAACAGCTGCCGTTCTACCTCGACCTGATGCGCCATCTGGCGAGCCACGGCGTGCCGGTGCCGGATCCGATCCCGCGCGACGACGGCGCGCTGTTCGGCCTGCTGCACGGCAAGCCGGCCGCGATCGTCACGAAGCTCGACGGCGCCGCCGAACTCGCGCCGGGGATCGAACACTGCATCGAGGTCGGGCAGATGCTCGCGCGCCTGCACCTCGCGGGGCGCGACTATGCGCGCTACCAGCCGAACCTGCGCAGCCTGCCGTGGTGGCAGGAAAACGTCCCGGCGATCGTTCCGTTCGTGTCCGACGCGCAACGCACGCTGCTCGAGGGCGAACTCGCGCACCAGGCCGCGTTTTTCGCGTCCGACGACTATGCGGCGCTGCCGAGCGGCCCGTGCCACTGCGACCTGTTCCGCGACAACGTGCTGTTCGCGCACGCGGCGCCCGGCACCGGTCATGACGTACGGCTCGGCGGCTTCTTCGATTTCTATTTCGCGGGCTGCGACAAATGGCTGTTCGACGTCGCGGTGACCGTCAACGACTGGTGCGTCGACCTCGCGACGGGCGTGCTCGACGTCGCGCGCGCGGACGCGCTGCTGCGGGCATACCAAACGGTCCGGCCGTTCACGGCCGCGGAGCGCCGCCACTGGAGCGACATGCTGCGCGCGGGCGCGTACCGCTTCTGGGTGTCGCGCCTGTACGACTTCTACCTGCCGCGCGCGGCCGAAATGCTCAAACCGCACGACCCCGGTCATTTCGAACGCATCCTGCGTGAGCGTATCGCCCACACGCCCGCGCTTCCCGAGACCCATACCGCATGCAACTGATCGAAGTACCCGCGAAAGCGGGCTATGTCTGGTTCCGCCAAGGCATCTGGCTGTTCCGCCGGAACCCCCTCGCGTTCATCACGCTGTTTTTCACGTACCTGCTGGCCATCACGCTGGTGTCGATGGTGCCGGTGATCGGCGCGGCGCTGCCGCTGCTGTTCATCCCCGGCATCGCCGTCGGCTTCATGGCCGCGTGCCGCGACACGGTCGCCGGCAAGCCGGTGATGCCGACGATCCTCATCGACGGCTTCCGCTCGTACGGCACCGCGACGACGCAGCGGCTGCTCGTCCTCGGCCTCGTCTATGTCGCGCTGATGGTGGCGGTGTTCGCGGCGTCGTCCATCGTGGACGGCGGCGGGCTGCTCCACATGATGCTGGGCGCGACGAACGACACGAGTCCGACGCCGGAAGCGCTTGCCGCGCAGGGCACGGTCGGCGCGCTGCTGCTCGCGACGCTGCTCTACGCGCCCGTCGCGATGCTGTTCTGGTTCGCGCCGGTGCTCACCGCGTGGCACGACATCCCGCCCGCCAAGGCGCTGTTCTTCAGCGTCGTCAGCTGCTGGCGCAATCGCGGCGCATTCGTCGTATACGGGCTGCTGTGGTTCGGCGTCGCGCTCGGCTCGTCGTTCGGCCTGTCGCTGCTGCTGCAGGCGCTCGGCGCCGGTGCCTATGTGCTGACGATCATGATGCCGGTGACGATCATCATCGTCACGATGATGTACTGCTCGTTCTACGCGACCTATCGCGGCTGCTTCGGCGTGCAGGAACCGGGCGCCCCGACGCCGACGACCGGCCGCTGACGCCAGTTCGGCCGGCGCACGCCGCCGGCCGCCCATCCCTTCCCGGCCAGCCCGCCCCCAGTTTCGCGGGTTCCGGCTGCCGCCCGCTCTGCCAACGCTGCCCCTGTTCAATCGAATCTTTTGCGCGCAAAATAATTTGCGTACAAATCGTTAGCGCGTTCGCCGCGCCGCCCGAATCATGGACCGCCTCCCCCCCCTGCCCCAGACGCTCGACGAGCAACTCTGCTTCGCGCTCTACTCGACTTCGCATGCGATGACGAAGGCGTACAAGCCGTTGCTCGACAAGCTGTCGCTCACCTATCCCCAATATCTGGCCATGCTCGTGCTGTGGGAACGCGACGACATCGCGGTGAAGGACATCGCCGCCCGCCTCGACCTCGACCCGGCCACCGTCACGCCACTGCTGAAGCGGCTCGAGGCGCTCGGCTACGTCGAGCGCGTGCGCAGCGCGACGGATGAGCGCGTCGTGAACGTGCGCGTGACCGCGGAAGGCCGCGCGCTGAAGGTCAAGGCGCGCTCGGTGCCCGGCGATCTCTTTTGCGCGATGCAGCAAACCCCCGAGTTTCTGGTCAGGCTGCGCGCGGATCTCCAGCAGCTGCGCAACGCGCTGGCGGCCGCCAACGAAGGCTGACGAGCCGACCGGTCGCGAGCCGGCCGATGCGTCAGCCTTTTCTTCAAAATTTCATTTGCACACAAATCATTTGTGTTCTATATTTATCTCGTGGCCGGCGACATCCCAGTTCGACCGGACCGCTTTCCCCCTTTTCCGACAGGAGCTGCACGATGAACATTCTGTACAAGACCAGCGCCACGAGCACGGGCGGCCGCGACGGCCGCGCGGTTTCCGCCGACAACAAGCTGGAAGTGAAGCTGGCCGCGCCGCGTGAACTCGGCGGCACGGGTGCGGAAGGCACGAACCCGGAGCAGCTGTTTGCCGCAGGTTACTCGGCCTGTTTCCTGAGCGCGATGAAATTCGTCGCCGGCCAGAACAAGCAGACGCTGCCGGCTGACACGCAAGTCACCGCGGAAGTGGGCATCGGCCCGAACGACGCGGGCGGCTTCGGGCTTGACATCGAATTGCGTGTATCGCTGCCGGGGCTCGACAAGGCCGACGCGCAGGCGCTGGTCGACAAGGCGCACCACGTGTGCCCGTACTCGAACGCGACCCGCAACAACGTGCCGGTGCGCCTGACGGTGGTCTAACGCGACACGCGGCGCCGAATGCAAAAAGGGCGTGTGCGGCTACTTGCCGCACAGCCCTTTTGCGTGATTCGCCGGACCGGCTGACGAGCCGGCCCGCGCTGCGCTACTTAACGCGAGCCGAACGAGAACGGACGGTTCATCGCCGCTTCGCGATCGATCTTGCGCATGCGGAATTCGAGGTCATAGATGTCGGTGGCTTCGGACAGGTACGCGTCGGCGCGCTCTTTTGCGGCCTTTTCAGCGTTCTTGGTCAGCATCAGGAAGAGGTGGCTCAGCAGGTACATGATCGATCTCGCAATCCAAGGGTTCTTTGACTAGGGTTTTCCCGAATTATAGGGAAAACCCTAGTCATTGGCTAGCATCGATCAGACGGTGCGTCGTTCGGTCGCCACAGTCCGACGATTCCGTTCGAAAAAGGACCAGATCATCGCGCTCGCGTCGGGGCCGACCGCCGCATGAAACGGTACGGCTTCGTCGCCGCCAGCCCACGCGTGATCGAGCCCCTTGACGTGGCAAAGCCGCACGACCGGCTCCCCGTCGCGGCGCACGTCGGTGATGTGCGCGCCCGCCTCGCGCGTCTCCACGCGCTCGCCGCCGCGCAGCGCGCCCCGGCTGTCCGCGAGGCCGTTCAGGCGCATGAACTGCACCGTGAGCTGGTCCGCATTCTTCGGCGCGACGACGTGGTCGGCGTCACCCTGCACGATCAGCGCGGGCATGCCCGGATACGCACTGGCGTCGATCAGCGCGTCGAGCACGGCCGCCGGGTTCTCCCGCAGTCCGCGCCGCATCACGTCCATCGCACTGATGCCGGAATTCGCCTCGCCGAGCGCCGGCCCCGAGTGCAGCGCGACCGCCGCGAAGTGATCCGGATGGTGCAGTGCGAGCAGCGCCGCCAGCCCCGCGCCGGCCGACAACCCCGCGACGTAGACGCGCGATGCGTCGAAACCGTGCTCGTCGACCAGCGCATCAATCAGCGACGCGACCGTATCCGCTTCGCCACGACCCGCGCGATCGGTATCCTCATACCAGTGCCAGCAGCCGTGCGCGTGCGCACGTTGCGACTGCTCCGGATACAGCACCGCGAAGCCGTGCTTGTCGGCCAGCAGGTTCATCCGCGTGCCCTGCGCAAACTCGTCGACTGATTGCTGGCAACCGTGCAGCATCACGACGAGCGGCATCGCACCGCGCCGACGCCCGGGCGGGACATAAAGCCCGTATGCGAGCTGCTGGACGAGGCGGCCGAGTGCAGGCGCCATTGGATGCTCGCCACGCGTCCACTCGCCTGCCGCCCAAGCAGCCGCGCGCGGCCGCACGCGCGACTCGCGCGGCGGGGACAGATCGGTGGCGGCGCTCGACGCCGCGGCCTCGAGCGTATCGCGCGCGATCCGCTGTGCATCGCGCGCCCCACGTTTGGCGGCCGGGGACAGCATGCGTTTCACGCCGCCCAGCCATACCTTCGTCAGACTTTTGGTCATCAATCGGGCTCGCAGTCAGGAAAAATAGGGTCACGATACTCGGTGCATCGTTCGACTTTGTGCAATGCACCATAACATTGTTTCTGGGATTTTTCCTGCGCGCGGATAGTTCCCGGCGGCGCAAAAAACGGGCCTCGACCGGCCGCGGCGCTATACTGGGGTTTAACCGCTTGTATCCGTTGTAGTCGTTCCGCCCGGCTCGCGCGTTGATTTAAGCATTTGTCCCGCCTCTGTCCGTTCCTTCCCGATGTTCGACCTGCCGTCTCACCTGTGGATCACGATCACCGCGTTCGGTGGCGCTGGCCTGACCTTGCCGCTCGCGATCACGATCGCCGTATGGCTCGCGCTCGGCTACTCGTGGCAGCGCGCCGCCGCGTGGCTCGGCGTGCTCGCGGCCGCGATCGGGGTTGTCGCGCTCACCAAGATCGCGTTCCTCGGCTGGGGCATCGGGATCCGCGCGTGGGACTTCACCGGATTCAGCGGCCACGCGATGCTGTCCACGTCGGTCTATCCCGTCGCGATGTTCCTCGCGCTGATCCGCACGCGCGCGCCGGTGCGGATCGCCGGCATCGCGCTCGGGCTCGCGGCCGGCGTCGCGGTCGGCGTGTCGCGCGTCGCGCTCGCCGCGCATTCGCCGTCCGAATCGATCACCGGCTGCATCATCGGCGCGATCGCCGCACTGGTGTTCATCGCCGGCTCGTGGCAGGCGGTGCCGCACCGCTGGTCGGTGCCGGCGGTCGTCGCGAGCCTCGCGCTCGTCACGATCGCGCTGCATGGCATCACGGTGCCGTCGCACCAGTGGGTCACCAAGGTCGCGCTGGAGCTGTCGGGGCACGAGCGGCCGTTCGTCCGCGCCCGCTGGAAAGCCAATCCGAACTACCGGCCGGCATCGCAGCCGTCATCGCTGCACCGCACGGGGCTGTCGCTGCCGTCGCTGCACGCGTGACGGGCCGCGCGCACGCCACTCCCGCCGCGTTTCACGTCTGAAGGTTCCATGCGTCCCGGCGCATGAACGGTATGTCGAGCGTTATAACCTCCCCTATATTACGATTACGGTTTTCAACCATTCGAACGACCCGACCATGCGCTCAACCGTCCGCCCGCTTCGCCGCACCCTGCTGCGCCTGTTGCCGCTCGCCACGCTTGCCGCGGGCGTCGCGTTCAGCGCGCCGGCTTCCGCTGCCGACGAGCTGGTCGTGTCGGCGGCCGCGAGCCTGACGAACGCATTCAAGGCAGTCGGCGATGCGTACCACAAGCAGCACCCGGACACGAAGGTGCTGTTCAACTTCGGCGCGTCGGACGTGCTGATGCAGCAGATCGCCAAGGGCGCGCCGGCGGATGTGTTCGCTTCGGCCGACCAGAAGGCGATGGATCGCGCCGTCACCGAAAAGGTCATCGTGCCCGGCACGCGCCGCGATTTCGCGGCGAATTCGCTCGTGCTGATCGTGCCGGCGGACAGCCGTGCGGCCGCGCCGACGTCGCTGAACGACCTGACGGTGCCCGGCGTGAGGCGTATCGCGTACGGCGATCCGGCATCGGTGCCGGTCGGCCGCTATACCGAAGGCGCGCTGCGCGCGGCAGGGGTGTGGGACGCCGTCAGCGCCAAGGGCGTGCTGGCCGCGAACGTGCGCCAGAGCCTCGATTACGTCGCGCGCGGCGAAGTCGACGCGGGCTTCGTGTTCGGCACCGACGCGGCGATCATGCCGGGCCGCGTGAAGATCGCGCTGACCGTGCCGACGCAGACGGCCATCACCTATCCGATCGCGGTGGTCAAGGACAGCCGCCATGCCGCGCAGGCGCAGTCGTTCATCGATTTCGTCGCGTCGCCGCAGGGCCAGGCCGTGCTGTCGACGTTCGGCTTCAAGCCCGCGGGCAAGTGAGCACGGCATGATGCAGGACGCGTGGGTACCGCTGCTGTTGTCGCTGAAGGTCGCCGGCTGGGCGACCGCGCTCGACGTCGTGCTCGGCGTCGCCGCCGCCTTCGTGCTCGCGCGCTGGCGCTCGCCGATGCGCGACGTGGTCGATTCGCTGCTGACGCTGCCCCTCGTCCTGCCGCCGACGGTGCTCGGCTATTACCTGCTCGTGCTGCTCGGCCGGCGCGGCATGTTCGGTGCGTGGCTCGACAAGCTCGGCATCGAACTCGTCTTCACGTGGCAGGGCGCGGTGATCGCGTCGATGGTCGTCGCGTTTCCGCTGATCCTGAAATCGGCGCGCACCGCGTTCGAAAGCGTCGATCCGCACCTCGAACGCGCGGCCCGCACGCTCGGGCTCGGCGAAGCCGCGGTGTTCTTCCGCGTGACGCTGCCGCTCGCCACGCGCGGCATCCTGGCCGGCGCGCTGCTCGCCTTCGCGCGCGCACTCGGCGAATTCGGCGCGACGCTGATGATCGCCGGCAACCTGCCCGGCCGAACTCAGACGCTGTCGGTCGCGATCTATGCGGCGGTGCAGGCCGGCGACGACAGCACGGCCAACTTCCTCGTGCTGGTGACGTCGATCACCTGCGTGCTCGTGCTGCTCGCGACCGGCTGGCTCGTGCCGTCGCGCGCCGGGCGGAGCCAGCCGACATGACGCGCCGATCGCATCGTTACCGCTTCGCGGCGACACGCGTGCCCGTTGCACGCGCGGTTGGCGGCGCGGGCGGCGCGGCACGACGGAGGCCCGCATGAGCGTCGCCGTCGACATTCGCAAGACCTACGCGAGCGCCGAGCGCCGCTTTACGCTCGACGTGTCGTTCGCGGCCACCACGCAGCGCGTCGTGCTGTTCGGGCCGTCCGGCGCGGGCAAGAGCATGACGCTGCAGGCGATCGCCGGCCTGCTGTCGCCCGACGAAGGCACGATCACGCTGAACGGCGAACCGCTGTTCGATTCCGCGCGCGGCATCGACGTGCCGACCCGCGCGCGCCGCGTCGCGTATCTGTTCCAGGACTATGCGCTGTTCCCGCACCTGAACGTACGCCAGAACATCGCGTTCGGGCTCACGCCCGGCCTGCGCAACCCGCGCGCGAAGACGGTGCCGCCCGAAGTCGCGTACTGGCTGCAGGCGTTCGAGCTCGACGCGCTCGCCGGCCAGTTTCCGTCGCAGTTGTCGGGCGGACAGAAGCAGCGCGTCGCGCTGGCCCGCGCGCTAGTCGCGCAGCCGCACGTGCTGCTGCTCGACGAGCCATTCGCGGCGATCGACGGCGCGATGCGCCAGCGCATGCGCCACGAGCTCGCCGAACTACAGGCGCGCCTCGATATCCCGATGGTGCTCATCTCGCACGATCCCGACGACGTCGCCGCGTTCGGCGACCAGGTCGTGCAATTGAGCGAAGGGCGCGTGCTGGCCGCAACGCCGCACGCCGAGTGGCCGACGCGCGTCGTCGGCGCGCACGACGGCCGTGGCCCGGGCGGCCACGCGGGAGCCTGAGGGAAGCCGCACGGCGGCATCAGCTGGAACAAGCTGGCGACGGGATCGAAGCCGATCGGCGCGTCGTGCACGTCGGGCGGCGCCGGTTTCGCGTCGTCCACCCACGGTCGTCGAAGGCGAAAACCGCGCGCGCGATCAGCCCGTCACCGCGAGAATCACGCTCGATGCCTTGAACAGCGCGATCGCGCGCCGGCCGACGTCGAGTTGCAACGCTCCGACGCTGTCGTTCGTGATGACGGCCGTCAGCGTCCCGCCGCCGTCGAGCGCCAGCGTCACCTCGCTGTTCACCGCGCCCGCCGCGACGGTTTCGACCGTCCCGTGCAACTGGTTGCGCGCGGACACCTTCAACGTGGCTTCGGCTTCATCGGCGACCGCCAGCACGACCCACGACGCCTTCACGAGCGCGCACGCATCCGCGCCCGGCTCGAGGCCGAGCGCGCCGGCGCTTTCGTGCGTGAGCACCGCGACGATCACCTGCCCGCCGGGCAGCACGAGCGTCACTTCGTCGTTCACCGTGCCGCGCACCATCGTCTCGACCTTGCCGAACAGCTGGTTGCGCGCGCTCGTCTTCATGCCGATCCGGCCGATCAGTGCCCAGTCGACGTCGAAGCCGGACACCGCCGCGCTTGCGGCGTCGATGAAGCGGCGATGCTCGCGCTCGATCGTGCGAAACGCGGCGATCAGCGACGTCGCGCGCGGCGTCAGCGTCGTGCCCCCGCCGCCCTTGCCGCCCGTCGAACGCGTGACGAGCGGCTCACCGGCCAGGTTGTTCATCGTATCGATCGCATCCCACGCGGCCTTGTAGCTGAGGCCGACGGCCTTCGCCGCGCGCGTGATCGAACCGGTGTCGCCGATCGCCGCGAGCAGCGCGATGCGGGTCGCGCCGCCGAGCGTCTGCGGGCCGGCGCGCAGCCATAGTTCGCCGCCGAGTCCGAGCGGTCCGGCGGAGGAGGAAGGAGGCGACGTGTCGCTCATGGGTGGGTCTGCAGAAAACGGGGGGCCATTATAGGGAGCGCGCGCCGCTCAACGCGGCTTGCCGTCGAGTCTCGGCGGACGCAGGCTCGCGAGCAGCGCCTCGGCGTCGCGCGCCGCGCGCTGCTCGAGCGCGGCACCGTAGCCGCGCACGAAACCGAGCTGGTACGCGGGCGCCGCCAGTTGCTCGAGATGATGCTGCGCGACCATCGTGTCGTTCGCTTCGCCGAGCACGCTCTGCACGCGCGCGAGCGTCTTGACCGTTTCGTTGCGCGTGCGGCGCGACGCGAGCGACGCGAAGAATTCGAGCGCATAGCGCAGCCGCTTCGCGTCGATCCGCACCTGGTGCCGCGCGGCCGTATCGAGCGACGTGAGCGACGGCGATGCATACAGATGGCCGAACAGCCGCCGCACGCGCTTGGTCGCGTGTCGCCGCAGCGACGGCGCGTCGTCGTCGCCGGCGGCCGGCGGCAGCGCGAGCGTGCTCAGCCATTCGAGCCAGCCGAGCGTCAGCCGCGCATAGCGTGCCGAATGCAGCGCCTGGCGCAGTTCGATGCGCGCCGCCGTCGCCTGCGCACGCGCGGCGTCGAGCGTGCCGTTCCAGTCGGCGCTGCCGCCATCGGCCGCGATCAGCGCGGGCACGCTTTCGGTCGAAAACACGTCCCAGTCGCGCACCGTGCCGAGGAGCGACGCGAGCCAGCGCAGGTCGACACCGAAGGTTTCCTGCCACTGATCGTCCGCGAAGCGCGGAAAGAAGCGCATCAGCGTGCGCAGCCGGCGCAGCGCGACGCGCATCTGGTGCACGAATTCGGGATCGTCGCGATCGAGCACGCCGCCCTCGTTGCCGAGCCATTGCGCGGCGATGTCGCCGGACAGCGCGAACAGCGCGGTTCGCTGCGTGCGGATGCCGGTCAGATCGACGAGTTTCGCCTTGACCGGCCCGGTGACGCCCGGCTCGCCCGCGCACGCGCGATCGATCACGCTGGTCAGCTGCATGAACGCGGGCCATGCGCCGCTGAGCTCGCGCGCGGCGGCGAACAACGCGTGCAGCGCGGCCGTGCGGGCGGGGACGGTTTCCCAGTCGGGCGCCGCCAGGCGCAGCTCGACATGGCGGCGCGGCAGCTCGGCGCCCCCGTGCAGCATGACGTCGTCGAGCGTCATCTCGACCACCACGCCGCTGTCGTCCGCCCATCGCCCGCGCCGCCGCTCGGCGACGAGCCGCAACGGCGCCGGCCCGGACGACGCGGCGACGGCCGCTTCGTCAACGGGGCCGGGTGTCGTATCCGCGCCGGTGGCCGACGCCGATTCCGCATCAGTGCGCGGCGCCGGCGCGGACGGCGGCGTGGCAACGGCAATGCCGGCATGCTCGGCGTCGAACCGCTCGCGCGCCATGACGCCGGGCGCAAATGCCTTCGTGCGGGACGCGACGACACGCCGCCCCTGCGCGTTCGACTCGATCCACGTCCACCAGCACTCGCCGGGGTTCGGCTCGGCCTCCTCGACCTGGCACGGCTCGATCGTCACGCGCTCGTGGCCGCGCCGCATCCGCACCTGCGGACAGATGCGCCACGCACGGACGAGTTCGGCGCCGAAGTCGCGCGGCTCGCCACGGGCCCGGCTTCCCGACTTGACTTGCCAGGCATCCAGCGACAGGCACAACACGATTTCCAGCACACGCGACATGGAGGCTCCCGCACATGAAGAAGCGCCGGTTCATCCTGCGTGCCGGCGTCGTCCGCGAATCGGCTTCCATAGTACACGGCGCGAAAACGCGCGGGCGACGATCCGGCCCTGTCGCCCTGTCGCGCATCAAACGGCGTATTGCGCGATGCCGTTGCCGAACGACCAGTCCTCCTTCAGCACTTCCACGAGACTGATGAACACGTCCTGCTGCCGCACGCCGGGCTGCCGCGCGAGGTTCTCGGTGATGGTCCGGTACAGCGCCCGTTTCTGCTCGAGCGTGCGCGTGTTGTTCGCGGTGATCTGGATCATCACGAGATCGTCGCTGCGTTCGATGTCGAAGTAGTGGCGGCCGAACACGAAGTTCTCGGCCGAGTGCTCGGTCACGACCATGAAGATGTCGTCCTCGGGCACGTTGAACGTGTGCATCAGCGCGCGATGCACGCCGTCGACGAGCGCCGCGCGGTAGGCGGCCGGTTTGCCTTCGCGCACTGCGATTCGGGTGAATGGCATGGTCCTGCTCCTTTCGGTGATATTGAAAATCGGGAACGCAACGTCAGGTTAGGCGCGCAGAACTATAATGAACAGTCATCTATCCATATTTCATTCATTTACATCTGAAATGAAAGTCCTCGACCTCGATGCGGTGCGCGCGTTCGTGCTGGTCGCCGATCTCGCGAGCTTCACGCGCGCCGCCGACGCGCTCGGCACCACGCAGTCGGCCGTCAGCCTGAAGCTGAAGCGGCTCGAAGCCCACCTCGGCAAGCCGCTGCTCGCGCGCACGCCGCGCGTCGTCAAGCTGGCGGCGGACGGCGAAAACTTCCTGCCGGCCGCCCGCGCGCTGCTCGACGCGCACGACCACGCGCTCGGCGCGATTTCGGCCGGCGTGCACCGGCTGTCGCTGGGCGTCAGCGAGCACGTCGCGGTGCCCGACCTGCCGGCCGTGCTGACGAGCCTGCATCGGCAGGATCCCGGGCTGTCGCTGGAAATGCATCTGGGGACGTCGTCGAACCTGCTCGCGCAATACGACGAACGCCGGCTCGACGCGGCGATCGTGCGGCACGAGCCGGGCGAGGACCCGCCGCGCGACGATGGCACGCTGCTGTTTACCGAACCGCTCGCCTGGCTCGCCGCGCCCGACTGGGCGCCGCGTGCGGGCGAGCCGCTGCCGCTCGCGGTGCTGGCCGGGCCGTGCGGCGTGCGAGCCGCCGCGCTGCGCGCGCTGGAGCACGCGGGGCGGCCGTGGCGTGAGCGCTTCACGGGCGGCGGCGTCGCGGCGGTCGCGGCCGCCGCCGCGGCCGGGCTCGCGGTCTGCCCGCTGGCCCGGCGCGTCGCGCCGCGCACGCTGGTCGACGTCGGCGCGAAATTCGGCTTGCCGCCGCTGCCGCACTCGCAGGTCGTGTTGTATTCGCGCGTGCGCGACACCCGCGCGGCCGCCGCCTTGCGGAGGTTTGCCGACAGTCTTGCAATCTCGGCGTAAACTACGCGCTTCGCCGCCCGCAATCCTCTGAAGAATTCGATGAAGCCCGAAGCCCGCAAGCACCTCCGCGCCAACCTGCTGATGCTCGGCGCCGCCGCGATCTGGGGCTCGGCCTTCGTCGCGCAACGGCTGAGCCTCGACGTGATCGGGCCGTTCCTGTTCACGGGGCTGCGCTTTCTGCTCGGCGGCCTGGTGCTGATTCCGCTGCTGACGTTCAACACGGCGTCGCGCGCGCAACTGGCGGCGATTCGCCGCGAACCGGCGCTGCTGGTGCCGGGGCTCGCGCTCGGCGCGCTGCTCGCCGTGTCGATCTCGCTGCAGCAGTTCGGCCTGCAGTACACGCGCATCGCGAACGCGGGCTTCATCAGCTCGCTGTACGTCGTGATCGTGCCGCTGATCGGCGTGTTCGTGCGCCACCGGATCGGCGCCGGCACGTGGTTCGGCGCGCTGCTCGCGGCGATCGGCCTGTATTTCCTCAGCATCGACGAGCATTTCTCGGTGCTCTACGGCGACTGGTTCCAGCTCGCGGGCGCGGTCATCATCGCCGCGCACGTGATGGCCGTCGGCCATTTCGCGAAACGGCACGATCCGCTCGTGCTCGCCTTCCTGCAGTTCGTCACGTGCGGCACGCTGTGTCTCGCGGCCGGCCTCGTGATCGAGCCGGTCAGCGTCGCGATGCTGCGCAGCGCGCTGCCGACGCTGCTGTACGGCGGGCTGCTGTCGGTGGGCGTCGGCTATACGCTGCAGGTCGTCGCGCAGCGCGACGCGGCGCCCGCGCACGCGGCCGTGATCTTCAGCATGGAAGGCGTGTTCGCGGCGATCGCCGGCTGGGCCGCGCTCGGCGAGACGCTGACGCTGCGCGCGCTGGTCGGCTGCGCGCTGATGCTGGCCGGCCTGCTCGCCTGCCAGTTGCTGCCGAACGGCGACGCCCGGAAAAAGGACGAGGACGCGCTGCCGGCGTGACACGCGCGATCCCTATAATGACGATTCGCGTGTTTTTCATGCCAACCGCATCCAACAAACCAGCTCCGTGACGTCCATTCCCGTCGACCCTGCCGCCGACCTGCTGCGCGAACGCGCAGCGCACTATGCCGCCGAGGCCGCGCTGTTCCTGCGCGACCAGGCGCTTTCCACCGCGTCGCACGACCTGCGCAGCCCGCTGAATGCAATGCACAGCTGGGCGTACGTGCTCGAGCGCCAGCTCGCGAGCGCCGACCCGAGCCTGCAGCGCGCGCTCGCGGGCATCCGCACCGGGATCGATCAGCAGGTTGCGCTGATCGATGACGTGCTCGACGCGCCGCGCGCGGAAACGCGCACGCTGGCGATCGCCGCGCAGCCGTTCGCGCTGCGCCCGCTGCTCGACGACACGCTCGCGCTGGTGCGCTTCGCGCTCGCCGACGCCCGGCAGGTGAGCATCGATGCGACGCTGCCCGACGGCGAGCCGTCACTGAGCGCCGATCGCGAACGCCTCGCACAGGCGCTCTGGACGATGCTGACGACGGCCGTCGAAGCCAGTGCCGCCGGCAACCGCGTGACGTTCGCGTGCACGCGCGACGGCGCGCAGTGCGTCGCGCATGTCACCTGCGGCGTGAGCGCCGCCGCGCTCGCCGATCCGGCGCTGCCGCACGCGTTCGACGCGTTCGCACGTCGCGAGATGCTGCGCTCGCGCGACGCGAAGCGCGTCGCGTGGGTGCTCGCGCTGTGCCAGCGTGTCGCGCTCGCGCACGGCGGCACCTTCACGCACGCCGCGTTCGCCGACGGCGCCGTCGTCACGCTGTCGCTCGCGGTTCCGTGCGAGGCGGCGGGCTAAGCCATTCGGCCGTCCGATACATTACAACTTCCTTTCCGGCCCTATACTGTTGGGCCTGTCATGACTGGAGCGATTCTTTGTTACAGATCTTCGCGCTCATCGGCGCGTTGTTCCTGGTGGCCCTGAACGGGTTTTTCGTCGCAGCCGAATTCGGCCTCGTCAAACTGCGCGCGACGCGCGTCAAGACGCTTGCCCGCAAGCACGGCCTGCGCGGGCGCATCCTCGCCGTCGTGCACGGTCGACTCGACGCGTATCTGTCCGCGTGCCAGCTCGGCATCACGCTCGCATCGCTCGGCCTCGGCTGGGTCGGCGAGCCGGCGTTCGCGGAACTGATCGGCCCGCTGCTCGACCTGATCGGCGTAGAGTCCGAACGCATCGTGCACCTGATCTCGCTCGTGTTCGCGTTCTCGCTGATCTCATTCCTGCACATCGTGGTCGGCGAGCTTGCGCCGAAATCGATGGCGATCCGCCAGTCGGAGAAGGTCGGCCTGTGGGTCGCGCTGCCGCTCTATGCGTTCTACTGGGCGATGTATCCGGCGATCTGGGTGCTCAACAGCAGCGCGAACGCGGTGCTGAGGCTCGCGGGGCTGTCGGCCGACCACGGCGGCGATGCGCACTACTCGACCGACGAACTGAAGCTGATCCTGCGCGGCCGCCGCAGCGCCGCGGGCAACACGGCGCAGCCCGCGCGCGGCACGTACACCAACGACGAGTGGAACACGCTCGCGCATTCGCTCGATTTCTCGTCGATGACGGTGTCGGATCTGATGCGGCCGGCGCACGAAATGATCGGCCTGCGCCGCGACCTGCCGCTGCCCGACAACATGGAAATCGTCGCGCGGCACCGCTTCAGCCGCTATCCGCTGTTCGAGAATACGTCGCGCGAACAGGTCAGCGGGCTGATCCACCTGAAGGACCTGCTGCTCGCGCGTCATGCGGGCGCGGCGCTGGAGGATCTCTCCGACTACGTGCGCCCGGTGCAGTACGTGAAGCCCGACACGCCGGCGCTGGAGCTGTTCCGCCGCTTCCGCAAGGGCGCGCCGCACTTCGCGCTGGTCGGCAATAAGGGCGAAAAGCCGATCGGTTTCCTGACGCTCGACAACCTGCTCGGCGCGCTGGTCGGCCAGATCCACGACGAATTCCGCCAAGGCGACGCCGACTGGACCCGCCTCGACGACGGCACGCTGATGGGCAAGGGCAGCCTGCCCGTCGTGTCGCTCGAGCAGGCGCTCGGCATCGACATCGACGAAGGCCGCGCGGAATCGGTCGGTGGCCTCGTGATCCAGGCGTTGAGCGATTTGCCGACCGAAGGGCAGCGCGTGTCGTTCGATCGCTTCGACGTCGTCGTGAAGAAGATGAACGGCCCGCGCATCGTGCTGGTGCGCGTCTATCCGAAGACCGCGAAGGAGGCCGACGAATGACGGCCGCCGCTCGCCCTCCGCGCCCTCGCTGCACGCGATGAGCGCGACGCTGGCGCGCTGCTGCGTGATCACGCCGGAGCCGGCGTCCGCGTCGGCCGCCGATTGCCAGGCGTTCCTCGAGCGGCTATCGGCCGTGCTCGCGCGCGGCGAGACACTCGTGCAGTTGCGCGTGAAGTCGTTCGACGCGGCCGCGTTCGCGCGGCTGGCCGCCGATGCGCTCGCGCGCTGCACCGCGGCCGGCGCGCAACTGATGCTCAACGGGCCAATCGACGCGGCCGGCGTGATGCAGCTCGACGGCGCGGGCTGGCACCTCGACAGCGCCGCGCTGCGCGCCGTCGCGCAGCGGCCGTTGCCGGCCGCGCGCCGCGTGTCGGCCGCGTGCCATGCGGCCGATGATCTCGTGCTGGCCGCGCGCGCAGGCGTGGATTTCGTCACGCTGTCACCCGTGTTGCCGACACTCAGCCATCCCGGCGCGCCGACGCTCGGCTGGACGCGCTTCGCGGCATTGGCCGCGCAGGCCGTCATGCCGGTCTATGCGCTCGGCGGCATGACGCGCGCGCATCTCGACGACGCGCGCCGCCACGGCGCGTATGGCGTCGCGGGCATTCGAAGTTTCTGGTGAGTGGAGTGCGGCCGGGCGCGCCAGCGCCCGGCCTTCCGCGCGTTACACGCGTTACGCGCCTTAAGCGTTCAGTTCAGATCGGCACGCATGCCGCGCCATGTGCTGTCGTCGAGCCGGCGCACGTCGTGCGTGAGCGCGTAGTGGTTGACGTCCCCCGTCAGCCACGCAACGAGCGAATACGGCGGCAAATCCCCCTCGTCGATCCGGTCGCGCGCGCGCGCCGGCGTCTCGAACACGATCTGCCCTCTTGGCGCATCGAACGGCAGCGCGTCGGGCGACAGGTTCAGTGCGATGGTCAGCGTCTCGTCATCGGCAAGCTGCCACGACGCCACTAGCGCATCGGCATCGCCGTCACCGCCCGCCTTCAACGTGTGCGCTTCCCGCGGCCGGCAATCGGCCAGCCGCGGCGCAATCAGCTTCGCGCGCACGGCGAGCGCCGACTGCACGAAATGCGCTCGATCGGCATCGCGCGCGGTTTCGTCGAAGATCAGCGGGATCTGCGGCGTCAGCAGCGACAGCGCGAGCGCGGCGAGCCCCGGCGTCTCGAGCTCGCCATGCTCGCTCTCGCGCCATACGCCGTCGGACAGCACCAGCGACGTCAGCGCCAGCCCTTCGGCGCAGGGGCCGTCGCCAGTGGCAGCCGGCTGGAACGCCGCGCCGGCCGCAGTCAATGCACGAGCCAGCGTATGGATCGACTGGTGTGCCGAAATCCCTTCGTGAGCGGTCGCGCCGCGGTCCGTCAACCGATGCAGCGCGCGTTCGCCGCAACCGTTCCACTGGGCATCGAAATGGGTATCGGCCAGATGTACCGGATGACGCTCGCTGCCTAGCACGAGGTGGATCAGCCGGTCGGCCGGCACGGCCGCGCGCACGCGGTCGGCGATCTCGCGCAGCCACGACGTGCCGATCCGGTCGGCCTCGCGCAGCCGCAGCCCGTCGCAACGGTATTCGTCGATCCAGTACATCGCGTTGTCGCAGAAGAAGTCGCAGACTTCCGGATGATCGAGCGCGAGCGGCGGCGCCTGCAGCGGATCGTCGCGCGTATGGAAGAACGGCACCGCGTAATGGCGCAGCGCGTCGGTGCCGCTGCCGAAGCGCGCGTAATCGAGCTCCAGCAGCACCGCGAGACCGTAGCCGTGCGCGTCGTCGATCAACGCCTTCAATGCATCCGGGCCGCCCTCGGCCGCGAGCGGCGCGAACGGCAGGCTGTCGTGCGGCGACGCGAGCAACTCCAGCGCCGTCACGCCGAGACGCGCGAGCTGCGGCAGCCGGCGGCGCACGCCGTCGAAGCCGCCCACCGCGTGCGGACGAATCGCATACAGCGCGATGTCTTCCCACGGACGTCCGCGCCAGAACGTGTTGCGCCACGTGAACGCGCGCGGATCGATGACCTCGCTCGGGCCGTTGAGCCCGTCGGGCTGCGAACGCGACGCGGGATCGGGAATCGACACGACATCGTCGAGCCGATAACGGTAACGCGCGCCCGCACCGCATTCGACGAACGCTTCGAACCAGTTCCGACCGGCGGCCGTCATCGGGACGAGCGTCGTGCCATTACCGGTATCGAGTTCGAGCTGAACGTGCATGCTGGCCGGCGCCCACACGCGGAAATGCGTGCGCGGCGACTTGCCGAGCGCACCGCAGGGCTGCGCGCCGAACGGCAGGCAGTGAATGTAGTGCTGCGCATACGGATCGTGCGAACAATCTGACATCATGCGCTCCTCATGCGTGCCGAGCAGCATGGCCGCGCGAACCGCGCGGCGCAGCGGGCCCGGCATGCGACGGCCAGGCAGGGGGGAAGAAAAGTATGCACCTGTTTCAGTTCTGAAACGTATTGATTCCTCACATTTTTAAATGCGAATCGACCCCGACAACGTTTGCGTGCGACGCGCACCGAGTCGGGTAGTCCGCATACCGGAATGGCCGCTCGCCTTGTTGCGCCGCCGACCGCCGCTTACGCTCGGTGCGATGCGCGTGGACACCCCGTCCGCGCAAGAACCCGAGGCATCCGCCATGTCACTCCCCGCCAGCGCCGCGAAGTTCGATCCGGCACGCGCGCACGAATACGCCGAACAGTCCCGCATCGCACTCGCCGGCTACGACGCATGCCACGAACTCGCCGCGTGCATGCTTGCGTCGTCGATCCGCGCAGCCGATGCGCGGATCCTCGTGGTAGGTGCAGGCGGCACGGGGCAGGAAATCTGCGTGCCCGCCGCGCTCGAACCGGGCTGGCGGTTCACGGCCGTCGATCCGTCCGCGCCGATGCTCGCGCTCGCGCGCGCCAACGTCGAAGCGGCGGGTTTCGCCGGCCGCACGCACTTCATCGAGGCCGGCATCGATGCGCTGCCCGACGCGCCGGCGTTCGACGGCGCGACGCTGATCGGCGTGCTGCATCACGTGCCCGGCGACACGGCGAAGGCCGCGCTGCTGGACGCCATCGCGCGCCGCGTGAAGCCCGGCGCGCCGCTCGTGATCGCGGGCAATCATCGCCGCTACGCGGACCACCCGCGGCTGCTCGATGCGTGGCAGCAGCGCTGGCGCATGAAGGGCGCGACGCCCGACGCGGTGCGTGCGCAGCTGGCGAAAATCCTGCAGGGCGCCGATCCGCCGGCTTCCGAGGAAGCCGTGTTCGAACTGCTGGACGATGCGGGTTTCGATGCGCCGCTGCGCTTTTTCTCGAGCCTGTTCTGGGGCGCGTGGATCGCGTTGCGCCGCGCCGCGTGACGAGGCGCAACGACGGGTGACGCGCGCCGCTCGACGCACTGGACCATCGCGCGGCAGCCCGACGTGCCGGGCGTCACCCGCGCTCGGTATGATGTCGTTCCCGCCCCTCTTCCGGCCTCGACATGCTGACCGTCCATCACCTGAACAACTCGCGTTCGCAGCGCGTGCTCTGGCTGCTCGAAGAACTGGATGTGCCGTACGAGATCGTGCGCTACGCGCGCGATCCGAAAACGATGCTCGCGCCGCCCGCGCTGCGCGCGATCCATCCGCTCGGCAAGTCGCCCGTCGTCACCGACGACGGCCGCACGATCGCCGAATCGGGCGCGATCATCGAGTACCTGGTCGAACGCCACGGCAACGGCCGCCTCGCGCCGTCGAGCGGCACGCCCGAGCGGCACGACTACACGTACTGGCTGCACTACGCGGAAGGGTCGGCGATGCCGCCGCTGCTGCTGAAGCTCGTCGCGTTGCGGATCGCGCATGCGCCGATGCCGTTCTTCGCGCGGCCGATCGCGCGCAAGATCGCCGCGACGCTGCAAGCGGGCTTCGTCGATCCGCAGATCGCGCTGCATCTCGATCATATCGACGGCGCGCTGACGCGCACGGGCTGGTTCGTCGGCGGCAGCTTCAGCGCGGCCGACATCCAGATGAGCTTCCCGCTCGAAGCCGCGATGGCGCGCGGCGACGGCGGCAGGTATCCGGCGATCGCACGCTTTCTCGAAACCATCCACGCGCGGCCCGCTTACCGCCGCGCGCTCGAGCGCGGCGGTCCGTACGAACTCCTGAAATAACCCGCGTCAGCTCAGCAGCCCCGCCGCGACGTTGATCGACAGCCCGAGCACGGCCATGTTGAAGTAGAACGACAGGATCGACTGCGCGAGCACCGCGCGGCGCGCGGAGCGGTTCGCGAGCGACACGTCGGCCGTCTGCGACGCGACCGCGATCGTGAACGAGAAATACAGGAAATCCCAGTAGTCGGGCTCGGGATTGCGGTCGGGAAAGCGCAGCCAGCGATCGCCGGTCGGCGAGCCGTAATAGAGCCGCGCGTAGTGCAGCGTGAAGATCGTCGGAATCAGGAACCACGCGCCGAACAGCGTCGCGGCCGTGATCGCGTAATGGCCAAGCCCCGCGCGAAAGCCGACGCTCTTTGCGGTCGCGAGCTCGATCGCAATCGCGGCGACGCTCGCGACCGTCGCGAGGCAGATGACGGTCAGCACGGTCGTCGCGTTCTCGTCCTCGCGGATCGCGACTTCGCGCACCTTGTGATGATGCGCGGTGACCATGCGCACCCACATCAGCACGAGATACAGCCAGACCGTGCAATCCCAGCCGATCAGCACGCGCGCGGTCGGCCGCAACTGGAGCGGCAGCAGCACCGCGCACGCCACGCCCGCGACGAAGGCGGCGACCATGCGCGGCCGGTTGCGTAATACCTGCGGATAAAGCGTCATCGTGTGATTCCGAAAGCGAATGGAAAGGTCCCGCCGGCGCGCGAAGGGCCGCTGCGCGTCGCCGGCGGGTAGCGCCCCGATTATCGCCATTCCGGCATGTCGTTGCGATGGCCGCGAGCGCCTAAGATATCGGGATGACACCCGCCCTCTGCCACCATCCCGCGAACGCGGCCGGCCGCGACTTCGTCGTCGGCGATCTGCATGGCTGCGTGGATGTGCTGCGCGCGCTGCTGCACGACATCGGCTTCGATCCGGCTTGCGACCGGCTGTTCTCGGTCGGCGATCTCGTCGATCGCGGCCCCGCGTCCGAAACCACGCTCACGCTGCTCGACCGCCCGTGGTGCCACGTCGTGCGCGGCAATCACGAAGAAGTGCTGAGCCTCGTGTCGCGCGGCAAGCTGCCGCCCGATGCATGGCGCGGGATCGGCGGCGACTGGGGCGCCGATCTCCCGCCGGAGCGGCTGCACGCGCATGCGGCACGCGTCGACGCGCTGCCGCTCGTGCGCGTGGTCGGCGACGGCGCCGCGCGCTTCAACGTGCTGCATGCGGAATTCTTCGGTCCGGACGCCGAACTCGACACCGGCAGCTATTCGCACGACGTGCGCGAGCGGCTGATGTGGGGGCGCGACCTGGTCCAGGGGCTCGCCGACCCGGCCCTGCAGGCCGGCCTGTCATTGACCTGCACCGGTCATACGCCCGTGCGCGCGCCGCAGCGCATCGGCGCGCAATGGTTCATCGATACCGGCGCTTTCGCGCCGTCCGGACGACTGACGATCGTCGAACCGCGCACGGGCGACATGTGGTCGCTCACCCAGGCCGACGCGCGCGCCCGTCACGCGGGCGAGTTGCCGCTGCCGTAGGCCGGCAGCGGCTTGGCGGAAGCACGCGCACGCGTTTGCGCGCGCGAGCCTCCCCCGCTAGCCCACCTGGTTCAATTCGAACACCGCATCGATCGCGGAACCGTTCCAGTTGTATTCGAGATACGCAGCGTGATGACAGTCGCGCAGCAGCGTCGTGCGAAACGCCGCGAGACATTCGCCGCCTGCGTCGCGCACCGACGGATAGACGATTCCCGCGCCACCCGCATGGCGCACCGCGCGGCCGAGCGCCTGCCCTGCGCTGTAATCGAGCGGATCGAGCAGCGCCGGGCTGCGCTGCGGCCATGTGCGCACGTCGGCGACTTCGCCGTGCGCGTACACCGTGTAGAGCCGCATCTGCTGGCGCATCGGCGGCTCCTTCGTCGCGGACATGAACAGCCCGCTGTGATAGCGCGTTTCGGCGATCGCCGTATCGCGCGACCGCCCGCAGTAGAACACGCCGTAGCTGCCGTCGGAAAAGCGGCTGCCCTGCGGATTCAGGTGGGTGAACGCGGCCATGATCGGCCCCCAGCCCTGGCCGTAGCGACGCTCGGCCGGCGGCACGAGTTCGAGCGTGCCGACTTCGTTGCGGATGCGGTCGTTGGTCAGCGATTCGAGCGCATAGAGCGCATCGAAATCCTCCGCGGACGCGACGCGGTCGAACAGGTTGATGGCGGGGAAACGGGTGGGAATCACGCGATAGGCAGGCGTCCAGTCGACGACGGTCGTGGGCCAGGATTGCGCTTCGATCGGCATCGTCACGCCCAGCCACCTCGCATCGCGTCGAGATATTGCCGGACGGCGACCAGATCGCCGACGTTGCCGGCGAGCATCCGGTCGAGCGCGCGCTTGCCGCCGAACGGCGCGGCGTCGTTGGGCCGCTTGACCCAGGTATCGGCGGCAGCCGGCTGCGGCAACAGGATCTGCAGCGCCTTGTAGATGCCGAGCAGCAGCGATAGCCGCTCGAGCGTGTCGCGCGGCAGGCGGGCCGATTCCGGCGCTGCCTTCCACTTGAAGAACGTCGAACGGCCGGGCGACCCGAGCAGCACGATCTGTTCGTCGATCGTCAGCTCCCAGTCGCGCGCGATGTTGAAGAACGCACGCAGGCCGGCCGCCGACATCTGCGCGACCGAAGCCTGCCGCGGGGCGGAATACGGATCGAAGGCGGGCTGTGTCATGAGCGTTAGTCTCGAAATGAATTCACTAACAAGATTAGTCCATTTCGGTATTTTTGCAAGGGTCGCCCCCCGACATCGGCATTTCCTTCGACAAGACGATATTTTTTGTCCATTCTGGACGAATATTTTATTTTCTGCGTTAATGGCCGTGCGGACAGCGCATCGCCATGCGGTGCGTGTCTACAGCAACCGAGTCGCCGAGAACCGGATAGACCACGCCAAGGAACCATCATGAAGAGACTGATTGCCGCCGTTTCGATCGCCCTGCTCGCGGTATCGGCGGGTCCCGCCGTCGCGAAGGACTGGACCACGCTGCGCTTCGGCACCGACGCCAGCTACGCGCCGTTCGAATCGAAGGCGCCCGACGGCAAGCTCGTCGGCTTCGACATCGATCTCGGCAACGAAATCTGCGCGCGGCTGAAGGCGAAGTGCGTGTGGCTGGAGAACGATTTCGACGGCATGATCCCGGCGCTGAAGGCGAAGAAGTTCGACGCGGTGCTGTCGTCGATGTCGATCACGTCGCAGCGCGCGGAACAG
Source organism: Burkholderia sp. R-40 (assembly GCF_049942845.1). Taxonomy (NCBI): domain Bacteria; kingdom Pseudomonadati; phylum Pseudomonadota; class Betaproteobacteria; order Burkholderiales; family Burkholderiaceae; genus Burkholderia; species Burkholderia sp. R-40. Next base: position 2,081,258 of record NZ_CP187968.1, on the reverse strand, counting down.
ATCGGCTTCACGACGAAGATCTACAACCAGCCGACGCGGCTCGTCGTGAAGAAGGGTTCATCGCTGCTGCCGACGGCCGAATCGCTGAAGGGCAAGTCGATCGGCGTCGAGCAGGGCACGACGCAGGAAGCGTATGCGAAGGCGTACTGGGCGAAGCAAGGCGCGAACGTCGTGTCGTACCAGAACCAGGACGGCGTGTATGCGGACCTCACGTCGGGCCGCCTCGACGCCGCGCTGCAGGACGAGGTGCAGGCCGCGATCGGGTTCCTGAAGTCGCCGCGCGGCGCGGGCTACCAGTTCGTCGGGCCCGAACTCATCGACGAGAAGGTGCTCGGCATCGGCGCCGGCATCGGGCTGCGCAAGGAAGACACCGACCTGAAGGCGAAGATCGACCGCGCGATCCTCGACATGGTCAAGGACGGCACCTACAAGCGGCTCGCGTCGAAGTACTTCGACTTCGATATCTACGGCGGCTGAAGCGGCGTCGCGCGCGACGGGTGTGATGCCCGTCGCGCGCGGCCGGACCGCCCCTCCCCCAAGCGCCGGACGGCAACGCCTCCCTGACGTTTGCCGTCGCGCCGGTTTCATCGACCGCGCGGTACCGCCTGATACCGCACCGTCTGATCCCGCGCTTCATTCGGATTGCAAACCGCTGACGTCCGCGGGCGATGGCCCGCGTGCGACGTCAATACGCGAAGAGCGGGCGCAGCCGAACCGGCGCGCGGGTGCACATACCCTGGCGGATCCGGTTGGCCAGCGAAAAAGTACCGGCCCGGCGCGGATGACCGGGTATCAGCCGGATCCGCCTTGCACCGGGCGCGCAGAGATGGCCTGTCGACGCATGCCGGCCGGCGGCAAGATGCGCGGAGGCCCGGCGATGGGTCGAGTCATTGCGTTCGCGGCTGGCCGGCCGCGTGGTTTGGCGATCGTTCATCATTTTTCTACCCCGTATTCGTGCCGTTGCTTGTGCCGGCAACCGGACTTCGCCGGTGCCCCGACGATCCGACGACGACGGCCCTGCCGGTCGGACCCGGGCAGTGCTGGCTGCCCGTCCCGCCGGTCATCCCCGTGGGCTGCGTCCTTGTCGGCTCTTGAGTTCGCTGCCGAACCGGCCGGACGCCACGTCGTCGACTCTCGCACCTCGATCAGCGCAAGGAGCGGGCCAGCTTCGGATGAAGCCGGCCGCACAAGGCTTTCGTCGGACAAGCTCGCGGCCGGATCGGGCGAGAGATGCAGGAAGTTACGAAACTGAAACATGTCGCGCGCGGGCGGCCGCGGGTGCGCTGCGGCAATGCCTTGCCGGACAAGGCGCGCGGACGATCAGGAAAGTTTTGCCGGCGCGGGCGGCACGCCGCCGGCCGCGTTTGCCGGGTTATTCGGGTGGCTGCCGACAGGAAACGTTTCACGCTCTTTACATGCCGCCGGCCGTGCGCACGGGCCGGCCGCGAACGCTTCCCTGCCGCCGCTCAGCCGACGCGTTGATGGTCGGCGTCGCCGGGCGGCGAACCGTCCTTGCCGCCGTTGTCGCCGTTGTTGTCGTGGTCGTTGAGCCCGTGCTCGATCATCATCCGGTAGAGCGTCACGCGCGAGATGCCGAGTTCGGCGGCGGCCTTGTTGATGCGGTGATCGTTGCGCAGCAGCGCGTTCTCGATCGCGGTGCGCTCGGCGAGCGAACGCGCCTGTTCGAGCGTGACGGGCTCCGTTTCGCCCGGCGTCTCGAGCCCGAGATCGTTCGGCGTCAGCAGCCGGCTTTCCGCCATCACGATCGCGCGGCGCACCCGGTTGATCAGCTCGCGCACGTTGCCGGGCCACTCGTAGCGGCGCATCGCGTCGAGCGCGGCCGACGTGAAGCCGCTGATCTTGCGGCCGCTGTCGGCCTTGTATTTCTGCAGCACGTAATGCGCGAGGATGTCGATGTCCTTGCCGCGCGCGCGCAGCGGCGGCTCGTGAATGCGCAGCACGCAGAGCCGGTGATAGAGGTCCGCGCGAAAGCGTGCGGCTTCGACCGCGCCGTCGAGATCCACGTGCGTCGCCGAGATGATCCGCACATCGACCGGAATCGATTCCTGGCCGCCGAGCCGCTCGATCTTCCCTTCCTGCAGGAAGCGCAGCAGGCTCGCCTGGCTTTCGACCGGCATGTCGCCGATTTCGTCGAGAAACAGCGTGCCGCCGTTCGCGGATTCGATCCGGCCCGCGCGCCGCTGGTTCGCCCCGGTGAATGCGCCGCGCTCGTAGCCGAACAGCTCCGACTGCAGCAGGTGATGCGGAATCGCGCCGCAGTTGATCGCGACGAACGGGCCCTTGCCGCGTGCCGAGCGCTCGTGGATCGCGAGCGCCGTCAGCTCCTTGCCGGTGCCCGACTCGCCGGAGATGAACACGCTCGCGTCGGTTTTCGCGACCTTGCGAATCGTGCTGAACAGCTGTTGCATCGCTTCGCAGTTGCCGATCATTCCGTGCTCGCCGATCGACGCCGCGTAGGCAGCGCCGTCGACGCGATCGAGCGCGGCCATCCCGCGTGCATGGCCGAGCACGTGCGAAATCCATTCGTGCGGCAACGGCAGCGTCACGTAATCGAAACAGTAGCTGCGGATCAGTTCGCGCACGGCAGGGCTGATCGTGACACCGGCCTGCGCGACGGAAATCCAGCCGATCGCCGCCTGACTCAGGCACGCCTTCAGCGCGGGATAGTCGCGCGACGTGAATCCGGAAAAATCGATGAGCCCGGCGGCGACGTTTACGCCGGACGTCATGTTCTGCGCGGCGCCGGCTGTCTTGGCGATCGAGATATCCCAGCCGAGCCCGCGCAGTTGCGCCAGCAACGGCTCATCCGGCGAACGCATGATAACGAACAGCTTGCGTCCGGCCTCGGGGGCGGTAACGGATACGAGCGGCATCTCGGGCGCCGCCGTCCCGTTTGCGTCGGGTGACCTTGCAACCATCGTTATTCCCCGCTTGGCGTTGGTATCGTGCGCCGGCTCGCCGCGCGTACGAAGGACCTCGATCGAACCGACATATTGGCCGTATTTCCGTACGAATAAAATCCCCCCGGGCGATAATCGTGCGCCGAACGAATCCTTTCATGAACGGTATATCGATGCCGCGGACGCGCGGCTAGATGGGTGTTTTCCCGGTGGCGGGGTGAACCCGGAAGAAAGCCGCGGAGATCACGAACGCGGGGAACCGCGCCGGTGCTGGCGCACCGGGCGGCATGCGATGCCGGGCAGGCGGAATCGAATCGGCCGCATGCGCCGGCGTGGCTGGTCGGCCGTCCCGGCGAACGCGTGCGCAATCGTTTCCGGTTGATGACGGTCAATCGTCAATTAAACGGGGTTGATGCACGAACGCAACACGCGCCGCATCGCGCGGCGGGCGGATTAGCGCCCCGATGCGAGCGGTGCGGGCGCGTGGGCATGAGAGCGACCACGGCCGGCCGCCGCGTCATCGTGTTCGCCGTATGCGGCGACGAGCCCGTCGACACGGGAAAGGTGATGACGGTTGTCGTGGTCCCACGGATGGAAGCCGGGCCGCAAAAAGCTCAGCCACTCCCCCGCGATGCGAGGAAACAGCCCGCGGCGCGGCCCGTACAGGAACGCGATCATGCGCAGCATGCCGCGCACGCGATGCCGGATGCCGCGATCGCGCGACAACAGCGTCACGTGGATCAGGAACACGGTCGGCCAGAACGTCAGCGTCGTCAGCAGGTACACGCCGACGCGGACCAGGTAGCGACGCAGGCCCGGCTTCATCACGGCGTTCCACACGTCGTAGGACACGGCCTTGTGCTCGGTTTCCTCCAGCGCATGCCATACCCACATCTGCCGGTAGCCCTCGACCGAGCCGGCGAGACGCGTCGGGTCGCGCAGGAGCCAGTCCGCGAGCATCGCCGTGTAGTGCTCCGCCGCCACCGTATGCGCGAGCTGCACCGAATGCGGCAGCACGCGCTTCGCGAAGCCGAGCACCGTCCATACGCGCTTGTCGAGCTTGCGCGCGGGCAGCCGGTTCGCCTGCATCAGTTCGTTGTATTCGACGTGTTCGCGCGTATGCATCGCCTCCTGGCCGATGAAACCGAGCACCTGGCGCTTCAGCACGGGATCGTCGATCCGGTCGCGATAGTTGCGCACCGAATCCATGAAAAAGCGTTCACCGGCCGGAAACAGCAGCGACAGCGCATTGAAGAAGTGCGTCACGTGCGGGCCGAGCCCGTGCCAGTCCTTCGCGCGTTCGACCGGCAGGTCGAAGCGCAGGTCGCGGCGCACCGGCATCACCTCGGCTGCGGCGGCGGAAGCGGCTGACTTCATGTCGTCGTTCTCCTTGTTTTCGGGCGGCCCGGCAACTGTCGCGGCCTTGCCGGCGCGGGCCCGGGCGGCGCATCGCGCAACGCCGAGATCTTGCCATCGATAACTGTAAAGATAGGCTCGGGGCGGCGCCACGCGCAAGCCGCGCGGTAGATGCGCGCTTCCAAACAGGACGCGCTCGGCAGTGCTGGAAAAACGACGTTTGGAAGGCGTTCGCGCGTGCCGCGATTCGAACGCTCACAGCGGCGTGCGATCGACAGGCGGGCGCTCAATGCGCGGACCGTAATCGGCTTGAAAGCGCCGTGCGACGGGCGTCTCGCGTGAAGGGTCGGTGGTGTTCAACGCGACGCCGGCTTGCCGCGTCGCAACGATTCATACGCGCGCGCCGTTCGCGCGGCGCAACCGCGTCGATCCGGTTCGCGAAAAATTCAAACGCGCGTTCCATTCGCGTTTCCCGCCAGATGCGTGGCCGCCTCGCCAGCGACCCGCGATCGACACGCGGATTGGCCTTCGCCACGCAGGGCGGCCCGCTGCGCGCTCGCCTACAATAGCGGTTTTACCCAACCCCTTTCAGGAGAAGTCATGTCTGTCACCACGACCGCATCGGGCCTCAAAATCGAAGAGTTGACCGAAGGCACCGGCGCGGAAGCGCAAGCCGGCCAGACCGTCAGCGTCCATTACACGGGCTGGCTGACCGACGGTCAGAAATTCGACTCGAGCAAGGATCGCAACGACCCGTTCGCGTTCGTGCTCGGCGGCGGCATGGTCATCAAGGGCTGGGACGAAGGCGTGCAGGGCATGAAGGTCGGCGGCGTGCGTCGCCTGACGATCCCGCCGCAACTCGCGTACGGCCCGCGCGGCGCAGGCGGCGTGATTCCGCCGAACGCGACGCTCGTGTTCGAAGTCGAACTGCTCGCCGTCTGACGAAGACGCCGGCCGACTCTCTCCGATGGAACGCATCCCGTCACCCGCCATCGCGCTGCGCCGTTACGACACGTGCGAAGCGTCCGACGTGCACGACTTTCACCAGGTCGTGCTCGGCGTCGACGGCGAGATGGTGATGGCAGTGGACGGCGTCGGCCAGCGCATCGACCGGCACGCGGCCTGGCTGATTCCGGCCGGCGCGCGCCACGATTACGCGGGCCTCGGCGACAATCGCCAGCTCGTGCTCGACCTGCCCGCCGCGTCGCTCGCGGTGCCGCAGCGGCTGTTCGACAGCGCGCGTGCGGTATCGATCGACCCGGCGCTGACGTCGCTCGTCGCGCAGGTCGCGGCGGCCGCCGCGCAACTCGACGGGCCCGCCGGCGACACGCGACACGCGCATCGCTTCCAGTGGCAGGCCGCCGCGCGTCTGTGCGACGCGCTGCTCGGCGACACCAGCCTCGTCGCACCCGCGACGGGCCTCGATTTCGCGCGCATCGACCGCTGGCTGCGCGCCCGGCTCGCGGAGCCGCTGCGCATCGCCGATCTCGCCGCGCACTGCGGCTACGGCATGCGCCGGTTTCATCAATTGTTCGTCGACGCGTTCGGCGAAACCCCGCATCGTTACCTGCAGCGGCTGCGGCTCGACGCCGCGATCGTGCTGCTCGCCGACGGTCGCCATCCGCTCGTCGACATCGCCGGCATGGTCGGCTTCGCCGACCAGAGCACCTTCACGCACGCGTTCACGAAGCGCTTCGGCGTCGCGCCGGGGCGCTGGCGCGGCGAACGTCACTGAGCGATTTCGCCGGACGGTTCCTGCCTGCCGTAATGCAGTCGCCTGGTGTGGCAAGCCGCCCCTTTTCCGCGCGCAAATCGATCGCATTGGATCGCAGTCGGCGACCGTATCGACGCATCATGCCTTCCTGAAACCTCGGCCGCACGACGCGTACTTCTCCGGGATCGCGGGCTGGGCCGACTATCACGCGGTATTCGAGCGCAATGCGTTCCAGCGCTGTGCGCGGCTCGCCGACGATGCCGATGATCGCGGCCACACGAACCGCCGCCGCGTTCGGCTACGGATCGCTGCATTTCATCGATGCGTCGGCGCCGCTGGGGCTGCTGCTCGCGTCGGGCGGCGCTGCGCGTCGCAGCGGGGTTGCTCGCGACGCTGATCAGGCCGGATGCGCATCGCGGTGCATCGGCTGCGCGTCGGGCAGCGTCATCCGTCGATTGAACGGCACGACTGGCCTTCACCCCCGCGTCGCGCCCTCCTCGTCACCCACCTTCCGCACGACCGTCTCCGCCGCCTTCAGCGGCCGGCCGTCGTCATGCCGCAGCGCGAGCTTGCGGATCGCGCGGCCCGTCTTGCGCTCGACCAGCACCGAATGCGGCTCGCCGCGCGCGAACAGGTTCGCCTCGCCCCACTGCCGCAGCATCACGATCACCGGAAACAGCCCCTCGCCCTTCTTCGTCAACGCGTATTCCTGATACGCGCTGCCGTCCGACGCGGGCACGACCTCGAACACGCCGGCCTCCACCAGCATCCTCAGCCGGTCCGACAGGATGTTGCTCGCGACGCCGAGGCTCGCGCGGAAATCGCCGAACCGGCGCACGCCGTCGAACGCGTCGCGCACGATCAGCAACGCCCAGCGATCGCCGACGATATCGGTCGCCCGCGCCACCGGGCACGGCGAATCCGCAAGACTTTTCTGCCTGGCCATATTGCTCTCCGCTGTCGCGCCGGCCGCCCGCCCGGCGCCGGCCATTCGTGCGCGGGCCCGTCGCCCGCCGCCTCATGAAGTTGCATTTTAAAACTACTTTTCCTACACTCACACTAGTTTCAAATTGCAACTACTTGAGTGAGGCAACCGATGGAATCGTCTTGTCGTTCAGGAACCGTCGCGTCGAACGCGGCATCGCGTGCCGCTCGCCCGGCCGATGGCACACGCGTGTCCACGGCGCGCGTCGCGCTGCTGGCCGTCTGCTGCGCCGCGAGCGTCGCGAATGTGTACTACGCGCAACCGCTGCTCGATTCGATCGCCCGCGACTTCGGCGTATCGCAGGCGGCGGTCGGCGGCGTGATCACCGCGACGCAACTCGGCTGCGCGCTCGCGCTGCTGTTCGTCGTGCCGCTCGGCGACCTGCTGAACCGCAAGCGCCTGATCACCGTTCAGCTCCTGCTGCTGACGGCGGCGTGCATCGGCGTGGCCGCATCGTCGACGCGCATCGCGTTGCTCGCGGGCATGGTCGCGGTCGGGTTGCTCGGCACCGCGATGACGCAAGGGCTGATCACGTGCTCGGCCGCGCTTGCGGGTGCCGGCGAGCGCGGCCGCGTGGTGGGCGCGGCACAGGGCGGCGTCGTGATCGGCCTGCTGGCCGCGCGCTCGCTCGCGGGTGTCGTCACGGATATCGCCGGCTGGCGTGCCGTTTATCTGGTGTCGGGCGCGCTCGCGATCGCGATGCTCGTCGCGCTGGCGCGGCTGTTGCCCGATAGCGATGCGCCGCGCGAACGCATCGGCTATGCGGCGCTGCTCGGGTCGATGGTCACGCTGCTGCGCACCGAGCGCGTACTGCGCGTGCGCGGGGCGATCGCGCTGCTGATGTTCGCGGCGTTCAGCATCTTCTGGAGCGCGCTCGTCCTGCCGTTGAGCGCGCCGCCGCATGCGATGTCGCATACGCAGATCGGCGCGTTCGGGCTCGTCGGCGCACTGGGGGCGGCGGCCGCCGCGCGCGCGGGCCGGCTCGCGGACCGCGGGCTCGGCGAAGCGGCGACCGGCGTCGCGCTGGCGCTGCTCGCGCTCTCGTGGCTGCCGCTCGCGTTCGGCGGCACGTCGATCGCGCTGCTGGTCGTCGGCATCGTGCTGCTCGACGTCGGCGGGCAGGCCGTCCACGTCGTGAACCAGAGCATGATCCTCGGCGCGCGGCCCGACGCGCATGCCCGCCTCGTCGGCTGCTACATGCTGTTCTATTCGGTCGGCAGCGGGCTCGGCGCGATTGCGTCGACGATGATGTATGCGCACGCCGGATGGATCGGAGTTTGTGGGCTCGGCGCGGCGGTAAGCATCGTCGCGTTCGCCGTTTGGGCCGTGACGCGCAGGCGTGCATGACGCCTGTCGAAAACGGCGTGCGGATCACGGCGACTGCGGTAGCAAACGACAAAAAGCCGGCTCGCCCGATTCGGGCGAGCCGGCTTGGGTCCGGCTTGGGTCCGGCTTGGGCGATCGACTCGCGACCCGTCCGCCTACGCATGCGCCGCCCGCCATCCGCCGGCGGCGCACCGCGTTCACTTACCCCGCCGCCCGAATCGCCTCCTCATACACACCCGCGACCCGCCGCGCGATCACCGCGTTATCGAAGTGCTCACGTGCATAGCGCTTGCACGCGGCTTCGTCCGGCAGCTTGATCGCGCCCGACAGCGCCGCGCCGAGCCCTTCCGCGATCGCATCCGCGCCGGTCGACGGCAGCACGAGGTCGTCGGACAGCCCGGCGACCGCCTCGGGCAACCCGCCGACCGGCGTAACCAGCACCGGCGTGCCAGACGCGAGCGATTCGACGGTGATCAGCCCGAAGCCCTCGAGCGCGACCGTCGGCACGACGCTGACCGTTGCCGCGCGGTACAGCGCCGCGAGATGGTTGTCGGGCACGAAGCCGAGCAGCTTCACGTTGTCCTGCAGCCCCGCCGCATCGATGCGCTGCTGCAATTCCTCGCCGATCTTGCCCTTGCCGGCGATCAGCAGCAGCACGTCCGGGTGCCGTTGCTTGACGACGCCGATCGCATCGATCAGATCCTCCAGCCCCATGCGCCGCACGAGCCGGCGCACGGCCAGCACGATCGGCCGGTCCTGCGGCAGTTGCAGCTTGTGCCGCGCCTCGCTGGGCGTGAGCGGCGTGTCGAACTGCGCGGTATCGACACAGCCGGGAATCACGCGCACGCGCGACGGTTCGATCCCGTAACGGTTCGTCAGGATCTGGCCGAATGCCTGCGACAGCACGATCAGCCGCGACGAGCGCGTGTAGACGGCTTGTTCGAGATAGCGCTTCGCGCGCTGCCCGAGCGACGCGGCGCCCTCGACCTGGCTTTCGTCGGCCCACGGCCCCTGGAAGTGCGACACCTGCGGAATCCCGCGCGTCACGTCGAGGCCCGGGAACGTGTACAGCGCGAAGTGCGACGAAATCACGTCCGGCCGCTCAGTGCGAATCTCGTCGCGCAACGCGCGGCGCGCGGCGAGCATCCGGCGCGCGAGCGGCTGCGACGCGGGCCCGAAGCCCTGGATCGCACCGCCCGTGTCGTCGGCGACCTTCGGCGAGCCGGCGACGAGCCCGCGCACCTCGACGCCCGCACCGGGCAGCGCGCCGACGAGCGAGTAGTACATCCGGTCGAGGCCGCCCGCACGTTCGGGGAACCAGTGCATGCCGATCTGCAACGATTTGATCGGCCGGGAAGATTGGGACATCACGATTGCTCCTGCGTCACCGCATGCTCGACCCGCTCGAAGGCGGACGGCTGCGTGGGTTGGCCGATGCGCCGGTAGAGCGCGACGTACTGGGCGCCCATATGGGCCCAGCCGAAACGGGTCATCAATTCGCGGGCCGCGTCGCCCATCGCGCGGCAGGTGTCGCGCGACGCCGCGAGCGAACCGATCGCCTGCGCGAGCGCCGCCGGATCGTCCGGATCCTCGAGCACGATCCCGCACTCGCGCGTGATGATTTCCGCGCCGCCCGCCGTTCGTGCGGTGACGACCGGCAGCCCGGCCGCCATCGCCTCCAGCAGCGACAGGCTCATCGCCTCGTAGCGCGACGGAAACACGTACGCGTCGACCGAGCTCATCAGCGTCGGCATGTTCTTCACAAGGCCGAGGAAGTGCACGCGCGAATCGATGCCGAGCGCGCGCGCCTCGTCCGGATACGGGCTGCCCGGCAGATAGCCGGCCACCGCGAGATGGACGTTGGCCGGCAGCTTCGTCAGCGCCTTCAGCACGGTGCCGAGGTTCTTGCGCGGCGTGCGAAGATCGCCGACGAACAGCAGCAGGAACGCGTCGTCCGGCAGCTTGAACGCCGCGCGATCGGGCTGCGCGCCCGCGAAGGCACTGCCGTCGACGCCGTTGTAGATCACGCTGATCTTGCGGCTGTCGATGCCGAGCCCGGCAATCTCGTCGGCCACCTTCTGCGACACGGCCGTGATCGCGCGCGAACGCCGGTATGCCCAGCGCTCCAGCGCGGTGTTCACGCGTGTATAGACGTACTGGTAGGCCGACCACATGCCCTTCGTCAGCCCGAACGGGTAGTACGGGCTCTTGAACCAGCCGCCGTGCACGAAGTGCGCGGTATTCACGTCGGCGCGGATCCACGAGATGAAGCCGTTCACGTGCAGCACGTCGTACTCGGCGCGATGCGCGCGCAGCCACCACGCGCTCTTCAGCGCGAACACCTGCTGCTTGACGAGATTCGACGGCCAGAACCGACCGACCTTCACCGGCACCCAGCGCACGCGCGGGTCGGCCAGCAGCTCGGGCGCGACATGCGACGCGACCAGCGTGACCTCGTAGTTTTCCGCCAGCGCCGCGCGCGCGATTTCGTAATTGACGCGGCCCTGGCCGTCGTTATGTCGCACGACGTGCGTGACGATCGCGATTCTCAATGGTCGCCTCCCCGTGATTGCGCGGCGGCCAGCAGGCGCTGCGCCTTCTGCCAGTGCGCCGCGGATAGTATTGAAAAAATGGCCGTGAACAGCAGCAGGCCGCCCGTGCCGATCAGCGAGTTCGTGAACACGAGCATCGCGAACACCGACAGGCACAGGCTCAGGCATGCGCCGACGAACTTGTCCTTGCGCAGCTTGAACGCCGCGCGCAGCGTGCGGCCGAGCAGCATCACGACGCCCGCCAGGTACAGCAGCGTGCCGGGCCAGCCGAGCACGAACGGCACGTTCATCACGCCGCTGTCGAAGCTGCCGTACTTGCCGAGCTCGCCGCTGTCGCTCGACAGCTTGGTCGACGCGCCGGTCGCGCCCATCCCTTCGCCGGCCACGTCGGTGAACGCCGTCTGCGCGAAGGTCGCGTAGAACTTGTTGCGGTCGTCGTAGCTGCGGTCGTCCTTCAGGTTCGTGATCGACTGCAGACGCGCGCCGAGCCGGTCGGCCACGGGCCCGACGGTCAGGAGCGGCACGCACAGCCCGACCAGCACGACGCCGCTGATCAGGATCCGCATCCGCACGCGGTTGCTCGACTGCAGGAGCTGGATCGCGAGCGCGATCACCCAGCCGCCCCAGGTCGAGCGCACGAGACACAGCGCGAACGACACGAAGCCTGCGGCGCCCGCGAACCAGCGGACCTTCTGCGGCGCCGCGAACACGAACACCAGCGCGCCCATGATCGCGAACGCGAACGGCCCCGACGAGTTCATCGTGCTGAATACGCGGACGCCGTACGGCACCGGCTCGCCCTGCGAACCCATGTTCGACCCGATCATCCACAGCACGTCCCACTGCGGCATCACGAAGTACTGCACGACCCCGTACACGCCCATCACGGCCGCGCCCCACATGAACGTGGACAACAGCACGTCGCGGTACTCGGGATAGTCGCGCGAGTTCACCATGATGTGAAAGCCGATCAGCACCGGGTACACCCAGTTCGCGAGGTCGTAGGTCGCGGCCATCACGCCGCTCGACACGATGCCGACCAGATACGCGTACGCCAGCCCGAACAGCATCAGCAGCACGGGAATCCCGCGCCGCTGCGCGAGCACGCGGTAATGCCTGATCAGTCCGAACGCGGCGATCATCGTCACCGCGAGCGGCGCGACCTGGATCAGGCTGGTCGGCGTGAACGCGCCCTTCGACCAGTCGGCCAGACGCCGCACTTCGGGGCTCAGGAACCACACCCACCACATGAAGCCGACGTAGCGCGCGGGGCTCTTGAAATACAGCCAGATGCCGACCGCGATGGCCAGCACCGGAAACGCGAGCGTCAACACCTTGCCCTGGTGAATGGCGATCAGTGCGGCGGTAAACGTCCACAGCCCGGCCTGCCCGACCCAGTGCTTGCGCTCGGGCAGCCAGCTGCGCTTGCGCGACGGTTCGCGTTCGGCGGCGATCGTGCTCATCGATCCGCTCTCACCGCGACGACGGATGCGAATCCGCGAGCGGCATCGCGAGGCCGGCGGCCGCCGGCGTGCGACGCCGGCGCAGCATGTCGCGCGTGATCCGCACGTGCTGCTCGGCGAACGCCTGCGTGGTCAGGTCGCGCTCGCGCAGGCACGCGGCCGCGGCGCGCGCGCAGTCGAGCGCGGCGAGCGGATCGGCCACGAAGCGGTCGGCGGCCTGGCGCATCGCCTGCGCATCGAACGCCGGCACGTAGGCGGCCGTGTCGTGCGGGAAGTAGTCGCTGAGCCCGCCGACGTCGGACACGATCATCGGCTTGCCGACCGCCGCCGCCTCGAGCATCACGGTGATGCCCGACGCGTGGAAGTTCGGCCGCAGCGGCACGACGATCACGTCGGCCCATGCGTACAGTTCGTGCTGCTTCGCGAGGCCCGATGCCGAGCCGATCTTCACGTTCGGCGCATGCCACTCGCGCGGCACGCGGCGGCGCGTCGCGAGCCGCACGTCGTAGCGCTCGTCGCCGCCGAACGCGGCGAGGAAGGTGCGCCAGTCGCGGTCGCGGTCGTTGCCGATCGCGGCGATCCGCAGCGGCCGGTTCGGCTGCCACTGCTGCGGCTCGACCGGCGGGAAATCCTGCGTGTTCAGCCCGTAGTAGACGAACTCCGCGTCGCGCCCGAGATAGCGGCGGCACAGCTCGGCGTTGTCGCGAGCGAGTGTGGTCAGCGCGTCGGCACGGGCGAGCAGCTTGCGATACAGCCAGCGGCGCGCGCCGCCGAACGTGTTCCACTTGTCGAACAGCCACACGCTCTGCGCGAGCAGCAGCGGGCGCTTGCCCCGCGCGCCGGCGAGCTTCAGGACCAGCGCCGCGGCGAGATGCTCCTGCTCGGTGTGCGTCCAGATCACGTCGGTGTCCAGCAGCGCGGCGCGATTGCGCCACGCGTGCACGACGTCGAAGCCGAGCGCCGCCTTCAGCGCACGGCGCGCGAGGCTCGCGACGCGGTTCTCGCGCCGGTCCTGCGAATAGGTCAAGCGGAATTCGTCGGATTCGGCGTGGTGATAGCCGTACAGGCAGCCGATGTCCTCGCCTTTGCGGTAGGTACGCGGATCGGCGCCGTAAAACAGGTGGACGTGAACCTTCGTTGCAGTCATGTCAGCCTCCGCCGTGCCGTGGGATGCCCCGACAGGCAGGCTTCAGGGAAATGAGCGGGTCGTACCATATCAAGCCCTCCGGGGGTGGCCATGCGTCGTGCGCGGCCCGTTCAAGACGTCACCGGCGGCATCGCCGCGCGGTGGGGGGCAAGGTTGGCGCGGCGCGCATCGCGTGCGCCGCGGCGCACCGCGCGCCAGTGCTCGCGCACGCGCTCGCGCTGCGCGGTATGCAGCGACAGCAGCACGTGCGCGAAGCCCGGATAGACGCGCGTGCCGATCAAGGTCCACCACCACCACGCGAGCTCGCGCCGCAGCGGCGGCAGATGCTCGCGCAGGATCAGGTGCAGGTTGTACGCGCCATTGCTGATCGCATTCAGCGACGCGGCATCGCGCCGGTCGTCGTCGAAACGCTCGGCCGGAAAATGATCGACCGCGATCGCCGGGTCGTAGACGAGCTTCCAGCCTTCGCGCTGCACGTGCATGCTGAATGCCATGTCGTTGTGCACCTGCGCACCAGCGCCGCGCAGCCGCGTGTCGAAGCGCAGCCGTTCGATCGCGGCGCGGCGGTAACTCATGTTCGCGCCTTTCAGCATGTCGACTTCGCGCGCGCCGCCGACGCCCAGGTGATGGTTGCCGATGATCTTGCCGGACAGCGTAAGCTGGCCGACGAGCTCGCGCGACTCGTCGAGCACGCGGCCTTTCTCGTGCACCCAGTCGCGGCCGCCGACCGCACCGACGCGCGGATCGGCCAGGAACACGGCTTCGATGCGCGCGAGCCAGTCGGCGCGCGGCGCCGCATCGTCGTCGGTGATCGCGACGATGTCGCCGTTCGCCGAGTCGAGCCCCTTGTTCAGCGCGGCGACCTGCCCCGGCACGTCGACCGGCACGATGCGCAGCGCCAACGCGCCGCCGACCGACGGATCGGCAAGGCGCTCGTGCGTGGCATCGTCCTCCGGGCGCGCGACGACGATCACCTCGTCGGGCAGCCGCTGCTGGCGCTGCAGCGCCAGCAGGCAGCGCGCGAGGTCGGCGGGACGCCGAAAGGTCGGAACGAGCACGGAAATTTTCATCGAGGGTTCTCCAGTCGGCCGGGCCGGTGCGGTGCGCGCCGGCCCGGTTTCGTGCAATGCGTCAGGCGCTCAGGTATTCGTGGACGGCCGCATAGCCGCGGCCGTAGCCGCGCGCCTTCGGCGGCACGCCGTTGAAGATCCCGCCTTCCAGATCGACGCCCGCGGTGCGCAGGCGCTTGATCGCGTCGGCGATCTCGCCTTCGGTGTGCATGCCCGAGCGCAGCACCAGGAAGGTCGCGCCGGCCATGCGGCCGATGATGGTCGCGTCGGTCACCGCGAGCACCGGCGGCGAGTCGATCAGCACGATGTCGTAGCGCTTGCCGAGCCCTTCGAGGTATTGCGGCAGACGCGTCGACATCAGCAGCTCCGACGGGTTCGGCGGGCGCGTGCCGGCCGAGATGAACGACAGGCCCTGCACCGGCGTCTCGCGGATCGCGTCCTCGAGCGCCGACTGATCGCTCAGCAGCTCGGACAGGCCGGGCTGCGCGGTGAGGCCGAAGTAGCGGTCGAGCATCCCGCGGCGCATGTCGGCGTCGATCAGCAGCACGCGCTTGCCCGAATGCGCGAGCAGCACCGCGAGGTTGACCGTCAGGAAGCTCTTGCCGATACCCGGCGTCGGGCCGGTCAGCACGATCACGCGGTTCTTCGCGTCCATCATCGCGAACTGCATCGCGGTGCGCAGGCTGCGCATGCTTTCGACGCTCAGGTCCTTCGGGCGCAGGCTCGCGAGGATCGGCCGCGCACGGCCGCCGCCCTTCTCGGCCATCGCGTCGAGCTTCACCTGCTCGGCGCTTTGCGGCACCAGCCCGTACAGCGGCAGGTTGAACGTGCGCTCGACGCGGTCCGGATCCTCGATGCCCTGGAACAGGTTGCGGCGCAGGAACACGACGCCGGTGCCGAGGATCAGGCCCAGGAACACCGCGGCCGACAGGATCAGCACCTTCTTCGGCTTGATCGGGGCGCCCGGGCGCAACGCCGAGTCGATCAGGTGGATGTTGCCGCCCGTGCCGGCCTTCTGCACCGACAGTTCCTGCACGCGGTTCAGCAGCAGCACGTAGATGTCCTCGGCGACCTTCGCGTCGCGCTGGAGCTGGACGGCCTTCACTTCGGTCGCCGGCAGGCTGCGGAAGCGGTTGCTGAACTTGTCCTTCTCGCCCTGCAGCTCCGCGAGCTGCTGCTTCGCGGCGATCACCATCGGGTGCGAGTCGGTGAAGCGCTGCGCGAGCGACGCGAGCTGCAGGCGCTGCGCGGCGATCTGCTGCTCGTACTGCACGCTGCCCTGCAGGTAGACCTTCGCCTCGTCGCTCGCGTTGATCGAGCCTGACGTGCGCTGATACTGCGTCAGCGCGGCTTCCGCACGCTCGAGATCGGCCTTCAGGCGCGGTTCCTCGCCCTTCAGGAAGTCGAGCATCTTGGTCGCTTCGGCCTGCTTCGCGATCACGTGCTGGTTCAGGTACGACCGCGCGAGCGCGTTCGCGATCGCGGCCGTCTGGTCCGGATTCTTGCCTTCGAGCGAGATCTGCACGACGCCCGTCTGCTTGCCCTGCTCGCTCACCTGGATGCCCGACTGGAAGCCGGTGATCGCGTCGAGATCGTTGTAGCGGACCACCGTGAACTGCGTGCCCGGACGCGCGACGAGCTTCTGCACGAGCAGCGTGACGCCGCCGCCCTGCTCCGATTCGCCGACCCGGCCCGACAGCAGGCGGCGGCCGTTCTGGTCGACCACCGTGTAGGTGCCGTTCGGGCCGGCCGTCAACGTCATCTTCTTGCCTTCGAGCTCGGGCACGACGTTGATCGAGTCGATATCGGCGACTTCACCGCCCCACGCGTAAGACCGCAGGCCGAACCACGCGCGCGACGGCTCGCCCGGCGTCGCGATGCGCGCGGCCAGGCTGCCGATCCCCGGCATCGTCTTCGGCGTGACCGAGAAGTTCAGCTTGAACTCCTCGACGACCGGCGCGACGACGCCGCGGCTCTTGATGATCTCGATTTCCGCATCGGTCGGCGCCTGCTGCGGGCCGCTGTTGATCGATGCACCCGTCTGCGTCTGCGTGAGCGCCTGCGACGTATTGTCGTTGCCCTCGACGCGCACGTGCACGTCGGCCTGATAGACCGGCTTCGCGACGAAGCAGTACAGGCCGGCGAGCGCGATGACGGTCACCGCGATGCCGAGCAGCAGCCAGATGTCGTCCATGATCACCTGGAGCAACTGGCCGAGGACGACGTCCTCTTCCTCGGTTTTCGCGGCCGGACCCGCGTAGGTGTGTTTTGCTTGCGTGTTCACCATTCGTTCCCGCTTGAGTGGTGCCGGGGGGCAGGTGCCGCCCCGGCGGGCTATCAGCGCGTGATCTGCCGCATGTAGAAGATCGTCTGGATCGTCGGCAACACCTGCTGCAGCACACGGTTGAACTGCACCGAGCCGGCCGTGCTGACGTAGACGACGTCGAGCGGCTGGAGCGGGAAGCGGCTCGACAGCATCAGCGCATCCGGCTGCGTCATGTCGAGGCGATACACTTCCGGCTTCGTCGGGTTGTCACGCATCCCGCGCATCACGTAGATCTTGCGCGGGTTCGCATCGGTGTCGAGGATGCCGCCGCCGGCGGTGAGCGCGTCGGCGATGGTCAGCCTGCCCTTGAGCATCGGCACCGTGACCGGCGTCTTGACCTCGCCCATGATGAACACGCGGCTGTCGCTGCGGTCCGGCACGTTGACGATGTCGCCCGGCTGCAGCATCACGTTCTGCTTCACTTCGCCGCGATCGAGCACGCCGTTCGCGTCGAGCGTGTAGAGCTTGCCGTCGCGCGTCAGGCGCACGCGCTGCAGGTCGGCCTCGTTGGTCGAGCCGCCCGAGCGCGAGATCGCGTCGACCAGCGTCAGCGGCACGTCGCTCACCGCGAGCGGGCCCGGCTGCTTCACCTCGCCCGTCACCTGTATCTTCTGGCTGCGGAACGACAGCACGCGCACGTCGAGCTGCGGATTCTTCACATAGCGCGCGAGGGTGGACGACATCTGCTCGCGGATCTGCGCGACCGTCTTGCCCGCCACGTGAATGCGACCGACGAACGGGAAGAAGATCGAGCCGTCGGCGGACACGGTCTGGCCGTACGGATCGGCCTGACCCGGCAGCGCGGTCGTATACGGCTGCTGGAGCGCGCCCGCGACCGACTGCGTCGTGTTGCCGCCGCTCGAGAACGACTGGCCCTGCGGCGTCGTCAGCTCGGGGTGATCCCACACCGTGACGCCGAGGATGTCCTGCGGGCCGACGCGGTAGACGTATTGCGACGGATCGGTGTAACGGCCCGGCGGCAGCGGGTGCTCGACCTGCTGCTTCTGCAGCTGATCCATCACCAGCTTCGCGTCGATGTAATGAACCGGATAGGTTTCGGCCTGCCCTTGGCGGCCTTCGTCCTTCAGGTTCGACGAATCGAGATAGTTGCCGGGCGCGGTCGCGCAGGCCGACAGGAATGTCGTCATCGCGACGGCGAGCGCCAGCGGGCGCATGGGACGTTTCAGCATAGTTTTTGCAGCCATCCTTGAACCAGACGTTCGATCAATGAGTAGCTCTCGCGATAGTCGGCCTCGGGGCCGCCATGCGGATCCGCGATCTCGGCGTCCTCCCACTTGCCAAGCAGGTGAACCTTGCCGCGCGCGAACGGATCGACCGATTCGACGGCCGCGATCTGCCCGCGCTCGCTGACGAGAATCAGGTCGGCGTCGCGCACGAGCCGGCGCGACAGCCGACGCGACCGGTGCGTCGTCGCATCGACGCCGCGCTCGGCGAGCAGTTGCCGCATCACCGGATCGATGCCGTCGCCGTCGTTCGCGCGCACGCCCGCGGAGTGGAACGTCGCGCGCGGGCCGCCGCGCGACGCGGTGTGCGACTTGAACAGCATTTCGGCTGCCGGGCTGCGGCAGACGTTCGCGTGACAGACGATCAGGATGTTGCGGAACATGGCGTCTCGAATCGGGTAACGGGGAACGGTGACGCGCGGGTTACGCGTTCGCGCGCGCGGCGCCCGCCACGCGGGCGGCGACGGCCTGACGCGAGCCCGGGCGGCCGATCGCATGGTAGTCGATGCCGAGTTCGGCCATCGCTTCCGGCTCGTACAGGTTGCGGCCGTCGAAGATCACCGGCGCCTTCAGCTGCGGCCTTCAGGCGCGATGAAATCCGGGCTCCTGAATTCCTTCCACTCGGTGACGATCACGAGCGCATCGGCGGCGATCGCGGCCTGCGCCTGGGTGTCGACGAAGCGGAGGCGCGCAAGCGCGTCGGGAGCTCGCCAAGATCGAGCGCGAACACACGGCGCGCTTCGTCGATCGCGACCGGATCGTATGCGGCGATGCGCGCACCGCGCGACAGCAGCTCGGCGATCAGCTCGCGGCTCGGCGCCTCGCGCATGTCGTCGGTGTTCGGCTTGAACGCGAGGCCCCAGACCGCGAATTCGCGGCCGGTCAGGTCCGCGCCGAAGCGCTGTTCGATCTTGCCGATCAGCACATCCTTCTGCGCGGAGTTGGCGGCTTCGACAGCCTCCAGGATGCGCAGCGGCTGGCCGTTTTCGCCCGCGGTGCGGATCAGCGCCTGCACGTCCTTCGGGAAGCACGAGCCACCGTAACCGACGCCCGCGTACAGGAAGTGATAGCCGATGCGCGGATCGGAGCCGATCCCGCGGCGCACGGCTTCGATGTCGGCGCCGACCTTGTCGGCGAGATTCGACATCTCGTTCATGAACGAGATGCGCGTCGCGAGCATCGCATTCGCCGCATACTTCGCGAATTCCGCCGAACGCACGTCCATGTAGATCGTGCGCTCGTGGTTGCGGTTGAACGGCGCATATAGCTTCTTCATCTTCTCGCGCGCCACCGTGCCCGTCTCGTCGTCGTCGACGCCGATGATGATGCGGTCCGGGCGCATGAAGTCCTCGACTGCCGCGCCTTCCTTCAGGAATTCCGGATTCGATACGACCGAGAACCGGTGCGCGACGCTGCCCGCGAGCCCGCGGGCGCCGAGCGCCTCGTCGACCACCGCACGCACGCGCTGCGCGGTGCCGACCGGCACCGTCGACTTGTCGACGATCACCTTGAAACCCGTCATGTGACGGCCGATGTTGCGCGCGGCCTCGAGCACGTATTGCAGGTCGGCCGAGCCGTCCTCGTCGGGCGGCGTGCCGACCGCGATGAACTGGATCTCGCCGTGCGCGACGCTCGCCGCGATGTCGGTCGAGAAGCGCAGGCGGCCCGCCGCGCGGTTGCGCGCGATGATGTCCAGCAGGCCCGGTTCGTGAATCGGCATCCCGCCGTTGTTCAGGATATCGATCTTGCGCGGATCGACATCCAGGCAAAAGACGTCGTGGCCGATCTCGGCGAGACAGGAGCCCGTGACAAGACCGACATAGCCGGTGCCGATGATGGTGATTTTCATAGATGTGTCGGACCTCGTGACCAATGATTCGAAATTCGTAAAACCGAAACGCCTGAGCGGGCGTGCGTCAATAAGCGTTGCTGCCGGTGAAGCCTTTCCAGAGCGTCAGCACGACGATCTTGATGTCGAGCCAGAACGACCAGTTCTGCATGTAGTACAGATCGAGCTTCACGCGCCCCATCATCTTCTCGATCTGATCGGTCTCGCCGCGAAAGCCGTTGATCTGCGCCCAGCCGGTGATGCCCGGCTTGATCCGGTAGCGGAACATGTAGCCCTTCACCAGATCCTTGTAGATGTCGTCGTGCGCGAGCGCATGGGGCCGCGGGCCGACCACCGACATCTCGCCCTTCAGCACGTTGATGAACTGCGGCAGTTCATCGAGGCTCGTGCGGCGCAGGAAGCGGCCGACCGGCGTCACGCGCGTATCGTTCTTGGTCGCCTGCGTGACCTGCCCCGCGACTTCCTGATGCACCTTCATCGAGCGAAACTTGTAGATCTCGAACTCGTGCCCGTCGATGCCCTTGCGTTTCTGGCGGAAGAACACCGGCCCGCGCGACGTCAGCTTGATCAGGCATGCGATCAGCAGCATCAGCGGCGCCAGCGCCGTGAGCGCCGCCAGCGCGAACAGCCGGTCGAACACGAACTTCGGCAGGATCCGCACGTCGGTGATCGGCGACGCCGCGAGGTTGATCGCCGGCACGCCGAGCACCTCGACCACTTCCTGGTTGAAGAACGACAGCGTGCGCACGTCCGGAATGAAGCGGATATTCACGAAGTCGTGGCGGAACACCGTCACGATCTGGTGAATCCGCCGCTCCTCCGTGATCGGCAGCGTGAGCCACAGCTCGCTGATCGCGCGGCTGCGCACCAGCCACACCAGCGATTCGAACTGCCGCTCGATGCGCACGTCGTCGAGCGCGACTTCGCCCGGCACTTCGCTTTCGTCGTAGACGCACACCGGGTTGAAGCCCGCTTCCGGGCGCGCCCGCATCTGCGCGATCAGCCGCCGCGCGGCCGGCGTACCGCCGACGATCGCGACCGCCTTCAGGTTGTAGCCACCCCGCCGCAGTTGTCGCAGCACGACGTGCACGCAGGCCTTCGAGCCGGCCAGCAGCGCCATCGTCACGAGCGCCCAGTAGCCGAGCCACAGCCGCGACAGATCGCCCGACTGGTGAAAGCTGAAGCTCATCAGGATGCCCGCGAGCTCGACCACGAGCCACGCGAACGCGACACGCCCCACCAGCCCGACGAGACGCTTGCCGCGCCACGACTGATAGATGCCCATCGCCGGAAAGAACACGACGACCAGCAGGCAGTCGAACAACACCGTCGTGCGTTGCAGATCGTTGAGCCAGATGCTGCCGCCGTGCAGCGCGGCGGCGATCAACGCCCCCACCACGACCATCGCGATATCGATGACTCTCGCCAGCACGCTCAACATGTTCGCTTCCTCTTTGAACAGGCGTTTGCCGAACAGCTCCTCGTGCAGCCCGTGCCGCACATTCGATTCAAACGTTGCATGACGCTATTGAAGCGGTAAGAAAATTCATCCTCAAGCGCACAAGTATTTCGAAAAATAATCGGAAATTCTTGCCGCGATATTCTTGAATTAAATCGGCAGGTTTTCCCGAATCCAGCCCGAATCGGGGCATTTTTTGAAAACTTTACGGTTCTCGCCGAGCCTTTGCGGCAAGGCATGCGCGCGCGATTCGCGGAATTATTTTTTATTTTTTATTTGCGCCGGATGTCATCGCGGAAAATTTTCCCGGATATGCGCGCGACGAACGTGCGCGACGAATATCGTGCAAGGCGCGCGGTTTTATTGTCGATTTACTTCATGCTACAAACAGGCACTGACTTCAATCGAGGAGAGTGTCATCATGAATGCTCCGGCCGTGGTAGCCGATACGCGCCCATCTTCTTCCGCCGCAACCGACGCCGGTACGCGCGTCGCGGTGCAGCCGGTGATTCTCGCCGGCGGTTCGGGCACGCGTCTGTGGCCGATGTCGCGCGAACACTATCCGAAGCAGCTGATCGGCCTGCTCGGCGATCATTCGCTGCTGCAATCCACCGCGCTGAGGCTCGACGGCCTCTCGACCGGTCATCCGCTGAACGACGACGTGCTGATCGTATGCGGCGAGGATCACCGTTTCACGACCGCCGAACAACTGCGCCTGACCGGCAAGCGTGCTTCGATCATGCTCGAGCCGCTCGGCCGCGACACCGCGCCCGCGCTGACGCTCGCCGCGCTGCGCATCGTCGCCGGCGGCAGCGATGCCGTGATGACCGTGATGCCGGCCGACCACGCGGTGGCCGACCAGCCGCGCTTTCATGCGGCGGTCGCGGCCGGCGTGCACTGCGCGGCGCAAGGCAAGATCGCGACGATGGGCATCGTGCCGGGCCGCGCCGAAACGGGCTACGGCTATATCCGCGTCGGCGCGCCGCTCGGCGACGCCGCCACCGGCGACCTCGACGTGCGCCGTCTCGACCGCTTCGTCGAGAAGCCGCATCTCGAGCTTGCGCAGCAGTACGTCGCGTCCGGCGAATACTGGTGGAACAGCGGCATCTTCATCGTGCGCGCATCGGTGTGGCTGAACGCGATCCGCCAGCTCGAACCCGAGATCTACGCGGCCTGCGAGCAGGCCGTCGCCAACGGCAAGGAAGACGGCGACTTCTTCCGCGTCGATCGCGACGCATTTGCCGCTTCGCCGTCGAACTCGATCGACTATGCGGTGATGGAGCCGCTCGCGAACCTGCCGCAGCTGTGCGAAAGCGTCGTCGTGCCGCTCGACGCGGGCTGGTCGGACGTCGGCTCGTGGGACGCGATCTGGCAGATCCTGCCGAAGGACGATGCCGAGAACGTCGGCCGCGGCCACGTGCTGTTCGAAGACGCCACGTCGACCTTCGCGCATTCGGAAAGCCGGCTCGTCGCGTGCGTCGGCACGCAGAATCTGGTCGTCGTCGAAACGCCCGACGCCGTGCTCGTCGCCGACAAGTCCCGCGTGCAGGACGTGAAGAAAATCGTCGGGCGCATCAAGGCCGCACGCGGCGCGGAAGCGACCGATCACCGCAAGGTCCACCGCCCGTGGGGCCATTACGACTCGGTCGACATGGGCGAGCGCTTCCAGGTGAAGCGCATCGTCGTGAAGCCGGGCGCGCGACTGTCGCTGCAGATGCACCACCACCGCGCCGAACACTGGATCGTCGTGCGCGGCACCGCGCGCATCACGCGCGGCGAGGAAACCTTCCTGCTGTCCGAGAACGAATCGACGTACATCCCGCTCGGCGTGTCGCACCGTCTCGAGAACCCGGGCAAGATGCCGCTCGAGCTGATCGAAGTGCAGTCGGGCGCGTATCTCGGCGAGGACGACATCGTCCGCTACGACGATACCTACGGACGCCAGTGACGCAGCGGATGCGGGGTGCGCCGTGTCGACGGTGCGCCCCGCATCACGCGGATGGAGGAGACAAAAAAATGCGCGGGCGCCGTGACACACGACGACCCGCGCGTTTTCGTTCGGACGACGATCAACCTACCCGATACGCATACTCGCGGCGCTCCGACTGCACCGGATCGTTGCGGCCCTCGGACAGCACACCCGCGCGACGCTCGGCGATGAAGCGCTTGATGTCCGACTCCGCGCGCGCCAGCGCGGACAGGCCGGCCAGCACTTCGCTTTGCGGCACGCGCACCGGCTCGTCGCTCGCACCATGGCGATCGATCCATTGGCGCGCCCAGTCGAGCGCGTACTGCTCCGCGGCTTCCGCGTCGGTGAAGCGCGGGCCGATCAGGCCCGAGCGCTCGACGCGCCGGTCGTCCTGCATGATCTCGGCCCACGCGCGGTACATCAGGTTCTGCACCGGCTGCGCGCTGCCATAGATCGTATAGCCGCGATACTCGTCGACCTGCGGCTCGGCCGCGGCGAAGCTCGTCGCGCCCGCCCGCCCGCGGCGCAGCCCGGCAGGCTGCGCGCCGGGCACAGCGAACGACGCGCCGGACGATTGGTCCGCACCGGTGCTCTGCCTCGCGGCCACCGTCGCGCCCTCGCCATCCCAAACGTTTGCCTGCGCGACCGGCAATTGCCACGACTCGGGGTTCTGCCAGAACACGCCGCGCAGACGATCGTTGTCGGGCACCGGCTCGGCACGGCACGCGGGCGCCGCGGGCACGGGCGGCGGCGGCACATACGCGAACGTACGCCCGCTGAATTGAGTCAGCACGTCGATCATCTGCAACAGCGTGCCGTTCGCGAGCCACTCTTCGTAGCGGCGACGGCACGTCGGCCCGGACGGATAGCGCCCGGGCAATTTCGACCATGCTTCACCGGTCGTCAGGATCCACAGGACCGCGTTGGCGACAACGCGCGGTTCTGCACGTGGGCGGCCTCGACGGTTCAGCCGGATGGGTTCATCGGCGATCAGCGTTGAAAGACGAACCCACTCTTCATCGTTAAGCTCATCGAAGAACATAGTAGATCTCTCCACGCAGCCAGGCCGGGCTGCGATTGTCGGCGCCGTCGTCACGCATCGCGTGACGGGGCGGCCCGGTTGCACATTATGGTTATCCGAATGTTGTGCATGCCGGCGCGACACCGCACGTTCACGGTGCCGCCATTCCCGGCAATGGCGCACAAATCACGGTCTCACTCCAATGTGGGAATTTTTGTGCACGAAGCATACCATCCTCAGGGTTTCTCTCAATATGACAATGACTTAATGTTACGTACTGAAACAACCTGCCATGGATGCGCAAACCATTTACGCTTGAATTTTTTTACGCGATCTTTATGCGTGAGGCTGGGAAGCCCCGTCTGGCGGGGCTCTGCGGGGTGCGGCCGACGCGCGGCCGGCGGCGCTTCCTGGCTGTTCCGACCCTGCGCCGTAACAATCGCGGAGATTGCCGCCTAAAATCGGTAAATCAGGGAAAATTTCGTAACAAGATATTCACGGATCGGTAAATCGTTCAAATACCGCTGAACCGAATTATCTCCGTGCACAATCTTTTTATTGTTTACCTGCGAGTAATGAAAGCGACCTGACGTGCAATGCACATTGTTTCCCGGCATGCAAGCGCGGACAGGCTTGTTACATCCTCGGACTGAAGGGCAGTCGGTCGCGCGATAGAGCGGGTGGAAGCGTCGAAACGACGCGACCGACCGTAGATCAGCGCAGATCGCCGGCCAGCGACGCGGTCACATCCGCGTCCAATGGTTGCGGCGGCATCGTATAGGCCGGGTGGTCGCAGCCGATCGACAGCGTCGCGCCGTCCTTGAGCGCCGCGCGCATCGGCGCGCTCAATTCGAAGCGCACGAAATGTACGGCCGAGGTCTTCTCCGCGTTGTCGCGATCGAGATCCTCGTCGGCGACCGCGTACACGGCGGGATGCCCGTCGACCTGCAGATACACGCGATCCTCGACGCCGATCAGCCGCGCGAGCGCCGCTCGGCGTTCGGCCTCGTGCTCGTATTCGATCTGCAGCGTCGCCTTCAGGTTGGTGCCGTCGGGCACGAGCGGCAGATAGGCTTCCAGTTCGCCTTCGATGCCCGCCTCGTCGAAGATTTTCTCGATGTGCAGCATCTCCTGGATCTGGTAGCGGATCGTGGTCTCGTCCTCGAACAGCAAGCGCAGATGGTTGCCGAGCGCCACCGCGCGGCGGCGCTTGTACGCGACGAGCCGCGCGTGTTCGGCCTTGCGGATCTTCGCGTACGCTTCGAGCGTGAGCAGCGAGTCGCGGGTCAGCGTCATGGGATGTCCTTGGATGGGAGTCGATGGGTTCGCCGCGCGGCCGCCTCAGATGCCGTACGCACGGCGCAGCAGCGTCAGCGGATGCGCGAGCGGCGCAGCCGGCAGCCCCTTCTCGTCGATGCCCTGCACGATGTGATGGCCGGCGAGCGCGCAGTCCGACGACACGAAGTCCGGCTGCGGCTCGGCCATTGCCTTGAATACGGGCGCGCCGATCCGCATCGCGTCCGCATGGAAGCCCTTCTTCACGCCGAACGTGCCCGCGTGCCCCGAACAGCGCTCGACCACGTTCACGCGCGTATCGGGCACGAGCGATAGCGTGTCGGCCGTCTTGCGGCCGATGTTCTGCACGCGCGCGTGGCACGGCACGTGATACGACACGGTGCCGAGGCCCTGCTTGAAATCGGTCTTCAGCAAACCGTCGCGATGCCGCGCGATCACGTATTCGAACGGATCCCAGAATGCGTCGGCCACTGCGCGCACGGCTTCGTCGTCGGGGAACATCAGCGGCAGTTCGCTCTTGTACATCAGCACGCAGCTCGGGATCGCGCCGATCAGCGCGTAGCCGTCGCGCGCATAGCGCTCCAGCACCGGCATGTTCACGGCCTTCTTCGCGGCCACGCCCGCGAGATTGCCCTGCTCGAGCAGCGGCATGCCGCAGCAGGCTTCGCGCGTGACGAGCTCGTACGGGATCTCGTTGTGCGCGAGGATCGCGAGCAGGTCGTGACCAATGCCCGGCTCGTTGAAGTTTACGTAGCACGTCGCGTAGATCGCGACCTTGCCGGGCGTGCGCTCGCCGTCGCGCACCGGCGGGCCGTCCGAGCGCTTCGCGGTGCGCCGGAACTTGCGCGGCGCGAACTCCGGCAGCCATGCGTCGCGATCGACGCCGAGCACGGCTTCGAGCGCGTGCCGCGCGGGCGGCGTGCGGTTCACCGCGTTCACCGCCTGCGTGACGATCGGAATGCCCGCGAAATGGCCGAGCGCGTCGGTGTTCGACAGCACCTTGTCGCGCAGCGGCGCTTCGCCGCGCTGATAGCGCGCGGCCTTGCCGCGCAGCATCAGGTGCGGGAAGTCGACGTTCCACGCGTGCGGCGGCACGTACGGACATTTCGTCATGTAGCAGAGATCGCACAGGTAGCACTGGTCGACGACCTTGCCGAACGCCGCCTTCGGCACTTCGTCGATGGTGCCCGTCGGCGTGTCGTCGACGAGATCGAACAGCGTGGGGAATGCGCCGCACAGCGACACGCAGCGCCGGCACCCGGCGCAGATGTCGAACACGCGCGTCATTTCCGCATCGATCGCGGCCTGGTCATAGAATGCTTCGGACTGCCAGTCGAGCGGATGCCGGGTCGGGGCTTCGAGGCTACCTTCCTTGTGGGGCATGGGGCGCTCCAGCGTGGCGCGCATGCGCGCGAACGCGCCGCCCGCGCGGTGCGGGCAGCGATCGACGCACAGCCGCCGGCCGGCGAAATTTTCCGACCGGGCCGTGCGGCCTTGCAGGGGCCGCGTCAGTCGACGAGTGCGTCCAGCGCCTTCGTATAGCGGTTCGCGTGGCTGCGTTCGGCCTTCGCGAGCGTCTCGAACCAGTTCGCGATTTCGTCGAAGCCTTCTTCGCGTGCCGCCTTCGCCATGCCCGGATACATGTCGGTGTATTCGTGCGTCTCGCCGGCGATCGCCGATTCGAGGTTCAGCCGCGACGAGCCGAACGGCAAACCCGTCGCGGGATCGCCGACTGCTTCGAGATATTCGAGGTGGCCGTGCGCATGGCCGGTTTCGCCTTCGGCGGTCGAGCGGAACAGCGCGGCGATGTCGTTCTGGCCTTCGACGTCAGCCTTCGAAGCGAAATACAGATAGCGCCGGTTCGCTTGCGATTCGCCCGCGAATGCGGCCTTCAGGTTCTCTTCGGTTTTGCTGCCCTTGAGTTGAGCCATTTGCGCCTCCGTTCGAGTCGGCGCAGCCGCGTGCGAAAGCCGGGCCGATGATGTATGTAGGGCACGATGCGTGCGTGTGACGCACGCATCGTGCCTTTTAATCTAGGCGCTGGCGATCGCATCCCCCAATAGGCTTTTTCAATCCGGGCGATAGTGCGCCGACGGAATTGGGGACGGTTTCGGTCCCTCGCTCCGGCAGCGCTTGCCGTGCGTCACGCGTCCGTCGCCCGCTTGAGCAGCAATTCCCTTTCGCGCTCGTTCCGGGTCAATTCCGCCGCGCGGCGGAACTCGACCTTCGCCTCGTCCGTGCGGCCGAGTTTCGCGAGCAGATCGCCACGCACGCTCGGCAGCCAGTGATAGCGCGCAAGCGCCGGATCGTCGCGCAGCACGTCGACGATTTCCAGCGCCGCGGCCGGCCCGAACGCCATCCCCACCGCCACCGCGCGGTTCAGCTCGACGACCGGCGACGGCGCGACTTCGGCGAGCGCGTCGTACAGCGCGACGATCTGCGCCCAGTCCGTCTCCGACGCGTGCCGCGCGCGTGCATGGCACGCCGCCAGCGCGGCCTGCAGCGCATACGGGCCGCGCACGCCGCCGAGCTTCGTCGCCCGCTCGAGCGCCGCGAGGCCGCGCCGGATCAGCAGCGGATCCCAGCGGCTGCGGTCCTGGTCGAGCAGCAGTACCGGCCGCCCCTGCGCATCGGTGCGTGCATGCATGCGCGACGCCTGCAGCTCCATCAGCGCGACGAGCCCGAGCACTTCGCTTTCGTCCGGCACGAGCCCGGCCAGCACGCGGCCGAGACGCAGCGCCTCGTCGCACAACGCCGGACGCGTCCAGTCGTCGCCGGCGGTCGCCGCGTGGCCTTCGTTGAACACGAGGTAGATCACTTCGAGCACCGACGCGAGCCGTGCGGGCCGCGCGGCGGCGGACGGCACCTCGAACGGCACGTGCGCCGCCGCTAGCGTGCGCTTCGCACGCACGATGCGCTGCGCGATCGTCGGCTCGGGCGCCAGGAACGCGCGTGCGATCTCGCTCGTGGTCAGCCCGCCGAGCAGCCGTAGCGTGAGCGCGACGCGCGCATCGGTCGACAGCACCGGGTGGCACGACGTGAAGATCAGCCGCAGCAGATCGTCGCCGATGTCGTCGTCGCTCGCGTCGGCGAGCGCCTCCGCGATGTCGGGCACGACGTGCGATTCGAGCGCGTCCATTTCATGCCCGAGCTGATCGCGCTTCGCCGCATGCAGCGACTCCTGCCGGACCCGGTCGAGCGCCCGCCGCTTCACGGCCGTCATCAGCCACGCGGCCGGGTTGTCGGGCACGCCGTCGACGGGCCAGTGCTCGAGCGCCGCGACGAGCGTGTCCTGCGCGAGTTCCTCGGCCACGCCGACGTCGCGCACCACGCGTGCGGCGCGGGCAATGATCTTCGGCGCCTCGATTCGCCAGACGGCCTCGATCGCACGATGGGTCGCCTCGCGCGTCACGACGCCGGCTCCTGCCCGGCCGCGGCCTGCCCCACGAATACCAGCCCCCATTCGTGGCCGTCCGGATCGGCGAAATCGTGGCTGTACATGCCCGGGTACGCCTGCGCCTGGCGCGGCACGGCGCCGCCGGCCGCCCGCGCCTTCGCGACGACCGCGTCGACCTCGGCGCGGCTGTCGCACGACAGGCACGGCAGTACCTGCACGTGCGTCGCCGGCTCGACGATGGTCTTGCCGGTGAAGGTCTGGAAGAACGGCCGTACCAGCAGCATCACGAAGATCGCGTCGCTGATCCGGATGCAGGCGCCCTGCTCGGTCGTGTAGGCCGGCACGACCTCGAAGCCGAGCGCGACGTAGAACGCCGTCGCGCGCGGCAGGTCGGCCACCGGCAGGTTGATGAAGATCGTCTTGTGCATGAAGCTCGCTCCCGGCGACGATGGATTCAGACGGCCTGGCCGCGTCCGACCTGGAGTTCGCGAAACCGCTCGACCGCGTCGCTGGGCGTCAGGTCGTCGAGCTCAAACAGCGGACGCACCTCGATCTCGCAGTCCATTTCCGCGCCGAACGGCGCGGGGAACCGGCGCGTCCATTCGAGCGCCTCGTCGCGCGAGCGCACCTGGATCAGCGTATAGCCGGCAATCAGTTCCTTCGTCTCCGCGAACGGGCCGTCGATCACCGTGCCCTTGCCGCCGGTGTACCGCACGCGCCAGCCGCGCGCGCTCGGCCGCAGGCCGTTTGCATCGAGCAGCACGCCGGCCTTCGCCAGTTCCTCGTGATAGACCGTCATCGCCTCGACCAGCCGGTTGTCCGGCAATGCGTCGGATTCGCTGACGGCGTTCGCCCGGATCATGATCATGAATCGCATCGTTCACTCCTTGTCGTCGGTGGAAAGCGGCGTCCGTTCATCGGCGCCTTATCCGGACGACGGGCGACAGGCTGCCGGATCGACGTGCCGCGCGACGAGCGCGGGTAAACACCAAGGCACGGCCGTTACAGTCACAGGAAGCACGGGCCGACCTTGCGCACTTCGACCGTGCACCATTGTGCCGCCGGGCACTGGCGCGCGATCTCGATCGCTTCGTCGCGCGTGTCGACGTCGACGATGAAGAAGCCGCCGACCATTTCCTTCGCCTCGGCGAACGGGCCGTCGACGAGGCGCGTCTCGCCGTCGCGCACCTCGACGCGCGTCGCGCGTTCCGAGCGCTCCAGCGATTCGACGCCGCGCAGCACGCCGCGCGCTTTCAGCGTCTCGGCGAAATCGACCATCCGCGCGTAAAGCGCCTGCCCGTCTTCGAGCGTGCGTTCGGCGCGCTGGCCGGTCGGTTCGACAATCAACAGCATGTAGGACATGGAAATCTCCTGTTGGGGGCCGTGCGCGGAAGCGTGCGGATCGCAGGCCGGAATGACACGTCAGGTGCGAAGCGTAACAGCCCCGGCCGGCCTTGCCGTCATCGTTGGCCATTCGGCACTGGCCTGATGGCCAATTCGATCGCGGCACGCGATTTTGCCGTCAAGATGCGTCCCGAACCTTCGAATTTTCTTCCTGTGTGCCACGCCATGTCACTCCTGCCGTCATCGCTCGCGCTTGCCGCGTTTCTCGTCCTGTCCGTTCCGCCCGCCACCGCCGCGCTGCCGGTGAGCACGGGCTGCGGCGGCACCACCACCGCGATCGCCGACATCCGGCATCCCGCGGGCCGCTCGCCGCTGGCCGGGCACACCACGTCGATCGAAGCAGTCGTCACCGCGGCGTTCGGCGGCCCCGATGGCTTCGGCGGATTCTTCGTCCAGCAGGCGGACGCGCAGCGGCGACACCGGCCGGGCGTGCCGGAAGGCCTGTTTGTATATGCGCCGCATGCGCATGTGCAGCCGGGCGAGCGCGTGCACGTCACCGGCAGGATCGAGCAGAAATACGGTCGGACGCAACTCGCGCTGTCAGGCCGCGTGGCCGTCTGCGCGCGCGGGCAGAGCGTCACGCCGGCCGCGCTGATGCTGCCGGTCGATAGTGACGCCGTATTCGCCGCGCATGAAGGCATGCGCGTGCGCTTTCCGCAAACGCTGACGGTCAGCGATACTTACGAACTCGGCCGCTACGGCAGCATCGTGCTCAGCCACGGCCGCCTGTACATGCCGACTCACGTGGTGCCGCCGGCCGAAGCCGCTGCGCACGCGGCGGCCAATGCACGCAACCGCATCGTGCTCGACGACGGTTCGAGCCGCGTGAACCCTGCAACCGCCCGCTATCCGCCGCCTGCGCTCAGCGCCGCCAACACGCTGCGCGCGGGCTACACGGTGCGCGGCATCGAAGGTGTGCTCGAACTGCGCTACGGCACGTGGCGATTGCAGCCCATTTCGGCCTCGCCGCCCGCCTTCGAGGCCGCGTCGAATCCGCGGGCCGACGCGCCGGCACGGCATCCGCAAGCCGACGTGCGGGTCGCGTCGTTCAACGTATTCAACTACTTCAACGGCGACGGCGCGGGCAGCGGCTTCGGCGATCCGTCCGGCCGCGGCGCGAAAACGCCCGCCGCCTTCGCGCGGCAGGAAGCGAAGCTCGTGGCCGCGCTGCGTGCGCTGCGCGCCGACGTGATCGGCCTGATGGAAATCGCGAACAACGGGCACGGCCCGGCGAGCGCCGTGCAGCGGCTCGCGGCCCGGCTCGGCGGCGGCTGGCGCGCGGTCGACCCCGGCACCGCACGGCTCGGCCGCGATGCGATCGCGGTCGCGCTGCTGTATGACAGCCGGTCGATCGAGCCCGTCGGGCGCGCCGCGACCGTCGCGCTCGACGGTCGGAATCGCCCGCCGCTCGCGCAGACGTTCCGCCGCATGGGCGGCACCCGCGCGTTCACGGTCGCGGTCAACCACCTGAAGTCGAAAAACTGCCCGCACGCCACCGGCCCGGATCTCGACCAGTCGGACGGCCAGGGCTGCTGGAATGCAACGCGCACGCGCGTGGCCGAACGCGTCGCCGCGTGGCTTGCCACGTCGCCGACCGGCGCCGCGGCCGACGGCGTGCTGCTGATCGGCGATCTGAACAGCTACGCGAAGGAAGACCCGCTGCGCGCGCTCGAATCGCACGGCTACGCCAACCTCGTCGCCCGCTTCGTCGGCAATGCCGGCTACACGTATGTATTCCGCGGCGAAGCCGGCAACCTTGACCACGCACTCGCGACGCCGCCGCTCGCCGCCCGCGTGAAAGCCGTGCACACGTGGCACATCAACGCCGATGAACCGATTGCACTGCAAGCCGTGCCCGATTACAAAACCCCGGCGCAACAGGCCGCCTATTACGCGCCCGATGCATACCGTTCGTCGGATCACGATCCCGTCGTCATCGACCTTGCGCTGGAGGAAGGCGCCACCTGAAGCAGCGCGGGCACAAACCCTGCTCCACCAAAGCATGGCGAGTAGTGCAATTGCATCAACAGAACGCATGCAACGGCACTATTTACCTGACAGGCCGGGCGACGCCATATTTACCGGGCTTTTCACGCCCGGCAATGGTTTTCTTTATGTCGCTTCGCTCGATCTCGAAATTTTTTCAACCGCTGTCCGGCCCCACTCGCGGGGCTTCCAAGGGATCTTGCCGACGAATTGAAAATTTGTCTCGAAACTCAATTGGCTGATTTGAATCACACAGGTTGCTGGGATTCGTCTTATCTTCAAATTGGCCTGTAAATCAAATCGAAGGAGGATAAACACCATGGCGCTCACCGACTCGATCGAACACAAGCTGGATCGCGGCCTGTCCGAAATCCGTCGCACCGGCCGGCGTGTCGGACGCACGACGCGCTCGGCTGCCCACGACCTGCATGCGGATGTGACCGACGATCTGCGCGGGCTGGTCGACGAACTGGAAGACCTGCTGAAGAACGATGGCGACGGCGATATCGCCGCGTTGCGCAAGCGGGTGCAGGCGCGGCTCGACGAAGCGCGCAGCACGCTCGACTACGCGTCGGGCACCGCGGCCGCCCGGCTGCGCGAATCCGCCGAACGCGTGTCGCAAGCCGTGCATGACAACCCGTGGCAGACCGCGGGCGTCGTCGCGGGCCTCGCGTTCGTCGCCGGCCTGCTCCTTTCTTCCCGCCGTTGAACGGGGCCGGCCGCCCCGCTGCACGCACCCGGACCGTCCGTCCTCAACCCGACAACGAAGGAGAATCGCCATGCAGAAATCCCTCGCCCTGAAAGCCGCCACCGCCGTCATGGTCGGCAGTCTCGCCCTTGCCGGTTGCACCATGACGTCCGACAAACCCGACAACGCGGCAGCCAGCGCGTCGAAACGCCAGTCGATCGACGCGAGCGTGAATGCAACGCTGTCGCGCCTCTATTCGACGGTGCCGGGCTCGCGTGAACTCGTCGCGAAGTCGCGCGGCGTGCTCGTGTTCCCGAACGTGCTGCAGGCCGGCCTGATCGTCGGCGGCCAGTCCGGCAACGGCGCACTGCGCGTCGGCGGCAACACCGTCGGCTACTACAACACGTCGTCGCTGTCGGTCGGCCTGCAGGCCGGCGCGCAATCGAAGGCGATCGTGTTCCTGTTCATGACGCAGGATGCGCTCGACTCGTTCCGCAAGTCCGAAGGCTGGTCGGCCGGTGCCGACGCGTCCGTCGCGGTCGTGAAGGTCGGCGCGAACGGCGCGGTCGATTCCAACACGGCCACCGCACCGGTCCAGGTACTGGTGCTGACCAACGCCGGCCTGATGGGCGACCTGTCCGTGAACGGCACCAAGATCACCCGGCTCCACATCTGACGATCCGGCGCGGCGCTGCCGCGCCCCTTCCCGCCAACGCCGCGGCTTCGCCCGCGGCGTTTTCGCGTGCGCCGCGCGCAGCGGCTATGATGGCGACACCTTTGCGGGCATACTGCCGGTCGGGCCGCCCGCAGCGTGCTTCGCCGCGAACCCGTGACGTTCGCGAGCCGATCGCGCCCGAAGCGACGAGATTCAATCAAACCAGGCATCAATGCGCGAACCATCCATGGATAGCGGACACGATCACCAAAAATTCTTCTATTTCCTGCTGTTCGCGGTCACCGTCGGACTGTGCTGGATACTCGCGCCGTTCTCCGGCGCCGTCTTCTGGGGCACCATTCTCGCGATCCTGTTCCAGCCGGTGCAGCGCTGGCTCGCCGCGCGTTTCGGCAAGCGGCGCAATCTCGCGGCGCTCGTGTCGATGTCGCTGATCATCCTGATCGTGATCCTGCCGCTCGTGTTCGTCACGGCGACGCTCGTACAGGAAATCGCGTACGTGTACCAGGAACTGAAGGACGCGCAGCCGAATTATTCGCGGTACTTCCACGACATCATTCACGCGCTGCCGACGTCGATCCAGAACCTGCTGCAGAAATACGGGCTGTCCAACATCCCCGGCATCCAGAAGAAGCTGACCGACGGCGCCGCGCAGATCAGCCAGTTCGCGGCCACCCAGGCGCTCAGCATCGGCCAGAACACGTTCCAGTTCGTCGTCAGCTTCGGCGTGATGCTGTACATGCTGTTCTTCCTGCTGCGCGACGGCGGCGAGATCGGCCGCCGCGTACGCCGCTCGATACCGCTCGACGAAGAGCACAAGAACCTGCTGCTCGCGAAGTTCACAACCGTTGTGCGCGCAACCGTGAAAGGCAATATCGCGGTCGCGCTCGTGCAGGGCGCGCTCGGCGGCCTGATCTTCTGGATCCTCGGAATCGAGGGCGTCGTGCTGTGGGGCGCGCTGATGGCGTTCCTGTCGCTGCTGCCGGCGATCGGCGCGAGCCTCGTGTGGATACCCGCCGCGCTCTACTTCCTCGCGATCGGCGCGATCTGGAAATGCGTGATCCTCGTCGCGTTCTGCGTCGGCGTGATCGGCCTCGTCGACAACCTGCTGCGCCCGATCCTCGTCGGCAAGGACACGAAGATGCCCGACTGGGTCGTGCTGGTCTCGACGCTCGGCGGGATGGCGCTGTTCGGGATCAACGGCTTCGTGATCGGGCCGCTCGTCGCCGCGCTGTTCATGGCAAGCTGGGACATCTACGCGCGCTCCGAACAGGGAGAATGACTCCGCGCGTCACGGATGACGAATCCTGATCACGACGGGCGCCACGGCGCCCGTTTGCATTTCCGGCCCGGCCACCGTCATCACGCCGCCATGCGGGCCAATGCGATGAGCTCGCCCCGATACGAGCGGCACGCTTCGATCGTCGCGTGCATCGCGCCAGGTCGCGCGAATCTCCGCTCCCGCCGACTGCACCAGCGGCTCGCCGTCCGGCCTCACGAGCGCCACGTGCGCACCCGGCAGGCGCCGGCCTTGCGCATCGAAACGGAGCGTCACCGCCGTCGCGGTGTCCGCCGCTTCGATCGACGGCGCGTCGAATGTCACGTCGTACAGATCGACGAGCGCACCGGTGAATCGCACGATGCCATCCGCATGCGCGTGCCCGGCCGCGCCGGCACCCGACATCGCGCACGCGATGCCGATCCCCACTGCGACGATCCGCAGCCTGTCGCACCTGCGCCGCATCGTTCGATCGCGCATCACCGCCGATGCCGCGTGCGTTGCCTTCGTTCGCATGTTTCCCTCCCGTCTCGCCGCGCCAATGAAAACGGCGGCGTGACGCGCATGTCACGCCGCCGTTTGCTGGCGATTACTGTAAGGAGAGCAACCGAAACGATCTATGGGACAAGTCCTAAAACAATGTCCGCCGGTTCACGCGTCGGGATCGACGCGCAGCACGAGCTTGCCGCGATGGTCGCCGTCGAACAGGCGATTGAGCACGTCGGGGGCGTTTTCGAGCCCGTCGGCCACGGTTTCCTCGGCCTTCAGACGGCCGTCGCGCAGCCAGCCGGCGAGCGTCTGCACCGCTTCGCGGCTCTTGCGGTAGTCGAGAATCAGGAAGCCGCGCATCGTGATGCGCTTCGAGATCAGCACGCCGACGTCGTCCGCCGCGCGGCCGCTGTTGTAGTTCGAGATCACGCCGCACAGCGCGACGCGCCCGCCGATCACCATCCGCGACAACACCGCGCGCATCACTTCGCCGCCAACGTTCTCGAAGTTCACGTGCACGCCGTCCGGCGTCGCCGCCTTCAGCTGCTCACGGAAATCGTCGGCCTTGTAGTCGACGGCCGCGTCGAAGCCGAGCGTCTCGGTCAGGTAGCGGCACTTGTCCGCGCCGCCCGCGATGCCGACCACCCGCGCGCCGTGGATCTTGCCGATCTGGCCGGCGATCGAGCCGACCGACCCGGCCGCCGCCGACACGACGAGCGTCTCGCCGGGCTGCACCGGCGCGATGTCGGTCAGCCCGTAGTACGCGGTCAGGCCGCTCATCCCGCACGCGCCGAGCAGCGTCGGCAGCGGCAGGCCCGACTGCGCGGGCAGCTTCACGAGCTGCGCGGCCTGGTCGGCCGCGATGACCGCATAGTCCTGCCAGCCCACGAGCCCCTGCACGAGGTCGCCTTCCGCGAAACCGGCGTGGCGCGACGCGACCACGCGCCCGATGCCGAGTGCGCGCATCACTTCGCCGATCGCGACAGGCGGCAGGTATTGCGGCACGTCGCTCATCCATACGCGGTTGGTCGGATCCATCGACAGGTACAGCACGCGCACGAGCACTTCGCCGTCGGCGAGCGCCGGCACGGGGGTTTCGACGAGCGAAAAGTGTTCGCGGCCGACCCGCCCTTCCGGGCGCGTTTTCAGCAGCAGCTGGCGGTTCACGGGTGTCGACACGATGTTCTCCTCCGGTTGGTGTTATCGATTGCACGTCAGACCGCGCACATGCCGCCGTCGATCACGAGTTCGGCGGCCGTCACGAAGCGGCTTTCGTCCGACGCCAGATAGACGGCCGCATGCGCGACGTCATCCGGATCGCCGAGCCGGCGCAGCGGAATGCCGCGCGCGAGCTTGCGCGTCGCATCGCGTTCGCCGAGCGACTGGAACAGCGGCTCGACGATCCCCGTGCGAATGAACGCCGGGTGAATCGAGTTGCAGCGCACGTCGAGCTCGCGGCGCGCGCAATCGATCGCGACCGACTTCGTCAGCGATGCGACCGCGGCCTTCGACGCGTTGTACGTGGTGAATTCCGGCTCGACCTTGAACGCGGCCACCGACGAGATGTTGATGATCGACGCCGGCCGGCTCGCGCCGAGGTACGGCAGCGCATGCTTGCAGCCGAGCACGATGCTCTCGACGTTGATCGCCATCACGCGCCGCCACTCGTCGATCTCGATCTGCGCAGGCGTGCCGATCGATCCGACGCCCGCATTGTTGACGAGCACCGACAAGCCGCCCATCGCTTCGTTCGCCTGCGCGAGCAGCGCCTGCCAGTGTCCCTCGTCGCGCACGTCCTGCGTGGCCGCGAACGCGACAGGCACCGCGTGCCCCGCATTGAGTTCGTGCGCGAAGGCGTCGAGCACGGCCGCGTCGGCGATGTCGGTCAGGAACACGCGCGCGCCCTGCTCGACCATCCGGCGCGCGATCGCGCGTCCGAGGCCGCCGGCGGCGCCCGTGATGTACGCGCACTTGCCTGCGAGGCGCGAGGAAACGACTGTCATGGGACCTGCTCCTATCGTGAATCGTCGTGGCGGACCGGTGCCGCGACGGCGGTTGCCGTGCGCCGACCGACGGCCGCGCGGTTTGCGCGAGTATAGCGAGCCGGCCGCACCGCGCCGAACCCATCGGGCAGGCCGCCGCTGCAGGCCCCGATCGAACGAACGCCAGCGTACGCGATTGCCGCCGATCGATGAAATGAATATTCGTAATGCCCGGTCATAGATATGGCTGATGGCCTTCGCAACCGCGGCCGCGCCCGTTGCGACACGCAGGCGCCGGCGCAGCGCGGCCGATTACCGAGAATACCGATGCGACGAAGGCCCCACGCGGGCGTTTGCCGATGACAGGGAACGAATGAAACAAGAAATAACGCGCGGGCAGCGCCGCGGCCACGACCGCATCCGGCACCGAGGCATCGAGCCCCGGAACCAGCCGCCGTCAGAACCCGTCGCCGGACGCGCGCATGAACGCGCAGACTTGCGGGGAATGCGTGTCGATCATCTGCTGGAACGGTGCGCGATTGCCGTACGCGATGCCGGACACGAGCAGCAGGCAGACGGCCGCGATGCGCGGCGAGGACGAGCGCTTGTACGCGTGGGCGTACGCGCGCAGAAACACGAACGCGACCAGCGCGCCGAGCAGCCAGCCGACGACGACTTCGGGAATCGTGTGCGAATGGTCGAACACGCGCGCGACGGCCGTCACCGCGCCGACGGCCAGACCGGCCGCCACGCCCGGCGCCTTGCCCGGACGAAACGCCTGCCACAGCATCGACAGCGCGACGGTCCACACGGACGTCGACAGCATCGTATGGCCGCTGATCACGCGGAAATCGAACTGCGGGATCTCGACCCCGCAGCCCGCATAGAGAATCTTGGTCGCCCCGACCAGGCTCATGCCGGCCGCGAGCAGCACGATCCAGCGCACCGCGAGCCGCCAGTTGGACAGCGCGAGCCAGACCGCGCACGTCAGCGCGACCGGCAGGGTCAGCGCGGCGTCGCCGAGGTTGCTGATTTCACTCCACATAACACACATCGAACCGCTAGCGAAAGGGGGCAGTTTAACGCAAGCGCGCGCCGCGCCTGTTTCAGCCTGTGACAGCCTGTATCAGCCGGCGACACCCGAAATCAGCAGCAGGTTGGTGCCGGTGATGACGACGAACAGCGCCCATGCGGCGAACTGCATCTTGCGGCCGATCGCATGCTCGCCCATCGTTTTGCGATCGCTGACCGACTGGATCAGCGGCCACATCGCGAACGGCAGTTGCAGGCTCAGCAGCACCTGGCTCCACACGAGCAGTTGCCCGACCGACCCTTCGCCCAGCCACAGCACGCCGATCAGCGCGGGCACCAGCGCGAGCCCGCGCGTGATCAGCCGGCGCTGGTAGCACGGGATTTTCGTGTGCAGGAAGCCGTCCATGATCACCTGGCCGGCGATCGTGCCGGTCAGCGTCGAGCTCTGGCCGGACGCGAGCAGCGCGATGCCGAACAGCAGCGCGGCCGCGCCGCCCGCGATCGGCGTGATCAGCCGGTACGCCTGTTCGATGTCGGTGACGTCGTGCTGGCCGGTCGCATGGAACGCCGCGCCCGCGACGATCAGGATCGCCGCATTGACGAGCATCGCGACGAACAGCGACACGCAGGTGTCGATCCGCACCAGCGCGAGCGTGTCGCGAATCAGGCCGCGCGCGCCGCCGACGACATGGCGCGTCTGTACGACCGACGAATGCAGATACAGGTTGTGCGGCATGATCGTCGCGCCGACGATGCCGAGCGCGAGCACGATCGCGTCCTTGCTGTCGTGGCCGGGGTTGCCCGGCACGAGCCCCTTCGCGACCGCATGCCAGTCGGGCGGCGTGATCGCGACCTGCGCGACGAAGCAGAACGCCATCGTCGCGATCAGCCCGAGCACGATCGCCTCGATCTGCCGGACGCCCTTGCCCTGCAGCCCGAGCACGATCACCGTGTCGAGCGCGGTCAGCACGATCCCCCACGCGAGCGGCACGCCGAGCAGCAGCTTGAATGCGAGCGCGCAGCCGAGCACTTCGGCGATGTCGCACGCGATGATCGACACCTCGGCGGTCACCCACTGCACGACGCGGCCGAAGGGGCCGTAACGATCGTAGCTGGCCTGCGCGAGATCCTTGCCCGCGACGAGGCCCAGCCGCGCGGCGAGCATCTGCAGGAAGATCGCGGCGACGCTCGAGAACGCGACGACCCACAGCAGCGAATAGCCGAATTGCGAGCCGGCCTGGATGTCGGTGGCCCAGTTGCCGGGATCCATATAGCCGATCGCGACCAGCAGGCCCGGGCCGAAGAAGCGCTTGAGCTTCATCCAGCGCGACGCGCCGGCGTCGATCGTGATGCTGCCCTTTACTTCCGACGGGCAGAAGGGGGCGGTGGCGGTGGTGGGGAGCAAGGGCATGGAAACCGGGGATCGTGATCGCGACACGGTGATTTTACGGTCTTCCGCTCCGTTTTCCCGCGTGGCTCGGCGCGCCCGCCCCGATTCGCCCGCTCGCCGTCGGTTTTCGCGGGCCGCGGATCGGACTGCGGGTCGGGCTGCGGATCGGCCGCCCCGGCGCCGTTCGTCAGGATCCGCTCGCGCTCGGCGATGCGAAATTCGGTCGGCGACATGAGCAGACGCTGGCGAAACAGCTTCGCCAGACGCTCGCCGCTGCCGAAGCCCGTGCGCCGCGCGACCTTGTCGGCCGGCAGCGTCGTGTGAATCAGCATGTGGCACGCGCGCTCGAGCCGCACGTGCTGCACGAATTCGGTCGGCGTCACGCCGATTTCCTTCTTGAAGCGCCGCAGGAAATTGCGCTCGCTCATGGCGGCCGTCCGCGCGACTTCCGCGATCGAAATGCGGTTCGCGCTCTGCGCGCGCAACCGCTGCGCCGACATCCGGATCGACGGGCTCGCGCTCAGCTCGCGAAACGCCCACATCGACTGCGTATAGCGTTGTTCGACCGGCCGCATCAGGTTGCTGGCGATCTCCTGCGCGGCGCTGTCGCCGAGATCGGCGCGGAACATGTCGAGCACGGCCGCGAACACGTCGGCCTCGCCGCCCTGCGGTTCGATCGTGACCGCCGCGCCGCGGGTGCGATCCGTTCGCGATTGTCCGGCGTCCGTCTGCCGCTGCGACGCCGCGAGCGTCGACAGGTCCATCGCATCGACGATCCAGCGCGCATGCCGATGAATGTCGGTCAGGCGGCGGCGCAACGCATCGCTCCAGTTGACCGACGCGCGATCACCGTGAAGATGAAAGAACGCGCGCGCACGATGTCCGTGCTCGTCACCGAGCGCATCGGCGGCGATCTGCACGCCGGACGACGATTGCAGCAATCCCCCGCTTTCGGATACGTACTTCAACTGGTAATCCGCACTGAGCGCATGCAGGCGATTCGCCAGGTTGAAGGCCTCGCCGAGACGCGCGGCCTGGGCCAAAGAAAATCCCGTACTCAAATAGACAACGACCCATCTCTGATCTGCTGCTTCCACTGACCAAGCCCCCGGACTGTTTCGACTTCTTGTATTACCGTCGAACTGTCAGGCTTATATTTGGTTTGGACACGTGCGACAGGACGGCTATCTCAAAATATGAAGCGACGGCATCTTAGCCGAAGGGGTCCTCTATTTGGCGCGAAATGGCCGACCGCGACAGCATGATGGCGGATTACTACAGGCTGTTGCCGAGCGCTGGTATGGCCACGTGGAAATACGCATGAAAGGCGCATGCGCTGCGCTGCCGATCGTCGCGACATTCGCGGCAACGCCGGGTACGAACGAACGCGCGCACGCCACGTGCGTTCCGTTGTCCGCGTGTCAATTAGAATCGCTCAACGTCCACCACGCCGACTTCGTCCGTGCCCGCCGATCATCGTCTCGACCTGAACCTGTTCCGCGTGCTCGACGCCGTCTACGTGAACGGCGGCATCGGCGCGGCCGCCCGCGCGCTGCACCTGACGCAGCCGGCCGTCACGCATGCGCTCAACCGGCTGCGCGCGCATTTCGACGACCCGCTGTTCGTCCGCCAGGGCAACCGCGTCGTGCCGACCGAGCGCACGCGCGCGATCATCGCGGACGTGCAGCTTCACCTCGCCGGACTGCAGCGCACCGCGCGCGACCCGTCGGCATTCGACCCGGCGACCCTCGACCTGAGCATCGCGGTCGGCATTCGCGACGTGCTCGAATCGATCGCGCTGCCGCAGATCGTCGCCGCGTTCGCCGACGAAGCGCCCGGCCTGCGATTCGTGAGCCGCCGCGTCGCGGTGCACGACATCGAACGCGAACTCGCGTCGGGCAATCTCGATCTCGCCGTCGATCGACGCGTGCAAACCGGCCCGCGCATCGCGACCGAACACCTGCTCGACGATTCGCTGGTCGTCGCGATGCGGCACGATCATCCGCTGACGAGCGGCCCGCTGCGACGCGCCGACTATTTCGCCGCGCGGCATATCGCGGTGTCGCCGCTCGGCGAACCGCAATCGCTCGATGTGCTGCTCGGCAACGACGGGCGCTTCCGGCACATCCAGCTCGTGTGCCAGCATTATTTCGCCGCGTGCCAGATCGCGGCGGCGGGCGACCTGCTGCTGACGCTACCGCGCTCGTATGCGCTGCGCATGGCCGCGTTGCTGCCGGTCGCCGTGCAGCCGCTGCCGCTGCGGCTCAAACCGTTTCCGCTGCTCGCGTACTGGCACGAATCGCGCGAGACCGACCGCGCGCATCAGTGGGTGCGCGAACGCGTCGCCACGCTCGTGCGCAGGACTGCCGGCGTCGCCGGCTGATTCCGTCGAGCGCCGTCGAAGCACGCAGCGCCCGCGGTTTTCG
The DNA here is from genome assembly GCF_049942845.1 of Burkholderia sp. R-40. Lineage (NCBI taxonomy): Bacteria > Pseudomonadati > Pseudomonadota > Betaproteobacteria > Burkholderiales > Burkholderiaceae > Burkholderia > Burkholderia sp. R-40. Next base: position 2,038,814 of record NZ_CP187968.1, on the reverse strand, counting down.
CCGGGACGGTATGCTAACGGCTCGTACGCCGCACATCGTCGCGGCCCCCTCTTTCCCGCTTACCGGAGACTTGCCATGCCGCTCATCCACGCTGCCGCCACCCTCGCCGCCGACGCGCCCGACTACGTCGTCCAGCTGCAGGCCGGCACGCATGCGCTGACCGGCGACGAAGCGCCGCGCGAAGGCGGCCAGGGCCTCGGGCCGGCGCCGTTCGAGTTCGTGCTCGCCGGCCTCGCGCAATGCACGGCCGCCACGCTGCGCATGTACATGCAGCGCAAGACGTGGCCGGCCGTGCGCATCGACGTGCACACCGAACTGCATGCCGATCGCGAAGGCCAGCAATACGTGCGCCGCACCGTCACGCTCGAGGGTCCGCTCGACGACGCGCAGCGCCAGCGTCTCGCGGAAATCTGCGAGAAGACGCCGGTGACGCTGTTCATCAAGCGCGGCACGCGCATCGAAACGACGCTGAACTGACGCGCGCGGTGCCGGGCGAGCGGGGGCGGACGGAATTCGCACCGCAGCGCCGCACGCGATCGACGCATCACAAACAAAACGGGCGGGCCGCGCACGATGCGCGGCCCGCCCGTTTGCGGATATCGTCCGGCGCTTACAGTCCGAGCGCGGACAAGTCCAGCTTGCCGTCCTTCACCGGCGGGCACCAGAAATACGCGCCCGTCAGCGGCCGCGTGAAGCGGAACAGGCCGTCGACGATGCCGTCGTCGGCGCCGCTCATCCGGCGCATCTGCACGTCGAACGCGCGGAACGAACAACCGAACGCGACGAAATAGAGCCCGGCGCGACGCGCATCGGACCACGGCGACGAACGGCGCAGCATGAACGCCTCCGGCTCGAAGCTCTCCTGCGCGGTGCGCTTCACGTGCGCGAACTCGGGTGCGTCGTCGAGTTCCTCGTTGTCCGAGCGGCGGCGCCCGATGATGTGATCCATGTCGCCCGACGCGATGCGCTCCATCTGGTCGAAGTCGTGCAGCCATTGCTGAACCGCGACGAAGCTCGAGCCGTCGAGCCCAGCGCCCTGCCCGGTGACGATCGCCGCGGCGAGCGCGTCGTCGCCGGTCGGGTTCTCGGTGCCGTCCTCGTAACCCGACAGGTCGCGATCGTTCGAATAGCGGAACCCGTCGACCGCGTCCTGCAGCGCGAATGCCGGCGCCAGCGCCCGCTCGATCGCCCGCGTGCGCAGCACGAGATCGCCGCGATCGTCGCCGCGCAGCCAGACCCACACGTCGGCCGGCGTGATCGGCAGCGTGCGGTCGTTCACCGCGAATGCCGGGTATTCGGTCAGGCCCGGAACCGGGCGCCCGAGGTGCGCGGCCAGCGCATGCCCGAAGCCGGCGACCGTGCCGCGCCCGTCGACGAGCTCGCGCAACGCCCTCAGCGCCGCTGCCACATTGGCGTTGTCCGAAATCGTGAAAGTGAGGTACCGGGCCGCCGTGTCGATCGGAGCCAGGATGCCTTGCTGAACGTCGCTCATCGTTTCCTCAGGAATGGTTCGGGATGAATCCGCGGGGCCGCTGCGGCCGGCGCGCAACCGCAAAGTGTAATCGATGCGGCACGCCGACCTTTTTGCGGTGCGGGACCGCCCCGCGGAACGCGGGGAAAAGGGCCGAAACGCCGAATATGCTGACCGGCCGATCGTATCGACGCTGCAACGCCGCATTCGTCAGACGTTGCGGCGAGTCCCGCACTGCTGATAAACTCCCTACACGTCTTTTCGACGCCCTTTCAATCATTCACTTCAGGGAGGTGCAGATGTTCCGAATGCCAGCAGCCTTCCCGAACGTGGTCTCGCGACGCGGCTAATCCAGCCCGTCGTCCGCGCCGGCTCCCGGGTTCTCCGCTGACCCGCCGGCCCGCGCACTTTCCCGACAGCCCGTTTCACTCCGCCCGCGTCGTTCGCGCGGCCCGGCTGTTGCGTTTTCGACGTTCTCCGAACCGGAAAGTCCCGTCGCGCGATGCGCCGGGCAACGATATATGACCAGAAAAACCACCCATCTGGGCGGCCAGGCATTCCAGGCCGTCTTCGGCTTCACTTTCCGCTACTGGCGCAAGCAGCCGGTACGCATCGCGACGATCACGACACTGGCGCTGCTCGGTGCGCTCGCCGACGTGCTCACGCCGCTGTTCGCCGGGCGCCTCGTCGATGCGCTGTCGACCGGCCTGACCGAGCGCGCCGCCGCATGGCATTCGGCCCTCGTCGCGTTCGGCACGCTGGCCGCGCTCGGCATCGCCGCGACGCTGCTGCGGCAAGGCGTCTACCTGAACATCATCACGCTCACGCTGAAGATGATGAGCGAGATCGCCGCCGCATCGTTCCATCGCGTGCAGCGCTTCTCGACCGACTGGCACGCGAACAGTTTCGCGGGCTCGACCGTGCGCAAGATCACGCGCGGGATCTGGGCGCTCGACCTGCTGAACGACACGGTGCTGATCGCGCTGCTGCCGTCCGTCACGATGCTGGTCGGCGCCACCGTGCTGCTCGGCACGCACTGGCCGGTGATGGGGTTCGTCGTCGGCGCGGGTTCGCTGCTGTACATCTCGGTGACGGTCGCCGTGTCGCTCGGCATTGTCGCGCCGGCCGCGCGGCTCGGCAACATGTGGGACACGCGCATGGGCGGCGCACTCGCGGACGCGGTGAGCTGCAACGCGGTCGTCAAGGCGTTCGGCGCGGAAACGCGCGAGGAAGCGCGGCTCGCGCGCGTGATCGGCAAGTGGCGTCAGCGCACGCGCCGCACGTGGGTGCGCGGCACGCTCAACGGCGGGCTGCAGGGGGCGATGCTCGTCGCGATGCAGGCGGCGATGATCGGCGTCGCGCTGCGGCTGTGGGCGAACGACGAAGCGAGCGTCGGCGACATCGCGTTCTCGCTGACGATGTTCTTCATGCTGCAGGGCTACCTGCGCGACGTCGGCATGCATATCCGCAACCTGCAGCGCTCGGTCAACGACATGGAAGAGCTCGTCGCGCTCGAGCGCCAGCCGCTCGGCATCGACGATCGTCCCGGCGCGCAGGCCATCCGGATCGGGCAAGGCGAGATCCGCTTCGAGCACGTGACGTTCCGCTACGGCAATCATCCGGTCCCGCTGTACGACGACTTCTCGATGCGCATCGCGCCCGGCGAGCGCGTGGGCCTCGTCGGTCATTCCGGGTCGGGCAAGACGACGTTCATCAAGCTGATCCAGCGCCTGTACGACGTGTCGGGCGGCCGCATCACGATCGACGGCCAGGACATCGCGCAGGTGCGGCAGGATTCGCTGCGCAGCCAGATCGCGATCGTCCAGCAGGAGCCCGTGCTGTTCCACCGCACGCTTGCGGAGAACATCGCGTATGCACGCCCCGACGCGAGCCGCGCGGAGATCGAGCGCGCCGCGCGTCTGGCCAGCGCGCACGACTTCATCGTCGCGCTGCCGGACGGCTATGACACGCTCGTCGGCGAGCGCGGGATCAAGCTGTCGGGCGGCGAACGCCAGCGTGTCGCAATCGCGCGTGCGTTCCTCGCGGATGCGCCGATCCTGATCCTCGACGAAGCGACGTCGAGCCTCGACAGCGAAAGCGAGCTGCTGATCCAGCAGGCGATGGAGCGGCTGATGGTCGGCCGCACGACGCTCGTGGTCGCGCACCGGCTGTCGACGGTGCGCTCGCTCGACCGCCTGCTCGTGCTCGATCGCGGCAAGGTGATCGAGGAAGGCAGCCACGACGCGCTGATCCGCATCGACGGCGGCACGTATCGCCGGTTGTTCGAGCGGCAGGCGCTGGAGCTGGCGAAAGGGCTCGCCGATTCGCCGCGGCGCCTCGCGGATCGCGATGCCGGGCCGCTAGGGGAGCCGGCGAAGGTGTGACGCAAGCGCGTCGCGTCGCGACGCAACACGGCCCGGCCCGGCGGCGCGGTCATCGCCGCCGGATCGGGTCGACGCAGATCCGGATCGAGGCCGTGCCGCGCGCACGGCCTTTTTTACGTCCACCGCCCGTGCCCGCCGGCGCCGAACCGTGCGCCGCGGCGTGCTCGCCGCCGGGATCACTTATCATGTCGGCCAGCCAATTTGCGACAAGGGATCGATCATGTTTACAGGCATTGTTCAGGGCGTGGCGACCATCGGCGCCATCAAGGATCACGGCGAACTGAGAACGTTCAGCATCGAATTCCCCGAGCGCTTCACCGACGATATCGAGATCGGCGCGAGCGTGTCGGTCGACGGCGTCTGCCTGACGGTCACGACCATCCACTCGCCGGTGCTGATCGACTTCGACGTGATGTTGCCGAGCCTGCGAATCACCACGCTGGCCGACCTGACGACCGGCGCCCGCGTCAACGTGGAGCGGGCCGCGAAGGACGGCGCGGAAATCGGCGGACATCCGCTGTCCGGTCACGTCGACTTCATGGGGACCATCCTGCACATCGCGTCCTCCGAACACAATCGGATGATCCGCATCGGCGTGCCGGCCGATTTCAAACGCTATGTCTTCGCGAAGGGCTATATCGCGATCAACGGCTGCAGCCTGACCGTGTCGGACGTCAATCGCGACGAAGGCTGGTTCGAAGTCTGGCTGATTCCCGAAACGCGCCGCGCGACCACCTTCGATGCGAAGGGCGTCGACGCCAAGGTCAATATCGAGATCGAACGCAGCACCCAGGTCGTCGTGGATACGATCCGCGAGTCGGTCAAGGAAACGCTCGGCGAATTGAACGGCGTCGTCACCGCGCTGCTGGCGGAAAAAGGCATCGACATCGAGGAACTGCTGGCGCGCAATGTCGCGCGCCTGCCGAAGCAGTAACGTGTGATTACCCGCGTGCTAGGTGATCCGCTGGATCACCGAGTACCGGCTGCCGTCGAAAAACACCTCGATCCACGGTTCCGACTCCTCGAACGTCCAGAGGACGAGTTCGAGATCGACTGGCTCGTCCCCGTCGTCGGGCCACGGCATGTTCCACCCGCCCGCGACGGCCACCACGCCGCCCGTGTAGAGCGGGCATTGCGCGATCCACTCGCGCGCATAGTCGTGCGCGGCCGTGCCCTTGAAGTTGTCGTTGAATCCCCAGTCGCGCTGCCAGCCATGCGCGTCGAGGTAGGCGCCGATCGCGGCGGAGCCGAAGCGGAACACCGCATCGACCGGCGGCAGCGACATCGCGTCGGATCGGCACAGCGGGCGGTCTGAACGGACAGGTTGCGTAGTAGTTTCCACGTGGCCTGATGCACCGCTTGCGTCGAGATGCACGTTCAGCCACATGCCGTCACGCTCGATGGAGATGCACAACGCGCCGGCGTCGACCCCGTGCCAGTAGCCGGTGACGGGTTCGCCGTCGTCCGCGAAGCGGTATTGACGGGATGGCCTGGCGAGGCGCCGCGCTTCGATCAGAAAGTCTTCCAGCGTCATTGAATGTCGTTCTCCTCGCTTCTTGGGCCGCAGATACCGCATGGGCGCGTCGGGCGATCGACCACGCCCGGATACGGACCGTGTCCACCCGATGGCATCGACGCCACGATAAAGCGTTCGATGTCGGCCGCCACCTGTTCGGGTGGGCCGTCGCTCGCAAACCGCTTGCAGTTCAGGCGCATGAACGCGGGGAACCGATCGCGGATCTTGCGCATCTCGTGGACTTCATTCGCATTCAGATAAGGCCGGGACATGCATCGCGCTCCCGCAGGAGCCGCGACCAATCTGCCTTCCGCGCCCGCATCACTCCGCCTCCACCTGCGCGCCCTTCCCCACCGCCACCCGCTGCGCGCGATAAATCCCCGCGTGCCCGGAAAACAGATAGGCGACCACGCAGGCCACGATCGCATACACGCCGACATCCGCGCCGAACAGTTCGATCGCCATGATCGTCGACGCGATCGGCGTGTTGGCCGCCCCCGCGAACACCGCGACGAAGCCGAGCCCCGCGAGCACCGGCACCGGTAGCGCAAGCACCTGCCCGAGCGCGTTGCCGAGCGTCGCGCCGATGTAGAACAGCGGCGTCACTTCGCCGCCCTTGAATCCCGACGCGAGCGTGACGACGGTGAACGCGAACTTGCCCGCGAAATCGTAAGCCGGCAGCGGCCCGTGAAACGCGGCCTCGATCGTCGGAATCCCGAGACCGAGATACTGCGGCACGTTCAGCGCGGTGGCCGCCACGGCCACGATCGCGCCGCCGAGCACCGGCTGCAGCGGCGCATGGCGGACGACGCGCCGGAACCACGCGGTCAGCGCATGCGTGGCGAACGCGAACAGCCGGCCGACGACGCCGAACGCGACACCCGCGACGACCGTCGCGGCCAGCCCCGTCGCCGAGACAGCCGGCACGAACGGAATCGCATAGACGGTGTGATGCACGCCCCACGCGCGGCACACGACGTCCGCGACGATCGCGGACGCGACGCAGGTCAGCAGCGCGTCGTACCGGACGCGGCCGATCGCGAGCACCTCGAGCCCGAACACGGCGCCCGCGAGCGGCGTACCGAACACCGACGAGAACCCGGCCGCGATGCCGCCCATCAGCAGCACGCGCCGATGCTCGCGATCGAGCCGGAACAGGTGCGTGATGCGATCGGCGAGCGCGCCGCCCATCTGCACGGCCGTCCCCTCGCGGCCGGCCGAGCCGCCGAACAGGTGCGTGACGACGGTCGCGACGAGCACGAGCGGCGCCATCCGCTTCGGCACGAGCGCCTTCGGGTCGTGAATCTCGTCGATCAGCAGGTTGTTGCCGCGCGCGACCGACTGGCCGAACCGGTGGTAGACCCAGCCGGTCGCGAAGCCGGCGGCCGGCAGCCCCCACAACAGCCACGGATGCGCGACGCGCGTGCCGGTCGCCCAGTCGAGCGCAAGCAGGAACAACGCGGAAGCCGTGCCGGCCAGCGCGCCGAGCAAGGCCGAGAGCGCGAGCCAGCGGCACACGTAGCGCACGGTCGCGAAAAAATCGGCAGAAGTCGAGAAAAACATGATTTCCAGATTCGACAGGACATCAAAACCTGGGCGGCAGAATACCGCATGGACGGCCTGCGACCTCCTGACGACCCAGGAACACGCAGGCATCATCAGCCGGGCGAACCGGCGGTTGAGGGCCGAACCGCACGCGAGGCGCCGGGATCGACCGCAGGGAGGCATGCCATCTCCGCTGGCGGCGATTGTACGCGACGCCGCACATCGCACGCAATGCGGCCCGGCCGGGCCGCCGCCCACCGTCAGTCGAGCGGCACGCGCGTCACGCGCGAGATCAGCTGCGGCGCGATCCGGTCGAGCGGCAGGATCGCGGACGCCGCGCCGATCGCCGCGGCCGCCTTCGGCATCCCGTAGACGGCGCTCGTCGCCTCGTCCTGCGCGATCGTGTAGCAGCCCTTCGCGCGCATCGCCTTCAGCCCAAGCGCGCCGTCGCGCCCCATCCCGGTCAGCAGCACGCCGAGCGCATCGCCCTGCCAGCCGTCGGCGACGCTGTTGAAGAACACGTCGATCGACGGCCGGTACGGCGTCTCGGCTGGATGCCGCGTATAGCCAAGCACGCCGCGCGGCGACAGGCACAGGTGGTCGTTGGACGCCGCGAGCAGCACCTCGCCCGCCTGCGGCACGCTGCCCGGCCGCGCGACGCGCACGGGCAGCCGCGTATAGCCGTCGAGCCACTCCGCCATGCCGAGCGCGAACGCCTGGTCGACGTGCTGCACGATCACGAGCGCGGCCGGAAAATCGGCCGGCAGCGCGCGCAGCAGCGCGGTGAGCGCGGTCGGGCCACCCGCCGACGCGCCGATCGCGATCAGCGTCGGCTGGCCGCGCGCGGGCGCCGGCACGGGCGGCACGAGCGTCGCGGTCCGGCTTTCGAGCAGCCGGCCGATCTGGTCGATCTTCGCAAGCAGCGGCTGCGGCGCGGCATCCGACGGCAGGCCGAGCGCGAGCGTCGGTGTGTCGACCGCGTCGAGCGCGCCGGCGCCCATCGCCTCGTAGACCGACGACGTGTTCGCGCTGACGCTCGCGGTCACGATCAGGATCGCGCACGGCGCACGCGCCATGATCTGCCGCGTCGCGGCCACGCCGTCGAGCTTCGGCATCACGAGGTCCATCAGCACGAGGTCGGGCGGATGCGCGACGCAGAAATCCACCGCCTCGTCGCCGTCGGTTGCCACCCACAGCACGCGGTGATCGCTGCGCCGCGCGATCACGCGGCGCAACGCCTCGACGGCAAGCGGCAGATCGTTGACGATGCCGATGTTCATCCGCGTGCCCCGCCGATCAGGTCGTGCACCGCATCGAGCAGCGCCTCGTCGTGGAAACTGCTCTTCGCGAGATAGTAGTCGGCGCCGGCATCGAGCCCGCGCCGGCGATCCTCGTCGCGATCCTTGTACGACACGATCATCACGGGCACCCGCTTGAGCGCCGGATCGCTCCTGATCAGCGTGACGAGCTCGATCCCGTCCATGCGCGGCATGTCGACGTCGGTGACGACCAGGTCGAACGCATCGCTGCGCACCGCGTTCCAGCCGTCCATCCCGTCGACCGCGACGGTCACGTCGTAGCCGCGCTTTTCCAGCAGCTTGCGTTCGAGCTCGCGCACCGTCAGCGAATCGTCGACGACGAGCACACGGCGGCGCCGGTCGGCTCGCGCGAACTGGGGATCGCGCGTGAGTTTCGCGAGCTGGCCGCCGCGCACGAGCTTGTCGACGGAGCGGATCAGGTCCTCGACATCGACGATCAGCACCGGGTCGCCGTTCTCGAGCAATGCACCGGCCGCGATGTTCTGGATCTTCTGCAGGCGGCTGTCGAGCGGCTGCACGACGAGCATCCGTTCGCCGAGGAAGCGGTCGACGGCGACGCCGTACAGCTCGGGCTCGCCGCCGACGACCACGACCGCCGTGCTCGTGCGCGCGACGGCGGGCTCACCCGCATCGAGCAGTTGATGCGCGCCGACGAGCCCCGCACGCCGGCCGTCGAACGGAAAATGCGGCTGTCCTTCGAGCACGTCGATGTCGTCGTGCGAGAGTTCGAGCGTGCGGCGCACGTGCGCGAGCGGGAACGCGTACGGCTCGCCGCCGACCTCGACCAGCAGACTTCGGATCACCGACAGCGTGAGCGGCAGCTGCAGCACGAAGCGCATGCCCGCGCCGGGCTCGTTGAAGATGCGCACCGCGCCGCGCACGCCGCGCACCATCTCCTGCACCGCATCGAGGCCGACGCCGCGCCCCGACACGTCGGTCACCGCATCGCGCATCGAGAAGCCCGGCAGCAGCAGGAATTCGAGCAATTCCGGATCGGACAGCCGGGCGGCCGTCTCGTCGTCGGTCAGGCGCTGGCGCACGACCGCCGCGCGCAGCGCGTCCATGTCGACGCCCGGCCCGTCGTCGATCACGCTGACGAGCAGCGAGCCGGCGCTGTGGCGCGCTTCGAGCGTCACGCTCGCCTCGGCCGGCTTGCCGCGCGCGCGGCGCGCGTCGGGCGAGTCGACGCCGTGATCGATCGCGTTGCGCAGCAGGTGGCCGAGCGGCGCGTCGAGCAGGTCGAGGATGTCGCGGTCGACCTGCGTGCCTTCGCCGACGATCGAGAAGCGCACCTGCTTGCCGAGCGAGCGCGCGAGATCGCGGACGATGCGCGGATACGCGCGCGTCGCGTCGCCGAACGGGCGCATCCGGCATTGAAGCGCCTCGTCGTACAGCTGCTCGGCGATGTGCGTGCTGCGGCGCTCGAAGCGGTCGAATTCTTCCATGCGCTCGGCGAGCGAACGCTGCACGTCGTTGAGCATGTGCCGCACTTCGTTGACCGACGCGAGCACGCCCGCATCGAGTTCGTCGGCGAACCGTTCGTACAACAGATCGAGCGAGCGGGCCGCATCGCGCTGCGCGCGCTTCACGCGCAGCATCGATTCCGCGAACGGCTTGAGCCAGCGCGATTCGACGAGCGACTCGCCGGACAGGCTCAGCAGCCGGTTCAGCGTATCGGCCCGCACGCGGCGCATCGCGCCCGCGCCGGCCGCACGTCCCGCCGGGACCGGATCGGGCACCGCCGCCGATAGTGCGAGCGGCGGCACCGCGGCACCGGCTCCGACGGGCTCGTTCGCGGCGCTGTCGTGATCGCGAAACGGCACGCTGGACGGCGGCGCCGGCGGCGGCGCGAAGGCCGGCGCCGGCATCGCGTGCGTGCCGTCGGCGCCCGTGAGCGCCAGCGCGAACGCGTCGATCTCCGCCGACGATACGGGCGGCGCCTGCGGATCGGCGACGCGCACCAGCAGGTCGACGCCGGCGAGCAGCACGTCGACATGCGTGGCCGTCAGTGCGATGGTGCCGGCCTGCGCGGCGACGAAGCATTCTTCCATCCGCCCCGCGATCTCGACGCCGAGCGGCACGCCGACGATGCGCGCGGCGCCCTTCAGCGAGTGCGCGGCGCGCATGCACGCCTCGAGCGCGACGGAATCGGGCTCGCCCGATTCGAGCGCGAGCAGGCGTTCGGACAGCGCCTGGGTTTGCGTGCGCGTCTCCTCGCGATACAGCTCGAGCAGCGACAGGTGGCTCAGATCGTCATCGCCGCTCATCGCATGCTCCGTGTGACGGCGTCGAACAGCCGATCGTCGTCGAGCAGGCCCACCGACTTGCCGCGCCACGACAGCACGCCGCGCGACAGGCCGGCGCTCGCGCGCCCGACCGTCGCCGGCACGGGCACCCATTCGGAGGCGCCGAAGCGCAGCACGCCCTCGACTTCGTCGACCGGAAACACCACGGGCTCGCCCTGGTGCGCGGCGACCAGCAGTCGTGTGAAGCGGCCGTCGTCGCCGCTGCTGCCGCCGCTCCCGCCGTTGCCCGCCTCGAGGCCGAGCAGCGCGCCGATCGAGATCGCGATGCGCAGCGTGCCGCGAATGTTGACCACGCCGCGCACGGCCGAATGACGGCGATACGGCAGCGAATGGATCCGGCGCGTGCCGGCGATCTCACGCAGCACGCCGATCGGCAGCGCGAGCCACTCGTCGGCAACGCGAAACGCCAGCGCCGCCTGGCGCGTATCGTCGCCGCCGTGCGCGCCGGTCGCGTCGAACGCGCTGATCCGCCGCGTGGCGTCGGCCATCTCGGCCGCGCCGAGCGGGCGCTCAAGCAGTTTCGCCGCGTGATACGCGTACACCGGGCAGTTCAGGCAGCGCAGGCAGTCGGCCAGCCGCTCGCACGAGCGGTCGCCGCGCGTGCCGATCCGGTTCCAGCAATCGTCGACGCCGATCGTCGTGTCGTCAGTGGCAACGGCGTCGCGGTTCATTCTTTCCTCGGTCATCCCGATGTCGGCTCCCAACCCGTATTCTCATCACCCTGCCGCGCGTCGCGCACGCTCGAGCAGCCATTGCGCGCCGGCGCCATCGCCGCCGACGTCGAGCAAGGTCGCCAGATGCGTCAGCGCTTCGTGGTGCGTCGGCCGCAGATATAGCGCCTTCCGGTAGAAGTCGCCCGCTTCCGCGACACGCCCGCACGCATCCGCGATCAGCCCGTTCAGGTAGAACGCGTCCGCGTGCGGCCCGGCGTGCGCGGAGAATCGCGCGAGCACGCGCTCAGCCTCGTCGAACGCACCCGCGTTGGCCAGCGCCTGCGCTTCCTCGAGCGTTGGGGTGGCGGCGTCGGCGGGTGGTGGTGGCGGGGCTGCGTTGGGTGCATTGGCTGCGTTGGGTGCGGTGGCTGCGGTGGCTGCGTTGGTCGCGTGGGCTGCGCGGGCTGCGGTGGTTGCGTTGGCCGCGTTGGCCGCGTTGGTCGCGCTGGCCGCATGGCCTGCATGGCCTGCATGGCCTGCATGGCCTGCGTGGGCTGCATGGCCTGCGTGGGCTGCGTGACCTGCGTGGCCTGCGGTGGCTGCGACGGTCAGCGAGCCGGCGCGCAGGTCGGCCAGCCGCTCGAACGCCGTCGGGCGCTCGGCCGGCGCGAGCCCGGCGGGCGACGCCGCGTTACCACTCCACGTCGGCGGCACGACGGCCAGCAGCGGGCGCGCCGCGGCGGGCGGCGCCACCGTCAAGCGCTCGGCACGCCGGTACGGCGCAACCGCGGGCGCGGGCGCGGGCCTCGGTGCCGCATACCGCGCCGCGCTCGCGTCCGCCACCGCCCCCACCGCCGCACCGCCATGATCGCGATGAAACGCGAACGCCAGCGGCACGCGCGCCGAACGCATCCCGTGCCGCATCGCGACGCCCGTTTCGGCGGGACCGACGAACAGCATCCCGTCGTCGGCGAGCCAGCTTTCGAGCGAACCGATCACGCGGTCCTGCGCGTCGCGGTCGAAGTAGATCAGCACGTTGCGGCAGAACACGAAATCGTAGCGAATGCCCGTATCGACGCCCGGTTCGATCAGGTTTGCCTGGCGAAACTGGACGCGCGCACGCACGCGCTCGTCGAGCAGCCAGCCGTCGGCGGCCGGCGTGAAGTAGCGCGCGCGGAACTCGGTGGCCGTGCCGCGAAACGCATTGCGCCCGTAGCAGCCGAGCCGCGCGTGTTCGATCGCGCGCGCGCTCAGGTCGAGCGCATCGATCATGAAGCTGGCCGGATCGAGCCCGGCGTCGAGCAGTGCCATCGCCGCCGAATACGGCTCCTCGCCGGTCGAGCACGGCGCGCTCAGCACGCGGATCACACGCCCGGGCGTCGCGGCAAGCCGCTCGAGTGCAAGCCGCGCGAGCGTCGCGAACGCCTCGCGATCGCGGAAGAACCACGTCTCCGGCACGACGAACAGCTCGATCAGCGCGCGCCGTTCGTCGGCCGACGCGTTGAGCTGCTGCCAGTAAGCGTCGAGCGCCTCCGGCGTGACGGCCGGCCGCGCCGCCGACGGCAGCCGCTCGCCGTCGCTCTGCAGCGCGTGCACGCGCTCGGTCAGCGCGCGGCTCAGGAAATCGTTGCCGAGCGAATCGGGGTCGATGCCGGTCTCGCGCAGCAGCCAGCCGCGAAATCGCGAATCGGATTCTTTCATGCGGACTCCCCTCCGTGGCCCGGCAGGCCGTCGAACAGATACAGGCGCGCAACGTCGTCGATCAGATCGGATACCGACACCTGCTGCACGATTCCGTCAGGCGTGTTCGCGACGTGCCCGAGCCAGCGCGTGCGCGCGGTCGACACGCCGCTGGCGCGGAATGCCGTGCGATCGATTCGCAGCGTCTGCGTCGCGCGCTCGACGATCAGGCCGATCACGCGCTCGCGGTCGAGCGGCTCGACGCGGTAGCGCACCATCACCAGCCGCGTCGAACGCAGCGCATGCGCGCGCCGCCCGAGCGCCAGCATCGGCACGTCGATCACGGGCACCGGCTGACCGCCGCGCATCAGCAGCCCGGCGATCCAGTCGGGCGCGCCGGGCACGACCTTGGTGGTCGCGAGCGGCAACACTTCGTCGATGTCGGCCGCGTCGAGCGCATAGCGCTCGCCGTCGAGCTCGAACATCAGGAACAGCGCATGCGCGCCGCCGTGCGACTCGGCGCGCGTCACGCGTCGACCTTGAAGCGCGACACGCTGGTGCGCAACTGGTTCGCGACCAGCGTCAGGTCATCGATCGCCTGCGACGACTGGCGCAGCGATTCGGCCGTCTGCTGTGCGGCTTCCGACAGCTGCGACAGCGCCTGCGTGATCTGCTCCGCGCCGTTCGCCTGCGTCTGCATCCCTTCGTTGACCATCTGGAACCGCGGCGAAAGCGTCTGCACCTCGGCGATGATCTGCGACAGCTGCCCGCCGACCTGCTGCACGTCGAGCATCCCGCGGCGCACTTCCTCGGAGAACTTGTCCATCCCCATCACGCCCGCCGACACGGCCGACTGGATCTCCTTCACCGTCTGCTCGATGTCGTAGGTCGCGACCGCCGTCTGATCGGCGAGGCGGCGGATCTCGGTCGCGACGACCGCGAAGCCGCGGCCGTACTCGCCGGCCTTCTCGGCCTCGATCGCCGCGTTCAGCGACAGCAGGTTGGTCTGGTCGGCCACCTTGGTGATCGTCGCGACGACCTGGTTGATGTTCAGCGCCTTCTCGTTGAGGATCGCGAGCTTCGCGTTCACCGAACCGGCCGCGTCCATCACGCTGCGCATCGTCTCGCCCATCCGCGTGAGGCCGCTCTGGCTCGCGCCCGCGAGCGTCGCCGACTGCTCGGCCACGCCGGCCACCTCGTTCATCGTGCGCAGCAGGTCGCGCGAGGTCGCGAAGATCTCGCGCGACGTCGCGCCGATCTCGGTCGTCGTCGCCGCGGTTTCGTTGGCGGTCGCCTGCTGCTCGCGCGACGTCGCCGCGATTTCGGCCACCGACGTCGTCACCTGCAGCGACGACTGCTGCGCGCGCGCGACGAGCTCGGTCAGTTCGTCGGCCATCCGGTTGAAGCCCGTTTCCAGCGTGCCGAACTCATCATGACGGCGCAGATCGAGGCGGCGCGTCAGGTTGCCGGTGCGCATCACGTCGTGCACTTCCACGAGCCGCGCCATCGGCACGGTGACCGCGCGGAACAGCCCGTAGCCGAGCGCGAGCGCGGACAGCAGCACGAGGCCCAGCGCCAGCGCGAGCACGACCTCGGTGTCCTGCACGGACTGGCGAATCAGCTTCGCGGAAGTGTCGGCGAACTTGCGGTTCTCCTGCACCAGGATATTCGCGTTGCGCACGACTTCGGTCCATGCGGGCAGCGTCCGCGCGTAGGCTGCGACGGCTTCCTCGCGCGACACGCGGCTCTTCTGGATCGCATCGTTGAGCAGCGGCACGTAGCGATCGTAGGAACCGCGGAACGTCGAGAAACGCTGCCGGTCGTCATCGCGGAACGTCGTGTTCTGGTAGTCGACCGACAACGACTCGACTTCCTTGAGCGCCTCGGAGATCTTCGCGAAATCGCGCTGCACGAGTTCGGGATCGGTATCGACGAACGTCGCCTGCTGCAGCATCGCGAACGATTCGTTGACCGAGCCGCGCAGCGACGCCGCGAGATAGACGCCGGGCAGCGAATCGCGTTCGATGCTGACGGCTTCGGTGTTGATCGCATGCAGACGCTCGTAGGACACGCCGGCGGTCACCAGCATCAGCACGAACAGCACGCCGAAGCTGAGCAGGATGCGGTTGCCGAGCGTCAGCCGGCCAGCGCCGATCGTCGGATGCAGACTTTCATTGGTCGCGCGGGGCGTCACGGTGGCCATGTTCGTTATGGGCTTTCTAAAATCAGCGTTGAAAAAAACCGCGCCCGCCTGCACGCCGCACGGCGCGCCACGAGCGCATCGTCTGCGGGCGGCACGGCACCGGGGGGCCGCGCCGCGAAATCACCGGTCCGCTTGCGCCGGCAGCCGGAGCGCGACCATGAAGCCGCGCGCCGTATTGCGCATCAGGATCTGGCCGCGATGCCGCGCGGCCGTCGCGCGCACGAACGCGAGCCCGAGGCCGAAGCCGCTGCGCGCCGCGCCATGCACGGATTCGAGCCGCACGAACGACTCGGTCGCGGCCGTGCGCTGCTCGGGCGCGATGCCGCTGCCGGCGTCCTCGACGCCGATCAGCCACGCGCCGTCGTCGTCGCCCAGCGTGCAATGCACGTCCGTGCCGGCCGGACCGTATTTCAGCGCGTTGTCGATCAGGTTCGCGACCGCGCGCGTGAGCATCATGCGGTCGCCCATCGTCACGCACTCGGTGTCGGGCACGTGGGCCACGACGCGGCTGCCGAAGCCGGCCGCCCTCTCCCACAGCTGATCGACGGCGTCGAGCACGATCTCGTTCAGACTCAGCACCTCGTGCGCGCGGCGTTCCGACTGCGCGCGGGTCAAGTGGATGAAGCCGTCGGCAAGCGCCAGCGCGCGCCGTGCATGGCCGGCAATGCGCTCCATGATCGCCGGCATGTCGCCGTGCTCGCTGCGATAAACCTCGAGCAGCGCGAGAATCGACGTCTGCGGCGAGCGCATGTCGTGCGACAGGAAATCCAGCGCTTCGTCGCGCTGCCGCGACATCAGGTACGAATTCGAGTGATAGCGGATGCGCGCCGTCAGCTCCATCGCGTCCGGGAGCTTCACGAGATAGTCGTTCGCGCCGGCGATGAACGCCTCGCGCTTGACGATCGGCTCCTCTTTCGCCGACAGCACGATGATCGGCACGCGTGCGGTGTCGGCGTCCGCGCGCCACGCGCGAACGAGGTCGAGGCCGTCGATTTCCGGCATCACGAGGTCCTGCAGGATAACCGTCGGCTTCACGTCGCGCGCGACCGCCATCGCCCGGTGTGCGTCGGTGCACACATGCAGGTCGATATCGTGCTCGCTGCGCAGCGCGCGGCGGATCACCTCGCCCACGAACGGCTGATCGTCGACGAGCAGAACCGATAGCCCCGACTCGAGACAATCCGGCGCATTTTCACCGCTCGATTCTTTCATAAATACCGTTTCAAACGCCAAATCTCCAATTGATTCTTTCATAGGAGTTGTTTATCCGACTTGGACGCCATCTTAATTTAGCGGTTGAGAAATCCGCCTGTTGTTGCCGACCTGGCCTGTCGGCATTGCCTCACGGGGATCCGAGCGCCGATTTTCCCCCGACGACGGTCGTATTACCTCCGCGTGCTTTCTCTCAATAAAGATAACCGGCTGATTCTAAATGAAATTAGAACACAGCATCTATCTCCTTCCGGTTTAGTTTTGCCAAATATGGTGAAAGAGAGGGATTCAGTTAAATCAGATCATTTCCGGACGCGAAAGACGATAACGTTTGCGAAGCCGGTGCCACGAGGCTTGCATGCGCTGCAAGGCTCGCGTGTCGGAGGTATTGGGGCCGGATTCCTGTGCGATGGAATCGGGGGAGATGGAGGGGGGAAAGTCGCGCGCCGCGACCGGATCGGCCGCGACGCGAATGCCCGGCCGGCCGGAGCCGGAGCCGGAGCCGGAGCCGGAGCCGGAGCCGGAGCCGGAGCCGGAGCCGGCAACCGCAATCGCAACCGCGACGCCCACGCCGACGCCGACGGCGTGTGGCGTGTGGCGTGTGGCGTGCGGCCGTGCGCCGTGCGCCGTGCGCCGTGCGCCGTGCGCCGTGCGGCAGCCTACCCGCGCGCGTGCTGCGCGGACACTTCCTGCAGATCGAGATCCCGCTCGAGCATGTGCAGCATCTCGTCGTGGATGCGCCCCGAACGATGCAGGCGCAACAATTCCGCACGTCCGGCCTTGATCGCGGCCAGCACGACGTCGTAGTGCGCGGTGCGCACCTCCGCCGGATACGCCGGCTCGTTCTTCGCCCGCTCGGTCAGTTGCGCGCGATACGTGTATTGCTCCAGCAGGCGCGGGTGAATCACGTTGCCGCGCTCGTCGCGCACCAGCGGCTGGATCGCCGCGAGCTGCGCCGCCTCGATGTGCGCCCACGCCATCGGCTCGGTCAGGTGATGCGCGGCGCGCGCTTCGTGCAGAGGCAGGCGCAGCAGCCGGATCAGCGGCCCGATGGTCGTGCCCTGCAGCAGCACGGTGACGAGGATCACCGCGAACGACGCGACCAGGATCACGTCGCGGCCCGGCATCGCCTCCGGCAACGACAGCGCGATCGCCAGCGTCACGACCCCGCGCATCCCGGCCCAGCTCATGATCGTCGCGGCCTTCCAGTCGGGTGCGAAACCGCGCCCGACGATCCCGCGCACCGGCAGCTTCAGCGCCTCGACCGCATAGATCCACACGAAGCGCGACACGACCACCGCCGCCAGCACCGCGAGCACCGGCGGCACCATCGTGGCGAGCACCTGCTCGAAACCGCCGAGCCGGTGGATCGCGCCGCGCAGCGACAGCCCGATCAGCACGAACACCATCGCCTCGAGCAGGAACACGATGACCTGCCAGAACGCTGTGCCGCGCGTGCGCACGGCGGCCGAAAACACCTCGTGCTGATGCCAGCCGACGATCATGCCGGCCGTCACGGTCGCGATCACGCCCGACACCTCGACCATCTCGCCCGCGATGTATGCGATCCAGCCGGCGATCACCGCGACGGTAATCACCAGATAGTCGTCGTCGAGCAGCTTCAGGAACCACACGACGAGCTTGCCGACCAGGTAGCCGACCACGACGCCGCCGAGCCCGAGCTCCGCGAAGCGCACGACCGCGTGCTCGAAACTGAACGCGCCCGTCAGCGCCGCAGCGACCGCGAAGCGGAACAGCACCAGGCCGGCCGCATCGTTCAACAGGCTTTCCCCTTCGAGCAACACCATCAGCCGGCGCGGCAGCGCGACGCGTTCGAGCACCGCCTTCGCGGCCACCGCGTCGGGCGGCGACACGATCGCGCCGAGCGCGAAGCACGCGGCCCACGGCAGCGACGGCACGACCCAGTGCACGGCCAAGCCGACCGCGAACGTCGTGAACACCACCGCGCCGATCGCGAGCATCAGGATGCCGCCGACGTTGCGCTTGAACTCCTCCCATACGGAGAAATACGCGCCGTCCATCAGCAGCGGCGGCAGGAACACGAGCAGCACGAGTTCCGGATCGAGATTGATCGGCGGCAGACCGGGAATGAACGCGATGCCGATGCCGCCGATCAGCAGCGCGGCCGCGGGCGGCAGCCGCAACCGCTTGGCGATGCATTCGAGCGCGACGATCGCGAGAAACGACAACAGAACCAGCTTGAATGCCGAGACGGGGGACATGAATCGACCTTGTGGAGAATGAATGCGCACGCCAACCGGTGTCGTACCCTGGTTGGCCATTTCGCGCGATTACATCACGACGCGATGCCGGGAGTCGAGCGCGTTCGGCTGGCGCCGCGCGCGGTGCCGCGTCGATACCACACGGCGGGGAATCGCCGCGCCCGTCCGCGGGTGCCGAAATGAAAAACGGCACGCGGGCCGGCGCGATCCCGCGATCGCCAGCCCGCGTGCCGCCTTGCCGCCTGCGATCGCGCTAGCGGCGCCGCACGACCATCAGCCGCGGCTCGGTCATGTCCTCGATCGCGTAGCGGATCCCTTCTCGGCCGAGACCCGAGTCCTTCACGCCGCCATACGGCATGTTGTCGACCCGGAACGACGGCACGTCGTTGATCACGACGCCGCCCACCTCCAGCTCGTCCCACGCGCGCTGCGCATGCGCGAGCGAATCGGTGAACACGCCGGCCTGCAGCCCGAAGTCGCTGTCGTTCACGCTCGCCAGCGCATCGTCGAAGCGGTCGAACTTCTCGAGGATCGCGACCGGGCCGAACGCCTCCTTGCGGTACAGGTCCTGCTCGCGGCCGACGTTTTCCAGCAGCGTCGCCTCGAACATCGCGCCGTCGACCTTGCCGCCCGCGACGATCTTCGCGCCCGCCGCGACGGCCGCATCCATCCAGCCGGACAGCCGGCGCGATTCGGATTCGGAGATCATCGGGCCGACGAACGTCGACGGATCCTTCGGATCGCCCATCTTCAGCGAGCGCGTCTTCGCGATCAGCTTGTCCCGCAGCGCGTCGTACAGATCGGTATGCACGAGGATGCGCTGCACGCCGATACAGCTCTGGCCCGACTGGTAATACGCGCCGAACGCGAGACGCTCGACCACGTAGTCGAGCTGGTCGTGCTGGTCCGAATCGACGATCGCCGCCGCGTTGCCGCCGAGTTCGAGCACGACTTTCTTCTTGCCGGCCTTCTCCTTCAGCGCCCAGCCGACGGCCGGCGAGCCCGTGAACGACAGCAGCTTGAAGCGCTCGTCGGTCGTGAACAGATCCGCGCCGTCGCGATGCGCAGGCAGCACCGAGAACGCGCCCTTCGGCAGGTCGGTTTCCGCGAGCACCTCGCCGATGATCAGCGCGCCGATCGGCGTGCGGCTCGCGGGCTTCAGCACGAACGGGCAGCCGGCCGCCAACGCGGGGGCGACCTTGTGCGCGGCGAGGTTCAGCGGGAAGTTGAACGGCGAGATGAACGAGCACGGGCCGATCGGCACGCGCCGCGTATAGCCCGTGTAGCCTTGCGCACGCGCCGAGATCTCGAGGTTGATCACTTCGCCGTCGATGCGCACCGACTCCTCCGACGCGACGCGGAACGTATCGATCAGCCGCGTCACTTCGCCCTTCGAATCGTTGATCGGCTTGCCGGCCTCGATGCACAGCGCCTCGGCCAGCTCGTCGAAACGCTCGCGAAAGCGCGCGACGCAGTGATCGAGCACCGCCTGCCGCTTGTAGGCCGGCAACTCGCGCATCGGCTTCGCGGCATCGACCGCCGCGCCGATGGCCGCATCGATCGCCTTCGCGTCGGCGAGCGCGACGCGCGTCGCGACCTTGCCGCTGAACTTGTCGGTCACGTCGAGATCGGTGTTCGCGTAGACGGCTTCGTTGGCCAGGTAATACGGATAGGTATCCTTCAACATGGAACGCTCCTTCCGGTGAACTGCGGATTCAGAGTTGCGCCGACAGGCGCTTGATTTCGCGGTTGAGCACGCGCTCGTTGTCCGAATAGTCGATCGGCACGTCGATCACGTGCACGCCCGGCGTCGCGAAGCAGTCGCGCAGCAGCGGCTCGAGATCGTCGGCCGCTTCGACGCGATGCCCATGCGCGCCATAGCTCTGCGCATACGACACGAAATCGGGATTTTTCAGCGTCATCGCGAAATCGGGGAAATTCATGTTCTCCTGCTTCCAGCGGATCATCCCGAACGCATCGTCGCGCAGGATCATCACGACGAGGTCGAGCTTCAGCCGCACGGCCGTTTCGAGTTCCTGCGAATTCATCATGAAGCCGCCGTCGCCGCACACGGCGATCACCTTGCGCTGCGGATGCACGATCTTCGTCGCGATCGCCGACGGCAGGCCCGCGCCCATCGACGCGAGCGCGTTGTCGAGCAGCAACGAGTTCGGTTCGTGCGCACGCCAGTAGCGCGCGAACCAGATCTTGTACATCCCGTTGTCGAGGCAGACGATGCCGTCCACCGGCAACGCGTTGTACAGGTCGTTCACGATCCGCACCGGATACATCGGGAAGCGCGGGTCGTGCTGGCCCTTCTGCAGGTGCGCGTCGAAATGCTCCTTGATCATCGTGAAGCGCTCGAAATCCCAGTGCGGCTGGCGCGTGACCGCTTCCTTCATCTGCCATACCGCGTTCGCGATGTCGCCGACCACCTCGATCTGCGGGAAATAGACGGGATCGACCTGCGCGCCGAGGAAGTTCACGTGGATCACCGTCTTGTCGTCCGCGCGCATGAAGAACGGCGGCTTCTCGATTACGTCGTGGCCGACGTTGATGATGCAGTCCGCATGCTCGATCGCGCGATGCACGAAGTCGCCGTCCGACAGCGTCGCGTTGCCGAGCCACAGCGGATGCGTTTCGTCGATCACGCCCTTGCCCATCTGCGTGGTGAAGAACGGGATGCCCGTCTTGTCGACGAATTCGAGCAGCATCTTGCAGGTCGTCTTGCGGTTGCCGCCCGCGCCGATCATCAACAGCGGATGGCGCGCGGCCTGGATCGCGTCGATCGCGTGCGCGACCGCCTTCTCCTCGGCGATCGGCCGCCGGCTGTAGCTGCGCGGAATCGGCTTTCCGTCGCCCTCCTCGTGCGCGATGTCCTCCGGCAGTTCGAGGTGCGCGGCGCCCGGACGCTCCTCTTCCGCGCGGCGAAACGCCTCGCGCACCGCCGACGGAATGTTGCCGATCGACACGATCTGCCGCGTGAACTTCGTCAGCGGCTGCATCATGTCGACGACGTCGACGATCTGGAAGTGGCCCTGCTTGCTGGACTTGATCGGCTTCTGCCCGGTGATCATCAGCATCGGCATGCCGCCGAGCTGCGCATACGCCGCGGCCGTCACGAAGTTGGTCGCACCCGGCCCGAGCGTCGCGAGACACACGCCGGTGCGGCCCGTCAGGCGGCCGTAGGTGGCGGCCATGAAACCGGCCGCCTGCTCGTGCCGGGTCAGCACGAGCTTGATCTTCGAGCGCCGCAGCGATTCGAGCAGATCGAGGTTTTCCTCGCCGGGAATGCCGAATACATACTCGACGCCTTCGGCTTCCAGCGCCTTCACGAACAGATCCGATGCTTTCATGGGGACTCTCGGTTATGCCGCCTGCCCGGCTTACGGGCGCGCGACGTTCAGAACGCGCGCCGGCCTACGGCACGCGGACGCTTTACCTACTGGACACAAACCACGACACGGCACGCGCGCGGCAAGCACGCGCGGTCGACAAGGACGTTTTTGATTGTAGACGGATTCGCGCAATCCCGACTTCGACCGAATGGCCGAGGCCTGCCCCGCGGACGGATCGGCCTGATGGCCAATTCGACGTCAAACGGCGCGCGCGGCCCTACTGTGGAGGCAACCGAATTCCACTCATCGAACCTGTGAACCATGGTTGACATGCTGCGATTCATGCCATACAGTGCACCAACATTCAGTATCCGGACCACCGACGTCTTCGACGCGTGGTTTGCCGGCCTGCAGGATCGCGTCGCGAAGCGCCGCATCCAGGCGCGCATCGACCGTCTGTCGATGGGCAATCCGGGCGACTGGAAATCCGCCGGCTCCCCCGTCGTCGAAATGCGTATCGATCACGGGCCCGGCTATCGCGTCTACTACGTCAGGCGCGAAACGATATGGGTGATCCTGCTCTGCGGCGGCGACAAGTCGACGCAACAGGCGGACATCCGCGCCGCGCACGCGATGCTCGCGCGGCTCGACCTGGAGTGATCGATGGACAAGATCAAGACGCGGCCGTGGGATTCGGCCGAACACCTGAAAACCGACGACGACATGGCCGACTACTTCGAGGCCTGTCTGCAGGAAGCCGGCGACGACCCGGCCTTCATCGCGCATGCGCTCGGCGTGATCGCCCGCGCACGCGGCATGTCGCAGGTCGCGCGCGACGCGGGCCTGTCGCGCGAAGGGCTGTACAAGGCGCTGTCGCACGACGGCAATCCGAGCTTCGGCACGATCCTGAAAGTGATCAAGGCGCTCGGCCTGCAACTGCACGGCGCGAAGGCGCACGCGTGAGTCGCCGGCGCGCGAAGGCGCGCAATGTACACGATGGCCGCGATGGCCACGTCAATGCAACCATCCGCCGGCCCAATGCGGCACCAGCGACACCACGTATAGCCCGAGCCCAATGAGCCCGCCGACCAGCGTGCCGTTGATGCGGATGTACTGCAGGTCCTTGCCGATATTCAGCTCGATCTGCCGCGACATTTCGCGCGCATCCCAGTTGCGAACCGTATCGCGGATGTGACGCATCAGGAAATCCGCGAAATCCGGTGCGATCTCGTGCACGGCCTTCTCGATATGCTCGTTCATCGACGCGCGCAACGCCGGGCTTTCCGCGAGGCGCGCGCCGAGCCAGCCGCCCAGCGTCGCGGCCTGCCGATGCAGCGACGAATCCGGGCGCGCGAGATCGGCCTTCAGCCACGCGCGCAACTGGTCCCACAGATCGCGCGCATAGTCGTTGAACGCGTCGCCGTCGCGGATGTAGCGCTTGATCTCGTCGCCCTTCGCGATGAACATGGGATCATGCTTCAGCCGCTCGGTCAGCCGCACGACCGTGCGGTCGAAGCGCTGCCGCAGCTCGTGTTCGGGATCGGCCGCCACGCCCTCGAGCACGCGGCTCACCGCGCTCGCCAGCATGCGCGCGCCGTTCTCGCCGAACCACTGCGTCGGCATGATCTTCTCGACCTTCGGATATTGCGTCTTCAGCCATTCGACGATGAAGCCCGCGATCACCTCGCGGTTCTCCTCCTTGTCGAGCACGTCGACCACCTGTTCGATCGCGTCGTCGAGCAGCGCCTGGTGCCGGCCGTCCTTCGTCAGCGTGTCGAGAATCACGCCGGCCGATTGCGACAGGTCGATCCGGTCGATCACCGCGCGGAACGCATCGCGGACGAACGACTGGATCCGCGCATCGTCGGTCATGTCGAGTGCGAAGCTCATCAGCTTCGTCACGTAGCCGCCGAGCGCGTCGGTGTTCGCCGGCTCGCCGAGCCATGCGCCGAGCTTGCTGGCGGGATCGTGCTGGCGAATCTGCGCGGCGAGCGCGTCGGGGCCGAGGAATTTCTCGCGCACGAACACCGCGAGGTTGTCGGCGATCTTGTCCTTGTTCTTCGGAATGATCTCGGTGTGGCGCGACACGAACGGGATCGGCACGCGCCGGAACAGCGCGACGACCGCGAACCAGTCGGCCAGCGCGCCGACCATCGCGGCCTCGGCCACTGCCTTGATACCGTCGACCCACGGGCCGCGCGGCAACAGGATCGTCGTGACGAACACCGCGACGGCGGCGAGCAGCAGCCATAGCGCGCGGCGCTTGCTGCGCTTCAGTTCGAGGGCTTTGTCTGGCGTCATGGGCGACCGGTGAAACGGCAATGCCGTTAATATGCACCGATCGCCGGCCCACGACAAACCCGCGCGCATCGCGCGCGCCGGGACGGTTGCCCGGAAGGCATTCCTTCGATCGACTTTCCGGCTGCCCGCCGACGGACGCCGGGCACCGACGCGAACCCGGCCGCGCGGGCCGCGTTCGCGCGCTGCGTCAAAGGAACGTCTTCAGGTTCACCGCCGGGTCGGCGAGCTTCACCGGGTCGGGCACAGCCCCTGCCGCGATCAGCCGGCGCGACGCGCCGATGTCGCGCCCGAGGTTCGCCGCGGCCACCGCGACGATCCTGCCATCGTCGCCCAGCCCAAACACCGTGAACGGCCCGCTCGCCGGATCGCCGCGCACGACGGTCGTGCGTTCGCTGCCGAACAGGCCGAGCATCTGCAGGTTGCAGTCATACTGATCGGACCACAGCCACGGCAGCTCGGCATAGGTTTCGTCCGCGCCGAGCAGGTTCGCGGCCGCGACGGCCGGCTGGTTTTCCGCGACCTGCCACGACTCGATCCGCACGTGACGCCCGAGCAGCGGATTGAAGTGCATCGTCACCTCGCCCGCCGCGAAGATCGCGTGATCGGCCGTGCGGCAGCCCGCATCGACGCGGATCCCGTTGTCGATCTCGAGGCCGGCCGCCTGCGCGAGCTCGACGTTCGGCACGACGCCGATCCCGACCACGACGATATCGGCCGGCACGTCGCCGCGATCGGTCTCGACGATCGCACCGCCGCCCGCCGCGCGGCGAATCGCGCGCGGCAGCGTCGCCATCTGAAAGTTCACGCCGTGCGCGTCATGCAGTTGCCGCGCATATGCGCCGACGACTTCCGGCAACGCACGCTGCAGCAAGCGCGGCGCCGGGTCGATCACCGTCACGTCGCAGCCGCGCTGGCGCGCCGCGGCCGCCACTTCCAGGCCGATGAAACCGCCGCCGAGCACCGCCACGCGACGCCCAGGCGCGAGCTGCGCGCGCAACGCACGCGCGTCGGCAACGGTGCGCACGTAATGCGCAACGACGCCTTCGTCGACCGGGCCGCCGAACGCACGCACCCGCGAACCCGTCGCAAGCACGAGCCGTGCGTACGGCAACGTCGCGCCGTCGTCGAGCCGCACACGCCGCGCATCGCGTTCGATCCCATCGACACGCGTGCCGAGCCGCAGCTCGACGCGCTGCGCGTCGTACCACGCGGCATCGCGGATGAACGCGCGCTGTTCGCCGCCGTCGCTCAGCAGCGCGTCCTTCGACAGCGCGGGCCGGTCGTACGGCAGCTCGCGCTCCGCGCCGATCATCACGATGCGCGCATCGGCATCGCGCGCGCGCAGCACCTCGGCCGTGCGCCGCGCCGCGTGGCCGGCGCCGACGATCACGAACGGGTCAGTCGACATTGACTTCCACCTGCCCGTCGACGATCCGGATCGGATAGGTCCGCACCGACTCGGTGATCGGCGCGCATTTCGGCGCACCCGTGCGAATGTCGATGAGCCCCTGGTGCAGCGGGCACTCGACGCAGCCGTCCTCCACATAGCCTTCGGACAGGCGCGCGTGACCATGGGAACAGAGGTCGTGCATCGCGAACAGTTCGTCGCCGATCCGGAACACCGCGATCGGCTTCTGGCCGGCGACGCGCGCCGCCGGTTCGTCTTCGGAGAATTCGTCGAATGCGCCCAGCGGATGCCATTCGGCGAGCGTTGCTTCGGTCATGTCGTTTCCTTGGCTGTCAGATCGGGGTCGCGAGCAGCGTCTGCACGCGCGACGTGTCGTAGATCACGCGCTTGGTCTTGTAGCGCAGCCCGTCGGGCGTGCGCACGACCGTGTCGTAGTACTTGCCGGCCTGGTACACGTTCGATTCGCCGTTGCTGCGCGTCTGCACGACCACGTAGTTGCTCTCGGTGTCGATCTCACCGTCGCGCTCGGCGACGATCGTGAGGCCCGACGTCATGTGCCGATACGTGTGCTCTTCATAGATGTTCGCGTGCCGCAGCGACACCACGCGATCGCGCAGCATCCGCTGGTTCGTGCAGTGGACGATCCCGACCGGCAGCCCGAGATCCGCGTTCTCCTTCGGCACGATCTCGTACGTGCAATCCTCGGTGAACATTTCCGGCCAGTGTTCGAGCCGGTCGTTGTCGAGGTGGCCGATGTAGCGGTTCTGGAGCATGTAAATCTCGAACCACGTCTTCATGTCTTCCGTCAGGTTTTCCATCATTCCGCGCTCCCGCTTCGATAGCCCATCAGCTTCTGGTAGCCGACCCAGAACTTGCGGATCAGGCTTTCGGTGATCACCGTGTCCTGCTGGTCCGGATTGCCGCGCGACATCTCGATCACCGACGTCGCATCGGCGTCGCGCACCGTGCCGCGCTGCACGAGCTCGGTCGCCTCGGTGTCCTCCATCGAGATGTAACCGGCCGGCCCGACCAGGTTCGCCTGCTTGATGCGCAGCGCGCGCAGCTCGGGCGTGTCGTCCGCGTAGCCGAAGAAGTGAAAGATCAGCTCGAAGTTGTCCGGCCCCTTCGGCAGGATCTGGCGCGCGACCAGCGTGTTGTGGATCTGCTGGATCACGAGCTGCGGGAAGATCGGCTGGATATGGTTCGTGCAGTCCTCGTCGTATTCGGACACGAGATCGAGGATCGACTCGTCTTCCAGATGGAAGCCCTCGTCGAACGAGCGGATGTTCTGCTGCTTGTACGCGGCCGACGTGTCGTCGCCCGTCTTCGTCACCGTGATGATGCTGTGCAGCCCGTGATTCGCATCCGGAATCGAGCGCGCCTTCATCCCGACGCGGAAGATGTTGAAGGTCGTATGGAACAGGTGCAGCATGCTCGCGTGATACGGGTCCTTCACGTTCTCCATGTACAGCTTCCAGTTCGACTTCGAATACTGTCTCGTGCAACCGAGATACTCGATCGGCTTGTGGAATATCCGGTCGATCCATGGCCGCATCTGCTCGCCGAGATAATCCGGCAGCGGCATCACTTCATCGCTGAAGGTGGCGAACACGAGCCCGCGATAGCTGTCGACGCGCAGCTTGCGCAGCCCGTGCTGCTTCGGGTCGAAGTCGGCCGGCATCCCGGTCATCCCCTTCTGGCCGCGCCGGAACGGCACCCCGAGCAGGTTGCCCTCGTTGTCGAAGCTCCACTGGTGGTACACGCACGTGTGCGAGCTCGCGTTGCCGCGCGACTTGCGGCAGACCTGCGCGCCGCGGTGCGCGCAGCGGTTCACCCACGCGGACAGCGAGCCGTCCTCGGTGCGCGTGACGACGACCGGCGTGTCGCCGACGAACGTGCTCTTGAAGTCGCCGGCCTTCGGGATTTCCGCTTCCAGCGCGACGAAGTTCCACGTCGGCCCGCGGAAGATGCGTTCCTGCTCGCGATCGTAGACCGCGCGCGAGCTGAATACCTTGTAGGGCACGCGCGAGCCGTCGTCGTGCGGAAAACGCACATCGGACGCGTCGTCACGCGCGGCGAACACGACGGGCGATTCTGTCTGCTCCATGTCGGACTCCTTGTGGTTCCGGTTCGTTGATTGCATGGAGCCCATTTTTGAAAAGCTAATATTCGCCGTCTATCCGGAAAGTGCGATTGCGGCGGCGCAATATCCACTTTCGGCGGATTTCTGCGCTAGCATGGCGACACACGCGACCCGCGCCCGATCGCGACCCATTCGTCGGATCGAAGCGCGCGTCCACACCAAGGCCGATGCCCATGTCCCCAACGTCGTTCGAGCCGTATGCGCTGCGCGCGCACCGGCTGTTCGAATCCCGCGATCTCGACGAGACGCGCGAGCGGATCTCGCGCGTGATGCAGCCGCACGCACTGCTGCCGAGCGGCCGCGTGCAAGGCGCGTCGCACATGGATTTCGTGCGGCTCGGCGGGCTCGGGATCGGCACCATCGCATTCGGCGACGCGATGCGCGTGCAGGTCGACGCCGTCGACGGCTATTACCTGCTGATGTTCTGCCTGTCCGGGCAGGCGGAAGTCCACGCGATGGGACGCCAGCTCGGCGTCGACGGGCAGACCGGCGTGCTGTGCGCGCCCGGCGAGCGCTTCGATGCGGTGCTGTCCGCCGACTGCGAGCAGTTCGTGCTGCGCATCGACGCGGCGACCGTCGGCTCGCTCACCGGCGACCCGCGCGCGACGCTCGACCCCGTGCTGCACATCAGCGACGCCGCGCTTGCCGCGTGGCGCCAGCAGCTGATGCTCGTCGCCCGCTCGCCCGAACTGCTCGAACGCGCGAACGCCAATCCGCGCGTGGCGTCGCAGCTCGAGCACCTGCTGATCGACCTGCTGATCGAAGGCCACCCACCGTCCGTGCTGCGCGCGTCGCACCGCGACCCGGCGCCGGGTTTCGTGCGGCGCGCGCAGGAGTTCGTGAACGCGCACTATGCGCAGCCGCTGCAGCTCGCGGATATCGTCCAGGCCGCCAACGTGCCGGAACGGACGCTGCGCGACGCCTTCCTCCAGTTCCGCGGGATGAGCCCGATGCAGTACCTGCGCGCGACGCGGCTCGACCATGCGCGGGAATTGCTGCGCGGGTCGATGTCCGAGCGACGGATCGCCGATATCGCGCTCGATTGCGGGTTCACGCACCTCGGGCGGTTTGCGATCGCGTATCGGGAGAAGTTCGGCGAATCGCCGTCGGAGACGCTCGACGGCAAGCGGTAGGGGTGCGCTGCGTTGCCGGCTGCCGACTGGGTTGGGTTGCTGGGTCGGCTGGGTCGGCTGGGTCGGCTGGGTCGGCTCGGTCGGCTGGCTGGATCGGCTGGTCGGCGCGCTGCCCGCCTGCGTCACCGGCGAACCACATCGCATCGCGACGCCATCTCCACCTTCGACCGCGCGCGCCAAAACCGACCGTTAGTTGCAATCGGCGCGTGAAACAGCACCGCCCTTACCCCACCGGCACAATCATCTCCCTCGCGATCGCACAGAACGCGCTCGTCGCGGCACTTTCGCCGTGCAGCCGCCGGCTCATGATGATCGGCGACGTCGCCGTGGGTTCCGGCAGCCGCCGGTAGACGACGCCCCTCACGCGCACGCCCTCCACGCTTTCCGGCACCAGCGACACACCCACCTGCGCGGCGACAAGCCCGAGCGCCGTCTGCAGCTCGCGCACCTCGTGAACGGCCGCCGGCACCAGCGCGCCGTCGCGCAGCGCGGACAGCTGCTGATCCGCGAAGCTCGGCCGCGGCGTGCTCGGATAGACGATCAGCGTCTCGTTCGCGATATCCGCCAGCGTCAGCGGCCGTTCCGGGTCCGCGAGCGGATGCCCGACCGGCAGCGCCGCGATCAGCTTTTCCTCGATCAGCGCCTCGCGCACGAGCTGGTCGTCGTCGAAGCGCAGCCGGCCGAACCCGACGTCGATCCGCCCGCCCTTCAGCGCGCCGAGCTGTTCGAGCGTGAACATTTCGATCAGCGACAGCTCGACGGCCGGCTGCGCCTCGCGAAACGCCCGGATCACGTCCGGCAGCGCGCCATAGAGCGTCGACGGCACGAAGCCGATCACGATCCGCTCCGACAACTGCGCGAGCCGCCGCGTCAGCGGGCCGAGCTCGTCGGCCTGCTCGACGACGCGCTTCGCCTGCGCGTAGAACACGCGTCCCGCGTCGGTCAGTTTCAGCGGCCGCGCCCCGCGCTCGAACAGCGGCAACCCGAGCTCGTCCTCGACCGCCTGAAGCTGGCGGCTCAGCGGCGGCTGCGTCATGTGCAGCCGCTCCGCCGCCCGCGTGATGTTCATT
This sequence comes from Burkholderia sp. R-40, assembly GCF_049942845.1. Taxonomy (NCBI): domain Bacteria; kingdom Pseudomonadati; phylum Pseudomonadota; class Betaproteobacteria; order Burkholderiales; family Burkholderiaceae; genus Burkholderia; species Burkholderia sp. R-40. The sequence goes on along the minus strand of NZ_CP187968.1, from coordinate 2,008,889 downwards.
TCTTCCGCGACCGCGATGAAGTACCGGAGCTGACGCAATTCCATTTCATGCCTCAAAGGTATGGAAGTAGTCGGAAAGAGTGTTGGACGACGCCGGGCGGGAATTCCTACCATGTGCACCAACAGGAGGAATCGCATGATAGCAACTGCCGCCACCATCGAACGCATTGACACGCTGCTCGTCGACGTGCCGACGATCAGGCCCCACAAACTGTCGGTCGCGACGATGAATTGCCAGACCCTCGTGCTGGTCCGCGTTCGATGCACGGACGGTATCGAAGGCGTCGGCGAGGCGACCACGATCGGCGGTCTCGCGTATGGCGAGGAGAGCCCCGAGAGCATCAAGGTCAACATCGACACCTACTTCGCGCCGCTGCTGCAAGGCATGGACGCAACGCGCCCGGGCGCCGCGATGGCGCGTGCGCGCAAGCTGTTCCAGGGCAACCGGTTCGCGAAGTGCGCGATCGAAACCGCGCTGTTCGACGCGCAGGCGCGCCGCCTCGGCGTGCCGCTGTCGGAACTGTTCGGCGGCCGCACGACCGACGCGGTCGACGTCGCATGGACGCTCGCGAGCGGCGACACGCAGCGCGACATCGCGGAAGCCGAGGCGATGCTCGACGCGCGCCGCCATCGCGCGTTCAAGCTGAAGATCGGGTCGAACGCGGTCGACGACGACGTTGCGCACGTGATCGCGATCAAGCGCGCGCTCGGCGAGCGCGGCGACGTCCGCGTCGACGTGAACCAGGCCTGGAGCGAAACCGACGCGATCCGGGCTGGCGCGCGACTCGCGGACGCCGGCGTGAGCCTCGTCGAGCAACCCATCGCCGCGAGCAATCGCGCGGGGCTGAAACGCCTCACGCAGCTCGCGCAAATTCCGATCATGGCCGACGAAGCGCTGCACGGCCCCGTCGATGCGTTCGCGCTCGCGCAGGACCGCGCGGCCGACGTGTTCGCGGTGAAGATCGCGCAATCGGGCGGCCTGCTCGGCGCGGCGAGCGTCGCATCGATCGCGTCGGCGGCCGGCATCGACCTGTACGGCGGCACGATGCTCGAGGGCGCGGCCGGCACGATGGCGTCCGCGCAGTTGTTCAGCACGTTCGGCTCGCTGAAATGGGGCACCGAGCTGTTCGGCCCGCTGCTGCTCACCGAGGAGATTCTCGTCGAGCCGCTGCGTTACCAGGATTTCAAGCTACACCTGCCGGCGACGCCCGGCCTCGGCATCACCTTCGACTGGGCTCGCATCGAACGGATGCGACGCGACGCCCGCTGATCCCACCCCACACGACAACCGAAACCGGAGACACAGATGAACAAACAAGCCATCGACGCCCTGCTGAAGACCTTCGACGACGCCGCGGAAAAGCCCGGCAACCCGCGCGTGCGCGCGATCGTCAACCGGATCGTGAAGGACATCTGCTACACGATCGAGGACTTCGACGTGCAGCCGAGCGAGTTCTGGACCGCGCTCAACTACCTGAACGAAGCCGGCCGTGAATTCGGGCTGATCGCCGCGGGCCTCGGCCTCGAGCGCTTCCTCGACGTGCGGATGGACGAGGCCGAGGAGAAGGCCGGCTTCCAGGGCGGCACGCCGCGCACGATCGAGGGGCCGCTGTATGTCGCGGGCGCACCGGAATCGGTCGGCCATGCGCGCCTCGACGACGGCACCGATCCGGGCCAGACGCTGATCATGCGCGGCCGGGTGCTCGGTCAGGACGGCGCGCCGATCGCGAACGCGCTCGTCGAGGTGTGGCACGCGAACCACCTCGGCAACTACTCGTACTTCGATCAATCGCAGCCCGCGTTCAATCTGCGCCGCTCGATCCGCACCGATGCCGATGGCCGCTACAGCTTCCGCAGCGTGCTGCCGGTCGGCTACAGCGTCCCGCCGGGCAGCAAGACCGAGCAGCTGCTCGACCTGCTCGGTCGCCACGGCCATCGTCCGGCGCACATCCACTTCTTCGTTTCCGCGGACGGATATCGTAAGCTGACGACGCAGATCAACATCGAAGGCGATCCGCACATCTGGGACGACTTCGCATTCGCGACCCGCGAAGGGCTGATCCCGAAGATCAAGCAGGCAGAGGGCGCGGAAGGCAAGCCGTATGGCGTCGACGGGCAGTTCGCGCTGATCGACTTCGATTTTTCGCTGCTCAAGGACAAGCAGGACGTGCCGGCGAGTGAAGTCGAGCGGGCGCGGGCGCAAGCCTGAGCGGCCGTCCGGTTCGACGCATCGATAACGCAAGGAGTACAGAATGCTGTTTCATGTGGAAATGACCGTCCGTCTGCCGGCGGACATGGATCCGGTCAAGGCGGCCACGCTGAAGGCCGAAGAGAAGGCGATGTGCCAGCGGTTGATGAACGAAGGAGTCTGGCGGCATCTGTGGCGGATCGCGGGGCAGTATGCGAACGTCAGCATTTTCGATGTCGAAAGCGTGCAGCAACTGCATGACGTGCTAAGTCAGCTGCCGTTGTTTCCGTATATGGAGATGGAAGTGCGGGCGCTGTGCCGGCATCCATCTTCGGTGCGGGAAGACGATCGGTAATGCCTTTATGGTCCATGCACCGGTTATCCGGCGCATGGACCACGAAACATGGCGTCGTGGTGACGCCATTCACGCCTGCATTTACGACTATTCGACGCTCGGCAGCGACCGGGAAAACTCGAAGCCGTCACCAACCTGGTCCAGCGTCCAGCGACGCTGCGTATGCAGCTTTACCCATCGTGTCCGCTCGCGATCGTCGGACACATTTCCGATCGATATCTTGGCCTTGCCTGTCGAGTAGTTCACGCTGAGGTTTCGCACGGCGCCCGTATTGCGCATCACCGAGAAGTTGTCGTAACCGATCAGCATGAAATTCCGGTCCTGCCACCGGAATGTATAGGTGGTGGATCCCATTTCCCAACTCCCAGCACTGGCAAAGCGACTCAGCGTGACCCGCAACGCGCGCCGGTCGACAATCACGTTCCCCTCTTCCAGAGCATCCGCGAGACAGGGAGATTCCCGGACCGGTATGAGCGTATCGTTTCGCAACGCGACAGCGTACCGGCCATCCGGCTGCGCAAAGGCAACGACAAGAATGCGCGGATTCGCGTCGAACGGGTTCTCGCACATGCCGTCATGCGATATCACGTTCGCAGGATCATTGTCACGTAAGACCAGCACAAGATCGTCGCGGCCATCGCCGTTCAGGTCGCCCTTCGTCTGAAATTCCAGCTTCCAGCCTTTGGGAACAAAACCGTCTGGCTTTCCAGCGAGCGGCACGATCGATGGAGACGATACATCTCGAGCCGCCACGTGAACGGACCCGACAACTCCAAGAAAAATTGCGAGACTTAGTTGCCTGGCTAACGCGAATGGCTTATCCCCGCGCCGAATGGATTGCATGATTTTCATTTCGGCAAATCCCCCGTCATCCGCAATCCGTCCGAGCCCAAGCCGACACGTAGAGGCTTACCCGGATCAAGCTTCTTTTTCTCGACGACGCGTTTCCAATCGTCAGCGGCGCCGGGAACACGGTACAGCGCGACGATCGCCACATACTTCGTCTCCCGTTGCATCGGTTGAGACAAGCTCGAAGAAGCCCCGGGGCTCACGGTAGCCGACATATCCGCTTGCAGATCCTGGGCAAGCACCGTGCGATCGTTCTTCAACAGGTCGTCATACGACGCCGCATCGAACATCTTGCGATCCTTCAGCTGGTAGACGCGCACGGCCACCGACGTCGGTCGTCCTGCGTCGTCCGGATTCAGCGCCGCGCGTGCAGTCAGATCGACGTCAAGCACCTTCACCTGCTTGAAAAACACTGCGCGATAGGCATTCGACGACGCATCCGATACCGACTGCCATGCACCACAGCCCGACAGAAGCAATACGGCGGCAGCCGTAGCCGCACTCATTCGATAGAACATGAAGACTCCGGAATCAGATCGTGCGCGGCACGAGATGCGGGTTGGGTTGCGGCGCGGGCAATGCCTCGTAGGCACCCAGCGCAATATCGATCAGCCGTTCGTCGGCAGACGGCAACACCGTCGTCCAGCCAAGACGCGGCGCCGGGCCGGCACGCTCGATCCCGACGGACGGATGCGGAACGAACCGTGACGACACCTCCATCCGCAAATACACATCGGCCTTGATGCCGACATACAGCTGGATGAATGCCATCACCTCTCGATGCAGCCATGCTCCCGGCAGCAGATCCTGAGCCTGCCGCGCATCGGCTGGCCGCAACGTCACGCGCACTGCCCGGCTGCGATACGTGAGACGCCTGCCGAGCACGTAACCGCCACCGAGCCCATTGCGCTTGCCGTCCGGCAGCCCGCCCGCAGCCGGCTTCGTCGACGTCAACGGCTTCGGCCGACCGGTACTCGTCGTCACCGCCCAGAACTCGTCGACGCGAACCTCCGCCCCCGGCGCGGCGAGCGCCACCACGCCGGCCAGCCCTTCGGACGTCCGCGTGCGCTGAATCAGCAGCCCCGACAACGCGAGCATCCGCGAATCCGGCAGGCCTGCCCGCAAAGGCTTGTCGCCCCATCCGAACCCCAGCAGACACAACAGGCTCTGCGAATAATCATCCACACCACCGGCCCGAAAACGCTCAGGATATCGATACTTCTTCCATGCGCGATACAGCAACGTCGCGATGCGGTGATTGAATGGATCGAGAAAGGCCTCGACCGCCTCATGCCCCTCTTCGCGCAACGCGATCTCGTCGATCGTATGCGACGGCATCGCTGCATCGACGCCGTAAAGCCCCATGAAGGTCGTGCGTACGGTCGGCGGTGCATCGGGATGCTCATCGTCGAATTCGACCGCCGCCATCTCGCCTGCGGGAAAGCCCAACCGAGGACGCGGCCGGAACCGCACCGGCTCGTGCTCCGGCGTGTCGCGTGTGCCGAATCCGGGACGTTCAGGCGCACACGCCTCCAAAAGACGACAGAACTGCATGAAAGTCATCTTCGGCGCCCGCTCGAACAGCCTCGCAACCACGGCCGACGGGCCCTTCGATTCAGCGGCTGCAGCGCTCATCCGATCAATCGATGCACTCATAGCGGTGCCCGCCCCGCCTTGCTGCGCGGCCACTCCGTCCGCGACCGCGATGGCAGGCTGACGATCGCCAGCTTCGTGAACAGATTGATCTCCGCGTAGGCGCCGAAGAACCGGTGCAGCAACTCGCCGAACAGCATCACGTCGCCTTCGCCCGAGAACGCATGCGCATCGAGCGTGACCTCGATCAGCACGCCGCGCTCGACCGCGCCGCCCGACACCTCCTCGATCATTTCCTGCGACACATGCAGGATGCCGGCGAGCCGCCGCCGGTTCAGTTCGTCGTTCGTCCAGTCGTACAGCGCCAAAGCGCCACGCAACACCTCCGCGTTCATCATCGACAGGAAGTTGGGGGCGAGATGCGACAGCACACGCCACTGGAAACGATCTTCGGTCGGCGGATGGAGCGGCAACGTCGGCGACACGAGATTGCGCACGCTCGCGACGTTCGGCGTGCTGGCCGCCAGCTCGTCTAGACTTGCCTCCCGCAGCCCCTTGCGCGGCAGCAGCCCGTTCGTGCCAGTCACGCGCAGCGACAGGCTTTCCTCCGGCAGCGTATCCATCGTTTCCCACGCATGCCCGCCGAGAATCACCCACATTTCGTGCAGCCCCGACACGCCGGAACGCACGCGTGTATGGAAATAGCGCTCCGGCGCCTCATGCCGCAGCATGCCGCCGCGATGCCGAAACGTCGTGAACGGCACGTATTCGTATCGCTCGGCCGTATCGTGATCGAACGTCGCGATCGCATCGACCGAATACGTTTCGACATGCTCGCCCTGATGACCGGCCGGCACGACGCGATACTCAGTTTCGTGATGGTCGATCTCGATCGGCTCGGCATCCAGTTCGAACAGGTTGATCACCGGTGAACAGAACAATCGCACGTTGTCCACGCTGAATCGCTGATCCGACGGATAGGCATCCTTCAGAACGATCTCCAGTTCGAAGCGGGTCGATTTTTCAGGCAGCTTCGTGATGTCGAGTCCGCACAGATCGACGAACAGGAATTTCTCGCGAAACGTGAAGTATTCGAGCAGCAACTGATATCCGGAGAATGCCGCATCGGCTTTGGGCCACAGCCGTTCTTCCGTGGAAAATCCCGCCGGCTCGATCGTGACGCCCGGTAGCGGCACGGATTCGCCATCGCGTATTTCCGGAACGCGCCAGTGAATCGCGTCGGCCTGACGCGTCAGCGCAAGATGCATCGCGAATGCAGTCGGCAAATCGGCGTTCAAATGCAGCCGCAGCCGCGACAGATCCGTCTCCTTGCGCAGCGCCGACGCTTGCAACGCGAAGCCGAAGCGGATCACCGATCGGCCGTCGTGTCGCACGGCCGGGCCGGCATGCGTGAGCGACACCGGCTGCAGCGCAACATCCTGTGTGGTGCGGTACAGACATCGCACGCTCATCGGTGCCGCGCCCTCCGCGCGGCCCGCGGACGGCACGCTGATCGGCGCGGAACGCACCGGCACGCCGGCCGGGACCACTACCGTTTTCTGCAGCTTCTCCGCGAACGGCGTCAGCTCGACGATCGACAGCGAAGGAATCATCCGCAGATAGTGCGGCCACAACAAGCTGACGAGCCCTTCGGTCAGTTCGGGCAGTTCGTCGTCGAGTTTTTGCTGGAGCCGGCCCGTCAGAAACGCAAAGCCTTCGAACAGGCGTTCGACATACGGGTCGCGATCGCCGACGCGGTCGAGGTTGAGCAGGCGCGCGCGATCGGGATGCGCCTTCGCGAATTCCTTGCCGGATTCGCGCAGATAGCGCATTTCCGCTTCGTAGTAGCGCAGGATGGGATCGTTGTTGTCCATGGGAATCCGTTACGAAAGGGTCAACGCGCGGGCGGGATCGAGTACCGTGAGTTCCGCCTGCAGCTCGCCGATGCGGCGTGCGAACGCCGGCTTGTCGGCGTCCTTGCGGCTGCTCATCGCTTTCAGTGCTTTGATCAGTTGCTGCTTGACCTCGAACGTCAGCGCCGGCTCCCAGCGCATCAACGGCAGCGAACGGGACGTTCCGTCGAGTTCTGCAAGGAGTGCGAGCGCCGCATCGTGACGGCCGGCATGGTCGGCCAGGCGGGCCATCACGAGCCGCTGCAAATAGCGATGTCGATCGGTTTTCATGCCGGGCAGCGCTTCGAGCCACGCAAAGGCCGTTTCGATGCCGTCACGGGCAGCGAGTTCGCGCGCCTGGGTTTCGATCTCCGGCCAGTCGCCCTCCGCATCGCCCGCGCTATCCGCGGAAACGGGCAGCGGCGCAACCGTCTCGCCCGCTTCCAGATCGCGCACGACAGCATGCCGGGCGATCCATTCGAGCGTCGTGTCATCGGCGAACGGTGTGCCGTCGCTGAATGCCAGGCGTTCGATGCCGGGCAGTCGTTCGAGAAACAGCGCGAAGTCGGTGCGCAGCAATTCACGCCATGCGCTGTACGGTGTGCCGACGTGGTCGAGCCCAACGTGCTGGAAATACTGCAGGTCGAGCCACAGGTGATTCACGCCTTCCATGAACGCACCCTCGACGCGCTCCAGCAACTCGTGCCAGTGCTTCTGCAGCACGAGGCGCTTCATTTGCTGACGCAACTCGGCGCGTGGTGGCGCCAGACGCGTATGCGACGCAGCATCCGACGGCGGCACGTCGTGCAGCGTGTCCCAACGAATGCTTCGCACAAGGCGCACCGACGGCAAATAGCCGTTTTCCTGATCCCTGAGCCATGCCGACATCGCCCGCGCCTGATCGAGCAGATCGCGCGTAGACGCGATCGATCCGGCTGAAGTCTTTCCCGCGGCCGTCACGGGCGGCATCGCGACGCCGGCATCGACACTGCGTGCCGGCCCTTCCTTTTTCTCGAAGCGGGAAACGAGTGACTGCAGATTCGGGCGAGCCGCATCGGGCCACGCCGCCGTATGCGTGACGAGCACATCGAGCGCGGCCAACGCGCGTTCGAGATCGACCGGCGCAAAGTCACCCCGACTATCCAGCGTCTCGATCACGCGCGCAGTCGCGAGCATTTCGAGCGCTGCCTTCTTCGCTTCGTGACGGGCAGGCAAAAGAGCTTCGCCAAACCGGTCGACGAGCGCGGCAGCCAGTTCGAGCCCGTCGGCGAACCCGGCCGGGCCGTCCTGCCGCAGGCGTGCGAACGCGTAGTAGCCGGCGACGCGCAAATCCTTGCCAGTCTCCTTGAGCAGGTGTTCGCACATGCGGACGATCAGGCCGTCATCGATTCCCGACAGCTTGCCGGCTTCATCCTTCAGTTCGAAGAACGCGTCTTCGTAGCCGGGGTCGCGCCCGCATGCGGAATCGCCCGGTATCGGCGCGACCCATGCGGCCCAGGTATCCGTCCGTGCCTTGCGGAGTGAATCGATGCGGGGACCACCGACGAGTGTCTTCACAAAATTGGCAAGCGTCATGGTAGGTCTCAAAAAACGAATACGTCACTCGACAGCCCGAGGGCGTGCCCAAACGGACGGGGGAAGGAATCGGAGCGCCCCGACGTGGTCGCCAACGGCGAAATCGCAGCCTTGGGCGTGCTCGTCTGTTTCGCCGGGCCGGGCTCGGCGGTTCGCACTTTCGCCCGAGCAAGGCCGAGCGCAGTGCGTTGACCCGAGGCCGGCTCCGTCGAGGCTCGCATGGAGTCGTCCGGCAAGCGGCTCCCGCCCGGAAGCCCCGGCGGCAACGGCACAGCCGCATGCTTCGCGGCCGCGATCGCCGACGCCGGCAACGGCGGCAGCCCGATCGTCGATACGCGAGGCCCTGCGCTCCGAGATCCCGTCACGAAAACACGGATCGGCAACGTGAAATTCCGCAACTGAAGAACGTCGAGTGGGCCGCCTCCGGCTTCGCTGCGCAATTGCACCTTGAGCGGAATGCCCTGGCTCGTGTCGGGCGTCCAGGTCAGCAGATAGCGGGCGTTGTCCTGCTGGGTGACCTTCGCGCGCTCCAGCAATCGAACGAGGCCGAAACGCCCCTGCGAATCGAGCGCGGTACGCAAGCCGCCCTGCTCCGTTTGCCATTCGATATGCGACAGGTTCTCGAGCGACTGTCCAGGCCATTCGAACGGCGTCCACTCCTGCTTCTGGTTGAAGTAATGCAGTTCGCGCCCGGACAGCACGAATCTCATGTCGGTGACGCCCGGCGTCGGCTCGGCCCGCAGTTCATAGCGCACGCGCGCGTCGCCCGACGGAAACAGGACCGTCGACGTGCGCGTGAGCTTGTTCAGACCGCTCAGGAAGGCCGGATCGATCGTCAATGCGCCTGAATCGGCTCCCTGCGCGGCGACCCACCGGTCCCCCTGCCTTTCGACGACACCGGCCAGTTGCGACGTCACGAACTGCGCGATCACGCCGCTGTCCGGACGCATGAAGCGCGCCATCTCGGGTAGCGATGCATCGTTGTCGGAATCCGCGAACGGATAGCGGCCGCCGAAGGTCTTGTTCCAGTCGGCCACGATCGCGGTGCGCCACATCTCGTTCAGGCTCGATGCGGCCGGCTGCACGATGACCTGCCACGACTGATCGAACGGCGCGCGGAACAATGCGCCAAACCCGGACCACTGTTCACCGAGGCTCGCGGCGACACGACTCGCGTAATCGCGGCTGTCGGCGATATCGGACGTCTTGCCTTGCAGCACGGCTTGCGCGGCCAGACGTGCGATCGCGTCCGGATCCGGGCTGGAGACGATCTGCGATGTCTTCAGGCGCATCGCCGTGATCCGCTCCAGATAGCGGGCCAGGCTCAGGTCGCCGGTCGCTGCCATTTGCGTGGTGGCCGCGTTGCCGTTCGTCGGTATTCCCGACGCGAGGTCGCTGCCGGTCAGGCGCAGGATTGGGGCGAATGCGGCGGCAAGCGGCGCCAGTTGAGGCTTGGCCTGCTTGGACGGATCCTTCTCGTCCGCGCCGACCAGTTGCTGCGCCTTGCTGATCAGCGTGTCGGACAGCGACTGGGCGTTGGCTCCCGTTCCCGCCTGATACACGATCGCATTCATCAACGCGACGAGCGGCGAGCGTTGCGGGTCGCCCAGTAGCGTGAGTTGGTCGGCCGTGGCTGATAGCGTCGGTGCGGGTTGCCAATGCAGACTGTTGAGGAATAGCGCCCATGCACGCGCGTAATCGTCGAAATAGCGCTGACGCAGTTCGGTCTTCAATGTCGACGGAGATGAATGGGCAACCTTGGTGTCGGAGAGTACCCAGTCGCTCGCCACATCGCGTTGCTCGCCGGCTTCGTCGATTGCCTTCGAGATGCGCTCTTCCCACGCCGCACGCGTGAATACGCCCGGTATGGTGGCGGTCGTGCCGAACAGGCCGCGGCTCGTCGCACCGCCGGAAGAGGATTGCGACGCTGTGTCACCGAGCAACGTCGCGAGTGACAGCGGCGGATATTTCGGCGTCGCTTCGTCGATGATCTGCTGGTAGATCGCGTCGCCGGAGTTCTGGATGCCGCGCACGCCGATGATCGTCTGACGGGTAGATGCGATCAGGCTTCCGTCGGGGACAATCGCCAATGCAGTGTGACTGGACGCGGCACCATGCCCAACGTGTTTCGCGAAGAATGCGATCGCTTGCTGACGCAGGTCTTCCCACTTGCCCTTCGACAGCGGCGAATCGGCCGGGCGTTCAGGTGCGGAAGCCGCGACGAGCTGCGGTATCAGGAATGTGGCTGCCGCCCGCTCGGATTTGGCGAGCATCATGTAGGTCTTGAGCGTATCGTACGCGGCCTGGACCTGGGCGTCGCCACCGCTGGCGATTTCGGCGTCGGACAGGGACGCGAGCTGATGCAGCCTCGCTTCGAGCTTCTGGCGGATCGGGCCGACGAGAATCCGGTTCGCGGCATCGGCGTAGTAAGGCCAAAGGGCGTCGAGTAGTGCGTGGTCGCGGTTCAACGCGAAACGAGCGGTCAAAGGCGCACCGGCACGCTGATGGATTTCGAGCGTGTCGATTTGACGGTCGAGGTCGGTGAGCGTTTGCAGCGACTGTGTCGGGTTTAGGGGCCCGGTGAGCTTCGCAACCGTATCCGTTACGCTTCCGATCGTTGCACGGTTGGCGAAGCCGGACAGCATCGTGCCGACGAACCCGCAGCCGATCAGGGCGGCCGTTATCCAGGCTGCCGCGATCGACAGTGAAAAGCCGACGCGGCGGCCGTGAATCTTTCGGCTGTGCTCGGCGACGGTATGCCAGATCGTGCGGTGTGACGGGTCGGCCGGTTGCCCGCCATCATTCGCGTCGGCGGGTACTTGCGGCGCCAGTTCCCGTTCCGTGAACAGCGGCGCGAACAGGAGGCCGTGGACTGCGTGCCGCCATGTACGCGACCGCGAGGTTTGCAGCACCAGACCCGACAACACGTTGCGAAAGTTCGAAATGTGTTGGGACAGTTCCGCGGGATAACGGTCGCCTGCATCCTTCGTCACGCGCACGACACCGGAATCGGCCAGGTAGTCGGTGAGGTTCTGCAACGACGCGTCGATTGCTTCCCTGCTGACGCGCGCGTTGGACCAGGTGAAACCGATCGCCTCATCGGGACTCGACGTGTCACGGCCGAAATCCGTCACATTGAGCAGATAGACCGGCGCGGCCCAGCGCAACGCGCGCGCGTGGCGCGCGAGCCGCTGCGACAGATTGTCGGTGTCGAACGGCGCATTGGACGAACCGCGGTTACGCGTTATCGCGACAATCGCGTCGACCGGACGACGACGGCGCAAGCGGCGAATCTGGTCGAGCCAGCCGGCATCGAGCATACTGCTCGTTTGCTTCGCGTACAGCAGGACCGTATCGCCGGTGATCGCAAAGCCGGTGTCGACCAGACCCGGCGCCAGACGCTTCACGAGCGGTTCATCGCCGGCGATCAGCACCCATCGTTCGCTATAGCGCCAGCGCCGGCCGTGGCGATCCTGTAGAGCATTGCGGAGCGCAGCAGCACGGTCGGTTTGTTCCGGTAGTGGGTCTTGATCGTCGTGGTCTACAGACGCTGCGTGCCGGGCGGCGTCGTATCGGGCAAACCAACGGGAAGCTGTCAACGACGCGATCCACAGCAGTACTCCTTCTAAGTACTTGACCAGCAGGACCACCACCAGCATGGCCACACACAGCAAAAGCTCGACGATGATCCGGGTGTCGCGAGACCACCCGTAACGAGGGCCCTCCACCCATACCGCAATACCGAGCGCGAGGAACACGATGACGGCAGCAATACCAATGAAGAGGCCTGCCGGTCGTGTCTTGTTGTCGTTCTTGTCGTCGTTCATGTCTGTTTTCTGCAAACGAGGGCGATCAGATCCTGACCTTCACCGCACAGCACCATTTGCGTATCACCCGTCGTACCGGCACTTTCCGCGGCAAGGGCGACGGCCAGCCAGGGTCCCGCGCCCGAACAATCGCCCACTAACGTCTCAAGTACGTTCCAGCGCATCTCGTCCGAAAAAGTTGCGGCTCGCCGAACCGCACCTACGCTGTCATCGGTCAGGCCGTGTGTCCACACCGTGCCCAAACGGTCCCGCGAAGCGTGCCCCCAACGGGCAGCGAGTCCGAGCGTCCGGGTGGCAGCATCGAACGAGTCTTTGGCAGGACGATGCAGCCACAGCCCGAAGGAATTTACCTGTGACGCAAGTCGCGATTGCCCCACGAGCAGGGCCACGCCCGCCTCTGCTACACCTCCTGACAGGACAGCACTAATGGCGTCGCGAAGTTCGACGGCGATGAGCAGGTAAACCGTATTGACGTCCCGCTTATCAAGCCACGCATCCACTCTAAAAAGCGAGGACGCATGCTCACCCTGCTTCAGGTCGATCTTTAGAGAAGGCACCCGTTCAGCAATCGAATCCCGTATGCGCTTTTCGACCGCCTCGGATTTCAACCTGGATTGATGATGAAGCTCGACCTGGAGCTTCGTTCGCTGCGGAAGAGCGCTGAGTTGCGGCAAGAGAGCGTCGAGCAGACGTTCAATCAGCCACGTACATACAGCATGATGGCGGGCATGTTCCGCAACTTCGTTGCCGGGGTGAAAAGGCTGATCGGGGATATCGAGCCAACGTGCATGGACTTCACTATCCGCGACTGCACCACTTGGCCGTGTCGAAAGTTCAGTGCCGTTCAGAATGCCCTTGAGCGAGTTCTCCGAATCATCCACGGCAAAACACCACGCATGACCCAGTATCGCCAATGGTCTGCTCGCTAATGCATGTCGTGCGTGTTCTGCCTCATCGCTGACGCGGTTCGTCGCAATCGCCTGATTGCGACGGACGTAACCGTAGCCTAGCCAGGCGAAGAGCAAAAAAGCCCAAGCAAGAAGGGGATAACCTGCGATGCAAAACCAGAACCATAGCGTGTTGGTCGGAAGACCCGCAGGCCAAAGCATGATCGTCAGACCAGTTCCCGCGCCCAATACGAGCGCCAGCAGGATCGTCCAGACAATCATAGAGATCTGAGGTGGAGGCGGGACCTCGCCCCGTGGCGGCACGCGATTGAAATCGACAGGCATCGCTTACCGAACCCGGGCTCCGCTGGACGAGGCAATGAGTTCCGCCCCACACCGCGTGTGATCGCCGTCGCGCGACAGCGGCGTGGTGCCATCCTTCATTCGGCCGCTGCCTTCGACGATTTCGTTGTCGCCGTGGATTGGGCATGAAACCTTGTCGCCGATACGGGCGGCCCGCCGACCCTTCACCTTGATACGATCGGAGCCGGTCAGAATCGTGCCGCCGTGGCTCGTTGTGTCACCTTCATATGCGAGATTTTTCACCTTGAATACCTAGATAAGAAATTAAAAATCGACGATTCAATTACCTGTGGAGCACGCATTCACATCTTCACAACGAATCCATCTCTCGATAATATTTCCGTTCTTCTGACGATACCTTAACGCCATAAACCCCTGCGACAAGCTAGATTTATTCACCAATACTGAATCACCTTGCACAAGGTAGGATCTGGTAACTGATGATTTAGCAGGTTTTCCATAGAGATATGCCTTCTTGGAAATCACTGCATGAACGGCCCAGGCGCCCGACTCAACTGGCGCTACGTGGATAGATGTGCCACTCCGGTCACCACTCAGGATCTTCTTCAGTTTGGCGGCGTTTTCGGTGTCTCCATTCCCTCGTAATTGGACAAGTAGTTTCGAATAAGCGCTTCTGTTACCTGCATTCGGTGGGTCGCACGCAAGCAGATTGTCCCGTGCCATTCTCAATGAATATTAACGAATTCGCATAAATCTGCGATGCATCGACGACCCAATTGATCTATACTTCTCTCTAGTCATTGTTTGACAGGTTTGCCCAGTCTACTTCGCCAGTATTTCTTAACATCAGAAGCCGTTCTATATCTGAATTTCGACTCCGTGCTTTGGACATATCCCTCGATTCCGGTCATTGAGCGGTCTTCAGAGATGCGCCTATTTTCAACTAGCATTCCATCGTCATTAAAGAAATAGGCGTACACCTGATAGAGTCGCCCATAAGTACCATCGCCGCGATTGTTTATATCCCACGCAACAATGGAGAACACATTAACGCGACCATGAAGAACCATAAAAAATATCGACTCAACTGTCGGCACCCCCCCTTCAATCGAATATCGAGCGAATTCAATTTTTTTACATCCACCCTTTAAGGGGCGATAGAAATCAAGAACGAGGGGATATTCGGCCGTGCCGTTTTCGATGGAAATTCTCGAATTCCCTTCCAACATCGACGCATCAAACACATTTTTCTTAGTATTTGCCGGCGGGCAACCCGAGATAGCTTCGCCCCCATATGCGTTAAGCGAGAGAAAGAGCGACATCACGCTCGCCACTAACAACCTAGAAATAAACATTTACGCCACCTCCTTTTGTAGCCCAAGAATTGGCGCCACGTTGTTGTAGGCTGTTAAGCGCTCTGAATACCCGATCTTCCCGCCGTTTACCGCTTTCGAAACCGCGAGGACATTCCCAGAATCCGCAATTCCGTTAACGTTTTTAGTGACAGCCCAGTAAACAAAGGCAGATTCGACCCCATACTCCAAATCGCTAAGAACGAGATCTGGATTTTCCACGAAGTCACG
Organism: Burkholderia sp. R-40; assembly: GCF_049942845.1. Taxonomy (NCBI): domain Bacteria; kingdom Pseudomonadati; phylum Pseudomonadota; class Betaproteobacteria; order Burkholderiales; family Burkholderiaceae; genus Burkholderia; species Burkholderia sp. R-40. Next base: position 1,993,817 of record NZ_CP187968.1, on the reverse strand, counting down.
TTGATCATCCGGGAAGCGGCGATTATGCTCATCCGTAAGCATCATGTAGTTGCTTTTAAATGTCGTCTGTATAAGACCTCTGCCGCGATATTTATACCCGTCTCCGGATTCCTCGTTTCCATTTTTATATCGATCAGCATAAACATAGCTAGCAAGATTTCTTGGATTATTTTCGTACTTGCTTGCTTCAGTCCACAATTTCTCCCGCAACCGACCGAAATTGCAAACAATATCGCCTGATACTTCGCTATACGCCTTCTTGCCTCTGGGAGCAGGATTGCATCCGAAAATCTCCTTCATTCGCTTTGAAGAATATGAAAGTCCTTCTTCGATATTCTTAAAACCACTCTCGACGGCGATTTGCGAGAGAAAATGAGCAATCCTCTTTGGCGTAGTGACCCGATATCCTTTCGCGTACTTATTGAGCGCAGGAAGGATCTGCCTGTGATAATTTTGACTGCCACCTGGATCAACTGCCGCAAGCATCTCAAGTGTGATAATTCCCAGATCGAGTGAAAAATTCGCGATTAAGCCAATTGGATTGACGTGAAATACATCGGGGGCAGGAAAACCTGGGATATGGGCCTTCAAGTCATCCCACCATGCAAGCTTATCGATCCGCTTCTGCTCTTCCTCGTGCTGCGGCTTGAGGCCCGTCTGCGTCTCTAGTTCGGCGATCAGCTGCTTCCACTTCGACGGATTAGCCCACTCACTTTGGTGCTTGACGATCAGCCGGGATGCCGCCAGCATCAACCACGGATACCCGTCGCGCTCCGTTCGCGACAGCGTGCATAGTTCGTCAGCCGCTTTCTTGCCATCGCCTTTCGTGAACAAAGCGTCATACACCTTGAGCATCAATGGGCTAAGATTCGAACGCGAAGAGACGTCGGCAACGTTGGCGCCGCTCGCATAATTAACCCACTTCGGGGTTGTCGCAAAGATCGTATGCGCCGGATCATGGGCGTCCGCCAGGCACTCGAAGTCGATCCACTTCTGCGCAAATTCCCGCGTCACCCGGCCGCTCGGGTGGTTGAAGTCGCACACCCAGCCGTCGATTTGTTGACCTTGAGCATTCACACCCTCGACGTGCCACCAGTTCACCGGGTAGCCTGGATTGGGGTTTGGCTTCGGCTCGGCGACTCGTCGTTCTGATTTGCGTGCCAGTTCGGCAAGCGAATACACCTGAACTGTGTCAGTCTTTCTCGACTGCGGGTCAACTCCAGGAACAAATTTCTTGTCCTGGCGTTGATATAGCACCGTACCCGGTGCAACCCGAAGAATCGTCGGCTCGGAGGGCAGACCCAATACCGACCAGTCTTCCTTGTGCGGACCGTGTTGATTGACCCACGCTCGACCTTGCTCGAGGAACGACTCGATACCGTCGTCACAGAACACCTCGATGTGCGCCATCCTTGTACCGGACGTGCATTCGTTCAGCGAATCGTAGCGACCGAGGTGGCCGATCGGGTCGCCAGCTTTGAGCGGGATCCCGCCTCTGATTGCTCGCGAATCTCCCGACTGACCGGTCTGTTCTATCGTGACGATCACCCGGTCGAACATCGAATCCTCGATGACCTCCTCGACGGTTGGTCCGCCGTTCTCTCGGCCCATAAAAACCCAGCCACCAACGGCGCGGACCGGCTCGGCATAGCCACCGGCTTCGGGTGGAACCAGTGACGCTCCGTGCAGATCGGTTACTTGGCCCCAGTTGTTCTCCCGCTTGCCGATGCTAACGCTTGCCCCCTGCGGCAGGATGCCAACGATCTCGCCACGTGGGTAGCTTTTACGAACCCGTAACCCTTGCTGGGACGAATCCGGAACCTGACCGTTTCGACCAGACGAAGGTTTGTTCTGCGCATGCTGAGTGACCCGCCACTGCCGCGGCCAGTACGCCGGCTTGCTCCGCTTCGGGAAATTGGCGTAGTCCTCCAATGACATCAGGTGCATGTACAGGCTGTAAAACGTCAGCTTCGCGCCCTGTGGGAACTCCATCGTGTGCTGCACGAGTGCGAAGCCGGTACTGTACGGTGCCTGAACCGGTGATTCACTTCCCGCCCCACCGATTTCGCTGATCGGATAGGTCTTGTTGGCGCGAAATGCAATCAGTGTGCCGTCGGCGATGCAGCGCAAGCCCGCGTCAAGATCGAGCGATTGTCCGGCGCACGCCTCCGTAACGTGAATGCCGCCATGCCACATTCCCTTACGGCTCACGAGATACGCCCCTGACGGCTCACGTCCGGCAAGCAGGCGATAGATTTCGTGCTCGCCTGTGAATTGCACGGGAGCGTCGGTCTTTCCCCTTCCCTTTCGCAGGAATGGAAAGGCGAACGGTAACGGCTTCAGCTTGGCCGGTGCCGGCGTGGGGGATTGTGGCTTCTTCGGTGCGGGTGGGTTTGCCATGGTTGTTCGTTATTCCGAAAATCCGAAGTTCGTTGCAGTCTGTACGTCGCTGACGGGCGCCGCGGCCCAAGTCGGAAATTTGAAACTACCGCCGTCAGGGTCGTCGATCGTCAGATTTCCCTTGGCCTCGATTTCTCCGGCCGGACTACCGAGGATGATCTTGCCGCCCGACAACTTGATGTAAGCGCCCGATCCATCGCCGAGCGTGACACCTTTGCGGCCGGTGATGATTACTTCGCCATCCGACGAACTGACTGCCATGTCCTGCATCGACATCAGTTCCATCGCGTCGGACTGTGCCTGTACCTGGACCTTGCCCTTCGTGGCAAAGATTCGAATCCCGAGCTTTGCCGCAAAAAGCGAGATCGCCTCGCCGGCCGCTACCGCGATACGCTTCATGACGCCGATGTCGAGCCCGTCGCCGGCGGTCACGAACATTTGCTTGCGGGCGGCAAGCTGCATCTGCTGACCACTGACAATCCCGACGCCATCGGGAGCTGTCGCAACAATGACGGGTTTCTGAAGCTGCTTGAGCTTTTGCTGGATCAGTACGCGCTGTTGATCGATGTCAGCCTGCAGCGCTTTCGCAGCGTTCGCCGAGTCGTTCAGCGCATTCAGGATTTGTTCGGCCTGCTCGAGCGTCGTGTCGGCGTCCTGCATGTCGAGCTGCTGTCCCGCGGCGCCGGGCTGTCCCTCCGCAGTCACCAACACACCCTTCGATCCCCGAACTGCCGCTGGCCCGTCGGTGCGCAACTCGACACCCCGCCCGCGATCCTTGCGATCTCCGTCGACCATGTGACCGAGGTTCAGCTCACTCGCCTCAAACGGCGTCGTCAGATGGACGTGCTCGACACCTTCCTTGTCCTCCATCCGCAGTTCATTCTGCGCGGCGGTGCGGATCAGATTCCGGGTATGGTTCTGGCTGGTGACGAGATCGGGATGCAGGCTGTCGTGCATGGCCCCGATGATCACGGGTCGGTCAGGATCCCCCTGCGTGAAGACAACCGCCACCTCCGCACCGTCAATCAGCGGGAAGTGATGCCCATAGTTGTCGCCGCTATACGGTTTCGCGAACCGCACCGGCCGGCTGGTACCGCCCGGGCTCCACTCATCGAGATCGAACGGCAGCTTGATCACATACCAGCCCTGCTCGGTCAGATACGCGTATTTGTAATCGCCAGGTGACGTAATCCGGGCCGGCAGGATACCGTCGATGACCGGTTGCTCGATCGATGCAACCGGCGTGCGCCATACGCGGTCTGACGGAATCCCCTCGAAGGTCACCCAGTACGATTGGTCGCGCCCGCCTTGCGACTCCACCGCCGTGATGAAAATCCCGTGCTTCGCATCGACCGGATGCGGCGCCAGCCGCATGACTTCGCCCGCCTCGAGCCAGAACGGATTTCCGGTACCGCTGAAGGTGATCTGGTTGGTCAGGTATTCCTCGTGGCGCCGACGGGCGACGCTCTTGCCCTCTTCCGGCGTCTCGTAGTGCTCGCCCCACTGGTAATCGATGCCGCTCGTCGTCTTGTCGTCGCGTGCGGCATTTTCCTCGACTAGCAGCGACACACCCGCCTCACGGTGGTTGTAATCGTGCAACCGTACGGCTTCCGGCACGCGCCGAGTCCGCTTCTCGAGCGTCTTGATCGCGTCCATGCCCGAACTCTCGAGCCCTGAGTCGCGCCGGTGCGACACGGTGCGCTGCTTGCGCGCATAGGCGTCCAGATCGTCGCCAAACACGAGCACCGCATAATCCTTCTGCTGCTCCCAGCGAAACCAGAGCCCTTCCTCGGCGCAGATTCGCTGAATAAAGGAAAACGTCGTTTCGTGATACTGGGTCACGTACTCGCAGCGCTTGTACTGACCGCGCAACTGGAACTGGAAATCGACCCCGGCCCGGTAGCCATAATGGCGCAGCGTGTCGGTCACGATCTCCTCGATCGACTGCTTCTGGAACAACCGGCTCGTCACGCCCCTGTTCAAATCAGCGAGCTTGGGCTCCAGCCGGACCCGATAGTGTGTCTGATCGGCCGAGGTGTCGAGCTCGTCGAACTCCGTGATGACGCCGTGGATCGTATAGGTCGGCGGCATCTTGCTGAATTGCTCCGTGTTCTCGCCGAACATTCTGCGCAGATAGTCCATGTTCGGATCGACTGGCGCGACGATGAATTTTGCCGGGCGACCGATCACCTGATCCATTGGAATACCGACCACCGGGCTCGTGAATTCGATGTCGTAGCGGTACAACTCGCTCACGGCGTCCCGGCCCGTGAAGCGGAGCACGGACGTCGGCGCCGGGTGCGGCGCGAGCTTCAATTCATAAGCCTGCGAAGGCAGAATCATCGACATGGAATCTCTCGGTTGCGCGACTGCACGGCACGCCGGGGTGCCCCTGTCCACCCCGGCGCCACTGCGACTAACGTCAGATCAGTTCTTGGACTTCGGCATTTGCGACACGAGCGACAGCCCGATATCCATCCCTTCGACCTGGAAGTGCGGGACGATGAACAGCTTGATCCGGAAGAAGCCCGGGTTGTCCTCGATGTCCTCGACCGTGACCTTCGCCTCGCGCAACGGATGCGACGCCTGCAGTTCGTCACCCGGATCCTTCATCTCGGTCACGAGCCCCTTGATCCAGTTGTTCAACTCGAGCTCGAGCAGACGTCGATCCTTGGTCGTGCCGATGTTCTCCCGCTGGATCAGCTTCAGGTAGTGCGCGATGCGCGACAGCAGGAAGATGTACGGCAGCCGTGCGTTGATACGGCTGTTCGCGGTCGCTTCCCGGGTCTCGTACAGCGCGGGCTTCTGCGCCGAGTTCGCGGAGAAGAAGCACGCGAAGTCGTGGTTCTTGTAGAACGACAGCGGAATGAAGCCGAGATTCGCGAACTCGAATTCGCGCGTTTCGGGGATCAGCACCTCGGTCGGGATCTTCGGCTGGTGGCCGGTGCCGAGGTCGTACAGGTGAACCGGGAGATCCTCGACCTTGCCGCCCGCCTGCGGGCCGCGAATCTGGACGCACCAGCCATTGCTCACGAAGCTGCGCACCATGTTCGCGGCGAACGCGAACGACGCATTCATCCACAGGTACTTGTCGTGGTCGGGGCCCTTGACGGCCTCCTCGTAGTTGAATGCGCGCACCGGCGTCGTGTCCTTGCCGTACGGCAAACGGCCGAGCACGCGCGGCATCGTCAAGCCGACGTAACGTGCATCGTCGGTATCGCGGAAGCTCTTCCACTTGATGTACTCGGCGCGATCGAAATAGTTGCCGATATCCTGGATCGCGGCGACTTCCTCCATCGACTGCTTGCCGAAGAACGCCGGCCCGACCGAGCCGATGAACGGCATGTGCGCGGCGGCCGCCACCTTCGAGATGTTGCGCAGCAGTGCGACGTCCATCGGCGAATTCGCGAACTCGAAGTCGCTGATCATCGCGCTGATCGGCTGGCCGCCCGGCGTGTCGTATTCCTCGATGTACGTCAGGCGATACAGGCCGCTCTGGATCAGTTCCGGCGTATCCTCGAAGTCGCGCTGCAGCGCGTCCTTCGACACGTCGAGCACTTCGATGCGTGCGTTCTTGCGGAAATCGGTGCGGCTCACGAGCATCTTCAGGCCGCGCCAGCGTGCCTCGAGCGCCTGGAATTCCTGCGTATGCATCACGGCGTCGAGCTGGCGGCTGATCTGCCGGTCGATCTGGCCGATATGGAAATCGAGCAGCGACTTGTCGAGGCGGTCCACCGGCTGGCTCGCGTTAGCGACGAGTTCGAGGAATGCGCCCATCCCGCGCGCGATGCGCTCGTCGGCCGACGCCTCGGACAGCATGTCGTTGTCGCGGAACGCCTCGAGCGGGCGCGCTTCGCTGACGGGCTTCAGGTTGATCTTGCTGCACAGCGACGCATAGACGCTGTCGATATCCCCGTGCGGGGCATCCAGCACGACGGTCTCGCTCGCGCCGGCGTGCTGCGTTTCAGTGGATTTCATGGCGTGTCCTGTCTGCGATCGAATCGCTACGATGTTGCGGAATGCGCTGAACGCGCGTTTTGCCCAGCGCGTTTCACGCATGCCCTTCCGGCTGCGTCGCGGCGGTCGCGATCTGCGCGAGTTCGCCGCGCAGCTTCGCGGACAGGCGATCGTCCTTCAGCACCTTCTCGAACTCGCGACGGAACGTGCCGTTGTCGAGCAGGTTCGATTTCAGGTCGCGCAGCAGATTGCGCATCGCGAGGAGCGCCTGCAGCTCGGGAATCTGGCGCGCGACCTGCTCGGGCGCGAAATCCTTGATCGAGCGGAACGACAGGTTGACGGGCAGTTCCGAACCGTCGCCGGCCAGCGTGTTGTCCGCGGCGATCCTGAGATCCGGCGCATAGTCGGCCAGCACGGCATCGAAGTTGTTCTTGTCGATGTTCACCTTCTTGCGCTCGGCAAGCGGCGCCTGCTCACGGCCGGCACTGAAGTCGCCGGCGACCAGCAGCTTCAGGGGCAACTCGACCTTCTTCTGCGCTCCACCCGTATGCAGGTCAAGCGTGATCGACACCCGGCTCTTCGGGATCTCTCGCTGAAAGCTATCCAATTCGTTCTCCTTATCTCAGGAAGCTTGAAGACTCCGCGACACGCACCCGCAAGTCATGGGTGCATCGCCGTCCGTACCGCCCATGCCAACCCCGCAACGTGCATCGACGAACGGCCCATCCGGATATTCGCGGCCCGATATCCGACTCAGGCGGCAGAAAATATCACGCTCTTTGTCAGCGAGTAAACCCGAAACACGGAAAATTGAAAATTAACGACACGATGTCTTTTGCAAATGAGACTAGTCCGATTCCACGATGCATTCCAGACATGTCGTCCTAATTCCACGCGACCGCCCATAAACCACTATCAAACAAATTCACAAAAATCTCACAACCACTTGATTTTTATGCCATTTCCACAAAACACGCGGAACCCAAGATCTCAATAAAAACCCCACTCGACACCGCTCGCACCGACGAAACACCCCGCACCCAATAAATCTCAAAATAAACACCCCATTTATCTCAATTTATTCGAGACACTTCTCAACAAATTCGAATAAAACGGGGTATACGAAATCAGAAAACGATGTATAGAATCGGCGCCTCATAATTCCTACATCGGTATTGACCACACCATGCGGATCGACAAACCGCTCTGGCATGAAGGGCTGATTCTTACGCAGCAGCATTTCCAGCAGCAGGAGCGCTGGAACGGGTTCGCGCTGCAACAACTGGCGTCGGCTGTCGCCGTATCGCCATGGGGAACGCTGAACGTCGACATCGACGAGGAGGCACTGTCCTCCGGCCGCCTGAAGCTCGCGCGGCTGCAATTGCGCTTCCCTGACGGCACGCCGATCGACACGACCGTCGCCGACGCATTGCCGCCGGCGCGCGACCTCGTCGGCGAAATTCCCGCCGATGCCCAGACCATCGACGTACTCGCTGCGCTCGCGCTACCGGACGCGAACGGCAGCAACTGCCGTTTCGACGAAACGGCGCTGGCCCGCCCGCGTCGCGCGTATCGCGAGTTCGTCAAGGTGACGGACCTGAACGGCTCGGCCGAAACCGAAATTGCCGCCGAGCGTCACGCCGTCCGGTTGCTGTTCGGCTTCGAATCGCACGCCGACGACACGGCATGCGCGATCGCACGCCTGACGCGCACGACGAGCGGGCAGTTCCAGGTCGATCGCCGATACGTGCCGCCTTGTCTCGCGCTATCCGGGCACACGCTGCATATCGAGCGTATTCGGCGGATCGCCGACATCCTCGCCGCCAAAAGCGCGCTCCTCGGTGCGCGCCGCAGCGAGCGCATCGAGCAGGTGGCCGAGTATGGCGTCGCCGACGTCCAGCTGTTCTGGCTCCTGCATTGCATTCACCAGGCGTGGCCGCAACTGCGCTTCCTCGCGTCGCACCCGGCGCAGCCGACCGATCGCCTGTACCAGGTGCTCGCCCAACTGGCCGGCTCGCTGATCACGTTCTCGACGCGCGTGTCGCTGACCGACATTCCGCCCTACGACCACGCGAGCGCCCATGACGTGTTCGCCGCGCTCGAATCGCTGATCCGCGATCTGCTCGACGCGATCATTCCGTCACGCGTCGTCTCGATCGGGCTCTCGCATACGACGCCGACGACCTGGGTCGGTCAGTTCCGCGACGAACGCATCGTCGAAGATGCCGCGGACTGGTATCTGTCCGTCAATGCCGCGTTGCCGGCGTTCGAGCTGGTCGAACAGTTTCCGCGCCTCTGCAAGATCGGCGCACCGGACGACGTCGAGCACATCGTCAATTCCGCGGTGGCGGGAATTCCGCTCAAAGCCGTGCAGCGGGTGCCCGGCGCCATACCGGTCCGGCTGGACAACCACTATTTCGCGCTCGATGCGCACGACGCCGCGCATGCGCGGATGCTCGCCGCGCGCGCTTGCCAGATCTATCTGCCCGCGTCGATTCCAGACGCGTCGCTCGAACTTTATGCGGTGCTGCGCTGATGAATGCCGTCGCCTCCATGCGTCACGAAACCGCGCTGCTTGCACACGATCCATCTTCCGGTCATGCACAGCGAGCCTCGATGCGCGCGCTGTTGCGCGATACCGCATTGCTCGTCAGTCAACTGTCGAACGGCGGCGAAGTCGACAACGCCGCAAGCCTGCGTGAGCAGTGTCGCCTGCTGGTCGCGCAGTTCGCGACCGCGCTCGATGCGCAAGGCATTGCCGCGGACGTACGGGACGACGCGATCATCGCCCAGTGCGGGCTGATCGACGAAGCCGCACTGCGACACCTGCCGGCTTCCGCCAAGGCGAAGTGGGAATCCACGCCGCTACAGGTCGAGCGATTCGGCACGCACGATGCAGGCACGCGCATCTACGAGCGGCTCGACTACCGGATGCGCGAGCCTGTGCCGAACGTCGACCTGCTCGAATGCTATGCGGCCGTTCTCGGCCTGGGATTCCGTGGCCGGTATGCCGCTCGCTCGGGGTCGTCCGCGGGCACCCATGACGGTGAGGCGAAACGTCAGGCACTGATCGCCGCGCTGGTTGCGCAGATCGATCAATTGCGGCCGGCGGTCCGCCCGGGATTCGTCACCGATCGCTCCAACACGCGACTGCTCGACCGGCTCAGGCATGTGTCGCCATGGATGATCGCGGGCGCGGCATGCGTCATCGCGATACTCGTCTGGTTCGCGTGGGATCGGATCCTCGATGCCGAACTGGCCCAACTCGTCCAGCAAGCGAAACGGCCGTGAGTTCGGGCACCATGCTCCCTACGGCAGCAACCCGCGCCGATTCCAATGCGGCACGCGCGGCGTTGTCGGGCCTGGGCTATCCGGTCCGGACGGTCGTGACGCTGTCCGCGGCACTGGCACTGACTGTCGTCGGGTGGGTTGTACCCGTCGAGCGCGGCGTCATGTGGGGATGGGTAGCGCTCGTCGTCGCGCTTTCCGCGCTGATCGTCTGGTTGCATTCGCGCGAATTGACGCGCGCCCGCGAACAAAACGTTCAGGTGATTGCGCAACTGGGCGCGGCGACCGCCGACCTGCCGGTCGCGCTGCGCACGAGAATGCCGCTCGCTCTCGTCACCGGCGACGGTCTGTCCGCGTTGTTCGATCGCGATACGGCCATGTCGCGTTTCGTGCATGTCGGCGACGGCGCGATCTGGTTGCGAGCCGACCGGCCTCAGGATCTTCCCCGGCTCGCCGTCGCGGTCCGCCAGTGGCGGGACGGTCATGCGCCGGATTGTGTCGTGCTGGCGGTCGCGCCGGGCCTTCATGCGAACGACGACACGCTGTCGCAGTCGCTGCGCGTGATCCGGCAAGCCGTGGCCGATGCGTCCCGCATGCTCGGCACGTCGCTGCCGGGCTATGTCGCTCTCTATCAGCGGCTCTCGAACGCAAATGCCGCGGCGACGACGCCGGCCGTCGAATCGGCGGCCCGGTGGTATGGCATGTCGACCGGCTCGGCCATCGTCAACACGCATCGCTTCGACACCACGATCGAAGCAGCCGAGTCGGATGCGCTCCATGCCGACGGCAGCCCCGCGGTCGCGGCACGCGCCGCCGGCGTCGCATCGATGATCGGATGGACCCGACGCGTCGTGTTCGACACGCTGACCGATCGACGCCAGCCCGCATCGCCGTGGCCGTTGTTCGGCGCCGGCTGGATCGATCATGGCCCGGCGAGCGCCCCCGGCAAACCGTGGGAACGTGAAGTCCGCAGCCTGACAGGTATCGCCCCGGCCACACTGCCTGCGTCGCCGACGCCGTGGCCATTGCCGCAACCGTTGATCGACGCGATGCCGCGCCGCACGTGGCGGTCGCCGCGCATCACCGCCGCCGCGCACGTCGTTGCGATCGTCGCCTGCGCCGCAATCGCCGCCATCTGCGGCGCCGCAAAGAACAACGAGGCGTTGATGACCCGCATCGGCGAGCACCTTCAACACTACAACCGTATTCCCGCCACCCACGACGCGGCCAAACGCGACGCGCTCCGCGTCCTTGCGTCGGATCGCGATCAGCTCGACCGGTACGCACGGGTCGGCGTGCCGCTCCGGCTGTCGTTCGGCACCTATCGCGGCGCACCGCTGCTGCCCGTCCTCAACGACGCAATCGCGTCGTACGAACCGCCCCCGCCGCCGCCCGCCGTCGTCACGCTGGACAGCATGTCGCTATTCGACAGCGGCAAGGCAAGGCTCCGAACGGGCACCACGCGCGCGATGGTCGATGCGCTCGAACTGATCAAGGCCCATCCGGGCAAACGCGTGCTCGTCGCCGGCTATGCGGACGATCAGGGTCGGCCCGATCGCAATCTGAAGCTGTCGATCGATCGCGCGTCGGCCGTGCGCGACTGGCTCGTCGAAGCGTCCGGTATCCCGCCGACACGGTTCGCGATCCAGGGCTACGGCGATACGCGGCCGGTCGCGGACAACGCCACGCCGGAAGGGCGGGCGAAGAATCGTCGGGTCGAGATCACGCTCGTGCCCGATACACCGGTGCCTGCCGTCCCGACCGGCGCCGCGAGGTAACACGCGTTTGGGTTCCCGGGGCAGTCGCCCCGGGGTTATCAGCGCCGGAATCCGGTTCCGGCGATTCGCAGTACGAAGAAGAAGGAGTGAACAAAATGGCAATTCCGGCCTACATGTGGCTCAAGGACGACGGTGGCGCGGACATCAAGGGTTCGGTAACCGTCCAGGATCGCGAGGGTAGCGTCGAACTGGTCGCGTTCGATCATGGCGTGCACATTCCGACCGACGGCAATACGGGCAAGCTGACCGGCACGCGCGTGCACAAGCCGATCACGCTGACGAAGGAGACCGACGCGTCGACGCCGTACCTGTACAAGGCCGTGACGAGCGGCCAGACGCTGAAGTCGGTCGAGATCAAGTGGTATCGGATCGACGACGCAGGCAAGGAAAAGGAATACTTCAACACGAAGCTCGACAACGTGAAGATCGTCGCGGTGAAGCCGAAGATGCTCGACATCAAGAACCCCGACTACGAGAAGCACAACCATCTCGAAGACGTGGAACTGCGTTACGAGACGATCACGTGGTCGTACAAGGACGGCAACATCATCCACAAGGACACCTGGAACGAACGTTCCTGATGGACTGACCGCCTGGCGGAATCCGTCGCGCTTGCGCGGCGGGATTCCGCTCCTCAGGGGCGCCCCCCCTTCTCCCTTCCTGATCCGATACCGACATGACGCCGCCGCTCCGGGATGCTTCCCATCTCATTCGCCGCCTCAATCCTCACTGCACGCGCGCACTCGAAGCCGCGGCGAATCTGTGCCAGACCCGGCTCGCGGACGAAATCGCGGTCGAGCACTGGGTGCTGAAGCTGATCGAAGCCGACGACGGCGACATTCCCGCGCTGCTGCGCCACTACGACCTCGACATCGACGCCGTGTGGGATGCGATGATCGACGTGATCGAGCGCATGCCACGCACGTTGCGCGGCATGCCGGCGCTGTCGCGGCAACTCGCCACGGTGCTGGAGGATGCGTGGGCGCATGCGACGGCCGACGATCCCGACGACTCGATTCGTTCCGGGCACCTGCTGCAAGCGATCGTCGACGCCCCTCATGTGCTGCGCACCCAGCGTGCGTGGCCGCTGCTGTCCGTCTCCAGCGCACAGATTCGTCGCGTGCTGCCCCGGCTCGGGCGGCGCTCGTGCGAAAACGCGGTTGATGAACCCGTCTCGGCACGCGAATCCGACTCCACCGGCGATCTACCCGTAGCTGGAACGCCGACATCGGCCGCCGCGGCGCAACCTGCCCCCCCGCGCGCGATCGAGCACGACGCACTCGCGCGCTTCACCCTCGACATCACCGAAAAGGCGCGCCGCGGCGAGATCGACCCCGTCTTCGGACGCGACCGCGAAATCCGGCAGATGATCGACGTGCTCGCGCGCCGCCGCAAGAACAATCCGATCCTGGTTGGCGAACCGGGCGTCGGCAAGACCGCGCTTGTCGAAGGGCTCGCCTTGCGCGTGATCGACGGCGGCGTGCCGGAAACGATTCGCGGCACACGCATCCTGACGCTCGATCTCGGCTTGCTGCAGGCCGGCGCCGGCGTAAAGGGCGAATTCGAGCAACGGCTGAAGAACGTGATCGACGAGGTGCGAGCTTCGACGACACCGATCCTGCTGTTCATCGACGAGGCGCACACGTTGATCGGTGCCGGTAACGCGGCAGGCGCCGCCGATGCCGCCAACCTGCTCAAGCCGGCGCTCGCACGCGGCGAGTTGCGCACGATCGCGGCCACCACGTGGGCCGAATACAAGCAATACTTCGAACGCGATGCGGCGCTCGAACGGCGCTTCCAGGTCGTCAAGGTCGACGAGCCGGACGACGAAGCCGCCTGCCTGATGCTGCGCGGGCTCGCCAGCCGCTATGCGGCCCATCACGATGTTCACATCCGCGACGAGGCGATCGTCGCGGCCGTCCGCCTGTCGCGCCGCTACATTCCGGCGCGCCAGTTGCCGGACAAGGCCGTGGATCTGATCGATACGGCAGCCGCGCGCGTGCGGATGGCACTCGACGTCCTGCCGGCGGAACTGCAACAGGCGCATGCCGCGCTGGCGGCGCTCGAGCTGGAACGCGCGGCGCTCGATGCGGACGCCCGCGCAGGCATCGCCGGCATCGCGGAACGCCGTGTCGCGATCGATACGGAGCACGACGCGATGCGCGACACCGCCGACACGCTGCTCGGTCAATACGCACGCGAGCGCGAACTCGTCGATGCAGTGCGCACGCTTCGTGGTGCGGCCGACCCCGCGCCTGATCCGGCGGACGTGATCAAGGCGATCGACGCACTGGCGAGCGCTCAAGGAAAGTCTCCGATGATCTCGCCCGACGTCGACGCACAATCGATCGCGCGCGTCGTCGCCGAATGGACGGGCGTACCGGTCGGCAATCTCGTCGAGGACGAACTGCGGAGCCTGCTCGCGCTCGAGTCCACGCTCGCGACACGCGTGGTCGGACAGGACGATGCGATCGGTGCATTGGCGGAGAGCCTGCGCACCGCCAAGGCCGGCCTGAAAAGCGAGCACGCGCCGCTCGGCGTATTCCTGCTCACCGGGCCGTCCGGCGTCGGCAAGACCGAGACGGCGCTCGCGCTCGCCGACGTGCTGTTCGGCGGCACCGCGGCGCTGACGACGATCAATCTGTCGGAGTACCAGGAAGCGCACACGGTATCGCAGCTCAAGGGTTCGCCACCCGGCTATGTCGGTTACGGACGCGGCGGCGTGCTGACCGAAGCCGTGCGTCAGCGTCCGTACAGCGTCGTGCTGCTGGACGAAGTGGAGAAGGCGCATCGCGACGTGCTCGATATTTTCTATCAGGTGTTCGATCGCGGCACGATGCGCGACGGCGAAGGGCGCGAGATCGATTTCCGCAACTGCGTGATCGTGATGACGTCCAATCTCGGCAGTGCGCAGATAGACGACGCGACGGCCGAGAACGCGTCGATCACTCAGGTCGCGTTGCGTGAAGCCATTCATCCGCAGCTGGTCGCGCATTTTCAGCCGGCGCTGCTCGCACGCTTTCAGACGCTCGTCTATCGGCCGCTCGATATCGCGTCGCTTGCATCGATCGTACGGATCAAACTGGACAAGATTGCCGAACGCCTGCATCGGCAACACGCCGTCACGCTCACTTGCGACGACGATCTGATCGAATCGATCGCGCAGCACTGCGTGTCACGGGAATCCGGCGCACGCGGTGTCGATGCATTCCTGAACCAGCGTGTACTGCCCGTCGTGTCCCGTGAGCTGCTTGGCCGGATGGCAACGGGTGTCACGCCGCGACACATCGTGCTGTCGACCGGCGTTGAAGGTGCGTTGACGATCGATTTCGTCGACGCCCCGGCCACGACCGATAACCGCATCGAGCAACCGAACCACCGATGACCGCCGGCCCCTCCCTCTACGACATGCTGCTCGGCCAGATCGGCGGCGAGCCGATCGGCGCCTACGACGACCGGACGCTCGAATGCCTGAGCGTGCAGCAGAACGTGCGCCGCATTCTCAATACGCGGGCCGGTGCGCTCAAGCACCTGCCCGACTACGGATTGCCCGACCTCACGAACATCTACAAGGCATTGCCCGCGTCGGCGCATCTGCTCAAGCAGCAGATGGAAGCCACGCTACTGAAGTACGAGCCGCGCATCCGTTCGATCGACGTCGCGATCGTCGACAACCGCGATCCCGGCATCCTGGTCAGCTTCGAAATGACATGCCACCTGAAGAACACGGGACTCGTGCGCTTCGGCACCTACTTCGAACCGCCGGGCCGCCTGCGCATCGAGCGGCGCATCGACCGGCCGTGATCGCACACCGTCACTGCTCGTGCGCGAGGTGCGCGGCAAATCCCGCCTTCTCCGGCGCGATCCCGGCCTTCAGCGTCAGCGCCGGAATCTCGTAGTCCCCCGCATTCTGCTGCCGGAACGGAATCGGCCGTGCGGTCCACAGTTCGTCGAGACGCTTGCCGAGCGCCGCACGCGTTTCCTCGAAGCGCGTGTCGTTCATCCGCCCCGTCCGGTAGATCACGAACGGCGGCAGCACGTCGAACCCCGGGTAATACAAAATCCCGTGCTGGATCGGAAACAGCACGTCGTCGATCGGCCCGTTGATGCCGCGCGCGCTGTAGTGCGACTCCCAACCGCCCGTCGTGACGATCACCATCGCACGCTTGCCCGCCAGCGAGCCCTCGCCGTAACGGTCGCCCCAATGCTGGTCGGAATGCTCGCCAACACCGTACGCGAAGCCGTACGCATACACCCGCTCGACCCAGCCCTTCATGATCGCCGGCATCGAGAACCACCACAGCGGAAACTGCAGGATCACCGCGTCGGCCCACTTCAGCTTGTCCTGTTCGCGCGCGATGTCGTCGCGCTGCGTGCCCGTCTCGAACGCACGCTTCGAATCGAGCGCGGGATCGAAGCGCGCGTCGGGCGCACGGTCGGTCACGTCATGCGCGTCGAACGCGGCCTTCCAGTTCATCGCGTACAGATCGGTAACCTGCACGGCATGGCCAGCTGCTTCGAGATACTCGACCGCGAAGTCCCGCAACGCGCCGTTCAGCGAACGCGGTTCGGGATGGGCATAGACGATCAGCACATTCATGTTCACTACTCCGTTGATTGAATGACTGCAGGATGCCGTCGCCAACGGTATATTGGAAATGAATTCCCGATATCCCAGGTATAGCCATGAACAATCTCAGACGACTGGACCTGAACCTGCTGGTCACGCTCGACGTGCTGCTCGCCGAGCACAACGTCACGCGGGCGGCTGAAAAACTGAACATGTCGCAGCCGTCGGTCAGCGTGCAGTTGCAGAAACTGCGCGATCTGTTCGGCGATCCGCTGCTGCTGCCGGGGCCGCGCGGGATGCGGCCGACCGCCCGCGCCGAAACGCTGCGCGAGCCGCTGCGGGACGCGCTCGATGCGCTCGAGCGGGCGGTGCTGACGGCCACGCCGTTCGATCCGGCGACCGCGACGAACACGTGGCGCGTGGCCGCGACCGACTACGGCGAATCGACGATCGTGCTGCCCGCGCTGAACACGCTGCGCTCGGCCGCCCCCGCTACGCGGCTCGCCGTCGTCGAACTCGTGCCGCCGCGCATCGAGCAGGACGCGGAGCGCAACGGCATCGACCTGGCCTTCCATACGAGCGAAGGGTCGCCGGACGGCATGCGGCGCCTGCCGCTGTTCGTCGAGCGATACGTGCTCGTCGGTCGCGCCGGTCATCCGAAGCTGAAGCGGCGCCCCACGCTCGCGCAGTTCGGCGCGCTGGAACATGTGATCGTGTCGCCCGACGGCGGCGGCTTCTTCGGCGTGACGGACGACGCGCTCGCGAAAGCGGGCGCTGCGCGGCGTGTCGTGCTGTCGGTTCCGCATTTCCTGTTCGTGATGTCGGCCGTCGCCAGCACCGATCTCGTCGCGATGCTGCCCGAGCGGCTGGTCCGCAACATACCCGCATTACGCGTCGTGGAAGCGCCGGTCGAAGTCCCCGGCTACGAGATGTCGATGCTGTGGCACGAGCGCGTGCATCGCGATCCCGCGCATCGATGGCTGCGCGAGACGATCGCCGCGTCGGTATGAATCTTTCGCGGTACGGACGCAACCGCACCTTCCCCCTCGTCCGAAACGGGCCGCGGCACACGCGTATTCATTCAGCACTTGAAACCGCCTCGAACACTGTATATATTTACAGTGCTTTTGCACCATTTGACCCGAATTCCGTCACCCATGACGGACGGACTTTTGTGAGGCGACCATGTTCCAGTCATCCGCATTCGATCCCGAGCAACCCGGCTTCAACCCTGGCCACTTCGAGCGCGCCGCGCAGCGCGCGGTCGTCGATCTGCAGCGTGTCGTCGGCGGCCCTGCGCAGCGCGCGCTCGGCCTGCGACGACGCACGCATCCGGCCGCCGTCCGCACGATGAGCTGGCAGGCGCTGCTGAACGTCGAGGAACTCGCGTTCTCGAACGCCGGTTTCCTGAGCCGCAACGATCCGACCGTCGTCGACGCGTTCATCCGCCTGCGCGACAGCCGGCTGGTCGCGGCGGACGTCGAGGAGCCGGTCGACTGGCGTCGCGACGACGACGACCTGCCGGCCGTCTACCTGATCGTCAAGGCGATGCTGGAAGCGGAAGAGGAGGAACGGGTCGAAGCGGCCTGACACACGCGGGCCGGTGGCGGATGGCCGTGTGCGGGGATCCCGTCGCGTGGTGACGCGGCACATCGATTCGACGTGCTCAACCGCCCTGTGGAATCACGGAGCGGAAAACCGCGAGCCGTCGCGCAGGCAGACCACCGCCGCGCGACGCACACCGCCCCGGCACCCGAAACGATTCCCCGTCACAGCCGCGCGGCAAGCCGCGAACCCTGATCGATCGCACGCTTCGCATCGAGTTCGGCCGCAAGCTCCGCGCCGCCGATCAGATGCACCGATCGTCCGGCTGCCTGCAGCGGCACCAGCAGCGCGCGCTGCGGTTCCTGCCCCGCGCACAGCACGATCGTGTCGGCTTCGATCAGTTCGTGATCGGTGCGCTGTTCGCCGTACGACACGTGCAACCCGCGCGCATCGATCAGTTCGTAGTTCACGCCGCCGATCATCTTCACCTGCTTCATCTTCAGCGTCGCGCGGTGAATCCAGCCGGTCGTCTTGCCGAGCCCCTTGCCGAGCGGCGCGGCCTTGCGTTGCAGCAGCGTCACTTCGCGCGCGGGCGGCCCGACCTGCGCACGCGTCACGCCGCCGCGCGTCGCGGCCGGATCGGTCACGCCCCACTCCGCTTTCCACTCTTCCAGATCGAGCGTCGGCGACGCGCCGTCCTGCACCAGATACTCGGCGACATCGAAGCCGATGCCGCCCGCGCCGATCACCGCGACACGCCGGCCGACCGGCTGCCTGCCGGCGAGCACGTCGATATAGCTGAGCACGTTCGGCCCGTCTTGCCCGGGAATCTTCGGGTCGCGCGGCGCGACGCCGGTGGCGAGCACGATCTCGTCATAGCCGCCCGCGATCAGGTCGCTCGCGGCGACGCGGCGGTTCAGATGCAGGTTCACGCCGGTCAGCTCGACCTGGCGGCCGAAGTAACGCAGCGCTTCATCGAACTCTTCCTTGCCCGGGATCCGCTTCGCCATGTTGAACTGGCCGCCGATCTCCGCGGCCGCGTCGAACAGGTCGACGTGGTGGCCGCGCTGCGCGAGCACGGTCGAGCATGCGAGCCCGGCCGGCCCTGCCCCGACGACCGCGATGCGCTTCGGCTGCTGCACCCGCGCGTAGACCAGCTCCGTCTCGTGGCAGGCGCGCGGGTTCAGCAGGCATGACGCGATCTTGTTCTTGAACGCGTGGTCGAGACACGCCTGGTTGCAGCCGATGCAGGTGTTGATCTCGTCGGCGCGGCCCTGCGCGGCCTTGACGACGAACTCGGCATCCGCGAGCAGCGGACGCGCCATCGACACCATGTCCGCGCAGCCGTCCGCGAGAATCTGCTCGGCCACTTCGGGCCGGTTGATCCGGTTGGTCGTCACGAGCGGGATGCCGACCTCGCCCTTCATCTTCCTGGTCACCCATGCGAACGCGCCGCGCGGCACCGACGTCGCGATCGTCGGCACGCGCGCCTCGTGCCAGCCGATCCCCGTGTTGATGATGGTCGCGCCCGCGCGCTCGACGGCCTTCGCAAGCTGCACGGTCTCGCGCCAGTCGCTGCCGTCCGGAATCAGGTCGAGCATCGACAGCCGGTAGATCAGGATGAAGTCACGCCCGACCGCTTCGCGCGTGCGCTCGATGATCTCGATCGGCAGGCGGATGCGGTTTTCATACGAGCCGCCCCACTGGTCGCCGCGCTTGTTCGTATGCATCGAGATGAACTGGTTGATCAGGTAGCCCTCGGAGCCCATGATCTCGACGCCGTCGTAGCCGGCCTCGCGCGCGAGCTGCGCGCAGCGGACGAACGCCCGGATCTGCCGCTCGACGCCGCGCGCGCTGAGTTCATGCGGCGCGAACGGCGAGATCGGCGACTTGATCTTCGACGGCGCGACCGCGAACGGGTGGTAGCCGTAGCGGCCGGTATGCAGGATCTGCAGCGCGATCTTGCCGTCGTCCGCATGCACGGCGTCGGTGATCACGCGATGGCGCCGCGCGCCGGCGGACGTCATCAGCGTGCCGCCGAACGGCTTGGTCCAGCCGGCCACGTTCGGCGCGAAGCCGCCGGTCACGATCAGGCCGACGCCGCCGCGCGCCCGTTCGGCGAAATAGTCGGCGAGCCGCGGCAGCGTCTTGCGGCTGTCCTCGAGGCCCGTGTGCATCGAGCCCATCAGCACGCGATTCTTCAGCGTGGTGAAGCCGAGATCGAGCGGTGCGAGCAGGTGCGGAAAGGGGGTCGTCATGATGAGTCTGCCGGTAAGCGATGGGTGTCATCGTAGGCGCGCGCCGCCTTGAACGTGAGGGGGCAAACAGCCATAATGCTTGTCATTTCCGGCCAAATCGACATGACCTCCCCGTCACGCAAGGATCACCTCGGGCTGCGCCGACCGACGATTCCGGTCGCCTATCCGCGCCTGCTGCTGCAGGCGCTGGCCGCGCGCGGCGTCGATCTGGCCGCGGTGCGCGCCGGCACCGGGCTGCGCGACGCGGTATTGGCCGAACCGGACGCACGCGTCGCGCCGTCGCAATGGGGCCGGCTCGTGCTGAATGCGATCGGGATCGGCGGCGATCCGGGCATCGGGCTCGCATTCGGGCTGCTGCTGAAGCCGACCGTGCACGGCTTCCTCGGCTATGCGACGCTGACCGCGCTGGACATCCGCGACGCGCTGATGGTCACGCAGCGCTACTTCCGGATGCGCAATCGCCAATATCGTCTGACCTACGCGGAGGACGAACACGGCGCAACGCTCGAACTGCACGGCGTGCAGGCGAGCCCCGTGCTGCAGCATCACGTGATGTTCGAGTTCGTGCTGACCGGGCTCGCGCAAAATATCTCGCAATGGTCCGGGCGCGCGTCGCCGCCGATCGCGCTGCGCTTCGCGTGGCCGGAGCCCGGCTATTTCGCGCGTTATCGCGACCAGTTGCCGCCGGTCGAATTCGGCTGCGCGGCGAATGCGCTGTGGATCGCGCGCGACGTGCTCGACTGGCCGCTACCGCTCGCCGACGAAGTCGCACACCGGCAGGCACTCGTGCAGGTCGAGCGCGAGTATGCGCAGGTGCGTCAGGAGGAAGGCGATCTGGTCGAGCGCGTGCGCGCGGAACTGGCGCGCACGGCCGGCGACTATTCGAGCCCGGAGGCGCTCGCCGACGCGCTGCTCGTGTCGACGCGCACGTTGCGGCGCCGGCTCGAGGAAGCCGGGTCGAGCTACCGGCAACTGCTCGACGAAGCGCGGTTTCGCGATGCGAAGCAGTTGCTCGCGGCCTCGGATCTCGACCTGAAGACGATCGCCGAGCGGCTGCAATTCACCGACCCGGCGAATTTCACGCGGGCGTTTCGACGGTGGGCCGGGCAGACGCCAAGCGCATACCGGGACGCGGCCGGCAATCCGGCACGCGAGTAAGCCGGAAAGTCAGCCGCCGACGTCGATCCGCGCGCCGCCATCGCCTTCGTGTGCCTCGATCCGCACTTCGCCCGTCGCCGCGACAATCGCGTCATACACATCGTCCGTCACGCAGACCACCGGCACCGCGATCGCATAGAGCTCCGCCGCCACGATCGCGCCGATCGAGATGATCAGGTCGCGCTCCTTCAGCACGATCCCGACCGGCCCCGTGCCGTTGCGCACCGCTTCCGCGAGCACGCTGCTGCTCGAACTCGAACCCTTCGCGTGCGGCATCACCATGATCCGGCCGGCCAGGCTCGCGCCGGCCTGCGGATGCCCGCGATCGACGATTCGCCCCGCGCCCGAGTCGTAGCCGCCCCAGAAGCTGAGCGGCTTGTCGAGCACGATCGTGTTCGCGCATGCGCTGCCCGGCACGAGCGTGTCGCCCGTCAGTTGCCCCGTCGTTGCATCAGTCATCGAATCGCACCTTTCCTTCGAACGCGGAGCGCACGCACTCGCGCATGCTGCCGTATGCGACCGTGACGCCAATGTTCGCGGGCGCATACGACGCCCACTTCCCCGAGTTGGTCATCACCAGGCCCGACAGCTGTTTCATCACCGGCGTGATGTACGTGCAGGTGTCGACGACGATCTGGACGCCGCGCGCATCGAATTTGCCGGCGAGCCCGAGCTCGCCCAGCTCCCACAGGATGAAGCGGCTCGTGTTCACGTAGAAATCGCACTTCGGCTTGCCGTCGAACTGATCGAGCAGCGCATCGAGCGTGCGGAATTCGGCCAGCGAAAAATGCGGCGTGCCGAGCGCGACCGCGACGAGCGCGTCGCCGGCCGCGCCATGATTCAGCGTGCGGCGGATCTCGTCGAGGTCGGCCATCGCGACATCGACCGTTCGCTGCGCCGCCTGCCCGTGCAACGCGGCGTCGAGCGTCGGCGCCTCCGGTGTGACGCCCACCGCATGGAACAGCGCGACGGCCCCGCTCGATGCGGCGGCCGCGCCGAGCGCCTTGAGTTCGTCCTCGGTGGTGTCCGCGGGCAGCCCGACGATCGCGGGGACGATCGCGCCCGCGATCCTGCCGATCAGCAACCCGAGCGCCGCGAAATAGATATCGCGCGACGGCCGGTTACCGAAGTCCGGCGCGTTGAATACGATCCGCGCCGCGCGATTCGATTCGACGTGCAGGCCCGCATACGGCGCACGCCCGGTGATCGCGGCGGCCAAATCGAGAAAGTCGCCATAGCGGCTGGTACGCGCACCGAGCACCGAATTCGCGAACACGATTGCATTGGATTCGGCCCACGCGATCTGCTCGCCCACGCGCGGACGATGCTTCAGCTGATACGGCGCGCACGTGAAGCTCGATTCGCAGCCGAGCTGCAGGTGCGCCTCCATCAGCCGCCGCGCGTCGCGCTCGATCGTGCGATCGCCGTGATACAGCTCGGGATGAATCAGGTCGAGCGACCCGACGTTCAGCGTGGTCGGCACCGCAACTTGCGCGCCGGTGTCGACGAAATACTCGACGAAGTCGAGGCTCGTCTGGCCGTGGTAAAGGCAGCCGTCGATATGCGCGGACGTGATGTCGATCAGGTGCGGCGCAGACATGACCTCGGCCGTGCGCGTGACGATCCGCATCGCGCGCGCGACGCCGTCGCCGAATGCGCCGCGCAACATCGCATCGTCGCGCTCGCTCAACTGCAGCATGGGGGTGCTCCTCGTGTCTCGTCCGGCGGGCCCGGATCGCTTTTGTCATACTACCGCGCGTTGCGGCTATCGCTGCGCCGTCAGGCTGAACAGTTCGTCGCGCAGCGCCTTGGCACGGTCGCGGCCGAACTGCGTGTCGAACTCGTCCTGCGCGGCCTGCCACGCGATTTTCGCCTGCGCATAGGTGCGCTCGCCGAGCTTCGTCAGGCTGAGCGCGTGCGCGCGGGCGTCATGCTCGGACGCGGCCGCGGCGACGAAGCCGTCGCGCTGCAGCGGCTTGAGCGCGCGCAACAGCGTCGTGCGGTCCATCACCAGCGTATCGGCAAGCTCGCTCATCACGAGGCCCGGCCGGCGCGACAGGTTCGCCATGATCGAGAACTGCGCGGGCGTGACCCCGACGGGGGCCAGATGCCGCTCGTAGAGTTGCGTGACGAAGCGCGCCGCCTGACGCAGCGCGAGGCAATTGCAGGCCTGGGCGATCTGGATATCGTTCATGATCGGCAATTTATATGTGCATATGCATAAAGTCAATGTACACTCCGCCGTAACATGGCCGGGCCGGCCGCTTGCACTGCGCCGCCATCGCCGCGAGGAGACGAACATGGACTACATCGACAAGCTGCGGATCTTCCGGTCGGTGGTGGAAATGCGCAGCTTCACGCGCGCCGCCGACATGCACGGCCTCGCGCGGCCGGTCGTGTCGCGGGCGGTCGCGGATCTCGAGGCACGCTTCGGCAGCCGCCTGCTGCACCGGACCACGCGCCAGGTCTCGCTGACCGAAACCGCCGAGCGCATCTACGAGCGCTGCGCGGCCGTGCTCGACGAACTCGACTCGCTGGAAGCGCAGGCGCAGTCGCACACGCGCGAACCCGAGGGGCTGCTGCGGCTCGTCGCGCACACGACGGCCGCGCTGAACCGGCTCGTGCCGCTGATCGCCGGCTTCAAGGCCGCGCATCCGAAGGTGCGCCTCGACGTCACGCTGACCGAGCGCCCGGTCGACCTCGTCGGCGAAGGCTACGACATCGGCATCGTCGTGCCGTACATGCTGACGAGCGAGACGACCGTGGTGCGCCTGGTCGAACGCATTCCGGTGGTGATCGTCGCGACGCCCGCGTATCTGCGCGCGCATCCGCGCCCCGAGACGCCGGCCGCGCTCGCCGAGCATGCGTTCGTGCCGCTGTCGCCGTCGCTGCGCCGCCCCGCGCTGTCGTTCCGCGTCGACGGCGACACGCTGACCGTGCCATTGAGCTTCGACGTCTCGTCGAACAGCCCCGTCTTCAACCGCGAAATGGTGATGCACGACTTCGGCATCGGCGTCGTGCCGAGAACGCTCGTCGAGGCCGAACTCGCGTCGGGCGCGCTCGTGCAGCTGCTCGAAGGCGCCGATCTGGTCGACGCGTTCGTGGAGATCAAGCTCGCTTACGCGAACCGCGCGCTGCTGCCCGCGAAGGTCAAGGCGTTCATCGACTACACGGCCGCGTACTGCGACCGCGAAGGCCGGATTGTTCCGGCCGCCGCCTGACTTGGCGCGAAAACGCGCCGTCCGGGCGCCGATTGGTACAGCCACGACACCAATCTGATCCCGCGCCGCCGCTCGCTTCAGCCCGCCTCGCCACCTAATATGTGCACATGCACACGACCACCCTCACCGATGACGATTGCTTCGCGATCCGGCAGGCCGCGCGGCGAATCTCGCAGTTCTACGAGCGCTATCTGTCGCGGGCGGGCGTCACGCCGTCGCAGTACAGCATTCTCGCGCTGCTGCGGGAGCGCCCGGGCCTGACGATGGCGACGCTGTCGGCGGTGCTGGTGATCGAGCGCACGGCGCTCCTGCGCGCGCTCAAGCCGCTGATCGGCGCGGCGCTCGTGGCGGGCCGGATGGAGCCGCGTTGCCGCCGCCAGACGTTCGCGCTGACCGAGCACGGCGAAGCCAGGATCGCCGACGCGCATGTGCACTGGCTCGCCGCGCAGCAAGCGTTCGAGCAGCGGTTCGGGTCGGCCCAGGCGGCCCGCCTCAGAGACGAATTGTTTCGGATCACGCACAACCTGCCGGAGCGCTAGCCTCTTTCCCGATCGATGCAACGTCGTCGATCGTTTTGATAAGTGCATATACATAGGTGACTCGATGGAAACGACCCAAGCCGCTGCTTCCCGCGAAGCAGCCACAATCGATCCGCCCGCGAAGCAGCAGCGCCGCGTACCGTGGATGCGTATCGCGGTGGGCGCCGTGGTGGTCGTCGTGGCCGCGGCCGCGCTCGACTGGCTGTTCGTGTTGCGCCTCCAGGAAAGCACCGACGATGCGTATGTCGGCGGTGACGTCACCGTGCTCGCGCCGAAGGTGAACGGCTTCGTCGACAAGATCCTCGTGACCGACAACCAGCGCGTGAAGGCCGGCGACGTGCTCGTGCAGCTCGATGCGCGCGACTACGATGCGAAGCTCGCGCAGGCCGCCGCGGAAGTCGACAGCGCGCGCTCAGCAGTGACGGAACTCGAATCGAAGCAGCAGCTGCAATACGCGGTGATCGGCCAGCACGCGGCGGACCGCAATGCGTCGTCGGCCGAGCTCACGCGTGCGTCGTCCGACCGCGTGCGCTACCGCGAGCTCGTCAAATCCGATGCGGTGTCGAACCAGATCGTCGAGCGCGCGGATGCCGACTATTCGAAGGCGGATGCGGCCGTCGCCCGCAGCGACGCCGCGCTGCTCGCGTCGAAGCGACAGCTCGACGTGCTCGGCGCGCAGCTCGCCGATGCGCGGGCCCGCGTGAACACGGCGCTCGCCGCGCAACGCGTCGCGGCGCTCAACGTCGAGTACACGACGATCCGCTCGCCGGTCGACGGCTACGTCGGCAACCGTACGAGCCGCGTCGGGATGCTCGCGAATGTCGGCGTGCCGCTGCTGACGGTCGTGCCCGCGTCGGGGCTGTGGATCGACGCGAACTTCAAGGAAGACCAGCTGCGCAAGATGCGCGCGGGCGATCGCGTCGACGTCACGCTCGATGCGTCGAGCACGCGCCTGCACGGCCGTGTCGACAGCCTCGCGCCCGCGACCGGCGCGACCTTCAGCGTACTGCCGCCCGAGAACGCGACCGGCAACTTCACGAAGATCGTCCAGCGCGTGCCGGTGCGCGTGCATCTCGATCCGCAGCCGGGCCTCGAGCACGTGCTGCGCCCCGGCCTGTCCGCGGCCGTGACGGTGCACACCGACCACGCGAACTGACCCGGAGCCGACCATGACCACCGCGTTTTCCGGCGACCCCGCGTCGCAACCGACGAAGCAGCGCGTCTTCGCGTTCGCGCTGATGTGCGTCGGCTTCTTCATGGCGACGCTCGACATCCAGATCGTCGCGTCGTCGCTGCGCGACATCGGCGGCGGCCTGTCCGCCAGCCAGGACGAGCTGTCGTGGGTGCAGACGGCCTACCTGATCGCCGAGATCATCGTGATCCCGATGTCGGGCTGGCTGTCGAAGGTGATGTCGACGCGCTGGCTGTTCGTCGCGTCGGCGGTCGGCTTCACGATCACGAGCATGCTGTGCGGGCTCGCGTGGGACATCAACTCGATGATCCTGTTTCGCGGGCTGCAGGGCGCGCTCGGCGCCGCGATGATCCCGACCGTGTTCACGACCGCGTTCGTGCTGTTCCCGGGCAGGCAGCGGCTGATTGCGTCGACGACGATCGGCGCGCTCGCGTCGCTCGCGCCGGCGATCGGGCCGGTGATCGGCGGCTGGATCACCGATCAATGGTCGTGGCACTGGCTGTTCTACCTGAACCTGGTGCCGGGCATCGCCGTGGCCGTGCTGGTGCCGCGCTACGTGCATATCGACGAACCCGACCCGAGCCTGCTCAAGCGCGGCGACTATCTCGGCATCGCGCTGATGTCGGGCTTCCTCGGCTGCCTCGAATACGTGCTCGAGGAAGGCCCGCGCAAGAACTGGTTCAGCGACGACGCGATCGTGATCTGCGCGTGGATCTCCGGCATCTGCGGCTTCCTGTTCATCGTGCACGCGCTGACCGCGGACGATCCGGTCGTCGACCTGCGCGCGCTTGCCGTGCGCAACTTCGGGATCGGCAGCCTGCTGTCGTTCGTGACGGGCATCGGCATCTTCGTGACGGTGTTCCTCACGCCGCTGTTCCTGTCGCAGGTGCGCGCGTTCAGTTCGCTGCAGATCGGCATCGCGCTGCTGTCGGTCGGCGCGTTCCAGCTGCTCGCGCTCTGCGCGTATGCGTTCGCCGCGCGCTACTTCAGCATGCGCGCGCTGCTCGTGTTCGGGCTTATCTGCTTCGGCCTCGGCTGCTACCTGTACACGCCGATCACGCACGACTGGGGCTGGCGCGAACTGCTGCTGCCGCAGGCATTGCGCGGCATCGGCCAGCAGTTCAGCGTGCCGCCGATCGTGACGATGGCGCTGGGCTCGCTGCCTCAGTCGCGGCTGAAATCGGCGAGCGGCCTGTTCAACCTGATGCGCAATCTCGGTGGTGCGATCGGCATCGCGGTGAGCGCGACGATGCTCAACGACCGGCTGAACTTTCACTACCTGCGCCTGAACGAGCACGTGAGCGCCGGCGAGCCGCAGATCGCGTCGCTGCTCGATCGCCAGGCCGCGTACTGGACCTCGGTGGCAGGCAACACGCTCGATACCGCGCAGGCCGGCCTCGCGAACCTGCACCGCCTGATCTATCGCGAAGCGCTGACGCTCACCTACGCGGATGCGTACTACGCGCTGTCGCTGTGCTTCATCGTCGCGCTGATCGCCGTCGCGTTTTCCCGTCCCATTACCCTGAACGCGCCGCCGCCGGACGCGCACTGAAGCAGAGGTCATCGTTATGAAAAAGCTACTCGTCGCGCTGGCCGTCAGCGCGTTCGCCGCCGGCTGCGCGGTGCAGCCCGCGCAGCATCCCGCGCTGCACGATTCCGTTCAATCGCTCGCGCCCGCCGCGTGGGACATCGACGTGCCGCGCGCGGACATCGATGCCGCCGCGTGGTGGGCGCGCTTCCACGATCCCGTGCTCGACCGGCTGATCGCGACCGTGCTCGACGGCAATCTCGATCTGCAGGCCGCCACCGAGCGCGTGAAGCAGGCGCAGGCGCTGACCGTGCAGAAGCGCGCGGCGCTGCTGCCCGAACTCGACGCGACCGCGCGTGCATCCGACGCGCGCCAGAACACGCCGCCGCCGCTCGGCTACGTGCGGCAGGCCGGCATCGGGCTCGCGCTGAGTTGGTCGCCGGACGTGTTCGGCGGGGAACGGCTCGACCTGCTGGCCGCCCAGGCCGAGCTGGTCGGACAACAGCATGCGGAAGATGCGATGCGGCTCGCGCTCGCGGCCGATGCGGCGTCCGCGTACGTCGACCTGCGCTGGGCGCAGCAGGAACTGAAGATCCTGCAGGACAACGCGGCGATCCGCCGGCATGCGCTCGAGCTTACGCGCAAGCGCCAGGCGTTCGGGCTGTCGACGGAACTCGACGTCACGCGCGCGCAGAACCAGCTCGATGCGCTCGAAGCGCGGATTCCGCCGACGCAGGCGCAGATCGCGCATCAGCTCAACCTGATCGCCGTGTATTCGGGCCGCACGCCCGAATCGGTCGACCGGCTCGTGCTCGCGCAGGCCGGCGCGATTCCCGCGCCGCCCGCCGGGTCGCCCACCACGCTGCCGTCGCAGGCGCTGCTGCGACGGCCCGACGTGCTCACCGCTTACGCGCAGGTCGAACGGCGCGCGGCGCAGGTCGGTGTCGCGAAGGCCGAGCGGTATCCGAAGTTCTCGCTGAACCTGGCGGACGGGATTCTTGCCGCGTCGTACCTCGGGTTGCCGACGCTGACCGACAACCTGTTCAGCGCGGCGTTGAGCGCGACCAGCCCGATCTTCAACGCGGGGCGGATCACAGCCGACATCACGCAGAGCGAAAGCCGGATGCGCGAGTCGGAACTCGGTTTGCGGCAGACGATGCTGCAGGCGCTGCGGGAAGTCGAGGATGCACGCGCGAACCTCGTCAGCAGCGATGAAGCGGCACGGCGGCTCGACAGTGCGCTGTCGGCGTCGGACAAGGCGCTCGGCCTGGCGAATCAGCTCTACAAGGGCGGTGCGACGGATTTTCTGGATGTGCTGTCCGCGCAGGAGGTCTATCTGCGGGACTCGGATGCGCTCAATCAGGTGAGGCGCGAGCATGCGCTCGCCGCGGTCGCGTTGTATCGGTCGCTTGGCGGCGGGTGGAGCAGGAACGATGCGGCGGGCGGGACGAACACGCAAGCGGTGGCCGTCGCGGCCACGGTCGCGAAGGACTGACCGCGGCCACCCTGCAACGCCTCCGTCGCCCGTGCATGCAGGGAGTGCCGTGCCGGCGGCGCGCTCAGCCGGCGTCGGGCCACCGGTATCCGATCACCTCGCTCAGCGGATACGCGAGCTCGCGCACCTCGTCCAGCTGATTGCCGCCGAACAGATGCACGTGCTCGTCGTCATGACGCAGATAGAACCCGACGTGGCCTTTCCAGCTCGCAGGATCGTCGCGCGTGAGGATCGCGATGCAGCCGTACACCGGGCGCGTCAGCGGCCGCCCCCACTCGAGCCACGAACGCGCGAGCGCCGACCCCGTGCCACGGATGCCGGCGTGCGTCATACACCAGTTGACGAACGACGAGCACCACGAAATCTTGTCGTCGTAGCCGACGAGATTCGTGTGGTTGTTGTATTCGACGATGCGCGGATTGATGCTGCCGGGCGGGAAACGGCGGATGCCCAGCTCGGCCAGCGCGACGGACATCCACGGCGGATGACCGGATTGCGGATTGCCTTCGGGATTCGATCGGATCACGACGGTCTCGGATTCGGTGGTCGGATAGAGGGTTAATGGTCGCACGAATGGCGGCGTTGTGCGTGCACCGCTTCGTGAGCAGCCCGCGATATCCGACCACCATCGTCTACTCGATTTCCGACACAGGCGCGAACAATGGGCCGGATTTTTTCGCCTTTCGCATTCATGCGAATTCCGGATGCGGGATACGGGATTCGAGCCATTCCGCGAGATCGACTAACATCTGATCAATCGTCGATCTCCAGAACACCTCCTCCGGAAAAGGGCCACGCGCCATGACTACCCGCTCAGACGGCACCTTGTCGTCCGGCATCGCCGACACGTCGAACCCATCAAGACAGGGCACCGGCGCAAACCCGCGCGTCATTACGCTACCGGCGCATCTTCGGCAGATTCCGTCGTGTGACGGGATTCCCGACCTGTTCAATACCTATCTGGTCAATATCGGCTTCCTGCTGTTTTTCGGCACGATGTTCGTCGGGCTGCTCACCGCGCCATTCGGCGATGCGTCTTTCGCGCGAGGCGGCTTCATTGGATTCGTTTTGTGGCTCGGCATATTGGGCTGCCTCGCGTGGGCGGTGGTCGTCGTCATTCGGGCCATGAGGAATACCGGCGGCTGGTTTCATATTGATGCAACCGGCTTCCGATATGGGATCGGCAAGCGCTCGAATGCGGCGGCCCTGCAGCAGGAACAACACATCGAATGGCATGAAGTCGTACCCAGCCAGGACCTGCGCTGCGATGTCGAATACGACACGGCATCCCGAGTGGCCATGCGCCCCGCGAGTTTCCAGTTCTGGCGACGCGGTGCCAAGCGCGAACCGGCGACGCGATTCACGCTGCGCACGAGTCTCGTGGATTACGACGCCGACAGTGCCATTCGCTGCGTTCGCTTCAAGAATCATCACGAACTGGTTGTCGCGCTGCTGTGCGGCCTCGCGCATCAGGGGCTGCGTTTCAATCCGAGGACGTTCATCGCCGCGGGGATTCACCCTGAAACCTGGCAGCCGCTCGCAACAGCACGACGCCCGGCGATGATCGCTTTTTCGATCATCGTCGCGCTCGGGCTTCTCGCTTTCTGGGCATGGGGGCGCATGTCGCTGCCCTTTTCGCTGGCGATCCTGATCGTTTCCTTCGCGTATTACTGGGCCGAGGGCAGGTACGCTTTATCGCCGGATATCAAGCACTATCCGCACGATCCGATCGTGTTCCGCATCGACGACGACGCTCCAGCCGACGACGCGAAATCGTAACGGACCGGGCGGCCGTGCACGAATCGCGTCGGTTTGCCGGCTGCCATTCCGAGGCCGCTCCGCATCGCGCAGAAGCAGCCGCGTCGAGCCCCCTTCCCGTCACTCCACCGTCACCGATTTCGCGAGATTCCTCGGCTTGTCGATATCCGCGCCGCGCAGGCACGCCGCGTGATAAGCGAGCAATTGCAGCGGCACGACGTGCAGGATCGGCGACAGCAGCCCGTAGTAATCCGGCATCCTCAGCACCGACACGCCTTCGCCGTTGTCGATCCGCGTATCGGCATCGGCGAACACGTAAAGCTGCCCGCCGCGCGCCCGCACCTCCTGCATGTTCGACTTGAGCTTCTCGAGCAGCGCGTCGTTCGGCGCGATCGTCGCGACCGGCATCGCGTGCGTGACGAGCGCGAGCGGCCCGTGCTTCAGCTCGCCGGCCGGATACGCTTCCGCGTGGATATACGAAATCTCCTTGAGCTTCAGCGCCCCTTCGAGCGCGATCGGGTAATGCAGCCCACGCCCCAGAAACAGCGCGTTTTCGTGGCGTGAGAACTCCACCGACCAGCGATGATCTGCGGCTCGAGCGCGAGCACGCTGTTCGAGCGCGTCCGGCAGCCGTCGCAGTTGCGTCGCATAGCGGGCAAGCTGCGCATCGTCGACATAGCCGCGCAGCCGGCCAAGCGTCACCGCGAGAATGAACAGCGCGACGAGCTGCGTCGTGAACGCCTTGGTCGACGCGACGCCGATTTCCGGGCCGGCGCGCGTCAGGAACCGCAGGCTGGTCTGACGCACCATCGCGCTGGTCGGCACGTTGCAGATCGCGAGCGTGTCGACATGACCGAGCGCCTGCGTGTACTTGAGCGCGGCAAGCGTGTCGGCCGTCTCGCCCGATTGCGACACGCTGACCACCAGCGTATTCGGCAGCGCGAGCGCGTCGCTGTAACGGTATTCGCTCGCGATCTCGACCTGCGCGGGCAGGCGCGCGATCGTCTCGAGCCAGCGGCGCGCAGTCAGGCCGGAATAGTAGCTCGTGCCGCACGCGAGAATCAGCACGTTGTCGATCTGCTCGAACGCCCGCGCGGCATCCGGGCCGAATGCCGCCGGATCGAACAGCCCCGCATCGGGAATGGTCGCGGCCACGGCCTGCGGTTGCTCGAAGATTTCCTTCTGCATGAAATGCCGGTACGGTCCGAGCTCGACCACGCCCTGCGTCGACGAGACGGTCTGGATCGGGCGTTCGACCGGCGTGCCGCCGCGCTCGAGAATTCGCACGCCGCCCGGCGTCAGCTCGACGATGTCGCCTTCCTCGAGAAAGATGAAGCGATCGGTGATGCCGGCGAGCGCGAGCGCGTCGGACGCGAGAAAACATTCGTCGTCCTTCAGGCCGACCACGAGCGGCGAGCCGACACGCGCGCCGATCAGCCGCTGCGGCTCGTGCTTGCTGAACACCGCGATCGCATATGCGCCGTGCAACTGCGACGTCGCATCGCGCACGGCGGCGAGCAGGTCGCCGCGATACTTGCTGTGGATCAGGTGCGCGACGACCTCGGTGTCGGTCTGGCCGTCGAATTCGTAGTGCTCGTCCGACAGTTGCCTGCGCAACGTTTCGTGATTCTCGATGATGCCGTTGTGCACGAGCGCGATTTCGTCGCGCGAGAAGATCGGATGCGCGTTGCAGGTGGCGGGCGCGCCGTGCGTCGCCCAGCGCGTGTGCGCGATGCCGGTGGTGCCGGACAGCCCGGCGCTGCGCACGTGCGCGTCGAGATCCGCGACGCGTGACACGCTGCGCTCGCGGCGCGCGTGGCCATCGACGACGGTCGCCACGCCGCATGAATCGTAGCCTCGATATTCGAGGCGGCGCAAACCTTCGATCAGAATCGGAACGATGTTCCGTTGCGCGACCGCGCCGACGATGCCACACATGACACGTCTCCTTCCCTTTGTCCGTTCATGAACCGCGGGCCGAACCGTGCGCCGTTGTATCAGCGCGATCCGGTCACCGTGACCTCCGCCGTCGTGAACCCGCATTTGGCGGGCGCGAGCGGGTCGGTCATCCTGTTTTCGAATGCCAGGTACAGTGCCTCCTCCAGTACATTCCAGTGCGGGCCGTGACGATACGGGCCCGAGCGGGCATACCAGCACGCAACGGTGTTCCAGTCGTTCATCTTGTATGCGACCAGCGCGATCAGCCCCCACGGAAAATCGGAGCCGGCGAGTTGCATCCAGGTCTTGCCGTACTTCTGCATCCACTGCGCATAGATCCGGTCGTTCGACTGGTCCGGCACCTGGATGCCCGACAGGATCGGGAAAATCTGCGCGACTTTCGCCGGATAGAAGCTCGCGTCGCTGATCTTCTGCGTGCTCGCGCGAAAGCCGGATTGCGTGCCGCGCCAGAACACCTTCACGATCGCCGACGACAGCCGGTCGGCGCGCTGGCTCCACGGCGCCGCACGCGCGGCGTCGCCGCGGCGCATGTAATACGCGGCGAACGCCTGGAACGCGCTGTGCACCTCGACGTTGTCCATCAGCAGCGCGACATGCAGCGACGACGAGATCTGATAGACGCCGGTCGGCTTGTCGAGCAGCGCGTCGAGGTGCGCGCCCGCGCGGTTCAGGCTGAGCTCCCACGCGGCCGGCATCCCGTCAGGCGGTGCGAAGCGCGCGAGCAGCTCGATCCAGGTCGCCATCATCGCGTCGTCCGCGTCGGCTTCCGCGCACCGGTTCGTCAGGCCGTCCTTCACGCAATAGCGGTCGAAGCCGCCGTCCGGGCGCTGGCGCGGCAACAGCCATGCGATCCACGCGAGCGCCGACTGACGGGCGTCCATCCGCGTATCGGCCGCGGCAAGCAGCGCCTTCGCCGCGAAATAAGGATCGATGCCGGCCCCGTTCAGGCGCACGGTGATCGCGCCGTCCGGGCGTTGATACAGCCCGTTGAGCTGGAGTTCGGCGGCGCCCGCGGGCAGCACGGAGCAGCACGCGGCGACGCAGCAGGCAACGCGCCACGCATGGCACAGCCTGACGGTGGCCGCCACGCACGTGCGTGCGGCGGGGAAAAGCGCGGGCCAGTTCATGATGTGGGGCTCCTGCGCGGTAGTCCTGCGCATTCGTCGCCGAACGCGGCGTTGGCCGCGTCGCGTCCGGCGAACAGGTCGACGGTGTGACTCAGTGCAGCTTGACGCTGCTGAACTTGAGGCTGGTACCGCTGGTCGCGGTCACGAGCCAGTACGTCGAGTCGGTGATGCCGATGGTGCCAATGCCTTGCGTGATGATCGGCGTCCCGAAGCTGGCCTTTGGCAGCAGCCACGTCATGTTCGCGAGGCTCGTCGGGTGGCTGGCCGAGAAGGCCCAGCCGGTGCCCGTGTCGGTGGCCGACCACGTGACGTTCAGGCGTGCGCGGTCGAACACCGTGATGTCGGTCATCGTGTACCACCTGAACTGCCCGGTCAGCTTCAGCGAGTTGGCCTGCGAGAAGATGGCGGACAGCGTCGACGTGTACGACGACGCGCCGAGCGGGTGCGCATAGATCAGCCGGCTCGTGCGGTTCGCGACGACGAAGTTCATCAGCGACGCGTACCAGTTGTTCACGTCGCTCGTCGGCACCGCAAACTGCTGAAACTCCTCGAACGTCGCGTACTTGCCGAACGGCATCACCGGATAAGCCCACAGGCCCGGGTTCAGCATCGCGCCGTTGCGATACGCGCGGGTCGGCGCCGAGCCGGTGTGGCCGGTGAAGTAGTACCCGTTGAAGCCGTTGCTCTGGAGCCAGTTCACCGACCAGGTCGGCGTGTTGCCTTCCGGCGCCGCGTATTCGACGTCCGGCTGAGCGGTCACGGCCTGCACGGCCTGATGGTTCATCACCAGATACTGCGTGAACGTGCTCGCGTTCGTTTCGCTTGCATTCGCGCCCCAGTAGTCGTGGATCCAGCCGCCGTGACTGCCGACGCGATGCCCCTTGAGCAGGAAGTACTTGAGGAGATTCTGCGCGGACGGATTGTTGGCGAGATTGATGCCGCCTCCGTCGCCGAAGGCTGCTTCGTCGGGGCCGGCCGTCACCACGAGCGAGAACGGCCCGTTGTTCCACACACCGAGGCTCTTCAGGTAAAGCGCCGGCTGGATCTGGTCGCCTGCGCAGAAGTGCCAGTTGAACACGAGCCCGGCCTGCGCCTTCGGCAGCGGCGACAGCGACGGCAGGTTCAGCAGCTTCATGCCGAAATAATGCAGGTAGCCGTGGATCAGCATCCCGTCGGTCTGGCCGTCGAGGTAGGCCAGCGGCAGGTTGACGAACAGCACGCCACCGTTGCCGTACGTGTTGTAGCCCGATACCAGCCCGAACGTCGGCGAAGTCAGGATCGTGGTGCCGGTGTACGTGCCTTGCGTGACGAAGCTCGGATAGGTCAGGAAGCCGTATACGTAGCCGGAGATCCCTTCGAGCGTGTCGGTGGTGGTGGCCAGCGTGGATGCCAGCGTGTTGGCGGTCGTGCCCGTCGCGGTGCTCAGCAGCGAGCCGGCGCTATACGAAGTGGTCTTCTTCAGCTTGCCGGTCACGGCGCCCGTGATCTTCGGGAGGGACTGGCTCAGCACGCCGCTGCCGGCGGGCGGCGTCGAGTACTGGAACCACGCGCCGTGGTTGTAGTTCGCGAGGCCGCCCGGGTTCGACGGGCTTGCGGGCAGGAACAGCGCGCTGCCGGACGTGGACGTCGACTTCGATGCCGAAGTCATCGACGTGCCGGAGCTGCTCGTCGACGCGAACGACGTCGCGGGGCTGGCGGTCGTGCCCGACGCAGTCGTCGTCCAGGCCATCGACTTGCCCGGAGGCACCTGCAGCGTGCGCAGCCAGCTGCTCATGCCGGTCACGGTGCCGAGGCCGATCATGTTGCCGCCGTATTGGTCATACAGCACGTAGTCGACGCCGGCCATGCTGCTGAAGCGCGATTTCGGGCTCACGTAGAAGCCCGCCGAGTTCAGTACGCCGAAATCATAGACGAGCATCACCTTGCCGCCATTCAGCGCATAGTTCTGGATTGCCGTCACGAGCGTGTCGGCGGCCGTCGTATGAATCTGGTCCGGCAGGATCAGGCCCGGATACTGCGACAGCGTCGAGCCGGCGGCCATGAACTGGCTGTCGGTCATCACCTTGATCTGCAGCCCTTCTTCCTGCGCGGTATCGAGCCACGCGGACACGCGCGGATCCGGCAGTGTCAGCGTGTCGGGCACCAGCAGCAGCAGCTGGTTGGTGGCCGCCCGGACGACGCCCGGACTGAATGCGATCGCGAGCGCGAACAACGCAAACAGAATCCGCAAGAACTTGCCTGACTTTGCCAACATGGTGTGCTCCTCGCTTCAGGAATGAGTGGCGCGCGGCGGCAGCGCTGCGCGTGCCGTCAGGTCAACCAACCTTGCCCGGCGGATGTGTGGGGCTGCCCGGTTCGTCGAGCATCGAACGGCATCTGCCATCGGCAGCCCGACTGATCAATCCGTCCCGGCGTGCCGCGCCGTCTTCTCCGGGGAAAACGAATCGATGCGACGAAGGAGAAGAAGCGAACAACGTGCCATTGGCGCCAGAGCCCCGGTCGCGCTCGCTTCGTGCGCCGGGCTTCCGGCGGGCCGGCCGAAAACGCGGCCGAATCGTTTCATCACTGATACGGCGGCGTTTGCGCGCGATCTCCGCGCGAACCATCTAAGGATTCGTCAGCGAGCCGGGCCAGCTCGCGCAGTAGGTGTAGAGCGTAACCAGCAGGCCGATCAGCAGCGGGCCGCCGAGCAGGAAATAGCAGAACGGCAAGAACAGCAGCGAGCCGTGATGGATGATGACCGCGTGCAGCAGCATCACGAACGGCAGCGCGAACACGAAATAGCCGACCACGAGCACCGATGCGACGATCTTTTGCAGCAGCGAGAAGTCGAGCGGGTAGTAAAGCGCCGCCATCACCAGCGGAATCACCGCGATCGCCGCGCCGTGCAGCACGAACATGTCGCGCAGATGCAGCATCGGCACGTACGGAAACGCGCCCGGCGCGAGCCAGAAATACGCGCAGATCAGCAGCTGCGTAAAGCTCGCGATACGTAACAGATATGCAACGGGCAGCCACTTCGCCCGCCGGAAAAACGACGCGCCGAAGCCGATCGCGCAAATCGCGGCGGTCACGGCCAGCTGCGTTGCGCTCGGCATCCGCGCGGCGAGATCGATCGAGAGCAGCGCCACGCGCGGCGCGTCGGGCGGATAGCCAAGCGCGATCACGTGCAGCGCCGGATCGAGCTCGTGCGCGCCCCAGGCGAGGACCGCGCGCCAGTAGCGCCACGCCAGCGGCAAGCCGAGCCACAGCAACGCATAGAGCATCGGGGTGAGCAGCACGATCGACGTCAGCCAGCGCTGCGGATGCGGGTGGATCCGCAGCGAGCGGTCGACAGGAGGACGGACGGGATGCGTCTGCATGGCGCCCGCCCCCGCTACCAACGATAGAACACGCTCAGCTCGCCGCCGATCCGTGAATAGTAGGGGTTATGGTAGTAATCGAATTCGAGTTGGGTACCCCACTTGCGCGTGAACCAGTAGCGCCACTTCGCGGAAAGCTCGTGACTGCGGAAATCCGCGATCTGCGAGCCGGAACCGGTGATCTGATACGCCTCGCGGCCGAACCCGCCGCGCAGCACGATCACGCTCTTGCCGACTTCGCCGTAGGTGACGGCGCCGTAGTACTGGGGCGCCTTCACCGAACCCGGCGAATCGACCGTATAGTTCGCGCCCGCCTCGAAGATCCACTTCGGCAGCGCGTACCAGATCACGCCGGCGTGATACAGCTGATCCTTGTGGCCGCTGCGGTTGCGTGCATAGCCGGCGCCCAGCGACACGATCAGCGAACGGTCCGGCAGCAGCTTGCGGTTGATCGACAGGTCGACGCGCATGCTCGGCAGGATCGTCCCGGACGTGGTGCCGGCAAAGCCGATGCCGCCGAACCAGTTCGGTCCCATGTCCTGCACGTACGTCAGCGAGCCGAGTTGCGTGTTCTCGCCGAAACGGTGCAGTTGCGCCAGCTCGCCGAGTATCGTGCGGCCGCCGTCCTGATAGATGCCGCGCACATGCACGCCGTACCAGTTGCCATACCCGTGCGTCAGGTGCGCACTGGACACGCCGAGCGACATCTCGGCATGCGATTCGCTCGGCGCCTGCACGTGCGCGATCACGGCGTCGGGCAACGGCGGCCGATTCGTATCCTCGGGCGTGAATTCGGCGAGCGACATGCCATCCGGCAAGCCTTCGGGCGTCACGCGCACGAACACGGGAGCGTCGAGCGTGCGCGGCACGATGACGGGCGAGGAGACTGGTGCAGCGACGGGCGTAGCGACGGGTGCCGCAACGTCGGGCGACTGCGCGGGTGGCGGCGCGCCGGCATCATCCGGCTGCGCCGCGAGCGCCGGCAGCGGGCCGACGGCGACGCCGTACAGCACCGCCAGGGCGGCGACCGGCGCGCGCGCGCCGCGACGACGGAAACGATCGGACATGAGAAGGCGCTCCTTAACGGGATGCGTGGAACCAGCCGCTGCGGCAGGCGACGAGGTCGCCGTGCACGCAGGCATGACCGATGACCGAGACGTCGCGTGCGCAGGCGCTGACGGGATGTCCGGGGGCGCCGATGCGCCCGCCGGTCAGGCGCAGCAGGCCGCCCGCGGACACGACGCCATCGATGCAGCTGCCGCTCGCGAGCAGCACGTCGTCCCGCGCGAACACCGCGCCGTGCAGGAATGCGTGGCGTTCGAGCTCGACGCGATGCGCCTTGACGCTGCCACGCAGCACGCAGCCGTCGCCGAGCACCAGCGTGCCGTCCACCACGAGGTTGCCCTGCACGACCGTGTGCGCGGGCAGACGCACATCGCAGGGCAGCAGGTAGCGGCCATGCACGTAGCGATACGGCAGCTTCGCGAAGTGGCGCGTCAGCGAGACCGCGCGGCGCGGCGCGCCGGCCGTATCGGCGGCCGGCAGCTCCGGGGCCTTGCCGAACACGATCGGCTCGCCGTACAGGCACACGAAGCCGCCCGCGCCGTGCAGGTACATCGTCCCGCCGACCACGACGCCGCGCAGCACCGCGCTTTCGACGTCGATGTGCGATGCGTGCGCGAGCATGCCGATCGTCGCGCCCGCGTGAATGTCGATGCGCTGCTCGGCGAACGCATACGCGGCCCGCGCGCCGCCGTCGAGCGTGATCGCGCGATCCGCATACAGCACGTCGTCGCAATGCTCGTGACGCAACACGCGAATCTCTTCGTCATGCCGCACGAGCAGCCCCAGCGCGTGCCACGGCGGCGCGGCGGACGGATCGGCCGGCGGCGCATCGTCGGCGTGCATGCGCAGCGCATCGTGCCAGCGCGCGGCGAGCAGCGCCTGGTCGACGAACGGTCCGTCGCCGATCGGCAGCGCCGCGACGTCGCTGCGCCGGATCAGTTCATGCAGCAACGGCAGGAACGGCAGGCTGAGCACCCCGGCCACCGGCACCATCACATTGAAAGTCGTCATCGTTCATCGCCCCGGTTTCAGTTGCCGGCGAAAGCGCTCGGTCTTGTCCCATTTCAGTTCGCGGCGCAAGGCGACGTCGAGCGCGAGCCCCCACAGCGCGGACACCACCGCCGCAATCGTCACGCAAAAGCCGACCACGTTGACCGGCACGAGCCGCAGGCGGGTCGCGCGACCGTCGAGCCGGGCGGCGACGACGATCTCGAAGAACACGCCGAAATTGCCGAAGGTGCTGAAGCCGAACAGCGCGAACAGCGACACGAGCAGGCCGAGCGCCGTCGAGTTGACGCCGTTGAGCAGATAGAGCGTGATCGCGGTGGCCCATGCGATCGCGAGCAGCGCGGGCATCAGGAACACGCCGAGCAGCAGCGCGCCGTCGAGCCGGCAGCGCCGCGACAGCAGCGGATTGCGCAACACCGGGCCGAGATAGCGCAGCAGCGTCTGGTTATGGCCCTTCGCCCAGCGCGTCAGTTGGCGCGCGCGCACCGCCCAGCGCTCGGGCACTTCCTCATAGCATTCGGCGTGATTCAGGTAGACCGTGCGCCAGTCGCTCAACAGCAGGCGATAGGTCATGTCGGTATCCTCGGCGAGTGTGTCGTCGCACCAGCCGCCGACCGCATCGAGCGCGCTCTTGCGGATGCCGCCGACGGTGCCGCCGTATTGCGGCACCAGGTTCAGGTTGTTGCGCGCTTGCTGATTGACCTGGTAGCCGCCCGCGCGCTCGAGATCGAGCAACCGTGCGAGCAGGTTGCTGTCGGCGTTCTGCGGTACGACGCGGCCCATCACCGCGCCGACTTCCGGATCGAAGAACGGCGCGACGAGTTCCTTCAGCAGCCCGGGGCGCGGCAGGTAGTCGGCGTCGAACACCACCATGATGTCGCCGCGGATGAAACGCAGCGCATCCTTCAGCGCGGCGGCCTTGCCCGGCTTGCCGCTCTCGCGGTGAAACGGCTTGACGAGATCGGGCGCCAGCGCCTGCACCTCGTCGATCAGCGCACGCGTGTTGTCGGTCGAACGGTCGTTGACCGGAATGATCGTGAGCCGGTCGCGCGGATAGGTCGTCGCGAGCAACGCCATCAGGCAATCGACGACGACGGCCTCCTCGTTGTGCGCGGCGACGAACACCGTGAGCCGCGGCCATTCGCCGTGGGTAATCGTCTGATAAGGCGCGTGCTGCGGCTTGAACAGGCGGTCGAGACTGAATACGTAATGCCGCGCGGCGTAGACGCACGTCAGCAGCGTGAACAGCCACAGGTACGCGACGCCCGGCATCAGCAGCGTGTCGAGATCGAACGTGATTGGCGCGTCGTCGGCCCGCGTCGTTTGGAGCAGCGCGTTCGCATCGGTCGACTCGCGCACCGCGAGCGGCGCGGCATCGCGCACGCTGTGCCCGGCCGCATCGGCCGCCGACATGCCGACGCGCACCGCTGCGGCCGCCGGCCGCGTGGCGGTGTCGCGCACGGCCAGCGAGCAGGCCAGCACGATCAACAGCAGAATGCCTTCGATGCAGAGCGACACAGACCGACGGTTCTTCATGTCCTGCCCCCGTGCCGGCGACGGCGGCCGCCGAGCGTTGGAGCCCGGGCCGTGAGTCGCGCGGATGTCAATGGGAAGCGGCTGCACGTTCGTCGCGCATGCGCGGCCTTCTTCCGCGCAGGACGAGCGTGGTGTGCCGCCTTCCGGATTCGCTGCTGTGGCGCTCCGTCCGCTGTCGTAGCAACACGTCGGAACGCGCCTGTCCGGCCAGAACAAGCAAGCGGCGAGCCATCGGCCGCCGTGCCGCGTGCGGCAAGGGCTAGCCAGCAAGCGGCGCGCGCGGTCGGGGCCGCGGGCGGAGTTTTTGATTCATCTGCGAATCAGCTTTTCGGCGATACGCGCGGCCCGGACTCGCGCCGCGTACGCATCCGGCGGCGAATCGTCTGCTCATCGCGCGCGTGTCGCCTTGCGCGACGCGGCTCACGAACGCAACCGATCGCGAATCGCCGTGACATGCGCCGTGGGCGGCAAGCGTGCGCGGCGCCCGC
Source organism: Burkholderia sp. R-40 (assembly GCF_049942845.1). Lineage (NCBI taxonomy): Bacteria > Pseudomonadati > Pseudomonadota > Betaproteobacteria > Burkholderiales > Burkholderiaceae > Burkholderia > Burkholderia sp. R-40. Next base: position 1,952,585 of record NZ_CP187968.1, on the reverse strand, counting down.
CGCGGTGCGCCACTGATGGGCGCGACACGGATGCGGCCGCGTCATTCCGGCCGCGCGTTACAGATACGCAACATTTCGAGCCTGTCAGCCCGCACGACGCCGGCGCTGCTCCGCGGCGACGAAATCACGCGTGCGCGACCGGAATCGGATGCGCGATGACGCTGCGTTCATTGCCCAGACAAAATTCGCATATCGAAGCGATTCAATGCGCTTCGAAGGATGCATGACGTTCGACCGCCCACCGATGCACAACACCCATCGCTGTTCGCCGAATGATGCGAGCGTGCCGATCGCACGCGCGGCCGCCCGTTTATCTGCGTCACGACCGCCCGCCGATGGGGCGTCCGTAGCAGTTGTGAAACGTTCCTTGACGAACCGCGCGGGCTCCGCGATCCGGACCATTCCGGAGGGCGGCTGGTTTGAATATTGCTGTATCGAACGCATGGACACCCACCGGGTGCGCCATCGCGTGGCAGTGCGAAAGGTGTGACGGAAGACGTGACGATCGATACAGCGAGGAACGCTCATGACGTGATCGACGAGATCCAAGGTAACGGGCGTAGTCCGACGATTGCGTGGCGCAGACCGCGCGGATAGAAGCGGCGCGCTCGCCCGCACCGCCGCCGCATGTCGCGCGGCCGGCGCCGGTCGGCGCGACCGCGTGCGGGCACGGGACGGTTCGCCAGCCACCCTGCTTGGCGCCAGGTACCGGGTCGTACGGTGCGCAGAAGCTCAACGAGGATAACGATGAAAAAGATCTTGCTTGTGTTCGGGACTCGGCCGGAAGCCATCAAGATGGCGCCGCTCGTGCGCGCACTCAAGGCGCGCAGGGATGTCGACGCCCGGGTATGCGTCACCGCCCAGCATCGGGAAATGCTGGATCAGGTCCTCACGTTGTTCGGCATCAAGCCAGACTACGATCTCAATCTGATGCGTCAGAGCCAGACGCTGACCGACGTGACGACCGGCATCCTGCAGGCGATCGGCGTCGTTTTCGAGGACTTCCATCCGGACGTCGTCCTGGTGCACGGCGATACGACGACGACGCTGGCCGTGAGTCTCGCCGCGTTCTATCGCTACCTGCCGGTCGGACACGTGGAAGCGGGATTGCGCAGCGGCGACATCTGGTCACCGTGGCCCGAGGAACTGAATCGCCGCGTGACCGACGCTGTGTCGTCATGGCATTTCGCGCCGACCGGCCAGGCGCGCGACAACCTGTTCAGCGAAGGCATCCCGGTGGGCGCGGTCGTGATGACCGGCAACACCGTGATCGACGCGCTGCACGACGTCAAACGGATGCTCGATCACAATGCCGAGCTCAACGATACCGTCGCCGCGCACTTTCCGTTTCTCGAGCCGTCGCGTCGCGTCGTGCTGATCACCGGCCATCGCCGCGAGAGCTTCGGCGAGCCGTTCCGGCATTTCTGCAACGCGCTCGGCGCGCTCGCGAACCGCTATCGCGATGCGCAGTTCGTCTATCCTCTGCACATGAATCCGAACGTGCGCGAGCCGGCGCGCGCGCTGCTCGGCGACGTGCCGAACATTTATCTGATCGATCCGCAGGAATATCTTTCGTTCGTATTCCTGATGTCACGCGCGCATTTCATCATCACGGATTCTGGCGGCATCCAGGAGGAAGGGCCGGCGCTCGGCAAGCCGGTGCTCGTCACGCGCGAGACGACCGAGCGCCCCGAAGCGATCCAGGCCGGCACCGCGCGGCTCGTCGGCACGGATCAGGAACGGATCATCTGGGAAGCGTCGCGGCTGTTCGACAGCGAGAGCGCGTATGAGGAAATGGCGCGCGCGAGCAATCCGTATGGCGACGGCCATGCGAGCGAGCGGATCGTTCACGCGTTGATGCATATGCCGGGGGCGAGCGCGAACGCGACGAGCTTTTCGATGGGCGCCGCCGAGATGCCGTTCAACGCGCTCGCGCTGGGGTTGCAGGCGTTGCGCTCGCCTTGAAGGATCGTCCGACGGCATCCCGACGGGCGGCGACGCGGGCGCGTCGTTGCCCGTTGCCCGCTATCGAGCCACCGCATCGGCCATCGATTGCGCCTGCGCGATCAGCCGCGGGTAAATCCGCTGGGACGCCACCTGTTTGGCGAAACACGCCTGCCGCGCGTCCTCGGGCACGCGCGCCGCGCTGCACGCCGCGATCGGGCGCAGCGTCACGCTCTTCCACAGGATGTACACCCGTTGGCCCTGCCGCACCGACACGGCCAGCGTGTTCGGCCCGTCCGGCACGCCGTCCTGGCTTTCGCCCAGCAGCAACGCCTTCACGACGCCGTCGGCCGGCTGCCGCTTGACGGGCACTTCGGCGAAGCGAAACGCCGCGGCGTCGTCGCCGAACACATTCGTGTAAAGCGTTTCATTGTCGAACATCGCGGCGACGTCGTCGGTCGGCTTGATGCCCGCATCCGCGGTACTCGCCCACGCCTTCAGCAGCGCAACCGTCGTGACGACCAGATTCGTCTTGCCGTCCTCCGACTTGAAGGACAACCCGTCCGGCCCCGACGGCATTCCGTCGACCGGGCCGACACTCTGCACGGTGCCCTCCGCCTTCGCGGCAAACCCTCTCGCGCGGACCGTGCCGATCAGCTTCGCGAGCCGTGCATTCACGTCGGCCGTGTACTGCTTGTCGAGGGCCGCCCGATCCTCGATGCGCGCCGCCGCCACGGTCGCCGTGGCCTTGTTCCGATAGGCAAGATACGAATCCGCCGGCGATGCGATCACCTTCGCCCCGACCGCGGCGAGCAGCGCCGCGACCACCACCACCCCCGCCCCGACCTTCAGTCTTGATATGCGCTTCATTTTTTTGACGTTACCGAACCCCGCGCCGACAGCGAAAACGGCTGCCGTCATCGCGCGGCAGTCGTCCCTCAGAAACGCTTCATTCTAACGTCGCGCAGGCTTCATTCGTCGACCTTGAACGCCGATACCAGTCGCGTCAGTTCCGCCGCCTGTTGCTTCAGGCTCTCGGCGGCCGCCGCGCTCTCCTCGACCAGCGCCGCATTCTGCTGCGTCATCTGATCGAGCGACTGCACCGCGTCGCCGATCTGGTCGATGCCCGCGCTCTGCTCCAGGCTCGCCTCGGCGATCTCGCTCATCATCGCGCTGACGCCCTGCACCTGCGACACGACATCGCGCATCACCTTGCCGGCCTCGCTGACGAGCCGCGACCCGGTGTTCACCGTGCCCGCGCTGTGCTCGATCAGCGCCTTGATCTCCTTCGCCGCCTGCGCGCTGCGCTGCGCGAGGTTGCGCACTTCCGCGGCGACGACCGCGAACCCGCGCCCCTGCTCGCCGGCCCGGGCCGCCTCGACTGCGGCGTTCAGCGCGAGGATGTTCGTCTGGAACGAGATGCTGTCGATCATCACGATGATCTCTGAGATCCGCTGCGACGCATCGCTGATCTGCTCCATCGTCGACACGACTTCGCCGACGACCTGCCCGCCGCGCGACGCCGTATCGGATGCGCCGGTGATCAGCTTCGCGGCCGTCGTCGCGGTTTCGGTGTTGTTGCGCACGACCGCGGTGATTTCCTCCATCGACGAAGCCGTGCGCTCGAGGTTGCTCGACTGTCCTTCGGTGCGCTCGCTGAGATCCGCGTTGCCCGACGCGATCTGCGCGGAGCCGGTCGCGATCGACGCGGACGCCGCGCGAATCCGGTGCACGAGCGTCGACAACGACAACACGAAGCGGTTGAACGCGTCCGACAACTGTCCGATCTCGTCCTCGCTCTCGACCGTCATCCGGCGCGTCAGGTCGCCCTGGCCGCTCGCGATCTCGGACAGCAGCGTCGCCGCGCGGCGGATCGGCGCGGCGATCGCGCGCCCGACCAGCCAGATCACGATCAGCGCGACGCCGAGGCCCACCACCGCGGCGACCAGCGCGGCGCTGCGAATCGCACGCGTCACCGGGCCGAGCAGTTCGGCCTGCGGCACTTCGACGACCACGTACGCATTCAGCTCCGGAATGAACGACGTCGCGATGAAGCGCGCACCGCCGTCGCCATCGTAGCTCAGGTATGCATACGGTTTGCCGGCCAGCAGCGTCGACGCCGCGTCGCCGGGCAGGCCCGCTTCATCCTTCAGGAAGTGCTTGCCGTCGATCAGCGACGTATCGCGATGCATCATGATCGCGCCGTCCGGCCGCACGAGGTACGCGAACCCGGTGTCGCCGATCCGGTACGCGGCGATGCCCTTCGCGAGCGCATCGACGGACAGGCTCATGCTGGCCGCGCCGATCGGCGCGCCGTCGAGCTCCACGCGGCTGTTGATGAACATCATGTAGCCGCCGAGCGTGACTTCGCGATCCATGTTCACGTCGAAGGCCTTGCCGGATGCGAGGAAGTTCGTCAGCCACCGATCCTCGCCGGTGACCTTGCGCTGCAGGCCGCCTTCGTTGTAGTAGTTGCCGCTCTTCACCGACACCCACTGCACGGACGCCGCCTTCTGCTCGTCCTTCACGTTCTTCGCAAGCTGGACCCAGTTGCGCGTGCCGGCATCGGGCTCGCCGTCGGCTTCCCATTGCAGCAGGAACGCATCGCGCGCGAGCAGGCGCGACGCGGCAATCGGTCCGGCCATCTGGCGCTGCACGTCGGCCCGGATGCCGCTGACGGCCGTCGGCAGCTCTTCGCGGACGACGCGATCGCGCACCGCGTGACCGATCAGGCGGACGCTCAACCCGCTCGAGATCGCGACGAACACGAGCAGGCAACTCGTCATGCTGAGAATCAGCTTGTTCTGAATGGACAGCTTGCGCCAGAAATGCATGGGGAACCCTCGATAACCGCTCGGTCTGAGCCAGCTTGGGTTATCGGCAGGCACACGCAAAATCGCATCGCCGATTTCACATGTCCGTCATGCGGGATCCGATATGTCGTCGACAGGCGAGCGTGGCGGGCCCGCCGAGCGTCGCCCGATCAGTATGCGACGAAGATCGTCACGCGGCGGTTGCGCGCCCGCGCGGGCGCATCGTCGCCGGCGACGAGCGGCTGCGTGTCGGCTCGCCCGATCGCCGCGAGCCGGTGCGGCGCGACGCCGCGTTCGGCCAGATAGCGCACGACGCTGCCCGCCCGCGCGGATGACAGCTCCCAGTTCGATTCGTATTTCGCGTTCGCGATCGGCACGCTGTCGGTATGCCCCTCGACGAGTATGTCGCCGGTCGCATGCTCGCTCAGCGCCCGCGCGATCTCGCTCAGCACCGGCGTCGCGTCGGGCAGCAGGCGCGCATCGCCGACGTTGAACAGGATCTTCGCATCGATGCCGATCTCGATGCCGTGCGGCGCCCGCACGAGCGAGATGCGGCCATTCGTCTTCAGCACATCGAGCGACGTTAGCCATGCGGGCGCGCGCTCGGGTGTCGCAGGTGCGGCCGCCGTCGCACTTGCCGCACCGCTGTCGTGCCGCGCGAGCGTCTGATAGCGCGCATCGAGCGCGTTGTATTTCGCGAGCTGCAGCACGTACAGCGCGAGAAACAGCACCATCAGCGTCGTGATGAGATCCGCGTAGGAAATCAGCCAGCGTCCGGACTGCGCGCCTTCCGCTTCATCGTCGTCGCGGTCGGCGGCGGCCGAAACCGCACGCGCGCCGTCAGTTCGAGCCGTCATGTCGAAGCTCCCGGTGCGTCATGCGAGCGATTCCTCCGCGCGGCCGCGCACGTCGCCGGTCAGCCGCGTTTCGATCGTATGCGGCGACTCCTTGCGCGAGATCGCGAGCAAGCCGTCGAGATACAGCTTGCGAAACCGCAGCTCGCTGTCGATCTGCGCACGCAGCTTGCCGTAGAGCGGCAGGAACACGAGGTTCGCGAACGCGAGGCCGTAGAGCGTCGCGATGAACGCAACCGCGATGCCGGGCCCGAGCTGCGCCGGTTCGAGAATGTGGCTCGTCACCTGCACCAGCCCGAGCACCGAGCCGAGAATGCCGAACGTCGGCGCATAGCCGCCGGCCTGATGCCACACGCGCGCGGCCGCGAGCCGGCTGCGCTCGTACGCGTCGAGCTCGCGGTGCAGCGCGTCCTCGAGCACGGCGGTCGACACGCCGTTCGCGAGCAGTTCCAGCCCGCGCCGCGCGAACGGATGAATGCCGCTCACGTCCATCGATTCGAACGCGAGCAAGCCGTCGAGCTTCGCGCGATCGCCCCACTCCAACAAGTCGGTCAGGTGCTTGCGATCGACTTCCTGCGCGCGCACGAACGCGAGCCGCAACTGCTTCACCGCATCGAAGAAGCGCGCCCACGTGTTCTGGATCATCACCGCGCCGAGCGTGCCGCCGAGTACGATGACGAGCGCCTCGAACTGGAACAGCATCGAGAAGTGGCCGCCTTCCAGCGCGAAGCCGAATACGATGGCCGCGCCGCCGAGCACCACGCCGGCCAGGGTCAACAGGTCCATATGCGTCTCCGTCGGGTCGAGTGTTACGCGTCGGATGCAGCCAGGGGCGCGGACGGCGCCGGCGCCTTGGCGACACGCACGGCATCGAGCACGCGCTGCCCGATCTCCTCGATCTCGATCGGATCGAGCTTCAACTCGCGACGCATCACCCACGACACCTCGTTGCGCCGCGCCTCAGTCATCACCGAGAACAGCTTGTCGGCCACCGCGCGATCATCGAGGCTCGCGATCAGCTTCGCGAGATCGTACGTGTCGAATGCGCTGATCACGTCGAACAGCGTGCGCTGATCGATCCACACGATGTCCTCGAGCGCGCGCACATCGCCGCCGGCGCGGGGGCTGCGGCGCGAGAAATACGCGACGCCTTTCTGCTCGACGTAGCCGAGCACCTTCGACTTGCGGAACGCGAACACCTCGTCGGCGATTTCGCCGTGCGACAGCTTGTTGAGCAGCAGCTTCCGGTCGACGCCGATCAGCGCCTCCAGGTCGGCCAGCTCGATCAGCTCCAGCTCGCTGTTGATCGACAGGTCGAGGTCGTGATCGGCGACCTGCTGCGCGCGATCGATCACGCGCGCCGCATCGAACGTGACAACCTGGCGCGCATCCGACGAACCCGCGTAATCGGTCGCGCCGCCGGCATGATCGGCCTGCGCGGCTTCGATCGTGACCAGATTGAGCTTCTCCATGCGGTGCAGCATCGCGAGCACGTGCGGGCGCGAATGGCCGGCGATCGCGCGACAGCGGCGGATCACGTCCGCGAGCGGCACCGACGTTTCCACCGCATGCGCCTGCATCGGCCGGCGCGACCACGCGTCGTCGGAGCCGCGCGTGTCGGCGCCCGCCATCAGCGACAGCACATGCGCATACGACAGCACGCCCGGCATGAAGTCGGCGTGCGTATAGGTCGCGAGCTGGTCGTCCTTGCGCTTCACGCGCCGGATCATCGTGCGCACGACATGACGAAGCAGCGCGGACACGTGCTCGATTTCTTCGTCGAGCACCGCGGCCGGCACGACCGTGAGCTGACAGAACGACAGCGCCTTCGCGGTATGCGCGCGAGGCTCGGCCGCGAGCAGCGCCGATTCGCCGAAGAACTCGCCGCGCCCGAGCGTCGCGACGACGACGCGCTTGTCTTCGCAGCGCGTCGACAGCTCGACCTTGCCGTCGGCGATCAGGAAGATGACGGGCTCGCCCGCGAAGCCCTCCGAGTAAATGATTTCTCCGGGCGCCGCTGTACGCGTCCACGATTGCTGACGATTCACGTCGATCCCCCTGCTGCGCTGAATGTTGCGGACTGCGCGTCGCCTGTCGGAAGCATGCGATCGCGAGTCATCCCCGTGACTCGTTTACGTCATCGGGCGCAACATCCTTTAGGGAGTTCGCACTCGCTTTTGCGCGGAATCAACGTGAAACGTTTGCGGGTTGCGCGGCTGTTTCGCAATGTTCACTTCGATTGTTCACTTCGATGCGTGTGAGTGTGCGTGTAGTGCAATTGAAAGCGCAATGCGATCCCGCGCGTCAAAACTCCATGTCGAGTTCGTCGATGTCTTCCTGCTCCGCCTTCGCCGCGTCGGTCCACTCCGCCACGAACGGATGCGCGAGCACCTGCATGCAGTACTCGGCGATATCCGGCTCCAGCTTCACGTCATAGGTCAGGAAGCGCGTGACGACCGGCGCATACATCGCGTCGGCGATGCCGATCTCCGCGCCGAACAGCCAGGGGCCGCCGTACGCGGCCAGACACTCGCGCCAGATCGTCACGATCCGCTGGATGTCGTGCTGCGCACGCGACCAGATCCGGAAGCCGGGGAAATGCGCACGCAGGTTCATCGGCAACGCGGATCGCAGCGCGCTGAAACCGGAATGCATCTCGCCGCAGATCGACCGGCAATGCGCGCGCGCATGCCGGTCTTCAGACAGCAGCCGCGCTTGCGGCCGGATTTCGTTCAGGTATTCGGCGATCGCGAGCGTATCCCACACCGCATTGCCGTCGTGCGTCAGGCACGGCACGAGAATCGACGGCGACAGCAGCAGCAATTCCGCCCGCGACGCGGCGTCGATCGGCACGCTGACCGTGTCGAACGCGAGCCCGCTCAGCTTCGCGAGCAGCCAGCCGCGCATCGACCACGACGAGTAATTGCGGCTGCTGATGGTCAGCGTCGTCTTTCCGGTGGATTCCATGTCGCTCCCCTACCCAATGCCGTTCGTGCCCCTGCACCGAAAACGGACGCTGCACGGCGTCATCCGCACCATACCCGTGCGGCGCATTCGCCGAACCGGCGCAGCGTCGCACCGTATCGTGGTACGGGCCACACGCCGGACCGGCGCGGCAACGCATCGCCTTCGGCCGTCCGTCATCGCGTGCCACCTGCGCCGCCGCACTCACGAACTGCGTGCAACGCGCGTGCCAGCCGCGTGCTGGCACACGGCTTGCCTCGTTTGATGCAATGCAGCGCAACGAGCGACGGTCATGAACCTGCTTGCCTATCCGTTCTATCAATGGTCTGCCGAATGCCTGCGCCCGGCGCGCGCATGGGCGGCCACTGCACGCGCGACGATGGCGCTGTGGCCGCCGTCCACCACCACGCCGACAGGCCGCACGCTCGACGCACTGTGCGAACTACTCGAATGCTGCGCGTTCTCGCATCGGCGTCCACCGTTCGGCATCCGGTCGATCGTCGTCGACGGGGAAACGGTACCGATCGTCGAGGAGGCTGCCGCGGCCACCCCGTTCGGCACGCTGCTGCATTTCCGCAAGGCGCGGCCGGTCGCACCCCAGCCGCGCGTGCTGATCGTCGCGCCGATGTCCGGGCATTTCGCGACGCTGTTGCGCGGCACGGTGCACACGATGCTGGCCGACCACGACGTGTACATCACCGACTGGCACAACCCGCGCGACATCCCGCTGACGGCCGGACGGTTCGGCTTCGACGAATACGTCGTGCACGTGATCGACTTCATTCGCCAGATCGGCCCCGACGCACATGTGCTCGCGATCTGCCAGCCGACCGTCGCCGCGCTCGCGGCGGTCGCGCTGATGGCGGCCGGCGGCGATCCGGCGCAGCCCGCGAGCCTGACATTGATGGCGGGCCCGATCGACTGCCGCGTGAATCCGACGAAGGTCAACGCGCTCGCCACGAGCCAGTCGATCGAATGGTTCGCGCGGAACCTGATCAGCGTCGTGCCGGCCGGCTTCGTCGGCGCGCAGCGGTGCGTGTATCCGGGCTTCGTGCAGGTCGGCGCCTTCATGTCGATGAATCCCGACCGGCATGCGGCGTCGTTTGCCGATCTGTATTACGAGCGCGCGAAAGGCGACCCCGCGAAAGCCGACACGCTGCGGCACTTCTACGACGAATACTTCGCAACGGCCGATCTCACCGCGGAGTTCTATCTGGAAACGGTCGAGAAGGTGTTCCAGCAATACGCGCTCGCGCGCGGCGAGTTGACGGTCGGCGACAGGCTCGTCGAACCGGCGGCGATTCATCGCACCGCGCTGCTGACGATCGAAGGCGAGAAGGACGATATCTGCGCAGTCGGCCAGACGATGGCCGCGCAGGAGCTGTGTTCGGGGTTGCCGCCATATCTCAAGACGCACCACGTGCAGACGGGCGCGGGCCACTACGGGGTGTTCAACGGCACCCGCTGGGAAACGCAGATCTATCCGATCGTGCGCGCGACGATCCACGACAACGAGCCGTACGATCGCACCGCGGATTCGGAAGGCAACGCGAACGGCACGCACTACGTCACGCTGCGCGCACTGCTCGATGCGCGCGCAACGAGGCACGATGCGGTGGCCGAAACATGATCGCATCACGCCCGCTGAAGCCGAGCGGCAGGGTATTCGCCGGCGTTGCAAATGAATCGCCCCGCCGTAGGGGCGGGGCGCGATTTCCAGCAGCGTTCAGCCGACGCGCGAGCGAGCGAACCCGCGCGCCCGGCCTGTGTTACGAACAGGCCTTGCCGTGCGACGGATGGAAGCCCTTCGTCTTCGCCTCCGCTTCCGACATGTAGCTGCCGTGCTTCGTCTTGCCGTAGTACTTGTCGGTCGAGCAGTGATAGACCTTCGTGCTGTCGTTGGCCCACACCTTGCCCGCGCCGCCGCCCGGCGCTGCCGCGGTCGTCGCCGGCGCGCTCTTCGCGGGCGCGGCGGCCGATGCCGGAGCAGCGGATGCCGCCATTGCGGGCGCCGCGCCCGGTGCGCTCGCTGCCGCCGCAGCCGATGCGCCGTACCAGGCCTTCACGCCCTTGTGACCCGCGCATGCACCCTTTTTCGACGCGCCCGAATAGAACGACCCGTCCTTGCACAGACCGGTCGTGCCCGCCGGCGCGCTGGCGGGAACCTGCGCGAACGCAGCGGTCGACAGCCCCACGCCGGCAGCAAGCGCGGCGATCAACATCATTTTTTTCATGGTCCTCTCCTGATTTGCCTGACGGGTGAAAGCGTCCCGGAGCCGCGCCGGGAAAACCCTGCTTAGTGCACCCAGTGGCACACGCGATGGTGGTGGTGATTGAAATGGCACACGCGGTGCGAGTGCGCTTCGGCGAGGGCCGGCACGAGAACGGCACAAGCCAGTGCGGTGGCCGTCAGGATCTTCGCGATGCGGTTCATGGACATTCTCCGGGATAGGTCAGCCGGTGATCCGGCTGGTATCTGCTTAACGCCGATCACCCGATCTCCGTGCACCGCACCTGCCCGCAATTGACGATCTTTGACATCGGCCGCTCGAAGGCGGCTGCGCACCCGCATGCTTTCGAAGCTTTCATCGGCACAACGCTCTGGACTTCGAATGAAGCGCCGCCGCCGGAATGGGCGAGCGTGTGCAAGAGAAGGGGTCAGGAAAAGAAACGGCGCGATGACCAATCGCGCCGACAAGCAATGAGAAACGATACGAAAAACCATCGCGTGCCGCGGCACGCGATCTCGCGACTTACTTCAACCGCCCCGACAGGAACTGCCCGAGCCGCTCGCTCTTCGGATTGACGAGAATCTCCTGCGGATCGCCCTCTTCCTCGATCTTCCCTTGATGCAGGAAGATCACATGATTCGACACGTTGCGCGCGAAACCCATCTCGTGCGTGACGACGACCATCGTGCGACCTTCCTCGGCCAGCTTCTGCATCACCTTCAGCACTTCACCCACGAGCTCCGGATCGAGCGCCGAAGTCGGCTCGTCGAACAGCATCACCTCGGGCTCCATCGCGAGCGCACGCGCGATCGCGACACGCTGCTGCTGGCCGCCTGACAGGTGCGACGGATACATGCCCTCGACGCGCGGCGCGAGACCGACCTTCTCCAGATACGTGCGCGCGCGCTCGACCGCTTCGCCCTTGCCGATTCCGAGCACGGCCATCGGCGCCTCGATCACGTTCTCGAGCACCGTCATGTGCGACCACAGGTTGAAGTGCTGGAACACCATCGCGAGCTTCGTGCGCATCCGCTGCAGCTGCTTCTGGTCGGCCACGCGCAGCGAGCCGTTGCGGTCGCGCGCGGTCTGGATCGGCTCGCTGCCGATCGTGATCTGCCCCGAGCACGGCTGCTCGAGGAAGTTGATGCAGCGCAGGAACGTGCTCTTGCCGGAGCCGCTCGAGCCGATGATGCTGATCACGTCGCCGGCCTTCGCCTTCATCGACACGCCCTTCAACACCTCGTTGTCGCCGAACTTCTTGTGGAGGTTATCAACGGTGAGCTTGTACATGCTTGGTCCTTCCTTGCGTTAATGGCCGCGCGGCGAGAGGTACGCGAGCCAGCGCGTCTCGAGCTTGCGGAACGCCCAGATGAGCGTGAACACGACGATGGCGTACAGCACGGCCGCGATGCCGTAGGCCTGGAACGACATGTACGTCGCGGAGTTGACGTCGCGCGTGACCTTCAGGATGTCGGGCACGGTCGCGGTGAACGCGAGCGTCGTCGCGTGCAGCATCAGGATCACTTCGTTGCTGTAGCTGGGCAGCGAGCGGCGCAGCGCGGACGGCAGGATGATGCGCGTATAGAGCTTGAAGCGCGACATCCCGTACGCCATCCCGGCCTCGATCTCGCCGTCCGAGGTCGCCTTGATCGCGCCCGCGAAGATCTCGGTGGTGTACGCGCAGGTGTTCAGCACGAACGCGAGCAGCGTGCAGTTCATCGCGTTGCGGAAGAACGTGTCGAGCAGCACGTGGTCGTGCACGACCTGCAGGCTGTAGATGCCCGTGTAGCACATTAGCAACTGCACGTAGAGCGGCGTGCCGCGGAACACGTACGTATAGAGCCACACCGGGCCGGAAATCCAGCGGTTCGACGACGCGCGCGCGATCGCGAGCGGCACGGCCAGCGCGAAGCCGAACGCGATCGACACGACCAGCAGCCACAGCGTGATCGCGAGGCCGCTGAAGCGGTAGCCGTCGGTGTAGAGATAGTTTTGCCAGTACTGGCCGATGAGTTCGATCACAGTGCGAGCCTCCGGACGCCGACGGAATAACGCTTCTCGAGATGGTGCAGCACGACGTTCGATACCGTCGTGATCGCGAGGTAGATCGCGCCCGCCGCGAGCGTGAAGAAGAAGAAATCGAGCGTGCTCTTGCCGGCGTCCTGCGACGCCTTCACGACATCGGCGAGGCCGATGATCGACACTAGCGCGGTGGCCTTCACGAGCACCTGCCAGTTGTTGCCGATGCCCGGCAGCGCGAAGCGCATCATCTGCGGGAACAGTATCCGGTGGAACACGCGCCAGCCGCTCATCCCGTACGCGAAGCCCGCTTCGAGCTGGCCGCGCGGCACCGCGAGAAACGCGCCGCGGAACGTCTCGGTGAAGTACGCGCCGTAGATGAAGCCGAGCGTGATGACGCCGGCGACGAACGGATCGATGTCGATCTGATCCCAGCCGAGCGCGTCGGTCGCCATGTTCAGCAGGATCTGGATCCCGTAGAACAGCAGCAGCATCAGCACGAGATCGGGCACCGCGCGGATCAGCGTCGTATAGAACGTGCCGAGCGCCTTGAGCGCGCGGTTCGTCGACAGTTTCGCGCTCGCACCGACCAGCCCCAGCACGAGCGACGCGGCGAGCGACAGCACCGCCAGCTTCACGGTTTCCACCGTGCCGGCCCACAGCAGCGGGCCAAATCCCTGGAAAATCATGTCAGCGTATCCATCCAGAAAGACAGGCGGCGCAGCGCGGCCGGAGCCGCGTGCGCCGCGAAGGCGTCAGCCGCCGTAGACGTCGAATGCGAAGTACTTCTTCTCGAGCTTCTTGTACGTGCCGTCCTTGATGATGTCGGCGATCGCGTGGTCGATCTTCGCCTTCAGGTCGGCGTCGTCCTTGCGCAGGCCGATGCCCGCGCCGTTGCCGAGCGTCTTCGGATCGTCGATGTCCTTGCCGGCGAATTCGAAGTTCGCGCCGCGCGGCGTCTTCAGGAAGCCGAGGTCGGCCTGCACCGCGTCCTGCAGCGCGGCATCGAGGCGGCCGGCCATCAGGTCCTGGTACACGCCGTCCTGGTTCTGGTAAGACACGACCTGCACGCCCTTCGGCGCCCAGTAGGCCTTCGCGTAGGTTTCCTGGATCGTGCCCTGCTCGACGCCGACCGACTTGCCCTTCAGCGATTCGGCCGTCGGTTGCAGGTGCGCACCCTTCTTCGACACGAGCCGCGTCGGCGTGTTGAACAGCTTGTCGGAGAACGCGATCTGCTCGGCGCGCGCCGGCGTCATCGACATCGACGACAGCACGCCGTCGAACTTCTTCGCCTTCAGCGCGGGGATCATCCCGTCGAAGTCGTTCTCGATCCATACGCATTTCGCCTTCAGGCGCGCGCAGATCTCGTTGCCGAGATCGACGTCGAAGCCGACAACCTTGCCGCTTGCGTCCTTCGATTCGAACGGCGGATAGCTGGCGTCGACGCCGAACCGGATCGTCGACCAATCCTTGGCGTGGGCACCCACCGCGATACACGCGAGGGCAATACTGAGGGCGAGTTTCTTCATGGCGTTCCTGTCATAGGCGAACTGAGCACGGGCCCGTCGGGCGTCGCCGCCGCGAACCCTTCCAACCCGGAAGCCGTCATCTAGACGGCGCCCCAAGTTGTACATACAACTTTGCCTTTTGTGGGGCACCCCCAGCAATCCGTGTTTATCTCTAGTTGCCGAAAAAGCGCCGTGTGGGCACGAGATTCCCTTATATTTCAATCGATTATGCTTCCGTCCGGCTGTAACTGAGCTTTCATGCGACGAGTCCGTCCTTCTCGGCCGCACGCGCATTTGTCTATACTTTTCCGCTCGCCGTGCGCGCGCGCCTCGTGCGCGACGTTCGCCGAAACCACGCCTGTGCGCGATTTCCCGTGTGGATATGTGCCGAAATAATGGGGATCATGCGTCGATGGCCGGGCGGATCCCGCATCGAACCCGGTACACTCCGCCCGGTCCCGCATGAAGGCCCGGACTGCGACGGCACGCGGCCGCCGTCACTTGAACAGCAACCCCATGACCACACCGATCTATCAGGAAATCAAGGACTTCATCCTCGCGCGCATCCACGCGGGCGAGTGGGCGGAAGGCGACCAGGTGCCGTCGGAGAACGAGCTCGCGCGCGAATTCAACGTCGCGCGGATGACGGTCAACCGCGCGCTGCGCGAGCTGACGGCCGAACAGGTGCTCACGCGTACGCGCGGCTCCGGCACCTACGTCGCGTCGCCGAAATACGAATCGACGCTGGTCGCGATCCGTAGCATCTCGGATGAAGTCGCCGCGCGCGGCCATGCGTATCGGGCACAGGTGCTGGAGGTGGGCGCTGCCATCGCCGACGCGCAGCTTGCCGACGAACTGCGGCTCGACACGGGCAACCCGATCTTCCATTCGCGCGTGCTGCACTTCGAAAACGACACACCCGTGCAGCTCGAGGAACGCTGGGTCAATCCGGCCTGCGCGCCCGAATACGCGTTGCAGGACTTCACGACGACGACGCCGAACCAGTACCTGACGCGCGTCGCGCCGCTACAGCGGGTCGAATACCGGATCGAGGCCGCGATGCCCGATGCGCCGACGCGCCGTCACCTGACGATGGACGAACGCGAGCCCTGCCTGCTGCTGCATCGGCGCACGTGGTCGCAAGGGATGGTCGCGTCGGTCGCGAATCTATGGCATCCGGGCAGCCGCTACCGGTTCACCGGGCATTTCTGACGCGCGGCTCGCGCGTTCATTGCGCGCCGCGGCGCGCCCAGCGTTCGATCGCGTCGACCGCGACACGCAACCCGTCCTCCTGCCCGAGCCGCGCACCGAGTTCAGCGGCGCGCGCCTGCGTGTCGGCCCGCGCCGCGAACGCGATCGCGCGTGCGAGCCCGGCGGCGCGCACGCGGCGCCCGGCCACCGGCGCGTCGGCCACACCGAGCCGCTGCAGCCGGTTCGCCCAGAAGAACTGATCGCCCGCGAACGGCACGACGACCGACGCAATGCCCGCCCGCGCGGCCGAATGCGTGGTGCCCGATCCGCCGTGGTGGATCGCCATCGATACTTGCGGAAACAACCAGTCGTGTGGCGTCTCGCCGATCACGCACACGTGCGCGGGCAGCATCGACGCATCGATGCCGCTCCAGCCGGGCTGGAACAGCGCACGCCGGCCGTCGAGCGCCCGCACCAGCGCGTCGACCATCGCGGCCAGGTCGAACCCGGCCATGCTGCCGAAGCCGATATACACGGGCGGCTCGCCCGCTTTGAGAAAGGCCGACAGCGCGGGCGGCGGCGTCCACGCGGGCGCGTCGATACGCCACTGACCGCATGCCAGCACATTCGGCGGCCAGTCGGCCGGCTCGGCGAGCAGCACGGGCGACACGCCGTACAGCATCGGATGATCGATCCATACGTGCCGGCGCGGCGGCAATCCGCACACGCGGGCGCGCGCCGCATTGGTCGCCTTCCTGAACGCCTGCCACAGCAGCGCGTTCACGAACCGGTGGCTGGCGCGATTCAGCCAGCGCGGCGCCTTGGCCGGCGGCAGGAACGGCGACGCGAACGCCGCGGTCGGCGTAATCGGGATCATCCCCGCGCCGATTGCCGGCACGCCGCGATACTCGGCGACCGACAGCCCGACGAACGACGCCAGCCCCGACACGAGAATCGCATCGCAACCGGCCGACGCATCCGCGACTTCGCGCATCCACGCTTCCGTGTTCGCATTCGCGATCGCCGCGAGCGCCTTCGACGTGTCGTTGAAGCCGCCGCGCCCGCGCACCGCATCGGCCAACGCGCCGTCCGGCGCGATCGCCGCGCGGATATCGCCGGACAACGGCGCGCACGGGACGCCGAGCGCGGCGGCCGAACCGAGCGTCGCGGCGTCGGCCAGCAACCGGACCTCATGGCCGGCCGCCATCAGCGCGCGACCCAGCGCCGCGAGCGGGCGCGTGTCACCTTCGGTGCCGTAGGTAGCAATGACGAGTTTCATGCGTGACTCCTCGGCACGGCGAGAACGAGTGGATTCAAAAATGTGCGCGTCGTATACTAATGCAATTCGTACACTTTCCGTCAACCCCGAGCCATGCCGATGACGACCGACGATCCGGGCCGCCGCGCGCGCAAGCGCATTCAGATGCTTGCGCACCTCGCCGCCACCGGCGCGCGCCTGTTCGATGCGCACGGCTACGACGCCGTCACGATGGAGCAGATCGCCGCGCAGGCCGACGTCGCGAAACGAACGCTGTACAACCACTTCCCGACGAAGGAAGCCGTGCTCGCGCACTGGCTCGAAGGCGAACTCGCGCGCGACCTCGCCCATCTCGAGCGCGACGTCGCAAGACGGAAAAGCTTCGCGTCGCGGATCGCCTGCGTGCTCGACGCGTCGGCCGCGTGGTGCGAACAGCACCCGGTGTATCTGCTCGCATACCTGCGGCATCGATTCCTGAGCATCGGGGCGGTGCAAGCCGACGGTGCGACGGAGAACGGCAGCGACATCGCGCTCGTGTGGCAGCAGCTGATCGCGGCCGGCCAGCAGGCAGGCGAGCTGAACGCGGCGCTGGCGGCCGACCAGCTCGCCACGTGGTTCCATCACCTGTATCTCGCGGCGATGCTGCGCTGGCTGACGGTGCCGGGGTTATCGCTGAAACGCGAATTCCAGTCGGTCGCGAAACTGTTCGTCGAAGGCGCGCAAGCGAAGCCGTGAGCGGCCTCGGCGGTCGGATGCTGCGCCGATTGCGCCGCGCGCCGCGCAGGGGTTTTTACAACGAATGATCAGACGGGATGCCAAATTTCCCGCGCGGCAGTATGCTGGTGTCGTACGGCCGCGCACGATACATCGGGCAATCCCCTAGTCCGCACGTCGCCGCGCCGCCGTCGCATCCGCAATCATGCATTGCAAGGAGGGCTTCGTGATGGCTACGACACATCAGCACTTCCACCTCGAGCTACGGCACGCCACCGCGCCGACGTATTTCATCAGCTACCTGTTTCCCGCCTTGCTGTTCGTCTACGAACTGCTGCGCGTCGGCCAGTGGATCCGCGATCACGGGATGCAATTCGCCGCGTTCAAGCAGATGGGTTACGAGTATCTGCTGATGCTGCTGTTCGTCGGGCTGCAGATCGTCGTCGAGGCGATCTTCCTGCTCGGCGCCGCGATGCGCCGCGACCATCGCGATTTCGAGCACCGCCTGCCGAACGTGGTCCTCGGCATCGGCTGCTCGATCGCGCTGCTCGCGATCGATCTCGCGATCCAGCTGGCGTTCTGAGCGCCGGCGGGTTCGCCCCGCCGGTCGCATAGGTTGGTACGTTCAGGCGGGCGCGTCGCGCAGCAACGTCGCCACCGCCGCGAGTACGTCGTCGGGCCGCTCGCGATGCGGCATGTGCCCGCATCCGTCGAGCAGCAGGAACGACGACGGCCCCGCGACGCGCGCGGCGATCCGCTTCGGATGCACGTCCGACCCGTATTCATCCTGCTCGCCGTGAATCGCGAGCGTCGCGCAGCGCACGCGCGGCAGTTCGTCGTCGAGGCTCCAGCCGCGAAACGCCGGCGACAGCCACGTGTCGACCCACGCACGCAGCACCCATTCGGCTTTCTCGCCGTGATAGCGCGCGAGCCGGTCGAGCTGGCCGGGCGCGTCGAACTGCTGCGCCGCGTCGCGAATGCCGTCGCGCGTGCGATCCTCGACGAACGCCTGCGCGGCGACCGTCACCAGCGCGCGGCAACGCGCCGGATACGCGGCCGCGCACCCGACCGCCATCCCGCCGCCGACGCTGTGTCCGAACGCAACGAACGCATCGATGCCGAATCGTTCGAGCAGCGCATGGAATCCGTGATTGGCCTCGTCGCGCACGAACGTCGCGGCGAGCTGCCCCGGATGACGATCGGACCGGCCGAAGCCGAGCCGGTCGTACGCGATCACGTCGCGGCCGGTGGCGCGCGCGAGCTGTGCGGGGAAGTCGCGCCATAGTTCGACGCAGCCGAGCGAATCGTGCAGCAGCACGATCGGTGCGACCGGCGTAGGTGTGGCCGGCGTAGGTGCGGGCGGCTTAGGTGCGACCGCCTCTAGCGCGGCCGTTTCCACAGCAGGCGCACCGCGCCAGCGCTTCGCGAAGAGACGGCCTTGCGGCGTCTCGACCCAGGTCTCCTCGGTCACGATGTCAGTCATGTGTGTATGTCGTCGTCTGCATGAAGGCGGGCCGCACGCGCGCGTACCGCATCGAATGCCGACGATGGTGGCCCGGCCACGCGCGCAGCGTCAAGCAAGCCCCCACCGTCCGCACGCTCATTCGGGTTGCGGCGGCAGATACTCCATCTGCGCCTCGTCGTAGAGCCGGTAGATCAGCGCCTGCATCGCGCGGATGTCCTCCGATTCGTCGAGCATCCGCATGCTCATGATGATCGGCGACACGAGGTTCGGATCGTCGAGCGGCTTGTAGCTGATGTCGTCGCGCTTCAGCCCGTACACGCTGTGCGGCACGACCGACACGCCCTCGCCCATCGCGACGAGCCCGAGCGCGATCTGCAGCTCGCGCGTCTCGTAGATGCGCCGCGGCTGCAGCGCGCGATCGTGGAATGCCGCGAGCACCTGGTCCGCATAGCTCGGCCGCGGCGCCTTCGGAAAGATGATCAGCGTGTCGTTCACGAGATCGTGAAGCGACAGCACGGGCTTCGCGCCGTCGAGCACGTGACCGACCGGCAGCGCGACGATCATCCGTTCCTCGCGCAGCACGACGCGACGCACGCTCGGATCCTCGTGACGGATGCGCCCGAACCCGACGTCGATGCGCCCTTCCTTCAGCGCCTTGATCTGGTCCATCGTCGACATCTCGTGCAGGCTCAGCTCGACGGCCGGATACTCGCTGCGAAAGCGCCGGATGATCTTCGGCAGCATCCCGTACAGCGTCGAGCCGACGAAACCGACCGACATGCTGCGCTCGATCTTGCCGACCCGCTTCGTCATCGATTCGAGCTCGGTCGTCTGCGCGAGCAGCTGCACCGCATGCGAATAGAAGAAGCGTCCGGCGTCGGTCAGCTTCAGCGGCCGCGCGTTGCGCTCGAACAGCGGCACGCCGAGCGCCTCCTCGAGCTGCTGGATCTGCCGGCTGAGCGGCGGTTGCGCGATGTGCAGGCGCTCGGCCGCACGCGTGAAATTCCGCTCCTCGGCAACCGCGACGAAGTAGCGGAGGTGTCTCAACTCCATGTTCGAACCCTCCCGGACAGGCCACGGACGTTCATTCGGCCCCGCGCGGACGCATCCCGCGCCGGTCGCCCACGCCGGTCGCCCACGCCGGTCGCCCCGTGCTCGCCTGATCCCGATGCCATGACGATACCTTACAGCGCGCCGCTACTGACGCGAGCAGCATCGCGCCCGCACGCGCGTCGCGCACCGCGCAAAGCAAAACGGGAAGCCGCGAGGCTTCCCGTTCGTTCATCGACGCCGCGTCGCGGCATCGTCCCGGCCGCGCGTCACGCCTCGGTTGCGTACAGCGCATCGCGCTGCGCGTCGCTCAGCGAATCGAGCGGCACGTCCGGCAGTCGATAGCAAATCATCGCGCCGTACAGCTCGGCCAGGCAGTTGCTGCCGGCGTCGAGCGCGTAGCCGTCCTCGCCGTCCGGCGCCGGCGGATACACTTCGCGCCACGCATTGATCGCGGCTTCGATTCGCACGATGGAAACGGGTCCGGCCTTCCGCTCGGCGGGTGATGCGCTCATGAATTCCTCTGGGTTGCCGCTCCGCGGGCCGTGCCGGCCGCAGCGGAACGATTGAAACGCCGGGCGCCGCCGGCCGCCGCAACAGGCGCGCGCCGGATGCCCGATCCGCGCCGCGCTCGTCGCGCCGGCCGGGCCGTGGCCCGGTAGGGTCGGGAAATATAACCGGCTTTGACCCCGTGCAGGGGAAAGCTGACAAAAAAAACGGGAAGCGCGCGGCTTCCCGTTTCATCGCATCTCGCGCGGCCCTGCCGCACCGCTATCAGCCCGCGGTTTCGCGGTTCGCCACGCGCTGCGTCTGCGCGCCGCGGTTCGCGGCCACCCATGGCGCGATTTCCATGTCTTCGTAGCGCACGAAGCGGCTCTTGTTCAGGAACCGGTAGCCGAGCCAGACGACGAGGAACAGCGGGATGCCGACGTAGGTCGCGGCCACGCCCGCCCAGTCGATCCGGTTCGCGAGGAACGCCTGATAGTCCTGCCCCAGCGCGATCACGAGACACAGCACGAACGCGAACAGCGGGCCGAACGGAAACCATTTCGACTGGTACGGCAGTTGATCGACCGCGTAGCCCTGCTTCACGTAGCCCTTGCGGAACCGGTAGTGGCTGATCGCGATGCCGAGCCACGCGATGAAACCGGTCATGCCCGACGTGTTCAACAGCCACAGGTACACCGTCTTGTCGCCGTACAGCGACGTGAAGAAACACAGCGCGCCGACGGCGGTGGTCGCGTACAGCGCATTGCGCGGCACGCCGCCCGGCGACAGCTTCGCGAACAGCTTCGGCGCGCGGCCTTCCGTCGCGAGGTTGTAGAGCATCCGCGTCGACGCGTACATGCCCGAGTTGCCGGCCGACAGCACGGCCGTCAGGATCACCGCGTTCATCACGCCGGCCGCGAACGCGAGGCCCGCGTGGCGGAATACGAGCGTAAACGGGCTCACGCCGATGTCGGTCACGTCGCTCTTCAGCAGGCTCGGATCGGTATAGGGAATCAGCACGCCGATCACGAAGATCGCCAGCACGTAGAACAGCAGGATCCGCCAGAACACCTGGCGCACCGCGCGCGGGATCGTCGTGCGCGGGTTCTCCGATTCGCCGGCCGCGACGCCGATCAGCTCGGTGC
This sequence comes from Burkholderia sp. R-40, assembly GCF_049942845.1. NCBI lineage: Bacteria > Pseudomonadati > Pseudomonadota > Betaproteobacteria > Burkholderiales > Burkholderiaceae > Burkholderia > Burkholderia sp. R-40. Next base: position 1,930,940 of record NZ_CP187968.1, on the reverse strand, counting down.
CCTGGAACGAGAAGCCCGCGATCATCGCGACGCCCATCAGCGCCGGCAGGCCGCCGGCGAATGGCGCGTCGCCGATCGTCAGGTTGCCCCAGCCGTTGCCCGGCGCGCCCTTCAGAATGCCGAAGATCATCAGCAGGCCGACGCCGATGAACGCGACCACCGTGACGACCTTGATCAGCGCGAACCAGTATTCGGCTTCGCCAAAGCCGCGAACGGTCAGCGCGTTGAGCAGGAACATCACGGCGAGGAACGCGGCGCTCCACCAGACGCCCGGCACGTCCGGGAACCAGTAGTGCATCACGAGCTGCGCGGCGACGAGTTCGACCGCGATCGTCACGGCCCAGTTGTACCAATAGTTCCAGCCGAGCGCGAAGCCGAAGCCTTCGTCGACGTATTTCGCGCCGTAGGTCGCGAACGAGCCCGACACCGGCATGAACGCGGCCATTTCGCCGAGGCTCGTCATCAGGAAGTAGACCATCAGGCCGATCAGCATGTACGCGACCATCGCGCCGCCGGGGCCGGCTTGCGAAATCGACGCGCCGGACGCGACGAACAGGCCCGTGCCGATCGAGCCGCCGATGGCGATCATCGTCAGATGGCGCGCCTTCAGCGCGCGATGAAGCTTGGGTGGGTTCGCGGGCGAACCGGATGGGTCGGAATTCGGAAGTGCGGACATAAACGAGACGAACGTTGAGCGGGCCGGCATCCGGAGCCGGCGCAAGCGGGATCGGGGTGCGCCGCCTGCGATGCATTCGATGCGGCCCCGATACGCGTTGCGCGCCGGGCGCCTGCGGCGAAGCGCGGATTCTACCTGATTCGTCATCGGGATCGCTCGGGTGCGAACGCCCGCGGAATCAACGGGTTGAGTGCGGCACGAGCGGCCACGCGCCACTCGCGGCCGCGCAGGCGGCAAAACGCCTATTCGCCGAACGGTTATCCGTCATTCCAATCCAAGCCATGCTAATCGGCTTCGCCTCGTATGCCGATTCCGCATTAAAGCGACAAATCAATCGACATACACGGTAATAATCAGACGAAATGTTACGGACTGACGATTGATTCATATCAAAATCGTCCGCAAGGCATGCAGTAATGATGCGTAACCGCCGGAAACCCGGTAATTCGCGCAGCATGTTTTGCATCGCGCGGCCAGCTTCAAGATTTCGCGACATAATACGGGTTAATTCGAAATATTCAGCGCGCGGCCCCCCGATACACAAATATCCGCCGCCTGCCGCCCCCGAGGATGAATTCATACCCGCTGCCTGCTACGCTGCGCCGCCATACCGTGTCGGCTGTGGCCCGCATTCTGTCGCCCCGCGGCGTAGTCGTCGCGGGCATCGTGCTGTTGCTGCTCAGCTGGGGATTCTCGACGTCGCTTTTAATTGAGGCACGCCACGACGCGTACGGCCATGCGGTCGAAAATGCGCGCAATCTGATGCTGCTGATCGAGCGCGATATTTCACGCAATATCGAACTTTATGATCTGTCACTACAAAACGTGGTCGACGGTCTCTCCGATCCGGAACTAATGGCATTGCCGCCGCGCCAGCGTCACCGGCTGCTGTTCGACCGCGCCGCGACCGGCGCGTATCTCGGCGCCATTTTCGTGATGGACCCGCACGGCAATATCGTGATCGACTCGGCCAGGTCGCCGCCGCGGCAAGGCAATTTCGCCGATCGCGACTATTTCACCGTGCATCGCGACCGGCTTGCGCCGGGCCTCTACATCAGCCGGCCCTATGCGTCCCGGCTGCGCGGCGGCGCACTGACGATCGCGCTCAGCCGCCGGATCGTCAAGGCCGACGGCACGTTCGGCGGGATCGTCGTCGGCACGCTGAACATCGACTACTTCCGCGCGCTGCTCGACGGGGTCGCCGTCGGCAAGCACGGCAGCGCCGCGGTCATCGAGGACAACGGCGCGCTCGTGTCCCGCCTGCCGTACGATGCGCGCGTGGTCGGCCTCGATCTGCACGACTCCCCGCTCTTCATCGAGTCGCAGCGCCGCAGCGAAGGCGCGCTCACGGGCGTCGGCGCGATCGACGGCGTGCGCCGCATCTATGTTTACAAGCATCTCGCGAATCTGCCGCTGCTCGTCGACGTCGCGCCCGCCGAGATCGACATCTACGCATCGTGGCGCCATCGCGCGATCTGGACCGCCGTGCTGATGGGCCTGTTCACCGCGTTCATCGCGTGGGGCTCGCTCGCGCTGTCGCGGGAACTCAGGCGCCGGCAGATCGCCGAGTCGAAGCTGTACCGGCTCGCGCACACCGATTCGCTGACCGGCCTCGACAACCGCGGCACCTTCGACGCGGTGCTCGCGAAGGAAGCGCAGCGCGCGTCGCGCAGCGGCCGCCCGCTGTCGGTGCTGTTCGTCGACGTCGATCATTTCAAGGCGTTCAACGACTACTACGGCCACCTCGCCGGCGACGACGTGCTGCGCCGCGTCGCGCAATCCGCGTCGCGCTGCCTGCGTCGCGACAGCGACCACGTCGCGCGCTACGGCGGCGAGGAATTCGTCGTCACGCTGCCCGACACCGATGCGCGGGGCGCGGCGACCGTCGCCGAGACGATCCGCCGCGCGATCGCCGGGCTCGACATCGCGCACGGCCGCAGTCCGTACGGGCACGTGACGACGAGCATCGGCACCGCGACCGCCACCGGCGGGCGCGTGAATGCCGCGGCGCTGCTGCGGCAGGCCGACGAAGCGCTGTACCGCGCGAAGTCCGGCGGCCGCAATCGCGTGTCCGACGCCGAGGCGAGCACGGCCGACGCGTGACGCGGCTGTCGCCTACGCCGTGCCGCCTCGCCGTGGACAGCCCGCGCGCGTTCGGCTAGCGTTACGTCAGCTGCGCGTGCGGCGCGGCGCCGGCCCGCGCAGGCCGCCCGCGCGTATCGTGGCCACCCCGGCGGCCACCCCGCCGGCCACCCCCGCTCCGTCATGACTGCCCAGCTCCCTGCCCGACTGCCGCCCCTCCTGCGCCACGCGCTCCGTCCTCTGCTGGACCCGTACCGCCGCTACCGGCACGCGAAGCTGATCCATGCGGCGCGCGTCGCGCTCGCGATTCTCGTGTCGATCGGCCTGTCCACCGGCCTGCGCGTGCCGCACGGCGAATGGTCGACGATCACCGTGCTGATCGTCGTCGGCGGGCTGCAGCACCACGGCAACATCCGCAAGAAGGCGGCCGAGCGCGCGCTCGGTACGTCGATCGGCGCGCTCGCGGGGCTCGCGCTGATCGTGTTGTATTCGGTCCTGCACATGCCGTTCGCGATCTACCTGCTGATGTCGATCGCGTGCGGGCTCTGCGCGTATCACGCGATCGGCAAGGCCGGCTACATCGCGCTGCTGTCGGCGATCACGATGGTGATCGTCGCCGGACACGGCGACAACGAGATCGTCGACGGCCTGTGGCGCGCGGTGAACGTGCTGGTCGGCATCGCGATCGCGCTGGCGTTCTCGTTCGCGCTGCCGCTCTATGCGACCTACTCGTGGCGCTACAAGCTCGCCGACGCGCTGCGCGCGTGCGCGGCCGTGCACGCGCGGCTCGCAGGCGACCGCCCCGTGAGCGACGACGCGCACCTGAAGGAAATGGCCGCGCTGAGCGCGCTGCTGGTGCAGCTGCGTTCGCTGATGCCGTCGGTGTCGAAGGAGTGCGAGATCTCCGTCACGCACCTCGAGGCGATCCAGCGCAGCCTGCGCCTGTGCATCGGCTACCTGGAGATCCTGTCGAGCGCCGTGCCGGCCCGCGACGACCTCGCCGCCCGCGATTACATGCGAACCGGGATGAAGGCCGTGAACCGGCGCATCCGCGACACGCTCGTCGGCGCGAGCCGCGCGCTCAAGTTCGGCACGCCGAGCCGGCTCGCGCCGCGCCGCCGGCCGGCGGATGCGCCGCACGACGCGCCGCCGCCGGAATTGTCGGGCTACGTGTCGATCACGGCCAAGCTGGCCGCCGAAGTGGATCAGTTGCGCGAGAAACTGCTCGATACCGCGCAGGCGTGGAATATCTGAAGGCGTGAAGGCGTGAAGGTGTGAAGGTGTGAAGGTCTGAAGTCGAAGGATTTCGGTAGACGCCGGAAATCTTTCATATTTCTTTCATCCAGGCGAGACCGCGTCTTGACGACATCGGCCGCACTTTCCGGCCGATCCGGCCCTGGAAACAGCGCTTACGTACGGGCGCGTGCCTACCGGTTTCGACCGCCTTTGGGTGCCGCTTCGCGGCGGATTCTCCGGCCGGTTAACCGGCCGCCAGGCCCGCCGCGACAAGCGCGGCGACGCATTGGCGCGAAAATCAGGTCTTGCCCCAACTTCCCGGACAGCCGATACTCGCATATTCCGCGAAATACGATCCCACCGGCTTCAATCCACGGTAATTCCTATGAGCACGATTCTCGAAAGCCTCCCGACCGGCCAGAAGGTCGGTATCGCCTTCTCCGGCGGCCTGGACACCAGCGCCGCGCTGCACTGGATGAAACTGAAGGGCGCCGTCCCGTACGCATACACGGCGAACCTCGGCCAGCCCGACGAAGACGATTACGACGCGATCCCGAAACGCGCGATCGAATACGGCGCAGCCGGCGCCCGCCTGATCGACTGCCGCGCGCAGCTCGTCGCCGAAGGCATCGCGGCGCTGCAAAGCGGCGCGTTCCACATCACGACGGCCGGCGTCACGTACTTCAACACGACGCCGATCGGCCGCGCCGTGACGGGCACGATGCTCGTCGCCGCGATGAAGGAAGACGGCGTCAACATCTGGGGTGACGGCAGCACGTACAAGGGCAACGACATCGAGCGTTTCTACCGCTACGGCCTGCTCGTGAACCCGGATCTGAAGATCTACAAGCCGTGGCTCGACCAGACGTTCATCGACGAACTCGGCGGCCGCGCCGAAATGTCCGAATTCATGAACCAGGCCGGCTTCGCGTACAAGATGTCGGCCGAGAAGGCGTATTCGACCGACTCGAACCTGCTCGGCGCGACGCACGAGGCGAAGGATCTCGAAAGCCTCGAGAGCGGCATCAAGATCGTGAACCCGATCATGGGTGTCGCCTTCTGGCGCGACGACGTAAAGATCGCCGCCGAGGAAGTGACGGTGCGCTTCGAAGCCGGCCAGCCGGTCGCGCTGAACGGCGTCGAGTTCAATGACCCGGTCGAACTGCTGCTCGAAGCGAACCGCATCGGCGGCCGCCACGGCCTCGGCATGAGCGACCAGATCGAGAACCGCATCATCGAGGCGAAGAGCCGCGGCATCTACGAAGCCCCGGGCCTCGCGCTGCTGTACATCGCGTACGAGCGTCTCGTCACCGGCATCCACAACGAAGACACGATCGAGCAGTACCGCGAGAACGGCCGCCGTCTCGGCCGTCTGCTGTACCAGGGCCGCTGGTTCGACCCGCAGGCGATCATGCTGCGCGAAACGGCGCAGCGCTGGGTTGCACGCGCGATCACCGGCGAAGTGAAGATCGAACTGCGCCGCGGCAACGACTACTCGATCCTGAGCACGAAGTCGCCGAACCTCACGTACCAGCCGGAACGCCTGTCGATGGAGAAGGTTGCATCGACGTTCTCGCCGCGCGACCGGATCGGTCAGCTGACGATGCGCAACCTCGACATCACCGATACGCGCGACAAGCTGCGCGTGTATTCGCAAGTCGGCTTGCTGACGCCGGGTGAATCGTCGGCGTTGCCGCAGATCAAGGGCGATAGCGACAAGTAAGCCGGTCGCTTTCGCGGGCGGGCGGATGGGTGGTATGAAAACCGCCTGCCCGCCCGCAGCATTTCCCTCTCCGCCTTTTCTTCAAGCCCTGCCGGATTCGGATCGCGAACGCGTATCGCGACGATCCTGCACGCGCATCACGATCATTTCGCTGCCGTGGCCGTTGCGGTCGCAGTGGCCGCTGTCGTCGTCATCGTGGTGGCAGCAGTCACCGGCGCCGGCGTGCGTGCCAGATCCCGACCGATCATGTCCGCAACCGACTTCTCGCACGACTTGATCCCTTCCACCGACTTGTCGAAGTTCTTCTCGAGATCGCTGAAGCTGCCGTACGTGTAAGCGAAATCGCTGTCGACGTGGACGCTGTTCGCCTTGATGTCGTAGCCGCACGCGAACGTCTTGAAATAGATGTCCTGCTTCGTCTTCGCGTCGAGAATGCGCGCGCGGACGACCACCCACGGGATGTAATCGGGCTGGTTGGGCGGCGAGATATAGCCGAACGACGTGAACCATACGTTCATGATCGCATCCGCATCGGTCTGGATCGCGGAATAGTCATCCGACTTGCCGTCATCGGCGAGCTTCGCCTTCTGGCCATTCAGCCTCACGACCTGATATCCGGTATCGGTAAGGCGGCCCGTTACGCCGTCGACGATGTCCGGTGCGAACGCGATCTTGCCGGCCGTCACGTGATCCGTGTAGGTGCTCGTATGGCTTGAGTTGACGGCGGCTTGCGTGAGCGCGCCGATCAGCCCGAACCCGGCCGCCGCGCCGCCGAGGTTGACGACCGCGACACGCTTCGGCTCGGTGACGTCGAGGATCGCGATCGAATGCAGCTTCTGACGTGCTTCGGGTTTCATGTCCGTGTTCGGCAACGTGGTGCAACCGGACAGCAGCGTCACGAGCAGGCCGCAACCGAACAGGGTGGCTTTGGAGGAGTTCTTCATTGAGTGAATTGGCTTTTGTGGTTGACGGAATGTTGAGACGACATCCGCGGAGATGACGGTGCAATGCCGCAGCAGGCCGGCTGCGGCAACGCAAAGGCAGACGACGCGCGGGCCCCGTTGCCAGCGCGCCGAATCGAATCGGTGCGTCTCATCTTCTGATCATGCGCATGGCTTCGTCGGCCGTGCGCCCCCGGTTGTCTGGTCGTGTGGTCGTGCAGCTTCAGCAATGCTTCGATGAGCTACCGAGAAAAGGTAACGGCGCGCGCTGCAGGTTTCTTTAGGGTGCTTGATCGAATAATTCTTCTGATCGCTTCGCGGCCGACATTACAAACGGATTTCATCTCGAGGCACAATGCAGGCGTTCCGATCAAGCACGCCCTTCATGACTGTTCCATCGAACGCGCCTCTCACCGTCGTTCACCTGAACGGCCCGATCAACAGCGGCAAGACGACGATTGGCCGCGCACTCTCACGCGCGCTGCCTGGTGCGCGCTTCATCGACGGCGACGATCACGACGCGCCCGACGACGCCCCGTTCGACGTGCAGTGGGCGATCGCGCTGGAGCGTCTGGTCACGCAGATCACGCACGCGAGCGAACGTCATCTGGTGATCGCCTATCCGATCGGCGAAGCGGAATTCGAACGGCTGCGCGCCGCCTGCAATGCGCGTGATGCGCGGCTGTTCGTCGTCACGCTCGCGCCGCCCGAAGCGATCGCGTCGTCGAATCGCGGCACGCGCGCACTGACGGACTGGGAGCGGCAACGGATCGCCGAGATGTATCGGGAAGGGTATGCGGCGCGCGCGTTCAGCGATTGCGTGATCGATACGTCGAAGGCATCGGCTGATGCCTGTGCGACGGAGATCGCTCGCCGTGTGGCGCTTCCCACCCATTGACGCACCCGCATCGATCGCGCCGCGGGGAACGTCGTCGTCACGCCGTGTATCCTCGAGGCTTTTCGCCAACCTGGAACGACACCCGATACAACATGACAACACGACTCGGCTCTCTTCTCGCGTGGCTCGCGGTCATTGAAATCGTCGCGCTGGTGATGTGCTACGGCTATGCCAGCTCGATGACCGATCCTTACGCAGGTGTCGGCGTTCTCGGCTTCGGCCTGCGGAGCATGGCCACTGTCTCCGTCCTGGCGCTTGCCGTCGGCGTCGGTTGTCTCGTGGCCCACACGTCGAAACCGGACCAGCGTCCGGAAACTTCATTCCGCATCGCGCTCCCGCTGCACCTTCTGCTCTGCATCCCGGGCCTGTGGTTCTGGTTCAACGCGTAACACATGCCCGAACCGGCGAATGCGGGCGCGCAGCCTTCAATGATGCTGCTGCGCCCCCGTCACGACCTGCGCCCTCGCCTCCTTCCGACTCAGCATCAGCGTAACGACCGCCGACACCGCGAGCGTGCCCGCCACCACGTACAGCCCGGCCGCATACCCGCCCGTCACATGCTTGAGCCAGCCGATCGCGAACGGTCCGACGAAGCCGCCGAGGTTGCCGATCGAGTTGATCATCGCGATCCCCGCGGCCGCGCCGGCGCCTGACAGGAACGCGCTCGGCATCGCCCACAGCGGCGCCTTCGCGGCGCTGATCCCGACGTTGACGACGACCAGCGCGAGCACGGTCAGGAGCGCGGTGCTCGCCTGCCCTGCGAACACGAAGCCGATGCAGGCCAGCACGCACGGAATCACGACGTGCCACGTGCGCTCGCCGGTGCGATCCGAATGGCGCGCCCAAACGATCATCGCCACGACCGCGGCGATGCTCGGGATGCCGGTGAGCAAGCCAGTCTGCAACGCGGTGAAGCCGAACTGCTTGACCATCAGCGGCGCCCACAGGCCGAGCGTGTAGAGCCCCGCCGACGTGCCGAAATAGATCAGCGCGAGCGCCAGCACGCGCGGGTCGCGCAGCGCTTGCCATGCGCCGGCCGTATGCCCGGCATGCGTGTGGCGCGCGTCGGCTTCCGTCTTCAGCTTCGCGATCAGCCAGTCGCGCTCGTCCGGCCGCAGCCACGCGGCCTTCGACGGCGAATCGGTCAGGCACTTCAGCACGACGAAGCCGAGCAAGACCGCCGGCAGCGCTTCGATGATGTACAGCATCTGCCAATCGGCGAGCCCGAACATCGGCGGCATCTGCATGATCGCGCCCGACAGCGGCGAGCCGATCGCGGTGGAGATCGGCGCGGCCGCCATGAACCACGCGGCGGCCACCGCGCGCTGCTTCGCGGGAAACCACAGGCTCAGGTACAGGATGATGCCGGGGAAGAAACCGGCTTCCGCCATGCCGAGCAGGAAGCGCAGCACGTAGAAGCTCGTCGGCCCGGCCGCGAACGCGGACACCGCGGACACGATGCCCCACGTGATCATCACGCGCGCGATCCAGATGCGTGCGCCGACGCGGTGGAGAATCAGATTGCTTGGCACTTCGAACAGAAAGTAGCCGATGAAGAACAGGCCAGCCGCCGCCGAATCCGAACGCGGTCGGCGACAGGCCGATCGCCTTGTTCATCGTCATCGCCGCGAAGCCGACGTTGACGCGATCGAGAAAGCTGACGAAGTAAAGCAGCATCACGAACGGAATGATGCGCCACATGAGTTTCCGCGCGACACGGGTTTCAAGATCCGCTTGCATGTGTCTCCTCCTTGGAGGTCGAGCCGTGCGCGGTGCGCGCGTGCCCGGTGGGTGCCGGCCGGTGTCACGACGACGCGTGCGCACCGGCGCCCGGCTCGCGTCGAATGCGCGAGTCGCAGGCAGTAAATTCAGGGGCGGTGAATCGACGACGAACGGCTGCGCACGCGCGCGGCCGTTACCGTCCTCGTTGCCGTCAGGCGGCGACCGTCGCGTTCGCGACGCGCTCGCAGACGGCGGCCGTCACCTGCGCGGTCGTCGCGTTGCCGCCGAGGTCGCGCGTATGCAGCGACGGGTCGGCCGTGACCGCCTCGATCGCCTGCATCACGCGCGCGGCGGCATCCGTCTCGCCGAGATGCTCGAGCAGCATCACGACCGACCAGAACGTGCCGACCGGATTCGCGAGGCCCTTGCCCATGATGTCGAACGCGGAGCCGTGGATCGGCTCGAACATCGACGGATAGCGGCGCTCGGGATCGATGTTGCCGGTCGGCGCGATGCCGAGGCTGCCGGCGAGCGCGGCGGCGAGGTCGCTGAGGATGTCCGCGTGCAGGTTCGTCGCGACGATCGTGTCGAGCGACGCCGGGCGGTTCACCATGCGCGCGGTCGCGGCGTCGACGAGTTCCTTGTCCCACGCGACATCGGGGAATTCCTGCGCGACCTGCTTCGCGATCTCGTCCCACATCACCATCGCGTGACGCTGCGCGTTGCTCTTCGTGATGACGGTCAGCAGCTTGCGCGGACGCGACTGCGCGAGCCGGAACGCGAAGCGCATGATGCGTTCGACGCCGGCGCGCGTGAGGATCGACACGTCGGTCGCGGCCTCGATCGGATGCCCCTGGTGCACGCGGCCGCCGACGCCCGCGTATTCGCCCTCCGAGTTCTCGCGCACGATCACCCAGTTCAGGTCGTCCGGCCCGCAGCGCTTCAGCGGCGCGTCGATGCCGGGCAGGATGCGCGTCGGGCGCACGTTCGCGTACTGGTCGAAGCCCTGGCAAATCTTCAGGCGCAGGCCCCACAGCGTCACGTGGTCGGGCACGTCGGGGTCGCCCGCCGAGCCGAACAGGATCGCGTCCTTGCCGCGCAGCGCGTCGAGGCCGTCGGCCGGCATCATCGCGCCGTGCTGGCGGTAGTAATCGGCGCCCCAGTCGAAATCCTCGAACTCGAACGCAAAGCGGTGGCTGCCGCGGGCCAGCGCTTCCAGCAGCTGCTTGCCGGCCGGCACCACTTCCTTGCCGATGCCGTCGCCGGGAATGGTCGCGATACGGTAGGTCTTCATGCTGACATCCTCGATTGATCGTAAGCGTGAATGCACTTTACCGAACCGGCAGTACGGGAACCGGTGCTAGACTCAAAGCATCTTTAACTTTTATTCACAAATCCTGTCATGGCGGATACCGTCCAGCCGGCCGATCTCGGCTTCTTCTCGACGCTGGCCGCGTCGGGCAGCCTGAGCGCGGCCGCGCGCGAACTCGGGCTGACCGCGGCGGCCGTCAGCAAGCGGCTCACGCAGATGGAGCGCCGCGCGGGCGTGACACTCGTCAACCGCACGACGCGGCGCATGATGTTGACGCCCGAGGGCGACGTGTATCTCGACTACGCACGCCGGATCCTCGATCAGATGGACGAACTGGGCGAATTGCTCGGCAGCGCGAAACAGCGGCCGAAGGGGTTGCTGCGCGTGAACGCGACGCTCGGCTTCGGGCGCAGCCACGTCGGCCCGGCGATCTCGCGCTTCGTCGCGCGCTATCCGGAAGTGTCGGTGCAGCTACAGCTGTCGGTGATGCCGCCGCCGCTGACGGACGACGCGTTCGACGTGTGCATCCGCTTCGGCGAGCCGCCCGACACGCGCGTGGTCGCGCGGCGGCTCGCGCCGAACCGCCGGCTGCTGTGCGCGGCGCCCGCGTATCTCGCTCGGCACGGGACACCGGGCACACCGCACGAGCTGACGCGGCACAACTGCATCGGCATCCGGCAAGGCGACGAAGGCTACGGGATCTGGCGGCTGACGGGCGGACGCGGCACGTCGCGCAACACGGAAGCCGTGCGGATCAACGGCAACCTGACGACGAACGACGGCGAGATCGCGGTGAAGTGGGCGCTCGACGGACACGGAATCCTGATGCGCGCGGAATGGGATATCCGCGACTACCTGGCCGACGGGCGGCTCGTCGTCGTGCTGCCGGACTACGAGACGCCGGCCGCGGATATTTATGCGGTGTATGCGCAACGGCATCAGATGTCCGCGCGGATCCGCGCGTTCGTGGACTATCTGGCGGGGGAGTTGGGTGGGTGACGGGGGGGTGCGGGCGGACGAGCCTCAGTGCGCCCTGCAGGGCGAAGTGGCCCCGGGCGTCCCGGTATAAACCGCGTTCGGCTCTGGCTCGCGCGATCGAGAAAATGTCAATATTTCGGTTTTTCCCATAGAAAAAGCCAGAATATTTACATTTCCTCTTGCGCAACCGGATCAAACCCCCGCTTACGACCCATCGAAGTGCTATTATTTTGGCGTTATTATGTAAAAAGTGCTGAAATAATAGCTCCCACCATGGCCAAGAAAACCGCCCCGCTCTTGCCGGCATCCAGTCGGCTGCTCGCCGACCTCGGCGAGCGGCTGAAGTTGGCACGTCTGCGCCGAAAACTGACGGCCAAGCAAGTCGCAGAGCGCGCCGGCATGTCGCCGATGACGCTTCGCTCCCTAGAAGCAGGCAGTTCCGGAGTGACGATGGGAGCCTACCTTTCCGTCATGCAGACGCTCGGGCTCGAGGGCGATCTGGAACAGCTGGCCGCCACGGATCCGCTCGGCCGCCAGCTTCAGGACAGCCGCCTCGCATCGCCGCGGCGCCCGAAGCGCGTCGCGTCCCCGGCGACTGCCGCAGCGTCGCGCACACCCGACAGGCGCGCTCGCGCGCGCGTCTCATCCACGTCCCAAGTCGAGGAAACAGCCACCCCGGCATCCGATCGCGCAGTGCCTGATGACAATCGCGGCACGACCGCAGCGGAGCTGGCCGCATTGCTGAAACCCGTCGGCAAGCGACACGGGGGGACAACCAGGAAATGACGACCATCTCCGTCTATGCGGACTGGAGCGGTCTGCCCACTCCGCTGAAGCTCGGCCTTCTGCACGGTCGACAGACACGTGCCAGCGAACGGTTCGAATTCCGGTACGACGCGGCTGCGCTGGCTTCTCCCGAGCTTGCCGGCGTGCAGCTCGACCCCGGAATCGGACTCTTCGAAGGGCCGCAATACCCACTTCCGCCACGGAACGCGTTCGGCGCGTTCGCCGATTCGAGCCCCGATCGGTGGGGCCGCATGCTGATGGATCGCCGGCTGGAGCGCGACATTCGTGCGGGCATTCGACCGAAGGGCACGCGACTCCATGAGTCGGACTACCTGCTCGGCGTCCATGATCTCTATCGGGTCGGTGCACTGCGCTACAAGCTCGACGACGCTGGAGAATTTCTCGATGACCGTATCGATCTCGCCGCGCCACCGTTTGCCGAGATTCGCGAACTGGAGCAAGCCAGTCGGGCACTGGAGGAAGACGTCGACAACATCGCCCCGAACGGTCGCGATTGGCTATCGATGCTCATCGCGCCCGGAGGCTCGCTCGGCGGCGCAAGACCGAAAGCCAGCGTGGCCGACGATCGCGGGCATCTGTATATCGCGAAGTTCCCGAGCGCGCGGGACGACTACGACATAGGCGGCTGGGAAATGGTCGTCAATGCACTGGCGGTCGGCTGCGGCCTGAACGTCGCCCACGCCGAAGCGCGAAAATTCGCCAGCGACTATCACTGCTTCCTGGTGCGACGCTTCGATCGGACTTCCGATGGTGGCCGGCTGCATTTTGCATCGGCCATGACGATGACCGGCCATGTCGACGGCGACGATGCATCCACCGGCGTCAGCTACCTGGAATTGGCGGAAGTCCTCATGCGACACGGCGCGCAACCGAATGCCGACCTGCGCGAACTATGGACCCGGATCGTCTTCAACCTTCTCGTCTCGAATACCGACGATCATCTTCGCAATCACGGGTTCATTCTCGAACCCGGTGCGGGCTGGCGACTCTCCCCAGCCTACGACATGAATCCCGTTGCCGTAGCCGACGGCCTCAAGCTCAACATCACGGAAGCCGATAACGCGCTGAACCTCGAACTCGCCCGCGAGGTATGTGAATATTTTCGGCTGAGCCTGAAGGATGCGGACGAGATCATCGACGACTTCCGCGACGTCGTCGGCCAATGGCGCACACTCGCGACACGACTCGCGCTTTCTGCGCGGGAACAGGAGCGCATGGCCGACGCGTTTCGCCTCGCGGGCACCTGACAGGGTTCCGCGCCGCCGGCAGCCGCGCGGCGAACCGAATACAATGCGTCGATCCTCCCCGGCCGCTGCGCCCACCTTGCTGGAGCCGCCATGTTCGACCTGACCACGCTGACCACCTTCACGGCCGTCGTCCTGGGCCTGTTCCTGATCCCCGGCCCCGCCGTGCTGCTCGTGCTGAGCCGCACCGTGCAGGGCGGCCGAAAGACCGGCATCCTGACCGGTCTCGGCGTCGCAAGCGGTGATTTCGTGCATACGCTGTTCGCGGCCGTCGGGCTGTCGGCGCTGCTGATGACGTCGGCGCTCGCGTTCAACGTCGTGAAGCTGGTCGGCGCCGCATACCTGATCTACCTCGGCGTGCGTGCGCTGCTCGACCGGCCGTCGTCCGATCCGTCGCTGCCGAAGGTGTCGGCCGTCACGCCGCTGAAGGCGTACCTGCAGGCGATTCCCGCCGAAGTGCTGAACCCGAAGACCGCGCTGTTCTTCCTCGCGTTCATGCCGCAGTTCGTGCATCCGGAACGCGGCTCGACGTTCGTGCAGTTCGCGGTGCTCGGGCTGATCTTCGTCGTGCTGAGCTCGCTCTACACGACGCTGATCGCGTGCTCGATCCGCCCGCTCGGGCGCGTCGTGAAGCGGCTCGCATGGCTCACGCGCTGGCAGGGGAAAATCATCGGCTCGATCTTCATCGCGCTCGGGCTGCGCGTCGCGGTGCAGCAGCGCTGACCCGCGCGTTTCGCATGACGTCCGGCGCCGCGCCTGCCGGCGAACGCCTCTATACCGACCCGCGCCTCGTCGCGGTCTACGATCGGTTCAACGCCGGTGACCGCGACTTCGCGTTCTACGCATCGCGCATCGGCGCCGCGCGGCAACGGATTCTCGATCTCGGCTGCGGCACCGGCACGTTCGCGCGGCGGCTCGCATCGGCCGGACACGACGTCGTCGCGATCGATCCCGCACCCGCGATGATCGCCCATGCGCGACGCCAGCCCGGCGCCGACGCCGTGCACTGGTTCGCGTGCGGCCTCGACGGCCTGCCGCGCGGCGCGCCATTCGACGCCGTCGTGATGACCGGGCACGCGTTCCAGTGCCTGCTGACCGACGCGGAGATCGACGCGACGCTGCGCGGCGTGCGGCGCGTGCTGGCCGACGGGGGCCGCTTCCTGTTCGAAACCCGCAACCCGCGTGTCGAGCCGTGGCGTGCGTGGACACCGCAGGCATCCGTATCCCGGATCGATTCGCCGGAATTCGGCATCGTCGAGCTGCACCACGCGGTCACCGCGGTCGACGGGCCGATCGTGTCGTTCGACACGGTCTACCGCTTTCACCGTGACGATACGCAGGTGAAGAGCGCGAGCCGGCTGCGCTTCATCGCGCAAAGCGAACTGCAGGCGCGGGTCGCGGCCGCCGGTTTCTCGTGCGCCGACTGGTGCGGCGACTGGGACGGCTCGCCGTTCGATGATGCAGTCAGTGCGGAGATCATCGCGATCTGCCGCGTGTGAGCGGTGAATATCGCGGTGGTTCGACTACTTCGCGTCCAGCGCCTCCCGCACGCCGTCCCAATCCAGCCCGAACCGCGCGAGATACTTGCGCAGCCGGTCTGCATCATTCGGCTGCTTCTTGCTCTGCCGCGACACAGCGAACAGCGTGCGCCCGGCCTCCGACAAGCTCGCCGACACGCGGCATACGTCGAGCACGCGTTCAAGCTGCGCGCGGTCGAACAGGTCGAGTTCCGCCGCACGCATGCCGAACACGGCGTCGACGTAGCCATCCGACGCACCCGCGCCGCCCGGTGACGACCATGTGCGCGTCAGCCGCTCGACCTCCTGTTCGGCAATCGCCTCGGTAATCCGCCCCGCATCGGCAAGCGTCGCCATCCGCGTGATCGATGCGGACAGCTCGCGGAAGTTGCCGGCCCATGCCGCGCGCGGCGACGCCGCGAACGCGAGATAACGCCGCTTCGCTTCCACGTTGAACCGCACCTGCTCGCCCTGCTCGCGGCCGAATCGATCGAGCTCGAATTCGAGGTTCGGCTCGATGTCCTCGCGACGCTCGGCCAACCCCGGCAATTCATACGTCCACAGATTGATCCGCGCATATAAATCCTCGCGGAACGTGCCGGCCGCCACCATCTGCCGCAGGTCGCGATGCGTGCCCGCGATCAGCTCGAAATCGCTGGTCGCCTCGACGTCCGCGCCGACCGGCAGGAACCGCTTCTCCTCGATGGCCTTCAGTAGCATCGCCTGCTCGTCGAGCCCGAGTTCGCCGATCTCGTCGAGAAACAGCAGGCCGCCGTCAGCCGCGCGCAGCAAGCCCGCACGCGCGGATTGCGCGCCGGTGAACGCCCCCTTCACGTGACCGAACAGCGTCGACATGGCCGCGTCGCCGCGCAGCGTCGCGCAGTTGATCTCGATGAACGGCCCCGCGAGCCGATGGCGGCCGCGCTTCAGCTCGTACACGCGCTTCGCGAGAAACGACTTGCCGGCGCCCGTCGGACCGACGAGCAGCATCGGCGCGCGCGAGCGCACGGCCACGCGCTCCAGTTGCTCGATCAGCGCGTTGAAGCGCGCGTTGCGCGTCGCGATGCCGGCCTTCAGGAACGACACCGTTTCGTCGCGCTCGCGCGTGAAGCGCTGCGCGATCCGGTTGTAGCGCGACAGGTCGAGATCGATCACCGACACCGTGCCGGGGCCGCTCGGCCCTTCGTCGGTCTGCTTCGGCGGCCCCGTCTGCACGAGACGCGCGGGCAGGTAGCGCGCTTCCGCGAGCAGGAACCAGCAGATCTGCGCGACGTGCGTGCCCGTCGTGATGTGGACCAGGTAGTCCTCGCGGTCCAGATCGAACGGATAGGTGCGCGCGAAATCGTGCAGCGTCGCGTAGACCTCCTCGAAATCCCACGGATCGCGAATCGTGACCGGCGTGAGCCGCACCTCGGTATCCGGCGACAGATGCGCGAGATCGTCGCGCACCTGATTGGCGAGGCGCGTGTGGCCCGGCGGATGCAGCAGCTCGAGCCGGTTGATCGCGAAGTCCGGCTGCATGCAGAGCGACACGGTCGGCCGCCACTTGCGGTAACGGCGCGGCGCGCGGCCGCCCTGGTCGAGCACGGTGCCGAGAAAGCCGATGGCGACGGTCTTGCGCATGTTTATCTCATGGGATAAGAAGCGATCCGATTGTATCGGAATTGGGTGAGGAGTGGACGCCGGCGGATTCCGCAGGCGCCGACGAAAAATCACAAATTATTCTTTTATTTCAAACGTTTGAGGGAATTTCTCGTCACCCACCCAGCCCGCTGGCACGCTCCTCGCTAAATAGAAAGCGCCGGATGTCCCGCTGGCCCACGAGCCAGGGTTCACAAAACCCTGCTGGTGCGCCGCCGCCGAACCTCGTTCGTCGCGGTCGCGCATGCCGCCATGGACAGACGAAGGCAAACGGGCGCGTATTGGAACTTCGCCCGGGTTCGAATCCCGGGGCGCCCTCCGTTCGGTAGCTCATTCGGGTAGAGCAGCCGGCGCAAGCCGGTGTGTAGCGGGTTCGAATCCCGCTCGAACACTGTCCGCAAAGACAGTCTATTGATAGAAGCAGTACCCGCCGGTGCGGGCCGACAGGCCCGCCGCGCGTCGGACCGGTTGCGGTTCCGCGCGATCGGCCGGGCGGCCGGACGACCCGCGCGAATGCGCACGACGACGCGATGCAGGATGCGTCGCCGCGTGCGGCCGCGCCGGACCTCCGCGCCGCCCGCCCGATCGCGTCGCACCCCGATCCGTGCGATGCGTGTCGCCCGGCGGCCATTGAAGAAAAGGACAAGAATATGTGGAAGCGTCATGTGGTGAAAAAGAACGAACGCGCGCTGCTGATGAATGAGGGCGATTTCGTGAAGGTGCTCGAACCGGGTGTGTTCAAGGCCTTCGATCCGTTCAAGCGTCTGTCGGTGCAGACCGCGCGTCTCGACGCGCCGCTCGCCGATGCCGCGCTGGCCGACTACCTGCGTCACGACGCACCGGACGTGCTCGCGCACTACTTCGTCGCAATGGATCTGGGCGACGACGAAGCGGGCCTGCGTTACGAAGACGACGTGCTCGTCGAAATCTTGCCGCCCGGCACGCGTCGGCTGTACTGGCGCGGCCCGATCGCGCACCGGCTGGAGCGCGTCGATCTTGCGCAGGACAGCATGCTGCCGGCCGCGCTCGCGAAGCGCATCGCGCAACCGGCGCTGCGTGCGCGCGGCGTGGCGGGCCTGACGGGCGTGCTGCTGGCGCAGGTGCCGGCGTATCACGTCGGTGTGCTGAAGATCGACGGCAAGATCGAGCGGCTGCTCGAACCGGGCGTTGCAGCGTACTGGCGCTTCAACCGCGACGTCGCGGTCGAACTTGTCGACCTGCGTTTGCAGGCGCTCGAAGTCGGCGGACAGGAAATCCTGACGCGCGACAAGGTCGCGTTGCGGCTGAACCTGTCGGCGACGTGGTGCTATGCGGACGTGCTGCATGCGTTCGGCCAGTTGCAGAAGCCGGTCGAGCACCTGTATCGCGAGTTGCAGTTCGCGCTGCGGGCGGCGGTCGGCACGCGCTCGCTCGACGAGCTGCTGGAGGACAAGCAGTCGATCGACGAAGTCGTGATCACGCAGGTGCGTGCACGCCTCGGCCATTCCGGCGTGGACGTGCGCAGCGTCGGCGTGAAGGATATCGTGCTGCCGGGCGACATGAAGACGATCCTCGCGCAGGTGGTCGAAGCAGAAAAGGCCGCGCAGGCGAACGTGATTCGCCGCCGCGAGGAAACGGCAGCCACGCGCTCGCTGCTGAACACCGCGAAGGTGATGGAAGAGAACCCGACCGCGCTGCGGCTCAAGGAGCTGGAAACGCTCGAGCGCGTCGCGGAACGGATCGACCGCATCTCGGTGTTCGGCGGCCTCGACCAGGTGCTGAACGGACTCGTCAGCATCAAGGGCGCGTGATGGATGAACCGGCGCGGCGCATGCGTGCCGCGCCGGTCGAATGAACGAATGAATGGTGATGCAAATGAGTAACGACGATTTTCAGGTAATGGAACTGGCGAACGGCAAGCCGGTGAAGATGTGGACGCAAGGTGTCGCTGTCGAGGACGAAGCGCGCGCGCAGCTGCGCAACACCGCGCAGATGCCGTTCATCTTCAGGCACGTCGCGGTGATGCCGGACGTCCACCTCGGCAAGGGCTCGACGATCGGCAGCGTGATCCCGACGAAGGGCGCGATCATTCCGGCAGCGGTCGGCGTCGACATCGGCTGCGGGATGATGGCCGCGCGCACGACGCTCACCGCTGCGGACCTGCCAGACTCGCTCGGCGCGCTGCGCAGCGCGATCGAACGCGCGGTGCCGCACGGCCGCGCGCCGGGCCGTCGCGATCCGGGCGCATGGGGTGAGCGCACGCCGGCCGCCGTGACCGAGTCGTGGAAGTCGCTGCTGCCGGGCTTCAAGCGCATCGTCGACAAGTATCCAAAGCTGGAAAAGACGAACCACTACGCGCATCTCGGCACGCTCGGCACAGGCAACCACTTCATCGAAGTGTGCGTCGACGAAGCGGACCACGTGTGGTTCATGCTGCACAGCGGCTCGCGTGGCGTCGGCAATGCGATCGGCAGCCTGTTCATCGAACTCGCGCAGGCCGACATGCGGCAGCACATCGCGAACCTGCCGGATCGCAACCTCGCGTATTTCACCGAGGGCAGCCGGCATTTCGACGATTACGTCGAAGCGGTCGGTTGGGCGCAGGACTACGCGCGGCGCAACCGGCAGGCCATGATGGATGCGGTGATCGGCGCGGCGCGCGGCGTGATCGCGAAGCCGTTCTCGGTCGACGAACATGCGGTGAACTGCCACCACAACTACGTGCAGCGCGAACGCCACTTCGGCGAGGACGTGCTCGTGACCCGCAAGGGCGCGGTGTCCGCGCAGAAGGGGCAGCTCGGGATCATCCCGGGCTCGATGGGTGCGAAGAGCTTCATCGTGCGCGGGCTCGGCAACCCGGAAAGCTTCTGCTCGTGCAGCCACGGCGCGGGCCGGACGATGAGCCGTACGGAAGCAAAGCGCCGCTTCACGGTCGACGATCAGGTGAACGCGACGCGCGGCGTCGAATGCCGGAAGGACGCGGGCGTCATCGACGAAATCCCGATGGCCTACAAGGACATCGACGCGGTGATGGCGGCCCAGCGCAGCCTCGTCGAAGTGGTGCATACGCTGCGGCAGGTGGTGTGCGTGAAAGGATAGCGCGGTGCGCGGCCGAGGGCCGGCGGCCGCGCACAACGAAAAGGAAACGACAACAATGAAAACGGAAAATTTGACACCCGTGCGAAGCGCGCACCCGGTCGATCCGGCCGTACGGGCGCGCGTGATGGCGGAACTTGCGGAAGTCGAGCGCCGCCACGATGTGAGCGTGCTGTTCGCGTGCGAATCGGGCAGCCGCGGCTGGGGCTTCGCGTCGCCGGACAGCGATTACGACGTGCGCTTCGTGTATGCGCATCGACGCGACTGGTACCTGAGCGTCGAACCGCAACGCGACGTGATCGAGCGGCCGCTCGACGACGAGCTCGACGTCAGCGGCTGGGAGCTGCGCAAGGCGCTGCAGCTGCTGCGCCGCTCGAACCCGACGCTGCTCGAATGGCTCGACTCGCCCGTCGTGTATCGCGAAGATGCGCGCTGGGCGCCGCGGCTCAGGTCGCTGGCGTCGGCGTTCTTCTCGCCGGTGCGTGGGCGTCACCACTACCTCGCGATGGCGAAGAAGAACTTTCGCGGCTACCTGCAAGGCGACACGGTGCGCTACAAGAAATACCTGTACGTGCTGCGGCCGCTGCTCGCGGTGCGCTGGATCGACATGGGGCTCGGGATGCCGCCGATGCGCTTCGCGGATCTCGTCGCCGGCACCGTGCACGAGCCGGCGGTGCGCGCGGAACTTGACGCGTTGCTCGCGCTGAAGATGAGCGCGAACGAAAGCGAATACGGGCCGCGCCGGCCGGCGATCCACGCGCTCGTCGAGACGATGCTCGCGGATGCCGAACACGATCGCGAGTACAAGCGGCCGTGGGGCGACGTGGCGATGCTCGATGCGTTCCTGCGTGACGTGGTCGACGATCGATGAAAAGGGAATGGCGCGATGCCTGCGGGCGTCGCGCCGTTTTCGCATTTGCACTCGTCCGACCAATGCAGGCCAGCAACGTACGTGCCTGCACACTACGTGTCGTCGCCGCGATCACCACCCGTTGCGGCGGTATACTCGATGCCGTTCGGTCAAGCGCACCGCCGCATGCGCCGCAGCCTTCGACATGCCCCGCTTGCTGACGATGCGCTTGCACTCCGACATCTTCCGCCCGCCCATCCATAGTCGATACGAACCGTCATGTCGCACCGCCTTTCGCTCGCCGTCGCCGCACTCCTCGCCGTTTCGCCGATCGTGGCCCAGGCTCGTCCGCTCACGCGGCCGCCGGTCGAGCGCGACTTCAAGAACTGGTCGGTCGTCTGCGACAACGGCAACCGTTGCATTGCCGAAAGCGATAGCGACGAAATCAATGACGCACGCCCCCGTCTCATCCTGCGCGTGACGCGCGATGCCGGCCCGGACGCGCAAGCATCGCTCGACATTTACGCGTCGGCGCCGCTGGACCTGCGCACCGCACGCGCGGACGGCCGCCCGTTCGATGCAATGGCGGCCCAATGGCATGCATCGGGCGGCAAACCCGATGGTGACGACCCATACCCGTTCCGGGTCCGGACCAATGATCCTGCAACGGTTGCCGCATGGCTCACCGCATCGCGCAATGCGCAGTTGCTGAGCTTCGGCGATTCGGCGTCGGCACAAACCGCACGCATGCCGTTGGCGGGCTTGAATGCCGCGTTGCTGCTGATCGACGACACGCAGGGCCGCGTCGGCACCGTCATGGCGCTGCTGCGCCCGGGCAACCGGCCCGCGTCTTCGGTGCCGGCCGCGCCGGCACTGCCGCCCGCGGTCACACCGGCGCCGGCCGTCGCCAACCTGTCGGCCGTCGAGCAGCGCCCGCTCGTCGACGCGGTGCTCGCGAAGTTCGGCGGCGACGTGAAGCAATGCGCAGCCGATGTCGAAGACGAAATGTCGGCAAGCGACCGCAGGAACGCGTCGCGCGCGGTGGCGATCTCGACCGACGAAGCGCTGGTCGCGATACCGTGCCAGACCAGCAGCATGTATAACCACACCGACCTGTGGTATCGCGTGCGACGGACGGCACCATTCACGCCGACAGCGATGAATTTCGGCGAGAACGCGAACGCGGGACTCGATCCGGCGTCGTTCGCGAACGAGCTGACCGAGGCCGGCTATGACCGCACCAGCGCGACGCTGTCGAGCAAGGTCAGACTGCGCAATGCCGGCGATTGCGGCTCGACCGCATCGTGGATCTTCGACGGCCGACGCTTCCTGCTCAACGACATCGCCACGCGTGGCACGTGCAACGGCCTGCTCGACGATCAATGGCCACGCCTGTATCGACGTGCCGATGCGGCAGCAAGCCCGCGCTGACGCGTCACGTCACCCGCCGACGATCGAGATCGAGAACCCGTCCCAACCCTTCTGCCCGACCGTCTGCACGGCCGTCGTCGTGAGGTTCGGCTCGGCCACGAGACGCGCGAACCCGTCGCGCACGCCGATCACGTCGGGCTCGCGATTGTCCGGATCCGCCACGCGGCCGCCACGCACGACGTTGTCGACGACGATCACCGTGCCGGGCCGCGACAGCTTCAGCGCCGCGTCGAGATAGACCGGGTTGCTGTCCTTGTCGGCATCGATGAAGATGAAATCGAACGGCGCTTCACCCGCATCGACGAGCCGCGCGAGGCTGTCCTTCGCGCTGCCGACCACCACCGTCACGACTTCCGCGAACCCGGCACGCGCGATGTTCCGCGTCGCGACTTTCGCATGCTCGGGGTTCAGTTCGAGCGTCACGAGCGTGCCACCCGGCGGCAACGCGCGCGCGAGCCAGATCGTGCTGTAGCCGCCGAGCGTGCCGATCTCGAGAATCCGGCGCGCGCCGCGGATCGTCGCAAGCAGTTGCAGCAGCTTGCCCTGGTTCGGCGCGACGTTGATCGCGGGCAGCCCGGCCGCGTCGCTCGCCGCCAGCGCCGCGTCGAGCACGTCGTCGGACGGCACGAGCGTCGCGGAGAAATACGCATCCACCTGGTTCCAACGATCCTGATTCATCGCGCACCCCTTGTTTGCGGAAAGGGCATTTTATGCGCCGCGTCGCCATAAGCAACAAACCATTCGTTCTAAGGGCAGCCGCGCACGTCCTCCTATAATCGCTCGACCACCACAACAACAGACGGAGCACCCATGACCGATCAGGCCGCATCGAACTGGCGCCTCGAAACCATCGCCGTGCACGGCGGTTATCGCCCCGACCCGACCACGCGCGCGGTCGCGGTGCCGATCTATCAGACCGTTGCGTACGCATTCGACGACACGCAGCACGGCGCCGACCTGTTCGACCTGAAGGTCCAGGGCAACATCTACACGCGCATCATGAATCCGACGACGGACGTGCTCGAGCAGCGGATCGCCGCGCTCGAGGGCGGCATCGGCGCACTGGCGCTGGCGTCGGGCCAGGCGGCCGTCACGTATGCGATCCAGACGATCGCGGAAGCCGGCGACAACATCGTGTCCGCCAGTTCGCTGTACGGCGGCACCTACAACCTGTTCGCGCATACGCTGCCGCAATACGGGATCACGACGCGCTTCGCGGATCCGCGCGACCCCGCATCGTTCGAGCCGCTGATCGACGCGCGCACGAAGGCGATCTTCGCGGAATCGGTCGGCAACCCGCTCGGCAACGTGACCGACATCGCCGCGCTCGCCGACATCGCGCATCGCCACGGAATCCCGCTGATCGTCGACAACACGGTGCCGTCGCCGTACCTGCTGCGCCCGTTCGAACATGGCGCGGACATCGTCGTGCACTCGCTGACGAAGTATCTCGGCGGCCACGGCACGAGCCTGGGCGGCGCGATCGTCGATTCGGGCAAGTTCCCGTGGACGCAGCACGCGGACCGCTTCAAGCGGCTCAACGAGCCCGACGTCAGCTATCACGGCGTCGTCTATACGGAAGCGTTCGGGCCGGCTGCCTATATCGGCCGCGCGCGCGTCGTGCCGCTGCGCAACATGGGCGCGGCGATCTCGCCGTTCAACGCGTTCCAGATCCTGCAGGGCATCGAGACGCTCGCGCTGCGCGTCGAGCGCATCAGCGACAACGCGCTGAAGATCGCGCAGCATCTCGCGCGCCACGAAAACGTCGAATGGGTGAACTACGCGGGACTGCCCGATCATCCCGACCATCCGCTCGTCGCGCGCTACCTGTCGGGCCGCGCGCCCGGCATCCTGACCTTCGGCGTGAAGGGCGGCCGTGACGGCGGCGCGAAGTTCCAGGACGCGCTGAAGCTGTTCACGCGGCTCGTCAACATCGGCGACACGAAGTCGCTCGCAACGCATCCGGCCTCGACGACGCACCGCCAGCTATCGCCCGCCGAACTCGCGAAGGCCGGCGTGAAGGAGGAAACCGTGCGGCTGTCGATCGGCATCGAGCATATCGACGACTTGCTCGCCGATCTCGATCAGGCGCTCGCGCAGGTGTGACGCGAGGCGGGCGTGCTGAGGCGCCCGCTTTCAGACATCTTCACTTTGCAACGGCTTCAAGGTGTTCGAGCCCGAACCGCCGCCGCATGGCGCGCGCCCGTGAGATCGTGATTGTGCGACGACGGTTTCGTCACCGATCGAAGACGAATCACGCGAGTCGCACCGCGACGCATTCGCCGCTGAATGACAAAAATTTCATGTTCCGATCAGCTTCGCGATGGGACGCTCCAATACGATCGACAACGTGACGGGCAATGCCCGTTACACCCACGCAAGCGATTCGCTGCCGCACGGCACGAACACGCGTTAGGCCCGGACACGTGAAGTGCCGGGCCTTTTTTTGGTTCATCGCGGATTACGGGGGGAACGCAGGGGAGGAACGTCGGCGTTCGGCCAGGAAGAGTCATTCCCGGACGCAATCGGCAATGACCGCAAAGGGGTGGAACATTGCCCGTCGCCCGTCTCGGTACCCGGGCATGCCGGGCCGCGTCGGTTTCAGCGCGCCGGCTGCTCCCGGATCTCAATGCAATCAAGTTGATCGTGGCCGGAAACTCAATCGCACCATCCATGCCGCCGCCAATGATGCATGGATTGGTTAACACGTGTACATGCATCGGCTGCGACATTGGCCGACATTGGCCGTGACCTGTCGTTCATCCGCACCAGTGGCGCAGTTGTCGTCGGCAAGTTGGGTATGCATGCTCCGATGCCGTGCTTCTGTGGCTTGCATCCTGAGGCAAGCCCTTGACCTATCGCCGGCCGTCGCTGTCGCTCCCCGCCGGCGGCACGAAAAAGCCAAAGCCTGGCTGTCGGCGCAGGTAGAGCGCCAGCGCGACGGTGACCACTAACGCATAGGTAAGCAATCCAGCTCCTGTCAGTTGCTGGTCCGACAGCAGGTAATTGGCACAGAGCCGACTTTCGGCATCGTGGAACAACATCCCCACAGTTGCCAGCGTCCAGATGAGATTGCCGCCGAAGAACAATAAAATCGCCGCCTGGGCTCGCCTCAAGCCATGCTGCATTGCCACGCCGGCGAGTATCAGAGACACATACTTTGCGCCGTTGACGCCAGCGTCGAGCCTGGACAGGTCCAGCGCCAGCGGCACCATCCAGAACATCAGGCACAGCGAGGCACCCAGCAGCGGCGCCAGTCCCATGTGCGTCAGCGCATCCACGGCAGGACGTTCTCGGTGGCGGTGCGCCAGCACGGCGGATGCCGAGAAGCCGAATGCCAGCAGGAGCGGAAATTCCGCCAGCATCTGCCAGGCCATGCTCGCTTCCAGGGCCTCGCGCACGGGCGCCACCAGCAGGATGGCTGGCAGGCCCAGGAGGCCACGGAGCACCCACCCGGCACGCCCGCCAGCCGTCTGTACTGTTTCCATTCGGGTAGCCAACCTCATCGCATGGCCCGCCGCGCCGCTTCGAGCGCCTCTTTGAACTGTCTGTAGTCGTACAGGCCCAGGACGACGCCGCGGCCATCGATCAGGTGAATCTCTCCGTTGTGAACGTATCCCCCGAGGCCGTCCGGGATGGCTACCACATCGAGCGCTCTCAACAGCGCGCCCCGCCCCGCGGACGTTACCGGCGCACTAATGCGCCAGATGGCCGGATCGGCGCGTTGATGTCTGCCATAGTCGGCCAGGCGCGAGGTGTCGTCGTGGACCGGGTCAATGGAAACGGACAGTAGGCTGACCCGGTCTTCGAGCCCGCGTGCCCGGATTTCCTGCTGCATCCGGTAGAACTCCGAGCCGAGCGCTGCACAGACTGTTTCGCACCGCGTATAGATGAAATCCACGAGGTAAACCTGAGCCGACCGTGACGCTGCATTCCACGGCACGAACTGCCCGCCGCGCGCGTTGCGTAGCACGACCGGAGCGGCCGACATGCTGCCCGCCGCGGCCCGCGCACTGCGGCGCTCGTCGAGCGTCCACGTCTGCAACCCTTGCGTGAGCCACGCCAGTGCGGCTGCAAAGGCAACGCACAGTACCAGGCAGGCCGCGCCTGCCGCGCGCAGGCCGGGTGGGCGGCGCAAGTCCCTGCTGTCCACGGTCTTCCCTACTTCAGCGGCACCAGTTCCTTGTCGCCATCGAAGGGACTGGTCTTGTCCTTGGTGGCGGCGCGGACTTGGCCGACGAGTTCCACCGGCACGGGCGGCGCGGCGTTGCCCCATTGGCTTCGCACATGGCTCAGCACGGCGGCGATCTCGGCGTCGCTGAGCTGGGCGCCGAACGGTGGCATCGACCCATTGAAGGCATTGCCTTTCACCGTGAGCTGTCCCGTGATGCCATGCAAAACAATCGCAACAACGGTTTCCGGCTTTCCCCGCACCCATTCGGAGCCGGCCAGCGGCGGGAACACGCCCGGCAAGCCCTGGCCCGTCGCCTGATGGCAGGCGGCACACTGTCCCGAGAAGATGGCGGCCCCGTCCGCCTTGCCGCCGCCGCCGCCGCCTTTCCTGCCCGCCAGCGCGCTGATCGTGCGGCCGTCCCCGAGTTCGGACGGAATGTTGATCGGCGCACGCGCGATGTAGTAGATGCCCCAAAGGATCAGTACGGCCACGAGCAGCACGACGCCTCTGGGAATGGGTGTCTGCGATTCGCCGGGATCGGCATGCTCGCGCTGTTCCTGCGGCGAGGGCTGAATGGATGGCGGATGGTCTGGCATGGCAGTCGGGTTCCTGAAGTCGTCGCGTGCCGCCCCTACTTGTTTGTCTTGCCGGTGGCGCCGTCGGGCAAGGCAAGTGCGGCGTAAGTGTGATCAAGCGCCTTCAGATAGGCCACCAGATCCAGCGCCTCGGGCGTCGGCACGACGACCATGCCCGGTGGCGCGACACCGGGCGGCAGTGTCAGCGCGCGTTCGCCGGGCTCCGCGGTTTCCTTGACGTCGAACAGGTACGGGAAGCTCGGCATGATGCTCTGCTTCACGTAGGCACGCGGCTGGTACAGGTGCCCGAGATGCCAGTCCGCGCTCGGCTGCCGGGCACCGATATTGAACAGGTCGGGCCCGGTGCGCATGGTACCCAGCAGGTGTGGCCGGTCATAGTAGTAATCCGCCGCCACGGAGGGTCTCCCCCAGCCCCGCTTGCCGTCTGGCGCGAACGACGGATCCCGTGGCTGTTGCGAATGGCAGTAGATGCAGCCATTGCTGATATAGACCTGCCTGCCGCGCAGTTGAGCCGATGTATAGGGCTTCAGGCCGGGTGCCGGTTTCACGTCGTGCAGTTGCAGGTACGGCACCACCACCAGGGCACTGGTCGCCAGCGCCAGCATGACCATGCCGGCGCCGAGCAGCAGCGTGATATTGCTCATGAGCCGGCTCCTGCCTTGTCCAAGCCGGCAATCGGGAACATCGCCGGCTTGTCGCGGTTGGGGCCGAGCCCGAGAATGACGCAAACAAAATTGGCGATGAAACACAGATGCCCCAGCACCATCAGCCCGCCGCCCAGCGAACGGGCCTTCAGGTACGGCACCGTCAGCGCGACGGAATCGATGAAAGGCCGGGCGGCATCGAGCATGGCCAGTCCCTGCAGGGTGCCGGCGATCGTCAGGGCGACAAAGTAGATGCCGACGCCTACGGCCGCACACCAGAAATGCGCGGCGATCAGGCCCGGATACGGCCATTCGCGCCTCGTGATGCGTGGCACGATGAAGTAGATGGCGCCAAAGAAGACGAAGCTCACGAAGGCATAAAGCCCCAGGTGGGCATGGGCCACCGTGAAATGGGTGAAGTGGGTGATGGCATTGACGCTGCGCAGCGCTTCAAAGGAGCCCTGGAGCGAACTGAGGGTGTACATCATGCCGCCGAGCGTCACGAACCGCAGCGTGGGCGAATATAGCAGCGCCCTGAAGTGCCCCTTCATCGTTTGGTGCAGGTTCACTGTGAACGCGATCACCGGGATGATCATCATCATGCTCTGCACGATCGAAAGCGTGACCATCCAGCCCGGAACCGGCCCGCCGATCAGATGGTGTCCTCCAACCTGCCCGTAGAAGAATGCAAGAGTCCAGAAGCCGAGCAGGGACAGGCCATATGACTGGATCGGCCTGCCGATGATCTTCGGCAGGAAATAATAGACGGAAGCCAGCGCGAGCGGCGTATAGAACAGGCCCAGCACGCTGTGCCCGAACCACCAGTTGGTGGTCGCCTGCTCGACGCCGAAATGGATGAAGGGAACCTTCGCGACCAGGTAAAGCACGGGGAACCAAAACAGTGCGCAGCCCATGTACCAGACGGATACGTACAGGTGGGTGACTCGGGTTGACAGCAGCGTCAGCACCAGCGGCATGCCGATCAAGGCTCCTCCCACGGCGAACACGATGCCGATCTGCCATGGAATCTCGAGCCACTCCATGCCGTCGGAAAGGCCGACGGCAATACTGCCGAGGCCGGCGACAAGCCCGGCGTTCCACATCATTGCCCCAAGCAGCGCGTAATTGGCGCCGACCAGGCGCGTCTTCAGTACACGCGGCAGGACGAACAGCGCGATGCCCAGGCCCGCCATCGGCGCCCAGCCATAGGCCACCGCGTTCAGGTGAACAGTCCGGACCCGCCCGAATGTCAGCCAGGCTTGCGAAGCAAGCGCATCTGGCATGTGCAGCTTGAGCGAAGCCGTCAGCCCGGCCAGCGAAGCCACCAGCAGCCATGTCATGGCGCTGCACAGGAAGATGAACACCACAAGCGAGGAGGAATGATCGGCTTCGGCCCGCACGGACAGGTCCTCGTCCAGGGGCGGCGACGGTGCCTGCATCTGGGCCTGGCCTGCGACAGCCTGCAGTGCCGAGCGCTGCTGCTCGGTGACCGCCGGCTCTTCGGTCCGCCCGATTTCGCCCCGCGCAAATATCACCTCGGCAGCCTTCTGGGATCCGTCGAGCAGTCCGTAGCGAACGCTGACGATGAATACCAGCAGTCCGACAACGGAAATGATGAAAGCCGACAGGAGTATGGCGACGGTGCTCATGGAACCCTCCCGGCCTCGGACTCCAGCGACGGCTCGTGCAACCGTCCGGCAAATGGCGGCACCCTGCGTGGCAACGTGGCGGAAGCCCGGCAGCGAGGGTGGCGCGGGGAAATTGTCCTCTGCAATGTAGTCCATCCTCCAAGACTTGCCAAATCCACTTTGCAGCGACAAGCATCGCAAATGCGAGGGGGCTTTCCGTTTCCTCTGTGAAGGGCCTCCGAAGAGCGCGCCTTGGCCGATGCGGAAAAGGAATGCACACGGCACGCGCGATGCCTTTCGCCCGCTTCTCGCAGGTACCTTGCAAAGCGGAGTGAGAATCAGCGCGGCAAGATCCCTTCCCGATGCGCTGCTGCCTGGATGCCGTATACGGCCGCCGCGGTCACCAGTCCGGTGATCAGCACGCCGAGCATGCCGAGCAGTACAGCAACGACGCGGCCGATCTCGGTCGTCGGAATCACGTCCCCATAGCCGATCGTCAAGGCGGTAATGGCGCAAAAATAGACAACCTGGCCAATCGAAGCGGGTGCATGAGTGACCACATTGACCGCTCCACCCGCGTAGCGCATGACCACCGCCAGCAGCACGAAGAGGATGAGCAAGATGAACAAGACCCCCCGCAGGTGCCAAAGAACGCGCGCGAACTCGCCGATGGCGTGGCGCGGCATGATGCGCTTGTCGAGTGCTTCAACGGATGAGTTTTCCATGTTGGCTCCTGTGGCGGTTTGTACTTGTGAATTCCCATTAAGAGCCTAGACTCTGATGTCGACGAATGCACGTTTGGCAAATGCCAGAAGGTTCGGCCATCCTGCGGGACTCCTACAAGAAACTCGATCCCTGCAACCGGTTCGATCCGTGCGTCGGACAGACGACCAAGCTCGCTCACTGGAAGGAAGGGCAAAAGGCGCGACAGGTGGCCGAACAGCAGGCGGAAGCCGTGGCAAAACTCAAACCTCACATCATTTTTCAGCCCACTTGAGGTCGGACGGCCTGTGACGTGCGATTTCTACCCTGGGGCCGTCACGAGATGCTCAACGAAATTAATCGCGGGGAAGTGCAATCGCGTTTGCTTGCATGGATCTCGGGCATCCTGAACAAGCACTGAAGGCACCGGACGGCTGCTCCACGCCGCTCCGCCGGCAGAAACGAAGCCGCGCTGAAATCATGTCCGCATGGTTATTCCTGAAGAGGCGTTCACTGTGACGCGAGAGTCCCTCAACGATTCCGAGCCCGGCAAGTCCTGGTCGGAAACCGAGCGAGACTTCTCATAACGGTCGCTCACCGCGATCATGTCGAACGGCCGAGATGGGTCGGCAAGCGACGTCTACGGAAATCCACGAAGAACATTTTTGCACGGTCTTTCACGCGGCCGCGGTATTCAGCGCGCGACGTTGCGCTGCGGAAACAGGCACGGATGCGTCTTCACGTACAGGTTCGGATTGCCGCAGCGATGCCCCGCGTAGTCGATCTGCTCGCCCGGCATCAACTCGTCGGCGACGGGCTTTGCTTTTGGCGCGCTGGTCGATGCGACCGGTCTGGTGTCTGGGCGCACGGACGCGCAGCCTGCGAGAAGCGGGACGAGCAGCGAGATAACCAGCATGACGCGGCGCGACGAGCGGGCAGACAGGCGATTCATTTGGCGAACGAATGGAAGAGTCGTGACGGGCCCGTCCGCTATTGAAACTCTCGCGGCGAACGATGCGCATGCCAGCGGCCGGATCGCATATCGGCGGCAATGCGCCCGACATGTCAAACGCTGATTGACTGCATGTTCCGCTTTGATCCCGCCGCATGCATGACCCGAACATGACGATTGCGTCACGCGCGCCATCGCGCAATCTGACGCACTTTTCATCTTCCGATCACGGTCACGCCCGGCTGCTTTCGCATACTGAATGCATGGATCGCCACTCGGCGGCCTCATCAAGGAGAGCTCCATGAAAACGACGAAACTCGCGGCCCTGTTCATCACCGCCACACTGTCGCTCGGCATCACCACGCAAGCCGCGTTCGCGCAAACGCAAGCACATGGCAAGACCCGCACGGAAGTCATCAACGAACTGAAGCAGGCGCAACACGACGGTGTGGTGCCGACGAGCAAGACGCAGTACCCGCCAACCAGCGAGATGATCGCGCGCAACAAGGAACTTCACGTGATTTCGATGCATGCCGGCGAGAAGACGCCGCAGGCCGACCATCACGACAGCCTCGCGACCCGTTGATGCCGGTCAGGCGCGTGCGCTGCCCGGCGATCGCGGGCAGCGTGTCGCACGCCTCATAAGCCTGCGCATTGGACAGCAGCTTGCGCAACGCGCGCTGATACAACGTGAGTTCCGCATCGCCGCCGCATAGCCGTCCACCTTCACCGACACACCCCATCCTCCTCGAGCGGCCCGTAGTAGCTGGAGATGCGCGACGCTTCCTCGGCCGCATCAACCATCCGCACGTCGATCGGCGTGCCGGCCCGCTCCAAGCACGAGACACAGCATGTCCGCGACAAGCGCTGATATTCGTCGATTCTTTTGTGGCGCTTTGTACTCCCGAACCATCGTGCATCCTGCCCAGATGGCCATCTGTACGCAACGTCTAGCACTTGCGTGCAATCCGATGATGCCGTCAAAGCTCATCGAACGCGTCGCATCGCTTCCGATCATCCAATTCGGCTACGTCGAAATCACAAAAATATTCTTTGCATTCCAAAATTTCGAACGAGTTCTATAGACATCTTCACTCGAAAAGATGACTGTTCAAGGTTCCGTGGATACGAACGCAACCATGCCGCTCCGTAACCCCGCGGTTGTGCGATCGGATTTTCACCAACTTCAATTGAGGAGCCGACGAACGATCGGGAACGACGACCCGACAACAATGCGCCGCTTCGCTACTGATACGCCAACATCCTTGAAAATAGACACGGCGAGACTTTAAAGCAATGAATGATATTTCCAATCACAACGAGTACAACTTTGACGCTGACGAAGACAATGAATGGTTCCTCGTTCATTCCGGGGCCGTCACCAACACAAATCCGGGATCACTGGTACATGTTCACATCAACACAACGCCCATTTGCCGCAACATGACCAACAGGGAATTTAGAATAATGGTAGCGCGACTTATTAAATGGGCCATAATTCTAGTTGATCGAAGGATCGCCGACCTGAAGCGGCACGACGAAAAAACTAAGGAAAGAATGAGCTATTAGTTCAATCGATTCGATGAAAATACCCGACACTATCTTATCAGTGGTTTTTCACGACATCTTTCTGTTCTTAAAACGCTAACGCCACACAATTTCGTTCGAAGTGACCCGAGCGTCGATAGAATGTTGGGTTGCGTTCCGAATATGAGCAATATTGATAACGAGGCCGCTCATGTTTGCGGACCCAACACGGAGCGTAGGCTTATAAGTATTGCGATGAAATTTTGTACCGGCTTGCGCGATCAGAATATGTTCGGAGATTCCCGCCTGTCCACGCTCATTCACGAAGTAACTCATTTCATTGACACCTTCGGCAGCGACGACTCTCGCTATGGGCTCGACCCCACAGCGGCTGCATGGGCAAGAGCCAATCCTGACCTGGCATTGAGAAATGCGGATACACTCACCGGATTCGTGATCTACGGCGAAGACTTATTTGCAGAGTAAGGAGTGAAATTCAGCATGAAAATTTTTATTTCAGCACTGGTCTCGACCCTGTTCATTTTTTCAGCGAATGCGGCCGCAGAATGCCAAGGATCACAGAATCTGCCATCACAACAATTGTTCGTGGCCTTTTCTCCCAATAGTCATGAGATCGCCGGATCGGAGCAAACACGAATCGGGCAATGGGTCTCATCAATCAATTCCAGGTATCCGATTCAAAACTGGATCTATATAATTGGCAGCGCGTCCAAAAATGAAACCTCGCCCGATAAACTTGCAACGAAACGCGCCTCCATCGTGGCGAAAGCCATCATAGACGATGGGCTGATAAACGCACCATTTCAGATAAAAACGCAAATTTATCCGGCCGGTAGCACAGCCGAATCGACACCGGAAACCCGTGAGGTCACCGTCCAAGTGAGCCCCGGCTGCCCCGACAATTGCTGCACCGGTCATTGACCTGAGAGTTGACTCATTTGTCGCCGCCACACTTGCGATAAGCTCGCACATCCAGCACTCGCGGGCGACGGTCCGTCAAATCGATTTGGGCGACCTATCCATCGCCGAACCGATGATGCTGTCAGGATGTTCCCAAAGAATCAAACGCTCCCCCGCTTCGCACGCCGACGTCGCACCAGCCAGTCAAGCAATTCCCGCCCGTCGCGTTCACCGAACCAGCGCGCGTGCCCGATCAGATAACCGTCGTACGCGATATCGACGATCGCCGGCGCGTCGATGATGCACCCGAAATACGCGACCTCCGACAGCGCGAACTCCGTATGCACGATCGGCAGCATCGCGACCAGCGCCGCATACGCGTCGTCACTCAGCGGTTCAAGCGATTCGTAGCCGTCGAGCAGCGCATCGATGTGCGCGTATTCGATGCGACGCGCGTCGGGCGGCGCCATCCAGTCGACCGTGTTGCGCTCGATCGCAAGCGCGACGTCCATCACCGCGCAAGTGCGATCGGACAAGCCGAAGTCGAGCACGGTGCGCACCTGCGCGCCGGGGCCGGCGCCGGTCCACAACAGGTTCGACGCATGCCAGTCGCCGTGCGTCCACAGCGGCGGCAGCGCGGGCAACAGCGGCACGAGGCGCGCGTGATACGGGCCGATCGCATCCGCGACATCGCCGCGCCAGTCGCGCGTGCCGAGCGCGCGCACCAGCAGCGGCTGCGCGTCGACCCACCGTTCGAGCGCGCCCGCCAGATCGTCGGACGACAGCACGCGGAAACTCGACAGCAGCGTGCGCACGGGCCGGGCCGGCGCGTCGTAACCGGCCGACGCGCGATGCAGCTCGGCTAACGTGCGGCCGGCCGCGTAAGCGTGCGATGGATGCGTGAACGGCTGCCACGACATCACGCCGCGATACGCGTCGACACCAGGCGCGACCACATGCACCTCGTACGTCCAGTCGCCGGAAGCAAAGGCCGTCGCACCGTTGCGATCGGCCAGCACGTCCACCACCGGCATCCCGCGCGCGCGCAGATGCGCGATGAAACGATGCTCTTCCTCGAGCCCCGCGACGTCGCGCAGGCTCACGTGATGACGCTTGACGAACAGTGCGCGCCCGTCCGTCATCCGCACCAGCGTGGCCGCCGCAAACTGCCGCGGACTGTGCCAGGTCAGCCGCGCCGGTTCGCCGGCGCCGTCGATGCGCGCGAGCAGCGCCGCAACCTCGTCGTGCGTCATCAGCGGCCAGTCGCGTTCGGCCTGCTCGCCGTCGACACCGAACTGCGGCGGTGCGACGTCCGGCGATAGCGGCCCGTCCGGCTCGAGTGGAAATGACATGAACGACGTAGCTCCGTAGTTGAATCGGCCCGTGAATCAGCCCGCCGGGTTCGCGCTCGCGCGCAGCGCGTCGGCCGTCCGGCTCCAGTCGCGCCAGCCGATGACGGCGAGCGCGATGAACAGCGCATAGAGTCCGGCCGTCAGATACAGCGCCTTGAACACAAACATTCCGACGTACACGACGTTCACGACGATCCACAGCCCCCACGACGCGATGTAGCGCCGCGCGGTCCAGTATTGCGCGACGAGGCTGAACGCGGTCAGCGACGCATCGACGAACGGCAGCGCGGCGTCGGTCCAGCGCGCCATCATCCCGCCGAGCAGCGCGCTGCCGACGACGGCCGCCATCAGGTCGGGCAGCATCTGCCGCGGCCGCACGCCGGCGACGGGTGCGACGTCGCCTGCCGGCGCCGCGCCGCCGCTCGCCTCCAGCGTACGCTGCGCGATCCAGCGGCGCCAGCCGTACACCTGCAGCACCGCGAACGCGCCCTGCAGCAGCATGTCGGAATACAGCTTCGCATCGAAGAAGATCCAGCCGTACAGCGCGACCGACGCGAGCCCGACCGGCCAGCACAGCATGCGCCGCTTCGCGGTCAGCCAGATCGCGAGCGCGCTGACGATCACGCCGGCGATTTCGAGTGGGGACATCGTCCGTGCTCTCCTGGTTAGCTGCCGGGGCCGCGTGTCACGCGGCCGGATCCGGTCGATCAGAAATCATAAGTCAGCGACACGCGCGCGGTGCGCGGCGCGCCCGGGAACAGGTACGCGTCGCCCTGCTGCTCGCCAGCGTCGCGCCAGTAGAACTTGTTGAACAGGTTGTCCACCGATACGCGCAGCACCGTGCGATGGCCGCCGATCTTCGTCGTATAGCGCGCGCCGAGATTGAACACGAACCACGACGGCACGCGCGCGGTGCCCTCTTCGTTCGCATTGCGGCCGCCGCTGTACTCGACGCCGCCCAGCATGTTCAGGCCCGCGACGCCCGGCACCGCGTAATCCGCGTACAGCGACGCGCGCAGCGCCGGCACGTTGATGATCTGGTGCCCTTCGTACGCCGGCGAACCCGAATCGTACGCGCGCGCGCGAATCGCCGCGACGCTGGCCGTCAGCGACAGCCGCTCGGTCACGCGCCCGGCTGCGCCGAGCTCGATCCCCTGGTGGCGCTGCGTGCCGCGTTGCACGAACGTGTAGCTCGTGCCGGACGCGTCGGGGTCGGCGAACTGGAACGGCTTGCTGATCGAGAACACGGCGGCCGTCAGGCTGAGCCGGTCGAGCCAGTCGTATTTCGCGCCGAGCTCGAACTGGTGCGATTCGACCGGCGGCAGGAACGCATACGCGTTGGTCGCGCGCAGCGGCGCCTGGTCGCCGAGCGACAGCGCCTTGCTGTACGACGCGTATAGCGACAGCACGTTCACCGGCTTGTAGACGAGCGCGACCTGCGGCAGGAACACCGAGCGGTCGGTGTGCGTCGCGTCGCCATCGAGGCTGCTCCAGCTGCGCTGGCGCAGCAGCACCTCCTTGCCGCCCGCGAGCACCTGCCAATGCTCGCCGATGCTGATGCGGTCGAGCCCGAACACGCCGTACTGCCACGAATCGAGCTGCGGATACGACGGCCCGGCCGTGTTCTGCGACGGCGCGAACGCGACGTCGGGCCCGTAGATGTTCTCGCTGCCGACGTAGTCGTACACGGCGCTCGCCATGTGCACGACGCGGCGCTGCACGCTCACGCCGAGCGTCAGCTCGTGACGCAGCGGGCCCGTCGCGAACTTGCCCGTCGTCACCGCGCGCAGGTCGTCGTTGCGGCGGTATTCGCCGGGGCTGCGGAAGTCGTACACGTCGTAGTCGCCGTTCGCGCCGAAGAAGAACGGCGACGTTGCGCCGGCCGCGCAGCTCGGCGCGTAATAGCAGCCGTACGCGAACGCGCTGTTGTCGTCGATCATCGTGCGGCTGCGGCCCGCGGCGATATAGGCGTTCCAGTCGTCGTTGAACCGGTAGTCGAAGCGCGCGTTCAGGTTCAGCGCGTCGGTCGTCACCGGTTTCGCCCACGGCTGCGTGCCGAGCGCCTTCGACGTCGTGTTGACGGACGGCACGACGGTGCCGCCGAGCAGCTGGTAACCGGGTGCGGAACGCTGGATCCACTGCTGGAATTCCGCGTTGAACTGCAGGCTCGCGCGCGGGCTGATGTCCCAGTCGGCGGCGATCGAGCCGAACGTGCGCCGTCCGTTCGTGCCGTCGATGTACGAGTGCATGTTCTCCTTCGCGGCATTGATCCGGAATCCGAACTGGTGGTCGGAGCCGAAGCGGCGGCCGAGATCGACGGCCGCCGACGTCGAGCCGCGGCTGTCGACGCCGGTCGTCACGCTCGCGACGTTCGCCGAGCGCTTCGTCACGAAGTTGATCACGCCGCCCGGCGCGACCACGCCGCTGTCGATGCCGGCCAGTCCCTTCAGGATCTCGACGCGCTCCTTGTTCTCGAGCGGCACGTTCTGCTCGCCGGACGCGGTCAGCCCGTCGATCCGGATCGCGCTCGCGAGATCCACCGGGAAGCCGCGGATCGCGAAGCCTTCGAAGTAGCCAACGGGCGCGTAGTCGTTGACGACCGACGCATCGTTGCGCACCACGTCGCTCAGGCGCTTGGCCTGCTGGTCGTCGAGCTGCGCGCGCGTGACGACGCTGACGGAGGCCGGCGTGTCGCGCAGCGGCGCGTCGTCGAGCCCCGCGACCGACGCTTCGCGCGCGCGAAACGCGCCGCCGCGCTCGCCGCTGATCGCGATCGCCGGCAGCGTCGCGCTGGCGGCCGCATCGGCTTCGGGAGCCGGCGCGTCGCCCTGTGCCGCGGCGGCCTGCGCCGCGAAAAGCGTGATGCCGAGACCGACGCCCACGCCGACCTTCGCGCGCCGCCGCCGTGCGGGCGACGCTGTTGTTCTATTCACCGTCATTGTTCTGGAAGGAAAACTCGCCACTCGACCCTGTCGAAATACGTTATGCCGCCGCGAAGCGCGACCTCGCGCATGACCCGGCGAGCCGCCGGACACGACATTCATCGGACGAACCTGGCGATCCGGCCGCTTGCGTGCCGATCGATCGGGAATGCGCAGGATGGGACATCGGATGCCGGTGACGCGCCGGGCGCCGACGCGGCGGCCGATCCGCGGATCGGGTGCGTGTCGGGCAGCCGGCTGCATCGCGCGGTGTTGTCATGCAGGGGACGCTTCGAACGCCCCGGTGCGGGCGCCGGGCATTTGCGTGCGCCGTTCGTCGGAACGGCGGAATGCCCGTCGCACGCGACATCGCGGCGTGGCGCGCATTTTACCCCGGGCGGGGCTGACGGCCGGAGAATCGGCCAAAGCGGGAGGCGGAAGACGAGAGACGGGAACGCGGGCATCACAGCCCGCGCGATTCTGCGAGCGCTCAGAACCCCTGCATCGTCACCGTCGGATCGACGACCAGATGGACAACGCCATAGATCACCGCGCCGACCAGCACCGCGAGCACGATCGCGACGAACGGCAGCAGCGTGAAGTTGACGTTCGCGAGATCGGACGCGTGCGCCTTGCTGTTGCGTACGCCGAAGAAACTCCACAGAACCAGGCGGATCATGCTGAACAGTTTCATGATGTTGCTCCTTTCCTCTATCGGTTGACGCTATCGTCGATCCGACAGGCCTCCTGAAAAAGAAGCAGTTGCGAGCGTTTTTTGCGCAGCACGCGTTGTGCGACCGCATGCCGCACGCACGTCAGCGGTCGAGCACGAGCGGCTCCGCGGCCCCTTCGGCAGGCTGCGCGACGCACAGCAGCGCGCAACCGGGCTCGACCGGCGCATCGTGCGACTGCACGTAATCGACCGCCCCGGACAGCACGCGCGTCGCACACGTGCCGCATGAACCCGACCGGCATTCGGACGGCACCGCCACGCCCTGACCTTCCGCGAATTCGAGCAGCGTGCCGTCGGCGGGCGTCCACGCGGCGTCGCGCGCGGAATGGCGGAACACGACGGGCACGCTCGCCACCGACGACGCTCCCGCCGCGCGGGCCGCACTGCGCACGACACTCGACGGCCCGAACGCCTCGAAGCGGATACGCTCGTCCGGCACGTTCAGCGCACGCAATCCGTCGTACAGATCGCGCATGAACGCGGACGGCCCGCACAGGTAGAAATCGTAGTCGTCGAACGGCAGGATGCGCTTCAGTTGCGCGACATCGATGCGCCCCGGCCGCGCCGCACCGTCGCGCAGCGGCCGGCTGTCGAACCAGTGCAGCGCCACGCGTGCGTCGGTGTCGGCGATGCGCGTCAGCTCCGCCGCAAACGGCCGGTCGGCCGTATCGCGTGCGCCGTGCACGAACACGACGCGGCGCGACGGCGTGTCGTCCGCCAGCGCGCGCCGCAGCATCGCGAACATCGGCGTGATGCCGATGCCGGCCGACACCAGCACGGCCGGACGCGGGCTCGCGACGTCGAACGTGAAGCGGCCGCGCGGCATCTGCGCATCGAGCGTCATCCCGGCATGCGCGTGGTCGTGCAGCCATGCCGACACGCGTCCTTCGCGCTTCACGGTGATCCGGTAATGCGGCGCGCCGGGTGCATCGGAGAGCGTGTAGCTGCGGATCGCGGGCGCGTCGCTGTCCGGCAGCGCGATGCGCAGCGTCAGATGCTGGCCGGCTTCATGGGCTGGCAGCGCACCGCCGTCCGCCGGTTCGAAATGAAACGAGCGGATCGCGCGCGCTTCATCGACGATCTTCGCGATGCGCAGCGGGCGCCAGCTGGGAGTCGACGCGGATGCGGATGCGGCCTGCGCACCCGCGATCGCCGAACCCTCAGCCATCGCCGCAAACTGCGGCGCCCGCTCGGGCACCGACCACCGGAACGGCAACACGCCCCGCGTGCGCCGCACCTCATGCACATGAAACCGCACGACCCGCTGCGCGCCGTCGAACGATGCAACGAGCGGCCCGTCCCACACGATCTCCGCCCGCGCGGCGACATACAGCACGTCGCCGCTGTCGAAATCGATGAACAGCAGCCCCGCGCGCGGATCGTGCTGCAGGTTGCCGAGCGTGTTGAAGAAGCGGTTGCCGCTGAAATCCGGCGTCGTCAGCGTGCACGCGTCGTCGACGCGCACGAAGCCCGGCATGCCGCCGCGATGCGACACGTCCGCGCCGCGCGCGGCGCCCGCATCGGCCGACGTGTTCGCACTCGCGACGAAGAACGTATCGGCCTGCGCGAGCAGCGCGCGATCCGCGTCGCTCAACCGATCCGACACGTCGGCCGCGCCGGACGCATCGCCTTCTCGCGCGACGAACGTGGCTTTGCGACCCTGGATGTACTTCGCGCAGTTGCCGAAGCTCTGCTCGACCGCGATCGTCAGCGCACCGCCGTCGACCGCACGCACGACGCCGTTCACGCGATTGCGCCGCCGCGTGTCGAACTCGATTCCAAGCCCGCCAAGTGGCGCACCCGGCTGCCACGCCCCGGCCAGCGGATCGCCGGGCAGCGCATCGCCGTCGATGTGCAGCGTGCGCGCGTCCGGCGCCGTCACGAAGCCGGGCATCCCTACCCGCAGCGTCGCCCACGGCTGGCCGTGCGCGTCGACACCGCCGAGCACGAAGAACGGCAGCTGCGCAAAAAACGCCCGGTGCTGGTCCGGCATGAAGCGCCGGATCCCGCGCCGGCCAGCCGCCCCCGCAGCCTCCGTCACGCCCGCGCGCTGCTGCACGGCGAGCTCGCCCGCATGAAAAGGCGCAACGTCGAGTTCCCAGCCCGGTATGGCGGCGGTCGGCGCGGTCATCGTGTGTCTCCCGGTAAAGACGTGTCGTGGATACGTGTCGTGGCGCGTCAGGCGGCGAGCAGGCCGGCACGGGTCGTCGGCATGCCGACGAAGCCCGGCAGCGCCTCGACGCGCGCGAGCCACGCCCGCACGTGCGGATACGGTTCGAGCGACACGCCGCCCTCCGGCGCGTGCGCGATGTACGTGTAGGCGGCGATGTCGGCGATCGTCGGCTGCGCGCCCGCGGCGAACGGCTTGCCGGCGAGCTCGCCGTCGATCACCGCGAGTATCTTCGCGGCCGTGCGCTTGGCCGCGTCGTGATCGAGCGGCGCGTTGAACACGGTGACGAGCCGCGCGGCCGCCGGCCCCGATGCGATCGGCCCGGCCGCGTACGACAGCCAGCGCTGCACGGTCGCCGCGCCGGCCGCATCGTCGGGCAGCCAGTGCGCGTCACCGTAGCGCTTCGCGAGATAGACGAGAATCGCGTTCGAATCGGCGAGCACGGTGCCGTCGTCGTCGATCGCCGGCACCTGGCCGAGCGGATTGACTGCGAGGAACGCGGGTTCGCGCTGCGCGCCGGCCGCGAGGTCGACGTCGACGATGTCGGACGGCAGCCCGAGCAGCGACAGGAACAGCCGGACGCGGTGCGCATGCCCGGACAGCGGGAACGAATAGACACGAACTGGACGGACGGGCTTGCTGGCGGCTGGCATGGAAAGGCTCCTGGATCTCGCGCCGCCGGAAATCGGCGACGACCAGCCCGCAGCGTAGCGCTCGCCGCTCACATCCAGAAGGCGGATAATCGCTGAAACATTATCCTTTCCCATAGGACAATCACCGATGGCCGATCTGCGCGACGTGAACCTGAACCGGCTGGCGATCTTCGTCGCGGTGGTCGATGCCGGCTCGCTGACGGCTGCGGCCGAGCGGCTCGGCCTCGCGAAGACGGTCGTCAGCACGCACATGCAGCGCCTCGAATCGGAAGTCGGCGCGAACCTGCTGGTCCGCACCACCCGGCGGCTGAGCGTGACCGATGCGGGGCGCGCGTTCTACGACGCGTGCCGCGACATCGTGCTCGCGACCGAAAGCGCGCTCGACGCGGTGTCGTCCGACGCGGGACCGTTGCGCGGCACGCTGCGCGTGAGCGTGCCGATCGACTACGGCGCGCTGGT
Organism: Burkholderia sp. R-40; assembly: GCF_049942845.1. Classification (NCBI taxonomy): domain Bacteria; kingdom Pseudomonadati; phylum Pseudomonadota; class Betaproteobacteria; order Burkholderiales; family Burkholderiaceae; genus Burkholderia; species Burkholderia sp. R-40. Next base: position 1,889,375 of record NZ_CP187968.1, on the reverse strand, counting down.
CGTCGCGCCGGCCATCGTCGCGCTGCGCGATGCGCATCCGGGGCTCGATGTCGAACTGATCGCGAACGACCGCGTCGTCGATCTGGTCGCGGACAACCTCGACGTCGCGATCCGCCTCGGCCGCCTCGCGGATTCGAACCATCGCGCGGTGCAGCTCGGTCAATACGAGAAATGGGTGGTGGCGAGCCCCGCGTTCGTCGCACGGCATGGCCTGCCGCGCGATCCGGACGCGCTCGCCGCGCTGCCGTTCGTGATGCTGTCGACGCCGTCACGCCCGCATACGCTCGAACTCCACGACACGAGCGGCGGCCATGCGTCGGTGCGCTGCACCGCGCCGGTCGTGTCGAACACCGCGACGGCCTGCCGCGCGATCGCGCTCGCGGGCGGCGGCTTCGGGTTCCTGACGGATTTCGCGACCGCGGACGACATCGCGGCCGGCCGGCTCGTCCGGCTGCTACCCGCCTGGCGTTCGGCGCTGGCGGGGATTCATGCGGTGTATCCGTCGACGCGGTTGCCGTCGCGGACGGTGCGCGCATTCATCGACGCAATGAAGGCGCGGATCGCGGCAACCGCGCCGGCGGCAACGGATTTTCTCGCGCCGAATTAATCGCGCCATTTATTCACAAAAAATCTCATATTGATTTTCGAGATTTTCATCTAACCTTATTCCCGGTAATGCGCGGAATCGCGTTTTACCGAAACGCTTCAATTCTCCGCCTTATTCCAATCAAGGAGTTTGAACATGCAAACCGCCGCAATTTCCTGGGGAACCACGCCGTCGATTCGCGTCTACACGGCCAACGGCAACAAGATCACCGAGCGCTGCTACGACGGGTCGAACTGGTACACGGGGGCGTTCAACCAGGCCGGCGACAACGTGTCGGCGACGTGCTGGTTGAGCGGGAGCGCCGTGCATATCCGCGTGTACGCGACCAGTGGGGGCTCGACCACCGAATGGTGCTGGGATGGTGATGGCTGGACCCGGGGCGCGTATACGGGCTTGTAATCTCGCAGTGCACGCGCGCGACACCTTTCGCGCGCGAGGCCGGCGCAACGTCAATTTTCATTGGCGTGGCGTCGGCTTGTTTCATTTAAATCGATTATCTATATTCGCAAGCCGACAAATCAAAAAATGAATATAGCCAATGACAATTCAGTGAAATTCTGCGCCTTTTTAATATCGATCCCCACCCGTTAATTACCATTACGGATTGCGCGCGAGAATTCACCAAGAAGAAACATGGAACGAAGCGCGATATGCGCGCAATTGGCTTCGACCCCTTCATTCCGGCCGCCGCCAGGCGCTTGGCCCCGCGCTACCCCTCTTCCCTCAACGTGCCCAGCAGCACTTTCCTGCAACTCGCGATCATCTGGGCCTCCGGATCGCGATACTCGGTGAGCAGCCATGCGGCGCCGACGTTCGTCATCGCGCCGACCAGCGCGAGCCCGACGAGCCGCTGCTCGATGCGCTCGGCGGGCGTCACGGCCTCGCGCGCCGCGCCGATCGCCATGATCAGCTTGCCGAAGTCGATCAGCATCCGCTGGTAGGTCATGTCGGTATCCGCGCTCACGCCCATCACCTCGAGCAGCAGCACGCGCGCTGCGCACGGGTCGCGCAGGAACCCGAAGAATGCGGCGAGCCCCGCGTCGACGCGCTCGCGCAGATCGCCGCCGCGCTCGGCCACCGCCCGCTCGACCGCGTCGTGCAGTTGCTGCGCGTGATGCAGGTAGGTGCAGCGCAGCAAATCCTCCGTGCTGTCGAACGCCGCATAGAAATAGCGGTCGTTCAGCTTCGCTTGCTGGCAGATCGACCGCACGGTCGCCTTGCGAAAGCCGACCGTGCCGAACACCCGCGTCGCCGCGCGGATCAGCGCGTCGCGCCGCTCGGCGGCGCGCACCTCGGGCGCGACGCCGCCGTAGGCGCGCCCCCGTTTTTCCGTTTCGAGTGCTTTCTCCATTTCGCTATTTGACATCAGGACACCCGAAAACTAAAGTGGTGACGAACATCACCACAATAAGCACGCCGCCGGCGCAGCGCAAGCGGAACGGGAGGAAGACGAATGAAGGGTTTTTCGGGCAAGGTCGCCGCGATCACGGGCGCCGCCTCCGGCATGGGCCGCAGCCTCGCGGTCGAGCTCGCGCGGCGCGGCTGCGAGGTCGCGCTCGCCGACGTCGACGATGTCGGGCTCGCCGGCACGGCGGCCGCGTGCGGCAAGCACGGCGTGCGCACGAGCATGCGGCGGCTCGACGTCGCCGACCGCGACGCGGTGTTCGCGTGGGCCGATTTCGTGCGCGCCGAACACGGCAAGGTCAACCTGATCTTCAACAACGCAGGCGTGTCGCTGGCCGCGAGCGCCGAGACCGCGCGCATCGCCGATCTCGAATGGATCGTCGGCATCAACTTCTGGGGTGTCGTGCACGGCACGCAGGCGTTCCTGCCGCATCTGCGCGCGTCGGGCGACGGGCACGTGATCAACACGTCGAGCCTGTTCGGGCTCGTCGCGATGCCGACGCAGAGCGCGTACAACGCGACCAAGTTCGCGGTGCGCGGCTTCACCGAGGCGCTGCGGATGGAGCTCGAACTAGACGGCGCGCCGGTCAGCGCGACCTGCGTGCATCCGGGCGGCGTCGCGACCGGCATCGTCGACGCGAGCCGCGTCGACACCAGCATCCACGCGCTCACGGGCCAGGACGAAGCGACCCACCGTCGCCAGGCGAACCGCCTGATCAACGCAACGACGGCCGACGACGCCGCGCGGCAGATTCTCGCCGGCGTCGAGCGCAATGCGCGCCGCGTGCTGGTCGGCGCCGATGCGCGGCGCCTCGACCGGATCGCGCGGCTGCTCGGTGCCGGCTACCAGCAGCTGGTGTTGCGCTACGTGCGCCGCGCCCGCGCACGCAATCTGTGCCCGAAGGCAGCCGCCGCGGCAGAACGCATGCACGCGCCGGCCGCACGCCCGACTCCACCGACCAGGGACCTCACATGAGCTCGACGACGACCGACCGGCGCGACGCGCCGTCCGCCTGCGGCGACAGCCGCGATCTCGACGTGCTGATCGTCGGCGCCGGCCTGTCCGGCATCGGCGCCGCGTATCACCTGAAAAAGCGCTGCCCGTACGCGAGCGTCGCGATCGTCGAGGCGCGCGATGCGATCGGCGGCACCTGGGACCTGTTCCGCTATCCCGGCGTTCGTTCCGATTCCGACATGTTCACGCTCGGCTACAGCTTCCGCCCGTGGCACAGCGACAAGGCGATCTCGGACGGGCAGACGATTCTCGACTACATCCGCGACACGGCACGCGCGTACGGCATCGACAAGACGATTCGCTACGGCCAGAAGGTGGTCGCGGCCGACTGGGATTCGAACCGCGCGCGCTGGACGGTGCGCATCGAGCGCACGCGGGACGGCACGGTCGACACGCTCGTCTACACGTGCCGCTTCCTCTACATGTGCAGCGGCTATTACGACTACGACGGCGGCTACCTGCCCGACTGGGCCGGCATGGAATCGTTCGAAGGCCGCATCGTGCACCCGCAGCAATGGCCGAAGGACCTGTCGTACGCGAACCGGCGCGTCGTCGTGATCGGCAGCGGTGCGACGGCCGTCACGCTGGTGCCGTCGATGGCGGCTGACGCGAAACACGTGACGATGCTGCAGCGCTCGCCGACCTACATCGTGTCGCTGCCCGCGCGCGACAGGATCGCGAACGCGTTGCGCCGCGTGCTGCCGTCGCGGCTCGCGCACCGGCTCGTGCGCGTGAAGAACGTGCTGCTGACGATGTACCTGTACAACGTGTCGCGCCGCAAGCCCGAGCAGACGAAGCGCTTCATCATCCGCGCGGCCGGCAAGCAGCTCGGGCCCGACTTCGACGTCGCGAAGCATCTGACGCCGCGCTACATGCCGTGGGACCAGCGCGTGTGCCTCGTGCCGAACGGCGACCTGTTCAAGTCGATCCGCGCGGGCCGCGCGTCGATCGTCACCGACGAGATCGAGCGCTTCACGCCGACCGGCCTGCAGCTGAAGAGCGGCCAGCAGCTCGACGCGGACGTGATCGTCACCGCGACCGGGCTGAAGGTGAAGATGCTCGGCGGCGCGCGCGTCACGGTGGACGGCCGCGCGGTCGACTTGCCGCAGACCGTGTCCTATAAAGGAATGATGTACAGCGACGTGCCGAACCTCGCGTCGTCGTTCGGTTACACGAACGCATCGTGGACGCTGAAGGCCGAGCTGATCGCGCGCTACGTGTGCCGGCTGCTCAACCACATGCGTGCGAACGGTTACGACACCTGCGTGCCGCGGCTCGGCGCCGGCGACCTCGGCGACGTGCCGGCGGTGAACCTGAGCTCGGGCTACATCCAGCGCGCGGCCGGCATCCTGCCGAGGCAGGGGCACCGCAAGCCCTGGAAATTCCACCAGAACTACGTGCTCGATCTCGCGTCGCTGAAGTTCAGCGGACTCGCCGATTCGGCGATGAAGTTCGAACGCCGCGCGAAAGCCGGCCCGGCCGCCGCGCCGGTTGCCGAACCCGTACTCGAAACCCGCTGAGGCCGACATGAGCCATACGCTTCATCTGATCCAGAACGTGCTGCTCGGCGTCGTCGTGGTGCTCGCCGCGCTCGCGCTGTTTTCCGGCTTCATCGCGCGCCGCGTGACGCGCTCGTTTCCGCCCGAAGGCCGCTTCGTCGACATCGGCGGCGATCGCATCCACTACGTCGAGTACGGCAGCGGCCCGCCGCTCGTGTTCGTGCACGGGCTCGCCGGGCAGTGGCGCAACTTCGCGTACCTGCCGCTCACGCGGCTCGCGCAGCACCATCGCGTGATCCTCGTCGACCGGCCCGGCGCCGGCCGTTCGCTGCGCGGCGCCAGCTCGCAGGCGAACGTGTTCGCGCAGGCCCGCACGATCGCCGCGTTCCTCGATGCGCTGAAGCTCGACCGGACGGTGCTCGTCGGCCACTCGCTCGGCGGCGCGATCGCGCTCGCGGTCGGCCTCAATCATCCGGAGCGCGTGAGCCGGCTCGCGCTGATCGCGCCGCTGTCGCACGACCAGACCGAACCGCCGGCGCCGTTCAAGCCGCTGATGCTGCCGTCGCCGCTGGTGCGCCGCTTCGTGTCGTGGACCTTCGCGGTGCCGCTGACGATCCTGACCGGCCGCAGGGCCGTCGACCAGGTGTTCGCGCCGGAAGCCGTGCCGCGCGACTTCCCGGTGAAGGGCGGCGGTTTGCTCGGGCTGCGCCCGCATGTGTTCTACGCGACGGCGACGGACCTGCTGTCGGCGCCCGTCGACCTGCCCGCGATGGAGCGACGCTACGCGGAGCTCGCGCTGCCGGTCGACGTGCTGTACGGCCGCGCCGATCCGATCCTGAACTGGCGCGCGCATGGCGAGGCGCTGGCGAACAAGTCGGCACGCGTGCGGCTGACGGTCGTCGAGGGCGGACACATGCTGCCGGTCACGATTCCGGACGCGACCGCGGACTGGCTGCTCGAGGTTGCCGCCGCGCCGGTCGATGTGCCGGCGCAGGGTGCGCACGTCGAGCATTGAGCGTCATCCGGTAGACGGGCGCTCGCGCGGAGGATGGCGGCGCCCCGGCGCTGCGGGGGCGGGCACCGCGCGTCGGTCACGCTTCGTCGTCGGGTAGCGACAGCCCGAGTTCCGCGATCACCTCGCGCGCGCTGCGGAACGCTTCGACCGCGGCCGGCGCACCCGCGTACAGCGCGCTGTGCAGCAGCACCTCGCGGATCTCGACGAGACTCGCGCCGTTGTTGAGCGCGCCGCGCACGTGGCCCTTCAGCTCAGCGCCGCGGCCGAGCGCCGCCAGCATCGCGCACGTGCAGAGGCTGCGCGTCTTCAGGTCGATGCCGCCGCGCTGCCAGGTGCTGCCCCATGCGTGCTCGTTCAGCCAGTTCTGCAGCGGACGCGAAAATCCGTCGAGGTCGCGCATCGCGCGCTCGACGAACGCGTCGCCCATGACTTCGGCGCGGCGCGCCTTGCCCTGTTCCCTGTCCTGTTCGCTCATGTCGGTGTCCTGTCTGAAGTCGCGACCGCTTCGGCGTCGCCCGCGGCCGGGTGGGTTCGCGTCATGTTCGCGGCACGCGGGCGTTTCGTCAAAGAGGCGGCGTTCCGGTCGCGGCCACCGGCGTCGCGTCGCGTCGGGACGAACGCTACGTAACATCGCGCCGCGCGTTACGGCGCCTTACGGGAACATCGCAGCGTGCGCATCGACGCACCTGGTATGCCCATCTCGCGAAACCGCTATTCCTCCGTTTAAATCGCGCCGATATTCCCGATTTCCGCAACAAAGCGCCGGTGCGTCGCGCGAAAGATGTCATGGCGCGGAATTTGCAGTAATGGCCCTCGGCACAACTTCCAATGTCGAGGGCACCATGCACCATTACTTCAAGAAAACGACGGTATCGCTGGCCGTCCTGTCGCTCGTCACGCTCTACGGATGCGGCTCGGTCGACGGGCCGGTCACGCCGTCGGTCAAGCCGAGCACGTCGGGAACGTCCGGCATTTCGGGGACTTCGGGGACTTCGGGGACTTCGGGGACGTCGGGGACTTCGGGCGCATCCGGGAACACCTCGACGGGTACGTCCGGTGGCGGTAGTTCGGGGACTTCCGGTGGCGGCTCGTCGGGAACGTCGGGAGGCGGTAGTTCGGGGACTTCGGGCACCTCGGGTACTTCCGGTACGTCGGGCACTTCCGGCACCTCGGGTACGTCGGGTACTTCCGGCACCTCGGGTACTTCCGGCACCTCGGGCACTTCCGGCACTTCCGGTACGTCGGGTACTTCCGGCACGTCGGGCACTTCCGGCACCTCGGGCACTTCCGGCACCTCGGGCACCTCCGGTACCTCGGGCACCTCCGGTACCTCGGGCACCTCCGGCACGTCGGGTACTTCCGGTACCTCGGGCACCTCCGGTACGTCGGGTACCTCCGGTACCTCGGGTACTTCCGGCACGTCGGGTACTTCCGGCACGTCGGGTACTTCCGGTACGTCGGGCACCTCAGGCACCTCAGGCACCTCGGGTACTTCGGGCACTTCGGGCACTTCGGGCACTTCGGGTACTTCCGGTACGTCGGGCACTTCCGGCACGTCGGGCACCTCCGGTACTTCGGGCACCTCGGGCACCTCGGGCACGTCAGGCACCTCCAGCAACGTCACCCCGCTCGGCAACGTCCTCCAGCAAACCGGCACGCTCGTCACGGGACTGGGCACGACGGTCGCGAACGGCGGTGCGCAGGTCGGCGGCGTGCAGGTCCCCGGCACGAACCCGACAACGGCCACCAGCCTCGGCAACGCGGTCACGAGCCTCGGCAACGGCGTGCAGTCGCTCGGCAGCGGCGTCGCGGCGGGCCTCGGCTCGATCGGCGTGTCGCCGAACCCGCTCGGCCCGACGCTCACGTCGACCACCGGCCTGCTGACCGGCGCCGGCGGCGCGGTCAACAACCTCGGCAACGCAGTGACGAGCCTCGGCAGCGGACCGCTGTCGCCGCTCGCGCCGGCCACGACCCTGGTCGGCGATCTGGTCAACACGGTCGGCACCGCGGTCAACTCGACCGCATCGGCGCTCAACACGGCGCTGAACAGCTCGCCGGTCCAGCAACTCGAGACGCAGCTCGGCAGCGTGATCAACCCGATCACGAACATGCTGACCGGCGGCGTCACGACGCCGGGCGCCACGCAGACGCTCGGCAACGCGACCCTGCTCGGCGCGCCGCTCAGCGGCCTGCTGAGCACGCTCGGCAGCGGCCTCGGCCTGGCCGGCTCGCAGGTCGGCAGCGCGACCGGCAACCCGGTCGGCACGAGCGCCGGCGGCAGCGTGTCCCAGCTCGGCAACACGGTGGCGTCGGCCGGCGGCCTGCTGTCCAGCGGCAGCTCGAGCAGCGGCACCAACCCGCTCGCACCGATCACCGGTCTGCTCGGTACGCTCACGGGCGGGCTCGGCGGCGGCAGCAGTTCGAGCGGGTCGGGCGGCACCAGCGGGACGAGTGGTACCAGCGGCGGCCCGCTCGCGCCGATCACCGGCCTGCTCGGCACGGTGACGGGTGCGCTCGGTGGCCTCGGCTCGAGTGGAACGAGCGGAACGAGTGGCACCAGCGGCACGAGCGGTTCGGGTGTCGGTGGCCTGCTTGCGCCGGTCACCGGCCTCGTCAACTCGCTGACTCCGCTCGGCGCCAGCCTGACCGGCACGGTCACGACGCCGGGCGGCGGCCTGACAGGCACCCTCGGCGGTGCGCTGACGAGCGGCCCCGTCGGCACGCTGACGGGTTCGCTGACGTCGCCGGCCGGCGCGTTGGGCGCGCTCGGCACGGCCAGCCCGAGCGGCGCGGCCGGCACGGTGACGACGCCCACCGGCAGCAGCACCGTCGCGACCGGCCTGACCGGCAGCTCGACCGGTGCCGCGGGCAGCACGAACAATCTGCTCGCGCCGGTGACGAACCTGCTCGGCGGTCTGCTCGGCGCCGCCCCGAAGAAGTAACGCTTCACCTATCAAAACCACAGGCCAATGGCCGGGCGCGTACCAATCGAATGCCCGGCCGACGGCCGGCGTCACCCGCCAAGCGGGGGCGCCGGCCCTCATCCCGACGAGGATTCGATCATGAATTCCACCATCGACGGCATCGCCGCGGTCCAGGACCGCCCGCCCCGTTCCGCCACACCATTGCGCGCCGGCCTGCTCGGCATCGCGGCCGGCCTGTTCGCGCTGTGGATCACCCGCGACCAGCCGACCCTCGACGCGGCCACGCGCGCGGTCATCGCCAGCCTCGCGATCATCGGCACGATCGCGCTGCACGAAATCTTCATCTCGCGGGTCTACCTGCGCCCGAGCGCGGGACTGTCGCGGCAGGCCGTGCGCACGCTCGGGCTCGCCCGCGTCGCGACGCGGCTCGGCGCATTGACGTCGATCTATGCCGGCATCGGCCTGCTCTACTGGCTGCTGCCCGAATATCACGGCGCGTTCTACCTGCCGTTCTGGTCGCTGCTGCGCTCGCTCGCGCCGTACGTGATCGTCGCCGCGCCGTTCTACTTCGCGTGGATGGATCGTCACCAGCGCGAGACCGACGACGCGTACCTGCTGTGGGGCCGCTTCCTGTTCCGCCGCGAGCAGCCCGCGAGCTGGCAGCCCGTGCGCGAGATGCTCGCCGGCTGGGGCGTGAAGGCGTTCTTCCTGCCGCTGATGACCGTCTACCTGTCGAAGGACGCCGATCACCTGAGCGCGTCGCTCGCGAACGCGATGCACGCGCCGATGACGCTCGCGACCTTCGTGCTCCTGTACGACCTGTCGTTCACGATGGACCTGATGTTCGGCACCGTCGGCTACCTGTGCACGTTCCGCATCCTCGACAGCCACGTGCGCACCGTCGAGCCGACCACGCTCGGCTGGGTCGCCGCGCTGATGTGCTACCAGCCGTTCTGGTCGCTGATCTCGAACAACTACATCCGCTACGAAGGCTCGCTGTTCTGGGACAACTGGCTGATGTCCGCGCCGACGCTGCGCGTGATCTGGGGCGCGGTGATCATCCTGCTGCTGATGACCTACGCGCTGTCGACGATCTCGTTCGGGCTGCGTTTCTCGAACCTCACGAACCGCGGGATCATCACGTCGGGCCCGTACCGCTTCACGAAGCATCCGGCGTACATCGCGAAGAACCTGTCGTACTGGATGGTGTCGGTGCCGTTCGTCGAGCCGCTCGGCTGGCAGCTCGGGCTCATGCACTGCGCGGGGCTCGTCGCGGTCAACCTGATCTACTACACGCGGGCGAAGACGGAAGAGCGACATTTGATGCGGGATCCCGACTATCGCGCGTATGCGGAATGGATCGCTCGGCACGGGCTGTTCGCGCGGGTCAAGCAGGCGTTCGGGGGACGGCAGGCGGTGTGAGGGTGGGTCGCGCTCATCGGTTCGATGAGCGCCTCCGGTATGGAGCCCGGCGGAACGCATGCGATCGACGCAGCGGCTACCGTGTCGTGTCGCGCATGTGCGATACAAACCCACTCGCGATGTCGCACCCCGGGCCCGCGCACGCAAACGCATCGCCATCACACGCCGCCCCTTGCGGCCAATTGTCGCGAAACACGCCGATTCCCCGCGTTTCGTCGCTTTTCTCCCGCCGCCAGATTGCCCGCCCCGTATCCGTCGCGTATGGTGCTGACCGTCCGCGCGCGCCTGTCGCCGGACCTCCGACCGTCGTCGCGCACGACGGCCGCGCGGGCCGTGCCCGCCGTCACCGTCTCCGCGGCGCGTCCTTCGGCGCCGCGCGTTCATCAGAATGTGCTCCGAGAAACCCCGCCATTTCCCCCAATGGGACTTCCTTCGGGGCGGATGGCGGGAAGGAAAGGCGTGCTGTTGACAGGCAGCTTCTTCCACGGGTTAGGATCACCGGCATGATTCTTGTCTACCGCTACCGGGTGAAGTCGTTCAACGGACTGCTCAACAAGCAGAGCCGTGCGGTGAACTACGTCTGGAACTTCTGCAATGACACGCAGAAGCACGCGCTCAAGTGGAGCAAGAAGTGGCCGACGGGATTCGATCTGAACGTGCTGACGACGGGGAGCAGCAAGGCGCTCGGCATTCACTCCGGCACGGTCAATGCAACGTACGAGCAATATGCGAAGTCGCGCAGTCAGCACCGACGCCCCTACCTGCGCTATCGCGGCAGGAAGTCGCTGGGCTGGGTGCCGCTGAAGGGGCGTGACCTGAAGCGCGAAGGCGATGCGTTTCGTTTTGCCGGTAACACGTTTCGGGTATTCCACAGCCGGGCGCTTCCCGAAGGCAAGATCAAGGATGGGACCAACTTCGCACAGGATGCGCGCGGCAACTGGTTTCTCAACATCGTGATCGAGGCACCCGATGTTCAGGCTCGCCCGATCCGTTCCGGCGTCGGCATCGATCTCGGCCTGAAAGACTTCGCCACACTTTCGACCGGCGAGAAACTGCCCAACGACCAATTCGGCCGCCGTGCGGCAGACAAGCTGGCGAAGGCCCAGCGAGCACGCAAGCACAAGCGACATATCGCGAAGTTGCACGCCAAGGTCGCGAATGCCCGTGCCGATTTTCAGCACAAGCTCGCGCTCGATCTGGTGCGGCGCTTTGATTACCTCGCGGTCGGCAACGTGTCGGCCGCGAAGCTCGCCAGAACCAGGATGGCGAAAAGCGTCTACGACGCATCCTGGTCGTCCTTCCGAAACAAGCTCCGTTACAAGGCGATGGCGCACGGGGCCACGTTCGAGGAAGTCGACGAAAGCGGTTCCACCCAGTCCTGTTCGGCGTGCGGGTCGAAAGACAGCACGACGCGGCCGAAAGGTATCGCGGGACTGCGAATAAGAGAATGGGCCTGCGATGGCTGTGGTGTCGTGCATGATCGAGATACCAACGCTGCGCTGAACATTCTCCGATGCGGACGTGCATCGCCAGGTGTGGGAATCACCTGCCTTTAGGCGGGTGAGGACGTCAAGAGGAGAGAGGCGTGATCCACAAAGTCCTGATCCTGTTCGCACTCTGCATCGCGGGCCTCGCCGCGATCGCCGCCGGCTTCCAGCACATCCCCAACTGATTCGCGGCCCCGGCTCGCGCGTCGAGCCCGGGGGCCGCTTCCCTGTCCATTCCCCGTTGCGATGAACCCCTTTCTCGATGCGCCCGGGACGGGCGCCTTTTGCCATGCGTATCGACGTACAGCATTCCCAGCACGACATCGACGATGAACTCGACATGCTCCACGCGCGTCTGCACCAGCCGGGCCATCGCCTGCACGGCCTGCCGGCCGTCGCGCTCGGCGACTCGGGCCTGATCGTCCGCCACCGCGAAGCGGACGGCGAATACTTCCTTTACGTCGAGGATCCGTCGGCCCGGCAGCTCGCCGGCTACACGATCTTCAACCGCTTGCGCGAACTCCCGCGCCGCGCGGACCGCTACCTGCGCGCCCCGCATACGCGGCTGCGCGGCTCCGCGCAACGCAAGGGCCTCGCGACGACGCTCTATCGCTGGGCGCTCGACGCGGGCCTGTGCCTGATCAGCGGCGCCCGGCAGTCGGTCGGCGCGGCGCGGCTGTGGACCGCGCTCGCGCACGACTACCGGCACGGCTTCGTCGACGTCGAAGGCCGCGCGCTGCGCTATCTCGGCGAAGCCGTCGCGGACCACGTGCACGGCGCGCTGCATACGCGCCGGCTGTTGCTCGGCAACGGGTGGACTCTCGATGACCTGGCGCGGGCAACCGGGATGACGGACGTCGCCGGCGCAAGATGTCGGGACACGAGTTTTCAGCAGGAGGGACGCGAACTCGCGAATCTTCGCGCTGCCGCCAACGCGCGTCACGTCGCTCACGCAGCTCACGCTGCCCACGCCGCGATGCGATAATCCGGCGAATTCGCGCGACGTCACCGCGCAACCCACCTACCGACGCCCGCCTCGATGTCTACCGAACCCCGAACCGATTCCCAACGCCGCATCGACATCGTCGCGCTGTGCGGCAGCCTGCGTGCGCAGTCGTACAACGCGGCGCTGCTGGATGCGGCAGCGCGCGTCGCGCCGCGCGGGATGCGCATCACGCGCTTTGATCGTCTCGGTGAATTTCCGCTGTTCAATCCCGATGCCGAACATCCGTCGCCGGCCGCGGTGCGCGAACTGATCGAGCGGCTGAACGCCGCGGACGGCGTGCTGATCGCAAGCCCCGAATACGCACACGGCGTGACGGGCGTGATGAAGAACGCGCTGGACTGGGTCGTGGGATGCGAAGCCGTCGTGGACAAGCCGGTCGCGGTATTGAACGCGTCGCCGCGCGCGACGCATGCGGACGCGGCGCTGCGGGAAACGCTGTCGGTGATGTCGGCGTGCATCGTCGAGCACGCATCGATCGCGTTGCCGATCCTCGGCAGCCAGCTCGATGCGGCGGGCATCGCCGCGCATCCGCCGTTCGCGTCGGCACTCGCCGATGCGTTGCACGCGCTGCGCGCGGCGATCGACGCGCAGGCGCAGGGCCGCTAGACACCAATCGGCGCGGCCGACCGCGTGCGTTTATCGCGCCTTGGCGCGCGTGGTCTTCCTCGCCGGTTTTGCCGGCTTCGCGGCCTTCGCGCGCGGCGCTTCCTTCTCCGGCTGCGCGCCGCCGCCGGCGAGATCCTCGAGCCATGCGAGCGCATCGATATACGACAGGAATTGCTGCAGATATTCCGGTGACAGCTCGCGCATCGTCGCGAGCGACCGATGCACGAGGCTGTTCGAATTGAGCGGCCCCGCGTTGCGCGGCACCTGGTCGAGCGACTGGCGATACTGCTGTTCGGTCCGGACCTTCGACCACATCGTGCGGAAGTAGTCGATCAGCTCGGGATCGACACCGCGCCGGTCGGCCTGCGCATCGCGCGCGAGCTGCTCGACGAGCCCGCCGAGCGCGCCGCGTGCAGGCGCCTGCGCACTTGCTTGCGCCGTCTCGCTCGCGGCTGCCGCTTCACCGGCGCGCGCGACGATCTGCGCAAACCCTTCCAGCAGCGTCGCGAGCCGCGCATCGAGCAACGCGCGCGCATCGCCGTCGAACGCGGCCGCGCGCTTCTCGAGCGCGTCGAGCCGATGGAAGCGCACCGGATCGAGCCGGTCGGCGCCCTGCTCGCGCCACGCGTCGAGCGTCGCGCGCACGTGCGTCGCGTCGTCCGTCACTTCGGCTTCCCTCCGTTCGATGCGGACTTGCGCGGCACCGGTGCGATCTCCACGCGACGGTTCTTCGCGCGGCCTTCGTCGTCCGCATTCGAGCTGACCGGCTGCTCGGAACCGAACGCGGCCGCGAACACCGACCGCGCCGGCACGCCGGCGTCGATCAGTGCCCGCGTGACCGTGAGCGCGCGCTTGGCCGACAGCTCCCAGTTGTCCGCGAACTGGCGGTTGCCGGCACGCACCTGCTGGTCGTCGGCAAAGCCGCTGATCATCAGGATCTCGTCGCGCGTCGTCAGATAGGCGGCCAGCGGCCCGGCCAGCGTCTTCAGCAGATCGCGGCCCTCGGGCTGCAACTGGTCGGAGTTCAGCGCGAACAGCACGGCGCCGCTGATGCCGATGCGGCCGTTCACGAGCGTCACGCGTCCGGCCGCGAGCGGCCCGGCGAGCGCCTGTTCGAGCGACTTGCGCTGCTGCGCCTCCTGCTGGCGCGCACGCACGGCTTCCTCGAGCTTCGACGTGAGCTGCAACTGCATGCCGATCACGCCGACGAGAATCAGCACGAACGCGCCGAGCAGCACCGACATCAGGTCGGCGAACGCGGGCCACACCGGCGCGGCAGACGCGCCGTCGTCGATTTCGTCATGCATGCGTCACGCTCCGACCGATGCGCGCCGACCGGCGATCTGCTGGAGATCTTCGACGATCTGCTTCTGCGACATCATGCTCAGGTCGATCACCTCGCGCGCCTGCGCGACGTAGTACTCGAGCTGCTCGTCGCTGCGCGCGAGCGATTTCTCGAGCGCGGCCTCGATGCGCTGCAGATGGTTCAGCAGCTTGTCGTTCGATTCGCCGAAGATCTGCACGGCCGCACCGAATGCATCGCCGAGGCTCGCGACCTCGACAGCGCCGGCCGTAACCTGCGCGGCCACCGCATCCAGCTTGCGCGTTTCGGCGTCGACGGTGTCGTTGAAGCGTGCGCCGACGCGATCGAGCAGGTCGGCCGACGTGCTGACGAGCGCATCGATCGCGGTGCGCTGTTCGGTGGACGCGTGATTGACCGCGCCGAGCAGCGTTTCGAGCGTCGCGAGCAGGCGGCTGCGCTCCTCGAGCATCGCGGTGTCGCGCACCATGCTGTCGGACAGGCGCTGGCGCAGCTCGGCGACGACGTCAGCCGCGGCCTTCGGCGCTTCCGACGCGGCCTGCACGAGGCGCGAGATTTCGTTGATCGTGTCGCTCGCGTGCACCTGCGCCTGCGCGGTGATGTCGTTCGCGGTGCGGGTCAGCGTGTCGCAGATGTCCTGCTGGCGCGTCGCGGCCTGTTCGGTCGTGCGCGCCCATTCGTCGCGCAGCGCGCCGGCCATCGCGGCGAGCGAGTCGTTCCAGGCGGACAGGCGTGCTTCGTCGCGGGCGGCCAGTTGCGTTTGCAGGCCGGAGTGCGAATCGCGGATCGTCGACAGCAGATCGTTCGAGCGTTGTTCGAATGTCGCCGCCTGTGCGGTCAGATCGCGCGTCGTTTGCGCGAGTGCGTCGCAGATTTCCTGCTGACGGCCCGCGCTATGCACGCCAGCTCGCTGCCATTCGTCGCCGAGCTTCGTCGCCATCTCGGTGAGCGAAGCGTTCCACGTCGCCAGACGTTCTTCGTCGCGCGCGGCCAGTTGCGATTGCAGGCCGGAGTGCGATTCGCGGATCGTCGACAGCAGATCGTTCGAGCGTTGTTCAAACGTTGCCGCCTGAGTGGCGAGATCGCGCGTCGTTTGCGCGAGTGCGTCGCAGATCTCCTGCTGACGGCCCGCGCTGTGGGCGCCCGCGCGCTGCCATTCGTCGCCGAGCTTCGTCGCCATCTCCGTGAGCGAAGCACTCCATGTCGCCAGACGTTCCTCGTCACGGGCAGCGAGTTGCGTTTGCAGGCCCGTGTGCGAATCGCGGATCGTCGACAACAGCTCGTTCGAGCGTTGTTCGAACGTGGCTGCCTGAGTGGTGAGATCGCGGGTCGTTTGCGCGAGTGCGTCGCAGATCTCCTGCTGACGGCCCGCGCTGTGCACGCCCGCGCGCTGCCATTCGTCACCGAGCTTCGTCGCCATCTCCGTGAGCGAAGCACTCCAAGTCGCGAGACGTTCTTCGTCACGGGCAGCCAGTTGCGATTGCAAGCCCGTGTGCGAATCGCGGATCGTCGACAGCAGATCGTTCGAGCGTTGTTCGAACGTCGCCGCTTGCGCGGTCAGATCGCGCGTCGTTTGCGCAAGCGCGTCGCAGATCTCCTGCTGACGGCCCGCGCTGTGCGCGCCCGCGCGCTGCCATTCGTCGCCGAGCTTCGTCGCCATCGCGGTCAGCGAAGCATTCCATGCCGACAGCCGTTCCTCGTCGCGCGCGGCCAGTTGCGTCTGCAACCCCGCATGCGACTCGCGCATCGCGGCGAGCACCGCGCCCGAATGCCGCTCGAACGTCGCGGCGGCGTCGCCCAGCGCCTGCGCTTGCTGGCCGGCCAGCGTCTCGCCGACCTGCTCCTGACGCGCGAGCGCGTCGCGCCACGCGTCGGACAGGCGGCTTTCGGTCGATTCGAGGCGCGTCGCGACGCCGTCGAGCAGGTCCGTCGAACGCTGCGCGAAGGTGTCGGTGAACTGGCCGAGCGTCGTCTGCAGTTGCTGCGCGACGGCGTCGCCCGTGCGGCGCTGCTCGTCGAGCGCGCGGTTCCATACGGCCGTCACGTTTTCGGTAGTCTTCTCGAAACCGTCCGTCAGCCCGTCGAGCTGACGCTGCACGGCGCCCGTCACGGTATCGCGCAGTGCGGCCATCTCCTGCGCGAGGCCCGTCATCGTCGCCGCGACGACCGGCTGCAGCGCGGCACCGGCCACGCGCGCGCTTTCGGCGGCGCTTTCCTTCAGCGCGTCGCCGACGTTCGACGCCAAACCGGCATACGCGCGCTCGGTGCGATCGAAGAACGCCTGCTGGCTTTCGATCTGGCGATCGTGCAGCGCGACGCTGCGCGCCTCGAGCGTCGTCATCATCGTCTGCAGCCGGTCGACCAGCGCCGGCATCACGTCGGCCTGGCGCTGCAGCAGCCGGAACGATTCGTCGCGCTGATGCGCGGACGAATGCACGCGCAACGTCGTCGCGATCTTCGCGTCGAGCTGCTGGCCCGCGTCGACGCGTTCGCGGCGCACGAGCGCGGACAGCAGGCCGAGCATCGCGGACGTCGCGACACCCGCGATCGACGTGCCGAACGCGAAGCCGAGGCCCTTCACCGGCGCGATCAGCGATGCGCGGATCGCGTCGAGGTCGGTCGCGCTTTCGAGCGCGGCGCCCGTGCCCTTCAGCGTCACGACCATCCCGAGCAGCGTGCCGAGCATGCCGAGCAGCACCAGCAGGCCGACGAGATACGGCGTCAGCGACGGGCCCGGCAGCGCGACGCGCGCGCCTTCGACCCGCGCACTCACCGCGCCGCGCAGGCCCGGGTGCAGCGTATCGAGCCACGTGTCGAGTGTCGCGGGCGGTTCGGTCAGGCCGGCCACCGCGCGCGACAACGTGGCGGTCGCCTGCCGGTAGCGCAGCAGTTCCCACGCACCGGCGACGTAGCACGCGCCGATCAGCAGCGTGACGGCCGCCGCGAGCGGGTTCGACGCGACATAGCCGACGCCGATCCAGCAGACTGCGAGCAGGCCGGCGATGAAGACAACGAGATCAAGACGAATTCTGGACATAGCGTAGGGATTAGCAGGTACGAAGGGCTGCAAGCAGCCCGTCTACCGTTTGAAACCGGACGTCGAGTTCGGCGAGCAGAATGCTTCGCATCTCGTCGCGGAACGTATCGAGCCACGTGCCGGGCACGATCGCCGCGGCGGAAGGCGCGTCGCCGTCGGCGCCGGCATCGGCGGCCGCTTGCGCATCGGCGAGCGCCTGCCGTTCCGCGTCGCGCAGCCGCTCGAAGCGGGTGCCGAGCAGCGCGGGCACGGCGGACAGCAGGCTGCGCTCGCGCGCGCCGAGCACGCGCTCCATGATCGCGTCGAGCGCCGCGAGCCGCGCCATCCCGGACGAGCGTGCGGCGAGCGCGACCCGCAGGCGGCCGCGCAACTGGCCAATCGCGGTCTCCATCTCCTGCTGCAGGGACAGACAGCTCTGGCGGAAGTCCGCGAAATCGGCCGTGTCGGCGGGCGGCGGCGGCATCTCGCCGGGGCGCCGCCGCGTGCGCGGGCGGTGGGCGGCCGTGATCGCCTGCGCGAGGTCGTGGCGCACGCGCGCGCCGTCGCGCTCGGCGTCGTAACCGCGCACGCCGGCCGCGACGCCGGGCGGGGTCGCATTCAGCGCGGACGACAGCGTGATCGCGTCGGTCCAGCCGAGCCACTGGCTCAGGCGGTCCGACAGCGCCTGCCGGGATTCCGCGACGTCGGCATCGGTCAGGCGCGCGAGCAGCCGGACGAGCGTCGGGCCGCTCAGCGCCGGGCGCGGAGGAGCTTGCACCATGCTGCAAACCGTCAAAAAGGCAGCAGTTTACACGTCGGCGGCAGGTCGACCGCCAGAATCGGGGAAGCGCGCCGGCCCGGGATGCCGCGCAACCGGCGCGAACGCCCGCCGCACAAGGCTCGCGGGCTGATCGAGCAGATCACGGACAGCCGGCGCGGCCCTGGCGATGTACCGGGCAGCCTTCCGAGTTCGTGCGCGAGTCGCGCCGGCATCCTCATATACGTCCAGCAACACCGCCTTGCCGCCTTCGGCCACCACCATGCGCGCGACTGCGGCGCCCGGCCCGGCGGGCTCCGATGTTCACCGGCCTACTATTTCGCCACGCAGGTGCGGTACCATCGCGACACCCGCC
The DNA here is from genome assembly GCF_049942845.1 of Burkholderia sp. R-40. Classification (NCBI taxonomy): domain Bacteria; kingdom Pseudomonadati; phylum Pseudomonadota; class Betaproteobacteria; order Burkholderiales; family Burkholderiaceae; genus Burkholderia; species Burkholderia sp. R-40. The sequence continues at coordinate 1,870,920 of NZ_CP187968.1, read as the reverse complement.
GCGCGATCGCGCCCGCTGCGGGCCCGCGCCGCGATGCACCCGGCGCACGGGCCGCCGGACGCGTGACGGATATCCGGCCGATATCCGCGGGCCGCAGTCGGCGCCCCGGCGAGACGGGTGCCGCCGCCCATGACAACAGAACCAATAACAGACGGGCCCGCCCGACCGCTCACGATGCTTTCAGACTTCGTCGCGCGCCTGCGCGAGCGTTTCAGCAAACCGCCGACCCGGCAGGACTTCGCCGAACGCCTGATCGCCGCGCTGCGGGCGACCGGCGACACGCGCGAGTGGCTTCACGAGGACGACAAGGGCCGTCTCGTGCAAGCGGATGTCCCGTCGAACATCATCAACCTGCACAACCTGTTCCGCGACTACGCGGGCGCGAAGCCGGCCGAGCGCGAAGCGACGCTCAAGCGCCAGGCGAACGCGATGATGCAGCACGAGATCCCGTCGAACTTCGCGGACGTCCGCCCGCGGCTGCGCCCCGTGATCCGCAGCGCGACCGAGCGCGGCGTGGTCGCACTGCAGCTCGCCGGACAGCCCGGTGCGTCGGAGGTCGCGTTCCGGCCGCTGTGCGAGAACCTCGAGATCGGCATCGCATACGACGGCGAATTCAGCGTCGCGCGGCTGACGACCGCGCGGCTCGCCGAATGGGGCGTCACCTTCGACGACGCATGCGACGTCGCGATCGACAACCTGCGCGGCATGTCGTCGGCGCCGTGGGCCGCGTTGCGCGACGGTGTGTTCCTGTCGCAGTTCGGCGACTACTACGACGCGGCGCGCCTGCTGCTGACCGACCTGCTGCACCGCCAGCCGATCTCCGGCGCGCCGGTGGTGATGGCGCCGAACCGGACGGTGCTGCTGCTCACCGGCGACCGCAATGCGGCCGGCCTCGCGACGATGGTCGAACTCGCCGAACAGGCGCGCGCGCAGCCGCGCCCGCTGCCGTCGCTGATGCTGCGCTGGGACGGCGCCGCGTGGCGCAATTTCGTTCCGCAAGGACTGGAGTCGAAACTGCATGCGCTGCGCGTGGACGAACTCGCCGGCGACTACCAGGATCAGCGGGCGCTGCTCGACGAGCTGCACAAGCGCGACGGCACCGACATCTTCGTCGCGACCTACACCGTGTACCGGCGGCAGAACGGCGAGCTGTTCAGCGTCAGCGTGTGGAGCGACGGCGTGCCGACGCTGCTGCCCGAGACGGACATCGTCGTGCTGTACCGCGAAGCGACGCGGCAGTCGGCCCACGTGCCGATGGCCGCGCTGCGGGACGCATGCGGCGACCTGATGACGGCCACCGCGCACCGGCCAGTGCGGTATGAAGTGACGGCGTTTCCGGATGAAGCGCGGTTCGCGGCGCTGATCGAGCGGTTTCCGGCGGCGTGACGCGCGCTTGCGCGTGTCGGATGGAACGGGCTGGCCATCGCCCGCCGGCATGACCGGCCGTGGCGGCCTGCTTGACGGGAATAAAAACGGCGGTGCGCCACGGCGACACCGCCCGTCGTCAGATCCCGACCTTCGGCGCGTTCAGGATCAGCCGCAGCCCGAGCAACGTGATCGCACCGGCCGCGACGCGGTCGACCCACTTCTTCGCGCGCAGGTAAAGCTCGCGCGGCCGGCGGGTCGAGAAGCACAGCGCGACGATCGTGTACCAGCCGCACTCGACGCCGAACACGAGCGGCGGCAGCGCCAGGTAGCACCACAGCGGCGGATGCTGCGGCAACAGCGCCGCGAAGATGCTGCCATACCAGATCGCCGTCTTCGGGTTGCTCAGCTGGGTCGTGAGGCCGATCCAGAACGACTTGCGCGCGCTGCCGGCGACGGCTGCCTGCGGGTCGTCCATTGCGATCGGCCGCTCGGCGCCGCGCCAGATCTTCGACGCCATGTAGATCAGGTACGCGCCGCCCGCCACCTTGAGCCCCACGTACAGCCATTCGACCGTCTGCAGCAGCGTGTAGAGCCCGGCCAGCGCGACGCCGCCGAACGCGATCCCGCCGACACCCATGCCGAGCGCGGTGGCGAGCCCGTCGCGGCGCGACAGCCCGATCGAATTGCGGGCGACCAGCACGAAACTCGGGCCGGGAATCATCGCGCCGAGCCACAGCGCGGCCAGAATGGCGAGTACGGCAGCCGATGCAGTCATCGAAGTCTCCTTGATCAGCGACGCCGAAGCGCCGGCGCCTGCGTGTCGGATCGTGTCGATTCCGACGGTGAAGTCGTCGATTCTGGCACGCTTCGCGAGCTGCCGAAAGCACCGGCGCGCTGCTATCCGATGCAGGGACACATCGCGGGCCGGCGCCCTCCCCACCGTGAAGGAACAATGTTCCGTCTCGCGCGCATCCATGCAACTCGCACACCTGCGCCAACCGGTCTACCATAGGCGCTCGTCGCCGTTCGGGCGCGCCGGCGCGGCATGCGGCTTGCGCGCCGCCCTTCCCACGTTGAACCCGCGCAGGAGGACGTCATGACGCAACAATTCGACGCGATCGTCATCGGCACCGGGCAAGCCGGGCCGCCACTCGCGGCGCGGCTTGCCGGCGCCGGCATGAAAGTCGCGATCGTCGAGCGCGGCCGCTTCGGCGGCACCTGCGTGAACACCGGCTGCATTCCGACCAAGACGCTGATCGCGAGCGCGTACGCCGCGCAACTCGCGCGGCGCGCGGAAGAATACGGCGTGTCGGTCGGCCCCGTCAGCGTCGACATGAAGGCCGTGAAGGCGCGCAAGGACCGGATCTCCGGCCGCTCGAACCACGGCGTCGAGCAATGGGTGCGCGGGCTCGACAACACGACCGTGTTTCAGGGCCACGCCCGCTTCGAGCGCGCCGATGCAGTGCGCGTGGGCGACGAACTGCTCGAGGCCAAGCGCATCTTCATCAACGTCGGCGGGCGCGCGCAGATCCCGCAGATGCCGGGCCTCGACTCGGTGCCGTACCTGACCAACTCGACGATGATGGACGTCGACTTCCTGCCCGAGCATCTCGTGATCATCGGCGGCAGCTACGTCGGGCTCGAATTCGGCCAGATGTACCGCCGTTTCGGCTCGAAGGTCACGATCGTCGAGAAGGGCTCGCGCCTGATCCATCGCGAGGACGAGGACGTGTCGCAGGCCGTGCGCGAGATTCTCGAGAACGAAGGCATCGACGTGCAGCTCGACGCGAACTGCCTGAATGCGCGGCGCGACGGCGACGGCATCGTGGTCGGCCTCGACTGCGCGGGCGGCGGCCGCGAGGTCGCGGGCTCGCACCTGCTGCTCGCGGTCGGCCGCGTGCCGAACACCGGCGACCTCGGGCTCGATCAGGCCGGCGTCGCGACCGACTCGCGCGGCTACATCACGGTCGACGATCAGCTGCGCACCAACGTGCCCGGCATCTGGGCGCTCGGCGACTGCAACGGACGCGGCGCGTTCACGCACACCGCGTACAACGACTACGAGATCGTCGCGGCGAACCTGCTCGACAGTGATCCGCGCAAGGTGTCCGACCGCATCGCCGCGTACGCGATGTACGTCGATCCGCCGCTCGGCCGCGTCGGCATGACGCTCGCGGAAGCGAAGCAGACCGGCCGTCGGCTGCTGGTCGGCACGCGGCCGATGACGCGCGTCGGCCGCGCGGTCGAAAAAGGCGAGAGCCAGGGTTTCATGAAGGTGATCGTCGACGCGGACAGCCATGCGATTCTCGGCGCGTCGATCCTCGGCGTGACGGGCGACGAGGTCGTGCACGCGCTGCTCGACGTGATGGCCGCCGGCGCGCCGTACACGACGATCAGCCGCGCGATGCACATTCATCCGACCGTGTCGGAGCTCGTGCCGACGCTGCTGCAGGACCTGCATCCGGTCGAATGAACGGCGACGGGCGTGCGTCGCCCGCCTCGCAGCCACGCCGAACCGGCGTGGAACCCTGTGCGAAGATGGCTGTTCGCTACGACATCCGGAAGCGCCATGGACCGTCTGCAAACGATGCAGATCTACGTACAGATCGTCGAACGCGGCAACTTCACGCAGGCCGCCGATGCGCTGCAACTGCATCGGCCGGCCGTCACGAAGGCCGTGCAGCAGCTCGAACAGGAACTCGGCATCCGCCTGCTGAACCGCAGCACGCGGCGCGTCAGCGTGACGGCCGAAGGCGAGGCGTTCTATGCGCGCTGCGTGCAGTTGCTCGGCAGCATCGACGACGCGTTCGCGTCGTTCCCCAAGCAGCGCGTCGTGCCGAAGGGCCGGCTGCGGCTGGATATTGCGGTCGCGCTCGCGAAGACGGTCGTGATTCCCGCGCTGCCCGAATTCCAGCAGCGCTATCCGCAGATCGAGCTCGTGCTCGGCGCGAGCGACCAGCCGGCCGACCTGATCGGCGAAGGTATCGACTGCGTTGTGCGGGTCGGCACGCTGAAGGATTCGAGCATGATCGCGCGGACCGTAGGCGCGGTGCCGATGGTCACGTGCGCATCGCCCGCCTACATCGTCCGCCACGGACTGCCGCGCACGCTGGACGATCTGCGCGCGCATCGCGCGGTCAATTTCTTCACGGGTGCCAATCGCAAGATACTCGAATGGACGTTCCGCGCGAACGGCGAACTCGTCAACGTGAAGCTGCCGAGCAGTCTCCTCACGAACAACTCGGAAGCGCTGCTGTCGTGCGGGCTCGCCGGCCTCGGCATCGTGCACGCGTTGCGGCCCGCGCTGCAGCCGAGCATCGATTCGGGCCAGCTGATCGAGCTGTTGCCCGGCGTGCCGGCCGAGCCGAAACCCGTCTCGGTGATGTACCCGAACCGCGTGCACCTGCCCGACAAGGTGCGCGTGTTCATCGACTGGCTCACGGAATTGTTCGCGCGTCGGTATCCGGTGTAGCGCATGCGCATGCTTGCGCGCGGCGATTGTTATTCGACGAATAACAATCAGTGATTCCAGTGCAGGTTTATCAGCCGCGCTCCCCCGCCTACAGTTCTCCTTCATCTACCCCGTTCATCGAAGGAGAGCGTCATGTCCCGTGTCATTCGTTTCCATCGTGTCGGCGGCCCCGACGTGCTGCAGATCGATACCGTCGACGTCCCCGCGCCCGGCCCCGGCGAAGTGCAGTTGCACGTGAAGGCGATCGGCATCAACCGCGCGGAAGTCATGTACCGCAGCGGCGAATACACGATCGAGCCGCGCTTTCCCGCGTCGCTCGGCTACGAGGCGTCGGGCGTCGTCGCCGCCGTCGGGCCGGACGTGACGGCGTTCGCCGTCGGCGACGCGGTGAGCGTCGTGCCGTCATTCTCGTTCGCCGATTACGGAATGTACGGCGACGTGGTCAACGTGCCCGTGCATGCGCTCGTCCGGCATCCGGAGAACCTGTCGTTCGCGGAAGCCGCCGCGACGTGGATGATGTTCGTCACGGCGTGGGGCGCGCTGATCGAACTCGGCGGGCTCGAGCGCGGCGATGCGGTACTGATCGGCGCCGCGTCGAGCAGCGTCGGGCTCGCGGCGATCCAGGTCGCGAACCGCGCCGGCGCGGTGCCGATCGCGCTGACGCGCAGTGCGGCGAAGCGCCAGGCGCTGCTCGACGCGGGCGCCGCGCACGTGATCGCCGGCAACCCGGCGGACCTGCCGCAGCAGGTCGCGGAACTGACGGGCGGCCGCGGCGCGCGCATCGCGTTCGATCCGGTCGGTGGGCCCGGCGCGGCGAACCTGCTGCGCGCGCTACGCACGAACGGCACGTTCTTCCAGTACGGCGCGCTCGACACGCGCGACATCCCGGTGCCGGTGATGGACCTGCTCGCGCGCCATCTGACGCTGCGCGGCTACGAGCTGTTCGAGATCACCGGCGACGCGCAGCGGCTCGAACGCGCGAAGCGCTTCATCGTCGACGGGCTCGCGGCCGGCGCGCTGAAGCCGTCGATCGACCGCACGTTCGCGTTCGACGATATCGCGCAAGCCCATCGGTACATGGAAGCCGGCACGCAGGTCGGGAAGATCGTCGTGACCGTCTGAGCAGGGGCGCGACGGGCGTGCCGACCGAAAACGACGGCACGCCGCATGCGCGCGTCAGGTTTCGAAATACCGCGACCGGTCGATGTCGGCCAGCAACCCGACCTGCGTCGGCGCCCAGTCGAGCCATGCGCGCGTGCGCTCGCTCGTTGCGGGCGCATCCATTCCCGCGAACATCGCGAACCAGCCGAAGTGCTCGTCCGCTTGCGCGGCCGATTTCGACACGACCGGCACGTTCAGCCGGCGGCCGATCACTTCCGCGATCTCACGGAACGGCACGCCCGTATCGGCGACCGCGTGATAGCGCGCGGCCGGCGCACCGCGTTCGACCGCGAGCCGATACACGCGTGCCGCGTCGAGCCGGTGCACGCCGGGCCAGCGGTTGCCGCCGTCGCCGAGATACGCCGATGCGCCCTTCTCCCGCGCGAACGCGATCAGGCGCGGCACGAAGCCGTGATCGCCGTCGCCGTGCACGGACGGCGGCAGGCGCACGACCGACGCGCACACGCCGCGCGCGGCCAGCGCGGCCGCGGTGGCTTCGGACGCTCGCGGATAGCTGGCCGATACCGGCACGTGCGGATCGTCCTCGGTCGCCGCGCGGCCCGGCGCGACGAGCGCGAGACCCGACGTGACGATCAGCGGCCGCGTGGAGCCCGCGAGCGCCGCACCGATCGTTTCGATCGCGCGGCGGTCGAGTTCGCAGTTTTCCGCGAAGCGCGAGAAGTCGTGATTGAATCCCGTGTGGATCACCGCATCGACGCCCTGCGCGCCGCGCGTGAGGCTGTCGATATCCTCCAGCGACCCGCGATGCACGTCCGCGCCCAAGGCGGCGACCGATGCAGCGGCCGCGTCGGAACGCGCGAGGCCGAGCACGGAATGCCCGGCGGCCACGAGTTCGGCGACGACCGCGGAGCCGACGAAACCCGACGCTCCCGTAACAAAGACACGCATGTTCAGCACCTCCGGATGAATGAGAGGCTTACTATCTGTCGAGCGTCGCGCACGGTGAAGACGTGACGGTTTACCGGTAAACGAACTAACAGGCTATGGCTGACGCACCCGACAACCTGCTCGGCGCGTACCTTCGGGACCGCCGCGAGAAACTCGATCCGGCCGCGCTCGGGCTGCCCGTCGCGCGCCGCCGCACACCGGGCCTGCGCCGCGAGGAAGTCGCACAGCGCGCGCACGTGAGCGCCGCGTGGTACACGTGGCTCGAACAAGGGCGCGGCGGCGCACCGTCGGCCGACGTGGTCGACCGGCTCGCCCGCGCGCTGCTGCTGAACGACGCCGAACGCGAGCACCTGTTCCTGATCGGCCTCGGTCATCCGCCCGAAGTGCGCTATCACGCGAGCCGCGACGTGACGCCGCGCCTGCAGCATGTGCTCGATTCGCTCGACGCCAGCCCCGCGATCGTGCGCACGGCGACGTGGGACGTCGTCGCGTGGAACGACGCGGCCGCCGCCACGCTGACCGACTACGCCACGCTGCCGCCGCCCGCGCGCAACATCCTGCGGCTGATCTTCATCGATGCCGCGGTGCGTGACGCGCAGCCGAACTGGGAACGCGTCGCGCGATTCGCGGTGGGCGCGTTTCGCGCCGACATCGCGCGCGGCGGCGCGACGCAGGCCGTGCAGGCATTCGTCGACGAGATGCGCGCGGCGAGCGCGGAGTTCGATGCAATGTGGCGCAGCCACGACATCCATTCGCACGACGAAGGGACGAAGGAGATTCGTCATCCGCAGGCCGGCCGGATCGCACTCGAATACTCGGCGTTCTCGGTGACCGGTCGCCCTGATCTGAGCCTCGTGGTCTTCACGCCCGCAACGCCGGCCGATCGTGCGCGGATCCGTGCGCTCGTCGCCGCGCGTGAGCAGGCCCGCGACCCGCACGCACCGGCTGCGTAGCGGCGCGTCGAAGGTGCGCCCGGCATCGCACCGAACCCGCCGCTGCAACGGCGGCCGCCCGGCCGGCTCGTCCATTCGGCCCTGTCACGCCGCGCCGTGCCATCACGATCCGCACTGACATCCAGTCGAATATTTAATTTTCCGCGGGGCAAGCGCGCCTTTACCCTTTCGGCATCGCATCACAGGGCCACGGGCCCCTTCCGGAGCATCTCGATGACCGACCCCGCCACCGCGCAAGCCGTTCCGCGTCCGCACGCGGCTTCCGTATCCTATAGCGCGCTCGCACTGCTGGTGCTGGCCGGCCTCAACCTGCGTCCGTTCCTGACCGCGTTCGGCCCCGTGCTCGACCTCGTGCGCGCCGACACCGGCCTCGGCTTCCGCGCGGCCGCGCTGCTGACCACGCTGCCGTTCGTGCTGATGGGCGTCGTCGCCGGCATCGGCGTCGGGCTCGCGCGGCGCGTCGGCGAGCAGCGCGCGCTGAGCGTCGCGCTGGCGCTGATCGCCGCGGGTTGCACCGCACGCCTGTGGACCGGCGGCAGCACCGGGCTGGTCGTCACGGCGATCGTCGCGGGCGCGGGCGTCGCGGTGATCCAGTCGCTCGCACCCGGCCTCGCCAAGCGCTGGTTCGTCGACCGGCTGCCGCTCGCGATGGGGCTCTATTCGGCCGCGCTGGTCGGCGGCGGTGCGTTCGGCGCGATCGCGAGCCCATGGCTCGCCGCGCATGGCGGCTGGCGTCTGTCACTCGCCGTGTGGGCCGTGCCCGCGCTCGTCACGCTCGCGCTGTGGCGCGCGAGGGCGCCGCGCGACGCGATGCACGCCGCGACGGCATCGGCGCCCGTCACCGCGTTCGCGCGGATTCCGCGTGCGTGGCAGTTGGCGCTGTTCTTCGGCCTCAGCAACAGCGGCTATGCGAGCCTCGTCGCGTGGTTGCCCGCGTTCTATCGCAGCGTCGGCATGAGCCCGCAGGCGAGCGGCAACGTGCTCGCGTGGATGGCGCTGTTCCAGGCAATCGGCGCGCTCGCGATGCCGCTGCTCGCGAAACGTTCGCACGATCGCCGCGCCGTGCTGTGGCTCACGCTCGCGTTGCAGACGGCCGGCTTCGTCGGCTTCGCGACGATGCCCGCATTCGCGCCGTGGCTGTGGGTCACGAGCGTCGGCCTCGGGCTCGGCGGCTTCTTCTCGATGAGCCTGATCGTCACGCTCGACCATCTGCCCGACGCGCGTCTCGCGGGCGCGCTCGCCGCGTTCGTGCAGGGCGTCGGCTTCCTGATCGTCGCCGCGAGCCCGTGGTTGATCGGCTGGCTGCGCGACGCGGGCGGCGGCTTCGCAATCGCATGGTGGCTGCACATCGGCGTGATCGCGTCGACGGCCGCGTTGAACGCCACGTTCTCGCCGGCCGGCTACCGGCGCAGCATGGCGCGCATCACAGGCGCCGCGCGCTGACTCGCCGACTTCGTTCGATATCCATAACTGACGGATTGCGAGCGGGAAATGCAAAGGGGCGTCGTGCTCGCGTGCACGACGCCCCTTCTTCGTTTCAGGCAACCGTAAAGATGCTCAGAGCCGCACGACAGTGCGGTGCTCCGAGGACACGTATTCATTACCGAGCGAGTGCGGTGGCACTACCCGCAGCACAACTGACGGTATCGATGATTACGTCGTGGGTTCAAGCAGACCCGTTGCGAAGGACCTCGCATGCGCGACGGCCTCTTGCGGGTCGGGGAACACGCCGAGTTCCTCCCACTGCTCTTCGGCTGCGTATGTGCCTTTCACCGCGAGCGCGCGCTGAACGCGCAACTGCGCCGCGTATCTGCCGTCTTCGAGTGGCCGGGCCGTCGCGACGACCTTGTGCGGAAGACCGGACCGCTCCGGCTGAACCAGCTCGACCGGGCCGTCGGCCGCGCCAACATTCTTCAACTCGTTCCTGGCCTTGCAGTCCGGGCAGTAGAAGCACCAGCCCGCGTCCTCCTCACGTGACCTGACTTGCCCTCGAGCCAGCACGGCACGGCATTCAACGTTCTCGCAGATGAACGGCATGGCAGTCTCCGAAGTTGTTTGTCGGAAATCCTAGCATGTCCGCCGACGGTCAACCATCGGCATCGACAGTGCAGCGATTTCGGTTCGGCGCGGCAGTCGCGTGCGCGCCATCGTCTTGCTCGTTGCACACGCACGGAACCCGCGCGCCGTGCTTGCGCCCGCGCAACGATGTCGAAACTCTCCGCAATCCGGCAGCGACTGTCAACCGCGCGTTTGCACGCGACATAGCACCACGCAGCTGACGGCGCGGCTTCTCGCAATGCATCAATCGTCGATTCCTTTTGACCAACGACCTGCGCTTTTGGCGCCGTTCAATCGTCGGACTACGACCTCGTTGCGCACGAAACGACGAATGGTGCACTGCGCCGAACACGCAGTAGCGACCCGCACATGCAAGCGAGCCAGCCCGCGGGCCGAGCCACCGTCGAACGCGCAACAGCATCGGCGGCTGCCAGCATCGAACGCCCCCGCAGGCATGAAGGTTGCGCCTTCCGCCCGCTCGCATTTTTCCGCACGGCGAGTGCGCGTCGCTTCGCGGCGGCGATGCGTGATCGGCTGGCCAGCGCCGCATCCAATAATGAAGGAGACGTTGTCATGGACGAGTCGAATGCATATCGCCGCTACAACCGCCGCCGTTTTCTGGCCGGTGTTGCAGCAGTGGCCGGCAGTGTCGCATTGCCGGGTTGCGGAGGCGGCGGAGATGGAGACATCAATTCACCGGACGGCAACGCGCCCGCGCCGTCGATCGGCGACACGCCTTCGCCGAATGCCGGCGATCGCTACAGCCTGCCCCGGCCGAAGTTGCCCGACCCGGCGAGTTCGGGCATCGATCACATCGTGCTGATCACGATGGAAAATCGCTCGTTCGATCACTTCCTGGGCTGGGTGCCCGGCGCCGAGGGCATGCCCGCGAACCGCCAATACAAGGACGCGTTCGGCGCCACCCACGCACCGTTTTCACTGTCGGCCGATCCCGCATACGGCTATCAGGCGTGCGCGTACCACGACCCGAACCACGGCTACGAGGGCGGACGCGTGCAGCTGGCCTCGGGGGCGATGAACGGCTTTCTCCTCACACCAGGCACGAGCCTGACCCGGGGCGACCTGCTGCCGATCGGCTTCTACGCGGCGGCAGACCTGCCGTTCTTCAACGCGGTGGCAAGCAATTACACCATCGGCGACTTCTACTTCACCGGCGTGCTGACCGACACGATCCCGAATCGCCTCTATCTGCATAGCGGTGCCACCGACCGCCTCACCGACAGTGTCGACAACTCGTCGCTGCGCACGATCTGGGACAACCTGAGCGACGCCAACGTCGGTTGCAACTACTACTACCACGACGTGCCGTTCACCGCGCTTTACGGCACGCGCTATCTCGGCATCTCGCGTCCGTTCTCGGAGTTCCTGTCGAATGCGGCGGCGGGCACGCTGCCGCCGTTCTGCATGGTCGATCCTGTTTTCTCGGGCGAGCAGGCCGGTACGTCCGCCGACGACCACCCGCACGCGGACATCCGCAACGGGCAGGCATTTCTGAACCAGGTGTATGACGCGCTGCGCACGAGCCCGACGTGGAGCCGCACGCTGATGATCATCGTCTACGACGATTGGGGCGGCTTTCTCGAGCACGTGGTGCCGCCGATCCGGCCGATCAGCAACAACGAGCACGCGGTCGGCAACGACGGCAAGCTCGGCTTTCGCGTACCGCTTGCGCTGCTCGGCCCGCGCGTGCGTGCCGGCACGGTCACGCGCTATCCGTTCGACCCGAGCTCGATTCATGCGCTGCTGCAATGGCGCTTCGGCCTGAAGCCGCTCGGCGTGCGCGGCAGCGATCCGGCGACCTTCAATCTCGCGTACGCGCTCGATCTCAACGGCGCAGCGCGTACGGATGCACCGGTGTTCACGGTCGCGCAAGGGCCGTTCGGCGGAACGTGTCCCGGAGCCACCGCGCCTTCGCCGTCCAGCTCGGTGTCGGGCATCGATCCGTCGCAACTGGCGGCCAATCCCGCCGCCGACCGGTTCGCGGACCTGCGTGCGAAGGCCGCGGCGCTCGGATTCCAGACCGGTGGCTGACGGCAACGCGGGTGCGGCAGCTGCAATCGCCACCGATGCGGCTGCCCACCCGTGCCCTGCCACCTTCACATTCAGTACACTGCCCCGCCGCGCCAACGCATGCCGGCTCCCCTTTCTGTCGCATTCCGTCGGGTTCGCGTCGCGTTCGGATAAAAACTTCCGGTCATCGCCGCCGTTAACTCGTTCGCAATCCCGGCGCCCCGCATCGCGACGCGGCGCCCGTCGTCGTTCGTGCTCCGGAATCCACATCCGCCGTTGGCCGCCCTTCGCGCCGTCGGCAAGGGAACGTCATGCGTAAACTCACCATCCGCGGCGGACTCGTCGCGACCATCGCCGGCTATACGGCGCTGCTCGTCCTGGTCGTCGGCGCATGCATCGCCGCGCTGTATGCCGGCAACGGCTCGCTCGAAGCGATGTACCGCGACGACACCGCGTCGCTGCTGCACCTGAAAACCAGCTCGGAGCGCATGCTCGTGCTGCGCGAACGCGTGAGCGACGTCGCGCAGATCATCAGCGCCGGCCAGCCCGCGAAGGCGGAAATCGCGCAACTCCACACGCTGCTCAAGCAGAGCAACGACGAACTCGACGCCTACACGCGCCTGCATGCACGCGACGCCGACGAGCAAACGCTGTTCGACACGCTGCAAACGCGTCGTCGCACGCTGCTCGACCAGGTGTTCCTGAAGGCGATGTCGCAACTCGACCAAGACAACGCATTCGACTTCCTCGACACGCATCGCACCGCGCAGCCGGCGCTGTTCACCGCGTACCAGGATGCGATCGACGCGCTCGAATCGTTCCAGGTCGCGCGCCAGAAGGCACGCTACGACGCGGCCGGCGCGCGCTTCCATCGCATTGTGTGGGCGATGGCGGCGGTCGCGCTGTTCGCGCTGATCGTCGGCTTTCTCGCGCAGCGCGTGCTCGCGAAGGCGATCATCGAGCCGATCCATCTCGCCGTCGACCACTTCGACAGGATCTCGAAAGGCGACCTGACCGGCACGGTCGTCATTCCCGGCAAAAACGAAATGGCGTATCTGCTGAACGCGTTGAAGCGGATGCAGGACGGCCTCGTCGAAACCGTGACGCAGGTCCGCACGAGCACGGAGACGATCGTCGGCGATGTGCGCACGATCGCGAGCGGCAACGTCGACCTGTCCGCGCGCACGGAGCAGCAGGCCGTGTCGCTGCAACAGGCGGCGGCGAGCGTGGAGCAGCTGACCGCGACCGTGCGCCAGAACGCGGACAACGCGCGCGATGCACGCACTTACGCGCAAGGCGCGGCCGGCATCGCCGCGCGAGGCGGTGACGCGATGCAGCGCGTCGTCGAAACGATGTCCGCGATCTCGCACAGCTCCGCGCGGATCTCCGGCATCGTCGGCGTGATCGAGAGCATCGCGTTCCAGACCAACATCCTCGCGCTGAACGCCGCAGTCGAAGCGGCGCGCGCGGGCGAGCAGGGGCGCGGCTTCGCGGTCGTCGCGACCGAGGTGCGCGGGCTCGCGCAGCGCTGCGCATCAGCGGCGAAGGAAATCCGCGAGCTCATCGGCAACTCGACGCAGCGCGTGGAGGACGGCAGCGGCCTCGTCGCGCTCGCCGGTTCGGCGATGTCCGAACTCGTCACCGCGGTCGAGCGCGTCAACGCGATCATGGGCGAGACCAGCATCGCCTTCGACGAGCAGACGTCCGGCATCGAGCAGGTGAATGCCGCCGTCATCCAGATGGAGCAGACGATGCAGCGCAACGCCGCGCTGGTCGAGGAGGCCGCCGCCGCGGCGCTGTCACTCGAGGATCAGAGCACGCGGCTCAGCGATGCCGTCGCGCAGTTTCGTGTGGGTGAAGCGGCGCTGGCGTGATTGGGCAGGCCGCTGGCATTGTGCCGTCGCGAGTAAAACCAAAGCGCTGGACAATGCGCGCTTTGATCAGACGTAAAGAGCTCGCATCAGCAAGCTAACGAACCAGCGACGCGCGACGCATCTATACCGTTTTCCCGGCCAGCCCATGCATCGGCCGCCGCAACGCGGCGTCGAACGGATTCGTGCGCGGGCCGATCGCATCGGCCTGGCGCCTGAGCAGTTCGACGACCATCGGCATCCGGTCGTCGCCGAGGCGCGACGCCAGCGTGCCGACGCTCAGTGCGCCGACCGGATACCCGGTGCGGTCGAGGATCGGCACCGCGACGCCGGCCATCCCGTCCAGCACGCCGCTGTTGCGGCCCGCGTAGCCGAGTTGCCGCACGCGTTCGATCTCGGTGCGCAGGTACACCTCGTCGAGCACGCCGTAGCCGCGGATGCGCGGCACGTTGAAGCGGATCACTTCCTCGCGCTCGGCCTCCGGCAGGAACGCGAGGATCGCGAGGCTGCCCTGCCCGACGCCGAGCGCGATGCGCCCGCCGATGTCGCCGGTAAACGAGCGGATCGGGAACGGCCCTTCGCACAGGTCGAGACACACCGCGTCGAAGCCGCTCTTCACGAGCAGGAAGATCGTCTCGCCGAGGCTCGCGCACAGCCGCAGCAGCACGGGCCGGCACAGCGTGCGCATGCTGCTCGGATTGCCGGCCAGCGCGGCGAGTGCAAAGAAGTCGACGCTCAGCCGGTACAGCTTCGACTGTTCGTCCTGCTCGACCATCCCTTCGGCAATCAGCGATTGCAGGATCCGGTGCGCGGTGCCCTGCGTGAGCCCGACGGCCTTCGCGAGATGCGTGACCCGCACGCCGTCCTGCTGCATGCCGGCCAGTGCGCGCAGGATCGCGAACGCACGCTGCAGCATGCCGGTGCCCGGCGCGCCGGCCGGATCGGCGGCGTGCTCGTCCGGGCGCGGCGCGCGTGCGGCCGACGACGTTCCGGGCGACTGGGGTTCTGGCATGCCGGCTCTCCTCGATGATTTCATTGAACGGAATACGGTAGCCGCCATTGTCGTCCGGCCAGAATTGCGCGGGCATCCGGGTGTGCACGGGATTGACGCGCGCATTTCGTGGGCCGGCCGCCCTTCATCCATCGGAACGATTCCCGCTCGATTCGACATTCCATTCCGTTCACCGGAATTTTTTCGAAATTCCTCCCGTTGAGCAGAATTCGAAATTGACGCTCCGAAATATGGCTGGCTAGAGTCCGCGTCATCGGTGCACCGGCCACGGTGTGCGAACCCGGAGCTCCCCATGTCGTTTCTCACGCTTACGGATCTGACGAAATCGTTCGGCGAGCTCACCGCCGTCGCCGACGTCAACCTGTCGGTCGAACAAGGCGAATTCGTGTCGCTGCTCGGGCCGTCCGGCTGCGGCAAGACCACCACGCTGCAGATGATCGCCGGCTTCGTCGACGTCACGCGCGGCCGCATCGCGCTCGACGGGCAGGACATCACGCACATGAAGCCGAACCGCCGCGGGCTCGGCATCGTGTTCCAGAGCTATGCGCTGTTTCCGCACATGAGCGTCGCGGAGAACGTCGGCTTCGGCCTCGACATGCGCGGCGTCGACAAGGCGGAGCGCGCCGAGCGCATCCGCGCGGCGCTCGCGCTCGTGCGACTCGATGCGCTCGCGCACCGCTTCCCGCGCGAACTGTCGGGCGGCCAGCGGCAACGCGTCGCGATCGCGCGCGCGATCGTGATCGAGCCGCCGGTGCTGCTGCTCGACGAGCCGATGTCGAATCTCGACGCAAAGCTGCGCGAGGACATGCAGTTCGAACTGCGCGCGATCCAGCGCAAGATCGGTACGACGACGATCATGGTCACGCACGACCAGTCGGAAGCGCTGTCGATCAGCGATCGCGTGGTCGTGATGGAAGCCGGCCGCATCACGCAGACGGACACGCCGTACCGCGCGTACGAACGTCCCGAGAACCATTTCGTGTCGCAGTTCATCGGCAAGGCGAACCTGCTGCCCGGCACGATCGTCGCGCACGACGGCGACGCGATCCGCATCGACCTCGGCCACGATCTCGCGGAAACGGGCCGCACCGCGCACCTGCCGGCGCGCGAGCGCGACATCCGTGTCGGCGACGCCGTGTCGGTCTGCATCCGCCCGGAAAAGCTGCGCCTGTGCGCGCCCGGCGCGGGCCGCTTCGCCGCGACCGTCACGAGCCGCTTCTTCCTCGGCAGCCAGTGGCTGTACCGCGTCGACAGCGCGCTCGGCGAAGTGCTCGTGTGCTGCCAGAACGAAGGCGCGGAGCCGCTCGCGGAAGGCGCGCCGGTGGGCGTCGACTGGCATAGCGACGCGGTGCGCGTGATGCGCCGGGAGGCCTGAATGGGACAGCCTACCCGCCCGCTACCCGCCGACGGCGCGACGGCCGGCCTCGCACCGCCTACCGCCCCGGGCGATGCGGTGACGCCGCGCGCCGCCGGCGGCCGCGTGCCGCGCGCCACGTGGCGCGCCCATGCACCGTTGTGGTTGATGTGCGCGCCCGCGTTCGCGCTGTTCGCCGCGCTCGTGCTCGTGCCGCTCGCGATGACCTTCGCGCTCACGTTCTATCGCTTCGACCCGGCCACCGGCCCGATCGCCGCGTTCCAGTTCGGCCACTACGCGGAGGTGCTCGGCTCGTCGTACTTCCACACGATCTTCGCGCGCACCTTCGGCATCGCCGCGCTGACCACCGCGATCTGCGTCGCGATCGGCACGCCGGAAGCGTACGTGCTGTCGAAAATGCGCGACCCGTGGCGCTCGCTGTTCCTGCTCGTGATCCTCGCGCCGCTGCTCGTGTCGGTCGTCGTGCGCGCGTTCGGCTGGAGCATGCTGCTGAACACCAGCGGACTCGTGAACCAGGCGCTCGGGCTCGCGGGCCTCGGGCCGTACAAGCTCGAATACACGACGTTCGCGATCGTGATCGCGCTCGTTCACGTGATGCTGCCGTTCATGGTGATTCCCGTGTGGACCGCGCTGCAGCGGCTCGATCCGCAGACCGAACACGCGGCGCTATCGCTCGGCGCCTCGCCGTTCACGACGTTGCGCCGCATCGTGGTGCCGCAGCTGATGCCGGGCGTGCTGTCGGGCAGCCTGATGGTGTTCGGGCTGTCGGCGAGCGCCTTCGCGATTCCGGGCCTGCTCGGCGGACGTCGCCTGAAGGTCGCGGCGGCCGCCGTCTACGACGAATTCCTCGGCTCACTGAACTGGCCGCTCGGCGCGACGATCGCGGTGCTGCTGCTGGTCGCGAACCTCGTCGTGATGCTCACCTACTATCGCGTGCTCGAACGCCGCTACGCGCGCAGCCTCGGAGGCGCTTCCCGATGAGCAAGAACGGCCCCTTCGCCCTGGCGTTCCATACGCTCGTGATCCTGTTCGTGCTCGCGCCGCTCGCGATCGTCGTGCTCGTCGCGTTCACGCCCGACGAAACGCTGACGCTGCCGACGCACGGGCTGTCGCTGCGCTGGTTCCGCGCGATCCTCGACTATCCCGACTTCGTCACCGCGTTCGCCAACAGCGTGAAGCTCGCGTTCGCGTCGGCGACGCTGTCGCTCGCGATCGCATTGCCCGCCGGGCTCGCGATCGGCCGCGCGACGTTTCCGGGCCGCGCGTTCCTGAACGGGCTGCTGCTGTCGCCGCTCGTGATTCCCGGTCTCGTGCTCGGCATCGCGCTGCTGCGCTTCTTCGCGCTGATCGGCGCGACCGGCTCGTTCGCGTGGCTGGTGCTCGCGCACATGATCGTCATCACGCCGTTCGTGATGCGGCTCGTGCTCGCGTCCGTCGCGGGCCTCGACCGCAGCATCGAGCAGGCCGCGTGCTCGCTCGGCGCCGATCCGTGGACGACGTTCCGCCGCATCACGCTGCCGATGATCGTGCCCGGCATCACCGGCGGCTGGCTGCTCGCGTTCATCAACAGCTTCGACGAGCTGACGATGTCGATCTTCGTCACGTCGCCGCAGACGGTCACGCTGCCGGTGCGCATGTATATGTACGCGACCGAATCGATCGATCCGATGATGGCGTCGGTATCGACGCTCGTCATCCTCATCACCGCCGGCGCGATGCTGCTGCTCGATCGCGTGTACGGCCTGAACCGCATCCTGATCGGCCAACACTGACGATGACTTCCGTTTCCCGTTCCACCGACATCGCCGACGACGGCCCGCAATTCGTGCGCGTCGCCGAACGCGAGCGCGCCGCCATCGCGTTCACGCTCGACGGCCGCCCCGCGCACGCGCTTGCCGGCGACACCGTGCTCACCGCGATCCTCGTCGCGCAGCGCCGCGTGCGCGTGAGCGAATTCAGCGGCACGCCGCGCGCGGGCTTCTGCCTGATCGGCGCGTGCCAGGACTGCTGGGTGCGCACCGAGGCCGGCGCACGCGTGCGCGCATGCTCGACGCCGATCGCCGAAGGCATGCGGATCGTCACCGGCGCGCAGCACGCCCTCAACGGAGACGCATCGTGAGCGACGCACTGCGACCGGTGATCGTCGGCGCGGGGCCGGCCGGCGTGCGCGCGGCCGAGGCGCTGGTCGACGCGGGGCTGCGCCCCGTCGTGATCGACGAGAACGCGCGCTGGGGCGGACAGATCTACCGGCAGCCGCCGGTCGACGGCGCGTTCGCCCGCGGCAAGCGCGCGCTGTACGGCTTCGAGGCCGCGAAGGCGGACGCCGTGCACCGGACGATGGCCGCGCTGCTGCCGCAGGTCGACTACCGGCCAAACACGCTCGCCTGGGCGTGCGGCGCGGGCCGCGTCGACACGCTGCAGGACGGCCGCGAAACGACCGTGCCGTTCTCGCACCTGATCATCGCGAGCGGCGCGACCGACCGCATGCTGCCGGTGCCGGGCTGGACGCTTGCCGGCGTCTATACGCTCGGCGGCGCGCAGGTCGCACTCAAGTCGCAAGGCTGCGCGATCGGCAGCCGCATCGTGTTCGCGGGCACGGGGCCGTTGCTGTATCTCGTCGCTTACCAGTACGCGAAGGCCGGCGCGCAGGTCGCGGCGGTGCTCGACACGAGCCCGCTGCGCCGGCAGGCCGCCGCGGCACCGGCGCTGCTGCGCATGCCGGCGACCTTCGCGAAGGGGCTCTATTACATCGGCTGGCTGCGCGCGCACGGCGTCGCGATCGAAACGGGCGTCACGCTCGAACGCATACTCGGCGAGCGGCACGTCACCGGCCTCGCGTGGCGCGCGGCCGGTAACGATGCACCGCCGCGCCGGATCGAGTGCGATGCGCTCGGCCTCGGCTTCGGGCTGCGTTCGGAAACGCAGCTTGCCGATCTCGCCGGCTGCCGGTTCCGTTTCGATCCGCTCAACCACGCATGGCTGCCGGAACGCGACGCGGCCGGCCGCACGTCGGTGCGCGGCCTCTACGTCGCGGGCGACGGCGCCGGCATCGCAGGGGCCGACGCGGCCGAGGCGTCCGGGCGACGCGCGGCGCTCGCGCTGCTCGACGACGCGGGCATCGCGACGCCATCGTCATCATCGTCGCTGGCCGGCAAGCCCGATGCGGCCGCGCTCGAACGCACGCTCGCCCGGCTCGCCGCATTCCGCGCGGGCCTCGAGGCGGCGTTCGCGCCGCCGCCCGAGCTCGCCGCCCGCTGCCCGGACGACACGATCGTGTGCCGCTGCGAGGAGATCGACGCGGGCACGCTGCGGCGCTGCATCCGCGACGGCGCGGCCACCGAGCTGAACCGGCTGAAGGCGCTGACGCGCGCCGGGATGGGCCGCTGCCAGGGCCGCATGTGCGGTGACGCAACCGCTCTCGTGCTGGCCGCCGAAACCGGCCGCCCGCTCGCGGACGTCGGCCGGTTGCGCGCGCAACCACCTGTGAAGCCGTTCCCGATCTCGGCCGCGCTCGCGGGCGACGACGTCGCGGCGATTCCCGACGAGGCGCGCGATGAGTGAACTTCGTCACTACGACGTCGCGATCGTCGGCGGCGGCCTCGTCGGTGCGTCGGCCGCGCTGGCGCTGGCGCGGCGCGGGCTGCGCGTCGCGCTGTTCGAGCGCCGCGACTGCGGCGCGCAGGCGAGCGGCGTGAACTACGGCGGCGTGCGCTGCCAGGGACGCCCGGCCGAGCAACTGCCGCTCGCGCTGCGCGCACGGCGCATCTGGGACTGCCTGCCCGAGCTGATCGGCATCGACGGCGAATTCGTCGTGTCGGGCCACTTGCGGCTCGCGCGCAGCGACGCCGACCTCGATGCGCTCGATGCGTATGCAACGGTCGCCGGCGAGCACGGCCTGCCGCTGCAGGTGATGCGCGGCGACGCGTTCCGCCGCCGCTACCCGTGGCTCGGCCGCGCGGCGCTCGGCGGCTCGCTGTGCGCGACGGACGGGCACGCGAATCCGCGCGTCGTGTCGCCCGCCTTCGCGCGGGCGGCCCGCGCGGCAGGCGCCGACGTGTTCGAGCACGCAGCGGTCGACGACGCCTGGCACGACGGCATGCGCTTTCACGTTCAGGCGGGCGGCCGCGCGTGCACGGCGACGTGGCTGATCAATTCGGCCGGCGCCTGGGCGAACACCATCGCCGAACGCTTCGGCGAAGCCGTGCCGATGGAGCCGATCTACCCGAACATGTGGGTGACCGAGCCGCTGCCGCCGTTCATCACGCACAACCTCGGCGTGTACGGCGGCGGGGTGTATGCGCGGCAGGTCGCGCGCGGCAACTGCGTGATTGGCGGCGGGCGCGGCCGCGGCGACGGCGAATTCGGTCAGCCGTCGGTCGACACGACGCGCGCGGTGATGCGCGATGCGTGCGCGCTGTTGCCCGCGCTGCGCGATGCGCTGCTGATCCGCACGTGGAGCGGCGTCGAAGGCTGCACGCCCGACCACAACCCGATCATCGGCGCGAGCCGCACGACGCCGAACCTGTTGCATGCGTTCGGCTTTTCCGGCGGCGGCTTCCTGCTCGCGCCGGGCGTCGGCGAGGTGCTCGCCGACCTCGTCACGACCGGTGAAACCGCCACGCCACTCGAAGCATTCTCGATCGGCCGCTTCGCGCCGCACACGCCGATCGCCCCTTTCCGTCAAGAGGAGACCCACAAGTGAAACTGTTCGGAACGATCGCGGCCGCCGCCGCCCTCTGCGTCGCCGGCGCCGCCGCGCCCGCGTTCGCGCAAACGAAGACGATCTACGTCGGCATGAACGGCGGGCCGATGGAAAAGGCCTATACGAGCCAGGTGCTGCCCGAGTTCGAGAAGGCGAACAACGTGAAGGTCGTCGTCGTGCCCGGCACGTCGTCGGACGTGCTCGCGAAGCTGCTCGCGAACCGCAACAAGCCGCAGATCCACGTCGCGTTCCTCGACGACGGCGTGATGGCGCGCGCGGTCAGCCTCGGCGTGTGCCAGAAGCTCGACGATTCGCCGGTGCTCAAGGAGCTGTATCCGTTCGCGCGGATGAAGGACGACGTCGGCGCGGGCGTGCAGCTCGGGATGACCGGCATCGCGTACAACAAGAAACTGTTCACGGAGAAGGGCTGGGCGCCGCCGACGTCGTGGATGGATTTCGCCGATCCGAAATACAAGGGCAAGGTCGTGTTCCAGTCGGCGTCGAGCAGCACGTTCGGGCTGCACGGCTTCCTCGCGATCAACCGGTTGCTCGGCGGCAGCGAACAGAACGTCGAGCCCGGCTTCAGCAAGTGGGCGAGCACGGTCGGGCCGAACGTCGTCGAGTACATCCCGAACTCGGCGAAGATCTCCGAGATGGTGCAGACCGGCGAGGCCGGCCTCTTCCCGCTGACGCCGACCGGTGTCGGCGACCTGCAGGACAAGGGCATTCCGGTCGCATATGCGAACCCGAAGGAAGGCCCGGTGCTGCTGCTCGTCGACCTGTGCGTCGTCGCGAACAATCCGGATCCGCAGCTCGCGCAGAAGCTCGCGCAGTTCCTGCTGTCCGCGCCCGCGCAGACGAAGGCGGCCGAGGCCGGCAAGCAGATCCCGACCAACCGCCTCGCGAAGATGCCGGCCGCGATGCAGCAAAGCCTCGGCAACGTCGACGATCTCGTGCGCAAGGTGACGGTGGTCGACTGGGCGGCAATCAACGCGCGCCGCGCGCAGTGGGATACGCGCTGGAACCGGCAGATCGAGCGGTAACGGGCGACGGCGCGCGCGGGCACGGCCGCGCGCGGAGCGACCATCATCAGCGGGAGTGATGACACTCCCCTTTTTTTGTGGATTTGACCGGGGCGGCGGTGCCGACAACACTAGCCCGCAGTGCCGCATGCGCTCTCCAGAGACGGCACGCGTTCGTCCCCCTTCAGAGTCCGCCATGTACCCGACCGACACCGTGCAATCCCCGAGCGCCGCCCGGCCGCTCGCCGACCGGCAACTGCGCCGGATCGTCATCGCCTCCGTCGCCGGCAACGCGATGGAATGGTATGACTTCTTCGTCTACGGCACGGCCGCCGCGCTCGTGTTCGGCCACGTGTTCTTTCCGCCCGGCGCGTCGCCGCTCGCGGGCAGCCTCGCCGCGTTCGCGGCGTTCGCGCTCGGCTTCGTCGCGCGGCCGCTCGGCGGGATCGTGTTCGGCCATATCGGCGACCGCTACGGGCGCAAGGCGTCGCTCGTGTGGACGCTGCTGATCATGGGCGCGTCGACGTTCGCGATCGGCCTGCTGCCGACCTACGCGCAGGTCGGCGTGTGGGCGCCCGCGGCGCTCGTCGTGCTGCGGCTGCTGCAGGGCGTCGCGTCCGGCGGCGAATGGGGCGGCGGCGTGCTGATGATCAGCGAAAACGCACCGCCCGAGCAGCGCGGCTACTACGCGGCATGGAGCCAGCTCGGCGTGGGCGGCGGCTTCGTGCTGTCGTCGGCCGCGTTCCTCGCCGCGCAGGCGCTGCCGGACGACGCGTTCCGCACCTGGGGCTGGCGGCTACCCTTCCTCGCGAGCATCGCGATCTTCGCGATCGGCATCTATATCCGCCGCCACCTGCCGGAAAGCCGCGACTACGAGCAGGCCGCCAAGCGCGGCGCGCACACGCACTTGCCGATCGTCGAGTGCATCCGTCGTCATCCGAAGGAAATCCTGCTCGCGATGGGGCTGCGCGTCGCCGAAAACGGCGGCGCGTATATCTTCCTCGCGTTCTCGCTCGTCTACGGCAAATACGTCGGCATCCCGAACGGCGTGATGCTGACCGGCGTGATGATCGCGATGATCGTCGAAATGGGCGCGATGCTCGCGTGGGGCCGCCTGTCCGACCGGATCGGCCGCAAGCCCGTGTACCTGATCGGCGCGCTGAGCCTCGTCGCGTGCGCATTTCCGTTCTTCTGGCTGCTCGACACGCGTGCGACGCCGCTCGTGTGGCTCGCGCTGACGATCGGCACGGCGGTGAGCCACGGCGCGATGATTGGCACGCTGCCCGCGCTGGTCGGCGAGCTGTTCAGCACCGAGGTGCGCTACTCGGGCGTCGCGCTCGGCCATGAAGTCGCGTCGATCTTCGCCGGCGGGATGTCGCCGCTGATCGCGACCGCGCTGCTCGCGCGCTATCACGCGTCGTGGCCCGTGTCGCTGTTCCTCATTGCGCTCGGCCTCGTGACCGTCGCGACGCTGTGCATGATGCGCGAGACGCGCGGTATGCCCGCAGCCGGTATGCCCGATGCCGGTACGCGCGGCGACGCGGCATGACCGCGCGGCCGCGCGCCGCGCGACGCTCAGGCCCCGGAATCGCGCCGTGCGGCGTCGAACCCGGGCGCGAGCCCGAGGTGATCGAGCAGCCGCGCGAACTCGCCGAGCCGTTGCTGCATGTAAGCCGGCACATCGACTTGCGCATAGTCGTGGAACCCGGCGCCCGTCCGCACGCCGTCGCGCCCGGCCTCCATGTTGCGCACGACGCTCGCGGCCGGCGCGAAGCGCGGACCGATCTCGCCGGCGAGGTACGTCGACGCGTAGTACAGGATGTCGCAGCCGCCCCAGTCGATGAACTCGAGCAGCCCGAGCACCGCGAAGCGCGGGCCGAAGCCGGTGCGGATCGCCGTGTCGATGTCCTCGGCGCTCGCGACGCCCTCCTCCACCATCCGCGCGGCCTCGTTCATCGCGAGCGCCTGGATGCGCGGCACGATGTAGCCGGGCGCCGGCCCGCAGATCACCGGCTTCTTGCCGACGCGCTCGAGCAGCGCGGCCAGCGCATCGACAACCGACTGATCCGTCGCGTCGCTGCGGCTGATCTCGACGAGCGGCATCAGCAGCGCCGGGTTCAGCCAGTGCGCGTTCAGCATCCGCTCCGGGTGCGCGACATGGCGCTGCAACGTGGTGACGACGAACGTCGACGTCGTCGATGCGATCGTTGCACGCGCATCGACATGCTCGCCGAGCCAGCGCAGCGCGTCGGCCTTCGCGTCGAGCACTTCCGGCAGCGCTTCGAACACGATGCCGGCGTCGCGCACCGCGTGCGCCGCGCCGTCGCGCGCGACCAGCGCGATGCGCGCGACGACGGCCTCGGCCTGCGCGCGATCGATGCGGCCGAGCGCGACCTGCGCATGCAGCGGCCGCAGGATCTCGCCGCGCGTGCGATCCTCGAATGCGCGCCATCCTTGCGCGTCGCGCGGCTTGAAATCGATCAGCGTCACGTCGAGGCCCGCGAATGCGAACACGAGCGCGATCCCCTGCCCCATGCGTCCCGCGCCGAGCACGTGCACGCGCGTCACGTCGAGGGCGGCCATCATGCGGCGTACCCCGCATCGAGCAGCGCGCGCATCGCGTCGCGCGACAGCGCGGCGAGACCCAAACCGTCCAGCGTGCGCCCTTGCGCATACAGGTCGCGGCCAGTGACGGCCGACGCGACGCTCAGCAGCCCCTGCGCAACGGGCGTCGGCACGTTGGCCCAGCGTCCGCACGACACGATGAAGGACAGCCCGAGCCGGGTGTCCTCGAGCATGTAGCGATGCGTGCGCAAATCGATCTTCTCGCGCCAGTCGCCGCTGTCGGTCAGCTTGCCGTGCGCGCCGCGCCCGTACATCCATTCGTCGCCGTCGGTCGCGTAGTGGTCCGCGAGCGGGAAATGCGGCGCGCGGTAGCCGAGCGCCTCGCGCACGGCGATGCGTTCGGCGTCGAGCGCGTTCGTCACGCGGCGGATCGACGGTTGCGTGCCCTCGTTGTGGATGTCCCACGCGTCGAAGTGTTCGAGCGGCCCGGCGTTCATCAGGATCAGCGGCGGATGGATCACCGGGCCCGCGTTCATCAGCGCGCCGGACAGCGCGTCCTCGACCGGCTCGACCGACGGATAACCGGCGCGCAGCACGTCGAACGCCCAGCCGGCCGCGTTCGCGGGAAACACGCCGGTCGGCAGGCGCGTCGCGTATGCGCTGATCACGACCGCGTTGTCGCCGTGCTTGCGCACCAGGTACGGCAACGTGCCCGTCTCGGCGTACGCGACGCGCGCACGGTTGCCGGCATCGGCCGCCGCGCGCGCGAACACGAAGCTGCCGAACGTGCCAGGCGGCAGGAACACGACCTGGCCATCCTCGAGCAGCGGCGCGACCTGCGCGGCCAGCGCGTCGTGCGACAGCGCCGGCAGCGGCACCACGACGAGCCGCGCGCCGCGCAGCGCGGCCGCGAGATCGTCGGTCAGCCGGATCGCGCCGGGTGTATCGCCGAGCGGCACCGCGCGCTCGCCGCGATAGTCGGTCACGTGCAGCGCGCCAAGTTCGCGCAGCCGCGCATGCGGTTCGCGGTCGCGCCGCCACCACGTCACGTCGTGGCCCTTCTCGAACAGGTCGATCGCGGCCGCATGGCAGCCGTGGCCGCCGCCCAGTACACATACCTTCATCGTTTTCTCCCGGTGAGTGAGTGTTGCCGAGACTACGCGGCGGCGCGCATCGCGTCGCTTCAAAACGCGCAACGGCACGCCCGTTCGCGCAACGCATTCGCGGCGATGCGCATCACGCCGCGCCCACGCATCCGACACGAGGCCACCGCATGGACATCGCCCTCTCCCGACATGCGCCGAACCGGCTCGGCACGCTGCATGCGCCCGACGAAGTCGAACGCGCGGTCGCGCACCGGCTCGGGCCGCACCGGATGGCCGCGCACGGCCGCGATCCGTTTCATGCGGAGCTGTACGAGGTGCCGCTGCATCACGGCGCGCTGCTCGAGCTCTGCTACGGCCGCGAAACGCGCATCGATTTCGGCGACGATGCCGATCACTTCCTGTTCCGGCTGACGCTATCGGGCGCGTGCGAGCTGCGGGCCGGCCAGCGGATCGCGCGTGCGGGCCCGGGCGAGCTGACCGTGTCGTCGCCCGCGCTCGCGAGCCGCCTGCGCACGAGCCCGGATTGCCGCAACCTGGTGCTGCGGCTGGAGCGCGGGGCACTCGAACGCAAGCTGCAGGACATGCTGCACGCGACGCTCACGCGGCCGCTGCACTTCGACCTCGCCGCGGGCGGAAACGGCGCGGGCGCCGCGCTCGTGCCGCCGACGTTCGAGTATCTGTGCCGTCTCGGCGCGCAGCCGGGCATCGGCGCGTCGGTGACGACGTTCGGCGCCGATCTCACTGCGTGGCTGATGTCGCTGCTCCTCACGCACCTGCCGCATTCGTACAGCGCTGCGCTCGCGCGCGGCACGCCGCCGCTGCCGGCGCACGTGCGCCGCGCATGCGATCACGTCGACGCGCATCTCGGCGAGCCGCTCGCGCTCGCCGCGCTGGCGGCCGTCGCAGGCGTCGCACCGCGCACGCTGCAGCATGCGTTCCGCGCGTTCCTGAACACCACGCCGGCCGCCTACGTGCGCGAGCGCCGGCTGGCCGCGGTACACGCCGCGCTGCAACGCGGCGACGCGCGCAGCGTGACCGACGTGCTGATCGCGCACGGCATTCATGGCTTCGGCCATTTCGCGAAGGCCTACGCGCGGCGTTACGGCCACGCGCCTTCCGTCACCGCGAGGCAAGCACCATGACGCACTCCGCCACCAGCCGGCCGCCGGCCCCGTCCCGCGCCGAACCTTCACCGCACGACGGCGATTCGCCCGACGGCCTGCGCGTGCAGGATCTCGATCTCAACTTGCTGAAGACGTTTCGCGCGGTGTACGAAGAGCGGCACGTCGGCCGCGCGGCGCTGCGGCTCGGCGTCACGCAGCCGTCGGTCAGCTACGCGCTCGGCCGCTTGCGGCTGATGTTCCGCGACGCGCTGTTCGTGCGCACCGGCACCGGCGTCGAGCCGACGCCGCGCGCGCAGCGGCTCGCGATATCGGTCGACAAGGCGCTCGCGATCCTGCAGGACGTGCTCGACGAAGGCTCGCGGTTCACGCCGGACAGCACGCAGCGCGTGTTCCGGCTGCACATGAGCGATTTCGCGGCGAGCGCCTTCCTGCCGACGCTGCTCGCGGCATTCGACCGGCGCGCACCGGGCGCGGTGATCGAGACGCTGCACGTCGACGAATGCCAGCTCAACGTCGCACTCGAATCGGGCCGCATCGATTTCGCGCTCGGGCATTTCGCGGACGCGTCGAGCCATTTCCAGCGCGCGGCGCTCCTGCACGAGCGCTGCGTGTTGCTGATGCCGCGCCGCACCGCGCGGCGCGTCGCACTGCCCGACGATTTCGTGCTCAACGGCGACGCGCCGGACACGCTGCGCTTCGTCGCGGTGACATCGCATCCGCAGTCGATGCAATTGCTCGAACGGCACGGACTGATGCCGCGCGTGCGGGCGGCGCTGCCCGACTTCATGGTGGTGCCGGCGCTGCTCGAACACGGCGATTACGCGCTGATCCTGCCGGAGACGGTCGCGATCACGTTCGCCGCGCGTCAGCCGTGCACGCTGTACGAGATCGCCGGGGCCGGCGAATGGGCCGTCAACGCGTACTGGCACCGGCGCTTCGACGCGGACCCGGGCCATCGCTGGCTGCGTGCGCTGCTGCTCGAGTTGTTCGATATCGGCCGGCAGCCGCCGTTCGACGCATGGCTCGCGCCGCACCCGCCCGCCTGCGCGTAGCGGCGCAGGCGGCCAGCGGCAACGCTCGACGCTCAGAACGACGTGAGGATGCCCGCGACGATCGAGCTGGCGGTCGCGCCGGGTTTCGCGACCGCGACGCCGCCGCCCGCCGCGCCGTTCACGACGAAGCGCGCATGCGCGCCGTTGCGCACCATCGCCGCGCCCGTGTACAGCACCGTGCGCTTCGACAGCGGATAGTCGAAGCGGATGCCGTACGAATCGGCGTTGCCGTCGCTGTCCGCGACCTTCCGGTAGTGGCCGATGCTCAGCAGCAGCGACGCGCGTCCGATCGGCACCGTCGCGCTGAGCTCCATCGTGTCGCTGTGCGGATACGCACTCTGGCTGTCGATCGCGGCCGCGACGTCGGGGCCGCCGCGATGGCGCATGTACAGCGCGGCGATCTTCACGACGCTGAAGTCATACGAGATCGCGCCGAGCGTGTAGTTGCCGTTCGCGGTCGTACTCGTTGTGCCGAGCGCGGATGCGGCGACCGGGCTGAACTTCTGCTGCATGTAGTCGACGTCGACCGACAACCCGCCGCGCGCGTAGTTGAGGCCCGCGCCGTACGTATCGCCGAGCGTCGCCGGCTGGCCGGCCGCGCCGTTGGTGCCGCGCGCGGCCATCGCGCGGAGCAGGAAGCCGGCGTAGCGCGGCGACGTGTAGCGCATCGAGTTGCGCACGCGCAGGAACGCGGGCCCGACGAAGTTGTTCGTCGCGTTGCCCCACGCGAGGCCCGCGCCGAGACCGGGCAGGCTGTACGTGACGAGCGTGGTGTGCAGGATCGTGTAGAGCTCGCCGAACTGCACGCCGCCGAACGGCCCGGTAATGCCGACCCACGCCTCGCGGCCGAACAGCGCGCTGCTGTTCGACAGCGCGCCGCTCGCGGCGTTGAAGCCGTCCTCGAGCTTGAAGATCGCCGCGTAGCCGCCGCCCAGATCCTCGACGCCCTTCAACCCCCACTGCGACGCCCACAGGTTGCCGCTGCCCATGCGCGTCACGTGGTTCGGCCCGGCGTTCGTGTATTCGATCGCGGTGTCGATGCGGCCGTAGAGCGTCACGCTCGATTGTGCGAGCGCCGGCAGCGATGCGCACGCCAGCAGCGCGGCAACCAGCGTGGCACGCGGTACGGCAAGCCGGTCGGCCCGCCCGTTCGGATGGTTCATCTTCGTCGTCCCGTAGTCATTCCGGCGCCGGTCGGCGTCGCGCCGCTCGATGTGAAACGCGTTCGCGATCTCGTGCGAACGCTGCCGATCAAAACCGGGCCGAGTCTAGGAACGACAATTTCGGACGTCGACGCAATCCGCTCTATAACGCTTATAGATGCGCCGCATGATGCGCGCGGGCCCCGTCGCACGCGCGCTGCGCGCCGCCCCGCACGCACGGCCTCGGTGTTTTCTTTATCCGGGTCGGTAAAGGTCCGTGTGGCGCGGCTGTCACTCCGGCTATGGCGGCCGAATTTGGCCGACTACGCTGCGTCTCCGACACGTGTCACCCGCACGCTTTCGCGCCGCGACGGCGCCCGGCCCGCGAGGCCGGCGCCGCGCCTTTCCACCGCCCGCTCCTGGAGAATCCGCATGTCCGCACCCACGGCCCGCGCTGCCGACGGCAAGCGCTATTCGTACGAATGGTATGTCGTCGTCATCTGCATGCTCGCGTACGTCTTTTCGTTCGTCGACCGTCAGGTGCTCGTCCTGATGATCGAACCGATCAAGCGCGACCTGCACCTGACCGACACGCAGTTCAGCCTGCTCAACGGCTTCGCGTTCTCGCTGTTCTACGCGGTGATGGGGCTGCCCGTCGCGTATCTCGCCGACCGCTACGCGCGCCCGCGCATCATCGCGCTCGGCATCGCGCTGTGGAGCGTCGCGACCGCCGCGTGCGGGCTCAGCCAGCAGTTCGTGCAGATGTTCGTCGCGCGGATGGGGGTCGGCGTCGGCGAGGCCGCGCTGTCGCCCGGCGCGTATTCGATGCTCGCCGACTACTTCCCGAAGGAGAAGCTCGGCCGCGCGATCGCCGTGTATTCGCTCGGCTCGTTCATCGGCGGCGGCGTCGCGTTCCTGATCGGCGGCTACGTGATCGCGCTGCTCAAGCACGCGAGCGCGTTCACGCTACCGCTCGTCGGGCAGGTGCACGCGTGGCAGGTCACGTTCCTGATCGTCGGGCTGCCGGGGATTCTCGTCGCGCTGCTGTTCGCCGCGACCGTGCGCGACCCGCAGCGCAAGGGGCTCGCGCAGGATCGCTCGGGCGCCGTGCGGCGCGTGTCGATGCGCGATTCGCTGCGCTTCGTCGGCACGCATCGCGCGACCTTCACGTGCCACTACCTCGGCTTCTCGTTCTACGCGATGACGCTGTACTGCCTGCTGAGCTGGACGCCCGCGTTCTATATGCGCCACTTCGGGATGACGGCCGTCGAAGCCGGCTACACGCTCGGCATCGTGCTGCTGGTGGCGAACACGGCCGGCGTGTTCTGCGGCGGCTGGCTCAACGACTGGCTGCTGCGCCGCGGACGCAGTGATGCGCCGATGCGTGCGGGCGCGATCGGCGCCGCGTGCATGGTGATTCCCGCGACGCTGTTCACGCAGCTCGACAGCCTGCCGGCGTCGCTCGCGATGCTCGTCGTCGCGATGTTCTTCGCGTCGTTCCCGATGCCGACCTCGACCGCCGCGATGCAGACGCTCGCGCCGAACCAGATGCGCGCGCAGATCTCCGCGCTGTTCCTGCTCGTGTCGAACCTGATCGCGCTCGGCATCGGCACCACCGTCGTCGCGCTGTTTACCGATCGCGTGTTCGGCGCGCCGGCGGCAGTTGGGCATTCGATGTCGATCGTCAACGTCGTCGCCGCCACGCTCGCCGCGCTCCTGCTCGCGGCCGGATGCCGGCAGTACCGTCGCAGTCTCGAGCGCGAGCGCGGCCATGCGGCTGCGTCGGTCAACGCCGCCAATGCGGCCGTCGACGGCGGCAACGCGGTCGCCGCACGCTGAGCGCGCGACGATCGGGCCGCGGTTCAATTATCCATCCCACTGATTCCGGCATCGCTTTTTTATCGATTTGATTTATGCGATGCCCGTCCCTATTCTCGGCTGCATGACGGCGCGGTATCTGCCGCGCCGGTTTCTTCCCTACCCCACGGAATACCCATGCAAGCGAACCGCCACCAGGTCCGGATCGATGCGCTGATCGACGCGGCGCAGGACATCCGCTGTTTCCGGGTCTCGCGCGTCGACGGCCAGCCGTTCGACGCGTACGAGCCGGGCGCCCATATCGACGTCACCGCGCCGTCCGGCGTCACGCGGCAGTATTCGCTGTGCGGCCGCCCCGACGAGCGCAGCAGCTATCTGTTCGCGGTGAAGAAGGAAGCGCGCTCGCGCGGCGGCTCGCGCTCGCTGCACGACGACGTGTGCGTCGGCGCCGAGCTGTCGATCGGCGCGCCGCGCAACCTGTTTCGTCTGACGGACGACGCAAGCGAACATGTGCTGATCGCGGCCGGGATCGGCATCACGCCGCTGCTGTCGATGGCGTATGCACTCGAGCAGCGCGGCGCGCGCTACCGGTTGCACTACTTCGCGCGCAGCCGGGAACACGCGGCCTTCGTCGACGAACTGTCGGCCGCCCCGTTCGCCGCGCACGTGACATTCCACTACGGCATCGAGCCCGACGCGCTGGCGGCCGAGCTCGGCCACTGCGTCGAAGCGATCGATGCGCATGCGCATGTGTACACGTGCGGCCCCGGCCCGTTCATGGATGCGGTCGTCGCGGCGGCGTCAATGAGGATTCCCGAGGACGCGATTCATCTCGAACGCTTCGCGGCGGAACCGGCCGCGGCCGATGCCGCCACGGATGCCGCGCCGGCCGAAGGCTTCGAAGTGCGGCTGCAGCGCAGCGGGCAATCGGTGCGCGTCGCGCCCGACACGTCGATCGTCGACGCGCTCGCGCGCATCGGCATCGAGGTTGACACGTCATGCGGCGAAGGCGTGTGCGGCACCTGCATGGTGCCGGTGCTCGACGGCGAGCCCGATCATCGCGACCACTGCCTCAGCAAGGCCGAGCGCGCGAGCAACACGGTGATCTGCTGCTGCGTGTCGCGTGCGCGCTCGGCGGTGCTGGTCCTCGATCTCTGATTCGCTGATGAGCTGACGGCGACGATGCGCGGGTGCGCTCGCGTCGGCCCGCGCTCGATCTCGGATGCGCCGATGCACTGACGCGACGATGCGCGAGTGCATCGCGACGGCCCGCGCGTCGATCTCGGATGCGCTGGTGCGCGGCTGCATCGCGACGGCCCGCCCCCGCGCTCACGCTTCGTCGAAATGCTCGACGATCTCGGCGAGCAGCGCGCGCATCCACGCGATGCCCTCGTCCTCGTGAAAGTGCTCGTGCCAGTGCATCGTGACCGGCGCGGGCGGCAACGTCACCGGCAGGTCGTACAGCCGGAACGCGTTGCCGCGGTTCAGGATCTGCGCGAGCCGCCTCGGCAGCGTCGCATAGAGATCGGTGACCGACAGCACGCTCGGCAGCGCAACGAAGTGCGGCACTTCGAGCGCGATGTTGCGGCCCACGCCCTGCGCGCGCAATGCGTCGTCGAGCGCGTGGTGGCTGTGCTCGACCGATTTCACGTTGACGTGCGCGGCGCGCACGAACTGCTCGAGGCTCAGCGCCGCGCCGGCCGGCAACCCGCGCCGGCGGCCCGTCATGCACACGTAGGTTTCCTCGAACAGCACCTGGTGGCGCGTGCGCGGCATCAGCTCCGGCAGGTTGCCGATCGCGAAGTCCAGCCGGCTCGCGCGCAGCGCCTCCTCGATCTCCTCCACCGGCAGCGGCTGCACGCTCAGCGTCACGCGCGGCGCGCGCTCGCGCAGCGCCTGGCAGATCGCCGGCAGGTACGCCATCTCGCCCGCGTCCGACAGCGACAGCCGGAACGTGCGCGTGCTCGACGCCGGATCGAAACGCTCCGCATAGCGCAGCGCGACGCGCACCATGTCGAGCGCCTTGCCGACGATCCCCGCGAGTTCGAGCGCGACCGGCGTGGGCTGCATCCCCGCGCGCGTGCGCACGAACAGCGGATCGTCGAACAGCGTGCGCAGCCGCCCGAGCGAATAGCTGACGGCCGGCTGCGACAGCGCGAGCCGCTCGCCGGCCTTGGTCAGGCTGCGCTCCTCGACGATCGCCTGGAACACCCGCAACAGGTTCAGATCGAGATGATCGACCGATGTCATCGTGACCTCCATCATTTGCCGTATTTATTTGATCAGCAATTTTAGATCAATTTGACGGATATGTAGCAGAAGCCGAGACTGGTCTCCCGACGCTGCGCACAGCGCGGCCCGACTTCGCGACTCTTTCCCCACGACGACGATGAGCGACATTCCCTACCAGACGATCGACACCCGCGCGTTGCACGGCTTCGCGCAGCCCGACCGCATCGCGCCCGCGATGTATCACGACCCCGCGCTGTTCGAAGCCGAGCTCGACCGCATCTTCTACCGCACCTGGATCTGGGTCGCGCACGACAGCGAATTGCCGAACCCGGGCGACTTCATCACGACGACGATCGGCCGCCAGCCGGTGATCGTCGTGCGCGACAAGACCGGCGAGATCAACGTGCTGCAGAACCGCTGCCGCCACCGCGGCGCGACCGTGTGCGAATCGCACAAGGGCAATGCGAAGGGCTTCACGTGCCCGTATCACAGCTGGTCGTACGCGCTCGACGGCACGCTGCGCGCGCTGCCGTACGGCGACGGCTACGAAGGCGTGTGCGAGAAAGGCGACCTGCCGCTCGTGAAGCTGCGCGTCGGCGTGTATCAAGGGCTGATCTTCGCGAGCTTCAACGACGACATCGAACCGCTCGAGGATTTCCTCGGCGGCGCAAAGCCGTGGATCGACCTGTTCATGAAGCAGGGCGCCGGCTACCCGATCAAGGCGAACGGCGAGCACAAGTTCAAGTTCAAGGGCAACTGGAAGATCCAGCTCGAGAACACGACGGACCTCTATCACTTCCCGGTCGTGCACAAGTCGTGGATGAAGTCGATCGACGATGAAACAGCCGCCGCGATCACGAGCTTCATGACGAGCGAGCACGCGTTCTGTCGCGCGCTCGGCAACGGCCACAGCCTCGCGGTGCTGATGCCCGAGCTGATCGATCTCGACGAAGACGACGGCGCGCCGCTGCCCGAGCGCTTCGCGCCGCTCGCGGCAACACTCGCCGAGCGCCACGCGCCGGACGAAGTGCGCCGCATCGTGCGCTCGCTGCTGGGCGTCGGCTTCAACCTGAACCTGTTTCCGAACCTCGCGTTGTCGATGGCGTTCTTCCGCGTGCTGCGGCCGATCTCCGCGAACGAAACCGAGATCCGCCACGTCGCGCTCGCGATGGACGGCGGCCCCGACGAAGCGAACCGCGAGCGGCTGCGCATCCACGAGCACTTTCAGGGCCCGTTCGGCTTCGGCAGCCCCGACGACGCGGAAGCGTGGGAGCGCGTGCAGCGCGGCGCGCATGCGGGCCCCGACGTGCCGATCCTCGTGAACCGCGGGCTGAACCGCGAGACGACCGCCGCGAACGGCGAAAAGACCGCGCATGCGACCGACGAGACCGGCATGCGCGAGGCCTACCAGCAATGGCGCAAGTTGATGGAGCAAGCATGATGGACGACCGCAACGCCCTTTTCTCGCAGCAGACCTTCGCCCGCGCGGTCGAATTCGTGTGGCGCGAAGCCGAGTTGCTCGACCGCCGCGACTATCGCGCGTGGCTCGACCTGTGGGATCCGGCCGGCCACTACGTGGTGCCGATCGATCCCGACGCCACGGATTTCGCGGCGACGCTGAACTACGTGTTCGACGACCAGGACATGCGCGAGAAGCGCGTGCAGCGGATGCTGTCCGGTTACTCGGCGTCGGCAAGCGACGCGGCGCGCACGGTGCGCACCGTGTCGCGCTTCACGCTGGAAAGCAGCAGCGCCGGCATCGTCGAGCTGAAATCCGCACAGGTCGTCGTCGCGTACAAGCGCGGCGTCGCGACGCTGTTCGCGGCCGACGTCACGCACAAGCTGCACGTCGACGCCGAAGGCGAGATGCGTATCGCCGAGAAGGTCGTGCGCCTGATCGACTCGACCGAAGCGCTCAGCGCGATCGGCTTCCTGCTGTAACGCGCGGCCGGTTCGCCGCCGCCTGCGCGACGGTGAGCCAGTCGCCTTCACCTGCAAACGGCCACCGGTTCGCCATCGCCAGCGCAACGGTGAGCCGGTCACCTTCACCTGCAAACGGCCACCCGTTCCCCGCCGCCAGCGCAACGGTGAACCGGTCACCTTCACCTTTCCGGACGACCATGCCCACACTCGAAGTTTTCCTGCCGGCCGGCCACGACGACGCACGCAAGGCCGAGCTGATTGCGCGGCTGTCCGGCGCGACCGTCGACGCGATCGGCGCGCCGATCGAATCGGTGCGCGTGCTGCTCACCGAATTGCCCGCGACCCATATCGGCCTCGGCGGGCGCACGGCCGCGGACGGCGCGCCGCCGTCGCTGCCGGTAATCGTCGCGATCCTGATCGCCGGGCGCACCGACGAACAGAAACGCGCGCTGATCGCTGCGCTGTCGGATGCCGGCGCGAACGTGCTCGATGCGCCGTTGCAGGCGACGCGCGTGATCATCAAGGACATCCCGAACACCGACTTCGGGATCGGCGGCCAGACCGCGCGGGCGCTGGGGCGCTGATCGTGTGCCGCGCGTCGCAGCCCCGCCGTGACGCACATGAATCACGTAGAGCACGTGAAGCAACGTGCCGGCTACGCCTGCGCGTCGGCGAGCGGCAGCGTCACGCGGCAGTCGAGGCCGCCACCTTCGGCCGGACTCGCGCCGATGCGGCCGCCGTGGCGCGTGACGATGCTCTTGCACAGCGACAGCCCGATCCCGTTGCCGCCGGCCTTCGACGACGAGAAGCCGTCGAACAGCCGGTCGTGCGCCCCTTCGGCGACACCGGGGCCGTTGTCGATCGCGCGCAGTTCCGCGTGCCCGTCGACGTTCGCGGTGCCGAGCGTCAGCGTGCGCGGCGTGCGCTCACAGCCGGCGAACGCCTCGATCGCGTTGAACGCGAGGTTGAGCACCACCTGCCCGATCAGCACCCGCTCGCAGCGGATCGGCAGCGGCGCATCGGCCTGCACGATCGCGACCGTCACGCCCGCTTCCTTCGCACGCAGCTCGATGAAATACGCAACATCGGCGAGGATCTCGCGCAGGTCGGCGAGCGCGACAGCCGGCTCGCGCTTCACGATGAACTCGCGCACGCTCTTGATGATGAGCGCCGCATGCTCGGCCTGCCGGTCCGCGCTGCGCAGCCCCCAGATCGCATCGTCGACGGCGCCGCGCGCATTCAGCCGCCGCACCGCGCCCTCGATGAAGTTGCGCACGGCCGCGAGCGGCTGGCTCAGCTCGTGCGCGATCACGCTTGCCATCTCGCCCATCGCGTTGTAGCGGCCCGCGTATTCGAGCATGCGCGCTTCCGCACGCCGTGCGTCCTCGATCGCGACTTCGTCGCTCACGTCGCGAAACTGCACGAGCAGCCCGTCGAGATCGCCTTCGATCTCGACCTGCCGGCACAGGATGCGCAGCCAACATGTGGAACCGTCGCGCCGCACGATCCGGTAACGCTGCGGCTCGGACGGGCACGCCGACGGCGCATCGCGCAACTGCGCGACGAGCCGGTCGCGGTCGGCCGCGCTGCAGTAGTCGAGCACCTCGCCGAGCGCTTCGTCCGGCGCGAGCCCGAGCACGCGCCGGCCCGACTCGCTGATGAACTGCACGCGGCCCTGTGGCGTGACGACCGCGATCCCTTCGTCGAGATCCTGCATGAACTCGCGCAGCCGCGCCTCGTAGCGGCGCAGTTGCTGGCGCACCGCCTCTTCCGCGCTGATGTCGCGGAACTGCACCATCACGACGTCGCGCCCGCGCAGCGGCACGTAGGTGGCGGTCGCCTCCGACAGCATGTCGACGCCCGTGCGCGATCGGTAGCACCACTCGTACACCTGCGGGCCGTCGACGAGCGCGCGATCCCACGCGCTCACGGCGATCTCGCGGCGGTATTTCGGTTCGGGACGCGTCATGTCCTGCGCCTTCAGCGGCAGCAGCTCCTCGACGGAAAAACCGAGCGCGATGCACGCGGCGCGGTTCGCCCACACGATCGCCCGGGTCTGCGCGTCGTGCAGCAGCACGCAGGTGGTCAATGCGTCGAGCAGCCGGTGGAAGTCGTCTTCGTCGGGAAAACTCATGATCGGATTCGGATGAAGGCGCGCGGCGTCGCGCGGCCGGATGTCCAACATAGCACCGGCGTGCGCGGCCCGCATCTGAAGATTTCTTTAGTCCGGCACGGAGCGACACCAGTCACGCGGCGCTACGCACCAATTGCTGCGGGTTTTCGACGTTTCTAGACTAGGCCCCATGCATCGTCTTGCCCCCGCAACCGAACCCCATCCCCAGGAGACCGCCATGCCCAACGCCGCCCTCGCCATCGACGCCGCGCCCCCCTCGCCGCACGCGGTCCGTGAAGCGGCCGCGCGGGTGTCGCCGCTCGACGCCGTGATCGAGACCGTCGCCGCGCGCCGCGACGAATTCGACCGCCTGTCGCACGTGCCGCGCGACGTGATCGCGCTGTTCAAGGAAGCCGGCATCTATCGCGCGGGCACGCCGCGCCGCTTCGGCGGCGACGCGCTCGCGCCGGGCGCGTTCCTCGACATGATCGAGCGGATCGCGACCGCCGACGGGTCGGCCGCGTGGGTCGCGAGCTTCGGCTCGGCCAACGTCTATCTCGCCGCGCTGCCGCTCGCCACGCAGGCCGAGCTGTACGCGAGCGGCCCCGACCAGGTGTTCGCGGGCGGGCTGTTCCCGGTGCAGCCGGCGCAGACGGCCCCCGGCGGCTGGCGAGTGAACGGCACGTGGAAGTTCGCGAGCGGCTGCAAGGGCGCCGACTGGCTCGGCGTCGGCATCGCGGTGCCCGGCGCGCAGGACGCCGCGCCGAACAAGCCGCGCACGGCCGTGTTCCGTGCCGCCGACGTCGAGATCGTCGAGAACTGGAGCGTGGTCGGCATGCAGGGCACCGGCAGCCACGACCTGCGCGTCGACGATCGCTTCGTGCCCGAAGCGTGGACCTTCGTGCGCGGCGGCGAGGCGACCGTCGACGAGCCGCTGTACCGCTATCCGACCGTCGCGTATGCGGCGCAGGTGCTCGCCGTGGTCAACCTCGGGCTGGCCCGCGCGGCGCTCGACGTCGCGAACCGGATGTCGGGCGGCCGCCAGACGACCACCGGCGCGCCGCGCCTCGCCGATCGCGCGTATTTCCGCATCGAGCTCGCGAAGGCCGAGGCGCAGTTGCGCTCGGCACGCGCGTTCTTCTACGACGCGACCGACTCGGTCTGGCAATCGATCCTCGCGGGGAACCCCGTGACGCCCGAGCAGGTCAGCCTGCTGAGGCTCGCCGCCACGCACATCGCCCGCGAAGGCGCGAGCGTCGTCGAGCGCGCGTATCGCCTCGGCGGCACGGCCGCGATCTATCGCACGCATCCGCTGCAGCGCCTGCTGCGCGACGCGATGGTCGTCACGCAGCACGCGTTTCTCGGCGAAGGCAACTTCGACGGCGCGGGCGCGGTGTTCACCGGCGTCACGCCGTTTCCCGGCTATCTGTAATTCGCGTCGCTTCGCCGCGACGCCGCTCAACGCATTCTTCAGGAGAACCTGTCATGTCCGATTCGAATCCGCTGCCGCTGCGCGTGCTGTTCTGCTGCGGCGTGTCGCAAAACTTCTTCGACCTGCCGCGCGAGAAGATCGGCGAAGTGTGGCAAGCGTACGGCGCGATGCTCGCCGCCGTCGAGGCGATGCCCGGCGTACGCGTGCTAGGCGTGATGGATGACGACCGCCTCGTCGTCGGCCAGGCCGACGGCGCGCCGTGGACCTTCTACATCATGGCCGACGTCGCCGACTTCGACACGACGGTCGCGGTCTGCAACCTGTATCGCACGACGCCCGTCGGCGAATACAACCTGTGGCGTTACGGCAAGATCGAGGCGCGGGTCGGCCGCGCGCTGACCGTGCCGCCGGCCGCGCGCCCCGCGTCGTGAGGCGCGCGATGACCGGATCCGATTCGGCCCGCTCGATCGATGCACGCGAAGTGCTTGAAGTGCTCGAAGCCCTTGAACGGCGCGTGGCGACGCTCGACGCCGAACGCGCGGTGCGCGCGACGATCACGCGCTACATGGCGCTGTGCGACGTGCCCGAGGATGCCGGCGACGGCCCGGCGCTCGCCGCGCTGTTCACGGCCGATGCGGTGTGGGAAGGCATCGGCCCGCAGTACGCGCGCAAGTTCGGCCGCCTCGAAGGCACGGACGCGATCGTCGCGATGCTGCGCCGCTATCTGCCGCCCGAGCCGCATTTCGCGGCGAACCTGCACTTCCTGACGTCGGAGTCGATCGACGTCGGCGCCGATCTCGCGACCGCGCGCGGCCGCTGGATCATGCTG
The DNA here is from genome assembly GCF_049942845.1 of Burkholderia sp. R-40. Classification (NCBI taxonomy): domain Bacteria; kingdom Pseudomonadati; phylum Pseudomonadota; class Betaproteobacteria; order Burkholderiales; family Burkholderiaceae; genus Burkholderia; species Burkholderia sp. R-40. The sequence goes on along the minus strand of NZ_CP187968.1, from coordinate 1,831,650 downwards.
CAGGCGTCGCGCCATGTGGACGGCACGGCCGAGCTGATCGCCGCGCGGCTGACCGTCGATTTCGCGCCGGCCGAGGGCGGCACCGCGTGGCTGATCCGCCATTTCCGCACCGAGCGCGTGCTCGACGGCCCGTGGCCGCTCGCCGCCGCGTCGCGGCCTTGAACCTCTTCACTGCGCTCGCACGCCATCGCACCATGACAGGCTTCATCGACACCTTCACGCTGGGCGGCCCGGGCCCGACGATCGCGATCAAGGACACGATCGACATCGCCGGCCATCCGACCCGCGCGGCCAGCCGCGCGCTCGCCGACGCGCCGCCCGCCGCGCGGCACGCGGACGTGGTCCGCCTGCTGCTCGACGCCGGCTGGCAGATCGCCGGCAAGGCGAACATGCACGAGCTCGCGTTCGGCATGACCGGCATCAACGACTACACCGGCACGCCGGTCAATCCGCAGGATCCGACGCGCATTCCGGGCGGCTCGTCGAGCGGCTCGGCGTCGCTCGTCGGGCTCGGCGTCGTCGACGCCGCGCTCGGCACCGACACCGGCGGCTCGATTCGCGGGCCGGCCGCCTGCTGCGGCGTGGCCGGGCTCAAGCCGACGTTCGGCCGCGTGTCGCGGCGCGGCGTCGCGCCCGCCGACACCACGCTCGATTGCGTCGGACCGTTCGCGCGCGACGTCGACACGCTCGCGGCCGTGATGACCGCCATCGCACCGGGCTTCGACCGCACGCGCGCGGCAGCGCCCGTTGCAGGCTGCACGATCGCGCACGTGATCGTCGATGCCGACGCGGCCATCGTCGCCGCGCTCGACACGGCGCTGCGCGCGTCCGGCCTGCGCGTACGCGAAGCCGTGCTCGACGAGCTGCCGGCCGCGTTCGCGGCCGGGCTCGCTGTCATCAACGCGGAAACGTCGCGCGCATTCGGTCATCTCGTCGCCACCGGCAAGCTCGGCGCCGATCTCGATGCGCGGCTGCGCACGGCCGCGACGACGACACCGGCCGCGCTCGACGAAGCCGAAGCCGTGCGCGCACGCTTCACCGCGCAGGTCGATGCCGCGCTCGAGCATGCGGACGTGCTGGTGCTGCCGACGCTGCCCGCGTTGCCGATCACGCTTCAGCAGGCACGCGACGGCGTGTCGGTGATTGCGATGTCGTCGCTGATCCGGCCGTTCAATTTGAGCGGCCACCCGGCGCTCAGCCTGCCGCTGCCGCTCGCGGGAACGCAGTTGAAGGCCGGCTTGCAGATCGTCGGACGCAAGGGCGCGGACGAACACGTGTGCGCCGTCGCCGCGCACTTCGAGGCGGCGCTCGCCGCCTGAACCACGATGCGGGCGCCGCTTCGGCCATGCGCCCGCGAACCAGGGAATCACGCACCATGTCAGATCGAGTCGTCCTCGTCACCGGCGCCGCGCGCGGGCTCGGCGCCGTCATCGCCGAACGCTTTCACGCGGCCGGCTATCGCGTCGCGCTGGCCGACATCGCCGCCGACGCCATTCAAGCGCATGCGCGCGAACTCGACCCGAGCGGCGAACGCGCGATCGCGCTGCCGCTCGACGTCACGTTGAAGCGCGACTTCGAAGCCGCGCGCGATGCGCTCGTCGCGCGCTGGGGCACGATCGACGTGCTCGTCAACAATGCCGGCGCGTCGAAGGTCGTGCCCGCGATGGAGATCACGGCCGAGCAGTTCGATCAGGTGATCGACGTGAACCTGCGCAGCGTGCTGTTCGGTTGCCAGGTATTCGGCCAGTACTTCGCGACGCGCGGCGCGGGCCGCATCGTCAACATCGCGTCGCTCGCCGGACAGAACGGCGGCTCGGCGACGGGCGCGCACTACGCGGCCGCGAAGGGCGGCACGCTAACGCTGACCAAGGTATTCGCGCGCGATCTCGCCGCGCAGGGCGTGACCGTCAACGCGATCTCGCCGGGTCCGCTCGACTTGCCGATCGTGTACGAGAGCGTCGCGCCGGAAAAGCTGCGGCAGGTGCTCGCGAGCCTGCCGGGCGGCAAGCTCGGCTCGGCCGGTTTCGTCGCGGATGCGGCGGTGCTGCTCGCGTCGGGCGATGCGCATTTCGCGAACGGCGCATGCTGGGACATCAACGGCGGGTTGTACATGCGCTGAGCGTTGAACGTGGCGCGCTTCGGCGCGCATTCGCGCAGCTAGCCAGCATCTAGCGCGGCGTTTCGTTGTCGCCGCCCCACACGACCATCACGTCGCGCACGAGCGCGGCGATCGACGTCGCGCCGAGCTTCTCCTTGATGCTCGCGCGATGCACGTCGACGGTCTTCACGCTGATCGACAGGTCCGACGCGATCTGCTTGCTGCCCTTGCCGTCGACGACGCCGCGCAGGACTTCCTTCTCGCGCGCGGTCAGTGCATCGAGCCGCTGGCGCAGCTCGCGGTGATGCCGGTCGACCGCGTGCCGTTGTTGCGCGAGCCGCAGCGCGCGTTGCACGCGCTCGAGCATCTGCTGCGAGTTGTACGGCTTCTCGACGAAGTCGATCGCGCCGTTCTGCAGCGCGCGCACCGACATCGGAATGTCGCCGTGCCCGCTGACGAAGATCACCGGCAGCGTCGCGCCGCGCGCATTCAGCTCCGCCTGCACGTCGAACCCGCTTTTCTCCGGCATCCGCACGTCGAGCACCAGGCACGCGGGCAGGTTCACGTCGAAGCGCGCGAGAAAGTCGGCGGCATTCGCGAATCCTTCGGACGCGATGCCGACCGATTCGAGCAACCAGGCGAGCGACGTCCGCATGCCGCTGTCGTCGTCGACGATGTATACGATCGGGGCGGGTGACGTCATCGGGGTGTCTCGCAAAATATCGGTATCGGTATCGCACGCGCCGCATATCAGGCAAGCGTCGTTCGTCAGGGGTGTGCGGCACATCATAACGAGCCGAAAATGCGCTGAATACCCCTTCACGTGCCGCGTGAACGCCCGATCGCAGTTTTTTTCGCGCGCCGCGCCGCGCATCTAGGTAGAACCTTTAGACGCGTTGGCGGGAACGCCAGCTTCGGCATCAATCGTGCGAATGTTCGCCGGCTTTTTCGTGACGTACGCTTGGATCATCGTCGACGATCCGATGCCGCATCGATACCATGCACGATCGCCGCACTCATCCAATCAGGAGCGCCCATGTCCGCCACGACCGACACCCCGCAACCGGCGCGCGCCGAACCGACCGACGCGCAAAAGGCCTTCCGGCAAGCGATGGCCCACCTCGGCGCGGCCGTCAACGTGATCACCACCGCGGGGCCGCACGGCCGTTGCGGGATCACGGCGAGCGCCGTCTGTTCCGTCACCGATGCGCCGCCGACGCTGCTCGTGTGCCTGAACCGGTCGAGCGCGATGCACGCGATCTTCGAGCGCAATCGGCACGTGTGCATCAACGTGCTGCCGGCCGAGCACGAACTGCTCGCCCGGCATTTCGCGGGGCTCACCGAGCTGCCGATGGAGCGCCGCTTCGAATTGCCGGTGTGGGATCGCGGCGAGCAGGACGTGCCCGTGCTGCGCGACGCGCTCGCGAGCCTGCAGGGGACGATCGCCGAGATGAAGGAAGTCGGATCGCATTCGGTGATGTTCATCGAGGCGACGTCGATCCGCGTGCGCCACGACGGCGACAGCCTCATCTACTTCAGCCGCGCGTTTCATCGCGTGGCGCGCACGGCCTGCGTGCGGTGACCTGCCGCTGACGACCGGCTAGGCGAACGCCCGTAGCGCGCGCTGCCCGGCCGCGAGCGCCGCACCCGCGAACAGCGTAAGCGCCGAATACACGAGCCCGCGCGCGAGTCCCGCGCTGTCCGACACCCAGCCGATCGCGACGGGGCCGGCGATCTGCCCGAACGCGAACATCGTCGTGAACGCGCTGATGCCTTTCGCCCAGCCTTCGGGCGGCAGGTTGTGACGCACGAACGCGGTGGTCGCCGCGACCGCCGACAGGAACGTCGCGCCGAACAGTACGCCCGACGCGAACGCGGCCGCCGGATGCACGAACAGCGCCGGCATCAGCGTCGCGACGCCGAGCAGCGCGTTGAGCACGGCCAGCGCCTGGCCGCCGCGCATCCGGTCGAGCAGCCCCGACCACAGCCGCGCCGACACGACGGTCGCGACGCCGAGCGTCACGTAGAACGCGGACACGACCGTCCCGCTCATCCCCGCGCCGCGCAGCAGCGCGACGATGAACGTCATGTAGCCGATATAGCCGACGCCGAACAGTGCGTAGCCCGCGAGCGCGAGTGCGAAGCGCGCGGGATGCGCGGTGGCGGCCGGCGCGGTGCCGTCGCGCGGCACGGCCGGTGCCGCGTGCGCGCGCTCGATGCGGCGTGCCGCCGACACGGCTACAGCGGAGAACAGCACGCACCCGAACGCGAGCGCGAACCACGCGGGTTGCCAGCCATGCGCGCGAGGCACGAGCGTCGCCGGCACGAGCAGCGACGACGCAACGACGCCCCACCCCGTGCCGCCGTAATAGAGCCCGAGCAGGAGCCCCGCATCGCGCGGCGCCGCGGATGCGAGCCGCGCGGCCAGCACGCCGCCGCTGATGAAGATCAGCGCGCTGCCAACGCCCGTCCCGAGCCGCTCGACGAGCAGCGCGTTCATGTCGGACGTGAGCCCGCATGCGGCCATCAGCAGCGCGGTCAGCGCGCAGCCGGCCGTGAGCAGCGTGCCCGTGCGCCAGCGCCGCGACAGGAACGGGAAAACGAGCGCGCCGATCAGGTAGCCGGCCGCGTTCGCGGTGTTCAGCGCGCCGGCCTGCGCGAAGGTCCAGCCGAGATCGGCCTTCATCGGCGGCAACAGCAGTGCATACGAGAAGCGTGCGAGGCCGAGCGCGATCGCGCTGCCGAGCGACAGGCAGATCGCGAGCCGCCATGCGGCGATGCGGTCGGGTTCGGTGGCGCTCGCATTCGGCCGTGCTCGGCCGGCGTGCTCCGGTTGCGGTGCTGCGCGCATCGCGGTGTCTCCATCGTAGTTCGAGGCCGGTCCGGGCCGATGCCCGGGGCCTGGGTTCCGCAACGCCGACGCGGCTTGACCGCCGTGGGCCGCCGGCCGTGATGTCGTCGCTGCGGATTCCGTGTTGTGGCGGGCGCCGGTCCCGACTGCCGGACCCGGTGCGCCGCTCGACCGATGATACTTGACCTGCCGATGAGCGCTGCCTGCACCGTCAGCAGCGATGCCATACGCCGCCCGCGAACTGCGGTGCGCCGACACCGGGCATGCGCTACGCACCCAATCCAGCGGTAAAAGCGGTGAACAGCGCGCGCCCCTCGTCCCACTGCGCCAATCCGGAAGCCGCGTTCAAGTGGCCACGTGCGCCGAGCACGAGCGGTGTCGCACCGCGTGCCGCCGCCCATCCGATCGCTCGCCCGTGCGGGTCGTACGGATCGTCCGAACTGGCGATCGCCACCACCGGCCACTCGCCGAAATCCCCGTCCGGCACACGCGCGAACGCGTGCGCGGCGGCCGGAAAACGCGGGCCGTCCGGATCGGGTACCGCCACGAGAAAGGCCCCGTGCACCGGGCGCGCGGCGGACGAACGCCAATGCGCGAACAACAGGCAGCCGAGCGAATGGCACACGACGATCGGCGGGGTCCGCGCAGCCGCGACGGCCGCATCGAGCGCCGCGATCCAGTCGCTCAAGTCGGGCGTGTCCCACGACGCCGGCGCAATGCGCGTCGCGCCAGGAAGCGCCGTCTCCCAGTATGTCTGCCAGTGATCCGCGCCCGAGTTGCCGATTCCCGGCACGATGACGATGCTTCGATCCATTCCCGCCTCCATGAACATGAGGGTCCCAGTCTGGTCCGGACGACTTCCGCGTGGAATGGCAAGTCATCGGATATTGAGACAGAATCCCGATGAATTAACGGAACAGGAATGCCGACATGCCCGACGGAGAACTGGATCGCCTCGATATTTCGATCATCGAAGCGCTGCAGGAGAATGCGCGGATGCCATTGTCCGAAATCGGCCGGCGCATTGGCCTGTCGCAACCGGCGACGTCGGAACGCGTCAAGCGGCTCGAGGAGCGCGGCATCATCGCCGGCTACACCGCACGGATCGATCCGGCGGCGCTCGGGTTGGGAATGATGGCCATCATCCGGCTGAGAACGACGCACGAACACATCAAGCCCGCGTTGAATGCGTTTGCCGAGATGCCGCACGTGATCGAGATTCACCGGATGACCGGCGAGGATTGCTTCCTGCTGAAAGTGCTCGTGCCGACGCCCGGCCAGCTCGAGACCATCATCGACGCGATTGCCCGCTTCGGCGCGGTCACGACTTCACTGGTGCTACGGTCCGAGCCCGTCAAGCCGCTCGGCAAGGCGCTGCTGGGTTGAAACCGGTAACGGCCCGGCGACGCATCCATCGTTCGCGAATGATAAAAAACGAAACGATCGATGCAATTGGACTCCGGATTTAAAAAATCACGCGAATCGATTTATCGATCATGCCCCGATATTCAATAAAAAATCGCGACCGTCGAAATTCGATTCATTCGCGTCGATCGCACGATGTGCAGCGAACTCGCTTGTTTAGCACGCTTTGGCTAAAAACCTTGCAACGCATTGCATTCGATAAATCGTCAGACTAATATCGACGCCACTCGCCCGGTATTCAAAAAATTCCGGATGAGGGCGGTAATCCCTTTACCGCGCTTTCATGTTGAATCACTCATGTTCACCACAGGAGAATTGACATGCAGGAAACCCGGCAAATCGAATTGCTTGACTGGATGCAGGAAGACACGCACCCCGAAGCCGTCGACATGATGGTGGAGGATGCCGTGGTGCCGTTCGGCACCGCGCTCTGGCCGGTCTGAGCGGCCAGCCCGTTCTCGCGGAAGGGCTGCGGCCCTTCCGCCGCTTCCGGAGACACGCATGCTGAACCTGCATCGCGCGCTGGGTTTTCACCCCGCGCTGCGCGACAAACTCGCACGCGGCGAGACGGGACAACTGCTGGTCGGCTACGACACCCGCAACCGCGACACCGCATTGCGCGCGTTTTCCGCCCTGCCCGACTCGCTCGACGCGACCACCCTCTGCCTCGAAAGCACCCCGCCCGCGGAAATCACCGCCGCACTCTCGCACGCCGACCTGTTCGTGCTGCTGTACGACTCGTCGTGCCTGCCGACGCCGTCGCCGAGCGGCCCGCCGTTCCTCGCCGCGATCCGTCCCGCGATCGTCGAGCACTGGAGCAAGTCGGTGCTGTTCAAGGATTACGGCCCGCATCTCGACGAGGCGTTCGCCGAATCGCTCGACGACATCGCCGCGCGCAACGGCCGGCTGATCGACGCGGCCGCGCGCGCATCAGAGATCCGCTTCATCGACGAAGCCGGCAACACGCTGACCGGTTCGCTCGCGCCGGACCAGAAATGGACGAGCGTGGACGGGATGGGCAATCTCGACGTCGTGCCCGGCGAAATCGCGACGCACGTCACCGACCTGCACGGCTCGATCGTATTCAGCGGCACGTTTCTCGGCACCGTGCCGTTCGCGATCAAGTACCGTGTGACGGAGCGGCTCGCGACGCTGCATGTCGAAGACAGCCTGATCGTCGATTTCGACAGCGACGACGCGGGCTTCCGGCGCGACTTCGCGTCGTATCTCGACCGGCACGACAATCACCGGCGCATCGAGGAATTCGGCATCGGCACGAACCTGGGCATCCGCGGGCTGTACGGCCGCAACGCCGGGTTCGAGGAACGCCATCCGGGCCTGCATCTCGGCCTCGGCGGCGGCGCGAACGGCAGCCATCACCTCGACCTGATCTTCGCGCGCGGCACGCTCGCGTTCGACGGGCAGGTTGTGTTCGACGGCGCGTTCGCCGTCTGAGCGTGGAATCAGGCTTCGGCGGCCGCCGCGTCGCCGAGCCACTTGAACATCACGAGGCAATCGACGAAGCCGAGCCGCGCATGACGATACGCGCGCGGCAAGCGGCCGACGATCTCGAAGCCGAGTTTCTGCCACAACGCGACCGCCACTTCGTTCGTCGCGACCACCGAGTTGAACTGCATCGCGAGGAAGCCGCGTTCGCGCGCCACCTGCTGCGAGTGCTCGCACATCAGGCGCGCGACGCCCTTGCCGCGCGCCGCCTCGGCGACCATATAGCCGCAGTTGCACACGTGATTGCCGGGCCCGGCCGCATTCGCCTTCAGGTAGTACGAGCCGAGCAGCACACCGTCCTCCTCGGCGACCCACGTGCACAGCGGCGCATCGAGCCACAGCGCGCGGGCGGCTTCGCGCGTCGGCGCCGGATCGAATGCGTAGGTCTCCTGCGCGGCGACGATCGCATGGTAGGTGGGCCAGAAGCGGGGGAAGTCGTCGTCGGTCATCGGGCGAAGCGTGATCATGCGGGTTCTCTCGCGAAAGGGTTGGGGGAGGCGCGTGGTTACGCCGCGCCGTTGCGGGCGCCGTCGCGCAGCAGGCCGCTGCGGTAGGTGCCCGGCGGCACACCATACCAGCGCTTGAATGCCTGCGAGAAACTCGACAGGTCGCTGAAGCCGAGCCGCTCGGCGACTTCCGTCAGCGACAGGTGGGCATCGCCGAGCAGCGTCTCGGCCATCGCGCCGCGCGCCTGCGCGAGCAGCGTGCGGAACGTCGTGCCTTCCTCCTGCAGCCGGCGCTTCAGCGTGCGCGGGCTCGTGTTCATCAGCCGCGCCATGTCCTCGAGCGAGAACGGCACGTTGCCGGGCGTCGCCGTCAGGTATTGCCGCACCATCTCCGACGTGCCGACCCGCGCGCGCCGCGCCTCGACCAGCCGGCCACACATCTGCTCGCACATCGAGACCGTCAGCGGGTTCGCATGCGGCAGCGTCCGGTCGAGAAACCCGCGGTCGAACGCGAGACTGTTCGCGCGCGCGCCGAACGCGGGTTCGACACCGGCGATGCGCGGTGCGGGCGCGCGTGTGGACGCGGCTGCGCTCGCGGCCTGCATCGTGAAGCGCGACAACGCGAAATCGTCGCCGCCGATTTCCTGCAGCAGCACGACGGCGGCCGTCATGTCGCGTTCGACGAGGAACCGGCTCAGGTCGGCATCGAGCTCCGGCGCGCCGAAATTGAGCACGCACGTGTGCGCTTCCTCGCGGTACGTGATAACCGTGAACGCATACGTGAGCGGCAGGAAGCGCATCGCGAGCGCCAGCGCGTCGCGCGCGGTCGCGCTCGCGATCAGCCCGTAGCCCCACACGCCGTAGGCGGAGAAGTGATAGCGCTGCCCGACGTCGAACCCGAGGCCCGGCGCACGGCCGAGCGCGCGCAGCAGATTGCCGGTCAGCCGCAGTTCCTGCGCGGCCGTCACCTCGACGTTCGGATCGTCGAGCTGCGCGTCCGCGAGGCCCGTGCCGGCCAGCAGCTTCGTGCGCGACACGCCGCGTTCGTCGCCGAAATCGACCAGCAGCCGGGCACTGGCCGGACTCCGGGTGAAGTCCCAGAAGCTCATGCGGAGAAACCCTCGAAGCGCCGATTTGGCCCAAATACTAAAACAATTGTCCCGAAGCAGCATTGGTGTTTTCCCATGCGGCCCGCACCATCGGCGTCATCAGTCGTCGCCTGAACGACACTCACGCCCCCGGAGGAGACACCATGCGACCGAGTCGCCCGCCCGATCTCGCGGCCCGCTTCGAACGCCAGCGCGAAGCATTCGCCCGCGCCCCCGCCCCGCCGCTCGCGATCGGCCTGTCGCGGCTCGATCGGCTGCGCGTGCTGACACGCATCGCATGATCCATCGACCATCGGAGACGATTCCTTGAGCAAGACTTTCGACTACATCGTCGTCGGCGGCGGTTCGGGCGGATGCGTCGTCGCGGGGCGACTGACCGAGGACCCGGCCGTGACCGTCTGCGTGCTCGAGGCCGGCGGCCGCGGCGACACCGCGGTCGTCAACGTGCCGACCGGCTCGGTCGCGATGCTGCCGACCCGCGTGAACAACTGGGCGTTCGACACCGTGCCGCAGCCCGGACTCGGCGGGCGCATCGGCTATCAGCCGCGCGGCAAGGCGCTCGGCGGTTCGTCCGCGATCAACGCGATGGTCTACATTCGCGGCCATCGCGTCGATTACGACGGCTGGGCCGCACTCGGCAACGAAGGCTGGTCCTACGACGACGTGCTGCCGTACTTCCGGCTGAGCGAGCACAACGAGCGCTTCGACGACGCCTTTCACGGCCGCGACGGCCCGCTGTGGGTCAGCGACCTGCGCACCGGCAACTCGTTCCATGCGCGCTACCTGGAAGCGGCGCGGCAGACCGGCCTGCCGCTCACCGACGACTTCAACGGCGCGCAGCAGGAAGGTGTCGGCCTCTATCAGGTCACGCAGAAGCACGGCGAGCGGTGGAGCGCGGCGCGCGCGTATTTGCTGCCGCACGTCGGCCGGCGCGACAACCTGACGGTCGAAACGCACGCGCAGGTGTTGCGCATCCTGTTCGACGGCACGCGTGCGACGGGTGTCGAGGTGCGGCAACACGGCGAAGTGCGCACGCTGCGCGCGCGGCGCGAAGTCGTGCTCGCGGCCGGCGCGCTGCAGACGCCCCAACTGCTGATGCTGTCGGGTGTCGGTCCGGCCGGCGAACTGCAGCGGCTCGGCATTCCGGTGCGTGCCGACCTGCCCGGCGTCGGCCGCAACCTGCAGGATCATCCGGACTTCATCCTCGGCTACCGCACACGCAGCGTCGACACGATGGGCGTGTCCGTGCGCGGCGGCCTGCGCATGCTGCGTGAATTCGCGCGCTTTCGCCGCGAACGGCGCGGGATACTGACGTCGAATTTCGCGGAAGGCGGCGGCTTCCTGAAAACGCAGGCCGGCCTCGATGCGCCCGACATCCAGCTGCACTTCGTCGTCGCGCTCGTCGACGATCACGCACGCCGGCTGCACGTCGGCCACGGGCTGTCGTGCCACGTGTGCCTGCTGCGACCGCGCAGCCGCGGCTCGGTCACGCTGCAAGGCACGGATCCGCTCGCCGCGCCGCGCATCGACCCCGCGTTCTTCGACGACCCGCGCGACCTCGACGACATGGTCGCCGGCTTCCGGCTCACGCGCCGGCTGATGGCGGCACCCGCGCTTGCCGAATGGATCACCCGCGACCTGTTCACCGCGAACGTCACGACCGACGACGAGATCCGCGACGTGCTGCGCCGGCGCACCGACACCGTGTATCACCCGGTCGGCACCTGCCGGATGGGGCACGACGCGCTCGCGGTCGTCGATCCGCAATTGCGCGTGCACGGCCTGCAGGGGCTGCGCATCGTCGATGCGTCGATCATGCCGACGCTGATCGGCGGCAACACCAACGCGCCGACGATCATGATCGCCGAGAAGGCCGTCGACCTGATCCGCGGCGTGCGGCGCGTGCCGGCATGCTCATCGGCCGACACGGAGCGCGAACCGGCCGCCGCGCCGGCGCACCGCGACCCCGTTTATGCAGCGTGCGCGTCGCACGATGCGATCCCGCCCGAGGAGATTCGCCATGTCGTCGCCTGAAACGTCACGTCCCGCCGAATCGGCCGCACCGCTGTCGGCGATCATCATCGGCGCCGGCTTCGCCGGCATCGGCATGGCCATCGCACTGCAACGCGCCGGCATTCACGACTTCGTGATCGTCGAACGCTCGCACGACGTCGGCGGCGTGTGGCGCGACAACCGCTACCCGGGCGCCGCGTGCGACGTGCCCTCTCATCTGTACTCGTTCTCGTTCGAACCCAACCCGAACTGGTCGCGCGTATTCGCGCCGCAACCGGAAATCCATGCGTACCTGCAGCACTGCGCGCGCAAGTACGGTCTTGCACGCCATCTGCGTTTCGGCGCCGAGGTCGAGCGCGCGCAGTACGACGAGGCCCGTGCGCTGTGGCACGTCACGCTCGCCGACGGCACGACGCTCAGCGCCGCCGTGCTCGTCAGCGGCACCGGCCAGTTGAGCCGCCCCGCGATGCCCGATCTGCCCGGCATCGACACGTTCCGCGGCCGCGCGTTCCACTCCGCGCACTGGGATCGCGACTATCCGCTCGCCGGCAAGCGCGTGGCGGTGGTCGGCACCGGCGCATCGGCGATCCAGTTCGTGCCCGCGATCGCCGCCGACGTCGAGCGCCTCGTCGTGTTCCAGCGTTCGCCGGCCTACGTGATGCCGCGTCCGGATCGCGCGTATCGCCCGTGGGAGCAAGCGCTGTTTCGCCGGCTGCCGTGGGCGATGAAGCTGCATCGCGCGTCGATCTACGTGCGCTATGAGTCGCGTGCGATCGCGTTCACGCGGCTGCACGGGCTGATGGATGTCGCGATCGGCCGGCCGTTCCGCAAGCTGCTCGCGCGCGACGTGCGCGACCCGGCGCTGCGCGCACGGCTCACGCCCGACTATCCGATCGGCTGCAAGCGGATCCTGCTGTCGAGCGACTATCTCGCCGCGCTCGACCGCGACAACGTCGAGCTCGTCACGCAGCGCATCCGGCGCGTGACCGAGACCGGCATCGAAACCGACGACGGCGTGCACCATCCGGTCGACGCGATCGTCTACGGCACCGGTTTCGCGGCGACCGCGTTCCTGTCGCCGATGCGCATCACCGGCCGCGACGGGCTCGACCTGAACGATGCATGGCGGCGTGGCGCGCAGGCGTATCTCGGGCTCACCGTGCCGGGCTTCCCGAACTTCTTCATGCTGTACGGCCCGAACACCAATCTCGGCCACAACTCGATCGTCTACATGCTCGAGAGCCAGATCGCGCATGTGATGCGCTGCGTGCGCGCGATGCGGCGCAACGGCGCGACGGCAATCGACGTCGACCCGCGCCGCTACCGGCGCTTCAACGCGCACGTGCAGCAGCGGCTCGCGGGTTCGGTGTGGAGCGGCTGCAAGAGCTGGTACGTCGACGCATCGGGCCACAACAGCACGAACTGGCCCGGCTTCACGCTGACCTATCGATGGATCACGCGCTTCACGGGGCTGTCCGCGTATCGCTTCACGCAGCCGCTGCCGGGCACGGCCACGCCGACGCACGGCGCCGTCGTCGCGCCGCCCGCCGGTCGCGTGGAAGCGCTCGCCGCCGCCTCGCTGCGCAGCTTTCTGCGCGTCGCGTTCCGGCCGCTGATCGGGCCGCCGTTCGGTGCGCGCATGCAGCGCCGCGTCGTCGCGTTGCTGTCGCCGCTGATGCCGGGCGCGGGCGGCACGCTGCGTTACCGGACGTCGGCCGCCGGCGTGCCGGTCGAAGTGATCGCGCCGAAGCGCGGCGACGCGGGCGGCGCGATCCTCTACCTGCACGGCGGCGCGTTCTGCCTCGGCGGCCCGCACACGCATCGCGGCGTGACGACGCGGCTCGCGGCCGAAGCCGGCCTGCCGGTGTGGGTGCCCGACTACCGGCTCGCGCCCGAGCATCCGAGCCCGGCGGCCCTCGACGACGCGCTGGCCGCATACGATGCGTTGCGCGCGCTGGGCTATGCGCCGCACCGGATCGCGATTGCCGGCGATTCGGCCGGCGGCGCGCTCGCGCTGGCACTCGCCATCGCGCTGCGCGAGCGTGGCGAACCGGCTGCCGCCGCGCTGCTGCTGATCTCGCCCGTGACCGACCCGGCGCTGGGCGGCGACACGCTCGCGTCGCGCCGCCACGACGATCCGATGATTCGTCGCGACTGGCTCGAACAGGGGTTGCGCTGGTATCACGGGAGCGGCTCGGTGGCCGCGCGCGGCCCGCTCGACACCGACTTGCGCGGCCTGCCGCCGATCCTGGTGCAGGCCGGCGACCAGGAAGTGCTGCTGTCGGATGCGCAGCGGCTGGCGGCGCATGCGCTCGCGTGCGGCGTGCCGTGCCGGCTGGAGATTCATGCCGAGCGCTGGCATGTGTTTCATCTGCAGGCGTTCTATCTGCGCTCGGCGCGGGACGCGTTGCGGACGCTGGCGGGGTTTGCCGCGCAGCGGGTGACGGCGACCGCGTAGTGATGCCGGCGATGCCGGCGATCGAGGCGGCGGGGCGCGGGTTCGGCGCAATGCCGTGTCCGCGCGTCGTTCGATGCAACGGAACGCGAACGATATCAAGCACGCCGATGTGATCGTGACGATGAGCGACAAGCACACGGAGAAGGTGCTCGCGCTCTGGCCGCGCGCTATCCGTCGGCCGTCGGCAAATTGTTCACGCTCGCCGGATACGCGACCGGCGAGCACAAGGACATGCCCGACGCGCGGAGCAAGCCGACCTCCTTCCACGAATCGGTGACCGCGCAGCTCGACGAGCAATCCCTCCTCCGCACGGCGCGTGTCCTCGCGCGCCGATGAGATCGGCCATTCGGCCGAATCGTCATCGCATGCCCCGAATGAAAGAATGATCGTCGTTCGGGAAGCCAGCTTCATCGCCCGAAACCCCACGTCGCGAAAGCGCTCTGCAGGCATTCCTGCGCAGCGCCCTTGCGTCGTGCTTCGTCCCGATTCGGCAGTCGGCCCGCGTGTGCGTCACTTCACGCCATCCCGGCGATATCCCTTTCCTTCATGTAGCTTATAAGTTACAATGCTCTCCAAGTTCGAACTGCTTCGCTATCAGCGCGACGACGGTCGCGAGCCTTTCACCGAATGGCTGAACACCGTCCGCGACAAAGTCATCCAGGCGCGGATTCGCGAACGCCTGCGCCGCGTTGAGACCGGCAATTTCGGCGATTGCGAGCCGGTCGGCGAAGGCGTGATCGAACTGCGCATCCACGTCGGTGCCGGCTATCGCGTGTACTTCGGCCGGTACGGCAGCGCGCTGATCCTGCTGTTGTCCGGCGGCGACAAGCGCAGCCAGTCCGACGACATCAGGCGTGCGCACGAACACTGGTTGAACTGGAAACGGAGGCAAATGTGAACAAGCTCAAAGGCGCGGTCTCGCACCACGACGCGGAAGTCGCCGAACTCGGTGCCGACCGCGAGCTCGCGGTGGCCTATCTGCGCGTCGCGATGGAATCGCTCGACGATCCCGACAACCGCGCGGCCGCGCTGCTCGCGCTGCGCACGGTCGCGGAAGCGTACGGCGGGCTCGGCGCGGTCGCGGCCGAAGCCGGCATCAGCCGCGAATCGCTGTATCGCACGCTGTCGCCCAACGGCAACCCGACACTGAAAACCCTGCTCGCGGTGCTCAAGACGGTCGGCCTGCGCCTGTCCGTCGTCCCCGCGCAACCGGCGCACGCCTGACGCGTTGCGCGCGCTTCAAGGCTGCACCATCCACACGAGCGTCATCGCGGGCGGCGCCGCGCTCATCCCCGCCGGCGGCCGCTCGATCGTCGGCTCGACCTTCAGCGCCTGCGCGATCGTCGCCGCATCGTCGAGCGGCGTCGTGCGCACGACCGTCATCACCCGCGCGGGCCGATGCAGCGTCTCGCGATACAGCGCGCCGTACCACAGCGGCCGCATGCCGAGCGCATCCTGCAGCACGTACGGATAACGCCATAGCCGCAGCACGAGGCGGCTGTCCGGATGGGCCGCGTCGACGCGCACGAACACGCGGCGCGTGCTCTCGCCGTGCGTGTAGCGCGGCAGCACGGGCAGCGTCTCGGCCGGCGCCTGCGGCGACAGCCAGTGCAGCGCGGTGGCGGGCGACCACGGCGTCGCGCGCTGCCAGCCGGCCAGCGACAGATGGCGGTCGAGCGTGTCCGACGTCGCGCACCATTGCAGCGGCAGATATTCCTCGCGATCGCCGCCGATCTCGGTGCGCCGCGTCGGCACGCGCTGCCAGCCGCCGCGCATCCACTGGTCGACGGTCATCGCGACGACGTCGCCGACATGCGGACGCGCCGCGCGATCGAGCTGCCACTGCGCGGGCACGGTCCATACGCCGGCGGTGGCGAGCACGACGAGCACCGCGACGAGCGCGCCGCGCGGCTGCACGTGTTCGTGCACCCGCCAGTACGCATGGGCGCCCGCCAGCACCGCGAACCACGCGAGCCCGAGGCTCCAGCCGCCGAGCAGGCCCGACAGCCACGTATCGCCGACATAGAGCCGCGCGAAGCCGCCGAGCACGATCCACAGTACGACCGCCGTCACGACCGGGATCCGCCACGACGCGGGCCGCTCGCGCGTCAGCACCCAGCCGATGCCGCTGCTCGCGAGCATCGCGAATGCGGCGTCGGCGTCGGGCAGCGCCACGTGCAGCGCGCCGGGCGGCAGGCTCGCGGGCGACATGCCGGGCACGCCGGCGCCGAACGCCGGCACGAGCACGACTGCGATGCCGAGCGTCGCGAGCCACCAGGCGGACGTCACCCAGCAGCGATGGATCATCAGCCAGACGAGAAACGCGGCCGCGACGATCAGCCCCGTATCGTGTCCGTGCAGCACCGCGAGCGCGCGCATCGTGGCGTCCACGGGCGGCGTGCGCAGGTTCTGCAGGAACGCATACAGCGCGATGTCCGCGTGCGTCAGCGGATCGTTCGCGACGACGTCCTGCACGATGCCGGCGAACAGCCACACGCAACCGAGGAACAGCAGCGCGAACACGGGCACCGCGCCCGGCAGGCGGCGCACCTTGCCGATCGCGTCGTGCAGCCACGCGCCGAAGCGCGGCCAGCGGCGCGCGGATGCATGCACGGCCGCGCCGGTCGCCTGGCACAGCAACGGCCAGCCGCGCCGCAGCGCCAGGCGCACGCCGAACCACACGAGCGCGACCAGCGCGGCGACCACCAGCAGGATCGCGGCGACCCGCACGCTGATTGCCGCGGCCAACGCCGCCGACGCGCCGAACACGATGCCCGGCGCGATGTGCACGGGTGCCCAGATCAGCGCCGACACGGCGTTGACCGGATAGAACGACCGGCGCGGCAGCGTCGCGCAGCCGACCACGACCGGCACGACCGCGCGCAGCGGCGCCAGGAAGCGCGCGAGCACGATGCTCTTCATCCCGTGGCGCAGCACGAACTGCTCGCCGCGCGCATAGGCGTCCGCGTAGCCGAGCCGCACCCAGCCGTTGCGAATCGCGCCGCCATAGCGGCGGCCGATCTCATAGCTGATGCCGTCGCCGACGATCGCACCGGCGGCCGCGACGCCGATCGTCGTCCAGCCGTCGAGCGCGCCCGCGCCGATCAGCGTGCCGGCCGCGAACATCACGGCGCCGGCCGGCACGACCGTGCCGATCAGCGCGATCGCCTCCGCGCAGGCGGTCACGAACACGATCGCCAGCACGAGTAGCGGATGCGCGCTGATCGCGCCCAGCCATGCGTGGATCGTGTCGCTCATCGCGGGTTGCGCGGCGTGGCGGCGCGGCGTGTCCGCACTGGGCCGGCCATGGCGTGGGGAAGGTTCATCGGAGAGTGTGTATGTTCGTGCGGGCCGGCGGCATCAGTCGAACTCGTGCTGCCGCGCATCGGCTTCGAGCGGCGCATCGTGGTAGCCGACGGTCGCGATCTCGTGCAGGTAGCGCGCGAGAAACGCGCCGATCGACCCCGCTTCCTCGTACTGATGCACATGACGGAACTCATGCGTGAGCAGGCGCCGCGTGTCGTGGCCGCGCAGCACGAACACCGCATGGCCGAGCGTGAGGCCGATCGTCCCCGGCCACAGCAGTCCGGTGTCGCGCGCGATCGCGGCCAGCGCCGGCGTATCGGGAAACGGCAGCTCGTCGCCGACCACGATGCGGATCCGCTCCGGTTGCGCGACGCCCACGGTACGTGCGTCGTCGGCCTGCGCGGGCGTGAGCGGCACGCCCTGCGCGAGCCCGTGCGCCGCCTGCGCGTCGGCCCACGCGACGGCGTCGGGCAGCGCGGACGGCAGGATGTCGGCGAGATCGATCATCGTGGAGGCTCCTCGGGTCGCGACAGGGCAATCGGGCACCAGTTTATCTCTGAATCAGGGCGGTCCGCGACACACACGGCTCGCCGCGCGGCAGCGACGCCTCGGGAATACCCGCCCCATCTGGCCCTATCGCCTGTACCATTTCTCGCTGATTATTTCGTTTCGAGACACACTCCACACTTCAATGTCTCAAAAATTTCCCGAAGGTGCACCTTTTCCGGCTTCGGCGGAATATATTGGTCAGAAGAACGGCCGCGGCGGCAACCGGCGGAACGGCCCGCGGCGGCATCCCGAAGAGGAACGCTAGTGATCAGGATAATTCTGGCTGACGATCACGCAGTCATGCGGGACGGACTGCGTCACATCCTGGAAACGGCCGGCGGTTTCGAAATCGTCGGCGAGGCAAGCGACGGCACGGCCGCGCTCGCGCTGGCCGAGCGTGGCGACGCCGACGTGCTGCTGCTCGACCTGTCGATGCCCGGGCCGACCGGCATCGAGCTGATCCGGCTCGTCAAGACGCGCGCGCCGGCGCTGCGCATGCTGGTGCTGACGATGCATGCGGAGGCGCAGTACGCCGCGCGCGCGTTCAAGGCCGGCGCGACCGGTTACTTGACGAAGGACAGCGCGACTGCCGAGCTGGTCCAGGCCGTCACCAAGGTCGCGGCGGGCGGCGTCTACGTGAGCCCACAGGCGGCCGAAAGCCTCGCGCGCACGCTGCGCGCGCCGGTCGAAATGCTGCCGCACGAACGCTTGTCCGCGCGCGAACTCGACGTGATGCGCCGCATCGTCGCGGGCCAAACGGTCACGCGGATCGCGTCGGAACTCACGCTGAGCGCGAAGACGGTCAGCACCTACAAGACGCGCATCCTCGAGAAAATGGAACTGCCGCACGAAGCCGCGCTGGTGCGCTACGCGGTGCGCCACGATCTCGACCTCGGCGTCGACGACGCATGATGCCCGCATTCCGCTTGCGCGCCGCGGCCACCGACGACGACGACGCGCCGGATCCATCGCAGCTGTTCATGTCGTCGCTGCCGCCGGGCCGGCGGGAGCGGCGGCTCGCAATCGCGATGGTGATCGTGTCGGCCGTGATCTTCGTCGCCCTGGCGCCGTTCGCGGGCCTGCCGCTTGCTCGCGTGTGGGGCTTCATTCCCGTGTACCAGTCGGCGATCGTCGTCAACGACATGGTGACGGCCGGCCTGCTGCTCGGCCAGTTCGCGATCCTGCGCGAGAAATCGCTGCTCGCGCTCGCCGCCGGCTACCTGTTCACGGGGTTCATGGCCGGCACGCACATGCTGACCTTTCCGGGGCTGTTCACGCCGACCGGCCTGCTCGGCGCGCGCGAGCAGACCACCGCGTGGCTTTATCTGTTCTGGCACGGCGGCTTTCCGCTGGCGGTCGCCGCGTACGTGCTGCTGCGCGCGACGCCGCGCGCCCGCCCGCCGTCGCTCGAGCGGCGCCGCGCGACGCTTCCGGTGCTGCTCTGCATCGTCCTGACGGCCGCCGCGACCGGCGCGCTCGCGCTGCTCGCGACCGCCGGCCACGACCTGCTGCCGCGCATCATGCAGGGCAACCGGATGGCCGCGACGATGACGATCGCGATCACGATCGTCTGGGCGTTGAACCTGGCCGCGCTCGTGCTGATGTGGCGGCAGCGGCGGCGCCATTCCGTGCTCGACCTGTGGGTGATGATCGTGCTCGTCGCGTGGCTGTTCGACATCGCGTTGTCGTCGATGCTGAACCACGGGCGCTTCGATCTCGGCTTCTACGCGGGGCGCACCTATGGCCTCATCGCGTCGGGCGTCGTGCTGTTCGCGCTGCTGTTCGAGAACGGCCGGCTGCATGCGCAGACGGTGCGTGCGCTTGCCGGCGCGCGCTATCAGCACCTGCTCGTCGTGCAGAAGAGCGCGCAGCTCAACGACGCGAACGAGCGGCTCGAGCAGCGCGTCGCGGCCCGCACCGCGCAGTTGAGCGCGTCGAACCGCGACTTGCGGCGCGAAGTCGAGGAGCGTGTGCGCGCGGAGCGGGCGCTGCAGGCGTCACGCGAGGAGCTGCGCGAGATCGCGGCGATCAGCGCGAGCGCACGCGAGGCCGAGCAGCGCCGCATCGCGCGCGAACTGCACGACGAACTCGCGCAGACGCTCGCGACGCTGAAGAACGATCTCGAATGGCTGCTCGATCACGTGCCGCAGGACGATGCGCCGCTGGCGCGCAAGATCGCGGCGATGCATGCGCTCGCGCGCGGCGCGGTGACGGCCACGCGGCGCATTGCATCCGACTTGCGCCCGCTGATGCTCGACGACCTCGGGTTCGCGGCCGCGATGCAATGGCTCGTGGAGGATTTCCGGCACCGTCACGGCATGGCGTGTGCGCTGCACGTCGAGCCGGGCGAGCTGCAGCTCGACGAACCGTATGCGACGGCCGTGTTCCGCATCGCGCAGGAAGCGCTCGCGAACGTCGCACGGCACGCGGCCGCGTCGAGCGCGACCGTGGAACTCGTGTACCGGGACGAAACCATCGCGCTGACGATTCGCGACGACGGTGCGGGCTTCGATCCCGGTGCGCGGCGCAAATCGGGATCGTTCGGGCTGGTCGGCCTGCGCGAGCGCGCGTATCTCGTCGGCGGCACGCTACGGATCGACACGACGCTGGGCGTTGGGACGACGGTGGAAGTGGATATTCCGGTGGCGTCCGCGCATGTGGCGATCGCGCATGATGGACGGGGGACGTCGCGCTGACGCCGACCGGCAATGCTCGTAACGGGTACGACCGTGCGCGTCGATCGACGCCAATCGTTTAACCCGTTATCTTCGCTGCACGCGCGGCTTTCAGCATCGTCCCAAGTTCGACCTGGACTTCTGCGGCGTCGACGTATTCACCGGTGCGCCGCGCCTCCTCAGCCGACAACACGCCGCGCGCGACAAACTCGCGCTGCGAGCGCCGGCGTGCGATCGCGGCGCGCAGCGTCGATTCGACGAACGCAGACAGCGTCTCGTTTTCCGCCAACACGGTTTGCGCTTCCTCGAGTAATGTCTGATCGACTCGAAGCGCGCACATCGCCGCAGTCTTCATTGCTATCTCCGTGCATTCAAACGCATGCACGGTAGCACATCACACCCGCACCACCACCATCCCCCGCTCCGAGCGCGTCCACGCGACCAGCGCGCCGATCCCGAGCAGCGCGAGACAGACGATCGGCACGATCATCGGCCCGAACGCGGTGCCCGTCACCTTGCCGGCGAACGGCATCAGGTTCTGGCTGAAGAAGCCGCCCAGGTTGCCGATCGAGTTGATCGCCGCGACACTCGCCGCCGCGCGCGCGCCGGTGAAGTAGCGCGGCGGCATCGACCAGAAGCACGGATACAGCAGCGGGATGCACGCGCCGCCGAGCACGAGCGCGATGAAGCGCAGCGGCGTCGACGGCAGCACGAGACTCAGCAGAAAGCCGAGCGCGCCGAGCGCCGCGACGATCGCGATCGTGCGCAGGATGCTCTTCGCGCGGCGCAGCTTCGACGGCAGCCACACCAGCAGCACCACCGCGAGCGCCCACGGCAGCATGCTCAGGAAACCGTTCATGCTGCTCGACACGCCGAACGATTTCACGAGCGTCGGCAGCCAGTACGTGACGCCGTACAGCGACGTCGACATCAGCATGTAAGTCGCCGCGAACAGCATCACGCGCGGATCGAGCAGCGCCTTCCACGGCTGGCCGTGCTCGGCCTGCGCCGGCTTCTCGCGCTCGAGCGCTGCCGCGACGATCTGCTTCTCGCGATCGTCGAGGAACGACGCCTCGCGGAACGAAGCCGGCAACACGCGGAACACGACGATCGCGACGATCACGGCCGGGATGCCCGTCGCCACGAACACCCATTGCCAGCCCGCGAGGCCCCACACGCCGTTCAGGCTCAGCAGCACGCCGCCGACCAGCGACCCAAGCATGTTCGCGAGCGCGCTGCCGAGCGTAAAGATGCCGAGCACCTTCGCGCGGTAGCTCTGCGGAAACCACAGCGTCAGGTAGTAGATCACGCCCGGGTAGAAGCCGGCCTCGGCGATGCCGAGCAGGAAGCGCAGCGAGCAGAACGCCGGCATCGACGTCGTGAAGCCCATCAGCACGGTGATGAGGCCCCACGTCAGCATGATCCGCGCGAGCCACACGCGCGCGCCGTAGCGATGCAGCGCGAGCGTGCTCGGCACCTCGAACAGCAGGTAGCCGATGAAGAACAGCGACGACGCGAGCCCGAACGCGGCTTCCGTCATCCCGAGGCTGTGCACCATCTGCAGCTTCGCGAAGCCGACGTTCTGCCGGTCGATGAACGCGATCAGGAACATCACGACGAGGATGGGCAGCAGGCGCCGCGCGATCTTCGACATGACGCGCTGCTCGTCGGCGGACGCGGGGTCCAGGGTTTCGGTGGCATTCATTAAGGGCTCCTCCATGAATCGGTTGCTTGTCGGTTGAATCGGCGCCGCGCGCGACGAACGCGCGGGCGCGGTGCAGGTCGATGAAATCGTGGGCCGGCGGCGCTCAGCGTGGCTGGTAGTCGTCGAGCATCGGCGCGAACATCTCGTGCCACGCGCGCGGTTTTGCCTTGATCGTGCCGGCGAGGTACAGGAACTCGACGTAGTCCATCAGCTGGTTCGGCCATACCGAGAACCGCGTGTCCGGCGCGGCGAGCATCCGTATCACGTCGTCGTGCGACACGCCGACACCCGACGACGCCGCATACAGCGCGGCCGCCGCGCGCGGATCCTGCACGATCAGGCGGTTCGCTTCGTCGAGCGCGCCGAGAAACGCCGCGGCCAGCGCAGGCTCCGCATCGACGAGCCGCTTCGGCGCGAACACGACGTCGAGCGTCATCGGGCCGAGCACGTCGACCGAATTCACCACGCGATGAATGCCCGGCTGCCGCAATTCGAGCGTCGAGAATGGCGGCGACGTGAAGTGCGCCGTCACGCCGTTCTCGCGGCGGATCAGCGCCTGCATCGCCTGCGGATGCGGCAGGTTCACGGTGATTGAATCGAGCTGCGCGAAATGCTTCGCACCCAGCTGCCGGCTCGCGACCATCTGCAGCACGACCGCCGACAGCGACGTGCGGATGCCCGGCACCGCGATCCGGTCGGACGGCGTGAAGTCGCGCAGTGACGCGAGGCCCGGACGGTTCGCATTGAGCGACAGCGAGGTTGTCGACAAGCCGCTGATGCCGATCACCTCGACATTCGGAATCCCGCGCGCCCGCGCCCACAGCTCGATGAAGCCCGGCGCGCCGGCGCCCGCGAAGTCGAGCGTGCCGGCCATCATCGCGTCGTTGACGGAATTGCCGCCGTCGAGCAACACCCAGTCGAGCGCAAGGTCGCGCAGGCCGCGGCGCGCCGCATGCCGCTCGAACAGGCGCTGCTTCTCCATCACGAGCAGCGGCAGGTACAGCACGCCGTAGCCTTTCGAGATTCGCACCGTGCGCGGCTTCGCGCGCACCAGCGACGGCGCGGCGAACGCGCCGAGGCCGGCGGCGAGCAACGCGCGGCGGCGCGACGACGTGGTCATGCGCAGGCCTGCGTGCGGCGCACGGCAAGCGGCCACGCGGCAATCGGCGTCACACCTCGCCGAGTATTGCGCCTCGCCTTCATCGTGCCCGTGACATGCTGCATGTTGCCGTCTCCTCTGGTATTAATGCCGTCATCGCCTGTTCCGGCTGTACACAGGTTATCGAGCGAGTCTGAGAAAATGCTGACATCCCGGCCCCGGGAAAACCCCTAACCTTCTACCTGCAAACGGCACCATGCGCATTCTCGTCGTGGAGGACGATGCCGAAATCGGCGCGGCGATCCGCAGCCGTCTGACGCGGCTCGGCCATGCCGTCGATCTCGAAACCGACGGCTCGACCGCGAACAGCCTGCTGCGCGTCGAGCGCTTCGACCTCGTCGTGCTCGATGCGAACCTGCCCGGTCTCGACGGCTTCACGGTGCTGCGCAACCTGCGCGCGTCGGGCAGCACGACGCCGGTGCTGCTCGTCACCGCGCGCTCGGCAATCGACGACCGCGTGAGCGGCCTCGGCTTCGGCGCCGACGACTATCTCGTGAAGCCGTTCGACTATCGCGAGCTCGAAGCGCGCGTGCAGGCGCTGCTGCGCCGCAACAGCGGCCATGCGAACGACGTGCTGACGCTCGGCGGCCTCGTGATCGACCGCAGCAGCCGCCTCGCGGAACTCGACGGTCAGCCGCTGTCGCTGTCGCGCCAGGAGTTCGCGTTGCTCGAGATTCTCGCGAGCCGTCCGCAGCGGATCTTCTCGAAGGACGAGCTGCTGAACCAGCTGTTCAGCTTCGGCAACGAGCCGAGCGCGAACGCGGTCGAGCAATACGTGACGCGCGTGCGCAGGAAGCTGCAGGGCAGCTCGGTCGAGATCCGCACCGCGCGCGGGATGGGGTATCAGATTGCCGCGCATTGACTGGTTCCCGAAGACGCTGTTCGGTCGCACGCTGCTGTTCATCGCGCTCGTCGTCGCGACCGGCGCGCTCGCCCTCGCGGTGATCGCGCGCTACTACGCGGGCGTCGCGGCCGAACGCGCATACGACCAGTTGCTTGCGGGCGCATCGATCCAGGTCGCGGAGAACCTCTACGTGCAAGGCGGCGTGCTCGCGCTGAATCCGCCGGTCGCCGCGCTGTCGACGCTGTCGCGCTACGACCTCGTCTACTACAAGGTCGTCGATTCGCGCGGCGTCGTCGTGGCCGGCTACAACGATCTCGCGAGCTCCGCGACGCTCGCCGCCGCGAAGCAGGGCCCCGCGTTCGCGAACGCCGTCTATCAGGGGCACCAGATCCGCACCGCGACGATCGCGCGCTACATGCCCGAGGAAAGCACGCCGGGATGGGCGCTCGTGACGGTTGCGCAAACAACCAACGCGCGGCAGCAGTTGACGAACGACATGAGCATCAAGGTGTGGACGTTGATCCTGCTGATGAGCGTGCTCGCGATCGGCGCGAGCGGCCTCGCGATCCGGCGCGGGCTGCGCCCGCTCGCGCAGATCGGCACGATCATCGCCGCACGCGACCCGGCCGATTTGCGGCCGGTGGCCGTCGATACGCCGAGCGAGATCGACGCGATCATCGGATCGATCAACGGGCTGATGCACCGCCTGGCCGAGCGGATCAACGCGATGCAGCGCTTCATCGCCGACGCCGCGCACCAGATGCGCACGCCGCTCGCGCGGCTCGACGCGCAGATCGAACTGCTCGACGGCGAGGCCGATCCCGCGCGTCATGCGGCGCGGCTCGATGCGCTGCGTGCGACCAGCGCGGATGTCGGGCGGCTCACCGGGCAGTTGCTCAATCATGCGATGGTGATCCATCGTACCGAGGCCGTGCCGCTGCAACCCGTCGAACTTGTCGCGCTCGCGAAGGACGTGCTCGGCCGCACGATTCCGCTCGCGGACGAGCGAGACGTGGCCGTCGCGTTCGCGAGCGATGCGCCGCGTGCGTGGATCGACGGCGATGCAATCAGTCTGCAGGAAGCATTGTCAAACGTGCTGCACAACGCGCTGCTGCATGGGCATGCGGACGATATCGTCGTGTCGGTCGCCACCGCGGGCAACAGCGACGATGCGGTGACGCTGACCGTCACCGACAACGGGCGCGGGATCCCGCGCGAGCATTGGGACGCAGCGCTGCAGCCGTTCGTGCGGATCGCGCCGGACGGCACCGAACGGCGTACAGGGTCGGGCCTGGGGCTCGCGATCGTGCAGGAAGTGATGAAGGCGCACGGCGGGCGCGTGGGGTTCGCGTTTCCCGAGGCGGGCGGATTTGCGGTGGTGTTGACGTTTCCGCGGGCGGCGAGGGCTGAAGCAGAAAAAGCATGAACAGGCGAACCTGCGCCGGCTCATGCGCGGCAGGCGATCAATCGTCGCTGTCGTCGTCGAAGCGATTGCGCTCGGCGTGCCGCGCGACCAGCCGGTCCAGCTCGTCATACTGACGATCGCAGAAAAGACGACACAACGTGTCGACGTCCGCGCGCGAGTCGACGTCGATCGTGTCGACGTGCTGCTCCAGCTTCCCCTTGCCGATCCCGAACAGCCCCTTCTTCCTCCGCATGGCAACGGCATTCAGCTGGAAGCCGTCCGAAAGCGCGTCCGTCAACGCAGTCACCCACAGCTCGCGCTGATCGTCGGCATGCTGCAGCACGAGCGCCGGTAGCGGGCCGTCCTGCGTCTCGTTCCATTCGACGTGCTGCGCCACCCAAGGGAACGCGTCGAACGCATGAACGAACGACGCATAGTCGGTCGCGCCCTGCTGATCGAGCTGATTGAAGTCGTAGCCGACTTTCTGGATGGAATAGGTCAACATGGCGCGGCCACCCCGTGGTGTTCGAAATCAGGAGAGCGTCAATCTACCGTGAATTTCGGTATCGGTGACGATTTTTCCGGGCGGCTCATGAGCGCACATTCGCCGTCGCCGCGCGGTGTTCTTCGAGGTAAGCGCCGGCCAGCCTGACGAGCTCGCGCTTCAGTTTCGGATCCGCCAGCAACCCGCGCCGGGCCGCGTTGTGCACGACGCCTTCGAGCGCGGACGACAGCACCTGTGCGGTCAACGTATCGGCCTTGACCGGCGCACGCCCGCGACACGCGGCAACGATCAGCGCATACCTGCACAGATATTCCTTCTGAAACGCGTCATACGCTTCTTTCGCACCGCCCGGATCGGGAAGATCGAGCAGCGCCCGGTGCAGCGCAGGGTAATCGCGATGCGCGGCGATCAGGTCGCCGATCAGGCCTTCGAGCCGACGCCCAGTGCTCGCCCGACGATCATGCGCGCGCTGCAGCACGGCAAGCACGTCGTCGAAATGGCGACGCCGGATCGCATCGACCAACGCGAGCTTGTTCGGGAAATACTGATACACGGAGCCGATGCTCACACCGGCGACCTGCGCGACCTCGTTGGTCGTGAATCCGGCCCACCCTTGCTTGTCCAGAACGCGAGCCCCGGCCGTGACGATCACGTCCACCGTCGCACGCGAACGGGCCTGGCGTGGGGCTTTGCGCATCACGGCGGCTGCACTGGAAACGCGAGTGGACATGCGGGCTCCCACTGAAAATAATGGTGGCGAAACTCACATATTAGGTGAACCCGACGAGGAAACGATCATGAGCGCGAACGCACTCCTGTCCCGCATGCTGCGCTACCAGGCATGGGCCAATGACGAAATGCTGAAAGCGCTGTCGGGGCTCGACGCGGTACGGCATGCGCAGGCGCGTCATCTCGCGCTGCGGCTGATGAACCATTGCCTCGTGGTGAACCGGATATTCGCCGCGCACCTGAGCGGCGAACGTCACGGCTTCGTGTCCGACAACACGCCTGACACGCCTGAGCCGGAAGCGCTGCGCGCGGCATTCGCCACGCTCGATCGCTGGTATCTCGACTATGTGGAGGCCGCCACACCCGACATGCTGTCGGAATCGATTCCCTTTGTGTTTACCGATGGCGACAACGGATACATGACGCGCGAAGAGATGCTGACCCATGTCGTCACGCACGGCGGCTATCATCGCGGCGAAGCGGGCAGACTGATGATTCAGGCGGCCGCGCTCTCGGCACAGGATATCGAGCTCCCTTGGGATACCTACGCCGTTCACTTGCATCGGACAGAGCCCGAGCGCCGGCTGCAACGCAAGATCGGCGGTGCGAACTCGGCGAATGCCGGGCGATGAAACGCGCTACGCCGCCTACACCGCCTACACCGTCTACGCCGCCACCGCCTCCCCACCGAGATACGCATCGCGCACGCGCTCATCGTCGAGCAGCGTTTTCGCGGGCCCTTCGAGCACGACGCGCCCCGTCTGCAGCACGTACCCGTAATGCGCGATTTCCAGCGCGAGGCTCGCGTTCTGCTCGACCATGAACACGGTCACGCCCTGCCGGTTGATCGCGTCGATCAGTTCCAGCACCTTGTCGACGTAGAGCGGCGACAGCCCCATCGTCGGCTCGTCCATGCAGATCAGTTTCGGCCGCGCCATCAGCGCACGCGCCATCGCGAGCATCTGCTGCTCGCCGCCCGACAGCGTGCCCGCGCGCTGCGCGAGCCGTTCGCGCACACGCGGGAACAGGTCGAGCACACGCTCGTAGTCGTCGGCCACCGCAGCACGATCGCCGCGCGTGTACGCGCCCATCAGCAGGTTCTCGCGCACGCTCATGTCGCCGAACAGCCGCCGCGCCTCCGGCACGGCCGCGATCCCGCGCCGCACGCGCTGCGGCGTCGCGAGCGCGGTCACGTCGTCGCCGTCGAAGCGCACGACGCCGCGGCGCGGCCGCATCAGCCCGAGAATCAGCTTCATCGTCGTCGACTTGCCGCTTGCGTTGCCGCCGAGCAGGCTGACGATCTGCCCGCGGCCGACCTCGAAGTTCACGTCGAAGTGTACCTGCACCGGCCCGTAGAACGTGTCGAGGTGTTCGAGTTTCAGCAGCGCGTCGGTCATGGTCGTATCGGGTTCCGAAGAAAGTGCGCTCATGCGGCCGCCTGCGTAGTGCGGTCCGCCGGCGCGTCGCCCGCATGGCGGCGGCCGAGGTACGCCTCGATCACGCGCGGGTCGTGCCGCACGTCGCGCGGCGCGCCTTCGGCGATCTTCACGCCGTTGTCGAGCACCATCACGCGATCGGACACGCGCATCACGAGTTCGAGCTTGTGCTCGATCAGCAGGATCGTCAGCCCGCGCGCCTTCAGCGACTGGATCAATTGCAGCATCTCGGACGTCTCCGTCTCGTTCATCCCGGCCGTCGGCTCGTCGAGCAGCAGCAGGCGCGGATGGAGCGCGAGCGCACGGCCGATCTCCACGCGCCGCCGGTTCGCATACGACAGGCTGTGCGCCGGATGATCGATGCGCGGCGTCAGCCGCTCGCCGAACCCGGCGACGATCGCGCGCGCCTCTTCGCGCAGCGCGGCTTCCTCGCGCCGCACCGACGCGGGCCGCACGAGCGCACGCCACACCTCGGCCGCCGCGCCGAGCGCGGGCCAGCCCGGCCGCGCCGCGCGCAGCCGCGCATGCGCGCCGATCAGCACGTTGTCGAGCACGCTCAGGTTGCCGAACACGCGGCCGTGCTGGAACGTGCGCGCGATGCCGAGCGCCGCGAGCCGTTCGGGCGCCGTGCCCGTGATGTCGCGGCCGTCGAACGTCACGCGGCCGGCGTCGGGCCGGTCGGCGCCCGCGATCAGGTTGAACAGCGTCGACTTGCCCGCGCCGTTGGGGCCGATCACGCTCAGCAGCTCGCCGTCGGCGAGCGTCAGGCTCGCGCCGTCGAGCGCGGTCACGCCGTCGAAGCGGCGCGTCAGGCCCTGCACGTCGAGCAGGGGTCGGGTCGTGGTCATCGCGTATCTCCTCACACCGTGCCGAGCAGGCCTTGCGGCCGGAACCGGACAAGCAGCAGCAGCACGAGGCCGTAGATCAGCATCCGGTATTCGGCCGCCCAACGAAACAGCTCGGGCAGGCCGATCAGCGCAATCGCGCCGGCGATGCCGCCGAGCACGTTGCCGAGGCCGCCCAGGATCACCATCGTCAGCGCGAGGATCGACACCTGCGAATCGAAGGTCTGGTGATTGATGTAGCTGTACAGGTGCGCGGCGATCCCGCCGCTCACGCCGGCCGCGACGCCGCCGACCGCGAACGCGATCGCCTTGTAGCGGTTCGGCGCGATGCCGTGCGCACGGGCGGCGACATCATCCTCGCGCACCGCGCGCAGCGTGCGGCCGAGATGCGAACGCAGCAGCCGCACCTGCACGAGCGCGAACACGATGAGCACCGCGAACGTGAACCAGTACGCGGCACGCGCGGTCGTCGCCCACGGCAGCGGCGCGATGCCGGTGATGCCGAGCGGGCCACGCGTGAGGCCGTCCCAGTTCAGGATCACGAGGCTCACCACTTCGCCGATGCCGAGCGTCGCGATCGACACGTAATGCCCGCGCAGCCGGAACGCCGGATAGACGAGCAACGTGCCGAGCACGGCGGTGATGACGCCCGCGCACAGGATCGTCACGGCCGGCGACCAGCCGAGATCCGACGACAGCAGCGCCGACGCATACGCGCCGATCACGAGCAGCGCCGCGTGGCCGAGCGAGATCTGCCCGACCGTGCCCGCGACGAGCGTGAGGCTCAGCGCGAGCAGCCCGTACAGCCACGCGTTGGTCAGCGTCTGCAGCACGTAAGGCGATGCACCGAGCCACGGCAGCACGGCCGCCGCCGCGATCAGCGCGACGAGCACCGGGCGCGGCGCGCGCACGGCCTTCGCGGCCGCGAGGAAGGTCCCCGTCATCGGCTCGGGCGGCAGCGCGCGGTTCGCGCTGAACAGCCCGTTCGGCCGCCATACGAGGAATACGATCAGCAGCCCGAACGCGAACAGGTCGCGATAGCTGGTGCCGAACAGCGCGACGCCATAGCTTTCGACGAGGCCGAGCAGCAGGCTCCCGGCAATCGCGCCCGGCACGTTGCCGAGCCCGCCGATCAGCAGCGCGACCACGCCCTTCAGCGTCGCCTGGAAGCCCATCGCCGGATCGATGCTGTTGTAGTACATGCCGACCAGCAGCCCGCTCACGCCGCCGAGCGCGCATGCGATCGCGAACACGGTCTGGTTCACGCGATCGACGTCGACACCCATCTGCAGCGCCGCGTCGCGATCCTGCGCGGTCGCGCGCACGGCCCAGCCGAGCCGCGTGAATCGCAGGAAGCCGTACAGCAGCGCGGCCGCCGCGATGCCGATGCCCGCGATCAGCAGGTCGAGCGAGCCGAGCGTTGCGCCGGCAATTCGCAGATGCCAGTCGGGCAGCGGCGTCGGCACCGCGCGCGGGTCCGCGCCGAATGCGAGCTGCGCGAGCTGGTCGAGGATGAAACTGATGCCGATCGTCGCGAGCAGCGGCGCGATGCGTGCCGCGTGCCGCAGCGGCCGCAGCCCGATCCGTTCGATCGCGACGCCGAGCGCGCCGCAACCGATGACCACCGCGGCAAGCGCGACCGGCAGCGGCAGCCCGAAGCGCGTCAGGCACAGCCAGCCGATGAACGCGCCGACCATGTAGACCGAGCCGTGCGCGAAGTTGATCAGGTGCGACACGCCGAAGATCAGCGCGAGCCCGACCGCGAGCAGCGCGTAGATGTTGCCGACGATGAGGCCGTTGAGCGTGTAGTCGAGCCAGGAAGCCATCACGATGCGTCCGTTACGTGCATGCTGTTCAGGGCTGGGGTCAACGCGCGGCGAGCTGCGGCTTCGCGCCATCCCATAGCGCCCACTGCCCCTGCTTCACGACCAGATACACGGTGCGTGCGCCCGCGACGCGGCGCGTCTGCGGATCGAAGCGCACCTTGCCGAAGATCACGCTCGGCACGTCGCTGATTTTCGCGAAGCCGTCGTGCGCGGCCTGGCGTGTCGTGCCGTAGCGGCGCAGCACCTCGGCCGACAGGATCAGCGCGTCGTACGCACGCGCGACGAACGAATCGGGATCGGCATGGAATTTCGCGCGATAGCGCTGCACGAACGCCTGCACCTCGGGGCGCGGTTCCGCCGGGAAGAAGTTCGATTCCGTATAGACGCCATCGACGGCCGCGCCGCCCAGCTCGAGGAATTTCGGCGAATACACGGAGCCAACCGCCGCGATCGGCAGCGTGACGCCCGACGTGCGCGCCTGCCGCACGATCTGCGCGCCGTCCGCGTAGTACGAGATCAGCACGATCGAATCGGGCTTCGATTCACCGATCCGCACGAGCGTCGAACGGAAATCCTTCTCCGTCGGCTGGTAGCCTTCGGCCGCGACGACCTGCGCGCCGAGCCCGGCCACCGCCCTCGCGAAGATGTCCTTGCTGGTGCGGCCCCAGTCGGTGTTCAGGTACAGCACCGCGATCCGCTTGAAGCCGAGTTCCTTCACCGCGTAGCGGGCAAGCAGCGGCTGCTCCTCGGCCTGGCTCAGCGCGGTGCTCCACAGATAGTCGCCGCCCTTCGTGAAGTCCGGATGCGAGTTCGTGAAGCCGAACTGGGTCAGCTGCCCGCGCTGGTAGATCGGCGACGCGGCCATCGACGTCGCGCTGGAGAAATCGCCCAGCTCGATCGCGATGCGCGGATCGGCGACGAACTTCTGCGCGATCGCGACGGCCTGACGCGGGTCGCTGCGGCTGTCCTGGAAGTCGACTGCGAGCGGCCGGCCGTGAATGCCGCCGCTGCCGTTGATCTCGTCGAGCGCGAGATCGAAGCCGCGCTTCCATTGCTCGCCGTACTGCGCGTCCTGGCCCGTGAGCGGCCCGCTCACGCCGATCACCACCGGCTCGCCCGACACACCGGCCGCGAGCGCACCGCCCGTCGACAAGCCCCATGCGGCAGCGAGCGCCGCCACCGTGCCCAGCACGCGCCGCCATGCGCCGCGTGCGTCGTTCCCCGAAACGTTCATGCGTCCCCCAGCTTCAGTCAGTCGAAAAGAGTGAGGGCATGTAACCATCCGGTTCAGGACGATCCAACGAAGTTTTGCGCATATCGATATCATGCGCGGCGCGAAGCGCGTGATGCTCGCGAACGGCCATCCGCACACCGCGTGTCGCACGATGCATCGGCATGCATCGCATCGCGTTGATTCGATTGGCGTTTCGTTCACGTCACCGGTCGCTACCGATGCTCGCGCGCGCACCACCGGCCATCGCGACGATCGGGCGCTTCGAAGTTTTTGCGCTGTCGATAGCAAGAATCATTATATGAATCACGCATGCTCGCGCTCCTACAATGCGCAAATCGCATCATCGGAACGCGTCATGGAGCTGCATCAACTCGAAGCCTTTTCCGCAGTCATGTCGGCCGGCAGCGTAACCGGCGCGGGCGAACTGCTCGGCCGCTCGCAGCCGGCCGTCACGCGGCAGATCCAGGAACTCGAAGCCGATCTCGGCTACGCGCTGTTCGACCGGCACGGCCCGCGCGTTACGCCGACGCGGCGCGCCTTCCTGCTTTACGAGGAAGTCGAACGCTCGCTGGTCGGCCTGCGTGCGATCGAGGCACGCGCACGGGCGCTCGGCGATGAAACCGCCGAACCCGTCCGCATCGCGGCGACACCTTCGCTCGCGGCCACGCTCGTACCGGCCGCGCTCGCCGCGCTGCCTGACCACGCGCACGCGCCGCACTACCAGTTGCGCAGCGAATCGGCCGAACATGTCGTCCATGAGGTGCTGGCCGGCACGGCCGATGTCGGCGTCGTCACGCTGCCGATGGCGCACGCCGGACTCGACGTGCACTGGATCGCGCAGACGCCGTGCGTCGCCGTGCTGCCCGCCGGCGACCCGCTCGCGGCGCAGCCACGCATCGCGCTGCGCGATCTCGCGCAACGCCGCATCGTGACGGTCGCGAACCGGCACCGGCTGCGCCAGCGGATCGATGCGGCATTCGCGGCCGCGCGGGTCGACGCGCGCGTGTTCATCGAAACCAATGCATCGCTGAATGCGGTCATGGCCGCGCGCGCGGGCATCGGGATCGGCATCGTCGATCCGGCGACGGGTATCGCGCTGCCGGTGGACGGCGTCGTCGCGCGAGCCCTCGACGTCGACATCCCGTTCGCGTTCGGCGTCGCGACACCGGCCGGCAAGACGCGCACGGCGGCCGTCGATGCGCTGCTCGATGCGCTGCGCCGCACGACGCGCGCGCTGCTCGACGACGTGATCTTTCATGAAGCGGCCGCGCACGACGCGCTGTTGCGTGGCGATCGGCTGGGCAGCGGCCGCACGCCGCCCGCGCCTCGCCCGCCCCGCCCCCGCCGTTCGCGCAAGGAGGCCGCATGACGACTTCGCTCGACGCACTCGAAGCCCGGCTCGCGCAAGACCTGCGCTGGCTCGACCTGCCCGCGCCGTCGTGGGTGCCGCCGCGAGAGGCAGACGGCACACGCGTGCTCGACGTCGCGATCGTCGGCGGCGGCATGGCCGGGCTCGCGGCTTCCGCCGAACTGCGCCTGCTCGGCATCGACAACCAGTGCGTGATCGACCGCGCGCCGGCCGGCTACGAAGGCCCGTGGGTCACGTTCGCGCGGATGGACACGCTGCGCTCGCCGAAACAGCTCGCGGGCCCCGCGCTCGGGCTGCCTGCGCTGACGTTCCGCGCATGGTTCGAAGCGCAATACGGCCGCGACGCGTGGGACGCGCTCTACAAGATTCCGCGCACGCAATGGATGGACTACCTGCGCTGGTATCGGCGCGTGCTCGACCTGCAGGTGCGCAACGACACCACGCTCGTCGCGCTGCGTCCGCGCGACGACGGCCTGCTCGCACTCGATGTGCGCAGCAACGGCGAAGCGCAGACGCTGCTCGCGCGGCACGTGGTACTCGCAACCGGCCGCGACGGGCTCGGCGGCCCGTACGTGCCGCCCGTCGCGCAGCGCGCGCCGCGCACGCGCTGGGCCCATTCGTCCGAGCCGATCGATTTCGCGGCGCTCGCGGGCAAGCGCATCGGCGTGGTCGGCGCGGGCGCGTCCGCGTTCGACAATGCGGGCACCGCGCTCGAAGCCGGCGCCGCACGCGTCGACCTGTTCTTCCGCCGCGCGGACATTCCGCGCATCAACAAGCTGACGGGCATCGGCAGCCCGGGCCTCGTGCACGGCTACGCCGATCTCGACGACGCGACGAAATGGCGCTTCATGCATTACGCGCTGACGTCGCAGACGCCGCCGCCGCGCGACAGCGTGCTGCGCGTGTCGCGTCACGGGCATGCGCATTTCCATGCGGGCAACCCGATCGAGACGCTTGCCGAACACGCGGACGGACTCGACGTGACGACGCCGCGCGGGCGCTACACCGTCGACTTCCTGATCTTCGCGACCGGCTTTCATTCGGACTGGACGACCCGCGCGGAATTCGCGTCGTTCGGCGCGCAGGTGCGGCGCTGGAAGGATCGCTATCGACCGGAGGCGGGCGCGTGGCTCGACGAGCTCGCCGAGTCGCCCGATCTCGGCCCCGCGTTCGCGTTCCAGGAGCGCGAGCCCGGCGCGTGCGCGGCCATCACGCGGATCCACTGCTTCAACCATGCGGGGAGCCTGAGCCACGGCAAGCTGTCCGGCGATATCCCGGCCATCAGCGCGGGCGCCGAGCGGCTCGCGCGCGGCATTGCGAGCCGGCTGTTCGACGCCGATCGCGATCGCCACTACGACGCGCTCGTCGCGTACGCGAACGCAGAACTGCAAGGCGACGAATGGCGCGACGCCGATGCGTGAGCGCGCGTCCATCGATCACATTGACGACGAAGGGAATCTGAAACGATGACTGAATCCATCACGCCGGCCGGCGCGCCGGACACGATCGATGCGGTAGCCGGCCTGCGCGACGGCGATGCGGTCGCCGCGCTGCGCCGCGCGCGCGAAAAGGTGCTGCTTCATACTCGGCTAAGCGAGGCTGCGCTGTTCGATCCCGCGCTGCCCGATCTTTCGCTGACCGAACGATTGCACGTGGCACGGTATGTCGCACAAAAATCGAATGCACTGGCATTGGCCGAGACTTATCGCGCACGACTGGTCGAGGCAGGCGGCACGCTCGACGATATCGCACACGCGGACGCCGATGCGTTCGACGCACTGCCTCGACGAACCGGCGCGATCCTTGCGCATGCGCGCCTGCTGACGCTTTCCCCTGTCGATGCACGCCCGTCCGATCTCGATGCGCTGAAGTCCGCCGGACTCACGACACCCGCAATCGTCGCGCTGTCGCAGCTCGTTGCGTTCGTCGCGTATCAGCTGCGCGTCGCCGTTGCCGCGCAAGCGCTTCAGGCACGTGCCGCCAAGGAGGCCGCATGACGACGACCGCCCACGGCTTCACGTCCGACACGCTCGGCTGGCGTGCCTGGCTCGACACCGTCGCGCTCGACGCCGCAACACCCGATCAGCTTGCCGTGCTCGAAGCGAGCCACCCGCACGCGAAGACGTCCGACTATTACCTGCTGCTCGTCCATCTTCCCGAGATCCTGCGGCAACGCTCGGGTGTATTCAACGCGATCATGTACGGCCCCGGCGGACTGTCGCGCGCGGAGCGCGAACTGGCCAGCACGGCCGTGTCGCGCGTGAACGGCTGCGTGTATTGCGCATCCGTGCATGCGCAGCGCTTCACGCAGCTCGCGAAACGCACCGACGCGATCGAGCAGGTGTTCGACGATCCGGCGACGGCCGGCACGACGGCGCGCGAACGCGCGATCGTCCGCTATGCGATCGCGCTGACGGAACGGCCCGATACGGTCGACGCGAGCGATATCGCCGAGCTGGAAGCCGAAGGGCTGACGCATGAGGACATTCTCGACCTGTCGCACGCGGTCGCGATCTTCGCGTGGGCGAACCGGTTGATGTTGACGCTGGGCGAGCCAGTGTTTCCGGAGCCGGCGGCCCACGCCTGAAGCCTGGGCAACCCGAACCTGTACGCAGGCTGACGCGGGTGCCACCCGCCCGCGTCACGCCTTGTGCGTCGACAGCAGAATACTCGTCTCGGTATTCGCGATCCCGTCGATCAATCGAATCGCGCCAAGCACGCGATCGAAATGCTCGAGCGAATCGGCATGCAGCTCGGCGACGAGATCCCAGCGCCCGTTGGTACTGTGGATCGATGCGACGTTCGGATGCCCGCGCAGCACCTTCACCACTTCCGCGCCGCGATTGCCCTGCACCGCGATCGACATCAGCGCGCGGATCCGGTGCCGCTCGGCCGCCGGCTTGAGCCGCACCGTATAGCCGACGATCACGCCGTTCTTCTCCAGCCGCGTCAGCCGGTTCTGCACGGTCGCGCGCGCGACGCGCAACTCCTTCGCGAGCGCGACGACAGGCAGCCGCGCGTTGTCGCGCAGCAGCGCGATGAGCTGCCGGTCGACGTCGTCGAGCGTAATCATGAACGGGCCTTCCTGTTGAACGTGACGAACGCGAGCCGGCCGCCAGCGCCCCGGAGAGCGCACATTCCGACCCACATGAATCGAACAAATTGCCGAATCGGCATAGCAATTTGTCAAGTCTATCGAGAAATCTGCCACTTTTGCCGTCTTTTTGTTGGCTCGACTCCCGGAAATAATGACTTCATCGACCGGCAGCCCACGCTGCCACGCCGCATTTGATGGAGCCGGGGCCCGGGCTGACGCGCCCGCCCCGGTCGACCAGAACGCCGGACACCGATACCGGCAACACAATGGAGACAGACCGATGACTCGCTTCCTCGACGTTCCCGCCACCGCCCGACTGATCGCCAAAACCGGCGTCACGCCGTTCCTGCGAGAGCTCGTCGACACGCTGCGCGCCGACTATCTGCACTGGGCCGACTTCGACAAGTCGCCGCGCGTCGCATGCCACTCGCGCGACGGCGTGATCGAGCTGATGCCGGTCGCGAACGCGTCGCTGTTCGCGTTCAAGTACGTGAACGGCCATCCCGTGAACGCCGCGCGCGGCATGCATACGGTGATGGCGTTCGGCGCGCTCGCCGAAGTCGACACCGGCTACCCGCTGCTGCTCGCCGAACTGACGCTGACCACCGCGCTGCGCACGGCCGCGACGTCGGTGCTGGCCGCGCAGGCCCTCGCCCGTCCCGACTCGCGCACGATGGCGCTGATCGGCAACGGCGCGCAGAGCGAATTCCAGGCGATCGCGTTCCACACGCTGCTCGGTATCGACGAGATCCGCGTCTTCGACGTCGATCCGCTCGCGACCGACAAGCTCGTGCGGAACCTCGCCGCATATCCGGCGCTGCGCATCGTGCGCGCCGCGTCGACCGCCGATACCGTGCGCGGCGCCGACATCGTGACGACCGTCACCGCGGACAAGGCCTATGCGACGATCGTCACGGCCGACATGATCGAGCCCGGCATGCACCTGAACGCGGTGGGCGGCGATTGCCCGGGCAAGACCGAGCTCGAAGCCGGCGTGCTGCAGGCGGGCCGCGTGTTCGTCGAATTCGAGCCGCAGTCGCGCATCGAAGGCGAGATCCAGCAGATGCCAGCCGACTTCCCGGTGACCGAACTGTGGCGCGTGCTGCAGGGCGAGACGAGCGGCCGCGAGCGCGCGGACGAAGTCACGGTGTTCGACTCGGTCGGCTTCGCGCTGGAGGACTACTCGGCGCTGCGCTACCTGTACGCGCTCGCGCAGCAGCACAACGCGGGCGTCGAGATCGCGCTGATTCCGCCGGCCGTCGATCCGAAGAACCTGTTCGCGCTGATCGACGATCCGGCCGCGATCGCACAGGGTCACGCGGCGTTCGTGACCGAAGCCGTCGCCGCGTTCGCGCGCTGATCGACCTCCGCGGGCGGCCGGTGAGCCGCCCGCTCTCCTGCCCTTCGCTCCCGCCTTTCATGAATCTCGTATCGATCCAGGCGCCGTCCGCCGTCGTGTTGATCCGGCCGCACCGCTTCGTGCCGAACCCGCAGACCGCGGCCGACAACGCCTTTCAGCGCACAGCCGGCAACGGCGCGGGCAGCCCGTCGTCGGTGTCGGCCGCCGCGCGCGACGAGGTCACGGCCGCCGCGCGGATTCTCGCCGATGCGGGCGTACGCGTGCACGTGTTCGACGACCACGGCGAGCGCGGCACGCCCGACTCCGTGTTCCCGAACAACTGGTTCTCGACGCATCCGGGCGGGCACGTCGCGCTGTATCCGATGTACAGCGCGAATCGTCGCCGCGAACGGCGCGCGGACGTGATCGAGATGCTGAAGGCCGAGTACCGCGTACAGGACGTGATCGACTACTCGGGGCTCGAATACGACGACGTGTTCCTGGAAGGCACGGGCGCGATGGTGCTCGATCACGTCGCGCGAATCGCGTACACCGCGCGTTCGCGCCGTGCCGATCCGGTCGCGCTCGAGCGCTTCTGCACGAATTTCAACTTCGAGCCGATCTGCTTCGACACCGCCGACGCGAATGGAAAGCCGATCTATCACACGAACGTGATGATGAGCGTCGCCACCGAATTCGCGATGGTGGGGCTCGACCTGATCGCGGATCGGCGGCGCCGCGACGAGATCGCGCACCGTCTGACCGAAACGGGCCGCACGGTGATCGCGCTCGATCACGCGCAGATCGCGAACTTCGCGGGCAATACGCTGGAACTGTCGGGCAACGACGGGCGCGTGCTCGCGTTGTCGCGGCGTGCGTTCGACTGCCTCACCGGCGAGCAACGCGCGACGATCGAACGCTCCGCGCGGCTGCTGCCGCTCGACGTGCCGACGATCGAGCTGGCCGGCGGCTCAGTGCGCTGCATGCTCGCGGGCATTCACCTCGCGCGGCGCGCGGCAACCCGTGACGTGAAGGAAACCGAATCGGGGGAAAGGCAACGCGAACTCGTGTCGCATGCCTGAGAGACAGAGACGGGCCGCGACGCACGACCCGACTCGACAGGATGATGCTTCGATCTGCGAACCGGATCGAAGCCCCGCGCCCTTGCGTCAACCGGCCAGCAGCTTCAACCCGGCCGGCAGCGTTTCGCCGAACACGCGCGCCGTGTCGGCTTCGTCGAACGCGATTGCTTCGCGCACCATGTCGATCCACGCCGC
This sequence comes from Burkholderia sp. R-40, assembly GCF_049942845.1. Classification (NCBI taxonomy): domain Bacteria; kingdom Pseudomonadati; phylum Pseudomonadota; class Betaproteobacteria; order Burkholderiales; family Burkholderiaceae; genus Burkholderia; species Burkholderia sp. R-40. The sequence continues at coordinate 1,792,444 of NZ_CP187968.1, read as the reverse complement.
CGACGCATTCGCGGCCGACAGCCGCTTGATCACCGCTTCGCGCGTGTCGTCCGGCAAATCGCGTTCGCGGTCGCCCGTCATCCGCGCGATTTGCGCGGCCGCGAAGGCCGCGGGTTCGACCTGCTTCCAGTCCAGCGCGAACAACGCGTCGAGCCAGCGGTTCGCGATCCCGGCCGGCACGACACTGTGCGCGCTGCCGTAGAACGGCCGGCGCGCACCGATCCGCCCGAGCGCCCACGCGCACAGCGTGCGCTCGGCCGGCTTCTGCAATTGCACGATCAATCGCTCGGCCAGTTCGACCTTGCGCTCGACCGGCAACCGTTCGAGCGACGCGGACAAGCGCGTCATGTCGGCCGGGCCGACCTTGGCCGGGTCGAACGGCAGCTTACGGCGCTTGTCGTCGGACGGTTCGAGGAATGCGATCGCGTCGCGCACCTGGGTCTGCGCATCGTCGTCGAGGCCGCCGGCCACGCGCCGCCACAGCGTCCACCACTCCGACCACACCTGCGCGTCGTTCACGTACTGAATCCCGTCGTCGAACAGCGGCCACAGCTGCTCGATGCGCCATGCATCGAGCGGATGGCCGAAGCCGGGGCGCAAGCAATAGCCGGCCAGGTTCAGCCATGCCCGCTCGTGATCGGCCGAGCGCCGCCGACGACGCGCCCGTGCGAGCAACGCGTCGAACAGTTCGCGCGCGAGCGCGACGTCCCACTCGTCGCGCGGGCCGAGCACCTGTTCAAGTTGCGCGCGCAACCGTCGCGTGTCCTTCGGCGTGACGCCGGCGGCCTTGCTGCCGAACGAGCGGTCGATCAGCTCGATCGCGTGATCGAGCCGCGGATGGCGCGCCAGCGCGGCGCCGTCGCCCTGCGCGGGCGCATCGCCGCGCAACTGGAATTCGAGCCGCCAGCGCCGCGATGCATCGTCGGTCGCGATGCAGTGCATTTCGAGCGTGCCGACCTCGGTCAGCGACGCGGTGAGCTTCACCGGCGTTTCGCGGGCGTCGCCGCCGGCCTGCCGGTCGACGACCGTCGCGATCGGCGGCAGCCGCACGAAATCGCCGCCGTCCAGCTCGACGAGATCGCCGGGTTGGTACGCGGTGTCGGCCACCGTCGACACGAGGTGGAAACGTACCGGCTGCCCGAGCTGCAGCGCGAAGGTGCGCTCCTCGAGCCGGATCTCGCGGCCTTCCTCGGCACCGCGCGGCAGCAGGCAGACGCCGCGCGGCGCGGCGTCGCCGTCACCCTCACCGTCGTCGAGCACGAGGAAATAGCTGCGCGCGGAGCCACCGCCGATGCGCGGCGCATGCCCGGCCCGCGCCAGGCCATATGCCACCGCGCCGCGCGCGACGGCCACATCCGGATGCGCGTTGTGCAGCACGTCGAGCGGTGCGCCGCGCCATGCGCCGAGCGTCTGCGCGAGGCGGCCGGCGAGTGCGCCCGCGCGGAACACGCCGCCGTTGAGCAGCAGCGTGTCGGGCAGCGGGCCTTCCGCATGACGGTTCAGGAACGCGGCGACGTGGCGCGTGACGCCCGGATCGCTCGCATACGGCAAGCCGAATTCGACGATCGCGGCCCGCACACGGCGCGGCAGCTCGCCGGCATCGACCTGCGGAAAGAAGCCGTCGACGACGACCTGTTCGACTTCCTGCCGCGTCAGCTCGGCCGAGCGCGCGCCGCCGACGAGCTTGCTGCCCGCGCCGAGCAGCGTCACGGTGACGGATGCCGGCGCGTCGTCGCCGAGCAGCCGCTCCTTCGCGGCGCGACAGCGTTCGACGAGCTGCGACAGGCTCGCGGCGGACAGCCGCGTGCCGGGCTCGGTCAGCCGCGTCTCGACCAGGCGCGCAAGCGCGAGGTCCATGTTGTCGCCGCCGAGCATCAGGTGATTGCCGACGCCGACACGCGTGAAGGTCGGCTCGCCGTCGTCGCCGGGCGCGACATCGACGAGCGTGAGATCGGTCGTGCCGCCGCCGACGTCGCAGATCAGCACGCGGCGCGCCGCGGCGAACGTGTCGCGCAACGTCGCGCGCTGGCCGTACAACCAGTCATAGAACGCGGCCTGCGGTTCTTCGAGCAAGCGCAGCGCCGGCAGTTTCGCGCGCCTGGCGGCCTCGACCGTCAACGCGCGTGCGCCGTCGTCGAACGAGGCCGGCACCGTCAGGATGACGTCCTGCTTCGCGAGCGGCGCATCGGGAAAGCGGGCATCCCACGCGGCACGCACGTGCGCGAGGTAGCTCGCGCTCGCGTCGACCGGCGACACCTTGTCGACACCGTCGGCCGCGCCCCACGGCAGGATCGCCGCGAGCCGGTCGACCGATGCGTGCGACAGCCAGCTCTTCGCGCTGGTGACGAGCCGGCCCGGCACCTGGGCGCCGAGCGTGCGCGCATAACGGCCGATCACGGCCGGCGGCGCGTCGGCCGCGGCCTTCGAAGCAACCGTCCACGGCAGACGCAGCGCGTCCGGCGGCAGTTCGCCCGCCGCCGGGTGATAGCGCACCGACGGCAGCAGCGGCTGCGCGGCCACCGCGCCGGGGCCGACCAGCTGATCGACGTCGAACACGCGGATCGCGTCGGAGCCGGCCTCGACGTATGCGACGACCGTGTTGCTCGTGCCGAGGTCGATGCCGACGGTATAGCGCTTCATCGCGCTCAGGCGGCGCCGCGCACGTCGAACTCGACCTTCCAGCGCTCGTCCGTCCCGCTCGGGATCGCCTCGAGCTCGAGCGTGCCGGCTTCGGTCACGCGCGCATGCAGCTTCACCGGCACGATCTCGCCGACCGTGCGCCCTTCGGCGGGCAGCGTGGCCTGGATTTCCTCGAGTTCCTGCAGTTCCTCTGCCGACCAGTAGTCGAGCAGCGTGCCGACCTCGTCCTGACGGCGCACCGACGACCCGAAGAAGCGGAACTGCACCGGTTCGCCGACGACGAGCCCGAACTCCTGCGGCGGCAGCGCCGCATCCGAGCCTTCCTCCATCCCGAACGGTGCGACGCACAGCGCCTGCACCGGCGGTTCGAGCCCCGGCACGGCGGGCATCGCCGACTCGATCGCGACGTAGTACGCGCGCGCCGTGCCGCCGCGAATACGCACGCCACGGCCGCGCTTCACGAAGCCGTAGTACGCGGCGCCGCGCGCGACCGCGAGATCGAGGTCCGCGCCTTCGAGCAGGCGCGCGGCCGGCGCACCTTCGGCGGCGAGCCAGCTGTTGAGCGTATCGAGCACGCGCTGCGTGAGCAGCGCCGACTTGAACACGCCGCCGTTGAACAGCACGGCGGTCGGATGCAGGAACGTCGCGCCTTGCGGCAGCGTGCGCTGCACGCCTTCGAGCGCGTCGAGCGCCGCGACCTGGCGACCGAGGAACGCCGCGAGATGGCGCGTGATGCCCGCGTCCTGCGCATACGGCAGGCCGAGCTGCGTCAGGCCGACGCGCGCGCGGCTCACCGGCCGCGCAGCCGCATCGACTTGCGGGAAGAAGCCTTCGAGGATCGTCTGCGTGAGTTCCGCGCGCGTCAGTTCCGTGCGGATCGACCCGCCGATCAGCTTCGAGCCGCGGCTCGGCACGACGAGCGGCACCGCGTCGGTCGTCGGGTCGGACAGCAGCGTTTCCTTCGCGGCGCGGCACGCGTAGGTCAGCGCGCGCAGTTGCCACGGATCGGCCTGCGTGCCCTGCTGCGCGAGCTTGCGTGCGACCACGTGCGCGAGCGCGAGGTCCATGTTGTCGCCGCCGAGCAGGATGTGCTCGCCGACCGCCACGCGATGCAGCTCCAGGTTGCCGTCGCGCTCAACCACCGCGATCAGCGACAGGTCGGTCGTGCCGCCGCCGACGTCCACGCACAGGATCAGGTCGCCGACCTGCACCTGCTTGCGCCAGCCGCCTTCGCTCTTCTGGATCCAGCTGTAGAGCGCCGCTTGCGGCTCCTCGAGCAGCGTCATCCGCGTGTAGCCGGCGGCACGCGCGGCTTCCGCCGTCAGTTCGCGCGCGGCCGGGTCGAACGACGCGGGGATCGTGACCGTCACGTCCTGTTCGGCGAACGGGGCATCGGGATGCGCGTGGTCCCACGCTTCGCGCAGGTGCGTCAGGTAGCGGATCGAGCTTTCCAGCGGCGACACCCGCGCCACTTCGGGCGGCGCATCGCTCGGCAGGATCGCCGCGCGGCGATCGACGCCCGGATGGCACAGCCAGCTCTTCGCGCTCGACACGAGGCGGATCGGCGTGCCCGCGCCGCGGGTGCGCGCCATCTCGCCGACCGCGAAGCCGCGCGAGTCCGTCCACGGCAGCGTCAGGTCGCCCTGCGTCAGCTCGCTTTCATGCGGAAGATAGAGGAACGACGGCAGCAGGTCGCGCGACTCCAGCGCGCCGGGCGCGGTCAGCTGCGCGATCGGCAGCACCTGCTGCGTGATTTTTTCGCCGTCGCTTGCGGCGCTGTCGACGTACGACAGCGCGCAGTGGGTCGTACCGAGGTCGATACCAATCGAATAGCGCGGATCGCTCACAGTTCCACCTCCGCCGGTGCGACCACCGATGCGTCGTGGCTGCCCGTCAGCTTCGGCAGGCGCACGTCGGCCACGCGCCAGCCGCGATGGCTGACCGTGCCCGTGAACGGCGCCGCGCCGACCACGTTCCCCGTCACGCGCACGGCCGTCGCGTCGAAGCCGGCCGGCAGCGTCACGCGGCTGCCCTCGGCTTCATCGCGCACCGGCACGATCGTGAAGTGTTCGCGCAGCGCGGCACGGCAGCCGTCGTGCACGAGGCGTGCGGCGGCGCCGATATCGGCGTCCGCGTAGCCGGCGATGTCTTCCTCGACGAAGTCGATGAAGCGCGCATCGCGCTGCAGCAGGCCGAGCAGTTGCAGTGCGGCTTGCGGGCTCGCTTCGCGCAGCTCGGGCGCCGGCGCCTTCACGGGCGCGGGTGCCGGCGCCGCGGCGGGGGTCGGGGCGACCGGTGCCGGGGCGACTGGCGCCGGCGCGCCGTCGCGCAGGCGCAGCACGCCGGCCGCGAACTCGCGGTTGCCGAGCACGGAGAAGAACGTGCCGACGGCCAGCGATAGCCGGCCGAAGAAGGACAGGTTGGTTTCGGGCATGGGGTCTGGACTCCTGTGGGCTCGCGACGCGGCGAGCAGCTTGCCTGGGCGCCCGGCGACGGCGTGCGATTGCGCACTGCCGCCGCCCGGCGCGTGATTCGGACGCGCCCTCTCGGGTGCGGAAAACCCGTATTTTGCCCTGTGGCGGGCGAATCGGGCAGAAGTTGGGGGACAGAACATGGCGGCACGGCGGTTTCGCGCCGCGCCGGATTACGTCGGACTACCGGCTATCTGCGCTCGGCCGCGATGTTGCAGCGCGTCAGCGCGGCGTGCGGCGGCGCGCCGCCTTCGCTTCGAAATCGCGTGACAGCATGCCGAGCGTCACCTCGCCGAAGCGCGCGAGCAGCACCGCCTCGGCCTCTTTCAGCGTGGCCGACAGATGCGCGTTGACCGCCTGTTCGACCAGGCATTCGGGCGCATCCTCGGACACCAGATCCGAAAACACCGGCGGCTCGCCCACCGCGCGATAGACGTCGAGCAGCGTGATGTCGTCGAGCGCGACGGCGAGCGCCCAGCCGCCGCCGTGGCCTTTTTCCGACTGCACGTAGCCGCTATCGCGCAAGCCGCCGAGCAAGCGCCGCACGACGACCGGATTCGTGCCCAGCATCGCCGCGATCGCCTCCGACGTCAGCGGGCCGTCGGCCTGGTCCATGTGGATCAGCGCATGCAGCATGCGCGACAAACGGCTATCGGTTCTCATGGCCGGACTGCTCCCACTCTCGAAACTCCTGAAGTTGCATGAATGATACCATCGACCTATCATGCAACTTCTCGTGTTTCATGAGTTGACCGCCATCGAAGCACGTTCTTCGCTGGCACGGATTCCGGAAAGGGGTGCACACATGCAGAACCATCATGAAGTGATCGTGATCGGCGGCAGCTTTGCCGGGCTGTCGGCCGCGATGCAACTGGCGCGCGCGCGACGCCGCGTGCTCGTGATCGATGCCGGACAGCCGCGTAATCGTTTCGCCGAGCATGCGCACGGCTTTTTCGGGCAGGACGGCAAGCCGCCCGCGCGGATCGTCGCCGACGCCGCCGCGCAACTCGCCGCCTATCCGACCGTGCAGCGGATCGCCGGCGAAGCGCGCACCACCGAGCGCGATGCGAGCGGCCACTTTCACGTGACGCTCGCGGACGGCAGCCGCGCCAGCGCCGACCGGCTGATCCTCGCAACCGGCATCCGCGACGCGTTGCCCGCGCTGCCGGGTCTTGCGGAGCGCTGGGGCGTCAGCGTGCTGCATTGTCCGTATTGCCATGGGTACGAGGTGTCGGATCGGCAACTCGGCGTGCTGGCCACCCATCCGCTGTCCGTGCATCAGGCGATCCTGATTCCGGACTGGGGGCCGACGACGTGGTTCACGCAAGGCGTGGTCGAACCGAATGAAGAGGAAGCCGCGTTGCTTGACGCACGTGGCGTGCGTATCGAGCGGTCGCCGGTCGTCGAGATCCTCGGCGACGCACCGCATATCGAAGCGTTACGGCTCGCCGACGGGCAGGTCGTGCCGATCGAGGCGCTGTTCATCGGCGCGCGTACGGAGATGGCGAGCGATCTCGCGCAACAGCTCGGCTGTGCGTTCGACGAAGGGCCGCTCGGCGTGGCGATCCGCGTCGATACGTGGAAGCAGACGAGCGTTCCCGGCGTGTTCGCGGCCGGCGATGCGTCGAGCCTGATGACGAATGCGACGTTCGCGTCGGCATCGGGCGTCGCCGCCGGCGTGGGCGCGCATCGTTCGTTGATTTTCGGGCTGGACGCGTGACGGGCACGAAGCCGCAGGTCGGTTGATGCCGTGTAGCGCTACCGTCTTCACGCGATGTGTTGTTTAATGCTTCGCAACGCCAGCATTAAGAGACATGCAATGCTCGATCTCGAAGACCTGCGACTCGTCCGCGCGATCGGCGCGTCGCGCTCATTGGCATCCGCCGCTCGATTGCTCGACCTCACCCCGCCCGCGGTCACCATCCGCCTGCAGCGGATGGAGGCGCGGCTGGACGTACGCCTGGCCGTGCGACAGCCGAAAGGCATCGCATTGACCGACGAAGGCCAGCGGCTGTATCAGGAAGCCGTCGAGATTCTCGAGCGCGTCGAGGCGCTGCCGGTCAACATCTCCGGTGATCACGGCGACGTGCAGGGCACGCTGCGCGTCGTCGCGCCGTTCGGCTTCGGACGCAAGTACGTCGCGCGGATCGTGCGCGACGTGCAGCGCGCGCATCCGAAGCTCGAGATCTCGCTGCACCTGTCGGAGAGCCCGCTGGGCAGCGCGTCGGGCGCCGACGTGGTCGTGCATGTCGGCACCCTGAAGTCGTCGTCGTGGATCGGCTATCCGCTCGCACCCAACGAGCGCTTCCTGTGCGCGAGCCCCGGTTACGCGCGTCGCATCGGCGAACTGAACCATCCGTCCGACCTCGCCCGCTACGACTGCCTGTGCCTGCGCGAGAACGACGAGGACGTCCCACGCTGGCACTTCTCGCAACCCGGCGACAACAAGGGTGAAGCCAGGCGATCTGCGGTGATCCGCGTCACGGGCGCGCTTTCGTCGAACGACGGCACCGTCATCACCGACTGGGCACTGGCCGGGCTCGGCATCGTGGAGCGCTCGGAATGGGACGTCGCGCCACTGCTCGCGAACGGCAAGCTGGTGAGGCTGCTGCCCGACTGGCATCTGCCGCCCGCGCCGGTGACCGCGCTGCTGCCGTCGCGCACCGGCCGCTCCGCGCGGCAACGGGTTTTTCTCGACGCCGCGAAGCAATTTCTCGATCCGCCGCCATGGCGCGGCAAGGCCTGAGCGGCATTCCACGATTAAATGCGGCTTAATGATCGATTTGGCACGCGTTAAACACGCGGCTTGCCAACCGCCCTACAGTGTTCGCTGTCGGCAACCCACCGAGGCAACGCACCATGGGCATCCCACCCCTCAATACACCCGCCGCATTGATCGACGTCGATCGCATGCGCAACAACATCGCGCGCATGCAGGCGCATCTCGACGCGCTGGGCGTCAAGTTCCGGCCGCACGTGAAGACCACCAAGTGCCGGCAGGTCGTCGACGCGCAGATCGCGGCCGGCGCGCAGGGCATCACGGTGTCGACGCTGAAGGAAGCCGAACAGTTCTTCGCGGCCGGCGTGCGCGACATCGTCTATGCAGTCGGGATAATTCCGGCCAAGCTGGGTCAGGCGCTCGCGCTGCGCCGCCAGGGCTGCGACCTGAAGATCGTCGCCGACAGCCCGGAGACCGCGAATGCGATCGCCGAATTCGGGCGCGAGCACGGCGAGCGCTTCGACGTGTGGATCGAGGTCGACGTCGATGGCCACCGCTCGGGGATTCGGCCCGACGATGCCCTGCTGATCGACGTCGGCCGCGCGTTGGTCGATGGCGGCATGGCGCTCGGTGGCGTGCTTGCTCACGCCGGCTCCAGTTATGAATACGACACGCGCGACGCGCTGGTCGCGATCGCCGAACAGGAGCGCAGCCGCACCGTGCACGCCGCCGAGCGCCTCAGGGCGGCCGGCTTGCCCTGCCCGGTGGTGAGCATCGGTTCGACGCCGACTGCGCTGTCCGCGACGAACCTCGACGGGGTGACGGAAGTCCGCGCAGGCGTCTACGTACTGTTCGACCTCGTGATGCACAACATCGGCGTGTGCGCGCTGGGGGACATCGCGCTGTCGGTGCTGACCACCGTCATCGGACACCAGGAAGAAAAAGGCTGGGCCATCGTCGACGCGGGCTGGATGGCGATGAGCCGCGATCGCGGCACCCAGCGGCAGGCGCGGGATTTCGGCTACGGGCAGGTGTGTACCGAAGACGGCGACGTGCTCGGCGAATACGTCATGAGTTCGGCCAATCAGGAGCACGGCATCGTGTCGCGCATCGATACGCCCGACACGCGCATCGCGCAGCGGTTTCCGATCGGCACGCGTTTGCGGATCCTGCCGAACCATGCGTGCGCGACCGGTGCGCAACATCCGGAATACCACGCGCTGAGCGGCGACGGCACGGTACAGACCTGGCCGCGCTTTTACGGGTGGTGAGCGCCGCGAGCACGGCAGCCGGTGCGGCGATTCAATGCCCGGCTCCCTCAGTCGGACTGAATTGACAGTTTGTCTACATCTGCACAAACTCTAAACATTGCGATTCGCATTGCTCCACAGGCTCGCCCACCCATGCCGACAGACGCTCAACTCCTTCTTCTCGACCGCGACGTGGTCGAACCGGCCCTTCAAGCCGAACAAGTGACGGCGGCGGTCCGCGAGGCCTTCGTGCTGCATAGTCAACGCGCCGGACGCGTGTTCCCGGTCGTCCGCGAGAAGCTGCATACCGGCGGCGTATTCGGGATCAAGTCGGGCGACGTCGCGAGCCAGGATCTGCTCGGTTTCAAGGCGGCCGGGTTCTGGCCCGGCAATCGCGGCCGCGGCGGCGAACCGCATCAGGCGACGATCGCGCTGTTCGATCCGGCCACCGGCCGCCCACTCTGCATCATGGACGGCAACGCGATCACCACGGCGCGGACTGGAGCGGCAGGCGGCCTCGGGCTGCAGGCGCTCGCCCGCCGCGACAGCACGCGCATCTGCGTGTTCGGCACCGGCGTGCAGGCGCGCGTCCAGCTCGACTATGCGATCAGGCTGCTGCCGCAACGGTGCGCGGTGCAGTACGTGACAGTCAGCGGCGAAGTCGATCCGGAGTTCGAATCGGCATTCCGCGAGCGCTGCGACATCCGCGTCGCACGGGACCGCAACGATGCAGTGGCCGACAGCGACGTGGTCATCACGGCGACACCGGGCGGCGGCCCGCTGTTCGAAGCGGATGCGGTGCAGCCCGGCACACATCTGACTTGCGTGGGCGCGGATACCGCGGGCAAGCGCGAACTTCCCGAGCGCGTATTGGAGCGTGCGCGGATTTTCGTGGACGATCACGAGCAGGCGCGCAGCATCGGCGAGTGTCAGTGGGCGCCGGATTTGCCGCGCACTGAAATCGGCGACGTGCTCTCCGGGGCTGTATCGGTCGATCGCACGGCGAGCGAGATCACCGTGTTCGACATGACGGGGCTCGCGCTGCAGGACCTGACCGTTGCGCGCTTCCTGTATCGGCACGCGGTCGAACGCGGCGCGGGACGCGCCATCCCGTGGCCGTGGTGAATGGCGACTGCGTGGTATCTTCCGTCGCCATGCACCTGACCAACGTTTCCGCCATCTCGTTCGATCTCGACGACACGCTGTGGCCGTTCGGACCCTCCGTCGAACGGGCCGAAGCGTCGCTGCATGCGTGGCTGCTCGCGCACGCGCCCGAGACTGCGCGTGTTCTGCCCACGTCGCAGGCGCTGAACCAGTTGCGCGACGAATACGAACGCTTGCGGCCGGATCTGGTCGGCGACTACCGTGCGTTGCGCATCGGCTCGATCCGGCTTGCGCTGGAACGCGCGAACGAAGACGTCACGCTGACCGACCGCGCATACGACGTGTTTTATGCCGCGCGGAATCGGGTCGAGTTCTTCGACGATGCATTGCCGGCGCTCGCGTGGCTGAGCGCGCGCTTTCCGCTGATCGCGGTGACGAACGGCAATGCGGACCTTCGGCTGACCGGCGGCGGCGAGTTCTTCCGCGACACGCTCAGCGCGCGTGCGTTCGGCTTCGCAAAACCCGAGCCGGAGATCTTTCATGCGGCCGCCGCGACGCTTGGCGTGCCTGCGGGGGAACTGCTCCATGTCGGGGATGATTACCACCTCGATATCGTCGGCGCGTTGAATGCGGGGCTTCAGGCGGCGTGGGTGGTGCGCGACACGCATCCGGACGGGGAACACGTTCGGCAACGAGCGGCTTCCGCACATCTCACACTGCGCGACCTGTCGTCGCTGTGTCGGGCGCTCGGCGGCCCCGACGAGGTGTCGTAGACATTCTTAAGACGATCGGTCTGATCGAATCCTTCGATATGAATCGCCTGCTGTTCGGCAGCGTAGCACCCATACCGTGCGACACGTCTACCAAACTCGCATATCGGGGCGACAGAAACCCGAAACAATATCCATTAGCTCAAGAATCACCATCTGCCCGGATCACCGCTAACCTCGCTAACTACAAGGGCCGCTAACGCGGCCCTTGTAGTTAGTTACTGCTTGATGCGAAACGCCTCTTGCAGCGTTACTTCATCATCCCAATCCCCATCTTCGAAGCATCTAACAACCCTACTGCTCAATGCTCCTTGCAATAAATTGTACAAATTGGGCGATCTAAAATTAACTTCCAGCCATAGTGCTCGATCACTCTCTTTTGTCAACCTAGCATCATACTCAGCCAACGTCTGTAGGCCCCGGTCCTTCAGGCAGACTTCCTGAGCTTGCGCTTTGACACAGGCGTCACTGGACTTCAGTGAATCGATGACAAGCTGCGCTGAGGCAGCGTCGTCAAACACCAATCTATATTCGTAACTCATGATCCGTGCGGCCTCCCTCGAACGGCTGGCAGATCCGCAGGGTTACGGGACCAATGTGCGTTGGATCCGGTGATACAAGCACCTCCGCTGGAGCGCGATATAGTGCTCGAGTAATGCCTCCAAGAATATACTGCCGATCATGATCGGTTATCGAGATTGTACTTGGCGACTCTAGAAACATCCTCGTCCTCATCATCCGCAAGCCTTCTGACTACTGAAATAGGAGTCCTTTTATTCGAAGCGATGCCCTGCCGAACGATCGCATCAAGATCCCTTGACAATATATCAAATAATTCATCAGATAATTTCCTCTTCACGGCAATGAAACGACGAACATCAGGTTCAAATTTGCAAAGCAACGTCAAGATCTCAAGCGGAACCGTCTTGTTATAAGCAACCCATTTCCTGTATTCCGGGAATCTATCAATAATATCTTTCCACACTGAAACAGGAGCATCGTCAGTCGCAGCGCGATCATACTCCTCCTTGATAGAACTATCTCGTAGCGCGACAAACTCTTCAGCAGAGTAAATCATTTCGGCTCCTTGAATTTCAATCAATCCTCTTCCCGGAATCGCTCTGATGCTTATTCATTTAATTACCACATACATCTCCACCCTCCATCCATACACCATTTTTATCGCATAATTTCCAGGCCTGTTTCCATGCCCCGTTTATCCTTCGGACCACCATATTCCTGTACTCGGATCTCGCACATACTCAGCGTAGTCGACGCCAGGGACGTGTAGTACGGTTTGGAACAATCCTGCCATTGCGGTCAAATCCCCCTTCATTATCGTCGTACTGCGTCGGTCATGCTGGTTACGAACAGCAAGTCCCCGTGATCATTTTCCGCAAGCATCCACGAGAAGTCTTTGGGGACTACGTAATACTCAAAGAACCGACATTCTTTTATAACTTTGGAGATCGCCTGAATTGGAGCATCGAAGATAAACTTTTCCTCGTCACCCTCATCCACTACAAACCATACGTCTCGCGTCGAGGAAGGAGCCAACTCAGCAAGATGCAAGTAGCCACTATCGTCTTCATACTGAAATACAATTGGCTTCTCTTTTAAACTTGTCCACCAAGCACGCGGATTTCCATCAACAAATATGCCGTGAATTTTTCGTAATAGTGCTTCCCTATTGCTTGGCTGCTGATCACTCAGGCCGCAATTCTTCAGTGCAATGGATAGTTCAGCCTTGAAATCGTCGGCATCAAGATTTTCCATTACTAGACACCTCCTCACAGCTTTTGGTCGGGCCTATGGGGATGTTGTGGTCCCTCATAAGTAATATTTCCGCGCTGACACCCGCATCCTCGTTTGCCAGCAGTCTGCCATCCAATGTGGGGTTTATCGTGGCCTTGCGCCGAGTCCATATCTGCATGAGGTGCGTCATATGCTACTTTGGCGCCACCTGCACCTTTGAACTCAACAACGGTACCTGTTACTGGATCCATTTTCGAGAACGCTACGTTCTCTGGATTAGTCATTCCCGCCTTTTCAAACGCCCCCCGTCTAGCCGTATCGAAATCAGGTGCATTGGAAACCGTAGCGAGCCCTAGGGGATCGACCCACTGTACTGGATTCGGCGCGTATTGATAAACGTTGACGCCTCCTTGCAGCCCGATGGGGTCTTTCGACACGAACCGCCCAATATCCGGATCGTAATACCGATACCGGTTGTAATGCAGCCCCGTCTCTTCATCGTGATACTGCCCCTGAAACCGGATCGCGTTCGCCACTTCATTCGGCTCCTGCGTCTCCCGCCACACCGTCTTCTCACCGCCCCACGCCCGATACCGACCCAGCCACACCACCATCCCCGCGTCATCCAGCAGTTCCTGCGGTGTCCCCAGATGATCGTTCTGGTAGAACAGCGTCGCATGCCGCGTCTTGGCCGGCACCTGGACGAAGCCGCCGTCCGTGCCCGTCGCAATGAACGCCGCCTCCACCAGCGTCTCGTCCAGCCGTGCCAGCGGCACGAACGTGCCCGGCTCGTGCAGGTACAGCGACGCGCCCTGCCACTGCCGCCGCTCGCCGAACGTATGGGCCCGCTGCGCCACCGGCACCGAGTACGCATCGTCCGGATCCTCACGTACCACCTGCGGCGCGCGATGTGCGAGCGGATCGCGCTCACCCAACTGCGGCGGCGGGACGTGGAATCGCTCCTCCATCAACAGCACGTCGCCGTCCCACGTGAACACCGTTCGATCGACGCTGCCGTTCTTGCTCGCCACTTCCTTCAACCGGCGACGGCCGAACGCGTCATAGGTGAAGCTCACGCACAACTCCGGGCGCACCGTGCCCGGTATCGACGTCACGCCGCTTTGCGTCCGCTCGATCCGGTCAACCTCATTCGCCGCCGGCGGCTTCGCGTAACGATCGGCCCGTTTGAGCCGGTTCGCCGCATCGTACTCGTACAGCCACGTCACCCCACCCGGTTCAGTCTTGCGCACCAGGTTGCCCTGCGCATCGTGATCGTAGCGTGTGCGGTTCAGTTCCTTCAGCACATTGCCGACGCACTTCGGCAGCGCGTCGTACCAACTGGACAGCGCATTGAACTCCTCAGCCATCCGCAAGCGCTTCGCGAGTTGCTCGTCCGGCAATCGTTCGCCCGGATGGGCGTCCCACCACGCGCGATCCTGCGCCATCTGCCGCTGCATCCGCGCCGTGACAGACTCGATCGTTTCCTCGCTCGGGCGCGGCGGGATATTCTCCGGATCCACCGGATTGCCCGCCGGATCGAACGCAAACACCTCCTTCAAATCCAGCGTCGTCGCCTTCAGCAAACGCCCGGTGGGATCGTATGCGTAATCCGTGACGCCGCGCGTGCGGTCGTCGATGCGCGTCAACTGGCCCGCCGCGTCGTAGCGCAGCTCGCGCCCGACGATCCAGTCTTTCGGTAACGTCCTTTGTACGTCGTGACGCACGATCATCCGTTTCAGCCGGCCCAGCGGATCGTATTCGCGCCGCTGCTCGAAGTGCCGATATTGACGGTGGGTCTCGCGATGCAGCGCGTCACGCTCGAAATCCACGAGCGGCTGACCGTCCAGCAGTACGCCATGCAGATGACCCGAGCCGTAGCGCAGCCAGTCGATCGTCCGCGTATTCGGCAGTTGCGTGCGGATCCGGTTGCCGAGCACGTCATATTCATGCCGGGTCACGGTCGTATAGGCGCTGTCGGTATCCGGGTAGATCGTCTGTTCTTCCGCGATCAGGTTGTCGGCGTCGTCATAGTGCAGGGTCACGCGACTGCCGTAACCCTGCGCGGTTGTGAGCCGACCGCGAGCGTCGTAATAGAAACGCTCGATCACCTGAGCGCGACCGCTCGCGCCCTTCATCTCCCGCCGCGTCAGGCGGCCGAGCGGATCACGCGCGTAGCTCGTGTCGATATCACCGGTCTGCGAGCCGATCAGTTGCCCCGTGTCGTCCCACCGGTAGCGAGTCGTGCCGCCATCGAAGTCCGTCTGCTCGGCGAGGCGCCCCAACTGGTCGTAGCTGAACCGCATCTGGTCGCGGTTCTCGTTGGTCAGCGTGTCCAGCCGCCATTGCCGGTCGTATCCGTACGCGAGTTCCCGGCCTGCGGCGTCCTTGCGCCAGATCGGCTGCCTGCGCGCGTTGAACATGTATTCGGTGGTCTGGCGCGCGCCGTCGCGGTACGTGCGCAGGTTGCCTTCGCCGTCCCACGTGAAGCGCTCTTCGGTGCCATCCGGATGCGTGACGCTAGTGACCTGTCCGCGCGCATCGCAGCTGTACAGCGTAATGTGCCCCGCTGCATCGGTGATCCGCGACAGATGACCGCGCTCGTCGTATCCGTAGTACGTCGTGTGGCCGGAGCAGTCGGCCGCCTCCGCCAGCCGTCCTCCGTGGTCGTAACGAAAGCGCTTCACGCCGCCCTTCGGGTCGGTCAACGACAGCAGCTCACTTTGGGCGCCCCATGCGTAGCGGGTCGTGCGACCTGACGCATCCGTCACCGAGACCGGGCGGCCGAGCGGATCGTATTCGGTTTGGGTGACGCGGCCGTCCGCGGTCGTGACCGTGACGGGCAGACCAGCAGCATCGTATTCAGTGCGCGTCGTATTGCCAAGCGCGTCGGTTTCGGCAGTGAGGCGCCCCTGCGCGTCATAAGCGAAACGTTGCGTGTGACCCAGCGCGTTCTTGGTGCCGACGAGACGGTTCTGTTCGTCCCATTCATAGGACTCGGTCGAACCATCCGGGTGTTCGACCAGCACGATCCGGTTGTGGAAGTCGTAGCGGTGGGTGGTGGCATGACCATCCGCGTCGGTGACCTTGGTGTACCAGTGTTCACGGTGGTACTCGAAGCGCGTGTCGTCCTGGACGTGCTGCCCTTCGGTGCCGTACCAGGTGCGCACACAGCGCGCATCGGCCGGCGCCGGCACGCCTTCGCGTCGCCCCGGCCAGTCCCACGTCAGATTCGCGGGGTTGCCGTTGAAGTCCGTATAGCGCGTGAGCAGGTGCTGCTCGTACGCATACGTGCGCCGGAAGCCGAGCATGTCGACGTGGCCGGTCAGGTCGCCTTCGGCGCTGTACGTGTAGTACGCGAGGGCTTCGTTGGCGAGGCCCGGGACGCCCGCGCGGTAGATCGCCGCAACCCGGCCGTCGACGTAGTCGATGCGAATCGCGTTGGCCATGCCATCGCTGATCGTCGTGAGTTCACCGGCTGCGTTGTAGGTGAAGCTCAGGCCGAGGCCGTCGCGGTTCGTCCGGGAGACGAGGCGGTAGCGCGCCGATGCAATGAAGCCATGCAGTTCGTAATCCTCCCGACTGCCGTCGGGATAGCTCAGTCGAATGCGGCGCCCGTCCAGCCGCGTCACCGTGAACTGTTCGGCCGGCACCTCCACCGATTCCCCCATGCCGACTGGCGGCAACGGCACCGCCCGGCTATCGGGATCGAAGAACGTCAACGTTCCATCCCGTTCCGCCAGCGACAGGTGATACGCGCTACTCCAGCGCGCGCCCAGCGGGCTCCCGTCATAGGCCGCGAGGCTCGACCGGTAGCGTCGCGTCCACACGATCGGCACGACGCCGTCGAGCACGAAGTCGGTCTGCTCGAGGTTCTCGTCGCCCATCGCGTAATTGACCGGCTTCGGGGTCGTGGTTTTCGGGCACCCGCATCCGTTCTTCGCTGGCAGCGGGCTCGGCGCCGCGCCTTTCTGCGTCGAATCACGGTGCTCGCCCGGCTTCCGGTGCGGCTCGCGCATCGTGCCCGGCGCGGCCTGCGCCACATGCGACGGGATCCTGCGTGCCTTGCGGGCCTTGATCTCCGCGGCGATCTGCCCGGCCATGAACAGCAGACTGCCGGCTTCCTCCACACTGCCGAACGCCCGGTCGAGCATCGGCCCCGCATCGCGATCGAACGCGTCCAGCCACGCGACGATCGCGTCGCGCTGCCCCGAGACCTCGAGCAACCGGTCAATGCCAATGAGCGCGATCTCCTCCGTCGACGGCACCCACGACAGGAAGCCCGTGTTCTTCTTGACCCGTCCCATCTGCTCGGCCACGGAGACGGGATCGAGCACGAAGCGGCGCACCGTGCGCGAGGCTTCGCGCACGCCTGCGACGATGTCGGTCTTCCATTTCGCGAGGGACACGTCGAGTTCGGCCATGAACGCAAGCACGTCGCCACCGGCCGTCGCCCAGAACAGGTCGACCAGCACCGCCGCGCCCGCGCCCTTCGCGAACGCGAGCAACACCTCCTTGACGATCGCGCGCGCCGGCCGCGTCGCATTGCCCGCCGCCGGCACGACGCCGATCGCATCGATCGCGAGGATCCCCCAATTGAGCACCTTCCCGGTGCCGCCCGGCTCGCTGCAGATCCGATAGATATCGACGCCGACGTCGTACAGCGACATCGCATTGCCGACGAACGGCACCATGTACAGGCACTGCACGAAGATTTCGAGGCCGTGATTGCCGACCGATTCGGCGTCGGCCGGGATCAGCGTCGGAGACGTCCGGGGCGCGGGGACCGGACCGACGATGACGCGCCGTGCTTCGGCATTCTGAAGAAGTGCCTTCGGAATCTGGCGCTGAGGGGTAGAAGGTGTGGCGGTTCCGGTCATGGTTGTTATCTGTCTAGAACGGGAAAAACGCGGAGCGTGAATCAACGCGACACGGTGGTTTTGACGAGCGCAGGCGTGACATCCGATACCAAGGCCGTCGCACGATTGGCAGCGGCATTCGCAACCGGCTGCCCGACCGGTTCGAGTGCGGCTCGAGCAAGCGCGGCGCCGTCGCCTTTCGCGACGCCGGATGTTGCCGCCCCGATGGAGGCAGCCGCATCCAGTCCTTGCCTGACTGCGTCGCTTTCCGGCACCGCCGCCGCCATCACGGGCCCGACGAGACTAGGCACCGCCTGGCCGGCATCGCGCCCGACCGCCGCAAATAGCGCCGTCCCGTTCGGGTCGACCCATTTGCGCGCCTTATCCTGAATATCGTGGTCTTCTTCGAGATACTCGACCGCGCCGCCGCCACGCGGCACATTCGCTACCGTGCCCCTGCCGTTGGCATCGAGCCGGCCCTCGCGCCACGAACCATCCGGAAACGTCACGCGATACGGTGCGTTCCTGACTGGCTCGCCATTCGGGTACGCATGCCAGAGTTGCATGCCGGTTTGTTCCTGTTCAGGCATCAGCGGCAACGCCTGCCTCAGCGTCGCGGATGGCCCGACGCTCAATTGCCCTTTCACCCGGATCTCGCCCGCACTGCCGATCTCGACGATTCCGCCTTCGAGCTTGATATAGGCGCCACTGCACATCAGCGTCAGCGCCTTCTGCGCATTCAGCGTCACTGCATCCGACGTGCTCGCGATCGTCACGCCCTTCAGCGCCGTGAGTTCGAGCGCGTCTGCCTGCGCCTGCACATCGACCTTGCCGGCGCCCGCGTACAGCTTCATCCCCTGCGCATTCGCATACATCGATACCGCATTGCCAGCCGCGACCGTGAAATTGCCGCCGATCGCCGCATCCGCATTGCCGCCCGTCGTCGTGAACAGATGTCCGCCTGCCGCCAGTTGCATGTGCTCGCCACTGGTGATCGCCACGCCGTGTGGCGCAGACGCGAGCAACACAGCCGCTTCGAGATCCTTGATCTGCGATTCGAGCAATGCCTGCTGTGCGTCGCATGCGGCCACCGTTGCTCGAGCCTTCTCGACCGCTTCGGCCAGGCTGCGCATGCGGGACCGGGCCGCGTCGAGCTGCTGGCGGGCCGCCGTCATGTCGAAAGCCTGTCCGCCCGCGTTCGACTGGACATCGGCCGTCAGGAACAGCCCCTTGCCCGCACGCAGTACCCCGCGTTCGTCGGTCCTGACCTCGAACCCTTCACCGCGCACCGCCTTCCGGCTGTCGACGAGATAGCCGAGATTGACCTGAGTCTTGCCGCCGTAGTCCGTCGACAGCTTGATGCCTTCGCGTCCTTTCCGATCCTCGAAACGAAGCTTGTTGTTGGCCCGCGTGCGGATCACGTTGCGCGTATTGAATTCGTCCCGGCTCGTCACCAGGTCGGTCGCCTGACTGTGATGATGTGCGTTCGCGATATAAGGCCGATTCGGATCGCCACCCACGAATGCAACCGCCACCTCCGTATCGGCGAGCAGCGGGAAATGGAAGCCTGTCTGGTTGTCACCAGCGAACGGTTTGGCCAGCCTGAGCGGCACGGATTCACCACCTGCCGCCCAGTCGTCGAAGTCGAAATCGAATCGTACGGTGTAGAGGCCAGCGCTCGTCAGATGCGCATAGGGCGAAGTATCCGGCGCCGTGACGCGCGCCGACAGCGTGCCGGCGATTGCCGGCCAGCGCCGTTCGTCGAGCTTCAGGCGGAACGGCCGGCCACTGGGAATCGCGTCGAACGTGTTGATGTACGACGCATCCCGACCGCCTTCGTGACGCACGGCAATGATGACGATCCCGTGCGGCGCATCGGCCGGCTTCTCGTCGAGCTTCGCGACGAGCCCCGGGGCGAAATCCACCACCGAACTCGTGCCGGAATACACGACCTGCCACGCAACCGCGGCTTCGTGACGCAACTGCGCTTCGTGCCGGGCTTCGTTGCCGTCCAGATGATGCGTGCCGAAGACGTAATGCCGGCCCCACGTCGTCGGATCGTCGCGAACGATATTCACTTCGGCATTGAAGCGATCGTAGGCCTTGTCGGGGTTGTAATCGGCAACCTTCACCGACTGCGGAATTGTTTCGCTCAGCGACTCGAGCGACAGCACGGCTTCGTGACCGGTTTCGAGACCGCTTGCCTCGCGATACGGAATCACGACATCCGGACGATATGTGTAGGCATCGACGTCGTCGCCGAAATGCAGTTCGTCGCCATGCTGCCCGGCACGGAAAAAGCAGAACAAGCCCGTCTGTTCCATCAGCAACCTGATGTAGTCCCAGTCGGACATCCGGTACTGCATGCGGAACGCGAGACGCGGATAGGCGCGCCTCAGCTTGAACGAGAACTGATGGGAGCGGAATTCGTGCCGCCTCAGGATCGATTCGATGATCTCCGGCACGGACTGCTGCTGGTAGATGCGTGATGTTTCGCCGAGACGCAGGCGAGCGACGAATGGCTCGACAACGATGCGATACGACACGAAATCGTGGGTCTTGCGAATCTGACCGAACGCGGTGATGCAGCCGGCGAAGGTACGCCGCGCATCGGCGGCGCCGGCCGCTCCTGCCGGCTCGATCGTGAAGATCGCCGGGCGATTGAGATAGTCCGGACGCGCGAGCGGGGCCGGGCTGGTCAGCGTCAGGTCGATTCGATAGGGCTCGCCGAGCCGCTCGTCGAGCGCGAACGACATAATCGACAGATCCTGCGCCCGAGGCGCCCCCGGCACCTCCAGGAAATACGACTGACGGCCGGTTATCCATTGCGCGAGCGCACCGTGCGTACTTCGTTGTCGAGCCATGTTTTTCTCTCAGCCACGGATTTTTTTTGTGGAAGCTGAGGGATAAACGATGGCCACGTTCTCGTCCAGCGAATGGCAACAGTTCGCAACAATGTTCGTGGTTGACCCGCGGTCAAGCCGGATCAACCACCCGCTCACGCCGCCTTGCGCGCCTCCGCAATCCGCTGCGGCGCCTTCGGCCGTGCATACAACCGTTCGAGATACGCGCGCAATTGCGGGAACGGTTCGATCAGGTTGCATTCGCTCGCCCAGTCGATCAGATACGCCGTCACGCAATCGGCCACCGTCAGCGTATCGCCGACGATGAATTCACGCCCCTCGAGATGCTTGTCGAGAATCACGGCCATCGCGTTGAAATCCTCGCGCGCCAGTTCGATATCGGCCGGCGAGCGCTTCTCGGGCGGATAGATGAACGTATGCCGCGCGATGCGCCACAGCGGCTGCTCGAGTTCCGTCACCGCGAACATGATCCACCGATAGGCCTCGGCACGCCGCGCAAGATCGACCGGCAGCAATTGCTTCTCCGGATACTTGTCCGCGAGATACAGCACGATCGCGGCCGACTCGGGAATCACGAGGTCGCCATCCACCAGCACGGGCACCTTCCCGGCCGGATTGAGGTGCAGGAATTCGGGCCGCTTGTGCTCGCCCGCGAGCAGGTTGACCGACACGAATTCGAAATCCGCGTCCAGTTCCTTCAGCCCCCACAGCGCGCGTTGCGTGCGGGTGCCGGCAAATCCGTAAAGCTTCATTGCAGTGTCTCCATCCAGATTGTCGGGAATTGGTCTCCATGCAGGCTGCGGCGCATGGTTCATGCGTTCATCGTTTACATATCGGGCACCGCGAGCACCGGCATCACCTCGATCGTGTCGCCGGGAAACAGCGTGAAATGCGGATGGCCTTCGAACAGCGCGGCAGCAGCATCGTGCGATGCGGCACGCACGACGGTAAAGCCGCTCAGCGCATTGGCGGTGTCCGTGATACCGCCCTTGCCGATGGACTTGGTCTTGCCGAGCGGCCCGCCGAGCTCGACGATCGCGTCACGATGCCGGTCGACCCACGCATGCCACGCGGCGATCCCTTCCTTCTCCCGCGTGCGCCGCTCCTCCTCCGGTAGCGCCATCCACGCCTTCATGGCCGGGCTCTCCTTGCTGCCGAGGAAAACCGCGAGATACAACTGCTGTTGCGCACTCATGCTTCCTCCGTCCGATGGCGGGAACAGCGAGCTGCCGCTCCTCGTCCTTGACAAGATAGGTTGATATCAACACAATTGCAACATGGCACGCAATGAAAAGCTTCCTTTCGAAACAACGCTGATGGTGCGCGATTGCTGCCTGTGCCTGCACATGCAGCGCGCGGCGCGCAATCTCGCGCGCATCTTCGACGATGTGCTGCGTCCGCTGGATCTCACGAACGGCCAGTTTTCGCTATTGATGTCGCTGAACCGGCCGAAACCGGCCGCGATGAAATCGGTCGCGTCGCTGCTCGCGATGGATCGCACCACGCTGACCGCCGCGTTGAAACCGCTCGAGCGGCGCGGGCTGGTCACGATCGTGCAGGATCCGGATGACAAGCGCAGCCGCCTGCTCGAACTCACGCCGGCCGGCCATCGGCTGCTGGCCGACGCGTTCCCGCTGTGGCAGCAGACGCACGCCGAGATCGAACAGCCGTTCGCGGCCGGAGAAGTCGATGTGTTGCGCGATCAGTTGCGCATGCTGTCGGAAGATCCAGCTACGCGCGGCTGAAGCCGCGCGCGGCACCGCACTACCCGGGCTTCACTTCGTGCCCTTCGTCGGCATCAGCAATTGGGCGAACTCCCGCAGGAAGCGCACGGGGCCGTGCGCGTGCAGTGCGTGCCCGCTGCTGAGCGCGCCGTCGATGACGGTCGCGAGCCGCAGCGCGTAAGTCTGCGGTTCGTCGATCCCGATCGCGCTCGCCAGTTCCGTCAGCCGGCGCCGCAATTCCTGCTTGTGCGCGACGGCGACCTTGCGGGCGGGATGATTGCCGTCCGCATACTCCGCGGCGATGTTGATCTGCGGACAGCCGCGATAACCGGGCCGCTCGATGCGCTCGCCGATCCACTGCAACTGCGCATCCAGCTCCTCGCGCGGCGTACGCCGGTACCGCGCGGCCACCGCGTCCCAGTGCGCCCAGAAATCCGCATCCTCGCGCAGCAGAAACGCCTCGATCAGGTCGTCCTTCGTCGCGAAATGCCGATACAGGCTCGTCTTCGCGACGCCCGCCTGCGCGACGATCAAATCCACGCCCACCGCCCGCGTCCCTTCCCGATAGAACAGCGCGCTCGCCGTTTGCAGAATGCGCTCGCGCGTATCGGGCGCGCTCCCCTTCGTCTGTGTTTCCTGTTTCATCCAAGCCCGGCCGCCGAGGGCCGCCTGTCCCGCAAAAGTGCATCCGATGATAGCACCGCGGGGTTGACGGCGCTACAGGTCTGTACTATAAAACAAACCGGTCTGTATCGGAGTGGATCATGAATGGTCGAATGACGGTTGCAGTGTATGGCGCCACGGGTCACACCGGGCGGTTTGTCGTCGCCGAACTGGAACGGCGCGGTGTCGGCGCAATGCGCATCGGGCGCGATGCCGCGCGGCTCGCGCAAGGCGGCAACGACGCGGCGCCGTGGCGCGTCGCGTCGGCAGACGATCCGGCCGCGCTCGACGCCGCCTTGCGCGGCGCGCACGCGGTGATCAACTGCGCGGGGCCCTACCTCGATACCGCGCTGCCGCTCGCCGACGCGGCGTTGCGCGCCGGTATCCCGTATCTCGATCTGACGGCCGAGCAGCCGTCCGTCCAGACACTGACCGAGCAGCGCGACGCCCGTGCACGCGTCGCCGGTGTGACGCTCGTGCCGGCCGCCGCGTTCTACGGCGGCCTGGCCGACCTGCTCGTGACGGCCGTCGTCGACCCGCAGCGGCCGATCGAGCGCGTCGACGTCGCGACCGGCCTCGACAGCTGGCATTCGACGCGCGGCACGCACGTGACCGGCGAGCGCAATCACGCGACCCGGCTGATTCAGCGGGACGGCAAGCCGACCGCGGTGCCGTCGACGGCACGCGAGCGCCGCTGGCCGTTTCCGGCACCCCTCGGCGACGTCGACGTGACGCTGCTGCCGTTCTCGGAAGTGATGACGCTCGCGCGTCATCTGCGCATCGATACGATCGAGTCCTGGCTCGCGACGCTCGCGCTGCGCGATATCCGCGATGCCGGCACGCCGCCGCCGCAACCGGTCGACGCGCTAGGCCGCTCGGCGCAGCAATTCGTGATGGACGCCATCGTCGTGCAGAACGGCATCACGCATCGCGCGAGCGCGTCGGGACGCGACATTTATGCGGTGAGCGCCCCGATCATCGTCGAGGCGACGGTCCGCCTGCTGAGCGGCCGTACACTGACGTCGGGCGGCGTACGCAGCCTGGGCGAACTGTTCGACGCGCGCGATTTTCTCGCGGCGCTCGACACCATCGACGTATCGTTCGATACGATCACCGATCGGCATTTCAACCGGAGGGACGAGCATGAGTCGCAATAACAAGGAAAAGGCCGCGTATTTCCGTTCGCTTCATCGCGCGGGCGAGCCGCTCGCGCTGTTCAACGTGTGGGACGCCGGCAGCGCGCGCACGGTGGCCGACGCGGGGGGGCTCGCGCTGGCGACGGGCAGTTGGTCGGTCGCGGTCGCCAACGGGTTCGCCGACGGCGAGCAGATGCCGAAAGCGCTCGTGATGGAAGTGCTCGCGCGAATCGCCCAAGCAACCGACCTGCCCGTCACAGTCGATCTCGAAAGCGGGTACGGCGAGCGGCTGGAGGACGTGGCCGACACGATCGCAAGCAGCATCGAGGCCGGCGCGATCGGCTGCAATCTGGAAGACAGCTTTCCGGCGACGGGCGAACTGCGCACCGTCGACGACGCGGCCGCGCGCCTCGCGGCGGCCCGGCAGGCGGCCGATCGCGCGGACATCGGCTACTTCATCAACGCGCGCACCGACGTGTTCTTCAAGGCCGCGGCCGACACGCACGACGAACGGCTTCTGGACGACGTGCTGACCCGCGCACGCGCGTATGCGGCGGCGGGCGCCGACGGCCTGTTCGTGCCGGGCCTGCAATCGCCGGCGCTGATTCGCGCGCTGACGGCCGCGTCGCCGCTGCCCGTGAACATCATGCGCGTGGCCGACACGCCGACGCTCGCCGAACTCGCGGAATACGGCGTCGCGCGCATCAGTCACGGCCCCTACCCTTACCTGCAGGCGATGAAGGCGCTTGCGGCAGTGGTGAAGCAAGGCGGCTAGCCGCTGCCCGGGCGGACAGCGGACGGCGGACGATTACATCCGATGCAATCGCCGTCCCCACGCTTCAGGTGCCGCGCCGCCATTCCCGCGGCGCGCATTGCAACTAGCAACGAGCAGCGGGCCGATGCGCGATCGCACGCGCCGGCCCGCTGCGATCCATCATTCGGCCAGCGCCCCCGCGACGCCCACCCGCTTCGGCACGCCGGTCACGATCGTCGCGACCGCGACGGCCAGTACCGCAGCCGCGCCCAGGAACACGCCGCCCGCACCGTTCGCGTCGAACACGACGCCGCCGGCCGCCGCGCCCGTCGCGATCGCGAGCTGGATCGCCGCGACGATCAGCCCGCCCGCGCTCTCGGCTTCATCGGGCACGGTGCGCGTGACCCACGTCGACCAGGCAACCGGCACGCCGCCGAACGCCATCCCCCACAACGCGACGAGCACCGCGTCGATCATCGGCGCGCGGCCGAGCGCGACGAGCGCGATGCCGAGCACGACCATCAGCGCCGGCATCCCGATCAGCATCGGCCGCAGCCGGTGTTCGAGCACGCGGCCCGCGAGCGACGTGCCGACGAAGTTCGCGATCCCGTAGCCGAGCAGGATCGCCGACAGCCCGTTCACGCCGACGCCGGCGACCTGCTCGAGGAACGGCCGCAGATACGTGAAGAACGCGAAATGCCCGGTGAACACGAGGATCGTCGCGAACATCCCGAGGCCGACGGTCGGCCGGCGCAGCACGTCGACGAGCGTGCGCAGCCGCGTCGTGCCGCTCGGCGGCATCGACGGCAGCGTCATCACCTGCGACACGAACGCGACGCCGCCGAGCGCCGCCGCGATCAGGAACACGTTGCGCCAGCCGATCAGGTGCCCGAAATAGCTGCCCATCGGCGCCGATGCGATCGTCGCGACCGCCACGCCGCTGAAGATGATCGACAGCGCGCGCGGCACCATCGCGGTCGGCACGAGCCGCATCGCGGTGGCCGTCGCCATCGTCCAGAAGCCGCCGAGCGCGACGCCGAGCACGACGCGGCCGATCAGCAGCGTCGTCAGGTTGGGCGCGAACGCAACCGCGAGATTCGAGGCGACGAGCAGCACGGAGAACGCGAGCAGCACGCGCCGGCGGTCGATCGTGCGCGTCAGCGCGGAGATCAGCAGGCTCGTGACGAGCGCGACGGTCGCAGTGGCCGTGACGGCCTGGCCGGCCACGCCTTCGGTCACGCCGAGGCTGTCGGCCATCGGCGTGAGCAGGCTCGCGGGCAGGAATTCGGCGGTGACGAGGCCGAACACGCCGAGCGTCATCGCGAAGACGGCACCCCAGGCCGGGGCGCGGGGAGCCGCCGGGGCGGCGGCAGAGGAGATTCCGGGATTCATGCGTCGTTCCGAGTGGGATAGGGAAAATACTGATGACGGCCTATCGTAGGGAACCACGGCAGGACGGTCTATGACATACAATCCGTTCTTATTGATCGATCGTCCGAATCTCAAAATGGCCGAGCCCCTGCTTCCCCCCGTGCCCAACGTGCACGACCTCGTCAGCGAGTTGCTGCTGGGCATGCGCCTGAGCGGCGTGCAGTATCGCCGGATCCAGGTGCCGCGGCCGTTCGGGCTGAGCTTCGGCCATGCGCCGGGCCGCGCGCAGTTCCATTTCGTCGGGCGCGGGCCCGTGCTGCTGCGCGACGCGGCCGGCACGACGGTGCGGCTCGAGGCCGGCGACGCGATCCTGCTGCCGCACGGCGGCACGCATGCGCTGGTGTCCGATCCGGATGCGCCGTGCCGCGAGATCGGCGGGTTCGAGGTCGCGAAGATCTGCGACACGGTCGCGTCGGTGGCCGCGACGTCGTGCGCCGCGGCGGAGCCGGCCGCCGGCGACGCGCTGATCTTCAGCGCGTGCATGGAGCTCGATCTCGGCGGCATGCAGCCGCTCGTCGGGACGATGCCGGAGTTCATGCACGTCGGCACGCTGCTCGCGCGCTACCCGGAAATCCGCCCGATGCTCGACGCAATGGAGCGCGAATCGTGCTCCGAACGCGCGGGCTTCGCGGGTATCCTCGCGCGGCTCGCGGACGTGGTCGCCGCGTTCATCGTGCGCGGCTGGGTCGAGTGCGGATGCGGCGATGCGACGGGCTGGGTACAGGCGCTGCGCGAACCGAAGCTCGGCCGCGCGATCGTCGCGCTGCATCGCGATCCGGGGCGCAACTGGAGCGTGTCGGAACTGGCCGCCGAAGCGGGCGTATCGCGCTCGGTATTCGCGGAGCGCTTTCTCGCGGCCACCGGGATGACGCCCGTGCGCTACCTGACCGAGCTGCGGATGCGGCTCGCCGCGCAATGGATCGCACGCGACCGCGAGACGATCGAGGCCGTGGCGTACCGGCTCGGCTACGGGTCGCTCGCCGCGTTCAGCCGGGCGTTCAAGCGCGTGGTCGGGCGGCCGCCGGGCGCGGTGCGCGCGGAAGGCGACACGCACGCCGACGTGTAACGCGTCACGTACAACGCGGGCCCTGGCGAACATCTGTCGAGTCGCCCCGGCTTCGCTCAATCCGTCTTCGCCTGCGTCGATTCCGCTCAGCCGCTGCGTGCTTCAAGCCGATCGACCAGCGCCGTCGCGCAGCGCACGGCCAGCGCCGCGCACTGTTGCGCATCCACCGGCGCGCCGCTCATCATCGCGCCCTGCACGATCCGGCCCAGCAATTCCTTCGACAGGTCGGCGATCTCGTCTTCCCGCTTCGTCATGTCCGTCTCCCGCGCGTCGGCCGAGTTCGGCCGCGCGTCCGATCGTGCCGAGCGCCGCATGCGCCGCGCCCGGCGTTCAACGTTGCCTTGCCCGTACGACGATCTGCGCCTGCGTGTCGCGCTCGATACGTTCGAGCGACGCGCGCAGCGCCGTGAACTCGTCAGGCGTGCAGACCTGCCGGCCGAACGTCGCCGTCAGCCGGCGCGTGACCTGCACGACGTGCGCGGCCGCATCGAACACGTAATGCGACGTGAAGTCGACGAAGCGGTCGTGCACGGCCGTATCGGTCGGCAGGTCGGTCACCGCGACGCCGGCCGGCAGCGCGATCTCGCCGGTCTCGTCGAACGTGCCGCCGAGACACACCCACGGCTGCGTGCGCACCGGTTCGGCCAGCCACCCCTCGACCTGCGTCGCGATACCGCCCGTGATGCTCGACAGCGCGGGCACGGCGGTCGTGCCGTCCGGCCACACGACGTGATCGAGCGTGCCGTCGTACGTCACGTCGAACGGCCCGTCCGTCGCGCGGCGATCGCCGGTCGAGATTCGTGCGCGGCCCCGCAAGCCGCTTTGCCTCAGCCGTTCGTTTGCGAGCTGCCGCAAGCGCTCGGGCGGCGCGCGGCGAAACAGCGTGCGTTCGAGCTCCGCGGTCCAGCCGTCGTCCACGACGAGCGCGTGAAACCGCGCGGCGCCCGGTTGCGCCGCATCGATCTCCACGCGCGCGGTGCGGCGCTTCGGCTGCGTGGCCGGCGTGCGCGACAGCACGCCGGTGTCGACGAGCAACGCCGGCCGGTCCATCACGATCGGCGGCAGGTAGCCGAACGCGATGCCGCTCGTCGTGGTGTCCGCGTAGAGGCCGAGACCGGGCAGCCACGTGATTGCGTGGTTGATCGCGCCCGCGCCGTAGCCGGGCACGGAGGGCAGCGCGTACACGGAGCCGAGGTTGATCAGCACCGGTTCGCTGCGGATGCCGACCGCCGCGAGCAACGCGCCGAACAGCGCGACGTGGTCCTTGCAGTCGCCGTAGCGGTTGCGCAGGATGTCCGTCACGCGATGCGGCGCGGCGGCCGTCTCACCGAGAAAAATCGCGACGTAACGCACGTTCGCTTGCACCCAGTCGTACAGGCGGCGCGCCTTGTCGTGCGGATCGGCGACGTCGGCGGTGAGCGCGCGCGCCAGCTGCACGACGGCCGGATCGTTCAAGCCCGGATCGACGGCAGCGTTGCGGTAGCGCGCGGCGAACGCCGCATAGTCGGGCAGCGTGGACACCACGAGCCGGTCGCCGTAGGTCGGATAGCCGACCGAGCCGCTCTCGATCCGGTCGTACGGGCCGTGCCGGTATGCGAACTCGTAGCGCGTGCGGCCGTTCGCCGTGACCGGCGGCAGCGCGACGTAGCCGCGCGCGTCCGCACGCAGCGGCATGTCCGCCGGCACGTCGAAGATCAGCCGCTGGTTCTCCACCGGCTCGCGCGACGGTTCGACGTAGTAGCCGAAGTAACCGGCGTTGACGGGCTTCGTGCGCGCCTTGCGGAACGCGATGCGCGTGCTCGACCCGGCCTCGACGCCCGGAAACACGACGGTGCGCAGCAGGCCGTCCTGGAACGTCGGCGCGCCGGCCGAACGCGGCTCCTGGACATCGCGGATGCCGTCTGGCCCGACCGGATGCGCGACGCCGCCGCGATCGATCGTTTCCGCCGCGACCAGCTCGACCTTCTCCAGGTTCTTGTCGAACCAGACATAGCGCTGCGCGATCGCGTCGATCCCGTTCGCATCGTTCGCGCGCAGTGTCGAATCGTCTTCCTCGTCGAGCGAGCCGTCGCGCTGGATCACGAACAGGTGCACATCGCTGACGAGCGTGACGGGCGCTTCGTCGCCCGAGTCGGCCAACGCGGGACGCGCGAGCGCGACGGCGGCGACGGCCACCGCGAACGCGGCGGCGCGGCCCGGCAGGCGGCCGGTCGCTCGGAACGGAAAACGCACCACGTCGAAGCTCTCCGCGCGTTCGTGTTCATGTCGGGACGCGACGGGCACGCATCCGCGCGCCGCGCCCGGTCGTTCAATTCAGTGTGGGTGACGTGTCCGCGAGCGTCAAGCCGCTGGGCGGCCGGCCACGCCGCGGCGCAACATGCGGGCGGGGAAGCGCGGCACGCGGGAATGCTGGGGCGTTGCCGCACTTTCACGACCTGCTCCGCGTGTGACCGCTTTTTATATCACGTTGTGATATATAATTCAGCCAGGTACGCGTGCGTGCGACGTCGCCGAAACGAATGACGATCCGGCGCATTCGACACGCTTACATGGGGAAGGAGACATCATGCTGATCAACAACGATTTCGAAATCGGTTATCTCGTGATCGCGTTCGCGCTGCTGGGCGTGATCCTGATCGGGGCGCTGCTCACCGCGTTGCATCTCGAGCGGTGGCATCCGAAGCTGGTCGGCGCCGCGATCGGCGCGCTGCTCGGGATTGCACTGATCGAAGCGATGCCGATGCTGACGTGAACGCGGCGCGGCACTCGTTCGTGGGCCCCGCGCGTGCCGGCACGTGCTGGTTTGCGGCGCGGGGTCGGAACGGGTGGCGTCCGTGCAGGGAATCGGGATGGAGTCGTCGCTTTCCGTGACCTACCATCAAGATGAGAGCCGCGCGGACGTGCGGGTCGATCCGGTGGCCGGCGAAGGCTTCGCGCTCGGCGTGAAGTACCCGCCGCGCGTCATCATGTGCTGGCGCGATGGCGGCGGCGGCCGGAGCGACGCGCATCTGCTCGATCCCACGCACCACGTGTTCCGCAACGACGCGGATGCGTGCGGGGTCGCGATTGCACTGGCCCAGCGCTTCAACGCTGGCGCGATGCCGGCCGCGGCCGGCGCAACGCGCATCTGCTCGCCGGCCTCTTGATGCCCATGCCGGTCGGCTGACACCGGGCCATGGCATCTCTCGCTCCCCACCCACCGGAGGCGACATGGAAAACGGTATCGTCGCGACCATCCTGCTGCTCGCGGTCCTCATGTTCGCGGTGCTGTTCTTCGCGGAACAGCGCAGCCGCGAGCGCATACGCGACCGGCTCTTGCACCGCCCGTCGCGGCGCTCGGCACGCTCGCATACGCACCACCATTCGTAAGCGGAAAGCGCTCCGCGCAAAAAAATCGGCCGACGGTATGGCGTCTTGCGACGCCAGGCCGTCGGCCTTGCAGCGGAGGTCCGGTTCCCGGGCAGCCGGCGCGCGTCGCGCGCCTACACACTCCACATCACGTGACGGCCCTGTTCGTGGGCCGCACGCATCATGTCCAGCAGCGGCCACGCGCATTGCGCGAGCCCGCCCGCATGCGGCGACAGTTCGCTGCGCAGCGCCTGCGTTGAATGCTCGTGCGCGCTTTCCCGCGACACGTCATCCGTGATCGCCAGCTCGAGCCGCGCGATCGCGTCCGGCAATTCGTCAGGGGAAATGACCCCGCGCACGTCGAGCGCCTTGCCGACGAGGCCCAGCAGGTACTCCGCCAGATCGCGCAACATCACGATGTCCGGGGCGGCGGAGGATCGGAATGTAACCATCATCGTCGTTTTTCCCTCGTCATCGCCGCGAGATCGTGCGGCGATAGCAACCGCCGGTCGCGGCGAGGTCTGTGGCCATCCTCCGTTCTTCTCAATAGAAGATTCGTCCGGCACGCTGCGCGTATCGCGCGGCCGGGTTCGTTTGCGGCGTAGAAACCGGATGGCACGAATGCCTGCTTTTATTTTATGTCACGTTGCGATGCATTCAAGTTTCCGGCACAGGAATGGGCGTATGTGTGTGTCGCGAGATCGATGCATCAGCATGCGACGCCGACACGCTTGTCACGCTCCTGTTCGTTCGCGTAGGCCAGCGCGAACTTCAGCGCGGTGCCCACGTAGTTCGTGATCGTGCAGTCGACGTTGTCGCGTCGCAGCCGCAACTCCATCCTCTTCCGCAGATTGTTCGCGTCCGTGTCGGTCACGCATCGGGTCAACGCCATGCGGTAGCGGCGGCGTCATCCTCCAACACTAACCGACGCACAGTCGCGGCACCAGTCCGCACATTCCATGAGACGTGATCGACGGCGCGGCATCGCTTTGATCGCGTAAACGACCGACACGCGACACGTCTTCCGTACGGCATGCGCGCATCGATTGTCGCCGCATCGTCACACTTCCGTGCCACACCTCCCCCACGTCCTCCCGCCAAGCGATCCCATCGATCGCATCGCTCCCGCCATTCGCACAGTCCACACGCCTCACACCGACCGCGATACCCCTCCTCGTCCCCGTCGTGCGTTTTTCCCCGCATTTCGGCTTTTGTGTGCGCGCAACAATGGCGGTGCCTCGCGGCCGGCGCCGTGCGGGGGCAGTTGTCCACGGCACCGGCCGCGGCGCTCTTTGCAAAACCACATCTCACGAGGACATACCATGCAACTCCAATCTCATCCGGCGTGCCGTCCGTTTTACGAAGCAGGTGAACTCACGCAACTCACCGCGTTCTACGAAGAAGGCCGCAACATCATGTGGATGATGCTGCGATCGGAGCCGCGGCCGTGCTTCAACCAGCAACTCGTCACCGACATCATCCATCTCGCGCGCGTCGCACGCGACTCCGGCCTGCCGTTCGACTTCTGGGTGACGGGTTCGCTCGTGCCCGAGCTGTTCAACGTCGGCGGCGACCTGAGCTTCTTCGTCGACGCGATCCGCAGCGGTCGCCGCGATCAGTTGATGGCCTATGCCCGCTCGTGCATCGATGGCGTGTACGAGATCTACACGGGCTTCGGCACCGGTTCGATCTCGATCGCGATGGTCGAGGGCAGCGCGCTGGGCGGCGGCTTCGAGGCCGCCCTCGCGCACCACTACATGCTTGCGCAGAAGGGCGCGAAGCTCGGCTTTCCCGAGATCGCGTTCAACCTGTTCCCGGGCATGGGCGGCTATTCGCTGGTCGCGCGCAAGGCAGACCGCGGGCTCGCGGAATCGCTGATCTCGTCCGGCGAGGCGCATGCGGCCGAGTGGTACGAGGATCGCGGGCTGGTCGACCAGACGTTCGACGCGGGCGACGCGTATCTCGCGACGCGCACCTTCATCGACGTGACGAAGCCGAAGCTGAACGGCATCCGCGCGATGCTGCGCGCACGCGAGCGCGTGTTCCAGATCACGCGTTCCGAGCTCATGGACATCACCGAGGAATGGGTTCACGCGGCGTTCACGATCGAGCCGAAGGATCTCGCGTACATGGAACGTCTGGTGATGCTGCAGAACCGGCGCGTGTCGAAGCTGCGCACGGTGTGATGTGAATGGAGCGCGCCGCCGCGTGGCGGGCGGCGCGCTCCGTGATGCGGGCAGGCTCAGGCGATCAGCCTGAGCTTTCTCGTTTCCGCGAGCCAGCCCTCGAACGCCTGGGCCGGCATCGGCCGCGCGAAGTAGAAACCCTGCGCGTAGTCGACGTCGACCTGCTTCAGGAATTCCGCCTCCCCGGGCGTCTCGACGCCTTCGGCGACGACCGCGAAACTCAGCGCCTTCGCGAGCGACACGACCGAGCGCACCAGCGCCTGCGAGCGCGGATTGCGATCGATGCCCGTGATGAAGCTGCGATCGAGCTTGATCGAATCGAGCGGCAGCCGCGACAGTTGCGACAGCGACGAATAGCCGGTGCCGAAATCGTCGAGGTGAATCTTCGCGCCGAGCTGGCGGAATTCCTTCATCAGCTCGTGTGCCGTTTCCTCATCCTCGATGAAGCTGCTTTCGGTGAGCTCGATGTCGACGAGGCTCGGCTTCAGCCCCGCGCTGGCGAGAATCGATGCGAACTGATGGACGATGTTCATGTCCTGCAGTTGCCGCGCGGACACGTTCACCGCGACCCGCACGCCGAGCCCCTTCGCCTTCCATGCGGCGGCCTGCGCTGCCGCGGTGCGCATCACCCAGCGTCCGAGCGGCGCGATCAGCCCCGACTCCTCCGCGAAGTGGATGAACTCGATCGGCGCGACGAGCCCGCGATCGGGCGACTGCCAGCGGATCAGCGCCTCGACGCTGCGTACGTCGCCGCTCGCGAGGTCGACGACCGGCTGGTAGTGCAGCACGAACTGCTCTTCCTCGAGCGCCTTGCGCAGGTTCGTGTCGAGCCACATGTACTTCGCGACCTTCTGGTTCATCTCCAGCGAGAACACGCGGTACGTATGCTTGCCCTCTTCCTTCGCGACGTACATCGCGGTGTCGGCGCTGCGGATCAGCGTTTCGAGCGAATCACCGTGCTGCGGATACATCGCGATGCCGATCGAGCAGCTCGTGTAGATCTCCATCAGCCCGAGGTGGATCGGCGTGCGCAGCCGTTCGAGGATGATCTGCGAGGTCGCTTCGAGCAGCGGCCGCGTGCCGTGCTCGAACAGCACCAGGAATTCGTCGCCGCCGAGCCGCGCGAGCGTCGCACCCGACGGCAGGCAGCCGCTGATGATCGTGGACACGTCCTGCAGCAGGCGGTCGCCGGTGATGTGCCCGTAGTGATCGTTGACGCGCTTGAAGTTGTCGAGATCGAGGAACAGGATGCCGACCTGGCCGCGCATGTCGGTGCGATCCGCGGCCAGCGCCGCGCCGATGCGCTCGCTGATCGCGTGGCGGTTCGGCAGGCCGGTCAGCATGTCGGTGTTCGCGAGTTCGGTGAGCCGCTGCTGCGCGTTGCGCTCCTCGGTGACGTCGATGCCCGAGCAGATCAGATACTGCTCGTCGGCGCCGCTGCCGCTCTGCACGAACTTGTTGCGGAACTGGAACAGGCGCGGCCCGTTGACCGTGTTGATGTAGCGCTCGACCGCGAACGAACGGTTGCTCGCGAAAAAGCCGGTGATGTTGCTGCGCGACTGCGCGCCCTGCTCGGGGCTCATGAACAGCTCGAACGCGCTGCGGCCGATCACGTCGACCTCGCGCTTGCCCGTCACTTCCTCGCACAGGCGGTTGAAGCGCTGCACCATGCCGTTGCGGTCGAGGATCACGACGAGCGAATTCACTTCGGACACGACCTGCTCGGCGAACGCGAGCCCGTGCGACAGGTCGGTCGCGACCGACGCGGTATCGGAATAGGCGGACGCCGTGCCGGCCCAGTTCGACGTATCGACCTTCCTGCCGACCAGGTGGAGGGTGACCGTGTCGCCGAACAGCGCAAGGTCGAGCACGAGGTGCGACGTGACGCCGGTGAGCGCGCGAATTCGCGCGGCCTGCTCGCCGGTCAGCGCCACCGCGACGTTGGTCAAGCCGCGGACGGCCGCCAGCTCGAGCGCATTGCTGTCGCTGCCGAGACGCCAGCAGGGGCTGCGCGTACCGACGTGCGCTTCAAGCACCTCGCTATCGTTTTCGTCATCCATGGACACGCCCCGATCCAGAAAAAACGCACAGTGTAGACGGAGGCGAGTTGGCTGACCCCAATTCCCGGACGCGCAGCGCGCGGATCCGGCGGGGCAGTCGTAATGGCCGTGACAGCGGCCCTCGTTCCGTATTTGTTTCCAACCAATGCGACCCGGCGGTTGCGCATTCGCGCGCAGGTTTTCCAAACGAATGTGTAAGCCATCTTATCAAATGACGATCAAGAATGGCACTCACATTCGGCAGAGAGTGTCAAGGAATCGGGACTCGATTGGCACGGCGGCTTTTTCGTGATTGGCGGGGTGGGCGCGGGCGGGCGCAGGGCCCCGAAGCGGGGCGGCAGGATCGGCGGAGTGCCCCGTCGGACGGGCGTTTGCGGGGAATCCCGGCCGCCCCGTACCGCTCGACCCCAAGGCGTTCCGCAGGGGTCGGGGCGCCTCGAGTCGAGCGCGGAAGCGGGGAATTTCCATTTCCGTTTACGACGGGAATGCCCGTCTTTATTCCCATACGCGTGGCAATAGCGCGCGGATCAATGCAAGTGAATATATCGCCGGGGCCCCCGCAGCTTTGCACAGCCCTGAATGGAACCGGTACGACCGCCCCACCGCCACGCGCGAAAACCGTGCGGCGTGCACGCCGCCGCACCGCTTCCGCACGCGTTGCGGGGCGCCCGCTCAGCCCGCCGCGCCGTAGCCGCCGCCGCCCGGCGTTTCGACGACGAACACGTCGCCCGGCGCCATCTGCGCGCGGCCGATATGCGCGAGCGTCTCGACCGTGCCGTCGGCCCGCTCGATCGTGTTGCGGCCGAGCGCGCCGGCCTCGCCGCCCGCCGCGCCGAACGGCGCATGGATCCGGTTGTTCGACAGGATCGACGCGGTCATCGGCTCGAGAAAGCGGATCCGCCGCACCGCGCCGTCGCCGCCGCGCCAGCGCCCACCGCCGCCCGAGCCCGCGCGCAGCCGGTGCGAGTCGAGCCGCACCGGGTAGCGCCATTCGAGCACTTCCGGATCGGTCAGACGCGAGTTCGTCATGTGCGTCTGCACCGCGCCGACACCCGCGAAGCCGTCACCCGCGCCGCTGCCGCCCGCGATCGTCTCGTAGTACTGGTATCGAGCGTTACCGAATGTGAAGTTATTCATCGTTCCCTGGCTCGACGCGACGCAGCCGAGCGCGCCGTACAGCGCGTTGGTGACCGCCGACGACGTCTCGACGTTGCCCGACACGACCGCCGCCGGATACTCGGGATTCAGCATCGAGCGCGCCGGCACGATCACGGTGAGCGGCTTCAGGCAGCCGGCGTTCAACGGGATGTCGTCGCCGACCAGCGTACGGAACACGTACAGCACCGCGGCCATGCAGACGGCCTTCGGCGCGTTGAAGTTGTTGTCGAGCTGCGCGGAGGTACCGGTGAAATCGATCTCGGCACGCCGCGCCGCGCGGTCGACGCGGATCGCGACGCGAATCTCCGCGCCGTTGTCGAGCGGATAGCGGTACGCGCCGTCCTGCAGCGCGCCGATCACGCGCCGCACCGCCTCTTCCGCGTTGTCCTGCACGTGCCCCATGAACGCGAGCACGACGTCGCGGCCGAACTGGGCGACCATCCGCCGCAACTCGTCGACGCCCTTCTGGTTCGCGGCGACCTGCGCGCGCAGGTCGGCCATGTTCTGCTCGACGTTGCGCGCCGGGTAGCGGCCCGACGAGAGCAGCGCGCGCGTGTCCGCATCGCGCAGCACGCCGGCCGACACGAGCTGCCAGTTGTCGATCAGCACGCCCTCTTCGTCGATGTGCGTCGAATCGGGCGGCATCGAGCCCGGCGTCGTGCCGCCGATGTCCGCGTGATGGCCGCGCGAGCCGACGTAGAACAGTGGGGTGTCCGAGCCGTCCGCGAACACCGGTGTGATGACGGTGACGTCGGGCAGGTGCGTGCCGCCGTGATACGGGTCGTTCAGCATGAACACATCGCCGTCGCGCATGCGGCCGCGGTTGCGCTCGATCACCGTGCGGATGCTCTCGCCCATCGACCCCAGATGCACGGGCATGTGCGGCGCGTTCGCGATCAGGTTGCCGTCGCCGTCGAAGATCGCGCACGAGAAGTCGAGCCGCTCCTTGATGTTCACCGAGTACGCGGTGTTCTGCAGCCGCAGCCCCATTTGCTCGGCGATCGACATGAACAGGTTGTTGAAGATCTCGAGCCGCACCGGATCGGCGTCGGTGCCGAGCGAGCGGCGCGTCGGCAGCGGTGTCGTGCGCGTCAGCACGAGGTTGCCCTGCGCGGTCATTCGCGCGCGCCAGCCGGGTTCGACGACGGTCGTGCCGTTCTGCTCCGCGACGATCGCCGGGCCGTCGATCGTGTCGCCGGCGAGCAGCGTGTCACGCACGTACAGCGCCGCGTCGTGCCATTGACCGCCGGAATGGAACCGCACCGCGCTGTGGGCCTGCGGCGCCGCGCCCTCGTCGCGCGGCGCGAGCGGCGCGATCTCGACGGGCGCATCGGAGCGGCCGATCGCCTCGACCGAGGCCAGTTCGGCGACCAGCGGCGTGCCGGGCATCAGGAACGCGTAACGCTGCCGGTACGCGGCTTCGAACGCCTGCTGCATCGCGGCGACGCTGCCGGCCGGCACGTCGAGCGCGGAATCGGTGCCCTGGTAGCGCAAGTGCACGCGCCGCTCGGTCGCGATGCGTTCCGGCGGCACGCCCTGTTCGAGCAGCGCGCCGACCGCGTCGTCGGTCAGCCGGTCGAGCGTCGCGTTCAGCGCCGGCAGCGACGCGTCCGACAGCACCGCTTCCACCGCGCGCTCGCGCATCGCGGTTTGGTCGGCGAGGCCCATCCCGTAGGCGGACAGCACGCCCGCGAGCGGATGCGCGAACACCTGCGTCATGCCGAGCGCGTCGGCCACGCCGCACGCGTGCTGGCCGCCCGCGCCGCCGAAGGTCGTCAGCACGTAGCGCGACACGTCGTGGCCGCGCTGCACCGAAATCTTCTTGATCGCGTTCGCCATGCTGCCGATCGCGATCTCGAGGAATCCTTCGGCCAGCGCCTCGGGCGTCTCGCGCCGCCCGGTCGCGGCGTGGATCTCGTCGGCGAGCGCCGCGAATTTCGCGGCGACGCCGTCGCGGTCGAGCGGTTCGTTCGCATGCGGGCCGAACACGCGCGGGAAATGATCGGGCTGGATCTTGCCGAGCATCACGTTGCAGTCGGTCACGGTCAGCGGGCCGCCGCGCCGGTACGCGGCCGGCCCCGGATTCGCGCCGGCCGATTCGGGCCCGACGCGCAGCCGCGCGCCGTCGAAGCCGAGCACCGAGCCGCCGCCGGCCGCGACCGTGTGGATGCTCATCATCGGCGCGCGCATCCGCACGCCGGCCACCTGCGTCTCGAACACGCGCTCGAATTCGCCGTTGTAGTGCGACACGTCGGTCGACGTGCCGCCCATGTCGAAGCCGATCACGCGGTCGAAGCCGGCCGCGCGCGCGGCGCGCACCATCCCGACGATGCCTCCGGCCGGGCCGGACAGGATCGCGTCCTTGCCCTGGAACGCATCGGCGCGCGTCAGGCCGCCGCTGCTCTGCATGAACTGCAGGTTCACGCCGGGCATCTCGTGCGCGACCTGCTCGACATAGCGGCGCAGGATCGGCGACAGGTACGCGTCGACCACGGTCGTGTCGCCGCGCGACACCATCTTCATCAGCGGCGACACCTCGTGCGACACGGACACCTGCGTGA
Source organism: Burkholderia sp. R-40 (assembly GCF_049942845.1). Lineage (NCBI taxonomy): Bacteria > Pseudomonadati > Pseudomonadota > Betaproteobacteria > Burkholderiales > Burkholderiaceae > Burkholderia > Burkholderia sp. R-40. The sequence continues at coordinate 1,753,928 of NZ_CP187968.1, read as the reverse complement.
AGCCGATCCGGCGTGCGAGTTCGGCCAGCGCGCGCTCGTGCGCGGTGTAGCGATAGCCGTGGATCAGCACGATGGCCAGCGCCTGCACGCCCGAGTCGAACACGCGGCGCAGCGCCGCTTCCGCACTTTGCACGTCGAGCGGCACGACGACGTCGCCGTGCGCACCGACCCGCTCGTCGACCTCGACGACGGTCTCGTACAGCGCATCGGGCAGCACGATGTCGAGATCGAACAGGCGCGGCCGGTTCTGGTAGGCGATGCGCAGCACGTCGCGAAAGCCGCGCGTCGTCGCGAGCGCGGTGCGTTCGCCCTTGCGTTCGAGCAGCGCGTTGGTCGCGACCGTCGTGCCCATCTTCACCATGTCGACGCGTTCGGGCGTGATCGGCTCGCCGTCGGTCAGGCCGAGCAGGTGGCGGATGCCGGCCACGGCCGCATCGCGATACTGCTCGGGATTCTCCGACAGCAGCTTGTGCGTGACGAGCGAGCCGTCGGGCCGGCGCGCGACGATGTCGGTGAAGGTGCCGCCGCGGTCGATCCAGAATTGCCAGCGCGCGGCGTCGGAGGAAACGGGGAAAGTGTGTCGATCAGTCATGGCGATGAACTCGATGCGTCGTTGAAGCGATGGACGAGCGCCGCCGCACGGCGCGCGTCGCGCGCCGCGTGAGGGCTTCGATCAAAGGGAAGAGGTTAGGCGGCGGGCCGGCGCCCGCTTACGCGGCGTCGAGTTCGCGGCCGCGGGTTTCGGGCAGCGTCAGCGCGGCGACGATCATCACGCCGTACGCGGCGACCGCGAAGATGCCGATGCTCGCGCCGAGCCCGTAGTGCTTCGACAGCGCGCCGATCAGGAACGGGAACAGTGCGCCGACCGCGCGGCCCACGTTGTAGCAGAAGCCCTGCCCCGAGCCGCGCACCCGTGTCGGGAACAGCTCGGTGAGGAACGCGCCCATCCCGGAGAAGATGCCCGACGCGAAGAACCCCAGCGGGAAGCCGAGCCACAGCATCGACGCGTTCGTGAGGTTCAGCACCGGCGACGTATAGGCGAACGCGATCACCATCGAGCCGAGCGCGAACAGGATGAAGTTCGGCTTGCGGCCGAGGCGGTCGGTCAGGTAGGCGCTCGTCAGGTAGCCGACCCACGAGCCGATGATGATCGTCGCGAGATAGCCGCCCGTGCCCATCACGGTCAGGTGACGCTCCGTCTTCAGGAACGTCGGCAGCCAGGTCGTGATCGCGTAGTAGCCGCCCTGCGCGCCGGTCGTCAGCAGCGCCGCGCGCAGCGTCGTCGACAGCAGCTGCGGCGCGAAGATTTCCGTGAGGCGCGGGGTGCCGGCCACCTGCGCCTGTGCGGCCTTCTCCTTCTCGTAGACGTCCGGTTCCTTCACGTAGCGGCGGATCACGACCACCAGCAGCGCCGGCGCGAGGCCGATGAGGAACAGCGCGCGCCAGGCCTGTTCGGCCGGCAGCACCGAGAACAGCAGCGCATACAGCAGCGCCGACAGCCCCCAGCCGATCGCCCAGCCCGACTGCACGAGGCCGACCGCCTTGCCGCGATCGCGCGCGCGGATCACCTCGCCGATCAGCACCGCGCCGGCCGTCCATTCGCCGCCGAAGCCGAAGCCCATCAGCGCGCGCGCCGCGAGCAGCTGGTGGTAGTTCTGCGCGAGTCCGCACAATGCGGTGAACACAGCGAACCACAGCACGGTCAGCTGCAGCGTGCGCACGCGGCCGATCCGGTCGGACAGGATGCCGGCGAGCCAGCCGCCGACCGCCGACGCGAGCAGCGTCATCGTGCCGATGAAGCCGGCGTCCGCGAGCGAGATGCCCCAGGTCGCGACGAGCGTCGGGATCACGAACGACAGCATCTGCGTGTCCATCCCGTCGAGCATGTAGCCGACCTTGCAGCTCCAGAACGCGCGGCGCTCGCGCGGCTGCGCGTCCGCATACCATCCGAACAGGCCGTTGCGCGCGGGGCCCGCGGGGTCGGCGGCGGGCGCCGCGAGGATCTTGCTTTCCATGGTGAAGCTCCTGTCGAAATGTGCGGTCAATGCCGTGCTCGTGGTGCGTGTGGTGCTTGTGGTGCGTATCGTGCTCGTAGTACGTGCGGTGCGTGTCGTGTGTGGTCGTACATGCGTCGCGCTAGTCGGGCCGCAGCTGCCCGCCGCCCGCCGGCCGGGCGGATCGTCTGCGCCTCGCGGCATTCCGCCGCGTCGGGCCCGGACCGGCGGCCGTACGGGCCGCGGGCGTCGACCGGGTCAGAACACCGCGAGCGACGCGTTCGTGATGTCGGTCATCAGCATGTAGCCGGGCGTATGTGCGATCGCGAGCGGCAATTTCGCTTCCATCAGCGCGGTTTGCGGCGTCACGCCGCACGCCCAGAACACCGGCAGCTCGCCGTCGCGCACCGTCACCGCGTCGCCGAAATCGGGCGTGCCGAGATCGGCGATGCCCAATTCCCGCGGATGGCCGATATGGACCGGCGCACCATGCACGCCCGGGAACCGGCTCGTGATCTGCACCGCGCGGATCGCGTCGGCGCCGCGCAGCGGCCGCATCGACACTACCAGCTGGCCGCCGAAGATTCCCGCGCGGCGGTTCGGAATCGACGTGCGGTACATCGGCACGTTGCGACCCTCTTCGATATGACGCAGCGCGATGCCTTCACGCGCCAGCATGTCCTCGAACGAGAACGAGCAGCCGATCGCGAATACGACGAAATCGTCGCGCCACAGCGCCTCGAGCGATTCGACCCGCTCGGTCAGGCGGCCGTCGCGGTAGACGTTGTAGCTCGGCACGTCGGTGCGGATGTCGAGATCCTCGCCGAGCACGTCCAGCCGGAACGCGCCCGGCTCGCCGACGCCCAGCAGCGGGCACGCCTTCGGGTTCGCCTGGCAGAAGCGCAGGAAATCGTGCGCATACGCGTTCGGCAGGATCGCGAGATTCGCTTGCGCGAACGGGCCGCACTGGCCGGCGGTCGGCTGGCGGAACGCGCCGCTGCGTACGGACTGGCGGAATTCGGAAGGCGTCATGATGGTGGTCGGCGGATCGGGGATGTCGTCGGGCTCACGCAATTGCGTCAGCGGTTACGGCGAAGAATAGAAAAGAAAAAAATTGGCCGCCAACGAGTTTTTTTGCGCCCGGTGTATAGAATTTCTTAACGCATCCTCGGGTTTTCCCCGGTCCCGTTCATTTTTCTTCACCGGCAAGCTGCGCGTCCACCGTCCCGCCGATCGCCATGAACACGCGTTTTCTCGAAACCTTCGTCACGCTCGCGAAGCTGCGCAACTTCCGCACGACGGCCACCGCGCTGCACGCGACGCCGGCCGCGATCTCGCAGCGCCTGAAGGCGCTCGAGGATGAATTGCAGACCGTGCTCGTCGATCGCGACAGCCGCGAGTTCCGGCTCACGCCGAACGGCGAGTACCTGCTCGGCTACGCGAAGGCCGTCGTCGAGGCGACGCACGAGCTGCAGGCCGCCGCGGCCGGCGAAAGCGCGCTGCGCGGCAAGCTGCGGCTCGGCGTGATCGAGACGGTCGTGCACAGCTGGCTGCCGCACTACCTGCGCCGCCTCGCCGCCGACTATCCGCAACTGGAGGTCGACCTGACCGTCGACGTCAGCGTCGTGCTGCAGCGCCGGCTGATGGCTGGCGAGCTCGATCTGATCATTCGCGTGGAGGGCAGCGACGAGGCGTCGGTCGTCTGCGACGCGCTCGCGAACTATCCGGTGCGCTGGATCGCGCGCGCGGGGCTGCTGCCGACCACGCGCACGGGCCTGGCGCGCCAGGTGCTGCGCCGGCCGATCCTCACCTACGGGCGCGGCACCGCGCCGCATCGTGCGCTCGAGGACATCGTGCGCACGCTCGCGCACGCGCATGGCGTGCCGCTGTCGGAGACGCGCATCACCGGCTCGCCGTCGATCTCGGTGATCGTGCAGCTCGTGCGCGACGGCTTCGGCGTCGCCGCGATTCCGGTGCTGTTCGTCGATGCGCTGATCGCGAGCGGCGAGGTCGTCGAGCTGCCGCTGCAGCCGTCGCCGCCGTCGATCGTCGTGTCGATGTCGCGCCGCGCCGACGCGCCGAAGTTCGTGCACGGCGCATCGATCGCCGCGCGTGCCGCATGTCACGAGTACTGCGAAAAGAGCAACCGGTTGCTGGTCGAGGCGCTTTGACGCAGTGCGTGGACGCGCAGCGGTTCGCGCAGAACGACCGACGCGCCGATTCGACGTTCAAGTCACGCGGGCTGCCCGGCGTGCGGTTGCGCGAGCTTGCCGTCGCCGTACTCGCGCAGCACCTGCGAGATGACCACGCGATAACCGTCCAGCCAGCGCGCCTGCTTCGCCTTCGCTTCCCGATGCGCGGGGTGCTGGATCAGCTGCTGCAGCGCCGCCTCGGATTCCCAGTAGTAGACATTCTGGATCAGCCCGGCTTCCGCGTTCTCCCAGGTTTCCTCGCCGAGATAGCCGGGTGTCGCGCGCGCCATGTCGGCGATCTGCCGGTCGAGCCGATGGAATTCGTCGTCGTATTGCCCGGCGCGGAAAATGAAGGTCGATGCGTACATGCGCGCTCCGTTGGGAGACGATTGAAAGAGCGTCAAGTGTAAGGCACGCATCGCGTGCCACTGTCGTCACGCGGTAAGCGCGACGGCGTCGAGCCACGCGTCGATGCGGGGTGCATTCGTGCGGGTGGCCTGCGTGGCGGTCGGCACCGTCAGCGCGCCGACGAAGCGATGCCGATGCCGGAACAGTTCGCGCAACGACAGCGTCGGCGCGCTGTTGCAGCAGCGGCCGCACGCGTTGCCGTGAGGCGGTAGTCGTCTACCACGGCCGCCGCACCGAGTCCTGATAGCGCGTCAGGATGAAATGCGCGACGTCGTCCGAGTGATACGCGGCGACGAGTTGCGCGACCCACGGCTTCGTGCGATCGGCATCGCGCACGGTCAACACGTTCGCATACGGCGAGCGCGCGTCCTCGAGGTTGATGCTGTCGCGCGCCGGTTGCAGGCCCATGCGCGTCGCGTCGTCACTGTCGATCGCGACGAACGCGGCCGAATCGAGCGCCGCATGGAGCCGGTCGCGACGCAGCGCAACGAATTTCAGCGCGAGCCGGTTGCCGGACACGTCGCGGAGCGTCGCATGCAGGCCGGCCTTCGCGCGCAGCGTCACCAGCGTGTCGTTCTGCAGCAGCACGAGCGAGCGCGCCATCCCGCGCGGATCGGCCGGGATCGCGACCGTCGCGCCGGTCTGAAGTTCATTCAGACTCCTCAGCTTGCGCGAATACAGCGCCATCGGCAGCGTAACGGTCGGCGCGACGGCGCTCAGCGCGTAGCCTTTCTCCGTGCGGGTGGCGGCGAGGCGCTGTGCATCCTCGAAGCTCGCCGCGTCGATCTTGCCGTCCGCAAGCGCGGTATCGATGCGCGACGCTTCGTCGAATTCGACGACGTCGACACCGAGCCCGCGCGTGGCGGCGACGCGTTTCACCGCGCCGAGAATCTCCGCATGCACGCCGCGCGTCACGCCGACGCGCACCGTGCGCACGGTGGTTTCCGCGGCAACGGCCGAACCTGGTTGAACGACGCCGCATGCAACGGCCAGCCACACGGCGATGCAGTGCACGACGCGTTTCACGATGCATCCCTCAGAATCGTACGGAATCCGATATGCGACGCACCGAGATCGGCTTCCTGCCGTTCGCGCGACGACGCGCGATAACGCACGCAGTAATCGCGCGAGCACAGAAACGAGCCGCCCTTGATCACCATCGGCGTGTCGTGCCGGCGCGTCGGCGGCGCCACGGCCGCCGTGTCGCCGTTCGTGTGCGACTGATGCGGGCCCGTGTACGCATCCTTCGTCCATTCCCACGCGTTGCCGATCATGTCGTACAGATGGAAGCCGTTCGCCGCGTAGCAGCCGACCGGCGCCAGGCCCGCATGGCCGTCCTCGGCAGTATCGAGCACCGGGAACGCACCCTGCCAGTAGTTCGCGGCCGGCTTGCCCCGCGCGTCGCGCGGCGCAGCGTCGAGCGATGCGTCGTCGCGACCGGCCTTGCCCGCGTATTCCCATTCGGCTTCGGTCGGCAGGTCGCGGCCGAGCCAGTGCGCATACGCGAGTGCGTCGCGCTGCGTGACGAGCGTGACGGGCAGGTTGCCGAGCCCGTCGATGCTGCTGCCCGGGCCGCGCGGCTGCCGCCACGACGCGCCCTTCACCCAGCTCCACCACGCGAGGTCACGTGCATTCAGCTCGTCGCGCGTCGGCACGTGAAACACCGCCGCGCCGCCCTGCTGCTCGGCCTCGGTCACGTAACCGGTCGCCTTCACGAAGGCGGCGAACTGCGCGATCGTCACGTCGGTCTGGTCGATCCAGAAGCCGCCGACGCGCGTCCTGCCGTCGCCGACCGGACGCTCGTCCGCATAACCGCGCGTGCTGCCGAACACGAACGCGCCGCCGCTCAGGTGCACCATCCCGGCCTTCGGATCGTCACGCCACGCCGCGGGCAGGCCCGAGTAGCGCTCGCACTGCCGCTCCGAGCCGAGCGGCGCGAGCGGGCGGCCGCGATTCGCGTCGTCGAAGGCGCCGGCGGGCGACGCCGACGGGCTCGCATAGCCCGCCGCGAACGCAGCCGCGAACAGCGTGGCCGCGAGCGCCGCGCCGAGCGTCCAGAAGCGCAACCGCATCGTGTCGTCCTCAGTAGTAGCCGCGCGGACGCAACGGCTCGACGCCGCCGACGTTGCTCATGTAGGCCTTCCACTGGTCGACCAGCGTGCCGATCACCGACGGGTTCTGCGCGGATACGTCGGTCGTCTCGCCGCGATCCGCCGCGAGGTCATACAGCTGCCAGTGACCATCGAGCGGGCCGAGCGGCGGCTCGGTCCACAACGCCTTCCAGCGACCGTCGGCGCTGCGCAGGTACGCGCGGCCGTACGCTTCGTCACCGAACGGCGCCGTATGCACTTCACCCGTCGCCGAGCCGGTCAGCACCGGCAGCAGCGACTGGCCCGTCACCGGATACACATAGCGGTTGTTGTAGACGACCTTGCCCTTGTTCTGATCGATGCCGGTCAACGTGTTCACGAGCGGCGGCGCCGGCTGCGACGGCGGCGTGACGCCCGCGACCGCGAGGAACGTCGCCGTGTTGTCGGTCACGTGCGTGAACGCGCGCAGCGTCGGCAACTGCTCCGTCTGCCCGGGCAGGCGCACGATCGTCGGCGTCGACACGCCGCCTTCGCCCGAATACCCCTTCGTGAGCCGGAACGGCGCCGCGCTCACTTCGGCCCAGCGCAGCCCGTATTGCAGCCGCTGCGCGTTCTGCTTGCCGTTGTCGGTGCCGAGGGTCGAATAGATCGGCTCCTGCCCGTTCGCGGTGTCGGTCGCCGTCGGGTCCGCGCCCGAGTCGATCGGCCAGCCTTCCGCGCCGTTGTCCGACTGGAACATGATGAACGTGTTGTCGTATTCGCCGATGTCCTTCAGGTGCTGGATCAGCAGGCCGATGTTGTAGTCGAGGTTCTCGACCATCCCCGCGTAGATCTCCATGTAGCGCGCCTGGGCACGGCGCTCGGCCGGGCTCAGGCTCGCCCACAGCTTGTCGACCTTGCCGGTGCCGTAGTCGGTATAGCCGTCGGCGGCCGAATGCACGGCGCTGATGTACTTCGCGTTCGCGGTGCCGTTGTTCGCCGTTGCCGGCGACGCCGACGTCGTTTCGGGCAGTCCGTCGAACGGCCTGAAGTCGGCCGGAATCAGACCGAGCGCCTTCTGCCGTGCGATGCGCGCGTTGCGGATCGCGTCGTAGCCGGCGTCGTACACGCCCGCGTACTTGTGCAACCACGGCTCCGGCACCTGCAGCGGCCAGTGCGGCGACGTGTAGGCCGCATACGCGAAGAACGGCTTGCCGTCCCGCTTGTTCGAATCGATGTACGAGATCAGCTTCTGCGTATAGAAGTCCGTCGAGTAGAACACGGCCGGATTGCCGCCCGCGCCGCCCGGTTGTCCGGGCTGGCCGGGCTGCACGTAGCGGCCGTCTTCCGTGTAGTTCGACGAGCCGGCCGGTTCGTGCGCGAAGTGGTTCGTCGCGGCGCCGGCGAGCAGCACGTAGCTGCGCTCGAATCCCCATTGGTCCGGCGTCTGCCCGCTGCCCGTCGCGCTGCCGACGATCCCCGAGCCGATGTGCCACTTGCCCGCGATGTACGTGTGATAGCCGGCGTCCTTCAGTAGTTGTGCGAACGACAGCGCGCGATCGTTCAGGTAGCCCTCGTAGCCTGGCAGGCCGCGCCGCTCGTCGGTCGGCACGCCCATCGTGCCTTCGCCGACGAGATGGTGATCGGTGCCGGAAATCAGCATCGCGCGCGTGATCGCGCACACGGTGCCGGTGTGATGGTTCGACAGGATGCGGCCCGACGCGACGAGCGCGTCGAGATTCGGCGTGTTGATCTCGCCGCCGAATGCATGGATGTCGGAATAGCCGAGATCGTCGGCCATGATGTAGAGGATGTTCGGGCGCTTGGCCGCGGGCGTCGCATTCGCCTGCGGCGGCGGATCGCTGTCGACGCCGCCGCACGACGCGAGCGACAGCGCACCCGCGATCGCGGCGCTCACCACACGGAAACGGAAGGCAAGCAAGGGCGAAGCAGACTTTTTCATTGTTGTTGAGCGCACGATCTACGGGATCGGCGATCTTAGCGTCGCCTGCGCGGCGCCCAAAGTCGGATTCGTCACATGCAAAGGGGGTGGGGGAATATGCGGCACGGCTCGTGTTTTACGACTTGCGCCGCGATGGTTGTGTTGCGTCAGCCGCGTCCGCCGAGGCTGCCGCCGCCATCCACCGCGAGCACCTGCCCCGTGACGAAGGCCGCATCGTCGGACAGCAGGAACGCGATCGCCGCGGCCACATCGTGCGGCGTGCCGAGACGGCGTGCGGGGATCGTTGCCAGCACCTTGCGTTCGGCTTCGCTGCCGACTGGCCGCGTCTGGCGAAACAGTTCCGTCTCGATCGGGCCCGGCGCGACCGCGTTGACCGTCACGCCGTGCTCGGCGAGTTCAAGCGCCCACGTACGCGTGCAACCGACGAGCGCGCTTTTCGCGGCCGAATACGCGGTGCGATCGAGGCTGCCGAAGATCGCGCGGCTGCATACGTTGACGATGCGGCCATATCCGCGTGCCTTCATCGCGTCGGCGAAATGCTGCGTGACGTGGATCGCCGCGCGCACGTTGAGGTCGAACACCGCCTGCAGCGATGCGAAATCGACCTTCCCGAGCGGCTGTGGCAGCGCGATGCCCGCGTTGTTCACGATGCCGTCGATCTCGTGCGACGCGCCGATGCGGGCGAGCGTCGCGGCCGTCCGTTCGATATCGGCGAGATCGCACGCGATCAGTTCGCCGGGAAAGTCGATGCCTTGCGCATGCCGCGCGAGACCGATGACGCGATGGCCGCGCCGGGCGAGCAGCGTGCTGGTTGCGAAGCCGATGCCGCGCGACGCGCCGGTAACGAGATAGGTGCGGGATGACATGATTCGTGCCTCTGACGAAAGAATCGAAGACGGTGCGGTGCGCGCTCGCGCGCAGCGCATGCATGACGCGCTCGATTGTGCGTCAGGCGGGGAAAACGCGTACGGTCGCCTGGCTTCGGCATTGGATGGCCGCATAGCGCCTCCAAGCAAATGCTTTTCCGAATCCGTTATTGGATCGCGCCGCCACGCGTTCTTATACTCGTCAGCACTCTCCGATAAAGAGTGCCAACCAATCTCGACGCAACAGAACAGGACGGACAGATGAGCCTACGCCCCTTGCACGACCGGGTCATCGTGAAGCGACTCGACCAGGAAACCACCACCGCCTCGGGCATCGTGATCCCCGACAGCGCCGCGGAAAAGCCCGACCAGGGTGAAGTGATCGCCGTCGGCCCCGGCCGCAAGGACGCGGACGGCCAGCGCCTCGTGCCCGACCTGCAAGTCGGCGAGCGCGTGCTGTTCGGCAAGTACGCAGGCCAGGCCGTCAAGGTGGACGGTAACGAATTCCTCGTGCTGCGCGAGGAAGACATCGTCGCGGTCGTCAATCAATAACGGAGCGCAATCATGGCAGCAAAGGAAATCATTTTCAGCGACGTCGCGCGTTCGAAGATGGTCGAAGGCGTCAACATTCTCGCGAACGCGGTGAAAGTCACACTCGGGCCGAAAGGCCGCAACGTCGTGCTCGAGCGCAGCTTCGGCGCGCCCGTCGTCACGAAGGACGGCGTGTCGGTCGCGAAGGAAATCGAGCTGAAGGACAAGCTGCAGAACATCGGCGCGCAGCTCGTCAAGGAAGTTGCGTCGCGCACCAGCGATGCCGCCGGCGACGGCACGACGACGGCCACCGTGCTCGCGCAGGCGATCGTGCGCGAAGGCCAGAAGTACGTCGCGGCCGGGCTCAATCCGCTCGACCTGAAGCGCGGGATCGACAAGGCCGTGTCAGCGGCCGTCGACGCGCTGAAGACGATCAGCAAGCCGTGCACGACGAACAAGGAAATCGCGCAAGTCGGCTCGATCTCCGCGAACGGCGAGGAGTCGATCGGCCAGCGCATCGCCGAAGCGATCGACCGCGTCGGCAAGGAAGGCGTGATCACCGTCGAGGACGGCAAGTCGCTCGCCGACGAGCTCGACGTCGTCGAAGGGTTGCAGTTCGATCGCGGCTACCTGTCGCCGTATTTCATCAACAATCCCGACAAGCAGAGCGCCGAGATCGAGAACCCGTACATCCTGCTGCACGACAAGAAGATCTCGAACATTCGCGACCTGCTGCCGGTGCTCGAACAGGTCGCGAAATCCGGCCGGCCGCTGCTGATCATCGCTGAAGACATCGAAGGCGAAGCGCTCGCAACGCTGGTCGTCAACAACATTCGCGGCATCCTGAAGACGATCGCGGTCAAGGCACCGGGCTTCGGCGATCGCCGCAAGGCAATGCTCGAGGACATCGCGATCCTGACCGGCGGGCAAGTCGTCGCGGAGGAAACAGGACTCACGCTCGAGAAGGCGACGCTCGCCGAACTCGGCCAGGCGAAGCGCATCGAGGTCGGCAAGGAAAACACGACCGTGATCGACGGCGCGGGCGACGCGAAGAACATCGAGGCGCGCGTGAAGCAGATCCGCGTGCAGATCGAAGAGGCGACCTCCGACTACGATCGTGAAAAGCTGCAGGAGCGCGTGGCCAAGCTGGCGGGCGGCGTCGCGGTGATCAAGGTCGGCGGCGCGACCGAGATCGAGGTGAAGGAGAAGAAGGACCGCGTCGACGACGCGCTGCACGCGACGCGCGCGGCCGTCGAGGAAGGCATCGTCCCGGGCGGCGGCGTCGCGCTGATCCGCGTGCGGCAGGCGATCCGCGAACTCAAGGGTGCGAATGCCGATCAGGACGCGGGCATCAAGATCGTGCTGCGCGCGCTCGAGGAACCGCTGCGCCAGATCGTCACGAATGCGGGCGAGGAAGCAAGCGTGGTCGTCGCGAAGGTGGCGGAGGGCACGGGCAACTTCGGCTACAACGCGCAGACCGGCGAATACGGCGACCTCGTCGAATCGGGCGTGCTCGATCCGACCAAGGTCACGCGCACCGCGCTGCAGAATGCGGCGTCGGTGGCCGGGCTGCTGCTGACGACCGATGCGACGGTGTTCGAGGCGCCGAAGGATGCGGCGCCGGCCGCGGTGCCGGGCGGCCCGGGTGCCGGCGGGCCGGGGTTCGATTTCTGACGAGCCGACGATCCGACGACGTGCCGCGGCGTGCCGGTTCGCCGGCATGCGCGGTGTTTCCGAAGTGATGCAACGCGTGGCGACGTCGGTCGTCACGCGTTTTTTTCTGGATCGCACGCAGGGACGGCAGGTCGACCGGGGTAAGATGAAGGCCCATTCCGCGTCACGGGCCCCCAATCCATGTCGACCACCATCAACACCCTGCTGCCGCTCGCCGGCGTCCTGCTGCTGAGCGTGGCCAGCCCCGGCCCGAACTTCGTGATCGTCACGTCGAGCGCGGTCGCGCAGCGCCGCGCCGGCGTGATGACCGGGCTCGGCCTCGCTGCCGCATCGGGCACCTGGGCCGCGATCGCGATCGGCGGGCTGAGCCTGCTCGTGACCCACGTCGCATGGGTGCACACCGCGCTGCGGCTGGCCGGTGCGACCTACCTGATCTGGCTCGGCCTCAAAATGGTGCTGACCGCGCGCAAGCCGTTGTCCGTCGCCGCGCCGGCTTCATCCTCCGGCTGGCACGCCGCGAAGAAAGGCTATGTGGTCAGCATGACGAACCCGAAAGCCGTCGCGTTCTACGGCAGTGTCTTCGCGCTGATGGTGCCGACCCACACACCGGCATGGTTCGATCTCACGGTCGTCGCGCTGTCGATCGGGATTTCGGGCGCGTGGTATTGCACGATGGCGCTGCTCGCGTCGCATCCGTTCGTGCGCCGGCTGCTGATCAAGCGCAAGGCCGTGCTCGATACGACAGCCGGACTGCTGCTGATGGGGCTTGGCGGGCGGATGTTGACGGGGCGTTGAGCGGCGTTGTCGTGGACGCAGCCCGCGAACACGATGAATGGAAACTGCTTTCGCCGCATCCCCGCTCCTGATACGGACACAGGCATAGCTTCCTGAATAACGATCCCGACGGACGCGGTGCATCGCCGACGCACCACGCCCGTCGCCGCCTCAAACGATCGGATCGACCACCGTCACCGCCGCGCCGCGCGCCTCGATGTCGCGCCCGGCAAGCAGGCACAAATCCTCGCGATGATGCGCGGCGACCACCTGCACACCAACCGGCACGTCATTGACGATCCCAGTCGTCACCGCCAGCCCGGGTAGCCCCATCGCCGGCAGCGCACGCAGCGTGAGCTGCGCCTCCCATACGCGCTCGAACCCTTCCGGTCCTTGCCTGTCGAGATCGTCGGGGAACGGCAACTCCGACGACACAGGCAGCAGCAGCACCGCGTATTCATCGAGAAACAGCCGCCATTGCCGCGTCAGCGTCGTACGCCGCACGAGTGCGCGGCTGATCACGTCGGCCGGCAGATCGCGCACCTTGCCGCGCACAGCCGCGATCACCGCGGCCGCGCCCGGATCGCCGTCGCTCTCGACCGCATTGGTCAACGCGTCGAATCCGTCGCCAAGCCAGAGCTGCTCCTGCAACAACGCGGCCTCGCGCATCGGCGGCGTATCGTCGATTTCATCGACGGTCCACCCTGCATCGACGAGCCGGCGCGCGGCATCGCGCAACGCAGCCTCGACTTCGGGCACGACCTGCAGGCCGCCCGGCCGCACGCACAGCGCCGCTCGCTTCGGCACCGCGCGGCCTTCGAACGGCACCGACACGTACCACGGGTCGCGCGGGTCCGGCGCGGCGAACGCTCGCAGCGCCAGCGCGAGATCGTCGATCGTGCGCGCGATCGGCCCCGTCGTCGACATCAACTGCGCGCCGATCGCACGCTCGGGCGACGACGCATTGAACGCCGGCACGCGTCCGAGCGACGGCCGGATGCCGTGCACGCCGCATGCATAGGCCGGGTAACGCACCGAGCCGCCGATGTCGGTGCCGATCGCGAGCGGGCCGATCCCGGCGGCCACGGCAGCCGCCGCGCCGCCGCTCGATCCGCCCGGCGTCAGCGACCGATTGCGCGGATTGTACGTATGGCCGTGCACGAGATTCGACGTGAACCAGCGCAGCGCGAACGTCGGCGAATTGGTGCGGCCGAGCAGCACCGCGCCGGCCTTTCTCAGGTTCGAGACCGACGGACTGTCGGCGCTCGCGATCAGGTTTTCCTGCAGGCGCGTACCGTTGGTCGTCGCGAATTCCGCGACGTCGACGTTGATCTTCACGGTCACGGGCACGCCGGCGAGCGGCCCCGGATCGTCGCCGCGCGCGATCGCGCGATCGACTTCGTCGGCTTGGCGCCGCACGTCGTCGGGGCGATGCTCGACCACCGCGTTGATCGCCGGGTTCACCGCATCGAGACGGGCCAGCGTCGCATCCGCCACTTCCCGCGCGGACACTTCACGTTGCCGCACCCGCTTCGCGATTTCAGTCGCCGATAGTTGCCAGAGTTGCTGCGTCATCAGAATGTGCTCCGAGAAACTCCGCCATGCCCCCAACGGGACTTCCTTCGAGGCGGATGGCCGGAAGGAGGCGCCGCGCGCCATTCGCATCGCGGCGCCGCATCGCTTACTGCGTATCGTGCTTCGCACGCTCCGCGGCCGCGATGATCGCGTCGGCCACGGCCTTCGGCTGGCTCAACATCGCGACGTGGCTGCCGTTCACGCGCGCGACCGTCGCGCCGATCCGCTTCGCCATCGTTTCCTGCAGCTTCGGATCGATCATCCGGTCCTGCGTCGCGACGACGAACGTCGACGGCTTCTCATGCCACGCGGCCTGCGTGACCTTCTGCGAAATACAGCCACCGTACCACGGCCCTTGCGTCGCCGCGACGACGCGCTGCTGCGCGGGCGACAGGTCCGGCGCGAAATCCTGCGCGATCGCCTTGTCCGACAGCGTCGCGAAACCGCCCGTGTCCTTGCGCAGCTCGCCGGCCCATGCCGGCGCCGGCAGCCCCTGCGTGACGTCGGCGATCGACTGGCCGTTGTCCGGCGCGAACGCGGCGACGTAGACGAGCGACTTCACCTTGTCGTCGTTGCCCGCATCGCTGATCACGACGCCGGCCCACGAATGGCCGACCAGCACGACGGGCCCCTTCTGCTCGTCGATCGCGCGCTTCGTCGCGGCGGCATCGTCGGCGAGCGAGCTGAGCGGATTCTGCACCGCTACGACATGCAGGCCGCGCGCCTCGAGCAGCGGAATCACGCGGTTCCAGCTCGACCCGTCGGCGAACGCGCCGTGCACCAGCACGACGTTCGTGCCCTTCAGGTCCTCCTTCGGCGCAGCTTGCGCCGCGACCGCACCGAACAACCCGCCAAGCACCGCCGCGGACACCAGCACCCGTTTCGTCAAACCGACCATCGTCTTGCTCCTTCCTGTCGTGTTGTACATCTGAAATGTTTACGTTGCGGCCGCGCCGGCGCTCGGCAGGCGCGGCAGCGGATCACGAATGCGCGTACAGGCCGTTGGCGGCATCCGTGCGTGCGTCGCCGGCTGCGGCGTAGCGGGCGGCCGGCACCGATGCGGCGGCGACGTTGTCGCCCTGCGACTTCGACGGACCGTTCTGGTCCGAGCGCGCGACCTGCTGCGCGGCAACGGCGTTCTCCGCGGCAGCGATATCGTCCGGGTAGTTGGCTTCGCCGCTGGCCGGGCTGTAGCCGGCCTTCTCGAGCCGGACGAGATCGGCGCGCACATCGGCACGCGTGAGGCCGTGGCCGGTATCGGCGAACGACAATGCGGGGATCGAAGCGAGGACGGCAACGGCGAGGATTCGAGCGACTTTCATGAGTGTTCTCCTAGAAGGAAGTGGGTGTATCGATCATTCGGCATCCGATCCAGATGGCTGGCATCGAATGTTTCCTGCATGTCGACAGTAGAACCCGCCCACGTATCCGGCATGTTTCCGAAACCGGTGCTTCCTGCATGCCAGTTTTTCAGAAGGGGCCGCAGACACAGTGCGATACAAACCCGCATGCGGATCCATCTCCCGTCATCCCGCACGACAAAAAAAGGCGTGCCTCGCGCGGCACGCCCTTCCGTCAAGCCGATCCCGTCAAATCACGTCACGGCGCCAACCGCGTGAACACATAGTCGTGATTCTTCACGCGCGCCTGGTGACACGCAAAGCACGTCTGGTGCTGACCGATATCGGCCGGCACGCCGTTGATGAAGCGGCCGAAGCCCCAGCCGCCCGTCGACGCATAGCGACGCGAATCCTTCACCATCACCTGCACGGTGGTCGCCTGGCCCGGCACGGTCGCCGGCGGGAACTCGTCCGACTGCTTGCGCTTGTACGCGAGCTTCACGAGGATCGTGCCGTCCGGAAACGGCAGCGTCGACTTTTCGAGCGCACGCATCGCGACAGGGTTGCCGAGCACCACGCGCAATTCGTCGAGCGGCGCCGCTTCCTCGGCCGGCGCGACCATTTCCCACTTCCGGTAGCCGGGCGGGATCGTCACACCGTAGATCGGCGACGCGGCCGGCTTCGGCTGCTCCGCGAACGCGGCCGGGCCGCTCGCCGACAACGCACTGACCAGCAACACACCCGCGACGAGCGCACGGCGCGCGCCGTGACGCACCACTCCGATATGCGCCCGCATCACAGATGCTCCACTTGCAGGATCGCCTCTGCGAACGCCTGCGGCGCTTCCTGCGGCAGGTTGTGGCCGATGCCGCCGGTGATCGTGCGGTGCTGGTACTTGCCGGTGAACTTCTTCGCATACGCGGCCGGGGCCGGATGCGGCGCGCCGTTCGCGTCACCTTCCATCGTGATCGTCGGCACGGTGATGACCGGGCCGGCCGCGAGCCGCCGCTCGATGTCGTCGTATTTCGCTTCGCCCTTCGCGAGACCGAGGCGCCAGCGATAGTTGTGGATCACGACCGCCACGTGGTCGGGATTCTGGAACGCCGCGGCGCTGCGCGCGAAGGTTTCGTCGGAGAACTGCCACTTCGGCGATGCGAGCCGCCAGATCAGCTTGTTGAACGCATCGAGGTTCTCCGCATAGCCGAGCGCGCCGCGCTCGGTCGAGAAGTAGAACTGATACCACCACTGGAGTTCGGCCTGCGGCGGCAGCGGCTTGGTGTTCGCCTGCTGGCTGCCGATCAGGTAGCCGCTCACCGACACCAGCGCCTTCACGCGCTGCGGCCACAGCGCCGCGATGACGTCGGCCGTGCGTGCGCCCCAGTCGTAGCCGCCGAATATCGCACGGTCGATCTTCAGCGCATCCATCAGCGCGACGATGTCGACGGCCGTCACCGCCTGCTGGCCGTTGCGCAGCGTGTCGGCCGAGCGGAACGTCGTCGATCCGTAGCCGCGCAGGTACGGCACGATCACGCGATAGCCGGCCGCCGTGAGTAGCGGCGCGACGTCCGCGTAGCTGTAGATGTCGTACGGCCAGCCGTGCAGCAGGAACACGACGGGGCCGTTCTTCGGCCCGAGATCCGCATACCCGACGTTCAGCACGCCCGCGTCGATCTGGTGGATGGTGCCGAGCGACGCCGCGCCGGCCGCGCGGTTCGTCGGTACATCGGGCGCCGACTGCGCGTGCGCCAGCGAGCTGAAGCCGAGGTCGGCGAGGCTCAGGCTTGCGATTGTCGTACCCAGGATCAGGCGGCGGCGGCTATTCACGGTATCAGGCATGACTGGTTCTCCATTGTCGATCGCTAAGTAAGGGGCCCACGGCAGGTGCGGGCGCTCCGGTATCGCCGTTCACGCAGGCCGCGCATCGCTCCGCGCCGCCGTGTGAATCGCTTCACCGGATTTATATCCGAACCATTCAGACGCTTTGTATCCCAACGTATCTGTGTTCGGATACGACACAGAGCGATTCAAAAAACGCCCGCGACGCGATGCGTTTCGGGGGCCGCGCAACACACGCGCCCGCTTGCACCGATGCGGCAACGGACGCAGGCCGGCATCGCAACCGGCCCGCGCGCGCCCGTCGAGCCGCGCTTACGCGCGACGCAACGGCCGGAACCCGGCACGCACTTCGCGTGCGAACAGCTCCGGCTCTTCCCATGCCGCGAAATGGCCGCCCTTGTCGACTTCGTTGAAGTAGATCAGGTTGTGATAGCTGCGCTCGGCCCAGCTGCGCGGCGCCTGATAGATCTCGCCGGGAAACACCGTAATCGCGGCCGGCAGCGAGATGTCCACCGCGTTGAAGTTGTTCGAGTGATCCTCCCAGTAGATCTGCGCGGAGGACGTCGCCGTGTTGGTCAGCCAGTACAACGAAATATCGTCGAGAATCTCGTCGCGCGGAATTGAACGTTCGGGTACGCCGCCGCTGTACGTCCACTGCGAGATCTTGTCGTACATCCACGCGGCCTGCCCCGACGGCGAATCGGCCAGCGCGTAGCCGACCGTCTGCGGACGCGTGACCATCATCGCCGAGTAGCCGCAGTTGTCGCGATAGAACGTCGCGAGCTTCTCGTACGCGGCCTTCTCCTTCGGCGACAGCGATGCCGGGGCCGGCGCGTCGACCTGGAGCAGCGTCGCGATGTCCGGCGGCACCGTCGCCGGCATGTTCACGTGAATCCCGGCCAGGCCCTGCACGCGCTGCATCGCCATCCGGTGCGAGATCACCGAGCCGCAGTCGCCGCCCTGCGACACGAAGCGCGTATAGCCGAGGCGCGCCATCAGCTCGCCCCATGCGCGCGCGATGTGGTCGGAGCCCCAGCCCGTCTTCGTCGGGCGGCCCGAGAAACCGAAGCCCGGCAGCGACGGCACGACGACGTGGAACGCGTCGTCGGCACTCGCACCGTGCGCGGTCGGATCGGTCAGCGGGCCGATCGCCTTCACCAGCTCGAAGACCGAACCGGGCCAGCCGTGCGTCATGATCATCGGCATCGCATTCGCGTGCCGCGACCTGACGTGGATGAAATGAATGTCGAGCCCGTCGATTTCCGTGATGAACATCGGGAAGCCGTTCAGGCGCGCCTCGCCTTTGCGCCAGTCGTAGTCGGTGCCCCAGTAGCGCAGCAGCGCCTGCATGCGCGCGAGCCGCACGCCCTGCGATTCGTCGGCGACGGTCTCGCGGCCCGGCCAGCGTGTCGCGGTGATGCGACGGCGCAGGTCGACCAGTGCGTCATCGGGGATATGGGCGGTGAACGGGCGTATGCCGGTGTCGCCGGTTGCCGCATGCAGCGCGGTGGGCAGCATCGCGGATACACCCGCGGCCACGGACGTGGCCAGCAGGTGCCGACGCATCGGGGAAAACGGTGTGGAAGACATCGCTCGGCATCTCCTTTCGTGAGGTTGAAAGTGAACATGCCGCGCGCCCGGGCGCGCCTTCGCTTTCATTCGGGCACGCGGCGTTCACGCGGCGTTCACCCATTTGAAAGGTCTGATGTATCCGGGATGTGTCTGATTTGTACCCGTTTGTAGCGGGCGGGCGAACGTCGACGTCAGGGGGCGATCCAGCGGCCTTCGTAGCCGTCGTCGGTCACGTCGAAGATCGCACGGCGATGACCGCTGCGGGCAAGTTCGAGCCAGTCGATGCGCGTTACCGTGACGTGGACGAGGCAGAAGTTCCGATAGCCGTCGTCGGTGGGGGCGTCGCCCGGGCTGGGCGTGACGTGCGCTTCTTCAGGCGACTCGATCGGCGTGCCCGGCCGCAACGGTGCGCGATACAGCAGCAACGTATGCGGACGGCTCGATTGCCAGATCGCGCGCCGTTGCGCTTCGTCGTCGCAGATCGATGCGACGCCTTCCGCGCGAATCTGCACGAGCGCGTCGAGATCGTTCGCGACGACGGCGATGCGAGGATCGCGGCGCAGCTCCGCCACCTTCTCCGACCGCGCATCCGTATGGAACGCCAGCAGACGATCGGCGCGGCTCACTTGCCGCAACACGATCGTGCGCACCTTCGGCGCGCCGTCGAGGCCGAGCGTCGCGGCCTGCATCATCGTGAACGGCGAGCGCTGCGTGCCGACGCCGGACTCGAGGCACGACCAGAGACGGTCGTAGGTTTGCGTGAGCGATTCGGAAGCGGGATCGGACATGATGGCGCGGCGATCTTGCGGGATTCGGTCGCGCTAGCTTAACCGTTTCTTCAGTGGCGAAGCTCGCGACGCGCCCACGATATCCGTTGCAAACCCGCCGCCGCGCGGTTCAGTTATAGCCGAGGACGACCGGTGCGGCGTCGCTCGTGTCGGTCCAATCCGCGCCGAAGCGGCCGAGCACGTCCGCGACGTATTGCGGCCCCGCGCCGATCTGCGACGACTTGTGCTCGACGGGACGGATATCGGCCATGCCCGGCGCTTCATCCAGCCATGCGGTGTCATTGATGACGATGTTCATGTGTGTCTCCTCACGCGGCCAGCGCCGCACCATATGCGCGCACCAGGCGCGCCACGCCTTCCCGGATCGCGTCGACGTCGGGCGCGGCGAACGACAGCCGCAGCGATGCAGGGTCGACGTTGTCCGCGAAGAACGCCTTGCCCGGCACGAAGACGACCTTGTTCGCGATCGCCTGTTGCAGCAGCACGTCCGACGATACCGCGCCAATCCGCGCCCACACGAACATCCCGCCTTCGGGGCGATGGAACGTGATCGCATCGCCGAAACCGTCGTGCAGTGCGTCGCACATCGCGTCGCATTTGCGCTGGTAGGCCGCCGTGATGCGCGGCAGATGGCGTTCGAGCGCGCCGTCGGCGAGATATTCGGCGGCGGTCGCTTGCGTCCACGGCGTGCTGCACAGGTCGACCGTCTGCTTCGCGATCACGCAGCGTCGCGCGATCTCGGCCGGCGCGATCGTCCAGCCCACGCGCAGCCCGGGCGCGACGATTTTCGACAGGCTCGCGAAATGCACGATCCAGTCGCGCGCGCCTTCGACTTCGTTCGCGAGCGCGAGCATCGACGGCACCGGTTCGCCCGCGAAACGCAGGTCGCCGTAAGGATCGTCCTCGATGATCAGGAAACGGTATTGCACCGCGAGACGCAGCAGCTTCAGCCGGCGTTCGCGCGTGAGCGTCGCGCCGGTCGGGTTCGCGAAGGTCGGGACGGTGTAGAGCAGTTTCGGCTGCGCGATCGCGCCGGACGCGAGTTGCGACGCGAGGCGGTCGACGTCGAGGCCTTCACCGTCGACCGGGATCGTGACGATGCGCGCTTGCTGCAGACGCATCGCCGACAGCGTCGCCGGATAAGCGGGCTGTTCGGTCAGCACGACGTCGCCCGACGCGACCATCACGCGCAGCAGCAGGTCGAGGCCCTGCTGCGAGCCGGTCGTGACGAGCAGTTCGGCCGGTGTGCACGCGACGTTGCGGCGCGCCATCAACGCAATCAGTTGCTGCTTCAGTTCGGCAAGGCCGTCGGTCGGGCCGTATTGCAGGCAGCGCACCGGCTGGGCGTACGCGCGTTCGGCGGCCGTGTTCAGGCCGTCGACGTCGAACAGGTCGCTGGCCGGATAGCCGCCCGCGAACGAAATCATCCCCGGCTCGGAGAGGTACTTGAACAGCTCGCGGATCGGCGAACCGGCAGGATTCTGGAATGAGGGCGTAAACGCGTACATGTCGTCGTGAGCTGGATCGCACGGACGGCCGGGATAGCCGACAGGTGCCGCCCGCCCAGGGCGCTTCTGGCGCATGGGCGGGAATTCGAGCCACGATTGTCGATAGTCATTAACGCCGCCGCAAACGATATCTATGCACTAGGTCTTGCGGTTTGGTCATTAATTGGCGGCGGGTTTGCGCCGATGTTCAGGTTCTCTTCCGGTAAATAGCTACCTGACATCGGCCCGCACGCCCCCACCCCGCCCCCGATTACCTAGGTAATTGACACGTATAGACCTAGGTAATTGTCCTCCCTACCATGGGTTTCGACGCGACCCAAAGCGCCCCACACGAAGAGGACACGACCATGACCACCCAGGACGTCGACACCAGAACGTTACGACGCGTGATCGCTGCAGCGTCGATCGGCAATTTCGTCGAATGGTTCGATTTCGCCGCATACGGCTTTCTCGCCACCATCCTGACCCGCGAATTCTTCCCGAGCGGCGATCCGACGATCGGACTCCTGAAGACATTCGCCGTCTTCGCGGTGGCCTTCGCATTCCGCCCGCTCGGCGGGCTCATCTTCGGCGTCATCGGCGACCGGATCGGCCGCAAGCGCACGCTTGCGCTGACGATTCTGATGATGGCCGGCTCGACGACGTTGATCGGCCTGCTGCCGACCTACGCGAGCATCGGCTACTGGGCGCCGTTGCTGCTCACGATCATCCGCTGCGTGCAGGGATTTTCCGCCGGCGGCGAATACGCCGGCGCATGCGCGTACGTGATGGAACATGCGCCGCGCCGCCGCCGCGCATTCTTCGGCAGCTTCGTGCCGGTATCGACGTTCTCGTCGTTTGCCTGTGCGGCGGTGGTCGCCTATCTGCTCGAGTCGTCGCTGTCGTCGCAGGCGATGATCGAGTGGGGCTGGCGCGTGCCGTTCCTGATCGCGGCGCCGGTCGGCCTCATCGGCGTCTACCTGCGCGTCAACCTGAATGAAACGCCCGCGTTCCAGGCGCTCGAAGGCAAGCACGACATCGCGCACGCCCCTCTGATGGAAACGCTGCATTCGCAATCAAGGAATATCCTGAAGCTCGGCGCGTTCGTGTCGGTGACGGCGCTGTCCTTCTACACGTTCACCACGTATTTCGCGACCTACCTGCAAGTGGCCGGGCACCTGTCGCGCGGCACGTCGCTCCTCGTCACGGTGCTGGCTCTCCTCTTCGCCGCGGCATTGTGCCCGGTCGCCGGCCTCTTCTCCGACCTCGTCGGCCGCCGCGCGACGATCGCCACGACCGGCATCTTCATCATCGTGTCGGTGTATCCGGCCTTCTCGCTGGGCGGCTCGGGCGTGTTGTCGCACTCGCTGCTCGGCGTCGCGCTGCTCGCGATCGGCGCTGTGTTCTCGGGCGTGGTGACGGCGCCGTTGATGTCGGAAGTGTTCGCGACGAAAACCCGCTATACGGCGTCCGCGATCACGTACAACCTTGCGTACACGATCTTCGGCGGCACCGCCCCGCTCGTCGCCACGTGGCTGATCTCCGCGACCGGAACCAACCTGTCGCCTGCGTACTACCTGATCGCCGTGTCGATCTTCGCGATGATCGGCGGTCTGTCGCTGCCGGAAACGTCGAAGACGGCACTCGAGGAAGCCGGCCCGGCAACGGGGAGAGCCGCCCAGTCCGCGAAGCGCGGCGTCGAACGCGCCGTTTGAGCGGCCGTCCCGCACAACATCAACACACGGAGCGACACGATGACCAGCCTTCATGAATCCAGCATCATCATCGACGGCCTGAACATTTCCAAGTTCGAGCGCTCGGTGTTCGAAGACATGCGCAAGGGCGGCGTCACGGCCGTCAACTGCACGGTCTCCGTGTGGGACGACTTCCAGAAGACGATCGACAACATCGCGGAAATGAAGCAGCACATCCGCGAATACAGTGAAATCCTCACGCTGGTGCGCACGACGGACGACATCCTGCGCGCGAAGAAAGAGAACAAGACGGGCATCATCTTCGGCTTCCAGAACTCGTATGCGTTCGAGGACAACCTCGGCTACATCGAAGTGTTCAAGGAACTCGGCGTGAACGTGGTGCAGCTCTGCTACAACACGCAGAACCTCGTCGGCACGGGCTCCTACGAACCGGACGGCGGATTGTCCGGCTATGGCCGCGAAGTGATTCAGGAGATGAACCGGGTCGGCATCATGGTGGATCTTTCGCACGTCGGCGCGAAGACGTCGTCCGACGCGATCGCCTGTTCGAAGAAGCCGGTCACCTACTCGCACTGCTGCCCGTCCGGCCTGAAAGAGCATCCGCGCAACAAGACGGACGATCAACTGCGCGAGATCGCGGAGGCCAACGGCTTCGTGGGCGTCACGATGTTCATGCCGTTCCTGCGGCGCGGTGCCGACGCGACGATCGACGATTATCTCGAAGCGATCGAATACGTGATCGACGTGATCGGCGAAGACAAAGTCGGTATCGGCACGGACTTCACGCAGGGCTACAGCACCGAGTTCTTCGACTGGATCACGCACGACAAGGGCCGCTATCGTCGTCTGACGGACTTCGGCAAGGTCGTCAATCCGCAAGGTATCCGAACGATCGGCGAATTCCCGAACCTCACGGCCGCGATGCAGCGTGCCGGCTGGAGCGAATCGCGCATCAAGAAGGTGATGGGCGAAAACTGGCTGCGGGTATTCGGGGAAGTCTGGAACGGTTGAATTCCCCAAATATCAACGCACCCGCCATGCACCCGCAACTGCCCATCGACGTCGATCCGGATACCGGTGTCTGGACGACCGACGCGCTGCCGATGCTGTACGTGCCGCGCCACTTCTTCACGAACAATCATGTCGCTGTCGAACAGGCGCTCGGCCGCGAAGCCTATGCGTCGATTCTCTACACGGCCGGCTACAAGTCGGCCTATCACTGGTGCGACAAGGAAGCGACGCAGCACGGAATCGGCGGCATGGCCGTGTTCGAGCATTATCTGAAGCGGCTGTCGCAGCGCGGCTGGGGCTTGTTCACCCTCGTCGAGGCCGATCCGGCAACGTCGCATGCGCGCATCCATCTGCACCATTCGTCGTTCGTCCTGGCCCAGCCCGACAAGCACGGCAAGCTGTGCTACATGTTCGCGGGCTGGTTCGCCGGTGCGATGGACTGGGTCAACGACACCGCGGCCGACCCGGCTGCCAAGGGCCCGCGCGCGCACTCGGCCGAAGTCCAGTGCGCGGGCGAAGGACACGAGTGCTGCGTCTTTCAAGTCGGATGAGTGTTCGGCAAGCGCTACAATCCGGCAGGAGCGAACCTGCCCGATAGCCTTGGTCCGAACGCGGTTCGGGCCCGTCGACACGATGCCGAACATGACCGACACGACGCCCCGTCTCGATTACGAAGATCTCTTCCGACATCTGCCCGTCGCGGCGATCGTGGCCAGGGAGCGGATCATGGTCGAGTGCAACGAGATGGCGCTGCAACTGTTCAGGGCGACCCGCGACGACATCATCGACCAGTCGTTCGCGAAGCTGTACCCGCAGCAGAAGGACTTCGCTACGACCGGCCGGCGCCTCGCGCCGCTGCTCGCGAAACATGCCGGGTTCAGCGACGATCGCATCATGCGCCGTGTCGACGGCAGCCATTTCTGGGTCACCGTGTGCGGCTTCGGATACAACTCGAAGCGGCCGTTCGAGCTGGCCGTGTGGACCTTCACCGATCTGTCGGAGAGCGCAAAGCATCCCGACGTCACGAGCACGCTGACCGATCGCGAGCGCGACGTCGCGGCATTCCTGGTTCACGGCCTGACGAGCAAGGAAATCGGCAAGGAGCTGAACATCAGCCCGCGCACGGTCGACATCCATCGCGCGAGCTTGCTGCGGAAGTACGAGGTGCGCACGACGCATGATCTGATCGCGTGCTTGCTGGCGTGAAGTGCGTGCGGGTCAAAGCATCAGTGCTTCATTTCCCGGACGCCGACCTGACGAACTCCGCCAGATCGTGATTGAAGCGATCGGGTTCCTCGATGAACGGTGCGTGACCCGCATCGACGTACACTTTGCTCTGGATGCGAGGATTCAACGCCGTCGCGCGAGCCAGCGTCGTGGGCGTGTCGACCAGCGCATCGCGGCCGCCGTATATGAATAGCAACGGCACGCGTGTCTTGCTGAGCGCCTCGGCGGCAAACACCGTCATCGTCGGAATTTCCTTCTGCATGTCCCACGATGCCAGCGCGGCGTTGGCGAGCAATCGGCTGAAAGTGTCGGCATCCGGACGACGGTTAAAGCACAGCCCAATGAAGGTACGCTCGCCATCGAGATGTGTTTTCAGGTCCGGCGAATTCATGTCCCGATAGACCGCGGGATGATCAACGATCTGACCCGGCGCGAGTTCGACGACACCATCGACGTATACGGCGCCGGCGATGTTGTCATCGCCATACGTTGCGAGGTAGTTCGATATCACCACACCGCCAAGCGACCAACCCACCACAACGGGTTTTCTCGCATGCGAGCCGTCGATGACTGCTTCGAGGTCGTCGGCCCACCGGCGTCCATCGTGATACGGCGTGGCGCCAGATGGTTTATCCGACAGGCCGTGGCCGCGCAGATCGTAGGTGATGATCCGGTATTCGCGCAATTCGGGGCTTTGCACTTGCGCTTC
This sequence comes from Burkholderia sp. R-40, assembly GCF_049942845.1. Lineage (NCBI taxonomy): Bacteria > Pseudomonadati > Pseudomonadota > Betaproteobacteria > Burkholderiales > Burkholderiaceae > Burkholderia > Burkholderia sp. R-40. Next base: position 1,728,197 of record NZ_CP187968.1, on the reverse strand, counting down.
CCAGTTCAGGCGACTGCCAAGCAAGCCGTGAATGAAAATGACTGGTGGGCCGTTGGGGTTGCCGCTTTCCTGAACCGAAAGCCTTACACCATCCTTCGATGTAACCATATAGCTTGTCGGAGCAGCGACCGTAGCAGGTATCGCCGCAAATAACGTTGCCGCGGAGACTGCGGCGGCCAGCAGGTATCTGAGCATTCGGGTGAGCATGAAGAAGGCCTCAAGGTGAATCGTCCGGCCATTCTGAACCCTGACACTAATGTCAGAGTCAAGCGCTTTGTGCTAGTCTGCTTTTCATGAACAAGATGCCCTCGAAGGAACTGCTGACTATCGGAGAAGTTTCGCAACGCACCGGCGTAAGCGTGCGATCGATCCGTCACTACGACAAACACGGTTTGCTCGCGTCGGTGCGCGCGGACAATGGATACCGGATGTTCCCCGACAGGGCGGTCACGCAGGTCAAGCAGATCCGGCGCATGATCGCGACCGGTTTCACCATTGAAGACATTCTCGGCTTCCCGGACTGCATGCTTCTGATCGAAGGCGCGCGTTCGTGCGACCAGATCACCGATATCCAGCGGCAACGCCTCGAAGCTATCGATCGTCAGATCGCGGATCTCGAACGACGTCGCAAGAGGCTCGTCAAAACCTTGTCAGAAGGCGCGGTTCCGCCGGTCGAGTGAGACGTGCGTTCGAATGGATGAACCTGCGGCACACGAGTCAATCGTCGAACCGTCGCATTCTGCGCTGACTTCTTCTAGCAAAGGTCTACGCGAACGGCCGTTGTATTCTTCCGTGCCGAGTTGAGCGACAACGAGCGCCGGCGGAACGGCTTCTCTCTGCTAAGTTGCAGACGTTCAGGGTCCGCTAGCTGTGGGGAGACGAACGGCGCTTTCCGACCCAAACCCGTCCTCTAATCCTCCGCGCCATACGACCGCTAACAAGCATCTTCGGCCAGCTGCCGCATCGCTTTCACACCCCGACTTCGCCGAGCAAAATTCGGCTGAAGTCAGTACGGAATACAGGACCCCGCACCCATCGGTCGGGGTCGGGCTTATTCTGCTCGGGGGAACGATCCTCGATACGGTTAGCCTGGATGGCCGGGCTCACGATTACTCGCCGCGGCCCGAAACAAGGCTTGCATTGATCCACGATGCCACGTCGGTGACCGGAATGGCGTGGCGTTGGTTGAACGTCCCACTCTTGTCCCATGCGACACCGCGCCCTTGAGCAAAAGCCGCACGATACTTGCGCATCATATTGTTCGGGTCGCGCGCCAGCTCATCCAGCAGATACCGCTCGCTCCACACCGAACGGCTGAACGGCCGGCCGAGGCCCGCTTGCAGCTTGTCTGCAACCTCCGCGTAAGTCACGGTGTCGCCGGCCAGATACACGATCTCGTTCCGGATACGGGGTTGGGCGAACGTGATCGCGGCGGTCAGCACACCGATATCATCGGGCGTCGTCAGCGTCACGGCGGTGTCGAGGCTGCCCAGCGCGTGGACTTCGTCGTTCTGCAGGTCGACGACACCGAATTCCGGCTCGAACAGGTAGCTCATGAACATGCCAGTCGAGATGATGACCCACTCGGTCTCGTGCTGACTGCGCAGCAACTCGCGCACGTCCAGCTGTGCGTCGAAGATGTCCTGCGGACTGCCGCGGCCGATCACGTCGAAATCGACCCCGAACTGCCACGGGAAGTACCGCGGGATGCGCGCCTGCAACGCAGCCCGCGCCAACTTCATCGGCGTGTCGATTCCGGCTGTAATGCCAGCGCAACCGATTACCGTGTCATATCGCGCAAACAAGGCGGCGAGCTCGTCGACGGAGCTCTTCACGAAATCGCCTACGACGATCTCGATCCCGAGATCTCGAATCTCCGCGATATCATGCCGCTTGGCGGGTGCGCTGGACTCGACGGCGCTCGCGCGCAGTAGCACGCTGATCTTCGCGCCCGCGATGTCCCTCGCTCGACGCGCAAGATTGCGTAGCACCGGGAGGCCGAGTTCGCCAGCACCGAGCACGAGAATGTTTTGAGACGTAGCGTTAGGATCTGTTTGGTTCATCGTCTAGCCTGCTAAGGAATGCGTTGCACGCAGTCTAGCGGTGCGTGGACGTGTATGAAAGAAGGTACATGCGTGATACTGGGAGCCAGATAGTTGGACCGAGACGAACTTCTTCAATATTCGCAGACCGTATGCGACGGCCTGCGAGACGATGATGACGGGCTGCGGCGGGAGGTGCTCGCACACGCCGGAAGTCGTTGGTCGCTCGGTGTCATCCACACGCTCGGCGTGTACGGCAGGCTGCGCCATGCCGAAATCGGCAGGCGCATGCATGGGGTGACTCAGCGGATGTTGACGCGCACGTTACGACAACTCGAACGGGACGGCCTGGTGCTCCGTCACGATTTCGATGAAGTGCCCCCTAGAGTCGAATACGAGTTATCCGACACGGGCATGGACCTGCTCGTTCGCATGGTCCCGTTGTGGACCTGGATCGTCGAGAATGCGGACCGCTTCCGAGAAGCGAGGCGGAGTTTCGACAGCCAGCACCCCGACGCGAACTCGTAGCTTGCCGGTCGTTGATTTGCAAACCCTACTTCCCTGGCGGGGAGAAGGATTGGAGCCTCTCAATTGGGCCGCCGAAGCAGGACGGCACATTTCGACAGGGCAGAGTCTGATAGCTGAGCGGAACTGACGTTCGAATGTCCGCCCGAGAGCGCGGTCGAGCGACCGCAAGTGGCCGGACTCGGCCGGCCGCAGCCACGGCGGACTGCGACTGGCTCAACCCGGCGAGGGGGCCTGTCGTCTTGCTCCGAAGCAGACGCACAGCGTCGGTGTCGAGCGCTGAGTTAGCCTGTCGTGTACCAATATAAAAGTACATATTCGTCATCCGTCTCACATAAAAAGCATTCTTCAACACCGATAAATTTTCGGTTCGACGAAATACGTCATCTCTATTTTTACCGGCGGAATAAAGCCCAATATTTCAAGAGATGGAAAACACAGGAATTCGCCGGGTTTTACATATCGCGGCATCCGCAACGCGCGCTCGCACGGATGGATTTCAAGATCGATCAGGGGGGCCTCTCCCCATTCAATATCCACTGCGAGGTCGCGCAATGACTTTACCAAGAACTCCGTATCATTTTCGAAGTCCTTCTTTTGCCCATGTATGTAATAGCTGCCTTCAGTCTCTCCGTCAGCACGGTCAAAAAACAAAAGATTTACGCATCCACTTGGCGCACCATTTTCAAACCTAGATATAATTTCTTCCGCGACCATGGAGGCCATCTCCCGCTGGAAACCCCATCACTGGGGCAATTTCAAAGTACGGGTCAGCCTCCTCTTTATCTTCTTCGACTCACTCCGATCATGGCTTTGGCTGGGATTCTGCTAAATCGGAATTCGGCGTGTGCGCCGACGACTTACGTAACGATTGTCAATGAACCGGACATCGATGTCGACAGTCCGGTTCTGGCCGGAAGCCGCCCGATGCGTTCGGCTGTAGCCGACCTATTGCGGTCCTTCAATGAGTCTCGAAGCGGCCGTTCGATGTGCCGTGCGAGTCCACTGCAGATTTACATTTACCCGTCTTGTTCCGGCTTGAAGAACCGGACCTCGAACACGTCTTTGGTCTCCCTCACCAAGATTTTTCGTCCACAGTTCCAGCATGTGAGCAGAAGTTCCGACCGCCGGATGAGATCAGAGATCAGGTCACCTGCGCTTTTTGCGACATGATCGTCATCGAGGAACTCTTCCGTCGCGAGCAGAGATATGCCTGTTCCGCAAAACAGGTTTTTGTGAACGAGTTGATCACACTTGCATCGGACCCATGAGCCCACCTCTTATTCCCCTTCACGCCTAAAAGCCGCGTCTAAATAATGCACAGTACTCGTTCCGGCTGCCCTTCGCCTGGCGGCGCTGTCGAACGTCTGAAGTTGGCCGATAGCCGTCCTCGGGGGCTCGATATTGGCACGCATGTCAAAATACTTCAAACGAACACCAGTCAGGCACAAACGCCTCGAAGACAAAAAAGTCGTCGATGTATGTCAGCCCAAGCCGCTCCAGTGATCTCGTACACTCGTCGGCCGCATCACCCCCAAAGAACGGGCCAAGTGATATAAGGCTATCGGATGCGTCAAAATATTCCCGAAAATTGAACTCGGCCAGAACCGTGGATAGCTCGACGTTCTTGGCCGCTAGCGCAGCCCGTCGGACAACGATCCCGAAATCTCTCGAAACTTTCATCGTTATTGACCAAAGGCAAGCAGGTGCTCAAGATTGTCTGCGATTTAACCCTCTTGATCGAGCGTCTGAAACTGGCCGACAAACGCCCCTCATCGGGCCGCTACACACCGAAGAACGCCAGCCCTGCCAAGACGACGCCGATCGCGGCAGCACCCATCGACAGGCGTTGCATCCATTTCCGCCGCGTGAGAATCGTGATCGCAGCAAGCGCGATCGAGATCTGGATGATGGTAGTGGCCTGCGCCCAACGATGGTGCCGGTGTAGCCGCTCCTCGCTCGCAGCATTGCTTTTCACGACTTCTTGCTCGAGCACTTCGGCGCGATTGCGGATCGGCTCCTTCTCTTCGCGATACCGCGCCGCGTCCGCTTCGAAACGCTTTCTTTGCGGCGACGCTTCCTGGCTCAAGGCCGCACCGAGCTCGGCTAGATTCTGCTTTTCGCCCTTCGCTTGGTAATAGGCCCACAGGTTAGCTGCCTCGGTTTTCTGGATCGCGGCCTCGTTCTTGTGCAGCAGCGCGAAATTCTCGTCCGCACCGCTCTGGTATGCGGAAATCGCGCCGATGCAGGCCAGGACAGCAGTCATCACGGCGATGCGCGCCGCTCCGTGGTCTTCTCCATGCGCCGCATGGTGCTCTACTGCATGATCGTGCGGGCCGTGAACTTCGAAATCTTCTGGCATAACAAGAACGTTCGCATGAGTTGAAGGGCTTATACGCGGTTCCCACGCACGTGAGGAGCGGGCAGCAAAGTGGTGGCCCTATCGCTGGGTCGCAGCTCAGTTGGGGCAGTCAGTTCGTGCGAAAGTGTGAACGAACGGACAATCGTCTGCGGAACCTCACGCTGTTTGAACGCCGATTCCGGCCAAAAGGGCGACGGTTCGACATTGTGCATGAATTGCCATCTCCCAAGTGTGAGTCGGCAGTAGCCCACTCTGAGACGACGTGGGGGTTCTGGCGGTTCGAACGGCCGGTTCCGAAGAGGTACTGGCGCCCGATTGTCATGACCGCGCCGCGAACAAAGGTCGCCTTCTGGCCGAACCCGGTCTGTTCGCATCGGGGTGGCGGGCGACTGGCGGCCGCCGAGCCGAAGCGGTCGGTCGGACCACTCGCAAGCAGACGCACACTCGATCGATGCTGAGTGACAGTAACCACGGCCTAAGGTATTTTCGCTCGCCACGAATAACCACCGTTCTTCTCTATGAACAGTCGTATTACATTCTTTTGCGCGCTCTTCGCTCCTATAGTGCTCGGCGCCTGTGCGTCCCCTCAATCGAACCCAACCGCTTGGCAGCCTGATAGGGAAGCCCGAATTCGCGTGTATTGGGGTGCAACCGTATACTTTCACTACAACACGGCTTGTACGCCGAAGCAAGGGCTTTGGGGTGGGTATCCTGAACCCAGCCGCCTGGTATCTAAGCCAGGACTTTCCGCAATGGTCAATAAAACTGTCGGGATGCCCTTACCTTCTGATGCCTATCGCTATTATCAAGAATGGATTGTTCCTGCCGGCCAACCGTTGACAATTAGCGCTCAAATCACTGAGACGACCATGATCAACGCCCAAGCTTACTGGGTAACCTATGCACCAGGTGCTGGCACTTTTGTTCCGCAAGCTGGTCGGGATTATGAGGTCTTGATAAGTGGCCCCGGTTCCGCGCAGATTCATCTGCGACGTTTGCTCGCCGACAATGCAGGAGTGGCAACGGAGCCCGTGCACATCTCTGAAGCGCATGCGTGCAACTGAGCTTCTTCGAGTATTCGTAATAGCGACCGTTCGCTCCTGCCCGAATGCCGACCGCCTCCCGGCCCCCCACCCATAACCCCCAAAGAACAAAAAAAGCCCGGCAAAGCCGGGCCAATCAGATTGAGACACAAGGAGAATCCCGCCCACCCCACACCGGGCGGTCACGCCGCGCTACACGACGTTCTTTTCGACGATCGGCCGGTTTTCGAGCACGCGCTCCCAGCCGAGCGACGACAGGTCGAGCGATTCATACCGCCCGCCCAGAATCAACTCACTCACCCCACGCCCGGTCGCGGGCCCCTGCTGCAGCCCGTGCCCGCTATAGCCGTTCGCGAACACGACGTTATCGAGCTCGGGGTGATACCCGATGATCGCGTTGTGATCGAACACGTTGTACTCGTAGTACCCGGACCAGCAGTTCTCCACGCGCAGCGCTTCGAACGCCGGCACGCGATTCGCGAGCGTCGGCCAGATCACCTCGTCGAACAAATCGTGATCGACCTCGTCGAGCGGCAGATCGTCCGGATCGCGATCCGGGCTCGGCGACGTCCCGCAGATATACGTGCGCCCTTCCGGCCGGAAATACACGCCGGTCGGATCGATCAGCAGCGGACACCCGGTGAGCTGCGCCGGCGACGACACGTTGAAGATGCTGCGACGCCGCGCATACACGGGAATGTCGATGCCCATCATCGACGACAGCGTGCGCGTCCACGCGCCCGCCGCGTTGACGAGCGTGTCGCACGCGTAGCGCTCGCCGTCGCTCGTCATCACATGCGTGACCTTGCGACCGTCGCGAACCACGCCGGTCACGTCGGCCGGCACGTAGCGCGCACCCAGTGCCTGCGCCTTCTTGCGCAGCGCCTGCACGAGCCCATAGCCGTCGAACCATCCTTCGCCGCTCGCGCCATAAGCACCCGACACGAGATCGTCGACGTTCAGCCACGGAAACTTCGCGCGCAGCGCATCGCGATCCATCAAGCGGATATCGGCCCCGAGCTTCGTCTGCAGCGCATGGTTCTCGCGCAGCGTTGCATCGCCTGCCGGCGTCGCGAGGAACAGGTAACCGCCTTCGTGCAGATCGATCGACGGCCGCGTGCCGTCGACCTCGAGCCGCTCGCCGATCGTGCGCAGGAAGTCGATCCCGAACAGCGACATCTCGATCGACAGCGGCGTGGAGAACTGCTGGCGAATCGATGCGGCCGACAACGCCGACGACGACCTCGCATAGGTCGGATCGCGTTCGATGACGGTCACAGACACCGTCGGATCGGTAGCACGCAGGAAATAGGCGATCGAGCTGCCGATCACACCACCGCCGACGATGACGACTTGAGAACTCACGACTGACTCCAGTTACACGTGAAAGGCGCGGCCAGCCGGCCGCGCCCGAAGGTTGTTCGTGCCGCGTCGCGCGCGGCGCCGGGCGTGCGGACCGCCCGGCGAATCGCCCCGACATGCGCGGCGACCGCATTCGATCGCCTTGGGTATTTCAGCACGTTGGGCGTCGCCGCGAAAGTCCGCGCGCGTTCGGGTATTCAGTCCGCCGTTTGCGTGGTGACGGGCTGCCACGCGGCGTTCTTCACTTCATACAGCGTCGAGCTCGGGTTCTTCAGGTCGCCCGTGTTCGTGAACGCAATCGTGCCGGTGATGCCGTCGTAGCGCGTGCCCTTCAGCGCGCCATTGAAATCGGCCGGCTTCGTCGAGTTCGCCTTCTGCATCGCGTTGATCGCGATCCACGTCGCGTCGTACGCGAACGGCGCATACGCGAGCATGTCGACGCCGTACTTCTGCTTGAATTTCGTTTCGAACTGCTTGCCCTTCGCGAGACGCGACAGCGGCTGACCGTACTCCCACACGGACGCGCCTTCGGCCGCGTTGCCGGCGAGCTTGATGAAGTTCGCGTTCATCACGCCGCCGCCCGCCAGAAACTGCGCGCGGATGCCGAGCTGGCGCATGCGCTTGACGAGCATCGCGGACTGCGCGTCGAGGCCGCCGAAGAACACCAGGTCGGCATTCGTGCTCTTGATCTTCGTGAGCTGCGCGCTGAAGTCGACGGCCTTGTCGTTCGTGAATTCGCGCGCGACGATCGTGCCGCCGTTCGCCTTCGCGGCCTTCTCGAACTCGTCGGCTTCGCCCTGGCCGAACGCGGTGCGGTCGTCGATGATCGCGATGCGCTTCGCCTTGGTCACGCTCGCCGCATAGGCGCCGGCGTTGCCGGCGTTCTGCGCGTCGGTGGCGATCACGCGGTACACGGTGCCGAGCCCGGCGCGCGTAATGTCGGGATTGGTCGCCGACGGCGTGATCATCGGAATGCCGGCCTTCGCGTAAATCTTCGACGCGGGCAGCGTCGTGCCCGAATTGAAGTGGCCGATCACGACGGCCACTTGCGCGTCGGTCAGTTGCTGCGCGGCCTGTACGCCGATGCGCGGATCGCTCTGGTCGTCCTGCGACGCGACGACGAACTTCACCGGCTTGCCGCCGATCGTCGTATGCGCGGCGTTCGCCTCGTCGACGGCCATACGCACGCCGTTCTCGATGTCCTTGCCGTACGCGGCGCCGCCGCCCGTCAGCGGCACGGCCACGCCGACCTTGACGACCGTCTCCTGCGCGTGGGCCGCGCCCGTCTGTAACGCGAGGATCGCGGCGGTCAGTGCAATGCCGGAAAGCGAACGAATGCGGAACGTCATCGGCCAATCCTTCTTGTATGGGTCGGATGCGCCGCACGACCATCGCGCGGCGGCGACCTCCCGCGTGCCGGTGAATTCTGCTGTCGCCGGAGCTGCGCCAAGGCGCATGGCTTGCCGGGCGATCACCGCGGTTCCGTCTCCGAAGAACCTGTCAGCGCGAAAGAGGTGAACCGATTGTGGGTAGCCAATACGCGTGCAGCAAACGAAATATCGGAACTACGTTGTGAGGAATTGTCATCAAGTTCCATCTGCACGGACGGCGCCGGCCCGCGCGATGGCGGGCCGGGAAGGAGAAAGATCGGGCGGAATGCGCGAAAACGCCTTCGAATCAAGGCCGCGCGGGGTGATGCCGATGGAGAATCATCGCTACGTCACACGGCGTCGACACAACGCGCGATGAGTCAACGGCGCTCAGTGCCGGTCGCTGCCCGTATGACGGCGCACTTCGTCGGCCGCTTCGCCGGCCTTCTCCTGGATCTTGCCGGCCTGCTGTTCCGCCACGCCTTCCGCCTCCGTCGCGCGGTCGCCCGTCACCTTGCCGAGTGCTTCCTTGACCGAACCTTTCAGTTGTTTGAGCTTGCCTTCGATGCGATTCCTGTCCATGGTCGTCTCCTGCAACGAATTGGGGAGAGAGCCGACGGTGCCGCAGCCCGCGTCGCCCCGCCGAGTGGACAGGATCGCAGCCGCGCGCCACGCGCGGCAGATGCGGATGCACCAGCCTGCATGGTGCATTCGCACCGATGGGGAGACGGCCCGCGCTCGGCGTCAGCCCTTGACGTTCGCGCCGCCCTTCTCGGCGCCCTTGTCGCCACGCGCGCCGTTCGCATCGGCCGCACCGACGATCCCACGCTCGCGCGCCCACACGATCGCCTCGCCGCGGCTATGCACGTCGAGCTTCGCGTAGATCGTCGCGACATGATTGCGGACGGTGTTCGGCGCGAGCCCGAGGCGGCCGGCGATCTCCTTGTCGGCGAGGCCGTGACACAGCAGGTCGAACACGTCGCGCTCGCGCGCGGTGAGATCCGACAGCTGCGCGCCCGCGTCCGGCGCATTCTCGCGCCGCACGTTCGCCAGTTTCTCGATCAGCGTGCGGCTGAACCACGACGCATCCTGCATCGCGGTCTCGATCGCGTAGACGAGCTCCATCTCGGTACGCTTGCGATCGCTGATGTCGAGCAACGCGATCAGCAGGCAATCCTGCCCGTGAATCGCGACCGGTTCGGCCGACACCACGCAATCGCGCACGTCGCCATCGCCCGTGCGGATCTGCACGTCCGCGTTGCGCACGTTGCCGTCGCGCGCAAGCGCACTGTCGATCTGCTGGCGCGCACCGCGCTCGGCCCACAGCCCGATCTCGTCCGCGGACTTGCCGAGCAGATCGTCGCGCGCATGGCCGGCCATCGCGACGAAGGCGTCGTTCACGTCGAGCAGTTCGAAGCGGTCGGCCGTGACGATCGCGGTCGCGACCGGCGCCATCCTGAACGCCTTCGCGAAGCACTCCTCGCTCTGCCGCAGCGCGAGCTCGGCCTGCTTGCGCGGCTCGAGATCCATGAACGTGAACAGCATGCACGCTTCGCCGTTCATGTCGATCGGCTGCCCGGCGACGACGACCGCCTTGGTGCCGCCGTCCGCCCGCTTGAGCACGGCCTCCATCTGCGGGATCGTCGCGCCCTCGCCGAGCCGCTCGATCGCGAGTTCGCGATGTTCGGCCTGATCGAGCACGTCGACTTCGTAGACGGAGCGGCCGAGCACGTCGTCGCGTGCGTGGCCCGTCATGTCGAGGAAGCCTTGATTGACCTTCACGTAGCGCAGGTCGTCGAGCCGGCAGATCACGGCCGGCGCCGGGTTCGCGTTGAACGTGAGCTCGAAGCGCTCCTCGGCGCTCGCCCATTCGGTCGCGTCGTGCAGCACGAGCGCGAGACAGTCGGGCTCGCCGGCAGCGTTCGTCAGCACGAGGCTGCGGATCCGGTGGACCCAGCTCACGTTCTCGTCGGCGGCCGATTCGACTTCGACCGTCACGTCGCTGAACTCCTCGCCCGCGATCACGCGATCCATCGGATAGTGGCCGTCGCCTACCGGATTGTTGTTCCGGTAACGCAGCCGGAAGCGCTCGCGATATTCGGTCACGTCCGCGCCGAGCGCGTCGAGCTCGGTCACGCCGTGCATCGCGAGCGCGGCCTCGTTCGCCCACACGATGCGCTGGTCGGGTTCGATGAGGATCACGCCTTCGGTGAGCCCCGCGATGATCTGGTACAGCTGACGCCGGTCGGTATGCGACTTGAGCGTCTGTTCGTTTACTCGATCGTCCATTGAAGGGTCGTCCACGTCGTGTGCATGGTTGCCGGTTCGGCTGCATCCGCGCCATCAGGCGCCGACGTGCGCCGGCCCGGCGCGTGTCGCGATGGTCGCGTGCCGTCGCTGCGCTCGGCACGCCTGGATGCACCATGCGCAATAGTACATTCGCGTGCCACGCCGCCAGCGTGCGCTATCCCGCCAAGCGGCGCGCATGGCGGCACCCGCGCATGCCATCGCGCCTCGCACGTCTATCGGCGCATTTCCCGTTCCCGCTCGGCCGTTCCGTCCCCGTGCAAACGCACTAGGCAACCCGGTGAATTTGCGCGATGCATGCGTGCGTTCGCGCCGGTACGCTGGTACTGCATCGGCGCTCACGCGCTGAACTACTGCAGAGGAGGACGACCCGATGAAGCTGCATCAGACACCTGATCCGACGCGGCCCGAACCGGCTCCGGACCATCCGCCCGAACCGTCGCCCGGCACCGACCCGCCTGTGCCCCAACCACCCGACGTACCGCGCCCGGACATGCCGCCGCGCGAGCCGGGCTACGACACGCCGATCGCGCGATGACGCGATAACGCGCGGCGCGATCCGCATTCGCATTGCACTCGCATTGCATTCGCATTCATTCACTCACGCCACTCGAAGGAGAACATCAATGAACAAGACCTCGCACCTTTCGACGCTGCTCGCCGTCAGCGCGGCTTTCCTGCTCGCTGGCGCACCGCTCACGACCGCGTACGCACAGGCGTCGTCGACCGAGAAATCCATGAAGGCCGAATCGGATCAGCCCGTGACCGATACATGGATCACGACCAAGGTGAAGAGCGAACTCGCGACCACCAAAGGCGTGAAGAGCACGGACATCGACGTGAAGACGGTGGACGGCGTCGTCACGCTGACGGGCGTGCTGCATTCGAAGCTCGCGGTCAAGAAAGCGATCGCCGTGACACGCTCGGTGAAGGGCGTGAAGCACGTCGACGCATCCGGCCTGAAGGCGAAGGCCTGAGGTGTCACGCGGCCTGGCGCCGCACTTTTCTCCCTTTACGACAGGAGCACACCATGAACGAAGACAAGATCAAGGGTCAGTGGAAGCAGTTGTCGGGCAAGCTGAAGGCCAAGTGGGGCAAGCTGACCGACGATGACCTGGCCGTCGCCGAAGGTAATCGCGACTATGTGGTCGGCAAGATCCAGGAGCGTTACGGGATCGCGCGCGACGAAGCCGAGAAACAAATGAAGGAGTTCGATCGCGAGCTGTAACGCGTCAGTCTCCTCACACGCCGCGACGCGTCCCGCGTCGCGGCCACGCGGAGGACCACGACATGGGCAAGTATCTGATCGCATGGCTGTTGGGCGTACCGCTCGGCGTGCTGGTGCTGTTCTACCTGATCACGCATCTGTTCTGACGCTCGACGCGCTCATGCAACGCAAAAGGGCCGGCGGCTGTCATCAGCCGCCGGCCCTTTTGTCTTGCGTGCGTCGCGCTTACTTCGCCGCGTTCGCCGTCATCTTGAAGATGCCCTGCGCGTTGCCCGCGTCGAAACGCAGGTCCGTCACCCAGCGCCGCGCCGCCTGGTCGAACGTGCGACGGCGCGTGATGAATTCATAGAACGAGCCCGGCACGTTGCGCTTCACCGTGCCGCCGTCGCGCGTGCGGAACTCGCGCTCGACGATGTCCGCGCGATACGCGGTCTGGAACACGCGGCCCGAACGCGAGCGCTCGACTTCCGGCTTCATCGGCCGCCCCTTCGCCTTCTCGTCGTCGGACAGCTTGAACACATCGGTCACGCGATCGGTCGCATGGTTGAACGCATTGCCTTCGGTCGCGATCCATGCCATCTCGGCCGATTCGAGCAGCAGCGTTTCGTAGTCGAGTTCGTTCGGCACGTCGTGCTGGCGCGCGAACGCGCCGACGATCTCGGGCAGCAGCGCATGCGCGGCGTCGAGCGGCAGCCAGCCTTCGCGCTCGATCTCCCACAGCAGCGCGACGGCCGCCGGCGACAGCGGATCGCGCGACGAGCTCACGACGTTCGTCACGGCCTGCTGGAATTCCTTCGAGAACCGTTCCGGATGCAGTTCGCTGACGAAGAACTGCGCGATCTCGTCCGGCGCGTCTTCATGCGCGTACGCGCGGCCGGTCATGCCGAGCTTGTCGAGCGGATAACGCCCGTTCAGGCGGAAGCCGAGCGGACGCAGGATCCGCGTGAACGCGGCCTCGCCCGGCGGCAGCGCACCCGTGTGCGGCCAGCGCACCGTGCGCAGCGCGCCGTGGTCGAAGTAGACCGAACCGCCGTTTTCGATGGCTTCGGCGGTGTACGCGCGGCCATTCGCCGAACGCTCGAGCAGCCCTTCGAACAGCGCCATGTTCATCGCCTGCGCGATTTCCGCGCGCGTGACGACGTCGGTTTCCCATTCGTCGAGGATGGCCGGCATGTTCAGGGTCGCGAACAGGGCGTCGGTCTTTGCCTGTCCCAGCAGCTTCGTCAGCAGGCTGTCGATATTCGGATTGCGCATCAGGATTCTCGTGTCGGGGGATCGCCGGCAAAAACGTGCCGGCATCTCGGTTGGCCGGCCGCCCAGCGGGCGCCTGACCTTGCGTGGGATGCATTATTCAAAGGGTTGCAGCCGGGCGTAAAGCGAGATTAAATTGACATGTGATGAGTTTTTGGAATTATTCACGGTTCCCGCACGCGTTCGCCGGCCCGCTTCAGGCGGCTCCTTCGTCAGACAAATTCATGCGCAAATTCAAGATCCCCAACATGGGTGCGCTCGTGGCTTTCGAAGCCGCGGCGCGCCACGAGAGCTTCACGCACGCGGCGAAGGAGCTGTTCCTGACCGAAAGCGCGGTATCGCGGCAGATCGCGACGCTCGAAGCGAGCCTCGGCGTGCGGCTGTTCGCGCGCGTGAAGCAGCGCGTCGTGCTGACGCGCGCCGGCAAGCTGTACGGAACGCAGGTGCGGCGCGCGCTGGAGGCGCTCGATCGCGACACGCTGTCGATCATCGCGCACGGCAGCGGCGGTGGCTATCTGGAGCTGGCCGTGCTGCCCACCTTCGCGTCGCACTGGCTGATCCCGCGCATCAAGAGCTTCTACGACCGCACGCCGGACGTGCGCGTGAACATGGGCAGCCGCACCGACCTGTTCTCGTTCGAGGACACGCACTTCGAAGCCGCGATCCATTACGGCAAGCCGACCTGGCCCGGCACGTCGTCCGACTATCTGTTCGGCGAGGAAGTCGTGCCGATCTGCTCGCCCGCGCTGCTCGACGGGCCGGTCGAACGCGTGGAGGATCTGCTCGCGTATCCGCTGCTCCACTCGACGACGCGCCCCGGCGCATGGGCGCAATGGTTCGAGACGCACGGCGTCGAGGACATCCGCACGATGCAGGGTGTGCGCTACGAACTCCACACGATGCTGATCAGCGCGGCCGCGGCCGGGCTCGGCATCGCGCTCGTGCCGAAGTTCTTCGTCGAGGAGCAGTTGCAGCAACTCGGCCTCGTCGTGCCGTGCGACGCGGCGACGGTCGGCGATTCGGCGTACTACCTCGTGTATCCGACGGAGCTCAGCCACAGCAAGCCGCTGGAGTCGTTTCGCGCGTGGTTGCTGGAACAGGCGAGCGCGTATGCGGCGCCGGGGCGGGACGGGGAGGAAGACGATCTCGATGCGGAGGATGACGAAGACGTCGAATGATCGCGGCGTACCGCGACAGGTCCGGTGCGCGCCGGGCGGGCAACCCCGACCCGGCGCTCCGGGCAGCCGACCTCGCTTCGGCAGCGCGGCGGCACCTTCTCTCGTTTCTTCACTGCTTATGTTTTCTCTCAGGTCCCCGGGCAATTTTTCTGCGCCGCGCGTGGCCATTATCCGCCCAAACCGGCCGCCGTGAAACGTTTGCGAACGCACCGATCGGCTTATTTCCGGCATTTGGAAACAGTCCTACAGAATGCTTACGCATCGAACGATCGCGTTCGGTAAATGTTGCAATCGGCTCGGCGTTCCTTTTAAATGGAACTGGTTCCAATCCGGGTTTCGGCCACACCATCGCGTGACGTAGCGTGACGTCACGACGTGCGCGCGTCATCATGCCGATTCAAGGATCGAGGATCATTCAGCTCAGGATTCCGCATCGCCCGTCCTTTCCGGACACCTGTCAAACGAGACCGTCATGCCCGATTCCGCCTCCCTGCAGCAGCTATTTCCCGCCTATCAAGACATCCCCACCGAGTTCCGGCTCGCCGCCCCGATCCATCAGCGCGTGTCGCTGGTCGACGGCGAGTTGCGCCCGTGGGACGGCACGACCAAAACGGTGCTGTCGCCCGTGTGCGTGCGCCAGCCGGACGGCAGCGTCGCGCAGATGGAGATCGGCAGCTATCCGGTGATGGGCGAGACGGAAAGCGACGCGGCGCTCGACGCCGCGGTGCGCGCGTACGACTCGGGCCGCGGCGAGTGGCCGACGATGAAGGTCGAGCAGCGCATCGCGTGCATGCAGGACTTCATCAAGCGGATGGTCGCGCAGCGCGAGCTGGTGGTGAACCTGATCATGTGGGAGATCGGCAAGAGCCTCGCCGATTCGCAGAAGGAGTTCGATCGCACCGTCACGTACATGACGCAGACGATCGACGCACTGAAGGAGCTCGACAACGCGAACTCGCGCTTCGTGATCGCGGAAGGCACGATCGGCCAGATCCGCCGCACGCCGCTCGGCGTCGTGCTGTGCATGGGGCCGTACAACTATCCGCTGAACGAAACGTTCGCGACGCTGATCCCCGCGCTGCTGATGGGCAACACCGTGGTGTTCAAGCCGCCTCAGTACGGCACGCTGCTGTTCGAGCCGCTGCTCGAGGCGTTCCGCGACGCGTTCCCGAAAGGCGTGATCAACACGATCTACGCGCCGGGCGCGGTGGTCGTGCCGCACATGCTCGCGTCGGGCAAGATCAACGTGCTCGCGCTGATCGGGTCGAGCAAGGTCGCCGATCACCTGAAGAAGCAGCATCCGAAGTCGCACCGGCTGCGCGCGATCCTCGGCCTCGACGCGAAGAACGCCGCGATCGTGCTGCCCGACGCCGATCTCGACCTCACCGTGAAGGAGTGCCTGCTCGGCGCGCTGTCGTTCAACGGCCAGCGCTGTACCGCGCTGAAGATGCTGCTCGTGCATCGCTCGATCGTCGACGAGTTCCTGAAGCGCTTCACCGCCGCGCTCGAACAGCTGAAGATCGGCATGCCGTGGGAGAAAGGCGTCAGCATCACGCCGCTGCCGGGCATGCATCGCACCGCGTACATGACCGACGCGATCGACGACGCGAAAGCCAAGGGCGCGCAGGTCGTCAACCACTCGGGCGGCGAGTTCAGCAAGACGCTGTTCTATCCGGCCGTCGTGTATCCGGTGTCCGAAGGCATGAAGCTGTATCGCGAGGAGCAGTTCGGGCCGATCATTCCGGTCGCGCCGTTCGACGACGTCGAAACCGCGCTCGACTACGTGACGACGTCGGACCACGGCCAGCAGGTCAGCATCTTCGGTTCGGATCCGGCGCAGATCGGTGCGCTCGTCGATCCGCTCGTGAACCAGGTCTGCCGCGTGAACATCAACTGCCAGTGCCAGCGCGGGCCGGACGTGTTCCCGTTCGCGGGTCGCAAGGACTCGGCGGAAGGCACGCTGTCGGTGACCGATGCGCTGCGCGCGTTCTCGATCCGCTCGATGGTCGCGGCCAAGCAGACCGAAGGCAGCAAGCAGCTGCTCGATTCGATCGTGTCGGATCACTATTCGAAGTTCATCAACACCGGCTTCATTTTCTGAAGCAAGGTGCCCGGAACAAGCCGCTGCCCGCGCCGGTGCAGCGGCTTTTTTGCGCGTGCGCGGCACGCGCGGACGGGGAACGCCGACGCGGCGCTGCGCGCGCCACCGTTTCGCGCCGCGCCGCCCTATACGTTCGACGCCAGCAACCGGACGCCCGCCACGCCGAACACCACCGCGAGACATGCTTCCATCGCGCGCCGGCCGCGCACGTACAGCCGGCGTGCGCTATCGGTCGAGAACACCAGCGCGTAGCCGCCGAACACCACACATCCGATCGCGATGCAGCCCGGCACGACAGCGCCGTGCGACGCGCCCGCGCCGTTCGACGAGAGCGCGACGATCGAGACCCACACCAGGATCGCTTTCGGATTCGTCAGGTGCAGCATCGCGCCGCGCGCGTAGAGGCGCGACAGGTTCTGCTCGGGCGCCGCCTTCAGCGTATCGGCCGATCTGGCCGACCACGCGGTGCGGCCCGACTTGAACGCGAGCCACAACAGATACGCGCCGCCGAACAGCTTGATCGCGACCAGCAGCTTCGACCATGCGAGCAGCGCCGCCGACACACCCAGCGCGGCCACCGTCGCCCAGAACATCGATCCCGAGATGACGCCCAGCGCGAACGCGAGCGCCGCCTTGCGGCCATGGTTCGCGGCGACCGACATGATCGCGAGATTGCTCGGGCCGGGGCTGGCCGTGCCGATGAAATAAGCCGTGTACGCGAGCAGCAGGTTGGCCGAGAAGAAGGCGTGGACGCTCATGTCGAACCTCGCAGGGATGATGCGGAGATTGTTCGCAAACACGGCGCGGCTGCCCATGCACAATTGTCCGGTTATTCGCAGGGCCAGTTGGATCGCGCGGGCGACGTCGGTTGGATACGCATACGCATTGGGATCGCCTCGCGCGGAAACGTCTCGGATATGAAACATCCGGCGCAGGTGCCGCGACATTCGATGGTGCGGCGGACGTGGTCGCGGCGCGCGGCACGCAGCCGCCTGCGGCGGCGGGACGCCGCCGACACACAGGCGTCGCGCCATGCCGGCGATCCGTCGACCGAAACATGCAACCGGTTTCCACCCGGCGTTACGTTACATCGCTGAAGCATTTCATCCGTCCGGGCCCTGATGCGCGATCGATCGCGACCGCGCGCAGCGTATGGACCCCTTCGTCGATTTTCCACGCAAGCCAGCACCGGCGGGACGCGATGACCGCGGCCGCGCCCCGCGTCGACATGGCTCGACACTCGGATCGCGCCGCTGGTACGAAACCTGCATTCGCATTGCAGCGACAACCGCGTCACCGGACGGCGCGGACATGAACCGGATCGCGATCCGTCCAGCGGATACGCCCGAACGATCCACGCAAGCAACGAGGCTCCCCATGGATGCGCTGCCCAACTCATCCGATACGTCGTTCCAGCTCTTTCTCGCGAAACTGCTCGAACAGCCGCAGCTCGAATGGACCGAAAAACAGCAGATGGAACTCGAGATGGCACGCTCGCTGTCGACCCAGATGGTCCACTTCGCCGAAGGCATGCGCGGCGGCAATGCGGACCTCGCGCGCTGCCTCGTGCTGCTGCGTTACGCGAAGGTGCTCGACTTCATGCTGACGTCGCTCGCCGCGCGCCGCGACATTCATCCGCAGACGCTGCGCACGCTGTTCCGGCTCGCGAACCTGAAGGTCGACGATGCGTATCCGGTCTGAGCCCGCATCAGGCCGCACGACGCATCGCCGTCGCGCCTAACGCGCCGCCCGCCCCGCCATCCACTTGCGGTAGCGCCGCGTCTGGCACTGCGCGGCCATCTGCTGCGACACCAGCGCGCGCAGCGCCTTGTTCTTCCAGCGGATCGGAGGCCGTCGAGGATTGCGCGGGCGCCGCGCAACGCATGCTCGACAAGCTAGGCAAGGAAGCGGCTGAGTCGGCGCCGGCACCCGAGGCGGTGCCGCATCCGCGACTGATGCGCAAGCGCGCATGACGCGCCCGGCCGGATGGATTTGCTTACGTCGCAGGTAATCGACGCGCGCCGCCCGCGCGCCGATCATGGCCGCATCGATCAACGAATCGATCGACGCATTGCATCGACACCCCGGAGCCCGCCATGACCGCCTACGCCATCGCCCACCTGCACGACGTTCACATGTGCGACGACATCGTCGACTACCTCGAGCGCATCGACGGCACGCTCGCGCCGTTCGACGGCCATTTCGTCATTCACGGCGCACGGGCCGACGTGCGCGAAGGCGAGTGGCGCGGCGACCTGATCGCGATCGCGTTTCCCGACCTCGACACCGCCCGCGCATGGTACGAATCGGACGCTTACCAGCAGATCCAGCCGCTGCGCGCGCGGCACGCAAGCGGCCCGTTGATCCTGATCGACGGCGTGGATGAACGGCACAAGGCGACTGACATCCTGCGCTGAGCCACGCCGTGCGCGGCGCTTACTTCGCGTTGCGCTCCATCGGCTCGCCGACGACGAACCCGCCGCCCTGGTAGCGCTGCGCGGGATCGTCGTAGTCGGCGGTCGGCGCGGTGAGCGGGAACATCCCCGCGAACTGCGCGGAGCTGTCCTGCGGCCGGAAGCCGAGAAAGCCGGCCTTCGTGTTGTCCCACCACTTCACCGGGTTGTCGGACACGCCGTAGACGATCGCGTGCCCGACGCGGTTCGTCAGCAGCGAGCAGCGCACGAGCTCGATGAAGTCGCGATAGCTGAGGAACGTCACGAGCATGCGCGGGTTCTTCGGCGCCTCGAACGACGAGCCGATCCGCAGGCACACCGTCTCGATCCCGAAGCGGTCGAAGTAGTAGCGCGACAGCGACTCGCCGAAGCACTTCGTCACGCCATAGAGACTGTCCGGGCGCTGCGGCGAATCGGCATCGAGCACTTCCGTGACCGGATGGAAACCGATCGCATGGTTCGAGCTCGCGAACACGATCCGCTTCACGCCGTGCTTGCGCGCGGCTTCGTACAGGTTGTACGTGCCGGTGATGTTCGCATCGACGAGATCGTCGAACGGCGCGTCGACCGAAATGCCGCCGAGATGGACGATCGCGTCGACGCCGTCGACGAGTTCCATCACCGCCGGCCGGTCGGCCAGGTCGACGACACGGGTTTCTTCGTGCGGGGCCGCGTCGTCCAGCGCGGCGATGTCGCTCACGCGCACGACGTCGGCCCAGTTCGCCAGCGCGCCGCGCACCTGGCGGCCGAGGTTGCCGGCCGCGCCGGTCAGCAGCAGGCGCCCGAACGGCTTGCGTGCGCCGGTGGATGAGGCGTTCATCGAGTCTCCTTGAATCTGTCCTGAAGGGTGTCCGGGAAGTTGCCCGAAGTCGGTGAAATCAGCCGAAAGCGGAAAACGTTTTCCAACTATACGCGGGACAAAAGCTGACCGTCAATGCTTGAACCTGCCCGCAGCCATCCGCATTTTCCCGATATCGGCCGGTGGCCGGGCGCCGGCTTTTTCTGCCACAATCCGGGGCAACGGAACGAAAACGTTACCCTCTTCATGAAAAAAGTTTCCCCGACGATCCGCGACGTGGCGGCGGAAGCCGGCGTGTCGGTCGCGACGGTATCCAAGTACGTGAACGGCACCCAGCGCTTTTCGCCGGCCGTCGAGGCGCGGCTCAAGGAATCGATCGAGCGGCTCGGCTATCGTTCGAACCCGCTCGCGCGTTCGATGATCACCGGACGCACGCGCACCATCGGCGTCGTGATCCTCGATATCAGCAACCCGTATTTCACGAACGTCGTCAAAGGCGCGAACCGCGTCGCGCTCCAGCATGACTACACGCTGCTGCTCGTCGATACCGAAGAGAATCAGGCGCGCGAACGCTCGCTGATCGAGGCGCTCGCGCAGCGCGTCGACGGGCTGATCGTCAGCACGCGGATGCCCGACGAGGAAGCCGGCTGGATGCTCGACCTGCACAAGCCGCTCGTGCTGCTGCGGCGCAGCCCCGGCCTGTCGATTCCGAGCGTCGGCATCGACAACCGGCTCGCCACCTACATGCTCGCGCGTCACCTGCTCAATCTCGGCCATACGCACATCGCGTACCTCGGCTTCGGGCCGGCGCGCGTGAACGACGAACGGATCCAGGGCGCGCGCGACTGTCTCGCCGAAGCGGGCCTCACGCTCGACGTGCACGATGCGCACGCGCCCACCGCCGAGGCCGGCGAGCGCGCATGCTCGCGCGTGATGCTCGGGCCGCAGCGTCCGCAGGCCGTGATCTGCTACAACGACCTGATCGCGCTCGGCTTCATGAAGGAAGCCGCGTCGCTCGGATTCCGGCTGCCGCAGGACGTGTCGGTCGCCGGCGTCGACAACGTGCCGTACGGCGAATACGCGGCGCCCGCGCTGACCACCATCGACATCCAGAGCGAGAACATGGGCGAGCTCGCGATGCAGAAGTTGATCGACGCGCTCGCCGGACGCACCGACGCAAGCTATTCGACGTTCGAGCCGCGGCTGATCATGCGCGCATCGACGGCCGCGGTCGGCTGACGCACGCGCCCTCTGCGCCACCCAGCGCTTGCGTGCCCCGCACATGAAAGCGCGCCGCCTCCGGGCGGCGCGTTCGTTTGCCAACATGCGAACATGCAATTACGCGTCGAGCTTCGCGGGCTTCATCTTCGGCGTGAGCATGTGCATGACCGCCAGCGCGAGCAGGTAGGCCAGCGCGCCGATCGCGAACAGCACCCAGTAGTGGCCCGTGCGTTGCAGCACCTGGCCGATCACTTCCGAGAACAGCACGCCGCCGATCGAGCCGGCCATCCCGCCGATGCCGACCACCGACGCGACCGCACGGCGCGGGAACAGGTCGGACGCCGTCGTGAACAGGTTCGCCGACCAGCCTTGGTGCGCGGCCGCGGCGAGGCCGACGATCAGCACCGCGATCCACAGGTTCTGCACCTGCGACACGAACGCGATCGGCAGCACGCAGCATGCGCAGATCAGCATCGCCGTCTTGCGCGCGCCGTTCACGCTCCAGCCCGCGCGCAGCAACGCCGACGACAGCCAGCCGCCGCCGATGCTGCCGATCGTCGTCAGCGCATAGATGCACACGAGCGGCAGGCCGATATGCTGCATGTCCATCCCGCGCGACTCGTTGAGCCACTTCGGCAGCCAGAACAGATAGAACCACCACACTGGATCCGTCAGGAACTTGCCGATCAGGAACGCCCACGTCTCGCGCTTGCGGATCAGCTCGCCCCAGCGCGGCGCGCCGGCGTTCACGTTCGCCGCGTCGAGCGCTTCGGCTTCGTCGCGCGGCTCGTCGTAGGCGTCGGCGAGTGCGCGCGTGTCGGCCTTGCGATACAGCACCAGCCACACCGCGAGCCACACGATGCCGATCGCGCCGACGATCACGAACGCCGCGCGCCACCCGTAGGCCACCGCGATCGCCGGGATGATCGCGGGCGCGAACACCGCACCGATGTTCGCGCCCGAGTTGAAGATGCCGGTGGCGAGCGCGCGCTCGCGGCGCGGAAACCATTCGGCCGTGGTCTTGATCGCGGCCGGGAAGTTGCCGCCCTCGCCGATCCCGAGCAACGCGCGCACCGCCGCGAAGCCCATCACCGAGCCGACCATCGCGTGCATCATCGCCGCGATGCTCCATACCAGCATCGCGACCGCATACGAGATGCGCGTGCCGAGCCAGTCGACGATGCGACCGAAGCACAGCAGGCCGATCGCGTAGAACGCGGAAAACGCCATCACGATGCGGCCGTACTGCACCTGGCTCCAGCCGATGTCGTGCTGGAGCATCGGCGCGAGCAGGCCGAGGATCTGGCGATCCATGTAGTTGATGACGGTCGCGAAGAACAGCAGCGCACAGACGGTCCAGCGGTAGCGGCTGGCGGCGGCGCGCACCGCGCCGACGACGGCAGATTGCATGAGTGTCTCCGATGCGCGGCCGCGCCCGTCGCGCCGCAGATTGTTGCCTGTCCGTGACCGGCGACGGGCGCCGGGACGGGCGGCGGCCCGCCCTTTCGTGGCGCGGCCGATTGCCTGTCGAGTCGTGGAAAACGTTTTTCAAAGCATATGGCGTGGGTCGGTGCCGTGTCAGTCGGGGATTTCGATGAGTCATCTCGAAATTGGCCGCGCAAAAAGAGACGACTGTTTCGCAGATTGGCATTAACCGTTTTTCCGGAATTTTCCTGCGGGCAAAACGGGGGCATGACGCGAACCCGTGCGGCGAGACACAGGTCCGATTCCGGCCAGAATCGGCGGCGGCGATGGTTTACAGTCGTCGCATGCGCCTCGATCCCGACACCTGCTACGCAGCCCTGCTTTCGCGGAACCGCCGGTTCGACGGCTGGTTCTTCGTCGGCGTGGCCACGACGGGGGTGTATTGCCGCCCCGTTTGTCCGGTGAAACCGCCGAAGGCGCGCAACTGCAGCTATTACGCGAGCGCCGCCGCCGCGGAAAAAGCCGGCTTTCGGCCGTGCATGCGCTGCCGGCCCGAGCTCGCGCCCGGCCACGGGCTGCTCGACCTGTCCGGCAATCTCGCCGACGCGGCCGCCACGCTGATCGAGGACGGTTTCCTGGACGAGCGCTCGGTCAACGCGCTCGCGCAGCGCGTCGGCGTGACCGAGCGCCACCTGCGCCGGATCTTCGCCGCGCAGTTCGGCGTCTCGCCGGTCGAGTTCGCGCAGACGCACCGGCTGCTGATGGCCAAGCGCCTCCTGACCGATACCGCGCTGCCGGTGGCCGTCGTCGCGTCGACCGCCGGGTTTGGCAGCGTGCGGCGCTTGAACGACTTGTTCCGGCAACGCTACGGCCTCAATCCGCTGCGCCTGCGCAAGGGCGCCGGCGCAGCGGCCGGCGGCGACATGACGTTCCCGCTGCCGTACCGGCCGCCGTTCGCGTGGCCCGAGTTGATGCGCTTTCTCGCGCAGCGGCAGATCGACGGCGTCGAGCGGATCGACGCACAGGGCTATGCGCGCGTCGTCGCACTGCCGAACGGCAGCGGTCTTGTGACGGGCTGGCTGTCCGTCACGCACGTGCCGCAGCGGTTCGCGCTCGCAGTCACCGTGTCGCCCGCGCTGACGCCCGTCGTGCCGGCCGTGCTCGCGCGCGTGCGGCGGCTGTTCGATCTCGACAGCCGCCCCGACGTGATCGACGCGCATCTCGGCGCACTCGCGCACGGCTCGCCCGGTCTGCGCGTACCCGGCGCGTTCGACGGGCTCGAGATCGCGATCCGTGCGCTCGCGGGCGAGCATCTGGCCGCGACGCACGCAGGCCCGGTGCTGACGCGGGTTGCCAAACGCTTCGGTACGCCGGTCGCCGACGCCGCGCCCGGCCTCACGCATGCGTTGCCTTCAGCTGCGATACTGGCGGTCGCGCCGCCGCCGGCGCTCGAAGCAATCGGCGTGACACGCGAGGCCGCGCGGGCGATCGTGTCACTGGCCCGCGTCGTTGCAGACGGCACGCTCGCGCTCGAACCGATGGCGCCGCTCGATGCGACGCTCGCCGCATTGCGCGCGCTGTCCGGCTTCGACGAACGCGCGGTGCAGTACGTCGCGATGCGTGCGATGGCTTGGCCGAACGCGTTCCCCGCCGACGACGCGTGGCTCGCGCCGCGCGTCGCCGCCGAACGCCCGCGCATCGCGTCATCCGCGTCATCCGCGCCCGATGCGGCGCGTTGGGCGCCGTGGCGCGCGTATGCCGCACTGCATGTGTGGCGCCTTCATGGAGAAGCTTCGCGATGACTCTCGCTCATATGATTCCGAGCCCGCTGGGCGACATCGCCATTCGTATCGAGGACGATGCGCTGACGGGCCTGTTCTTCGTCGGCCAGAAATACTATCCGTCGCTGGCGATCGCGGTGGATGCAGACGCGGACGCACGCAACGCGTCGCCGCTCGTGCGCAAGGTTGCCGAAGAAGTCGCCGAATATTTCACCGGCACGCGCGAAACCTTCTCGGTGCCGATTCATCTGCGCGGCACCGCGTTTCAGCGCAGCGTGTGGAAGGAACTGCTCGCGATTCCGTTCGGCGAGCTCGTGTCGTACGGCGACATCACCGAACGCGTCGGGCTGCCGATGAGTGCCGCGCGTGCCGTCGGCGGCGCGGTCGGCCGCAATCCGGTGTCGATCATGGTGCCGTGCCATCGCGTGATCGGCGCGTCGGGCAGCCTGACTGGTTATGCGGGCGGGATTGAACGGAAACGCGCGTTGTTGTCGCTCGAAGGCGCCGGGTTCGCGCGCGGCGAGCGTCAGGCGGTGCAGCAGACGCTCGCGTTCTGAACCATGCCGCGCGTCACGCGCTCAACACGGGCCGACGCGCTTCACGCTTCGCATACGCGCCGGGCGTCACGCGGAATTTCGCCTGGAACAGCGCGATGAACGACGATGTCGAGTCGTAACCCAGTCGCGCGGCCACCGTGCCGATCGGCTCGCCCGCGTCGAGTAGCGGCAGCGACGCGAGCAGCCGCACGGCCTGCCGCCATTCGGTGAACGACAGCCCCGTGTCCTGCCGGAACAGCCGCGACAGCGTGCGCCGCGTCGCGCCGACCTGATGGCCCCATTCGTCGAGACTGCGCGTATCGCCCGGCGCCGCATGCAATGCGCGCGCGATTTTCAGCAGGCGCGGATCGCGCGGCAGCGGCACCGTGAGCGGCGCGGGCTGCATGCGGGCGATCCGGTCCGCGATCACGCACACGAGCGCACCGTCCGGCCCCGTCTCGTCGTAATTCACCGGCAATTCGCGAGTCGCGATCACCAGCTCGCGCAACAGCGGCGTCATGCAGAGGATCGTGCAATCGTCGTTCACGTCGCTCCGTGCGATCGCCGCATCGAGATACAGGCTGTGGAACGCGACGCAATCGCGCGTCGATACCGCATGCGGCACGTGCGGCGGAATCCACATCGCATAGTGCGGCGGCAGCAGTTGCCGGCCCGACGGCGTCGACACCTCGAGCACGCCGCTCGTCGCATACATGAGCTGGGCCCACGGATGACTGTGCGCATCGACGCTCACGTTGCCGGGAATCCCGAAGGCGCGCACGTATAGCGGCCTCGGCAGGCGCGCCATCGGCGGCACTGCGTATGGGTCGCCGGGTTGTCCCGCCAGCAACATAAGACGTCCTCCGAAGGTCATTGCACGAACGAGCGCGATGCTACCGTGGCGGCTCTTCTTTCACACGGCTTCCGTTCATGAGCGCTCCTACCCGCACCACCCGCAAGACCGTCACCGCGATCCGCTCGACCAAAGGGATCGGCAGCCTCGTGTCGCTGACCGCGTATTCCGCGCCAATGGCAAAACTCGTCGACGACGTGGCCGACGTGATCATCGTCGGCGACTCCGTCGGCATGGTGCTGTACGGGATGCCCGATACGCTGCGCGTCACGCTCGACATGATGATTGCACACGGCGCGGCCGTCGTGCGCGGCGCCGCGCAGGCGTGCGTCGTCGTCGACCTGCCGTTCTCCACGTTCCAGGAATCGCCCGCGCAGGCGTACCGCTCCGCCGCGCGGCTGCTCGCCGAAACCGGCGCGCAGGCCGTGAAGCTCGAAGGCGGCTGCGAGATGACCGATACGATCCGCTTCCTGACCGAGCGCGGCATTCCGGTGATGGCGCATGTCGGCCTCATGCCGCAGCAGGCCAACGCGACGGGCGGCTTTCGCGCGCAGGGGATGGACCCGCATTCGGCCGCGCAGGTGTTCGACGCCGCGTGTGCGGCCGAACGGGCCGGCGCGTTCAGCGTCGTGATCGAAGGCATTGCCGAGGCGCTCGCGCGCCACCTGACCGGAACGCTGACGATCCCGACGATCGGCATCGGCGCATCGCCCGCGTGCGACGGGCAAGTGCTCGTGACCGAGGACATGATCGGCGCGTTCGATGCGTACACGCCGCGCTTCGTGAAGCGTTACGCGGATGCGAATGCGGTGATGCGCGACGCGATCCGCCAGTACGCGCATGACGTGCGGCACCGCGTGTTTCCGGAGCCCGCGCATTGCTTCGGATATGGGAAGCCGCTGCAACTGGCCGATGCGGGCGCAACGGTGTGACGTAAGACGAATGACGCGTTCACCTCACGCTATGCGCGCTTGCGCATCGCATGCGCGACTCGCGCGTTCGCCTCGAACTTCGCGCGATGCGTCGAGAAGAACGTCCGCACGTTGCGCACGTTCGAGGCGCCAGTGAACAGCCGCCGTGCGAACGCGTCGTATTCGGCGACGTCGGCCAGATCGGCAATCACCACGAAATCGGGCCCCGGCGACACGCGGTAGCACTGCGTGACCGCCGGCTCCGCACACACGTAGGCTTCGAACGCGTCGTAGTCTTCGGCCGTCTGCCGGTCGAGGCTGATCTCGATCAACGCCGTGACCGCCGTGCCGATCGCGACCGGATCGAGCACCGCGACCTGGCGGCGGATCACGCCCGCCTCCGTCAGCCGCCGCACGCGACGCATGCAGGTCGGCGGCGACGACAGCGCACGCTCGGCCAGTTGCAGGTTCGACACCGACGCGTCGTCCTGCAGGATCGCGAGAATGCGCAGGTCGAGATCATCGAGCGTGATGCCGGCCATCGGCGGCTCCTTCCGGTCACGGTGTGAAATTTAATTTCAACATGATAGCCGATCGCCGTCTCGTTTCATTTATCGACGTATTTTGAAATTTAATTCCATAGACTCGCCTCTACCATCGCTGTCACGGGTCCAGACAGGACATTAACGGAGCGCGATATGTGTGGAATTGTCGGGGCGGTTGCCCAGCGGGACATCCTGGCGAACCTCGTCGACGGGCTGAAGCGGCTCGAATACCGCGGCTACGATTCGTGCGGCGTCGTGGTCTATCGCGACCGAGCGCTGGCACGCGCGCGCAGCGTCGACCGCGTCGCCAACCTGCAGCGCGAGATCGCCGCGCAAGCGCTGTCGGGCTATACCGGCATCGCGCATACGCGCTGGGCGACGCACGGCGCGCCCATCACGCTCAACGCGCATCCGCACTTCTCGCCGAGCGACGACAACGCGCGCATCGCGCTGTCGCACAACGGGATCATCGAGAACTGCGATCAACTGCGCGCGGAGCTGCAGGCGCACGGCTACGTGTTCGCGAGCCAGACCGACAGCGAGGCGATCGCGCACCTGATCGATCACCTGTACGACGGCGACCTGTTCGACGCGGTGCGCCGCGCGGTTGCGCGACTGCGCGGCAGCTACGCGATCGCGGTGATGTGCCGCGACGAGCCGCACCGGATCGTCGGTGCGCGCGACGGGATGCCGCTCGTCGTCGGTGTCGGCGAAGGCGAGAATTTCCTCGCGTCGGATGCGATCGCGTTGTCGGGCATCACCGATCGCATCGCGTATCTGGAGAACGGTGATGTCGCCGATATCCAGCTGCATCGCTACTGGATCGTCGATGCGGCCGGCCAGCGCGTCGAGCGCGCGGTGCAGCGGGTGGCGGCGCACAGCGGCGCGGCCGATCTTGGGTCGTATCGCTACTACATGCAGAAGGAAATCTTCGAGCAGCCGCAGGCCGTGGCCGATACGCTGCTCGACGTCGCGTCGATCATGCCGGAGCTGTTCGGCGACGGCGCGTGGCGCGTGTTCAACGATGTCGATTCAGTGTTGCTGCTCGCGTGCGGCGGCAGTTATCACGCGGCGCTGACCGCGAAGTACTGGATCGAGAGCATCGCGAAGCTGCCGGCGAGTGTCGAGATTGCGAGCGAGTTTCGTTATCGCGACAGCGTGCCGAATCCGCGCACGCTGGTCGTCGCGGTGTCGCAGAGCGGCGAGACGGCCGACGTGCTCGGCGCCGTGCATGTTGCGAAGCAGCGCGGGATGATGCATACGCTCGCGATCTGCAACGTCGCGACGAGTGCGCTGATGCGCGAATGCGCGCTGCAGTTCGTCACGCGTGCGGGGATCGAGATCGGCGTGGCGTCGACGAAGGCGTTCACGACGCAGCTCGTCGCGTTGTTTCTGCTCACGCTGGCGCTTGCACAGGTGCGCGGGCGGTTGAGCGATGACGAGGAGAAGGCGCATCTGCGTGCGCTGCGGCATCTGCCCGATGCGATGTCGAAGGTGCTCGCGCTGGAGCCGCAGATCATGGGCTGGTCGGAGTTGCTCGCGCGACGCGACAACATGCTGTTTCTCGGACGCGGGATGCATTATCCGATCGCGCTCGAAGGCGCGCTGAAGATGAAGGAGATTTCGTATATCCACGCGGAGGCTTATCCCGCCGGGGAGTTGAAGCACGGGCCGCTGGCGTTGGTCAGTAATGAAATGCCGGTTATTGCGGTGGCGCCGAATGATGCGCTGCTCGAGAAGCTTCGGTCGAACATGCATGAAGTCAGTGCGCGCAATGGCAGGCTTTTTGTGTTCGCGGATGTGGACTGCGGGTTGGTGCCGAGTGAAGGGATCGAGGTCATTCGGCTCAACGAGTACTACGGGCCGCTGTCGCCGATTCTGCATACGGTGCCGATGCAATTGCTGGCTTATCACGCGGCGTTGGCGCGGGGGACGGATATTGATAAGCCTAGGAATTTGGCTAAGTCGGTGACGGTGGAATGAGGGGGGCGGGGGCGATTGGGTATTTGGCAACCTCGGAGCCAACGGTTTCTCACAAAATTCGCAGATTACCGCTCCGGAGGAGCGATATGAAGTCAAGGCCTCACATCACGACGGGCGAACTCGAAAGGTCATCACGCCGCGGACCGTGAGCTGGAAAGTGTTTTCTCAACAGCTCGGTAACCTGCTCGACACCCCGCAGCGCACCGGACCGGTAATCTCCTTGCCGGAAATGGGCCTCCATGGCTTGGCAAATCGCCTCCCATTCGCGGCCATCCACCTTGGCGTGTATGCCTCGATCCACAACGATTTCGACGTCGCGGTCCGCAAGAAGCAGATAGATAAGAATGCCGTTGTTGTGCTCCGTGTCCCAAACCCGGAGGTCCGAGAACACCTCGATGGCACGGTCCCTCGCAGATGTGCCCTTCAGCAAGGCGCCGATGTGCAACGCCCCCTCTACAGCAAACCTGACTTGACCCACGTGCGCGCGATGACTGGTACGTACAGCCTCTTCAATAGCGATAAGTGCTTGCCATGAAAATGCGCTGTTGACCCGCCAGTGGGTCGTGAAAAGATGCCGAAAGAGGCGTTTCAGGTCCATGCTCACCACCGTCCCGATGCGCCACCGCCGCCAAAGCCTCCACCGCCTCCGCGAAAGATGTCGCGATTCGAATCACTACCGAAACGCCCACCGCTACCGCCAATGAAGCGCCCTCCAACCGCTCCCATCCCGCCCCCCAGCAACGTGAAGAGCAGCGCCATCAGTCCTGCCGCGATAGCGACAAAAAGCGCCCCCGACAAAACCCACGCGAGTACACCAACGACTCCGCCTGTAACGGCGGCCCCCGGCAATCTCCCGAGCATGGCGCGCAGGAGGCCGCCGGCCATGACCGTCAGGAGGAAGAAAACCGGAAGTAACCGTCCGGCGCCGTCGCTTGCCCGATCTCGCCGCTGCGGCGGGGGCAACTGCTCGCCGCTTGTGACGCGCATCATGCCGTCGAGGCCCGCAGTGATGCCGCCGTAGAAATCGCCGTTTCGGAACCGGGGAACGATTGCCTCGTTGATGATGCGATTGCTCGTCGCGTCGGTGAGCACGCCTTCGAGGCCGTATCCAACCTCGATTCGAAGCGTTCGGTCGTTCTTGGCGATAATCAGGAGCGCCCCGTCGTCGACGTTCTTGCGCCCAAGCTTCCATTGCTCGACGACTCGCATCGAATACTGTTCGATGGTTTCCGGCGCCGTGGTTGGAACAACAAGAACCGAAATCTGCGTTCCCTTTTTCGCTTCGAACTCTTTCAACGTCTGCTCAAGGCCAGCCTTCTGGTCGCTGGTCAGGGTTCCAGTCTCATCGGTTACTCTCGATGTCAGCGGCGGGACAACGGCGTCCGCGTGGGCGCGAACTCCACCCAACACAAAGAAGGCGAAGACGACGGCCATCGCCAGTCGGAACACGTTCAATTGGAAGCCCTGCCTGCAGATGCCGGCGTCGAGCCGAAGTCGACCCGCGGCGGCTTGGAAATCTCGGCTTCGTTGCTTACCGAGAAGTTGGGTCGTTCCAGATAGCCGAACGCCTTTGCAGTCAAATTATTCGGGAACGAACGTACCGTCGTGTTGTACGTCTGGACGGAGCGAATGTATCGATTGCGGGCGACGGCAATACGATTTTCCGTACCCTCGAGCTGCGCCTGCAGGTCGCGGAAGTTCGCATCCGACTTCAATTGCGGATAGTTCTCCGATACCACGAGCAGACGTGACAGAGACGACGTGAGTTGCCCCTGCGCCGCCTCGAACTTTGCGAACGCCTGCGGGTCGGCAAGAAGTTCGGGCGTGGCGCGAATCGAGCCCACTTGCGCCCGGGCCTCCGTCACACTGACGAGCACTTCCTTTTCCTGGTTCGCGTACCCCTTCACCGTGTTGACGAGATTGGGGACAAGGTCGGCACGCCGTTGATACTGATTTAGAACTTCTGACCAACTGGCCTTCACCTGCTCGTCTTCAGTCTGGATCGCGTTATAGCCGCATCCAGCGAGAGCAAGCAGGGACACCGCCAGTGCGGCCGCCAGAAGTGCGCGGGCCAGACTGCGCCGCGCGGAGATTGCTGCCGATTTTTCCACCATGGACGCGCCTCTGCTCGATATTCCGCGGCATTCCGCTCACGGGTGCACTGTCTATCGTAAGTAGCCGGGCGGGCGCAGCGTTGATGCACGTCAATGCTGCGTTGTCGAGCATGGCTGTGGCGATACCCCGCCGTGTCGCAGGCTCGCGCCACGACCATGCTACATATGAAGAATTCGGCTCGCGATTTGTTGAGCCACGTCAAGCCCTCGAAGGGGCGCGAGCATAGAGTGATTCCGGAATTCAACTGGCTTTCTAAAACTATGCTCGTGGAGAACAGGATGGCATTCCCGAAAAAACTCGCAATCGCAATTGCGACGCTCGGCATGGTCAGTGCCGTTGCAATCGCCGGTACGCCGTCAGTCGCCGACAATGCAGCCCACGACGCCCATCATCCCGGTAAAGCGGCCGCAAAAGCGCCAAGCAAGACGAACCGCGAAGCGGACGACCAAATGCAGAGCATGCGTGCCATGCACGAAAAGATGATGAACGCGAAGACGCCTCAGGAGCGCGCCGCCCTGATGGACGAGCAGATGAAAGTCATGCAGAACGGTATGAGCATGATGGGAATGATGGGTGCCAATTCATCCGGCATGCCGATGTCGTCGCGACACGAAAGCATGGAAAAGCGCATGGACATGATGGAAATGATGATGCAGGCAATGATGGACCGCCAGGCTGCGCAGGAGCATCCGGCCGAGAAGTAAGACCGTTCCAGATGGGAGGCAGGACATGGATGACAGCTCACATGGCGCTCGGCCGTTCTGGAAATCGCGGTCAGCCGTTGCACTCGTAGCGTTCGCTGCAATAGCACTATTCCTCCTGCTTTCCGAACACCGCGCCCACTTCCTTGGGGTGTTGCCATATCTGCTGTTGCTCTCGTGCCCGCTGATGCATCTGTTTATGCACCATGGGCACGGGCACCATGGGACGAAACCGACCGAGGGGCGTCCTGATTCGGGAGACGGTCATGACCACCATCGGTGACGGTTATGGGCTATGGGGCCTCGTCGCGATCAATTCTCTTGTCTTCATCATCTTCGCGTTCAGCTTCTTCAAGCCGGCGACAAAGCGAGACTGGCGAACGTTCGGCGGATTCTCGGCCTTCATCGTCGCGCTATTCGTCGAAATGTATGGGTTCCCCCTCACCATCTATTTGCTGTCGGGCTGGTTGCAGACGCGGTTTCCGCAAACAAATTTGCTGTCGCACGATGCAGGACACCTCTGGTGGACCTTGACCGGCAGACACGGCGACCCGCATGGCGGACTTCCGCATCTTCTCAGCTTCTTCCTGATATTGGGCGGCTTCTACTTGTTGTCCACCGCGTGGCACGTACTGTATGAGGCTCAGCATAGCAACGAGTTGGCCACCACCGGACCCTACTCGAAAATCCGACATCCTCAATATGTCGGGTTCGTCGTCATCATGGTGGGTTTCCTGCTCCAATGGCCCACGCTCGTGACCCTGGCTATGTTTCCCATTCTGGTTTTCATGTACGTTCGACTAGCCATACAAGAGGAGCGCGATTCGGAAATGCAGTTCGGCGCGGCGTGGCGTGAATACGCAGCACGCACGCCGCGCTTTGTACCTAATTTTTTTGGGAAACGCCCGGCCCAAGTACATTGAAATCAAGCGGCTCACCCATAGCCGACCGCTGTTGCCGAACTCAATCGTAATCTTCCGGGATGAGGAGCTGCAATGAAGCCCTTCAAGACTGGCGTGACGCTTTCAGCCACGGTTGTGCTCTTCTATGTCCTATGCACACTGGTATGGATGGCACTTCCTGAACCCTTCATGAATTTCATGAACGCTCTTTTTCACGGACTCGATTTCCGGCGCCTTCAGACGGCCGAGCCAGTGTCCTGGTGGTTGGTTATCTATCCGGCCTTCGTGTTTGCGGTCTGGTTCTTTGCAGCCGGCGCCTTCTTCGCGTGGTTACACAACCGCCTCCGTGGACAGAACTGACGCATTGCTCAACACATCGAGGCGTCGCCGATGGCGCCCTCTGATGATTTGGCAATATAGTCTCACTACCGGCTGGCCTCGGTAAAGGCGACGCACGTGGTAGCACCGCCGTCACGGCAATACCGAATGCGCAGGGCGACGAGTCCAATGGGAGCGGAATGGGTGAGCAAAGGAGCGTCAAATGAGCGGTCAACCTGGCGAAGACAAGCTTTACCGCCAACGGATTTCCGAGCACTTGTCATCGGGCGGGCATCACGCACGTGAGACGGACAAGCACGACCATTCCGCCGGGCACGGACACGACGCACATGCTCATCACCATGAGGGCCAGGACGAGCACGTTCGTACCGGGGATACGCTTCGCGACCCCGTCTGTGGAATGACGGTGGCCGATGGGTCACGCTTCCGTCGCGAACACAATGGCAAGTGGTACGCGTTCTGCAGCCAAGCTTGCTTGACGAAATTCCAGGCTGCGCCGTCCAAGTACGTCGAGCCCTCGACCATTGAACAGCCACGAGCAGTGCCTGAGGGCACCATCTACACGTGCCCGATGCACCCGGAGATTCGCCAGGACCATCCGGGGCAATGTCCGAAGTGCGGCATGACGCTGGAACCGATTCTGCCCAGCGTCGACGAAGGCGAGAATCCGGAACTGGTCGATTTCCGACGCCGATTCTGGTGGACGTTGCCACTGACCGTCGTCGTTTTCGTGCTGGCGATGTTCGGCCATCGCCTGAAACTGATGGATGCCGGCACCGAAAGCTGGGTCGAGTTCATCGTCTCCACGCCGGTCATCCTGTGGGCCGGCCTACCGTTTTTCGCGCGGTGCATTCGCTCATTCATGAACCGCAGCCCCAACATGTGGACGCTCATCGGGCTCGGGACAGGTGCCGCGTATATCTACAGTGTCATCGCTACCCTCTTCCCTCGCGTGTTTCCTGAAACGTACAGCGAGCACGGCCGAGTCAGCGTGTATTTCGAAGCGGCGGCAGTCATCATTTCGCTGACGCTTCTCGGGCAGTTGCTCGAACTGAAGGCCCGCTCGCAAACGTCCGCCGCCATCAAGGCGCTGCTCGGGCTCGCCCCCAAGACGGCCCGACGCATCAACCCGGACGGTTCCGAGGAAGACATTCCGTTGTCCCATGTACATGTCGGAAACCTGCTTCGCGTGCGGCCCGGCGAGAAAGTCCCCACGGACGGCGTGGTGACCGATGGCTCGAGTTCGCTGGACGAGTCCATGATCACCGGCGAGCCCATTCCCGTCACGAAGCGCGTTGGCGACCACGTCATCGGCGCGACGATGAACGCGACAGGCAGTCTCATCATCCGCTCGGAAAAGGTCGGCTCCGAGACGGTGCTGTCGCAAATCGTGCAGATGGTCGCGCAGGCGCAGCGGTCCCGGGCACCCATGCAGCGGATGGCCGACAAGGTGGCTGGCGTGTTTGTCGTCGGAGTCGTCAGCGCCGCTCTTCTGACGTTCTTCGTATGGGGCATCTTCGGGCCCGAGCCCAGCTGGGTGTTCGGCCTCATCAACGCAGTGGCGGTGCTCATTATTGCGTGCCCCTGCGCGTTGGGCCTCGCGACACCGATGTCCATCATGGTGGCGAGTGGCAAAGGTGCTACCACGGGGGTTCTCTTTCGGGACGCCGCTGCCATCGAGAATTTGCGAAAGGTCGATATCCTGATTGTGGACAAGACCGGGACGCTGACCGAAGGGCGTCCTGCGTTCGAGCGGGCCGTCGGAACGAACGGACACTCGGCCGATGAAGTGCTTCGCCTGGCCGCCAGTCTAGACCAAGGCAGCGAACATCCGCTCGCGGCTGCAATCGTCGCCGCGGCACGCGAGAAAGGGTTGCAGCTGGACCGAGCGGAAAAATTCGAATCCGCGACGGGCATCGGCGTGCGCGGGCTGGTCGCCGGTCGACAGCTGGCGTTGGGCA
This sequence comes from Burkholderia sp. R-40, assembly GCF_049942845.1. Classification (NCBI taxonomy): domain Bacteria; kingdom Pseudomonadati; phylum Pseudomonadota; class Betaproteobacteria; order Burkholderiales; family Burkholderiaceae; genus Burkholderia; species Burkholderia sp. R-40. The sequence continues at coordinate 1,692,903 of NZ_CP187968.1, read as the reverse complement.
ATACCGCGCTCATGCAGACTGACCAGGTGTCCGTCGAGTCGCTAGCGAATGAAGCAGACCGTATGCGAGCGCAAGGTGCGAGTGTCATGTACCTGTCCGTCGATGGCCGTTTGGCCGGTTTGCTTGCGGTCGCTGACCCAATCAAGACCACCACGCCGGAGGCGCTTGCGACGTTGAAGGAGAACGGCATCCGAGTCGTTATGGCGACCGGCGATGGGGTGGTAACTGCCAAGGCCGTTGCTGAGAGACTCGGTATCGACGAATATCACGGAGAGGTCAAGCCGGCCGACAAGCTCGACTTGGTGACGAAGCTCCAGCAGGCCCGGCATGTTGTGGCGATGGCTGGCGACGGTATCAACGACGCCCCGGCGCTCGCGAAAGCCGATGTCGGCGTTGCCATGGGAACAGGCACGGACGTGGCGATGAGCAGCGCGCAAGTGACGCTCGTCAAAGGCGACTTGCGCGGCATCGCACGGGCGCGAGAGCTTTCCGAGGCAACTGTCGCGAACATGAAGCAGAACCTCGGCTTCGCGTTCGTGTACAACGCGCTTGGGGTTCCGTTGGCGGCCGGGGTGCTTTATCCGTTCACAGGATTGCTGCTCTCGCCGATGATTGCGGCGCTTGCGATGAGTTTGAGTTCCGCGTCTGTCATCTCGAACGCGCTGAGGTTGCGTAACGCCAAAGTTTGAGCGGCGACACTCGGTGGACAATGAGAAGACTATGTCCTGGGCGAGGATGGCTCCGGGGAGCTTGGCGCGCCGACAGCTACATGGTTCATGTCATGGAATCCTGTGCTGACCGCGTGGCGATGTAACACGGATACCTCGTGACGTACATCGCAATGACCGGAACCGATTTGTCGCACAGTGCGTCTACCGGGGTCTCGGTCGCTAGCATGCGAGCCTTTCGGACTGTTTCCTCAATGAAGCCTTGCCACCGCTCGCTTTGTGAATCTAGTACGGACTGAAGGTAGATGTTAGGGGTGTTGGAATTAAACAGCGTCTGTATGGCCTCGACTAGGCGAATCGCCAACAGTCTCTCCAGAGAATCCGCGTCTACGTCGTCCCTTGTAAACAAGGGGGCGAATGCCGTTTCGATGAACTGAAATACGGCTTGCGCGGTTGCTCCATGAGTGAGGATATATATCGCTGCGTCGGCAATGACGCGAGCAGTGCTCAAAGCCTCAACGGAGCGTTCTGATATGTAGCGCAGAAGCATGCCGAATGTGCCATTCGTGGGCCCAAATGGGTCATGCGCAGTCCATACCACGTCACCTGCCGTGATTGCAGTATGCGTCCTTCGTCTAGCGATTCCTGACATTACGAACCGGTGATACGACTCTCGAGTACAGTGGCCGCGCTGAGTTGCAACGCTGCAAAACAGTTGAGGCCATACTCCGCGAATGTTTGCCACGACTTTGCCAAGCTCGCGCAGACGGCCATCTAGCGTCAACAGCAGCGCCTGTTTTTCCAGGCAGAGAAGTAGCGTGTCGTAGGACTCGCTATCCAGCACCTCCGCGAAACGGGGAAGGTCTTCAGGTAACTCCTCGGCGCCCCAGGACGGAGCGATTTCGCAATGCTCGTCGACGCACTTGCGAAGCTTCTCGAGATAGGCTCTACGCCCTTCGTGATAACTCTCTCCATAATGAACCATCGTAATCTGCCCGTTCGTCTCGCTCATATGGCCTACCGCTCTATCGGTGGCCGCGACCTCGATGAGCCTATCAAGCACTTCTACCGAGGAGGTAGATATGTACACCGGCTTAACTAGCGAGAGTGCTGACTCCATGCCGTTTACGACCAATTCGTTTATGGCAGTCAAGTCCACGACGAGCGGACCCTCCCATGACTTGAGTAATTCCTCAGAAGCGGCCTGTTCCTCGAAGACTCCGCTACAGGCGTAGAGTTTTGGTCCGGGCTCTGCAGGCCAGTCAGCAGCCATGACGAGAGGGGACACTCCGAGGAGCTTGGCAACGACTCCGATGGTGGCTTGACCTTGGGCGTATCCGTCGAGCGCTAGCTTTATTCGCTCGGTGCGTGCTCGAAGCATCGATTGCATCAGGCTAAGGTCGAGCTGACCGTCCTCGCGCGTCTGCATTTCGATGGACGTTATTGGTCCACCGGGGACGACCGACTCGCGAACAAGTTTCTCGGCGTGTGCAGCTAGAGCCATATACCCGGAATTGATGTCGACGACGGTATAGTCGTGGGCGATTCCTAGTCCATCCACAAGTTGAATGGCGTCGCCCAACATTTTGCCTTCGAGTACGGTGTAGGTCGGGTCCGAAACCGATATGAAGTGAGCCGCCTTGGGCAAATCAGTCAGGTCGGCTGGGTCGATGATGAGCTGACGCGTTGTGTTGCCGACTGATAACGTGACTGCCGTGGCGGGACCAACGCCCAGAGGTTTGCTCGGGCGCCGTTCCGGCTGCATGGTAAGGACGTTGCCAAGATAGATGCTTGCCACATCCACGTCGGCAAGTGAGCGGCGAAATACTTGATATAGGCGCTTGAAGCCACGCTCCGGATTGCCGAACTCGATTTCAAATCTGGCTAATTGCGCACGGCTCTTCGTTGAGCCTTGTAGGTCCAATGGAATTTGCCCTCGGATGAGGCGTTGTACCGCTTGGGGTTGGCGCTGGCGTAGCAGTACCGCAGCCCGGAAAGTCCAGGCCTCAGCACGCCCGGGGTTCGCCTTCAATTGAAGGTCACTGAGCCGCGATAGTTCCGTCCAATCGTTGGCGCCTTCCGCCAACTCCAGCGCTAATGCGCGAATATCGGCATCATCGATAGCAGTTGAGGGGAACTCCTCGAGCATTCGCAGTGCTTTCCGCCGAGAACCACCTTTTACCAACGCTTCGAACAAAAGCTTGTGAGGCTCGCTTACGATGCCTCGCGGGAGTATCTTGCCGAGCCGCTTGGCAGCTTCGCTATAGAGGCCAACTGCAATACAGGCGCGGGATACCATGATGACTTCGCGCGTCGGGCTTTCGTCATGCAAGGTTTTCTCGAGTGACTGCACTGCGTCGATTGCCCAAGTTGCCTTTCGTCGAAATGCAATATTCGCTACGATGACTTTCGCTACCTTCGATGTCATGGAGCTAAAAGCATCGAACGTTAAAACTGCGTCAAGCTGCTCGTCGTTTCCGCTGGCTACGAGAGCAAGCCATTCGAATGCCCGCAGCTCTTCGTCGCATTCCACGTCATTTGTATTGCGCTCACGAAGAATCGTACTGATACGCTCCAATGTCGCGATGTCGCCAGTCTCGGCCGCCATTTCGGCGACCATCATTTGTCCCTGTTCGTCGAGGACCTCGACATGTTCGGAGCCGAACTTGTAGCCAGCGGTGATATTGCCGTCGGCTTTGACTATTGCCTCCAGACAGATGCGCGCGAGTTGTCCTTCAGCGGGAAAGCACTGCACACCTTTCAGTAGAAATTTCTTCGCCTCTTCCGGCTTGCCTGTCATTAGGTATGCGTACCCAATGCAGGCGACGGTCATTGCTGTCGACAGTCCGCCCTGACGGTTCCAGATGTGCTTATCGACGGGTTCGAAAAACTGTAACGTCTCGGCCAGTTCATGCAGCATTTGCTCGGAAACAATCCCGGCGCCGGCAAAGACGCCATTGGCTGTTGCCATGTTTACCAATGCGAGCAGGCGCAAACTAGCTTGTTCAAACGTGGGCGTACCCTTGTCAGCGACCTTCTTTGAAAATTCCGCAGCTGCAGAAAGTTCTCCGGCGAGAAGTGCTTGCCAACCGAAGACATGCAGGACGTCCGCATCGTCGCGGAATTCAGGCGGAACGTCGTGCTCCCAGACTGGGCGTTTGCCACAGCGCTCCGCCGCTTCGGCCCAGACGCTAAAAACGTTGGCCGACGCGGGAAAGGTGAGACGTGCCTCACTGGCCAACTCTAGGGCACGGTCATACTGTTGACGCAGCAGAGCACTTCGAATGTGGTTGCTCGCGGTCTTGTCATCGGCAGGAGTTAGGCCGTAGGCGCTATCAAAATCTTTGGCGGCAAACTCGAGGGATTCTTGCTGCCAATAGCAATGAGCACGCTGGCTCAACCACCGGGACCGCTGGTAGATATCGAAGGCACCGAGGTTCTGCCCAAGAGATGTAAGTGACTCTAGCGCGGCAGCAAAACGACCCTCCATTAGCATCTTCTTGACGCCGTCGAGCTGGCTGTCTACGAGCTTGTCAAGCGAATCGAGGCGCGCATCTGGAATCGAGTTGGTTGATACCCGTCCATTTGACGCCGCCGCGGTGGTGGCTGCCGCCACGACTTGGAGCACTTCCCGATGGTCATCCAGCTTCCGCGATATTTCATCCTGCTTGCGGGAGAACTCGAAAATGGCGCCGCCGGCCATGTGCGGGGCGTACTGCCATTGCAGCGACGGATTGCTCTTGACGAGCACCTGGAGCGTATCCCAGAACGCTAGATTGACTGCGAACTTACCTGCTTGCTTACGGTCGTCCGTAAGTTTGGCGGCGTACGCAATCAGCTTTGCGTCGTTCGCGGCGGTCGTCGCGATGATGAGTTCGCTTATCACGGGGAGACGTTTCTCAACGAGCCCCTTGTCGGCGGCAGCCACTTCCGCGTCAATGATTTTTTGGGTCAGCTTCGCAAATGATTTCTGTTTACACTGAATCCCAAAGCGACGCTCCCCGGCTCTTACAAAGACGTCCACTCCATATTGTTTTTGTCCAGACCGCCCATTCTTGGTCGCTGTCGGGTCATTGAATATAGTGCCGTAGACAATGTGGCAAAAATCCTCGAACCCTTGCGAGGTGTTCGGAGGCTGAATTGCGGTGCTTTCAGTCAACATGGAAAGGTGGCGTGCGATTTATCTATTGAAAGCTATCGTAACCGAAACATGGACCACACATGCAGCCTGAAGGGGTCGCCGACGGAGGCCTTCCTTATGTCGGAGTTGGACTGTTACTCGCGTCAGTTCCACCGGCGGTCGTGCCGGAATCTGAATCTCTTGTTGTCATATTGGAGCGGGCAGCGTACGACGGGTAGGTGATATTGTGCGGGCGAGAGGGCGGAGCGAGGGCGCCGGTAGAACTCTTCGCACGGCGATGGAGGACTATCAAGCATCATCGCTGCTTGAGGTTCTTCCGGTGGGAGGAGCACAGTGCGTCTGTCCATAAGTGCGTGCGCGCTAGAGGCTCAAACCGGAGACTCCAACCGCGATGCTTTGGACCAACGAAGCTGCGCTGTGGGCGAGATAGACGGGGCTGGCACACGCGGTGCGGTGTCGCTTTCATTTTCTTGCTATGTGCCGGACCCTAAAGCAATTTCGGCAACACCTATGAATCGCGAACGAACTATGACTCAAGACGGTAACGGGAAACTCAGTCCAGGAGAGCCGCCCGAGCAGTTCCCGCTACCAGAGTACGTAACTCAAACCAATGCAAAAGCGCGTGTTCGGATGTGGGCGGTAGACAGGCAAACATCCGTACGATTTGACGCTGTCTCGCCGGGCGCGTAAGCCATTGATTTTACGATGCATTTCTGGCGTAACCAGAACTAGCAGGGACGTGTAACCAGAATTAATGTATCTCAGCAGTCATGAAAAAATGAAATAGAAGTCGCAAATTTGCCGTGTGAGATAACGCAAATTTTGCGGCTTCTATTTTTCGAATTTGTAGCCAACCAATTGTTGCACAAGGAAAAGTAAGGTCAATGGTAAGCCGCATGCGAGTCTCTCTACTTTTACAGTCATACACGTCGTGGTCGCACCACAAGGGCATTTGCTAATGCTCCGCACGCTTGTCATAGTGAAATTGCCCGGCCTCAATGCGACGCGAGTGCCGCATTCTGCGGCTTGTAATTGAGGTCAAAGGTTTTTGGAATGCAGAATTGCTAACCGCTCCGACCATACAATTGCGCGACAATTACATGAATGCATACGACGCCACCTTCGATCTACCTCGTCATGTGGTTCATGTGCAATAGATGGACTACGGACGACCCTCGGAAATCGGACACGCGACGACTCGTTGCTGGCGAGACTTTCGAAGCATGCGTCAATGCCGTGGCCGAAGCTTGCAGTACTGCTTCGGTTGGCGCAGCGTCAATAACTCCGTTTGTCATCGACTGTACGTACTAGACTGCGACGCGCGTATTCGAGTTGGCTGACGGCAATCGAGTAAGCGCCACCGAGCTGCGGCGTCGGGAACACGCGCTGTCCGATACACAGTCGGCGCAGGGTTGCATCGAAAGAGTAGAGCGACCATGAAACGGGCCGTCGAAATCGCTGACTTTGTTCTGAAGGGACTTTCTTGCATCGCAATCTTGTGCCCGGGCACTTGGGCGCTCGGGGTGTTCTGGCTCGGCGGCTCGACGGACTGGCAGGACAACATTACGCTGGAAACCCAATTGCTCCCGCACCACGACAGCCTCCGGCTGCTAGTTATTCATGCGACGTCGAAAAATCCGAGGCCTGCGGCATTTGAGCTGAGCGCTAGCAAACACGACTCTTATCAGCTTCGTATTCGTAGGTTGGCGCCGACGCGAAGCTGGGCACGGTCTTCCATGAAGATGAAGGTCAACTTCTTGCGAGTGTTGACCTCCTGAAACTTGCCGGAGATAGCTACGAGTTTCTGCCGAACGCGGAAATGCACGATATGCAAACAGTTGTCGTCCGTGCCGGCGATACGGTATCCGTTGTCGCTGAAATGAAGATCTACACCGGCAAGCGTGACGAACACGGTCAACGCGACGTCGACGCCAACTCCACATCGACAGTGGTTCGTGTCGCGCCGTAGCCTCGTCAGGGCGAACAGCGTCGGCGACGACATTACGGTCGCATTATCGTGGTCTGTCTGGACTCTTTAGCTTTACTCTCATTTTCTTGTCGTTTATCTAACAGTCGGACGAGCGATACAGTTGAGTCGTCGCTTTACGTTTATCATCGGTCTCGCCAGTCGGGACAATATTTTCCGGCCAATAGACAATGTTGTCACTAAGGGAGGCCAACGTCTACTTGGATGTCGGTCTCGTTCAGGAGCCCTATCGCCGTTTGAAGTCGAAAGTTTCGCTCGTGCTTAGCCGTGCGCTCAGCGCATCGCTTCGCTCTCAGTGTTGTTCGATTCCTTGCTTCATCGTTTACGTTCCGCTCGGATGACGTCTGCGGAACGTATTTCAACAGCCTGTTCAACGAACCCACCATCAAGCCCCATTTCTCATGTTTCTTTCATAAACATTTCACTAATATTTCACATACCCAGCATCAACAAAGATGCGGTTATTTTTACCGACACCACCTTTTTCATGAAAAAAATACTTGAAAAAGCCGCACAAATACCCTATCAATACTCTTATCTCAATGAATGCATCCATAAATAGGGTTGAAGGCAGCCCCCCGGAGATTATGCAATACAAAGATAAATATCTCACATACTCGACCTTCATCTCACCTCGGAGAAAGCGATGCCTTATCGAAAAATTTTGTGGGCAATCGACGTGCCCAATATTGATGCATTAATTCGAAAGGCAAATCAGTGTGGGTTTGGAGCCGTTTGCGTCCGTACAAGCTACACCAATTTCTCTGATCTTATTCCGAGAATGAAACAAAATAACATCGACGTCCTCGGATGGCGATATCCGCCGACCGACGCCGATGCGGCACATCGACAGGCCCTAGATACGGCAAAGATTGTCCAACTAGGGTTGGACGGATTTATCGTTGACCCAGAGGGGAATAGCCGTTCGCTTTACAACTGGAACCAATCTGGATTAGCTAACATAGCAGACGACTATTGCTCAACTATCCGCCAAGCAAATCCGGCGATGCTGTTTGGTGTTACCTCACACTACTTGGCGGCAAAGCCTTATCCGACTCTTCCTTGGACTACGTTTCTGCAATATTCCGACGCCGTCTACCCTCAGGCCTACTGGAGGACTGATACAGACCATGGGCCAATATCCGTTGGCGCGGGCCCGTTATCTAACTACATCGCCTCGCTAAATGCGTGGAAAAATATCGGCGCCGAAACTGGAAAAATATTCCCGATGGCCGGCGAGCTCGGTTCGGTAAATAGCTCTCAGGAAATTCGACAATATGCCACTGCCGCAGATAGAAATAACATAACCGAGATTCACTTCTACGTTAACGACGATACCGTTGACCAGTTTGTCTGGGATGCGATTTCTCAACTTTGACAGTTCAACCACCAATATTCAAGTTTGGCCGAGGACGTTATCCAAAACCGCCGGCGTCCGCATCACAACGACAAGAAAAGGGGAACTGCAGTGAATCTTCTACTGCAACGCGTCACGAAGACGCCGCAATCCACTGAAGGAAAGCTATTCATTGACGACTGTTTTTTCTCGTACACCTTAGAGCCTGTGTACCGCGAGCAGCCTAATGTGCCAGTGAGCGCCTGGAAGGTTTTTGGCTCAACTGCGATTCCTATTGGCACATACAACGTCGAAGTGACGTATTTTTATCGTGACCAATACTACACACCTCTACTAGACAATGTCCCCGGATTCTCCGGAGTTCGTATTCATGTAGGAAACTTTCCGAAGGACACTGAGGGTTGCATTCTCGTTGGCACATTGATGGCTCAAAACGAGATACTTAATAGCAAAGTTGCATTTGACGCGCTGATGGTCCGCATCAATGCGGTTCGACTAGCAAATCAATCGATTCAAATTACGGTCCAGAATGCGTGGCCAACGATATAGCGATTCTCGTCGTACGCAAAGATTTCTATATGACGCATATTTGTCGGCGCCAATGATGAAAAAGACTATTTTTCTTTCTTCAGTTGCACTCCTAGCTAGTGGTTGCGCGTCGGATTCGTGGTTATATCCCATGTTTAATGCCGAAGACCAACGTGCGCTCGTCAATGATGGAGCGAAGCTGACCGCTGTTCCTCTGACCGTAGATGATGCTAGAAACCTGGTTTTTGGACTCACTGAAAAATTGAATACCGCAAGCCGGCACCGTGATTATGCAAAAATGATAACGCATGAGCTCTTGTTTTATGGGAGTCTTCTTGCGGTTGGCGGTGTCGCCGCGAGCAGCATCGCCTTGAGAAATGTCGGTGCCGGAATAGCTGCTGGCAGCGTTGCACTAGATAATCATTACCAGCCCAGCGTGCAGTCGTTGGCCTTCGACCGAGCCGCTCAAAGAATGCGCTGCGCGAGGGATTTGCTCGATCCAATTGACCCAGCTTTACTGGATGCTCTTCCAGCAGACGCTCGCCAACAAATCCACCCAGAGATAATGTCTCTCTATGCCGCCATCCCTCATCTCACTAATAGTTATGTTGAAAAAGTAAGCCTTGACCTCCGAGCTGCGCTAACTGCTGTAACACTCAGTGCCCCGTCGGAACAGGATTTACTGAATTCACTGCAGAATTACACCACCGCACAAGGTAAATCCCTCCAATACACGTCAGATTTGCACACAAAGGTATCGCTATCCGTAAAAAACACTAGAGTGATAGACGAAAAGGCCGCAGTTTCCTTAGCGGCTAGTGCCGCATCGTCCGCTTCGGCCACGACGCCGCCACAGTGTGTACTTCCGTCCGCAGCGAAAATCTCGCCGAGCAGTTCGCGGGAATACCGAGTATGTGTAATTCGAGGTAAATCACCTGAAGAGCAAGGCGAACTAGCGCAAGCATTCGGGCAGGCAGTCGGAATCTTTTCCGAGCAAATGGACCTTTGCTTGAAAACGCATCAGCAATAAGCAAGCATCCAGCGGCGATGGTTAGCGTCAGGAGCAGAATAGCTTCTGCTGGGCTCTCGCCAATAACGACAGATCGAGCAAAGAAAAGATTTGCCTTTTCGCTGTCGAGGAAGCGCTGAAGAAACGCGTAATCCCAATCTTGGAGTGTGGTGAAGCCTTTCCTCAAAGGGTAGGGCTTACCTTCAACCATCAAAATCGTGCTCTCAACCGGTTCCGCTGATGCGAGCGTGGGGCTGCCGTAACCGAAACTATAGAAAAGGACGCGGGTACTGATATTCAGGACGTGCACGCAAACAACGACCCGATTGGATGCGGCCGCACATGTCGAGCGAGCCGTCGACTTTTCAACGATGGTGACGTGTAACTAGAACTAATGCAACTCAGCACACTGGCAACTTCGGAAAGTTTCACTTAACGCCCCGGCATCAGCACTCCCGAACTACCCCGCACAACGCCCCCCCTACTTCGACAAACTCAACTTCTTCAACACCACCGCCCCACTCGCCGGGCTCACCAGCGAAATCGATTCGACATCCAGATACAACCGGGAAGTCCTCGTCGTGATGTCGGTCGGTTCGTCGTTGCTCGGCTCGGCGTGCTCGACGTGCTCCGTCAGATACGGCCGGACCAGTCGCCCGGAAATAGCGATCGCGAACTGACCATGCGTTTGTGCATACGCGGCCGGCGAAAGGTTCACACGCCCGCGAACGGTCGACTTCCCGCCTTTTCCGGGATCGAGCTCGATGATGTCGATCTGCTGGATATAGCCTTTCGCCTTCGCCTCGGCCGCGATCACGAGCCCTCGCCCGCGCTTCCCGGTGATGCTCTTTTTGAGCAGGATGCCTTTGCGGCCTTCGCCGTCGCTGTCGATCAGGTCGACGTCCACCTTCAACACATGCTTCTTCGACTGATACAGCAGCCCGTACGACACCGGCACCAGGAAAGTAACCTCACGATCCAGATTGACCGCGGCCAGGTCGGCGTTCCGGCCATGTTGGTCGGCACCACCGGGCACCAGGCTGCGAACGCGGTCGCTCAAGGACGGGGCCGCGCTTTTGATGTGCTGCTTCTGGAGCGCGTCCCGAATGGCAACCGGATCGTCGCCGACAATCGGCCGCGCGGGCGATGTGTCGGGCGACACGGCGGACGCAGCGCTCGCCGTGTCGCCGACATTGGCGGCCTCTGCACGCGCCGCGACTTGCGCCAGCATGATCGCCACGGCGGCAACGCACACGACATTCCGACGACCCAACATGGATTTCCGGTAAAACACGACAGACTCCTGATTATCTGACTGACCGGCCGACCACGCGATCGGCAGGATGAAATTGATGGGCAGCGCGCCAACCGTTCGAGCTCACCGGTCGCCTACGCGACACATCGTAGGTTCAATTGCAGCTCGGCGGCAGGCCAGCACGCCACACTATCGTATTGCCCGGACTACAACAATCCGACAATCCACGACCGGCGAGCAGCCGCCCGACATGCGGCAGGCAATGACATTCGGTTGCCCGTCACGAAGCCGCACCCGCCATCTCACTGCTGCCGATCGTCCCGCCGATACTCCGCCGGCGCCTTCCCCACCAGCTTGCGGAAATCGCGCGTGAAATGCGCCTGATCGAAATACCCGAGCGCATGAGCCAGTTCCGCGAGATCGACCGGCCCGCCGCCGGCGAGCTTGTCGGCGGCCTCGTGCAAGCGGTATCGGCAGATCACCCACTTCGGCGTCACCCCCACATGGGTGGAAAAGAGCTGCTGCAGCGTGCGCTCGCTCAACCCCGCACGCTCGGCCAGATCGCGCACCTGCGTCAGCGCGAGGTCCTGCTGCAGGATCCGCAAAATGGCATGAATGCGCTCGACCTGCGGATCCGCCGGCGGCAGCACGCGCAACAGCAGCGCCTCGGCCGCCGCCACCATCGCGGCATCATCCTCGCCGCCGAGCACGGCGTTTTCGGCTTCCGCATCGCCGCAGTCGAGCAGCGTCGACACCGGCACCACCTTGTCGGTCAGCACATGCACGGGTTTGCCGAGGAACGCGCGAAACGCACCGGGCCGAAACCGCATGCCGATCACCTTCCCGGCCCCGGCCAGCGTCGTCTCGAACGCGCCTGACACCACACCGAAGATCCCCGTGTGTCGCCGGTCGAACACCAGGTTCACGCACGGATACGGCAGCGTGCGCTGCACGTACGGCGGCTGGCCGCGCAGATCCCATTCGACGACCCAGTGGTGATCGAGCACCCCGGCCAGTTCGGCACACGGGTAATAGCGATTCAGGCGGAAGCGCTGGTTGAAGGCTTTCGGGCCGACGACGCCCTTGGGCGGGTCGGTCACGTTACGCAAGTCGGCCATGGTGACGAACGGGTGGAAGGATTGCGTAATGATGCACCGCCACAGCGGATTTTTCCAAGACGGCGGCCGGCAACCCACCTACATTGGAAACCTTGTCCCGAATGCACACCGGAGCCCGCGATGCCGCAAGACCGCCACCTGACCCTGTTCCACTCCCCACGCAGCCGATCGGCGGGCGTTCGCATGCTGCTGGAGCAACTGGGCGCCGACTATGAACTGCACGCGTTCGATCTGTCGACCGGCAAGCATCACGAATCCGCTTACCTCGCCATCAATCCGCTGGGCAAGGTTCCCGCGTTGCGTCACGGCGACGTGATCGTCACCGAGCAGCCCGCCGTCTACCTGTACGCGGCCGAACTATATCCGGAAGCCGGCCTGTCGCCGGCGCCGGGCGACGCGCTGCGCGGACCGTACCTGCGCTGGATGACGTTCTACGGTTCGTGCTTCGAGCCGGCCATCGTCGATCGCTCGATGAATCGTCCGCCCGTACCCTACTCGACGTCGCCCTACGGCGATTTCGATACCGTCATCAACGCGCTCGATGCGCAACTGGCAAAGGGGCCGTACCTGCTGGGCGAGCGCTTCACGGCAGCCGATGTATTGTGGGGCGCAGCGCTGAACTGGACCACGATGTTCAAGCTGATCCCCGAGACGCCGCGCATCCGCGCGTACATCGATCGCATCCTGGCACGCCCGGCCATCCAGCGCGCACAGGCCGCGGATGCGGCGCTGGCGGCGGAGCAGGACAAAGCCAAAGAGAACGCCGCGACGGCGAGGTAGCCCAGCGCCATGCGGAGCTTGACGCAAGCTCCGCCCCGCCACCGGCTGACCCGCGCGCCGCCGCCGCGTCCGTCAAAACATCGTATGCAACCCGATCCGCGCCACCGCCTGGGTCGCTGAACTCGACGCGCCGTTCGGGTCGAGCACGCCGTTGATCTGCGCGTTCGCGCCGCTGTTCGCGCGTTGATAGTCGCCGGACACATACACCATCGTCCGCTTCGACAGCAGGTATTGAAGCGCGACGCTGACCTGATGCGCGTGGTTGTCGTTCACGGCTTCGTTGCCCTTCATGTACATGTACTTCGCGCCGAGAAACACGTCCGGCCTGATGCGCCACATGCCACCGGCTTCAGCCATCCACACACCGGCGTCGTTGAACGAATTGTGGACGGTGGTCAGCAACGCCTTCGCGGTCACCGCGCCGAAGTCATAGTGCATCCCGACGCCCCAATTGCGCACACTGGTCGACGGTGTGCCGGGCGCCGGACCGTACTTTTCGTTCGTATAGGCCGCGCCGATACCGAACGCACCGACTTCGTAGTTCAACCCGGCGCTCACGGCGTTGTCCGCGCCGATGGAACCGGCCACGCCGCCGAACGCATACATCACGCCGCCGGAGAAACCGGCAATCGTCGGCGAACTGTATTTGACCGAATTCGCCACCGGCTTGCTGCCCGCCGTTCGATCCCAATCGAATGCGCCGGTCGGATTGTTCGGCAGCGCAAGACGCTGGAACGGGCCATTCCTGAACCCGTACAGCCCGCTGATATCCATCGAAATCGCGTTCCCCTTCGCAAACAGGGAATCGACCATGAAGTCGTACTGGTTCCCGAGCGTGATGTTGCCGAAGCGGTCGCTCTCGATCCCGACGTACGCATTGCGGCCGAAGATCCCGGTGCCGATGATGCTGCCGTTGGCCATCGAGAACTGGTTCACGAGCGCGAACGTCGCACGATATCCGTCGCCGAGATCCTCGGTGCCGCGCAAGCCGAACAGGTTCGGCGTGAAGATGCCGTCGTCGAACTTGACGTTCTTCCCACCGCCCTCGTTGCTGACATACGAGATGCCGCTGTCGATCAGACCGAACAAGGTCACGCTGCTTTGCGCGTACGCGCCCTGCGCGATGACAAGCATCGCGGCTGCTCCAAACCTGAGTTTCATGGTGTCTCCGTCTTTTTTCTGTCAATGCGAACGGCCGCCCACTGTGTCGCGGGTACTCGACCGATGTTTCGTGAAACAACGACTTCCCCAGCCCGGTTTCTCTTTCATCCGGGTCGGAAAATTACTTAGTTTTACTGATTGGAAAGAATGAATGAAATCCCGCTCATTCCCGATTTCATCCACCTCGATTCGCTTGTCCGATCACCCGAACACGGTTGGGCAATCCCACCTTTCGACTCAAGCGCCTCGACAGACCACCCACGCCGCAGAATCCACCTCGACCGCCACGGCTTCCAGCCCGGCACCCGAGCACGGTCCATCGATGCACACACCATCGTCGAACCGGAACAGCGCACTGTGATGCGCGCACATCAGCACCTGCGACCGGTAACAGGAAACGTTGCCCGGCACGAAATCGAGCGGAACCGAAAAATGCGGACAACGGTTCACGTACGCCCACACCTGCTTCCCGCGCCGCACGACGATGACGGGTTGCCCGATGCCCGCCTCGTCGACGACCCGCGCCCCGCCGTCGGGCACCTCGGAGAAGCGACAGAGTTGCGTGGCGCCCATAACTCACACTCTCCGCTCGGGATTGCCGAGGCTCCAGTCCCACGGACGAACCTCGACCCGCGAGAACAGCCCTTCCTTCACGTACGGATCGTTGCCGACGAACTGCATCACCGCATCGATGTCGTCCGCCTCGATGACGAGCAGCGTGCCGTTCATCGCATCGCCCTGCGGATCGAGCGTCGGCCCGCCGAGCCGCACATAGACGCCGTGCTGCGCGGCGGAACGCAGGTAGGTCCGATGCGTGGCGCGCACGCGGTCGCGCACGTCGCGCATCCCGGGCTGGTCGGTCGCAAACACCGCGAAAAATCGAGCCATGTCGGTCAGCTCCGGTCGAGCACGAAGTCATACGTCGCTTCGCGGTACGCGCCGCTCAACCCGAACCGGCGCGCAAGTTCATCGTCCGCCGCACGCGGCCGATAGGCGACCATCAGCGACGGCTTCACGCCGAACACGGCATCCGACTTCAGATACGCATCCTCCTCGTCGAACAGGTGCGTGACGAGCTTGCGGTAGCCCGGCGCGTCGATCATGAAGTGCAGGTGCGCGGGCCGCCACGGATGGCGTCCGGTGGCATCGAGCATCTTGCCGACCGGGCCGTCGGTCGGAATCGGATAGCTGACCGGCAGAATCGTCGTGATCGCATAACGGCCTTCGGCATCGGTCCGGTAGCGGCCGCGCAGATTGCCGTGCGGCTGTGCCTTGTCCTGTCCGGAATACATGCCGTTGTCCGCGGTCTGCCACACGTCGAGCACGGCGCCCGGCACCGGCGCACCGTCGGTGCCGAGCACGCGACCCTGCACGACGACCGGCGTGCCGGGCGTGAACGCCATGTTCTCGCCATACGCACGCTCAGGCATGCCCTCGATGTAGAACGGCCCGAACACGGTCGTTTCCGTCGCGCCGGTGGCGAAACGGTGGTTGATCGCATCGACCAGCATCGACACGCCCAGCGTGTCCGACAACAGGATGAATTCCTGGCGCACGACGTCGTCGCACATCTGCCCGGTTTCGGTCAGGAAGCGGATCGCGGTCATCCACTCGGCCTCGGTCAGCTCCGTTTCACGGACAAACGCATGCAGGTGCCGCACGAGGCTCTGCATCAGCACGCGCAAGCGCGGGTTCGGCGTACCGTCGAAGCTGGCGACGACCTGCTCGGTCAGCCGGGTGTCGCCGTCATGATGTTCATTCGTCACGTTCGTCTCCTTGGATGCGGCCGGCCGCTCACTGCGGCGCGTGCCCTTGCCACGCACGCTGAAGCAATTCGCGAATCGGCGCGCGTTCGATCGGCCGCGGATTCGCGTAGGGGTTCCGGCATGCGAGGTCGGCGGCTTCGTCGAGGCCCGCTTCCGGCATCCCGATATCGGCAAGCGCCGCCGACAGGCCGAGCTGCCGATTCAACCGGAACAACAGCGGGCCGGCGTCGGCCGCGTCGGTGCCGCCCAGCGCCCTCGCGACCCGGCGCAGCGCGTCGGGCGCCGCGGCATGGTTGTAGTGCGCGGTATGCGGCAACATCGCGGCGTGGGTCTGCGCGTGCGGCAGGTTGAAGGTGCCGCCGAGCGTATGACAGAGCTTGTGGTGCAGCGCCATGCCGACCGCGCCGAGACACGTGCCGGCAAGCCATGCGCCGTACAACGCGCGGCTTCGCATCTCGCGGTCGTCGGGCGCGCGCACGATCGCCGGCAGCGCCTCGCCGAGCGCACGAATCGACTCCTCGGCCATCAGGCTGATCACCGGATTCGCATCTTCCGCATAGAGCGCTTCGACCGCATGCGCCATCGCGTTGACGCCGGACGCCGCCGAAATCCCCGGCGGCAGCGACAACGTCAGGGACGGGTCGTAGAGCACCGTACGCGGCAGCACGCGCGCATCGCGCCCGGTGCGCTTCAGCCGGCCTTCCGTGAGCCCGTAGATCGGCGTCATCTCCGAGCCCGCGTAGGTCGTCGGCACGGCGAGGATCGGCAGCGACGCTTCGAGCGCAATCGCCTTGCCGAGCCCGATCGTCGAGCCGCCGCCGATCGCGATGCAGCAGTCCGCGCCCAGCTCGGCCGCCCGCTCGCGCGCCGCACGGGCGACCTCGATCGGCACGTGCATCACGGCCTGCGCGCATATGCCGGCCGCCCGCTCGCCGAGCACGCCGCTGACCCGTTCGGCGAGCGGCTGCTGCTCGGGCGTCGACAGAATCAGCGCGCGGTGCGCGCCGAGCGCGGACAGCTCGTCGGGCAGCCGCTCGAGCGCGCCCCATTCGAACACGACGCGCGACGGCGTTCCCTGATAGACGAAGCGCTCCATGTCGGCCTCAGCGTTTGAAATGCGGCGGCACGTTGCCGTCGACGTTGACCCACACCGAGCGCGCTTCGGTGTAGTCGTGCATCGCCTCGAAGCCCATCTCGCGGCCGTAGCCAGACTGGCCAACGCCGCCGAACGGGCTGCCCGGATTGACGCGCTTGTAGCAGTTGATCCAGCACATGCCCGCGTCGATCCGCGCCGCCATCCTGTGCGCGCGGGACAGATCGTTGGTCCAGAGGCCGCTGCCGAGCCCGTATTCGGTCGCGTTGGCGATCGACAGCGCTTCCTCGTCGCTGCCGAAGCGCAGCACGGTGACGAACGGGCCGAACACTTCCTCCTGTGCGACGCGGTCCGCCGCGCTCTTCGCTTCGATGACCGTCGGGCGCACGTAGTAGCCGTTGGCGAGCGCCGCATCCTGCGGCACGCTGCCACCCGTGAGCACACGGCCGCCCTGCTCGCGCGCGACGTCGACGAACGACAGCACGCGGTCGAGATGCTGCTTCGACGTGAGCGGCCCCATCTCGGTGTCCGGGTCCAGCGGATTGCCGACGCGGATCGACGACGCCAGCGACACGAAACGTTCGAGGAACGCATCGGCGATGCGTTCGTGCAGCACGAGACGCGAACCCGCGATGCACGCTTGCCCCTGGTTGTGGAAGATCGCCCACGCGGCGCCGTTGATGGCGGCGTCGAGGTTCGCATCGTCGAACACGATGTTCGCGCCCTTGCCGCCCAGCTCCAGCTGCACGCGCTTCAGGTTGCCCTGCGATGCCTCGACGATCCGGCGGCCCGTCGCCGTCGACCCGGTGAACGCGATCTTCCCGACACCGGGATGTTCGGCGAGCCGCTGGCCCGCCGTATGCCCATAACCGGGGACGATGTTGACGACGCCGGCCGGGAACCCGACCTCGGCCATCAGTTCGACGATACGCAGCGTCGACAGCGGCGTGATCTCCGACGGCTTGAGCACCACCGTGTTGCCCGCGGCCAGCGCCGGGCCCATCTTCCAGCTCGTGAACATCAGCGGGAAATTCCACGGCACGATCTGGCCGACGACGCCGATCGGCGCGCGCTGCACGTAGTTCAGGAAGCCGGTTTCGACCGGAATCACCGAGCCCTGCAGCTTGTCGGCCATCCCGCCGAAGTAGCGGAAGCATCCTGCCGTGCGCGGCACGTCGAGCGCGCGCGAATCGCGGATCGGGTGGCCGGTGTCCAGCGATTCGAGCTGCGCGAGTTCCTCCGCGTTGGCTTCGATCGCGTCGGCCAGACGCAGCAGCAGCCGGCCGCGTTCCGCCGCCGGCATGGCCGACCACTTCGGGAACGCGCGGGTGGCGGCGGCGACGGCCAGGTCCACGTCCGCCGCGGTGGCTGCGGCGATTGCCGTGATCAGCGAGCCGTCGTGCGGATTGAGCACGTCGATCGTGCCACGCTCGACGGCGTCAACGAAGCGGCCGTCGATGAAGAGTTGGGTTTGCATGAATCGTCCTCGGTATCGCGCGCATGCGCTGCTTAGAATTCGATCGGATACGGCGCAAGCTCGCCGCTCTCGTATCGCTGCGGAAGGTCCGGCGTCGCGTTTTCCCAGACGAGCAGCATCGAACGCTTCGTCGAGTAGCCCTGGTGCCGGATGTCCGCGGGCATCGCGCAGATGTCGCCGGCCCGCATCGTGATGCGTGCGCGCGGCGCACCGGTGTTCTTGTCGCCGATGTCCCACACGATTTCGTCGGACAGTTGCAGGAACCATTCGACGCGGTCGTTGCCGTGGAACACCGGCAGGATGAATTCCTCGGTGGTCGGGCAGAACAGGCTGCGCCCGCACACGGAGGTGACCGACGGATTCCACGTCACGTCCGAGCGCGACAGGTACTTGAACAGGTTGAACGCGTGCAGCTCGCCTTCGAAGCCGGGCTTCACATGCACCTCGGGCTCGTCCTGCCCGACGTCGCGGAACGCGCGGTTGACCGGCAGTTCGTCGCGCAGCGGCGAGTCGCCTTCGAGGCCCGGCATGCGGCGCGTCGCGATGCGCGTGCGCTCGATCGCCGCACCGTTCTCGCCATGCTTGCGGCCGAATGCCGTGCCGGTTTCCTCGGGCGCCGCGAACGGGTCGAAGCCTTCGTTGGTCCAGTCGTGCAGCATCGCCTTGAAGGTCGCCATGATCGTCGGCGTTTCGAAGGTCTCGGTATAGTCGACGCCGGCTTCCTTCAGGATTCCGTTGAATGTGCCGGCATAGACGTCCACCTTGCCGTAGTGATTGCGCGTGCCGAACACGTGATCGAAATTCACCCAGCCGTAGAAGAAGCCCCACGCCACGTCACGCATCATCGCGCGCAAAAACGCGTCCGCGGGGATCGCATGCGTGCGCGTGCTGCCCTTCGCCGGCCAGCTGATTTTCACGAAGTACTCGTCGCGCTGGAACGCGAACGCGCCGAGGTGGAAGCGGCGGTAGCCGGTGACGGCATCGGCTTCGGTGGCTTGCACCAGATCGGCGGCGAAGCCGGCGGAAAGATCGAGGGTCTCGAGGGTGGCCATCACGTGTCTCCTGGAATAGTCGAATGGGGGGCGGTCGGATCGGTCAGTGCAGGCAGATGTCGGCCCACTTCTCGACGGACAGTTCGCCGAGCACGGTCTGCACGAGCGCGACGCCCGGCTTGTCGGCGGCGAACCGATACGCGCAGCCGGCCGGCAGCAGCGCCTGATGCCCCTTGCGCAGGACGACGTAGCCCATCTCGCGGCCCGCCGGCTGCGTGCCGGCGCTCACGGTGCCGCGGCCGGTGGTCGGCGGGTTGTCGAGCTTGATGAATTCGATGCGGACTTCGCCGTCCATCTGGATCGCGAACTCGTCGTGCGCGCAGGCAAACCACGGCGACTGGCCGTCGGTGCGCAGCACTTCGATCACGTATTCGAGGTTCTTGCCGGCGACGACTTTCTCGTAGGGGGCCGACTTCGATGCCACCTCGAACACGTTCGAGAAGGCGTAGTGCTGCGCGCTGCCGGTGGTGATTTCGATCTCGCCCTTGGTGTAGCTGTCGAGCGAGCCAAAGACGGTGTGGAATGCCGTGTCGGTCATTGCTGTCTCCTGAGTTGTACCGCTTGTTGGATTCAACTCTAGGGGCAAGGGCGCCCCTCAACAAGGCAACGGAGCGCGACTACGGCATTTGCGTTTCGCGAATAATCGCCCGGCTCAACGGACCCAGCCGCGCTCCAGCAGCGGACGGTCCCACGGCGACTCGTCGCCGATGTATTCGGCGAGGAATTCGACCAGCGCTTTCACCTTCAACGCCTGTCGCTGCGTTGCGGGATAGACGGCGGCGAAGCTCAACGGCGCGATCTGGAAGTCGGTGAGGATGGGCACCAGCCGGCCCGCGACGAGCGCCTCGCTCGCGACCAGCGTGGGCAGGCACACGACGCCGCCGCCCGTCAGCGCGTACTCCCGCAGCAAATGCACGGAGTTCGAGCGGATCATGCCGGGCAACTCCATTTCGACGACCTCGTCGCCGCGCGTCATGGTCCAGCGGTTGCGTGATGGATAACCCGAATACAGCGCGGTCGTGTGCTGCAGCAATTCGCGCGGATGTTGTGGCGCACCATGCGCGTCGAGATACTCGGGCGATGCGCAGAACAGGCGTCGGACCACGAACAGGCGCCGCTCGATCAGCGACTCGGAAATCGGCGGGAAGATCTGGAACGCGATGTCGAACCCTTCTTCGACAGGGTCCACCACACGGTCGTTGACGATGATGTCGAGCTGGATGCCCGGGTAGCGCCGATTGAATTCGGCAAGCGGCACGCCGAAGTGATCGAGCGCGAAGCCGGGCAGCATCTGGATGCGCAGCCGCCCGGTCGGGGTCGCGCGCAGTTCGCGCATCTGGTCGGTCAGCTCGTTGACGCGCCCGACCACCTCCGCGCATTCGCGGTAGAAGGTCTCGCCCACGTCGGACAGCCGCACGTGGCGCGTGCTGCGATGGAACAGCGGCGCGTTGACGAACTTCTCCAGCTGCTGGATGCGGTTCGTCACGACCGAACTGGTGACCCCAAGCTGTCGCGCCGCTTCCGCAAAACTGCTCGCCTCCGCGACCCTGACGAATGCCTCGATGCTCAGAAAGCGGTCCATGCGGCGCCTTTTCCGGGAAGCGAAACCGCCAGTCTAACCGCACCTGCCGGCCGATTGGAGCATGCGCAAAGCGTCACACTGTCACCCGGCAGGTGTCAATCTCGCAGGGCCGCCGGGCGCGGGCGCCGATGCGACCGAGCGGCACGTTACGGCTGCTCGCCCGCCGTCAGCTCCGGCTGCACGCCCACGCGGCGCTGCAGCACGGCCGGCGCGGTTTCCCGCAGCAGCATGCTGACCACGATGCCGAGCAGCACCGCAATCATCGGCAGCCACAGAATGTTCTGGATCCCGAAGTGCGCGGCGACGTAGCCGCCCAGCGCCGGCGCGATGCCGCCGCCGAAGATCTCGCCGCAGCCGACCACCACGCCGATCGACGTCGACACGAGCCCGACGGGCGCGGCTTCGGTCGCAACCGGGCCCGACAGCAGCGACACCAGCCCGAGCGTGAAGAACGACGCGACGAACAGGACGACGAACAACATGACCGGCTGCGGGCCGAGCCCGCGGAAAATGTAGAGCATCACCGCCGTGCCGGCGAAGCCGACGATGCTCGCGAGGCGCCGCCCCACCAGGTCGGACAGGCCCGGCAGCCCGAACTGCCCGAGAAAGCCGCCGAAGCCGATCGCCGACACCACGAGGCCCATCTTCTGCGTGCCGAGCGACAGGTAGTCCGTCAGGTACAGCGGCAGCAGCGCGCCGAGCACGAACACGCCGGTCATCGCGCAACAAAGCGCGGCCATCGCGACGAGGATGTTGCGGCTCTTGAGCACATGGCCGAGCGAGGCCGGCGCGTGTTCCGACGCAACCTCCTTGGTGCGCTTCGGTTCGCGGATCACGAAGAACATGATCGCGCCGAGGATCAGCCCGGGAAGCGCCACGAGCGCGAACACCCAGCGCCACGACACGACATTGAGCAACTGGGTCGCGATGATCGGCGACAGCGCCAGCCCGAACAGCGCGAAGCCGCTTTGCTGCAGCCCGAGGTTCAGGCCGCGCCGCCGCGGGTGCGACGCGTCGGCGGTCGCCGCGAAGCTGGTCGGGCAGAACGAACCCTCGGCCACGCCCATCAGCCCGCGGATCGCGATCAGGCCGAGCAGCCCGCCCGCGAGCCCCGAGAAGCCGGACAGCAGCGAGAACGCGACGATGGCGGGGATCAGCACCTTGCGGCGGCCGATCTTGTCCGAGATGCCGCCCATCAGCGCCGCGAAGATGCCCCACGACAGGCCGAGCACGCCGATGCAGTTGCCGACGTCCTGCGCGGTCAGGTTCAGGTCCTTCATGATCGACGGGAACAGCGGCGCGATGAGCCAGCGGTCGAGGCCGACCAGCCCGAAACCGAGCGCCAGCAGCGTCACCGCCTTCCACTCATAGGAGGTATCCCACTCGTTTGCTTTCATGTCTGTCTCCGTGGATTGGTCCGCGTGCACGCGCCGCAGCGTCGGTGCATGAAGCCAGGTCCGTTGTCTTGTGTGCGATGCGACGCGAGTCGCGAGGAAATGGCGGCCGCCTTTCCGGTTGCAGGCGTCGAATTCAATCAGCCGACGCCCGAACGATAGGTGCGCGGCCGCCGATCGGGTATGGAACAACCGGCGAACGCGCCATTCGCGAAACGCAAATAATCGGGAGCGGGAGGTGGAAGCGTCGGCGGGAAAGCGCCGGGCGACGGGCTGCGGGCGTCGACGTGACGTTCACCGGCGTGTTACGGGGGAATCCCTCATAGACATCATGCGTTCGCGCACATTGCCTGCGCAGGCACGAGTGCGATCCCGTTCGCGTCTTTTCCGATACTGCAACAGGCAGTCGTTCGCCTTTATGTCTGACAAATCGAGTTTTTAAAAATCCACACCTGCTTTAATCGGACAAAAGAAACCGATTTCACCCTCTCGGTTCCCCGAACAATTGTCGGGACAGCATCAATCGCATATCGACATAAGATTTTTAAAAAACGAACCGATCGCCAAAAACGCAAAATACTGTTTCTTAAAGATAAATCTCGCAATCCCAAAATAAAAATATATTCTCCGAGCCAGAAAAACTTGCTAATCTCCGCCGCGCGATTTATCGGATTTCCGCCCTTAACCCTACCGATATTCAATTTCAGATAAATCCGAATTCTGAAACATAGCAATGAGATTAGCGTGATGTCGATAGCAAAAACGCTCCGTAATTTTGCGTCTGGTCTGATTGACGGGAACCCGCGGCCGGTCGATCTCCATTTCGGGCGCGCGCAACGCGCGGTCGGCCATCTGCTGGCGCTCCATCACGCCGATATCCATGAAGGGCTGATGTCCGGAATCGAAGGGCAGCTGACCTGCGTATCCACCCACGACCATCTGTCGCCGGCGCTGTTTCTCGGGCTGCCCGTGTCGGTTCGGGTGACAACCGATCGGGGCGGCGTACGCGCGATCAATGCGATCGTGCGCGAAGTGCGGACCGGACAATCCGACGGCGAGCTGACCGTCTATCAATTGCAGGTGTGTGACGCGCTGTCGTTGATGGAGGGGCGCACGAACGCCCGCGTATTCCGCTCGCGCAGCGTGACGGAAATCCTCACGACGCTGATGAACGAATGGAAACAGCGCAGCTACGCACTCGCGCGCGCATTCGATTTCGACCTGTCCGGGCTGCAGGCCGATCGCTATCCGGTGCGCGAGCTCACGCGGCAGGTCAATGAATCGGACGCGCGCTTCATCCGGCGTCTGCTGCGCCGGGAAGGCATCACGGTCTTCGCGAAGGCCGAACCAGTCGGACGCGTGCACGGCATGGCCGACGAGCAGCCGGTTCACACGCTCGTATTTTGCGACGATCCGCATTGCCTGAAGGAGGCACCGGCCGGTGCGCTGCGCCTTCACCCTCGCGACGCAGGCGCTGCGCAGCGCGACACGGTGACGCTCTTTGCGCACCGCCAGCGCCTGTCGTCCGGCAAGGTCCGCCGTCCGTCGTGGGACTACAAGACGGCTCGCATCGACGATTCAACGGCCGTCGCCAGCCTCCATCAGGGTGAATCGGGAAACGATCTGGCACACCTGCTGACCGACGTCGCAATCGACATCCCGCACGTCGGCGATTCGTGGACCGATCACGACCGCATCACGCGCGACCGGATACTGGCTCACCAGTTCGAAGCCGAGCGATACGACGGGGTCAGCAACGTGCGCGATTTACCGGTCGGCCACTGGTTCACGCTGACGGGCGACCCGGAGCTGGATATGAAGCCGATCGAGCATCGTCGGTTTGTCGTCACGTCGGTTCGACACGATATCCGGAACAACCTGCCAACGCAGCTGACGAGTCGGGCGCAGGGACTTTTCGCAGCGAGCCGTAACCTGACGCAAACCGCTCCGCCCACACTTGCCGATCCGTCGGAGCAAACCGACACGCGCTACGAGAACCGATTCACGTGCGTGCGGCGCGGCGTGCCGCTCAAGCCCGCCTACGATCCGAAGATCGATGTGCCGCCGGTTCACCTGCTGACCGGCACGATCGTCGGCATGCAGGGCGAGGAAGTGTTTTGCGACAGCGCCGGCCGCGTGCGCGTGCGGATCCACGGTTACGATCCGGCCGATCATGCGCACGCGCAAGGCGCCGGAACGAACGGCCGGGCCGGTGACAGTGCACCCGTTCGTGTCGGGGCAAATCTGGCGGGTGGCAACTTCGGGACGCTCTTCCTGCCCCGCGTCGGCATGGAAGTCCTGTTGGGATGTCTTGCAGGCGACCCGGACCGGTTGGTCATCATCGGTGTCCTGAGCAATGGCGCGAACCCGCCAGCGACCTTCAGTCATACCGGCGCGCTTCCCGGCAACCGTTTCCTCTCCGGCATCAAGACCAAGGAAATCAACGGCAGGCGTTATAACCAGCTTCGTCTGGACGACACGCCGTCGCAAATCTCGGCGCAGTTGGCGAGCGAACATGCGCACACCGAATTGAATCTCGGGTATCTGACGCAGCCGCGAGAAAACGGACATGCGGAGGCGCGCGGCGAAGGCGCGGAGCTGCGCACCGACGCCGCCGCCGCGTTGCGCGCCGCCCGCGGCATCCTGCTGTCGACCTATGCGCGCACACGGGCCAGCGGTGGTCAGCTCGATCGCGATGAACTGGTTCGCCTGCTCGATCAATGCACCGAACTCTTCAAATCGCTCGGCGATTACGCCGGCCAGCACGGCGGGCAGGCCGCGGACACCAGCGGTCAGGACAACGTCGCCAGTGCATTCCGTAACTGGACGCCCGGCGGCGCGGCCGACGATGCGTGCGCGCTGCTCGCATTCGGCGCGCAGTCCGGGGCGCTCCACGTCACGCCCAAAACGCACGTGATCCATGCGGGCGAGAACATCGATCAGGTCGCGCAGCAACATGTGCAAGTCACGAGCGGCGAGCGCATCAATCTGCATGCCGGTCGCGGCGTCGCGATGTTTGCGCACGGCGACGGCGTGTCGGCGATCGCGAATCAGGGGAAGGTCACGATCCAGTCGCAGAACGACGATACGCGCGTCGACTCGGCGAAGAACATTCAATTGACCGCAGCGGGCGGGAAGCTCGTCGGCACCGCTAGCGATGAAGTCGTGCTCGTTACGTCCGGTGGCGCGTATCTCCGGCTGCGCGGCGGCGATATCGAGCTGGGATGTCCCGGCACTTTCACGGTGAAGTCGGCCGGTCATGCGTGGGATGGTCCGGCGAGCATGAGCGCGGACATGCCGATATTCGCTCAGGACACGCTTGGCCGCGTGCCAAAGCTGGTCCGCGCGACGGACGGCCACGCGGCGACGGGATTCGAAGGCGAAATTCAAAAGCCATCCGGGCCGGTATCGAACGTATCGAGCGACGTGGCCGGCCAACTGCCAGCGGTCGATGCCGATCAGTTCGAGAGACTGGCGGTGCGGTTCATCAAGAAAAACGTATAGGAATGCGCAGGAGTTTGAATGAGCGATTCATTTCTTGATCCGGTGACGGTAGCGGCCACTCCTGGCGACCAACCCGCGACGAAAGCCGATGCTCCCGACGTTCCTGCGCCGCGGCCGGCGCCGCCGCAGATCGTCGTCGGCCGCGGCGAAGGCGTAACGATGTTTGCAAAGAACACGCCGCTGATCTGCATCAAGCAATTGCCGTTGCCCGGCATCGTGATCTTCGTGCACGGCGTCAACTCGGAGGGCGAATGGTTCGATGCAACGGAGCAAGGGCTGTGCAAAGGGATGAATCGGCGGCTCGGGCGGCTGGACGATCAGATGATGTATCACGGCGTCGATGCGGGGCAACTGACGCCCGCGAAGTACACGGAAAGCGTGACGCCGGATGGGTTCTTGAATCCCGATTTTCTGCCGGACAATTACATCAATCCGGATCCATCGTTTTCGCCTGTGATTCATTTTCGATGGGGCTATCGGGCGACCGCGGCCGAACTGAAGGAGTATGGCGACAAGATCTTTCTGAACGAGAAGGACTATTGGGGAGGCGGCCCATTCACGAACGGCTGCGCAAGCCTGCCCGATCTCTGGCACGGCGGTCTGGATGATCGAACGATGGGGTGGATGACAGTGCAGGGCATCAATCCAACCAATCGGCCGCTGTACCGCGCGCCGCCTCGCGCGTATGGCGTGCTCGCGGCGTTGCGATTGGCCAGGCTGATCGAGTCGATCCGCCGCATGCAGGCTGATGTACCGATCACCGTCGTATGTCATAGCCAGGGCAACATCGTCGGCCTGACAGCAGCGTTCTTCGGCGACACCTTCCCCGATGTCGAAGATCCGTGGGGACGCACCGGGCATTGCGTGGCAGATGCCTACGTACTGGCGAATGCGCCGTATAGCCTTGCGAATGCGGACGGCCCGTACAAATCCGACACGTTCATGGATACATGGTCTCAACGCGCGACGAAAGACGCGAGCGGTCATCGCGGACGGCAGACCTATGCCGCGCGCACGAAGACCTTCGGCAAGTTTCTATCGATCATCGGCGCTCGCAAGGAGCATGAGTTGCTAGCAGGCAAGATCGATGAAGACATGGCAAACGAGCGGGTATCGCCCACGAGCAACCGGTCGTATGCGGCGCAAGAGGATCGCGCGCGGCACGGCTTGAATGGGTCGACGTATGGCCGCGTCACCGCGTATTGCTGTCCACATGATCAGGTGATTTCGGCGGTGACGGTGCAAGGCATCGGCTGGCGCGGGATCAGCAAGCACGAACTTGAGGATATCGGTGCGGCGGGCATCCTGACACAGCGCGTGTTCGCATCAGGTTTTCCGGTCGGCGTGCAGAAACCGTATCGGTATTGGGAAGACGACTGGCGGCATGGCAAGCAAGGAACAAAACCGGGCTTCTGGTACCCGCCATCGCCGCCCGCCAAGTTCAATCTGATCGGCGCGATCAAGGGTAATGAGTCTGTCTTGGGCGTGGCCGCTACGCTCGTGACAGCGCCCCTGATGTTCGTCGTGACCGGTATCAGCTCCGCGTTGAACATGCTGCGTGTAAATGCCGATCCGCCGAAAGGCTGGACCGTGGTGGCAGATGCGCCGGCACTAGACGATCCGTTTCCGCCGAAGGCGCTGCGATTCGGCAAGCCCGTCGAAACAAAGGACGGCGACGCGACAAGTGACTTCAACGAAGGCAACGATCCACCAGCCGCGTGGCGCGACGCGAGCAAGTCCGATGCGGACAAGCGGGCCGACGATCCGTACGACCAATACAACGCAAAGAACGCGGATAGCGTCGCGCAGGGTACGGCGGAAACGGAAGCCGGACAGCGCTATGAAGATCGCGCGTTGATGCGCATGGAAGCGCGTCGAACGCTGAATACGGAATGGCTCGATCGCGACGGGCACGTGATCGGCGAGGACGGCAAAAGTGCGATGCCCGAGGGCTACAAGGAATGGCGCGACAAGCAGATCGTCGACTGGCTCGATCGTGGTGCGACCAATAGCCCGACCAACCACTCTACGACGATGACCAATCCGGAGCATGCCGAGAAGGCGCTTGCGTATGACGTTGCGGTGGGCTTGTGCTACTTGACGCCCGATCAACTTTACGGCTTGCGGATCGAGGCCGATTGGCGGATGGGAGACGGCATTCCCGATTCCAATCCGAACAAGCCGTACGCCAACTACTTTAAATACGGAATGCTTGATCGAATGTCGATGCACGAATGGGCACATGCCACGAATGGCGAAGGAAAGATACCCGAGGCGATCACGGACGAACGTGAAGGCGAGTTTTATTTGAAGGCCGGGGGTTTCGTATGAAGTCCCTGATCGCCACGCGGCCGCGACGCGTCGCCATCGCTTTTTCGACATGGCTCATCACCACAGTGCTCATGGCCTCGCTGATGGCGCATGTCGAACAACCCGACCCAGCACATTTGGAAATGGGAGATTGGATGAAACGATTCGTTATCGTTCCCGGCCTTGCCGCGCTCATGGTGTTTCTGTTCACTACGGCGGTGATGCGCCCGGTGCAAGCCGCGCCTGCGCTAAAGCCGGCTGAACCAGAAATTGAAGAACTGGCCAAGCCGTTTGTCGCTCAGGTCGTCGGCCTGATGTGGTTGAATCCGTTGCAACGCATGGACTATCCGACCGAATGGCAATTGTTGTGGACGCAAGGACTTTCGACACCGAACAAGAATGACGACATGGTGCGCACCAAACCCGAAAAATTTTCGTCGCTTCGATCAATCGGGGCGTTGGTGTACGGCAATCGTGGCACGGAAACATTCAAGGGTTTCTACCACAAGTACGTAAGCAAGTTTCTCGTGTTGATGCGTTCGCGCTACTTCGCGAACGCGAGCTATTTCTACACCGTGAAATCCGAGAATCCCAAAGATTGGCGCGAGCTTGCCGGAATACATATCGAGCTCGCGCTGCCTCCAAGGCTTGATCCGATCGAAGCGAAGACGTACTTCACCAATGAGTTTCTCCAATGCTTTGAAATCGGTCCACCATCACCCAAGACCCTTTGGAGCCGCGACACACCCCCTGATATCCAGATCACGCAAGGCGGCGCGAACGCCGGCTTTACATCGCTGAACAACGCGTTGGACTACTTGCAGGCAAACCCCGACAAGACCGCGTGGGCAATGAACTGGGACGCCCCCAACTTCCCGCCCACGGATGCGCAGATCAACGAAAACCTTGTCGTGCTGTTCCTCGCCGGCCCGAACTTCAACACCGAGCGCGAACCACTCGCGTGGATCGGCAAGGCCGCGGCCGGCGACACGAAAGCATTTGCCCCGAAGGTCGGCACGACTCGCGCCGTACAGGCGTGGAAGGCAACCATCGCCCAAGCGGCCCGCAATGCCGGCGTCGCGGTCACTGACCTGAATTACATCGTTCACGATGCAGGCCACGGCAGCGATGCAGCGTCCTCACGCGTCGCCGCCCTCGCGCAAACCTTGACCGAAACGCTCCCGGAATACGACCACAAGAAGCAGACATTCAACACCGCCGCCCTGCTCGGCGACATGGGAACAGGCAGCGCATTGACCGACGTCGCGCTCGCGATCGGCCGGATCAACCACTTCGGCGGCAACGCATTGGTCGCCGGCACGACCGACGCTGAACACCCCGTGGCCGTCGTCGTCAGGCCGCCATCGAATCTCACGCCGATCGACCCGACCAAGGACTGGTTCCGCGCGCGCGGCGGAAACAATGCATACCTGCCGTGGTGGGGACGCCGACACGATGTCGATTACGGCATGCAGGGTTATTCGTGGTGATGCAAACCGGCTCCGCGGCACAGCGCGAGCAACACGCGACCACCACACGAATCATTCGGAGGACGAGTCATATGCGAGGAATCATCCGCGTAGGCGACATGCATACCCACGGCGGCCGGGTCGAATCCGGAGCCGGAATCAGCAAGGTCATGGGGCGCGCGGTCGCGCGCTTCGGCGACGCCTGCTCGTGTCCGATCCACGGCGCCTGCACGATTGCGGCAGGCGACCCGGCCTTCAACATTGAAGGCCAAGCCGCCGCGTTCGATGGTGACGAAACGACCTGCGGCGCGAAACTGATTTCTTCACTTCCGAATTCGGGGCGAATTTGAATGCAGAAGACACGACGCATGACCGCCGAACAGTTCCGGCTGTTGCGGCTTCAAGATACCCGCATCAAGCCGGTGAACCAGTGGGCGCTGCACGAGATTTTCGTGAAGGGCCGCCCGCAGCGCGAACTGGCCGCGAAGCTGGGCATGAACCGCTCCGCAATGTCTCAACTCGTTCGCAAGGCGTGGCAGCGGTATCTGGACCTGCCGGGTAACGTCACACGCCTCACCACGGTGACGATCACGATCCCGGCGAAATACGAGCGCGCGCTGCACGCATGGGTGCAGGACGCGTATCGTTTATCCAACCGGCCCGATCAAAACGAGCCGGCCTGACCGACGCGCTAATGGCATTCGGTCGGTCGCAAGCCGGCCCAGGCGCAACCTGGATGCGCCGCGCCATGCGGGCATCCGTATGACCAATCCCCGATGCCCCGCCATCCCAAGAAAGAAATTCATCCCCCAATATCGGAGTCAGATAGATTCATATTCCATATCAAGCTAAATTCCCAGCCGCTTTTGGATCCTTTTTCCCCGCCCGACCTCGTATCATTTCTCCCATTCCGAAGAGAAGAGCAAGAGAAGGACATGAGCGATACCACCCCGCTGCACTACCTCGACTACGCAGCCACCACCCCTGCGGATCCCCGCGTGATCGAAGCGATGACGGCCTGCCTCGGCGCCGACGGCATCTTCGGCAATCCCGCGTCGAGCTCGCACGCCGCCGGCCGGCTGGCGAAGGAAAAAGTCGAGCACGCACGCGCGCAGGTTGCCGCGCTGATCGGCGCGCATGCCGACGAGATCATCTGGACGTCGGGCGCCACCGAATCGAACAACCTCGCGCTGAAGGGCTACGCGGAAGCCGCGACCGACAAGCGCCATCTGATCACGAGCCGCATCGAACACAAGGCCATCCTCGACACGATGGCGAACCTGACGAAGCGCGGGATGACGGCCGCTTACCTGAGCCCCACCGCCGACGGCGAAATCACCGTCGACGCCGTGGCCGCGGCGATCCGCCCCGATACGGGCCTCGTGTCGCTGATGCTCGTCAACAACGAGCTCGGCACGCTGACGGACATCGGCGCGATCTCGCGCATCGTGCATGCGGCGGGCGCGCTGCTGCACGTCGACGCCGCGCAGGCGCTGGGCAAGACGCCGATCGACGTGCGCGCGCTCGGCATCGACCTGCTGTCGATGTCCGCGCACAAGGTGTATGGCCCGAAGGGTATCGGCGCGCTGTTCGTCCGTCGCGACATCGCCGATCGCATCGCGCCGCAGATTCACGGCGGCGGGCACGAACGCGGCCTGCGCTCGGGCACGCTCGCGACGCATCAGATCGTCGGGATGGGCACCGCGTGCGAGCTGGCCGCCGACAAGCTCGAGCGCGAAGCCGAGCGGATCGCGGCACTCAGCGCGCGCCTGAAGGACGCGCTGCACGCGCTCGGCGACATCACGCACAACGCGGCAG
This sequence comes from Burkholderia sp. R-40, assembly GCF_049942845.1. Classification (NCBI taxonomy): domain Bacteria; kingdom Pseudomonadati; phylum Pseudomonadota; class Betaproteobacteria; order Burkholderiales; family Burkholderiaceae; genus Burkholderia; species Burkholderia sp. R-40. Next base: position 1,661,434 of record NZ_CP187968.1, on the reverse strand, counting down.
CGGCGCGCCGCATCCCGCACACGTTGAGCCTCACGGTGAACGCGCCGGGCTTCTTCCCGTTCATGCTCGGCGATTCGCTTGCCGTGTCGTCGACCTCCGCATGCAATTCGACGAGCGGCGCGCCGTCCCACGTGCTGACCGCGATCGGTCTCGATGCGGAAACCGCCGGCCGCACGGTGCGTATCAGCTTCGGCCGCTTCACGACCGAGCAGGACGTCGATTTCGCGGTCGCGTGTTTCGCGCGCGCGATCGAGCAATGCCGGGCCGCGGCCGCCACCGGGTTCACCGCGTCGCGACAGATCACGGCGGCGGACCTGAAAGCGATCCGCAATGCAGGCTTTCGCGCGGTGATCTGCAACCGGCCGGACGGCGAAGGCGCCGATCAACCGGCCTTCGACGAGATCGCGGCCGCCGCGCGCGAACTCGGCCTCGACGCGCGCTATCTGCCGGTCGAACGCGACCGGATCGGCGATGCGGAAGTCGACGCGTTCGGCGCACTGGTCGATGCGCTGCCGAAGCCCGTGCTCGCGTATTGCCGCAGCGGAAGCCGCTCCGGGATGCTGTGGAACCGGCTGACGGCGCGGCGGACGGCGACGGCCTGAGCGCAACGCCGTTTCCGCGCGGCGAAGCGCGGTTCGCGTCGGGCGACGCGCCAGTTCTCCCCCTACTTCACCCGCTCCAGTTGCAGCGCCACCCAGTCTGACGTCGCGTCGCCGTAGCGCGCCACGACGTCTGCGAGCACACCGGGCAGCAGCGCGTCGCAACGTACTTGCGCATCCGCCGTTGCGCCAACATCGCTGCGCGATGTCCGCACCCACGCATCGGCGGTGAGCACCATCGGGGAGTTCGTCGAAGCCGCTCGCGACCGGCCAATCGAAGGTCCGATACCGCCAGAACGTGACGCGATTCGTCGGCGCAGTCGCAACGGCACGTGCGGTCAACCCGACCCGGCTGCCGTCGTGCACATCGCTCCATCCATCCGCGCCGACGTTGCGCCCCGCCGCCGATCCCGCCAACGCATTCACCAATGCAATCGACGCGCGAACCGACGCGGCCACGCCAGTCGCCGTCATCGCATTCCCCTCCATCACATAACGGCGATCGCCGACCCAAGCCGCATCAGCCCCCCCCTCGACGCCCCCGAAAGGTGCATCCGTCCAGACTTTCCGGTGCATTGCCGAAATCCGATAGCGTCGCGAGATTTGGCTTCATACCGTTCCCGCATCGGACCGGAAAGCGACGTGTCATTCACCCATGACGTCGCGTGCCGCCGACGAATTCCAGGGGCGGGCCGCAATGCCGGGCCCGGGCAGCGATGACGGTCCTGCCATGCAGGACATTCGTGACGGAGCGAACATGGACGCGAAAATCCAGCCTGACTCAGGCACCGACAGTGACGTAAGCCTTCTCCACAAGATGGGATATGCGCAGGAGCTGTCGAGACGCATGAGCGGCTTCTCGAACTTCGCCGTGTCGTTTTCGGTGATCTGCATTCTGTCGGGCGGCATCACGGCGTTTCAGCTCGCGTTTTCCGCCGCCGGCGGCGCATCGATCGGCCTCGGCTGGCCGCTCGGCTCGCTGTTCGCGCTGATCGTCGCAGTGTCGATGTCGCAGATCGCATCGGCGTTCCCCACCGCCGGCGGCCTCTATCACTGGGGCGCCATCCTCGGCGGGAAGCAATGGGGGTGGATGACGGCGTGGCTCAACCTGATCGGCCTGATCTTCGTGATCGCCGCGATCAATTTCGGCACCTATGATCCGTTCTTCAAGACGCTGATCGCCCCGATGTTCGGCGTCACTTCGGACAGCCTGACGTGGTGGCATCAGACCGCGTTCATCGCGTTCATCACGCTGTCGCAGGCGATGCTGAACGCACGCGGCATCAAGATCGCGAGCAAGATCACCGACCTGTCCGGCTACCTGATCTTCGTCGTGACGATCGCGCTGGTCGTGTCGCTGCTCGTCTACTCGCCGGTCGCGTTCGACCTGCATCGGCTCGTCACCTTCACGAACTTCACCGGCGTCGACGGCGGCGCATGGCCGAAACAGACGCTGCCGCTCGCGTTCCTGTCCGGCCTGCTGCTGGTGACCTACACGATCACGGGCTTCGACGCGTCCGCGCACACGTCCGAAGAGACCCACAACGCGGCGAAGAACGTGCCGCGCGGCATCATCGGCTCGGTGTTCTGGTCCGCGGTGTTCGGCTACGTGATGGTGTGCACGTTCGTGCTGGTGATGCCGGACCTGACGGCCGCGATGAAACAGGGCACCGGCTTCTTCGAAGCGATCCTCGCGCCGATTCCGAAGACCTTGCGCGTGTGCCTCGAACTCGCGATGTTCTTCATCAACTACGTGTGCGGGCTCGCCGCGATCATGTCGACGTCGCGCATGGTGTATGCGTTTGCGCGCGACGGCGGGCTGCCGGCGTCGAAACTGCTGCGCAGCGTGAATCACAACCATCGGACGCCCGGCCCCGCGATCTGGACGTGCGCCGTGCTCGCGATCGTCGTCACGCTGTACGGCGACGCGTTCTCGGTGTTGAGCGCGGGCAGCGCCGTGTTCCTGTTCATCTCGTATGCGATGCCGATCGGCTCCGGGATGCTCGCCGAAGGGCGCACGTGGACCGAAAAAGGCCCGTTCCAGCTCGGCATCTGGTCGAAGCCGTGCGCGTTGCTCGGGCTGGTGGGCGCCTGCGTGCTGGCTTACGTCGGCATCCAGCCGCCGAACGAGAAGGTGCTCTACGTGCTGGTTGCGTTCGTGGTCGTGCTGATGGTGATCTGGTACGGCTTCGGTGTGCGCAAGTCGTTCGCGGGCCCGCCGGTGCTCAAGGACACGCACAACGACGCGCGCATTCGCGAACTCGAGGCGAACGTCGATGCGTCGGTGTGAAGCGATAGCGGCTCATACGTAGGATTACAATGCAAAAAATCCGGCTCGCACATACACGGCGAGCCGGATTTTTTTACATCGCTTCGGACCGGACGAGATTCAACCGCCTGAGCAGTTGAACGCCCGACCGGCTGCCCGATTGCAGCGCGTCAGCCGTAGACCGGGAAACGCTGCGTCAACTCCGCGACGCGCCCGCGAACGCGCTCGATCGTCGCCGCATCTTCCGGCGCTTCCAGCACGTCGGCGATCAGGTTGCCGACCAGTTCGGCTTCCGCCGGGCCGAAGCCGCGCGTCGTCATCGCCGGCGAACCCAGGCGGATGCCGCTCGTCACGAACGGCTTTTCCGGATCGTTCGGGATCGCGTTCTTGTTCACCGTGATGTGCGCAGCGCCCAGCGCCGCTTCCGCCGCCTTGCCCGTGATGTTCTTCGCGCGCAGGTCCACCAGCATCACGTGGCTTTCGGTGCGGCCCGACACGATCCGCAGCCCGCGCTTGACCAGCGTTTCAGCCAGCACGCGCGCGTTCTCGACCACCTTTTCCTGGTACGCCTTGAATTCCGGCGACAGCGCTTCCTTGAACGCCACGGCCTTCGCCGCGATCACGTGCATCAGCGGGCCACCCTGGATGCCCGGGAAGATCGCCGAGTTGATCGGCTTCTCGTATTCCGACTTCATCAGGATCACGCCGCCGCGCGGGCCGCGCAGGCTCTTGTGCGTCGTCGTCGTCACGAAGTCGGCGTGCGGCACCGGGTTCGGATACACGCCCGCTGCGATCAGGCCGGCGTAGTGCGCCATGTCGACCATCAGGTACGCACCGACCGACTTCGCGATCTTCGCCAGACGCTCGAAGTCGATCTTCAGCGCGAACGCCGATGCGCCCGCGACGATCAGCTTCGGCTTGTGTTCCTGTGCGAGCTGCTCGGCCGCGTCGTAGTCGATGTCTTCCTGCTCGTTCAGCCCGTAGCTCACCACGTTGAACCACTTGCCCGACATGTTCACCGGCGAGCCGTGCGTCAGGTGACCACCGTGCGCGAGGCTCATGCCCATGATCGTGTCGCCCGGCTTGAGCATCGCGAAGAACACGCCCTGGTTCGCCTGCGAACCCGAGTTCGGCTGCACGTTCGCGGCTTCCGCGCCGAACAGCTGCTTCACACGATCGATCGCCAGCTGCTCGACCACGTCGACGTATTCACAGCCGCCGTAGTAGCGCTTGCCCGGATAACCTTCCGCGTACTTGTTCGTGAGCTGCGAGCCCTGCGCGGCCATCACGGCCGGGCTCGTGTAGTTTTCCGACGCGATCAGCTCGATGTGGTCTTCCTGGCGGCGGTTCTCGTCCTGAATGGCAGTCCAGAGTTCGGGATCGACGTTGGCGACGGTGCTGGTAGTGCGATTGAACATGATGATTGATCAGAAGAGAGTGATGGATTGATCCTGGTATGCCGGACTTGCCCGGACCCGCGAAGCCGAGCGCCGAACCGGCGCTCGATGACGTCGACAACCATGCCGCGTCGCGAAGCCGGCTGAACGGTGACTCGTCGTTGCCATTCCAGCAGAGGCCACGGCGTTCAGATAGAAGGATTGCGACATTCCGCTAGGACGCATCGCGCGACGCCCGGCCAAAAAAAATCGAAGGTCCGCATCGCTGCGGCACCTTCGACCGAACCTGCCGTTCCCGGAGTGGTCGCGCCAGCCCGTCGGCTTCTTGCGTATATGGGGGCCTAAACGGCGGAAAAACAGTTGTCGACGAACAGCTGGGTACCGTTGACGAAGCTCGATTCGTCGGACGCAAGGAACAGCGCGGCCGCGGCCACTTCCGACGGCTCGCACAGCCGGCCCTGCTGCACCGCGATGGCCGCCTCGGTCGCGTCCACGCCCATCGCCTGCAGATCCTTCAGCTCGCGCATCCCGTGCGGCGTGCGGATGAACCCGGGCGCCAATGCGTTGCAGCGGATGCCGCGGTCGCGGTATTCGACGGCGATCGCCCGCGCGAACATCTGGCATGCGCCCTTGGTCGCGTCATACAGCACCTCGCCGGGCGTCGCGAAGACGGCCGAGATCGACGACGTACACACGATGCTGCCGCGCCCTTTTTCCAGCATCTGCGGCAGCACCGCCTTCGTCATCAGGAACATGCTCTTCACGTTCACGCCCATCAGCCAGTCCCATTCCGACTCCTCGATGTCGAGGAACGGTTTGACGATCAGCGTGCCCGCATGATTGAACAGGATGTCCGCGTTGCCGTACTGCGCGCGGGCCGCATCGACCGCGCTCTGCACGTCCGCCTGCTTCGACACGTCGGCTTGCAGGCCGATCGCGTGCAGGCCGGCATCGCGCAAGCGCGACGCGAGCGTGTCGGCCGCGTCGCCGTCGCGGTCGATGATCGCCACCTTCGCGCCCTGCGCGGCGAACAGCTCGGACGCGGCGGCGCCGCATCCGCCCGCGCCGCCGCTCACGATGGCGACCTTGCCGGCAAGGCGACCGTCAATCTTGGCATTCATGCGTCGTTCTCCAGTGTGATTCGTCAGGATCCCTCAGCTGAACAGGGTCCGAAGATGATCGTTGAGGAAACGGCCTTCCGGGTCCACGCTGCGGCGCAGTTCGCGGAACGCCTCGGCCTTGGGGAACCAGCGGTCCACGTCGTCGCGGTTCGTGAAGTGCAGCTTGCCCCAGTGCGGACGCGAGCCGTAGTCGCGCAGGATGTCGTCGACATCCTTCAGGAACGGCCAGTAGTCGACGCCGTTCGGACCGCCCGAGCACGAGATGGTCACGCTGTCCTGGTGATTGAACGGGCTGATCCATGCCGGATCGCCCTTCGTGAAGCGGTACTCGACCGGGAAGATGCAGTCCCGATGCTTCGTGAGGATCAGGTCACGCACGCGGCGCAGCGCTTCCTTGCCGTGTTCGGCGGGCACCGCGTATTCGAGTTCGTGGAAGTTTGCGATGTAATGGATCGCGTAGACCTCCGAGCTGTACGCGATCTTCTCGTGCTCGCCTTCGTGGTACGTGCGCGCGTCGGTGACGTCCATCACCTTCACTTCGCACACGTCGTAGTCCTTCTTCGAATTCGACACCGCGGTGGTGTCGGGCAGGCAGTACAGGTGGCGGCTTTCGGACGTCGGGCACCAGAAGAAACCGAAATGCCGGTGCGTCGCCGCGAGTTCGTCGTAACGTTCCATCAGCGCGTCGAAGTCCTCGCGCCACACGCGCTCGTGCAGCCAGAACGCGTCGGTCACCTGCAGCGTCAGCTCGGAGACCACGCCGAACATGCCGATATTCACCTGCGTCGCGTGCAGCAGGTCGAGGTCCTGCTTGTCGCTCACTTCCATGATCGAGCCGTCGGGGCGAATGATGCGCATCCCGACCACCTGCGACGACAGATTGCTCAGCGTCGTCCCGGTGCCGTGCGTGCCCGTCGCCAACGCACCGGCTATGGCCTGCGAATCGATGTCGCCCTGGTTGACGAGCGAGAAGCCGATTTGCTTCAGATGCTGCGTGACCGCGTTGATCCGCGTGCCGGCCTTCACCGTCACGCGCTTCTGCCGCTCGTCGACCGCGACGATGCCGTGGTAGTCCTTCAGCGACAGCAGCAGGCCGCTCGTCGCGACGATGGGCGTGAACGAATGCCCCGATCCCGCGCAGCGGACGTTCTTGCCCCGGCTCGTCGCGGCATGCACCAGCTCGGCAATCTCCGCCTCGCTGGTGGGCGCCGCCATGTGCGCGGCGACGCACGACTGATTGCCGACCCAGTTCCGCCAGAATCCGCCACGTGGAAGCTCCATCAACGTCTCTCCTGAAGTGCGCGGGCCGGCCCCGATGCCGGCGCGATGCGTCGTGTTCACGCCAACGATATTTCGCCGGCCGGCTTTGCACTATCGGATTTCGGCAAGCGAGGGTTTTCTCCGGGGTTTTTTGACCGGCGCGTGCAGCGACTACAATGAATCGATCCGCCCGCTCCCCTCCCGACTCCGATGACGCCGTCTGCCGATCCGAGCGATTACTCCGGCGCGCCGCCGCTCGCGCGGAGGGTGACGTTCTGCGCGTTCACCGACGTGGAGGAGCAGGCACGGATCTTCGACGGCTGGCACCTCAACTACACGCAGATCTCGGGCGGCCGGTTTCATGGCTCGTCGTCCATCGTGTCGCTCGGCGGCATCCGGCTGCTGGTCGAAGACCTCGACAAGGTGATCCTGCAACAGGGCGCGGTGCCGTCGGATCGTGTCGCCGTGGCCGTGCCGCTGGAGCTCGAAGGCCATGCGCGCATGTGCGGCGAAAAGAGCGGGCGCGACAGCCTCCACGTGTTCTCGAGCCAGCCCATGTTCGAGTTCTATTCTCCGGACCGGCATGTGCTGGTGAACGTCGAGATCGCGCCCGACAAGCTGTCGACGCCAGCGCTGCGCACGTTCGCCGCGTCGCTGCGGGCCCGCACCTTCGCACCGCTGATCCCGATGACGGCCCAGGTCGCGGATCGCCTGCGTCACCTGCTGCGCCATGCGATGGCCGCGGCCGCGAAGAGCACGCCGGCCGACGACGTGACGACGCAGGATCGGATCGAACTGCTCGAGCGGACCGTGCTGTATGCGATTTCCGAAGCGATGACGATGCCCGCGCCGGACGCGGAAGCCCTCGCGACGCGTTCGACGAAGTACTGGTCGCTCGTCAACGCGGCGCAGGCGCGGCTCCAGGATGCGTCGACGTGCCCGCTGTCGATCGCCGAGCTGTGCGTGCAGCTCGGCATCAGCCGGCGTACCGTGCAATACGCGTTCCACGACACGCTCAATCTGAATCCGATCGCCTACCTGCGCGCCGTTCGGCTCAATCACGTTCGCCGCGAGCTGCGGCTCGGCGGCCCGGTGACGTCGGCCGCGACGAAGTGGGGCTTCTGGCACCTGAGCAGTTTCGCGCAGGACTATCGCGCGATGTTCGGCGAGTTGCCGTCGGCGACGGCGAGGCGCTACGCGCAGCGGGAAGCGTGAGCGTCGATCGTGCGAGGCGTGATGCGTGACACGTGACGCGGCTTCGCGTTACGCGCGTGCGTGCCGAACCTCCATGAAGAAAGCCGCAGCCGAACGTGCGCCGCGGCAGGTTGAAAGCAAATCGCCGCCGCGGTTGGGCAGCCGGCACCGAACCGGCACCGGCCACCCTCCCGCGCACGAACTCACTACACCGTCACTCCTGCTGTTCCTGCTGCGCCTGCACCTGCCGCTGCTGGATGAACTGCCGCACATCGCTCATCGTCACGCGACCGGTGTGTTTCGCATCGATCTCGTCGAAGTGCTTCGCGACGAACCCGAGTCCGCTGCTCTGCGCCTGCGCTTTCGTCACAGCCGCACCGTTGCCCAGCACCGTGTTGCCGCCGAGCCGGGCATCGACGCGCTTCTGCGCCTGCTGCTGCAGCGTCGCGCCGGTCGACGGCAATACGGGCGCCACGCGGGTCGACGGAAAGAACGGACCGTCGACGCCGTGGCCGCCGTGCGGCAGCTTCACCGGGGCCACCGCCTGCGGCGGCAGCGCATGCGCGGCGCTCATCACCGCACCGAGGACGATCAACGAACACATACGTCGCATCAAGTTGATTGGAGACATGATCACTCGCATTCAATGGATGAATAGAGGGTTCCTTTTCGCAAGGAGTCCGTCGTTTACGGTGCCGCTGCCAGCGAAGTCGCGGCCGTCGCGCCCGGCGTGCTGCCGGTCGGCGTGCCGGCCGGATTCTCGTCCGGCCACGGCGGCGGCAGGGTCTTCAGCGTCAGCGCCGTCGGAATCCGCGCGCCCTTGTAGAACGTCGCCAGGTCGCGCTTCATCTGCGGACGCGCCACGTCATCCAGATACGTCATGTGTCCGCCCTGGAAGAAGTTCACCTGCAGCTTCGGATTCAGGCCCTTCACCGTCTGCAGACGGGCGAGCTGCTTCTCCGTGTTGAAGAACGGCGTGGCCAGATCGTGGAGGCCGTTCTCCGCGAGCACCTGGAGCTTCGGATTGAGCTGCAGCGCGCCGAGCAGATCGGGGATCGTGTCGGGCATCGGCTGGCCGTCATGCGAGAAGTCCCACACCTGGATGATGTTGTCGTTCAACGGCAGGTAGGTCGCGTTCGGCGCGGTGTAGCCGAGGTAGTCGGGCATCTGCGTCGCGAGCGCGTTCGTGAACGGCTGCGAGATCAGGATGTCCGACGGGTCGCCGTCCGCCTGCAGCCGCGGATCGCTGTTCGGCAACGACACGCGTCCGTCGTAGCGGCCGATCGTCGTGCCGGGCACCAGGTTCGTGCCGAACGGGTTCGCGTTGAAGTAGTCGCGCAGCGCCTGTTGCGTGAGGCTCGACGGGATCGACCACAGCTTCAGCGTCGCATCGCTCGGGAACACCGGCGTGCCGAGCGCATCCGGAATGCCGAGCTGGCTCAGCACCCACGACTGCGAATACTTCTGCAGCTGGTTGTAGATTAGCGTGGTGAACAGTTCGGTCTGCAGTGCATACAGGAATGGGTTGACCGGCGCCGGCGACACCTGGTTGAAGTACGCCGCGACCGCCGCATAGCCGGGCAGATAGCCGGCCACGGTATCGGTGTCGAGCAGCAGCCCTTCGGTCGACTGCGTGATCGCCACCGCCTCCACCGCATCCGCGAAGTAGTTCAGAATCGCCGACTGCAGCACGATACCTGTGAGGTGCACGCCGGCCGATTCGAGCGCCAGCGCGAGCATGTCGGTGCGCGGCGTGCCGTACGATTCGCCGTACAGGTAGATCGGCGACGTGCCGCGGCCGTTCACGTTCAGGTAGCGCTGGATGAAGTCGCGCATGACGTTGACGTCCGCGTCGGAGCCCCAGTACTTCTGGTTGGTGTTCGGCAACACGGCTTCCGACAGCCCGGTTCCCGGCGGGTCGATGAACACGAGATCGGTGGTGTCGATCAGGCTTTCCGCGTTGTCGACGAGCGGATAGTTCGGCCAGTTGGTGCCGAACAGCGGATCGGGCGTCGCGACGCGCGTCGGCGCGAACGAGCCGAGCCGCAGCCAGATCGACGACGAGCCGGGGCCGCCGTTATAGACGAACGTGACGGGACGCGGCTTGCCGTTCGTGCTCGGCGCGGTGTACGCGACATACGACATCGACGCCTCAGCGTTGCCGTTCGCGTCCTGCGCGGTCAGGTGGCCGGTGGTCGTCGTGTAGTTGACCGTCGTGCCGCCGGATTTCCACTGGTAATGCATTACCGCAGCCTTCTCCGACACCTGCCCGGGCGCGAGGCCGTCGGTCGCGTTCATCGAATAGGCAACGGGGTCGACGTAAGGCTGGTTCGCCGCGGGCGTCTGATTGCCGGCCGCCTGCTGCGCGCCGGCCTGCTGGCTGGCGGTGGCCTGCGCGAGGCTCGACGCGCCGACCGACGACGAATCGTCGCCGCCGCAGCTCGCGAGCACCATGGTCAAGACGGTCAATGCGCCTAGCCCGGCCAGCCGGCCGCGGCGTTCGCGGCGGCTGCCGGTACTGCTCCTGTCTGGTTGCATGCCTCTGTCCTTGTGGGTCGAATATCGCTTCACACACAGGCCGCCATCGCCGGCGAAAAACGCGCAGGCACACCCGCCACTCGCGTTGCACGATCGGCAGACGGCGGTTGGGGATTGGACTTCTTCGAGAGACTGAACTTGATACAGACACAGCAAACTGCTGGCGGAGAATGATGCGGGAACGCCGCCCCCTTGCAGTTTTGACGACTTTTGTATTACCTAAATTTACGACACCACAAAAATAGGCGGTGTTGCGGCGCGTTGTCAAAGATCATTCGGATATTAAAAAATCTCCGATGATGCGAACGGAGATCAGTGTCTGGATTTTGAAAGAAAATGCGATTGTTCGCAGCCGGCACGCCCTGCGAGTGGTATTCCCCGGAATGCCGCGGCTTTGTTGCACGTTGCATAACCCTTTTCTGGCATTAGCCACGTGCGTGGGATTCCTTCAAATCGACAGGGTTATTCTTTCATTTTAATTACCTGAAGCCGATTGACGCGAATTGCTGAATAAAATCCGGCTCTATCCACGAAATACCGATTTTCAGGATGGGCGACGGAATTATTTACCCGATATCGGAATAACGTCGCTCGGCTGCGTAAGACGCGGGTTATTCACAAGGAAGAAGCAATCATTCGCCCCGCGCATTGCGGATTGCGAATTGCATTGCGGCAATCGCGCATCGGGCACGTGATGCGTGGAGAATGGAGAGGCCGCACGAGCGAGCGGCGACGCCCCCGCTCACGCGACGACGTGCGGCAACGCCGCACGCCATCATTCAAACGCTCGAACGCTCGAACGCTCGAGCGGCGATCAGCGCCCGCCGCCCGGCAGCGCGATATCGATCAGCACCGGATCGTGATCCGACGAGCGATACGCATCCGGCGCGTAGTACGTCTTCTGCTGCTCGGCCGACTTGTACGCGAGCGTATACTGCAGCGCGAGCGGCTCATCCGCGTTGATGTGCCATTCGTGCACGGCCTTCACGTGCGACGCGAGCGGCAACGATGCGAGCGCGTGATCGAGGTAGCCGGCTTCGCCGTTGTACACGTAGCTGTACGCATTGGCGCCGATCCAGCGCGACACGAGGTTGCGGTAGCCGCGCGCTTCAAGCAGGCGGATCGGGTCTTCATGCGTGTAGCTGTTGAAGTCGCCGATCAGCAGCGTGCCCTGCCCCGCGACGCCCGTCGGCGTGCCGGCGAGCCAGTCGGCCAGCTTCGCCGCCGCGCGCGTGCGCGTCGGGTTCCAGCAGCCCTGGCCGTCGCCCTGGTCGAGATCGTCGTTCGCCGCGTCCGGGCAGTTCTTCGACTTCAGGTGGTTGACCGCGATCGTCAGCGCCTGCTTGTTGCCGCCGACGCGGCGGAACGACTGCGCGAGCGGCTGGCGGTTCTTGTCGTCGATCGCGAGCGTCGACGCGCGGCCGACCGGTTCGACCGTGCGGCTGTCGTAGATCATCGCGACCGTGATCGCGTCGCCGCCGAGGCGCGACGTGCCCGGATCGACCACGCGCCAGTTGCTGCCGAGCTTCGCCGCCAGCTGGCGCACCGCGCTCAGTTCGCCGTAGCCGTTGTTCTGGATTTCCATCAGGCCGATCACGTCGGCGTCGAGCGCCTTCAGCGCGCTGACGATCTTCGCTTCCTGACGCTGGAATTCCTGGAAGCTCTTCGCGCCGCGATTGTTCGGATCGTCGAAGCCGCCGCCCATGCCGTTGCCGTTGAAGTAGTTGAGGACGTTGAACGACGCGACGCGCAGGTTCGATTTCGGATCGCGTGCCGGTGCGTTGGTGCGCGGGTTCGAGCGCGTATCGAACGTCGGCGCGGCCGCGCCGGGCAGCGGCTGCACGCGCCATGCGCCGTAGCGCACCTCGAGCACGCCTTCGACGTTGCGCACGGTGTAGCCCGAGCGCAGCGTGTTCGCGGCCGACAGTTCCGGCGCCGGATACGGCACGCTCGCCGGGTTCTGCTTGTTCGAGCCGTCGTCGAGAATCAGCCGGTTGCGTGCGTTCGCATCGATCTGCGTCTGCGCCTGCGACGGCGGCACCACGCTCGTCAGCGTGCGCAGCCGGCCGTTGCTTAGCATCGTGCTGCCGTAGCGGCCGAGCTCGTAGTTGTCGGTGACGGTGAGCGTCTGCGGCAGGCGCACCAGCATCCCTTCATATGCGGCGAATGCGCTCGGGCTGTCGACCGGCAGCGTGAGCGTCGCCGGCGTGACCGTCTGGCCGTTCGCGCACACCGCGATCGCGCCCGACAGCGTGAGCTGCGTCTGCCCGTATTTCTCCTCGACCTTGCCCGTCACGTGCACGAGATCGCCGGCCTTCGCGCGTACTTTCGGCGCATAGACGAACAGGCCTTCGGACACGCCCGGTTGGTTGCGCCGCTGCGGGTCCGCCTGCTGGACGAAGAAGCCGCCGAAGCCGTCCGTGCCGCCGAAATCGGCCGTGACGACCGCTTCGATCGACGCGTTCTGGCCCGCGAGCGGCGACGGCGCGCCCGGCCCCTGGATGTCGGCGATCGGCGTCGTGCTGCCGCCGCAGTTCGGGCTGACGGGAGCGGCGGTCGCCGCGAGGACCGGTGCGGCAAGCGTGGGCAGCAGCAATAGCGGGGCAAACAGGCGGATTGTCGAGCGCATGACGGGGAATCCCGGTTGTGAGGGTGGCGAAAGCTTAGCGGCGCTCGGTGACAGTTTTTAGTAACCGGAAGACAGGTATATGTAATTGCCGGTATCGCTGCGCGCTCGCGCTCGAAAAGCGGGAAATCGTCCAACAAACGCCGGCCCCGTTCCGACGATTTCCCGCTGCCGGCGTCACCACCCAGCCAGCCGCGACGCTAGACCGTCCCCGGCAATGCGCTCGACACGAGTACGGCCGCCACCATCAGCACGCCGGCGAGCACGACCGCCTCGATCCGCAGCACCGCGCCGAACCCGCGCAACGCGACGACCGGCATCGCGGCCGCCGGATCCTTCAGCGCGGCCAGCAGCTTCGGCATCCCGAAGAACCGGTTGTGTCCGCCGAGCGCCGCCGCGATCAGCACGAGCGCGAGCTTGAGCAGCAGGATCTGCCCGTACGTCGATGCGAGCAGGTTGTCCGGCGTATCGACGCCGCGCCAGCCGTTGTAGGCACCGGTCGCGAACAGCACGGCCAGTGCAAGCGTCGACGCATCGGAAAGCGACTGCACGAACGACGCGCCGGTCGTGCGCTCGCTCGCGGGCATCCCGGTGAATCGCGGCATCACGCCGAACGCCGTCACGAGCACGAGCCCGACCCACGCGCTGATCGCCAGCAGATGCAGCCAGTCGACCCACACCGGCACGCTGAACAGCCCCGCGTCGACCGGATGGCCGCCGTTGCTGCGTGCCAGCGCGACGCATGCGAGCGCGGCCCAGATCGCGAACGGAAAGCGCGTGTCGGTCGCGCGCCGAACGAACGACAGGATCACGACCGCGAGCATGAACACGGCGCCGGCCAGCCACGCATGACCGAACCCCGTGCCGGCGAGCATCGCGCGCACGGACGGCCACGCGTCGAGCAGCGGCACTTCGCTCATCAACGCGCAGTGCGCCCAGAACGCCGTGATGCTCGCGAGCAGCGACACGACGGACGCACCGCGCAGCGTCGCGAGGAGCCGCCGCGCGATGCCGTGCTGCCACGCCGACTCGCCCCGCGCGAGCCAGCGGCTGCCGAGCAGCGTGCCGACGACGACGGCAAACCCGGCGTTCTGGATCGCCACGGCAACCAGCCGCAGCATGCCGACGAAGCCTTCGTTCACCCTTTCACCTTGAACGTATAGGTGCCTTTGGTGCGATGCGCGTCGGCCGTCATCGCCACCCATTGCACCGTGTACGCACCCGGCGCGAGCTTCGGCATCGCGACGGTCATCACGCGCGGCGTCGCCGGATCGACCTTCGCGCTGTCGTGCGCGACGGGCTTGCCGTTCGCGTCCGACACCTTCACCGAACTGAAGGTGGGCTCGAGGTCTTCGTTGAACGCGAGCCGCAACGTGTCGGGCGCGGTGTCGACCGTGCTGCCGGTCGCGGGCGTCGCGCTCTCCAGCTTGCCGTGCGCCCAGGCCGCAACCGGCGCGGCGGCGATCAGCGCGCCGGCCGCGACGAAGCGGACGCCGCGGACGAACCGCGTGAGCATCGTGATCTTCGTGTGCATGTTCCGCCCCGGCATCACGGCTTGCGCAGTTCGACGACGGTCAACGCGCCGTCCACGTCCTCGGCGACGAAGTCGATCTTGTCGCCGGCCTTGACCTGCGTGAGCATCGCCGGGTCCTTGACCTTGAACACCATCGTCATCGCGTCCATCCCGAGGTTCTCGAGCGGGCCGTGCTTGATCGTCAGCTTGCCCGCGGCCGTGTCGACCTTGCGGATCTCGCCGTGCGACATCTTGCGCGTCGCGTCGGCGCCCTGCTTCGCGTTGCCGCCCATCTCCATGCCGGCCATGTCGCCGGCCGCGTACGCCGCCGTGGAAAACACCAGCACGCAACCCGTTGCAATCGAAACCAGTCCCTTCTTCATCATGCCTGCTCCATCCAGAGTGAGTGAAATGAAACCGGCGGCCGCACCGCGCGGCCACCGCTTGCCACTGTTGGCCGCCGCTCAGCCGTCCGGCAATTCGCCGGTGTATTCGTAGGCGACGGTGCCCTTCGGATGCCGGAACCAGCCCGGATCGCGATAGTCGTTGCGGCCGAGCCCCTGCCGGACCTTCAGCACCGTGAACATGCCGCCCATCTCCAGCGGCCCGAACGGCCCGGTGCCCGTCATCATCGGCAGCGTGTTGTCGGGCAGCGGCATCTCCATGCCGCCCATCGCGCCGCCGGTGCTGCCCATCGCCATGTAGTCGGGCACGAGCTTGCCGATGCGCTGCGCGAGATCCTTCTGCGGCACGCCGATGAGGTTCGGCACCTGATGGCCCATCGCATTCATCGTGTGATGCGACTTGTGGCAATGGAACGCCCAGTCGCCGGGGCGATCGGCGGTGAACTCGATCGCGCGCATCTGGCCGACCGCGACGTCGGCCGTCACCTCCGGCCAGCGCGCCGCCGGCGGAATCCAGCCGCCGTCGGTGCCGGCAACCTCGAAGCTGTAGCCGTGCAGGTGGATCGGATGATTCGTCATCGTCAGGTTTCCGAAACGAATCCGCACGCGGTCGCCCGCCCGCACCGGCAGCGGGTCGATGCCCGGGAACACGCGCGAATTGAACGTCCACATGTTGAAGTCCGTCATCTCGTTCACGCGCGGCGTGTAGCTGCCCGGGTCGATGTCGTACGCGGAGAGCAGGAACACGAAGTCGCGATCGACCGGCATCGTCGCGCGGTCCTTCGGGTGCACGATGAACATCCCCATCATCCCCATCGCCATCTGCACCATCTCGTCGGCGTGCGGGTGATACATGAACGTGCCGTGGGCCTCCAGCTGGAACTCGTAGACGAAGGTCTTGCCCGGCGGGATATGCGGCTGCGTGAGGCCGCCGACGCCGTCCATCCCGTTGGGCAGCCGCAGCCCGTGCCAGTGGATCGTCGTGTGCTCGGGCAGGCGGTTGGTCACGAAGATGCGGACCTTGTCGCCCTCGACGGCCTCGATCGTCGGGCCCGGCGACTGGCCGTTGTAGCCCCACAGGTTCGCGTTCATCCCGGGCGCCATCTCGCGCACGACCGGCTCGGCCGTCAGGTGGAATTCCTTCCAGCCGTTCTTCATCCGCCACGGCAGCGTCCAGCCGTTCAGCGTCGCGACGGGCGTGTACGGACGGCCGTTGGGCGGCACGAGCGGCGGCTGCGTGCCGGCCTTCGCCATCGTGGGCGCTTCGGGCAGCGACGCGGCGCCGGCCTTGCTGACCATCGCCGCACCGAGCAGCGCGGCGCCCGAGCCGCTGAGAAATTGTCGACGGGACACCATGTCAATGACCTTCCGGATGCGTTGCGGGCGCCGGTTGCGCCACGGGAGAGGAAGCCGGCTGCGGTGCAGCGTCGGGTGCGGATGCGGCCGGCGCGGCCGCGCGCGGCGCCGGCTGCGAGGTCGGCTGCGAGGTCGACTGCGGCGCCGGCTGCGAGGTCGGCAGCCGGCCGCCGACGGCCATCTGCAGATCGGTTTCGGCGAGCCAGTAGTCCTTCAGCGCATCGATGTAGCCGTTGACCGCGCCGACCTGTTCGCGCGCATCGGTGAGCAGCTCGAACACGCTCGCGAGCATCCCGTTGTAGCGCAGCAGCAACTCGTCCGAGATCGTCTTGCGCAGCGGCACGACTTCGTCGCGATAGTGCGTCGCGACGTCGTAGCTTGTCGTGTACGCCGCGTACGATTGGCGCACTTCCGAGCGGGCGTCGATCGCGGTCTGCGCGAGCCGGTTCGCCGACTGCATGTAGACGGCCTCGGCCCGCGCGACCTTCGCGCCACCCCAGTCGAACAGCGGAATCTCGACGCTGATCTCGTAGCCGTGCTCGTGCCCCTTGTCGGTCTCGTAGTTGTTCACGTAGCCGAGATCGACCGCGTTGACGAAGCGCGTCGCCTTGCTGAGTCCGAGCGACGACGCGACACCCTGCGTCTGCAGCTTCGCGGCCTGGATGTCGAGACGGTTGCTCATCGCGTAGCGTTCGAGATCGGGCAGGTCCGGACGCGACTTCGGCAGGTCGGGCAGACGCTCGGGCAGCGCGTAGCGCGTGCGCTCGCCCCACAGCCCCATCGCCCGTGTGAGCTTCTCGCGTGCGGCCACGGCCTGCTGCTGCGCCTTCGCCTGCTGGGCGACCGCGTCCGCATGGAACGCCTGTTCGCGTGCGTAGTCGAGCCGGCTGAAGTTGCCGGCCTGGCGCATGCGCAGCGCGAGTTCGGCGGCGGCGCTCGCGGCGTCGCGCACCTGCCGCGCATAGTTCGCGGCCTGTTCGGCGGCCACGGCCTCGACATACGCGCGGCGCGCGTCGGCCGCGACCTTCAGCATCGCGTCGGCCGTCTCGAGCTTGGTCTGCTCGAAGCGGCGGCGTTCGATGTTCGTCGCGAGCGGCAGGGTCAGCAGCGCGAATACGTTGGCCGAGAACGTGCGGCCGAGGCTCAGCTCGCCGTCGCCGGCCCGCGTGCGGCTGAACGAGAAGCGCGGGTTCGGCAGCCGGCCGGCCTGCACGAGATCGGCCTCCGACAGCCCGAGCGCCGCGTACGACGCCTGCAGGCCGCGGTTGTTCAGCAGCGCGAGCTGCACCGCGTCGTCCATCGACAGCGGTTTCGCGAGCAGTTCCTTCGTGCGCGCGTCGACGGCGTCGCGGTCGGCGTCGGTCCTGACGATCACGGCGTCTTTCCCGATCCGCTCCGATGCGGCGGACGACACGGCGTCGAAGCCGCCGTCCTTCGAGAACGTCGTACAGCCGGCGAGGAAGGCCAGCACGAGCGCGGTCGCGCCGATTCGCGGTGACATCGCAAGTCTCGTCATTGCGCGGCCTCTCCGTGCATCGAATGGGCCGCTCCGCCCGCCGTGTTTTCGGGCTTCGCGCTTCCGGACTTCGCGTGCCCCTTCGCGGGCCGCTCCATCACGTCGCGATTCAGTTGTTTCCAGCCCGGGCCTGCATCGTCCCGATACCGCACGTAGCCGTCGAACGCGGACGGCACGGCGACGTCCGACACAGGCGCTGCGGCATCGGCCGGATCGGGACGCGGAGTTTGCGCAGGCGCGAGCGACGGCACGAGGGCCGCCGCGCCAAGCAGCGCCGCAATGATCAATCGCATGGGTGTTTCTCGTCGTGTGTCGTGCGACGGGCATCGAATGACCGCCGGCACGGTTTGCGGATCGCGGCCGGTCGGCCGCGGAAGAGGGCAAGGACTAGACGGGAAGCCGGCGCGGCGGCCGCTCGATGCCGCCGGTCAGGAACGACACGACGACCGGCGACGGCGCGAAAGCGACGAACGCGATACCGATACCCGACGCCACGGACGCCGCGGGTGGATCGGCCATGCCGGTGCCGAAGCAGCAGGCCCCGCACGACGAACACGACGATGCATGTCGTGCGTGGTCGTCGTGCGCATGCTCGCCACCCTGCGCGCTCTGCATCGCAAGCGACGCGGCCGGATGATCGGCGCTCGCTTCATGCTCCCCATGCGGCACGGCAGCGGCAGCGCCCGCGCACTGCATCGACACGGTCGCGAACGACTGGATCGGCAGGCTCAGCGCCAGCAGCACGACGAGGATGAATTTGCGCCAGTACGACATGGATGCGGAATCAGGCAGGCTACGACCGGATGAACGGGAGCGACACCGCGACGGCGCGCTCCGGACACAAGACCACCGCAGCTTATCGCCGCCGTCGTGACGACGACATGGCCGAAACATGACCGGTTTTTCATGAAACGCGGGCGTCGCACGGCGAGCGCGCTTCATGACAATTCCGTCATCCGCCGGTCATCTTTCGCGCACGCGCGGCGCCCTAAGCTCACGCGTTACACTGACCGGCTGAAATCACGGATGAATCACGAACGGCCTGCTCCACCATGCGGATACTGATAGTCGAAGACGAACCCAAGATGGCGTCCTACCTGCGCAAGGGGCTGGCGGAGGCGAGCTATACGGTCGATGTGGCCGAGAACGGCAAGGACGGGCTGTTCCTCGCGCTGCACGAGGATTTCGATCTCGTCGTGCTCGACGTGATGCTGCCCGAGCTGGACGGCTTCGAGGTGCTCCGGCGGCTGCGCGCGCAGAAGCAGACGCCGGTCCTGCTGCTGACGGCGCGCGATGCGATCGAGGACAAGGTCACGGGGCTCGAGCTGGGCGCCGACGACTACCTGCTCAAGCCGTTCGCGTATGCGGAGTTCCTCGCCCGTATCCGTTCACTGCTGCGGCGCGCGCCGCGCAATGCACGCGACTTCCTGCAGGTCGCCGATCTCGAGGTCGACCTGATCAAGCGCCGGGTACGGCGCGCGGACAACCGCATCGACCTGACCGCGCAGGAATTCGCGCTGCTGCAGCTGCTCGCGGAACGCGAAGGCGAGGTGCTGACGCGCACCTTCATCACGTCGCAGATCTGGGACATGAATTTCGACAGCGACACGAACGTCGTCGATGCGGCGATCAAGCGCCTGCGCGCGAAGATCGACAACGCGTACGAGAAGAAGCTGATCCACACGATCCGCGGCATGGGTTACGTGCTCGAGGATCGCTCGTGACCGGCGGCCCCGCGCCGTATTCGCTGCTCCGGCGCCTGACGCTCGCGTTCGCCGCCGTCGCCGCGCTCGTGTTCGCGCTGACCGGCGCGTACCTGTATCGCTCGCTGTCCGCCGAGCTGACCCGGCGCGACGACATCGAGATCGCCGGCAAGCTCAACCAGTTCCTGCAGCTCGCGCGCTCGAGCGGGTCGACGGCGGCATTGCGCGCCGATCCGGCCGTCTTCCATGAAGTGCTGCTGTCGCATCCGGGTGTCTATCTCGGCATCTACGACGCCGCGAACCGTCCGCTCGTCGAACACACCGACGAAGCCGGCAACACGCTCGCGTCGGTGATCGCGCGGCCGCGGCCGGCCGACGCAGCGGCCATGGCAGCGAGCCCGTTCACCTGCGCGCCGCCTGGCATCGGCACGTCGCGCTGCGTGCGTGCGCGCGCCACGCTGCCATCGGGCGAAACCATCCAGGTCGCGCTCGCGCGCACGGCGACCGATCGTCAGTCGCTGCTGGAAAGCTATCGCGTCGACATCTGGCTCGCGGCCGCCCTCGGCGCGCTGCTGGTCGGCGCACTCGGCTACGCGGTCGCGTCCCGCGGCCTGCGCCCGGTCGAGAGTCTCGGCCGGCAGACCTCGCGCATCGAGGCACACAACCTGAACGCGCGTCTCGATGCACGCGGCGGCCCGGTCGAACTGCACGAGCTGGCCACGTCGGTCAACCGGATGCTCGATCGGCTCGAGCGCGCGTTCGTGCGGCTGTCGCAGTTCTCGTCCGATCTCGCGCACGACATGCGCACGCCGCTCGCGAACGTGATCAGCTCGTCGCAGGTCACGCTGTCGCGCGCCCGCACCACCGAGGAATACGAGGCGCTGATCGATTCGAACATCGAGGAATGCGAACGGTTGCAGCGGATGATCGAGAACATGCTGTTTCTCGCGCGCACCGACAATGCGCGGCAGCACCTGAAGACCGTCGAACTCGATGCGGGCGCCGAGCTGCGCCGGCTCGCGTCGTATTTCCAGGCGCTGGCCGACGAGGCCGGCGTGCATCTCGCCGTGCAGGGCGAAGCGCCGGTCGTCGCGGACGCGACGCTGTTCCGGCGCGCCGTCAGCAATCTCGCGTCGAATGCGCTCGAACACGCGCAAGCCGGGTCGACGATCGAGCTGACCGTATCGACGCGGCCCGGCTACGCGGTCGTCGAAGTCACGAACCGGGGCGCCGCGATTCCGCCCGAGCAGATCGAGCGGATCTTCGAGCGCTTCTACCGGATCGATTCGTCGCGACACGGCGCGGCGCGCAACGCCGGGCTCGGGCTTGCGATCGTCAAGTCGATCATCGAGCTGCACCGCGGCAAGGTCGAGGTCGAGAGCCGCGACGGCCGCACGACGTTCGCGCTGTATTTCCCGGCCCGCGCTGCGTGACACGCGCGTGACGCCCGCGCACGCCGATTGCTTCCCCGCTACGGCATGCGCATCCGCTGTCGCTCGACCTGCCTTTCCGAATGAAAGGGTGTGGCCGCACAAGCTTGCCGAAAGCGGCCGGCTCGGCTAGACTGCCCTTCGTCTTTGGGGAGTAGCCTGCTTTCCATCCCCCGGAAAGCGAACACGTCAACATACTCGGCCTGCGGCCGTGGCGCGTTCGGCCGAATCGGTCTGGCGAGACCATCGACGCATCGCGCCGCTCCTGGTCGGACGTCGGCAGATGCGTCATGGTTCGTCCACGTCCGACCACGGAGTCCCCATGTTCCTCGTTGCCTGTCCTTCGCGTTTCATCCGTTCCATGACCGCCTGCATGCCTGCCTGCGGAGGTGCCGCATGACGTTGATGCTCGTCGAACTGGCGTTCATGCTGATCGTCATTCTGGTCGCCGCCGAGTTCTTCACGAACGCGCTCGAACATCTCGGCGAACGGCTGAAGATTTCCGAAGGCGTCACCGGTTCGCTGTTCGCGGCCGTCGGCACCGCGCTGCCCGAAACGATGGTGCCGCTGCTCGCGCTCGCGGGCGGCACGTCGAATGCGGCCGTGAACGAGGAAATCGGCGTCGGCGCGATTCTCGGCGCGCCGCTGATGCTCGCGACGCTGACGACCTTCCTGATGACGATCGCCGTGATCCGTTCGCGCGGCCTGACCGGCACGATCAAGCCCGAGCGCACCGGCTTCGTGCGCGACCTGAACTACTTCATCGCCGCGTTCGCGCTCGCCACCATCGCGATGTTCGTCCCGCATCACGTGTGGGGCATCCGCGCGCTGCTCGCCGCGATGCTGGTCGGCATCTACGTGCTGTATGTCGTGATGACGTTCCGCGCGTCGACGCAACTCGTCGATGCCGGGCACGGCACCGAAGCGCCGCACGCGATGTTCCTGTCGCGCATCGGGCTGCCCACCAACCTCGCGACCATCGCGCTGCAGCTCGCGATCGGCGTCGCGCTGCTCGTCGGCGGTGCGAAGGGCTTCATTCACGGCGTCGAAGGCGTGTCGCACGTGCTCGGCATCTCCGCGCTGCTGCTGTCGCTGATCATCGTGCCGATCGCAACGGAGTTGCCCGAGAAGGTCAACAGCGTGCTGTGGATCCGCCGCAAGAAAGACACGCTCGCGTTCGGCAACATCACCGGCGCGATGGTGTTCCAGGGCACGCTGCTGCCGGCGATCGGCATCATGCTGACGCCGTGGGAGCCGCGGCCCGAAGTGCTGACCGGCGTGATCATCACGCTCGCGGCGGCGGCGTGGCTGCGCGTCAATGCCCGCGCGCACGGGCTCGCGATCTGGGCGTTGCTCGCGAACGGGGCTGGTTACGTCGGCTATCTGTTCGTGACGCTGACGCGCTGAAACGCGACATCGCGCACGATCGGGCAACGTCGGGCGCATCCACGCGCCCGACCGCGGCTCACGAAGCCGCATCGTGAGCCGCGGCCGTCGCTGCCGGCGGCTGCGCCGCCCGCATTGCCGCGCTTACGATGCCTTCTCGAGCCTGACGATCGTCAGCGTGCCGTTGACGCGCTCGACGCGCACCCTCACCTTGTCGCCCGCATGAACCTCGGCGAGCATCGCCGCGTCCTTCGCCTTGAACGCCATCGTCATCGACGGCATGTCGACGTTCTGCAGCGCGCCGTGCTTCAGCGTAATTTTGCCGCTCGCGGCATCGACCTTCTTCACTTCCGCATCGGTCAGCGCCGTGCCCGATTCGGCCGCGCCGCCGGACGACATCTTCATGCCGGACATCTCCATGCCCGACATGTCGCCCGCGGCAAGCGCGGGTACGGCGAACGCCCCGGTCGCGAGAGCGGCGGCGGCAGTGACGATCAGTTGATTCATCTTCATCGTGATTCTCCAGTGGGGTTGGACGGCACGTTCATGCCGTGAGGAACTGCATCGGAGTGCCGCCGGCGGCTGGCGCTGCGCACCCGACGGCGCTGCCGCAAAAGCCATGCGGCGGGAATGACGAACATCGACAGCAGCGGTGCGGTGACCATGCCGCCGACCATCGGCGCGGCGATGCGCTGCATCACTTCGGAGCCGGCGCCGTGTCCGATCATGATGGGCACGAGGCCGGCAAGCACGACGGCCACCGTCATCGCCTTCGGCCGCACGCGCAGCACCGCGCCTTCGCGAATCGCATCGAGCAGCACGGCATCGGTCAGCGGCTCGCCGGCATCGAGGCGGCGCCGCAGCGCGCCCTCCAGGTACAGCAGCATCACCACGCCGAACTCGGCGGCCACGCCCGCCAGCGCGATGAAGCCCACCGATGTCGCGACCGACACCGCGTGGCCGAGCGCCCAGACGAGCCAGAAGCCGCCGACCAGCGCGAACGGCACTGTCGACATCAGCAGCAGCGCATCGGCTGCCGAGCCGAACGTGAGGAACAGCAGCACGAAGATCACGGCGAGCGTAACCGGCACCACGGTGCGCAGCGTTGCCGCCGCGCGTTCGAGATATTCGAACTGCCCCGACCATGCGATCGAATAGCCGGGCGGCAACGCGACCTGCTGCGCGACCGCCTGCTGCATCGCGCGAACCGCGGTGCGCAGATCGGTGCCGCGAATGTCGACGTACACGTAGCCGGACAGCCGCGCATTCTCGCTGCGGATCATCGGCGGCCCGTCGGCGATCACGACGCGTGCGACGTCGCCGAGACGAAGCTGTGCGCCCCGTGCGGTGACGACCGGCAACTGCCGCAGGTTCTCGAGCGAATCGCGAATCTCGCGCGGATAGCGGATGTTGATCGAAAAGCGCTCGCGCCCCGCAATCACCTCGCCGACGTCCTCGCCGCCGATCGCCGACGACACGACCGACTGGATATCGGCCACCGACAGCCCGTAGCGCGCGGCCGCGAGCCGGTCGATGTCGACGTCGATGTAGCGTCCGCCGTTGAGCCGTTCCGCGAGCGCGGACGTGACGCCCGGCACGTGCTTCACCACCGCCTCGACCTGCGTCGCGATCGCGTCGATCCCCGGCAGGTCCGGTCCGGAGATCTTCACGCCGACGGGCGTCTTGATGCCGGTGGACAACATGTCGAGCCGGTTGCGGATCGGCGGCACCCACACGTTCGACAGCCCCGGCACCTTCACCGTGCGATCGAGCGCGTCGACGAGCTTCTCGGGCGTCATCCCCGGCCGCCACGCGCTGCGGGGCTTGAAGCGGATCGTCGTTTCGAACATCTCGAGCGGCGCGGGATCGGTCGCCGTATCCGCGCGCCCCGACTTGCCGAACACCGTTTCGACCTCGGGCACGGTCTTGATCAGCCGGTCGGTCTGCTGCAGCAGCTCGCTCGCCTTGTCGGCCGAGATGCCCGGCAATGCGGTCGGCATATACAGCAGGTCGCCCTCGTCGAGCGGCGGCATGAACTCGCCGCCGAGCCGCGACACCGGCACGGCCGTCAGCAACAGCGCGACGACGGCAACACCGATCGCGAACCACGGGCGCCGCAGCGTCGCTTCGAGCAGCGGCCGGTACACGCGGATCAGCACGCGGTTGATCGGGTTCGCGTGCTCGAGCGGAATGCGGCCGCGCACGAGATATCCCATCAGCACCGGCACCAGCGTGACCGAGAGACCGGCCGCGGCGGCGATCGTGTAGGTCTTCGTGAACGCGAGCGGCGCGAACAGCTTGCCCTCCTGCCCTTCGAGCGAAAACACCGGAATGAACGACAGCGTGATGATCAGCAGCGAGAAGAACAGCGCCGGCCCGACCTCGGCGGCCGACGCCGTGACCAGCTCCCAGCGGCGCGCGGTCGTGATCGGCTCGCCCGGATGCGCATCGCCGTATGCCTCCAGATGCTTGTGCGCGTTCTCGATCATCACGATCGCCGCGTCGATCATTGCGCCGATCGCGATCGCGATGCCGCCCAGCGACATCAGGTTCGCATTCACGCCCTGATAACGCATCACGATGAACGCAGTCAGCACGCCGAGCGGCAGCGCCAGGATCGCGACCAACGCGCTGCGCAGATGGAACAGGAACACCGCACAGACGATCCCGACGATCACGAATTCCTCGATCAGCTTGTCCCTGAGGTTGTCCACCGCGCGCTCGATCAGCTGCGAGCGATCGTAGGTCGTGACGATCTCGACGCCGGGCGGCAGCGAGCGCTTCAGCGCGGCGAGCTTCGCCTTCACCGCGTCGATTGTCGTCAGCGCATTCTTGCCCGAGCGCATCACGACGACGCCGCCCGTCACCTCGCCCTGGCCGTTCAGTTCCGCGATCCCGCGCCGCATCGCGGGGCCGACCTGGATGCGCGCGACGTCGCCGAGCAGCACCGGCGTGCCCGCCTCGTCGGTGCGCAGCACGACGTGCCGGAAGTCGTCGAGCGTGCGCAGGTAGCCGGACGAACGCACCATGTACTCCGACTCGGCCAGCTCGACGACCGAGCCGCCCGATGCCTGGTTCGCCTTGCCGAGCGCGTCCGCGACCGCCGCCTGGGTGATGCCGTACGCACGCAGCTTGTCCGGATCGAGCACGATCTGGTACTGGCGCACCATCCCCCCGATGCTCGCGACTTCCGACACGTCCGGCACCGCCTTCAGCTCGAATTTCAGGAACCAGTCGTTGAGCGCGCGCAGTTGGCCGGGGTCGTGGCGGCCGGTGCGGTCCACAAGCGCGTACTCGTACACCCACCCGACCCCGGTCGCATCCGGCCCGAGCGACACGGTCGCGCCCGCGGGCAGCCGGCTCTGCACCTGGCTCAGGTATTCGAGCACGCGCGAACGTGCCCAGTACGGGTCGGTATGGTCGTCGAACAATACGTAGACGAACGCATCGCCGAACGACGAGTACGCGCGGACGGTTTTCGCACCCGGCACGCCGAGCAGCGTCGTCGTCAGCGGGTAGGTCACCTGGTCCTCGACGATCTGCGGCGCCTTGCCCGGGTACGACGCCTTGACGATGACCTGCGTGTCCGACAGGTCGGGCAGCGCGTCGAGCGGCGTCTGCCGCAGCGCATGGACACCCCACGCCGCAAGCAGAACGGTCGCGAGCAGCACCAGGAAGCGGTTGCGGACGGACCAGCGAATCACGTGCGCGATCATGGCTTGCCCCCCAGCGGATCGACCTTCGTCAGCCGGTAGCCGTCGTCGCTCTGCACGAACGCGAAGCGCGCCGTCTGGCCCGGCTTCACGTCCGGGAACGCGGTCGCGGACGGCTTGCCGAAGGTCATCGTCATCGCGCCCCAGCCGAGCGCGGGCACGGGCCGATGCGAGAACGTGATGTCGTCGGCCGTCACGCTTTCGACCTTGCCGGTGGTCTCATACGTCGTCGACGCCGCCTTCGGTGCCGACGCGGGCGCGGCCCCGCTCGCGCCGGCGCCGGCGCTGCTTGCCAGTCGCGGCAGCACGGACTTGAGGCTCGCTTCGGAATCGATCAGGAACTGCCCCGATGCGACGACCGTATCGCCGTCGCTCAACCCGGCGAGCACTTCCGTATCGCTGCCGACGTCGTTGCCGAGCGTCACCGTCACCGGCTGCAGGCTGCCGTCGCCGCGCTTCACGATCACGATCGTGCGCTTGCCGGTGGCGATCACCGCCTCCGACGGCACGAGCAGACGCGGTGCCGCCTTCGGGTCGGCGACGCGTACGCGCATCAGCATGCCGGGCGTCAGCTTCAGCGATGCGTTGTCGATCTCGAGCCGCGCCTGCAGCGTTCGGCTGCTCGTGCTGATGCCCGGCAGGATCTCGCGGATGCGACCCGCGAAGTGCCGCGACGGATCGCCCGCGAACGTCGCGTCGACCTGCATCCCCGGCTGTACGTTCAACGCCAGCGCTTCGGGAATCTCGACGATCAGCCACAGCGTCGACAAACCGGAAATCCTCGCGAGCGTCTGCCCCGGCGTGACCATTGCGCCGTCGCGCACGTTCAGCTCGCTGACGACGCCGGTTTCCGGCGCGGCCAGTACGACGTGGGTCTGCACGCGGCCCGTGCGATCGAGACTCGCGATCATGCCGTCCGGAATTGACAGCGCGCGCATGCGCGCGCGCGATGCGTCCAGCAGGTCGCGGTCCATCCCGCCGCGCTTCAGCGCCAGGTATTCCTCCTGCGGCGCGAGCCAGTCCGGCACGTACAGCGACGCGATCGGCGCGCCCTTGTCGATGCGCTGCATCGGCGCCCGCGCGTACAGGCGATCGATGTAGCCCGTCACGCGCGACTGCACGACGTCCGTGCGCGCCTCATCGAACTGGGTGGTGCCGACCGCATCGAATCCGCCGGCCGCTTCCTGACGCCGGACGGCCGCATAGCGGATGCCGAGATTCTGCTGCAGGCCCGGATCGATCCGAACGCCCGACGTGCCGCCGCCTTCGTCCGCATAGACGGGTTGCAGCTGCATGTCCATGAACGGCGACTTCCCCGGCTTGTCGAAGTGCTGGTTCGGCACCATCGGATCGTGCCAGTACAGCACCTTGCGTCCGGACGTCGGGTCGGATCTGGCCGGCGACGCAGCGGCGGCCTCTGGCGCCGCGCTTGCCGCACGGCGTGCGCCCGCGACGTAACCCGCGCCGACGAGCGCCACGGCGGCGCACGCCAGCAGGACGGCGCGGACGAGCGTTTGCTTCGTCATGTCGTTCTCCTTCATTGTGCGGCGGCGAGGGTCGGCGGCACGACCTGATATTCGAGCCGCGCCCAGGTCTGCGAAACCTCGCGGCGAACATCAAGCACCTGCAGTTGCGCATCGAGTTGCGCGCGGCGCACGGCGAACGTGTCGGCGAGCGACCCCGTGCCGGCGCGGTATGCGGCGTCGGCAAGCTGGACGCGCTGCTCCGCGGCCGGCAGCAGCGCGTCGCGCAGGTTCGCGATCCGCGCGCGGCCGCTCGCGAGCGTTGCCGACTGCATGCGGATATCAGCCTGCACCTGGCGCAGCGTGTCCTCGTACATCAGCCCCGCTTTCGTCGCGAGCGCAGCCTTCTCGGCGACGTCGCGGTTCTGCCGGTTCTTGCGGTTCAGCGGCAGCGGGATCGTCACGCCGAAGGACACCATGTTCGAATACGCGCCGCCCCGCTGCTGGTACGCGACTTCCCACGTCCAGTTGGGGCTGCGCTCGCTGTTCGCCACCGCGGTGTCGGCTTCGGCGACGGCAATGTCGCCCGCCGCGGTGATGAGCGTCGGCTGCGACAACCTCAATTCATCCGGCGGCAACGACGATACGAACGATTCCGCGGCCGGCGGCGTTCCCGCGACGTCGTCGACGGGCGCGGCGGTCCAGCGCGACAACGCGATGCGCGCGGTCTGGTAGGCCTCCTGCGCCTTCAGCAGCTGATCCTGGGTCTGCGCGAGCATCGCCCGCGCCTGGACGACGTCGCCCGCACCCGCCTTCGCGCCGCGATACGACGCCTTGATCGCCTCGAGCTCATGGCTCATGTGATCGAGCAACACCTGCTGAAGCGCAAGCGCCTGCTTCGCGTAGATCGCGTTCAGCCACGCCGCGGCCGTCTGCTGACGCACGCTGGCGAGTTGCGCGAGATAGCCGGCGCGCTCGCGCCCGACCTGTTCGTTGGCGAGCGCCGTGCGCAGGCGCCGCTTGTCGCCCGACACCCATTCCTGTTCGATGCCGATGCGGCGCATCGTCATGAAGTCCTGGCCGACTGTGAATCGCTGCCCGCCGTTGACCGGCAGATTGTCGATGCCGGCCTTCAGCAACGGGTCGGGCAATTGGCCGGCCTTGACTGCTGCCTCGGAACTGGCTCGCACGGAAGCCTGTGCGGCCTGCATCGACGCGGAATGTTCGGTGGCGGACTGCAGCGCGGCGTCCAGCGTGACAGGCGCCAACTGCGCGTGGGCGGCGCCCGCAACCAGCAGCGCCGCGCCAAGCATGGGCGCGCGCCGACGCGCACGCCGCGCGTGCGGCGTGCAGAGATCGAATGACATGGTGTAACCCCAAGTCGGAACCCGAATGGGCTCCACGTCCTGAATGCAGGACGAACCTCACCGCCTCGGCGGTGAACCGGTCAAATCGGGATCAATTGATGCGGGGTGGGCGCCACAACCCGTTCGGGTCGCGGATCGGGACGGACTGCGCGTAGTGGAAGACGATCGTACTGGTGAATGCAGCGGGGCGGCCGACGTCGGCACGAGCGGCGGGGTGATAGAGACTGCCGAACTGACACTGGGCGGTCAGCTTGCAGGCCATGCCTTTCGCTTTCGCCTTGGTGCTGTCGGCGGCCGATGCCTTCATCGAATCGCAGCCGCTCATGTCGGCGGACATGCTCATGCCCGCGTCCGCATCCATCGACATCGTGGACTGCATCGGACATTCACCGGTCAGCCCGCTGGCTGCCAGCCCACTGACGGGCAGCACCGCGCAAAGCAGCAGCAGGATGAAGGTCCGAAGCCATTTCATGGCGGCGATTATAGCGCGGCGAATGGCGGCGGGGCCGGGCGATATGTACGGCTTCGTACGTCTCCCGGGCCGCCCGGCTCGCTAGCTGGTCAGGCCGTCCGCGGCGAGCACCTGCTGTACGGCCGGCCGGGCCCGCACCCGCTCGTACCACGCGCGCAGGTTCGCATGGCGGCTCAGGTCGATATCCGCGTTGTACACCGAGCGCATCCAAGCGGCCTTGCCCCAGCCCGTCACCGCGAACAGGTACGCGTCGGCGATCGTGAATGTGTCGCCCGTCAAGTACGCGTTGCCGTCGAGCTGCCGGTCGATCCACGCGAAACGACCGTCGAGCTTCTGCCGCACCGGCTCGACATATTTCCCCGCCTGCACCGCATATAACAGCGGAATGAAGCCCTTGTGGATTTCGGTGCCGACAAAGTTCAGCCACTCCATCACCCGATAGCGTGCGAGCGTGCCGTACGCGGGCGCGAGCGCCGCTTCCGGGCGTCGGTCGGCGAGATACTGCGCGATCACCGGCCCTTCGCGCAGCATCGTGCCGTCGTCGAGTTCGAGCAGCGGCACGTAGCCGAGCGCGTTGACGTCATGGAAGTCGCGGCCGTCGTCGATGCGATGCTTGCGCGCGTCGACCGTGACGATCTGCGCGTCGAGGCCCGCTTCGCGCAGCACGATGCGGATCGCCTGCGAACAGCTGCCGGGAGCGTGATAGAGCTTCATGCGCTTTCCTGGGTTGGTTGGTGGTTGGACTATCGATTCGTCGCGACGCGGGCGCTAATATCTCGCATCTGCGCGACGCGCGAAAGACGGCAGTCGTTTGTGCCGTAGTCACAAAAAGGTTACCTATCAGGGCCAGCAGCATGAAAACGAGTGCGACAGGATGTTCGGTGGAAGAGGCGATGCGCATGCTCGGCGGCCGCTGGCGACTGCTGATCGTGTCGTATCTGCTCGACGGGCCCAGACGCTTCAGCGACTTGCGCCGCGACATGCCCGGTATCTCGCAACGGATGCTGACGCTCGATCTGCGCGCGCTCGAGGAAGCCGGCTTCGTACGGCGCACCGTGTATCCGGAAGTGCCGGTGCGCGTCGAGTACGATCTGACCGCGGACGGCGACCGGCTACGGCCCGTCGTCGAGGTCATGCGCGAATTCGGGTTGTGGCTGAAGGCGCGCGATGCGCACTGCGGCGTCGCGACGCAAGCGGCCCTGCACAATTGACTCAACATCAGAGAAACATCATGGAACTACACGCCACCGTCGGCGCGGCCGCGTCCGACATCGACGACGATGAAAGCTGCGCGAACATCTATTGCCACGACGCGGAGCAGAACTATTGCTTCTCGCTGCTGCGCTTTCCGGAGGATACGAAGGTCGAGGTGATGGTGCGCGACCAGCTCACCGCGCACGTGAACGATCTGTCGGTGCGTCTGACGGGCGACACGATTGACGTCGAGCTCGACGCACGTACCGCAGCACGTCTCGACGGCCATACGCATTACGTGATCCATCTCGCGCCCGGCGAGCATGATCCGGTCGCGCTGCGCGCCGCGTTGAAGGAAATCTTCGACGGCAAGAGCGGGTATCGCGACGACAGCGCAAGCGCGTAAGCTGGCCGGCTCGACACACCATCCCGCCCACGCGTTCGAACTCCGCTCATGACACGCACTCCGCGAATCCAACCGCTCCTCCGCCGCTGCGCGCTGCTGATCGCGTGCTGCGCGTCGGCTGCCTCCGCGCATGCGGCCAAACCGCTGCTCACGTTCAAGGTCAACGACGCCGTCACGGCCCGTGTCGAACACGCCGACGGCACGCGCATCACGATCCGCTTCCTGCCGAGCGGCAAAACGCAGGTGCTCGACGTCGGCATCTCCGACGAGGAAGGCCACTACCGGCTTACGTCCGACGACTACAACTTCGACGGCCACCGCGATCTCGCCGCCTATGCGCCGCTCGGGATGGTCAACGAGCGCTCCGGCATCTTCCTGTATGACGCCGCGCATCAGCGGTTCGAGCCGCTGAACCTGCCGGCGGCCAGCATGCCGCACGGCAACTGCGACGATCTGATCAACGTCCAGGCGAAGCCGAACGAGCGCACGCTGTACAGCTCGTGCCGGGGCGGGCCGATCTGGTACACCGACGCCTACCGCTTCGACGGCACCGGCCGGATGTATCTCCATCAGTCCAGCGACGCGATTCCGGACGATCTGCACGAACTGTTCGACGGCGACTCGGGCCCGCCGTCGATGCTGCTGACCTATGACGCGCACGGCAAGCGCGTCTCGCGCCGCCCCGACGCATACGGCGGCGGCAAGGTCACGTTCAAGGTGCGCCCGGCGCGCCTGCCGTTGCACGACGCGATGAACGACGCGCCGACGCGCCGCTATGTCGTCGCCGGCGATACGCTGGAACTGATCGACGCCAGCGCCGACTTCCAGTGGCTGAAGGTGCTGTATCGCAATCCGCGCGGCGGCAGCTCGCAGGGCTGGGTCAGCGCGAAGGAAGCGACCGGCAACTGAGCCACGATGCGGTGCCGGCCTTCTCCACGCGCACCGCCCTTTCCCACATACTGAGCGCATCATGTCCCATTAATAGGGATGCCTGTCCAAATGTTGACGCGCTTCGCTCCACGGCCCTAACGTTCGCCCAATGCCATTGGATCCGGCCGCACCACCTCGCGGGTGTCGGCCGGCACAGAACACAGGAGACGACCGTGGCCCATTCCGCGTCACGCACGCATGCCAGCCCGTCGGCGCACACGCGCGCTGACACCGCCCACGATTCCGCAGCCCGCGCGTCCGCGCCCGCAGCCGCCACCTTCACCACGCCGCCGAGCCGCAAGCGCCTGATCATCCTCGCGCTGCTGTTCGTCACGGTGGTGATCAACTATCTCGACCGCAGCAACCTGTCGATCGCCGCGCCCGCGCTGTTCAAGGAATTGAACATCGACCCGGTTCGCGCGGGCCTCGTGTTTTCCGCGTTCGGCTGGACCTATGCGTTGATGCAGATCCCCGGCGGCTGGCTCGTCGACAAGGTGTCACCGCGCGTGCTGTATGCGGGCGCGCTCGCGCTGTGGTCGGCCGCGACGCTGCTGCTCGGCTTCGCCGGCTCGTTCGTCGGGCTGGTCGTGCTGCGGCTCGCGGTGGGCGCGCTCGAAGCGCCGGCCTATCCGATCAACAATCGCGTGGTCACGACGTGGTTCCCGACCCGCGAGCGCGCCAGCGCGATCGGCGGCTACACGTCCGGGCAGTTCGTCGGCCTCGCGTTCCTCACGCCGGTGCTTGCATGGCTGCAAGTGCATCTCGGCTGGCACATGGTGTTCGTCGCGACCGGGCTCGTCGGCATCGCATGGGCCGCGATCTGGTATGCCGTGTATCGCGAGCCGCGCGCGTTTCGCGGTGTCAACACGGCCGAGATCACGCTGATCCGCGACGGCGGCGGCCTCGTCGATCTCGAGGACCGCGTCGCCGCGCGCACCGAACGCACGCCGTCGACGTGGCGCGACCTCGGCGTCGTGCTCGGCCGGCGCAAGCTGTGGGGCATCTATCTCGGCCAGTTCGCGCTGAACTCGACGCTGTGGTTCTTCCTCACGTGGTTCCCGACTTACCTCGTCAAGTATCGCGGGATGGATTTCATCAAGTCGGGCTTTCTCGCGTCGCTGCCGTTTCTCGCCGCGTTCGTCGGCGTGCTGTGCTCGGGCGTGCTGTCGGACTGGCTGATGCGGCGCGGCGCGTCGCAGGGCTTCGCGCGCAAGCTGCCGATCATCTCGGGACTGCTGATCTCGACCTGCATCATCGGCGCGAACTATGTCACGTCGACGGGCTGGGTGATCGCGTTCATGACGATCGCATTCTTCGGCAACGGCTTCGCGTCGATCACGTGGTCGCTCGTGTCGGGCCTCGCGCCCGCGCGGCTACTCGGCCTCACGGGTGGCGTGTTCAACCTGATCGGCAACCTGTCCGCGATCGCGACGCCGATCGTGATCGGCCTGCTCGTCGACGGCGCGGACTTCTCGCGCGCGATCACCTATATCGCCGCGATGGCGCTCGCGGGCAGCCTGTCGTACGGGCTGCTGGTCGGCAAGGTCGAACGCATCGACGCCTGAGTCGTCGCGCGGGCTACGCGGGCAGCGCGACCGCGTCGATGTTGGACGCGCGCAGCAGATCCTCGCTCCGAACGCGTTGACGATCGGCTTGTCGCTCGCGCTGCGCATCCATCGCGAGATGCAGCGGCACACGTCGAAGCCGAAGGTCGTGCCGGCGACGGCCTTCACGAGCCCGCGCTGCTCGACTTGCTCCGCATCATGCGCGGGCAGGTAGCCGTGATGCCCGCGCGACAGGATCGGAATCGTCGCCGCCGCTATGCCGTCCGCGCTCGCGGTCACGCGTCATCTCGCCGATCCATTCGATGTCGGCGTCGCATTCCACGTTGCTCGTCGTTACCCATTTATACTGCCCCGGTATGCCCCTTCGTTGGGGGACAAGCTGCGTTTTCCGGGGCAGGACGGCTGACAAGACACCTGCCGGTATTTCCCCTGAATGACGATTTCGGCTTCCGGCGCTAGAATCGCGCCCGCTTTTCATCGGCGAACCGCATGCTGCCCGACGTGAACTCCTCCCACCGCGACACCGATCGCTTCAACGTGTCGTTCAAGGCGCTCGGCGAATTGATCGAGACGGTCGGCACGCCGCACTTCGTGCCGCGTCTCGCGCAACTGCTGAACGATGTGGTGCCGCTCGACGTCGCGCACATCGAACGTTCGCGCGTCGATGGCGCGATGCCGACCGGCTATCGCTGCGAATGGATCGGCAGCAGCGGCATCGGCGCCGGGACTGATACCGCCGAAATCTCCGACGTGATGACGCTCTACTACGAGCGCTTTTTCGACAGCGATCCGCTGTTCGCGGGGCTGCGCGGCAAGACGGGCACGCTGCTCGTCGTGCGCGACATCGCGGCGATCCCTCCGGGCGAGTTCCGCCAGCGACTGTTCGACGACGTGCGTATCGGCCACGAATGCGTGCTCGCGCGCGGCACCCGCTATGCGCAGCATTCGATCGCGCTCGAACGCGGCCGCGACCGTCCGCCGTTCACGCTCGCCGAGATGAGCCGCTTTCGCAGCATCAGCGACGTGCTGTTCCCGTTGCTCGAACTGCACGCGTCGACCACCGCCGCGCGGCGCATCGCGCATCCGACGCCCGACGTGCATCCGCTCGCGCAGTTCGATGCGCGGATCGCGGCCGACGGCGTGAAACTGTCGAAGCGTGAATACGAAACCTGCAAGCACCTGATCTCCGGCAAGACCGTGCCGGAGACCGCCGAGATCCTCGGCGTGCGGGTCGCGTCGGCCGAATCGTACGTGAAGCGCGCGTTCGCGAAGCTCGGCGTGCGCACGAAGCGCGAGCTCGCCGCATGGGGCGCGTTCGTTGGCTGAGCGCGCCGATGAGACGGTTGCGACGCGCCATGCGCGTTGAGATTCGTCGATGCGAACGTTGTGACTTCAAGATTTTCGCGCCCGCGCTCACCCTCTACGATCGATCGCTTTTCCCCGTACCTGCGCGGCTATCGGCAACTGCGCCACGCGATGCGGGCGATCGTTTGACCAGGGCGGCCGTTCGGACCGTTGGCGACGACCGGGTTTCCTCGGCAGCCAGCTGCGCGCGGCGCTGTCAGTAACGATGTGCGGCCGCTTCGGCGGCGGTATCGTGGTACTCGGCAAACTTCGCGATCTTCCCGCTTTCGATAGTGAACACGTGCACCCAGTCGTCCTCGTACGTGCGCCCGGTCGACAGCACATGCCAGCGCTGCGTGCCGAGCACGACGACCCGCTTGCCGCTGGCGATGAACTCGAGCGGCTCAAACCGTTCCGCGGTCTGCGTCGCCGCAAGCGCAGCGAAGAACGTCGCGACGTCTCGCGGCCCGCGTCTCCTGCCGACGAACGGTACGACGTCGGCCGGCCCCGGGATGAACCAGTCGATGTTTTCGGACAGCGTCTGCAGGACGCCGCCGATATCACCCCGGCCGAACGCCGCGTACGCCTCCTGCACCAGTTGCACATTGCTTTGCTCGCTCATCGCACCCTCCCGCCATCGCCGGTTCCCCGCGTTGCGGCGCGGAAATCCGGCCGCAGACAATTCAGCATAGTCGGAGGGCGGGACGCCACGCACAAGGTTCGCAAGCAATCGGGTGGCGTGGATTCGGTATGACGGTATGAGCAATTCACGGTACCGCTATCTTGCCGCGATGCGCGGCGCGGTCACCGCGCTGGAGCGCGTCGACGTGCTGCTGCTCGGGCCATGCGTCGAACACGTGATCGAGCAGCACACGCCCGAATCGGCCGCCCGCTGCTGAGCCGCGAACCGTACGTTGCACTGTTGATCGACGACGGCAGCGCCGCCGCGTCGAGTTTGCATCAATCGGCATTCCATTATTCGGATTCCTCTCTACCCTCTTCCACAGGCGCGTGCAGAACCGTCGACAAATCCCAATCCGATGGTGACAACCGAACTGCGGCGAGGTCCGCGCCGATATCCCGCATAATCGGGCGTTGAACGGCGCCGCGGGGGGGAAGGATTGTGCGAGCGCAGCCACTCGAGACAGGACACCGACACATGGACCGAGCCGAGCACATCAGCATCGAACAGGCGGTCGATCTGCCCGCCGACGAACTGAACGGATGCGACTTCTCGTTCGAGATCGCGTGGGAACTGAACGCGCCGTACCGGGATCTGCTCGATTTGCGCGCGCTGCCCGTGCGACGCAAGGACTACGGCTTCGATCCGGCCGGCTGGGCGCGCGAGGCGTGCGGCGGCACCGCGCTGTTCCGCGCGACCGCAGGCGGGCGGCTCGCCGGTTTCGTCGCGATCACCGAAAGCTGGAACGGGATGGCCGAGATCGCGGAACTCGCGGTCGATCGCGCGTGCCGGCGGCAAGGAATCGGTCAGTACCTGCTGGCGGCCGCGGAAGCGTGGGCGCGCAGCCGTGGGTTCGGCTTCATGCGGCTGGAAACGCAGGCGAACAACGTCGCGGCCTGCTGCACGTACGCCCGCGCGGGCTTCGTCGTGGGCGGCCACGACCGCTTCCTGTACGCCGACGGCGTGAACGACGGGGAAGTCGCGCTGTTCTGGTACAAGGATCTGCGCGACGGCCAGACCGCGAAGAGCCGGACCGTCGATCCGGAATCGATGCGGCCGTTGTCCTGACGCGCTACAACCTACCGCCCCGACATCAATCTTGCTGTTGCATTACTTCCGTGTCGCGACGATGAACAGTCGCGGAAACGGCAGCAGCACGGTGCCGGTGTCGAGCACCGGATAGCCGTCCGGTCCCGTGAGCGCATCGCGATAGCGCGCGATGAACGCGTCGCGTTCGCTGTCGTCGTCCAGCGCCGCGAGGAACGGCCGCAGCGCGCTGCCCTTGAACCATTCGACGACCGCAGCGGCGCCGCCGCTCAACGGATGATAGTAAGTCGTGCGCCATACATCGACTCGCGAACACATCGGCGACAGCAACGTGTAGTAGTACCGCGCATCGAACCGCTCGGTGCGCGCTGCGTCTTGCAGCTTGTCCGCCCACGGCCCGGCCGCGGCGACCTCGCGCATCAGCCGGTGCGCGGGTTCGTCGAGATTGTCGGGCATCTGCACCGCGAGATGGCCGCCCGGCGCGAGCCAGCCGACGAGTGACGGAAACAGCGTGTCGTGCGCGGGCACCCACTGCAGCACCGCGTTCGACAGAATCAGGTCATAGCCGCCCGGATCGCTCCAGGTCGAAACATCCGCCAGATCAAAACGCAGCGCGGGCAGGCGCTTGCGTGCAGCCGCGATCATGTCCGGCGACGCGTCGATGCCGCGGACCGTCGCGTCGGGCGCACGCGCAATCAGCGCCTCGGTCGAATTGCCCGGCCCGCATCCGACGTCGATCGCGGTACGGATCGGCGTATCGGGCACCGCGGCGAGCAGGTCGCGCACAGGCCGTGTGCGTTCGTCTTCGAATCGCACATACTGTTTCGCGTATTGATCGGGTGGGGTCGTCACGGTAGGCCTCCTGGTCGGCGTGGACGGCGTCGGGAGATAGACAGCCGGCGATGCAACACATTCTGCGATTTCGGCGTTCGTCAGTAAAATGAATTCAATATCGCCATTGATTCATATTTCTGATGAAAATCGATACGCTTGGTGTCCAGGCTTTCGTCGCGATCGCCGATGGCGGCAGCTTCAGGCAGGCCGCCGACACGCTGCACGTCACGCAAACGGCGATCACGCAACGGTTGCGCAAGCTCGAGTTGTTTCTCGGCGTCGCGCTGGTCGAGCGCACGACGCGCCGCACCACCCTCACCGAAATCGGCCGACGTTTCCTGCCGCAGGCCCGCCGCCTGCTGAACGAGCTGTCGGATGCGCTGACCGAAATCCGCGAGACGGGCCTGAGCCAGCGCGGCGACGTGACGATCGCATGTGTGCCGACCGTCGGCGTGCAGTATCTCCCCCGCATTCTGCGCGCGTTCTCCGGGCACCGGCCGCACGATCGCGTGAAGATCCTCGATCATGCATCGGCGTCGGTGCTGCAAGCCGTGCTGCGGCGTGAAGCGGAATTCGGGATCAGCATCGCCGGCGACCAGCATCCCGAACTCGTCAGCGTGCCGCTCACGCATGATCCGTACGTGCTCGTCTGCCGCGACGATCATCCGCTCGCGAAGCGGCGGCGGATCCGCTGGGCGGCGCTGCAGCCGCATCCGCTGATCTTCGCGGGCGAAGTGAGCGGCAATCGCGGGCTGCTCGACGGTGCGCTGAAGACGAGCGGCGTGTCGCTGCATTCGTTCTACGAGGTGCAGCGCAGTTCGACCGCGCTCGGGCTTGTCGCGGAAGGTCTTGGCGCGGCCGTGGTGCCGAAGCTCGCGGTCCAGAAGAACGCGTATCCGATGATCCGCACGATCGAGCTCGTCGAACCGTCGGTGTCGCGCACGCTCGTGCTGGTCAAGCGCAAAGCCGCGCAGTTGT
This sequence comes from Burkholderia sp. R-40, assembly GCF_049942845.1. NCBI lineage: Bacteria > Pseudomonadati > Pseudomonadota > Betaproteobacteria > Burkholderiales > Burkholderiaceae > Burkholderia > Burkholderia sp. R-40. The sequence continues at coordinate 1,623,127 of NZ_CP187968.1, read as the reverse complement.
CGCCCGCGGCGCAGGCGCTGTATGACATGATCGTCGAGCGCGCGACGCCGGGGCGGTGACTCGGGCGATGTCGCTCAAAGCGTCTTGACCATGAACACGCGCGCCGCGCCTTCCGGCTCGCACGGCACTTCGCCGAATACCTCGTAGCCGTGCTTGCGGGAGAAATCCGGCGCCTGGAAGGTGATCGTGTACAGCACTGCGCGCGCGCAGCCGCGCCGCTTCGCCTCCGCTTCGGCGTCGTGCAGCAGCCTGCTGCCAAAGCCGCCGCCGCGCAGCGATTCCGGCAGGTAGAAGAGATCGATGAAGAACAAGCCGAGCGACGTCCGCCCGGTGAGGCCACCCAATACCTCGCCGGTCGCGGGATCGGTCACGTAGACGTCGAGCGCCGCCGTGTCGGCGCGGCCCGTCATCGCGTGATTGAATTCGCCGAGCTTGCGGCTGATGAAGTCGCGGGCGGACGGCTGCTCGGTGTCGGTCAACTGAACGGAAACGGCGGGATGCGCGGTCATGGAATGAAGGCGTGCGTGAATGGACGGCCGGACTTGCGGAGCGTCCGCAGCGGGTGTCGCACGACTATAGCGCGTCAGGCGTTTGCGCGACGCGAGGCGGGCTTGCGGGTGCGCGGCCCACGCGTACGCCTCCGGCCCCGGGGGCGCTCGCGACGTCCGTGCGGCTTACGTCAATCAGATCGATGATTTCGGAGCCGGAGGCGCGTATGCGAATGAGTCACAAGGCGGCAGCGGCATCGTATGCTGTCTCGAGGTACCGCCGGGAAAGAAACCGGGCACATCGGGATCGCGTACGACCTGACTCGCGAAGAGGCGCAACGAAATCGACCGAATGAAATTTACGAGGCAGATATTCCGATACCCACACTGCCGGGCAAGCATTGCGGATAAGTCGCGTTCCACTTTCTTCCCGACAGGAAAATTGTCTCGCAATGGGTTGCTCGCCCGATCGGCGCGCATGTTCCGGACACCCGCTAGACGGGCGAATTTGATGGATCGATCGATGGAATCATGGACATGTTGAGCGTGATGCGCCGTATCGTTCGCAAACCGATCGTGGTCGCCGTCGGACTACTTGGTAGCGCGTGGTGGGTGCATGCTCAGATTCAGAGCTATGGCCCATACCGCGTCATCGGATACAACTTCGCCGATCGCAGTATCTACAGCGTCAACATTGACGGATTTGGTGCAGGTAACGTTCGCGCACACCAAGCCGGTGGTGGCGGTGGAACCGTGTGCTGCATGGAAGTCCCGCGCAACAAGAAGACCTGGCACATCAAGCTTCGGTACGAATTGACGCCCGAGCAGTACAGGAACAATCTGCCTAACGACGTTTTCGAAACGGACATCGCCATTCCGCCGCTTCCCGACAAGCATGGTGGGTATATCGAGTTTTACTTCCGACCGGAACATAAGATCGAGGCGCGATGGGCAGCATCCCCGACAGATCCACGCAACCCGAATACCACGGGCAATGCGTTGTCTGCGAACTGAGTGGCAAGAACATCGACATGTTGAATTTTCTGCACCGCCTCATTCGTAACCCGATCGCGATCGCGGCATTGCTGCTCGCGGGTTCATGGGGTACGCACGCGCAGATGGCAAGCTACGGTCCTTATCGCGTCGTGGGTTTCAACTACACCGATCGAAGCATTGCGTTTTTTACGATCGATGGATTCGGAGCCGGCGGTGTCAACGCGCATGAATCCAGTGGCGGTGGAGGAACGGTATGTTGCATGAGCGTGCCGCGAAACGGGAAAATGTGGCATATCAAGATCGCCTACGAACTGACACAGGAGCAGTACAAAAAAGATTTGCCGAACGACGTATACGAAACTGACATTCCTGCCCCATCGTTGCTCAACAAACACGACGGATACATCGAATTTCATTTTCTGCCTGATCGCCGGATCGAAGCCAAATGGGTAAAGTATCCGGCGGGCCTGCACAACTCGAGTACAACGCACAACGCGTCGTCCACGACGAACTGAGCGGCTGGAACACCAATATGCAGGATCTTCTTCGCCGCCTCATTCACAACCCGATCGGGATCGCCGTGCTGCTACTTGGCGGGGCATGTTGGGCGCATGCGCAAACCGCGAACTACGGCCCGTATCGCGTCATCGGATACAACTATACGGACAGAAGCATCTACAGTTTCACGATCGACGGATTCGGGGCCGGCGGCTCTACCGCCCACAAACCTGGCGGCGGCGGGAAGTCCGTATGCTGCATGGAAGTCCCGCGGGGCAAAAAGATCTGGCACGTCAAGATCGAGTACGAGTTGACCCAGGAGCAGTACAAGAACAACTTGCCGTCTGACGTTTACGAAACGGACATTCCTGTACCAGCCTTGCCGAACAAATCGCAGGGATACATCGAATTCCATTTCCTGCCTGATCGCAAGATCGAAGCCAAATGGGTCGAGTCCCCGACAGATCCACGCAACGCAAATACAACTAGCAATGCGTCGTTCGCGACGAATTAAACGACAGGAACAACGACATGCCGAATTTTCTTCGCCGCCTCATTCGCAACCCGATCGTCGTCGCCGTCGTGCTGCTGGGTGGCGCATGGTGGGTGCATGCACAGACCGCCAGCTACGGCCCCTATCACGTGGTGGGTTTCAACTACACCGACCGTGGCGTCTACAACTTTGTCGTCGACGGCTTCGGCGCCGGCAGCGTGCACGCCCGCCAGTTCGGCGGTGGCGGCGGTACGGTCTGCTGCATGGAAGTGCCGCGCAACAAGAAGACCTGGCACCTCAAGGTCACATACGATCTGACGCCTGAGGAAGATGCAAAGAACATGTCGCCGGAAATCTACGAGACGGACATCGCCGTCCCGGAGTTGCCGGACAAGCGTGACGGCTATATCGAGTTTCATTTTCTGTCCGGCCGCAAGATTGAAGCCCAATGGGTCAAGTATCCGACGATGCCGCGCATGCGCGCCAACAACTAGTCGAGCGAGGAAATCATGCCGAATGGAACCGCAGCCGCGCAAGGTGCCACGCAAAACCAATCCGAATCCGGCGCCGCAGCGTCTCGCATCGCACGCGCCGCGAGCGTCAGTGCTCAATTGCCGGCCGATCCGCCGAGTCCGTGCTTCCGCTGCAATCAGGAGATCTATCAAAGCTTCTTCTTCGACGGTTTCGCGCAAGGAATGACTGACACCGATCGACTGTCGAATATCGCGCGCCTCTTCAACGCGCATGCGGACAGCAGCGACGAGTTCGGCATCTACAAGATGTATTACGAGGGCATGGGTCGCGACCTGTCGGTGAAAACCGTCGGTACGGCCAAGAAGATCGTGACCGACTCCAGCAACGCACTCCTCAAGGAAGCCGACAGCAAGGTGATCAAGGAGCCGGGCAAGAAGATCGCCGCCGACATTGGCCAGCGATTTCGCGACACCGCTGCGGACAAAGGCCTGCTGACGCGAGGCAAGTCGTCGATCCTGGACGGACTGGACCATGCGGGCGAGACCGCGCGAGGCCAGATCAGGAAATCGCTGACGCCTAAGAAAGTCGGCGCCGATCTGCTGCCGGCCGCCGTGACGATCGCGGCAGACTCCGTCCCGGTCGTCCGCGACAGCGAATTCGCGGCCGGCTACATGGGCACGGGTTTCGATGCACGCGTCAACAAGGCGATCGCCGATTTCAAGGGCAACGTCGATCATGCACGGGCAGCCGACAATCGCGAAATCAAGCGCATCCGTGTGTCACTGTTCGGCTATGACCGTGGCGGCGTCATTGCCCGGAAGTTCGCGAACGAACTGATCGAAAAGGCCTGCAAGAAGAAGGACGGGAAAATCACTTACGACGGAATCGAAGTCCAGTTCGATTTCATGGGACTCTTCGACTGCGTATCGACTTCATACGCGGATTCGATTTTCGCCAAAGTCGTCGCGCCGGTGCTGGGTGTCGTTCCCGGAGAGGGGAAAGTCGCCAGCCTCAGCATCAAGGGATTGAGCCTTTTCGTCGCACTGTCCAAGCAATCGCTCGGTCAATTCGATATCCAGAAGGAATTCAAGTCGATCGTCCACCACGTCGCCGCGACCGAGCTGCGCTTTTACAAGAATCTGGATTCGCCCCGAAAATCGGCGGATCACGCCAATCTTCAGGAAATCGTCTATCCCGGCAGTCAGTCGGATGTCGGCGGCGGATTCGTTGAAGGAGAGGATCAGAAATCGGCCGAACTCGCGCGCGTATCCGCCCGCAACATGCTGGACCGCGCGTGGTCGGCCGGCGTACCGATGCTGCCGCTTGCGAAGTTGCGGACGGTCTCGCCAATAGCCGCACGCGAATTCGACTATCGGAAGACCGTCAATGTCAACGGCAAGGATCTCAACGTCAACGACCTGTTCGGCGCGTATACCGCCATGCTGCCGAAATCGAACGGCCCACTCGAAACGCACTTCCTCGAACACCAGAAATTGTTCGTGTCATGGGCACGTCATGTCCACGATCGCACTGCGCACGAAAGTACCGGCAACAACCTGTTCATCAACACCGTGGACGCCAACGTCTACAACGCCGTCTTCCCGCACGGTGGTGGGTTGCCGAACTACGAAGGCCGTGACTGGTACTACAAGAGCCAGGATCCTACCTCCAAGGTTCCGCAGCTCACCTTCGGCGAGCGCCGTACGGTCGACGACATTTCGGACAAGACGGTGCGCGCATTGGCTACCGCATGGGTACATCCGCCGAAGCTGTCACCAGAAGTGATCGCGTTCTTCGACAACTTCGTGCACAACACGATTACCCGGCTCAACAATGTGTCGCTCGGCGACGGCGTATTCATGCAGCTTCGCGAAATCGAGGAGAAAGGCTGGGTCGCGCGCAAGACCGACGCGGCAAAGGACTACGTCAAGAAAGTCCTCGCCAATGTGTCGAAGAACATCAAGGATACGCAGGACGAATACGTCAGGCAGGTCACATCGGGCCAGATTCCGCACGGCGCTTCGATCGGCGATCTCTCCGGCGACTGAGCAGCTGCCCGAAGCAATACCATCCCCTGCCACGCCGGCAGGCAATGCGAAACCACCCGGCGCGCACGCGACCGGGTGGCGCCCACATTCAATCCCGCGTCAGTTATACCCAAGAATCGCCACCGCCGCGACATCCGGCCGATCCATCGTGCTGCCGACGAGCGACGTCATCGGCTCCTGCAGCACGGCCTGATACGACGTCACGTGCACTTCTTCCGGCGCGCCGGATTCGTCCCACATCGGCTCGTCGAATGCATCGAGGCCAGTGAAAAACTGAGCTTGCGTTTGCGTAAAAGTCATCTCCACTCCTTTTGATATGTCATTGATGTTCTAATTCGCCTGCTTCAACGCCGCCGCATGCACCGTCGGCACGGATGCACCATCATGCGCGGCCTCCGACCGCGCGAGCTGCGCGCGCGTGCGTCGCGTGATGTGAATCACCGCGAACACGACCGGCGCGATCAGCAGGCCTTCCGCCAGTTCGGGATCGACCGGCAGGTTCATCACGTGCAGCGCCTTGAACGCCGCGGTCGCAAGCGACAACACGTAGTACGAAATGGCTGCCACCGACAGCCCTTCGACGGCGTGCTGCAGATGAAGCTGATTGCGTGCGGTCCGCTCCATACCGACCAGCAGCCGCGTCACGTCCTTTTCCTGCGCAAGATTCACGCGCGTGCGCAGCAGGTCGACCGCTCGCGCAATCCGCGCGGCGATCTGCTCATGGCGCGCCCACACGCTGCGGCAGGTTTCCATCGCCGGCGCGAAGCGCCGCTCCATGAATTCCGCGATCGTCGGCATCCCTTCGATGCGCTCCTCGCGCAATTCGTGGATGCGCGCCAGCACGAGCTTTTCGTATGCGCGCGACGCGCTGAAGCGGCCTCCGGACCCCGACAGCGCTTCGACCCGCACCGCCAGATGCGTGAGCTTCACGAGCAGGGCAGCGTCGTCGCCTTCGGCGCCGCTCGCGTCCATCCGCTGCATCAGCGCATGCAGCGCCGCGTGAATCTCGTCGAGTTCGCGGCTCATCCGCCGCGCGACCGGCAACGCGAGCAGCGCCATCATCCGGTACGTCTCGATTTCATACAGACGCTGCAGCAGCCGCCCGCCCTGCTCCTCGCGGAAATCCTCGTCGACGACGAGAAAGCGCATGAAGCCGTCGTCGCGCACATGCCAGTCGCAGAACACCTTGCCGCCGCCGAGCACGTTGCTGCCGACGAGCGCGGGCCCGTCGATCCAGCGGCGCAGGTCGCCGCACACGAGCCGCGCGGCGTCGCCCGACAGCAACTCCATGCGCACCGCGACAAAGCGGATGCCCGCGAGCCGCGCGAACCAGGCGGCCGGAATCCCGTCGATCGCGAGATCGTCGAAATAGCCGGTGTCGCGACGCGGCGCGACGAACGTGAAGGTCGAGAATTCGGTGTGGCGCTCCCACTTCAGATGCCAGCCGCACGGCGACTGCACCGCGTAGTGGGTCGCGCCGTCTTGCGGCACGGCGATGCCGGTGTCGCGGCACAGCGCGTGCAGCAGCGTTTCGTGGATGTCGGGCTGGCCGTCGGTATAGATCGCGTAATGCGTGAGCGACACGGCCTCGGCGAGCCGCAGGAATGGCCGGGCATGCAATTCGGCGGCCAGTGCGGCGCGCAACGGATGATCCATCATCGGTACACCACTCTTCCCTGTTCAACGCCGCATGCCGGCACGCCGGCTTGATTGCCCGACCACATCGAACGATACGGCGGGCTCGATTCCACTATGGCAGACACATAGCGACAATAAAAACGCATAATGCTGATCGTTACGTTCAGTTTTCCTGATACCGATGAAGATGCTCGATCACGACGTGCTGGCCACCGTCGTCGCCGTCGCGGAAACGGGCAACATGACCCGCGCGGCCGAAGCGGTGAACCGCTCGCAGTCGGCCGTGAGCATGCAGATCAAGAGCCTCGAGGACGCGATCGGCCGGCCGCTGTTCGTGCGCAAGCCGCGCAGCATCGTGCTGACGCGCGAAGGCGAGGTCCTGCTGGGATTCGCCAGACGAATGCTGGCGCTGCGCGACGAGGCGTGGGCGGCCGTGGTGCGGCCGGAAGTGACCGGTAAGGTGGTGATCGGCGTGCCGGACGACTATGCGTCGTCGCTGCTGCCGTCGGTGCTGAAGAAGTTCTCGGCGACCTATCCGAAGGTCGAGATCCAGGTGATCGGGCTGCCGAGCAGCGCGCTCGCGCCGCTCCTGAAGGAGGGCACCGTCGATCTCGTATGCGGCACGCGCATCAAGGGGCTGTCCGGCGACTTCATCCGCCACGAGCCGATGGCGTGGGCCGCGATGACGAACGGGCCGCGCGTTTGGGAAGAACGGCCGCTGCCGATCGCGGTGTTCATGCCGGGCAGCGTCGCGCGCGAGAACGCGATCCGCAGCCTCGAACGCGCGAAGCTGCCGTTCCGCACTTCCTATGAAAGCCCGAGCCTGCTCGGGTTGCTCAGCATGGTCGAGGCAGGCCTTGCGGTCGCGCCGCTCGCGCGCTGCGCGATTCCCGCGCAACTGTCGATGCTCGGCCGCTCGCACGGGTTGCCCGACCTGCCGCCGCTCGAGCTGATCCTCGCGCGCAGCACGAAATCGAAGCGTCCGCCATGCGACTTTCTCGCGGATCAGTTGATGGAAGACCTGCAGCGGCAAACCGGTCAGGCCGGCGATGCCTGAAGTGTGAGCGGGCGGGCGCCGGCAGCGCCGTCACGAACCGCCCGGCTGCGGATGGCCGGCTGCGAGCAACGCGGCGTTGACGATGCCTGCCACGGTGTCGACGAGCGCCTCGAGCGTGTCGCCGTGCACGTGCCGCGTGGCCGGCGGAACGCATTCGTTGCGGCGGCCGCCCCACTGCGACCCGGCCGTCACCGACAGCGTCGCGCCGAACCGGTTGCCGTGGCGTCGACCGAAGATGCCGACGCGCTGCTCGCCCATATACGCCTGCTCGGGCAAAAACAGCCGGATCTCGACCGCGACCTGCTCGGGATCGCCGGCGCGCGTGTTCGCATCGACGCCGGGCTCGAATACCTTCGCGACGCGAAACGTCACGTGCGAATCCCACGCGGCCAGCGGGCCGCCGGCCGCGTCGACACGTTCGATGTCGACCGACCATTGATGGCGATCCGGCAACCGGATCGCCTGGCGCAGCAGCACGTCCGCCGCGCGAACCGTCACCAGCAACTGCCGGGCGAGCTGTCTGCCCGACGGCAGTGTCACCACGCGCACGCGACGGCTAGCGGGACGCGCGGTGTGTACTTCTTCCGTGAGGTACATGGATCCTCCTTGGCGAAGGCAGCGCCGCATTCGACGCGGCGCACAAACGTCCGCTGCGACCGGCCGGCGGAGCCCGGCGGCCGATAAAACGGCGACGAATCGACTGCAAGCAATCGGTGTTCCCGGCCTGACGAACCCAGTTTAGAAGGCACCGCATCAATACCGTGCAAAAAAACGGGGTTGCGGTGCAAAAAACGGCATGCGGGCTGCGCTGCCGGTGCCCGTCAACGCTGACAGGACCACCGCCCACGCTGCGCCGATACACTGTGTGCCGCCTCGATGTTCGGCGTCCGCGATGCCGGACCCCGCTTGCATCCGGCGAATTCAGCCCCGCCCCGATCCGATGGAGTCTCGCTTGAAACACCGGCACCTCACGCTGCTCGACGCACGACCCGACACTGGCCCCGGTTCAGGCAACGCGCTCCCGCAGGCGCACGCCCTGCAGCCGCGATGAGCGCCGGCCCGCGCAATGCGCGGATCGACATGCTGCGCGGCGTGTCGATCCTGCTCGTCCTGCTGCATCACTTCAACATTCCGTATTCGCTGCGCGACACGTCCATCGCGCACATGTTCGGCTGGGATGCCGTGCATGCGGTGGTCCGCAACGGCAACTACGGCGTGACGATGTTCTTCGTGATCTCCGGCTACCTGATCACGTCGAATGCACGCCGCCGCTGGGGCAGTCTGGGCGCGGTGGACGTGCGCGCGTTCTATATCTCGCGGATCGCGCGCATCGTCCCCTGCCTGCTCCTGCTGCTCGCGCTCGTCAACGCGCTGGCGGCGGCCGGCGTGCCGATCTTCGCGAACCATGCGCCGCAGGGTATCGCCGTGTCGTTCTGGCTCGTGAATCTCGCTTCGCTGACGTTCTGGATGAACGTGCTGATCGGCGCATACGGATGGGTCAACTATGCGCTCGGCGTGCTGTGGTCGCTGTCGGTCGAAGAGGTGTTCTACCTGTCGTTTCCGCTGCTGTGCATCGCGCTGCGCCGCGACGCGCGCCTGTTCGTATTCTGGCTGGCGATCGCCGCGATCGGTCCCGTGTACCGCTTCACGCATGCGGACGACGAAGGCGGGTTTCTGTATGCGTATTTCGCGTGCTTCGACGGCATCGCGATCGGCTGCTGCACCGCGTTGCTGGCCGGGCGCGCAGGCTGGCGGCGGCTCGCGGCCGCGCCGGTGCAATGGCTGACGGCGATCGCCATGACCGTGCTTTATCTCGCATGGCCGATTGCGCAAAGCCATGTGCTCGGCGTATCCGCGATGGCGCTCGGCACCGCCGTGCTGCTGATCGGCGCGCATGCTCACGGCGAGCGCGCGCAGCCCCGCGTGCTCGCGCCGCTGCGCTGGAGCGGCCGGCTCAGCTACGAGCTGTACCTGTTCCACCTGATCGCGCTCGGCGCGCTGCGCACGGTGTGGCCGCCGTCCGCCATGCACGGCGACGAAAAGCTCGTGTTGCTCGTCGCCTATCTGGTGTTGTCGGCTGCATTGAGCGCGGTCATCGCGCGCGGCTACGCAACGCCGCTCGACCGCTTCATTCGGCAGGCCGCGTCGCGACCTGCGGCACGCATGCCGGACGCTGCGGCATGAGCCGCATCCGGAAGCACTTGCAGGGTCGATGAAAGGAAGCGCGGTATCACACCGGCATCACGCCACCTCTCCGATGGCGGCGCGACGCATCGTCACGATGCGCGCGGGCGGAATATTTGCCCACACGATCCGGCTGGCGTCGGCAACAAATGCCGGATCGCCGAGCGGATGACGGTCGGGCGAGCGCAGGTCGTAGGTGAACTGGATCATCACCCCGTCGACCGCCAGCACGCGTTGGCACTGACTGACGATCGCCGTCACATCCTGGCGCGGCAGCGTACGCAGCGGCAGGCACGACACGATCGCGTCGACCCGCGCGTCGCTCGGCAGCAGCCGCTCGAGCTGTCGAGCGTCGCCCGACACGATCGAGATACCGGGAAAGCGCCGCCGCAGGTGCTGCACGAACGCCGGCGACCGCTCCACGACGACGAGGCGCCGCGGCGCGACGCCGCGCTCGAGCAGCGCGGCGGTGATCGCGCCGGTGCCGCCGCCGAGCTCGACGACGAGCCCGTCGCCATCCGGCACCACATCGGCCATCTCGCGCGCCAGATGCCGGGAACTCGGGCACAACGCGCCCACCGCGGCCGGGCGGCCGACCCACTCGCGTACGAACAATGCCGAGACGCGCAACGCGTTCGGCCAGATCATCGGCCCACCTTGCGCGGTTGCGCGTTCAGCTTCGAGGTGCCGATGAGGGTTGGGAACAGGGGTACGACGACACCGGGCATTTTCACGTGCATCCTCCTCGACAAATCGATCCGCCGCGGCGAAGCGGCGATCAAAGGATTCTAGGAAACGCAAACTTAAGGCGACATGAAGATTGTGCCTGATTGCGCCATCGAGGCGGGTATGCCGCCGCCGAACACCCACTCAGCGGTCGACGCGCTGCTGAAGCTGCGCGGGGTAGCGCTCGCCGACGTGCTGCTGCGCGTGCGGGCCGCCGTCGCCGATCTCGACAACGCGACGAACGACGCCGCGATCGCCCGCAACCGGTCATCGGGTCGGATCCACCATCCGCCGGCCGCACTGCGACTGTTCGTGCAGGCCGTGCGCGAATGGACGGCTGCAGGGGGCGACACGTTGACCGACTGACGGTTCGCGCCGCCCCGCCACCTCACCGCAGGTTGGTCCGCGCCAGCTCGACGATCTCGTCGCCGCGCCCGCTCAGGATCGCGCGCAGCATGAACAGGCTGAACCCCTTCGCATGCGCGATCTCGATCTTCGGCGGCATCGCGAGTTCGTACTTCGACGTGACGACGTCGACGACCGCCGGCCCGTCGTGCGCGAACGCGGTGCGCAGCGCGTGCTCGACGTTCTCCGAATGCTCGACGCGCACACTGAAGATCCCCGCGCCCTTCGCGATCGCCGCGAAGTCGGTCGGGCTCAGGTCGACGTTCGTGTCGAGATAGCCGGCCGCCTTCAGTTCCATCGACACGAAGCCGAGCAGGCTGTTGTTGTAGACGACGATCTTGATCGGCAGGTTGAGTTGCCGCGCGCTCAGCAGATCGCCGAGCAGCATCGACAGCCCGCCGTCGCCCGACAGCGACACGACCTGCCGCCCCGGATGCGCGCCCTGCGCGCCGAGCGCCTGCGGCATCGCGTTGGCCATCGAGCCGTGATTGAACGAGCCGTGCAGCTGGCGCTTGCCGTTCATCGTCAGGTAGCGCGCGGCCCACAATGTGGGCGTGCCGACGTCGGCCGTGAAGATCGCGTCGTCGGCCGCGACTTCGTCGACGATCTTCGTCAGGTATTGCGGATGGATCGCGCGGCCCGGCGGCTCCGCCACCGCGAGATCGTCGAGCCCCTTTCGCGCGGCCGCGTAGTGCTTCAGCGCATTCTCGAGGAAGCGCCGCTGCGTCTTGCGCGTGAGGCGCGGCAGCAGCGCCGCGATCGTTTCCTTCACGGTGCCGACGAGCCCGAGCGCGAGCGGCGCGCGATGGCCGAGCTGCGAGCCCTTCCAGTCGATCTGCACGATCTTCGCGTTGGCCGGATAGAACGGGCGGTACGGGAAATCCGTGCCGAGCATCAGCAGCGTGTCGCACGATTCCATCGCGTGATAGCCCGAGCTGAAGCCGATCAGCCCCGTCATCCCGACGTCGAACGGGTTGTCCCATTCGACGAACTGCTTGCCGCGCAGCGCATGCACGACCGGCGCGCCGAGCGTGTCGGCCAGCGCGACCACTTCGTCGTGCGCGCCCTGCGTGCCGCTGCCGCACAGCAGCGTGACCGCGTCCGATGCATTGAGCAGCGCCGCGAGCCGGTCGAGATCGGCGTCGGCCGGCAGGATCGACGGCGGCGCCGATTCGCTCCACGCGGGCGCTTCTTCGGGGCCGTCGCCGAGCGCGATGTCGCCCGGCAGCACGATCACCGCGACGCCGCGTTCCTCGATCGCCGTGCGCATCGCGCGGGCGAGCACGCGCGGGAACTGGGACGCGTTGGTCACGAGTTCCGCGAAATGGCTGCATTCGCGGAACAGTTCCTGCGGATGGGTTTCCTGGAAGTAGCCGAGACCGATCTCGGTCGACGGAATGTGCGCGGCGATCGCGAGCACCGGCTGGTGATTGCGGTGGCAGTCGTACAAGCCGTTGATCAGGTGCAGGTTGCCGGGGCCGCAACTGCCCGCGCACACCGCGAGCCGGCCGGTCGATGCCGCATCCGCGCCGGCCGCGAACGCGGCGCTTTCCTCGTGACGCGTATGCATCCAGCGGATCGAGCCCATCTGGCTCAGGCTGAACGACAACCCGTTCAGGCTGTCGCCCGTCACGCCCCAGATGCGCTCGACGCCCGCTGCCGCCAGCGTCTTCGCCAGGTATTCCGCCATCGTCTGTCTTGCCATCATGCCCTCGCTCGTCGTTCGGTCGTTACACGATTGATCCGGCTACGGCAGCCGCCATCGCCGCTGACGGAACGAGCATACGCGATCGTTCGAAGCAACGTCGTGATGACGCAATCGTGCCCGGAAGCGCTGCCGTTCGGCCGTTTTTGGCGATGTGGGGCAGGCGTCATCGTTGCGTCGCGAGTCGCGCCGGAAGGTCGATCCGCGCCCGGCCCCGGCCGTCGGCGGCTCGTCGGGACGGCGAGTGCGAGTCGCGCCGTCGGGCCTACAACGGCAGCGCATGCGTCGACAGAATCTCCTTGAGCACCATGAACGAGCGCACCTGCCGCACGCCGGGCAGGTACAGCAGCTGTTCGGCGTGCAGCCGGTTGAAGCTGTCGTTGTCTCGCGTGCGCACCAGCATGAAATAGTCGAATTCGCCGGTCACCACGTGGCATTCGACGCACCCCGACACTTTCTGCGCGGCCTTCTCGAATGCGGCGAACGCCTCCGGCGTCGAACGATCGAGCACGAAGCCGATCACGACCAGCATCCCGGCACCGAGCGGCTTCGGATCGAGCAGCGCGACGATGCCGCGGATCAGCCCCATTTCCTTCAGCCGCTCGACCCGCCGCAGGCACGCCGGTGCGCTCAGCTTCACCTTCGCGGCGAGGCTCACGTTCGAGATCGACGCGTCCTGCTGCAACTGCCTGAGGATCGCTCGGTCGATGCGATCGAGCGCCGGCGCGGCATCGGCCGGCGATGCGCTGCTTCGATCTAATTTCATTGCGTCTCCTGTTGATTTCACGAATCAAAATTATTCGTTTCACCTTCGTTCAATCGATAACGTAGGTCTGTGCCATTTATTTCGCAAGCTCATTTCTCGCGGTCCTGCCTATCATTTTTCCATCGGAACATGGCGCGCCAGCCGCGCCCGAACGGTCCGATCTTCCGCCCACCGCTATCCGGAGCTTGTCGATGAACCTGCAACGCTTTCCCCGTTATCCGCTCACGTTCGGCCCGACGCCGATCCAGCCGCTCAAGCGCCTGAGCGCGCATCTCGGCGGCAAGGTCGAGCTGTATGCGAAGCGCGAGGACTGCAACAGCGGCCTCGCGTTCGGCGGCAACAAGACACGCAAGCTCGAATACCTCGTCCCGGATGCGCTCGCACAGGGCGCGGATACGCTCGTGTCGATCGGCGGCGTGCAGTCGAACCAGACCCGCCAGGTCGCCGCCGTCGCCGCGCATCTCGGGATGAAATGCGTGCTCGTGCAGGAGCACTGGGTCAACTACGACGATCCGGTGTACGACCGGGTCGGCAACATCCAGTTGTCGCGCATGATGGGCGCGGACGTGCGGCTCGTGTCCGACGGCTTCGACATCGGCATTCGCCGCAGCTGGGAAGAAGCGATGGAGAGCGTGCGGCAGGCGGGCGGCAAGCCGTATCCGATTCCGGCCGGGTGTTCCGAGCATCCGCTCGGCGGTCTCGGGTTCGTCGGCTTCGCGGAAGAAGTGCGCGAGCAGGAAGCACAGCTCGGGTTCAAGTTCGACTATGTCGTGGTCTGCTCGGTGACGGGCAGCACGCAGGCGGGAATGGTCGTCGGCTTCGCGGCCGACGGGCGCGCGGATCGGGTAATTGGCATCGACGCATCGGCCACGCCCGAGCGCACGCACGAGCAGATCAAGCGCATCGCGCGGCACACCGCCGAACTCGTCGATCTCGGCAGGCCGATCACCGAAGCGGACGTGGTGCTCGACACGCGCTATGCCGGCCCGGAATACGGATTGCCGAACGATGGCACGCTGGAGGCGATTCGCTTGTGTGCACGGCTCGAGGGGATGCTGACCGATCCCGTCTACGAGGGGAAGTCGATGCACGGGATGATCGACAAGGTGCGGCGCGGGGAATTCGAGCCCGGGTCGAAGGTGCTGTATGCGCATCTCGGCGGCGTGCCGGCGTTGAGCGCGTATAGCGGGATTTTTCGGGAGGGTTGAGGCGATCGGGCGGGGTTGCTCCATGAACTCATGGCTGTCCTGCAAAGCAGGCACCTGAACCTCCGAAGTTCGATCGATAGTGGCGCAATCCTCCTGCTGACCTGTCTGGCAAGCAGATACGACCAGCACGCATGCGGCCAAAACGGATCTACCGTGTGTCGAACGCTCCCTTTCGCCGAATCAACCGGGACACATACGCGCTCGCCAGCATCACCAGGAACCTGCTGTTGGTCGACAGATAGCGGCTCCACATCCAACGGATGCAGCGAAGCGGACTGGAATGGGCATTCCGTGTGATCCAGGCGACCGCCGCGTGCCCGGCGACACGATCGGCCGCCCGATCATCTTCGATCCCGGCCAGACGGCGCCGGCCCGTTCCTGCAAAGCGCCGGCCGCATTGCCACCGTCAACCTGCGCGATGTCATGACCACTGCATCGGGCCTGCCGTATGGCATGCCGATTTCCGTCGGCACACTTACCCGCATCAACCAGCACCAGCGTGCAGGACAGGGCGTGGCACGCCGCCCTCGCCGCCGTATTCGAGATACGGGCCGGCGCATCGAACACTGAACCAACTGCGCCCGCGCGGATGCTGCGTATCGGTCCCGTCCTGATCCTCGGCGTCGTCACCCGGTAGCGAATCGCATCAAAATTCAAAAAATCCGACAAAACCGACGAATCTTCGTACTTCGCTCGTACTTGTTCAATATTCACGGGCGGCACCGATCCGTAGCATCCCCGGCATATCAATCGATCGGGGCGGATATCCACGCACCGGCTCGCAGGCCAACGCATCCGAGGTGGAAAATCCGCTCAGTCAGCTCTGTCATCGCCTTACGCGGCGTCCGTGACGAACCCACACAGGCACACGCATCGCACGCTGTCCGCTCGCCATCGCTTCGCGGCCCGACCGTGCGGCGCGCCGGCCCGCTCACCCGTTCGGCGATCCGGGCGGCATGCGCGACCGGCGCCGCCCTTTCGCTGCACGGCGTGGCGCATGCGCAATTGCCGGGCGCGGGCCAGTCGTTGCGCGACGTCGAAACGGTTCGCCCGGCATTGCCGGCTCCGGCCGCGCCCGATCTTGCGATTCCGGCCCGGCGCGACGAGCCGGCCCCAGCCGCGTCCGAAGCAGGCCCGCGCGTGTCGGTCCACGCGTTCGACATCGAAGGCAACCGGGCGATCGACACCGCACGCCTGCGCACGCTGCTCGACGATCTCGTCGGCCGCGACCTGAGCTTCGCCGAGCTACAGCAGGCAGCCGGCCGCATCACCACCTATTACCGCGAACACGGCTACGTCCTGGCGCGCGCGTACCTGCCGCACCAGGACATCGAAAACGGCGTCGTGCGCATCGCCATCTCCGAAGGCCGCTACGGGCACATCGAACTGCATAACCGCTCGCGCGTGCTCGACGGCGTGCTGGGCCAGCCGCTCGGGGCATTGCAGCCGGGCGCCGTCGTGCGCGGAGCCGATCTCGAGCGCAGCCTGATGCTGCTCGACGAGCTGCCCGGCGTCGATGCGCGAGGCACGCTGCGCGCCGGCGCTCAGCCCGGCACGACCGATCTCGTGATCGATGCGGAACGCGGCCGATTCGCCACCGGCTCGGTGGAACTCGACAATTTCGGCGATCCGCTCACGGGCCACTATCGCGCAACCGGCAGTCTCACCGTTAATTCGCCGCTGACACTCGGCGATCAACTCACGTTGCGCGGGCTGACCAGCAATACGAACCAGCGTTACTACCGCGCGGCTTACCAGCTCCCGGTCGGCCCGGCGTCGACACGGGTCGGCGTCGGCTATTCCGAAATGGCCTATCGGCTCAACGGCACGTTCCGGCCGTTCGGCTATCACGGTCGCGCGAGCGTCCAGAGCGCGTTCGTGACGCAGCCGCTGGTGCGCACTCGCCGCGCGAACGTCACCGCGCAAGTGCTCTACGAAAACAAGAACCTCCACGACGACTACGGCGTATTCGAATTCGTCGGCGACAAGAACGTGGGCCTGTGGTCGTTCTCCGTCAGCGGCTACAACGAAGACGACGCATTCGGCGGCGGCCGCAATTCGTTCTCGGCCACGTTGGGCGTCGGCCGCATGCGCGGCAACGATCCGCTTGAAATGAATACCTTCGCGAAGACGCACGGCAGCTTCACGAAGCTGAGCCTGAATGCGCTGCGCCTGCAAGCGCTCGGCGCCCGGTTCCAGTTCTATACACAGTTCAGCGCACAGCTCGCATCGCGCAATCTCGACGCATCGGAGAAATTCACCCTCGGCGGCCCCTACGGCGTGCGCGCCTATGCCCTCAGCGCGGGCAGCGGAGACCAGGGCTGGCAGGCCACGGCCGAGCTTCGCTACCTCGCCGCGCCGGGCTGGCAACTGAGTACGTTCGTCGACACCGGACGGATGCAGATCAACAAGCAGCCATGGCGCAGCAACGAGCTCAACACGCTGCAGCTTTCCGCCACGGGTGTCGGACTGACCTGGTATGCCGCGAAGCATCAGGTCAGCCTGACGGCAGCGTGGCCGCTCGGTACGGCCGACGACGTACCCACGGTCACGCGAGGGCCCAGCGTCTGGTTACAGGCCGCGCAGTATTTCTGAGCGGCCGCAAGAGCTGTCCGGCGACGAGCCTCACTCCGCCGGATAGTAGTGTCGGGCGGCCTCAACCGGGCCGGCCTCACTCCGAACGGGCGATCATTTACGACCGCCTCCATCGATTCATCAGGTATGCAGATCATATCCACACACATACCGAATCGATTCAACCATGAGGAAACAAGAACGATGAACAAGACCTATGCACTGGTATGGAACCAGACGCAGCAATGCTGGACCGCGGTCGGGGAAACCGCGCGACGTCGCGGCAAGACCGGTAGCGGCAAGCGTCTCGCCGCCGCCACCGCCTCGCTGCTCGGCCTCGTCGCCCTGCCCGCCTTCGCGCTGCCTTCCGGCGAAGCCATCACCTCCGGCAAGGCCGACATCGTGCGCACCGACGACGGTCGCACGATGAACATCAACCAGCACTCCGACAAGCTCATCACCAACTGGCAGGACTTCAGCGTCGCCAACGGCGAGCGCGTCTCGTTCCACCAGCCCACCGACAAGTCCCTCGCGCTGAACCGCGTGATCGGCGGCAACGGCAGCCAGATCGACGGCCAGATCTCCGCCAACGGCCGCGTCTTCCTCGTCAACCCCAACGGCGTGATGTTCGGCGCCGGCGCCCAGGTCAACGTCGGCGGCCTCGTCGCATCGACCCAGAACCTCTCCGACGCCGACTTCCTCGCCGGCAACTACCGCTTCTCCGGCGCGTCGAAGCAGGCCGTGGTCAACCACGGCACGCTCACCGCCGCCGACGGCGGCAGCATCGCGCTGCTCGGCGCGCGCGTGACCAACAACGGCGTGATCCAGGCCAAAATGGGCAGCGTCGCACTCGGCGCCGGCAACGCATTCACGGTCAACTTCGACGGCAACGGCCTGCTCAACGTGCAGGTCGACGGCGGCGCGGTCGACGCACAGGCCAGCAACGGCGGCCTGCTGAAGGCCGACGGCAGCCAGGTACTGATGACCGCGCGCGCGGCGGGCAATCTGCTCGACTCGGTGGTCAACAACACCGGCACGATCGAGGCACGCGGCCTGAACGCGCGCGGCGGCAAGATCACGCTCGACGGCGGCACCGTGCAGGTCGGCGGCAAGCTCGACGCGAGCACGGCCGAATCCGGCGCACCGGCCGGCTCGGTCACGACCCGCGGCGAACGCGTGAACGTCGCGGGCGACGCGCAAGTCGATACGCGTGCAGGCAACGGCGCAGGCACGTGGGCGATCGAAGCCGCCAACGCAGGCGTGAACGGCGCCGACCAGTCGATCGCGGCCGACACGCTGTCGCGCAACCTCGGCACGACCAACGTCGCACTGACGAATACGCGGCACGACCTGACGGTCGGCGGCCCGGTCGCGTGGAACAGCGACAACGCGCTCACGCTGACGTCGAAGAACGGCAGCGTCGATCTCCAGCAGGCCATTGCCGCAACCGGCGACAACGCCAGCCTGTCGGTCAACGCCGCGAATCGCATCGACGTGAAGGATGCCATCAAGCTGACCGGTCGCCACGCGCATCTCGAACTGAATTCGCGCAATGGTCACTCGCTCTCCAACGACAAGGCCGTCGTGACGCTGTCCGGCCAGAACGCGTCGTACAGCTCGAACGGCCAGGACTACAAGGTGCTGCACACGCTCGACGACCTGCGCAACGTCGACACGAACCTGAAGGGCCGCTACGTGCTCGGCAATGCGATCGACGGCGCCAACGCAAACTTCCGCAGCATCGGCGGCAATCGCTACTTCACCGGTGCGTTCGACGGTCTCGGCAACACGCTCAGCCGCCTGAACGTCACGAACCCCGGCAATATGGCGGTTGGTCTGTTCGCGATGAACATCGGATCGATCGAGAACCTGAAGCTCGATGCCATCACCGCGAGCACGACCGCGGGCGCCTACAGCCCCATGCTCGGCGGCCTCGTCGGCATCAACATCGGCGGCCTGATCCGGAACGTCGATGCGAAGAACATGACCGTCGCCAACAACGCCGGCGAGTACGGCATGGTAGGCGGCCTCGTCGGCCTCAACCGCGACGGCACGCTCGACAACCTCCGCTTCGACGGCCGGGTGTCCGGGCGGCCGGACACGCTCAGCATCGGCGGCCTCGTCGGCGAGAACACGGGCAAATCGACCATCACGAACAGTCACGCCAACGTCGACATCTCGCTCGCGCATGCCAGCTATCCCGCAGCCAATGCGCAAAGCATCGGCGGGCTCGTCGGCAAGAACAGCGCGACCATCGAGAACTCGTCCAGCCGGGGCCGGGTGGCCGGCGGCGGCTACATGAACGTCGGCGGCCTCGTCGGCAGCAACTACGGCACGCTGTACAACGTGTCGGCCAACGTCACGGCTTCGGGGGGCCCGGGGAGCAGTATCGGCGGCCTCGTCGGACGCAACTTCGGCACGATCGAACACGCGACGGCAAGCGGCAAACTGTCGGCGAGCGGCAACTACACGACGCCTCTCTCGATGATTGGCGGCCTCGTCGGCGTCAACGAAGCCAAGGGGCGCATCGAGTACGCGTCGTCGTCGGCAACGATCGCCGGCACCCAATCGGCTGTCGGCGGCCTCGTGGCCGCCAACTATGGCGCGATCCGTCATTCGACGTCGACGGCGACCTTCACCGGTAATTTGCCGTTCGTCGGCGGTCTCGTCTGGTTTAACGACGGCAGCATCGAATCGAGCTCGACCTCCGGCCCGGCTGCCAACGTCATGACGATTGGCACCAATAGCCCGAACGGCACGATCGACGGCAAGAAGATCATGGGCCCCGTGAAGTAACGCCCCGACCCGCAGTCAGCGGCATGGGTTCGCGGTTCATCGCGAATCCGTGCCGCCCCCTCGATCTGCCGGCCGTTCTTCTTGTCGCAGCGCACTGGAGAAAACCCGTCGTACCCCTAAACCAATTGTTTCGACATCCGGGGCGCGCCGGCCCTCGTCGAGCGATCGACTTCGATCCTCTATTCGAAAAATGCCAAATCGTTTCACCCACCCAACGTTAAGGAAACGAGAACGATGAACAAGACCTATGCACTGGTATGGAACCAGACGCAGCAATGCTGGACCGCGGTCGGGGAAACCGCGCGACGTCGCGGCAAGACCGGTAGCGGCAAGCGTCTCGCCGCCGCCACCGCCTCGCTGCTCGGCCTCGTCGCCCTGCCCGCCTTCGCGCTGCCTTCCGGCGAAGCCATCACCTCCGGCAAGGCCGACATCGTGCGCACCGACGACGGTCGCACGATGAACATCAACCAGCACTCCGACAAGCTCATCACCAACTGGCAGGACTTCAGCGTCGCCAACGGCGAGCGCGTCTCGTTCCACCAGCCCACCGACAAGTCCCTCGCGCTGAACCGCGTGATCGGCGGCAACGGCAGCCAGATCGACGGCCAGATCTCCGCCAACGGCCGCGTCTTCCTCGTCAACCCCAACGGCGTGATGTTCGGCGCCGGCGCCCAGGTCAACGTCGGCGGCCTCGTCGCATCGACCCAGAACCTCTCCGACGCCGACTTCCTCGCCGGCAACTACCGCTTCTCCGGCGCGTCGAAGCAGGCCGTGGTCAACCACGGCACGCTCACCGCCGCCGACGGCGGCAGCATCGCGCTGCTCGGTGCGCGCGTGGCCAACAACGGCGTCATCCAGGCCAAAATGGGCAGCGTCGCGCTCGGCGCCGGCAACGCCTTCACGGTCAACTTCGACGGCAACGGCCTGCTCAACGTGCAGGTCGACGGCGGCGCGGTCGACGCACAGGCCAGCAACGGCGGCCTGCTGAAGGCCGACGGCGGCCAGGTACTGATGACCGCGCGCGCGGCGGGCAATCTGCTCGACTCGGTGGTCAACAACACCGGCACGATCGAGGCACGCGGCCTGAACGCGCGCGGCGGCAAGATCACGCTCGACGGCGGCACCGTGCAGGTCGGCGGCAAGCTCGACGCGAGCACGGCCGAATCCGGCGCGCCGGCCGGCTCGGTCACGACCCGCGGCGAACGCGTGAACGTCGCGGGCGACGCGCAAGTCGATACGCGTGCAGGCAACGGCGCAGGCACGTGGGCGATCGAAGCCGCCAACGCAGGCGTGAACGGCGCCGACCAGTCGATCGCGGCCGACACGCTGTCGCGCAACCTCGGCACGACCAACGTCGCACTGACGAATACGCGGCACGACCTGACGGTCGGCGGCCCGGTCGCGTGGAACAGCGACAACGCGCTCACGCTGACGTCGGCCACGGGCGACGTGAACCTGCACAACAACGTGTCCGCATCCGGGAACGCTGCGCGCCTGCAGGTGAACGCCGCGAAGCAGATCCGGATCGACGACGCGGTCAGCCTCACCGGTCGCCACGCACATCTGGAACTGAATGCGCGCGATGGCCATACGCTCTCGAACGACAAGGCCGTCGTGACGCTGTCGGGCGAGGACGCGTCGTATCGCTCGAACGGCGAGGACTACAAGGTGCTGCATACGCTCGCCGACCTGCGCAACGTCGACACGAACCTGAAGGGCCGCTACGTGCTCGGCAATGCAGTCGACGGCGCCAACGCGAAATTCCGCAGCATCGGCGGCGACAACGCGTTCTCCGGCGTGTTCGACGGGTTCGGCAACACGATCCAGCGGCTGTCGATCTACAACGGCACGGCGAACGTCGGCCTGTTCGCCGCCAACACGGGGCAGATCGCCAATCTGGCGCTCCGCGACATCACGGCAACGGCGGGCGGAACGGGTGGCACCGTCGGCGCGCTGGCGGGCTACAACACCGGCACCGTCACGAACGTCGCCGCACACGACGTGTCCGTTCATGCCTACAACCTCTCGGCCGCAGGCGGCCTCGTCGGCGCGAATCGCGGCGGCACGCTCGAGCACGTCAGCGCGTCCGGGCAGGTCTATGGCGATAACAATACGGCGTCGCTGGGCGGCCTCGTCGGCGAAAACGTCGGGCAGAACGGCAAGGTCGCGACGATCCGCGACGGCCATGCGAACATGCGCGTCACCATCGACGGCACCGGCACGGCAGGCGGTCTCGTCGGCGACAACGACGGCCTGATCGACGCCTCGTCCAGCGCCGGAAACGTGATCGCGACGGGTGACTCCGGGATGGCGGGCGGCCTGGTCGGCATCAACGAAGGCAACGGCGTCATTTCCAACTCGTCGTCCCGTTCGTCCGTCACGGCGCGCAACAACGCCGGCGCGGGCGGCCTCGTCGCGCTCAACTTCGGCGCCGTTCGCAACGCCCAGGCAAGCGGCAAGGTCACGGTCGGGAACGATGGCGTCGCGGGCGGATTCGCCGGCTACAACTTCGGCGAAATCGACGCGTCGAGCGCCGACGGCGATGTGGTGGCAGGCGATCGCGCACGGGTCGGCGGCTTCGCCGGCTCGAACAGCAGCACGATCGGCGCGTCGCAGGCGCACGGCAACGTCTCGGCGGGCCGTTCGAGCAGTGCCGGCGGCTTCGTCGGAAACAACACCGGCATGCTCGATACGGCAACCGCGACGGGCAACGTCAACGCAGGCGACGACAGCAAAGCCGGCGGCCTCGCCGGCATCAACACGGCGCAGATCCATTCGGCACAGGCGCACGGCAACGTGACGACCGGCCGCCGCTCGTGGGCCGGCGGTCTGGTCGGCTGGAACAGTGGCAACCTCGATACGGCATCGGCCGAAGGCAGCGTCAACGCGAACGACGACAGCATCGTCGGCGGGCTCGCCGGCGTCAACCGGGGCAAGATCGACGCGTCGCGCGCAACCGGCAACGTGCACGCGGCCAACCGCAGCTCGGCCGGCGGGCTCGTGGGCACGAACGACGGCGGCACCATCAACGCGTCGCGTGCATCCGGCACGGTTCTGGCCGGCGACAACGGCCTCGTGGGCGGCCTCGCGGGCGACAACCGCGGCACGATCCGGCAATCCCAGGCATCGGGCGACGTGACGACGGGGAACAACGGCGAGGCCGGTGGGCTGGTCGGCCACAACACGGGCACGATCGCCGCGTCCTCCGCAACGGGCAAGGTGCGAGCCGGCCGGTCGTCGTCTGCGGGCGGACTGATCGGGATGAACGCCGGACAGGTGACGCAATCGAAGGCCGCCGGTAACGTCGAAGCGGGCGCAGACAGCGCGGTTGGCGGGCTGGTCGGCCAACTGGCCGGCACCGTCACCGACTCCAGTGCCACCGGCAACGTTCATGGCGGCGATTTCAGCCACGTGGGCGGCTTCGCCGGCAAGCACTACGGCACCATCCTGCGCGCGTCGTCGAGCGGCACGGTGTCGGGCGGCGTCTCGGCGACGCTCGGCGGGCTCGCCGGAAGCAGCTTTGGCTACATCGGCCAATCGTCGACCGGCAGCCGGATCGTGGTCGCGGCGAACGCCGGCCAGAACTACGGTGCACTGGTAGGCTTCAACGCGGGCACGCTGATCGGCAACACCGCGTCCCAGCGCGATCCGTCGATGCCGCTCGTCGGTTCGGGCCGCAAGCCGATCAACTGATCGACGAAGACCGCGGAAGTCGCATGATGCGCAACTGAATCATGCCGGCTTCCGCGGCTCCTTCGTCGTTCGGAAAACCATCCGATTGCACAGTGTCGGGCAACGGCGTACGACCCGTCTGCCCGACATGCGTGCCTCGCCACGCCTGCTCGTCGCATCGATCACGAATCGCTGTGTCCCGGCTTCTGCCCCGCCGTGTCCAATATCGCCCACCCGGACAGGTGTCGATAATCGACCCGGAATCGTCAGGCAGCGCGCCACCGCACAGTATTCAGTCGAATGGTTCCGACGGGGATGTCGGGATGCCGCGCTTCAAGCGCCGGCCTGCGCGGCATCAGTGACGCAGCCGATCCAGCGCGCGCGCGATGGCGCCCTGGAAATCCGGCCAGCCGGCCTTCACTGCATCCACCCCGCCCGCATTCACGGCCGTTTCCACATCCGCACACGCGTCGCGCGCGTCGATGTCGCCGGCGATCGCGAAGCCGCCGCGCATCGAATGGAGTTCGATCTTGATCGAATCGGCGTCGTCACGCTGCAACGCATCGCCGATCACCGCCAGCGAATGCAGCGTCGACGCGCGCAGCTTCTGCCGGATCTCCTCGGTGATCACCAACTGCTTGCCGTGATCCGTGGATGATCCGCCCCGCTCGCCCCGCAGCGCATGCCGCCTCAGCACCGCGTCGAGCGCATCGATCGACAGCGGCTTGAGCACGACCTCCGCGACGCCCGTCTGCGCGCAGCGCCGCCGATCCTCCTCGGTCGCATGCGCGGTCATCGCGATCACCGGCACCTTCGCCCCCTGCTCGCGCAGGAAGTTCGCGAGCGCGAAGCCGTCGAGTTCCGGCATGCCGAGATCGGTGAGCACCACGTCGAACGGATGCGCGAAGAACGCGCGCATCGCTTCGACACCGTTCGCGACGAGCATGGCGTCGCAATGCAGCGCATCGAGCTGATCGCGCAGCAGCGCGCGGCTCGCCGGATGATCCTCCGCGACGAGCACGCGCAGCGGAGTCTCGTCGTCCGCGTATGCCGGCAACGACGACGCGGTGGATTCCGTCTCGTCGAACGCGACGCGCCATCCGGACGGGGCGGCGGCCAGCGGCAGCGACACGATGAACGTCGCGCCCTGGCCCGGCCGGGCTTCGACCGCCAGGTCGCCATGCATGAGCCGCGCGAGGCGCCGGCACAACGGCAGTCCGAGCCCCGTGCCGCCGAAGCGCCGGTAGATCGACGCATCGGTCTGGACATACACGTCGAACAACGTCGGCAGGCTCTCCGGCGCGATGCCGATACCGGTGTCGCGTACCACCACCTCGACGCCACGCGCTTGGCCGACGGTGCCCGTCGGTCGCGCCTCGATTGTCACGCTGCCGCGCTCGGTAAATTTGATTGCGTTGCTGACGAGATTCGACACGATCTGACGCAGGCGAGTCGGGTCGCCGACATAGCCATCGGCCAGTTGCGGGTCGATCCTGCATTCGAGCGCGAGATGCCGGGCCGCGGCAAGCGGATGGAAAATCGCCGCGACGTCGCGCAGAACCGCACGCAAATCGAACGACACGGCCTCCAGCACCATCTGGTTCGATTCGACCTTCGACAGATCGAGCACGTCGTTGATCACGCGCAGCAACGCATCCGACGACGACA
Source organism: Burkholderia sp. R-40 (assembly GCF_049942845.1). NCBI lineage: Bacteria > Pseudomonadati > Pseudomonadota > Betaproteobacteria > Burkholderiales > Burkholderiaceae > Burkholderia > Burkholderia sp. R-40. Next base: position 1,597,731 of record NZ_CP187968.1, on the reverse strand, counting down.
TCACCGTCTGCAGGCGTCGCTGCTCCTCGGCCGGCAACGGCGCGCGCTCCATCAATTCCAGATTGCCGACGATCGCGTTCAGCGGCGTGCGGATCTCGTGGCTCATCGTCGCGAGAAACGTCGACTTCGCCTTGTTCGCATCGTCCGCCGCCTCCCGGGCCTCGCGCAGCTTGTCTTCCATCTGCTTGCGCGCGGTGATGTCGGTCAGCGTGCAGAGCAACACATCGACGCCGCGATAGCGCGTACGGACGATATGCGCGGCGAGATAGGTCGTCCCGCCGCCGGGCAGGCTGACCGACAATTCGTGCGTGACGACGCGCGGCGCCCGGCCGCCCGAGATACTGCGGTGATAGGCCTGCCAGATGCGTTTGCCGAGCGACGCCGCCGCATCGGTGTCGCCGTAGGCCTGCGCGGCCTCGTTGCGCACCATCGTGTCGCCGTTGGCGAGCGACAGCAGCATGAGCCCGGCCGGCGCCGTGCGAATCAGCGTGCGGTTCAGCGCCTCGCTTTCGATCAGCCGGATTGCACGACGGTTCGCCGGGCGCAGCGCGCGCCGGTCGAACATGACGATCGCGAACCACACCGTTCCGATCGCCAGCAGCGCGAGACCGATTGCGATCCCCAGGCGGCCGGCCATGTCATCGAACAGGCTGCGCCACGAGAAGGTCGCGGTCAACACCTCGCGGAACCCCGGCATCCGGTCGCCGATGACGATATTCGTGCCGACGCGATGGGCGGCCGCCCGTTCTCTGCCCGCCTTGCGCGCATAGTCGAGCGCACGGGCCGTCAGCGCGGGGGCGACCTCGCGGCCGGTCAGAACCTGTCCCGCCGGGCTGACGAGCGCGTAATCCTTGCCGGCGGACGAAGAACGCAGAAAATCGTCGATCTCCGGCCGGCTGACCGCGACGAACCATGCGATCGGCTTGCCCTGCGGGTCGCGCACCGCCTGCACGAACCGCAGTGTCGGGCGTCCGGTCAACGGATCGTCGCGCCGATCGAGCAGAACCTCCCGGCCATCCGATGCCGACGCCATCGACACGAAGTCGGGCGGCGGTTGCAATTGCCGAATCAATGCCTTGATGTCGAAGCCGGCCGGCAGCGCCAGCACCTGCTTGACCAGCGGATACCCCGTCACCACGACAAAATTGCCGTCCGGATCGACGATATACGCCCCCATTCCCGGGTCGCCGGCCTGTTGCGGCGGCATGTTGCCCGTGATCTCGCCCTGCGCGAGCAACTTGAGAAGCAACGGCGCGTAGGCCTTCTCCGGTTGCGGTGACGCAGCGACCGCGAAAGTGGCAAACGCCACACGCCCCGCGTGGCCGACGGCGACAATCCGGCCGCGATCGTCGACAAGCTTCCCGAGCCTATCGGGCGGCACGGTCGGGCCATGGCCGGCGATCACCTCGAGGTTTTCGACGTAGCGAACCTGGAGTGCCCTGACCACCTCCATCTCTGCGAGCAGTTCGGCCTTGCGGATCAGGAACCCCGACCGGTACTGCGCAAGCGATTCCTGCAGGTCGAGTCGCGCGACAAGTGCCGTGCACACCAGCACGAACACCGTGATCGCCGCGCCGCTTGCATACAGCAGCCATTGCTGCTGGCGGCGCACGCGCCCCGGCTCGAACGGCTTGCGGCCCGCGGTGGCGGTGGCGTTCGCAATCAGCGCTTTCAGTTTGGTGGGCATACGGATCGTCGAAGTCGACTCGGCGCCGGCACGGCGTCATGCGCCGGCCGGGTCACTCGGTACCGCCCGCCGGTTACCCGTCTACGCATCGGTCCCGGGCATTTCGGGCAGCTGGCCCTCGCTCGCATAGCGGATCAGGTCCGCGTCGCGGACGATGCCGAGCTTCTTCATCGCGCTCGACTTCTGCGAGCTGATCGTCTGCTTGCTCCGGTGAAGCTGGACGGCGATCTCGCCAACCGTCAGGCCGGCGCCGTAAAGTCGCACGACCTCGATTTCGCGGGCCGTCAGCGTGCGCGTGCCCGGCGACGTCTCGGTGCCCTCCAGCAATTGCTTGACGAACGGCGACAGATAATTCGCACCGACATAAGCCGCGTGAACCGCACCGACCAGATGCGAGATCGCGTCGGACTTGCTGAGGATGCACCCGACGCCCTGCCGCTGAATCGCATGCAGCACGCTCGGATTGTCGATCATCGTGATCGTCACGAGATGAAGCGCGGGATAGCGACGCTGCAGAAACGACAACAACGCGAGACCGTCGCCATACTTGCCGCCCGGCATCACATAATCGACGACGAGCACGTCGCTCTGCTGTACGTCGAGCATCGCCACCAGGTCGGTCGAATTCGACACGGTGCCGAGCAGCTTGATCGTGCTGCTACCCGCGAGTGCCTGCGACATCCCGAGTGCGGACGAAGGATGATCGTCCGCCACCATCACTCGCACAAAAAATTCATCCATCTATATTCTTCTCCCGATACACGCGGCCCGACGTGCGATGTTGTGCGACGCGCCGGGATTCGAATCCATCTCGCGACACGGTCGCGTTGCGATGTTCTGCGAATCGGGCGGTGCGCAGCGTAATTTTAAGATAATAGACGGGTTCCGCGTCGCCGCGGGAAATCGACGTGCGGCCGCTTGCGCCGGACCGCGCCCGCCGGGCTTCGACAACCGCCGGCGCGCCGTACGCTTGGCCCGGACACGGCATCGCAACGGCGGCGGCACGTGCGCCGATTCGCCGCCCACGCACATCCGATCGACGGCCTTCCCCATACCGTCGATCCATCCCGTCCCGCGAAACGGCCTTGGCCGCTTCCTAACGTTTGGCCACGGACTTGTCCGGTTCGCCCGACCCGTCATCCGCGACATGCTGCCACTCGGTGATGGCCCGCCGCTTCTGCGACGGCGACATCATCATGAATTCATTCAGCTTCGTGAGGAAATCCCGTCTGGATTTCTCCGGCAGCGTCGCAAATCCAAGCAGCAGCCCGAACACCTTTCCCATATAGCGCACGGCCTTACCCTTCCTTCTTCAGTCGAAATCACGCGGCATCTATGCGATGCGGCGTGTCTGCCTTCCCCGTTTTGAACGCTGGGCGATCTATGCCGCCATGGCGTCGCTTTTTTTATCTTCCCGGCCAGTGGGCCACCGCGGCCGCCATTGCTCTCGACGCTGGCCGTTCGTCCGCCGCGGCGGCAGAAAACGCGATTCCGCGCTGTCGCGCGACGCGCGCGAGCGCGCGACGCAGGTCGGCCAACGTCACCGGCTTCGTCAACACGCACTCGACGTTCGATGCGGCGTAACGCTGCGCGTCGTCGGGCGCCAGATGCGATGCGACGACGATCATGTCGCACGGCAGCGCGCGCGCATGGACGGCTTCCGCCAGTTCCCCGGCCGACATGTCGGGCAGGTCGGCGCCGAGCAGCAGCACGTCCCATGCACCGTTCGCGAGCGTATCGAGCGCGGCCCCCCCGGACGACACGCACCGCACCACGCAGCCGAGCACATCGAGCTGCTCCCGAAAGATCGACCCGTTGACCGACGCATCGTCGGCGACCAGCACGCGTGGCACACGCGCGCCGGAAGCCGTCTCGGGTTGCCCATCACCGGCTTTGCCGGCAGGCGCGGGCCGCTGCTCGGCAGTCGCGACGCGCGCCTGCTCGATCGCCGTGCGCAGCCCGTTCAGCGAATAGCTCGACACGCGGATCGTGCGACCCGCGACGTCGGGCTGCAGCGGACCGTCCGGCGTGGCGAGCACGACCGGCGTGCCGCCGCCGAGACTGTCGAGCTCCTCCCGTCGCCATTGGTCCGAATCGCCGAAGAGTACGATCGCATGAGCACGCACGAGGCACCCGGCGGCTATCCCGATCGGACTTGGATGCATCGCGACATCGAAACCCCATGCACGCAGATGCGGAAAGGCGAACGCGCGCCATGCGTCCTCCGGCGACACGACGATCAGCGTCCGCCTGTCGCCGGCAACCACCGGCGATTTCGGCACGATGCCCATGCGCAGCGGCAGGCGGACGGTGAACAGGCTGCCGATGCCCGGCGCGCTGTGGACCGAAATCGTCCCGCCCATCGCCGCGACCAGCCGATCGCACAGCGCGAGCCCGAGCCCCGTGCCGCCGTAGCGCCGCGTGATCGACGCGTCGACCTGCGAGAACGGCTTGAACAGCCTCGCATGTTGCGCGGGATCGATTCCGATGCCCGTATCTTCGATGCCGATCGCGAGCTCGGGCCTCCCGCCCACGTCGTGGCCCACCGCCACGCGCGCGACGATGCGCCCTTCGCTGGTGAACTTGATCGCGTTGCCGAGCAAGTTGCCGACCACCTGCGCGAGCCGCGTCGGATCACCGCGCATACGCTGCCCCGCGCTCGCATCGATATCGGCGAACAGCGGCAACCCTTTCGCCCTCGCGACGGGGGCGAACGCCGCCAGTTCGCGCTCGATCACCGCGATCACATCGAACTCGATCGACTCGACCGTCATCGCACCGGCCTCGATCTTCGAGAAATCGAGGATGTCGCTGACGATCGCGAGCAGGCCCTCGGCCGATGCGCGCAGCGTCTGCACGCGACTCTGCTGCGACGCATCGAGCGCCGTGCGCTCGAGCAGCTCGAGGTTGCCGAGGATCACGTTGAGCGGCGTGCGGATCTCGTGGCTCGTCGCGGCGAGAAACGACGACTTGGCCGCATTCGCCGAATCGGCCGCGCGCACGGCTTCCTCGAGCTGATGCACGAGCCGGCGCTGCGCGGTCGTATCGGCGAAAATCGCGATCAGCACGTCCTCGCCCTGGTAACGCGCGCTGTGCGCGATGACCTCCAGGTGCAGCGGCGCGTCGCCGTGCGCATCGATCACGAGCTCGGTCATCATCGTGCGGCCCGAGCCGCCGTTCGCGACGAACGCGTCGTATTGCGCCAGCGCCTGCGCGGCCAACGCGTGGTGATCGCCGCCGTGCGGGACGAGCATCTGCGCCAGCACGTCGCTCGCGAGCATCACGCGGCGGTCGGACAGCGACACGAGGCCGATGCCGACCGGCGCCATCGCGATCACGCTGCGGCACAGCGCCTCGCTCTCGAACACGCGGGCCGAACGCGCGTAGACCGGCACGAGCACGCGCCGGTGGAATCGCACGAGCAGCAGCCACATCACGACGATCGCGACGAGCGTCGACGCCGCGAGCGCGCCGGCCTGCACGCCGATGCCGGCCGCCACGTCGGCCCACGACAGTACATAGGCGATCGTCCAGCCGGTGGCCGCGAGCCGCGAGCGGAACACGATCGCGCCGTCGCGAAAGAGCGGCTCGTCGGCTGCCCGGTCGGCATGTGCGACATCGAGATTCAGCAGGCGCTCGGTCAGCGCGTTGGTCCGCTCGACGCCGGGGTCGATCGCGATCAGCCGGTTGTCCGCCGACGCGATGAAGAACACGCCGGCCGGCCCGCGCCCGGGCAGCCACGACAGCAGGTATTCCGGTGCGTATTCGGTGACGAGCACCGCGAATGGCCGGCCGTCGGCGCGCGCTTCGGCGGCGATCCGGATACGCGCCTGCCCCGTCACGGGATTGATGTAGGGCGGCAGCCAGCGAACGTGGGGACGACCGTCGGTCGGCGCCGGGCCGTCGAAATCGACGTGCAGCGCCGCGAGGACGCGCGCGCGTGCGTCGGGCGTCGCGAGCGCGGGATTGTCGCGCGACAGATGCGGCACGAAGCCGAACATGCCCGTGCGCGTACTGTAGTGGTAGCCCTCGAGCGTGCGCCCGCGATTGAGTGAACTCGCCGCGCCGATGCGCGACAGCAGGAACGACAGCGCGAGATAACGCGCCACCTCGTCGCGCTGCCCGGTTTGTCCCGGCACGCCGACCACGAGCGACGGATACGGCTTGATCGCGAGCTGCTGGCCGTTGGCGAAAAACTCATTCACGACATCGGGAGGCGCCGCGCCGAGCTCGTGCCAGATCAGCTGCGTGTTCGCGACGCCGTTGCGGAACGACGTCTCGGCCACCTGCACCTCGTCGACTGCCTCTTCGACGCCGTTCAGGAAATTGCGCCGCTCACCGTCCAGATAGCCGTAAACGATCGACGTGATCCCGAGCCCGCAGGCGATCAGGATCAGGATCGTGACGACGATGCCGCCACCGAACATCGAAATGCTCTGGTAGCGGCGAATGGACTGAAGCGTGCTGTATGGCATGGCTCGGCGTGACGGCGCCCGGGGATGCGGACATGCGGCAGATTCCCTGCCGGGCTGGGCGTCACGATGGATGCATTCGGGATAGAGACATCCCGATCATGCCAAACGACACTGCGAAAATCAGTTGTGTATTATCCTTTTAGTACATGTCCGATTTGTTTCAATGCTTGTTTTGAACTCGAACGAATCCTAGCGGCGCAATCGCCCATAACGTCTTGTCCCCTCGGACAAGTCGTGACATCGCTCCCCGTCCGCGCGCGCCAATACAATTGCGCCGGCAAGCCGACGGCAGGAGATGCAATTCATGGACGATGCGGCGCACCCAACGTACCCGGTTCGGCCCGCGCGATGCGCGCCGGGTCGGTAGCGCCCGCTCAGTTCTGCGTGAACGGATTCAGCGTCGTGCACAGGAAACCCGTGCAGTTCGCCGGCTTGAAATAGAAAGGGGCCTGCTGCATTGCCGCCGGCGGCACGCACCGCCGGCCCGGAACCTCAATTGACCTGCAACTGGCCGCCGCGGCCAAGGCCGCCCTTGACGTCCTGCGCCTTGTAGCTGCGCAGTGCGACGACCATCTTGTTGTACGCGTCGATGAACGCGACGACGGTCGCCTTGCCTTCCGGCGTCGCCGAGAAGCCCGACAGCGCGCCGCCCACGCCACCGCCGAATCCGCCCAGCGCCGCGCCGTAGTTGGTCGCCGTCGAGCTGCCTTCCGACGCCGCGATCTGCACGGCCGAACGCACGTCGAACAGCGTCAGCGTCACGACCGATGCCTTCGTCTGCAGATGGCCGGCCACCGCCGCGACCGCGCTGTTGCCGATCAGCCCGCCGATCATGCTGCCGATGCCGCCGACCGCCGAATCGTTGATCACGATCTGCGGTTCCATGTAGTAGTCGGCCGCGACGCGCTGGCCCTTCTGCTGCTTCGAGCCCGCACGGTATTCGCCCGAGTTGCGCTGCAACTGCGTGATGCGCGACAGGCGCGCGTCGCTCTTCTGGTTGCCGATCGACGTGATCACGAAGCAGTTCGACTGCTGCACGGCCAGGCGCAGCAGCGGGTCGATGGTCGTCATCTTGGTCGCGCTGCCGAACGGGCCCCACCAGTCGGCGTTGCGGCCGTCGTCGACGGCGATCGTGCCGAGCGGCGACGTGCAGCGCTGCAGCGTCGTATCGGCGCCGGCGCTCGCACCGCCCGCCGCGGCGCCGGACACGCCCGCGTTCTGGCCGCCGGGCGTCACCACGCCGCCGCAGCCGGCGACCGACGCGCAAAGCGCTGCAACCAGCGCACCTTGAGTGAGACGTTGGGAAAGGTTGGTCTTCATGTCGTTATCGATCGATAGAGTCGTTGTTCGGCTTATATGTTCGTGCGAACTTCGATAAGCCCCCCGGCGTGGCTGCGCGATGGTGGTCTCCCCGCTGCAGCTCCCCGTTGCTTTCGGTCCGGTCAGTAGTACCAGTACGTCTGATTCCAGACGCCGTAGTACGGATAGCCCGAGTACCAGTAGCCGTAATAGACGTCACGCCATTGCGTGCGCCATTTCCAGTCTTCCTCGTCTTCCTTCTTGGCCTTGCGGGCGAGCTCGAGCAGCTTTTTCGATTCCTTGTCGCCGCGGCTCGCCGCGATCGACAGCCACTTGTCCGCTTCGCGCGGATCGGAGCCCATCTCCTCGAGGCCGAACAGGTAGAAACTGCCGAGGGCCTTCTGCGCGTTCAGGTCGCCGCGCTCGGCGGCGTCGCGCATCCACTTCAGTGCCTGATAGCTGTCCTGGCGCACGCCGTCGCCGCGGAAATAACGCAGGCCGAGGTCGTAGGCGGCCTTGGGCTGCGCCTTCGCGGCCTGCTTCAGCGCGACGATACGCGGATCTTCGCGGTCGTCCGCATCGTCCCTTTTTTGATAGGACACCTGATCTTTAGGGCGATCGGAACAACCGGTGTCATCGCAGATCCGCACCGTGTTGCGTGTAACGGACGGATCCTGCGCGCACGCGGCCAACAGCAACAGCAGCCCCGGTGCCAGCAAACGGCGATACATGTGTGCGTTCCCCACGTTTTATCTGCGCCGCACTGCTTCGCGCTATCCCACCCCCGCGAGCGCGTACCCGGTTTGCGTGCGGCGAGGCGAATACAATTCGCCAACGCCGACACGCAGTCCAAGGCTCTCTCAGGCTCTCTCTTTGAATCGTTCAGTCACGCTCTGGCTGCCGCTTTTCGCCAGATGACCGTGTTCGATACCGGCCTCCAAACCTGACGCGACAAACAATAGTGACGTGGTGAGCAATAATAATGGAGAAATATGGCATGTCAAGGTCAATCGCGATTTCAAAGTTTGCGTATCGCGTCACTTTTGAATATGCTCTTCGTCGCTAAAACCCAGGAGACCCTTTCGAGATGTCCACTAGCGAGCAGGCCAACGTCGATCTCATCACCGCCACCAAGGTGCGCGATCTGCTGACGCGCAACGGCATTCCGCCGCGTAGTCACAACACGACGATCGCGAACGTGCTGGGCCTCAGTTTCTCGGTCGTTACGCGCAAGATGAAAGGCCTGATCCCGTGGAACCTGTCGCAGTTGCAGGACATCGCGACGCACTTCGGCGTGCCGCCCGCGATCCTGCTCGACGACAAGGGCACGCAACCGGCCGCCGCCGAAATGATCGACGCGACGCTCGTGATCGAATCGCGCCGCTTTCGCTGCCGCGCGGCGATCTCGGCGAAGGCCAGCAGCCAGATCGAAACGGATTTCGTCGCGTTGCAGTGGCAGGGCGAATGGATCGTCACCGAACGCGAGCACGCGCGCGAAGGCCGCACCTATCCGGTCGACGTCATCGAGCTGCGCTCGAGCCAGCCGGCCGTCTATGCCGCGCGGATCGCGGTGGTCGACGATTCGCAGGACGTCGCCGAAACCGTGTGCGAATACTTCATCGAAAAAGGCGTGAACGCGGTGCCCTATTTTGACGGCGCGTCGTTCCGCAAGGCGCTGGAAGTCGAGGACTTCGACGGCTACATCCTCGACTGGATGCTCGGCGACCAGACGGCCGCCGAACTCGTGCGCGGCATCCGCTCGAGCGAAAACGGCGGCGCGCCGATCTTCCTGCTGACCGGCAAGATCTCCACCGGCGAGGCGAGCGAGGACGAGATTGCGCACATCGTGTCGCACTACAACGCGCGCTGCGAGGAAAAGCCGGTGCGCCTGCCGATCCTGTTCGCCGAAGTCGCACGCGAACTGAAGATCGCGCTGCCGGCCGCCGCGAGCGGCGCGGGCGCCGCCGTCGCGAGCTGAGACCACAACGAACACCCACCTTCACACGAACACGAACACGACCAAGGGGAAACACATGCGAATCTCGACGATCCGGATCAAGAGCCTGGTCGCGGCTGGCCTGCTCGGCATGGCCGCCGCGTGCTGGGGCGCGTCGTTCACGTTCACCGTCGACGGCAAGATCGGCCGCAGCAACCAGCCCGGCAACACGACGTTCGTCTTTTCCGAGCAGGCGCTGATGGCGCTGCCGCAGTACACGATCGTCACGTCGACGAGCTGGACGCCGAAGGCGACCTTCACCGGCCCGCGCCTGTCCGACGTGCTGAAGACCGTCGACGCGCACGGCACGCAGATCGAGTTCCGCTGCATCGACGAGTACACGTTCACGATCCCCGTGTCGGATGCCGACAAGTACGGCGTGATCCTTGCGCGCACGATGAACGGCAAGGTGCTCGGCAACGACAACTACGGGCCGCTGTGGATCATGTATCCGCGCGACCAGTATCCGGACGAGCTGAAGACGCCGCTCGGCGAAGCCAAGTTCGCGTGGCAGATCATCGGCCTGACCGTGAAGTAAGCGGGCGACATGAAGCGCGGGCGGTGGAAGAACAGAAAAATCATCCTGGTCCTGGGATCGCTGTGGATCCTGGGATTCGCCGCGTGGGCATTCCTGCTGTGGGACCTGCTCGCGACGTCGGTCAACGAGGGCGTGCTCGAAGGGCCGCGTGAAGGCGTGTTCTGGACCGCCGCGCAATACCGCAACGTCTACACGCGCTTCGACCGCCAGCTGATTCTCTATGCCACGCACGTGGACGACAACTACGACCACGTGCAGATGCAGCTCGACAGCCTGTCGGTGTCGTTCGGCTTCCTGCAGCGGCCGTCCGAGGTGTCCCAATACTGGCTGCGCATCCCGCGCGCGCGCGGCGAGATCGCGGCGCTCGGCGAATTCATGGCGCGCCTGAAGCGCGACGTGCCGCTGTTGCGCGACGCACCGAACGACGCACAGCGCGTGATCGACGAGGTCAATGCGCACTGGCCGAAGGTCAACGGCCTCGCGAACTACTTCCGCGCGATCGAGATGGCGCAGCGCGACTTCACGTTCCATCAGCTGAAGGAAAAGCAGCGCGCGATCCTGTCGCTCGGCATCATCCTCGGCGTGATCCTGTGCGCGCTGTTCCTGCTGCTGTTCTATACGATGCGCACGCGCGACGACCTACTCGAACGCCAGGACGCGGCGCTCGATGCGGAACGCAAGGCATCCGATCGCGCGTTCGAGATGATCGAGGCGAAGAATGCGTTCCTCGGGATGGTCAGTCATGAACTGCGCACGCCGCTGCAGGCAATCTGCGGGTCGATCGAGATCCTGCTCGCGCGGCCGCAATCCGACGCGAACCTGAAGACGATCCGGCGGCTGCAGAATTCGGCGTCGTCGCTCGAGGCGCTGGTCAAGGACCTGACCGACTACATCAAGCTGCGCTCGACCAAGCGTCTCGCCGAAGCCGAAACGGTCGGCATGGCGTCGCTGCTCGCCGAGGTGCTCGATCCGCTGCGCGCGAAGATCGCGGCCAAACGGATCGCGATCTCGCAGCTGGTCGAGCCGCACGACCTCGCGATCCGCTCCGATCGCAAGCTGTTGCGGCAGGTGCTGTCCAACCTGATCGAGAATTCGGTGAAGTACACCGTCGACGGATCGATCCACGTATCGATCCGGCTCGTCGACACGCCGGCCGGCCGGCAGTTGAAACTTGCGGTGCGCGATACCGGCGCCGGTATCGCGAAGCAGCATCTGCCGAAGATCTTCGAGCCGTTCTACCGTGCGAACGACGCGGTCGGCCTGCATGTGGACGGCATCGGAATGGGGCTCGCCGTCGTGCGCGAGATCGTGACGACGCTGCGCGGCCATGTGGACGTGCGCAGTGCCGTCGGCGAAGGCAGCGAGTTCGTCGTCACGCTGCCGGCCGAGGCGCCGGATGCCGCCGACACGGCCGGCGACGCGCCCGCATGGCAAGCCGTCGACGTGCGTCGCAACCGCCGCGCGCTCGTGGTCGACGACAACGACAATGCGCGCGAAACGCTCGGCGCGATGCTGTCGGCGCTCGGCGTCGACGCCGATCTGTGCGGCACCGGGCACGAAGGCGTCGCGCGTTTCGGCGACGCGCGGTACGACCTCGTCGTGCTCGATCTCGAACTGCCGGACCTGAGCGGCTTCGAAGTCGCGCGGCGCATCCGGATGGTCGCGCAACCGGACGACGACGGCCGGTTTGCGTCGATCCTCGGCGTCAGCGCGTACGAATCGGCCGCGTTGCGCGAGAAGCAACAGGTGTTCGACGCGTTCCTGCCGAAGCCCGTTCACCTGCGCGAACTCGGCGCGCTCGTCGAGAAGCTGTTCGGCTGAACGCGGCCGCGCTGCGGCGCACGCCGGCCTGCCCGTTCGTTTGCGCTCCCGCGCTCATTCGCCGATCAAATGCAGCACGATGTCGCGCCGATGCGCCGCGCGACGATGCTCGAACAGGTAGATGCCCTGCCAGGTGCCGAGCACCATGCGTCCATGCTCGACCGGGATCGACAGCTGCACCTGCGTGAGCGCGGTGCGCAGATGCGCGGGCATGTCGTCGGGCCCTTCGGTGTCGTGCTCGTAACGCGTGTCGTCCTCGGGCGCGATCGTTGCGAAGTAGCGTTCGAGATCGCGCTGCACCGACGGATCCGCGTTCTCCTGGATCAGCAGCGACGCGGACGTATGGCGGCAGAACACGGTCAGCAACCCGGTGCGGATTGCCTGCTGGTCGACGAACGCACGCGCCTGCGATGTGAACTCGACGAGGCCGCTCCCGTGCGTTTCAACGCCGATGTGCGTGATGGCCTGTTGCATGATGGCCACCTCAGGCGAGTGCGGCGAAGCCTTCGGCTTCGATCTGCTTCGCGTCGACGGGGCGCACGACGCGCGCGACTTCGACCCCGTCGCGCATGAATATCAATGTCGGCCACAGCTTCACGCGGAACGACCGGCCGAGCGGCCGGCCCGGGCCGTCCTCGATCTTCAGATGCCGCACGGCCGGATGCGCGGAGAGCGACGCGACGATCGCGGGCTGCGCGCTCGCGCAGATCCCGCACCAGTTCGCGCCGAATTCGATGACGGTGATACCGGCCAGTGCGTCGACTTCCGCGCGCGTCGGCGCATTGGCGGTGTAGCGTTGCTCAATGTCCATCGGGGCCCTCGTGTGCAATGCAATGGCGGGATGTGGCCGCCGCGTGCCGGCGTGGGCGGCGGATGCGGCCGGTGATCTCTTACTCTAGCGGAAAAGCCCGCGCGATGCCGACGGTGGCGGACAGTGCGGCGTAGCTCGCCGGTGCAGCGCGGCCGGTCGGCCGGATGACGATCGGATAAGATACGGCCCGATTGGCCCATGACCGAACCGACGGAGTGTTTCAGTGATTCAACCGACCCAAGTATTCAAGGACAACCTCGCGCAACTGCCGCCCATCGACGGCATCGCACGGATCGATCTCGTCGGCGCGAACGGCGACGTGGTCGCGAGCATCGAGAACCAGCCGGGCAAGCAGGGTTCGCTCGCGGTGTACAACTATCTGAAGCAGGCATTCGGTACGCTCGATGCGAAGGCCGCCGAACACGGTCTCGCGGTGTTCGCGGAGCACACCGCCGACGCGCGTAACCGCCCGGGTGCGCACCCGAACGTCGATCGTCTGCTGGCGATCGTCGACGGTGGCGAAGCACTGCGGATCGACGTGATCGCGCAGGGCTGAGCCGACGTGCGCCGCATCGCTGCCCAGCCGTTGGCCCGCCGCGTCGCATCGCTCGCGGCACTCGCGTGCGTCATGTTCGGCGGCGCGGCGTCGGCCGAGGCCGAGGCGCTGCGGACCGCTTCCGATATCGCCGGCGCGTCGCTGGTTGCGCTCGGCGCGCTGCCGCACTCGCCCGAGAACGGCACGCTCGACGCGTTTTGTGCGCAATATCGCGCGAAGACCACCACCGCGGCCGGCCGCGACGTCACGAAGCTCGGCTGGATCGTGACGTCCGAGGCGCCGCTCGGCCGCTATACGGTCGTCACGTTCGCGAGCGGGTTCAAGCCGGGGACGAGCGCGATCTGCTTTGCGCGCAACGCAAATATCGGCGTCTTCGACGGCACGACGCTCGTCGCGCTCGGCTATACGGCGCGCGCGGCCGGCTGGCAACTCGGCTCGGTCGAGCCGCTGGAAAGCGGCGCGCTGCTGGTCTGGGGCGGCGATGGTCCGTCGGCGCCGGTCGGCGAGTTGCGCGAGGAGAATGGCGGCTTGCGGCTGACCGCGGTTGCCGCGGAACGCACGTACTGTCACGGCCGTGCAGTCGTGCCCAACGTGTACGGCAAACCGCTCGACAAGGCACGCAAGATCCTGATCTCGCACGGCTGGCAGCCGCTGCGTCCGCACGAAAAACCGAACGAGATGGATGGCGCGGCCACGCTCGCGAAACACGGGATCATCGAAGCCGAAGCATGCTCGGGCACCGGCATGGGGTATTGCGCGCTGCGGTATCGGAGCGCGGCCGGCGTGCTCGGCGTGACGACGGCCGGCGGTGAGCCCGACACGCCGTCGGCGAATACCGTGATCGATTATCAGGTGGCTTGCAGGAAGCAGTAACGGGCGCGGCGGCGCGTGCGCTCGATTCGCGCGTGGCGCGCTTGGCATGAGTTCGTCGGCGCGCCGAAAACGGAGTGAATCCGTTTTCGATCGGCTGTGCCGGCACATCGAATCATCGGCCGTTCGGTCAATTGACCCGCGCCGGACGCACTCCTACACTGATCTCCCTTTCACGCCACTCCGGCACGACGGGACTTCCATGATCGACCTCTCCACGCTCGCACTGTTCTCCGGCGCGTGCCTCGCGCTGACCGTCACACCCGGCCCCGACATGCTGCTGATCGCATCGCGCAGCGTGAGCCAGGGCCGCCGCGCGGGGTTCGCCACGCTCGCGGGCATTCAGGCCGGCACCTACTGCCATGCACTCGCTGCCGCGCTCGGGCTGTCGCAGCTCTTCGTCGCGGTGCCGCTCGCCTATGACGCCGTGCGCTTCGCGGGTGCCGCCTACCTGCTTTATCTCGCGTGGAAGACGTTCCGTTCGGATGCGACTGCGCTGTCGCCGGTCGCGTCGCCGCGCCGCCATTCGACCGCCGCGATCTTCCGCCAGGGCCTGACGACGAACCTGCTGAATCCGAAGATGGCGCTGTTCGTCCTCGCGCTGTTCCCGCAGTTCGTGCGTCCCGAACACGGCTCGATCGCCGTGCAGATTCTCATGCTCGCGACGGTGCTCAACCTGATCGGGCTCGTGGTCAACGGCGCGGTGATCCTGTCCGCGAGCCGGTTGAGCCAGCGGATCGGCGCGCGCCGCCGGCCGTCGAAGCTGCCGCAGTATCTGCTCGGCACGGTATTCGTCGGGCTCGCCGCGCGGCTCGCGGTGGCGGGACGGAATTGACTCTGCCGGCGCTTCCAAGCTGCGCCACCAACGCCGCGGCCGGACACTCCATTTGCATCGACATAACATATTTGTTACTGTTCGGCCTACCTCGTACCTGAGCTCGTCAATGCGCGTGTAGACGGGGGGCATCACGTCGACTCAAGGAGGTTCAAGATGGCAACGTATAAGGAGCTGCGCGAGCGCGCGTTGTCGAACCCCGACGTGCGCGCCGAATACGAACGGCTGAACCGCGAAGAACTCGCCCTGCTCGACGTGATGCTCGCTGCCCGGCGAGACGCCGGCCTGTCGCAAGCCGACGTGGCCGAGCGCATGGGGACGAAAGCACCGGCGGTGACAAGACTCGAGCGCGCGCTCGCAACGGGCCAGCATTCACCGTCCATCGATACGCTGCGCAAATACGCGGCAGCTTGCGGCAAGAAACTCGTGATCTCGTTCGCTTGATGCGTCGTACCCGGCCGCCCGTCGTTTGAGCGGCCTACCCACCACACGCCACCGTCGTTCAACACCCGGAAAGTGCCGCGTCAACGGTCATACGCGCCGTCGATTTCCGCATCTTCCGAACCTCGCGGCTCCCGCGCGCCGGCATCGCGCCCACGCGTATCCATCACCACGCGCAACTCACCGCTATCGAGCAAGCTCGCCGGCGTCACCGTACGGCGCTGCCACGGAATCCGGCCGAAATACCAGATCTTCCAGAACCCCAGCGGATGGTCGGGATTGCGACGCAGCAGCGCATCGAACGTCTCAACGTCACCGAGCACGATCCGCGTCGCATCGCGCACCACTTCGCGCACGAAACGCGAGCAGAACTGCCGGCGCGACGCGAGATTGAAGCCGGTGTCGTAAACCACGCCGAGCCGGCGCATGGCCGCGTCGACGAGCCGGCGCCGTTGCGCGGCGTCGAGCGGCTGCTTCAAGCGCGCGATCACACACGCGCCGCGATCCGAGCGCGCGAGAAACCGTGACATGGTCGTCACGCGCGACAGCGGAAACGTGCTCTCCGCGACGAGCGGCTCGCCGCCGCGCTCGCCGACGACGATCCCCACGTGATTCGTCCACGAGCGCGTCGCGCTCGCCACTTCGAGAAACGGCCGCACCGTCACGCGGATGAAGACGATGTCGCCGATCTCGGGTTCGGCCGGCAACGGCATCGTGTCCGGACCGGCCGTACCCACAGCGAAAAGGCGCCGCCTGCGCACGCCCGGCCGGCGTATCGCAGGCGACCGAGAACCCGTTTCGATGAACATGCGAACCTCACGCGAGTGGACATGGCCACGAGCATGTCAGCCGCGGCCGCATCGCGCATCCGCGATGTGCGTGAGGGAATCCATCCGCGCCGCCGGGTAGCGAATTCCGGTACCGACGCGTAGCGCACGGGCGTGCGCCTGCGCGATCGTCAGCGATTCGCGCCGAGCGCGACGCGCAGCCGCTCCATCAGCCGCGTGTAGTGCAGCACCACGTCGGCCTTGTCCGTCACGTTCGCGGTCGAGAACCGCTCGGCCCACGCCGCGTTCCATTCGTACGTGCCGTGCACGCTGCGGTCACCGTCCGGCGCCTGGATCAGCGAACGAATCCGCGCGTCGCGCCCCGGCCCCGTATGCATCTCGAACAGCGCGTGAATGAACGTGTGATACGCGTCGTACACGTCCTCGTCGAACAGGTAGCGGTAGATGTGAAACGTGCGGTCGAGGTCGCGCTTCGCGCGGATCACGTCGTCCGGCGAAATGTCCTTCCAGTAGCCAATCCACGTGTAGAAGCACAGCAGCGCATTGAGCTGCGGCGCGACCGTGTCGTACAGCGTGAGCCGCTTCTCGATCAGCCGCTGGTTGGTCCACTGCACGAGCTCGAGCCGCTTCAGCCGGCGCGCGACGAGCCAGCCGAGACACGCGACCGACAACGGCGTCAGCACACCGAGCACGAGCTTGACGATTTCCAGCGAATTCCATGGCGTGTTGAATGGCTGCATGAATGACTCGACCAGAAAAAAGCACCGCCCGGCGGATCGCGTCGCGCGCAGCGCGCCTGTCCGATCGCCTTGCGGTTGACCGTTAGTTGCTAGAGCATCGAAGGCGCACCGCGATGCAACGGTGCGCGGCGAAGCGGCTTGTCCCGCCAGTGTATCGGCCGATTGTCACTGGCTGGTGACGATCCGCCGAATCGTCGTCGCGCGTTCGCGCCGCTTACGTCGGCAGCGCCGACGTGAGCTTGACCTTCTGCATCGGGATATCGGTCTTCACGCTCAGCACGCCCGGAATGCGCGTCAGGTATTCCATCTGGAAGCGCCGGTAGTCGTCGATGTCGGCCGCCACCACGCGCAACAGGAAATCGCAGTCGCCGGCCATCAGGTGGCACTCGACCACTTCCGGCATCTGCTGGACGGCCTCGGAGAAGCGGTTCACGGACTCCGCGTCCTGCCCCTTCAGCCATACGCGCGTGAAGATCGTCAGCCCCTTGCCGACCTTCGCCGGGTTCAGCACGGCCACGTACTTCTCGATCACGCCCGCTTCCTCGAGCAGCCGCACGCGCCGCAGGCACGGCGACGGCGACAGCCCGACCTCGTGCGCGAGTTCCACGTTCTGCATGCGGCCATCGCGCTGCAGCGCGCTCAGGATCCGCCGGTCGATAGCGTCGAGCTTCATTGGCACCCAATTCCAAAAAAATTGAAAAACGCTGATTCAATGCCAAATTCTCCGGAAGATCTGGCCACAACGCAACCCGATTCGAGTCAAAAAAGCAGACAATCCTCGTCCCCAAGGAGGAGTAATGAGCAGTAGCGTTTCAACGTCGTCCGGGCTTCGCGACAAGTCCGCCCATGTCGCCGAGATGGGTCGCGGATTGCGCGCGGCGCTGCCCGTCATGCTGGGTTTCGTGCCGTTCGCGCTGGTGCTCGGCGCGCAGGCCGCGCAAAAAGGGCTGAGCCTGTTCGAGGTCCCGATGATGACGGGCCTCAATTTCGGCGGCGGCTCCGAATTCGCGGCGATCCATCTGTGGACGTCGCCGCCGCACATCGCGCTGATCGTCGCGATGTCGTTTCTCGTGAATTCGCGCCATATCCTGATGGGCGCTGCGTTCGCGCCGTATATCCGGCGCCTGCCGCGCCGCCGCGCGTTCGCCGCGCTGTTCTTCATGTGCGACGAAAGCTGGGCGATGTCGCTCGCCGACGCGCGCTCGCGCTCGGCCACGCACATCAGCGTCCGCTACTACGCGGGCGTGTGCTCGGGGCTGTACCTGACGTGGATCTCGATGACGACGCTCGGCGCGGCGGTCGGCCCGACGATCGGCAACGTCGAGCAGTACGGCTTCGACATGGCGTTTACGGCCGTGTTTCTGGTGCTGCTGCGCGGGATGTGGAAGGGCATGCGCGCGAGCCGTCCGTGGTTCGTGAGCCTCGTCGTCGCAGCCGCCACGCACCTGGCCGTGCCCGGCGCGTGGTACGTCGCGGCCGGCGCGTGCGCGGGGCTGATCGCCGCGCTGCTGTGGGAGCCGCGCGATGCTGCCTGATTTCGCGACGGTGGCGACCATCGTGCTGATGGCGTCGACGACCTACCTGTCGCGCGTGCTCGGCTACGTGCTGCTGCGCAATCGCACGCTGAGCCCGCGGATGGCATCGGTGATGGAGAACGTGCCCGGTTGCGTGCTGATCTCGGTGATCGCACCGGCCTTCGTGTCGACGCGCCCGGCCGACCTGCTCGCGCTCGCCGTCACGCTGATCGCGGCAACGCGCCTGTCGATCCTGCCGACCGTCATCGTCGGCGTCGTGTCGGCCGGGCTGCTGCGGCATCTGCTCGGGTAACGCGGTCCGGCCCGCCGCGCAGGCGGCACACATCGAACCAACGAACGGGCGCGTGATGCGCCCGTTTTCGCGTCATGCGCCCGTTTTCGCATGCGCGCGCAGGGCGCGGCACTGCACGGCACGACACGCATCACGACGCAATGCTAGCCTTCCGGGTGTACCCGCGATGCCTTTCCCCTCTCATTGCCTACCTGCGAGGATCATCCCGATGCAAGAAACCCGCCCGCTGTTCGACCGCGTCCTGCTCACCAACGACGACGGATTCGACGCCCCCGGCCTTGAAGTGCTCGAACAGGTCGCCACGCAACTGGCGCGCGAAGTGTGGATCGTCGCACCGGCGGAAGACCAGAGCGGCACGTCGCATTCGCTGAGCCTGCACGAACCGCTGCGCGTGCATCGCAAGGGCGAGCGCCGCTTCGCCGTGCGCGGCACGCCGGGCGATTGCGTCGCGATCGCGGTCAGCCACCTGATGAAGGACGCGCGGCCCGACTTCGTGCTGTCCGGCGTGAATCGCGGCGCGAACCTCGGCACCGAAACGGTGTTCTCCGGCACCGTCGGCGCGGCGATGACGAGCATGCTGGTCGGCGTGCCGGCGATCGCGCTGAGCCAGGCATTCAGCGACCGCAACGACGTGCCGTGGAATACGGCGCGCACGCACGCGCCGGACGTGATTCGCCGGCTCGTCGCGGCCGGCTGGGACCGCGATGCGTGCCTCAACGTGAATTTCCCGCCCCGGCCGGCCGACGACGTGCGCGGCCTGAAGGTGACGAACCAGGGCGCCGGCACGCTGCAGGGCGTCGACATCGTGTCGGGGCGCGATCCGCGCGATATCGAATACCACTGGCTGAAGCTGACGCGCGCACCGCGCGACGACGATGCGGATTCGGAAACGGTCGCGCTCGGCGAAGGCTATATCGCGGTCACGCCGCTGAAGTTCGAACGCACGCACGACCACGCGCTCGCGCGGCTGCGGGCGAACCTGGGCTGAACGGTACGATCGCGCCGGCAGGCAGCGGCCGCCGGCGAACGACGCCGGATCGAGACCGGTCGGCGGCCTCGCCGCGCCGCCGGATCACGACGTTACCGCACCGCATCACGTCAGGTTCATTCCCCCGTCGAGCATCACGATCTCGCCCGTCACGTAGTCGGACGCGACGAGCATCGCGACCGTCTGCGCGACGTCGTCCGGCGTCGCCGCGCGGCGCATCGGCGCACGCTCGTGCCAGAGCTGCTGCGCTTCGGTCCAGTCGGCCGTCAGCGGCGTATCGACGAGCCCCGGCGCCACCGCGTTGACGCGAATCGCCGGCGCGAGCGTGCGCGCGAGCAGGCGCGTCGTGTGATTGAGCGCGGCCTTCGCCGCCGCGTACGGAATCGACGCGCCCTTCGGCCGCACGCCCGCATGCGAGCTGACGTTGATCACGCACCCGGCGCGCCCGCTCGACGCCGCTTCGAGCAGCGCGGGCTGCGCTTCCGCGACGAGCCGGAACGGCGCGATCACGTTGATCTCGTGCATCTCGCGCCACACGTCGGGCGTCGCGGCGGCGAGATCGTCGTGCGGAATCACGCGGCTCGCGCCCGCATTGTTGACCAGCACGTCGAGCCGCCCGTGCACCGCGAGCGCGTCGCGGATCAACTTCACGCGTTGCGCATCGTCGGCGAGATCGGCCTGCACGTAGCTCGCGCCGAGCTCGGCCGCCATCGCGCGACCGGTCTCGGCGGAGCTGCGCGAATGCAGGATCACCGCATAGCCATCCGCCGACAGGCGCCGTGCGATGGCCGCGCCGATCCCCGACGTCGATCCGGTGACGAGCGCGACAGGCCGATGCACACGCGACGCGCGCGGCTCGGCGATGGTTTCGGTTTCAGGTTCCGTTTCGGAAATCGGGGCATTCATCGGCGGATGCGGCGCGTCCATGGCGTGGAATCCCGTGAGTAGCGTTCCTGCATCATAGGCGCGGCGGCGGCCGATGCGAATGTGTGCCGTCTACGGCCGTTTCGGCAGATCGACGAAATCCTCGAGTTCGCCGGCGATGTAAAGCCGCTTGCCGATTCTCGGGTATTCGCACACGTCGTGTTCGAGGCGCTGGCCGGCGATGAACAGTTGCAGCGGCACGTCGCCGGTATTCTGCAACGTGTGTGCATCGCCGCCGCGCGGAAAGCCGAGAAAATCGCCCGGCCCGATGTCGAAAGCGCGTTCACCGATCGTGGCCGTGCCGGTGCCGGACAGCACGTACACGCATTCTTCCTCGTACAGGTGACGGTGATATTCGGCCGATTCGTGACCGGGCATCAGCGTGAGCAGGTGAGCGCCGATTTGCGTGAGGCCGGTCAGGTCGCTGAGCTGCCTTTTGAGGCGAACGGCATTGGGATTCAGCGAATGCACCGCGCGCGTCGGTTCCATCTTCGCGATGTCGGCGGCTTTCAGCAGTTCCCGGGGAGGTGTCGTGGACATGGGGATCTCGTCAGCGTGATGCAGCGGTTGAACGTGCCGCCCGGGCCGGCGCGGCGCGCATGCCGCGTTATTGTCCGGCATTTTCATGCGGATGAGAAACGTGTATGCGCGCGTCGGCATAGCCGCACACCACTGCCCGGTCTGAGGCACAATGAGACAGCTTCTTCCGCGGGTTGGCGACGCATGCGCAATGCAAGTGCCGCGCCAAGGTCGCGCGCCGCCGCCGCTCAGCCCACGTGCACGCCGCGCAGCTTCGTCAGCAACGCGACGAGACGATCGATGTGTTCGTCCTCCGTGCGCCACGACGACACGCTGATCCGGAACGCCGGCCGCCCCTGCCACACGGTCTGCCCGAACCACACATCGCCCGAATCCTGCGCGGCCTGAAGGATCGCCGCCGTCTCGTCGTCGGTGCCGGCGCGCACGAGCACCTGGTTCAGCACGACGCGGTTCAGCACGTCGTAGCCGGCCGCGCGCAGGCCGTCCGCGACGCGCGCAGCCTGCGCGCAATGCCGCTCGATCATCGTCGCCACGCCGGCGCGGCCGAGCGCGCGCAGCGCGGCCCACACCGGAATGCCGCGCGCGCGCCGCGAGAATTCGAGGTTCAGGTTCTTCTGCGCGTCCTGCGCGCCGCTCAGGTAGACGGCGTCGCTGTTCATCGCGGTCGCCAGCGCGGCCGCGTCGCGGCAGATCACCATCGCGCCGTCGTACGGCGTGTTGAGCCACTTGTGGCCGTCGGTCGTCCAGCTGTCCGCGCCGTCGATGCCGTTGGTCAGCGCGCGCTTGGACGACGCGCGCGCCCACAACCCGAACGCGCCGTCCACGTGCACCCACGCACCGGCGGCCTTCGCGGGCGGAATCAGCGCCGCGAACGGATCGAATTCGCCGGTGTTCACTTCGCCGGCCTGCACGCAGAGGATCGTCATGTCGTCGAGCGGCGGCAACTGCGCCGGGTCGATGCGGCCGTGCGTGTCGACCGGCGCGACGATGACGCGCTTCATCCCGAAGCCGAGCACGCGCAGCGCCTTCTTCACCGTGACGTGCACGAGCTCGGAGACCACCACCTTGACCTCGGGCGCGCCGATGAGGCCGTCCTCGTCGACGTCCCAGCCCTTGCGGGCGAGCAGCGCACGCCGCGCGACGACCAGCGCGACGAGCGTGCAGGCCGTCGCGCTCGTGCCGAAGCCGACCGCGCTGCCCTCGGGCAGCCCGAGCACGTCGACGATCCAGCGCGCGGCCTGCCGCTCGATCGTCGCGGCCACCGGCGAATTGGCGAACGACGACGCGCACTGATCCCACGCGAGCATCAGCCGCTCGGCCGCCGCCGCGGCCGGCAGCGTCGCGCCGATCACGAAGCCGAAGTAGTTCGGGCCGTTCGACGCGACGGTCGCGGGCGTGCCGCGCTCGTCGAGCAGGCGCAGCACGTCGTCGGCCGGACGGCCCGTGTCGGGCAGCGGCTCGTCGAACGCCGCAAGACCGGCGAGCGCGGCCGCGTCGGGATACGCGCGCCGTTCGTTCGTGGCTGCGAGATACGCATGCGCGCGCCGGTCGGCGTCGGCCAGCAGGGCGAGTTCATCCATGTCAATTGCCTCGGTGAAGGTCAGAGTTGCAGGAGATCGCGGCCCAACTGATGCAGCGCATCGTCGATCCGCCTGTAGTACGTGAACTTGCCGACGCGCGTCGCCTGCACGAGCCCGGCATCCGCGAGGATGCGCATGTGCCGCGTGGTCGTCGCCGGCGCGATGCCGAGCTTCTCGGTGATGTAGGTGCAGCACACGCCGAGTTCGTCGAAGTCGCCGTGCGGCTGCGGCGGAAAATGCTCGCGCGGCTGCTTGAGCCAGCGCATCACGGCGAGACGACTTTCGTTGGCCAGTGCGCTGATGCGGGTGACGTCGTCCATGGGTTGCGGTTTCGTTTGACGTTTCGAATATTAGCTAAATGACGAAACGTGGACAACCGGTCCGGCCAGCGGTTTCTGCGTTCGCTGTCGTTGCTGGCAGCGGCTTCGTCCGCCATCGCACCGCATCCGCCGTCATCACGTCGCGTCCGGTACGCAGAGGCATCCGGCGCGACGCGATCCGGTTGCGATCATTCCGCTGCTGCCAGCGCCTGCGCCAGCCGCTCGATCAGCGCCCGCACGCGCCGCGGCTGCGCGGCGCCGCCCGGATAAACGATCTGCAGGTCGACTTCTCCCGGCGAGAAGTCGCGCAGGATCTCGACGAGCGCACCGGACGCCAGATCCTGCTCGACGTCGAGCAGCGACTTCAGCGCGATGCCGTGCCCCGCGACGCACCACGCGCGCACGAGCGCCCCGTCGTTGGCCACGCGCCGGCCGCGCACCATCACGCGCTTCAGCGCGTCGTCGATGCGGAACGGCCACTCGGCATACAGCTCCTGACCGAAACGCATCACGATGCAGTCGTGCGCGGCGAGTTCGTCCGGATGCCGCGGCGTGCCGTGCGCGGCGAGATAGGCGGGCGCGGCGCACACCACGCGGCGCGAACGGCCGAGTGAGCGGCTGCGCAGCGCGCTGTCGGCGAGCGTGCCGCGCCGGATCGCGAAATCGAGGCCCTGCCCGACGAGATCGACGTAGCCGTCGCCGAGATGCAGGTCGACCGTGACGCCCGGATGCTCGGCCAGGAACGCGTCGACGACGGGCACGACGCGCGCCTGCCCGAGGTCGGCCGGCGCGCTGAGCCGCACGGGCCCCGACAGCGTCTGCGCGCCGAGCCGCACGCGGCTTTCGAGCTCGTCCGCTTCGGCCAGCAGGCGCCGCGCGCCGGCGACCAGCGTGCGGCCCTCGTCGGTCAGGCTGATCGCGCGGGTCGTGCGCGTGAGCAGCGCCGCGCCGTAATGGCTCTCGAGCGCCGCCAGCCGCTCGGAGACCGTGGCCGGCGACAGGCCGACCTCGCGGCCGGCCGCGGCCAGCCCGCCCTTTTCCACGATGCGCAGGAACAGCGCGAGGTTATCGAGCAGCATTCTTCGCTTTCTCCGAATGATATTTTCGAAGTCTGCCCAATTATCCGGCCGAACCGCAAGCGCTAGAGTGAGGATCCACCTTGCCGGCGCCCACTCGCGCCGGCTTCCGATCCAGAGAGGGCACACGACATGGAATACCGCACGCTCGGCCGCTCCGGCCTCAAGGTTCCCGTGCTGAGCTTCGGCGCAGGCACGTTCGGCGGCACCGGCCCGTTGTTCGGCGCATGGGGCAACACGGGCGTCGACGAAGCGCGCCGCCTGATCGACATCTGCCTCGATGCCGGCGTCAACCTGTTCGACACGGCCGACGTGTATTCCGACGGCGCCTCCGAGCGCGTGCTCGGCGCCGCGATCCACGGACGGCGCGACCAGGTGTTGATCTCGACGAAGACGGGCCTGCCGACCGGCGACGGGCCGAACGACGCCGGCACGTCGCGCGCGAGGCTGATCCGCGCGGTAGACGACGCGCTGCGCCGGCTCGGCACCGACTACATCGACCTGCTGCAGCTTCACGCGTTCGACGCGGCCACGCCGGTCGAGGAAGTGATGTCGACGCTGGACGACCTGGTGCGCGCGGGCAAGCTGCGCTACATCGGCGTATCGAATTTTGCCGGCTGGCAGATCATGAAGTCGCTTGCGGCGGCCGACCGGCACGGCTGGTCGCGCTACGTCGCGAACCAGGTCTATTACTCGCTCGTCGGCCGCGACTACGAGTGGGACCTGATGCCGCTCGGCGCGGACCAGGGCCTCGGCGCGCTGGTGTGGAGCCCGCTCGGCTGGGGCCGGCTCACCGGCAAGATCCGCCGCAACGCGCCGCTGCCCGAAGGCAGCCGCCTGCACGACACGGCCGGCTTCGGGCCGCCGGTCGACGACGAGCGGCTGTACGACGTGGTCGATGCGCTCGACGCGATCGCGGAGGAAACCGGCAAGACCGTCCCGCAGATCGCGCTGAACTGGCTGTTGCAACGGCCGACCGTGTCGTCGGTGATCGTCGGCGCGCGCAACGAGGAACAGCTGCGCCAGAACCTCGGCGCGGTGGGCTGGTCGCTGACCGACGCGCAAATCGCGAAGCTCGATGCGGCGAGTGCGGTCGAAGCGCCGTATCCGTATTTCCCGTATCGCCGGCAGGACGCGTTCGCGCGCGTCAATCCGCCGATGCGCGGGTAAGCGCTACCGCGCGCCGTCGCGCCGCGACGCCATCGGAACGCGGCGCGACGCCCGTCACCGCGCGGCCAGCACGCGGTCGATCATCTCGCCGATCCGGCGTGCGAGCGCGTCCATCCGCTCGGCCGGCACGCCGCCGTAGCCGAGCACGAGCCCGTTGTAGCCGTGCGCGGTGCCCGGCATGCAGAACGACGACAGCGGCCGCAGGATCAGCCCGTGCGCCTGCGCGACGCGGCTCAGTTCCGTGTCGGCCACCGGCACGTCGAGCCGCGCGGACAGATGCATGCCGCCGGCGCCGCCCGACACCGTCAGCCGCGTGCCCAGCCGCCGCGCCAGCGCATCGTGCAACGCGTCGCGCCGCTCCGCATAGACGCGACGCATGCGCCGCAGATGCCGCGTGAAATGCCCCGCGTCGATGAAATCCGCGAGCGCGCGCTGCTCGACCGCGCGGCCCTGCAGCATCAGCGCGCCCGCCGCGTCGCGCAGCGGCTGCGCGAGCGTGGGCGGCACGACCATGAAGCCGAGCCGCAACGCGGGAAACATCACCTTGCTGAAGGTGCCGAGATAGATCACGGGTGCATCGTCGGCGAGCCCCTGCACGGCCGCGTGCGACGTGCCATGGTGGCGGAACTCGCTGTCGTAGTCGTCCTCGACGATCCACGCGCCGGCCGCGCGTGCCTGTGCGACGAGCGCGAGCCGCCGTTCGAGGCTCATCACCGCGCCGAGCGGATACTGATGCGACGGCGTGATGTAGACGAGCTTCGGCGCACGATCGCGCCAGTCGTCCGGATGCGGCGCGAGCCCCTGCGCATCGACGCCGATCGGTTCGACACGCAGGTCGGCCGCGAGAAACGCGTTGCGCGCACCTTGATAGCCGGGGTTCTCGATCCACGCGACATCGCCCGCGTCCGCCAACGCGCGGGCGCACAGGTCGAGCGCGCCTTGCGTGCCGTCGGTGACGATCACCTGCGCGGCGTCGCAGCGCACGCCGCGCGACGCACGCAGATAGCCTGCGATCGCGTCCCGCAGCACCGCATCGCCTTCGGCCGACTGATAGCCGAGTTGCGCCGGCCCGGCGTTGCGCCATGCCCGTTCGATGCAGCGACGCCACTGCGCGAGCGGGAATTCGTCGACGGCCGGCGCGCCCGGCATGAACGGCAGCGATTCGTCGAGGCCGCTCGTCGCGCGCTCGGCCCGCGCGACGCGCCGCGACAGCACCGTCGTATCGCCGGCGGGCGCCGCGGCGGCGACCCGCGACCCGCGCAGGCCCACCCGCGCGACCACGGTGCCCTGCCGCGAGCCGGTCACGAACCCTTCCGACGCGAGCCGCTCGTACGCGTACAGCACCGAGTTGCGCGCGATGCCGAGCTCGTCGGCGAGTGTGCGCGACGCAGCGAGCCGCGCGCCTTCGGCGATCCGGCCGCCCAGGATCGCATCGCGCAGGCATGCGTACAGCCGCTGCTGCTGCGACATCCGCGCAGCCGCATGCGGCCCCGCCTCGCGCTCGAAGGTCGACAGCAACACGGCGTAATCCATCGTGGCTCCAGATTGTGTAGATGTCATGGGTCTACACATGGTGCCACGAACTTTCTATCGTAACGATCTGCTCCCGTTGCCGGCCGCGCTGGCAACGCTTCATTCCAACATCATCGACGAGGTTCGCGACCATGAACGCTACCGACGCCGGCCTGACCGTACGCCCCGTGCGGGAAGACGATTTCGACAATTGGCTGCCGCTGTGGGACGGCTACAACCGCTTCTACGGCCGCTTCGGCGACACCGCGCTGCCGCGCGAGATCACGCAGCTCACGTGGTCGCGCTTCTTCGACGGCTACGAGCCCGTGCATGCGCGCGTCGCGGAACGCGATGGCCGGCTCGTTGGGCTCGTGCATTTCCTGTATCACCGCAGCACGACGCTGGCCGGGCCGACCTGCTATCTGCAGGATCTCTTCACGCTCGACAGCGAACGCGGCAAGGGCGTGGGCCGCGCATTGATCGAAGCCGTGTACGACGCCGCACAGGCGCATCGCGCCGAACGCGTGTACTGGCAGACGCACGAAACGAATCACACGGCGATGCGGCTGTACGACACGGTCGCGGAAAAGAGCGGATTCGTGATCTATCGGAAGGTCCTGCCGCGCTGATCGTGCGGCACGCAGCGCGGCCGCCACGGCTTCAATCCAGCGGCCGCGCCTTGATCCACAGGAACAGCGGAACGCGTGACCACTGCTTCAGCGTGTCCGTGTCGGCGCGGTCGGGCAGCGGTTCGCGCAGCGACACGATCGCGAAGCCAGCCGACTCCAGCGCATCCATGTAGGCCTGAAGCGGCAGCGACCAGCCCGCGAAGTGCATCGACAGCCCGTCGCGCGTTTCCACGCCTTCGAAATGCTCGCTGCCGAAATACGTGCCTTCCAGCACGAATGGCGCGTCGGGTTGCGGCCCCGCGAAACGGCCGCGATCGCGGAACGGATGCACGAGCGACACGAACAGCAGCCCGCCCGGCTTCAGCACGCGGCGCGCCTCGCGCAGCGCGGCGGCCATGTCGTCGAGGTCCATCAGCACGTTGTATGCCATCACGACATCGAAGCTGGCCGGATCGAACGGCAGCGCTGCGGCGTCGGCGAGCGCGTAGCGGTGCGCGGAATCCGCGCGACGCGCGGCGTCGAGCATCGCGGGCACCGCGTCGCTCGCGGTCACATCGTAGCCGAGCGCCTTCAACTCGCGGCTCACGCGGCCCTCGCCGCAGCCGATCTCCAGTGCGCGGCCCGCTCCGCGGCCGAGGTAGGCGGCCAGCCCCTCGCGATACTTCCAGAACGCATCGTGGCCCGGCCTGCCGGCCCAGTCGATCCATTGGTCGGCGACGTGCGTCCAGTGCGCTGTGATGGCTTTCGTGTCGGTCATGTTCGATCTCGATCGGCGGGGGGCGTTCCGGCCCACGTGCGCATGGTAAGCCGAAGTGGCGGAGCGCGTGAGCGGGGCTTGGCGCTGTCCGCGCCGCTGGCATCGCTGGCATCGCTGGAGCCGCTGGCGTCGCTGCCGTCGCTGCCGTCGCTGGCGTCGCCGGAGCCCATCTCGGCTGGTTTCCGTTTCCGGCCACGGCGTCCTACAGTTATGTAGCAATACCATGCGCCGCCACGTATCGGCCCCATCCGCCGATACGCACCCGATTCCGAGGGTTGTCCATGCCGAGCATCGTCGCCGGTCCCGCCCATCTCCCGCCGAGCCCCGTCGCCGCCGAAACGCGCATGGTGCACGACGTCGCCACGCTGCAGCCGGCCGACTATCGTTCGGCCGACGGCGCCTCGTGGGTCATCGCCACCATCACGCCGGCCCCGGACAGCGGCGAAAACGTAACCGGCACCACCTACTTCGATACCGCGAAACAGCAGACCGTCGCGGTGCCCGATGCACGCCGGCGCTACGCGAACCGCGGCACCTGGCAGGTCGTCGCGAGTTCGAGCCCGTCGGTGCCCGCCACTGGCCGCTACGACTGGCTGACGCTCGCGTGGCTGCCGATCAACCGGCGGCCGCTGCCGCAAACGGCCGAGCACCTGTATTCGCCGTTCATTCACGGCGGCACGATCGTCTACCGGTGGAATCCGGCCGCGCCGGGCGGCGAGCAGTTCGGCAACGTGCGGATGATTTTTCCGGAGTGGCGGCAGCAGGTGGCCGACGTGCTGCGGGCCGCGCCTGGCGACGACGCGCAAGCGGCGGCCGCGTCGACTGCGTCGGCGCTCGATCGCATGAAGCAGGACCGCAATCCGATGGCCGCCGTGCTCGATTTCGGCGCGGCGCTGCATGACGAACCGGCCGACCGGATCGCCGCGCGCCTGCCCGATTTGCTGCGTGAGAACGACCTCCACGAAGTGTCGGCGATCGTGTTCCAGTGCATCGCCACCTCGCGCGAAGCGGACCGGCCGCGCTTCGTCGAAGCAATCAACGGCTCGATCTTCGCGATCGACGACAGCGCGCGCCTGCTCGCGATCGCCTACGGCGCATTCGCGGCCGGCCGGGCAAAGCCGCATCCGTTCGGCGAGGCCGCGCAGGCCGCGCGCATCAACGACGTGTTCACCGCGTTGAAGCAGCGCACGTCGGCGCTCGGCGTGCCGGTCGCGCAAGGGTCGCCGTGGTACGAGTTCTTTACCGCCTATCGACTCGGCGGCTAGCGACGCGGCAATGCCGGTGACGGCGCCGCGCGCGGACCGCGAAGGGAACCCGCATGCACGACATCGTGTCGAAACGCCGCCCGCCCGTTGATGGCTTCTCTGTCTGCGGTCGACAATCTTCCCGCCTGCCCCGAGCCCGGTCACGTCATTCTCTTTCCTTCCTATGTTGAGCATCGGTCCCTTCTCGATCCGCGTCATCGCTGTAGCCGTCGCCGCGCTGATCGCATGGCTCGTCGCCCGTTTCATGCAGCGCCGCCCGCCGGACGGCCAGCACAAGAGCGCCGCGAGCCTGATCCTCGACACGCTGCTGCTCGGCCTGATCGCAGCGCGTGTCGGTTACGTCGGTCAATGGTGGTCCGAGTATTCAGCCGCCCCGCGCTCGATCGTCGCGCTCGGCGACGGCGGCTTCGACTGGCGCATCGGCGTCGCCGCCGCGCTCGTGTTCGCCGGCTGGCGACTGCGCCGCCTGCCCGCGCTGCGTCGCCCGGTGATGGCCGGCATGCTCGCGGGGCTCGCCGCATGGGGCATCGCGCAAGGCACGCTCGCGACGTTGCAGCGCAGTGCGCCGCCGCTTGCCGCGTTGCAGCTCGAGGCGCTCGACGCCACGCCGGTGCCCGCGCAACGCTTCGCGGGCAAGCCCGTCGTCGTGAACCTGTGGGCGACGTGGTGCCCGCCGTGCCAGCGCGAAATGCCGATCCTCGCGCAAGCGCAGCAGGATCATCCGGGGATGACGGTGCTGATGGTCAACCAGGGCGAAGATGCGCAGACAGTGCGCGCGTTCCTCGAACAGAAAGGGCTGCGGTTCGATCACGTGCTGCTCGATCGCACGCTGCACGCGATGCAGGCCTACGGTTCGCGCGGGCTGCCGACGACGCTCTTCTTCGACGCGAAAGGCAACCTCGTCGAATCGCACATGGGCGAGATCACCGCCGCGCGGCTAAAGGACACCGTGAGCGCGGGCTTGCATCCCTGATCGCCACGCTTGGCGCCTGAGTGCGAATGCACGTCGCACGACGCGAATGACATCCTCGTGCGACGTGCGGCCGACGTGCCGAAGCGTTCGACCGACACGGTTTCTAACACATCTGCAACGAATGGACGATTCGGCCAGCCAGCGCGGTTCCCCCGAAATCAACGGGGCTGCGGGCAAGCAAGGCATCGGCCGACGACCCGCGCCAATGAAAGCGCACCTAATCAACATCTGACAGCGCCCAACCTCGGCTAGAGTGGTTGCACGTTGTCGCGTGGAAGATCAATCGCGGCAATCAGCATCACCCCCTTTCAGTACTTCGTGTCGGATGAAACGCTCGTATTAGAAGCGTAGACGACACCGATCTTCATCGGACGGGTCTTACATCGAGCCCGCTCTCCCCTCGCCCCTACCCCGACGTTTCGTTGTTTCACCGCCCAGGCACGCGCAACGAAATAGTACTTGTCCTATCTGTTTTCTTCGGCGGACGACACGTTGTCTGATGGTTCCGAGATGGCCCCCCCCATAAACTCGGTTTCTTCCTTGCCAACTGTCATTTTTAAATATCGATGTCAGATCTGGTTCACCCGATACGCCAGCGATCAGTCCATGCCGCAACACCGGATTGACCGTGCATCAAGCTGAATGAACATAGGTATGAAACGCAAGCAGGAAAAAGGTAGCGCAACAAGAGCCATATGCGCCGTCGATGTCCTCCTTATCATCGTCATCGCGGGCATCACGCACCCAGGTTCGATGTGGAATCTCGCCGCAGTCCGAACCGAATGGATCCTGATCGGCGCCAGCGCGCTGCTCGCGGCGTTCGTGTTGCGGCTGGCCGACATCGGCCTCGACGGCCGGACGCGTCCGGCCACGCGTTACGCTCTGCGCACCCTCGCGCTTTGGTTTGTCGTTCAAGGCTTCGTTCTACTGATGATGATCGCACTGACATCCGTCACGATGACGTTGCTGGTCTGGCTTTTCTGCTGGACGCTCGGCGTCGCGATCGCGCTCGCCGTGTTCCGGCTCGGGCTGAGCGTCGCACGCCACCGTAGCCTCCATGTGCCGTGCACGCCATCCCGCGTCGCGATCGTCGGCGGCGGTGAATGGCTCGAACGCCTCGCCGATTCGATCGACACGGCCGGCGCGTCGCGCTACCGGTTCGTCGGCGCGTATCGCACCACCGAGCACGCGGCCCCGTTCGGCGGAGGCGCTTTCGTCGCCACCGATCTTGCCTCGTTCGCCGCCCTTGCCCGCACCGAACGCGTGGACGAGATCTGGATCGCGCTGCCGCTCGACGACGACGCCACGATCACCCGCGTGATCGACGAATTCCGCCACGATTTCGTCGAACTGCGCCTGATGCCGGACGTCAGCAAGCATGCGCTGTTCGGCAGCCGTGTCGAAGACATCCTCGGCGAACCGGCGATCTCGCTGGCCGCACCGCCGCTGTCGCGCGGTGCACGGCTCGCGAAGGCGATCTTCGACCGTGCGTTCGCGGCCGTCGTGCTGGTCGGGCTGATGCCGCTGCTGCTCGTCGTCGCCGCGGTCATCAAGCTGACGTCGCCGGGGCCCGTGCTGTTCACGCAGAAGCGGCGCGGCGCGGATGGCCAGACCTTCGACATCTACAAGTTCCGCACGATGCGCGTGCATGTCGAACCAGCCGGCACGGTCGCGCAGGCCACGCGCAACGACCCGCGCGTGACGAAGGTCGGCGCGTTCCTGCGGCGCACGAGCCTCGACGAGCTGCCGCAGTTCGTCAACGTGCTGTTCGGCGACATGTCGGTGGTCGGCCCGCGCCCGCATGCGGTGGAGCACGACGCGCAGTACCGCACGCTCGTCGACGGCTACATCCACCGATACCGGATCAAGCCCGGCATCACCGGCTGGGCGCAAGTCAACGGGCTGCGCGGCGCGACCGAACAACTCGAAAGCATGCAGTCCCGCGTCGAGTACGACCTCTACTACCTGCGCAACTGGTCGTTCGCGCTCGATCTGCGAATCATCGGTGCGACGGTGTTGCACGGATTCGGTCATCAGAACGCGTACTGAGTGCCGCATACAGATCGTCCACCCGCTTCACACGTCCGAATAGGCTCCATCTTGAAGTTATCTCTGTTCCGATCCTTCGGCGGTCGCCGCCATCGCACGTCCGCGAACGCCCCATCGCCTGCGCGTGGCACCGTGCGCGCTTGCGTCGGCGTGCTTTGCTGCGCGGTGTTGTCGGGCTGTGCGCTCGCGCCCGGGATGAAGATGCCTGCCACGACCGGCCTGCCTGGTTCGAACGGCAACGCGCCGGCACCTGCCGCGACGCCGCCGGTACCGATCTCCGAAATCGACGCGACGCTGATCCGCCAGTTGAAGGCCGACGCGCACGCGGCCGCCGAGAACCAGGTCGATGCGCTGCTCGGCCGCCCCGCCGCCTATACGCTCGGCGCGGGCGACGTGCTGCAGGTGACCGTCTGGGACCACCCGGAGCTGACCATCGCGCAGGGGCCGTTGCAGCAGACCAACGTGCGGCCGTCCGATCCACCGCAAGGGTTCGTGATCGACGACGCGGGCAACGTGCAGGTGCCCTATGCCGGCAACGTGCCGGTCGCGGGCCTGACCGTCGACGGCGCACGCCGCGCGATCTCGGCCGCGCTCGCGCACTACTTCGTCACGCCGAAGGTCACGGTGCGCGTCGCGTCGTTCCGCGCGAAGCACGTTCATGTCGACGGCGAGGTGCGCACGCCCGGCACGGTTCCGGTCAACGACGTGCCGATGACGCTGTACGAAGCAGTCGGCCGCGCGGGCGGCTTCCTGCCGGCGGCCGATCAGAGCCGCCTCGTGCTGGTGCGCGGCGGCGTCTCGTATCCGCTCGACCTGCCCGGCATGCTGGCGCGCGGCACGAATCCCGCCGGCCTGCTGCTGCGCGACGGCGATCTGTTGCGCGTGCTGCCGCGCGAGGAGAACGGCGTCTACGTGATGGGCGAAGTGACCCGGCCGGTCACCGCGCTGCCGTTGCGCACGGGCCGGCTGACGCTGAGCGACGCGCTGTCGCAAGCAGGCAGCTTCAACAGCGCGAGCGCCGACGCCGCGCAACTCTACGTGATCCGCGGTGCGTCGAGCGACGCGCCGCGCGTGTTCCACCTCGACGCAAGCTCGCCCGTCGCGATGGTGCTCGCCAATCAGTTCGACCTTCAGCCGAAGGATGTCGTCTACGTGGACAGCAACAGCCTCGTCCGCTTCAGCCGCGTGCTGAATCTGTTGTTGCCGGCGATCAATGCCGGGTTGACGGGCGCGATCGTCACGAAATGACCGAAAGCCATCGATACGGCATTCACAACAGAAAAGCCGGAGGAAAAATGATTCGAACCATTCTCGTCGTGTGCACCGGAAACATCTGCCGCAGCCCTATCGGCGAGGGGCTGCTGCGGTCGCGACTGCCGGGTATCGAGGTGGTCTCCGCCGGCACGTCGGCGCTCGTCGGGGCCCCGGC
Source organism: Burkholderia sp. R-40 (assembly GCF_049942845.1). Classification (NCBI taxonomy): domain Bacteria; kingdom Pseudomonadati; phylum Pseudomonadota; class Betaproteobacteria; order Burkholderiales; family Burkholderiaceae; genus Burkholderia; species Burkholderia sp. R-40. Next base: position 1,563,835 of record NZ_CP187968.1, on the reverse strand, counting down.
GCACGCGCTCGCGTCATCCGTGTCGGCCGAAGCCGGGATCGACATTTCCGCGCATCGCGCGCAGCAGCTCACCGCGGCACTGGTACGTCATGCGGACATCGTGCTGACGATGGAAGCCGGCCAGCAGCGCGAGATCGTCGAGCGCCATCCATTTTCGCTCGGGCGCGTGTTCCAGCTCGACGGACGGAACGGCATCGATGTGCCGGATCCGTACCTGAAGCCGATCGATGCGTTCAGGCATGCCTATTCCCTGATCGACCGAGGCGTGAACGCGTGGGTGCCGAAGATCCAGGCACTGAGATGAGCATCGAATGATGAACGGAATTTCCATGAACAAAGCACCGAACCCGTTACCCGAAGCAGACCTGGGCGACGAGCCGGAACTCGTGCGGTATGTCGATCTGCTGCTGACGAACCGCTGGCTGGTGGCCGGCATCGCGGCGGCCGTGTTCGCCGCGGGCGCGGCGTATGCGTTGCTGGCCCGCCCGATCTACGCGTCGAATCTGCTGATTCAGGTCGAAGACAGCACGGGCGGGGCCGACTCGCTGCTCGGTAGCGTGTCGTCGCTCTTCGACGGCAAAATCCAGGCGGCGGCCGAGATCGAGATCCTCCAGTCGAGAATGGTCGTCGGCCATGCCGTCAAGAACCTGCGCCTGTATATCGACGCGGCACCGAAGCGCTTCCCGTTGATCGGCAAGGCGATCGCCGCGCGCGCACACGGCCTGTCCCGGCCCGGGTTGTTCGGGTTCGGCGGATACGGCTGGGGTACCGAGTCGATCGAGATCGGCACGTTCGACGTGCCGAAAACCTTCGAGGGCGACCGGTTCGAACTGACGGCGCTGCCCGATGGCCGCTTCCGGCTGGAAAACGGCGATCTCGACCAGCCGATCGAAGGCGCGCTCGGGCAGCTCGTCGAGTCGACGCAGGCCGGCGGCACGTTCCGGATCCGCGTCGACGCACTCCATGCGCGACCGGGTGCGGTGTTCCAGGTGGAACGTCATTCCGAACTGAAGACGCTGCAGCGGTTGCAGAAACACCTGACCGTGTCGGAGATTCGCAAGCAGAGCAACGTCATCAACGTGTCGCTGAAGGGTGAGGATCCCGACACGGTGGCGAACATCCTGAATACGATCGGCACGGCGTATGTCGCGCAGAACGTCAAGCGGAAATCAGCTGAGGCGGAGAAGTCCCTCGCGTTCCTCGAGAACGTGGCGCCGCAACTGAAACAGAACCTGGAACAGGCCGAAGCGAAATACAACGCGATGCGGCGCAAGCGCGGCACGTTCGACCTCGGCATCGAAGCGCAGGCCTACCTGCAGGACAGCATCGCAACCCAGGCGACGCTGCTGGCGTTGCAGCAAAAGCGCGCGGAGGCGTCGACCCGGTTCGCGGCCGGCCATCCCGAGATGCAGGCGCTCGATCGTCAGATCGATGGCGCGAAACAGAAGATCGACGGGCTGTCGGCACGCCTGCGCGCGTTCCCCGATATCGAACAGGACGAGCTCCGGCTTCGTCGCGATGTCGAAGTCGGCAACGAAATGTACGTCGGCGTACTGAACAATATCCAGCAGCTCCGGCTGGTGTCGGCCGGCAAGGTGGGCAACGTTCGCGAAGTGGACAACGCGCCCGTCCCGGAAGAGCCGGTCGAACCGCGCAAGGCGTTGATTCTCGCGCTCTCAGCCATTCTCGGCGTGATGCTGGGCGTCACGGCAGCGGTCGCGCGCGAGTCGCTGTTCGGCGGCGTGAAGGACTCGAGCGACATCGAGCGCCGCACCGGATTGAGCGTCTACGGCACGATCCCCGATTCGCCGATGCAGCGGACCGCCGCCGCAACGGCCGCGCGGCGCGGGTACATCCCGTCGCTGCTGGCCAACGAGAGCCCCGCCGATGCCGCCATCGAGAGCCTGAAAAGCCTGCGCACGGCCCTCGGCCTGACCCTGCTCGACGCGAACAACAACCGGGTGCTGCTGACAGGGCCGAGCCCCGGTGTCGGCAAGTCCTTCGTGTCGGCCAACCTGGCTGCCGTGATGGCCGCCGCCGGCCATCGCGTGCTGCTGATCGATGCGGATATGCGGCGCGGTCATCTGCACGATTCGTTCGGCGTGCGGAGCGCACCCGGGCTATCCGACCTGCTGACGGGCCGCGTCTCGTTGCAGGACGCCACGCGGCACGGCGTCTCCAAAGGATTGGACTTCATCCCGACGGGCGCCGCGTCGCAATCCACCTCGGAGCTGCTGCTGGGTGAATCGACGATCCGGTTGCTCGACGAGATGAGCGCCGCCTACGACGTCGTGATCATCGACACGCCGCCGGTGCTCGCGGTGGCGGACGCCAGCATTCTGGCGCCGCACTGCGCAACGACCTTCCTCGTGACCCGCGCGAGACAAACGACGATCGACGAGATCGCCGAATCGGCGAAGCAGCTGAACAGGATTTCGTCGGGCTTGCTCGGCGTCCTCTTCAACGGCATCGACACGCGCGCATTCGGCTATCGCACCCGATACGGCGCGTATCGCTATGCGCCGTACGGTGCGACCGAAGCGAACGACGCGCCCGCAACGCGCGAGCGGGAGGCGTCATGAAGATCGTGCATGTCGTGGAAACCTGGGTGGGCGGTATCGCCACCTATGTCGGCGCGCTGGCTCGCGAGCAGATCGCGATGGGCAATGAGGTCCTGCTGATTTGCGATCCCGACAAGATGACCGGCACGCCCGGCGTCGACGGGCTGACGTTGATCGGATACCGGTCGAGCCGGCATCCGGCGCGCATCGCCAGGGTCGCGCGCGAGATCCGCGCATTGCTGAAGGCCATCGGTCCGGACGTGATCCATTGCCACAGCACGTTCCCCGGCGTGTACGTGCGCCTGCGCCGGCATCGACACGCGAAGGTCCTGTACACCCCCCACGCGTGGGCGTTCCTGAAGAAGGACGTCGGCTCCGTCACGCGGCTGGGCTACGCGCTGACCGAGCGCCTGCTGGCGACTCGATGCGATCGGATCGTCTGCATGTCGCTGGAAGAATTGCGCGCGGCACGCAAGTACCGGCTGCCGATGTCGAAGGTCGACCTCGTCTACACGGGCATTGCCGGCGACGAGGCCAGGGCCGCTCTCGATCGTCCGTCCGGCAGCTCGACGATACGCGTCGGCTATTTCGGCCGCCTCGATTACCAGAAGGGTTTCGACGTCGTACTCGACGCGGTGCCGGCGCTGAAGCCGGACATCGAGATCAACGTGTACGGCATGGCGGTGCGCGGCGGCGTCGCGGCGGAGCGGGCCGGCGACGACCGGATCGTCTACCACGGCTGGGTCGATGCAGCCGCGACCAAGAGCGCCATGCAGGCGATGGACGTCGTGATCGTGCCGTCCCGCTGGGAAGGGCTCGCACTCGTGCCGATCGAGGCGATGCGCGCCGGCAAGGTGCTCGTCGTCTCCGGCGAAAGCTCGCTGCCCGAGCAGGTGATCCATGGCTACAACGGGATCATCCTCACCGAGCTCACCGGGCAATGCCTCGCCGACAACCTGAACCGCCTGACGGTCGACAAATGCCGGCGCATGGGTGAGAACGCCCGGCACGTGTTCGACCAGACCTTCAGGCAGGAACATTTCCTGAAATCGCTGATGCGGATCTATGAACAAGCCTGACGTTTATCTGTTGCACGCATACAGCTCGCGAAACAGCGGCGACGGCCTGCTGGTCAAGTTGAGCCTGAAGGCGATCCGCGCCGCCGGCATCGACGGCGTCGTCACGATCGTCTGCCTCGATCCGGCATCGTTCCGCGGCTATCTCGACGACGCGAACATCCGCCTCTGGTCGCTGGCCCGTTTCTGCATCGAATCGGTGCGCCGCTTCGGCCGCGCGAGGCCGGCGCTGTTCTTCGGCGTGGGCGGCGGTTACCTGCGCGCGTCCAGCGGCATGGAGGGCTGGAAATCGCTCGTCGCGCACGGCAGCCAGCTGGCCTGCACGGCGTTGCGGCGCTCGAAGCGATCGATCTATCTGCCGCAGAGCATCGGTCCGCTGAAGTCGCTGCCGGGCACGCTGCTGGCGGCGTTGGTCCGGCGTTGCGTGGACGTCGTGTTCCTGCGCGACGACCAGAGCGTCGACGAGCTTGCACACCCGCACGGCATTCGCACGGGGGACCTCGTCGTGCTCGAGATCGGCCGGACACCGCGCACCGAGCCGGACGCGGAGCGTCGTGCCGAACACTCCCGCCCGATCCGGTTCGTGTTCCGCGACCTGAAGGGCAAACCGTATCGCGACGACTACGTCAGCCGTCTGCGTTGCGTCGCGAAGCTGCTGCCGAACGCGGGATTCGCGCTGCAAAGCAGCGGCCGCGGCAACGGCGACGACACGTTCTATCGCGACACGTTCGATGTCGAGCAGGTCGACGATCTGGCGACGCTCGTCGCGCGCGAGCGCCCGGTGGTCGTCTCCGTCCGGCTGCACGGCAGCCTCGAAAGCGTGCTGGCCGGCGTGCCGAGCATTCATATCGCGTACGAGCGCAAAGGTCAGGCTGCATACGACGACCTCGGCCTGTCGCGCTACGTGGTGCACGCCAGCGACTTCGACGCAGGCCGCGTCGCCGCGCTCGCTCGCGAGCTTGCGCACGACGACGGCACGTACTGGCAGGCGCTGCGCACGGCAGACGCGACGCGCTACAACGAGATGATCGAAAGGATCCGTCATGAAATCGAGCAGTTCAATCACCTTTGTGATGGACGGTAATTTTTCGCGCGTCGGCGACGAAATCTACAGTCCTCATATGGGCCACGAGAAGTTCGCGAACCGGTTCGCGCAGCATTTCGACGCGGTGCGCATCGTCGCACGCGCGTTTCCGAAAGCCCAGCCGATCGGCTCCGTCGTCACCGGGCCGCGCACGTCGTTCGTCGACCTGGGCGCCATTCGCGGCGGCCGCCGCTGGCTGACGGGCTTGCCGCGTACAGCGGTACGGCTGTTCCGCGTCATCCGGAGCGCGCAAACACTGATGATCCGCTTTCCGGGCAATGTGGCAACACTCGCACTGCTGCTGTGCTGGATCACGAGAAAGCCGTTCTCGGCCGAAATCGTTGCCGATCCGGAGGATTACTTCAGCAAGGATGCGTCCACCCATCCGTTGCGCCGCGTCGCGAAATGGATCCATTGCAGCTCGACCGCGCTCGCCGCGCGGCGCGCGCAAAGCGTGCGATACGTGACCGAAACCTATTTGCAGGCGAAGTATCCGGCGCGCTCGCGCGCCGATTCGTTCGGCTTCAGCGACGCCTTCCTGCCGAACGGACTCTTCGCGGCCCGCGACCCCGACGCGCTCGCGCGGCCCGGGTCATTGCGGCTGATCAACGTCTCGATGATGCACAACCGGAGCAAGGGGCACGTGGCGCTGCTAGAAGCCGTGTCGCGCCTGAAACGCAAGAACGTGCCCGTCGTGCTGACGCTCGTCGGCGACGGTGCGTTGCGCGGAGAACTGGAGGCGCTGGCCCATACGCTGGGCATCGCCAACGTCGTCGCATTCCGCGGACAGGTCTCGTCGGAAACAGCCTGCGCGACCGTCGCCGAACACGATCTGTTCGTGCTGCCCTCGCTTCAGGAAGGGATGCCGCGCGCGATGCTGGAAGCGATGGCAGTCGGCACGCCCGTGCTCGGAACCGGCGTGGGCGGAATACCGGAAGTGCTGCCTGCGAGCGACGTGATCCGGGCCGGCTCGGTCGACGCGATCGTCGGTGCGGTCGAGGCGGTCGCCCGCGACCGCGCCCAGCTCGTCGACATGCGCATCCGGCAGCAGGCGAAAGCCGCCGCGTTTTCCCATTCGGCGCTGCAGGCAAAGTACGACGTGTACTGCCGTTACCTGGTCGAGCGATGCGCCGCCTGAACGCCGACTTGATCCATGTCGTCGCCAGCGCCGGCTTGCCGGCCCTGGTGAATTTCGTCGTGGCGGCACTGGCGCTGCATCTCCTCGACCCCGTGCTCGTCGGTCGCTCGTATGCGTTGCTGGCGCTGTTCTACGTCGCCATCGACGCCTTCAACTTCGGGTCCGCGCGCATCTACACGATCGATCGCATCCGGGCACGGTTTCCGAACCTGCTTCGGCTCGACTGCGTCAGCGCATTCGGTTCGACCGTGCTGTTCTGTCTGGCTTGCGCGCTGCTGGGCCGAACCGGCTCGATCGCGCTGCCGAACTGGACCGCAATGCTTGTCCTCGCGCCCGTTTGTTATGGGCTGTCGCACTTTGCGCTCGGATTCTTCCGGGTGACCCGGCGCAATGGCGTCGTGTTGATCATCTCGACGATCTCGGCGCTTTCGCGCCTGGCTGTCATCGCGGTGCTCGCCGAATACCACGGCTTGCGCAGCCATCTTCCCGATCTGCTGCTGCTGGTCGAAGCCGCGTATGGCGCGCTGCTGCTTGCTACCTACCTGTGGGTGACGCGCTGCGGCACGACCGGTCCGGAACCGAGCCGATATCCGCCCACCGTTGGCGGCGGGCTGCGTTGGTATCGCGACTTTATCGCGCAGGCGCGCGGCGAAATGCTGAGCAGCTGGTATGCGAACGCGGTGCTGTCCGGCGCCAAGCACCTCGACGTGCTGATCGTTTCCGCCGTGGCCGGGCCGGCCGGCGCCGCGCTGTATCGCGTTGCCAAAGGCTTCAACAACCTGGCCTTCAATTTCGGCCAATCGGTTTCGCTGGCGATCAGTGGAAGCGGCGGGCGGGCGCTTCGATTGATCGGCGCACCCGGGTTCGCACGCAAGCTCTCGGCGAGCGTGCTGGCGGGGTTGATCGTTCTCCCCGCCGCATCGTATGCATTGCTGGAGATACAGCTGTTTCCGGTACATTCGCTCGGCAGCCGGGTCAATCAGTTTGCGTTCGTGTTCGCCGTGCTGCTGGGCGCCTGCCTCGTGTTTCTCTGCAGGATCCTGTCGCTGTGGCTATATGCGCGGAGCCGGCGCGCGTTCATGAAGATGGCGTCGTTCGAGGCTGTCCTCACGCTCGCGCTGGTCGCGGCGTTCGGCTGGAAGTTGGGCGCCTATGGCGCGATTTGCGGCGTCGGCGCGGCGGCGTTCGTCATCCTGTCGTCGTCATGTGTCCTGCTGACGCGTCACGCCACGCACGCCGCGCCGCTTCCGGCGACCGCCGGGCGGGAGCAGCCATGAAACGACGATCCTTCATCACGACGACGGTCGCGACCGCGCTGGCCCCGGGCGGGCTGCTTCGCGCACGTACCCGCGAGACGAGCGACGCGCCGGGCCCTCGCCGGGTTTTCGCCCACTACATGGTGGCGTGGCCGAGAGGCGGAAAGACGGCCGGCCCCGAACAATATGCGCAGGAAATGCGTGACGCGATGGCGGCCGGCATCGACGGCTTCGCACTGAATTGCGGCGGGTGGCACGCTTCCGAGCCGTACTACAAGCGGCGGGTCGAGACGATCTACGACGCGGCCGACCGGTTCGACGGCGCGTTCAAGTTGTTCGTGTCCGCCGACGGCAACGCACAGGACGAACTCGCGGACATCATCCGGACGGTTCGCGGACGCCGCGCGCAGCTGACGGTGGACGGACGACCCGTGCTGTCCGCGTACGCGCTGGGCGGCCGGCATGGCGCCGGCGCACGATCGCTGATCGAGACCGCCAGACGCCTTGGTGCGTATTTTGTCCCGCATCTGTCTCCGAGCACCGGAGAACGGGAAATCGACGCAAGCGTGGCGGCCGAGATCGTCGGAAAAATCCGTTCCGCGGACGGCTATTTCTATTTCGGTGCGGCGGGCGCACCGTCGCTGCTGGCCCGCTCCACGCGCGCACTGGCCCCCGCGTTGCGCAACGCCGGCAAGGTCTTCATGGCGCCCGTGACGCCTTACTACCGGGGTTTGCCGCAAGGCACGAACTATCGCGCGTTCGAGACGCGCGGGTTCGCCGGCATGGCGGAAGAATGGCGCGCGGCGATCGAGTCGCGCGCGACCTGGGTGCAGATCGTGACCTGGAACGACTGGGCGGAATCGACGTATGTCGCGCCGACCGGGGGCGCCCGGCAGGCCAGCGTGTATGACGCGCGCTTCGGCCCGATCCTGAGCCACGAAGGCTATCTGCGCGCGTCGCGTCATTACATCCGCTGGTTCAAGACGGGCAGCGAACCGCCGATCGTGCGCGACGAGCTGTTCTTTTTCTATCGTCCGGGCTTGGCGGGGCAACGCGAAGTTGCCGCCGATGGTCCTTCGGCGTCGACATACGGGTCGCCGCGCATGCCGCACGGGCCGCTCGTCGATCGCATTTTCGTGTGTGTATTCCTGACCGGCCCCGCATTGCTGAAGATCGGCCAGAACGCACGCGAGGATCGCCGGCCGCTACCGGCCGGAATTTCGTTCGTCGATGTCCCGAGCACGCCCGGGCTGCCGACGTTCTCGATCGTTCGTGACGAGCGGGTCGTGCTCGAGTGTGCGGGCGAGCTGCCGGTGACAGAACCGGGCCGCGGCAACGAGTACGGCTACTACAGCGGTTGGGCGATCGACGGACAATCCCGATGAATTTCTTGCGTTCGAACCTCGCGGTGCGCCGGACAGGCGACCACCGGCACATGATGTGGACGACGTTCGCCGTCGGCGCACTTGCCGCGATCGTCGCGACGCTGCTGATTACCCAGCGCATGCATGGCGTGCTGCTGCTACTGAACGTCGCGCTAATGCTGGCGATCGCCGCCATTCGTCCGAGAACCCCGACCGTACGCTGGTTCCGGATCTTTCTGTTCTTCATTCTCGGCGTGTTCCCGCTGTGGCAACTGCTGGCGGTAGACGAGATCTATCTGCGACTGTTGCCGCAAGACGATCCGGCCGTCGCGCTGTGGTATTTCCTGAGCCTCGCCGGCGTGCTGGTCGTCAAGCTGACGCTCGACCTCAACGCAAGCCGCCTCGGCAACGCCCGCTTGCCGTTCGAACCCGGCATGCGCGTCAGCAGTCTCGCCTATCTGTTCGCGCTGCTGTCGCTCGGCGCGCTCGCGTTCATCTACGTCAAGCTGGGCGGTTACGCACGAATCGTCGAGTTGTACGACACACGCGTCGAGCAAACCGGCACCGACAACGATCCGTTTCGCGGTTTGGGCGTCATACAGGCGCTGGCCAACACGTCGCCGCTATGGATATTCGTCTGCCTCATGATGCGACGCCGTCGCAGCGTCGTGCTGACGGCCGTGGCCTTCGTTCAGCTCGGCGTGCTGGGCTGGCTGTCGTCCGGCATCGCGGGGAGTCGCCAGGGTGTCGTCTTCGTGCTGGTGTTCGCACTGTTCATCCATCACAGCTTCATCGCGCGAATCAGGCCGCGCACGATCCGGATCGCCGGTATCGGCGTGGCACTGACCGGCCTGCTGCTGATGCCGTTGAAATTCGGCCTCGGCTACGACGACATCGCGAATCTGTCGCAGCGGTTTGCCGAGCAGCGCGATCTCGAGTTGAGCATGGGGCCGGTCAGCGTGTTCCTGTTTCGGGACCTGTCGCGCTTCGACGTGCAGGCACTGGCGATCGATACGGTCACGCAACCGACCTATGCGTACCCGATGGGGCGAAGCTTCGTCGGTGCGATCGCGTCGATCGTTCCAAGTGCGCTGTGGAGTGATCGCCCCGACACGTTCGCGCTGGAAAAATCCGAGATCATGCGCGATTTCGAGCGCACCGCGCTCGACAAGACAACCCTGTTGTTCGGCATGCCGGGGGAATTCCTGGTGAACTTCGGCATCGCCGGGTTCGTTTTGTCGTTTGCGATTCCCGCCATTCTGCTTGTCGTGCAAAACAACACGGGAATCCGTTCTCGCAGATGGCTGCCGCTACAGGCCGTGATGTGGCCGCTGCCGTTCCTGTTCTTTTTGTTCGACTCGAACGTCATGGTGTACTACACGGTGCGATGGATTCTGCTGTTCGGCTTGCCGATGGCGTTCGTGCTCAGGCAACCGCGACGATCGCGACAGACCGCCATCGACACGCTAGCGCCGCCGATCCGCGGATGATCCGGCGTCGCGGCGTACGCCTTCGATCTCAAGGCCGCGACAACACCATCACCCGCCCCGACACGCGCTGCAGCTTCAGCCACCCGGTATCGGCCGTAAACCGAAGCTGCTGCAACGGAAAATCGAACCCGGCCTTCTGCGCCGCGCTGACCACCGCGTCGGCGATCCAGCGGATCAGTTCCTTGCCTTCATCGGTGGTCTGGTGACCGTTCTGAACGCCATAGAAATAGCGATTCCCGGCGTTGACTTCGTTCTGCAGCTGCATCCAGTGTCCCGGCAGGCCGGGCAGCGTCCTGAACAGGTCGGCCACGCGCTGCGTCGTCAGGCCGCGCGCCCACAGTGCGCCATTCACCGCGGGCCGCGCCAGGTTGTGACGGTCTGCTTCCTGGGCCTGCTCCTTGATATCGCCTTTCAGAATATCGGGTTTCGTCATCGCACTGTCCTCGTGAGGGCCCCGCAATGGGCCGGTTGAATCAAAAAAGCGCCGAACATCGGGCGCACGCGTTGCGTGCACGATACCGCTAATCTCGAAATTGATCGCCTGTCAGGTATGTCAGGCCGGCGCGTTTCAACATCGCACGCAAGAATCAGCCTCGTCCGATAGGCGCCGCGACGGCGGGTCGATATGCTTATCGGGTGTGGCGTCGGCGGAATGTCTTGTTCAAGTTCGGAGTGAGCTGGTCATCTAACCTTCGCCGGCGCCGCACACCCCTCCCGTTGCGATCCGGCTTCGGTGTGGGCGTTCGGTGGTGGCCGGTGGGCGCGGCCACGACAGAGAAGACGATGTTGAAACAACACGCTGCCATATGCGAACGCCGAGCGCCTGCTCCGAAGCCGGATCCTCCCTCCATTCCGGCCTGCGCCGCCCATCATTCAATAATTCGCGACATGCGTCGATATAATTTCGCGATTATGTCGATCGACAATCAATCGAATTCACGCCATTAAATCGAACTGTTTCAGCTTTCGATTTTCTGAACAATTTCCATTCCAGGCCGAATATTTTTCTATTTATTTTTCGCCATGCTGGCCGAGCCGTGTTTAAAACAGCAAACGTTTGCGCGACACGGTGAAGTGCCTTATCCATCGATCTTCAGGAGGAAACATGGCCGACAATCAAACATCCTCGAATCGCGCCGGCGAGTTTTCGATCCCGCCGAACACCGACTTCCGCGCGATTTTCTTCGCGAATGCCGCCGAGCAGCAGCACATCAAGCTGTTTATCGGAGACAGCAAGGAACCGGCCGCTTATCACAAGCTGACCACGCGCGACGGCCCGCGCGAGGCCACGCTGAATTCGGGCAACGGCAAGCTCCGCTTCGAAGTGACGGTGAACGGCAAGGCGTCCGCCACCGATGCGCGCCTCGCGCCGATCACCGGCAAGAAGTCGGACGGCTCGCCGTTCACGGTCAACTTCGGGATCGTCGTGTCGGAAGACGGTCACGACAGCGACTACAACGACGGCATCGTCGTGCTCCAGTGGCCGATCGGCTGACCTGACGCGCGCTTGACGACCGACCTCGGCCGGCGCGCAGGACGAAAACCCGCGCGCCGCTGTCGAACCCGCGATGGCGCCGGGGCCATCCACGCATTGCGAATCGATTCAATCGAGCAGTCATTTGCAGTCCCACGCTGTACTCCGTGCGCGACAACGGCGGGACCACTCGCCGGCCGCGCGACGCGAGACCTATCATCGAGACGAGGACGACATGTCACAACCGTTTACCCATGACGATCTTTACGCACTGCTGCAACTCGCCGGCAACGATGCAACCGCCGTACAGGCGAACGGCGACCAGGCGGTGCTCGACCGGATGCGCCAGTTCATGACCACGCAGCTCGTGGAAAAGCTGCCGCAATACGATGTGTTCGTCGACATCGCGACCATCCCGTACAGCTTCGACGTCGGCAGCTGGCAGAACAAGGTGAAGGCCGATGCAGCGGGGCAGGTGATCGCCTGCACGGTCACGTGGGCGGGCGCGCCCGGCGTGCTGCCGGGGGCCGCGGCAAAGTTCGGCGTCGGCGCGGTGGTCAATTACTTCTCGAAGGCAACGCCGCAACCGGAGCCCACCCAGCCGGGCACGACGACCGGCGGCGGCGAACGCGACGGCATCTTCAACCTGCCGCCGAACATCGCGTTCGGCGTGACGGCGCTGGTCAATTCGTCCGCGCAGCAGACGATCGAAGTCTATGTCGACGACAACCCGAAGCCGGCCGCGACGTTCCAGGGCGCGGGCACGCAGGACGCGAACCTGAACACGCAGATCGTGAACTCGGGCAAAGGGAAGGTGCGCGTGGTGGTGACGGCGAACGGCAAACCGTCGAAGATCGGTTCGCGTCAGGTCGACATCTTCAAGAAGACCTACTTCGGGCTCGTCGGGTCGGAAGACGGAACGGACGGCGATTACAACGACGGCATCGCAATCCTGAACTGGCCGCTCGGCTAAGCAGCCGCGTCCTGCCAATCATCGCCACGCCGCCCGGCGTGGCGGTTCGCATCGGTACGCAGCATAGATGTGCGCGCCGCCCCCCCCCCGGCGGCGACCGCCCCAGCTCGACGGTCAGCCGTCGCTCGGTGCGCCGTGCTGCGACATCGCGAGCGACGGTGCCAACGTGGCCGCAGCCAGCTGCGTGCGCGCGGCGTGAGCCACGCGATTGAACGCGACCCGCTGCTCGCCCTTCAGTTTCGCCGCCCTGGCCGCCTGCACCAGTTCGATCGGATCGACGAGGCGGGCATGTCGCCGCACCTCGAAGTGCAGATGCGGGCCGGTCGCGGTGCCCGTGCTGCCGACCGCGCCGACACGCTGGCCGCGCACGACCCGCGCGCCGGTTCGCAGCGTCGGCTCGAACGCCGACAGGTGCGCGTAGTACGACGCATAGCCGCCGTCGTGCCGAATCACCACGTACTTGCCGTAGCCGCCCGGCTCGGTGCCGATGAAAGTCACGACCCCGCGCTCCGACGCGTGGACGGCACGGCCCGTGGGCGCGGCCAGATCCACACCGGAATGGACGTGACGCGCGCCCGTGACCGGATGCACGCGCGCGCCAAATTGCGAGCTGATTCGCGTCGCGTTGACCGGCATCGCGAACTGCGCACCGGCGAGCGGCATGCCGTCGAGATCGTAGTACGCGCCTGGCGAGCCCGCCTGCGGCGCGAACCACACGGCCGCGACACGCTGGCCGCGAAAGCGGATGTCGAGCGCAGTCACGCGCACGCGGCCCGGCACGGCTGCGCTGTCGTCCGGTTCGAAGGCGACGCGGAAGGTATCGCCCATCGCGCCGCGCTGCGCCGAATCGATCCGCCCGGCCAGCATGCGCGTGACCTGCGCCGCGACGTCGGCGGGCAGATCGGCGCGCGCGAGCGACGCGCGCAGGCTGCCGGTGATCACGCCGGCTCGCGTGCCGCGCTCCTGCTCCGCGAGCACGAACGGCTCGGCGGACGCCAGATCGACAGGACGCGCGTCGGACGCCGGCGCAGCGCCGATTGCCGGAAGCGGCGACGCAAAACCGTACGCGAAGCGGGCCGCGTAATCGCGCTCGATTGCATCGCGCGCCGCATCGCAGAGGACGACGTACGGCGCACATGCACCGGTACGCATCGTGAACGTGACCGAAGCGCTCGTCCCATGCGGCTCCAGCGCGACACGCGGCACGTCAGTCGATGCCAGCAAGCCGCCCCAGATGGTCCGGGCGGAATTGAAAAAAGGCACGTCGACAAGGTCGGCCGCTTGCGCAGTCATGGGCGAAAACGGCATGGCATCGGAAGCTGCCCACGCCACCGCACCCTGCATGCCGGCAAGCCACGCCGCGGCAACGACACCGCGCACCAGCGCGCGGCGAATCGGAAAGCGGATGGCGCCGCAGCGCGCGGGCCGACCTTGTTCGCGTGCGAGACGTAAACACAGGTCAAGCCGCATTGCGTCGTCACTCGCTATCAATGAAAAAGGAGGGGGAAAACCGGTTATCGCGGAGGAACGATCATCGCGATCCGGTAGCCTGGAAGCGAGTGTATCGGCACGGCCAACATAGCTAAATAGGACGAGTCCGATTTGTTTGAATACTCGATTAGTACACACACCAAATCGCGATTTTCACGGCGCTGACGCGTGAGATCCGGCCCCCATGCATTCGCGCGAACTACGCCATGGCGTGTACAGTCGAGGGCGGCCGACGCACGAGCGGATGCCCGCCCGATCACGGCGGACGACGCCACCCGTCGTGCCTTCTGTCCTCAAACCGGAATCCCGTCATGTTTCTCGATCATCTTCATCCGGAACGCTGGACGTTCCTGTGGAACGCGTTGTCCACGCTTTCGCTCAGGCTCTGCGCCGCCCTCGCGCTACTCGTCGCGGGCTGGTGGCTGTCGAAGCGCATCGGCAACTGGCTGAGCCGGCTGCTCACGAACAAGGAGCGCGTCGACGACACGCTGCGGCCGATCCTCTGCGACGTCGCCGTGTGGGGCATCCGCATCGTCGCGATCGTCGGTGCGCTTTCACAGCTCGGCATCGAAACCGCGAGCATCGTCGCGGTGCTCGGCGCGGCCGGCCTCGCGATCGGGCTCGCGCTGCAAGGCACGATGCAGAACATCGCGGCCGGCATCATGCTGTTGCTGCTGCGGCCGTTCAAGGTGGGCGACTACATCGACGGCGGCACGGGTGTCGCGGGGACGGTGGACGAGGTCGGGCTCTTCATGACGCGGCTGACGAAGCCGGACGGCATCTGCGAATACGTGCCGAACAGCGCGCTGTGGGGCAGCGCGATCCGCAACTACACGCGCAATCCGACCCGCCGTCTCGATCTCGAAGTGGAAGTGTCCGTGCACGACGACATCGATCGCGCGCTCGATGCGCTGCGCGCGCTGGCCGAAGCCGATCCCGACGTGCTGCAGGATCCCGCGCCGGACGTGATGGTGATGCGCTTCGACGACAGCACGGCGGTCGCGAACATGCGCGTGTGGACGCACACGGACAAGTTCTGGGCGATGCGCTGGCGCCTCGCGCGCCAGGTGCGCAAGACGCTCGCCGACGCGGACTGCGCGCTGCCGATCCGCACGCGCGAGCTGCACATCGTGCACGACGTCGAACGGCGGCCGCAGCAGGTCGAGCCGCGCCGCGTCCAGGCGTCATGACACGTCGGGGCGCGCGGCGCGCCGTGCCCCGCCTCCGTCACATCCTGACGATATCGAGCAGCGCCTTCCTGCCGCTCCTGTACGTGAACACCGAGATCGCGCCGTGCTTCAGGTCGCCCTGCGGCGTGAAGCGCGTTTCGCCGATCACGCCGCGATAGTCGGTCGCCGGCATCGCGGCCAGCACCCTGGCCGGGTCCGTCGAATTCGCGCGCTGCATCGCGTCGACGATGATGTACACCGCGTCGTACGAGAACGGCGCATACACCTGCATCGGCTGGTGATAGCGCGCTTCGTAACGCTTCACGAACGCCACGCCACCCGGCATCTTCTCGAGCGCGATGCCGGCTTCCGAGCACACGACATTGTCCGACGCCGGACCCGCTAGCTTCGGCAGGTCGGTCGAGCACACGCCGTCGCCGGCAAGAATCTTCGCGCGCAGGCCGAGCTGACGTGCCTGCTTCGCGAGCGGGCCGCCCGTCGCATCCATCCCGCCGTACATGATCGCGTCCGGATTCTCGCCCTTGATCTTCGTGAGAATCGCGCGGAAGTCGACCGCCTTGTCGTTGGTCGCGTCGTGCGACATCACCTTCAGGCCGAGCGCCTTCGCCTTCTTCTCGAACTCGTTCGCGAGGCCCTGGCCGTACGCGGTCGAATCGTCGACCACGGCCACCGTCCTGATGCCCAGCTTCTTCGCCGCATACATCGCCAGCGCGGGCCCTTGCTGCGCATCGGTCGCGACGACGCGATAGGTCGTCTTGAAGCCCTGCTGCGTGTACATCGGGTTGGTCGCGGCCGGCGAGATCTGCACGATGCCCGCATCGCTGTAGATCTTCGACGCCGGAATCGACGTGCCCGAGTTGTGATGGCCGACGACGCCGACCACCTTGTCGTCGACGAGCTTCTGCGC
Source organism: Burkholderia sp. R-40 (assembly GCF_049942845.1). NCBI lineage: Bacteria > Pseudomonadati > Pseudomonadota > Betaproteobacteria > Burkholderiales > Burkholderiaceae > Burkholderia > Burkholderia sp. R-40. The sequence continues at coordinate 1,547,831 of NZ_CP187968.1, read as the reverse complement.
GACCTGCGTCGCCTGGCGCGGGTCGGCCGCGTCATCCTGCGCGTCGAGTTGCAGCGTGACCTTCCTGCCGCCGATCACGAGCCCCTTCGCATTGATCTCCTCGACCGCGAGCCGCGCGCCGTTCTCGCTGTCCTTGCCGAGGTGCGCGATCGCACCGGTCAGCGGCGCGACGTGCCCGATGCGCACGATCTCGTCCGCATGCGCGGGCAGCGCGGACCATGCGCACGCCAGCGCGGCCGCGATTGCGCATGCCGCCTTGTTCCGATGTCGATTCATGTTCGTCTCCTTCGTTGTCGCGCTTCGTTCGTGACGGGATCGTCGTTCATCAAAGGCAAAGCGATACGGTCACGCACGCCCTTCGAAACCGAGCAGCACGTTCACCGCGTTGATACCGATTTCCTCGACCATGTAGCCGCCTTCCATCACGAACAGCGTCGGCAGGTTCAGGCGCGCGAGCGCTTCGCCGACGCGCAGGTAGTCGGGCGAGCGCAGGCGGAAATGACTGATCGGGTCATGCTCGAACGTGTCGACGCCGAGCGACACGACGAGCAGGTCGGGCGCATGCGCGGCGATCGCGGCGGCTGCGTGGTCGAGCGCCGTCGCGTAGGTGTCCCACTGCGTGCCCTTCGGCAGCGGCAGGTTCAGGTTGAAACCCTCGCCCGCGCCGCTGCCGCGCTCGTGCGCGTAGCCGGAGAAGTACGGATACGACACCGGCGGCTCGCCGTGGATCGACGCGAACAGCACGTCCGCGCGGTCGTAGAAGATGTCCTGCGTGCCGTTGCCGTGGTGGAAGTCGACGTCGAGCACCGCGACGCGCGACGCGCCGCTCGCGATGCCGTGCTGCGCGGCGATCGCCGCGTTGTTCAGGTAGCAGTAGCCGCCCATGTACTCGCGGCCCGCATGGTGGCCGGGCGGGCGGCACAGCGCGAACGCCGCGCGCGCGCCGCCGTTCGACAGCAGGTCGGCGCCCGTGAGCGCCGAGTTCGCGCTCGCGCTCACCGCGTCCCACGTGCCGGCGTTGATCGGCGCGCCGGCGTCCATCGCGAAGAAGCCGAGCTTGCCGTCGATGAACTCGGGCAGCGTCGCCGACGACGGCATCGCGCGCACCGGCCACACGAGCGGCAGCGCCTGGCAGGTACGGCCGGTCGCGGTCCATTCGTCCCACGCGCCGACGAGAAACTCGACATAGCGCGCGCTGTGCGCGCCGGCATAGCACGCGCGGTCGAACGCGCGCGGCGCGATCACGTCGCCGAGGCCGGCCGCGCGCACCTGCGCGAGCACCGTCTCGGCGCGCAGGGGGTTCTCGAACGACTCGGTGATCGCGCCGTCCTTCAGTTCGACGCCGCGATGCAGATGGTGATCGCTGCTGTAGACCGTGAGCATGGTTGACCGTTGCAGTGAAGGCTGTGAAGGGTGAAAACAGTCTATTGATGCCGGCCGGCAATAACTTTGCTTTCCACCCCTTCGTTTCGTACAATTTTGAGAAAACCGCCTACGGAGACCCGACAATGAGCAAAAATCGCGCTTCGGTGGAACTGGACGGCGTCGACCGCGCGATGCTCCGGCTGCTGCAGGAAGACGGCGCGCTGTCGAACGCGACGCTCGGCGAGAAGCTGTCGTTGAGCGTCACGCCGTGCTGGCGCCGCCGCAAGCGGCTCGAGGACGAGCACGTGATCACCGGCTACCAGGCGAACCTCGACCGGCGCGCGCTCGGCATGAACGTGTTCGCGTTCGTGCAGGTCACGTTCAACATGCATTCGGACCAGGATCCGGATCACTTCGAGGAGGTGATGCGGCGTCACGACGAAGTGACGTCGTGCCACAAAATCACCGGCGCGGCCGACTACATCCTGCAGGTCGTCGCGGCCGATCTCGACGCGTACGCGGAATTCGTCGAACGCGTGCTGAGAAAGCAGGCCGGCGTGTCGTCGATCCAGTCGAGCCTCGCGCTGCGCGAGGTCAAGTTCTCGTCGCGCGTGCCGGTGCCGGATGCGTGATCGTTCGTGTTGTCATGCGCCCGCGCGCGGGCATCCGCTGTCGATCGTCACTTCATGGAGCGCAATCCTATGAAACGTCTTCTACCTTCCGCCTCGCTTGCCGCAACGATCGCCTGCGCACTCGCATTGGGCGGCTGTGCGGCGCAATCGTCCGCACCGGCCGCTTCGTCGACGCCCGCGCAACCTGCCACGCCGGCCGCCCCGCCGATGGTCGGCGGCGATCGCGACGCGCACGGCTGCATCGGCTCGGCCGGCTATTCGTGGTGCGAACAGACCCAGCAATGCGAACGCCCGTGGGAGCTCGCGAAGCAGAAGGGGTTCGCGAATTCGGCGCAAGCGTACGAGCAGTTTTGCCACAACAATTTCGCGAAGTGACGTGACCTGACCTGCCGTAAAGCGATCATGTCGCGGCGCGATGCCGCGACATGACGCGCCCGCATTCCATCCCGCTCCCGCCCGGTTATCCACATCTTTTCCGGTTCCGGCGACCGTCGTTCCGGAATCCCGGACACGCAAAAAACCCCACAAAAACAAGGGCATTTTTCGTTTGTGACACAGCAAACGAGTTCGGTTACATTACGCGCCCCTTGCCATACCGCCCCCGCAAAACGCGTCGCGCGCGGCCTCTTTCCACGCAGCCCGAAGCGCCTTCCGCGCAGGCTTGCAGCGAGGGCCCCGGCGCGTTGCGCGCCATCGCGACGCACGCATTCGCCTGCCTGCGGCAAGCCGATCCGAAGGTGTCCTTCGCGACGGCTGCGCGTGCGCAAATGCAACGGCGAACACGGTCGATCCGGAATTCCGGATTCGCGGTCCGGATCTCCGGATGCGCGAGCCGGTTGCGATTCGGCGTCGGCCCGGCGGCATGGCAAACCGATGCATTCAAAGTTGAAGAGGGATCTGTTGTGATCAAAACGTTACGGGTAATACTGTCGGCGCTCGCGCTGTGCGTCGCCGCGTCGTCCGCGCACGCCGCCGATACGAAGAAGGTCGACGTCCTGCTGGTGGGCGGCGGCATCATGAGCTCGACGCTCGGCGTCTGGCTGCACGAGCTCCAGCCCGACTGGTCGATGACGATGGTCGAGCGCCTCGACGGCGTCGCGCTGGAAAGCTCGAACGGCTGGAACAACGCGGGCACCGGCCACTCGGCGCTCGCCGAGCTGAACTACACGCCGGAGAAGGCGGACGGCAAGGTCGACATCTCGAAGGCGATCGAGATCAACGAGTCGTTCCAGATCTCGCGCCAGTTCTGGGCCTGGCAGGTGCGCCAGGGCGTGCTGAAGAACCCGCATTCGTTCATCAACTCGACGCCGCACATGAGCTTCGTGTGGGGCGACGACAACGTCCGCTTCCTGAAGAAGCGCTACGACGCGCTGCAGGCGAGCCCGCTGTTCCGCGGGATGCAGTATTCGGAAGACTACGACCAGATCAAGCGGTGGGTGCCGCTGATGATGGAAGGCCGCGACCGCTCGCAGAAAGTCGCCGCCACCTGGACGCCGATCGGCACCGACGTGAACTTCGGCGAGATCACGCGCCAGTTCGTCGGCTACCTGAAGACGCAGCCGAACTTCACGCTGTCGCTGTCGAGCGAAGTGCGTGAGATCTCGCGCAACGCGGACGGCACGTGGCACGTGTCGTGGGTCAAGCTGCACTCGGATGAACCGCCGCAGGCCGTCGACGCGAAGTTCGTGTTCATCGGCGCGGGCGGCGGTGCGCTGCATCTGCTGCAGGCGTCGGGCATCCCCGAGGCGAAGGACTACGGCGCGTTCCCGGTCGGCGGCTCGTTCCTCGTGACCGACAACCCCGAGGTCGTGAAGCGGCACCTCGCGAAGGCGTACGGCAAGGCGTCGGTCGGCTCGCCGCCGATGTCGGTGCCGCACCTCGACACGCGAATCATCGACGGCAAGAAGATCATCCTGTTCGGGCCGTTCGCGACGTTCTCGACCAAGTTCCTGAAGAACGGCTCGTACTTCGACCTCGCGAAGAGCACCAACCTGCACAACGTCGCGCCGATGATGCGCGTGGGCGTCGACGAATTCCCGCTGGTCCAGTACCTGGCCGGCCAGCTGATGCTGTCCGACGACGACCGTTTCAACGCGCTGAAGGAATATTTCCCCGACGCGAAGAAGGAAGACTGGCGCCTGTGGCAGGCCGGTCAGCGCGTGCAGATCATCAAGCGCGACCCGAAGAAGGGCGGCGTGCTGAAGCTCGGCACCGAGATCGTCAGCTCGCAGGACGGCAGCATCGCGGGCCTGCTCGGCGCATCGCCGGGCGCGTCGACGGCGGCGCCGATCATGCTGAACCTGATGCAGAAGGTGTTCAAGGACAAGGTCGCGACGCCGGAATGGCAGCAGAAGATGCGCCAGATCGTGCCGAGCTACGGCACGAAGCTGAACGACAGCCCGGCGAAGGTCGTCGAGGAATGGACCTATACGAGCGACGTGCTGCAGTTGTCGCCGCCGCCGAAGATCGACCTGACGACGCCGTCGCAGGCGACGGGCTCGGCCCCGGCGCGCCCCGCGAAGGCATCGGCCGACATGGCGCTGTAACGCGTCCGGCCCCGTTTCATCGCATCGCACGGCCGCCCTCCGGGGCGGCCGTTTTACATGGCTGGTGTGGGGGGCCGCCACGCACCGATCGGCGGGGCGTCCTCGCCGGTTGCCGACAGCCGGCCCGGGCACTGCCGATGGACCGCTAGCGGCCCTCCGCCAGCGGCACCGGCACCCCGCTGCCGGCCCTCCGCCGCTGGACAGCCGCCGCCGACCGTCCGCGACCGGCCGTCCGCGACCGGTCATCCGCTACCGCCCCTCCGCCGCCAGCCGGGCCATTGCCGATAGACCGCTACCGCCCCTCCGCCGCCGGCCGCCCGCATCCGCTAGAATTGCGGGCACGCGCGACGCTGTCGCCCCCGATCCACCATCCGCATCGACGCGGTCCACGCGACCGCCGGTGCGGCCCGCGCCCGAACCGCGCGAGCGCCGCACCCCGTTGCCGCGCCCGCCGGGCGCGCCACCAACCGAATTCAGCTGGAGAATGACCGTGTTTACCTGCAGAAACCAGAGCTGCGGCACGCAGTGGGAGACGTCCGACGTCGTGATCAAGGACGAAGGCCAGGGGCTGCTGTTCCGCTGCCCGCTATGCGGCGCGCGCAACTATCTCGAGCGCTTCGACGCGGAAGACGGCACGGTCGTCTACGAGCAGATGGCCGGCCGCCCTTACCTCGGAGACGTGGAATGACCGAGCCGACCGCCACGCCCTTCAGCGCGCTGCCACTCACGCCCGCCGCGCTCGCGAACCTTACGCAGCTCGGCTACGTCGACATGACGCCGATCCAGGCCGCGAGCCTGCCGATCGCGCTGGCCGGCCACGACCTGATCGCGCAGGCGAAGACGGGCAGCGGCAAGACCGCCGCGTTCTCGCTCGCGCTGCTGGCGCGCCTCGACACGCGCCGCTTCGACGTGCAGGCGATGGTCCTGTGCCCGACGCGCGAGCTCGCCGACCAGGTCGCGCAGGAAGTGCGCCGCCTCGCGCGCGCCGAGGAGAACGTGAAGGTGCTGACGCTGTGCGGCGGCACGCCGATGCGTCCGCAAGCGCAGAGCCTCGAACACGGCGCGCATATCGTCGTCGGCACGCCCGGGCGCATCATGGATCACCTCGACCGCGGCAACCTGAAGCTCGACGCGCTGAACACGCTCGTGCTCGACGAAGCCGACCGGATGCTCGACATGGGCTTCTTCGACGACATCGCGAAGGTCGCGCGGATGTGTCCGACGACGCGCCAGACGCTGCTGTTCTCGGCGACCTATCCGGACGGCATCGCGAAGCTGAGCCAGCAGTTCCTGCGCAATCCGAAGGAAGTGAAGCTCGAGGAGCGCCACGACAACAGCAAGATCCGCCAGCGCTTCTATGAAGTGGCGGAAACCGAACGTCTGCACGCGGTCGGCCAGCTGCTGAACCACTACCGGCCGGTGAGCACGATCGCGTTCTGCAATACCAAGCAGCAATGCCGCGACCTGCTCGACGTGCTGCACGCGCAGGGCTTCCACGCGCTCGCGCTGCACGGCGAGCTCGACCAGCGCGAGCGCGACCAGGTGCTGATCCAGTTCGCGAACCGCAGCTGCTCGGTGCTGGTCGCGACCGACGTCGCCGCGCGCGGGCTCGATATCGCGCAGCTCGAGGCGGTGATCAACGTCGACGTGACGCCCGACCCCGAGGTGCACGTGCACCGCATCGGCCGCACCGGCCGCGCGGATCAGGAAGGCTGGGCGCTGAGCCTCGCCAGCATGGACGAGATGGGTCGCGTGGGCGCGATCGAGCAGGCGCTGAAGCGCGAAGTCGAATGGCATCCGCTCGCGGAACTGAAGCCGGCCGGCAACGACACGCTGCTGCCGCCGATGGAAACGCTGCAGATCCTCGGCGGGCGCAAGGACAAGATCCGGCCGGGCGACGTGCTCGGCGCGCTGACCGGCGATGCGGGGTTCGACGGCAAGCAGATCGGCAAGATCAACGTGACCGAGTTCTCGACCTATGTCGCGATCGAGCGCGGCGTCGCGCACGACGCGCTGCGCAAGCTCAATGCGGGGAAGATCAAGGGCAAGCGGGTCAAGGTCCGGTTGATGGACGAGGAGTAATTTCGAGCGGCGCGGCTGTCACGGCAGCCGCGCCGCCGCATCACCTCAGCTCGGGATACCCCTGCGCGGCCGCGTCCCGTGCGAACCGGGCAATCGTGTCGTATGCGCCCGGCGGCAGGCGCTCGAATCCCTTCAGCCGCAGCACGTTCGCCCGCTCCGGATCGACCGCGACCGCGTGATCGAGCGCATCCCGCAACGCCTCCACCCGCCCCCATTCCAGCGCCTTCGACGCAATCAACGGCAACCCCGGCGCCGACGCCGTCATGCCGACGATCCGGATCTCGTTCAACAGCTCGGGCAACGCATCGCGCACGTACGCGAACGTCACGCAGTCGATCGCCGCGCAATCGGCATCGCCGGCCGCCAATGCGCGCAGCACGTTCAGGTGCGAGCCGAACGACATGACCGAACCGAAGAAACGTCCGTCATGCGCATGCGGCGCGACCGCATGCCGGAACGCGTTCATCCCGCTGTGCGAATCGTCGCCGTTGAATGCGGCCCGCAATCCGCGACACGCCGCCAGCATCGTCGCACCGCCCGCATGCACGCGCGCCGACACGGCAAGCACGCTGCTGTAGCGCGCGCCGTCGCAGCCGGGCGCATCGAAGGCCGGCGTCGCGATCAGGTGCACGGCATCGCGCAAGCCGAGCATCCGGTACGGATAGCCGCACGTCTGCGACAACAGCAGGTCGTTGCGCCGCCACAGCGCGTGCAGATCGCCGAACGGTTCATCCAGCAGCACGACGCCGGGAGGCCCGCCGGCGCGCGCGAATGCATCGAGCGCGTCACGCAGCAACGCACGCCACAGTGCGGCGTGGCGCGGCGTCACGTTGTACATCGGCAGTCCGGCGATCCATTGGCTCATTCGTGCATTCTACGCATCGGATGTGCCCGTAAGAAAGCCGGTTCGCCCACATTTCCGCGAGGTTCGGCACCGGGCGGAGGCTGCCAATGCTTATCGGCCGCGCGGCGATAAGCAAATGCGAATTGCTTGGTTGGTCTGACGATGCAGCCCGGTTAGCGTTCCACTGTCGCAACGCGGTCGCATGCCGCTGTAGCGGTCGATCGCGAGCCGCGACGCCTGTCGGCCCATCGCATCGCGCCCCGCACCGGCGCGCTCGTCCGCTTCCCGCATCGCCCGCACTACCCGTTTCATCCCGCCTCAGCACCATGGCCGAATACTTCGACGTCGACCACGCGCGCGCGATCGCCACGCTCGACGCCCGCTTCACAGCCCGCACCGAGTGGCCGACCTGGCTGCTTGTCGTCGCGATCTACGGCGGCTGGCTCGCCGTGCTGCTGCTCGTGCGCGCCGAACGCCTGCCGCTCGCGGCCGCGACGCCGCCGCTGATCCTGCTCGGCGCGTGGCACATGTCGCTGCAGCACGAACTGCTGCATGGCCATCCGACGCGTTCCGCGTTCGTGAACCGGCTGCTCGGCTATCCGCCGCTGACGATCTGGTATCCGTACACGCTGTACCGCGACACGCACCTCGATCATCACCGCGACGAGGACCTGACCGTGCCGGGCGTCGACCCGGAAACGAACTACGTGTCGCGCGAGCAGTGGGCGCGGCTGCCGCGCTGGCGTCGCGCACTGACGGTTGCGCGCACCACCTTCGTCGGACGGCTCGTGTTCGGGCCGCCCGTGAGCGTCGTCGCGATGTTCGTCGACACGTTCCGCACATTCCGGCGCGGCGACTTCCGCTATCTGCGGATGTGGATCACGCACGTCGCCTGCGTGGTCGCGCTGCTCGCATGGCTGCAATGGGCGATCGGCGTGCCGTGGTGGTACTACCTGCTGGCGGTCACGTGGCCGGCGCTGTCGCTCGCGATGATCCGTTCGCTGTTCGAGCACCGCGCGGCGCGACATCCGAAGGCGCGCATCGTGATCAACGAAGCCGGCTTCGCGATGCGGCTGCTGTACCTGAACAACAACTATCACCTCGTGCATCACGACCTGCCGAAGCTGCCGTGGTACGACCTGCCGCGCGCGTACCGGATGCGGCGCGACGCGTACGCGGAAAAATGCGGCGGCTTCGTGATTCGCGGCGGGTATCGCGAACTGCTGGCGCGCCATGCATGGACGCCGACCGACACGCCCGTGCATCCGTTCGACCAGGGCACGGCGTCGCTGTCGACCGGCAGCGGCGCGAAGGTGGCCGCGGTCGACGGCTATCTTCAGATCAGTACGTGATGCTCGATCGGGCCGCTTCGTCGTGACGCTGCCCGAATCGACCGCGCATCCGCAAGGCCGTCCGGCCGGGCCGCATTCCTTACGAAAAGCCGACAATATCGCTCCTCATCGGCGAATTGCCAATTCCATCGGCAATGCGCAGAATGACGGCTCGTCCGGGGGTTCCAACAATCATTCGCCCCGGCTCAGCCCTTCCGGCCGCGCGCCGCATTCCCCTACGACGATGCAACCGAACACCTCGCCCGGCGCGATCCGCTCGATCGGCAACGACTGGTCCGTCTCCGCGATCACCGCGGGCTTTCTCGCGGTGCTGATTTCCTATGCGGGCCCGCTCGCGATCTTCTTTCAGGCGTCGCAGGCCGCGCATGCGTCCAACGCGATGGTGACGTCGTGGGTCTGGGCGATCTCGATCGGCGCGGGCGTGTCGGGGGTGTTCGCGAGCTGGAAGCTGAAGGTGCCGGTCGTGACCGCGTGGTCGGCGCCCGGCACCGCGCTGCTCGTCGGCCTCTTTCCGCAACTGACGCTGAACCAGGCCGTCGGCGCGTACATCACGGCCGCGCTGATCATCCTCGTGATCGGCATCACCGGCTATTTCGACCGGCTCGTGCGCCACATTCCGCGCGGCATCGCGTGCGGGATGATGGCCGGCATCCTGCTGCCGTTCGGCATGCACGCGTTCTCCGCCGCGACCGCGCAGCCGGTGCTCGGGTTCGGAATGATCGCGGCCTACGTGATCTTCAAGCGCCTGCTGCCGCGCTACAGCATCGTGCTCGTGCTGCTGACGGGCGCGGCACTCGCGACGCTGCTCGGCATGACGCAGCTCGGCAGCGTGTCGCCGAGCATCGCACGGCCGATCTTCATCGCACCCGAATGGACGCTCGGCACCACGCTCAGCCTCGCGCTGCCGCTCGTCGTCGTCAGTCTCACCGGCCAGTTCCTGCCGGGGATGACGATCCTGCGCGTGTCGGGCTATCACACGAGCGCCCGGCCGATCATCACCGCGACCAGCGTGATGTCGCTCGTCGTCGCGTGCTTCGGCGGGATCACGATCGTCGTCGCGGCGATCACCGCGGCGCTCTGCACCGGCAAGGACTCGCACGAGGATCCGGACCGGCGCTATATCGCGGGCCTCGCGAACGGCGTGTTCTACCTGATCGGCGGGCTGTTCGCGGGGACGATCGTCACGCTGTTCTTCGCGCTGCCGAAGGCCTTCGTCGCGATCCTTGCGGGGCTCGCGCTGATCGGCGCGATCGGCGCGAACGTGCACGGCATCTTCGAGGACGAGGATCATCGCGAAGCGTCGGTGATCACGTTCCTCGCGACCGCATCGGGGATGACGTGGCTCGGGCTCGGTTCCGCGTTCTGGGGGATCGTGATCGGGTCCATCGCGTATGCGGTGCTGAGCCGGGTGCGGCGGCCGGCGTAACGCGCATCGCGCGCGGCTTCAGCCGCCGCATGGCTCACCGCGCGTGTTCGCGCACCAGCGCGGCGAAGGCCTCCGCCGGTGTCGTCGTGCCGTACACCCGCTCCGACACACCGGCCTCGACATCGATCTGCCCCGCGTTGTGCACGTCGTACAGATCCACGATCAGTTGTGCATGACGTTCGCTGAGCCCCGCGCGCAACAGCGTCGCGGTCCATGCATCGCGCGGCAGTTCGCGCGCGACGATCTCGCGATCGGCCGCCGCGGCGAGCGTATCCGCGATGTCCCGCACACTCACGCGCCGCGGCCCTTCGATGCTGACGATACGCGGCCCGTTGCCGGCTTCGGTTCGATCGAGCAGCAGCCGCGCCGCCGCGACGCCCACGTCGGGCGCCCAGACCGTCGGGAACAGCTTGTCGACCGGATGATGAAAGCTCGGCAGCACGCCGGTACCGAGCGCAACGGGCAACACGCGTGTCCAGTTCTGCAGGTGTTCGGCCGAGCGCAGCAGCGTGAGCTGCGTCGGGACCGTTTTCAGCCGCTCCTCCAGATAATGAAAGAGCCGCGTGATGCCCGTGTTGCCGTCGCGCTCCGCGCCGTAGTCCGACAGCGCGAGCAGCGCCGGCGGCGGATTCGCGACGAGCGCACCGGTCACGATGTCGATCGTCCGCGCCATCGTCGAGGCCGGGTCGCTGTCGGCGACGGGCACCGGACATAGCATCTGCACGGCTTGCGCGCCGTCGATCGCCGCGGCGACCGCGCGAGCGTCCGTCAGGTCGGCGATTGCCACGTCACAGCCGAGTTGCGCGAAGCGTTCTCGCCAGCGTGCGTCGCGCAGCACCGCGCGCACGGGATGGCCTGCCTGACGCAGGGTCGTCACGGTCGACAAGCCGACGTTGCCTGATGCTCCGAAAATCACGAACACGATCCGCTCCTTGGGGGATGAAGGTGAGGTGATTGTCGGCACGCGCGGCCAACGTGGCGCGCACAGACGGATGCCCCGGACAGGAACGGATGACGGTTTTGGCGATTGCCGACGATGTCCGCTGCATGGCAGGGCCCGGCAATTCTCCAACAAACCGTTGGACAATCGGCTTGGATTAGAGACTAACCGGGCATTGCCGGCCAAGCCGGAGCGGTTCTACGCCTGACGGAGCGTAGACTCGCCGATCGGCGTCCGCGCGGCGAACCCGTCTCGCGCGACGGTCGATCAACGGTCCTCGCCATCGTAAGCGAGCCGCAACCCGCCGCGCGCGCCCGACCGCGCGATCTCCGTCGGCGTCGCACCGAGCACGCGGTTCATCCAGTGCGCCATGTGGCTCTGATGCGCGAAACCCGCTTCGAGTGCGATCTGGCTGATGCCGAGCCGGCCTTCGAGCAACAACGCCTTCGCGCGCTCGACCCGGCGCCGCACCACGTACTGATGCACCGGCATCCCGAGCGTCTCGCGAAACAGCACCTTGAAATGCGGCACGCTGATCGACACGAGCGCCGCGAGTTCGGCGAGCGTCATGCGGCGCTCGAGGTTGGCCTCGACATAGTCGATCACGCGCGCCGCCGCCTTCGGCGCGAGCGTACGCCGGTGCTCGCGGAACGCCGGCTGGCTGTCGGCCAGCCGCGCGACGAGTGCGGTGCACAAGCTCTCCGCATAGAGCGGGTCCGACGCGTCTTCCGCTTCGAGTTCGGCGGCCATCGCCCATGCGATGTGCTGCAGCCGCGGATCGCGCACCTGCAGCCGGCGGCGGATCTGCGCCTGCGACGGCTTCAGCTCGAGCTGGTCGAACGTGCGCCGCACGAACGTATCGCTGAGCGCGATGTGCAGGATCCGGCAGTCGGCGCTGTCGGTCCATTCGCCCGGCAGGCCGGCGGGAATCACGTCGACGTCACCATGCGCCTGGATGCGCGACACGCGTGCACCGTCGCACACGCAATCCGCGCGCACGGGCGAGCCGATATGCACGCCGATGCGGTGATGCTCGGCGGCCGGAATCCGGTACGTGCCCGCGCGAATCTCCAGCAGCGACGCGCCGAAGCCGTGCCAGCCACGCCCGCGGCTCGAGCGCAGGCTGACCGGCACACCGTTGTCGGTCGGCGCGGCGAGAATCGGATCGCTCATGGTTCTGCTCCACCAGTCGTGGGTCGAACGCGCATTGTGACGCGTTTTCCGGCCGCTCGCCGGGCTTGCACGGCCATTCCCGCGCCACGCGGAAAAATGATCATCCGTTTCTGCTCCAGCCAATCCTTGCGTGCGCGCCGACGCGCGCGGCACCGCTTACGATGGCCTCATCCGACACCTCCGGAGACCGTCATGCCCCATTACTGCCCGCAACGCGCGGCGTTCACCACCGCTTCACCGTCCCGCGGCGCCCGCCGCCCTGCCCGCTCCGCGCCCCGTCACGATCCGATCGCTATCGCGTCGTGGTGCCTGCGCATGATCGGCTGGTACCGGCTCGAACGGCTGCTCGCGTCGATTCCCGACAGCAACGACGACTTCGGGATCGTCTGACGGTCGACATGCACGGCGCCACGCGCTCACTTCATCCGCCTACTTGCGCCGCCGCTCGTGCGACGCGACCGTCGCGCCGTCGATCACCGGCGCGCCCTGCTTGATCAGGAAATCGCGAAACAGCCCCGTCACCTGCGAGATCCGCCGGTCGGCGAGCGTGATCACGTACCACTCGCGCACGATCGGATTGCCCGGAAACGGCAGTTGCCCGAGCAGCCCGGTGCGCAGCTCGAGCGCACACGCGTGCAACGACAGGAACGCGATGCCGAGCCCCGCTTCAGCCATCTGCTTGATCGCCTCGTTGCTCGACAGTTCGGAGCCCACATGAAAGCGGTAGCCGGACGTCTTGAACAGGCTCTCGACGGTCGAGCGCGTACCTGCTCCGCGCTCGCGCACGAGCAGGTGCGCGGATTCGAGATCCTTCAGCGCGACGCGCTTGCGCTGCATCAGCGGATGGCCGGGCGCGGCGACGAACACCATCGGATGCTTCGCGAACTCGACCGCGTGCGTGCGCAGCTCCTTCGGCGCGCTGCCCATCACCGCGAGATCGATTTCATGCGTCGCGAGCATGCGGATGATGTCGTCGCGATTGCCGACCTTGAAATACGTCTTCACGTGCGGGCGCGTCGCGGTGAACTTCACCAGCAGCGGCGGGATCAGGTACTCGGCCGTCGTGATCGCGCCGATCCGCAGCGTGCCGCCGAGATCGCCCGTCAGCGCGGCCACTTCGTCGCCGGCCTCGCTCCACAGATGCAGGATCTCGCGCGCATAGCGCGACACGATTTCACCGGCCGCGGTGAGCTGCACGCCGCGTCCCACCCGTTGCAGCAGCGCGGCGCCCACCGCCTGCTCGAGCAGGCGAACCTGCAGCGACACGGCCGGCTGCGTCAGGTTCAGCTCCTCGGCCGCGCGCGACACGCTGCCGAGCCGCGCAATCATGTCCAGCGCCTTCAGCTGCCGGAACGTCGCGGTCTTTCCTATAAGTGAATACATATGAGTCGCTTATAAACATTGAATTGTTATAGTAGGTTCGAAACTATATCGTCGGTTCTTGAGCAATGTCATCCGAATCGTCATCAGCGGGAGCCACAACATGGACAACATCACGCCTACCCTTGCAACGGATCGCGCCCCGCGCGTGCCGCGCATCGTGATCGTCGGCGGCGGCGCCGGCGGCCTGCAGCTCGCCACGCGCCTCGGCGACACGTTGGGCCGCCGCGGGCAAGCCGACATCGTGCTCGTCGACCGCTATCCGACGCACTTCTGGAAGCCGCTGCTGCACGAAGCCGCGTCCGGCCATCGCGATCCGGCCTCGCACACGATCGAATACGCGGCGCAGGCGAAGCGCCACGGCTTTCGCTTCGTGCAGGGCGCGCTGCATCGGGTCGACCGCGCGGCACGCACGGCGACGATCGCCGCGGTGCAGGACGCGGACGGCACGGAGATCCTGCCGCAGCGCGCGCTCGGCTACGACGATCTCGTGCTGGCCGTCGGCAGCGTGACGAACTTCTTCAACGTGCCGGGCGCCGCGCGCCACGCGTTGCCGCTCGAAAACCTCGACCAGGCCGAGGATTTCCGCCGCAAGTTCCTCGCCGCGTGCACGAAGGCGAACCACCTGGCCGAGCAGCAGCCGGCGCGGCCCGCGGCACCGATCTGCATCAATGTGATCGGCGCGGGCGCGACGGGCGTCGAACTGGCCGCGGCGCTGCGCCACGCGATCCAGCAGCTGACGACGTATCGCTTCAAGGCGCTCGTTTCCGCGCGCGACGTGCACATCCGCCTGATCGAAGGCGGCCCGCGCATCCTGCCGGCGCTCGACGCACGGCTGTCGGCCCGGATGCACGCGCAGTTGCGCACGCTGAACGTCGACGTGCTGACGGATACGCGCGTCGCGGAAGTCGGCGCGGATGCGGTCACCACCGCGACCGGCGAGCGGCTCGCGAGCGACATCACGATCTGGGCGGCCGGCGTCGCGGGCCCCGCGATCCTGCGGGAACTCGGCGACATCGCGCTCAACCGGTCGAACCAGGTGATCGTGACCGATACGCTGCAGACGCCCGACGATCCGCATGTGTATGCGTTCGGTGACTGCGCCGCGTGCCCGTCGGCCGATGCAAGCGGTTTCCTGCCGCCGCGCGCGCAGGTCGCGCACCAGCAGGCCGTGTACCTCGGCGAAGCGCTCGCGCGGCGCCTCGCCGGCAAGCCGGTCGCGGGCTTCACGTTCCGCGATGCGGGCACCGTCGTGTCGCTCGGCCAGGCCGGCGCCGTGTATCAGGGCGACCTCGGCGTGCGTTCCCGCTCGCTGATCGTCGACGGGCTCGCCGCGATCGGGCTGTACAAGTTCCTGTACCGCAAGCACCTGTTCAGCGTGTACGGACTGAAGCGCGCGCTGTTCCAGTCGCTGAGCCACTGGCTGCAAAGCCGCAACCAGCCGTCGATCAAGCTGCACTGATCAGCGGGTTCGCACGCGGCATCGCAAGACGGTGTATCGGGCTCGATACGCCGTTTTCTCTGATGTACACACCCGGTGCAGTCATCGTGCGCGCACCTTTGGTGCATCACGTTCAAGCCCATCGATACGATGCAAATCTTGCGGAACCCATTGCGTCGGACGCCTTCCGCGCCGGCTATGGCTTGCCCCCCCATTCATTAGTCGAATCGTATGAGTCGGACATAAATATTAATTGGTCGCCTATTCCGGATCGACGCTATGGTGTGTGGCATTCCCGTCCGCGAACGGATCGTCACGTCTCTGGAGAGGAATCACCGTGGTCATCGAAGCCATCGTCACCCGTCTCGACGCCGCCTTCGCGCAGATCGAAGCGACACCGGATTCGCACGAATCGCGCAACCAGCGCGATGCGATCATCCAGTGGCTCGACAGCGCGTCGGAGCATGGTTACCGGCTCGGTCTCGTCACGACGCTGCCGGCCGCCCGGCTCAGCGACATGTTCGAAGGCCAGTTCGGCCGTGCGAACCTCGACCGCTTCTCGGTCGTCGTGACCGACGCCAATCAGCAGGATTCCGTATCAAATCAGCATCCGTTCGACGTCGCGCTGCAGGCGCTGGGCGTGCCGCCCGAGCGCGCGGTGGGGGTCGCGAGCAGCGAACCGGAACGCCGCGAAGCCGAGACGTTCGGCCTGTCGCGTTGCGTGCGCATCACCGACACGGTGCGATCGATCGCATCGGCAGGCGTGCACTGAACTGAGCACCTGCACACAGGCCGGCTCACGCCGGCCGGCGGCAATCCGGCGCGATGCCGACGATCGCCCGACCGAAGCCTGACATTCTGCTGTCAAAGTCGCTTGCAACACTTCCGGGCTCGACCGATCCCGCCCGGAGATGGAACGACGCACTTCCTGCGTCGTCCCGCCCGTTTCAAGCCACGATGACACGCCCGATCCGCACCGCCTCCGCCGTTGCCTTCCTCTGCCTGCTGCTCGCCGCGTGCGGCGGAGAGACGTCCAGCACGCCCGCCACGTCGGCGGACAACAGCGGCACGCAGCCGGCGCCGCAGCCGCCGCAACCGAAACCCACGCCGGAACCCGCGACCTACTACCAGACGAAGACGCCGTATCGTCTGCAGCAGGATGCGGCGACCTACGAAGCGCCGCCGGCCGGCTACGCACCGGTCTACACCGAGCTCGTCGCACGGCACGGCTCGCGCGGGCTGTCAGGCTTCAAGTACGACGGCGCGATCTATTCGATGCTGGTCAAGGCCGAGGCCGACGGCGCGCTGACCGCGCTCGGTGCTCAGCTGAAGGCCGATACGTACGCGATGATGAAGGCCAATGCACTGCTCGGCTACGGCGTGCAGGGGATTTCAACGCCCGGCTACGGCAATCTCACGCAAACCGGCATCCGCGAACACCAGCAGCTCGCCGCGCGGCTCGCGCAGCGACTGCCGGCGCTGTTCGCGTCGGGCGGCCGGCAGATCGTCGTCGTCAACTCGGGGCAGGACCGCGCGGTCGACAGTTCGACCTACTTTTCCGCCGCGCTCGTCGCCGCGCGGCCGGCACTCGCCGCCGCGATCACGCTGCCGGCCGCGCCGTCCGGCTATCCCGCGAGCGCGCCGGTTGCGCAGCCCGCCGGCACCAACCGGTTCCTGCTGTATTTCCATTCGCTGAAGCCGGCCACCGATCTCGTGACCGATACGTCCGATCCGTATTACGCGACCTATCAGGCGAGCCAGGCATACCAGGCCTATTCGAGCGATGCGACGGTCGCCGACAAGCTGAAGACGATCAAGGCGGCGCCGCAGGTCGGGGAAGTCGCGCAGACGGTGCTCGCCGCGCTGGTGTCGCAGGCCTTCATCGCGAAGCTCGGCAGCGACGGCTACACGTTCGCGAACACGGGAACCTATACGTTCACGTCGTCGGACGGCAAGTTCACCAACACGCTGAAGGGCGACGGCAAGACGAAGATCGCGTCGGCCGTCGATGCAGTGAACGTGCTGTACAACCTGCTGCAGGTCGCGCCCGCGATGACGGCCGAAACGGGCGGCGTCACGATGGAGAAGTACCTGGGCGCGGAACAGGCGCAGACGCTCGCGTACCTGCAGGACGCGGAGGACTATTACCAGAAGGGGCCCGGCATCCAGGAAGCAAACCCGGTCACGTACCGGATGGCGAAGGTGCTGCAGGACGACTTCTTCAACGAGGTCGACGCGATCGCGCGCGGCGACCTGACGCGCGCCGCGAAACTGCGCTTCACGCATGCGGAAATCGTGATTCCGTTCGCGTCGATCATGAACTTGAAGAACGTGTTCGTGCCGACGCCGCAGGCGCAGACCTACACGTATGCGAACAACCCGTGGCGCGGCGACCAGGTGTCGCCGATGGCCGCGAACATGCAATGGGACGTGTATCGCAACGGCTCGCGGCTCATCGTGAAGATGCTGTACAACGAGCGCGAGACGGATTTCCAGGCCGCATGCGACGACGCGAAGATCGCGCCGGCGAGTCATTTCTATGACTACGCGGGATTGAAGCGCTGCTACGGATATCAGTGACGCGTCAACGCTGGATCGTTGCGATCGTGTGTGCGGCCGGCGCGGCCTTCGGTTTCGCGACGGCGTGCGCCTTCGGATCGGCGCTGGCCGCATGTTGAACCTTGCCGGTCTTCGCGGGCGCCGCGTGTGGCTTCGACGCGGGCTTCGCGTCGGCATGCGCCGCGGCCGGCGCCTTCGACGGCGAACGAACGGCTTGCCGCGCCGGCTTCATGGCCGCCGCACTGCTCGACGCGACGGGCGCATGCTTGACGTGCTGCTGCGCGTACGCTTTGACGTCGTGGTCGTTCATCCACGATTCCGTGTAGGCAGCGGCTGCGGGTTGCGACAGATTGAGACAGGCGATCGATGCCACGAGAAAGGCACGAAGATGCGTGCGACGAGTGAATGCGGTAATGACGAATGCTCCTTGCGATCTTGGCTTGACGCGCCGTATCGAACTTGCCGGCGCCGTCGTGGCGGCACGATAAATGAGCGCATTCCACATCGCAAGCATCCGGCCGGTGATCCAAACGATTCTTGACGTTTGATCGGCCGCCGGCGACTCGAACTCCGGTTCGCCGACGGTGTCGAACGTGCATCGCCGGAGAGTCATATGAAACGCGCCGCCCCTTTCGCCATCCTGATCGCGCTTGCCGCCGCCAGCTTGCCGGCGCTCGCCGGCAGTACCGCGTCGCCGCTTCCGCAGCAAGCGAGAAACTGTGTACCGTCCTCCACCTCAGCCTCTGCCGGCACGGCCCCCGGCTCCCGCGCCACTTCGAAGGCCCCGCCGATTCGCGTGTGCGTCAGCGATTCCGACACGCAACTGAATCTACCGTGGTTCCTGACCGACGTCCTCACCGCCGTGGACACGCACCAATCGCCGCGCGACCTGTTCCACAAGATGCGCAACGACTTCTGACGCGCGGCCGGGCCGACGGCGTGCCCGCCATGCTCGGGTATTCCCCAATCCGGAAAGAAGAACCCTGCATCGCGCGCGTTGAACGGCGTTGGCTGCAAATTACCGAGAGATCGCCGAGACGCCGCGTTGCGCGAATATTTCCCGTTGAGAGTCAATCACAAAACCACACCATTTGTTGACTAACAATATTTCGCAATCGGGCATCGCGTCATATACTTGCCGCGCACCATCCTCGTGCCAAGAGAAGGTGTTCTTCTGTCCCGGCCGCACACCGATGCGGCCGGGTTTTTTTTCGGTGCGCGACGTCGATATCTATACATAATGAATGCATGTATAGCGATGCGCGTCGAATCCCGTGACTCCGTCGCGATGCGTTGGCTTGCGTACCGCAAGCATAGAATCGATTTGCGTCCAGATCTCGGCGCGAGCCCCGTTGCCCCGGCCAGGCACGGCAAATGCTCCGCGCCCATCCATCGACCGGTTCGACCTGCATTGCCATGCATACAACAACAAGCGCGATCGGAGAATCAGCCCCGCCGGGCTCAAAACCCGCATTCCAGCGCAGCGGTGCGTGGCCGCATATCGTCTTCTCGCTTGCGCTGATCATCTGCATCCTCGTGCTCGCGATGGCGCTCATCGTGGCCGAACGCCTCGCACGCGAATCGGTAGCCGAGCACGAACGCGTCGTCGCGAACGACATCGTGATCTCGGTCGACCGCATCCTCGACGGCGTACGCTCGCGACACCCGGCCGAATTGACCGCGCTGGTCGGGCGACCCTGCGCGACGGTCTTCAGGACCCTCGCCGAAGTAGGCACTCACCTGCGCTATCTGCGCGCCGTCGCGCTGGCCAACGACGGTCGCGTCACGTGCTCGTCGGCGCTGGGCTCGATCGACGTGTCGCTGGACGCGTATGTGCACGCCCCGCCACCGGGGATGACGGCCATCACGCTGCTTCGGCAGACCCCGTTCCAGCATCGCGTCCCGGTGCTGGCGGTGTTTCGTGCAACCGCGCCCGCCTCGGGCGTGCTTTATCTGATCGAAGGCGACTATGTGGCCGACATGCTGTCGCACGGCGCGCGCTTCGGCGCGGAAACCGCGATGCTGTCGGTCAACGGCGCGGGCGGTCTCGATCAGCATGGCGAGTTCGTGCCGGCGTTCCACGCGGCCCCGTCGGCCGGCAGCACGATCGCCTCGGGCGCGTGGCCGTTCACGGTTTCCGTCACGTCGTCGGAATCCTATGTTCAGCAGGTGGAACGGCACTATCGGCTGATTTGCGTGACGATCGCGCTGCTGGTGAACGGCCTCGTCGCGGCCGCGTACCTGCTCGCGATGGCGCCGCGCCGGCTGTTGCTGAAGGCTGTGCGCAACGCGTTGAAGCGCAACGAGTTTCACGTGGTGTACCAGCCGATCGTCGACGTCGAAACGCGCAGGACCGTCGGCGTCGAGGCGCTGCTGCGCTGGCACCATCCGAAATGGGGGCCCATCAGCCCGGCCGTGTTCGTGCCGCAGGTCGAATCGAGCTCGATCCTGCCGAAGGTGACCGAGTTCGTGCTGCGCACGGCCGTGTCGGAACTGACCGCGCTCACGCCGGCGATGCCGCTGCGCATCGCGATCAACGTCGCGCCGAAGGATCTCGAACGCCCGCGCTTCGTATCCGTCGTCGAAGACGCGATCCGCGGGCTTCCGCCGGGGTTCACGCTGGTGCTCGAAGTGACCGAGCGCATCCTGCTCGAAAAGAATGCGCGCACCACCGCGATGTTTGCCGCGCTGCGCGCGACGGGCGCGAGATTCGCGATCGACGATTTCGGCACGCATCACAGCAACCTCGACATGCTGTCGCGCTTTCCGTTCGACTACGTGAAGATCGATCGCCAGTTCATCGCGCAGCTGACGACCGGCAATGCCAGGCTGATCGAAGGCATCGCGGCCGTCGCGCATCACTACGAGCTGAAGATCATCGCCGAGGGCGTGGAGACGGAAGAGCAGCATCGCGCGCTGCATGCGGTCGGGATTCAGTATGCACAGGGCTACCTGTATCAGCGGCCGCAGCGGCCGGCGGACCTGAAGCGGGATTTCGCGCCGATGCCGGCTTAGGTATCGGCTCAGGTGTAGGCCGGCGCGGCACGGGCGCGGCCGGGCGCTTTGATCCGGCGCCGTTTCACGGCTATGCTCTCTGCGATGCTGACCGCCGCGTGACCGGGTATGAATCCATCGCACCATAATGGAATTCGCAGCGCGATCGACAGGTTTAACGAGTTTTCCGATCATGACGCCAGACCAGCCGCAGCCCATCCCTTCGGACCCACCGCCGGCCCAGCACGAGCAGCCGCTGCTCGACCGCTATGCGGAGTTCCGCTTCCAGACGGTCGTCGCGTCGATCACCGACTATGCGGTGTTCATGCTCGACCCGCACGGCAACGTCGCGACATGGAACGCGGGCGCCGAGCGCATCAAGGGTTTCCGGACGGACGAAATCATCGGCAGCCATTTCTCGCGCTTCTATCCAGCCGATGCGATCGCGGCCGGCCGCCCGACGCACGCGCTCGAAGCCGCCGCCGCGTACGGTCATTTCCAGGACGAAAGCTGGCGCGTACGCAAGGACGGTTCGCGGTTCTGGGCCAGCGTGACGATCACGGCCGTCCGCGACGAGTCGCACCAGTTGCGCGGCTTCATCAAGATCACGCGCGACATGACCGAGCGCAAGCGCGTGGAGGAACTCGAAGCGGCCACGCGGCGGCTGGACGTCTTCATCGCGACGCTCGCGCACGAGCTGCGCAACCAGCTCGCGCCGCTGCGGCACACGATCGGCATCCTGCAGGGCCTGCCGGCGTCCGAACTGGGCCCGGCGCTCACGCAATGCAAGGACATCGCGGATCGCCAGATCGAACAGCTCGTGCGGCTCGTCGACGATCTGCTCGACATCGGACGCATCAAGTCCGACAAGGTGGATCTGAAGAAAGCGCCGGTGAACGTGCGCGATATCGTGTACCGCAGCGTGCAGGGCATCCAGCCGAAGGTCGACGCGCGCGGACAGCGGATTATCGTGCGGCTGCCGCCCGCACCCGTGATCGTCCACGGCGACGATGTCCGGCTCGTCCAGGTGCTGTACAACCTGCTCGACAATGCGTCCAAGTATTCGCCGAACGGCGAGCGCATCGAGCTCCACGTGCGCACCGAGCAGAACGTGGTTGCGATCGAGATCGTCGACTACGGGATCGGCATCGTGCCCGGCGCGCAGGAATCGATCTTCGACCCGTTCGAGCAGGAGAATGCCGCGGAGCGCCACGCACCCGGCGGGCTCGGGCTTGGGCTCGCGATCAGCAAGAAATTCGTCGACCTGCATGGTGGCAGCATCACGGCCGACAGCGCCGGGATCGGCGCGGGGTCGACGTTTACGGTCCGGCTGCCGATCGCGGAATCGAATCGTGCGGTCGAGCACGTGCAAAAGGCGCCGGCGCCATCCTCCACGCATGCGCTGCGCATCCTGATCGTCGACGACAACCGCGAATCGGCCGACACGCTCGCCATCCTGATGCAGATCAAGGGCCACACGTCCCGCGTCGCATACCACGCGCGCGATGCGCTGCCGCTCGCCCGCGAATTCGCGCCGCATCTGATGCTGATCGACCTCAGCATGCCGGACGTCAGCGGCTTCGAGCTGCTCCACGCGTTGCGCTCGACCGGCGCCGCGCCCGATTCGTACTATGTCGCGCTGTCCGGACATGTGCGGTCGTCGGACCGACAGGACACCACGGACGCCGGCTTCCACGATCATTTCGCGAAGCCGATTCCGATCGAGGCGCTGGACAGCCTGCTCGCGCGCGTGGAGGACGATGCGCGGCGCCGCGGCCGGCTGTGACGATCGGCACGGCCACCGCGGAGCGACGCGCGGGAGCCGCGAGAGGGGCTAAAATCCGCCGCCTGGGCATCCATACGAGCAAGCGTTTTGACGGAGTTCGAGCAGGGTTTCATCCTCACCCGCCACTGGCGGGACACAGCGTCCGGCATCGAGATCGAGTTCTGGCTGGCAACCGAACACGGCCCGCGCCGCGTGCGGTTGCGCCCGCAGGAAGCCGTCGCGTTCGTGCCGGCCGAGCAGCAGGCGCTCGCCGAACGCGCGCTGGCCGGCGAACGTGATGCCGAACTGCGCCCCCTCGCGCTGCGCGACTTCCGCCAGCGCGCCGTCGCCGGCCTCTATTGCCGCCGCTACCGCACCCTGGCCGGGCTCCAGAAGCGCTTGGCCGCGGCCGGCGTCGACGTCTACGAAGCCGACATCCAGCCGCCCGATCGCTACACGATGGAGCGCTTCATCACGGCGCCCGTGCTGTTTCGCGGCACTGCCGGCCGCGACGGCACGCTGACCGACGGCGAACTGAAACCCGCGACCGGCTATCGCCCAACGCTGCGCTGCGTGTCGCTCGACATCGAGACGAGCATCCACGGCGAGCTGTATTCGATCGCGCTCGAAGGCTGCGGGCAGCGGCAGGTCTACATGCTCGGGCCGCCCAACGGTGACGCGCCGGCCGTCGACTTCAACCTCGACTACTGCGACAACCGGGCCGAGATGCTCGCGCGGCTCAACGACTGGTTCGGCGCGCACGATCCCGACGCGGTGATCGGCTGGAACGTCGTACAGTTCGACCTGCGCATCCTGCATGCGCACGCGGAGCAATACGGCGTGCCGCTGAAGCTCGGGCGCGGCGGCAGCGTGCTCGAGTGGCGCGCGCATGGTCAACAGCCCGACCACTTCTTCGCGGGGGCGGCCGGCCGCCTGATCCTCGACGGCATCGACATGCTGAAATCGGCGACGTGGTCGTTCCCGTCGTTCAGCCTCGAATACGTGTCGCAGTCGCTGCTCGGAGAAGGCAAGGCCGTCGACAATCCGTATCAGCGGATGGACGAGATCCAGCGCCGCTTCGATCACGACAAGCCCGCGCTCGCGCACTACAACCTGAAGGACTGCGAACTCGTCACGCGCATCTTCGAGAAGGCCGACTTGCTGTCCTTCGCGCTCGAGCGCGCGAGCGTCACGGGCCTTGCGGCCGATCGCACCGGCGGCTCGGTCGCCGCGTTCACGAACCTGTACCTGCCGCGCATGCACCGGCTCGGCTACGTCGCGCCGAACCTCGGCGACGTGACGGGGCAGAACAGCCCCGGCGGCTTCGTGATGGATTCGCGGCCCGGGCTGTACGATTCGGTGCTCGTGTTCGACTACAAGAGCCTCTATCCGTCGATCATCCGCACGTTCCTGATCGACCCGGCCGGGCTGATCGAAGGGCTCGCGCATCCGAGCGACGACGCGTCGGTGCCGGGCTTTCTCGGCGCGCGCTTCTCGCGTACCGCGCATTGCCTGCCCGACATCGTGCGGCGCGTGTCCGAA
The DNA here is from genome assembly GCF_049942845.1 of Burkholderia sp. R-40. Classification (NCBI taxonomy): domain Bacteria; kingdom Pseudomonadati; phylum Pseudomonadota; class Betaproteobacteria; order Burkholderiales; family Burkholderiaceae; genus Burkholderia; species Burkholderia sp. R-40. Next base: position 1,523,790 of record NZ_CP187968.1, on the reverse strand, counting down.
GGCCGCGACGAAGCGAAACGCCAGCGCAACGCGCCGCTGTCGCAGGCGCTGAAGATCATCATGAATTCGTTCTACGGCGTGCTCGGCTCGACGGGCTGCCGGTTCTTCGATCCGCGCCTCGCGTCGTCGATCACGATGCGAGGCCACGAGATCATGCATCGCACGCGCGAGCTGATCGAAGCGCAGGGCTACGAAGTCATCTACGGCGACACCGATTCGACTTTCGTGTGGCTCGGGCGCGAGCACGACGACGATGCGGCCGCCGCCAAGGGCCGCGCGCTCGTCGAGCAGGTGAACCGCTGGTGGCAAACGCACCTGCGCGATCGCTTCGGGCTGGAAAGTGCGCTCGAACTGCAATACGAGCGGCATTACCGCCGCTTCCTGATGCCGACGGTGCGCGGCGCGGAGGAAGGCAGCAAGAAGCGCTATGCGGGCCTCGCGGTCACGGCGAACGGCGACGATGACCTCGTGTTCAAGGGGCTCGAAACGGTGCGCACCGACTGGACGCCGCTCGCGCAGCTATTCCAGCGCGAGCTCTACCGACGCGTGTTCAAGCGCGAGCCGTACCAGGACTTCATTCGCGACTATGTGCGCCGCACGCTCGCCGGCGAATACGACGCGCAGCTGATCTATCGGAAGCGCGTGCGCCGGCCGTTGAGCGAATATCAGCGCAACGTGCCGCCGCATGTGCGCGCGGCGCGGATCGCCGACGAATTCAACCAGGCGCGCGGCCGGCCGCTGCAGTACCAGCGCGGCGGCTGGATCAGCTACGTGATGACGACGGCCGGCCCGGAACCGCTCGAGACGATGCGCTCGCCGATCGACTACGCGTTCTATGTGAGCCGCCAGTTGCAACCGGTCGCTGATGCGATCCTGCCGTTCCTGCGCGACGATTTCGAACGCGTGATTTCGGGGCAGGGGCAGTTGTTTTGAGATTGGAGGCGGGGGGACGGCAGGCGCTGTCTTTGCGGCGCATGCGCGCGACCGTCTGCCCGGCCGGATGACCGGTCGCGCCCCCGTTCTCCCCCCGTCCTCACGTAACCGGCCCAGCGCCGTCCCGCCTTTTCCGCTCGCCCTGGCGCGGTCACGCGGCTCGCGGCCACGCATCGGAACACCGAAGGCCGGCGGCACCACGCCCATCCGGCTAAAATACCGCCCTGCCGCGCGTCCCGCCGCGGCCGGAGGATACTCACATGACCGCACGTCGCGGTGCCGCGGTCGCCATCGCGCCCGGTCACGAGACAGCCAGCCTGTCGAAAGCCCAGAAAACGTTCAATACGCTCGTCAAGCAGATCGAGAAGCGGCGCGAGCGTCTCGGCGCTTGGGACGCCGTGATGCCGGCGTTTCAGAAGAAGTTCGTCGACGCGCTGTTGCCGCTCGAACAGGAATCGACGGCACTGCGGATCAAGCTGATCCACCTGCTCGACGATGCGTTCCTGCAGAAGGGCTTGAGCAAGGCCGAGCAACGCACGCTGTCCGACCTGATCGCCGATATGGCGCGCGATTTAATGCAGGTCAGCGACGACGCGGCGCTGAAGGTCATTTACAACCGGCATGTCGGATCTGCGAACGTGGGCAACGCGGCGGCTGAGCCCGATCCCGAGCCCGATTCCGAGCCGCAATCGCAATCGCCGGAGGATCTCGACGCACTGTCCCCCGACGAGCTCGCCGAGCGGCTGCAGGCTGAACTCGACGCTCAGTTCGAGCGCGACATGGCCGCTCACGCAGCCCGCGAAGCCCAGCGCGCGAAGCGCAAGAAAGCGCCGAAGCAATCGGCCGCGCAAGCCCGGATCGAAGCCGAGCAGGCCGAATCGAGCAAATCGATCCGCGAGATCTACCGCAAGCTCGCCAGCGCGCTGCACCCCGATCGCGAAACCGATCCGCGGGAACAGGAACGCAAGACCGTGCTGATGCAACGGGTCAACCATGCTTATGCGAAGGGCAATTTGCTGCAGCTGCTGGAACTGCAGCTGGAGATCGAGCAGATCGACCGGCGTGCGATCGACGGGCTCAGCGAAGCGCGGCTCACGCGCTACAACGGCATCCTGGAAGAGCAGATCCGCGAGCTCGACCAGGAGATCCAGCACGTCGAGAACGATTTCCGGCGCACGTACGGCATCGCATCGTCCACCAAGGTCGCGCCCGATACCGTGATGCGCATACTCACGCGTGATATTGCCGGCATGCAGCGCGGCAACCAGGATCTCACCGTGGCGCTGCGCGAGTTCGAAGATCCGGACAAGGTCAGGGACTGGTTGAAGGACATGAAGCGCAGGCCTGCGTCGTCGCGCTTCGATGACGAGTCGTTTTAAGCGGCAAGCTGGCGCACACCGGCGAACGCACGACGTATCACCGCACCTTCCCCATCCCACCCATCAGCGTCATCAACTGCTCCCGCAGCCACTGACTACCCTGGTCCTGATCGGCACTGCGATGCCAGTAGCAGAAGTATTCAAGCCCGGGCATCTCGAACGGCAGTTCGAGAATCCGCGCCGGATAGCGCTGCAGCAGCCGCAGCGGCGCGGTCAGCGCGAGATCGCCGCGCATCGCGATCAGCGGCGCGACCATGTAGTGCTGCACGCGCATCTGGATGTTGCGGCGCAGCCCCAGCCGCGTCAGCTCCGCGTCGACGTGCCCGCTGCCCTTGCGGCGGCTCGACACGTGGATGTGCCCCATCGACAGGTAGTCGTCCATGGTCAGCGTGTCGCCCTTGAACGGGTGATCGTCGCGGATCATGCACGCGTAACGGTCGCGCACGAGCAGCGCCTGGTGCAGATGCGGATCGCCGATCAGCGGCGCGTCGATCGCGATGTCCACCGAGCCGTTCGCGAGCGCGGTCGCGACTTCGCGGCGATCCATCGTGTAGCTGCGCACGTGCATGCCGGGTGCATGCGTCTGCAGCAGTTCGCCGAGCGCGGGCAGCAGCAGCGCTTCGGTCAGGTCGCTCATGCTGAGCCGGAACACGCGCTCGGACGAGGCCGGATCGAACACGTCGCCTTCGTGTGCGCTCGAATCGAGCAGTTGCAGCGCCTCGCGCACGCGGCCGACGATGTTCTCGGCCATCGGCGTCGGCATCATCCCGGCCGGCGTGCTGACGAACAGCGGATCGTTCAGCGTCTTGCGCAGCCGCGCGAGCGCGTTGCTGACGGCCGGCTGCGTGAGGTTCAGCACCTCGGCCGCGCGCGTCAGATTGCGCTTGTTGTAGATCGCCTCGAATACGACGAACAGGTTCAGATCAATCTTCGAAAGGCGCATCGCCGGGTCTCCAGGGGCCTGTTCCCGCTCATAACGGGCTTGCGAACGCGCCTTGCCGGTCGTAGTGCAAGGAGAGAGGAGCGCCGTTTGGCCATGCCAAACAAGCGACGATCGACGCCGCAATACGGCCGGCAAGGCGCGTTCCCCTGTTTGGAAAAAATCATTCGCGGGGCTGGCCGCCAGAAGGGCCGATCGCTGCGTCATGCTCCTTGCGAATACGTCGAGTATTCGCTTCGTCGCAATCCTTGCGCTCGGCCCTTCTGACGGCCAGCGCAAGCCCGTTATGAGCGGGAACAGGCCCCCATGTTACGGCGTGCGCCATCTGTTCGTCCATGCCGGCCCCGCGCATCGCGGCGCGACGCTCAGCCGCGCGGCGGCCGCGTCAGGTACGGCTCGGTCGAGCCGCGCACGCCTTCCTTGATCTCCATCCGCGCGATCGCCTGCAGGTGCACCTCGTCCGGGCCGTCGGCGAAGCGCAGCGCGCGGCCCCAGGTCCACATGTCGGCGAGCGGCGTGTCGGGGCTCAGGCCCATCGCGCCGAACACCTGCATCGCGCGGTCGCATACGTCCGTGTACACGGTCGGCACGAGCGCCTTGATCATCGAGATTTCCTTGCGTGCGGCCTTCGCGCCGACCTTGTCGATCATCCACGCGGCCTTCAGCACCAGCAGGCGCGCCTGATCGATCTCGATGCGCGAGCGCGCGATCCATTCGCCGACCGTGCCGTGACGATTCAGCGGCTTGCCGAACGCCTCGCGCGACTGTGCGCGGTCGACCATCAGCTCCAGCGCCAGCTCGGCCGCGCCGATCGAACGCATGCAGTGGTGAATGCGGCCCGGCCCGAGGCGCGCCTGCGCGAGCGCGAAGCCGCTGCCTTCCTCGCCGAGCAGGTTGCGCGCCGGCACGCGCACGTTGTCGAACGTGATCTCGCAGTGCCCTTCCGGCGCATGGTGATTGACCACCGTGATGTTGCGCACGATCGTCACGCCCGGCGTGTCGCGCGGCACGAGGATCATGCTCTGCTGCTGGTGCGACTCGGCATCGGGATCGGTCTTGCCCATCACGATGAAGATCTTGCAGTTCGGATGCGCGGCGTTCGTGATGAACCACTTGCGGCCGTCGATCACGTAGTCGTCGCCGTCGCGCCGGATACGCGTCGTGATGTTGGTCGCATCCGACGATGCCACGTCGGGCTCGGTCATCGCGAACGCCGACCGGATCTCGCCGCGCAGCAGCGGCAGCAGCCACTGTTCGCGCTGCTCCGGCGTCGCGAACATGTGCAGCAGTTCCATGTTGCCGGTGTCCGGCGCGTTGCAGTTGAACACTTCCGACGCCCAGCTCACGCGCCCCATGATCTCGGCGAGCGGCGCGTATTCGAGGTTCGTCAGGCCCGTGCCGGGCTCGTCGTCCTTCAGGTGCGGCAGGAACAGGTTCCACAGCCCTTCAGCCTTCGCGCGTTCCTTCAGCTCCTCCATGAACGACACGGGATACTGGCCCGCGTGCACTTCGTCGTTCCACTGGCGGATGCGCGGCACGATGTGCGCGTCCATGAACGCATGCACGCGTTCGCGCAGCGCTTCCACTTTCGGGGTGTAGCCAAAGTCCATGATCGACTCCTCGAGATTACGTGTTCGGTTCGGTCAGAAGGCCGAGACGCCGCCGTCGACGGCGACGGCCTGCCCGGTCAGATAAGTGTTTTCCTTCGCGCACAGCATCAGCATCGTCGCGACGATTTCGTCGGGCCGGCCGAGCCGCTTCATCGGTGAGCCCTGCGCGAGAAAGTCCTGGCGGTCGCCGATGTCGCTGTCGGTAACCATCGGCGTCGTGCTGTAGAACGGGCACACCGCGTTCACGCGGATGCCGTGGCGCGCGTATTCGAGCGCGGCCGTCTTCGTGAGCCCGACCACCGCATGCTTCGACGCCGCGTACGCGGCCAGCTTCGGCGCGCCGCCGAGCCCGGCCACCGACGCGACGTTCAGGATCACGCCTTCGCGCTGCGCGAGCATCTGGCGGATCTGGTGCTTCATCCCGAAGAACACGCCCTTCGCGTTCACCGCGAAGCTCAGGTCGAGATCGGCTTCGTCGGTGTCGATCAGCGCCTTCATCGGCGGTGCGATGCCCGCGTTGTTGATGCCGACGTCGAGCCGCCCGAAGCGCGCGGCGGCCGCCTGCACCAGCGCTGCCACGTCAGCTTCGACGCGCACGTCGCAACGCTGCGCGATCACGTCGGCGCCGGCCGCGCGCAGCGGCGCGGCCACGCGTTCGAGCGCGTCGTCGTTCAGATCGCCGAGCGCGAGCCGCGCGCCCATCGCGGCCAGTTCGCTCGCGAGCAGCGCGCCGAAGCCGCTCGCGGCGCCGGTGATCATCACGGCCTGCCCCGCATAGCTGTCGAGTTTCATCGCGCGCTCAGATCGTCAGGCCGCCGTCGACGACGATGCATTCGCCGTTCGTGTAGCTCGCCGCATCCGACACGAGATACAGCACGGTGCCGGCCATCTCGCGCGGCTCCGCGTGGCGGCGCAGCGGGATCTTCGCCATCCAGCTCTCGTAGATGTCCTTGTCGGCGAACAGCGCGCCCGCGAACTTCGTCTTCGTGAGGCCCGGCAGCAGCGCGTTCACGCGGATGCCGAACGGCCCGCACTCCTTCGCGAACGCCTTCGTCATGTTGACGACGGCCGCCTTCGTGATCGAGTAGATGCCCTGCCGGTCGCCCGGCTGCAGCGCGTTCACCGACGCGGTGTTGACGATCGCGCCGCCGCCCTGCGCCTTCATCAGCTTGCCGGCCTCGACCGACATGAAGAAGTAGCCGCGGATGTTCACGTCGACGGTCTTTTCATACGCGGCGAGATCGGTATCGAGGATGTGCCCGAAATACGGGTTCGCGGCCGCGTTGTTCACGAGGATGTCGAGCCGGCCGTGCTTGCCGCGGATCGTCTCGAACGTCGCGGCGATGTCCTCCAGCCGCCCGACGTGGCAGGCCAGCGCTTCCGCGCGGCCGCCCGCCGCGACGATCGCGTCCGCGACCGCCTGGCAGTCGTCGAGCTTGCGGCTCGACACGATCACGTGCGCGCCCTGCTCCGCGAGCAGCTTCGCGATTTCCTCGCCGATGCCGCGGCTCGCGCCCGTCACCAGCGCGATCTTGCCCGTCAGGTCGAACAGATTCGTTGCCATGTTGCCGTGCTCCTCCATGTTGTAATTTGTCGTGCCGCCGCTCGGTGATGTCAGCGGTGCGCGTCGATCACGCCGACGGCCATTTCGGCCAGCCGTCCGGTCATGGCGCCCACGCGCAGCGCCTGCTCGCTCGACGCGTTGCCCTGCAGCGCACGCGCCTTCACGCCCTGCGCGATCGCCGCGAGCCGGAAGAAACTGAACGCCAGATAGAAGTGCCAGTCGCGGATCGGCGCGAGGCCGCGCAGTTCGCAATAGCGCGCGACGATCGCCGCTTCGTCGGGAATGCCGAGTTCGGCACGATCCTGGCCCGCGAGCCCGCGCACCTGGCCGCCCGACGGCAGCCGCAGGCACATGCAGAAGTACGCGAGATCGGCGAGCGGATTGCCGAGCGTCGACAGCTCCCAGTCGAGCACCGCCTGCACGCGATAGTCGTCCCGCGCGAACATCAGGTTGTCGATCCGAAAATCGCCGTGCACCAGCGCGGGCTGGCCCGCGTCCTCCGGGCACGCGTTCGGCAGCCAGTCGATCAGCGTCTCCATCGCGTCGAGGCGCTCGGTTTCCGCCGCGCGATACTGCTTCGTCCACACGCCGATCTGGCGCTCGAAGTAGTTGCCGGGGCGGCCGTAGTCGGCGAGGCCCACCGCGTCGACGTCCACGTCGTGCAGCGCGGCCATCGTGCGCAGCAGTGCGTCGTAGCAGATCGCCCGATCAGCCTTCGGCAGTTCCGGCAGCGCAGGATCCCAGAAGATCCGGCCGTCCTCGAAGCTCATCACGTAGAACAGGCTGCCGATCACGTCGCGGTCTTCGCAGAGGTGATACGGATGCGCGACCGGCACCGCGGTGCCCGACAGCGCGGTGAGCACGCGGAATTCGCGATCGACCGCGTGCGCGGATTTCAGCAGTTCGCCGGGCGGCTGGCGGCGCAGCACGTAGCGGCCGCTCTTCGCATGCAGCAGGAAGGTCGGGTTCGACTGGCCGCCGGCAAACTTCTCCATGTCGAGCGGACCTTCGAAACCCGGCACGTGCGCTTCCAGATAGCGCGTGAGGCGGGCTACGTCGAGGGGCTGGGAAGGGTTCGTCATCGTCGCGATCGTTCGTAGGTCAGCCGTAGGTGCGCCACGCATGTCGTTCGGGATCCTCGAGATGCGGGATGCCGTTGAACGACGCCAGGTGGAACGCTTCGGCGTTGAAGAAAAACTGCGAAAGACTGCTGTTGCGGATCTGCAGGTTCAGCGCGATCGCGCTCGACGGCGGCGCGGCGAGCACCTGCTGCACCGTCACCGCGATCGGCCCGCCGGAGCTCACCGCGAGCACGCGCTGGCTGCCGCCGCGGCGGATCGCGGCGCGCGCGTCGGAAACGCGTTGCTGGAAATGCGCCCAGGTTTCGGGCGCGGTGTCGCCGAGCTTGTCGTCGGCCCACAGATGCAGCACCTGTCGCAGCGCGCGAAAGTACTCCTTCATCGAGCCGGCCGCGAGCCTCGCGATCTCCGGATAGTCGCTGGCCGCCGCCGCGAACAGCCCGTGGAAGTCGTATTCGTTCAGCCCAGGATGGCGGTCGACCGGCGCGCCTTCGCGACCCATCCCGCGCAGGATCGCGGCGACCGTCTGCGCATGCCGGTTCATCGTGCCGCAGATCACGCGGTCGAACGTCAGGCCCTGCCGGGCGAAGTATTCGCCGAGCCACACGCCCTGCTGCTCGCCGGCAGCGGACAGCCGGTCGTAGTCGTCCGTGCCGAACGACGCCTGCCCGTGCCGTACCAGAAAGAGTTCAGCCATTGCATGTCCGCCTGAATGGAACCGAAGGCCCAGCATAGCGATCGCGCTTACATTTTTGAAATTTATTTTCTGAATCGATTGGTATTCATGGAATGAATTCCACCGATTCAGACAATGCGCTTTCAGAGAGTTTCGAGTTGCCCAGTGTCGCGGCACGCGAATTGCGACAGCAGGCACCGTCATATCACCACTCAGGAGGGTGCGATGCTCGGTACGATCCTTATCATCGTTCTGATTCTGCTGCTCATCGGAGCATTTCCTGCATGGCCCCACAGCCGGAGCTGGGGCTACTGGCCATCGGGCACTCTCGGGCTGGTCGTCGTCATCGTCGTGATACTGGTGTTGCTGGGGCGGATTTGAGCGGGAAGGCGCGCGTGCCGGTTGAACGCCCACGCGCGCCTTCCCCTGTCGCCGCCATCACTTCTTTACAAAGGCAAGCGATGATCGGCACCTCTGTAGCCCGTGCGGGCGGCATCTGATGCCGTCGACCCACGCGGGCGGGACATCGCTGTCCGTTGCTCGCGCACCGATCCGCTCCGATCCCGCAGAACGTGTTTCCCGCCGCCCTCGAGCAACGCCGCGCGTACGTCGCGCATCAGCAGGGAGGATCGTCCTCCCGCGCGACCCGCGCCCGCCAATTCCGAACGCCTCAGGTTATCAATTGATCGAAAAGATTCATTAGACGGTGCCTCCTCCTGCGCGCGATGCTGGCCCCGCCCGTGAACGCTGCGTCATTGCAACGCCGCGCACGAAAATGGAGTGAGACACATGCCTACCGATCACCGTCAACGGCGCCACACGCTGTGGCTGCTATGCGCGCTTTCGTTCATCCTCTACGTCGACCGCGTGAACCTCGCGACCGCGGCCGGCGCGATCAAGGCTGAACTCGGCCTGTCGAATACCGAGCTCGGCATCGCGTTCTCCGCGTTCGCCTATTCGTATGCAATCTGCCAGATCGGCGGCGGGTGGATCGCCGACCGCTTCGGCGCGCGCATCACATTGATTGGCTGCGGACTGATCTGGGTCGCGTCGACGTTCATGACCGGGCTCGTGCACAGCCTCGCGCTGCTGTTCGCCGCGCGCCTGCTGCTCGGGATCGGCGAAGGCGCGACGCTGCCCGCGCAGGCCCGCGCGATCACGCACTGGTTCTCGCGCGAACGGCGCGGCGTCGTGCAGGGCTTCACGCATTCGTTCTCGCGGCTCGGCAACGCGGTCACGCCGCCGATCGTCGCCGCGCTGATGACGTGGCTGTCGTGGCGCGCGGCATTCTTCGTGATCGGCGCGGTGACGCTGGTGTGGCTCGTGTGGTGGGTCGTCGGCTTCCGCGAGTACCCGCGCGCAGAAGGCGACGGCAATGGCGTCGGCCGCACGCACACCGCTGCGACCGCCCGCCGGGCAGCGCCATCCGGCCCGACGCCGTGGGGGCCGCTGTTCCGTCGGATGGCGCCGACGATCTTCGTGTACTTCTGCTACGGCTGGACCGCGTGGCTGTTCTTCACGTGGCTGCCGACCTTCTTCCTGAACGGCCAGGGCCTTAACCTGAAATCGACTGCGCTGTTCGCGTCAGGCGTGTTCTTCGCGGGCGTGGTCGGCGACACGCTCGGCGGCTGGCTGTGCGACCGCATCTATCGCAAGACCGGCAACCTCGCGCTGTCGCGCCAGAGCGTGATCGTCACGAGCTTTACCGGCGCGCTCGTCTGCCTGCTGCCGCTTGCGTTCGTGCATTCGACGGCCGGCATCGCGCTGTGCCTGTCCGGGTCGTTCCTGTGCCTCGAACTGACGATCGGGCCGATCTGGGCCGTGCCGAGCGACATCGCGCCGCAACACGCGGGCATCGCGAGCGGGATGATGAACGCGGGTTCGGCGATCGCGGGGATCCTGTCGCCGATCCTGTTCGGCTATCTCGTCGATCACACCGGCAGCTGGACGGTGCCATTCGTCGGGTCGGTCGCGATGCTGCTGATCGGCATCGTCGCCGCGCTGCGGATCCGGCCGGATCGCGCGTTGTCGGAAGCGACGCCGCCGCTCGCCGAAGCGCCGGTTGCACCGTCGGCGCGCTGAAGCCGTTCGCTTCGGGTTCGCCTGCCTCCCCCGTCTCGCCAGCGTCGCCAGCGTCGCCGTCGCGCTTCACTGCGTTCCGCGATGGTGGTGCCTCGGCTGGTTCGGCTGGTTCGGCTGGTTCGGCTGGTTCGGCGGATTCGGCGGATTCGGCGGATTCGGCCGACGCGGCTTGTTCGGCGTGCTTGGCTGGCTCGGCCGATTCGGCTGGTTCGGTCGCCTCGGCTGGCGCGGCTGGCTCGGCCGCCTCGGCTGGCAAACCGCGCCGTTACGCGGCGCCGTCATCGCCCGGCCCGCCTTCCCGGTGGAACAGCGCGAGAAACTGCTGCGCGGGAATGCTCAGCGGCCGGTCGCGGCGCACGAGACTCCCGTACGACGGCAGCTTCTGGCCAAGCTCGTAATCGAGGATCGCCACGAGCCCGTGCTCCGCGTTGCGCTGCGCGACCGTCAGCGGAATCACGCCGAGCATGTGCGAACGGTCGACGAGGTTCATCGTCGTCAGGATCGATCCCGTCTCGACAAGGCCCCGAGGCATCGGCTGGTGACGCGCGCGGAACTCGCGCTCGACGACCTCGCGCGCCGGGCTGCCGGCCGGCTGCAGGATCCACGTGTAATCGAGCAGCGCGTCGAATTCGATCGGCCCGGCGCCGGCAAGCGGATGGTCGCGGCCCGCGATGATCGCGAGCGCCTCGTCGTCCACCACGCGGAAGTCGCAATCGGTGCCGACGTTGCGTCCGATCACCACTTCGAGCACGCCTTCGCGCAACTGCGGCATCAGCCGGTCGCTGGTATCGACCGCGATGTCGATCGCGAGCAGCGGATAACGCGCCTTCAACCGCACCAGCGCCTCGGTGAGCCGCCCCGGTGACGCGGCCATGATGCTGCCGATCGCGAGCCGCCCCGCGCTGCCGAGCTGCAGCTCGCCCAACTCGCGATTGAGCGCCTCCATGCTGCCGCGAATTCCGCGGAAATAGCCGAGCACGCGCTCGCCGGCCGGGTTCAGCACGAGCCCGCGCCCGACGCGGTCGAACAGCCGCTGGCCGAGCGCGCTTTCCAGCTCGGCCAGCATCTTCGTCGCGGCCGGCTGCGTGAGGCCCAGCTGCCCGGCGGCCGCGTGCAGCGTCGAGCATTCATCCACCGCGAGCAGCAGCGCGATCTGCCGCATCCGCAGCCGGTTCAGCAATTGGGGAGTCGAGTCTCGTCGATCGATCGAGCCCATTTCGATTACTCCAGGTTATCGATTCATCAAGAGTTTTCAATTTACCGACTCATTCCGTCTACCTAGCATGAACCCCATAGACCAACGGCCACGCGCCGCCACCGGAGACACCGCATGAACCCGCAACCGACCGCCGCCCGTCACGGAGACGCCCGATGACGACCACCGCTGCCCTGCCCGTCGTCGCGCTGACGCTGGGCGACCCCGCCGGCATCGGCGCCGAACTGATCGCGAAACTGCTCGCGCGGCCCGACGCGACGCGCCGCGCGAACCTCGTGCTGATCGGCGACCGCTGGCTGTGGGAAGCCGGCCAGCGCGTCGCCGGCGTGACGGTCGAGGTCGAGCCCGTCGAATCGCTCGCCGCCGTGCGCGGCCGGCCATCCACCGCGCGCGCCGCGTTCGTCGCGGTCGACACGATCGATCCCGCGCAGGTCACGGTCGGCCAGCCCGGCGCGGCCGGCGGCCGCTCGACGCTGACCGTGCTCGACCAGTGTCTCGACGCCGCGCTCGCCGGCGACATCGACGCGATCTGCTTCGCGCCGCTGAACAAGTACGCGATGAAGCTCGGCGGGCTCAGGCACGACGACGAGCTGCACCACTTCGCGGCCGCGCTCGGCGTGACAGGCTACTTCTGCGAATTCAACACGCTCGGCGAACTGTGGACCGCGCGCATCTCGTCGCATATTCCGCTGAAGGAAGCGGCGGCCCAACTGAGCGTCGAGCGCATCGAACAGGCGTCCGAACTGATTTACCGGTCGTTGCTCGCGAACGGCGTCGCGACGCCGAAGGTCGCGATCGCCGCGTTCAACCCGCACGGCGGCGACGGCGGCAGCTGCGGCCGCGAGGAAGTCGACATCATCGAGCCGGCGGTGCGCAAGCTGCAGTCGCGCGACTGGCCGACCGACGCGCCGTTCCACGGCCCGTTCCCCGCCGACACGATCTTCCTGAAGGCGCAGGCCGGCGACTACCAGGCGATCGTCACGATGTACCACGACCAGGGGCAGATCGCGATCAAGCTGCTCGGCTTCTCGCGCGGCGTGACCGTGCAAGGCGGGCTGCCCGTGCCGATCACGACGCCCGCGCACGGCACTGCGTACGACATCGCGGGGCGCGGCACGGCCGACGTCGGCGCGACCTGGCAGGCGCTGCAGATCGCGTGCCGGATGGGCGCCGCGCGCCGCACGCCCGCCGTTTCGGCGTGACGCTCGCGCGCCGCTTGCACACGACAACATCGATTCCAGGAGACACCAACATGAAGATCCGCTCCGTGCGCGCCCGCGTATTCCAGTGGAAAGGCAAGACCGTCCCGCCGCAGGGCAACTTCTGCTCGAACGCGATGGACCTGCTGTACGCGCCGCAGGAAACCATGAGCACGTTCCGCTTCCATGCGTGGACCGTCGTCGAAGTCGAGACCGACGACGGCATCGTCGGCCTCGGCAACGTCGCGCTCGCGCCGCACATCGCGAAAGCGATCATCGACCAGTACCTCGCGCCGCTCGTGATCGGCCAGGACCCGTGGGACTACGAGTATCTGAACCAGCGGATGTACCGCGCGACCCACGCGTGGGGCCGCAAGGGCATCGGCATGGCGGCGATCTCGGCGGTCGACATCGCGATCTGGGACATCCTCGGCAAGAGCGTCGGCAAGCCCGTGTTCAAGCTGCTCGGCGGCCGCACGAAGGAAAAGATCCCCTGCTATTACTCGAAGCTCTACCGCACCGACCTGAAAGAGATGCAGGACGAGGCGCAGCGCTATATGAAGGAAGGCTTCCGCGCGTTCAAGATGCGCTTCGGCTACGGGCCCGCGCACGGGCAGCAGGGCGTGACGGAGAACCTGAAGTCGGTCGCGGCGATCCGCGAGGTGATCGGCTACGACAACGACCTGATGCTCGAGTGCTACATGGGCTGGAATCTCGAGTACGCGAAGCGCATCCTGCCGAAGCTCGAGAAATACCAGCCGCGCTGGCTCGAGGAACCGGTGATCGCCGACGACATCGACGGCTACGCCGAACTGAACCAGCTCACGCGCATCCCGATCTCCGGCGGCGAGCACGAGTTCTCGCTGTACGGCTTCAAGCAGTTGCTGGACCGCAGGGCCGTGTCGGTCGTGCAGTACGACACGAACCGCGTCGGCGGGATCACGATGGCGCACAAGATCAATGCGCTGTGCGAGGCGTACAGCGTGCCGGTGATTCCGCATGCGGGCCAGATGCACAACTATCACCTGACGATGAGCACGCTCGCGTCGCCGATGAGCGAATACTTCCCGATGTTCGACGTGGAAGTGGGCAACGAGCTGTTCTATTACATCTTCGACGGCGAGCCGGTGGCCGAGAACGGCTTCCTGCAATTGCGCGACGACGTGCCGGGCCTCGGTCTCACGCTGAAGACCGAGTTCCTCGACCAGTTCGACATCGTCGAGTGAGCACGGCCATGAACGCACGCTACCAGGGCGTCTTTCCGGTCGCGCCGACCATCTTCGACGCGCACGGCGCGCTCGACCTCGACGGCCAGCGCCGCTGCCTCGACTTCATGATCGATGCCGGCTCGCAGGGCATCTGCATTCACGCGAACTACTCGGAGCAGTTCGCGCTCGGCGACGACGAACGCGAGCTCATCACGCGCACGACGCTCGAACACGTCGCCGGCCGCGTGCCGGTGATCGTCACGACGTCGCATTTCAGCGCGCGCATCTGCGCGGAACGCAACCGCCACGCACAGGCGTGCGGCGCCGCGATGGTGATGGTGATGCCGCCGTACCACGGCGCGACGTTCCGCGTGCCGGAAGCGCAGGTGCGCGCGTTCTTCCGCGAAGTCGCCAACGGTATCGACATTCCACTGATGATCCAGGACGCGCCCGCGAGCGGCGTCGCCCTGCCTGCGTCGTTGCTCGCGACGCTCGCGCGCGAGATCGACGCCGTGTCGTACGTCAAGATCGAGACGGCTGGCGCCGCGTCGAAGCTGCGCGAGCTGATCGCGCTCGGCGGCGACGCGATCGAAGGGCCGTGGGACGGCGAGGAAGGCATCACGCTGCTCGCCGACCTCGATGCCGGCGCAACCGGCGCGATGACGGGGGGCGGCTACCCGGACGGTATCCGCCGGATCACCGACGCGTATTTCACCGGACGCCGCGACGAAGCATGCGAGCAGTACGCGCGCTGGCTACCGCTGATCAACTACGAGAACCGCCAGTCTGGTTTCCTGACCGCGAAGGCGCTGATGAAGGAAGGCGGCGTGATCGCGTGCGACCAGCCGCGCACGCCGTGGCCCGAACTGCACCCCGAGGTACGCGCGGGCCTGCTCGACGTGGCGCGGCGGCTCGATCCGCTCGTGCTGCGCTGGGGACGCTAGCCACACACCGGTTGCCCCTGCAACAACGTTGCGCATCGGCGTGACGGCGGTCCGACAGATGGCCGCCGCCGCTCGTCACATGGATCGGAGACACCATGAACCTGTTGAACCCCGCCACCCCGGCCTATGAAGCCGGCGAAGCCATTCCGCGCCGCCGCTGGCTGCGCGTGATTCCGCCGCTGCTGCTCGCCTGCATCGTTTCGTACATGGATCGCGTGAACATCGCGTTCGCGATGCCGGGCGGGATGAACGCCGATCTCGGCATGGACGCGACGATGGCCGGCCTCGCCGGCGGCATCTTCTTCTTCGGCTACCTGTTCCTGCAGATCCCCGGCGGCCGGCGCGCGGCGCTCGGCAGCGGCAAGACCTTCATCGCCTGGTCGCTCGTGAGCTGGGCCGTGCTGTCGGTGCTGACCGGGCTCGTCACCCACACGTGGCAGTTGCTGACGCTGCGCTTCCTGCTCGGCGTGGCCGAGGGCGGGATGCTGCCCGTCGTGCTGACGATGGTCAGCCACTGGTTTCCCGACCGCGAACGCGGCCGCGCGAACGCGATGGTCATCATGTTCGTGCCGCTCGCCGGCATGATCACCGCGCCGCTGTCCGGCTTCATCCTCGCCGCGTACGATTGGCGTCACCTGTTCTTCAGCGCCGGCGCGCTGTCGCTGCTGTGCCTGTTCGCGTGGATGATGTTCGCCGATGACGGCCCGCAAACCGCGCGCTGGGTGTCGCCGCGCGAGAAGGCGTACATCCTCGACGCGCTGCGCGACGAACAGGCGCGCAAGCAGGCCGCCGGCGCGCCGGCCGCCGCGTCGTTCGGCGCGATACTGCGCAACCCGACGATCTGGCTGCTGATCGCGATCAACTTCTGCTATCAGGTCGGCATCTACGGCTATACGATGTGGCTGCCGACTCTGCTGAAGAACCTCACGCACGGCGGGATGGGCAAGGTCGGCCTGCTCGCGATGCTGCCGTATGTCGCGATGGTGATCGGGATGTTCGCCACGTCGTATTTGTCAGACCGAACCGGCAAGCGCCGTCTGTTCGTGCTGCTGCCGCTCGTCGGCTTCGCCGCGTGCCTCGCGCTGTCGGTGCTCACGCATGCATCGATGGTCGTGTCGTTCGCGTTCCTGATCGGTTGCGGCTTCTTCCTGCAGGCGGCCGCCGGCGTGTTCTGGGCGATTCCGCCGAAGCTGTGCAGCGTCGAGACGGCCGGCAGCGCGCGCGGCCTGATCAACGCGCTCGGCAACCTCGGCGGCTTCTGCGGGCCGTATGCGGTCGGCGTGCTGACCCAGCACGTGAGCGCGGCGGCCGGCGTGTACAGCCTCGCCGTCACGCTCGCGGTGGCCGGCCTGCTCGCGCTGACGCTGCCGAAGCGCTGCGAAGGCTGACGCGCACCGACACGCGAACACGCAGTCATGCGAACGAAACAACGGAGACACACCATGAACGACATCCTGTTGCTGGTGCAGAAATGCGCCCATACCTTCAGCTTCTACGACCTCGAGACGAAAGCCGCGCTCAAGCATCTCGTGCTGCCGAATTTCCCGCACGAATTCACCGTCGATGTGAACGAACGATTCGCGTACGTCGGCATCTTCGGGATCGAGACGGCCTGGTCGCGCGGCCATGAAGGCGATCACCGGATCGCCGAGATCGACCTCGTCGAGCGCATGCATACGCGGATGCTCGACCTGTGGCCGTACTACCGGCCGCACGGGATGGCGACCGATCGTGACGGCCGGCTGTACGCGATGAGCGAAGCGCACGACATGCTGCTCGTGTTCGACGAACCGACCCGCCAGAGCGTGCCGAACATGGCCGTGCCGTCCGGCGGCGTGAAGACCCACCTCGTGACGCTCACGCGCGATGCAAGCCGCGCGTACGGCGTGCATCTGCTGTCGAACACGGTCACGCAGTTCCATCCGCGCGACGCGACCGTCGCGCCGCGCGCGGTGATGCCCGGCCCGCGTCCCGAAGGCAATGCGCTGTCGGGCGACGAGCGCACGCTGTTCGTCGCGAATCGCGGCGACGACACGCTCGTCGAGATCGACACCGACACGATGACCTGCGGCCGCCGCGTGAAGACGCGCAGCGATCCGAACCGCATCTACCGCACCAGCGCGCCGGACGGCCGCGACCTGCTGCTGCTGACGAATTCCGGCGAGCGGTCGATCTCGGTGTTCGATACGCGGCAGCTGGAGGAGATCGAACGCGTCGCGCTGCCCGCGAACCCGACCGCGCTGTCGTTCCATCCGTCGCGGCGCGTCGCGTACGTGTCGTTCCAGGACGACTACGTGCGCGAGCTCGATCTCGATGCGTGGCGGTTCGTCGGCGCCTGGCCGACGCTGCGCGAACCCGATGCGTCGTATGTGCTCGCAGGCGCGCGCTGAGCGGCACGGCGACGCGCTGCCGGCGGCCATCGTCGACGCGCATCACCACCTGTGGCAGCTCGGCGCGGGTGCGCACTATCCGTGGCTGCAGGAATGCTACGACCCGGCGCGCTTCATGTTCGGCGACTACGCGGCGCTGTGCCGCGACTTCGGCGTGGACGACTACCGGCATGCCGCACAGCGCGCGCCGATCGTCGCGAGCGTGCACGTCGAGGCCGAACGGGCGCGCGACGAAGCGCTCGCGGAAACGCGCTGGCTGCACGAGGTCGCGGCCGCGCACGGGCTGCCTTCGGCCGTCGTCGCGTGGGTCGACCTGCTGGCCGACGATGCGCACGAGCGGCTCGCCGAACAGGCCGCGTGGCCGCGCGTGCGCGGCGTGCGGTTCAAGCCGCGCACCGCCGCGGCGCCGGATGTGTCCGTCGACGGGCCGGGCACGCTGCGCGATCCGCGCTGGCCGGCCGCGCTGGAGCGGCTCGCCGCGTATGGCCTCGGCTGGGATCTGCGCGTGCCGTTCTGGCATCTCCGCGACGCGGCCGCGCTGCTGGCCGATGCGCCCGATATCGACGTCGTGCTCGAACACGCGGGGCTGCCGTGGGATCGCTCGGAAGCTGGGCTCGCGCGGTGGCGCAGCGGCATGGAAGCATTGGCCGCATCGCCGCGCGTGACCGTGAAGATCTCGGAACTCGGCTTGCGCGACGCGATGTGGAACGAGGCGGACAACGCGCGGATCATCCGCGACACGATCGCGATATTCGGCTGGCAGCGCTGCCTGTTTGCGAGCAATTTTCCGGTGGCGGGGTTGCGCGTGACGTATCCGGCGTTGCTGCGTACGTTTGCCCGCGCGATGGCGGACCTCGACGACGCGGCGCGTCAGGCGATCTGGCATGACAATGCGATGTGCGTGTACCGGATTGCGTGAACGCGCTTGACCCGGCCCTTGGGGTCGCCTTTATGCTGGCGGTGTCGAATCGACGGCAGACAGGGGTGACGAATGGGCACGTCCACGCTTCGCTTGAGCGCTTCGGCGGCAGCCGCGCGGCTCGGTGTCTCGGTGAAGGCGCTGCGGGTCTATGAGCGGCACGGCCTCGTCGCGCCGGAGCGAACGCCGGCGGGCTATCGGGTGTACGGCCCCGAGGACCTCGCACGCGCGGCCGACATCGTCGCGCTGCGCGCGCTTGGCCTGAGCCTGGCGCAAGTTTCGAGCGTGCTCGGTGGCGACGCGCGCAGTCTCGATGACGCGCTGGCCGCTCACGAAGCGGCGCTCGACCTCGGCATTCAGGATCTCGTCCACAAGCTCGATCGAGTGCGTGCGATGCGCACCGGCCTTGCGCGCGGCCGGATGCCGTCCGACGGGGAGCTGACGCAGCTGCTGGACGATCGCGGCGCCGGTGTCGCGTTCAATCTGCCGTGGCCGTGGGGTGGCGAGTGGTTCGAGTTTCGCGACATTCGCCCGTTGAACTACATCATCGGCTCGCTGGGAAGCGGCAAGACGCGACTGGCGATGCGGCTGGCCGAGGCGCTGCCCGGCGCGGTGTTCGTGGGACTCGATCGGCTGGAAAACGGCGCTGCTGCGTCATCTGCGGCGCTGCAGGCCGACCCGGCGTGGCACGCGCGTGTGGCGCGCGCTTTGGCGTCGCTCGCCGACGGCGGCGCGACGCAATCGCCGGCCCTGACCGCGCTGCTTGCATGCCTCGAAGCGCCGGGCCCGAGCGCATTGGTCGTCGATTTGATCGAACAGAATCTCGACCGGCCGACGCAACAGACGTTGATCGCGTGGCTGCGTGCACGCACCGCGGCCGACGCGCGTCCGTTGTTCCTGATGACGCGTTCGTCGGCCATCCTCGATCTGTCGGCGGTCGGGCCCGATGAGGCGATCATCCTGTGTCCGGCGAATCACCATCCGCCTTCCCGCGTGGCGCCTTACCGTGGTGCGCCCGGCTACGAAGCCGTGGCGATGTGCCTGGCGTCGCCCGAAATCCGCGAGCGGATCGCCCGCAGGCCGGAAGCGGCGTAACCCGCTGCACGCACGAGTCGGCGGTCGTCACCGGGAAAGTAGTGGAAAAGTTCGATGCTTGCAGGGCACTGTCGGGACACGTCGGACGATCGCCCTGGCCTGATGGCCAACGTCGCGCGCAGCCGATCGATCGCGCTTAACATGCAAGGCATCCGAACGAATTCGATTCCTGTATCGTCCACGTCTCCAGCCGACATTTCGCATGACCGCACGCCATGAAAACCGTACCGGCCCGGCCGAATTCGGCCACCTCGACACCATGAGCCGATTTCGCGTCACTTACGACGGGCCCGCACTCGAATCTTCCGAAATGGACGTGCGCGAACTCGCGCCCGCACTGCTTGCGATCGGAGATTTGCTCGAGGCGTCGACACGCGCACTGTGCGGCGATCAGGTTCGGCCGCGCGTGAACGTGCGCGGCAGCTTCAAGACCGGCAGCTTCGGGATCGACTTCACGCTCGCGACCTCGCTGCTCGGCCGCATGCGCGACCTACTGAGCGGCAACGAAAGCACGGCGCTTGCCAACGCGGTCACGATCCTGACCGCGCTCGGCATCGCCGCGCCGAAGGCGAGGAAGGGGCTCTTCGCTGTACTCAAGTGGTTGCGCGGGCGCGAGATCCAGCGGGTGCAGATGCAGGACCACACCGCGACGCTGCACGTGGACGGCGAGCAACTCGAGATCGACCTGTCGGTCCTCACGCTGCTGCGCGACGTCGGCGTTCGACAGGCCACTGAGCACGTGCTTGCGCCGCTTGCGCGCGACGGCATCGTGATTTTCGCGACCGGCACCGACACAGAGGTAGTCGAGACGATCACCCGCGATGAGATCGCGTGGTTTCACGCGCCCGGACAAACCGACGCGCTCCTTCTCGACGAACATCGAAAGATGGCGTTCTCAATCGTGTCGCTCGCGTTCAAGGACGACAACAAGTGGCGGCTGTACGACGGCGCGTCGACGATTCACGCGGCGATCACGGATGCCGGCTTCCTGTCGCGCGTGAACAACAGCCAGATCAGTTTCAGCAAGGGTGACGTGCTCGTCTGCAATGTCCGTATGCAGCAGTGGCAAACCTCGGACGGAGCAAAAACCGAATACGAAGTCACGGATGTCCTCGAGCATCGCCCGGCGGGGCGGCAGATTCAGTTGCCGGGGCTTTGACCTGTGTCGCGATTGCTGCAATCATCGGCGTCGAAGCTCGAGCCCCGAGCGCATCCCCATCGCTCATGAAACCGGCGATCCGCCTGCGTCCCGCATCCTCGTCCGACCTGCCCTTTCTGCTGATGCTGCGCCGGCTCATGATGACCGAGCATCTGCAACGCGTCGGCGCGCCTGCCGACGATGCAGCGCACCACCGGCGCATCGCGGCGAACTTCGAAGACGCGATGATCGTCTGCGAAAGCGCCGGTGCCGGCGTCAACGCGATCGGATTGCTGAAGGTGACACGCTCCGCCGACGAATGGCACGTTCACCAGATCCAGATCCTGCCGGCCCGGCAAGGGCAACGCATCGGCGAAGCCGTGCTGCGCGAGTTGCTGGTCGAAGCCGCACGTGCGCACGTGCCCGTATCGCTCAGCGTGCTGCACGGCAATCCCGCACGGCGACTCTACGAACGCCTCGGTTTTCGCCTCGCATCGGAAACGGAACACAGTGCGAATCTGATATGGCGCGCGTGAGATCGAGCATCCCAGTCGACCGCCCCCGCACGCTTCGCAAAAAACACGGCCCTCCCGCCGAGAGGGCCGCCTTCCACACCGACCGCCCGGACGATCAATCGTCGTCGCGGCTCGCCACCTTCTGCGTCACGCCCCGCAGCTTCGGGTACGGCTTCGAGCCCATCATGCCTTTCCACAAGACCCGGTTGAACTGATCCGCCGGCACCTCGTCGGCATCGTCGAAGTCGAACTTCGCCGTCACCGTCGCCCAGTACGCCGCGTCATGCGTCGGCGTGACATCGGGCCCGGCCGCGTAGTGCAGCAGGGTCTCGCCCGCCCCTTCGGCCAGCCGCAGCCCGGTGCCCTTCAGCGCCGTCGACGCGACGGCCGTATAGCTCCACGACGCCGGGCCATGCACGTCGAACACGTCGCTCATCGGTCGCTGGTAGGCGGTATTCAGGTTCATGTGCTGCGTACCGAGCACGTCCTCGATGGTCCGCAGCGCGTTGACCTGGCTGTAGCGCGTCCGGATCACCGCGCCCTGCTTCACGTACGGCCCGACGATGTACGCCGGCCCGCGATGCGAATCCACGTGGTCGGGACCATCCTGCACGTCGTCCTCGGTCACGACGATCAGCGTGTCGCTCGCATAGGGACTCTTCGCGACGGCCTCGACGAGCCGGCCGACCGCCAGATCGTTGTCTGCCTGCTGCGTTTCCGGCGTATTCACGCCGGCGAACGCCGTGCCGAACGCGCCCATGTGATCGTGGGACAGGCGCACCAGCGACAGCGTCGGCAGGTTGCCGCTCGCGACATACTGGTCGAACTCGCGTTTCCACTCGTTCAGGCGCCACTGGTCCGGATAGGTCTGGTCGAAACCGCGGAAGTACACGTCGGTCATCGACGCCAGCCGCGGATCCAGTGCGGCGACCTGGACGACGCCGGACGCACGCGGGTCGACGATCGGGTTCGCGGCCGTGCCGATACTGCCGATGTTATTGACGAGGAATCCGTAGTTGCGGACCGTGCCGCCGCCTGCGAGCACCGCGTCGAAGATGTAGCCGCGCTGGGGGCCGAACGGCGCATCGGACGACGCATGGTTGCCGGTGCCGGGCAGCAGGTTCGCCGCGCCGCCCGGCAGGCCGGCCGCCGCGTTGCTGTAGTTCGTCGTGCCGGCCGGGCCGGCTGCCGCATCGCGCTGCTGCACCGATTCCCAGTTGACCGGCACGCTGCGGTTCGTGCCCTCGCTCTCGTACGACAGGCCGCGATTGACCGCCGCGTAGTTGATTTGCTGCGTAATCGTCTCGGTGTTGGTGACGCGCCCCTGAAGCGCCCAGGACCAGCCGTCCATGCTGCCGTCGCCCGGGTTCATGAAGTTGTCGAGCGTCACGAACTGGCTCGCCAGCCGATGGAAGTTCGGCGTGATGTTCCGGCCGAACTGGGCGAGCCGCGGATCGCCGTCGGCCCCATTGCCGATGTCGCCGAGCACCTGGTCGAACGTGCGGTTTTCCTTGACGACGTAGATCACGTGCTTGATGTGACGGCGCAGAAAGCCCATCACTTCGTTATCCCGGTCGTTGTCTTCCGGACGATAGAAGTTGTTGCGCGCGGCCTGCTGCGTCAGCTTCGGCAGTTCGTTGGCGGCGGGCACCGGCGCGCTCACGAGCGACGCGCGCTCGAGTTGAAACTGGTATTCGTTCGACGCGCGCGACGCGGCGGCCTGCGCCGGGGTCGCGCCGGCCAGGTGGTCCGGGTTCGGACCGGTCGTGCTCTTGCCGTTCACCACGTACATCCACGTGCCGTCCGCGCTGAACGTCACGTCGTGCGGCTCGAAGGCGGTCGGAATCAAGCCGGTGACGCGATACGCGCGCTCGCCGACGAGCGGAATGACGGCGATTTCGTTCGCGCCGGCGTTGGTCGCATACAGCGTTCGGCCGTCGCGCGACAGCGTGACCGCGTACGTCGCCGCGCCCGTGTGCGTCTGGCCGTGCGCCAGCACACCGGCCGGTGCGCGCGCGTCGATCCGCGTCACGATCGCGTTGGTGTTCGTGTCGATCACCGCGACCTGGTCGGCGTTGTCCTGCGCGACGAACAGCCTCGATTGCGACGCGTCGAGCGTCATGCCGAGCGCGTTGCCGTCCAGCTTGATGCGCTTGACCAGCCGCCCGCGAGACGGCGACGACACGTCGACGGCGACGATTTCTCGATCGCGATCCGACGACACATACGCGACGCCGTTGCCCTTCACGACGACCGCGAACGGGAACGTGCCGCCGGCGTCGCCGCTGCGGCCTTCGTTGCCCGCAAAGAACGGGCGCAGGTCGTGCTCGTAGCGCACGTTGTTGGTCGCGGTATCGATCACGCTGATCGAATCGTTGTAGTTGTTCGCGACCACCAGCGTCTTGCCGTCGGCCGATAGCGCGAGTCCCGCCGCGTTCGGCTGCACGCGGAAGCCGACGCCCTTGCCGCCGTGGCCGAGCGCGATCGTGGTCGACAGCGCCCACGTGCCGCCGTGCTGCGCATAGACGTAGACCGCATCGTCGCTGCCGCCGGTCGCGTAGAGCGTGCTCCCGTCGTGCGAGAACGCCAGGCCGACGAACGCGTTGGTCTGCTGAAGCACCTGCCTGAGCACGGGGCGCGTCTTGTTCGCGCCCGCCACGTCGTACAGGAAGATGTATTGCGTCGAGTTCGCGGTGTCGACGGAACCGTCCGGTTTGTACAGCGAGTTCTGGCCGGCGGTGATGATCGCCAGCGTCTTGCCGTCCGGGCTCAATTGCGAGCGCACGGCCTCCCCCGCGACGAAATGCGGATAGGCCGGCAACCCGGGATTCAGGAACTGCTGGACCGCGCCACGGACGGCCAGCGGCGTGACGAACTGACCGCTCGGCACGCGAGCGGCATCGGCTGCATTGAACCCATCCGCGTGCGCCTGCGACGCAAGCAGCACGGCCGACATGACGGCTCCGAGCCGGAGCACGCGCTTGACCTGGCTATGTTTCATAGGAATCCTCTTGAACAATGGGGCGATTATCGTCTGACGTGTCCGGCATGATCCTGGCCCTGTCTGCCCGTGTCGCGCGGTGGCGAGGGCCTGTGCCAAGCGATCGAATGGGTTGCGTCGGCTATCGCCGACGTGCCGGAATTACAGCGCCGCCCAGTGTCAAGCGGATGACCGGCTCCATTGCGGGCCGACCTATTACATGTGGTTACAGCGAAGACGTTTCGATGACAGCCATCGTGGTGTCATCGTTGCATTCGAGGCGCCGCGCTCAAGGTGTCCACCGATAAACGGTGATGCTGTTCCCCTTCACGTTGTTCTTCGTCACCACGTACTCGCCGTTCGAGCGGCGGTACGCGCGCACGCTGTACATCGCATCGATCGCGCTGCTGGTATCCACGGTCGCCGGGCTGGCATTGACGAGCGTCGTGTCGAGGTTGCCGGTGTCGAGGTTGAATGCGTCGATGTTCGGCCACAGCGGCCCGCTGCTGCTGAACCAGTAGCCGACGAACAAGTGATTGCCGGCCGCGTCGATCGACTTCGCGCCGCTGTGCGGCAGCGTGATCACCGGATTCGGCTTCGTCGTGTTGCCCGCGCTCCAGCCGTGATACACCTCGATGCGCGTGCCGATCGACGTCCAGTCCGTACTGCCGACCACGCCCTGCGCGAGCACCATCGTGTCGCTGTCGGCGAGATAGACGACGCGCGTCAGCGGCTGGATGCTGGCCGGCACCGGCGTCGGCACGCCCGGCCCCCACGAAGGCTTGCCGCTCGCATCGAAGCCGGTCAGCGGATAGTGATAAATGGCGCCGGTCTTGTCGAGGCCGGCCCATACGCCGCCCTTGCTGTCGAGGCTGAAGCCGGCCGACACGCGCAGGGTCGTGTTGAACGCGGGCCCCGGGATCGATCCGTCGGGAATCGCGACATAGCCGTTGGCCGCGTTGAAGTGGAAGAAGTAGTAAACCGGCGGATTCTGTCCCGCTGCCACGAGGATCCGGTTCGCACCGACCGATGTCAGCAGGCCGAAGTGCTCGTCGCGCTGCGTGTCGTTCATGTTGATGCGCGGGTCCGACGGATACGTGAACGGATCGACCGTATTCGCGACGAAGGTGCCGCCCGCGGTGCCGCCGTAGATGTGCGTGCCGCTGTAGAACAGCGCGCCGTCCGTGACCGGATCGGGTGACGCGATCCCTTCGAAGTTGAGCGACTGCAGCGTCCACCGCAGGCTGCCGGTGCTGCTGTACGCGTGAATGTCGGTCGCGCCGTTGCGGCCGAGATCCCAGCTGCCGCCCCACGGGTTGTTGAGCACGTACAGGTTGCCGCCCGTGTCCTTGCCGATGCCGACGATCCGGGTGAAGCGCTTCGCGCCGACCTGCCCCTTGATGCCCGCCGTCGTGTCGAGATAGCCGCCGCGCACGCCGAACGTGCCGGCCAGCGCGGGCCGGCCCGATACGGTATAGCGCTTGATGTTCATGTCGGGGCCTTCGTCGCCGACCAGCAGCTCCCCTGCCGCCGCATCCACATAGAGCGCCGACGGCTGCGACCCGGCAGCCAGCCGGATCGTGTTCAGCAGCGCACCGGCCGGGCTGAATTCGACGACCGCGCCGGCGCTTTTCTGCGCGACCCAGATGTTGCCCGCCGCGTCGACCGCGAGCGCGCCCGGCGCGGACACGCCGATGTCCCGCTGCCAGACGCCGTCGGTCGTGAACACCCGCACGCGGTTGCCGTAAAAATCGCTCGCGTAGAGCAGCGAGCCCGCCGTCGCGAGCCCGGTGACGACGTCGATGCGCGGCTGGTTCGTCGCCGCGGTGACCTGAATGAGCTTGTCGCGAAAGTGCGTCGCGCGGTTGTAGCGCCCGACCGCGCCGCTGCCGTAGGTGCTGCCGGGCTGCAGCGCGACGAACAGCGACGTCGCGTTGCCCGTGATCGCGCTGCCCTGGAATTCGGAATGCGCGCCGATCGAGCCGACGCTCTTGCCGTTCTGGTAGATCGCGACGCCGCCCTCATCCTCGTCCCACATCGACGCGGTGTAGATCACGCCTTCGGGCGCGACCCACATCGAACGCGCGACGTTGCCGACGTGCGCCGCGAGCGTGCCATATGTATTCGCCAGCCAGTCGGTGGTATTACCCGCATATCCGTAAGGCGCGATCGCGGCGATCGCGGCGGCGAGCAGCACGGCCCGAATCGATTTTCTGGCGACCATGGCTGAGGTTCTCCTGAATGTTGGAATCATTCACACGAAGGGCAGCCGGATGGTTTGAAATCGACAATGCGTAAATACTTCCGCTAAATCATCCGGTGCAGTCGGTATTACATCGGGCGTGCATTCGATAATCGGCAGCGTCGAGAATAGCGTTATATAAATCGAAAAAAATTGCGAACCGCTCGCGCAGAAGGCGTGCGCAATTGCGCGAGAGTGAATGATCACTTACGCGTGCACGTTCGCTATCGGGAAAGGCAGGCTTGCGCGTTGCAAAATATCGTCGCCGGTTCGAATGCGACGTATTGAAATAACGGAGGGTTTTTCGGCGAATCGGAAAAATCGCCGGATGCGGGTAACGAAGTGACCGACCGCGAGTATCGCGCCGGCCCGAATTCAGGTCGAATCCAGGCCGGCGCACATTACGACATCAGGGAAATCACGCGGACGTCGCCGTCTCCCGCACCTCCACCTGCTTGATCTCGCCACCGCCGCCCGCATCCGCGTCGTCGCGCGGATCGCCGAGCTGGCCCTCCCACTTCGCGACCACGGCCGCCGCGATCGAGTTGCCGACGGCGTTGGTCGCCGAGCGCCCCATGTCGAGGAACATGTCGACACCCATGATCAGCAGCAGCCCGGCTTCCGGCAGGTGGAACTGGCTGAGCGTCGCCGCGATCACGACGAGCGATGCGCGCGGCACACCGGCCATCCCCTTCGACGTGACCATCAGCATCAGCAGCATCGTGATCTGCGTGCCGAGCGGCAGGTCGATCCCGTACACCTGCGAGATGAACAACACCGCGAACGTGCAGTACATCATCGAGCCGTCGAGGTTGAACGAATACCCGATCGGCAGCACGAAGCTCGAGATCTTGCGATTCACGCCGAACCGGTCGAGCGCGTCGAGCAGCTTCGGATACGCGGCTTCGGAGCTCGCCGTCGCGAACGACAGCAGGAACGGCTCGCGAATCAGGCGGATCAGCGTGAACGCGCGCTTGCCGAGGAACGTCACGCCGGCGAGCGTCAGCACGCCCCACAGCAGCGCCAGCGCCAGATAGAAGCTCGCCATGAACTTCGCGAACGTGAGCAGGATGCCGAGCCCTTCCGTCGTGATCGTCGATGCCAGCGCCGCAAACACGGCGACCGGCGCGAACCACATCACCGCGCCCGTCACCTTCAGCATGACCTGCGCGAGATCGTCGATCACGCCGGTCAGGCGCTTGCCGGCGTCGCCGAGCGCGGACAGCGCGGTGCCGAAGAAGATCGAGAACACGACGATCTGCAGGATCTCGTTGTTCGCCATCGCCTCGGCGATCGACTTCGGCACCAGGTGGACGACGAAGTCCTTCAGCGTGAATGCGGCCGTCTTCAGGTTCAGCGTCGCATCGGCGGCCGGCAGCGGCAGGCTCAGGTGGCTGCCCGGCTTCAGGATCGTCGCGGTCACGAGACCGAGCACCAGCGACGTGAACGACGCGATGAAGAACCAGCCGAACGCCTTCACGCCCACGCGGCCGACCGACCCGCTGTCGCCCATCTGCGCGATGCCGACCGTCAGCGTCGCGAACACCAGCGGCGCGATGATCATCTTGATCAGCCGCAGGAACACGTCGGACAGCAACGACACGTAGCCGGCGACTTCCCTGGCCATTTTCGGGTCGGGAAACGCGCTATGACAGGCGTAGCCCACGGCGATGCCCAGCGCCATCGCGATGACGATGTACCGGGTGATGTTGTGCTTCTTCTTCATTAGCAATCCAAATTACGGAACATGTGTTTCCAACGGCAGGTCGATCGCCGGCATCGAAACGGGAACGGAATTCCGCGAGCACGGCGTGCGCCGTTTCGAGTGCCGGAGCCCGTCCGCGGGCACGGCCACGGCGAACAGGGGGGGCATTCTATCGCAAACGCCGGGCCATCTTTCAATTCTGAAAGGGAGGATGGCGGGGCAAGGAGGGTGTAGGTGCCGGAGCGTTCTGCCGCAGCGGGACGCGCAACGCCGCCGGTTCGGGACAGGCGCACCGTGGCGCCCGGCGCTCAGCTCGGCCGTACGCGGGACATCCGCGCAACCGCCATCCGACGCATCACGCCGCCGACGTGCCGGGCCGCGGCATGAACCGGCACAGGCACAGCGGCACCACGACCAGCGCGGCGCCCGCGAGAAACGTGGTCGATGCGCCGAAATGCGTCCACAGCGCGCCGGCGAGGCTGCTCGCGAGCAGCATGCAGATGCCGCTCACGAGATTGAATACGCCGAACGCGGTGCCGCGCAGCGTGGCCGGCGAGGTTTCCGACACCATCGCGGCGAGGATGCCCTGCGTAAAGCCCATGTGCAGCCCCCACACGGCCACGCCGACGAACATCGAGATCGTCGACGTGCCGATGCCGAGCAGCAGGTCGGCCGCGATCAGCAGCACCATGCCGGCGGCGAGCAGCACGCGTCGATCCAGCCGGTCCGACAGGATGCCGACCGGCCAGGCGGACAGCGAATAGGTGACGCTCATCGCGACCATCACCGCCGGGATCCAGGCGGCGTCGAGCCCGGTCTGCTGCGCGCGCAGCACCAGGAACGCCTCGCTGAAACGCGCGAGCGTAAAGGTCGCGCCGGCCGCGACGACGAACCAGTAGCTGCGCGGAAACTCGCGCAGCGCGCGCCAGCGCAGCGGCGAGCGAAAGCGCCGTTGCGATTCCGCCCGATCGGGCTCCCGCACGCCGAAGACGATCAGCGCGATCGCGATGAAAGCCGGCACCACGGCAAACCAGAGCACGGTCCGGATGCGGTCCGCGAACAACAACATCAGCGCGATGGCAAGCATCGGGCCGAGAAACGCGCCCACGGTATCCATCGACTGCCGCAGGCCGAAGCACGCGCCGCGGATTTCGGGCGGTGCGACGTCGGCCACCAGCGCGTCCCGCGGCGCGCCGCGAATTCCCTTGCCGACGCGATCGAGCAGGCGCGCCGTCACGACCACGGCCGGGGTGGACGCGAGCGGAAACAATGGCTTGGTGAACGCCGCGAGGCCGTAGCCGAGCAGCAGCAATCCCTTGCGGCGCCCGAGCCAGTCGCTGATCGCGCCGGAGAACACCTTCACGATCATCGCGGTCGCCTCGGCCGCCCCTTCGAGGATGCCGAGCGCGACGACGCTCATCCCCATCGTCGACACCAGATAGATCGGCAACAGCGCATGGATCAGCTCGGACGACAGGTCCATGAACAGGCTGACGAGGCCCAGCGCCCACACGGTCCGTGGAATCGCACGCTTGCCGGCAATCGGTGATGGAACGCTCATGACGGGTCGACCTCGAGGTTGGGGCGCCGTACGCCGGGGGGTTGCCTGTCGCAGCGAGTACTTACTTGCTGCGAAATCCGTACAGGAACACGTGTCCTGCGGAAATCCTCGAGCACATTCTGGACGAGACCGACGCACATATCGACTGGATCGACACGCAATGCGTGACGACCAGCCCATCGCGCTGCATAAACATCAGACAAATCAACAATCGAGGGCATTGCAACACTTGTTGACCTTCGATTCCTTTCAAATGATAATGCGTCGCGTTACGAAATTACGAATCATTACGCACACGACAGGTTGGGAGATGAGACGAGTATTGCACCCGGCACGACGCGCCGTACTGGCCGCCGTTGCGTGCCAGCCGATCATGGTTGGCGCGGCCTTCGCGCAGGAAAACACCGCCGCGCCGACGAGCGCGACGACCGACATGTTGCCGGCCGTCTCGGTGAACGCGAGCGCGGTCCGCGACCCGGGAGAAGGCTACAACCCGACCAACGCAGTCAGCGCCACCCGGATCGACGCGCCGCTGCGCGATATCCCGCAGACGGTGAACGTGGTCACGGCCGAAGTGATGCGTGATCAGCACGCCAATTCCCTGCAAGACGTGTTGAAGAACGTCGCGGGCGTCGGGTTTTCCACCGGCGACGGTCAGCGCGACCAGGTCACCATTCGCGGCTTCTCCGCGATTGCCGACCAGTTCGTCGACGGCATTCGCGACGATGCGCTCTATTTCCGCGATCTGTCGAACGTTGATCGCGTAGAAGTCGTCAAGGGCCCTGCCGCCGTTCTTTATGGCCGGGGTTCTTCAGGTGGACTAATCAATCGTGTGACGAAAAAGCCCGGAGTCGACGTCACCAACCTGGGTGTCAGCTACGGTTCGTGGGCCGATCGCCGGGTCGAAGCCGACGTCGGCCGCGTGCTCGCGAACGGCGCGGCCGCGTTCCGGATAACCGGCGCGCACGAGGAAGCCAAGAGCTATCGGTCGCAGCAGTTTCTGAATCGCACGGCGGTCGCGCCGTCGTTCGAGTTCCGCATCGCGCCGAAGACGACAGTGTTGCTGCAGGCCGACTACCTCGAAGATCGCCGCGTGACGGACTTCGGCATCCCGGCCTACAAGGGACGGCCGGTCGACGTGCCGGCCTCCGCCTATTACGGCGCGGCGAACGCCGGCGAGGTCGACTATTCGCGATCGCGTGTCTATTCGAGCACCGCGACGATCAAGCACGAGTTCAACGAACAGTGGTCGATCCGCAATGCCACTCGCTACTATCACTATTCGCTCGACCGGAACAACACGCTCGTCGGCAGCGTCAACGAAGCGAACCGGACGTTCACGCTGAATCACGGCAACGTCTATCGCGAGGAACACGGCTGGTTCAACCAGACCGATCTCACGCAAAAGGCCACGCTGTTCGGCATGAAGCACGAGCTGCTGTACGGGATGGAATTCGGCCAGCAGAACAAGGATCTCGTCAATTATTCGGCCCCCGTCACCGGCGCGAACGGCAAGCCGATGAATTTCGACCTGTTCGCGCCGGCGCTGCCGACGCTGCCGCTGCATACGTCGACCACGCCGGCCGCCAACAACCTCGGCATCTTCAAGACGCTCGGGTTCTACACGCAGGATCTGATCAGCTTCAACGATCAGTGGAAGGCGCTGGTCGGCATCCGCTACGACCGCTTCGAGCAGGAGACGCTCGACCGCCGTCCCAAACAGCCGGGCCTGTCGCGTACCGACACCGCATGGAGCCCGCGCCTGGGCCTGGTCTGGCAGCCGACCCGCACGCAGTCGTACTACGTGTCGTGGAGCCGCTCGTTCCAGCCGTCAGGCGAGGCGTTCTCGCTCGCGGCCAACAATGCGGAGCTCGCGCCGGAAATCACGACCAATACCGAGATCGGTGCGAAGTACGACTGGCTCGGCGGCAAGGCCACCACGACGATCTCGGTGTTCCGGCTGGATCGCAGCAACATCAAGATCACCAACGGGGCCGGCACGGCGCTGATTCCGATCGGCGAGCAGCGGACCGACGGCGTGGAACTCAGCGGCGCAGCCGAGCTCAGCCACGGCTGGCGCGTGCTGGCAGGCTACGCGTACCTGGATGCCACCGTCACGAACTCGACCGCTGCATTGCAGGGCAAGCGGGCCACGCTCACGCCGCGTCACTCCGGCAACCTGTGGCTGACCAAGAATCTCGGCAGCGGTTTCGGTGTTGGCGGCGGCCTGAACTTCGTCGGCGCGCGGATGGCCGATCCGCAGAACACCGTGACCTTGCCGGGCTACGTGACGGCCGACATGATGGCCTGGTACGCGCGCGGCCCGATGTCGCTCCAGTTGAACCTCTACAACCTGTTCAACAAGGGCTATATCGTCTCGGCACACGGCTCGAACGCGAACCTCAACCTGCCGGGGGCACCGCGCAGCGTCATGGCGACGTTGCGATACGAGATGTAAAAGCTGAGCGTTGCCGACGACGCGTGCCGGGCCGGCTGGCGGCCCCACGCGGCGTGCGTCGTCGGCAATAGATGAACGCATACACGCGCGGCGTGTCGCTGTCCGGCCGCGCAAGCCTGCAATCAGTCGGTTGTTTCCCGCGTCAGCTTCGCGTGCCGCCGCGCGCGGTCGTTCACGATCTGATGACGCCGGTGGTCCGTCATCTTCTTCCAGCCGCGCGCTTCGTCGCGCGTTCGCAGGCATGCCACGCAGTAGCCGGTCCGGCCGTCGAACGAACACACGTCGACGCAAGGGGATTTGACCGCCATGTCTACTGCCCTCGCGTCGCCGGCATCACTTCGACGGTGACATGCGACAGGTTCCTGAAACGCTGGAGCACGCCGTGATAGAAGCGTGCATCCCGCTGCGGGTCCGCCGTCGCCACCGACACGACCGCGCTCATGTGCCCCGGTCCGAGCCGCCAGACATGCAGGTCGCCGACGCGGTCGCCCACGCCTTCGATTGCATCGCGCACATTGTCCGTCAGACGACGGTCCGAATTCATGTCGAGCAGGATGCCGCCGGTGTCGCGCATCAGGCCGTACGACCAGTTCGCGATCACCAGCGCGCCGATGATGCCGGCCAGCGGATCCATCCACATCCAGCCGAACGCGCGCGCGAGCAGCAGCCCGACGATCGTCAGCACGGACACGGCCGCATCGGCGATCACGTGGACATACGCGGAACGGATGTTGTGGTCGCGCGCCGCCGCCGTGGACCCGCGATGGTCGTGCTCCTCGAACGCCAATGCGTGCTCGCGGCCGTTCAAGCGGACGATCGCCTTGAATTCATGCGGCTCGGGAATGTCGTCGGTCGATTCCAGGTAAGCGCCGCGGCTTTCCATCGTGAACGTCTGCCGCGTGCCGTCAGGACGGATCGTCGTCACCGATACGGCGCTCGCGTCGACGAGCTTAGTATCGTGCGTCGCGGGGGCCATACGGAAAACCGGCGGGACGCCATCCTCGAACACCGATACGACAAATACACCTTGCTGATCGAAGATCCGGTGCGCGTCCTCGTCGTGTTCGTGAGCGTCGTGCGCATGCCCGTGGTGATGGTGATGACCATGCCCGTGGCTATGACCATGATGATCGCCGCTCAGCAGCCAGACGCTCGCGACGTTGACGAGCAGGCCGGCAACCGCGATCGGAATCGCCTCGCCGAAATGAATCGGTACCGGGGCGAGCAGGCGCGCAACCGCCTCGTAGCCGATCAGCAGCGCGATCATCGCGAGCACGATCGCGCTCGTGAAGCCCGCCAGATCGCCGAGCTTGCCCGTGCCGAACACGAAGCGCGGGTCGCTGGCATGCTTGCGAGCGTACGTGTAGGCGAGCGCGGCGATCAGCATCGCGCCCGCATGGGTCGACATGTGCAGGCCGTCTGCGATGAGCGCCAGCGAGCCGAACAGCGACCCGCCGACGATCTCGGCCACCATCATCGCCGCGCACAACGCGATGACCATCCAGGTCCTGCGTTCGTTCTGCTCGTGCGCCGCGCCGAGAAAGATGTGGTCGTGCCCTGCGCCGAAGGCGTCGTTCCTGAAGTCGTTCATTGCGGCCTCGATTACTTGAAGTAGCTGTGAACGACTTCGATCAGCTGTTCGGTCGCGCTGCCTTCATCGGCGTGATGTTCGGCGTCGACCAGATGGCTGCGGATGTGATCTTCCAGCACGACCGCGAGCAGGCCGTTCATCGCGCCGCGACCACTCGTGATGAGGCGCAGGATCTCGTTGCAACCGCGCTCGTCCTCCAGCGCGCGTTCGATCGCTTCGACCTGTCCCTTGATGCGGCGGACACGGTTCAGCAGCTTTTGCTTTTCCTTGATGGTGTGGCTCATGGCAGTCCCTTCATATACCGGGGGGGACTATATCTCAAATCTGCTTTCCATATAGGGGGGAGGGGTATATCGGCCAAACGTCAGACGAAGAAGGGGGTTGCCCGCCGCCCCGCCGCGACAGCCTTTGCCAAAGTTTTCTTGTAGAGCTGATAACGCTTGAGTAGCATTTTCTACATGAATGCGCTCACGACATGGTCGCTCCTCATCCTGACGCTTCCGACGCAGAACGCGACGGCGCGCATGCGGTTCTGGCGTTCCCTGAAGGCGAAGGGCTGCGCGGTGTTGCGCGACGGCATCTATCTGCTCCCGCACTCGGACGAGCATGAAGCGGCACTGCGCGAGCTCGCGGACGCGATTGCCGAGAGCGGCGGCACCGCCCACCTGTTGCGCGCGCCGAGTCTCGACGCGGCGCAGGACCTGGAATTCCGGACGCTCTTCGATCGAGGCGACGACTACACCGCCTTCATTCAGACCCTCGCGGAAGCCCGCAAGACCTTCGCCGGACAGTCCGCCACGGAACTCACGCGCTTGCTGCGGCGCGTGCGCAAGGACTTCGACATGATCCGCGCAATCGATTACTTCCCGAACGATGCAGCAACCCGCGCCGAAGTCGCGCTGCAGGATTTCGTTGCGCTGGTCGATACCGTGCTGTCGCCGGGCGAGCCGCACGCTGCCGAGCGCCCCGTCCGCCTGCTGGCAATAGGCGAGTACCAGGGACGAACCTGGGCGACGCGTCAGCGCATGTGGGTCGATCGTGTCGCCAGCGCGTGGCTGATCCGCCGCTTCATCGACACCCGCGCGCGCTTCATCTGGCTCGCGTCGCCGGCGGATTGCCCCGCCGACGCGCTGGGCTTCGATTTCGACGGCGCCGCATTCACCCATGTCGGCGAGCGCGTCACGTTCGAGGTGCTGCTCGCGAGTTTCGGGCTCGACACGAATGCGGCACTCGTGCGGCTCGGCGAGATCGTGCATGCGCTCGACGTCGGCGGCCCCGCGGCGCCCGAAGCGATCGGCTTCGAGGCCGTGATGGCCGGCACGCACCAGCGCGCGGAGAACGACGACCAGTTGCTCGAGCACATGGGCGCCGTGCTCGACGCGCTGTACGCGCATTTTTCATCGACCGGAAAGAACGGGAACGGAGCCAGGTCATGACCACCGCCATCGCCGCGACCGAACCGACCTACTCGCTCGGCGAGCTGGTTGCCTACATGCTGCGTCTCGGGACGTTCGGTTTCGGCGGGCCGGTCGCGCTCGCGGGCTACATGCGTCGCGACCTGGTCGAGCGTCGCGGCTGGATCACCGAAGCCGACTACAAGGAAGGACTCACGCTGGCCCAGCTTGCGCCAGGGCCGATGGCCGCGCAGCTCGCGATCTATCTCGGGTTCGTCCACTATCGCCTCCGTGGCGCGACGCTCGTCGGATTCGCATTCGTGCTGCCGTCGTTCCTGATGGTGCTCGCGCTCGGATTCGCGTACGCGCACTTCGGCGGGCTGTCGTGGATGCAGGCGGTTTTCTATGGCGTCGGCGCCGCGGTGGTCGGCATCATCGCGATGAGCGCGTACAAGCTGACGACCAAAACCGTCGGCAACGACAAGTTGCTGTGGGCGATCTTCCTGACGCTCACTGTCGTCACGTTCGTCACCGAATCGGAGATCGCGTGGCTCTTCATCGCTGCCGGGTTGATCGGCTGGCTGTGGCGCGCGCCACCGAAGTGGCTGCATCGGGGCGGGCTGCATGCGGTAGCCGCCGCCAACCTGCCGGCCGCCAGCGGAATACTGAGCGGCATCGACCTGCCGCAGCTCGTGCAGATCGGCGCGTTCTTCACGAAGGCGGGCGCGTTCGTGTTCGGCTCCGGGCTCGCGATCGTGCCGTTCCTCTACGGCGGCGTCGTCACCGAACATCACTGGCTGAACGACAGGCAGTTCGTGGATGCCGTTGCCGTCGCGATGATCACGCCCGGTCCGGTCGTGATCACCGTCGGCTTCATCGGATATCTCGTCGCCGGCTTGCCCGGCGCGTGCGTCGCGGCGCTCGGCACGTTCCTGCCTTGCTATCTGTTCACCGTCGTTCCCGCGCCGTACATGAAGAAGTACGGGCACCGTCCGGACGTCAAGGCGTTCGTCGACGGGATCACCGCCGCAGCCGTCGGTGCGATCACGGGCTCCGTCCTCGTGATCGCGAAACGCTCGATCGTCGACGTACCGACCGCACTGATCGCCGTCGCAACCGTGCTGCTGCTGTGGCGCTTCAGGAAGCTGCAGGAGCCGGTCATCGTCATTGCGGCCGCGCTCTTCGGGCTCGTGGCGTATCCGTTGCTGCACCATTGATTCGCGCTGCGCGGGGCACTGATCTCGTGCCGTGCTGACCGTCCCGCAATCTTCCGGCCGCTCCGGCAGCCCGGAACCGTAGGCGAATGAATCTTGCTACACCACCTCCACGGGCCGATTCGACAGGCGAAACCGCCCGCGACGATGCATTCATGACAATCGCGCTGCCGGCGCGAAGGGGGCGATTTGAAACCACGGGTCCAACCGGCTCGCGTAACGCCGGCACTGCCGGTCGTCCTCATTCATTTCCGGGACGACGGGACGCCACACGTCGGTCATGTAGCCGACACGCTGCGCCAGCTCGGCGCGCAGATCGCCGCACTAAAGGGAACACGGCTTGCGGGCGAGTTCCGCCGGACGGAACGATACCCTGCAAACCGTTACGTAATCCCGAACGATACGCTCACCGTATCGCAAGCACGCGAACTCGGGGTCCGATCGGTACGGGACCTGTTCGGTGGCGTCGTGCCGTTTCCGTTCGTCGCGACCAAGGTGATTGCCCATCGTCTGGTCGAAGGCGCCCGCGCCAAGCCGCCCGGCTGGTCCGCCGCATTCGCGGAACACGCCGCGGCGCTGACGCTGCCGGGTTATTCCGCGTTTTCGCGCGAGGATGCGTGCGATGCCGCGCAGCGCCTGTGGCAGGACGGCCGCGTGCGGCTCAAGCGGCCCTGCGGAATCGGCGGAACGGGGCAGACACTGGTGGCCGACATGGCCGAACTGGAAGCGGAGCTTGACGAATTCGGCGATGCGGCGTTGCGCACCGGCGGCATCGTCATCGAGCGCCATCTCGATTCGATCGAGACGTTGAGCGTCGGGCAGGTCACGCTGGACGATCTGGTGGCGAGCTACTGGGGCGTTCAGCATCTGACCGTCAACAATCATGGCAATGAAGTGTATGGCGGCACCGACCTCGTCGTCGTCCGCGGCGGCTTCGACGTGCTGGCGCGGCTCGACGTCACGGCCGAGGTCAGCGAGGCGATCGCGAAGGCGTGCGCATTCGACGCCGCCGTGCAACGCGATTACGCGGGCTTTTTCGCGTCGCGGCGCAACTACGATGTCGCGTTCGGCACCGATGCACAAGGCGTGCGCCACTGCGGCGTACTGGAGCAGTCGTGGCGGATCGGCGGCGCATCGGGCGCGGAAATCGGCGCGTTGCGCATGTTCAGGACGGACATGGAGGTGGACGCCGTGGCCGCCGCGACGCGCGAGATTTACGGCGACGACCCGGCGACACCGGCCGGCGCGCAGATCGTCTATCGCGGTGTCGATGCCCACGCCGGCGCCCTCACCAAGTACTACACGGTCGATCGTCATCCCTTCCGAAGGAGCAGCGAGACATGACAGCGGAGCATTATCGTGTGCGCATCAAGGTCGAGAACGGCTACCTCGACGGTACCGTGCTCGCGCCGAAGACCACCGTGGCGGGCGTTCTGTTCGTGCACGGCTGGGGCGGCAACCAGGAGCAGTATCTCGAGCGGGCGCGGCAGGCGGCGGCGCTCGGGTGCGTGTGCCTGACGTTCGATCTGACCGGGCATGGACGTACGCTGGAGGAACAGCAAAACGTGACGCGCGAAACCCATCTTCGCGATTTGCTCGCCGCTTACGACACACTGGTTGACCACCCATTGATCGATCGCGATGCCATCGCCGTCGTCGGCAGCAGCTATGGCGGCTATCTCGCGACCATCCTGACCGAGCTGCGCCCCGTACGCTGGCTTGGCCTGCGCGTACCGGCGCTCTATCTCGACGACGGCTGGAATACGCCGAAGCGGGCACTGCACGTCGAGCACGATCTCGTCGCGTATCGCAAACGCATCGTGCCGGCCTCCGACAATCGCGCACTGCGCGCGGCGTCCCGCTTTCGCGGCGACGTATTGCTCGTCGAATCGGAGCACGATCAGATCGTGCCGCACACGGCGATCGCCAGCTATCTGCAGGCATGCCTGTCCGCGCATTCGCTGACGTACCGGATTCTCGAAGGCGCCGATCACGGGCTCTCGGACGCTGCCAGTCAGAGCGCGTACACCGCCCTCGTCGAGAAGTGGCTGGTCGAAATGATCACGGGTCAGCGTGCGGGTGTGCGCGGATCCGCCGCACCCGGCCCGACGGACGCATAGCGCGCCTGTCGGCCTCGGCGAGATCAACGCGAAGCGCTTTTCGCCAGCACACCGTGCACGATGCGATCGCACCGTTCCCCGTCGAACGAAAACACGTCGCGCTCGGCCAGATCGATGTCCCGGGCGAGTGACTCGCGCAGCATGCTCCTTGCCCGGAAATGCCGCGAGCGCACCGTCGCCTCGGGTATGCCGAGGCACTCGGCGGTTTCCTCGACGCTGAATTCCTCGACGCAGCGCATCACGAACACGATGCGAAACGCTTCGGGCAACGCATCGAGCTTGCGCTCAAGCAAGGTGCGCAATTCGGTCCGCATCAGCGCCCGATCCGGCGATTCGTTCTGGTCTGCATCCATGGTTTCCCGCTCGAAGTCGGCGATGGTCGACAGCCCGACCATCGGCGCGATCGTGTCGCGCCGCGCGCCGCGGCGCTGACGCGTCAAGCACTCGTTGAGCACGAGCCGCGACAGCCAGGTCGACAGCGACGCGTCGCCGCGAAAACGCGGAATTGCGCGGAATGCCGCGAGGTAAGCCTCCTGCAGCGCATCCTCGGCTTCGGCATCGTCGCGCAACGTCACCCGTGCAAGCCGGTAGAGCCGCCGGTTGTAGCGACGCATCAGCTGTTCGAACGCAGCGCGCTCGCCGCTCGCGACGCGTGCGGCGAGCGTACGGTCGTCTTCTTCCGCAAGCGGCAACGGCTTCGATTCGGGATGGCCCGCATGGTGCGTCATGGTTTGCGCTTCACGGTCAGTGTCGCTTTCATCGTAGGATGAAACGTGCAGATATATGCGTGGCGGCCCGGTGTATTCGCGACATACGTCCACGAAGCATCGGGTCGGATTTCATGCGAATCGAACAGGCCGGCTGCCGTGGCCGTGTGCGCGACGAGATCCTTGTTGACCCAGACGATCGTGTCGCCGCGCGCGACCGTCACGCTGGCCGGGTTGAAACGCATGCCTTCGATGGTGATGCGGTGCGTCGTGGCGGCGACGACGTCCGCGGCTACGAACGCCAGCACCGCCGCCACGACGATCCGGCACATGGTTCGATCGCGCCGCCGCGCCGTCGAGCGCGCGGGCTTAGTAGGCCTTCTTCTCACTACCGCCGCCGAGCGTCGATTGCAACGCGCGAGCATGCTCGAGGTGTGCGACGAATGCCGGCCGCACCTTCACGAGCAGCGCCTTCAGTTCGTCGTTCTTCGCCGATGGAATGAGCGTCTTGTCCATCGCATCGATCACCTGTTGATGATAGGTCACCTCGTGATCGACATAGGCCTTGTCGAATGCGTGCCCCTTGAGCGCCTTGAGCGCGGTGACGTTGTCATCGCCCTCCTTCTTCAACGCGTCGCTCGTCGGGTTGGCTTCCGGTTTCAGGTTCAGCTTGGTCGCGAGCGCGACCGCCGATTTGTTCACATTGGTGTGATCAGTAACCATCGACGCGGCGAAGTTCTTGACCGGTTTCGTATGCGTCACGTTTTCCGCGAGCTTGCCGGCATCGATGTCGACCTGGTTGGCCGTCACGACGATCGCCGCGATCTGAGGGTCCGTCAGTTTGATTGCTTGCGCGGAGGCGGCGAGCGGCAGCGCGGAAAGGAGGGCCGCCAAGATGGATAGCTTGGGTATGCGTGCCATGTCGATTTCTCCAGTCGAATGGAAACGGGACGCTCATCCAGGTCGCTCGACGATGGAGGGCTCTGTGGTGATAGACGTCGTGAGGGTGGGTTGCGTTCCGGGGGGGCTACGGGAGTTGCGGAAGTAGGCGCTCTAGATGAGGTGAGCTGGGATCGATATGTCCGGAGAGGGACAGAGCATGCTCGCGCGAGTGCGCATTGGAGATTTCTCCATGCCCCTGTGCTGGGAGGCCCCAGTGCACCCGAGCAGCGCATGATATGAGCAGCCGCGGATTCGATACGAAGGATGAACGGCTCGAATCAGACCGCCGGTATGAGCAACCCGATTTCAGGTTGCTCATGCCAAGAGCCAACCCCGTACGCGGTCATATTCTCGATCGGCTATAAACCGTCTGTCGACCGATACAGACGCGACGCCGATTTTCAATCACTTGCCGCCAATCGACATCCGCCACAACTCATAACGCTCGTGCCCGCTGGCGACCCGTCCCGCAACATGATCACTCAGCGCACTAGCCGTGAAGACCAGATCGCCATTCGGCAGCAGCGCCGGCGTATCCGGCCAATGCACGCCATCGTCGGATGCGATCAACGACATCGACTTCGTGCGCGGTTCGTACTTCACAATGCCGTTATGCGTGACGTCGGTAACGTAGAGCGCGCCCCGCGAATCCGTCACCATTCCGTCCGTATTGCCGCCGACGGCGCCAAGATCACGAATCGCCGCGGCAATCTGCGCATCTGTCGAACCGTGCCGTCTCAGAACGGCGGTCGGAACCGAACGTACGCGTGTCCCCGTCGTCACCGTCCAGTACAGCGTTGCGCCGTCCGGCGACAGCGCGATACCGTTGATACCGATCAGCAGCGGCTTTCCCGGCCATACTTCAGCGCCATGGGAAACGACCTTCACCCCCGCTTCGACCTGCAAATCCGGATGCCTGTCCAGCACACGCCGTGCGGTACCCGAAGCGAAGTCTGCAACAATCAAGCCCACCTTGTTATCGGGCGCACTGCGCGAGCCACTGTCGGAAACGTAGGCAGTGCGCCTGCGTTCGTCGACCACGATGTCGTTGAGGAAACTGCCGGCACGATCGGCCACGCCGTCGAGGCCGATGCGCTTCACGATTCGTCCCGACTTCAGATCGAACACCACGATTTTCTGGGCGCCCGCGGGTGCTTCGGATTCGCCGGCAACGAACCCCATGTCGAGCGCCCATAACCAATCGTTTGTGCGGTCGACGTAAAAGCCCAGCACGTTGCGCAAATGCTCGGCAGGTGCGGTCGATATCGCATTGCCTTCCATCGATGGAAAGGGCGTCAGCCGCGCCGGGCCGGTCGTCGATCGCGTATCCAGCCTGCTGAGCGTCGCCGGCGTCGATGCCGCGACGAAGCGCGGCGTACTCACGTATGCGGCGCCGCGTGCATCGAAATGAAGCCCGGCAATCGGTGCATTGACCGAGCCTGCGAACGGAGCGGGATCCCCATCGCCTTTCGGAATCTCCCAACTTACTCCGGCATAGCTTCGCCAGCGCTCGAGCCGGGTATCGGCCGCCGCAGTCGCTGCAGCCGCGTAACTGATGAAGGCAAAGGCGAACGCAATTGCCGTAACTCGATTCGAGCGCTTGAACATGATGAGGATTTCAGTGAGTCGGATGGGGTTATGCGATTTGGCGCAGATGCAGCAACTGGAAGTTTTCGATCCACCGACCGGCGCTCCCGCGGAATGCGTCCATCAGCGGGCTACGCATGTGCTGCTCCCAGGATGCACGGTCAACCCACTGTTCGAAGAAGACCACCGTCCCAGGCTGCTCCAGCGATTCATGCAGTTCGTAGCTGAGACAGCCGGACTGGTTGCGCGCCATTTCGACAAGTTCCCGCTGCGCTTGCACCAGCACCGCCTCATAACCTTGCTTCGCTTCGACGAGTGCGACGATGACGTGGGCGGACATATCGACGCACCTGTTCAGAGAATCGACCGGAAGGTGCCGCCTTCGACGCGCACCGCCGCGCCGTTGGACGCCGCGCCCAACGGACTGGCCAGCAATGCCACCATGGCGGCGATCTCGTCGGCTTCGATCATGCGGGCGATCAGCGAGCTCGGGCGATAGGTCTCGAAGAAGTGCGATTCGATTTCCGCATCGGTCATGCCGGGTCGCGGCGCGGTCTGCCGCAAATACGCGACGATGCCTTCGGAGCGCGTCGCGGACGGCAGCACACTGTTGACGGTCACGCCTGTGCCCTTCGTCAGTTCGGCCATGCCGCGCGAGACCGCGAGCTGAGCCGATTTGCTGACACCGTAATGCACCATGTCCGGCGGCGTAAACGCGCCGACCTCGCTGGACATGAAGATCACACGCCCCCAGTTCTTCGCAAGCATGCGGGGGAAATAGTGACGCGACAGCCGCACCCCCGACATCACGTTGACGTCGATCATTCGCAGCCAGTCGTCATCGGTGATTTCCGCGAACGGCTTGGCTTCGTAGTAGCCGAGATTGTTCACGAGAATATCCGTATCCGGCTGCGCGTCGATCAGTTCGGCAACGCCTCGCGTGCCACTCACGTCGGCAACGATTCCGCGTACGCTGCCTTCCGGGACTGCCGCGGTAATTTGAGCGACGGCTTCGTCGAGTTTGTCGCGGTGACGCCCCGTGATCGTGACCGACACGCCCTCGCCGACCAACGTTCGTGCGATAGCCATGCCGATGCCGGCGGTAGCGCCCGTGACGATCGCGGTTTTGCCTTGAAGTTGCAGATCCATGTGTTCTTTCTCCTTTGCATCATCGAAGAACCGGCGATGCCGGTCCGTTGCGTGGCGTTACTTCAGCCGCTTCAGCATTTCGCCGGCGACGTCGAGTGCGGACGCCGGGTTCTGACCTGTGATCAATTCGCGATCGGTCACCATGTGAGCGGTAAAGGGCACCTCGTTGCTGCTGTAAATTCCACCGGCGCGTTGCAACGCCGTCTGCGGATAGAACTTCATCGCGCCGCCGCCGAGCAGTGCTTTGGCCTGCTCTTCTTCCGCGTTGCTGATCACCGTCATTCGGTAGCCGGCATAGATCCATTTCGGCGCGCCATCGCCGGCCTTCCCGGCGGCGAGTTGCCGTGTAAAGCCCGGTGCATCGGGCAGCGTCGACAGCAGCGCAATCGGCCCATGACAAACGAGCGCCGTGGTCTTGCCGCGCGCATGAAAATCGGCCAGCAGCCTGCCCACCGCGGGGCTAGTCAGAAGATCCTGCATCGGCGCATGACCGCCGGGAACATAGACGGCATCGAAGTGGCCGTAACCGATCTGCTCGACCCGCGACAGACTGATCACGGGAGAGTGCGCACGCGACGTGATCTGC
Source organism: Burkholderia sp. R-40 (assembly GCF_049942845.1). Taxonomy (NCBI): domain Bacteria; kingdom Pseudomonadati; phylum Pseudomonadota; class Betaproteobacteria; order Burkholderiales; family Burkholderiaceae; genus Burkholderia; species Burkholderia sp. R-40. The sequence continues at coordinate 1,480,667 of NZ_CP187968.1, read as the reverse complement.
AGCTTGTCGAGCAAAGCCCGGTAGTCGCGCATCGCCTTTTCGTCGCCGTTGAAGTACATCTTGTCGGCAGACGTGGCATCCATCGTCGGCGCCTTGCCCTCGGGCGTGGCGAAGGTCACCTGATGGCCTGCATCAAGCAGGGCCTTCACGGGCTGCATCAGTTCGTTCAGGTAGAAGCCCGTCGCGAACACTTTGCCGTCCTTCAGATCGAGGTGATCGGAATCCGACAACACCACGAGCACGTTGGCGGCGTGAGCGCTGGACGCGGCAATGCCGAGCATCGCGGCTACGGCGAGCTTGCGCATCGAATGCATGGTTTTCTCCATCGGGGAATGTCAGGCCTGTTCGGATCGGTTCAGCAACAGGTAGCGAATCGCCGCGCCCACACCGGCAGCCGACTGCGGGTTCTGGCCGGTCACGAGACGCCCGTCGACGACGACCTTCGCCGTCCAGCTCGGTGCCGGATGGTGATGCGCACCTCGCTGCGTCAACGTGCTCGCGAGCAGGAAAGGCACGACGTGGTCGAGCTGGACCGCGCGTTCCTCTTCATCCGTGAATGCGCTGAGGTTCTTGCCGGCGACCAGATAAGTACCGTCGCCGAGCGTCACATCGACCAGCGCCGCGGGGCCGTGACATACCGCTCCGACCACGCCGCCAGCCTCGTAGACCGCGCGCGTCACCTGTTGCACGTCTGCATTGCCCGGAAAATCCCACATCGCGCCGTGGCCGCCCGCAAAGAAGACAGCGGCGTATTTCGACGCGTCGACATCGCCCAGTCGCTGCGTGTGGCGCAGCGCGTCGCGGAAAGCACTGTCGTTCCAGTAGCGCGCGTTGACTTCATCCGTCAGATCGAGACCATCGACGGGCGGCTCGCCGCCCTGAATCGACGCGAATTCGACCGGGATGCCGGCCGCGTCGAGTTCGGCCAGCGGATGCGTCACTTCGCCGAGGTAAAAACCGGTCGGCTCGCCGGTCGCGCCTTTCGTCGCGTGGCTCGTGAGTACGAACAGCACGGTCAGGCCCTGCCGGTCGCGAGGGACACGATTCATGGTTTGCTCCTTGATTTCAGTGAGTGACCGGACGACGCAGTCACGATGCGCTCACTTTATTTGGCCCACTCAAGGAGATAAACTGGCTTAAAAGTAAATCTTCTGTTCTTTGGAGGACAAGATGGTTCGAAGATTCGACCATCTCGGTGACGTGGAAGCATTCGTCACGGTGATCGAAAAAGGCTCGATGACAGCGGGCGCGGTGGCGCTGGGCAGCACACCGTCCGTTCTCAGCCGTGCCATTACACGTCTGGAGAGCCGGCTGGGCGTGCAATTGCTGCGCCGTTCGACTCGACGGTTGAGCCTGACGGAGCAAGGCAGGCTCTATCTGGAGCAATCGCGGGCCGCGTTCTTGCTGATCGACGACGCCGAGCGTGCCATTCAGGGGCACGGCGGCACGTTGACAGGCCATGTCCGCCTCAGCGTACCGACGACGTACGGACACTATCGTCTGCCGCCGCTGCTGCGGCAGTTCACGCAGCAGCACCCGGAGGTTCGCATGGAGTTGAACATCGCGAACCGGAACGTGGATCTGGTGGCCGAAGGGTTCGACCTGGCGATCCGGCTAGGTGAGTTGCCGGACAGCGGCCTGGTCGCACGCAAGCTCGAGGACGCGGCGCTGTGCCTTGTCGCGTCGCCGGAGTACGTGGCGCGCGCGGGCATGCCGGAAAACGTGGCGGATCTGGCGCACCATCTCTGTTTGCCTTTCATGCTGCCCAGCAGCGGCCGTATCGCGCCCTGGGTGTTCCGGGACGGCGGGCAGGACATCGATTGGCTCCCGCCGTCGAACGTCGCGGTCTCCGACGACGTGCTCGGGGTTGTTTCGATGGCGCAGAGCGGCGCCGGCATCTGCCAGACCTACGACTTCATTGTTCAGGATCGCGTGCGGGCCGGGAGTCTCGTCGAAGTGCTGTCTCATCTTCGTGGCCGCACACGGCCGTTTTCGGTGATCTATGCGCCGCATCGGCGGTTGTCTGCGGCGTCACGGGCTTTGATCGACATGATTGTTGCGTCTACTGCCGATCATTGAAGGGAAAACAGAAGGGTTGGGGATAGACTCCTGTGGGCAGAGAGTGTCGCGCCGATCGTCGCGGCGCGACGTGGGGCCGCGCGCTCGCCGAGAAGCGACGGTACCCGTCTGGATACGTCGCAGTTCGGTCGACTTTCGCGGGAGCATCGACTGTAAGCAGATACTGGTCGGCCAGGGATTTCGTTTGAACCCAAAGATTTCTGCGCCGTTGCCTTCATGGCGCGTCCTCTCGCATCGCTTGCCAACCAAGCTTGCTTACATGGCAAGCCGGATTCGCTGCGCGATGATGCAGGCAGCGCAAATGGTTCGGCCGGGATTCATGGGTATCTGAAGCCTTGTATATTTGCAAGCAGTGCGAATAAATTACACTTGAGGCAACAGTCGTCTAGTAGCATGGGCCGTCATTTTCGGACCGCACTAATTATAAGGATACCAACATGACTACACTTCTCGTCGTCACATATCTACCGAGAGGCAGTCCGATATATTTAAAAAATGGGTTCAATATTTCGGGGCGACCGGCGCCCTTGTATTCCATTCGATGCCAATCGCTGGAGGAACTCCGAGTTGGCCTCGGCCGGCCGTGCCCATACGAGAACGTCTTGGTACGCACCGGAGATCGCTCTGCTTGTTCGCTCCACCGCGATCGCGAGGCAGTGTCGCTGCCAGGGAAACACTGCCACGGATTATGTCGGCAAGCCAGGCAACCCACAAAAAATGTAGATAAACTACATCGCGCCTGTCTAGCCTCACCCCAACACCTCCAAGGTTGATTTACATAATCACCGGAAATTCCCCCATATTCCGCCCTTGACCAGCCACGCCATCAGCGGTTAATGTTGAAAAACTACATGATTTAGCCGGCCATTCTGTTACGGGCACTGGCTTGCTTTTTCGTGGCTTCGCTTCCGCTGAGAGCAGGACAATAATTTCTTACAAAAAAGAAAGGAGTGCGAATATGTTCGTCAGGAACCTGAGAGACGTCGAAAAGGATGGCCTGCTTGTCGAATGGGGCTCCGGCACAAGCCATCGCTTGTTGACGGAAAAGGACGGCATGGGCTACGGCGTGTGCCATACGGTGGTGCGTGCGGGTACAGAATCGCTCCTGCAATACCGCAACCATCTCGAAGCCTGCTATTGCATTGCAGGCGAAGGCGAGGTCGAGGACATGAACGGTAACGTCTTTCCGATCCGCCCGGGCACCATCTACGTGCTCGATCGACACGATCAGCATTACTTGCGCGGCGGTAAAGACGGGGATCTGGTGCTTGTCAGCGTCTTCAATCCCCCGCTCAAGGGACACGAACGGCATAACCTGGGGTCTGCAGAAGCGTCCGCTTACTGACGCTCGATACGCTCATTCCGGGGAGGCCGGGGTACCAGCCCTCCCGGCAACGTCCGCAGGAGCGCGCATGCATCGCGTGCTCCGCGCAAAAGAAAGGTGACTGTTCGTGCGCGCCCAGCATCAAGCCTTTTTCCATTCGCTTTTCCTTGCCCGTCTCGCCGACCAGATTCTGTTGTTTCTCGTGCCGCTGGTCATCTTTCAGATGACAGGACGCGTGTCCTGGTCGGGCATCGCGTTTTCGCTCGAAACACTGCCGAGATACCTGTGCTTCCCGTTTCTAGGTGCGCTTTGCGACCGGTATTCGCCCACGAAACTGATGCGCGTCAGTCAGGTTCTCCGCGCGGCAGTATGCGTCGCGGGCGTCATCGCCTACGACCTCGTCGGCGGTATCGGATGGCTGATCGCGCTGTCCGCGTTGTGCGGCATGCTGACGAGTCAGGGCATCGTTGCGCGCGAGGTGATGCTGCCGCAGATATTCAGCAGCCATCGCTTCGAAAAAGTGTTGTCGTATTCGCAATTGGCCGACCAGCTTGGTCTGGTGCTCGGCCCCATGCTCGCGGCGATCCTGCTGTCGTGGTGGCGCTGGGAATTCGTCGTGGTGGCCGCGGCCGTGCTGTTTGTCACAGCCGACGTCGCGCTCGCCTATTGGCAAAAGGCCAGCGCGTTCGAATTCGTGATGCCGGAAGGCACGCGCGGCACCTGGTTCACGCCGATCAAGACGGCCTTGTCTCACGTCATCCGTCTCCCTGGCCTCAAGTCCGTCATCATGTTGGCCGCTGCGGAGAACCTCGTGATCGGCGTCACGCTCGCGACATCCGCCGCGATGGTCACCGGCTTTCATCACGAAAGCGGACGCTATTACGCAGGACTGCAAACGGCAGGCGCGTGCGTGACGATCGCGATTCTGCTGATGACGGCGAGGTTGCATGTCCCGAGGCGCGTCCTCGGCCTCGTCGGCTTCGGTTCGATCTGTATCGGCGGCGTTATCGCGGCAGCCAGCCCGGGAATTGCGGGTTACGTTTTCGGCTTCCTCCTGATCGTCGGATTCGACAAGATGTTCAACGTCTACATCCGGAGCACGCGGCAGAAGATCATCCCCGCGCGCGACTACGGCAAGACGACGGGAGTCGTCATCCTCCTCAACAACATGACACAGCCGCTCGCGGGCGTCGCGGTAGGCGCGTTCTCGACGCGTTTCGGACCAGACACGGTAATCATGGTGCTGTCCGTGTGCATGGGTTGCCTCGGGTTGCTGGTCTCGCTCGCGCCCCGCATTCGAAAAGGCCACCGCCCCTCGTCGGCCTCGGTGTCCTCACATGAAGGCTGATGCCATGATCGAACGATTCCCGCAATACTTCGAGCGTAGCGCGAGCAGCCGGCGAGACAAAGTCGCACTGGTGGTCGACGGACGTTCGGCAACCTACGGCGAATTGCTGGACGTGATGTTGACGATAGCCGATACGCTTCATCGTCTCGGCATTCCCGCCGGCGCGCGCGTCGCGATCTATTCGGAGATGTCCGTGCATGCGGTGGCGGCCGCATTCGGCATCCTGAAGGCCGGATGCGTACTGGCATGCATCAGGCACACGATCGACACCGCCGAACTGGAGCAGCAGATCGCGGATTGCGGCGCCAGCGCGCTCGTGGCATCGCGAGCGACCTCGCCCCGCATCGCGTCCCGTTATCGCGCGGTCACGATCGACGCGACCCGCGGCGACCTGTCGGAATATGTCGTCTGCTTCGCGGCCGACGGCGCATCCGAAGCGGGCAATTCCTCCATGGATGACGCAGCAACGATCTTCTACACATCCGGCTCGACGGGCGATTCGAAGGGTGTGCTCGTCACGCACCGGATCATGATTGCCGCGTTCCGCTCGGTCTCCGGCTATCTCGCCAATAGCGAACGCGACATCGTGCTCAGTTTCTCCCCGGGCTTGAGCTCGGACTACGGCTTTTACAACACGGTCATGCCGCTGCTGTTCGGGGGCCGTGCCGTGGTCGAGACGGCGTTGCCCGCTTCGGCCGCCGCCATCGTCGACATCATCGAGCGACACGGCGTAACCGGCCTGCACGTCTTTCCGCCGGCGCTTTTCCGTCTGTGCGAATCGGGCGACCTGCCTGCCTCGAGACTGCAATCGCTGCGGTATGTCTCGACCAGCGGACAGGCGTTTCCCGGCAAGTACATTCGCCTGCTCAGGCGTGCGCTACCGGCTGTCCTGATCTACTGCAACTACGGTTCGACCGAGTGCAAACGCATCGCCTACCTGCCGCCCGCCGAACTCGATCGACGTATCGGCTCGGTCGGCAAAGCCATTCCGGGCATCAGAACCTACCTCGTCGGCAACGACAATGCACTCGTGGTCGGGCCCTGGGAGGTCGGTGAACTCGCGGTAGCCGGCGATCTGCTGATGGAGAAATACTGGGGGCGCGAAAGCGATACCGCCCGCGTCATTCGCGAAGGATGTTTCGGTGAATCGCGCGTGTTCATGACCGGTGATCTGTTCGCGATGGACGAGGACGGATTCCTGTTCTTTCAATGCAGAAAGGGCGACCTGTTCGATCGAGACGGCGTGCCGGTGAATCCGCGCGCCGTCGAGCGGGTATTGCTCGACCACGAATCCGTTGCGGAAGCGCTCGTCGTACCGGTTTCCCGGTCAGACGGCGCACGCGTCCCCAAAGCCTATGTCGTTCCGGCCGCGACATCTGCGGCCAATGCAATCGAGCTGCTCGATCATTGTCGCCGCCATCTGGATTCCGCCGCGGTTCCGGCAAGCATCGACTTCCTGCGGGCGCTGCCAAGAACGTTCGGCGGCAAGGTGTCCGCCCAGGGTTTGAACTGATACCACATGCGAAGAGGTCAACCATGACGTCAAGCGGAATCGAGGACGGCGCGGAGCAATACCTGGAAAGCGCGCCGATGATCCGGATGGCAAGTTATTTTCACAGCCTTGCGACGGGCGCGACGCAGGTGCCGAAGCAATCGGTCGCGAGCCGCATCCGCCATTTGCTGCGCGATCCGGACGTGCTTGCGTATCACGACCTGATGGTCGCCGAAGCCGGGCCGCTGTTCACGCATTTTCTTGCCAGCGTGCCAGCCATACTGGAGGAAATGTCGCGCGTCGGCGTCGCGCTCACGCGGTATTCCGAACGTCGCAGGCAGCACGCGGATCAGCACTTCGAGTTTTACGAAGTCGATGCCTTCGACGGCACCAACGGCAGAACGCTGGCAAAACGATCGAATGGCCTGATCCGCACTTTCACGAACTCGCCCAATCCGGCCAACGAAACGGCGTTCAACCAGTTCGCCAATCACGACTTCTCGACGTTCCACCCGCAGGCATTCGCCCACGTCACCCCTCGGCTGTTCCGGGAGCATGCGCGCCTCGACCGCTTCTCCGGCACGTTCGACTACATCTACGAGACTGCCGCATTTCAGTTCTATGGCGTGGATCGCGCGGACCAGATTCGTCATGTCGCGCGTCTGCTCAAGCCGAACGGATTGATCTTCTTCCTCGAGAAGCTCAACTGCGATTCGCTCGACGAGTACGACAAGCGCGAGAGCGTCAAGGACGAACTGCACAAGAGTCATTACTTCAGCCGCGAGGAAATCGACTGGAAGCGCAACCAGATGCTTTCGCAGATGCAAAACGGACAGGTGACGTTCGATACGCTCGTCGCGTCGATCCACGAGCAGTTCGAACATGTCTATCTGCTCTGGAACGGGACGAATTTTCACGAGTTCGTCGCCTCCAACGACGCACGATCGATCGAGGAATTCATCTCGCTGCTCGGCGAACCCTGCATCGAGCCCGTGTTCTGCTTCGATCACCCCGTACCGCGCAGAGTGGCCGGGCCGCGAGGAGACGCGACGTGATGCAGCTGCATGATGACCTCCCGTCAATGGATACGATCCGGTCATGCGTGGACGGGCTCGAACTCGAGCGCACACTGATCGGCCGACGCATCGAACAACTGCTCCCGCGCTGGCAGGCTCGCGCACAGGCGGCCGATCAGTTCGCGCGCCTGTCGCCCGAGACAATGGCCGAACTGCACGACGCCGGGCTCCTCCACCTGCTGACACCGCGCCGCTACGGCGGATTGCAACAGGACTTTCCGACACTCGTCGAAGCTGCGCGGCTCGCAGCCACCGCGTGCGCGTCCACGGCGTGGATGTTAAGTGTCGTCGGCGGACATGTGACGACTGCGGCGCGCCTGCCCGCCGCCTGTCAGGACATCATCTTCGCGAACGGGCCGCGACAGCTGTTCGCGACGGCCACGGTTCAGAACGGCACGTTCGTCAGGGACGGCAGCGGATTCCGGTTGAACGGCATCTGGCGCTACAGCTCGGGCATCGATCACGCAACCTGGGTGATCGTCTCGGCACGACTCAGCGGGACGGACGCACCGGAGGCCCAGGAGATCTTCAAGGTCGTGGTTCGACGCGAAGACGTCCGTGCGCTCGACACATGGCACGTATCCGGCATGCGCGCGACAGGTTCCCGGGATATTGCATTCGACAATCTGTACGTATCGGACGAGTGGATCTTCGCTCGTTCGAACTATTTTGGCCCGCATCCCGCCGGCGCCGACCTGCATCCCGGCGCGTATCTGTACGACGTGGCGCTCATCCCGTACAGCACGACGTGGATCATCGGACCGATTCTAGGCTGCGCACAGGGCGCGTACCGGCACTGCATCGATACGCTCCGCAGCCGCTGTAGAAGCTGCGACGCGATGCTTTGCGGGCACATCGCGAAAAGCGACGCGGAGCTCACCTGCGCGGGTCGTCTCTACGACACGCTGGTCCGCACCTTGCACACGGCCGGCATCGCGCGGCGCGCGGTGTCGCCCGCCGAGACGGTCCGCATCAGGCGTGATCGCGCATTCATCGCGCAGCTTTGCGTCGACGCGATCCGACGACTGATCGGCAGCATGGGCACCGCCGTGGCATTCGACGCCCATCCTGCACAACGTCACTGGCGCGACCTGCAGGTCATGGCATCGCACATCGACGTCGGCTGGGACGCGGCGGCTGTTGCGTATGGCGGCCACGCGATCGCGCATTCGACGGGCACCTCCCGCGATTCCCCGCCGGTGTATCAATGAATACCGCGGCGCCGGACGACGAAACGGAGACGATCGACATGAACCGGGACGCGATATTCCGCGGAATTGCCGATGCGCTGGGACTCGCCGTAGACGAGGACTTCGGTGCGGCCGGGCGGTACGCTCCGCTCATGCGCTGTGACAACCAGATCTTCGTCAGTGGACAAATTCCGAAGCTTAACGGTGAAATCACCGTTCGCGGTTTGATCGGATCGGAAGTGTCGGTGGACAGCGGTCGGCGCGGCGCGATGCTCTGTGCCGCACGCTGCATCGCGCTATTACAACGATCACTCGGCACTCTCGATCGGGTTCGGGCAGTTCCGCGCATCGGCGTCTACATGCAAAGCGACCCTGCATTCGACGAACACAGTGCCGTCGCCGATGGCGCATCGGAGGTGGTGTATTCCGTGTTCGGCGAAGCGGGCGTACACGCCAGAACGTCACTCAGCGCATTCCGGCTGCCTCGATACGCTGCGGTCGAAGTGGATCTGGTTGCATTCGTCTGGCAGGATTCCGCTGAAGGCGGCCTCACGGCGAGGGGTAAGGCGCAGACGTAAAATTCCAAAAATTGCGCCGGTTAGACCAGCGACGCGCACCCCTCCCCCTCCCCCGTACCGGCATCCGTCAACATAACTGTACCGGTACTGTACAGAAAACCGTCGCTAAACTGACTCCATCCCAGCCTCGAACACGAATGGAGAATCCACGATGGAATTCCTCGCCCTGAGCGCGCTGCCCGCCGGCATGCTGTTCGCGCTCGTCACGTCGATCACGCCCGGCCCCAACAACACGATGCTGCTCGCCTCCGGCGTCAACTTCGGTTTCCGCCGCACGATGCCGCACCTGTTCGGCATCAGCATCGGCGTCGCGATCCTGATGCTGTGCGTCGGCTTCGGTCTCGGTGAAGCGTTCCGCCGCATGCCGGTCCTGTACACGATCCTCGAAATCGCAAGCGTCGCCTACCTGCTGTACCTCGCATGGCGGATCGGCACGTCCGGCGAGGTGAAGGCGCAAGGCGCCAAGCCGCGCCCGATGACGCTCCTCGAAGCCGCCGCGTTTCAGTGGGTCAATCCGAAAGCGTGGATGATGGTGCTGACCGCCGCGACGACGATCCGCCTGTCCGCCGACTACGGGATGAACGCCGCGTGGATGGCCGTCGTGTTCATCCTGATCGGCTTTCCGTGCATCTGTCTGTGGGCCGCGTTCGGCCTCGGCCTGCGCCGCTTCCTGTCGAACCGCCGCGCGTTGCGCATCTTCAACGTGACGATGGCCGTGCTGCTGATCCTGTCGCTGTATCCGCTCATCGCGCATCTGCTGCCGCAGTAAACGCGCACCAGCGCACCCGTTGAGCTTCCCGTCATGCAGGCGTACCCTTTTGGTACGGGCGCGTGCAACCGCTTCGGCGGTTGCGCCGCCACTGCATGGAGATTGCCGTGAAGCCAATGCTGAAAGCCGGCGAGCACATCGAGGGCATGCACTGGATTGCCGAGTACCATCCGCTGACGCACGAGATCCGCGTGCTGCGCGAAGACATCGAGATCGGCATCTACTGCGCGCCGCCGACGATGTTCGGTGAAGAGGAAGACATGGGCGCCGCGAACCTCGCCGATCATCGCAGCCGGGAGGCCGCGCTGCGCGCGTATCTGCGCAACTTCGTCAAGGAACACGACGCGGAGGAGTAACGGCGCCGCGGCCGTGAAATCAACGGGCCGCTGACGCGGCCCGGTCTGCTGTTACGCGTGGGCCGTCTTCCGACCCACCGCAACCCACGCGGAGCCGGCGCATCGCCCCGGCCCCGATTGCGCTCAATGCCCGAGCGATTCGATCTTGCCGCCCGGCTGCGTGACGCCATGCGGCCGCGCCATCTGCTTGATCAGCAACGCGAGGCATGCGAGCAGGCCCGCGACCGCGATCGTCCCGAACACGCCCGCGAACGAAAAGTGTCGGCGCGTCAGCTCCGCAACGAGGAACGACCCGGCAATCCCGCCGAAGCGGCCGACGCCGAGCATCCATGCCACGCCCGTGCCGCGCCCTTCGGTCGGGTAGAACGCGGCGGCGAGCGCCGGCATCGACGATTGCGCTGTGTTCATCAGCACGCCGGCGATGAACACGACCAGCACGAGCAGCCCCACATTCCCCGCCGCCTGCCCGATCGCATACACGCTGATTGCGGTCAGCGCGTAGCACACGGCGATCACACGGTTCGCGTTGAAGCGGTCCATCAGCACGCCGCACAGCACCGCGCCGACACCGCCGAGCGGGAACAGCGCGGAGATCAGCGTCGCGCTCTTCGGCGTGAGGCCGGCGTCCTTCAGCAGGATCGGCATCCAGTTGATCGACGCGTAGAAGATCACGAGGCCCATGAAGTACGCGAGCCACAGCATCACCGAACCAACGATGTACGAGCGCGACAGCACGACGCCGAGCCCCTTGCTGCCCGTCTGCGGCGCGGTTTCGGTCATCACGAACGAGCCGGCGTTCAGCGCATCGCGCGAAATCCGGGCGAGCGTCGTGCGGATCCGGTCGACGCTCCGGCCGTGCGCGACCATGAAGCGCACCGATTCCGGCATCTTCAGCAGCAACAGCACGCCGAGCAGCAGCGGCGTCACGCCGCCGAGCACCAGTACGCTGCGCCAGCCGAAATGCGGAATCATCCACGCGGCGAGAAAGCCGCCGAACGCCGCGCCGAGCGGGAAGCCGCAGAACATCAGGTTGATCACGGTCGCGCGGCGCTTGTCCGGGCAGAACTCGCCCATCATGGTGACCGCGTTCGGCATCGCGGCGCCGAGCCCGACGCCGGTGATGAAACGCAGGATCGTCAGGTGTCCGATCGTGTTCGAGAACGCAGACATCAGGCACGCGACGCCGAACAGGAATACCGAGCCGAGCAGCAGCGAGCGGCGCCCGAGACGGTCGGACAACGGGCCCGACACGAGCGCGCCGCACGCGAGGCCGAACAGCGCGGCGCTCAGCACGGGCGCGAGATCGGGTTTGGTGAGGTTCCATTCGCCGAGCAACGACGGCGCGATGAAGCCGATCGCGGCCGTATCGAAGCCGTCGAGCAGCACGATCACGAAACACATCAGGAATACGAGCCACTGAAAGCCGCCGAACGGCTGCTCGTTGATGAAGGTCTGGACATCGACCACGGTTGTGCGATTCATCGCTAGTCTCCTTGTCGGCCGAAACTGATGCTTAAGCGGTCGCTTCGGTCCCATCCAACATTGATATATGCAACAAGCGCGGCCTCGTGGCCGCGCCTTGCCTTCGTTCACGCACCGATTCGCCGCCGGCGCGCTTGTCGATCGTCACGGCTCGCCAGCATCGGCAGGCCGTGCGACCGGATCACTGCCGGCCTCGCCTAGGCGGCCCCACCTAGGCGGCCCCATCCTGTTCCTTGAAGATCTTGTCCGCGAGATGGAACGCGGAGTTCGCGGCCGGCACGCCGCAGTAGATCGCGGTCTGCAGCAGCACTTCCTTGATCTCGTCGCGCGTCACGCCGTTGTTGCGCGCGGCGCGCAGGTGCAGCGCGAGTTCCTCGCCGCGGTTCAGCGCGACCATCATCGCGATGGTCAGCAGGCTGCGCGTATGGCGCGGCAGGCCGTCGCGCGTCCAGATCTCGCCCCACGCATAGCGCGTGATCAGGTTCTGGAATTCGTCGGTCACCTCGGTGCGGTTCTCGATCGAACGGTCGACATGCGCGTCGCCGAGCACCGCGCGACGCACCTTCATCCCTGCTTCATAACGTTGCTGATCGTCCATCGTCGGTGCCTCACGCGGTCAGGAAGTCGAGCAGCGCGCGGTTGAAACCGTCGGTGCACTCGATGTTCGAAATATGCGCGGCGTCGAATTCGACGTGGCGCGCGCCGGGAATCGCGGCAGCCAGCGCACGGCCCTGGTCGGGCGGCGTCGACATGTCCTTCGCACCGGTCACGACGAGCACCGGCAGCGCGATGCCCTTCACTTCCTCGCGCAGGTCGGCCGCGTTCAGCGCGTCGCAGTTCGCCGCGTAACCGTCCTTGTCGGTATGCACGAAGGTGTCGCGGATCGCGTCGAACAGGCGCGGCTCGCGATCGACGAACGCGTCAGTGAACCAGCGCGGCAGCACGGCGTCGGCGAGCGCGGCCATCCCTTCGGCACGCGCCTTCTGCGCACGCGGCGCCCATACTTCCGGCGAACCGATCTTCGCGGCGGTGTTCGCCAGCACGGCGCGCACGATGCGCGACGGGAAGCGCGCGGCGAGCGCCGCACCGGTCAGGCCGCCCATCGAGATCCCGCAGAAGTGCGCGCGATCGATGCCGACGTGGTCGAGCAGGCCGATCACGTCGCCCGCGAGTTGGTCGACCGTGTACGAGCCGGCCGGTGCATCGGAATGGCCGTGGCCGCGCGTGTCGTAGCGCAGGATGTTGAAGTGCTGCGTGAGCGGGCGAATCTGCGGCGCCCACATCTGCAGGTCGGCGCCGAGCGAGTTCGAGAAGACGAGCCACGGCGCGTCGTCGCGCGCGGCACGGTCGATCCGGTAATGCAGTTTCACGCCGTTGACAGTGGCGAAGGGCATCAGTGTTCTCCTGGTTATTTCGGGCTCGCGTGCTGGGCGTGCAGCGCGAGCACGGCGTCGACGTAGGCCTGCGCCTCGCCGACGTAATGTGCGGGATCGAGCAGCCGCGCGAGCGCGTCGCGCGACAGGTGGGCCGATACGGTCGCATCGGCGGCGAGCACGTCGAACAGCGTCGCGCCGGTGCGCACGGCCTCCTTCGACGCATGCTCGACGACATGGTGCGCATCGAGCCGGCCGATCCGGTCGCCGAGCGCGAGCATCACGGCTTCGCCGAGGATCAGCCCGTGCGTCAGGTCGAGGTTCGCGGCGAGGCGTTCGGTGTTCACGTCGAGGCCCGCGACGATCTGCGCGATCTGCGCGAGCGCGCCGCCGGTCAGGCGCGCGAGGTCGGGCAGCGCGTCCCATTCGGCCTGCCAGCCGCCGAGCGCGCGCTCGTGCTCCTGGACCATCCCCGCGAACACGGTCGCGACGAGGTTCGGCGCGCGCACCGCGGCCGTCAGCACGGCCGCGCAACCGACCGGGTTGCGCTTGTGCGGCATCGTCGACGAGCCGCCCTTGCCGGCGGCCGCCGGTTCGCCGAGCTCGCCGACTTCGGTCTGCATCTGCAGCGACACGTCACGCGCAATCTTGCCGAGCGTGCCGGTCAGCATCCCGAAGCATGACGCGGCTTCCGCGATGCGATCGCGCTGCGTATGCCACGGCACGGCCGGCAGCGCGAGCTTCAGGTCGGCCGCGAGCGCGGCGCTCACGCCGGCCGCATGCTCGCGCAGGCTCGCCAGCGTGCCGGCCGCGCCGCCGAACTGCAGCACGAGCGCGCGCTCGCGCAATTCGGCGAAGCGCGCGCGATGGCGCAGCAGCGCATCGAGCCATTGCGCGAATTTCAGGCCGAGCGTGATCGGCAGCGCCTGCTGCAGCCACGTGCGGCCGATCATCGGTGTCGCACGATGCGTGCGCGCGAGCGTCGCGAGCGACGCGCACGCTTCGTCGAGCAGCGGCTCGAGCACGTCGAGCGTGTCGCGCAGCTGCAGCACGGTCGCGGTATCGATGATGTCCTGGCTCGTCGCGCCCCAGTGCACGAACTTCGCGGCCTCGGGGTCGTCGGCCTTCACTTGCGCGGTGAGCTGCTTGACGAGCGGAATCGCGAGATTGCCGCCGAGCGCCGCGCCGTGCGCGAGCGCGTCGGCGTCGAGCCGATCGGCATCGCACGCGCGTTCGATGGGCGCGACCGCAGTGGCGGGAATCACCTGCTGCGCGGCGAGCGCGCGCGCGAGCGCGGCTTCGACGTCGAGCATCCGCTGGATCGTCGCGCGGGGCGACCAGATCCGGTTGAGCGGCTCGGTGCCGCAGATGAGGGAGGTCAGGCGGGCGCTGTCTTCGAGCATGGCGTCAGATTGGGGAAACGGCGTGCGCCTATTGTCTACCCAAGCGTGCCGGCGTGCGCTGGATCGCGCGGGCCGGCACGCTTGCCGTTCAGGCCGCGGCCTTGCGCGTCGCGTCGATCAGCGGCACGCCGGTCAGCTTCTGCAGTTCGTCGAACGACAGGTCGGTGAAGATCTCGCTCACCGCGAGGCCGTCGGACGTCACGTCGAGCACGGCGAGATCGGTATAGATGCGGCTCACGCACTGCACGCCGGTGACCGGATACGAGCATTGCGCGACGATCTTGCTCTCGCCCTGTTTCGTCAGATGTTCCATCATCACGAACACCTGCTTCGCGCCGATCGCGAGGTCCATCGCGCCGCCGACGGCCGGAATCGCATCGGGCGCGCCGGTATGCCAGTTCGCGAGATCGCCGTTCGCCGACACCTGGAACGCGCCGAGTACGCAGTAGTCGAGATGGCCGCCGCGCATCATCGCGAACGAATCCGAGTGGTGGAAATAGGCGCCGCCGGTGAGCAGCGTCACATGCTGCTTGCCGGCGTTGATCAACTCGTCGTCTTCCTCGCCGGGCGCGGGCGCCGGGCCCATGCCGAGCAGGCCGTTCTCGCTGTGCAGGAAGATCTCCTTGCTCGGATCGAGGTGGTTCGCCACCAGCGTCGGCACGCCGATGCCGAGGTTCACGTAAGCGCCTTCGGGGATGTCCTGGGCGACGCGCTTGGCCATTTCATCGCGGGTCAGTCGTTTCATTTCGAATTCCTCGGGGCAGTCAGGCGGCTTGGGATGCGGCACGTTCGGCAGCCAGCTCGGCCGCATGTGCGGCCTGCGGCACTTCGACGACACGCTGCACGAAAATGCCCGGCGTCACGATGTGTTCCGGGTTCAGCCCGCCGAGCGGCACGACTTCCGACACCTGCACGATCGCGACCTTCGCGGCGCTCGCCATGATCGGCCCGAAGTTGCGCGCGGTCTTGCGATACACGAGATTGCCCCAGCGGTCGCCCTTGTACGCCTTCACCAGCGCGAAATCGGCGTGGATCGGCGTCTCGAACACATACGACTTGCCGTCGATCACGCGCGTTTCCTTGCCTTCCGCGAGCTTCGTGCCGAAGCCCGTCGGCGTGAAGAAGCCGCCGATGCCGGCGCCCGCCGCGCGGATCCGCTCCGCGAGGTTGCCCTGCGGCACGAGCTCGAGCTCGATCTCGCCCGCGCGGTACAACGCGTCGAACACCTGCGAGTCGCTCTGGCGCGGGAACGAGCAGATGATCTTGCGCACCCGCTTCGCCTTGAGCAGCGCCGCGAGGCCCGTCTCGCCATTGCCCGCGTTGTTGTTGACGATCGTCAGGCCGCGCGCGCCCTGCTCGATCAGCGCGTCGATCAGCTCGGACGGCATGCCTGCCGTGCCGAAGCCGCCGATCATGATGGTCGCGCCGTCGTGGACGTCCGCGACCGCCGATTGAAGCGATTCGAAAATCTTGTTGACCATGTCTCTTCCTGATACGAACCCGCGGCACGATGCGCGGCCTGTCGAGGGGACACGCGCGTGCCGCGTGCCGCGCCGGAGGCCGTTGTCGACCTTCGGCATTTGTTCGCTATTCGAACCTAGATTCGATTAGCGAACGATGGCCGATCATAGAGTCGCGCACAGCGCGTTGTCAAGGCGGGATCCCTCGGGGGTCGGCTGGTCGTCGAACGGCAGGCCGACGTAGTTTTCGGCCAGCGACTGCGCGGCGGCCCGCGAGCGCGTCACGTATTTCAGTTCGGCAAACTTCAGGCGATTGACGAACGGCGAGTCGTCCGGCGACGCATGCAGCATGTTCGTCATGAAGTACGAGAAATGTTCGGCGCGCCACACGCGTTCGAGACAGGTCGCCGAATAACGCTCGAGCGGCGTCGCGTCGCCGTCGCGGTAGCGGGCGCCGAGCGCGCGGGACAGCGCGCGGACGTCGGCCACCGCGAGGTTCATCCCTTTCGCGCCGGTCGGCGGCACGATGTGCGCGGCGTCGCCGGCGAGGAACAGGCGGCCGTATTGCATCGTCTCCGACACGAAGCTGCGCATCGGCGTCACGCTCTTCTGCGTGATCCGGCCCTCGGTCGGCGTCCAGCCGGTGTCGTTCGAAAAGCGCGTGTGCAGTTCGTCCCAGATCCGCGCATCGGACCATTCGGCGAGGTTTTCGTCGGGCTTGCACTGCAGGTAGAGGCGCGTGACCGTCGGCGAGCGCATCGAGAACAGCGCGAAGCCGTTCTCGTGATGCGCGTAGACGAGTTCGTCGAGCGACGGCGCCGCGTCGGCGAGGATGCCGAGCCATGCGAACGGATACACGCGCTCGAACGTGTTCAGCCGCTCGGCGGGAATCGTCTGGCGCGCGATGCCGTGGAAGCCGTCGCAGCCGGCGATGTAGTCGCAGTCGATGCGGTCCGCGCGGCCGTCCGCGTGCTTGAACGTGACGAACGGGTGCTCGCTCTCGACATCGTGCAGCGCGACGTCGGTGACTTCAAAGTGCATCGCGTGGCCATGCGCATCGCCGGCCGCGATCAGATCGCGCACGACTTCGTGCTGGCTGTAGACGGTGATCGCGCGCCCGCCGGTGAGCGCGCTCAAATCGATGCGATGGCGCTGGCCGGAGAACAGCAGCTCGATGCCGTGATGCTCGAGCCCTTCGCGGCGCATCCGCTCGCCGAGGCCGGCTTCGTTCAGCGTGTCGACGGTGCCCTGTTCCAGCACGCCGGCACGAATGCGGTTCTCGCAATATTCGCGCGAACGCGCTTCGACGAGGATGGTATCCACGCCCTGCAGGCGCAGCAGATGGGAAAGCAAAAGGCCGGATGGACCGGCGCCGATGATGGCGACCTGGGTGCGCATTGTTCGTCTCCTGAACATTAATTCGAATCGTCGAACACATTTGAGCGCTTTCCCGACTATGCAGCAACGCGATTCAGGAGATATGTTGTATACGCTTTCTAGATACTGGCCCGGCGATGGACACGCTCGATCTGAACCTCATTCCCTACCTCGTCGCGCTCGATGACACGCGCAACGTCAGCCGCGCCGGCGACCTGCTCGGCGTGAGCCAGCCGCGCGTGAGCACGGCGCTCGGCCGCCTGCGCGAGTATTTCGGCGATCCGCTGTTCGTGCGCACGTCGCGCGGAATGGAGCCGACGCCGCGCGCGCTCGCGCTGCTGCCGGCCGCGCGTGACGCGCTCGCGCAGATCGAGCGCGGCCTCGTCGCGCCGCACGACTTCGATCCGGCGGCGAGCACGCATACGTTCTCGATCGCGCTGTCGGACGTCGGCGAGATCGTGTTCCTGCCGAAGCTGCTGCAGGCGTTCGCGACGCGCGCGCCGCATGCGAACCTGCGCTCGGTCTCGCCCGCGCACGACGAAGTCGGTCGCGGCCTCGAAGCCGGCTCGATCGATCTGGCGGTCGGCTACTTCCCCGATCTCGACGGCAACAACTTCTTCCAGCAGCGGCTGTTCACGCACCGGTTCGTCTGCCTGATGCGACGCGGCCATCCGTTCGAACAGGCGCCGCCGTTCACGGTCGAGCAGTTTCTCGGTTGCGGGCACGCGGTCGTGCGCGCCGAAGGACGCAGCCAGGAGGTGCTCGAGAAATACCTCGCGAAGCAGCGCATGCACCGGCGCGCGGTGCTCGAGACGCCGCACTTCATGAGCCTGCCGTTCATCCTCAGCCGCACCGACCTGATCGCGACGGTGCCGCACGCGATCGGCTATGCGTACGCGGCCGAGCACGCGTTCATCGTGCCGGTCGAGCCGCCGCTGCCGCTGCCACGCTTTGACCTGAAGCAGCACTGGCATCGCAAGTTCCACAACGATCCGCGCACCGCGTGGCTGCGTGGAGTGGTCGCGTCGCTGTTCAACGACGAGCAGGACGAGTGGCCGAAGTGAAGCCAGGCGAGCGGCGCCCGCACACACGCGCCGCGAAAGCATGAAACAATGACCGGATATTCGCGCCGCCGCAGGCGGCCGCATTCGATGGAGCGACTAGATGGGTAAAAAAACCGCGCGACCCGAGCCGGCCGCATCCCGCCCGAGCCGGAAAGAAGCCGAGGAAGCCGTTCGTGTGCTGCTGCGCTGGGCCGGTGACGATCCCGCCCGCGAAGGCCTGCTCGACACGCCCGCACGCGTCGTGCGCGCGTACGAGGAGTTCTTCGCCGGCTATGCGCTGGAGCCGCGCGAGATCCTCGCGCGCACGTTCAGCGAAGTCGACGGCTACGACGAGATGATCGTGCTGAAGGACATCCGCTTCGAGAGCTACTGCGAACACCACATGGTGCCGATCATCGGCCGTGCGCACGTCGCGTATCTGCCGAACCATCGCGTCGTCGGCATCTCGAAGCTCGCGCGCCTCGTCGACGCGTTCGCGAAGCGCCTGCAGATCCAGGAAAAAATGACCGTGCAGATCGCCGATACGCTGTTCGACGTGCTGCAGCCGAAAGGTGTCGGCGTGATCCTCGAAGCCGCGCACCAGTGCATCTCGACGCGCGGCATCCATAAGCCGGGGGTCGAGATGGTCACGTCGCGCATGCTCGGCACGTTCCGCACCGACCCGTCGACGCGGCGCGAATTCCTGTCGATCGTCGCGAATCCTTCTTCAGTCAACCTGACGAATACGTAATGCAGTCCACGAAGCAAGCGGCGAATGCGCCGGTCGTACTCGTGACCGGCGCCGCGCGCCGGGCCGGGCGCGCGTTCGCCGAGTATTTCTCCGCGCACGGCTATCGCACCGCGATTCACTACGACCGCTCAGCCGATGCCGCGCATGCGGCGGCCCGCACGATCGCCGAACGCGGGCACGACTCGGTCGCGCTGCAGGCCGACCTGTCGGACGCCGCGCAGATCACCGCGCTGATCGACCAGGTGTATGCGCGCTTCGGCCGCCTCGACGTGCTGGTCAACAACGCGTCGGTGTTCTGGCAGGATCATTTTCCGAGCTTCGACCTCGCGGCGTTCGACCAGGCATGGGCCGTCAACTGCCGCGCACCGATCCTGCTCACGCGCGCGTTCTACGAACGGGCCCGCGCGGCCGGCACGCAGGGCGTCGTCGTGAACGTGGTCGACCAGAAGATCAAGGAAAACTTCCATCGCGACCATTTCAGCTACACGGTCGCGAAGGCCGCGCTCGGCAACCTCACGCAGATGCTCGCGCTGTCGTCGTCGCCGGTGCTGCGCGTGAACGCGGTGTTCCCCGGGCTGATGCTGCCGAGCGACGACCAGACGCAAGCCGACTTCGAACACGCGAGCCGCGCGTCGACGCCGCTCGCGCGCATCGCCGGCCCCGACGACGTCGCGAGCGCGATCCTGCTGCTGACGGGCAGCGCCTACAACGGCGTGGATTTCGTCGTCGACGCGGGGCAGAACCTCATCCGCGTCGACCAGGACGTGCTGTACAAGCATCGCTCGCCGGCCGGCAAGCACTGACCTCCGACGAGCGGCGCCGTTCGCGCGCCGTGTTACGGCTTCTCGCCGCTGCCGCCTTCGCGGACCTTGCCCTGTGCGACGCTCGTGCCGGGCGGCACGCTGTGCGTGAGCCACACATTGCCGCCGATCACCGAGCCGCGCCCGATCGTCACGCGGCCGAGAATCGTCGCGCCCGCGTAGATCACCACGTCGTCCTCGACGATCGGATGCCGCGCATTACCCTTGACCAGCGCGCCTTCGCCATCGGCCGGGAAGCTCTTCGCGCCGAGCGTGACGGCCTGATACACGCGCACGCGCTCGCCGATGATCGCGGTTTCGCCGATCACCACACCGGTGCCGTGATCGATGAAGAAGCTCGGGCCGATCTGCGCGCCCGGGTGAATGTCGATGCCGGTGGCCGAGTGCGCGATTTCATTGATGAATCGCGCGAGCAGCGGCACGCCAAGCTGGTGCAACGCATGCGCGAGCCGATGGTGCATCATCGCGAGCACGCCGGGATAGCACAGCAGGATCTCGGTGATGTGCTGCGCGGCCGGATCGCCCGCATACGCGGCCTGGATGTCGCTGACGAGCAGCGCGCGAATCGACGGCAGCTGCCGGCCGAACTCGCGCGCGATCTCGAATGCGCGCTCGTCGAGCTCGGCGAACGGCGTGTCCGCATGCTCGGGCAGGAACGGCAGCGCGCGGCGAACCTGCTCGGACAGCACCCGCAGCGTGCTTTCGAGCGTGTGGCCGACGTAGTAGTCGACGCTTTCGTCGGTCAGATCCGGCGCGCCGTAGTGCGTCGGAAACATCGACGCGCGCAGGCCGGTGACAATCTTGCAGATCGCGTCGCGCGACGGCAGCTCGCGGATGCCGCGCGGATGACGTGTGCGATGGAGTTCCTCGCGCGACTCGCGCAAGCCGGCGACGATTTCCTCGAGGCCCCACTGACGGACGGGTGATGTCGACATATGCCAATGCAGGCAGCCGCGCTCGATCGCACGGCCGCTAATAAAGTAACGGGTTCCGCAAGATTACCGCGTTTTCGTCCGGCAGCGGCACGCCGGGGGATCGGCCGGACGGCCAACGTGGATGCCGACGCCGCGCGACGCGCGTCAGATCGTGATGCTGCTCGCGTCGATCCAGCGCACGGCCCAGTCGCGCGCGTGCGCGATCGCGTCGCCTTCGTCGTTGAACTGGAGCTCGGTCGGGAAAAAGCGGTTGGCGACGAGCTCCCCGTCGCTCGATCGGGAGATCACGACGTAGGGCTTGAACGACCCGTCACTGGCGCGCGCGGGCGCGCAATTCAACAGATAACCGCGGTGCGTGAAAGCAGTAGTCGCTTGCATGAATCCGCCACCTCTAGTCCCTTGTTTGTTGTTCGCTACCCGTCTTTAAGGGTGCTGCGACGTCCCCGTGCGGGCAGAGGCGGCGAGACTGCATCCCCTGTCGCCGCTTCGCAGGAAAAGAATCATACTCTGTAGAAAACGGCGGTTCTAGCTGAAATAAATCATGACAAATCAGCGCGCGCCCGGCGATCGCGGCGATCGCCCGCGCGCCGTTTTCCCGTCTTGCCCGGAACGGGACTTGCTTCGATCCCGAGCGCTTCGCCGCCAGGAGAGCCGCGATGGAAACGTCAGCTCAAGGGCGCGCCGTGCACCCGCGCAGCATCGAACTCGACAACGACGATACGCACGACAGCACCGTCGACACCGACGGCAAGAATCGCGAGGCTGCCCGTCTCGCGAGCGGCGGCGCGTTCTCGCCCGACCAGATCACGGGCAGCAACGCGTCGCTCGTCAACGCGGTGCCCGAAGGCGCCGACGGGTTCGCCGGCTTCGACAGCCGGCCCGGCGGCAATCATCCGGCGTTCGCGCTGCGTGCCGGCTATATGGTGATCGAGAAGGGGTTCGACGCGCCGTCGCGCGCAGCCGACGAGCCGTTCGGCCCGATTCATCGGATGTACGGCAGCGCGTACTGGCCCGGCCACGGACGCCGGCCAGAACGGGTGATCGAAATCACGACGGTGCCGGAGTAGCGCGCGCGGCGTTTGAATCGGTCGTTCGAGGGGCCCGTTGGCGTGGCGGGGTCGGTGGCGGATGCGTGCCGGTTTTGCGGTCGGTGTGTCGTCGATAGCGCGATCGTTCGGATCGGCTGTGGTATCGATATCAGCGCGGGATTCGGCATTCTCAGTTCCGCGATATCGGGCGTCGAATCCTCAGCAACGCCGATGCACGGGCGTTGATCGAAGTCACGCCGTCGCGACGCGGATGCGGTCCAATGGAGGGCGAGGCTAGCGGTTCGTCAGGTGGTCGTCGGCATACGTCGATGACGCCGGCGTGCGGGCCGGACGCGCTCGCACGCTGCGCCGCGCCGTCGCACGATGCCGGGCAGCCGTGACCGGTGGGGCGAGCTGGTATTCGCTCGACGCGCGCGCGCTGTCATTGCGCGCGGCCACCCATCGCGATCCGTCGCGCGCGTCGCGCTCATCGCGAAACGCGGCATGCAGCGCGCGCATGGCTCGCGATCGCGACGACCGGCACGTCGCTGCAGAGTCCCTGCCGTTGGTTTACTCTGCCTCGCAGCAACGCAGGGCCCACTCGGCCATTCGGCCGACTTTCGTCCAACCCGCCACTCGGAGACACTATGTACAAGCGCATTCTGGTTGCCATCGACGGCAGCGACACGTCCCGCCACGCGTTCGATGCCGCGCTCGCGCTCGCGAAGGAGCACGGTGCCGAACTGCAACCATTCTACGTCGTCGAGAACGCCGCGATCTACTACAACGTGCCGGGCTACGACCCGTCCGTGCTGCGCGATCAGCTCGTCGCGCAAGGCAATGCGCTCGCGGCGGATTTCACGAAGCTGATGCAGGCGGCCGGCGTGAAGGGCGCGACGGTGATGAGCGAGGCGTCGTCGATCAACGACGTGTCGACGCTGATCCTCGATGGGGCGAAAGCGTTCGGCGCCGATCTCCTGGTACTCGGCACGCACGGCCGCCGCGGGTTCCGTCGCCTCGTGCTCGGCAGCATCGCCGAACAGTGCGTGCGGCACGCGACGCTGCCCGTGCTGCTGATCCCGGCCGCCGCGCATGCCGACGCCGATCAGGATCTCTGAGCGGCAGCGTACGCAGCGCGCACGTGCAGCGTGCATGCCGTGCCAGCATGCCGCTACGATGCCTGCGGCATGCGCGCGCGGTCGCGACGTTTTGTCACCCGACAGCGGCAACTTGCGGTGGGACAATGATTTCGTCGATTCAACGCCGGAGTAAACGATCATGCTGACGCCCGTCGCCACACGCCCCGCGGCCCCGTTCCATGCAGGCAGCCGGGCGGCTCCCCGCCAGGCCCCGCACTGCTCGTCGTGCGCCATGCGGCACCTGTGCATGCCGCAGGGTCTCGCACCCGAAGCGCTCAGCCGCCTCGAATCGGTCATCTGCGCGGCGCGCCCGGTCAAGCGCGGCGAAGCGCTGTTCCGCGAAGGCGACACGTTCGACAACCTGTACGCGGTGCGCTCGGGTTCGCTGAAAACCGTCGCCACGCGCCACGACGGCCGCGAACAGGTCACCGGCCTGCACCTCGCGGGCGAAGCGCTCGGCCTCGACGGCATCTGCGACGATACCCACCCGCGCACCGCGGTCGCGCTGGAAGACAGCTCGGTCTGCGTGATTCCGTACAGCGCGCTCAAGTCGCTGTGCTCGGAGGCCGGCACGATGCAGCTGCGCATGCACAAGCTGATGAGCGAGCAGATCGTGCGCGAAACGTCGCAAACCATGCTGCTCGGTTCGCTGAACGCGGAAGAGCGCGTGGCCGCGTTCCTGCTCGACGTGTCGGCACGCTACCTGAAGCGCGGCTATTCGCCGTCGGAATTCAACCTGCGGATGACGCGCGAAGACATCGGCAGCTATCTCGGCATGACTCTCGAAACGGTCAGCCGCACGCTGTCGAAGTTCCAGAAGCGCGGCCTGATCGAAATGCAGGGCCGCCTCGTGCAGATCGTCGATTTCGACGGCCTTCATCACGTCTGACCCCGCGCGGCGCGCGACCTGCGCGCCGCCGCCCGCTTCTCGCGGCTCTCTTACCTCTCCCGCTTCGATCAGTCGAGAAACAGCGCGGCACGCGTCTTGAGCGCCGCGCTGAAGTCGTCGAGCCAGCCGATCGACAGGCGCCAGCTCTGCCAGTACAGCTCGATATCGACGGTCCGCCCGCGCGACATGTCGACCAGTTCGCCCGCCGCCAGCTGGCGATCGACCATCCGGTCCGGGCACATTCCCCATCCGAGCCCCGTTTCGCATGCGCGCAAGTAGCCCGCGACGTGCGGGATCCAGTGTTGCGGCGGATCGAGATCCGCACGCGTCACGCGCCGGATGAAGCGCGCCTGCAGGCCATCTTTCGGATTGAACATCACGCACGGCGCGCGGCGCAGCGCATCGCGCGTGATGCCGGCGCCGAAATAGCGGTCGTAAAACGCCGGCGAACACACCGCGCGATAGCGGATGCGCCCGAGCCGCGTCGACCGGCATCCCTGGATGGGCTCGGCCTGCGCGGTCACCGCGCCCTGCACGCTGCCGTCGCGAATGCGCGCGGCCGTATGGTCCTGGTCGTCGATCACGAGGTCGAGCAAGGTCTCGCGCTCGGTACAGAAGGGCCCGACCGCGTCGATGAACCAGGTCGCGACGCTGTCGTCGTTGACGGCCACGCGCAATGTCGGCCACGCGCTCGCGATCTGGCCCGGCAACGCGGGCATCCGGCCGCCCAGTTCGGCCTCGAGCAACTGCACGCGTTCCGTATGCCGGCATAGAAGCGCGCCGGACGTCGTCGCGACGCATGGCTGCCCGCGCTTGACGAGCACGCTGCCGACGCGCTCCTCCAGGAGCTTCACGCGCTGCGATACCGCCGACGGCGTGACGTTCAGCTCCTTGGCCGCCCGTTCGAACGAACCGTGCCGGATCACCGCCGCCAGGGCGTCGAGCAACGCATAGTCGAGCATTAGATTTCCTTAATCAGCATTAGGTGAATTAGCTTCTCTTATGTTTCGGCTGACCGCAGACTAGCGCTAACCGATTCCCCCGTCTACCGCTTCACCTTCTCCATCATGAACTGGATCGCTTTTTCCCACGGCGCCGCCCTGTGCGGGTCGCTCATCGTCACCATCGGCGCGCAGAATGCATTCGTGCTCCGGCAAGGCATCATGCGCTCGCATGTCGGCAAGATCGTGCTGCTGTGCGCGCTGTCCGACATGATCCTGATCGGCGCGGGCGTCGGCGGCGCGTCGGTGCTCGTCGAACGCTATCCGACCTTCGTCCACGTGGTGCTGTACGTCGGCCTCGCGTATCTCGCATGGTTCGGCTTCAACGCGCTGCGCCGGGCGTTCAAGCCGGGACACGAAACGCTCGACGTGCGTGGCGACGCCGTCGCGCCGCCGCCGCAGAGCACGGTCGCGATCGTGCTGATGACGCTCGCGTTCACGTGGCTCAACCCGCACGTGTATCTCGATACGTTCCTGCTGATCGGCACGGCCGGTGCGCGCGAGCCGGAAGGCGCGCGCCTCGCGTTCGCGATCGGTGCGATGGCGGTCAGCGTCGTGTGGTTCCTCGGGCTCGGATACGGGGCGCGACTGCTCGCGCCGTGGTTTCGCAAGGCCGTTGCGTGGCGCGTGCTGGATGGCGCGATCGGCAGCATGGTGCTGTTTCTCGCGGCCGTGCAGTTGCGGTGACGCTTGATGATTGACCGATCGCGGGCGGCCACTAGCCGCCCGTGTTTCGTTCCGCTCCGATGCTGCGTCACAGAACGCCGGTTTCCACCCGCCTCTCGACCGTCCGCTGCCGCGCCCAACCACGGCAAAATTCGGTTCCCGATCGAACGCAGTCGCACGGATGGTGCACATAGCGGACGATTCGTCCGTCATCCGCCGCAAGTCCTCCGTCACCGCGGCCGCGTGATCGCTGCACGATCCCGGTCGATGCGCGAGAATATTCGAGCATCCCGCGACAACGGCGAAAGCGCGTCGCCCCTCCGCCATCCCGTCGCATTCAACTCGACCGGTCCCGCCGTTCAATCCCGTTCACCCCGCAGCATCAGGAGAGCAACATGGCACTACGCACCCTCGGCACGTCGGACATCCAGGTTTCCCCGCTCGCCTTCGGCGGCAACGTCTTCGGCTGGACCGTCGACGAGAACGCATCGTTTGCGCTGCTCGACGCGCTGGCCGACACCGGCATCAACTTCATCGACACGGCCGACGTCTATTCGGCCTGGGCGCCCGGCAACAGCGGCGGCGAATCGGAAACGATCATCGGCAAGTGGCTCAAGCGTTCCGGCAAGCGCGATCAGGTCGTGATCGCGACCAAGGTCGGCCTGCTCGAGGCGCGCGCGGGCCTGTCGAAGGACAACATCCTGAAGGCCGCCGACGATTCGCTGCGTCGCCTGCAGACCGACTACATCGACCTGTATTTCTCGCACCGCGATCTCGCCGACACGGCCCCGCTCGAGGAAACGCTCGCCGCCTACCAGACGCTGATCGACGCGGGCAAGGTGCGCATCATCGGCGCGTCGAACTACAGCGGCGCGCGCCTGCGCGAAGCCGCCGACATCAGCAAGCGCGACGGCCTGCCGGCTTACCAGGTGATCCAGCCGGAATACAACCTGATCGACCGGGCCGAATACGAGCGCGATCTCGAACCGGTCGTGCGCGACCTGAAACTCGGCGTCGTCAACTACTACGCACTCGCGAGCGGCTTCCTGTCGGGCAAGTACCGCAGCGAAGCCGACCTGAAGAAGAGCGTGCGCGGCGATCGCGTCGCCGGCTATCTCGATGCGCGCGGCCTGCGCATTCTCGCGGCGCTCGACGACGTGTCGGCGAAGCACGGCACGCAACCGGCCGCGATCGCGCTCGCGTGGCAAATCGCCCGGCCGACGATCACCGCGCCGATCGCGAGCGCGACGTCGCTGTCGCAGCTCGCGCTGCTCGGCGAAGCGATCCGCGTGAAGCTCGATGACGAAGATATCCGCAAGATCGACGAGGCCAGCGCGGTGTGAGGGCGTTTGCGGCCGGGCGGCGGCCTGCACCGCGGAGTTCGCGGTTCAACGGTTCGGCGGATTGCGGATCTGCTATCCGTCGGCGATGCCGCGCATCGTGTCGGGCAGCAGGCAACCGGCGACACGAACACGCCAGCGCCCCCCGCCACGACGAAAACACAATGAAAACGCAAACGGCGCGTGAACCACGCGCCGCTTCAACCCCGGTTCCGCTATTTCAACAAGCGTTACGCAGCGCCATCGGCGACGCACCGTAGCGTTCGCGAATCGCGCGGCTGAAGTGCGCCTGGCTCGAGAACCCCCAGCGAAACGCGATCTCGCCGATGCTCGTCTTGCGCAGGCGCGCATCGACCAGTTCGCGATGCGCATGCGACAGCCGCTCGGACCAGATGTGCTGCGTGATCGAGTCGCCTTCGCCAGCAAAAAGCCGGCTCAGGTGCCGCAACGACAGCCCGACCGCATCGGCGACCGCCTGCGGCCCGAGCTCCGGATCGCCGAGATGCATCGCGATGTATTGCTTCGCGGTCAGCAGGTACGACAGCGACGCGCGCGATGCGCCCGCGCCGTTCACTTCCGCGTCGATGAGCTCCGCGACCAGCGTGCGCGTATGTTCGACGAAGCGGGCTGAGTCCTCCTCGACCGGATCCCGCATGAACCGCTCGACGCTCGCGCGCAGCGTCGCGCCGAGCATCGCGCCCGCGCCCGGTTTCGGCGCGATCCGCAGCGGCAGCGCCGCCAGCTCCGCGTCGAAGAGGTCGTCGAACGTGGTGATCGGAATGTCGACCAGCAGCTGCCGCATCGGCGTCAGGAATCCGAACAGATAGGGCACGCGCGTGTCGTACACGACGACATCGCCGGCTTCCGCGAGCAGGCAACGGTCGCGCTGGATGAAATACGCGCGACCGCTCAGGATCTGGCACGCGAACAGCGACTCCTTCGGCAGTTGACGCACCAGCGCGGGGCTGCGCTCGATCACGTGATCGCGGCCGCTGATGTCGGCGACGCCGAGCCCCGGCAGCGCGAGATCGGTTTTCTCGACCTCGAGCCCCGCCGGCGACAGCGACGAGCAGCGCAGGCCGACCAGCGTCGCGGCGTTGAACGCATCCCAGTACGCCATCCGGTCGCGCGCCGGCACGTCGGCCGTCGAGCCTCGCGTGCATGAAAGAACGGTCGAATTCGTCACGTCGCCTCCTGGAATCGCCTGTCGTGCGGAGCGGCACGGATTGGGGGATGGTGCGTAGCGTTATTGGTGCAGTGCGGTGCGGCGCGATGTCCGGCCCGATCAAGCAATTCGTCCAGCCCAGTCAAGAGCGCCGCGCACCGGCTGGCTAAAGTCGAACCCACGACATCCAACGACAAGGAGACACACCGTGGTCGACAAAGCCGTATCCGAATTCTGGCAAAACATCGCGCCGATTGCCAATCCGTTCAAGCCCGATGCGCTGCCGGAAGCCTACATCCCGAACGCGGCCAGCGACGACGAGCGCCTTTACGTTCCGTTCACCGAAACGGTTTCATCGCGGCCGCTATGGATCTCGCCGTCGCAGAATAAATGGTGCGACATCCTGATGGCGAAGGAAGCGGGGCTCGTGAACCGCCACTATCACCCGCACGAGGTGTTCGCTTACACGCTGTCGGGCAAGTGGGGATACCTGGAGCACGAATGGACCGCGACGCGCGGCGATTTCGTGTACGAAACGCCCGGCGAAGGCCATACGCTCGTCGCGTTCGACCATCCGGAACCGATGCGCGCGTTCTTCATCGTCAAGGGCCCGCTGATCTGGCTCGACGACGAAGGCAACCCCGACGGCTACTTCGACGTGCATTCGTACATCGCGATGTGCAAGGCCCATTACGAGAAGGTCGGCCTCGGCGCACAAGCGGTCGAGAAGCTGTTTCGCTGACGCGCGACGAGGCCGCTCATGACATCCCATCCTTCCTCCAAACCGGCATGGACGTATGAGAACAGGCTGCTGCTGATCCTGTTCATGACGTTCGGCTTCGTGTTCTTCGACCGCCTCGCGCTGTCGTTCCTGTTCCCGTTCATGTCGGCCGAGCTGCATCTGTCGAATACGCAGCTCGGCATGGTGTCGTCCGCGCTCGCGCTCACGTGGGCGCTGTCGGGTGCCGCGACCGGCGCTTGGTCCGATGCGCGCGGCACGCGCAAGCCGCTGCTGATCGCCGCGGTGCTCGGCTTCTCCGCGTGCTCGGCGCTGTCGGGGCTCGTCGGCGGCTTCGCGAGCCTGATCGCGTTCCGCGCGCTGATGGGCATCGCAGAAGGGCCCGTGCTGCCGCTGTCGCAATCGCTGATGATCGAGAGTTCGACGCCGAGCCGTCGCGGATTGAACATGGGTCTGCTGCAGGGCTCGGCCGCCGGCCTGCTCGGCGCGATGATCGGCCCGCCGGTCGTGATCGGCATCGCGACCGCCTACGGCTGGCGCGAGGCGTTCTACGTCTCGTGCATTCCGGGCTTCCTGATCGCGTTCTGCATCTGGCGCTGGGTGCGTGAAGTGCCGCCCGGCGGCGTCCGGCATGCACAGGCCGTCGGCGCCGGCGCGCCGGCCGCGAGCGGCGCGGCGATCAACCGCTGGGCGCTGCTGAAGGAACGCAACATCCTGCTTTGCGTGCTGATCAGCTGCTGCTTCCTCACGTGGTTCGTCGTGATCATCTCGTTCGCGCCGGTCTTCCTCGTGGAAAGCCGCCATCTGTCGCCGGCCGACATGGGCATTGTGATGACCTGCCTCGGCGCCGCGTGGGTGTTCTGGGGCTTCGCGGTGCCGGCGATCTCCGATCGCATCGGCCGCAAGCCGACGATGATCGCGTTCGCGCTGGTCGCGGCCGGGTGCCCGATCGTGATGATCCATGTCGGCTCGGTCTGGGCGCTCGGCACACTCGTGTTCGCCACGTACACGGGCCTCGGCTGCTTCACGCTGTTCATGGCGACGATCCCGGCCGAAACCGTGCCGCCCCGCGCGATCGCCAGCGCGCTCGGCCTGATCATGGGCGCGGGCGAGTTGATCGGCGGCTTCATCGCGCCGACCGTCGCGGGCTTCACGGCCGACAGGTACGGCCTGCAGTTCGCGATGTGGACGTCGGCCGCCGGCGCGATTCTCGCGTGCGTGCTGTCGTTCGGCCTCGTCGAAACCGCGCCCGCCGTGCTGCGCAAGCGCGCGCTCGCCGGCGCCACCACCCGTCTCGATACCCAGAACCTCGGAGGACGCTGACATGCGTGCACTTCAATGGCACGGCCCGCGCGACCTCCGCGTGGTCGATCTCGACACGCCGCGCGCCGGGCCCGGCGAGGTCCGCATCGCGGTCGCGTATTGCGGCATCTGCGGCAGCGACCTGCACGAATATGCGGACGGCCCGCATGCGATTCCCGTCGACACGCCGCATCCGCTGTCCGGCCGCACCGCCCCGCTGACGCTCGGTCACGAATTCTGCGGCACCGTCGTCGAAGTCGGCACGGGCGTGACGACGCTGACCCCGGGCGACCGCGTCGCGGTCGAGCCCGAGTATCACTGCCACCAGTGCGCGTACTGCCGCTCCGGCTCGTACAACCTGTGCGTATCGATGGGCTTCGCCGGCCTGATGGGCGACGGCGGGATGGCCGACTTCGCGGTCGTACCGGCCTACATGCTGTATCGGCTTCCCGACGACGTCAGTCTCGAACAGGCCGCGGTGATGGAACCGGCGGCCGTCGCGCTGCATGCGCTGCGGCGCGGCGAGCTGCGGCTCGGCGACACCTGCGCGGTGTTCGGGCTCGGGCCGATCGGCCTGCTGCTGATCATGCTCGCGAAGCTGCAGGGCGCGACGACCATCGTCGCGGTCGACGTGTCGCCCGAGCGGCTCGCGGCGGCCGCGCGCTTCGGCGCGACGCACGCGTTCGACGCACGCTCGCTCGACGCGCCGGTGCTGCGCGACGCGATCCGCGAAGCGGCGGGCGGCCTCGGTGTCGACGTAAGCTTCGAGGCGGCCGGCCTGCCGGCCACGTTCGAGGCCGCGATGCAGGGGCTGCGCAAGGGCGGCCGCCTCGTGATGGTCGGCCTGATGCCGCATGCGGGTTTCGATGCGTTCCGCGCGGTCAACGACGAGCTGACCTTCACGGCGAGCGTCGGCTACCGGCACGTGTACGAAGACCTGCTGCGGCTGATCGGGTCGGGCGCGCTCGATCTCACGTCGATCGTCACGCGCACGGTCGCGCTCGAAGACGCCGTCGCCGACGGCTTCGATGCGCTGCTCGCCGATCGCGCTCAGATCAAGATCCTGGTTGCGCCGCCGCGCCGTCATGCGCGCCGTCTTCACACCGTCGGGAGCATCGAGCATGAGCCGCCCCTGGTCGTTTGACGGCAAGACCGTCGTCGTGACGGGCGGCACGTCGGGCATCGGCGCGCGCACCGCGTGGCGTTTCGCGGAAGCGGGCGCGTCGGTCGTCGCGCTCGGGCTCGAGGCCGCCGGCCCGCATGCGCCGGTGCATCCGGGCATCCGCTGCGTGGAACTCGACGTGACCGACGGCGAAGCGTTGACGCGCAGGATCCGCACGCTGCCGCGCGTCGATGCGCTCGTCAATGGCGTCGGCATCAGCCGGCACGCCGACGAGTACAGGCTGGACCAGTTCGAGCTCGTGCTGAACGTGAACCTGACGTCGGTGATGCGGGCATCCGACGCCGCGCTGCCGGCGCTGTCGGTGAGCGGCGGCAGCATCGTCAATGTCGCGTCGATGTACACGTACTTCGGCAGCAAGGACCGGCCCGCCTACAGCGCGAGCAAGGGCGGCATCGCGCAGCTCACGCGCTCGCTCGCGCAGGCGTGGGCCGAGCGCGGCATCCGCGTGAACGCGGTGGCGCCCGGCTGGATCGACACGCCGCTCAGCAGCGCGCTGATGGCCGACACGCACGCGTCGCGGCGGATTCTCGAGCGCACGCCGCTCGCGCGCTGGGGCACGGCCGACGAGGTCGCGGAAGTGATCCTGTTCCTGTGCTCGCCCGGCGCGTCCTTCGTCACCGGCGCGATCGTGCCGGTGGACGGCGGGTATTCGACGGTATAGCGGCCGGCGCACGCGGGCATCGGCGCATGCGCCACGCGCCGGTGCCCGCGTGCGCGTTCCGGTTCCGATTCGATCGCGTTTCCGTTCTCGTTCCCAGCACGACCGGATCGGCAGCCGAACGATTCACTACCTTCATATCAATCAGTAGTCCAATCAAAAATATTCCGGCAAGACCGGAAACATGTGAGGAGCATTTGGAGATGACGAAAAAGACCCTGCTGGCCCTCGCGGCCTGCACGATCCCCGCCGCGGCCTTCGCGCAGAGCAGCGTGACGATGTTCGGGCTGCTGGATGCCGGCATCAGCTATGTCAGCAACGAAGGCGGCCATGGCAACGCGAAATTCGACGACAACATATTCTTCCCGAACCTGCTCGGCTTCGAAGGCAAGGAGGATCTCGGCGCCGGCACGCGCGCGATCTTCCGGCTCGTCAATCAATTCTCGCTCGCGAACGGCTCGATGATCGGCGGCGGGTTGTTCGCGCGCACGGCCTATGTCGGGCTGCAGAACGATCGCTATGGCACGCTGACGCTCGGCAACCAGTACGAGTTCATGGTCGATTCGCTGGCCGCGAGCGGCAACGAGATCGCGCAGGATCTCGTCGGGCTGTACGGCTTTCGCAACGGGCCGTTCGACACGCTCGCGCTGCCGAACAACCCGACCGGCGCATTCGACTGGGACCGCGTCGCGGGCAGCAATCGCGTCGCGAATTCGGTCAAGTACACGTGCGCGTCGATCGCGGGCCTGACCTTCGGCGCGCTGTACGGCTTCGGGAACGTCGCGGGGTCGGTCGGCGCGAATAACACGGTCAGCGTCGGTGCGAGCTACGACAACGGCCCGTTCGGCGCGGGCGCGGCCTATACGAACCAGAAGTACGGCGCGGCGGATAGGCACCCGGCCACCACCGTGCGCAACTGGGGCGCGGGCGCGCACTACACGCTCGGCACGGTGACGGCGAAGGCGCTTTTCACGACCGTGCACAACGCGTGGAATGGTGCGGGCGCGTGGTCGGCAGAAGCCGGCGCCGCCTGGCATCCGTCGCCGGTCTGGGTGATCGGCGCGAGCTACACGTACATGAAGGGCAACGATACGCTCGATAACGCGCATGCGCACCAGCTCCTGGCCGCCGTCCAGTACTGGCTGTCGAAACGCACAATGGTGTACGTCGCGGGCGTGCATCAGCGCGCGAGCCACGGCAGCCACGCGCAGATCAACGGCGTGATGGACGCGAACGGCGCGTCGAGCGGCGCGCTGCAGTCGGTCGCGCGGATCGGGTTCAGTACGCGGTTCTGAGCGGCAGCCGCTTGTGACTGAAACGCCCGCCCGGTCCTGCCCGGGCGGGTTGCGCGGGGCGGCTTCGTCAGAAGCGAATGGTCACCGCTTTCGGCTCGGTATAGGCGTCGATGAACGACGAACCATACTCGCGGCCGATGCCGGACCCCTTCGCGCCGCCGAACGGAACGGCCGGGTCGACCAGCGTATGCATGTTCACCCACACCGTGCCGGCTTCGATGCGCGGCACGTAGCGCAGCGCCTTCGACAGATCGTTCGTCCACAGGCTCGCGGTCAGCCCGAACGGCGTGTCGTTCATCATCGCGATCAACTCTTCCTCGTCGTCGAACGGCACAAACGCGCCGACCGGCCCGAAGATCTCCTTGCGGTACGAAGCCGATTCCAGCGAACGCGGCAGCACGATCGTCGGCTTCACGTAGAAGCCGTCGCGCGCGTACGCGCCGCCGCCCGTGACGATCGTGTCGCCTTCCGAGCGTGCAAGGTCGAACGCGTCGACGCACTTGCGGAACTGCGGTTCGTTGCAGACGGGGCCGATCATCCCGGCGTCGTCCATTGGATCGGCCGGCTGGAAGCCGTCCAGGCGCGCCTTCATCTTCTCGACCACCTCGTCGAACTTCGAACGATGCACGAAGAAGCGTTCGGCCGATGCGCACACTTGCCCGCTATGCAGGAACCCCGCTTCGACGATGCCATCGAGAATCTTGTCGACCGGTGTATCGGCCAGGAATGCCGCCGCGTTCTTGCCGCCCAGCTCGAGCGTGAAGCGCGTGAAGTTCGCGTTGACGGCTTGCTCGCCGATGATGCGACCGGTCGGCACCGAACCCGTGAACGATACCTTCGCCACGCGCGGATCGCCGATCACCTTCGCGCCGACCTGGCCGGTGCCGTTGATCACGTTGAGCGTGCCGGCGGGCAAGCCGGCTTCGGTCGCCAGCTCGGCGATGCGCAGCATCGTGAGCGGCGTGAACTCCGACGACTTGATGAGCACCGTGTTGCCGGTCGCGAGCGCCGCGCCGAATTTCCACACGGGGATCATCACCGGGAAATTCCACGGAATGATCCCGAACACGACGCCCAGCGGCTCGCGCAGCGTGAACGACGTGTAGCGCTCGCCGTTCATGCTGGGAAACGACGGGGCGAGCGTTTCGCCCGCGATCTTCGTGGCCCAGCCCGCGTAATAGCGCAGCCAGCGTGCAGACCAGCCGACCTCGATCACGCGCGACAGCGCGATCAGCTTGCCCGACTGCGCGGTTTCGATCTGCGCGATCTCTTCGCCATGGGCTTCGATCAGGTCCGCGAAGCGCAGCAGGATGCGCTCGCGATCGGCCGGCGTCAGGTTGGCCCACTCGCCGCGAAACGCGCGATGTGACGACGCGAGCGCGGCTTCGACGTCGTCATCGGTCGCCTGCGCGACCGAGCCGATCACCGCGCGCGTGGCCGGATCGCGCACGTCGATCCGTTCGCCGCGGCCGGCTACCGCGCGGCCGTCGATGTAATGACCATGTTCGCGCGCGAGAAACGCGCTGACTTCGTCCAGCATCCGAACCAGTGCCATCTGTATTCCTCCGGAAATCCCATTGAGTGTGAAAGGCCCGATCAGGCCGCGTTGGCGATCAGGTCCGACGCCTTTTCGGCGAGTGCGATGGTCGGCGCGTTCGTGTTGCCGCTCGGGATGCTCGGCATCGTCGAGCTGTCGGCCACGCGCAGCCCCGCGATACCGTGCACGCGCAGTTGCGGATCGACGACGGACGACGCCGCATCCGTGCCCATCCGACAGGTGCCGACCGGGTGATAGACCGTCTTCGCCGCGCCGCGCACCCAGTCCTCGATCGCCGCGTCGTCGTCGGGCGGGCAGTCCGGCGAGAAGATCTCGTCGACGTGCGCCGCGAGCGCCGGCTGGCGCAGGATCTTCAGCGCGAGCTTCGCCGCCCGGATCTGGCCGTCGACGTCGCGGCGGTCGGCCAGATAGTGGCCGTCGATGCGCGGCAGCTCCTGCGGGTTCGACGAGCGGATCGTCACGCGGCCGCGCGAATACGGTTGCAGATGGCCGGTCTTGATCGTGATGCCGTGCGTGCGACCTGCCGTCACGCCGATCGGATCGTCGAACGAGTCGATCGTCGGCAGGAAATGGAACTGGACGTCCGGCTGCCCCTGCCCGCAGGTATCGACGAACGCGAACCCTTCGAGCACCGGCGACGTCAGGATCCCCGAGCGGAACCACTTCCACTGGATGCCGTGCTTCAGCGCGCGCCATCCCTTGTCCTGACCGTAGAGCGACACCGGCGTGCGGATCGTCGCATTGACCGACATGTGCATGTGATCGTGGAAGTTCTCGCCCACCGGCAGCACGTGCCTGACCTGCACGCCGGCGTCCTCGAGCACCTTTTGCGGCCCGATGCCGG
The DNA here is from genome assembly GCF_049942845.1 of Burkholderia sp. R-40. Taxonomy (NCBI): domain Bacteria; kingdom Pseudomonadati; phylum Pseudomonadota; class Betaproteobacteria; order Burkholderiales; family Burkholderiaceae; genus Burkholderia; species Burkholderia sp. R-40. The sequence continues at coordinate 1,445,003 of NZ_CP187968.1, read as the reverse complement.
ACAATTGCAGGATCTTCGGCGAGCCGATCGCGCCGGCCGACACGATGATTTCGGCCCGGGCGCGCGCCGTCACGCGACGGTTGCCCTGCCGATACGTGACGCCGGTCGCGCGGCCGCCTTCGATTTCCACGCGCTCGACCAGCGCATCGACTTCGAGGCTGAGTTCCGGACGGTTGCGGATCGCGCTCAGGTAGGTCGCCGCCGTGGAGCCGCGCTCACCGTTGAAGATCGTCGCCTGATAGAACCCGACGCCCTGCTGCCGCTCGCCGTTGTAGTCGACCAGGTAGTCGAGCCCCATCTGCTGGCCCGCCCGCACGAACGCCTGCGACAGCGGATGGCGATAGCGGATCTCCGTGACCTGCAAATGCCCGTTGTTACCGTGATAGGGCGCCGTCAGCGATTCGTTGTTCTCGGCCTTCGCGAAGTAGCGCAGCATGTCGTCCGCGCCCCAGCCCTTGCAGCCGAATTCGGTCTCCCAGCGGTCGTAGTCGTTGCGGTGCCCGCGCACGTACAGCATTCCGTTGACCGAGCTGGAGCCGCCAAGCACGCGCCCCTGCGGCACCGCGATCGAGCGGCCCTTCACGTCGTCCGACGGCTCGGCCGCATACGGCCACGTGTAGCGCGGAATCGCCTTCGCCAGCCCGCCCGGCATGTGGATGAACAGATCCTTGTCGTGGCCGCCCGCTTCCAGCAGCAGCACGGTGCCCAGGCCGCGCTCGACGAGATGGGTCGCGATCGTGCAGCCCGCCGAGCCGGCGCCAATGACGATGTAATCGAAAGTTCTATCGGACATCCTGGTATGCGCCCGCTGTCGTGCGCGCGACGTTCACCGGCGCGCGCTGCCGCCGCATGCGTCTGTCGCCCGGCCTTCGGCGGCATCTCCTTGAAATCGGTGGTTGTTTTTCATGGCGCGAGCCAGCCCGTGCGATTCGACAGGACAGCTTGCCGACCGCTTTCCGATTCTAGGGATGCACCGCGGGCGCCGTTCGGCGTTGCGTGCACACTTTTGGCTTCAGCGTGCAGATCGATGCCGTTGCGCGCCGGCGGCACGGGAGAACGTGGAGAAACCACGATTGACGCCGCGTGGCAGCGCTGCCGACAATGGCGGCGTCTGAACGCGCGTCCCGGCCGATTGCATTAACCTTGACGCGTTCCCCGGCCCTCTCCCTCTTCCGGCAATGGCACACGAACTCGTCGTCGACGCCAGCAACAGCAGCACGAATCTGCGCGACCTGATCGCGGACAGCTTCCTGCCGCTGGTCTTTCACGACACCGGCTCGCAGTTCCGGATGTCGGTGCGGGTCGCGACGGTGGGCGGCCTGCGGATGGCGGAGGTCGACACCACCGCGATCCGCGTCGATCGCGACCGCTCGCTCGCGTCGCGCGCCGACAGCGATTGCTACAAGATCCTGTTCCAGATCGCCGGACAAAGCCGCGTCACGCAGCGCAACGCGACGTCGATCGTCAATCCGGGCGAATGGGTGATCTACGATGCAACGCAGCCGTACATGATCGAGTCGGCAAACGCGTCACGCTTTGTCGCCGCGCTGACGCCGCCGAGAAGCGGCACGATGTGGCGCTGGTTCGTCGAGCGTGCGGGCGTGCAGGTACGCCGAACCGTCGGCAATGCACAATTGGCCCTTCAATCGATCCATTACCTGATGGACGGGCAGGTGCCGAACGATCCGGAAAGCCTGTTCGGTTTCGAGCAGTCGACGCTGATGCTGCTCGATTCGGTGATTCGACGCGAGGCGAGCGATTCGCTGACCGGCACGGATGCGCGCAGCGCTGCGCTGCGCATGAACGCGGAAATCTACCTGTCGCACCACTACAGCGATCCCGACTTGTCGCCGGACAAGCTGGCGAGCGCGCTGAACGTGTCGCGGCGTACGCTGTATAGCGCGCTGGCCGCATCCGCGCGGACACCGCAGAGCCTGATCCAGGAGTATCGGCTGCAGGCGAGCCGCCGCGCGCTGGAGGATCCGGCCGATACCAATCGCACGCTGCTGGAACTCGCGATCGCGTGCGGGTTTTCGGACATCACGCATTTCGGGCGCGCGTTCAAGGCACGGTTCGGGTGTAGTCCGGGGGTGTATCGGGATGCGTATCGGAGTGCTTCGAGCGAGTGATGTAATCCGTATGGTGCGATTGCGCTGACGTGTCGGGCGGATCGCAGCGTCCTGCTTGCTGCAAGCCTTTTCGCAGCCCCCACGAGCCCAATATTTTCTCGAATCCGGATCGCCCGACGACGAAGGCGCCGCGCACTGCTTTCATCTCGCTCGACGGCGACTACCGCGCCTCTGCTCCCCTCATGTCCCGTATCGCGGCACTGCGACGGTGTAGTTGACCATCGGGCGCCCCATGAAGCAGCCGGTGGGAATCTGCCGGCTTTTGGGCTTGTCTGTCCAGCCTGCGAAACAGCGCAGCGTGTCGAACATCCGTGCACCGGATGCAGCATTCACATGCACGCGCCGCCAGCATCACGCGACGTGTAATGACGTGTAATTGATTCGATACCCCTCGCCCATCTAGCCTTGTATTCGAACGGGAACGGCCCGCTCGAACGACCGCGACACCGCGCAGTCCGGCAGGCGGTGCAACGCTTGCGAAGCAACGCATGCGTCATGAAGCGGAATGCCCAGACTCGGCGACATTCGCGATCCGTAACAAAGCGCCTGCACGCCATTTCCACCATCGATGAAGCGAACCGGTCGATTCGCGTTGCAACGCCGCGCAGTGCGACAGCACGACGCGTCGAACCGTATCCGGCGTCTTGCCTCACTGACCATTGAACGAGCGGAGAAACGAATGAAAAGCCTTGGCACTTGCGTGGCGATCGCCTTGATGAGCTGCTGCGCCGGTTTCAGTCAGACCGCGGCGGCACAAACGTGCACGGCATTCGACAAGTGGTTTACGTCCGCCGGCGTCACCGAGCCGGATTACCTCAATCCCCAGTTCCAGGATAAAAACGACCCAAAGAACGAGAACTGCAACTTCCACCGGTTCTCCTGGCATGCGTTCCTGTGGCTCACCGACAGTTTCAATGGCGCGCCGCGCTTCACCAGCCTGTATTCCGATGCGGCAATCGACCCGGGCGTGGCGACACCCACCGAGCACGTGCTCGACGGCGTGCAACAGGCGGATTCGCTCGGCATCGTGGTCGACCAGAACGGCCGTGCGGTCTACACGAACATGTACATCAATTCCATTTATCGCAACTTCGCGATCTCCAATCGGCTGTACACGCGTGCGGGCATGAAGAACGCGCCGCCCAAGCTGGAATTCACGACCGGCGCGCTGTCGCTCAAGGCAGCGTGGAAAATCGTCGGAGCGAATGAAGACACGAGCCGCTTCTATACGACCACTGCGAAGATCCAGCTGCTCTCGAAGATCGGCAATTCCGTCGGCATCCCGCCGCAACCGACAACCGCCACCGTGAAGGTCGCGCTGGTCGGATTCCATATCGCGTGGGTCGTCCAGGGGCATCCGGAAGCAATCTGGTCGACGTTCGAGCACGTCGACAATGCGCCTGACTTCAAAACCGATCAGCGACCCTCCCAACCCGTCTCCGACAAGTCGTTCACGTTCTACAAGGCAGGCACCAAGGCCGCGGATTGCAACGTCAACAATGCGTCTCGGCTGACGATCGACGAGCAGACCCAGATACTGAGCCCGATCACGCAGGTGTGCCGGCAATACCAGTACGGCGGGGCAGACGACATAAACCAGCCCAACATCGAGCAACTCAATAGCGACATCCTGGCCCGCCTGGCGAAGCGCAATTCCGTCTGGCAGTACTACAGGGAAGTGGGCGCGGTCTGGATCAAGGATCCGGTAGAGGCGTTCCACCCCGACTGGAGCCCGAATTTCGACTCCGTCGCCATCCGCGGCGCGTCGAAACTGTCCAACTCGGTCATCGAGACCTTCACGCAGAACCAGGTTTCGAAGAATCAATGCTTCAGCTGTCACAACTCGATGGCCGTCACCGACACCAACGACCTGACACTGACGCTGCCGGGCAAGGAAATCAGCACCAGCCACATCCTGCTGCGCAAGTACATGAACAACCCGCAGATCCAGCGATAGCGCCGGCACGGCTCCACTTCAGTCCATCCGTGCAGGACGGCGACGTCCTGCACGACCGCCATCGAGCTTCCAGAGGCCCGTCATGTCAAACACGAAGTTACGCATCCATCCCGCTATCGGATTCGCGCGTGTCGGTAGCAGCCCGGAGTACTACATTGCGCCGGAGACCTCGGCCGGCATGCCGATTGCCGGGCAAGCCCTCACGGGAGGGCTGCCGATCAAGCCGGGCACGGAAAATACGCCGATCACCAGCAGCGACCTGCGCGATGCCCAAGGGCGCCTCAAGCGGCAAGCCGCTCGCTTCAGGATCTATCAGTACGACGACGCGGCGTTGAACCGCTATCCGTCCGGGTCGGGCACCGAAGTCGTGATCGGCTCGTCGGTGGACGGCAAGGTCGTGAAGGACATCGTGTGGACCGTGCACCTCGCCAACAAGAAGGCCAACTGCTGGGTGCTGGAGTCGACGCCCGCGGGACTGCCCGCCTACGAGAACGACAAGCATCCGCCGATCCGCAACGCGGGTTTCGCGTCGACGTCCGATCCTTCGAACACGACGCGACTGCAAAAGCTCGTCATCGATGCGGGCCCGCGCGCGATCAAGGCATCGGTGGGCGGAACCGTCGCGTTCGACAAGAACACGCGGGCAAGCTATGGCGCGTCTTCCGGCGACGTGGTCGACGTGCCGCGTTATCCGATGTCGTTTCCCGCGTCGAACGTGGCGAGCTTGCCGCCCGCATCGGGATGCACGCCGATCACCACGCTCGGCGCGATGACCACGGAGCCGAACGGGCGCCTGCTCGTGCTGGGCGCATCCGGCCTTGCGTGCGGGTTCGACGCCGACGGCCGCGCGACCGCCGACGCCCCCCTGGTGCAGGATGTCGACAACGACAACTGGCTCGACGATACCGGCGACGGCCCGGTGACCGCGTGGATCGTTTTCAGCGACGGCAGCGTGCGCGCCGCCGACAGCAGCGCGTGGGTGGTCTCGACCGATCCGTCATACGCGCCGCAGACGAGAAACGCCGTTACGCTGTGGGACGAGATTCTGACCACCTGGATCGAGACATTCCAGCTGCGCCCCGACATCCACGACCGCCTCGTTTACCGGCAGGACTTCCGGCCGTCGTTCGACGAGCACATCCTTCCGATCCTGCGCGCGGCGTCCTTGCAGATGTGGAATACCAATTTGCCGGCGAAGGCAATGAAGAGCCACGAAAATATCGACAAGCTGACGGCCGCCAAGCCGCCCTTCAACATCATGTCGTTCATTCGGAGTCCGCATCCGGATTCGCCGTCGTCGGCGGTCGGCTCGCCGCTGATGCCGCTCGCGCTGGGCGACAACCAGAGCAGCTTCCTTACCCTGACCGACGCACAGTACTTTTTCCTCCAGCAATGGGCGAACGGCATGTCCGAGCAAGCGACGCCGGCGTCGTACGGCCCCGGCGAGGCGCTCGACAGGATCGTGCTCTCGAACTGCCTCGGCGGGCGTCTCAGCCCCGGCATTGACCTGACGTTCATCGTCCGCGATCCCAACCTGTACAACCCGAGCTGGTCCGCCGATCACGCGGTCGGGCCGGTGGTCGGCCCTTTCCGCATCAACATGCGCCAGCTCGACTACACGACGGTCAGCGCAAACCATCCGTTCCTCGGCGTCGGTTATTTCCCGCGGCGCGACGCCAAGGTGGAACCAGGCGACCTGTGCAAGTTCATGTCGATTCCGTGGCACACCGACTACAACTCCTGTGCGACGCACCTGCCCTCGCCCAATCCGGGCGGCGAGATCGATCCGGACGGCAGCAACGTCTATAGCGGCGTAAACACCACCTTGTACTGGTCCTGGCCCGCGCAGCGACCGGTGGCCGTCTATACCTACGACGACCTGGTCGCAAACAACGGCGAGTTGCCCGTGCAGCGTTACTCGTTACGCGGGGAAGGCACGGCCGCCATTCAGCAGGATTCGACCCGCGAATTCAACTCGCCGCCGATGAATGTCGGGCGCTATCAGAATCGCCCCGACTTCCTGCTTAACTGGGACAAGATCGGCTTCGTCATCCAGGGGGTGGCGATCGACCGGTACGACAGCAGTTATCCACCGAACTACTATCTCGAAGTGCAAAGCCTCTTCAAGCGCGACTACAGCAACCTCGTTCAACCATGGCCCAACACCGTGACCGATCCGCTCCTGCCGCCCGATAACGGCTGAGGTCGCGAGATGCGCGCCGAACGAGCCACGCAGATGCCGACCGTCGAACGACCGGATCCGCCCGCGCCCGGCTTGGCCCGCTACCGGGTCGCGGTGATCGGCGGCGGGCCGGCGGGCAGCAGTTGCGCGCTGGCGTTGGCAAGGGCCGGCATCACCGACGTCCTGGTCGTCGAAGCCGGTACCTATGCCGACGCACGGATCGGCGAGAGCATTCCGCCGGAGAGCCGGATACTGTTCCGGCGCCTCGGCATCGACGAAGCCTTCGTCGCGCAGGCGCACGAGCCCTGCTACGGCAGTTGCTCGTACTGGGGCAGCGACAAGCGCGGCTATAACGATTCCGTGCTGAGCCCGCACGGGCATGGCTGGCATCTCGACCGGCGCAGGTTCGACGCCTTCCTTGCATCGCAAGCGCGCGCCGCGGGTGCGGAATTGCTGACCGGGCACGCGCTTCTGGCATCCGGGCCGGGCGACCCGTCCGGGTACACGTTGAGCCTGGGACGCGCGACACATGTCGCGTCGCGGGTCCAGGCGGATTTCGTCGTGGACGCCAGCGGCGCACGCTCGGTATTTGCCCGGCAGCGCGGCGCGACACGGCTCGATTCGAATCCGCTGATCTGCATTGCGGCAAGGCTTGTGCGGCCGGACGACGGCGCGCCGGCTTCGATGCTGACTCACCTCGAGGCGGTCGAGCATGGCTGGTGGTATCTCGCATCCGTGCCCGGCAATACGGTCGTCGTCATGTTCGCCACGCATGCGCAGGCAGTCCGGACGATGCGGCTGCATCAGCCGGAGCCCTGGCATCGCATGCTGCGGGCCGCACGGCGCACCTGGCAGCTCGTATGCGACCTGGGCCTGGATCTGCAGGATCTGCAGGATCTGCGCCTGAAAGCGCATCCCGCGCCGTCCCATCATCTCGACCGGCTGTACGGCGATCACTGGCTGGCAATCGGCGATGCGGCGGCGGCCTACGATCCGATCACGGCTCAAGGCATCATCAAGTCGCTATCGCATGGCGTCGCCGCGGCGGAGGCGATCCGGAAACGGATGGGCGGCGATCCTGATGCGCTGGACGCGTTCTCGCGGATGGTGCAAGCGCAATACCGGCACTACCTGCAGATGCGGCATCACTTCTACAGCCTCGAACAGCGGTGGCCGGCCGCGGATTTCTGGCGGCAGTGCACTGAGTCGTCAAACCTCGGATGACGTGCGGCCGCGACACCGTCGCCCGGCGTCGGCACCGTCACGCACCGCACGCTGAGTCACACGCACACTGTAACCACCTGTAATCGATTCGCAGACCAAACCTTCGTACTCTGTCGATACGCTTCCACGCGCCCGATTTCTCGACGGGCACCGCTTCGCAGGATGGAAGAGGTGCAGGCGCCACAAGCGTCGTCACTTAGCAGCGTGTTTCGCCAACGATAAAGTGTGAAAGGAGTTGCAATGTCTCAAATCTTGAGTAGCTACAACATCGTCGACGTCCTGACCGCGTTCGACGTGGAAAAAATCCTGGGCTATCAAAGGCCGGGTAATCAACTCAGCAAGGATCCGACAAAACCGACCCTGTTGCCGTCCAACGGCTACGACGAGGTCTACATGATCACCACGGACCGGAATGTCATTTCCGGCCAGGCCGGGAGCCATCTGAGCATGCGGGTCGAGGTCAACGACGTCGTCCGGTGGCGGACGATTTCGCTGACCGACGTGGCGGACTACAAGTGCTTCATTCACACGTTCAAGTTCATCAGCATCACGACTCCGGATGACCCGCCGCTGTCCACCCCGAAGTTCGAACATACCCACCCCAGCGAACCCGATCCCGCACCGGGCTGGCCGAACAACGGCGTGAAGGAACGGCCGGGCTCGGATTTCTACTGGCACGCCACCGCGCAACGCCCGGGCACGGCGACCTATACGTTCGTCGTCGCCGTGTACCAGCACCGCGGCGAGCTGGTGGGCTACTTCCAGTGGGACCCGTCCATCACGATCCGCTACTGACCGCGAACGGGCGCCTTGAATGCCGCGAAGGCCGGAGCCGGACCAGGGTGCCTGGCAGCTTTCGGTGGGCAAGCTCAACCGGCCCGCCGCTCGTGCCCGGCAATTTCAGAACGTTAGCTATCCGACCGTTCAACCATGCTGCATCCAGGCGGCTCGAAAAGCCGGAAGGGCCGCTACGTGACACACCGTTTTTCAACTCTCACGCTTGAAGGAACTGCCATGCCTGAAATTCTGAGTACCTATAGCATCATCGATGTCCTGACCGCGTTCGACGTCGAGGAAATCCTGAGAAAGAACAACAACGCGCTCAGTTCGAATCCGAGTGCGGCGACGTCCCTCGGGAACAATCCCGATACCGTCTACATGATTACCACGCTGGCGAATGCGGCGTACGGCTACGGCCAGGGCCCGAAGCCGGGCACGAACCAAGGCGAGGGCGGCAGCAATTTGCGGATCTTGGCGAACGTCAACGACGTGATTCGCTGGCGCACCGTGTCGCTGACCGACACGGCGGACTACAAGTGCTTCCTGTATAGCTTCAAGGCGATCGGCACCAATCGGCTGGGCGAGGTCTCGTACATCACCGCCAACGTCGCCGAGCCTTACCCCGCATCGGGCTGGCCCGGAAACAACCAGGTGAAGGAAGAACTGCGCGCGGACTACTACGCGCAAGCCACCGTGCTCAGTCCCGGCGACGAAACCTACACGTTCGTCGTCGCCATTTACGACCGGCACGCGCAGCTGAAGGGCTACGTCACGTGGGATCCGTACATCTCCATCAACAGCCGGTGAGCTCCAGCCGGCGCCTCCGACACGACCGACGTCGCGCCCGGAACCAGGCGCCGGCCGGCTCCCGGCGCCGCCGGCGGACAACCGATCAATTCACAGAAACAGCAGCGCCGGATTCAGCTCCATCTCGTCGCAAGGCTGCGCACGCCAACCCCGTTCGACCGGCACCGAATACAACCGTCGCGCGCCGAACCGCGGCCAGAAATGACACAGCCCCGGCGCGATGACCTGCACCACGGACAAGCCGATATCGGGCCGCGTCTTGTCGACGACGAGCACGTCCATGCCGGCCGCCGCAATGCGCCCGATGCAATGCGCGAGCGCTGCCGGTAGCGACGCGGCCTCGATCGGTTGCCACGTCGAACGCGTCGTCGCGCGCGCGCCCGCCGCCGGATACAGAAATCCGGTGGCCGGGAGCTTGTCGCGGTCCCACGGATGCGGCGCATCCGCGGCGACATCGAGCAACTGGTTGACTTCGGTCAGTGCCCGCTGCACCGCGATCCGGCCGTCCGGATGGCAGCCGAAACCGATCGAGAAGCGCCCGTCTTGCGGATTTTCCGCGAGCGCGGCTACGGTCGGCACCGCGAGATCGGTGGTGATGTCGAGTGCCCACAAACGCCACCCGAGCGTCGCGTATTCACGCACGAGCGCATCGAAATACGGGTCGTCGAAACTCGCGAGATCGATGCCGGGGCGTGCAAGCCGGTTGTACCACCAGATCGCGACCGCATCGCGCTCGATCAACTCGAGCATGCCTTGCAGAATCGCTTCGTCGATGCTCGAACCCGCCGCGCAGCCGTTGGGGTTGTGCACGCACGCGGCCGGCGCCTGCGCACTGTCCGGTGTTTCCGCATAGCAGTAGCTCAGCGGCACGAGGCGGCGCCTGCCGCTCACGAGCGACCATGCAGGCGTCCAGTCGATCACGTCGCGCGACGTGAAGCGCGGCGGCACCTGCTTGCGGACATCGCGGGTCAATGCGTTGATCGCGTCGCGCGCATCGAATTGCCGTTCGCTGAACTGCTGAAGCTCGTTCACGTGGATGGGCTCGGCGTCGCAAGCCGGATCGGCGAGCAGGCTTTCCATGCTGCCGGTCAACCTCGCCTCGTCGCCCTGATACACGCTGCTGTATCGTTCGAGCGCTTCGCATAGCGCGCTCACGCGGGCTTGCTCGTCGGTGCGGCCCTTGCCGGAGCAGATCCTGTCGAACCGGTTGCTGCCCGGCACAGCCGCCGGGCACACCAGAAAGCCCGACGCATAGACCTTGCGCAGCCCCGCGTGCCGCTTCGGCATCGGATGCAGATAAGCAATCGCGCCGCTGACCGGCGAGATCAGATGCGCGTGACGCTCGAACACCTGTTGCGGATCGGCGGTACGGTATCCGCCGTCGGCGCGCGTCAACGGCGCATGATCGGCGAGACGCGGCGCACGCGCCGCCTGCTCGCGCATCCATGCGGGATTGCCGCAGCACGGGCATTGCGGACGCCTGATCATGCGGTGCCGTTCGGCGGTCAACGTATCGACGCGCTGCGCCACGAGATGCGTTTGCGAACGTTCCGCTATCGTGCGGTTGACCGCGATCTGCTCGACCGTCGCCGCCACGAGCGCCGCGGCGGCAGCGGCGCCGGCACGCGACGCGGCCGGCGGCAGACGCGTTGCCGCGCTGCCGTGATGGCGCGCAAGCAGCGCCTCGACCGGCCGGTTGATGCGAATCCAGTAGCGCACGCATTCGATGCACGGCGCATCGGCCAGCGCGCCGCCGCCGGCCAGCAATGGCCCGATCAGCGTCTGCATGCCGCCGGCCGCCACAAGGAGCAATGCCCCGCCGCGCGCCGTCACGCGCGCGGCGCACGCGGCGAGATCGTCGCGGTCGTGCGTATCGGCGATCGCGACGGTCAGGTCGGCCTCCGGCACGATATCGATGCCGGCCGTGTCGAGCGCGCGCCTGAGCGCCGCATCGTCGGCGCCGAACGCCTCGACCGCGACGCGCAGTTGAACGACGCGCGCGCAAGCCGCGTCCCCGTCGAGCCCGGCGCGCTCAAAGAAGCCGCGCGCCGCGTCGTCGTCGTGCGGCGGATCGGCGCGCACGTAACCGCGGCGCACCAGGTGGTCGAGCCGCGCGAGCACGTCCCATTCGCCGAACGTGCCGGCAAGCGTCGTCACGATCTCGCCGGTCGTCATGCGCGCACGCAAGCAGGCGGCGATCCGCACGAAGATCGCGCCCGACAGCATTGCGCGCTTGAATTCGTCGACGACGAACAGGGTCTCGGGCCCCGCATCGAGCACGAGCAAATGCGGCTTGAAGCGCAACACGCGCGAAAGGTCATCAAGCATCGTCGGATTCCGTGCGGAGGATCAACAAACATCGCGCGACCCGGGCGACCGGCCCGGGTCGCGCGATGGGGCGCGGCTCGGCCGCGCCAGGTCAGCAGCAGGTGAACAGGTAGCTCGGCCCGGAGTCGCAGTAGGCCGCGAGCGCGACGGCCTCTTCGTCCAGGTTCGTCGGTTGCTCCGGTATGCCGACCGTCATCACGTTGCGCGGCAGGTTCCAGCTCCCGCCGCCTTTCCCGTCGCTCGTCCAGCCATGATCGCCGTGCGTCTTCTCGATCTCGATGTCGAGGATCCACGGACACTGGTAACCGAAGTATTTCGCGAGCGTATCCAGCGGCTTGTCCAGCAGTTCGCGCTTGAACTCCGGGTCCCGCCATGAAAGCGCGATCGCACGCAGATAGACCTTCTGAAACTCCAGCATCGATTCGAGCGTCGGATTAGCGTTGTCCTTTGCCATGTCGGTTTCCCCGAGGTCATTCCATGATGGTGATGTGGTTCGCGTTGTACGCGGCCAGCGCCTGCGCAAATTGCGCCTCGTCCGCCGGCGCGGGCGGCAAATACAGCGTGAGCTTGTTTTTGTGGCCGGCCGTCCAGTCGCCGTTGACGGTCGGCGTCCACGCCGACGATTTGATCTGCACCTTCAGGTCGAGCTTGAATGGAAAGTGATAGTCGAAATGCTCGCGCAATGCGTGGACCGGATCGTTCTCGAGTTCGTCGAGAAATGCCGGGGAATACCATGCGAGCGCGATTGCCCGGATGACGGTCGCGCGGTATTCGAGAAACTGATCGTACGTCGGTAATCGAAGATCCTTGCTCATCGGTCTGTTCTCCTGAATGACGAATGGAACTGCTTACGGCAACGACTGCAACGTGGCTTCGGCGAGCCTGGCGATGCGGCCCATGCCCGCCGTCGTTGCAATTTCGACTGCGCGCCGGCACGCGTCCAGCGCGGCCACGCCGCCGCAACGCGGATCGGCCCGGCGCAGATACTCGCACTCCTTCAGCAACAGCTGGGCTTCGTAATACCGTTCCCCGGTCGACTCGCACCATGCGAGGCATTGCCGGATCTGCGCGAGCGCGGCGTCGTAGTCGCCGCGCGCGGCATCCAGCTCGGCAAGCAGCGACGCGTAGTAGGTCAGCCCGAGCAGGCCGCCCGACTGCCGCTGCGCATCGAGATGCGCGACGACGCCCGCGCGATCCTCCTGCGTCCACGCATGAATGATCGCGGCGTAGTGCCCGACCGCGCGCAGCCGGTGCGCCTCCGACAGGCGAAGCAGCGCTGCCGACAACGATCGCGCCGCGTCGCGATCGCCCGCGAGCTGATACGTGCGTGCGAGGTACAGCATCGTGACGCCGAGCGTCGGCAGATGGTCGAGGCAGGTCGCGCAATACACGGCTTCGCGCGCCATCGCGAGCGAGGCCTGCGGGTCGTCGTCCATGCACCAGCGCACGCTCGCGAGCGATGCCATCGTCCATGCGCGCGTATCGAGCCCCAGGATGCGCCGGTGGCCCGCGTCTCGGCGCACGTCATAGCCGGCCAGCACCGCGTCGAACGCGGCGCGGGCGCGCGCATAGTGGCCGTCGACCCACAGGCTCATGCCGCGCATCGCGTCCGCCGCGACCTGAACGCCGGCATCGCCGCGCTCGGTCGCGAGCGCGTCGAGCCGCAGGCCGATCCCGCGCACGGTGGGACGATCGCCCGCGACGTGGTAGTAGGTCGACAGCGTCCATAACGCGCTGATCTCGAGTTCCGGATCGTCGAGCGTCTGCATTTGCCGCAGCAACTGCTCCGCATGCTCGCGCACCTGCGGATCCGCCCAGCCGAAGCGCGCCATCGTCGCGTGCGTCAACGTGGCGCGAAGGCGCGCACTGTCATGCTCGCGCTGCGCGTAGTCTGCCGTGCCGAGCCATTCGAACACGGTCTGCCCGTAGCGGATCGCGTCGTCGTACCGCGAACGTTCGAGCGCGCGGCGCGCCGCATCGATGCCGTGGGCGACCGCCTCCGCCCAAGCGCCTGCGCGCGCGAAGTGCCCGGCGACGCCGAACGCATGCGCACCGGCGCCGCGATCGGCTTGCGCGACCAGCGCACGGCCGACGCGCGCGTGATTGCCGCGCCGCACCGCCGGCGGCATCGATTCATACGCGGCATCGCGAATCAGCGCATGGCGGAACGAATAGAACACGCGATCGCGCCGATGCTGCGCATACACGATCCGCTCTTCGAGCAGCAGCCGCAAATGCGCGTCGAGCGTGCCGCGATCGTGCGGCGATGCGTCGGCGAGCAGTTGCGCATCCACCGCGAGCCCGATGGTCGCGGCGAGCTGCGCGGTGTCGCGCGCGCCGTCGATCCGGTCGAATGCAAGACCGAGCATGCCGCCCAGACTGAGCGGAAGCGGATAAGGGTCGGTTGCCCCCGGGGCCGCGGGCGAGCCGTCCGCGCCGCTCATCGTCAACTCGCGCGCGACGGCCTCGATAAACAGCGGGATACCCGCCGTGCGATCGGCAAGCTGGTCGAGCCACGCCGGATCGAACGCGCCCTCGCCCAGATGCGCCGACAGCAGGCGCTGCGCGTCGTCGCGCGGCAGGCGGCGCAGCACCACGCGGTCGGTCGCGCCGCGCCAGCGCGCGAGCTTGTCGGGGCGCGACGTGAGCACGATGCACAGGGCCGCCGCGCGCGGCGAGCGCTGCAGATACGCGAGAAAGTCCTCGGTCGAGCGATCGATCCATTGAACGTCCTCGATCACGAGCAAGACCGGCGCGCCGTTGCCGAGCGACACGATCAGTTGCTCGAGGACATCGAACAACGCGTGCTGCTCGCGCACGCTCGACCACAGGAGCCCCTTCGCGTCGCAGGGCAGCCCCAGCCAGGTCGCGAGCGCGAGCCGGGCGGCTGCATGATCGCAATCGAGCGGCGCGATCATCGCGTCGATCGCCGCGAGCGCGGTGGCGGGCGGGCTGTCGGCATCGATATGCCAATGCGCGCCGATGAACCGCAGGACCGGAAACAGCGCGTGGTTCTCCCGCTCGGGCAGGCACCCGCAATGCGCGAACGCGTGGCCCCGGTCCCGGACCGCCTCGCACAGCGCGTGCACGAGCCGCGACTTGCCGAGCCCAGCCTCGCCGACGACGAGCCGCGGCACACCGTGCGGCGCCGGCTCGCCGCGCATCGCGCGACGATGGCGCTCTTGCGTTTCCCGCCACGCGTGCAGCAGCGCGTCGAGCTCGCGCGCGCGGCCGACCATCGGCGCACGCATGCCGGCGTCGAGCGAATCGAACGGCGTATCGGCGTGCCGCTCGCCGAGCAACTCGTGAACCGGCTGCGGCACGAGGCCCGCCCGCGCCAGCCGCAACGCGGTCGGCCGGAAATCGGCATGCCGTTCGAGCGCGAGCCGCGCATCGTCGCTGATCAGAATCTGTCCGGGCCCGGCCAGCCGCAGCAGCCGCGACGCCGCGGCGGGCGTCGAGCCGCCCGACATGTGCGACGCATGCGCGAGCGCCTGGCCGACGTGAATCGCGGCCGCCACTTCGACCCGCCAGCTGTCTCCTGCCCCGGCAACGCGGCCGCCGGCCGCCGCCGGCACCGGCAGCCGCGCGCGCCCGGCTACCCGCACGATGTCGAGCGCCGCACGCACCGCGCGGCGCTCGGGTCGGTCGATATCGCCTTGCAGGCCGAAATGGAACAGCAGCGTGTCGCCGAGCCGTCCGCCTGCGTGCGCGCCGTAACCGACCGCGATATCGGCGCACTTCGTCAGCCACTGTTCCTCGTAGCTGTCCAGCGCATTGCCGTGCTCGGTGCCGGCATGGCGTTGCCGCCCCTCTCCGGCGATCGTCACGCAACAGCACAGCGTGGTGATCTGTCGGAACTCGCCGAGCGCGGCGATCGTCTCGCCATGCGGTGCAAGCGGGCGCGGAGGCATCGACCGGCCCGCGCGACCGGCATCGAACTGGCCGACGAGCGCGGCGAAGTTGAGCGCGCGAAACTGCACCGCGAGCGCGTCGGCCGACGCGGCGCGCTGCTGCGGATTCTTGTTCAGTGCATGGCGCAGTACCGCGCCGAGCGGATGCGACGCGATCGATGGCGGGAGCGCGACATCCACGGGGCTCAGCTGCTGATAGAGGATGTCGGCCACGCTCGCGCCTTGCATGACGACATCGCCCGTCAGGCATTCGATCACGATCAGGCCCCACGCATAAAGATCGCTTGCGGGTGTCGGCGGCTCGTTGCGCAATTGCTCCGGCGCGCAATAGGGCGGCGAGCCGAGCACCTCGGTCGCCAGCGTCGCGGTGTCGCGCGAGATGTCTTCCGTACCGGGCAGCAACGCACCGATGCCGAAATCGAGGAGCTTCGCGTGCGGCCCGTCATCGGCCATCGTGATCACGATGTTCTGCGGCTTCAGATCCCGATGTACGATGCCGCGCCGATGGGCCGCCGCGAGCGCGTCGAGCACCTCCGTCATCAGCCGCCCCGTGTCGACGGCCGACAGCGGCCCTTGCGCCGCGAGCCGGTCGCGCACGGTCCTGCCCTGCACCAGTTCGAATACCGCGAACAGGCGCCCGTCGGGCGCTTCCCCCTGGTCCAGCAGGGCCACGATGTTCGAATGCCGCAGCGCCTCGCACAGGCTCGTCTCGCGCCGGAAGCGCGCACGCCGGTGCGCACGCTCCGCCGCGCTGAGCGCGGCATCGTCCCGCATCAGCTTGATCGCGACATCTTGCCCCGTCTCGTCGCAGATCGCGCGAAACACCACGCCGTTGCCGCCTTCGCCGAGCAGCGCGCCGAGCCGGTAATGCCATTTGCCGGCAAGCGCCGCGAATGGCGCGGCATGCTCGCGCGGCGCAGCGGCGTCCGGCCCGGTCGGCGGACGAGATGCGGTCGGCAATACGGCCGGTTCTCGCGCGTTCACGGGCAATGGACAACCGGGGCCGGCGCCGCACGCTGCACGCCGATACGCGGCCCGACGGCCGGCACCGACTGGCATTCGAGGTGGTCGCCGCGCATGACGCGGAATGCAAAATCGCCGAAACGGACGCTGCCGCGCCGGCGCTCGACGAGCTGGCGCGTGCCCAGCCCGGGCAAGGCCGCGAACTGGCTCCGCGCGCGGTGAATCTGCACGTTGACATGGGACGTATCGGTGCCGAGCATGCGTGCCAGCCGGTCGAGTTCGATCCATCCTTGCGTGGCGGCGTCGTAGCCGGCCTGCATGTCGGCCGCGCGTGCGCGGGCGAGCGTGACGAGGCTGTAGTGATGGGCGCGCTCGCCCAGGTCGACCACGCCGCCGCGGACATGCAGCAGCATGTGCACATGCTCCTCGTTCCGGCTGACGAAGAATTCGAGCAATTGCGTCGGCGCGGCCGGATCGGCGGGTGCGGCGAGCATCACCGTCGAGCCGTGGCGCACGAGTGCGAGGCGCCACGCGAAGTCGCCGGTCGACACTTCATCGCCGTCGTGGAGCGCGCGCGGCGGCAACGTGTCGTCGCACAGCCATTCGCCGGCCGGCGAACGGACGATCGTGACCGGCTGCGCGGCCGGGGCCGGCAGGATCTGGCGCGGTGCGAGCACGATCGGGGCCGCGGCGCCTCGTATCGGCCATAGCGTATCGGCCGGATCGTCGAGCGTATCGACACGCCAGGGTGCAATGCCAGCCCTGCCGAAGCGGATCACGTCGCCTCGCTGCAGCACCGCGTGCTCGCCGTCGCGCAACACCACGCCCGATACCGACGTGCCGTTGCTGCTGTGATCGTGGAGCTCCCAGAGCCCGCCGACCCAGCGGATATGGGCATGGACACGCGACACCGAGCCATCCCGGATGACCGTGTCGCAGCGCGCGTCGTCGCGGCCGAACACGTGATACGCGCGGAGCAGGCATGCTTCTCCGGAAGAATCATTCTTGAGTATCGCCATGGCTGCCCCGTGTCGGATTCGCCCGGATCGCCCGCTCGCGTGACGCATCGACGCCACCAGACAAGCGATTGATTCAATGATCGCGAACGGTGCAGGCCGTTCGCCGCCTCTTTACCTGGTCAGCTTCCTTTCCAATCGTTGCCCGGCGCGCCGCGCGTTATTTCGGTAAATTGAATGGTCGAGCGATTTGTTGTTTTAAAGCCGGACAACCTGATGAAAATCCTGCCAAATTAAATCACGCATCGCAACCGGAATACCCGGCGCGTGGGCTTTATATTGCAATGGTTCACATTTCGACGAATTTTCAGGGTCGCAAATAAAGGGTCGAAATTCTTCATCGTCGCGCAAATGACCGTCGGGACAAGCGCTGCAACGGTATGACGTCATTGAATTACGAGGTGGATTCGACGACCTTTGCTATCGCGGACAATTTGTTTGATCGGGCGATAATTAAATTAAATAATTTCTGAAATTTAAACAATGGTTGCCGGTGTTTTTTATAATTGATATTGATTAATTTATTCATAAATCCTGTCGCACCACTCGGAATGTTTCGGGAGATCAGCGGCAAGCGCTGGCGTCACGGTCGATTAATTGAATGATCGCAACACCGGCTCCGATGCCGCACCGCGGCGAACGGCCGTGATCATCAACCAGATCACGCCGCTCGACACGCGTCGATCGCGTGTCTATACGTACATCGCCTATCGCTTAGCCTTGCCGGCCGCGGTGCTGCGCGCGCTGTCGTGCAAGCGTGCAATCGCGCGCCCGTTGATTCGCGAGTTCGGCGCCCCGGACACAACGCGTCCGCCGTGGCTGTGCACATCGCCTTCGATGATGTATCGCTTTTGACCCATAACGTGTCGATCCGGTCCGTCAGAAATCCCAGCTGAACGTCTGCGGATGCGCCTGCCGCGACGCGGCGTCCGGCGGCGCCAGCATGACGATCGTGGCATGCAGCGGATCCCGCAGGTTGATCAATGCGCTCGTCTTGCCGTCGCCATAGCCCATCATCAGCGCCAGCGCGGTCTGGACCCAGATCGAGCTCGTTCCGGTGTCGCCGCCGATACGGCGTTGCATGTCGAATGCGTCTTTCGGATCGTCAATATCGACATGCTGCGGGTTGTCGTGCAGCGACTGCACCAGCAACGCGAGATTGGCGGTCGAGGTGCCGGTGTCGTAGAACATCCGTCCCGGCTGCTCGCCGGGCGCAAGCGTGCCTACTGCCTGCTGCCAGCCGGCGCGGATCTTTTCGATTCGCTCGCCCTTCTTCAACGGCGTCCCGTGCCCGTTGCTCAAATCGACTCGCACCGGCCGATGCAGATTTGCCAGGACCGGCCATCTGTCGTATTCCTTCAACTGCCAGGTGGTCCAAGGAACTGGCACCCACGGGTTCGGCTTGAAGCCGTCCGGCATCTTCAGCGACGCGGTATTCGAGAACTCGGGGAGCTTCGTCTGCCAATAATCCACCGGCATCTCCTTTGCACCCTTCTTCCAGTAGGCCTTCTGAAGCTGCCAGAAATAATTCCACAGCTTGATCACGTCATATTGAGTCTGGGTGTTGTCGATTGCCTCTGGTGCGTCCACCAGATATGGACGAATCAGTCGGTCAACGCGATCCTTTCTCGTCACGAGCAACGCAACGTAACTGTCCGGATTCTTTGGTACGAAGTTTCCATCTTTTGTGGACAAACCCAGGTAATCGGCGCCCAGAGTACCCAAATAGGATCGCGTGTTGATTCCATCCTCAACCAGCAACACCACTGCCGGCAAGTCCGGCTCGCGGTCAAAAATATCAAACGCTCTAGAGACAACATCGTCCCCGTGCGCGGTGTGTATTTCATCGAGTCTCGTATAAAGGGTATTACCAATCCCCGCCCCGTTATCCGCACTGCTGATGTGGGTTGCCATGCGGTCCGCATCCGGATCACTCTCGTTTCGCGGCGGCCCGGCCACTATCACGGGAATCGGCCAATAATCGACCCATCCGCGCAACGTATAGCCGAAAACGTTGTTCTCGCGCTTATGTCCCGCAAAGCTTCGATCACTACTCGACCACGGATATTGTTTGGGATCTTGCAGAAGCAACGTTCCGTTGGGCCCTGCCTCGTCCAGCCGCATCAATAGCGCACGCTGGCGAAACCGGTCAACGGCGACGCCAAAGCGTCGTATCTCCAATGTGAACCGTGCGTCCCGGTATCCGTCCCCTGCAACGACAGCTTCATTTGCGTTGGAGGGACGAGCAGCAGCCGGCGTGTCTCGAGGCGGCGAGTCTCTACGCAACGAGGCACCATAGGCGATGCCGACGCCTGCCGCCAACAATAGCGGCGGCAAGATCAACAGCGACAAGCGTCGATACATTGCAATATTCCCTCCCAAAAATCCCTCCCTTCTAACAACAAATTCAAAGACTGCAATCCATAAGAGAGTCAGGATTGTCATTGGTCGGAGTGTCACCTGCAACAGTAAGCCAATGGCGTTCTGGGATCCAAGCGCCGGAGAGGGACACCTTAGAACGGTTGGCGAACGTCGTAAATGTGGCTCGTGAGTGGTTCACGCGGGCACCTTCTGCAAGAGTGTCTCCGCCCGGAGCGTGCTCTACCCGCCCCAATAATTCGCCTTGACACCCTATCTTTCGATATATATCTTTAGATATGTTTTTCGACATATAGGACACGATCATGCGACACAACCCCTCCCGCGGCCATGCCCGATGCGACGGTCATGGTGCGCATGCCGGCCCTGACTGGTTCGCCGGCCTCTGGCACGCGATCGGCCGCCATCGCCGCAGCCACGACCCGTTTGGCGGCGGCGGCCCATTCGGTGGCCGTGGCGGACGCGGCGGCTTTGGCGATTTCGGCGACGACGGCATGCCGCGCGGCCGCCAGTTCAGCTCCGACGATCTCCAGTTGCTGCTGCTCGCCCTCGTCGCCGAGCAGCCGAGCCACGGCTACGAGCTGATCAAGGCGCTCGACACGCGCTCGAACGGCTTCTACAGCCCGAGCCCCGGCATGGTGTATCCGGCGCTCACGTATCTCGAGGAAGTCGGCTTCGTCGCGTCGCAGGCCGAAGGCAATCGCAAGCGCTATGCGCTGACCGATGCCGGCCGCGCGCATCTCGACGCGCAGCGCGAACGCGTCGACACGCTGTTCGCGCGCCTCACGCACCTCGCGCGCAAGATGGAATTCATGCGCCGCGCGTTCGCCGGCGAATCGGCGGCCACCGACGCACCGGACGATGCACAGCCCGGCTGGCTTCCGGAGTTCGTCGAAGCGCGTCTCGCGCTCAAGCGGGCGCTGCTGCACAAGAGCGCTGCCGACGCCGACGAACAACGGCGCATTGCGGCGATCATGCGCCGCGCGACGGCCGAAATCGAAGGCGGCACCGGCGCGTAATCCGCGCCGCCCCGTCAAAACCTAAGGAGAACGGATTGATTCAGAACACATCCGAGCGCACCGTGACCCGCGTGCGCCATACCCTCAAGTTTCGCCTGCTGCAGGTCGTGCGCGTGCACGCGGTGACGCCGCATCTGCTGCGCGTCACGCTCGGCGGCCCCGACCTCGCTGATTTCGAATCGTCGTCGTTCGACGACCACGTGAAGGTGTTTTTCCCGCCGCCCGGCGCCGAGCGGCCCGCGATGCCGACGCTCGGCGCGAACGGCCCCGAGTTTCCCGAGGGCGAACCGAAGCCGGTCGCGCGCGACTTCACGCCGCGCCGCTTCGACCGCGCCGCCTGCGAACTCGATCTCGAATTCGTGCTGAACCATCCGGGCCCCGCATCGCAGTGGGCGGCGCAGGCTCGCGTCGGCCAATGGCTCGGCATCGGCGGCCCGCGCGGTTCGTTCGTGGTCCCGATCGATTTCGACTGGCATCTGCTGATCGGCGACGATACGGCGCTGCCGGCGATCGCACGGCGTCTCGAGCAATTGCCGGCCGGCGCCCGGGCGGCGGTCGTGCTGGAAGTCGCGGATCGCACCGCGCAGATCGCGTTCGATACGCGCGCCGACGTGCATGAAATCTGGCGCTTTCGCGCCGAAGCCGACGCAGCGGACGGCGACGCGCTGCTGACTGCGGTGCGCGAGCTGCCGCTGCCGTCCTCCGGCGATGGTTATGTCTGGGCGGCGGGTGAAGCGCAGTCGATGCGCGCGGTGCGCCTGCACCTGACCGGCGAGCGCGGCATCGACAAGTCGCGCATCCGCGCGGCGGCGTACTGGAAGCGCGGCGCGGCGGCCGTGCACGAAACGCTGGAAGACTGACGCGAACGGGCGCCCGCGCATCGGCGGGCTTGGCATCGGCGGGGCGGCTGGTATATATCTATGTCTGCGACGCCGCTGTCGGGCGACAGCCGCCGCAGCCCCCAGGAGCGCCCGCTCATGACAAGAGAAAGCCACGCTTCGCCTTTCCTTCGCAACCTGAAGATCGCCGGCTATTGCGGCCTGGCGGCCGTCGTGCTCGCGCTGTTCGTCGCGATGTGCGCGATCCTGAAGGAAAACTCTCTCGAACGCGACGCCGCCCAGCACCCGGGCGAAACGCCCGAACTGCATGAAGCAGACGGCAGCACGTCGGCAGCGACCGAATCGGCCAAGACGCCCGGTTGACGGCGCCCGGCCCGCACTTCTCCCGCTTGATTCTCCCGCTCAGGGCGCGCGCTCGCGCCCCATCATCACCGCATGCACCACGTCTCCGATCCGTTCGAGCAGCTCGACCACGCGTTGCCCATACAGGTGCGCGGTCAGCGCGCCGGCCGTGCCGACCAGCACGCCGCCGGCCATGTCGAACGGCCAGTGCACGCCCGCATACACGCGACCCCATGCAATCGCGACGGCCATCGCGGCCATCACGAACCCGGTCAGCCGCGTGCTGCCGCCGAGCATCATGCCGACGGCGAGACTCCACGCGAACGTCATGTGATCGCTCGGAAACGAGCTATCCGGCACATGCGGAATCAGTTGCGTGCCGACGCCGGCCATGAACGGCCGCGGCGAGAACCAGAAATGCCCGAGGACCTGAGCGAGCGCCAGCGCCACGCAGGTGCCGACACCGGCTTCGATCGCCTGGCGCCGCGTCGGGCGCTCGCCGAAGATCCAGGTGAGCAGCAGCATCGCAGGCAGCGCATAGACGAGCCAGTCGGCGGCGAAGATCGCGAGACGGGCCACGCCAGGGTGCGGCGCGGCGCCGGCATTGATGGCGGAAAACAGGGTGAGATTGAGGTTCTGCATGAATGCGGTTGCGTGGGGCGTAATGATGGACCGGGAGTGCCGGTCGGAGGCGAACGATGCTAGGGCGCACCCGCTTAAGCGTTGCTTAATGCGTCGGGCCGGGTAAGGAGGCCCGGCCAGTGCGCCGCGCGCGAACGCACTTAGAGCTCGCGCTGCAACACAAGTTCACACAATTGTCACATCTCCGCGCGACCGTCTCCCGTAGAAGCTCACCAACCATCCCGTAAAACCTCACCTTTTTCGCATCGTGGCTTCATTGATGCGTATGAATATCGAGTCACCGGCCGCCATCCGCGCTGTTTGTGCCGCTTGTCTCAATATTTAGGCGGCAAATGAATCGAAATCGGCAACAATTAATTCCATATGCGGCATCGCACAACGGCGACGCACAGGCATACGATTACGACCAATCATCCACGAAGCGATCAACAACAAGGAGTCCGCATGAAAATCAGCGATGTCCGATCGAAAGCGTTTGCGATGCCGTTGACGAGCCCCGCTTTCCCGATGGGGCCGTACCGTTTCGTCGATCGTGAGTTTCTGATCATCACGTATCGCACCGATCCTGACCGCCTGCGTGAGATTGTCCCCGAGCCGCTGCAGATCACCGAGCCGCTCGTCCATTACGAATTCATTCGCATGGCCGATTCGACCGGCTTCGGCGACTATACCGAAAGCGGCCAGGTGATTCCGGTCGAATACAACGGCCAGGCCGGCGGCTACACGCTCGCGATGTATCTCGACGATCACCCGCCGATCGCCGGCGGCCGTGAGCTGTGGGGCTTCCCGAAGAAGCTCGCGTCGCCCACGCTGCACGTGAACACCGATCACATCCTGGGCACGCTCGACTACGGCAAGGTGCGCGTCGCGACCGGCACGATGGGCTACAAGCACAAGGACCTCGACATCGAAGAGCAGGCGAAACGCCTCGCCGGCCCGAACTTCCTGTTGAAGATCATCCCGCACGTCGACGGCACCGCCCGCGTGTGCGAACTGGTGCGCTACTACATGCAGGACATCAAGATGAAGGGCGCATGGACGGGCCCCGCGTCGCTCGAGCTGGCACCGCACGCACTTGCGCCGGTGGCCGACCTGCCGGTGCTCGAGATCGTCGAAGCGCGCCACATCGTCGCGGATTTGACGCTCGGCCTCGGCGAAGTCGTCTACGATTACCTGGCTCAATAACACGTCCGCAGTCCTTTCTCCCTGTCAATCCTTTCACCACGGGAATTCGAAATGAGCAACCTGAATGGCAAAACCGCAGTCGTCACGGGCGCCGCAAGCGGCATCGGCAAGGAAATCGCACTGGAGCTCGCCAAGGCAGGCGCGGCCGTCGCGATCGCCGACCTGAACCAGGACGGCGCGAACGCGGTTGCCGACGAGATCAACAAGGCAGGCGGCAAGGCGATCGGCGTCGCGATGGACGTGACCAACGAGGATGCCGTGAACAGCGGCATCGACAAGGTCGCCGAAGCGTTCGGCTCGGTCGACATCCTCGTGTCGAACGCCGGCATCCAGATCGTCAATCCGATCGAGAACTATTCGTTCTCCGACTGGAAGAAGATGCAGGCTATCCACGTCGACGGCGCGTTCCTGACGACGAAGGCCGCGCTCAAGCACATGTACAAGGATGATCGCGGCGGCGTCGTGATCTACATGGGTTCGGTGCACTCGCACGAAGCGTCGCCGCTGAAGTCGGCCTACGTGACGGCCAAGCACGGCCTGCTCGGCCTCGCGCGCGTGCTGGCGAAGGAAGGCGCGAAGCACAACGTGCGCTCGCACGTCGTGTGTCCGGGCTTCGTGCGCACGCCGCTGGTCGACAAGCAGATTCCGGAGCAGGCGAAGGAGCTCGGCATCAGCGAAGAGGAAGTGATCAAGAAGGTGATGCTCGGCAATACGGTCGACGGCGTGTTCACGACGGTGCAGGACGTCGCGCAGACGGTGCTGTTCCTGTCGGCGTTCCCGAGCGCCGCGCTCACGGGGCAGTCGTTCATCGTCAGCCACGGCTGGTTCATGCAGTAATGTCTTCGCCTCCCCGACGGGAGGCGATTCCCGCACCACCGCCCATTCTCAAGACTCACGATGGCGTGCCGTCGATCGACGTCACGCCTTCCGTGTCCGCCATCCACGGCGGCATTTCTCGGAGCAACTGATGAAACCGCACGCGCGTACAGAAAAGCAGGCCGTCGATGCGGCGGACCTGCAACACGAGGCCGGCGCACCGGCCGCTGCGCGGTCGCTGCCGTACGAAACGATCGCGCTCGTCCTGCAAGGCGGCGGCGCGCTCGGCGCGTATCAGGCCGGCGTGTTCGAAGGGCTGCACGAAGCGAACGTTCCGCTCGACTGGATCGCAGGCATCTCGATCGGCGCGCTGAACACCGCGCTGATCGCCGGCAATGCGCCCGAACATCGCGTCGAGCGGCTGCGCGAATTCTGGGAAACGATCTGCCAGCCGGCGTTCTTTCCCGCGATGCCGGCCGCGTTCGAATTCGCCCTGTTCAACAGCATCGACCAGATCCGCACGTTCTTCACCGCGTCGCAGGCCGCGAGCGCGATGATGCAGGGCCAGCAGGGCTTCTTCGTGCCGCGTTTCCCGCCGCCGATGCCGGGCGTGTCCGATCATCCGGAAAAGATCAGCTGGTACGACACGTCGGCGCTGCGCGCGACGCTGCTGAAGCTGTGCGATTTCGACCGGATCAACTCGGGCGAAACGCGCGTGTCGGTCGGCGCGGTCAACGTCGGCACCGGCAACTTCGTGTACTTCGACAACTCGCGCATTCGCCTCACGCCCGAGCACTTCATGGCATCCGGCGCGCTGCCGCCCGCGTTCCCGCCCGTCGAGATCGACGGCGAGTACTACTGGGACGGCGGCGTCGTGTCGAACACGCCGCTGATGGAAGTGCTGCGCGCGCGCCCGCGCCGCGACACGCTCGCGTTCCAGGTCGATCTGTGGAGCGCACGCGGGCCGCTGCCGCGCACGATGGCCGATGTCGCGGAACGCACGAAGGACGTGCAGTATTCGAGCCGCACGCGCTTCGTCACCGACACGCTGCAGCGCGAACAGCGCTATCGCAACGTGCTGCGCCACGTGCTCGAGCAGGTGCCGGAAGAGCAGCGCAAGAACGACCCGTGGTGCGTCGAGGCTGAAGCGATGTCGAGCGGGAAGAAGTACAACATCCAGCACCTGATCTATCAGCAGAAGGCGTACGAGCACCACTACAAGGACTATCAGTTCGGTCTGTCGACGATGCGTGACCACTGGTCCGCCGGTCTCGACGACATCCGCAAGACGCTCGCGGTGAAGGACGGCCTCGCGCTGCCCGTCAACGACGCGGGCTTCGTCACGCACGACATTCACCGCCGCCGGTGATGCCGTGTGCGGCGGACCGGCGCGCTGCGTGCGCCGGTCCGTCCTCTTTTCCGATTCGACATGCCGATTTTCATTGCGCTGTTCGCGCTCATCGCCATTGGATGGGGCGCGGTTCACCTGTTTCACGTCATCGCCGCGCAGTTCGGCCAGCCGGTCGCGATCGCGGCCGCCGTGCTCGCCGGCGCCATCCTGATCGCGCTGATCGCGTGGTGGATCAAACGCCGCCGCGACATCGCGCCGAACACGAAAGAACAAGGCTGGACCCACATCGTGCATCGCGCATGGGGCGAGGTGCGCGTGTCCGCGTCGCAGGGGCTGCTGTGGCTGTCGCAAGACGGCGCGGACGGCCGCTATACGCTGTCGCAGCTCGACGGCTGCGAGGCCGCGCCGATCGACGGCCGCTGGCATCTGGTCGTGCGCGTGCGCGACGCGGTGCGCGGCGAATGGAAGCTGCCGATGATGGACAAGCGCGATGCGCGGCGCTGGGCGCGCGTGCTGATGCTCGCGAGGGACAACCGGCTGTAACGGGGCTGCGCCGGGTGCTGGTGCTGGTGCTGGCGTTGGCACCAGCCGGCCCGCATGCGGCCACACCGGGCGACCGGCTGAAGCGTTCGACCTCGCGCATGCCGCGTCCGTTCGAGTCGCCACCGCGGCATGCGTCCTGACCGGCGGCGCGATTCCCTATCGCGCGCCGAGCGCCCACAACGCGTCGAGCACGTGCTGTGTCGAGCGCTCGACCGGGCCGACCCGATGCGCGATACCCAGTTCACGCCACAACGCCGGCCGCAGCGGCCGCATGACGACGCGTGCGTCGGGCGGCGGGGCGCCCGCCTCGTGCGGCAGCAGCGTCGCGCCGTAACCCGCGGCGACCAGGCTCTTGATCGCATCGTTGTAGTTGAGTTCGATGCGCGGCTCGGGCCGGTGGCCACCGAGCGCGAACCATTCCGTCGTGAGCCGCGACAGGCGGGTGGTCGCGTCGTTGAGAATCAGCGGACGCGTGGCCAGATAGGCCGGCGTCACACGCGCCGGAAGCCGCCAGTCCGCGGGCAGGAAGGCCAGCACCGGATCGCGCCGCCACGCGCGGATCGACAGCCCAGCGACCGCCGGCTGCGGCAGCGCGACCAGCCCGACGTCGAGCGTGCCCTGCGCGATGCGCGCCAGCGTGTCTTGCGACGTGAGCACCGCGATCTGCACGTCGATATCCGGATGCCGCTCGCGCAACCGCGCCACCGCCTGCGGCAACAGATGGGCGATCGCGCCGGTCGATGCGCCGAGGCGCACGCGACCGGTCAGCCCCTGCACTTGCCGCTCCACGTCGTCGAGTGTCGACTCGACCTCGGCCAGCAGACGCCGCGCCCGCTCCACCAGCACCGCACCGATGGTCGACGGCCGCACGTTGCCGCGCGTGCGCGACAGCAACGGCGCGCCGATGCGGCTTTCGAGTTCGGCGACATGAAGACTGACCGTCGGCGGCGCCAGATGAAGCAGTTGCGCGGCGGCCACGAAGGATCCCTGGTCGGCGATCGCGACCAGCGTACGCAATCGGTCCAGACTGATCTCGCGCATGCGCCTCCTCTCGTTCAGGAAAACTGAATCCCGCAATCAGTAAATTCAACTTTTCCTATTCTAGGCGTTCGGTGGACGATACGGCTTTCCCGATGCCCGAAACGAGGAACGCGACCATCATGAGCCTCCCCATTGTCTACATCGACGGCGACCGAGGTACGACCGGATTGCAGATCCACGAGCGCCTGCGGGATCGCACCGACCTGCGGCTCGTCACGCTGCCGGATGCCGAACGCAAGGACCCCGCACGACGCGCCGAAGCCATCAACGCATCCGATATCGCGATTCTGTGCCTGCCCGACGCCGCGGCGCGCGAAGCGGTCGGCTTCATCCGGAATCCGGCGGTACGCGTGATCGACGCGAGTTCGGCCCATCGCACCGAACCGGATTGGGTCTACGGTTTTCCCGAGATGGTCGATGGACACGCGCAGACAATCGCGCACGCGCGGCGCGTCACCAATCCGGGCTGCTATCCGACCGGCGCGGTCGGTCTCCTTCGGCCGCTGCAACAGGCGGGCCTGCTGCCGCGCGATTACCCGGTGAGCATCCACGCGGTATCCGGTTACTCGGGCGGCGGGCGGGCCGCCGTCGACGCGTTCGAATCGAACGGCGCCGCACGCGCGCAACCGCTTCAGGTCTACGGCCTCGCGCTCGCGCACAAGCATGTGCCCGAGATCCAGCTGCATGCCGGGCTCGCGCATCGTCCGCTGTTCGTGCCGGCTTACGGCGCCTATCGGCAGGGCATCGTGCTGACCGTGCCGCTCGAGCTGCGCCTGCTCCCGGCCGGCGTGACCGGTGAGGCGCTGCACGCGTGCCTCGCGCACCATTACGCCGGCGCGCGCCACGTCGAGGTCACGCCGCTCGCCGACACGCGCGCGATCACGCATCTCGACCCGCAAGCGCTGAACGGGTCGAACGACCTGCGGCTCAGCGTGTTCGTCAATGCCGAGCACGGTCAGGTGCTGCTGGCCGCCGTGTTCGACAATCTCGGCAAAGGGGCGTCCGGCGCGGCCGTGCAGAATCTCGACTTGATGCTCGGTGTGGCGAGCGTGATGAAAGCGGCATAAGCCGCGCGCGGGCACCATCGTCGGTCGGGCCGACGCATCGCGATCACCGATGTGCCGGTATGGACACAGCGGCTCGCGACGCGCCTGCATGCCGTAAACAGACGCTTGCCGATGCGCTGCACATGCCCCCGTAAAAGCTCACCTTTGGCCGATTTCAGCCCGCATCGTCGCTCGCCGCGGCATTCAACCCGGCGAGCGCCTCCACCAGAAAATCGACGCACACGCGCACTTTCGCCGACGCCGCGACGCGTTCCGGATACACGGCCCAGATGTTCGCCGGCTGAATCGCGTCCGGCAGCACGCGACAGAGCTCGCCGCGCTCGATCAGCGGCGCCGCTTCCCAGATCGAACGCAGCACGATCCCGCGTCCGGCCAGCGCCCACTGCACGGCCACCTCGCCGTGGTTCGTCGACAGCGCGCCGCCGACCTTCACCGTTGCCGTTTCCCCACGCACGTTCAACCGCCAGACGCCGAACGGATGGTCGCGCTCCTTGATTGCGAGACAGTCGTGCGACGTGAGATCCGCGAGCGTGCGCGGCGTGCCGCGCCGAGCGAGATAGTCGGGCGACGCGCACAGCACGCGATGGTTGGTGGCGAGGCGGCGCGCGATCAGGTGATCGGCGATCTCGTCGCCGATACGCACGTCGAGGTCGTAGCCTTCGCCCGCGACGTCGACGAGCCGGTCGAACAGATCGAGCCGCACGTTGAGCTGCGGATAGCGCGCGGAGAAGTCGAGCAGCGCCGGCGCGACGACATGGCGGCCGAAGCCGAAGCTGCTCGAGATGCGCAGCGTGCCGCGCGGCACCGTGCGCGTGGTCGACACATCCTCGACGAGATGATCGACGTCGTCGAGAATCTTCTCGGCACGCGCGAACACGCGCTCGCCGGCTTCCGTGACCGTCACGCGGCGCGTCGAGCGATGCAGCAGGCGCGTGCCCAGCTGCGCCTCGAGCAGCGCGATGCGCTTGCTCACATACGCGGGCGACACCGCGAGCTGCTCGGCGGCCGCGCTGAAGCTCGTCAGGCGGACGACCAGGCTGAATACGCGCAGGTCGTCGAGATTCGGCGATTTGTTCACGATTCGTGTAAAGTCGATTAACCTTTCACGTGATTCTAATCTGATTGGAAATAAATAAAATGGCGTCATGTTCCGCCGCGCACGCTGCCGGCGGCCCGACCAGCCAAGGAGGCTTGCATGAGCGACAGGACGTACAGGATTGCCGTCATCCCCGGTGACGGCATCGGCCGTGAAGTGATGCCCGAGGGCCTGCGCGCGCTCGACGCCGTGACTGCGCGCTTCGGCATCCGCTTCCAGTTCGAGCAGATCGAATGGGCAAGCTGCGATTACTACGCGCAGCACGGCAAGATGATGCCGGACGACTGGAAGGCGCAGCTGTCGGGCATGGACGCGATCCTGTTCGGCGCGGTCGGCTGGCCCGCGACGGTGCCCGATCACATTTCGCTCTGGGGTTCGCTGCTGAAGTTCCGCCGCGAGTTCGACCAGTACATCAACCTGAGGCCCGCGCGCCTGTTCGACGGCGTCCCGTCGCCGCTGGCCGGCCGCAAGGCGGGCGACATCGATTTCATGATCGTGCGCGAGAACACCGAGGGCGAATATTCGTCCGTCGGCGGCACGATGTTCGAAGGCACCGAGCGCGAAGTGGTCATGCAGCAGTCGATCTTCACGCGCCACGGCACCGAGCGCGTGCTGAAGTTCGCGTTCGAGCTCGCCCAGCGCCGCGCGAAGCGGCTGACCGTCGCGACGAAGAGCAACGGCATCGCGATCAGCATGCCGTGGTGGGACGCGCGTGCAGCCGAAATGGGTGAGCGTTATCCCGAGATCGCCGTGGACAAGCAGCACATCGACATCCTGTGTGCGCGCTTCGTGCTGCAGCCCGACCGCTTCGACGTCGTCGTCGCGTCGAACCTGTTCGGCGACATCCTTTCCGACCTCGGGCCGGCCTGTACGGGCACGATCGGCATCGCGCCGTCGGCGAACCTCAACCCCGATCGCACCTTTCCGTCATTGTTCGAACCGGTGCACGGCTCCGCGCCGGACATCACGGGCCAGTACATCGCGAACCCGATTGCCATGATCTGGTCGGCGGCGCTGATGCTCGACTTCGTCGGTAACGGCGCCGGGCGCGAGCGCGAAGCGCACGACGCGATCGTCGCGGCGATCGAGGACGTGCTGCGCGCCGGGCCGCGCACGCGCGATCTGGGCGGCCAGGCCGGAACGCAGGAAGTCGGCGAGGCGATCGCGGCGCGCATCGCCGGCTGACGGAACGATGTGAAGGGTGCGCGAGGTGGTCGATGGATGTCGTGTTCGAGGGTGAGCAACACGACTGACTGCCGCGCACCTTTGTCTATTTCGATGTGCGCGTTTGCATTCATGCGTACGCGCGTGCGTGTGTGTCGTTGTTGATTTCAAATCGGTGAGTTGCATCGCGCATCGATGCACACTGGTTCAATCTCACGGTGCATTTTGCGAAGATGCCGTGGATACCGCGTTCGAATCACGTGCGGTTCGCGTGCGCTCGGCAACCGATCACGCACGTTGATGCGCGCGCGTTACTTCCATCGGCGCATTCGCGCCGTTTCCTGAGACGATTGATCGGTGAGATGCAGAGCGTGAAGAGTCACACCGTTCCGCACAGAATGCTCCATCTCCCGTAAACACTCACCTCAACAAGCGGCTCCCGTATTTCCTCACCTTTGAGTATGCGTGGACGTTCTCGCTGCGTGATCGAGCACGTCCACGCGTCGTCATCGTGCCGCGTCACAGCCCGAGATCGGACAGGCCGGGATGATCGTCCGGACGGCGGCCGAGCGGCCAGTGGTACAGGCGATCCGCTTCTCGAATCGGCAGGTCGTTGATGCTCGCGTGGCGATGCGCCATCAATCCGTTTTCGTCAAACTCCCAGTTCTCGTTCCCGTATGAGCGGAACCAGTTGCCCGCGTCGTCATGCCATTCGTATGCGAATCGCACCGCGATGCGATTTCCCCCGAACGCCCACAGCTCCTTGATCAATCGGTAGTCGAGCTCGCGCGTCCATTTCCGCTGCAGCAGACCGACGATCTCGTCACGGCCGGTCACGAACTCCGCGCGATTGCGCCACTGGCTCTGCGGCGTATAGGCGAGCGAGACGCGCTGCGGGTCGCGCGTGTTCCACGCATCTTCGGCGGCGCGCACTTTCTGGCGCGCCGTGTCGAGCGTGAACGGCGGAACGGGGGGACGAACTTCCGGAGAAGCGGACATGGAATGCTCCTGTTCAAGGTTCTGGCTGCGCACGAACGCAGCCGCTTGGGACGCACTACTTCGACGCTCGAGACACCGTATCGAGCAAGAGTTCTGCCGTTGCGCGCGCATCGCGCGCGGCGGTCGCATCGCCGCTGACGAGCGCCACGCCGATCGCGCCGTCGATCAGCACCAGCCACTGACGCGCGACGCGGGCCAGTCCGCGACGCTCGATCCCGGCGTCGTCGGCATACGCGCCGAACCGCTCGCCCACGAACGCCAGCAGCCGCGCCTTGTGCATACGCGCGACCACGCGCACCGGATCGTCGGCGTCGGCAATCTCGCCGGATGCGTTCAGGAACGCGCAGCCGTGAAAATCGGGTTGCGCAAACCAGTCGCGCAGCACATCGAACATGCCGAGCAAGTGCGCGCGCGGCGACTTGCCGCGCGAGAGCGTTGCATCGACGAACCAGCGCATCCAGCGTTCGTCACGGCGCTCGAGCGCGGCGACGACCAGCGCCTCCTTCGATTCGAAATGCGAATAGAAGCTCTTTCGCGCTGCGCCGGACCGCTTCACGATCGCATCGACACCCGTGGCGTGGATGCCGCCCAAGTAGATCAGCGCTTCGGCCGCGTCGAGCAGCCGGTCGCGAACGGCCGGTTCGCCGGAGAGGTCATCATGTGTGTTCATGGATTTACGGTAGAACGATCGTTCTCCCTCGTCAACAACCGTGTGGAATGGCCCTGGCGGTGGGAGGGGTGAACGCCGCGTGGTTCCGATCGCGGCTGGCGGCTGGCGGTCGGTCGTCGCGTCGAGCCTGCCGTTCGAACCGCGATGGTCGAACGGTGAAGGGATCGAATAGCGGGCAGCACACCGATCGATGTCGATCGGCTGCTGAAGGGTGAGTTCGCACGTCATTGATCGCCTCACGCATCGAGGCTGCAGCGTGATTGCGCTGTGCGGTGAGGTGCTGCCAATGTGCCGCCGCGGGAACAGAGCAAAGCCGCCGTCAGCGGATGATGCGGAGAGGGCTCGCTACTCAAGCACGGCAAGAGAAAGCGGAAGGGCGGGAAGAAAAACACGCGTCGGGCGACGCGACAAAGAATGGACTGGTGCGCGGGGGCTTGATGGGTGAGGTGCATGCGCGATTGCATGTCACCGATGCATCCGGCGGAATCGCAGCGTGATCGCCGTCGTTCCGCAAACGAGAAGGGGTGTGCCAGCAGGCGTTGCGCAACGCGCAACCGCTGCATTGCGCGCCCAAACGCGCCATCAAAGCGCGATCGAGCCGCCATTCGGCACGCGCGCACAGCTCCCGAATAATCTCACCTTACGCGTTCGTCGAAGCCGATCGGCCCGACAAACGCTCGTGTCGGCACGCGCGGGGCAGTCGGCAAACGCGCCGCGCTGCCCCCTCGGCACTCAGACCGTCCAGTCGAGAATCACCTTGCCGCTTTCACCGGACAGCATCGCGGCGAAGCCTTTCTCGTAATCGTCGGCCGCAAAGCGATGCGTGATGATCGGCGACAGATCGAGGCCGCTTTGCAGCATCGCGACCATCTTGTACCAGGTCTCGAACATCTCGCGACCGTAGATGCCCTTGATCTCGAGCCCCTTGAAGATCACCTGGTTCCAGTCGATCGCCGTCTGCGCGGGCGGAATGCCGAGCAGCGCGACCTTGCCGCCGTGATTCATCGCCTCGAGCATGCTGGTGAACGCGCTCGGCACGCCCGACATCTCGAGGCCGACGTCGAAGCCTTCCGTCATGTGCAGGTCGGCCATCACGTCGCGCAGCGACTCGCGTGACACGTTCACCGCGCGCGTCGCACCCATCTTGCGCGCGAGCTCGAGCCGATAGTCGTTGATGTCGGTGATCACGACGTTGCGCGCGCCGACATGCTTCGCGATCGCGGCGGCCATCACGCCGATCGGGCCCGCGCCGGTGATCAGCACGTCCTCGCCGACGAGATTGAACGACAGCGCCGTGTGCGTCGCGTTGCCGAACGGATCGAAGATCGACGCGAGATCGTCGGAAATCTCGGGCGGGATCTTGAACGCGTTGAACGCGGGAATCGCCAGATACTCGGCGAACGCGCCCTCGCGGTTCACCCCGACGCCGACGGTGTTGCGGCACAGATGCCGCCGCCCCGCACGACAGTTGCGGCAGAAGCCGCACGTGATGTGGCCTTCGCCGGACACGCGATCGCCGATCGCGAAGCCGCGCACTTCCTGCCCCATCTCGACGATCTCGCCGACGTATTCATGGCCGACATGCATCGGCACGGGAATCGTTTTCTGCGCCCAGTCGTCCCACTTCCAGATATGGATGTCGGTGCCGCAGATCGCCGTGCGGTGAATCTTGATCAGCACGTCGTTGTGTCCGACTTCGGGGCGCTTCACGCGCGTGAGCGTGAGGCCGGGGCCGCGTTCGAGCTTTGCCAGTGCTTTCATGGTCGCGCCTCCGTCAGATGATGCCGAGCGACTTGCCGACGCGCACGAACGCGGCGACCGTCTGATCGATCTGTTCGGGGGTATGCGCGGCGCTCATCTGCGTGCGGATGCGCGCGCGGCCGCGCGGCACGACCGGGAACGAGAAGCCGATCACGTAGACGCCTTCGGCGAGCAACTTGTCGGCCATGTTCGTCGCGAGCTGCGCGTCGCCGAGCATCACCGGGATGATCGGATGCGCGCCCGGCACGAGCGTGAAGCCCGCGGCGGTCATCTGCTCGCGGAATCGCACGCCGTTCTCGCGCACGCGTTCGCGCAACTTCGCGCCTTCGTCGCTGCCGAGCAGCTCCAGCACCTTCAGCGATGCCGCGGCGATGCTCGGCGTCAGCGTGTTCGAGAACAGGTACGGCCGCGAACGCTGGCGCAGCAGCTCGATCACCTCGCGACGCGCGGCGACATAGCCGCCCGATGCGCCGCCCAGCGCCTTGCCGAGCGTGCCGGTGATGATGTCGACGCGCCCGTCGACGCCGCAGTGCTCGGGCGTGCCGCGGCCATGCGCGCCGATGAAGCCAACGGCGTGCGAATCGTCGACCATCACGAGTGCGCCATAACGATCGGCGAGGTCGCAGATGCCTTTCAGGTCGGCAATGATGCCGTCCATCGAGAACACGCCATCGGTCGCGATCAGCTTGTGGCGCGCGCCCGCGGCGTCGGCTTCCTTGAGCTTCGCCTCGAGGTCCGACAGGTCGTTGTTCTTGTAGCGGAAACGCTTCGCCTTGCAGAGGCGGATGCCGTCGATGATGCTCGCGTGGTTCAGCTCGTCGCTGATCACCGCGTCGTTCTCGTCGAGCAGCGTCTCGAACAGGCCGCCGTTCGCATCGAAGCAGCTCGAATAGAGGATGCTGTCCTCGGTGCCGAGAAACGACGCCAGCGCGCTTTCGAGCTGCTTGTGCACGGTTTGCGTGCCGCAGATGAAGCGCACCGATGCCATGCCGAAGCCGTCCTGCTCGAGACCGGCCTGCGCCGCGGCGATCAGGCGCGGATCGTTCGCCAGGCCCAGATAGTTGTTCGCGCAGAAATTCAGCACGCCGGCACCGCCGGCCAGCCGCACGGCCGCCGCCTGGGGACTCGCGATCTCGCGCTCGGTCTTGTAAAAACCGTCCGCGCGGATCTGGTCGAGCGTCCCGCGCACCTGGGCGAGAAAGGCATCACGCATCGCAAAGCTCCTGACAGGGATTCGCATTCCGCAGCGCCCCGCTCGTGGCGGCGGCGCAACGGCCTGCTACTGTTATAGTCGGTCGTTCGGTTGACCGCATTTATCCAATATTCCGAACTAGAATTCGAAATACCGAACAACTCTAAGCGAACGGAAACCAAATGGCAAGTTCCTCCGCGTCGCGGCGCACGCCTGCCGCCGCCGCACCGCAACCGTCGGGCGTGACGCCGCCGCGGGTCGGCGAGCAAATCCAGCGCCTGCGCAACGAGCGCAAGCTGACGCTCGACGACCTGTCGCGCGCGGCCGGCGTATCGAAGTCGATGCTCTCCGAGATCGAGCGCGACAAGGCCAATCCGACGATCGCGGTTGCGTGGCGGCTCACCAATGCGCTCGGCATCACGCTCGACGAACTGTTCTCGCAACCGAAGGCGGCGGAGACGATCCGCGTGGACGGCCCGCACGACATTCCGACGCTCGCCGGTCACGACGGCCGCTATCAGTTGCGCGTATGGGGCCCGATCGACCTGGCCGGCAAGTTCGAGTGGTACGAACTGACGCTGCCGGGTGGCGGCGCGCTCGTATCGAACGCGCACGAACCCGGCACGCGCGAGCACCTCACCGTGCTGCACGGCGCGATGGAAATCGAAGCCGCGACCGCGAGCCGGCGCCTGAAGGCGGGCGACACCGCCCGCTACGCGGCCGACACGCCGCATGCGATCCGCAACCCCGGCAAGGCCGAAGCGCGCGCATTACTGATCGTGATCCATCGCTGAAAATGCGGATAGCTGGCCGAACGGCCAGTTGCGGAAAATACTGTATGTTTGTACAGTATAGGGACATTCCGCCATGCATGGCCGGGTCGGCGCACCGAGGCGCCGCTCCGGTCGACAGGAGCCTGCGATGACAGAAGAACAAGATTTGGCCGCGCTCAGCTTCAAGGCTGCCGCGCACGACCTCGAACTGATCGTCCGCCATATAGCCGAGCGCTACATCCGTCAGCGCGTCCCGCTGTCGTGGCGTCTGCTGCACGCCATCGAAGCCGAGGCGCTCGCCGATCTCGGCTTTGCCAGCCGGCACGACGCCGGCATGCGTCAACTGTTCGAACGGCCGTCGGACATGACCTTTCCCGAAACGGACGATCCGATCGACTTCGGCCGATCGAATGCGCTGCCCGCCGTGTTCTCGTTCGCGGTCCTCGCGTATGAAGCCGCGGCGCGGTCGCAGGAAGCCGCGCACCGCGAGCGCGTTCAACGTCCGTCCAAGGCATGGGGTGACTAACGCCCCGCCCGGATCGTCCGACACGGCGGCCGGCTCTCGCATCCTGCTGCCCGCGATGTTGCGCAAAGGGCTACCATATACGCAACTAACGGAATAAATAACATGTCCCTTCCCACGCCCTCCGACACCCCGGCACGCCCGGAAGAAAAGGATCTGTTCGACCGCGGCGCATCCGACTGGATCGTGTCGCCCGAAACCGCATTCGACGCGTGGCTTGCCATGCAGGACTACCGCCGTTCGTCAGCCGACGTCTATCGCGCCCAATGGGGTGCGTTTCTCACGTGGCTGCGTGCACACCAGAAAAACCTGGCGACGGTCGATACCGCATCGATCGCGAACTTCGTCGGCGAGCTGCCTATCCGGAAAACGCAGCGCATGCGCTATCTGCGGCTGATCGAGCGCGTGCTCGATCACATCCGGCGCACCGAGCTCGCGTCCACCAACCCGGCCCGCTTCATTGCTCAGGATGGCGAAGCGAACTGGCGCCAGGCACGCGACAACGAGCCGACCGGTTTCCTGACGCCAGCCGAACGCGCGAAGTTGCTGGCCTACCTGTTTTCGCCGATCGGCGTATCGGGCTCCGCCTACTGGAAAGAGCGGCGCGATCGCGCGCTCGTCGCTGCGTTTCTCGGCGCCGGCGTGAAAACCGGCGAAGCGCGTGCGCTTACCATTAGTTGCATCAACACGAGCGGAACGTCGCTGCAGATCCCGTCGACGCATCCGGATTTCGCACGCGAAACCCATCTGGCGTCGTTCGCGATCGCGTTGCTCGAGGCGTGGCTCGTGGAGCGCAAGCGTCAGGAGATTCCCGGCGAACTCGTGTTTCCGGCGTCGCACACCGGACGGCCGATGCACAAGGCGACGATGCTGCGCGCGATCGATGCGATCGTCGAATCGGCGGGGCTCACGTCGTCGCGCAGCGCGCGCGCGAGCCCGCAAACGCTGCGCAACACGTATGCGGCCGAACTGTTCGAACACGACGTGCCGCCCGAGCGGGTCGGCAAATGGCTCGGCTTCATGCGGCCGATCTCGTCGAACCGCCTGCATCGCGCATGGAAAAACTGGCGCGACGGTCTCGCCAACGGTGACGCGCTCGTCCCCGACGAAACTCACTGATGCCAAGCACGGCTGCTCACGCGACATGATCCGTGAGCAGCCTTGTGCGGCGTAGCCTCACCGTTTCACAGCTCCCGAAAAACCTCACCTCACGCGTCCCGGATTACCTCACCTGCGCGATCGCTGTGCCGGCTGATGCGTCAGTCGCGTGCAAAACGCGCGATCGCTTCGAATCGGGAAGGCCACGGCCCCGACGCATGTTCGCATTCGGGGCACGAAACTTCGAACCCGTCATCGCCTTGGGCCAGTTCCGGTTCACCGTCGCAACGCGGGCACTGGCTCGGCACCGGAACTTCGTGGTCCAGCGACGTACCGATCGCGGCATACGCGTCCGCATCCAGTTGTCCCGCATCGGCCAGGCGCCGGATCAGCGCGGCGATTTCCGGATTCATCCCTTGGCTCGCGCGCAGCCTATTCGCGTCGCGCGTCGCGCGTTCCAGTTCATCGCCCTGGCTGCGCAACTGTTCCTCGAGCCGGTCCGCACGCGCCTTGGCCGAACTCAATTGCTGAAGGAAATCGAATTCCTTGCGCTGCACGTCGCGCAAACCGCTCTGGTAGGTCGCCGCCATGCTGCGCAACGAGTCCAGCTCGACCAGCATCGGTTTGACGCGACGCTCGGCTTCGGCCACCGCATCCTTGATCTGCTGCGCATAGTGTTCGGTGCGCTGCTGCAATTCCGCTTGCAGCGTATCGATGCGATCGCGCAGCGCGGCGTTCTGCGTTTGCTCGGCGTCGACACGGGCGGCCATCGCGGCCAGTTCCTTTTCGAGGCGGGCGATCGTGGTGAGCAACGTCGCTTCATTTGCCGAACCGTGCGTCGATTGCGAGGCCAGCTGCACTTCGAGCTCGGTCACGCGCGCCTGCAGCTGGTCGTTGCGGGTTTCACTGCGCGTCAGCGCGCCTTCGAGTGTTTCCTGGCGAACAGCTGCGTCGCGCAGCCGCTGTTCCGCATCGCTCACGCCGGCGCGAATCTGTTCGCGGTCGACGTCGAGACTTTCCCTCGCCGCCTTTAATGCTTCTTCATATAGTGCGCCGAGCAATGCGCCGGCCTTTTCCTCGACCGCTTTCGGAATCGCCGCGCCGTCGAGCCGGACTTTCGATGCGGTACGGATCCGTTCCCAGAAATGGTCGATGTCCTTCGGAATGTCGCTGGCACTGCCGGTCTGGGTCAGATCGCGGACGTTGGCGGCCGACGGCCGGATGCCGAGATCGAAGAACAGGCGCTTGCATGCATGCAGCGACAACTCCTGGCGGCGTGCGCCGCTCGCGCGCAGCGATTCCAGTTCTTCCCGAATGGCTTCACGCATTTCATCCAGCGTCATGACAGGCTCACAGACATTGAGATGTTGCGATCATAACGAAATACGTATTTTTTGATACTTGTTTTGATCGACCGTGGCGAATTTACGTCGCTGTGCACAGAAACCGGGGCTGTGAGCCGATTCGGTCGAAGCAGCTCTCCAATTCCGTGAAACAAAGCGAAGAAAGCGAGCCAAGTCCTTGTATGGAAAGCGTTTTGGAGCAGACCCCGAAAAAGTGCATTTGTTTCACATGCCGAGCGTCATCGTAGCCTGTCGGTGTTCAGGGTTTGGGGTCTCTGTGGAAAACTCGACGACCGATGTCTTGAGAGTATTAGAAGTAAACACCCTTGAACCCTTAGTTAAAAACGTTAACGCCACGGCACAGCCTTATGTAGCAAGGTTTTCCGGCCGACAAGGTGAAGTTTTACGGGAGCCAAGGTGATGTTCTGCGGGAGCTGAAGTGATGGGGT
This sequence comes from Burkholderia sp. R-40, assembly GCF_049942845.1. NCBI lineage: Bacteria > Pseudomonadati > Pseudomonadota > Betaproteobacteria > Burkholderiales > Burkholderiaceae > Burkholderia > Burkholderia sp. R-40. The sequence goes on along the minus strand of NZ_CP187968.1, from coordinate 1,405,411 downwards.
TCGGGGAGCTGCGTGAGCCGATGCAGGAAAGGTCGTGAGCGGATTCGGGATCACAGTGAAACACGAGATTTCCCAAAGGTGAGGTTTTTCGGGGCCACACAGCCGCGGAACCCGCGCTGTTCCTGAGCACACAGTTTTCTGCCTGTGCAGACACAGGTGAGAATTTGCAGGACCTTCTTCGCGCCCTCATTCTGCCCATCTTTTGGGCAGTTTTCGTGAAAGGTGAGGTTTCACGGGACGCCACAGGGTTTTGCTGTGAGTGTTTCCGGGAAACGAGCGTCATTTTGCACCGCAAAGGTGCCCTGTGGGAACTGTGAAGCCCCAAAGGTGAGGTTTTTCGGGAGCGAAACCCGGGTTTTCCTGGCCGGATCCCTTGAGGTGAGCTTTTTCGGGGCATCAATCACAGGGCTGCCATGCGCCATATGGTGAGTATTTTCGGGAGCTGCATTTGCCTAAAAATTAGTCAAAGGTGAGGCTTTTCAGGGGTCATCCCAGGGAAAATTCGCTGAAAAGCCCGCCCGGACTGATCGAAATCTGATTTTCGCTGTGCCACTTTTTGGCACAGGTGAGAATTTTCAGGAGCCGACAGGCAGCTGTCGCATTGGGCCGGATGCCGGAAAGGTGAGGTTTTTCGGGGGATGATCGCCGGGCCCACCCGAACGCTTGCCGCACATAAGTATCGGATGCCATTGACATTTTTGATACCGCGGCGGTTACGGTGAGGTTTTTCGGGAGCGGCTTTCGCATCCGTTGGAGCGCCGCTTTTTTCAATAAGGTGAGGCTTTTCGGGAGGTCCTGGCGGCTGATCCCACGTGTGTCGGGGATTCCTCGGCATCCCGTTCACAGAATTCCGAGCCGGTGAGGTGAGAATTTTCGGGACCGAACGGTTTCTGTGCGCTGTACAATGCGCGCCCGGGCCTGCGAAACGGCTGGGATCGACGCGGCAGAGCGCCTTTTTGGCACGGATTTCCGGATCACGGAGGAAATCGCGGTCTCCCGGTCAGCCACGCCTGTACATGCATACAGGCCGGTGCGGGCCCATCCGAGCGCGGCCGTGAGACCCAGTAGCGACCCTGTGACGAGGACCCGGAAGCGCAGTCGTAAAATTACGACAAATCGAAAGGTGAGCCGATACGGGAGCAAGTTTCGCACGTGTCGAGCACAGGCAAAAATCTGTGAATCCGCGCATCCCGCGACACGTCTGGACGAGTTCGAAACGCTGTAAATCCGGACCGGTGAGGGTTTTCGGGAGAGGGTTGGGGTGAGGGCCGGTTTGTACGCGCACTTCACCGGCTATGGTGAGCATGTCGTTCTGGACGCACATCACCACAGGCGCTATCCTTCCGTGAAACTTCTCCCTCCGACCCGACGCATGGCCACGAAGCGCGCCAAGAAAACCGATGTGGATGTGGTGAGTGCCAGTTCAGCCGAATTGCGTAAGGCCGTCGAGGCGATCGCAATTCAGCCGAAAAGCGGCAAGATCACCCTCCTGACCCGCAAGCTGTTCAACGTCCTGCTCGCCGTCGCGCAGCAGGCCGACGACTCGGGCGACACCTACCGCGCGCTGCTGTCGGATATCGTCGCCAACTCCGCCTTCGATTCGAACGACACCGCACTGGTGAAGGAACACCTGCGCCGCATGGTGTCGGTCCAGGTCGAATGGAGCACGGGGACGTCGAGCCAGAAGCCGGGCCGCAAGTGGGGGATCTCGACGCTGATCGCCGATGCCGAAATTCTCGAGGATCCGGCCACCCGCCGCGTGTGGGTCGAATTCTCGTTCGCACCGAAGATCAAGAAGAAGCTGCTCGACCCGGTCCAGTACGCGCGTCTGAGCCTGCAGTTCCAGAGCCAGCTGCGCAGCAGCGCCGGTCTCGCGCTCTACGAGATCTGCGTGCGCTACCTGACGAACCCGAGCCACCTGACGATGCGCGAGCCGTGGGAATGGTGGCGGCCGATCCTGTCGGGCACCCCCGATACGGAGGCCGGCGACGAGGCGAAGCGCGAGTACAAGTACTTCAAGCGCGACTATCTGCGTCCGGCGATCGCCGAGGTCAATGCGGTCACCAACATCTTCGTCGAGCTGATCGAGCATCGTGAAGGGCGGCGGGTCGCGGAGATCCAGTTCCGCGTGACCGAGCGCAAGCAGCCGATGCTCGCGCTCGACGAGCATCCGAACGTGTTCGACAGCACACTGGTCGACCGGATGGTGAAGCTCGGGATTCCGCTCAAGGAAGCGCAGACGCTCTACGCGGACAGCGAGGAAAACCGGATTCGCGCGGCGCTGCAGATGACCGAACAGCGGATGCGCAGCACGACGCTGCCGCCGGTGCGCAGTGCGCCCGCGTTGTTCAAGGATGCGCTGAAGAAGGGTTATGCGCCGCCGGTCGAGTCCGTCGACACGCTGCCGTCCGGCATGCCCGCCGCGAAGGCCGTCGCGGCGCAGCCGGATGATCTGAAGGCGCGCCTGTTGAGCGAATTCTCGGCGTTCCGCCGCAAGGAAGCGAAGGTGCTGTACGAGGAGCAGGGCGACGCGGAGCGCGAAGTGGCGCGCGAGTCGTTCGAGTCGGAAGTGTTGCCGACGATGGGCTCGCACCTGCGTGACGACTGGCGCAAGCGCGGTCTCGATTCGAAGCTCGCCGAGACGGCGTTTTTCGACTGGCTGGCCCAGAAGACCTGGGGCGAGCCGACCGACGGCGACCTGCTGTCGTTCACCCTGAATCAATCGCGGGCCGCCTGAGGCCCGTTCAGGCCCCTCTGACGGGCCGCCGCCGGCCACCCGCCCAACCGGCGGGCCCGGCGCATCGCCAGGCCCTGCCGGCCGTTTCCATCACTCCGACAACAGCATCCGCTCGAGCTGCTCGAGGATCGCGTCGCGCTTGTCCTTCGGGAGGCCGCGTAGGCGCAGTTCGATGCGGTCTTCGCCATACGACTTCAGGTCGCCGACCGACTTGCCGCCAAGCTTGATCTCGAGACGCTGCGCATAGCGCTGGCGGCCCGCCGGCTTCGGCGTCTCCTGCGCCGCGACGCGGCCCTTGACGATGTCCGATACCTGACGCGTGCTGAGATCGTCGGACACGATCTTGTTGATCAGCCGCAGCGTCGCCTCGGTACCGCGCGCATTGTGATATCGGCCGACCTGATACGCCATGTTCGAACCGAAGCGATCGGGGCGCGCGACCATCTCCTGCATCACGGTTTCCGGCAGCTTGCCGATCGACAGCGCAACCGCGACCGTCGACTCGTCGAGGCCGAGATGTTCGGACAGTTCCTTCTGACTCTGGAAGTGCTTGTCGTCGAGGAAGCGGCGCCACACGACGGCGTTGTCGAACACCGTCTGCGAATCGCGTTGCACGTTCAGGTCGTAGCCGAGCTTGTAGCTCTGGATCCCGATCGGCACGTCGATCACGATCGCCTTCACCGACTCCTTGTTCGCTTCCTTCAGCGCGCGCACGCGACGGCCGCCGTCGCTGACGAAATACGTACCCGGATTGTCGTAGTCCGGAATCACGTGGATCGCCTGCTGCTGCCCCTGCTTCGCGAGGTTGACCGCGAGCTCGGCAATCGACGACTTCAGATAGAAGTGCCGCGGGTTGAACGGGCTATGCTTGATTGCCTTCAGCGGCAGCTCGATCACCTGGCCGGGCGCATAGCGATTCTCGAGGCGCCACGCGCGATATTGCGGCGATTCGTCGACCGACGGATCAAGTAGGACTTCCATAGCCGGTGGCGGCGTGATGTCCTTCTTGGCGGACTTCGTCGGGGCCGGCGTGGCCGTGTCGGACTTGACGATGCCGTCGATGGCATTGAGCCGATCAAGCGCCGTGCGCTTCTCGCTCGTCGTGATATCCGGGCGCGCTTGGAATCCTTTTGCAAATTGGGAGGGCTTCATGTGACTCCTTTATGCGCATAAAGTCAGGGCAGCATGGCGACGATTTCGTCGGCACATGCGCGGATTTCCGCGGCGGCCAGCTTGGCGCCGCGGTCGTTCATCTGCAGCACGGTCTGACCGAGCGCCATCGCTTGCTTGTACGCTTCCCGGGTAGGGATTTGCGTCTTCAACAACGGGAAGCCGAGTTCCTCGAGCGCGCGCTTGAGTTCGCGCGTCAGCATGCGCTTCTCTTCGGTCTTGTTCAGCAGGAAGACGGCACGGAGATCTTCGTTCATCACTTGCGCCTGCTGGATCAGCTTGACCAGCCCGACGCTCGACCAGTAGTCGGCCGGCGACGACGAAGTCGGAATCACGGCGATCGATGCGGCCAGGAGCACGACGCCGGAGACCTTCTCGGTGATCGACGGCGGGCAATCGACGACGATGATGTCGTAGTCGTTGATGAACTTCTTGATCTCGCGATGGATTTGGCCGCCGGCTTCAGCGAGGTTGACGACCGGGAAAGGGATGCCGGCGTCGCTGTCACCCGATGCGCTCGACCAGTGAATCAGTGTGTTTTGACCGTCGGCGTCGATGACGAGGACACGCTTCCCTTTCTCATGGAATGCCGCGCCGAGATGCATGGCAATCGTGCTTTTGCCGACGCCACCTTTTTGTTGAGTGACTGCAATGATTTCCGCGGCCAATTTCCACTCCTGTTTTTGGTCGTTGGAATTCTACAGGACGATATTTATATTTCAATGAAATTGTCGTTCACAAACTACGCATTGGCCATTCGGGCTATCGGTTTATGCGCATAAACGAGGGGAGATGCCAGATGGCGGCCGTGGTTAGAAGTGAGATTGCCGGGCCGCGATGATGAGTGGTGGAGCAAGCTTCACGCAGGTCGACGTCTCGGGAGCGCGTTCGAGATGCTGATCGTTGAGATGTATCAGGGCCTGCCCTTCCGATTGTCGAGGGAAGGCGCTGCCGAGACGGCGGCGGAGTTTGTGCGCATAAACTTCTGTGGCACTGGAGAGCATCTACGATTCGGATCCTCGCTTTCAGCGTGAGCCCGAACGATGAACTCTCGCCGCTCAGGGTGACGGGATACGCGTCGTGTGCAGCCACACCGCATTGATTGCCCCCGGCCTTTATGCGCATAAACCATCGAGGGGAACTGCGGCCATTAGCGGTCGCACGTTGGCTACCGTGCGCGTAAAGGGCGCCCCCACGACGATCAACCCCAAACACCATCGAGTATCAGTCTCGCTGATCACTCGACGCATCGCTTTGCATGAGCCGGCTGCGATATCAGTCGACTGCCCCACTCCGGGAAGCGACGGCTTTATGCGCATAAACCGAGCGACAGATAAACCGGACAGCGGTCCTCCGGGTCGTAGGCCGCGTACGCCATAGCGATGCGTTGTGCAATTCCCCCGCGCTATTTGCCCGTGAAGACGGCTCACGTATCGCTCCGCGCCATGCACTTTATGCGCATAAACGCATCACGGGCATCACGGGCTCCACGGGCTCCACGGGCATCACGGGCATCACGGGCATCACGGGCATCACGGGCATCACGGGCATCACGGGCATCACGGGCATCACGGGCATCACGGGCTCCACGGGCTCCACGGGCTCCACGGGCTCCACGGGCTCCACGGCACTACCGACGTGCTGCGCCACACGTCATCCGAGCATTCAACTCCCCCATCCTCACGCGCGCCGGCACCGCACGAAAAACGCCCCCAACCAGACTGGCTACAATACGGGCCTCTCTCATCCTGGCCTGAATGATGATCACGATCTATCACAACCCCCGCTGCTCGAAGTCCCGCGAGACGCTCGCGCTGGTCGAGGCGCTGAACACCACTGGCACGCCGGTGAATGTCGTCGAGTATCTGAAGACGCCGCCGACGGTCGAGGAACTGGAGACGCTGCATCGTCAGCTTGGTTGCCCGGTGCGCGACATGCTTCGCGATGGAGAGGAGCCGTACAAGACGCTGGATTTGACCCGCGAGAGTCTGACCGATGCGGAGGCCTACGAAGCGATTGCCGCGCATCCGATTCTGCTGCAGCGTCCGATCGTCGTGTATCGAGGCAAGGCAGCCATCGGCCGGCCGCCCGAGTCGGTGCGGATGCTGTTCGAGTAATTGTTGTTCGGCGTATTTTTCTTATTGCATCAATCCGGCGCGAGCGTGCCGGATTGACCGACCGAATTCTCGTGCCGCAGCTCGCAGCGACAATCACCTAGCGTCGCGGATCTCCTCGCCGAATTACACACAGGCGCCGACCTCGCGCGCATCGCCGCCACCGCCACCGCACTCGATGACCGCGAGCGCCCCGAGCGCCCCGAGCGCCCCGAGCGCCCCGAGCGCCCCGAGCGCCCCGAGCGCCCCGAGCGACCCGAGCGACCCGAGCGACCTCCCGCGTCAACCCATCAACGTCGACAAGAACATCCCCCGCGGCGGCCGCAACGCATGACCGCGAACGACACAGCCCCCGCCAACTCACCCCTGCCCGTCCCCCGCCGACGAAGCATCCCGATCATCCGCCGCCCCATTCCGCCCCCCCGCCGCCTGCGCCGCCGCCCGCAGCACCGCAATCTGCCCGCGATACGCCCGGCATCCACTGCAAGCCGGCAGATGCACGCCCACCTGCAGCCGCTCATGCAGCGTCAATGACCGGTCGAGCGCATCCGACAGCAGTCGCGTCACGTCCCTACATTTCCCCGGCAGCATCTTCGGTCGTCAGTCCTTTTTCGCTGAGGCAGGTGCGCAGGCGCGTGCGCGCCCGATACAGCAGCACGCTGCAATGGTTCGTCGTCAAAGTCAGTTCAGTGCAGATGTCGTTGATCGCGACATCGAGGAACTCGCGCATCATGAACACGCGCCCGATGTGTTCCGGCAGGTGATCGAGACAGACCTGGAACAGCGTCCAGAACTGCTGTTGCTGCAATAGCGTCTCGGGGCGCGGCCACGGCCGCGGCTTCGTATGCGCGGCCCAATGCCCGTTTTCCTTGAACAACTCGCGATCGAGCGCGGATTCGCCGTCGAGCTCGGCATCGAGCGCGGACAGGCTCACCGTCCGCTGCCGAGCGCGCAGGATGTCGATCAGCTTGTTGCGCAGGATCCCGAACACCCAGGTCTTGTGCGCGGACCGTCCCGCGAACTCGCCCGCGTGCGACCACGCGGCGGTCAGCGCTTCCTGCACGGCATCCTCGGCCGCATCGGCATCGCGTAGCTGGAGTCGCGCGAAGCGCAGCAGGTCGCGCCGCAGTTGCGTGAGATAGGGAGGATCGTCGTACGCGGGCGGCATGGCAGGTCGGGAGCCTTACGAAGCGGAAGCAATCGCGTGCGCCACCGGGCGGCGCGCTGCGAGCAGCTTACTGGGCGCGACGCCGCGCTGCAACGCATGTTCCGTCACGATTTCATGAAGCCGGCCGACGCGCTGCGCTATGCTTGCCGGAACCTTGCGTCGCGTGGCGCGAAATCGCGATGCGGGCGGTTTGTAACATCAGACCATAACGGTCGAGTTATCCACAATTTCTGTGGAAAACCTTGTGGAAAGTCGGGCGGTCGGCCCCGTGGGACGGTTCGCGGGCTGGCTTGCCTATAAACAGACCTTTGTCGCCTGTTTCGAATCAATCGATCCGATTCTTCACTCACCGGAAGGAGAAAACCATGTCCTATCGTGTTGCCGTCGTCGTCGGCAGTCTGCGTCGCGGTTCCTGGAATCGCGCGCTCGCGCACGCCGTGATCTCGCTCGCGCCCGCCGATTTCTCGTTCGAGTTCGTCGAGATCGGCGAACTGCCGCTGTATAGCCAGGACTACGACGCGGATCTTCCGGACGTCGCGAAGCGCTTCAAGGCGTCGATCGAAGCGGCCGACGCGCTGCTGTTCGTCACGCCCGAGTACAACCGCTCGATTCCGGGCGTGCTGAAGAACGCGATCGACTGGGGCTCGCGCCCGTGGGGGCACAACTCGTGGTCCGGCAAGCCGGGCGCCGTGCTCGGCACGTCGCCGGGTGCGACCGGCACCGCGCTCGCGCAGCAGCACCTGCGCAACGTGCTCGCGTATCTCGACGTGAAGACGCTCGCGCAGCCGGAAATGTTCATCAAGCATGACCCGGCGCGCATCGACGACCAAGGCCAGATCGTCAGCGAGGACACCCGCAAGTTCCTGCAGGGCTTCGTCGACCGCTACGTCGACTGGGTGCGCATGCTGAAGTCCGCCTGATCGCCGTACCCTTCGCGCTGCCGGCACCGGCCCGCGTGCCGCGGGTCAGGTGTTGGTGTGCCGCGCATCGCGCGCTTCGCGGATGCCGAGCAGGATCTCGTCGAGCAGCGCGATGTCGAACGGCTTCGACAGCACGCGCACGTTGACGGTGCGCGTGCGGTCGAGTTCCTCCGCGTAACCCGTGACCAGGATCACGGGCAGCTTCCCCGGTCGCTTGTCGATCGCTTCGGCGAGATCGATGCCGTTCAGGCGGCCCGGCATGTGGATATCCGAGATGACCAGGTCGAACGCGTCGTTCGCGGCCGCGCCTTCGATCAGGCGCAACGCGTCGTCGGCGGTGGGCGCATAGGTGACGCGGTGCCCGAGCAGCGTGAGCAGCGCTTCGGTGCCGGCCGCGACTTCGCTGTTGTCTTCGACCAGCAGCACGTGCAGGCCCGCGAGCGCGCTCGTGTCGTGCGCGACGGCCGGCGGCCGCGCGACGATGTCCTCGACGCGTGCGCGCGGCAGGTAGAGGCGCACCGACGTGCCGGCGCCGACCGCGCTGTCGATCGTCGCGAGGCCGCCCGAGCGTTCGCAGAACGCGAACACCTGCGGCAGCCCGAGCCCCGTTCCCATCCCCTGCGCCTTCGTCGTGAACAGCGGCTCGAACGCGCGCGCGAGCACCTCGGGCGCCATGCCCGAGCCCGTATCGTCGAGCGAGATCTGCACGAAGTCGCCGGTCAGCGGAAAGCCGTCCTCGCGGCGCAGCGTCACGTTGCGCGCGCCGACCGTGAAGCGGCCGCCGATCGTCATCGCGTCGCGCGCGTTGACGGCGAGATTGATCACCGCGAGTTCGAGCTCCGCGACATCGACCCGGATCGGCCACACACCGGGCTCGATCGCGACGACCAGCGACGACTTCGACCCGAGCGACGTCTTCAGCAGTTCGCGGCACGTGCCGACCCATTGGCCGATGTCGATCGTCTCGTTGTGCAGCGGCTGCTTGCGCGCGACGCCGAGCAGCTGGCGCGTGAGCGACTGGCCGTTCTTCAGCGCGCGTTCGATCGCGCCGAGTTCCTTGTCGAGATGCTGGACGCCGCGCCGCCGCGCGATCTGCACGTTGCTCGAGATGATCATCAGCAGGTTGTTGAAATCGTGCGCGACGCTGCCGACCAGGTTGCCGAGCGCCTGCATCTTGCGCGACTGCCGGTACGCCGATTCGATCGAGCGCCGCATCGACGCTTCCGCCTGCCAGCGATCCCAGGCCTCCTCTTCCGCCTTCAGCCGCTTCAGCGACAGCCAGATCACCGACCACAGCGCGATCGACGGCGCGAACATCGAGATGACCAGCACGCTCAAGTGTTCGTACCATTCGCGCCGGATCGCCGACGTGCGGTACGCGCAGGTCACGTACACGGGATAGCTGCCGACCTGGCGGTACGCGACGATCTCGCTGGCGCCGTCGTGGCGCACGCGCACGATGCCCGCGCGCGGATCGTTGCGTTCGTTGCCGAACGTGGTGGTGAGATCGGTGTGCGCGAGCGACGGCGGCGGCGGATACGACGCAATCACCGCGCCGTCGGAGCGCGCGAGCGCCATCGTCATCGGCGTGGCCGCGCCGCCGAGGAGCTCGCGGTAGAACGAATTGAAGTACGACGATTTCAGCGCGATCGACACCATCCCGGCGAACGAACCGTCGCTATGCCGTCGCGCGACGCCCGTGTTGAACACGGGGATGTTCTCGAGCTTGAGCGGCCCCATCATCAGCCGCGAGATATGTTCGATGACCTTGCCGTCGCGAATGCCGGCGAAGTCGTCGCGGTTCGCGATCGACGCATAGGGCGCCGGATAGTAGAGGCTGTTCGCGAGCAACATGCCGCTCGCGCCGAAGATCGACACCGCAGCCACCTGCGGATAGCCGCCGCCGATCGTGTTCAGCGCTTCGTGGATGTCGGATTCCTGGCGGCGCACGCTGGCATCGTCCATGTCCTGCACGAGGTCGACGATGCGCGCATCGAGCGTCTCGGTCAGGTCGAACACCTTCAGCGCGTGCTCCTCGGCGACGCGCACGGTGCGCATCGTCACGTCGCTCGCCGCGGCTTCGCGTGCCTTCAGGTCGTTGTACGCCATGACCGATACATAGATGCACGGCAGCACGATCGCGGCGACCAGCAGCACGATCAGCGTGACGCGCCGCACCGCGAAATCGTGCTCGGGCGCGCCGGCCGAATAGCTGCCGCCATCCTGCCAGTCGTCGGCAGGCGTGGAGGCGGGCGGATGGGAGTCGGCGGGACGTTTGGACGTCATTGAAGAAAGCGGGTCAAGCTGCGGTGTTCAATCATAAACGAGTTGCGCCCACCCGCCGTACCCGGCGCAGCGGGGCAACCTGGTGATTCCGACAGGGGTAAATCGAAAGTTTGAAAACGCTATGAATCCGGCAGCGCAAACGTACACAAAGAAAAATTTTGCGTGCTTATCTCGAAAATGATCGCGGCTGTTTTCGGAATGCCGGGCGATGGGATCGATTTTGTTCGAAATGGTGAATATGGCGAGTTGCACCGCCTCCGGTTTACTCAGAGAATCGCGCCTTGCTTTCCCTATGACAGATATATGCGCCCGCCGGCGTTTGCGGCGCGGTGTGTCGCGTGCATCGTGCCGCGGCGCCCGCGCGCGTCCGCACGGTGGCTGCCAGCGCTTGATTGCATGGCGCCTCAAGAAGCGCGCCGCGCGGTCGTTAACGCGAGAGAGACCATTCCGAATACTGCTTCGCTGCCATGCCTTTGCCGATCGTGATCGCCGACGACTCTTTGCTCGCTCGCAAACTTCTGACAAAGGCACTGCCCGGAGACTGGGACGTCGATGTCGCGTATGCGGCGAATGGTCGCGAGGCGCTGGCGCTCTATCGTGACGGCAAAGCTTCCGTGATGTTTCTGGACCTGACGATGCCCGACATGAACGGCTATCAGGTGCTGGAGACACTGCGCCACGAAGATCTGAACACGTTCGTGATCGTGGTATCCGCCGATATTCAGCCGCAGGCGCAAGCACGCGTGCGCGAGTTGGGCGCGATCGCATTCGTTGCCAAGCCCGTGACGTCGGAGGCATTGCTGCCCATTCTCAAGGAGTATGGGTTGTATGCCTGAATCGGTGTTCACGGCGGAGCAACGCGACGCGTTGCAGGAGATCGCCAACCTCGCGATGGGCCGCGCCGCCGCACGGCTCGCGCTGCTGCTCGGACATTTCATCGAATTGTCGGTACCGCGCGTGCGCGTCGTGAAGGCCGCCGATGCGGGCGACGCGCTGCGCGAGATGACGGGCATCCGCGAGAACGTGACGGCCGTGCGCCAGGGCTTCCGTTCCGACATCAAGGGCGAGGCGATCGTGCTGTGCCGCAGCGCGGGTGTCGCGCGGCTCATGTCGCTGATGGACCGCACGTTCGGCGACGGCGTGTATGCCGGCATGGCGACGCAGGACGAGGTCGTGTTCGATGTCGCGAACGTGCTGATGAGCGCGTGCGTGTCGTCGATCCTCGACGAACTCGGCCGCAAGCCTGTGTTCTTCCCGCCGGGGCTGCTCGGCGCGAACGTGTCGTTCGACGACGTGTTCCAGCCGAACGTGCTCGCATGGAGCGTCGCGCTGCTGCTCGAAGTGAATTTCGGACTCGAGGATCACGCGTTCCGCGCACATTTCGTGATGCTGATGGCCGAGGATTCGATCCGGCTGATGGGCGACTCGCTCGACGCGTTGCTGTCCGCGCTATGACCGCTACTACTATTACTACTACCCGCCCCACCACCACCGCCACCGCGGCATCGCTGAGCGATCTCGTGATCGAACGGGTGGGCTTCGGCCTGTTCGTGCTCGACCGCTCGATGACCGTGCTGATGTGGAATCGCTTCATGCAGGACCACAGCGGCATCCCGGCCGCCGACGTGATCGGCCGCAACCTATTCGACTGCTTTCCGGAGCTGCCGCGCGCGTGGCTCGAACGCAAACTGGAGAGCGTGTTCCAGCTCGGCAGCTTCGCGTTCAGCTCGTGGGAGCAGCGGCCCTACCTGTTTCGCTTCGAGCACGACCGGCCGATCACCGGCGGCGTCGACTACATGCAGCAGGACTGCACGTTCATGCCGCTCACGCGCGGCCGCGAGGTCGAGGCCGTGTGCGTGACGATCTCGGATGTCACGCACGTGAGCGTGATGCAGCGCGAGCGCGAGGAAGCGGTCGCGAAGCTGCGCGAGCATGCGAATCGCGACGGCCTCACCGGCATCGCGAACCGGCGCTTCTTCGAAGCGCGGCTCGGCGACGAGTTCGCGCGCTGGCAGCGCTACGGCGGCGACCTGTCGATGCTGCTGTTCGACCTCGATCACTTCAAGACGATCAACGACCGGTTCGGGCATGCGGCCGGCGATGCGGTATTGCGCGAGACGGCGCGCCGCGTCGCGTCGATCGTGCGCTCCCAGGATACGTTCGGCCGCTTCGGCGGCGAGGAATTCGCGCTGCTGCTGCCGTGCACGAATCTCGACGAGGCGATGCGGGTGGCCGACAAGGTGCGCGACGCGATCGGCCGCACGCCGGTCGACGCGGAAGGCGTCAGCGTGCCGGTGACGGCGAGCGTCGGCGGTGCGTGCGCGACGCCGGGCGTGACGGCGCCCGACGTGCTCGTCAACGAGGCCGACACCGCGCTCTATCGCGCGAAGCGGCTCGGGCGCGACCGGTCGATCGCGTACGCGTGAGCGCTGCGTGACCGTTGCGGCGCCGTGCCGTCGCCGTGCGTCGTTCAGCTTTTCGCGATATCCACGAGCACGCTCGCCAGCACGCCCGGCTGCGACACGAACGGCGAATGGCTGCTGTCGAGCTGGTGCACGTGCGTCGGGTTGCCGGGCACGAACGCGTCGGCTTCGTCGATGAAGCGCTGCTGCAGCGCGGGCAGGATCACGCGATCCGCCAGGCACTTGATGTAGTGACGGTCGATCGCCCCCCAGCGCGCGGCGGTCGTCGGGATCGCGGTCGCGAACGGCGCGGCCGGCACGTCGCAGGTCATCAGGTTTGCCATCGCCTCGAAGTCGGCCTGCGCCGCGTCGTCGTACAGCGCGCGCTTGGCCAGCGCGCGATACGCGGCATCGCCGCTGCGCGGATCGATCCGCAGCGCGCCGGCAACGCGCGGGCTCGCGAGCATCAGCGGCGCCAGCATTTCGCCCTTGTTTTCTGGCGCGCGCACGTAGTCGAGGCCCGGCACGCCCGACGCGGGCATGAACGCGGCGAGATAGACGATCTTCGCAATCTTCTCCGGCGCGCGTTCCGCCGCGGCCGTGATCGCGAGGCCACCCATGCTGTGGCCGACCAGCACGACCTTGCCATGGCCGAGCGCGTACGCGTCGTCGACGGCCTCCATCACCTGCGTCGCGTAATCGTCGAGCGTGGTATTCGCGACCGGCGACGGCTCGGCGCCGAAAGCGTCCTTGTCGAGCGGCCGTTCGAGATACGATGCGGGAAAGCGGGCGTTGATGCCGTGTGCGGGCAGATCGCGCGCGATCGACAGGTAGCCGCGCTCGGCCAGCGCGGCCGCGACGTGCGCATAGCACCACGCACCGTGCCACGCGCCGTGCACCAGCACGAAAACGGGATGGTCGGAGGGCGCGGCGGCGGTTACGTTCGTCTCCATGGTGTCCGTCTTTTTCGAGAAAGATGTTCATCTTAGACGAAGGTGCGTGGCCGAAACGGCGCGCGTTCAAGCCGGCACGCGCGGGCCGACTGTGCGCATACCCGCACCGGTTGCCGCGACGAAGCCCTTTTGTCTCCTACAGGCCACATTTCGTCCTGATCTGATTTGATTTTGCGCCGAAGCGCGCTAATTTGACACTTTGCTTCCGATGGCGCCCCATGAACGTCGACTACCTTTTCTACCGGCGGCCTGACAAGCCCGGCCCCTATTCCCTCGACGACCTCGGCGAGATCGCGCCGCCGATCGGCCCGAGCGACGCGGTGCGCGCCGGAATCACCCGCGTGTTCGACCAGCTCGACTGGCACGAGTCACCCGACGTACCGGGCGCGTGGTTCGGCACCGGCGGCGCGTCGTTCCAGTTCACGGCGGAGCCCGACGGCTGCGTGACGAGCTTCATGGGCTCGCGGCTCGAACGCCGCTCGGTGCTGCAGCTGACCCGCGAAATGGGGCTCATCGCCCTCGATCTGCAGCGCGACATCGTCTACGGCTGACGCGCGGCGCGACGCCATTCCCCGCCGGGGCCGGCCGCACCAGCTCCCGCCGGCCTTTGCGCGGCCCGCCAGGCGCGGCACGGGTCCGCCATCGAACTTCAAAGATTGCTATACTTTCGCCCAATTCCGGCTTCCGGCCGGTAATTTGTGCCTGTCTGCGTCGATCGTTCGCATATCTCGCACGCATTTGACGCCCTGACCAACCCAGCCGGGCATGGCTTCTTCAATCGCCCCGCGTGGGCGTCTCCGTGGAGCTCGTCTTGGCCGTTTCCAATCTCGTCGTGGACGAACAAGAAACCGACGCCGCTGCCGTCACATCGGGCAGTTCTTTCTATTTGGCGATGCGCATCCTGCCGGCGGTGCAGCGCGACGCGATGTTCCAGGTCTACGCGTTCTGCCGCGCGGTCGACGACATCGCCGACAGCGACCTGCCGCGCGCCGAGCGCAACGCGGGCCTCGATCGCTGGCGCGCGGACATCGACGCGTGCTTCGCCGGCCAGCCGCCGCGCCATCTGGTCGCGCTCGAACGCGAGATTCGCGCGTTCGACCTGAAGCGCGAGGATTTCCACGCGATGATCGACGGAATGGCGATGGACGCCGCCGAAGACATCTGCGCGCCGGACGAACCGACGCTCGACCTGTTCTGCGATCGCGTGGCGAGCGCGGCCGGCCGTCTGTCGGTGAGGATTTTCGGGATTCCCGAAGCGCAAGGCATCACGCTGTCGCACCACCTCGGCCGCGCGTTGCAGCTGACGAATATCCTGCGCGACATCGACGACGACGCGGCGATCAACCGCTGCTACCTGCCGCGCGAGCTGCTCGCGCGCGAAGGCATCGCGATCACCGATCCGGCGACGATCGTGCGCGACCCGGCGCTGCCGCGCGTCTGCGCGACGCTCGTCGAGCGCGCGCTCGAGCATTTCCGCGCGGCGGACGCCGTGATGGATACCTGCACGCGTGCGCAGGTGAAGGCGCCGCGCATCATGTCGGGCGCGTATCGCTGCATTCTGGAGGCCGCGATCGCGCGCGGCTTCGCGGCTCCGCGCGCGCCGCTGCGCAAGCCGAAGGCGCGCATGCTGATGATCGCCGCGCGTTACGCGTTGTTCTGAGCCGATGCCCAGAACCGTCCACGTGATCGGTGCAGGACTCGCGGGCCTGTCGGCCGCCGTCGAGCTGCAACGTCGCGGGCGGCGCATCGTGCTGCACGACGCGCATGCGCACGCGGGCGGCCGCTGCCGCTCGTGGTTCGACGGGACACTGAACACGACGCTCGACAGTGGGCTGCATCAGGTTTTCGCGGGGCAGCCGGCGACGCAGCACTACCTGCGTGCGATCGGGGCGGCCGATCAGCTCACTGGGCCCGCGCTGCCTGAATGTGCGGTGGCCGACGTCGCGTCGCAGCAGCGCTGGACGCTGCGCTTCGGCAACGGGCGCTGGCCGTCGTGGCTGTTCGACGCCGCGTCGCGCGCGCCGGGCACCACGCCGCTCGACTACCTCGCGCTGGCCCCGCTCGCGTTCGCGCGCACCGGCCGCTCGCTCGCACAGACGATGCGATGCGACGGCGTGCTGTGGGATCGTTGGCTGCGCCCCTATTTCCTCGGGGTGCTGAACGTCGAGCCGCGCCACGCGAGTGCCGAACTCGCGCGCGCGGTGCTGTGCGGCACGTTTGCCGCGGGCGGCCCGGGCTGCCGGCCGCTCGTCGCACGCCACGGGCTCGGCAGCGCGTTCGTCGAACCGGCGTTGCGGATGCTGCAGCACGGCGGCGCGCAGATCCGGCTGAACTCGCGGCTCGACGCGTTCGAATTCGGCGCGCACGGCAATGCGGTCGATGCGGTCACGGTCGGCGGCGAGCGCGTGGATCTCGCCCCGGGCGACGCGGTCGTGCTCGCCGTGCCGCCCGAGGTCGCGCAGCCGCTCGTCCCGGATCTCACCGCGCCCGACACGTTCAGCGCGGTCGTGACCGCATACTTCGCGGTCGACGCACCGGCCGGCGGCACGCCGCAGACGACCGTCGTCAACGGTGTGGTCGACGCGGTGCGTGCCGGCGGCGGCATGCTCGCGGCGACGATCCGCGACGCGGGCCGCTGGCTCGACATGCCGCGCGACGCGCTCGCGCGGCGCATCTGGGAAGACGTCGCGCGCGTGAGCGGCGCGAACCCGGAAACGATTCCCGCGTGGCAGCTCGTCGTCGAGCCCCGCGCGGGCTTTGCGGCGGTGCCGTCGCAGGAAATGAAACGTCCGGCCGCGCGTACGCGCTGGACCAATCTCGTGCTGGCGGGCGACTGGATTGCCACCGGCTTGCCCGCCACGATCGAGGGCGCGATCCGTTCCGGCCAACTGGCCGCGGACGTGCTCCAGACACAGTAAGTAACAGAGGGACCGATGAACGATCTCACCGAAATGGCTACCCTGTCCGCCGGCACCGTGCCGGCCGGGCTCGACGCCGCCGTCGCCAGCGCGACCGACGCGCTGCTGGCCGCGCAGAACGCGGACGGACACTGGGTCTACGAACTCGAGGCCGACTCGACGATTCCCGCCGAATACGTGCTGCTCGTCCACTATCTCGGCGAGACGCCGAACCTCGAGCTCGAACAGAAGATCGGCCGCTATCTGCGCCGCGTCCAGCAGGCCGATGGCGGCTGGCCGCTGTTCACCGACGGCGCGCCGAACATCAGCGCGAGCGTGAAGGCGTATTTCGCGCTGAAGGTGATCGGCGACGACGAGAACGCCGAACACATGCAGCGCGCGCGCCGTGCGATCCACGCGATGGGCGGCGCCGAGATGTCGAACGTGTTCACGCGGATCCAGCTCGCGCTGTACGGTGCGATTCCGTGGCGCGCGGTGCCGATGATGCCGGTCGAGATCATGCTGCTGCCGCAGTGGTTCCCGTTCCACCTGTCGAAGGTGTCGTACTGGGCGCGCACCGTGATCGTGCCGCTGCTGGTGCTGAACGCGAAGCGTCCGATCGCGAAGAACCCGCGCGGCGTGCGCATCGACGAGCTGTTCGTCGACCCGCCCGTCAACGCCGGGCTGCTGCCGCGCCAGGGCCACCAGAGCCCCGGCTGGTTCGCGTTCTTCCGCGTGGTCGACCATGCGCTGCGCGCGGCCGACGGCCTGTTCCCGAACTACACGCGCGAACGCGCGATCCGTCAGGCCGTGTCGTTCGTCGACGAGCGCCTGAACGGCGAGGACGGCCTCGGCGCGATCTATCCGGCGATGGCCAACGCGGTGATGATGTACGACGTGCTCGGCTATGCGGAAGATCATCCGAACCGCGCGATCGCGCGCAAGTCGATCGAGAAGCTGCTCGTCGTGCAGGAGGACGAAGCGTATTGCCAGCCGTGCCTGTCGCCGGTGTGGGACACGTCGCTCGCCGCGCATGCGCTGCTCGAGACCGGCGACGCGCGCGCCGAGGAGGCCGTGATCCGCGGCCTCGAATGGCTGCGCCCGCTGCAGATCCTCGACGTGCGCGGCGACTGGATCTCGCGCCGCCCGCACGTGCGACCCGGCGGCTGGGCGTTCCAGTACGCGAACCCGCACTACCCGGACGTCGACGATACCGCGGTGGTCGCGGTGGCGATGGATCGCGTGCAGAAACTCAAGCATGACGACGCGTTTCGCGATTCGATCGCGCGTGCGCGCGAATGGGTCGTCGGGATGCAGAGCAGCGACGGCGGCTGGGGCGCGTTCGAACCGGAAAACACGCAGTACTACCTGAACAACATTCCGTTCTCGGATCACGGCGCGCTGCTCGATCCGCCGACGGCCGACGTGTCGGGCCGCTGCCTGTCGATGCTGGCGCAGCTCGGCGAGACGCCGCTGAACAGCGAGCCGGCGCGCCGCGCGCTCGACTACATGCTGAAGGAGCAGGAGCCGGACGGCAGCTGGTACGGCCGCTGGGGGATGAACTACGTGTACGGCACGTGGACGGCCCTGTGCGCGTTGAACGCCGCGGGTCTGACGCCGGACGATCCGCGCGTGAAGCGCGGCGCGCAGTGGCTGCTGTCGATCCAGAACAAGGACGGCGGCTGGGGCGAGGACGGCGACAGCTACAAGCTGAACTACCGCGGTTTCGAGCAGGCGCCGAGCACCGCGTCGCAAACGGCCTGGGCGCTGCTCGGCCTGATGGCGGCCGGCGAGGTGAACAACCCGGCCGTCGCGCGCGGCATCGAGTACCTGATCGCCGAGCAGAAGGAACATGGGCTGTGGGACGAGACGCGCTTCACGGCGACGGGCTTCCCGCGCGTGTTCTACCTGCGCTACCACGGCTATCGCAAGTTCTTCCCGCTGTGGGCGCTCGCGCGCTATCGCAACCTGAAGCGCAACAACGCCACGCGCGTGACGTTCGGGCTGTAACGCGTGGCGCCGACGCAGCATAACGGCACGTTGCCCGTCATCGCCGTCACGGGGATGGCGTTCGAGGCGCGCATCGCGCGCGGTCATGGCGTCGAGGCCGTGTTCGCCGCGCGCGCCGACCGGCTCGAGCGCGCGCTGGCCGAGGCGACCGCGCGCGGTTGCGCGGGCATCGTGAGCTTCGGCACGGCGGGCGGGCTCGCGCCCGACCTCGCGCCCGGCGCGCTCGTGATCGCGGACGCGATCGACGGGCCGTTCGGCCGCGTGCAGACCGATCCGGCCTGGAGCGCGCGGCTCGTCGCCGCGCTGCACGACACGCCGGTGTGGGCGCGCGTCACGCGCGGCACGATGGCGGCGGTTAGCGCGCCGGTGGTCAGCGAACAGGAAAAGACCTCGCTGCATCGCACGAAGGGCGCGCTCGCCGTCGACATGGAATCGCATATCGCCGCGGCCTTCGCGGCGTCGCGCGGCGTGCCGTTCGCGGTGTGCCGCGCGATCGTCGACCCGGCGTGGCGCACGCTGCCGCGCGCGGCGACGGCCGGCCTGCGCGACGACGGCAGCACCGCGATCCTGCCGATTCTGCGCGAACTGCTGAAGCAGCCGTCGCAGCTCGGCCCGCTGCTGCAGGTCGCGGGGGACGCGCGCGCGGCGCGCACGACGCTGATCCAGGCGCGGCACGCATTCGAGCGTGCGGGCGCGATGCGGATCGTCTGAGCGGCGTTCGCCGCTTCTCCTCTTCCTCCTTCTTTTTTCGTCCACGTAGGCATAAAAAAAGAGCGCTGCATGATGCAGCGCTCTTCGGCTTTCCGGCGGATTCCGTGTCGCGTTACTGCGCGGCCGGGCTGCTCGCGGGCAGCGTCGGCATCGCCGGCGCGATCGGGGCGCCGTTGGCGGCCGGCGCCGTCGTCGCACCAGCGGATGCAGCCGCCGGTGCCGCGGCAGGCGCGCTCGCAGGCATCGCACCGTCGGCACCCGGATCGTCGTACTGCGGCAACCCCGGCGCGGCCGGCGCGTTGTTCGGCGCCGCGCCCGACGCACCGCCCGCCTCACCCGGATCCTCGTAGTTCGGCAAGCCCGGCATGGCCGGAGCGGCCGCCGGCACCGCGCCCGCCTCGCCCGGCTCGGCGTAGTTCGGCGGCGTGGCCGAGGCCGACTGGCCGCGATACGTCAGCGACTTGCGCTGCTGCAGATACGCGTCGCGGACGAACGAGTACGGATCGAGCGCCGCCTGCTTCAGCAGGTCGGTCGCACCGAGCAGATCCGAACGCGCGCTGATGAACTGCGCGATGTACATCGGATTGCGCGCGGCCGGCTCGATGTAGTTCAGCAGGTTGAAGCGGACGTCCACCGCGCGGCCGACGCCGTCGCGGATCGTGCTCGGCCCGAACACGGGCAGCACGAGGTACGGGCCGGACGGCATGCCCCAGCGCGCCATCGTCAGCCCGAAATCCTGGTGATGCTTCGGCAGCCCGGCCGGCGTCGCGATGTCGATCAGGCCGGCGACGCCGAACACCGAGTTCATCGCCACGCGCATCAGATCCTGCGTCGCATCGGTGATGCGCAACTGCAGCAGGTTGTTCGCCATGTTGCCGAGATCGCCGAGGTTCGAGAAGAAGTTGCTGATCGCCGTGCGCATCGGCGTCGGCGTGATCTTCTGGTAACCCTTCGCGATCGGCACGGCGATGTTCGTGTCGACCGTGTCGTTGAACTTGTACATCGCCCGGTTCATCGGCTCGAGCGGGTCGTTGGGGTTGCGGTTCGGGCCGGTCGCGCAGCCGCTCAGCACCGCGCTGGCAGCGACGGTCGCCGCAATGATTCGCACCTTATTCATTGTTTCCTTGCGATTGGTTCTGGGCGCGTTTGACGCGCGGTTTGCCCATCAGGACGGGCTGAAACACCACGGCGCCGATCAGGGTGCAGGTCAACGCCAGCGCGAGCAGCTTGCCCATGCTCGACGTGCCCGGATGATGCGACAGCCACAGGCTGCCGAAGGCGGTTGCCGTCGTCGCGGCGCTGAACAGCACCGCGTGCGTGAGGCTCGAGTGCAGCAGGCCCGTCTGCCCGGCGCGCCACGCCATCACGAAGTACACCTTGAACGCGACGCCGACGCCGAGCATCAGCGGCAGCGCGATGATGTTTGCGAAGTTCAGCGACATGCCGAGCAGCACGCACATCTCGAGCGTCACGAGGCCCGACACGAGCAGCGGCACCAGCGTGCGCAGCACGTCGCCGAAGCGGCGCAGCGTGACCCACAGCAGGATCGTGATCGAGATGATCGACCACAGCGCCGCGTGCAGGAACGCGTTGATGATCGTGTCGGCCGAATGCAGGATCGAGATCGGGCCGCCGGTCGCGCCCGGCTCCGCGGCCTTCACCGCCTTCGCGAAGCGGCGCAGCATCGTGTCGTCGTTCGGGTCGACGCCCTTCGGCACCTTCGGCGAGATCTGCACGAGCGCATGGCCGTCCGGCGCGACCCAGTCGCGCACGATCGGCGGCGGCAACGTTTCGCGCGTGACGTCCTGCGGCTGCAGCAGCGTCGCGAGCTGGTTCAGCGCGATGCGCAGCGTGTCGGAGAACGCGTGTTCGGCGCGGTCGCGCGTCGCGCTGTCGGCGGCGGCGAGCTTCGCGAGCGATGCCGACAGATGCTGGGCGGCGGCCGCGCCCGGGCCCGGGTGATCTTCCGCCGCGTAGCCCAGCAGGTCGGACACGCGCTTGAGCGCGGCGACGCGCTGCGCGTCGGTCGCTTTCGGCGCGGCCGGCTGCGTCAGCGCGGGCAGCAGTTCGCTCGCGGCCGCGGCGATCGCCGCGCGCTTGGCCGGCTGGTCGGCCGGGACGAAGGTCGTGAGCGTCGTCGTGCGGCCGACTTCCGGCAGCGCGTCGAGGCGCTTCGCGGCCGCGTCGGCCTCGGCGAGCGACGGCGCGAGCAGCGTGACGTCGTTGACGGCCGCTTCGGGCGAATCCTTCAGCGCGAGCAGCGTCGCCATCGATTCGCTGTGCGGATCCTTCAGGTGCAGCGGGTTGAAGTCGAAGTGCAGGAACGCGAGCAGCGGCAGCGCGCCGATCACGACCGCGAGTGTGCCGATCAGGATCGGCTTGCGATGGCGATCGAGGAAATCGTCGACCGGTGCGAGCCACGGAAAGCCCGGCGTCTTCGATTCGCCCGGCGGCGCGAACAGGCGCAGCAGCGCGGGCAGCAGCGTGAGCGTGGTCAGCAGCGCGACGAACATCCCGACGCCCGCGATCAGGCCGAGCTCGGACACGCCGCGATAGGCGGTGGGAATGAACGAGAAGAAGCTCGCGGCGACCGCCGTGGTGGCGAGCGCGAGCGGCATGCCCATCGAGTGCGCGGCGCCGATCAGCGCGTGATCGATGCGTTCATCGCGGAAGCGTTCCTCGCGGTACTTCACGCCGTACTGGATCGAGAAGTCGACGCCGAGGCCGACGAACAGCACCATGAACGCGACCGAAATCATGTTCAGTGAACCGACCATCGCGAGGCCGAGCGCGGCCGTCACGACGAGGCCGACGAACAGCGTGACGAGCACCGAGCCGATCATCCGCTTCGAGCGCAGCGCGAGCCACAGGATCACGAGCACGGCGAGCAGCGTGAGTGCGCCATTGAGCGCGGCGCCGTCTTCCACAGACGCGAATTCGTCGTCGGCGAGCGGCTGTTCGCCGGTCAGGCGCACGACCGCGCCGTAGCGTTGCTCGAGGCCGAGCGCTTGCGCGGTGTCGCGGATCACCTGGGTCGTTTCCGCACCGGCCTTCAGCGCGCCGTAGTTCACGACCGGCTGTACGGTGACGAACGCGCGGGCGGGCTGGCGCGCGGCATCGCTGTCGACCAGCCCGCGCCACGAGAACGCGGCCGGCTTGCCGGCGAGCACGTCGTCGACCGTCGCGGCGCTGCGTGCGAGCAGCTTCGCCATCGCGGGCAGCTTCACCTGGCCGGTGAGGAGCGGCTGGCCGAGCGTGGTGGACAGCGTGGTCGCGAGGCCGGTCAGGCTCGGGTTCTTCGCGAGTTCATTGACGAGCGGACGCGCGCTCGCGAGCTGCGACGTGGTGTCCGACACTTCCTGCGACGACAGGAACAGCAGCCCGTTGTGCTCGAAGAACGGCCCGCCGCCGGGTTCGGCGACCTGACCGATCCGGCCGGCGTCGGCCTGCTTCTGCAGCGCTTCGGTGAGCGTGTGCGCGGCGGCCGTCGCGAATTCGGGGGCCGGCGCCTCGACCACCGCGAGGATCGTGCCGTTGCGTTGCGGGAAGGCCTTGTCGACGGCCTTGCTGAGCGCGGCCCACTGCGGTTCCGCGTCGACCAGTTTGCTGATGTCCGTGTTGATCTTGAAGTGCTGCGCGACATAGACGCCGCTGAAGACGGCAATGACGAGCGACAGCACGACGACCCAGACGGGGCGGCGTACCGACAATGCGACGAGTCGGACGATGAGAGATGTCACCATGTGGCGGTGGGAAGGGGCTGGCAAGGGCAAAGCAACGAGTATACCGGCGCCGCGTGACGTCGGTCGCAACGTTGCAGCATGAAGGGGCGGGAAGGATATTTGCTCCGCGGCGAGGGAATCGGCGCGAATGATCGGACCATTGGTAAGCGGATATTTACATAATCGGCCCGAATCGTGCCGCGGCGGCGGTCCTGTGACAAAAGGGGCTCAAAGGTAACAGTCGGTCACCGGGCGGCAGGCGGGCGTTCGGGCCGCTATACTTCGACCCACCGGCCGATGCAATCGATGCAATCCGCCGGCCCGTTTTTTCTCATCGAGTGCGATATCCGTATGAAACGTCATCTGTTTGCTTTCGTCGCGGCCGCCGCCGTGTCGGTTTCCGCTTTCGCGCAGAGCGCGCCGGTCGACATCGTCCGCAATGCGGTCGAGGGCACCGTCAACGCGATGAAGGCCGATCCGGCTGCACGCGGCGGCGACATGGCGAAAATCACGCAAGTCGTCGAGCAGCGCTTCCTGCCGGTGACGAACTTCGAGCGCACGACGCGCATCGCGGTCGGCGATGCCTGGAAGCAGGCGACGCCGCAACAGCAGCAGGAACTCTACAAGCAGTTCAGGGTGCTGATGACGCGCACCTATGCCGCGTCGCTCGCGCAGCTCGGCAACCAGGACGCGAAGTTCTCGTTCAAGCCAGGCGGCGCGTCGGGTGCCGATGCGCTGGTGCAGTCGACGGTCACGACGCCGGGCGACAGCCAGTCGGTCGGCTACCGGCTCGGCAAGGTCGGCAGCGACTGGAAGATCTACGACATCGACATGTCGGGCGCGTGGCTGATCCAGGTCTACCAGGGGCAGTTCAAGAGCCAGCTCGTAACGGGCGGCATCGACGGCCTGATCGCGTATCTGCAGAAGCACAACTCGCGGACGAACTGACGGTCGACGGTCGCGGCGCGAGCCGCGATTGAAATGCGACGCTGAAACCACGACGCCCCGGTCGCGAATGCGACCGGGGCGTTTGCACATTGAGCGGTGTCCGTCGGCCTCGACGTTTCCCTAGCGCCGAACTACCCGGTTGATGCCCCAAACGACCAAGCCGGCCACGGCGAGACAGACGGCCAGGACGAGCAAGAGCCCGATCCCCTCGACGTCGTCGGCATGCGCAATGGTGTCGACCCCGAAAAATGCCATCGCCGCTTCGATTGCCGCGGGAATGGGCGTCTCGATCGGGAGGTGGACGAACCAGCGTGCGAGCAGTGTGCCGAGAATGAGGGTGGCCAAGATGTTGAGGCCGTAGCGTGCGAGTGTCATTACTGCTGCCCTACCGCCGCCGATGCTCGACCGCGAACTTGATCAGCTCCGCCTGCCCCTCGATCTCGAGCTTGCGCTTCAGATTCAGCCGATGGGTCTCCACCGTGCGCACCGACAACCCCGTCTGCTGCGCGATCTGCTTGCTCGACAGCCCCTCGGCCAGCGCGTCGAGGATGTCGCGCTCGCGCGGCGTCAAGCGGTCGAGCGGCGACGCGGTCGCGCTCGCCTGGATCATCCGCGCGGCGAGCCCTTCGCTGAAGAACGTCTGCCCGGCCAGCACCGCGCCGATCGCGCGGACGATCTCGCTCGCCGGCGAATCCTTCAGCAGGTAGCCGCTCGCGCCGGCGCGCACGGCCTGCGTCACGTACTCGATGTTGTCGTGCATCGACAGCATCAGCACGCGAATCCCCGGAAAGCGCTCGTGGAACACGCCGGCGAGCGTGATGCCGTTCATCCCGTTCATGCCGACGTCCATCAGCGCGAGATCGGGCTCGAGCGACGCGGCGAGCGCGAGCGCTTCGTCGGCGTTGCCGGCTTCGCCGACCACGGACAGGTCGGCCGCCTCGAGCCGCATCCGCAGGCCGTCGCGCACCAGCGGGTGATCGTCGACGAGCAGCAGTCGGGCGGCGGGCCGGTCAGTGTCGGGGGCGCTCATGGGCAAAGGTCTCCGGTTATGGTGGTGCTCGTCAGGCGGCGCGCAGCGGCACGCGCGCGGCCACGACGGTGTGGCCGACCTGCGACGTGATCGTCAGCGTGCCGCCGAGCGCGTCGAGGCGCTCGCGCATGTTGCGCAGCCCGATGCCGCGGCGCGCATCGGTCTGGGTCCGCTCGGCGTCGAAGCCGCAGCCGTTGTCGGCGATGGTCAGCCTGACGGCATGCGCGCCGACGTCGAGGGTGACGGCCGCGCGCGACGCCTGCGCATGATGCACGATGTTGCTGAGCGCTTCCTGTGCAATCCGGAACAGCGCCGTATTGACCGGTGCGGGCAACGGCCGCGCGCCGCTGTGCGCGACCTGCGTATAGCCGATGTCGATGCCGCTCTCGGCGCCGAGTTCGCGCACGAGCTGCTCGAGCGCGGCCGCGAGACCGAGATCGTCGAGCATCGCCGGGCGCAGCGCATGCGAGATGCGCCGCACTTCGCGCAGCGTGTCGCCGAGCCGTCCGACCCCCGTCGCGAGCGCCTGCTCGGCTTCGGGCATGCGCGTCGCGCCGCGCTCGAACCGCGCGAGCGCGGACTCGAGCATCAGCTTCGCGGACACCATCATCTGGCTGATCCCGTCATGCAGCTCGCGCGACAGCCGCTCGCGCTCCTGCTCCTGCGATTCGACGACGCGCTGCGCGAGCTGCTTGAGCTTCGCATCGGCGCTGCGCGATTCGCTGACGTTCAGCACCAGCGCGCAGACGGCGATCACTGCGGCGCCGGTCAGCGCGATCGCGGTGAGCCAGCTCATCGTGCGCTCGATGTTCGCGGACGCCCGCGCGTCGATGCGTTGCAGCGCGTTGTCGACGTCGTCGAGATAGATGCCGGTGCCGACCATCCAGCCCCAGCGTTCGAGCGCGACGACGTAGCCGAGCTTCGGCGCGACCTTGCCGGTCGACGGCCGCTGCCACGCGTAGCGCACGTAGCCGCCGCCGTGCGACGCGGCGCCGATCAGCTGCTGGATCGTCAGCGCGCCTTGCGGGTCGCGCATCGACCAGAAGTTGTGGCCGACGCGCTCGGGCTCGCGCGGATGCATCAGCGAATTGCCGTGCAGGTCGTATACGAAGAAATAGCCGTCGGGGCCGAAATCCATCTTCTGCAGCATTGCGAGCGCCTGTGTGCGCAGTAGGCCCTCGTCGCGCGCATTGCGGCCGCTCGCGTCGTACAGCGGCATGATCGCGCTCGTCGCGAGCTCGACGTAATGCTTCAGCTCGACTTCCTTGCTCGACAGGTAGGCGGCCTGGATCGTCGCGTGCTGCGTACGCGCGAGCGACGTCGCCTGCTGGCGCACGCCGAAGCCGATGCCGGCGATCGCGAGCAGGAACGGCACGATGGCCAGAAGGAAAATCTTTGCCTTGAGTCTCATGGTGGTGCGAAGCAGACGCGGACGCGGGCCGGCGGCCGCGTGTGTCGCGCGGCGGCGCGGCGAGCCGACATTGTCGGCGATTTTGCCCGCAGGCGGCGGTGTGGAGGACCGCAGGGCCGCACCTGGCCGGGCCGACGCCGCGCTCAGGCGCGCCGCGGCATGCGTTCGACGGACGAGGACGTCAGTACGACGACCTGATTGCGCCCGGATTCCTTCGCGCGGTACAGCGCGTCGTCGGCGAGCTTCAGCGCGGCCTGGATGCTGTCGTCGCGTTCCGGATAGCAGGTCGTCACGCCGATGCTCGCGGTCAGGCGGCCGGACACGCCCGTGTCGTGCCGGATGCCGAGATCGAGGATGCCGGTGCGGATCGATTCGGCGATCGTCACGGCGCCGTTCGTGTCGACATTGGGCAGCACGACGACGAACTCCTCGCCGCCGTACCGGGCCGCATAGTCGGCCGGACGGCGCAGGCAGCCGGCGATGCAGCGGGCGACCGCGGCGAGCGCGTCGTCGCCGGCCTGGTGGCCCTGCGAGTCGTTGTAGCGCTTGAAGTGGTCGACGTCGACGAACAGCAGCGACAGCGCGTGCTGCGAACGCGCCGCGCGGCGCCATTCGCGTGCGAGCGTGACGTCGAGCATCCGGCGGTTGTCGAGGCCGGTGAGGCCGTCGGTGCGCGCGAGCGCCTGCAGTTCGGTTTCCGCGCGGTGACGCTTGCGCAACTGCACGTCGAGCAGCAGCGACAGGCCGACGAAGCCGAGCGCGAGCACGGCCATCGCCGAGCCGATCGGGATCGCGCGGTCGTACCACGCGGCGTAGGTGTCGGCTTCCGAGCGCGCGACCATGATGATCAGCGGCAGGTTCTCGAGGTGCCGGAACACGTACAGGCGGCGCACGCCGTCGATCGACGCGGTGTCGGCGAAGCTGCCTTCGCTGGCGGTCATGAAGTGCCGGAACGTGCTGGCCTTGCTGATGTTGCGGCCGACGATCGCCGGTTCGTACGGCTGGCGCGCGAGCATCAGGCCGGACGTATTGATCAGCGCCATCGACCCGCGATCGCCGAGCGCGAGGCGCGAGAACAGGTTCTGGAAATATTCGAGCCGGATCGATATCACGGCGACGCCGCCGAACGACCCGTCGGGCCGCGTGATGCGCCGGCTGAGCGCGATGCTCGGCGAGCCGGCGCGCAGCCGCGAATGGTACGGGTCGCTGACGTACAGGCCGACGTCCGGATGGTCGCGATGCACGGTGAAATACCGTTCGTTGCCGAAATTGGCCTTGCGCGGCACGTCGCTCTTGCCGTCGACCGCAATGTCGCCGTTCGCGTCGAGCACATAGATGCCGCCGAGATACTTGGCCGTGGTCGCGCGATCGAACAGCACCTGGCGGCGCAGCGGCATCGGCAGCGCGCCGACCGCCGGATCGTTCTCGCCTTCGACGACAGCCTGCAGTGACAGCGCAAAGAACTCGATGTTGCGCTCGATGTCCCACGACGCCATCAACGCGATGTTCTGCTGCGTGATGCGCGCACGGTCGCGCGCGTCGATGCGTGCCTCGTACAGCACGATTCCGCATAGCAGTAGCAGGAGCAGACCGAGCAGCAGCCCCGAATAGAAGATCAGGTGCGGCAGCAGGAGCCGGCGCAGATGAGCGGCGACACGGCTCGTCCGGCCGGATTCGCTGGGCATTGCGTAGTCGGTTTCTGCCATGGTCCGTGGATCGAGGGGGCATCGCCGCCGGGCGGCGGGCCGATGCGATTGTGTTCGTATTGATTGGCCGGCGGCGATCCGTTACGCGGCCCCCGATACGCATTCCGCCCGACCGACAGGAAACGCGGGCGCGATCATCGATCATCGCGGCCGGATAAGCCGCCGGATTACCGGCGCACCGGCGAGATAGATCGGCTGCGATTCGACGATCCGACGAATCGCGGCGCGCAATGGTCCGAGTATAGCGCGGGCATTATCGAGCGCGAAAAATGTTGCAGGCCCTTGATCCGGATCAAATTATCGCGCCGGCCGACGCTTGCACGATCGTGCGCGCAAGCGTTGCAGTAAAGGCTCGGCGCTGAAGTCGGGCGATACGGATCGATTATCCGTTTTCAGCGTCCGCGTGAATCCGCATACGAAAACGGGCGGCCGAGATGGCCGCCCGTTTCGTGAAACCGCATGCGGGAAAGCCCGCATGCGAACGTTCAGGCGCCGTGCTGTTGCGCCTTGAACGCGAGCCGGAACCGATGCAGCAGCGGCTCGGTATAACCGCTCGGCTGCGACGTGCCCTGCAGCGCCAGCGCGCACGCGGCCTTGAATGCCGTCGACTGGTCGTAGTTGGGCGCCATCGGGCGGTAGTTCGGGTCGTCCGCGTTCTGCTGGTCGACGACGCGCGCCATCCGCTTGAACACGTCGAGCACGAACGCCTCGGTGATCACGCCGTGGCGCAGCCAGTTCGCGATGTGCTGGCTCGAGATGCGCAGCGTCGCGCGGTCTTCCATCAGCCCGACGTCGTGGATGTCGGGCACCTTCGAGCAGCCGACGCCCTGTTCGACCCAGCGCACGACGTAGCCGAGGATGCCCTGCGCGTTGTTCTCGACCTCGCTCAGGATCTCGCTTTCGCTCCAGGCGGCGCGCTCGACGACCGGCACGGTCAACAGCCCTTCGAGCAGCGCGTCGCGTTCGCTCGCGTAGGACGTCTTCTCCAGCTCCTGCTGGACGGCCTGCACGTCGACCTGGTGGTAGTGCAGCGCGTGCAGCGTCGCGGCGGTCGGCGACGGCACCCACGCGGTGTTCGCGCCGGCGCGCGGATGCGCGATCTTCTGCTCGAGCATCGCGTGCATCAGGTCCGGCATCGCCCACATGCCCTTGCCGATCTGCGCGCGGCCGCGCAAGCCGGCCGACAGGCCCGCGAGCACGTTGTTGCGCTCGTATGCGGTGATCCACGCCGACGACTTCATCTCGCCCTTGCGGATCATCGGGCCCGCTTCCATCGCGGTGTGCATCTCGTCGCCGGTGCGGTCGAGGAAGCCGGTGTTGATGAACGCGACGCGCGCGGCGGCCGCCGCGATACATGCGGCGAGGTTCACGCTGGTGCGGCGCTCCTCGTCCATGATGCCCATCTTCAGCGTGTTGCGCGGCAGGCCGTACAGATCCTCGATGCGCGCGAACAGCGTGTCGGCGAACGCGACTTCGACGGGGCCGTGCATCTTCGGCTTTACGATGTAGATCGAGCCCGTGCGCGAATTGCGCTTGGCCTTCAGGTCGTGCAGCGCGCACAGCGTCGTGACGACGCCGTCGAGAATCCCTTCCGGAATCTCGTTGCCGTCGCGGTCGAGCACCGCGCCGTTGGTCATCAGGTGGCCGACGTTGCGCACGAACAGCAGCGAGCGGCCGTGCAGCGACAGCGTGCCGCCGGCCGGCGTCGTGTATTCGCGATCGGCGTTCAGGCGGCGCGTGAAGCTCTTGCCGCCCTTCGCGACTTCCTCGACCAGCGTGCCCTGCATCAGCCCGAGCCAGTTGCGATACAGCTGGACCTTGTCTTCGGCGTCGACCGCCGCGACCGAATCCTCGCAGTCGATGATCGTGCTGACCGCGGCTTCGAGCACGACGTCCTTCACGTTCGCGAGATCGGCGCGACCGATGGGGGTCGACGCGTCGATCTGGATCTCGATGTGCAGGCCGTTGTTTTTCAGCAGGATCGCGGACGGCGCGCCCGCCGCGCCCTGGTAGCCGACGAATTGCGCCGGCTGCGCGAGGTGCACGACGCCCTTGCCGGTCTCGACGGCGAGCTGGCCGTCCTCCACGCGGTAGCGCAGCGCGTCGCGGTGCGAGCCGCTCGCGAGCGGCGCCGCGTTGTCGAGCACGTTGCGCGCGTAGTCGATCACGCGCTGGCCGCGTGTCGGGTTGTAGGCCGACGTGCGTTCGGCGCCGCCGTCCTCGGGCAGCGCATCGGTGCCGTACAGCGCGTCGTA
The DNA here is from genome assembly GCF_049942845.1 of Burkholderia sp. R-40. Taxonomy (NCBI): domain Bacteria; kingdom Pseudomonadati; phylum Pseudomonadota; class Betaproteobacteria; order Burkholderiales; family Burkholderiaceae; genus Burkholderia; species Burkholderia sp. R-40. The sequence continues at coordinate 1,374,971 of NZ_CP187968.1, read as the reverse complement.
CAGGCTGCCCCAGCGTGCGTTCGCGGCGTTCAGCGCATAGCGCGCGTTCGACAGCGGCACGACGAGCTGCGGGCCGGCCTGCGTCGCGATCTCGCTGTCGACGTTCGCGGTGGCTGCCGCGACGTTCGACGGGACCGGCACGAGGTAGCCGATTTGTTCGAGGAACGCGCGAAACGCGGCATGGTCGCGCACCGGGCCGGGATGCGCGCGATGCCACGTGTCGAGTTCGTGCTGGAGGCGGTCGCGTTCCGCGAGCAACTCGCGGTTGCGCGGCGCGAGGTCGTGCACCAGCGCCGAGAAACCGCTCCAGAACGCGGCCTTGTCGATACCGGTGCCCGGCAGTGCTTCGTTTTCAATGAACTGGCTCAGCGCTGGCGCGACTTGCAGTCCTGCTTGGTCGATCATCGTGATTCCTCCCGGGGAATGAAAAACGCGCGCGGATCAGGCCGCGACGCTTTGTGTGCCGGCGCGGGCGATCTGGGCGTCCTGTTCGGACTTTACGCCAGACACACCGATCGCGCCCGCAATGCGGCCGTCCACCATGACCGGCACGCCGCCTTCGAGCAAGCCCGTCAGCGGCACGCTCAGAAACGCGGTGCGGCCACCGTTGATCATATCCTCATACGCTTTCGTCTCGCGCCGGCCGAGCGCCGCCGCGCGCGCCTTGTCGTGCGCGATGTAGCTGCTGGCCGGCGATGCGCCATCGAGACGCGCGAACGCGAGCAGGTGGCCGCCGTCGTCGACGATGGCGATCGACACGGCCCAGCCGTGGTGCTCCGCTTCCGCGCGGGCGGCGGCGAGCATGCGCTCGACGTCGGCGAGTTCGAGTTCGGGTTTCGTTTGCATGGAAGTCCTCCGGAATCAGCGGTCAGTTGACCAATCGGTTGTCGACGAGCTCGATCCAGTGGCGCACGGACGTACGGCCCGCGCCGTTCAGGTGAGTCTGGCAGCCGATGTTGGCCGTGACAATCAGGTCCGGCCGCGCGGCTTCGAGCGCGTCGAGCTTGTTGTCGCGCAGTTGGGTCGCGAGTTCGGGCTGCGTCAGCGAATAGGTGCCGGCCGACCCGCAGCACAGGTGGCCATCGGCGACATTCGTCAGATCGAAGCCGAGCCGCCGCAGGATGCTTTCCACCGCGCCGCCGAGCCGCTGCGCGTGCTGCAGCGTGCATGGGCAGTGCACCGCGACGCGGCGCGGCGTTGCATCGGCCAGCGCGTCGAGCGGCTCGGCCGCGATCACTTCCGCGAGGTCGCGCGCGAGTGCGCTCACGCGCCGCGCTTTGTCCGCATACTCAGGGTCGGAGCGCAGCAGGTCGCCGTATTCCTTCACGAACGCACCGCAGCCGCTCGCCGTCAGCACGATCGCTTCGGCGCCAGCCTCGATCGCGGGCCACCACGCATCGATGTTGCGGCGTGCGCGTGCGAGCCCGGCGTCCTGCGCGTTCAGGTGATATTCGGTCGCGCCGCAGCAGCCGGCTTCGCGGGCCGGCGTCACGCTGATGCCGAGCCGGTCGAGCACGCGGGCCGCGGCCGCGTTGGTGTTCGGCGACAACGAAGGCTGCACGCAGCCTTCGAGCATCAGCACGCGTCGTGCATGGCGGTCCGGCGGGCGCGGCGCGGCCGCCGGCACGGTGGCCGGGATCTTGTCCTGCAGCGTGCCGGGCAGCAGCGGGCGCAGCGCGCGGCCGGCCTTCAGCAGCGCGGCGAACGTCGCCGGCCGCGGTACGACGTGACGCAGGCCGGCGCGCAGCAGGCGCTCGCGCGCCGGACGCCGCGCACGCTTCTCGGCTTCCGCGCGGCCGATGTCGAGCAGCGTGTGATAGCGCACGCCGGACGGGCAGGTCGTTTCGCAGTTGCGGCAGGTCAGGCAGCGGTCGAGATGCTGCTGCGTGCGCTCGCCGCACGGCTCGCCTTCGAGCATTTGCTTGATCAGGTAGATGCGTCCGCGCGGCCCGTCGAGCTCGTTGCCGAGCACCTGATAGGTCGGGCAGGTCGCGTTGCAGAAGCCGCAGTGCACGCACGCGCGCAGGATCGCTTCCGCTTCGTCGGCCCGGTCGAGGGCCTTGCTTGCTTCGCTGAGATTGGTTTGCATCGGCGGTTCGCAGTCGGGTGGGCGTCAGAGGTCCGCGTACAGGCGGCCGGGATTGAAGATCGCATGCGGATCGAGTTGCGCCTTCAGCTGCCGGTGCACGCGCAGCAGCGCGGCCGGCAGCGGCTGGAACGGCTCGTGCGTCGCGCCGGGCGTGAAGCAGCTCGCATGGCCGCGCTGCTGCGCGGCGAATCGCTGCACGTCGGCCGGCGCGGCGTCGCTCTTCAGCCAGCGCTGCGCGCCGCCCCAGTCGACCAGCAGCGCGCCGGGCAGCGCATCGAGCGGCGCGGCGGCCGGCACCGACACGCGCCACAGCGGGCGCGGATCGTCGAAGAACGGCAGCGACAGGTCGCGCAGCCGGGCCCAGAAGCCGTCGGCGCGATCGTCTAGGTTCTCGCCGCCGATCGTGCCGCGCGCGGCCTTCACCGAGCCCTCGCCGCCTTCGAGCCGCACGCGCAGCACGCCGTCCGCATGGCAGGCGCCCGCCAGCGGCAGCCCCGCGCGACGCCATCCGGCCACGCGCCGCACGGCTTCGGCTGCCGTGAGCGGCAACGCGAGATCGCGGCTCGCGCGCGGCTTCGGCAGCACCTTCAGTGACACTTCCGTCACGACGCCGAGGCAGCCGAAGCTGCCCGCGAGCAGCCGCGATACGTCGTAGCCCGCGACGTTCTTCATCACCTCGCCGCCGAAGCGCAAGTGCTTCGCGTGGCCGGTGATCACGCGGCAGCCGAGCACGAAATCGCGCACCGCACCGGCCCACGGGCGGCGCGGCCCCGACAGCGCGGCCGAGAACATCCCGCCGACCGTGGCCGCGCCGCCGAACGTGGGCGGCTCGCACGGCAGCATCTGGCCGGCCGCGTCGAGCATCGCGTCGAGTTCGGCGAGCGGCGTGCCCGCGCGCGCGGTGATCACGAGTTCGGTCGGGTCGTACGCGACGATGCCGCGGTGCGTGCGCACGTCGAGCGTGCGGCCTTCGACGGCGCGGCCGAGAAAGGATTTCGTGCCCGCGCCGCGGATGAGCAGCGGCTGGCGATCGTGGATCGCGGCGTCGACCTGCGCGACGAGCGCCGCGCTGTCGTCGATCGATTCGGGTTCGCGTTCGCGTCGCATCAGAAGCGCTCCAGTTCGGGAAACGGCAGCTTGCCGTGATGGACGTGCATCGCGCCGAATTCCGCGCAACGGTGCAGCGTCGGGATGTTCTTGCCGGGATTGAGCAGGCCGCGCGGATCGAACGCGGCCTTCACCGCGTGGAAGAACGTGATTTCGTCGGCGTTGAACTGCACGCACATCTGGTTGATCTTCTCGCGCCCGACGCCGTGTTCGCCGGTGATGCTGCCGCCCACCGCGACGCACAGCTCGAGGATCTTGCCGCCGAGCGCTTCCGCGCGGTCGAGTTCGCCGGGACGATTCGCGTCGAACAGGATCAGCGGATGCATGTTGCCGTCGCCCGCATGGAACACGTTCGCGACCGGCAGCGCGTATTGCGCGGACAACGCGGCGATCCCTTCGAGCACGCGCGGCAACTCGCGGCGCGGGATCGTGCCGTCCATGCAGTAGTAGTCGGGCGACATGCGGCCGACCGCCGGAAACGCGTTCTTGCGGCCGGCCCAGAACCGCTGCCGCTCGGCCTCGTCGCGTGCGACGCGGATCTCCGACGCGCCGGCGTCGCGCAGCAGCGCGGCGACGCGTTCGGCGTCCTCTTCGACATCGGTCGCCGCGCCGTCGAGTTCGCACAGCAGGATCGCCTGCGCATCGACCGGATAGCCGGCGTGGATGAAGTCCTCGGCGGCGCGGATCGCGAGGTTGTCCATCATCTCGAGCCCGCCGGGGATCACGCCCGCGCCGATGATCCGCGCGACCGCCGCGCCGGCTTCGGCGACGTCGTCGAAGCTCGCCATCAGCACCTTCACGCTCGGCGGTTTCGGCAGCAGCTTCACCGTCACTTCGGTGACGATGCCGAGCATGCCTTCGGAGCCGGTGAACAGCGCGAGGAGATCGAAGCCGGGGGCGTCGAGCGCGTCGGCGCCGAGTGTCAGCAAGTCGCCGTCGATCGTCAGGATCTCGACCTTCAGGATGTTGTGCACCGTCAGCCCGTATTTCAGGCAGTGCACGCCGCCCGCGTTTTCGGCGACGTTGCCGCCGATCGAGCAGGCGATCTGCGACGACGGGTCCGGCGCGTAGTAGAGGTCGTAGGGTGCGGCGGCCTGCGAGATCGCGAGGTTGCGCACGCCGGGCTGCACGCGCGCGATGCCGGCATCGGCGTCGATTTCGAGAATCCGGTTGAACTTCGCCATCACGAGCAGGATGCCTTTTTCGAGCGGCATCGCGCCGCCCGACAGACCGGTGCCCGCGCCGCGCGCGACGACCGGCACGCCGTGCGCGGCCGCGACGCGCAGCACCGCGCGCACCTGCTCGACCGTGTCGGGCAGCACGACCGCGAGCGGCACCGTGCGGTACGCGGCGAGGCCGTCGCATTCGAACGGCTTCAGCGCCTCGCGCTCGTGCAGCACGTCGAGGCCGGGCGCCGCCGCAGCGAGCGCGGCGACGAGCGTGTCGCGGTCGACAGTCGCCAGCGGGCCGTCGATCCGTTCGTCGTAGATGAAACTCATCGTGTGTCTCCGTCTCCACCATGCAGGCGGCCGCGAGATGCGCGGCGCGCCGGATGAACGGCATTCTTGGCGGGCGGCCGGTGCGTGTCCAGACGTCGCGAACGTGGTCGTACCAGTTTTTCGAAATGGGCCTGGAGCGTGGGGTTTGCGATGACGGGAAACTCAATTGGCGCAAGGGTTTGTGAGAAAATCGGCGATATCCCCCCGAAGTGGTCATACCAGTATGGAAACGCAAGTTCGACAAGCGCCGGCGCGCAATGTCGCCGATGTCGTCGCCGAGCGGATCGAGCAGCTGATCGTCGACGGCGTGCTGAAGGCCGGACAGGCGCTGCCGTCCGAGCGGCGGCTGACCGAGAAGCTCGGCGTGTCGCGCACGGCCGTGCGCGAAGGGATGAAGCTGCTGCGTGCGCGCGGGATCATCGACACGACGCACGGCAAGGGTTCGTTCGTCGCGAGCCTGACCCCGCAGCGCGAAGTCTCGCCGATGATGCATCTGCTCGGCTCGCAGCCGCGCACGCTGTACGACCTGTTCGAGGTGCGCGGGATGCTCGAGACCGAAGCCGCGCGGCTTGCTGCGCTGCGCGGTACGCCGGCCGATTTCATCCTGATCAAGCGTCGCTATGAGGAGATGACGGCGGCCGATGCGCAGGATCTCGATCCGGCCGCGCGGGCGAAGCTCGATCATGCGTTCCATCTCGCGATCTGCGAGGCGTCACACAATCCGGTGCTTGTGAATACGCTGCAGTCGCTGACCGACCTGCTGCTCAGTTCGGTGTTTGCGTCGGTGAACAACCTCTATCACCGCGAGCCGCTGAAGAAGCAGATCGATCGACAGCACGCGCGGCTTTATAACGCGGTGACAGGGCGGCTGCCTGATCAAGCCCGCAAGGCCGCGAGCGAGCATATCCGGCAGTGCGTCGACTATCTGCGCGAGATCGAGGAGGAGGAGCAGCGGCTCGTGCGGTCGACGTTGCGGCTCGAGGGGTGGACTTGAGCCGCGCGATTCAATATTCACCGCAAATTCTGCGGAGAATAGCTGCTCTATTCACCGCACCGTCAAACCCGGCGGAACCAAAAAAAAGCCCGCCGAAGCGGGCAACCTCTCGATGAAAGAGGAGGAGATCAGAATCTGCAATCAGCGATTAGCGCCGGCTCACCCTTTCGTCGCCCCGAACGTCAGCCCCGCGACAAAATGCTTCTGCATCGCGAAGAACATCGCGACCGACGGCAACGCGGCAAGAATCGACCCGGCCGACACGAGATTCCACGACGTCGTCCATTGCCCCTTCAACGCCGCGACGCCCGCCGTAATCGGCGCGGCCTCATCGCCTTGCGTGAGGCACAGCGCCCAGAAGTAGTCGTTCCACACGAACGTGAACACGAGAATCGCGAGCGCGGCCAACGCAGGCCGGATCAGCGGCAACACGATCCGCCAGAACACCGTCCATTCGCCCGCCCCTTCAATCCGCGCCGCCTCGATCAATTCGAACGGCAACTGCTTGATGAAGTTACGCAGGAACAGCGTGCAGAACCCCGTCTGAAACGCGACATGAAACAGGATCAGCGCCTCGACGGTATTGAACACACCGAGCCGCAGCGAAAGATCCCGCACCGGAATCATCAACACCTGCACCGGCACGAAATTCCCCGCGACGAACGTCCCGAACAGCGCGGTACTCCCGCGAAACTTGTAGGTCGCGAGTGCAAAGCCCGCCATCGCCGCCAGCGCGATCGACCCGATCACCGACGGCACCGTGATCTGCACGCTGTTCCAGAAGTAATGCAGCATCGGCGACGTGGTCAGCGCGTCGCGATAGTTGCTGATCATCGAGAAGTGCCGCGGCCAGCCCCAGTAGTGACCTTCGACCAGCTCCTCGGTCGAGCGCACCGACGTGACGAACACAGCGATCATCGGCAGCAGCCAGATCACGAGCGCGACGGGCAGCGACAGCTTGTACAGCCGGCGCGAGACGGGCTTCCAGTGGGCAACGGGTGTCGGAAACATGAGGAATGCACTCCCGGTAGGTCACTGCTCGTTGCGCAGCATGCGGCGCAACTGGAACACGATGTAGACGAGCATGATCGCGAACAGCACGACCGCGATCGACGCGGAATAGCCGAGCCGGTAGTACTTGATCGCCTGGTCGTACATGTAATACGCGAGCACGGTCGAGCTCTCGAACGGGCCGCCGCCTGTCATCACCGAAATCAGGTCGAAGCTGCGCAGCGCGCCGATCACCGTGACGACGATCGCCATGAACGTGGTCGGGCGCAACTGCGGCAGCACGACGTGCCACAGCAGCGCGAAGCCGCGCGCGCCTTCCATCCGCGCCGCTTCGATCTGCTCCGGATTGACCGACGTGAGGCCGGTCAGGTACAGGATCATGCAGTACGCGGTTTGCGGCCACAGCGCGGCGAACACGATGCCGACGGTCGCATAGCGCGCATCGCCGAGCACCGGGATCCCGTGTCCGGCGATCAGCGCGAGCAGCCCGAAGGTCGGATCGTAGAACCACGAGAAGATCAGCCCGACCACCACGCCGGACAGCACGAACGGCGCGAAGAACAACGACTTCACGAGCCGGATGCCGGCCACCGCCTGGTTCAGGTACAGCGCGAGCGCGAGGCCGAGCGGCGGCGCGAGCATGAACAGCGCAAGCCAGATCACGTTGTTGCGCAGCGCGGTGTAGAAGGTCGGCGCGTGCAGCAGCTCGACGTAGTTCGCGAGACCGACGAACGTGCGCTCGGTCATCCCGTCCCAGTTGCAGAGGCTCAGCCACAGCGTCGACAGGATCGGCCAGATCACATAGACGGCAACCATCGCGCACGCGGGCGCGAGAAAGAGCCACGCGGCGCGCTGTTGCCGCCGCACCGCGGGCGACGGGCGGCGCACGCGCAACGCGGTGGCGGCGGATGCACCACGCGGCGGCGTGGCGCCGGCGGGCGGGGTGGACGTGATCGGACGGGACACGGCAAGCCTCCTGGGCGGACACGGCGGCACGCACACGCGGCCGCCGCATGGGTCACGCGGTTACTTCTTGTAGATCCGCTTGCGGGTCTGTTCGAGCTGCGCGAGCACGGTATCGAGCTGCGCGGGATTCGCGAGGAACTGCTGCATCCCCTTCATCCCTTCGTCGGCCATCTCCTTGGTCATGTCGCGGTCGTAGAACTGCGCGACGCCGCCCTTGGTGTCGGCGAGGATCCGGAAGCCGATCCGCGAAATCGGATCGGCCGGCTCCGGCGACTTGCTGTTGGCCGACAGCGAGCCGAGCCCTTCCGCGAGCTTCGCCCCCATCTCGGGCGTTTCGACGAACGCGAGGAACGTATGCGCGTCGGCCTTGTTCTTCGCCTTGGTCGGGATGTGCAGCGATTCGACCGGGCCGTCCTCGGCGGTCGGCACCTTCGCGTCGATGATCGGGAAGCGGTAATAACCCATTTCCTGCTTCACGTTCGGCGGAAAGCCGGCCGCGATGAAGGTGCCCATCAGCATCATCGCGGCCTTGCCCTGGAACAGGAACGGCTGCACGCCGTCGAGATCGTAGGACAGCGCGTTGTCGATGAAGTAGCCCGAGTCGATCAGCGACTTCCATGTCGTGTAGACCTTCTTCACGCGCGGGTCGGTGTACGGCACGTCGCCGGCCATCAGCTGCTGGTGGAACGCGTTGCCGTTCAGGCGCAGGTCGAGATAGTCGAACCAGCCGGCGAGCGTCCACGCGTCGCGGCCGCCGATCGCGATCGGCGTGATGCCGGCCGCCTTCAGCTTCTTGCACGCGTCGAGAAACTGGTCCCAGGTCTTCGGCTCGTCGGCGATGCCGACCTTGCGGAACAGGTCCTTGCGGTAGAACAGCCCCCACGAGTAATAGACGGTCGGCGCCGCGTACTGCTTGCCGTTGTACGACGATGCGCTGCGCGTCGACGCGTACATCGCGTCCCAGCCGTTCTTCGCCCAGTCGCCGCTCAGGTCCTCGAACAGCCCGCGCTTCGCGTAGTACGCCATGCGCTCGCCCGCATGCCAGTTGACCACGTCGGGCGCAACGGTCGTGAGCCACGCAGGGAGCTGCACCTTGTACGCTTCCTCGTCGACGAAGGTGGGCTTCACGTCGATGTCGGGATGGGCCTTGTGGAAGGCCTCGATCGTCGACTGCCAGACCGCGCGCTGGCTGGCGCCCTTGAACGCGATGTTGATCGTCAGCGTGCCCGCGCCGGCCGGCGCCGCGGCGCCGAGCGAAGCGAACGCGATGACGGCGGCGGTCGCAAGCCGGGCGGCGACGCGAAGGGGGCGATGTGTCATGTGTGTCTCCAGTCCTGTGTGTCTGTCGTTGTGCGTGACCGGCGCGTCGCGGCGCCGGGGGCGGTTGCTACGAACGGCTTCGATACACGGCGACGCCTTGCGGCTCGATCTCCGCGGCGCCGACCACGAACGCGGACGGCGGCACCCCATCGAGCGTGTGCGGCGTGCCGCCATAGTTGAATACGTAAGTCAGGCCGCCGCGTCGGCTCACGCGCACGCCGTCGCCGAGCGGCGACGGTGTCAGGCCGGCTTCGGCCGCGACGTCGGCGAACAGGCGCGCGGTGGTCGCGTCGTCGAACAGCGCGGCCCAGTAGTGCAGCGCGCCGTGCGACACGCAGGCCGGATGACCGTCGGCGAAGCGCGCACGCACGACGCTGGGTGCGTCGTCGTGCAGCTCGACGAGGTCGCGCCAGCGGCGTGCGTCGCCGGTGAACGCCGAGCCGTCGCGCAACGTGCCGTCGATCGGCTCGGTCACGTTCGGCCGCAGCGACTCGACGCGCCACACGCGCAGCGGCAGGATCGACGCGAGCGGGCCGGGCGGCAGCGTCGGCGGAATCTGCAGGTCGGCCGTCTTCGAACCGGTGCGCGGGCCGAACACCGCATGCGCGCCCGATGCGGCGAGCCGTGCCGCGAAGTCGTCCGGCACGATCGGCAGCGGCGGCACGACGACGAGCCGGTAGCCGTCGAGCGGCGCATGCGCGGAGATCACGTCGACGTCGAGGCCGAGCGAACGCAGCGCCGAGTAGTACTCGAACGCGCAGCGCGGGTAGTGGAAATCGGCGCCCTGCGGCTGCACTTCGAACAGCCACTTCGCTTCATAGTCGAACACCAGCGCGACGGGGGCGCGCACCGCGCCGTTCGCGTCGGCATCGGCGCCGGCGTCGAGCACGGCCGCGATTTCGTGCGCGACGCGCTGCGCTTCGCGGCCGCCTTCGTCGAGCTGGTCGTCCGGCGTGTGCAGGCCCGCATGCATCTGCTCCTGCGCGAACGGCGCCTGCCGCCAGCGGAAGTACGACACGCAGCCGGCGCCGTGCGCGAACGCTTCCCAGCTCCACAGGCGCACCATGCCCGGCAGCGGCGCGGGGTTCCATTGCGCCCAGTTCACGGGCCCCGGCTGCTGCTCCATCACCCAGAACGGCAGCTTCGACATCCCGCGATAGAGATCGTGATTGAACGACGCGAAATCCGGATGGCCGGTGCGCAGCCAGCGCGCCTTCAGCTCGGGCGCGAACCATTGCTCCTCGAGCGCGCCGAGCGGGTAGCTGTCCCACGTCGCGATGTCGAGGTCGCGCGCCACTTCGTAATGATCGAACTCGGTGAACAGCTGCATGAAGTTGTGCGCGACGGGCCGGCCCGGCGAATGCGCGCGGATCACGTCGACCTGCATCCGGTGATAGCGCGCGACCTCGTCGGACGCGAAGCGCCGGTAGTCGAGGCGATGCGACGGATGCGCTTCGGTCACGGTGCCGATCGGCGCGTCGACTTCGTCGAAATGCCGGTACTCCATGCTCCAGAACACGGTGCCCCACGCGCGGTTCAGCGCGTCGATCGTGCCGTAGCGCGCCTTCAGCCATTCGCGAAAGCGCACGAGCGCGGCCGGCGAATAGCTGACCACCGTCTGGTGGCAGCCGAGCTCGTTGTCGGTCTGCCAGTAGCGGACGGCCGGGTGGCGACCGTAGCGTTCGGCGACCGCCGTGCAGATGCGCCGCGAGGCTTCCAGATAGGTCGGCGACGAGAAGTCGTAGTGGCGGCGCGAACCGAACCCGCGCGGCCGGCCGTCCGCGCCGATCGCGAGGATGTCGGGGTGACGGTCGACGAGCCATTTCGGCGGCGTCGCGGTCGGCGTGCACATCACGATCTCGAGGCCGGCCGCGCCGAGCACGTCGACCGCTCGGTCGAGCCAGCCCCAGTCGTATTCGCCCGGCGACGGCTCGATGCGGCTCCACGCGAATTCGGCGATCCGCACCTGCGCGATGCCGAGCGCCGTCATCCGGCGGGCGTCGTCGGCCCACATCGATTCCGGCCAGTGTTCCGGGTAGTAACAGACTCCGAGGCGCATGCCGATCCTTATGCGTAGTGGTGGACGGGAATGTCGGCGCGCGCGGGCACCGCGCGGCCGTCTTCGGTGAAGAGGTGACAGGCCGCGGCCGGCGCCTGCACGTGCACGCGCTCGCCGATGCGCAGCGGCGCGTCGCCGGGCACTTTCGCGATCAGCGGCGTGCCGCCGGGCTGGTCGAGGTGCACGTAGGTCTGCTCGCCGAGGCGTTCGACGAGCGCGACGTCGCGCGCGAGCGTCGTCGCGTCGGGCGCAGTGCCGAGCGTCAGGTGTTCGGGGCGGATGCCGAGCGTGACGGTCGCGCCCGGCGCGAGCGCGGCGCCGTCGCGCGGCAGCGTGAAGGTCTCGCCGGACGGCACGACGGTGACGGTCGTGTGCCGCGCGTTGCAGGCGGTGACGACGGCCGGCAGGAAGTTCATCCGCGGCGAGCCGATGAAGCCGGCGACGAAGCGGCTGGCGGGATGGTGATAGAGGTCGAGCGGCGCGCCGATCTGCGCGATGCTGCCGTGCTGCGCGGTGTCGGCGCCGGCGTGCAGCAGCACGATCTTGTCGGCGAGCGTCATCGCTTCGGTCTGGTCGTGCGTCACATAGACGACGCTCGCGCGTTCGAACTGCCGGTGCAGCTTCGCGATTTCGATGCGCGTCTGGCCGCGCAGCGCCGCGTCGAGGTTCGACAGCGGTTCGTCGAACAGGAACACGCCGGGCTCGCGCACGATCGCGCGGCCGATCGCGACGCGCTGCCGCTGGCCGCCGGACAGCGCCTTCGGCTTGCGCTCGAGCAGCGTATCGAGCTGCAGGATCCGCGCGGCGTCGCGCACCTTCCGGTCGATCTCGGCCTTCGGCACGCGCGCGAGCTTCAGCCCGAACGCCATGTTCTCGTAGACCGTCATGTGCGGAAACAGCGCGTAGCTCTGGAACACCATCGCGACGCCGCGCTCGGCGGCCGGCACGTCGTCGACGCGGCGGCCGTCGATCGACAGCTCGCCGTCGCTCAGGTCCTCGAGGCCCGCGATCATCCGCAGCAGGGTCGACTTGCCGCAGCCGGACGGGCCGAGGAACACGCAGAACTCGTGCGCGCCGATCTCCAGATCGACGTCACGAATGACCGGCGCGTGCTCGCCATAGGCTTTCTGCACGCGTCGCATCGAGATGCTCGCCATTGTCTCCGCTCCATGTTCTAATGCGCTCTCGTCAGTGCTTAAGCGCTTAACCATCGCGATCAAAAAAAGAGCCGATAGCGATCGCGGCCGAGTCGCGCCCGTCGGTCGGGCGGCAGGGTGTGCGGCGATAGTGCGCCGCTTCGGTGAGCGAAGCAAATACTGGATCAACGTCTCATATAGTGAGCAAGTCATGGCGACACTCGATGAAGTGGCCCGCCGCGCCGGCGTGACGGCCGCGACGGTCTCGAACGTGCTGCGCAACCGCGGCCGGGTTGGCGACGCCACCCGCGCGCGCGTGCTCGAAGCCGTGCAGGCGCTCGGGTACCGGCCGCATCTCGCGGCGCGGGCACTCGCGGAAGGGCGCGCGCCGACGGTCGCGCTGATGGTATCGAGCATCGCGAACCCGTTCTATCCGGAGTTCGCGCTCGCGGTCGAGCGCGCGGTGCGTCGCAACGGGCAGTTCCTGATCGTCTGCAATACGAACGAAGACCCATTGCAGGGGCGAGCGTATCTCGACCAGATCGCCGGCACGATTTCCGAAGGCATTCTCGTGACCAACGCGAACCTGCACTTGCCGGATCTGGCCGACGTCGCGCGGCGCGGCGTACCGGTCGTGCTGTGTCTGTGGGAGCGGCCCGATGCGCCGCCTGAAGGGTTGCCGTGCGTGGCGGTGGATTTCCGCGAAGCCGGACGGATCGCGACGCGGCATCTGCTCGAACTCGGCCACCGGACGATCGGCGTGATCGTCGGCGGGTCGGCGAGCGGCGTGCAGGCGGCGCGCTATGACGGCTTCGTCGATGTGATGCGCGAAGCGGGGCTCGACGCGTCGATCGTCGCGGCCGGGCCCGATTCCGATTCGATCGAAGGCGGCGTGCGCGCGGCGGGCCGGCTGCTCGATGCGCATCCCGGGCTGACCGCGCTGGTCGCGACCAACGACCTGCCCGCGATCGGCGCGCTGCACGCGGCGGCCGATCGCGGCCGGCGCGTGCCCGACGACCTGTCGATCGTCGGCATTACCGATATTCATCTGGCGAGCGACACGCGTCCCACGTTGACAACCGTCGCGATCCCGACCGCCGAGGCCGCCGGGCTCGCGGTCGAACTGCTCAACGCGCTGCGCGAGGCGGGCGGTCGGATCGACGATGCGTCGCGCGTGCGGATCGCGTCGTTGCCGCGCTTGGTGGTGCGCGGGACGACGGCGGCGGTGTCGGGGCGGCGCTCGGCTATGTAGCGAGGGTCGACGCGCACCTTGCGGCAATGGGCGGACATGCCCGGGTGGCTTTCCACGCACCACACGCACGATTTGCGTCCGCTGCGCGATGCCCGTCGACCAGCCGTTCTAGAACGAGTACGCGAGCGACGCGAACAGGCTGCGCGGCGCGCCCGGCGTGACCCACAGGTTGTTGTACGAGCTGACGTAGTACGTGCGATTGAACAGGTTGTTCAGCACGACCGACGCGCGCAGATGCTTGTTGACCTGCACGTAGCCGTTGAGCTGCACGGTCGCATAAGCGGGCAGGTCGAAGCCATCCTGCGTGTTCGCGGTATTGCCCGCACGGCGCCCAACATAGATCACGCCCGCGCCCGCGCCGGCCTTGTCGACGAGCGGCAGCGCGGTTTCGTACATCAGCAGCGCGCTCCCGCTCAGCCGCGGAATGTCGACGAGGCGTGCGCCCGGCGTCAGCACGTTGTCGTGCGTGACCTGCGCATCGACGTACGCGAGGTTGACGATGCCGCGCACGCCGTGGCCGAGTTCGCCGTTCCATTCGAATTCGACGCCGCGGCTGCGTACTTCGCCGGCCGCACGCGAGAACCCGGCATTTGCCGGATCGGCGCTCAGCACGTTGCGCTTGTTCACGTAGAACGCGGCGACGGTCGCGAGCCAGCGCGTGCCGGCCCATTTCACGCCGGCCTCATAGCCGTGCCCCTTCTCCGGATCGAACGCGCGGCCGTTCACGTCGGCGCCGTTGTTCGGCCGGAACGAATATGCGGTGTTCGCGTAGAGCGACAGCGCGGGGCTGGCCTCGTACACGATGCCGAGCCGCGGGCTCAGCGCCGTTTGCAGCTGGGTCGTCGTCACGCCCTTCAGGCGGTTCTCGACCGACTGGTGAAAGCGGTCCCAGCGCAACCCGGCGAGCACTTTCCAGTGCGGCCCGAACGCGAGCGTGTCCTGCGCGTACAGGCCCTGGCCGTCGTCGCGCTCGAGCAAGTTCGTCGCGGTGCGCGGCATGGGCGCCGGCTGGCCGTAGACCGGATCGAAGATGTCGATCGCATATGGCGCCGCGGCCGTCGGCGTCGAGCGCGACACGAACTGGTCGTAGTTGAAGCGATACGCGTCGACGCCCATCACGAACGTATGGCCGATGCCGGCGGTGCGGGCCTTGCCGGCCACCTCGACGCGCCCTTGCACGTCGTTCGAGTGAAACGCGACCTGCCGGTAGCGGCGCCATAGCGTACGCCCGTCCGGCTGCAGCGCGAATGCTTCGGACGAGCGGCCGGACAGGTCGGTGTCGCGTTGCGCGAAGCCGGCGTTGACCGACCAGTCGGCATTGAAGCGATGCTCGAGCGTGAACTGGTGGCCCGAGTTGCGCACATCGTAGTCGCCGTCGCGCGGCTCGCCCATGAACCTCGACGCCGGCACCGCTCCGAGTTGCCCGTTGACCGCGACCACGCCGCGATCGAGCGGCGCGCGCTGGCGGGAGGTCTCGAATTCGTAGTGGAGCGTCGTGTCCGCGCCGATGTCCCACGTGAACGACGGCGCGAACAGGTAGCGCTTGCTCGACACGGTATCGCGGAAGCTGCCGTTGTCCTCGTTCATCGCGATGAAGCGGTACGCGAGCGACTTCGTGACGGGGCCGGTCGAATCGAGCGTCTCGCGCAGCGCGCCGTAGCTGCCGGCCGACACGCCGATCGTGTTCGCGCGCGCGAACTGCGGCTGCTTCGTCGTGTAGCTGATGAGCCCGCCGGGGTCGCCGCGGCCGTACAGCGCGGACGCGGGCCCCTTGAGGACTTCCATGCGCTCGAGCGTGGCGGTGTCGCGCGGCACGCTGATGCCGCGATTCCACGAGAAGCCGTTGACGAGGTAGTCGGTGCCGGACGTGTTGCCGTCGCCGGCGAAGCCGCGCACCGCGTAGTTGTCCCACAGCCCGCCGAAGTTGTTTTGCCGCGCGACGCCGGCGACCCAGTCGTACAGGTCTTCGCCGCGTGTGGCGGCGACTGTCTGGATCAGTTTCTTGTCGACGCTGCTGACCGCGAACGGAATCTCCATCACGTCCGTCTCGGTGCGCGTCGCGCTCGTCGATTCGGGCGCGCGAAACGGTGCGGTCGTGCGCTGCCCGGAGACTTCGATCGCGGGCAGCGACAGTTCCTGAGCCTCGGCGGCGCTCAGGCCGGCCGTGCCGACGACGATGGCCATCGGTGCGGCCGCCCAGTTCTTCCTGCTCATACCCGTCCTTCAGAGATTGGTCCGCGTTCGGGCACCGCGGGCCGTCTCGCGCCGGCATCCGTGTTCCAAACAGTTCATTTGCGCGCCGAAATCTAATGCAAATGAGATGTATTTGCAATCGTAAGTTGACCTTGTTGCGTGGGGGGGCGGGGGAGTGACAGTGTCCGGCCGACGAGGCCGATCCGGTGCCTTGCCGCGTGGTGTGGCGGCTGCCGAAAATGCGCGAGAGCGTGCTCGGCCGCCGGCCGGCCTCAGCTGCCTTCGACGAGCCGCATCACGATGCGTCGCGCCGAATCGAGATGCGCGACCGTCATCGCACGGGCGCCGCGGGCATTGCGCTCGCGGCAGGCTTGGAGGATTGCGTCGTGCTCGACCTGGAACGAAGGTGTGTCGGCGAGCAGCGTGGCCTGCAGGCGCTCGTACCGTTCGACCTGGCTGCGCAGTTCCGCGATCGCCTTCAACTGGCGCGCGTTGCCGCAGCACGAATACAGCAGCACATGGAATTCACGGTTCAGCTCGCCCTGGCGGCGCGCCACGCTCGATTCGCCGAGCAAGCGATGCACGAGTTCGGCGCGCGCCAGCGTTTCGTCGTCGAGCCGCTTCACGCTCCGGTAGATGGCGTCGCCTTCGAGCAGCACGCGCATGTCGTAGATTTCCTGCACGTCGGACGCGGCGAGCATCCGAACGACCGCGCCGCGATTGCGGAAAAGGTCCAGCAGCCCTTCGCGCTCCAGGCGCTGGATCGCCTCGCGCATCGGAATCCGGCTGATCCCGAAGTGCTCGGCGAGGTCGCGCTCGACGAGCCGCTCGCCGGCCTGCAACTCGCCGTTGATGATCATTTCCCGCAGCGATGCGGCCACGGCGTCCGCCGTGGAATCGAGTCTGGCTTCCATGCCCTTGAGTCCTCATTTTGGAATAATGGTATACCAAATCGCATTGCGGTGACACAATGGCGGCCTCACATCCGAGTGCAGAGGAGAGCGAGATGGCGCATGGCGAACACAAGTACCGCGTGGCAGTCGAGTGGACCGGCAACCGGGGAACCGGCACGTCGGGGTATCGCGAATATGGCCGCGATCATGTGATCAGCGCCGGCTCGAAGCCGGACATTCCGGGCTCGTCGGACGCGGCGTTTCGCGGCGATGCGGCGCGCTGGAATCCGGAGGATCTGCTGCTCGCGTCGGCATCGGCGTGCCACAAGCTGTGGTATCTGCATCTTTGCTCGGAAGCCGGCATCCGCGTGCTCGCGTATGTCGACGACGCCGAAGGGACGATGCTCGACAGCCCCGAGCACGGGCGCTTCACCGAAATCGTGCTGCACCCGCGCGTGACGATCCGCGCGGGCGACGATCGCGAGCTGGCCGAGCGGCTGCATCACGATGCGCATGCGAAGTGCTATATCGCGAACTCCGTGAACTTCCCGATCCGGTGCGAACCGGTGATCGAGTTCGCGATGGTGTGACTTACAACGCGACCCCGTACACCTCCCGCGCGGCCGCGCGAATCGCGTCGGCCATCACCGCGACGGCCGGCGAATGCAGCCGGTCGGTGCGCGTGATGATCCCGAAATCGTCCATCCGGCAATCCATCTCCAGCGGCAGCACCGACACGATGCCATGTCGCGCGTAGTACAGCGCGACGTCCTCCGCGAGCACCGCGATCATGTCGCTCTGCTCGATCAACTGCGTGATGAACAGCAGCGCGGCCGTCTCGACGACGTTCGCGGGCGGCGCGAGGCTCGCGCGCTGGAACACGAGCTCGAAGCGGTGGCGCAGCACGCTGCCGGCCGGCGGCATGACCCACGCGGCACGCTGCACGTCGGCGAGCGACAGCGGCGCCTGCGCGAGCAGCGGATGGCCGGGCCGCACGACCGCCGCGACCGGCTCGCCGGTCAGCGGCTCGTAGCGCAGGTGCAGCTTGTCGTGTTCGGCTGACAGCCGGCCGAGGACGATGTCGAGCTTGTCCTGCGCGAGGTGTTCGAGCAGCACATTGCTCGTGTCGATCGCGACGGACACACGCACGTTCGCATGCGTGCCCTTCACCGCGGCGACGGCCGGCGGTACGAGCCGCAAGCCCGGCGACGTGATCGCGCCCACCGCCACATGCCCGAGATGGCCGGCCTTCAGCGCGGCCAGCTCCTCGCGCGCCTGGTCGAGGCTGCCGAGCGCGGCGCGCGCGTGGCGGATCAGCGCGTCGCCGTACAACGTCGGCCGCATCCCGCGCGGCAGGCGCTCGAACAGCACCGCGCCGATCGATTCCTCGAGCTCGCGCAGCAGCTTCGACGCGGCCGGCTGCGTCATGTTCAGCGCGGCCGCCGCGCGGTGAATGCTGCCTTCGTCGGCGAGCGCGACGACCAGCAGGAGCTGGCGCGTCTTCAGGCGGCTGCGGTTTCCCCACGGGCTGGCTTCGAGCATGGTACGGGTTTATATCGATATCGGAATCGATATCGTAATCGCCTAAAACGTCATTAGCGAGTTATCAAAATTCTGCCTAGACTGCGCCGGTATCCCGTCACCACAGGACTGACGATGTCGGCAACAAAACCCAGGCTGCGCTCCACCCAATGGTTCGGCACGAACGACAAGAACGGCTTCATGTACCGAAGCTGGATGAAGAACCAGGGCATCCCCGATCATGAGTTCGACGGTCGGCCGATCATCGGCATCTGCAACACGTGGTCCGAACTGACGCCGTGCAATGCGCACTTCCGCAAGCTCGCCGAGCACGTGAAGCGCGGGATCTTCGAGGCGGGCGGGTTCCCGGTCGAGTTCCCGGTGTTCTCGAACGGTGAATCGAACCTGCGGCCGTCGGCGATGCTCACGCGCAACCTGGCGTCGATGGACGTCGAGGAAGCGATCCGCGGCAATCCGATCGACGCGGTCGTGCTGCTCGCCGGCTGCGACAAGACGACCCCCGCGCTGCTGATGGGCGCGGCGAGCTGCGACGTGCCGGCGATCGTCGTGTCGGGCGGCCCGATGCTGAACGGCAAGCTCGAGGGCAAGAACATCGGTTCGGGTACCGCCGTCTGGCAACTGCACGAATCGCTGAAGGCGGGCGAGATCGACCTGCATCACTTCCTGTCGGCCGAAGCCGGCATGTCGCGCTCGGCCGGCACCTGCAACACGATGGGCACCGCGTCGACGATGGCGTGCATGGCCGAGGCGCTCGGCGTGGCGCTGCCGCACAACGCGGCGATTCCGGCCGTCGATTCGCGCCGCTACGTGCTCGCGCACATGTCCGGCATCCGGATCGTCGAGATGGCGCTCGAAGGGCTCGTGCTGTCGAAGGTGCTGACGCGCGCGGCGTTCGAGAACGCGATCCGCGCGAACGCGGCGATCGGCGGCTCGACCAATGCGGTGATCCACCTGAAGGCGATCGCGGGCCGCATCGGCGTGCCGCTCGAGCTCGAGGACTGGATGCGCATCGGCCGCGACACGCCGACGATCGTCGACCTGATGCCGTCCGGGCGCTTCCTGATGGAGGAGTTCTATTACGCGGGCGGCCTGCCGGCCGTGCTGCGCCGGCTCGGCGAAGGCGGGCTGCTGCCGCACCCCGACGCGCTGACCGTCAACGGCAAGTCGCTGTGGGACAACGTGCGCGAAGCGCCGAACTACGACGACGAGGTGATCCGCCCGCTCGACCGGCCGCTGATCGCGGACGGCGGGATCTGCATCCTGCGCGGCAATCTCGCGCCGCGCGGCGCGGTGCTGAAGCCGTCGGCGGCGAGCCCCGAGCTGCTGAAGCATCGCGGCCGCGCGGTGGTGTTCGAGAATCTCGAGCACTACAAGGCGACGATCAACGACGAAGCGCTCGACGTCGATGCGAGTTCGGTGATGGTGCTGAAGAACTGCGGGCCGCGCGGTTATCCGGGGATGGCGGAGGTCGGCAACATGGGGCTGCCGCCGAAGCTGCTGCGCCAGGGCGTGAAGGACATGGTGCGGATCTCGGACGCGCGGATGAGCGGCACCGCGTACGGCACGGTGGTGCTGCACGTCGCGCCGGAAGCGGCCGCGGGCGGGCCGCTGGCCGCCGTGCGCAACGGCGACTGGATCGAGCTCGACTGCGAGGCCGGCACGCTGCACCTGGACATTCCGGACGACGAACTGCAGCGCCGCCTGTCGGACGTCGATCCGACCGCGGCGCCGGGCGTGGCCGCGCAATTGGGCAAGGGCGGCTACGCGCGGCTGTATATCGATCACGTGCTGCAGGCCGACGAGGGGTGCGACCTCGACTTCCTGGTCGGCATGCGCGGCGCGGACGTGCCGAGCCATTCGCATTGAGACAAACGGCCTCCGCAAGCGCCAAGACGCCAACCGAGGCCGACCGCGAAGCATGGGACCCCCGCAAGCGCTAAAGCGCCAACGTGGGCTACAGGAGACAAGATGACGACGCAGTACACGCCCGCCCACGCGATGGCGGAACAGTCCGATTCGCCGGCAGCCGTCGACGAACGGCAACTGACCCGCCTGCTCACGCGCAAGCTGGTGCCGTTCCTCGCGCTGATCTACGTGGTCGCCTACGTCGACCGTACGGTCGTCGGCTTCGCGAAGCTGCACATGAACGCGGCGATCGGCCTCGGCGACGCCGCCTACGGGCTCGGCGCCGGACTGTTCTTCATCGGCTACTTCCTGTGCGAAGTGCCGAGCAATCTCGCGCTCGGACGCTTCGGCGCACGCGTGTGGTTCGCGCGCATCCTCGCGACGTGGGGCGTGATCACGATCGCGATGGCGCTCGTGCAGGGGCCGGCCAGTTTCTACGTGCTGCGCTTCCTGCTCGGCGCGGCCGAAGCCGGCCTCTATCCCGGCATCCTCTACTTCCTCACGCAATGGTTCCCGATGCGCGACCGTGCCCGCGTGATCGGCCTGCTCGTGCTCGCGCAGCCGCTCGCCGGCATCGTGACGGGCCCGCTCGCCGGGTGGCTGCTGTCGACGCACGGTTGGTTCGGCCTGTCGGACTGGCAGACGTTGTTCGTCGTCAGCGGCTTGCCGGCCGTGCTGCTCGCATGGCCGACGCTGCGGTTGTTGCCCGAGTCGCCCGCGCATGCGCGCTGGCTGAACGACGACCAGCGCCGCTGGATCGCGCGGCAGCTCGCCGCCGACCGCGACACGTATCGACCCGCTTCGCACGGCAATCCGCTCGCCGCACTGCGCGACCGCCGCGTGCTGCTGCTCGCCGCGCTGTTCCTGCCGTTTCCGCTGTGCATCTACGGGCTGTCGCTCTGGCTGCCGACGATCATCCACGCATTCGGCGCTGACGATGCGGCGACCGGGCTGCTGTCCGCGGTACCGTATCTGTTCGCGGTGGTCGGCCTGCTGGTCGTGCCGCGCCATTCGGACCGCAAGCGCGAGCGCTACTGGCACATCGTCGTCGTGTCGGCGGCGGCCGCCGCGACGATGGCCGCGAGCGCATGGGTGGAGCAGCCCGCGCTGCAGTTCGCGTTCATCTGCCTCACCGCGTTCTCGCTCTATTCGATCCAGGCCGTCGTGTGGGCGCTGCCCGGCGAATTCCTGACCGGCACGAGTGCGGCGGTCGGCATCGCCGCGATCAATTCGCTCGCGAATCTCGGCGGCTACTTCGGGCCGTACGGCATCGGCCTGATCAAGGCATCGACCGGCAGTCTCGCGGCCGGCCTGTACTTTCTCGCGGCGACGCTGTTGTTCGCGGTGCTGATGACGTTCGTGGTCCGGGCCGCGCTGCGCGCGCCCGAGCCGGCCGCGCGCGCATTCGCCCGCGAATCCTGAACGCCTTGTTTTTCCGGCTGAACGCCGATTCGACCGACGCAGGACCCGAACCATGACATCGAGCAGCACACCGCGCTATCGCGGCATCTTCCCCGTCGTCCCGACGACGTTTTCCCAGACCGGCGAGCTCGACCTCGCGAGCCAGAAGCGCGCGGTCGATTTCATGATCGATGCGGGCTCGGACGGGCTGTGCATCCTCGCGAACTTCTCCGAGCAATTCGCGATCACCGACGACGAACGCGACGTGCTCACGCGCACGATCCTCGAACACGTCGCCGGCCGCGTGCCGGTGATCGTCACGACGTCGCACTACAGCACGCAGGTGTGCGCGGCGCGCAGCCTGCGCGCGCAGCAGCTCGGCGCGGCGATGGTGATGACGATGCCGCCGTATCACGGCGCGACGTTCCGCGTGCCCGAAGCGCAGATCGTCGACTTCTTTGCGCGCGTGTCGGATGCGATCGACATCCCGATCATGATCCAGGATGCGCCCGCGAGCGGCACCGCGCTGTCCGCGCCGTTGCTTGCGCGGATGGCGCGCGAGATCGAGCAGGTCGCGTACTTCAAGATCGAGACGCCCGGCGCCGCGAACAAGCTGCGCGAGCTGATCCGGCTCGGCGGCGACGCGATCGAAGGGCCGTGGGACGGCGAGGAGGCGATCACGCTGCTCGCCGACCTGCATGCCGGCGCGACCGGCGCGATGACGGGCGGCGCGTATCCGGACGGCATCCGGCCGATCCTCGAAGCGTGGCGCGAAGGGCGGCAGGACGACGCATACGCGCGCTATCAGGCGTGGCTGCCGCTGATCAATCACGAGAACCGCCAGTCCGGCATTCTCACCGCGAAGGCGCTGATGCGCGAAGGCGGTGTGATCGCGTGCGAGCGGCCGCGGCATCCGATGCCGGAGCTGCATCCGGACACGCGCGCGGAGCTGCTCGCGATCGCGCGCCGGCTCGATCCGCTCGTGCTGCGCTGGGCGCACTAACCGAGTAGCGAAGGAGGAACGCAGATGAGCAACGTGATTTCGCTGGGCGTGATCGGGATCGGCAAGATCGCGCGTGACCAGCATTTGCCCGCGATCGCCGCCGAACCGGGCTTCGCGCTGACCGCCTGCGCGAGCCGTCACGCGGAAGTCAGCGGCGTGCGCAATTATCCGGAACTGGGTGCGCTGCTGGCCGCCGAGCCCGGGCTCGAGGCGGTGTCGCTGTGCGCGCCGCCGCAGGTGCGCTACGCGCAGGCACGCGCGGCGCTCGAAGCCGGCAAGCACGTGATGCTCGAGAAACCGCCGGGCGCGACGCTCGGCGAAGTGGCCGCGCTGGACGCGCTCGCGCGCGAACGCGGCCTCACGCTGTTCGCGACCTGGCATTCGCGCTGCGCGAGCGCGGTGGAACCGGCGCGCGCGTGGCTCGCGACGCGCATGATCCGCGCGGTGCAGGTGCGCTGGAAGGAAGACGTGCGGCGCTGGCATCCGGGGCAGCAGTGGATCTGGGAGCCGGGCGGCCTCGGCGTGTTCGATCCCGGCATCAACGCGCTGTCGATCGTCACGCGGATCCTGCCGCGCGAGCTCGTGCTGCGCGAAGCGACGCTCTACGTGCCGAGCGACGTGCAGACGCCGATCGCGGCCGAACTCGATTGCGCCGATACGGACGGCGTGCCCGTGCACGCGGAATTCGACTGGCGGCACGGCCCCGTCGAGCAATGGGAGATCGCGGTCGACACGTCGGACGGCGTGCTCGCGATCAGCCGCGGCGGCGCGCAACTGTCGATCGCCGGCGAGCCGGTCGAGATCGGCCCGCAGCGCGAGTATCCGGCGCTGTATGCTCACTTCCGCGCGCTGATCGCGCGCGGCGAAAGCGACGTCGACGTACGGCCGTTGCGGCTCGTCGCCGACGCATTCCTGTTCGGGCGGCGCGTCGGCACCGACGCGTTCGGCCGCTGAAAACGTGCCGGCGCGCCTCATCGCGAGCGCGACCGTGTACGACGGATGTTGAAGACCCAAGCCAATACAAGGAGACACCGCATGAACCGCACGACTCGCCGACACACCCTGCGCGCACTGTTGGCCGCGCTTTGCCTCGCGCCGCTCGGGATGCAGGGCGCCGCGCACGCCGACGCGCCGCTGAAGATCGGCTTCCTGGTGAAGATGCCCGAGCAGGCATGGTTCATCAACGAGCAGAACGCGGCCGCCTCGCTCGGCCAGAAGGAGAACTTCTCGGTCGTGAAGATCGGCACGCCGGACGGCGAGAAGGTGCTCGCCGCGATCGACAACCTCGGCTCGCAAGGCGCGCAGGGCTTCGTGATCTGCGCGCCCGACGTGCGCCTCGGGCCGGCGATCGCCGCGCGCGCGAAGCGCTACAACATGAAGTTCGTGACCGTCGACGACCAGCTCGTCGACTCGACCGGCAAGCCGCTGTCGAACGTGCCGCATCTCGGCATGTCGGCGATCAAGATCGGCAACCAGGTCGGCCAGGCGATCGCCGACGAGATGAAGCGGCGCGGCTGGAAGCCTGAGGAAGTCGGCGCGCTGCGCATCACCAACTACGAGCTGCCGACCGCGAAGCTGCGCACCGACGGCGCGACGCAGGCGCTGCTCGCGAACGGCTTCCGCAAGGAGAACATCTTCGACGCGCCGCAGAAGACGACCGACGACGAAGGCGGCTTCAGCGCCGCGGCGCCCGTGCTCGCGCGCCATCCGAACGTGAAGAAGTGGGTGGTCTACGCGCTGAACGAGGAAACCGTGCTCGGCGCGGTGCGCGCGACCGAACAGCTGCACATCCCGGCGGCCGACGTGATCGGCGTCGGCATCAACGGCGCGGGCGAGGCGTTCGCCGAATTCCAGAAGAAGGAGCCGACCGGCTTCTACGGGACGATCGCGGTCAGCTCGACGAACCACGGCAAGGACAGCACGCAGAACCTCGTCGACTGGATCCGCAACGGCAAGACGCCGCCGGCCGACACGCAGACGAGCGGCAAGCTGATGACGCGCGCGAACTGGCAGGCCGTGCGCACCGAGCTCGGCATCTGAGCGTGCGAGGCGACGACGCGATGACGATGCAGACGATCACGGCCGTGTCCGGCAACGATGACACGGTCACGCACGGCGCCGCCGCGCCGCCCGGCGGCGCGCTGCTCGCGCTCGACGGGATCACGGTGACATTCCCGGGCGTGCGCGCGCTCGATGCCGTGTCGCTGTCGGTGCGCGCGGGCGAAGTGCACGGGCTGATGGGCGAGAACGGCGCGGGCAAGTCGACGCTGTTGAAAGTGCTGTCGGGCGTGAACCAGCCGCAGGCCGGCACGCTGACGTTGAACGGCACGGTGCAGCGCTTCGCGTCGACGCGCGCCGCGCTCGAGGCCGGCATCGCGATCATCTACCAGGAGCTGCATCTGGTGCCGGAGCTGACGGTCGCGGAGAACCTGATGCTCGGGCAGCTGCCGAGCCGGCTCGGCGTGGTCGACGAGCGCGCGCTCGCGGTGCGTGCGCTCGATGCGCTGGAGCGCCTCGGCGAGCACATCGATCCGGACATCCCGGTGAAGTATTTGTCGATCGGCCAGCGCCAGATGATCGAGATCGGCAAGGCGCTGATGCGCGACGCGCGCGTGATCGCGTTCGACGAACCGACGAGTTCGCTGTCCGCGCGCGAGACGACGCAGCTGTTCCGCATCATCCGTTCGCTGCGCGCGGAAGGGCGCGCGATCATCTACGTCACGCACCGGATGGAGGAAGTCGATGCGCTGTGCGACCGCGTGACGGTGTTCCGCGACGGCCGCCGGATCGAGACGTTCGAATCGGTCGCCGACCTCGATCGCGACCAGCTGATCGGCTGCATGGTCGGCCGCTCGATCGAGGACGTGTACGGCTACCGGCCGCGCGCGGCCGGCGACGTGATGATCGAGGCGAAGGGGCTGACCGGGCCCGGCTTGTCCGAGCCGGTGTCGTTCGCCGCGCGCCGCGGCGAGATCGTCGGCTTCTTCGGGCTCGTCGGCGCGGGCCGCTCGGAGCTGATGAAGCTGCTGTACGGCGCGACGCGCCCGAGCGGCGGCCACGTCGAGCTCGGCGGCAAGCGCGTCGCGTTTTCGAGCCCGCGCCACGCGGTGCGCGCCGGCATCGCGCTGTGCCCGGAGGATCGCAAGCAGGAAGGCATCGTCGCGATCGCGTCGGTGGCCGATAACCTGAACATCAGCGCGCGCCGTCATTTCAGCCCGGCGCGCGTGCTGCTCGACGCGCGGCGCGAACGCGACCTCGCGCAACGCTACATCGAGCGGCTCGCGATCAAGACCCCCGACGGCGACACGCCGATCGGCGCGCTGTCGGGCGGCAACCAGCAGAAGGTCGTGCTCGCGCGCTGGCTGGCCGAGCGCATCGATGTGTTCCTGATGGACGAGCCGACGCGCGGCATCGACGTCGGCGCGCGCGCGGAAATCTACAACCTGTTCTACGAACTCGCGGAAGCGGGCCGCACGGTGATCCTCGTGTCGAGTGACCTGGCCGAGGTGATCGGCGTGTCGGACCGGATCATCGTCATGAAGGAAGGACGGATCGCGGGCGAAGTGGCGAAGGCGCAGGCGACGCCCGACGCGCTGATCAAGCTCGCGCTGCCGCGTTAGCGCCGTGCAGTCAACCGGAAAGCAACTGAACTGATATGAGCCAGGCAATGCAACCCCAACGCACTTCCCCGTCCCCGGATGCCACGGCCGCGCCCGCGCGAGCGCGCGGCGGCGTGTGGCAATTGATCAACCGCTCCGGCATCGTGATGGTGTTTCTCGTGCTGTTCGCGACGCTGTCGCTGACCGTGCCGGACTTCCTCACGCCGCGCAACATCCAGGGCCTCTTGCTGTCGGTCACGCTGATCGGTTCGATCGCGGTGACGATGATGTTCGTGCTCGCGCTCGGCGAAGTCGACCTGTCGGTCGCGTCGATCGTCGCGTTCTCGGGCGTCGTCGCGTCGACGCTGATCACCGCGACGCACAGCGTCGTGTTCGGCACCGTGGCCGGCATCCTCGCGGGCGGCGCGGTCGGGCTCGTGAACGGCGTGCTGATCGCGCGCTGGCGGATCAATTCGCTGATCGTCACGCTCGCGATGATGGAAGTCGTGCGCGGGCTCGCGTTCATCACGTCCAACGGCGACGCGGTGATGATCTCCGAGGAACGCTTTTTCGAGCTCGGCGCCGGATCGTTCCTCGGCATCTCGTATCCGATCTGGAGCAACATCATTGGCTTCGTCGTGTTCGGCTTCCTGCTGCGCAAGACGGTGTTCGGCAAGAACGTGCTGGCCGTCGGCGGCAACGGCGAGGCCGCGCTGCTCGCGGGGCTGCCGGTGATGCGCATCAAGATTGCGGTGTTCGTGCTGCAGGGGCTCGTGACCGGCTTCGCCGGCGTGATGCTCGCGTCGCGGATGAGCCTCGGCGACCCGAAGACGTCGGTCGGCCTCGAGCTCGGCGTGATCTCAGCGTGCGTGCTCGGCGGCGTGTCGCTGACGGGCGGCGTCGCGACGATCTCCGGCGTGCTGGTCGGCGTGCTGATCATGGGCTCCGTGCAGGACGCGATGAGCCTGTTGAACGTGCCGACCTTTTACCAATATCTGATACGCGGCGGAATTCTGTTGCTCGCGGTGCTGTTCGACCAGTATCGTCGCAACCAGCGGCGCGCGATGAAGATCTGACGAATGCGTGGCTGCCTGCGCATGCAACAAGTATCGGGAGACGGAATGCAACAGATTGATCCGGCCGCGTCGGCGACGCGGCTGGCGGACACCCGCAACATGCTCGGCGAAGGCGCGACGTGGTGCGACAAGACGCACGCGCTGTATTGGGTGGATATCGAAGGCGCGCAACTGTGGCGCTGCCGCGCGGACGGTTCGGACCTCACGCAGTGGCCGATGCCCGAACGGCTTGCGTGCTTCGCGCTGACGCACGATCCGGACGTGCTGCTCGTCGGGCTCGCGACGCAACTCGCGTTCTTCGACCTGCGCAGCGGCGCGTTCACGCGGATCGTCGACGTCGAGCCCGAATTGCCGACGCGCCTGAACGACGGGCGCTGCGATCCGTCCGGCGCGTTCGTGTTCGGGATGAAGGACGAAGGCGGCGACCCGCCGCGCGCGGTCGGCGGGTTTTACCGGCTCAATGCCGACCTCACGCTCGAACGGCTCGCGTTGCCGCCGGCCGCGATCGCGAACAGCATCGCGTTCTCGCCGGACGGCTCGAAGATGTACTTCTGCGATTCGCTCGTGCGTGAAATCCTCGTGTGCGATTACGGCCGCGCGGGTGTGGCCGGCGTGCGGCCGTTCGTGCGGCTGACCGATGCGGACGGCGACCCGGACGGCTCGACGATGGACCGCGACGGCGGCCTGTGGAACGCGCAGTGGGGCGGCCGGCGGGTGGTGCGCTACGCCGCGGACGGCGTCGAGACGGAACGCATCGCGGTGCCGACCGCGCAGCCGAGCTGCGTGACGCTCGACGGCGAAGGCCGGTTGTACGTGACGAGTGCGCGTGTTGGGTTGAGCGACGACGCGCTGGCGAGCGACGCCGATGCCGGCGGCGTGTTCGTCGCGCAGACGCGCCATGCGGGGTTGCCGACTGCGCGATTCATGGGCGCGCCGCGCGGCTGATCGCGTATTGGATCCCGTTCATGGGATGCCGCTGACGCAGCGGGCTTCGCTGACACGTTCGCGGCCTGCCGTGCATGCATGAGCGCGCGGCGGCTGTCCGACTGGCCGTCCGACTTCCCCGAACACCCCGCTCGCCCCGTCGACGTGCTGGTAAGATGGCCCGCAATTCCATCCCGCCCGCACCATGAGTTCCGCACCGACCAAGCCCGCGTCCCCGAAGAACACCGCGAAGAACGCCGCCCGCGCGACGGGCGACAAGCCGAAGGCGCGCGCGCCGCAGCGCCTGACCTACGTGATCGGCGGTCTCGACCGGCTGCTGCGCCGGCATATGACCGACGCGCTCGCACCGCTTGGCATCACGCTTGCCCAATACACGGCGCTGTCGGTGCTGGAGGCGCGCGGCGCATCGTCGAATGCGCAACTGGCCGAGCGCTCATGGATCACGCCGCAATCGGCGAACGAGGTGATGAGCGTGATGGCCGCCCGCGGCTTCGTCACGCGCGAAGCCGACCCGTCGCACGGCCGCATCATCCTGCTGACGCTGACCGACGAAGGCGCGGCGATGCTGCGTGAATGTGAAGCCGTGCTGCGCCCGCTCGAGACGCGCATGCTCGGCGACATCTCCGCCGACGACGCCGCGCACGTGCAGCGCGCGCTCGAACTGTTCTCGCGCAACCTGCGCGGCTGACCGACCCCTTTTCGCCCCCTTTTCGAACCTTCACGGCGCGGGCCGCGCGGCCCGCGTTCGCGTTGCCGGTCGCCTGACCGTTCCCCGATTCCGTCGCTTCTCCCGCTTTGCGCTCCGGGTTTACACCGGCGCTCGTGCCGCTTGCAATATCAGGTAGCCTGATATTAAATGAAGCCGTCCGCAGCAGGAATGCTGCGCACCGAATCGCACAGGAACGAACGACAGGAACAGACATGAGCAAGTACGACAACCGCTGGCAGACCGTTGAAGTGAACGTGGAGGCCGGCATCGCGTGGGTGACGCTGAACCGTCCGGACAAGCGCAACGCGATGAGCCCGACGCTGAACCAGGAGATGCTGCAGGTCCTCGACGCGATCGAGTTCGACGACGAGGCGAAGGTGCTGGTGCTGACCGGCGCGGGCAGCGCATGGACGGCCGGCATGGATCTGAAGGAATATTTCCGCGAGATCGACGGCGGCTCCGACGCGCTGCAGGAAAAGGTGCGGCGCGACGCATCGGAATGGCAGTGGCGCCGTCTGCGGATGTACAACAAGCCGACGATCGCGATGGTGAACGGCTGGTGCTTCGGCGGCGGGTTCTCGCCGCTCGTCGCGTGCGACCTCGCGATCGCGGCGGACGAAGCGGTGTTCGGGCTGTCGGAGATCAACTGGGGCATCCCGCCGGGCAACCTCGTCAGCAAGGCGATGGCCGACACCGTCGGGCATCGCCGCGCGCTGCACTACATCATGACCGGCGACACGTTCACCGGCGTCGAGGCGGCGGAAATGGGCCTCGTGAACAGCAGCGTGCCGCTGGCCGGGCTGCGCGACGCGACGATCGCGCTCGCCGCGCGGCTGATGGACAAGAACCCGGTCGTGCTGCGCGCGGCGAAGCATGGCTTCAAGCGTTCGCGCGAACTCACGTGGGAGCAGTGCGAGGATTATCTGTATGCGAAGCTCGACCAGGCGCAGTTGCGCGACCCGGAGCGCGGCCGCGAGCAGGGGCTGAAGCAGTTCCTCGACGACAAGGCGATCAAGCCGGGCCTGCAGGCATACAAGCGCTGATAGCACCGCCGACGCAACCGCAAGAGACAGGCAAGGCAGGAGACGACATGACCGACAGACGGATGCTGATCGGGGGCGAGTGGTGCACCGCCCGCGACGGGCGAACCTTCGACCGATTCAACCCCGCGACGGGCGCGCTTGCGTCGCGCGCGCCGGCGGCCGGCCTGGCCGACGCCGACGCGGCGATCGACGCCGCGCACCGCGCGTTTCCCGCCTGGGCGGCGCTCGCGCCGACGGAGCGGCGCCGCCGGCTGCTGAAGGCGGCCGACCTGATGGACGCGCGCATCGACGAATTCATCGCGACCGGCGTCGCCGAGACCGGCGCGACGCCCGGCTGGCTCGGCTTCAACGTGACGCTCGCGGCGAACATGCTGCGCGAGGCCGCGTCGATGACCACCCAGATCGACGGCGACGTGATCCCGTCCGACGTGCCCGGCAATCTCGCGCTCGCGATGCGCGTGCCGTGCGGCGTGGTGCTCGGCATCGCGCCGTGGAATGCGCCGGTGATCCTCGGCACGCGCGCGCTGGCGATGCCGCTTGCGTGCGGCAACACGGTCGTGCTGAAGGCGTCCGAAGCGTGCCCGGGCGTGCACGCGCTGATCGGCGCGGTGCTGGACGACGCCGGGCTCGGCGCGGGCGTCGTCAACGTGATCACGCACGCGGCGGCCGATGCGCCGGAACTCGTCGAGCGGCTGATCGCGCATCCGCATGTGAAGCGGATCAACTTCACCGGGTCGACGCACGTCGGGCGCATCATCGCGCGCCACGCGGCCGCGCACCTGAAACCCGTGCTGCTCGAACTCGGCGGCAAGGCGCCGGTGCTCGTGCTCGACGATGCGGATGTCGACGCAGCCGTCGACGCGATCGCATTCGGCGCGTTCTTCAACCAGGGGCAGATCTGCATGTCGACGGAGCGCGTGATTGCCGCGCGACCGATCGCCGATGCGCTCGTCGAACGGCTGGCCGCGAAGGCGCGCACGCTGGTCGCCGGCGATCCGCTGGCCGGCCATCCGCTCGGCACGATGGTCGACGCGGCGGCCGCCGCGCGCGCGGCGTCGCTCGTCGAGGATGCCCGTGCGCACGGCGCGCGCTTGCCGCTCGGCTGCCGGATCGACGGCGCGACGCTGTTGCCGGCGACGCTCTCGATCGCGTGACGCGCGACATGCGGCTCTATCGCGAGGAATCGTTCGCGCCGGTGGTCGCGATCCTGCGCGCGGACAACGACGACGAAGCGGTCGCGCTCGCGAACGACAGCGAGTTCGGGTTGTCGGCAAGCGTGTTCAGCCGCGATATCGCACGGGCGATGACGCTCGCGCGACGGATCGAGTCGGGGATCTGCCACATCAACGGGCCGACCGTGCACGACGAGGCGCAGATGCCGTTCGGCGGCGTGAAGGACAGCGGCTTCGGGCGTTTCGGCAGCGGCCGGCATCGCCGAGTTCACCGAGCTGCGCTGGATCACCGTGCAGACCACGCCGCGGCATTACCCCATATGAGCGAGGCCACGATGAATGCATCGAAGCCCGCGAGCGGGCAGGTGAGCGACACGGGCGGCGTGCGCTATCGCGCGGCGGCCGTCGCCGTGGGTGCGGCCGAGATTCGCCGCGCGGAAAACGGCACGTGGTATCTGCGTTCGCGCGAACCGCTCGGCGACTACCCAACGCGCCTGACCGACTGCCTCGTGCGCGGCGCGCAAGCGCACCCCGACCGCGTGCTGGCCGCGCGGCGCGGCGCCGATGGCCGCTGGATCGAGATCACCTACGCGCAGATGCTGGAGCGCGCACGCGCGCTCGGCCAGGGCCTCGTCGATCTCGGGCTGTCGGCCGAGCGTCCGCTCGCGGTGCTGTCCGGCAACGATCTCGAGCATCTGCAACTGATGTTCGCGGCGATGCTGGCCGGCGTGCCGTATGCGCCGATCTCGCCCGCGTATTCGCTCGTGTCGACCGACTACGGCAAGCTGCGCCACACGCTCGGCGTGCTGCGCCCGGGTGCGGTCTTCGTCGCCGAACGCGCGCCGTTCATGCGTGCGCTCGACGCCACGTTGCCGGCCGATGCGGCGCTGATCGTCGCACGCGACGACGACGCCGGCGCGCACGGAAAGGGCCGCACGGTGCCGCTCTCGCGCTTGCTCGCGACGGCACCGCGCACGATCGACGCGATCCACGCGGCGGTCGGCCCCGATCATTTGGCGAAGATCCTGTTCACGTCCGGTTCGACGAAGCAGCCGAAGGCGGTGCCGACCACGCACCGGATGCTGTGCAGCAACCAGCAGATGCTGCGCCAGACGATGCCCGAACTCACGCGCGAGCCGCCGGTGCTGGTCGACTGGCTGCCGTGGAATCACACGTTCGGCGGCAGTCACAACCTCGGCATCGCGCTGTACAACGGCGGCACGTTGTACATCGACGACGGTCGCCCGATGCCGGGCCGCTTCGACGAAACCGTGCGCAACCTGCGCGAGATCGCGCCGACGATCTACTTCAACGTGCCGAAGGGCTGGGAAGAGCTGACCGTCGCGCTCGAACGTGATGCCACGCTGCGCGACACGTTCTTCTCGCGCGTGAAGCTGTATTTCTTCGGCGGCGCGGGGCTGTCGCAGGCCGCATGGGACCGGCTCGACCGCGTGACCTACGCGCATTGCGGCGAGCGCATCCGGATCATGGCCGGCCTCGGGATGACGGAGGCGTCGCCGTCGTGCCTGTTCACGACGGGGCCGCTGATGCGCGCCGGCTATATCGGGCTGCCCGCGCCCGGCTGCGACGCGAAGCTGGTGCCGTGCGGCGGCAAGCTCGAATTGCGTTTCAAGGGGCCGAACGTAATGCGCGGCTACTGGCACGCGGACGTCGATCCGCGCGACGTGTTCGACGACGAAGGGTATTACCGCAGCGGCGACGCGGGGGTCTTTGCCGATCCGCAGCGGCCGGAACTCGGGCTGCAGTTCGACGGGCGGCTGACCGAGGACTTCAAGCTGAGCAGCGGCACCTTCGTCAGCGTCGGGCCGTTGCGCGCGAACGCGGTGTCGAGCGGCGCGCCGTACGTGCAGGACGTGGTCGTCACCGGAATCAATCGCGACGACATCGGGCTGCTCGTGTTTCCGCGCGTCGACGCGTGCCGCGCACTGGCGGGGCTCGCCGCCGACGCGCCGGTGTCCGACGTGCTGCGCGCACCGGCCGTACGCGCGGCGTTCACGACGTGGCTTGCCGCGCTGAACCGGCATGCCAGCGGCGGTTCGACGTTCGTCGCGCGCATCCGGCTGATCGACACGCCGCCGTCGCTCGATCTCGGCGAAGTGACCGACAAGGGGTCGCTGAACCAGGCGGCCGTGCAGCAGCATCGCGCGGCGACGATCGACGCGCTGTACGACCCGGCGCGGCGCGATCCCGACGTGATTTACGCGTAGGCAGCACGAGCAGGCATTAGCAGGAGCAAGCAGGACCAAGCAGGCATAACGACCGGCCGGCCACGACACCGGCAGGCATTCTTGCGGCCAGCGAATCAGGCTGCCTGATAAAGGCGGTCGTTCGGACGACACCTCGCGCGCCGATCCGCCCCTGGCCGGCGGCGGCGCGCGGCGGCCGTTGCAGGGCCGACCGACTACAAGACATGGGATTGGAGACAGGATGAACACTTACGTTGCCGAAAAATCCACGGTCGCGACCACGCTCGCGCTGTGTTTCGCGGTCGCACTCCTCGAAGGGCTCGACCTGCAGTCGGTCGGTGTCGCCGCGCCGCGCATGGCGCATGAATTCGGGCTGACCGTGTCGCAGATGGGCATCGCGTTCAGCGCGGGCACCTTCGGGCTGCTGCCGGGCGCGATGCTCGGCGGGCGGCTCGCCGACCGGATCGGCCGCAAGCGCGTGCTGATCGCATCGGCCGTGCTGTTCGGGCTGCTGTCGATCGCGACCGCGCAGGTGTCGAGCTTCTGGATGCTCGTCGTCGTGCGCGTGCTGACCGGCATCGGCCTCGGCGGCGCGATGCCGAACCTGATCGCGCTGTCGTCCGAAGCGGTCGAGCCGCGCTTGCGCAGCAGCGCGGTGGCGACGATGTACTGCGGCATTCCGTTCGGCGGCGTGATCGCGTCGCTGATCGGCGTGCTGCTCGCCGGCGACACCGAATGGCGGCACATCTTCTACGTCGGCGGCGCCGGGCCGCTGCTGCTCGTGCCGCTGCTCGCGTGGTGCCTGCCGGAATCGCGCGCGTATCTCGACGTCGCCGGCACGCCGGCCGCGCGCACCAGCGTCGCGCACACGCTGTTCGGCGACGGCCGCACGACGTCGACGTTCGCGCTGTGGATCAGCTACTTCTGCACGCTGATCGTCCTCTACTTCCTGCTGAACTGGCTGCCGTCGCTGATGGCCGCGCGCGGGCTCGACCGTGCGCATGTCGGCCTCGTGCAGATCGCGTTCAACGTCGGCGCGGGACTCGGCGCGCTCGGCATCGGCGCGGCGCTCGACCGGATGCGCGCGTCGCGCGTGGTCGGCGGCATGTATGTCGGGATCGTGCTGTCGCTTGCCGCGCTCTCGGCCGCGCCCGGCTTCGCGTCGCTCGCGGCGGCCGCGTTTGCCGCCGGGATGTTCGTGGTCGGCGGGCAGTCGGTGCTGTACGCGCTCGCGGCGATCTATTACCCGACCGCGATGCGCGGCACGGGCGTCGGCGCGGCGGTGGCCGTCGGGCGGCTCGGTTCCGTCGTCGGGCCGCTCGCGGCCGCGACGCTGCTGGCCGCCGGCCGCAGCGCGCCGGTCGTGATCGGCGCGAGCATCCCCGTCACGCTCGTCGCGGCCGTTGCCGCGCTGGTGCTGATTCGCCGCCCGCAAGCCGGCGACTGACTTTCACGGTTTTTCGATGCGCGCCGTCAGAGCGCGCCTACTCAAGGTCTGGAGACAAACGCAATGAACACGAAAACCAGGAACGGCCTGCTGGCCGCCGGCGCCTGCTGCGCGCTCGCCGCGCCCGGCGCGCACGCGCAGTCGAGCGTGACGCTGTACGGA
The DNA here is from genome assembly GCF_049942845.1 of Burkholderia sp. R-40. Taxonomy (NCBI): domain Bacteria; kingdom Pseudomonadati; phylum Pseudomonadota; class Betaproteobacteria; order Burkholderiales; family Burkholderiaceae; genus Burkholderia; species Burkholderia sp. R-40. Next base: position 1,340,241 of record NZ_CP187968.1, on the reverse strand, counting down.
ATCATCGACACGGGCGTCGAATTCGTGTCGCACGCGAACGCGGCCGGCGACCACGTGGTGCGCATGCCGGGCGTGACGGGCGAGCTGCCGTCACGCTGGGGCCTGCGCGGCACCGAGGATCTCGGCGGCGGCTACCAGGCGGTGTTCACGCTCGAAAGCGGCTTCAACGTGCGCGGCGGCGATCTCGGGCAGGGCGGGCGACTGTTCGGGCGGCAGGCGTTCGTCGGGCTGAAGAGCGGCTTCGGCACGCTCGCGTTCGGCCGCCAGTACACGATGACCTATCTCGCGCTGCAGGGCGCGGACATCATCGGCCCCGACATCTACGGGCTCGGCTCGCTCGACGCGTACGTGCCGAACGGCCGCGCCGACAACGCGGTGACCTACGTCGGCACGTATCGCGGCGTGACGCTCGGCGCCGCGTATTCGTTCGGCCGCGACGGCGCGGGCACCGGCAACTCGCCGGGGCAGGGCACGTGCGCGGGGCAGGTGCCGGGCGACGCGGTGCAATGCCGCAACTGGTCGGTGATGCTCAAGTACGACAGCGCGTATTTCGGGGCGGCGGCGTCGTACGAGGAGCAGCGCGGCGGCACGGGCGCCGCCGCGAACTTCTTCGACGGCGTCGCGCCGGTCGCCTTCACCAGCAGCGGCGGCAAGGATGCACGCACACACGTGAGCGCCTACGCGCAGGCGGCGGGCGCGCGCATCGGCGCGGGCTGGATCGGGCGGCGCGTGTCGACCGGCTCGCCGGCCGCGGCCGGCGCGCATTCGGACCTGTTCTTCCTCGGCGCGTCGTATGCGATCAAGCCCGACTTCGTCGTCGACGGCGAAGGCTACCGGATCGTCAACAGCGCGCACGACACGCGCGCGACGATGGCCACGCTGCGCGCGACCTATCTGCTGACCAAGCGCACGGCCGTCTACGCGCAATCGTCGTATCTGTGGAACAGCGCGCATGCGCGCTACGCGGTCAGCGGCGGCGGGGCCGGCACGACGCCCGGCCAGGGGATGGGGCAGCTCGGCGCGATGGTCGGCGTCCGGCACATGTTCTGATCTGGCAGCCTGACGAACGGGAGATATCGTGAAGAGAAAATCTGCATTCCTCTGTATCGCGCCGCTGTCGGCGGCCATGCTCGCCGGTTGCGGCGGCGACGATTCGGTCAGCTCCGCGCCGACGCATCTGAGCGCCGCGACGCCGGCCGCGATGACGCAGACCTGCGACGCGCTCGCCGCGAAGCTCGCGTATGCGAACACGTCGTTCACGTCGGTGACGACCGCGGCCGCCGGCGCGCTGACGGTGGCCGGCAAGTCGATCGCCGAGCACTGCGTGATCGCCGGGAAGATGAACGAGCGCGTGAGCGCGGTGGACGGCAACACCTACGCGATCGGCTTCCAGATGCGCTTGCCGAAGGCGTGGAACGGCCGCTTCTTCTACCAGGCGAACGGCGGGCTCGACGGCAACGTCGTGACCGCGACCGGCGAGATCGGCGGCGGCGGGCCGCTGACCGACGCGCTGAACCAGGGCTTCGCGGTGATCAGCTCGGATTCCGGGCACAGCGCCGCGCAGAACCCGCTGTTCGGCCTCGATCCGCAGGCGCGGCTCGATTACGGCTACGGCGCGGTCGATGCGCTGACGCCGATGGCCAAGCAGGTGATCCGGCTCGCGTACGGCAAGGCGCCCGACCGCAGCTATTTCGGCGGCTGCTCGAACGGCGGCCGTCACGCGATGGTCACGGCCGTGCGCAACCCGGGCGACTACGACGGGATCATCGCCGGTGACCCGGGCTTTCACCTGCCGAAGGCGGCGATCGGCGAGATGTACGGCGCGCAGCAGTTCGCGAAGATCGCGTCGGCCACCGGCTCGAACGGGCTGCCCGACATCCGCAGCGGCTTCAACGACGCGGAGCGCCAGTTCGTCGGCGCGAAGATTCTCGACAAGTGCGATGCGCTCGACGGCGCGACGGACGGCATGGTGCAGGACGTCGCCGCGTGTCAGGCGCACTTCAGCGTCGAGACGGACATTCCGGCCTGCGCGAACGGCACGCGCACCGGATCCTGCCTGACGACCGCGCAGAAGAGTGCGCTCGAGAACGTGTTCGCGGGGGCGCGCAACAGCGCGGGCACGGCGCTCTACGCGAGCTTTCCGTACGATCCGGGTGTGGCCGCCCCCGGCTGGGCCGGCTGGAAGCAGTCGAATTCGATCACGCTCGACCCGGCCGCGATGGCGTTCACGTTCATGACGCCGCCGAAAACCGCCGCGACGCTCGCGAACCTCGCCGGCTTCGCGCTCGGCTTCGACATGGACAACGACGCGCCGGCGATCTTCGCGACGAATGGCGTGTACACGCAATCGTCGTGGTCGTTCATGACGCCGCCCGACGAGACCAACCTGTCCGCGCTGAAGTCGCGCGGCGCGAAGCTGCTCGTCTATCACGGCACCGGCGATCCGGTGTTCTCGTTCAACGATACGCGCGACTGGTATGCGCAGGTCGCCCAGGCAAACGGCGGCGATGCGTCGAGCTTCGCGCGCTTCTATCCGGTGCCGGGGATGAACCACTGCGCGGGCGGGCCGACGGCCGACCAGTTCGACATGCTGACGCCGCTCGTGGCGTGGGTCGAGCAGGGGCAGGCGCCCGCCGCGATCGTTGCCACCGCGCGCGACGCGACGAACGCGGTGCCGAATGCGGACGTGCCGACTTCTTGGGGGGCTGCACGCACGCGTCCGCTGTGCCCGTATCCGCAGGTCGCGCGCTACAACGGCTCGGGCGACGTGAATTCGGCGGCGAGCTTCAGTTGTCGCTGACGTAGCGGGTGTGCGGATGTGCCGATGGGGGCGTGGATCGGCACATCCGCGGTGGCTCCGCAGCGGCAATGGCGAGCGCGCCGGTGCGCATGGAAAAAGCGGCGGTGAGCCGCGCGTGACGCGGGCGTTTGCCGCCGCAGGCGGCGTCCCGGGATACTATGGCGCTTTCTTGTCGGCGCGACGCGTCTTGACCGACGTTCCTCGCCAGGTATCTTTCCTCCGATTCAACCATGCAAACCGTAGCGGTACTGGACTTCGAAACCACCGGGCTTTCTCCGAACCTGGGCGACAGGGCGACCGAGATCGCCGTGATCCTTCTGCGCGACGGCGAGATCGTCGACCGTTACCAGAGCCTGATGAACGCGGGACGCCGCATTCCGTCCGACGTCGTCGCGCTCACCGGGATCACCAACGAAATGATTGCGTCGGCGCCGCCGGTGTCGCAGGTCATGAAGGAAGCCGCCGCGTTCGTCGGAAACCATCCGGTGGTCGCGCACAACGCCGGCTTCGACAAGCGGTTCTGGCAGGCCGAGCTCGGGATGCTCGGCATGGCGGCCGAGCATGCGTTTGCGTGCACGATGCTCGTCGCGCGGCGCATCTATCCGCACGCGCGGAGTCACCGCCTGTCGAGCCTGGCGGACATGCTGCGCTTGCCGCAGACGGGCCGCGCTCACCGGGCGATGGTCGACGCGGAGATCGCGAGCCATCTGTGGTGCCGGTTGCAGCGCGACATCGGCGCGACTTACGGCCTGCGGCACATCGATCACGGGCTCATGTCGCGCTTGCAGACGACGAGCAAGGCCAAGGTCGCGACGTTTTTCGGGTCATTGGCCGCCGACGGGCGCTGACGTCACTCGTCGAGGTCCACCGGCACTTCGAGCCCGACCTTCACGCGGCTCATGCTCACCAGCGTCTTGAACCGCTTCACGTTGTTGTTCGCGAAGAACAGCTCGCGCGTGAGCGCGTTGTACTGATCCATGTTGCGCACGGCCAGGATCAGCACGAAATCCCATTCCCCGGTCACGTAGTAGCACTGCTGGATCTGCGGGCAGCGCTCGAAGGTCCGCTTCATCGCGTCGAGTAGGTCGATCTGCTCGCTCTCGACCTCCACGTTCACGACGATCGTCAGCGGATGATCGACCTTGTCCGGCGCAACCACCGCCGTGTAGCGCTCGATCACGCCGTCGTCCGCGAGCCGCCGCAGGCGGCGGTTCACGGCGGCGGTCGACAGGTTCACGCGGGCGCCGAGTTCGTTCTGCGGCGTGTGCGCGTCGCGCTGGACTTCCATCAGCAGCTTGCGATCGAACGCATCGAGTGGGGTGGGCATGATGGCGCGGCAACCTCGAAAGAATGAGAAATTTTTGCGTCCGACCCGTCAATTTGGCGATTTTTTTGACCGGCTCGCGCAATATTATTTTTCGGACCGACGGCGAGCGCAACCCGTATGCGCCCGCACCGCACCCACCGACGGGCCGCCCGCGCGGCCCTTTTCCGGAGCCCTTCCCGCCATGCTGATCGCCAACCCCCGCGCGTTGCGCACCGACTATCCCGATACGCTGCGCCGCGTCATGAACATCGCGGCGGCCGACGAGAGCGGCGCATGGCTGTCGCACTGGCCGCTCGTCGGCGCCGCGCGCACGCCGTTGCGCATGCTGCCGGATCTCGCCGCGCGGCTCGGCGTCGCGAGCGTCAGCGTGAAGGACGAGGCGTGCCGCTCGCCGCTCGGCAGCTTCAAGGCGCTCGGCGCACCTATCGCGCTGATGCGGCTCGTGAAGCGGCTTCGGCCGCGCGACGAACTCGATCCGCAAGGGCTCGTCACGGGCCGCTACGCGGCGTCGCTCGCCGACCTCACAGTGATCAGCGCGACCGACGGCAATCACGGCCGCGCGCTGGCCGCCGCCGCGCGCGCGATCGGTTGCCGCTGCGTGATCGTGCTGCACGCGCACGTCGACGCGGAGCGCGAGCACGCGATCGCCGCGCACGGCGCGCGGATCGTGCGGATCGCCGGCAACTACGACGAATCGGTCGTGCACGCCGCGCAGCTTGCGCACGAGAACGGCTGGCACGTGGTGTCGGATACGTCGTACGACGGCTACGAAGCGATTCCGCGCGACGTGATGCAGGGCTACGGCGTGATCGCGGCCGAAGCGCTCGCCCAGCAGCCGGCGGACGATCACGACGATGGCGGCCGGCCGTTCACGCACGTCTTCCTGCAGGGCGGTGTCGGCGGTCTCGCGGCGGGCGTCGCGAGCTATCTTTGGGAGCACGCCGGCGCGCGGCGCCCGCATTTCATCGTCGTCGAGCCGCGCCAGGCCGATTGCCTGTACCAGAGCGCGCTCGCCGGGCGCGCGACGAAGACGACCGGCAGCGTCGACTCGGTGATGGCCGGGCTCGCGTGCGGCGAGGCGTCGCCGCTCGCGTGGGATTTCCTCGAGCCGAGCATCGACCACTTCATGCTGATCGACGACGACGACGCGGTCCGGGCGATGCGCGCGCTGGCAGCCGGCAGCGCGCGCGACGTGCCGTTCGTGTCCGGCGAGTCGGGCGCGGCGGGCATCGCGGGGCTGACCGTGCTGATGCGCGACCCGGCGCTGGCGCGTCAGGTGGGGCTCGATGCGCATTCGCGCGTGCTGGCGATCAACACGGAAGGCGCGACCGCGCCGTCCGTCTACCGGCAGTGCGTCGGCGATACGGTCGACGCGGTGCTCGCGCGCCAGCGCGACTGGCTGAACCACGCGGCCGCGATGGCCTGAGCGAACCGGACGACATGACGATCGACGAGGCAACCACGATGGACGCAATCGACGCAATCGAAGAAAGCACGCTGCAGGGGCAGCTGAAGTCCTGGCGCCGGCATCTGCACCAGCATCCGGAGACGGGTTTCGAGGAAGTGAACACGTCGGACTACGTCGCACGGATCCTGACGACGCTCGGGCTCGACGTGCATCGCGGGATCGGTGGCACGGGCGTCGTCGCGAACCTGACGGTCGGCACCGGCACGCGCGCGATCGGCATCCGCGCGGACATGGACGCGCTGAACATCGCCGAGCACGCGCCGGGCCGCGAACATGCGTCGCGCACGCCGGGCAAGATGCACGCGTGCGGGCACGACGGCCACATGTCGATGGTGCTCGGCGCCGCGCGGCTGCTGGCCGAGCGCCGGGGCTTCGACGGCACGGTGCGCTTCATTTTCCAGCCGGCCGAGGAACATGGGCGCGGCGCGAAGGCGATGATGGCCGACGGCCTGTTCGAGCGCTTTCCGGTGGACGCGATCTTCGGTGCGCACAACATGCCGGGCATGCGCGCCGGCACGTTCTCGACGCGCGCGGGCGGCATCATGGCGAGCGAGGACAACTTCGTGATCCGGATCGACGGGCGCGGCACGCATGCGGCGCGCCCGCACATGGGCATCGATCCGATCATGATCGGCGCGCAGATCGTGCTCGCGCTGCAGACGATCGTGTCGCGCAATCTCGATCCGGGCCAGCCGGCCGTGATCTCGTGCACGGAGTTCATCACCGACGGGCTGCGCAACGTGATTCCGTCGACGGTGACGATCAAGGGCGACACGCGCAGCTATTCGCGCGACGTGCAGGCGCTGCTGGAAACGCGGATGCGCGAGATCAGCGACGGCATCTGCCGCACGCACGGCGCGACCTGCACGTTCGAGTACACGCACGAGTTCGCGCCGACGGTGAATTCTCCGGAATGGGTCGACACGGCCGTGCAAGCCGCCGCGCAGGTCGCGGGCGCCGACGCGGTGAACGCAAACGTGCAGCCGATGATGATCTCGGAAGACTTCGGCGCGTTCTTGCAGGCGGTGCCGGGCAACTTCGTGTTCATCGGTAACGGCGAGGCGGCCGGGCACGGCGGCGTGCCGCTGCACAACGCGACGTACGATTTCAACGACGAGATTTTGTCGGTCGGCGCGCGCTATTTCGCGGAAGTGGCGCGGCGCGCGTTGAAGGCTGCGTAGCGGGGCGCTGGCGGGCCGCTACGCGGCCGGTTCGGTCGTGCGTTCGTGCGTTCGTTCAGCAGGCGGCTACGCGCGGGCCGCCCGCTTGCCCGGCGTGTCGGCCGTGCCGGTGCGATCGAGGATCGCCAGCACTTCGCGCGCGGTGTTCTCCGAATGGCGGCGCAGCACCTGCGGCAGCACCGCATGGTCGGGATCGGCGAGCGCGGCCATGATCTCCTCGTGCTCGTTCAGCGATTCGGCCCAGCGCAGCGTGTCGGCGTTCGCGGCGCCGCGCGCGCGGTGCACCTTCGACATCAGCGACGCATAGATGCCCGACAGCACCGGGTTGCCCGCCGCGTCGATGATCATCTGATGGATCTGCTGGTTCAGCCGGAAATATTCGACCCGCTTGCCGGCCTCGTGGCACTCGACCATGCGCCGGTGCTTCGCCTGCAGCGCGGCGAGCGCGGACGCGCCGATGCGCTTGTGCAGCAACTCTCCCGCCATCGCCTCGAGCCCGTGCAGCAGCTCGAACGTCGACATGAGATCGTCGACGTCGATCGACGCGACGCGATAGCCGATGTACTGGCGATGCGTGACGGCGCCTTCCGCGACGAGCACCTTCAGCGCCTCGCGCAGCGGCGTCTTCGACACGTCGAATGCGAGGCTCAGCTCTTTTTCGTCGATGCGCGCGCCGGGCGGCAATTCGCCCTCGTCGATCATCACGCGCAGGCGCGCGGCGATCTCCGCGGCCATGCCGCGGGTGCGCAGAAGGAGGGGATTGCGGGGTGTCTGGCTCATGATGGTGCGAGCTTATCACGATATCGGGGCTTACCCTGCACCATCGTAGTGACAAAACAAATTCAATAAAACCAATCGTTTACGATAACTGTAATTATAAATTTCTAATCCTATACTTGGTTCAACGTTGCGCGACGTCCTGATCATCCTCGTTCATCCCTGGAGTCCGTCCATGTCTTCAACCTCCGGTGTCGCTGCCATGACGGTCGGCAAGTCCGCCGTCCGCTGGAAGATATTCGTCGTCATGCTGAGCCTCATCGCGATCAACTACGTCGATCGCGCGTCGCTGTCCGTCGCCATGCCTTACATCTCGCAGGAGTTCCACATCGGGCCGGCGATGGAGGGTCTGATCCTCAGTTCGTTTTTCTGGACCTATGCGGTGATGCAGATCCCGGGCGGGATGCTGGCCGACCGGTTCAAGCCGCGCATCGTGATCGCGATGGCGACCGTGTTCTGGGGCTTCTTCCAGGCGATCGCCGCGCTGTGCACCAACGCACCGTCGCTCCTGCTCACCCGCCTCGGCCTCGGCGCGTCCGAAGCGCCGATCTACCCGGCCGGCGGCAAGCTCAACGCGATCTGGATGACGCAGACCGAACGCGGCCGCGGCGCCACGCTGCTCGACGGCGGCGCGCCGCTCGGCGCGGCCCTGGGCGCGGTGCTGATCGCCGGCCTGATCGCGCTGCTCGGCTCGTGGCGGCTCGCGTTCGCGGTGGCCGGCGTCGGCACGGTGCTCGCCGGTTTCCTCGCGTGGTACTACATCCGCAATACGCCGCGCGAGCATCCGGGCGTCAACGACCTCGAAGCCGACTACATCGAGGCGTCGCACGCGAGCGACCTCGCGTCCGAGCCGGCCGGTGCGTCGGGCCGCTCGCGCGACTTCTTCAAGTACCGCTCGGTGTGGTGCATGTTCTTCGGCTGGATGTGCTTCAACAGCGTGTTCTACGGGCTGCTCACGTGGATGCCGAACTACCTGCACAAGGTGCACGGCTTCGACATCAAGCAGATGGGCGGCTCGACTTTCATCATCTTTTTCTGCGGCTTCATCGGCGAGCTGCTCGGCGGCTGGATCGCCGACAAGTGGAAAGCCGCGGGCGGCCGCCCGAACGTCGTGATGCGCACCCTGTTCGGCATCGCCGCGGTGATCGCGACGGTGTCGATCTTTTCCGTCGCCTATGTGAAGAGCCCGGTGGTGTGCGTCGCGCTGCTGTCGTCGACGCTGTTCTTCCTGCGCTGGTGCGGCCTGTACTGGTGCATCCCGTCGTCGCTCGGCACGCGCAACAAGATCGGCTTCCTCGGCGGCCTCATGAACCTCGGCGGCAACCTCGGCGGCGTCACCGTGCCGATCCTCGTCGGCGCGATCGTGCAGTTCACCGGTTCCTACTTCCTTGCGCTGATGGTGTTCGCGGCGGCCGGCGTCGGCCTGCTCGTGTGCTCCAGCGCGATCGACTACGAAAACAAGCTCCCGGTCTGACCGACCCCTTGACCGACCCTTTTCACCGCATTGATTGCATTCACTGGTAGAGAGAACCTCATCATGAAGAAACGTACCCTGCTCGGCATGCTCACGCCTTCTTCCAACACGTCGCTCGAGCCGCTGACGAGCGCGATGGTCGCCGGGCTGCCGGGCGTGTCCGCGCACTTCGCACGCTTTCCGGTCACCGAGATCTCGCTGACGGGCCAGGCGCTCGGCCAGTTCGACGACGACAAGATCATCCAGGCCGCGATGCTGCTCGCCGATGCGAAGGTCGACGTGATCGCATGGAACGGCACGTCGTCCGGCTGGCTCGGCTTCGAGGCCGACGAGCGGCTGTGCGAGCGCATCACTGCAGCGACCGGCATTCCGGCCACGACCTCGGTGCTCGCACTCAACGAGATCCTGAAGAAGACCCGCGCGCACGAGTTCGGCCTCGTCACGCCGTATCTCGACGACGTGCAGACGAAGATCGTCGACAACTATCGGCGCTCGGGCCTGAACTGCATTGCCGAGCGTCACCTGAACCTGAAGGTCAATTTCTCGTTCTCCGAAGTGACGGGCGACCAGATCGGCGCAATGGTGCGCGAAGTCGCGAAGGCCGGCCCGCGCGCGATCTCGATCTTCTGCACGAACCTGAACGCCGCGCACCTGGTGCCCGCGCTCGAGGAAGAGACGGGCATCCCGATCTACGACACGATCTCGACCGTCGTGTGGAAGTCGCTGCAGCTGGCCGACTACGACACGCGGCAAGTGAAGGGCTGGGGGCGTCTCTTCAGCGACGTGATCTGAGGCGCGCGTCATGTCGAACGATCTCGATTTCGTAATCCGTCACGCGGACGTCGTGACGGCGGCGGACCGGTTCTCGTGCGACATCGGCATCCGCGCGGGGCGCGTGGCCATGCTCGGCCACGGGCTGCCGCGCGCGCCGCGCGAGCTCGATGCGAGCGGGATGCTCGTGATGCCGGGCGGCGTCGATGCGCACTGTCATCTCGACCAGCCGATGCCCGACGGGCTGAAGATGGCCGACGACTTCCTGACCGGCACGCGCTCCGCGCTATGCGGCGGCACCACCACCGTGGTTCCGTTCGCCGCGCAGGCGAAGGGGCAGTCGCTGCAGGCGGCCGTCGACGACTATCACCGGCGCGCGCAAGGGCGCGCGCTGATCGACTACGGCTTTCACCTGATCGTCGCCGATCCGACGCCGCATGTGCTGGCCGAGGAGCTGCCGCGGCTGATCGCGAACGGCTATACGTCGTTCAAGGTGTACATGACCTACGACGACCTGAAGCTGAACGACCGGCAGATGCTCGACGTGCTGTCGGTCGCGCGCGAGCACGGCGCGCTCGTGATGGTGCATGCGGAGAACTCGGACTGCATCGGCTGGCTGACCGAGCGGCTGCTCGGCGACGGCCACGTCGCGCCGCATTTCCATGCGCATGCGCGGCCGGCCGTGGTCGAGCGCGAGGCGACGCATCGCGCGATCGCGTTCGCGGAACTCGTCGACGTGCCGATCCTGATCGTGCACGTGTCGGGTGCGGAAGCGATCGAGCAGATCCGCTGGGGGCAGTCGCGCGGGTTGCCGATCCTGGCGGAAACCTGCCCGCAGTACCTGTACCTGACGGCCGACGATCTCGGTCACGGCGGTCACGACGGCTACGAAGGCGCAAAGTGCGTGTGCAGTCCGCCGCCGCGCGACCCGGCGAACCAGCAGGCCGTGTGGAAGGCGCTGAAGCAGGGCGTGTTCTCGGTGTTTTCCTCGGACCATGCGCCGTTCAACTATGACGATCCGTGCGGCAAGCATCCGGGCGGCCATGCCGTTTCGTTCGACCATATTCCGAATGGAATTCCGGGGCTCGAGACGCGCTTGCCGCTGCTGTTCGACGGCGTGCCCCAGGGGCGGCTATCGCTGCACCAGTTCGTCGAGCTGACGTCGCTGCGGCCTGCGAAGCTGTACGGGCTGTATCCGCGCAAGGGGACGATCGCGGTCGGCGCCGATGCGGATATCGTCGTATGGGATCCGGACAAGCGCGTGCGGATCGCGAATGCGTCGCTTCATCATGCGGTCGACTACACGCCTTATGAAGGGATCGAGGTGACGGGCTGGCCGCGTCATTGCCTGTCGCGGGGCGAGCTGCTCGTGGAGGACGGCCGGCTGCTCGCGGCGGAGCCGGGGCGCGGGCAATTCCTGCCGGCGGGCAAACCGTGTCTCGACTGATGTCACGGCAGGTGATGTGACGTTTCCCACGCGGGCGCTGTGCGACGAACGGGCGCGCTGGCGTCGGGCTCGCGCATGCCGGCGAGCCCGACGCGCCGCTCGTCACATCACGCCAGCTCGCCCAGACACGCGTCGAACTGCGCGACGAGCATGTCGACGTCGTCGGCCGTCGTCTGCGGACACACGAGCATCATGTTGTGGAACGGCGTGATCAGTACGCCGCGGTTCAACAGGTACAGATGCACGATGTGCTCGAGCTCGCTGTCGAGCTGTTCGCCCGCGATCGTGCCGTTGCGCGGCGGCGTGGGCGTGAACTGGAACTCGGTGCGCGCGCCGATGCGTGTCACGCACCACGGCAGCCCGTGTTTCGCAATCGCCTGTTCGAGCCCGGTGGCGAGTCGTGCGGCCAGTTCGAACATGTGCGCATACGCGGCGTCGGTCGCGACTTCGGCGAGCGTCGCGCGCATCGCTCGCATCGCGAGCATGTTCGCGGTGAGCGTCGTACCGATCCCGGAATGGCCGGGCGGCGCGTTCAGCTTCGCCGCTTTCGCGCGTTCCGCGAAATCGGCGCTGAAACCGTACACCGCGCACGGCACGCCGCCGGCGATCGGCTTGCCGACCACCAGCGCGTCCGCGTCGAGGCCCTGCGCGGCCGCGTAGCCGCCCGGGCCGCTGCTGATCGTGTGCGTTTCGTCGATCACGAGCAACGTGCCGTAGCGACGCGTCAGCGCGCGCGCCGCGTCCCAGAAGCCCGGCTCCGGCAGCACCATCCCGATGTTCGTCATCGCGGGCTCGGCGAGCACGCATGCGACATCACCATCCTTCAGCGCTGCTTCGAGCGCGTCGAGATCGTTGAACTCGACAACGCGCGTGTTCGCGAGCAGGTCGTAGGACTGTCCGAGCAGGCTGTCGCGCTGCATCGGGCGGCCGTCGACGAGATCGACGAACACGTCGTCGACGGTCCCGTGATAGCAGCCGTTGAACACGACGATCGTGTTGCGGCCGGTGGCCGCGCGCGCCCAGCGCAGCACGAAGCGGTTCGCGTCGCTCGCGCTCAATGCGAACTGCCAGACCGGCAGCCGGAAGCGGCGCGCGAGTTCGCGCGACACCCAGGCGGCGTCCTCGCTCGGCAGCATCGTCGTGTAGCCGCGGGTCGCCTGTTCGGCGAGCGCGCGCGCGACCGGCTCGGGCGCATGGCCGAACATCGCGCCGGTGTCGCCGAGGCAGAAGTCCGCGTAGCGATGACCGTCGACGTCGGTGAAGGTCGCGCCGCGCGCTTCCTTCACGACCAGCGAGAACGGGGTCGACCAGTCCTGCATCCAGTGCAACGGCACGCCGAACAGCAGATGCTCGGCGGCTTCCGCGGACAACGCGCGGGAGATCGGCATGGCTTCGGTGAATGCACGGCGCTCGCGATCGAACAGCGCGCGGGCGCGGATGAGGTCGACTCCGTGTCGGGTCTGCAATTGAGGCTCCTGTGACTGGTGGGAATGCGGCGGCGAGGCCTCCGCGAGCTTGTCATATTCCATGCGCGCGGTCGATTCGGCTCGACCGCGTTGCTGTCGGACATCGAGTTTTTGCGCATAAAGATACGACAACATATATCTCCGCGTAAGAATCACGAAGTGAGTGTGCGCTCACATATCCGACGTTAAGCCGGTAGAAACAGGGTAAACGACAGATTCATCCGCCGCTTCGATCGCGTCTAGACTGCGCGATGTAGTACGACGACGTATGAATAGCGATCCGCCGTCCGGCGCATCGATCCCCCAACCATTGAAGGAGTGCTCATGGCCGCAAACCGTCGCCGTTCGTCTTCGTCTGTCCGATCGCCCGCGCCGCGGCGGGTATCGCGTCGCGACTTCATCGGCTGGACCGGCGCGCTCGCCGGCGGCGCCGTGGTCAGTGGACCACTCGCGGCCACCCGCGCGTTTGCGGCGGCCGGCACGTCGCCCAATGCGGCGGTCGACCTGATCTGGGGCGAGCACGGTGCGGCGGCGCGCATCGCGGCATCGCTCGCGCATGTGTCGCGCCTCGCGTTCCGCCGGCACGACTTCGACGTCACGCACTACGGCGCACGCGCGTGCGCGACCATCGCGCAGACGTCGCCGTACCCGGCGGCGAAATCTCCGGTCAGCCCCGGTTCCGAACTGACGACCGCGCCCGGCGCGTTCGACTCGCGTCCGGCGTTTCTCGCGGCGATCGACGCGTGTGTGCGCGCAGGCGGCGGCCGCGTGGTCGTGCCGCCGGGCAACTGGTACTGCGCGGGGCCGATCGTGCTGCAGAGCAACGTCAATTTCCACCTGAGCGCGAACTGCACGATCTACTTCAGCCCGAACCCGGCCGACTACGCAAAGGACGGCCCGGTCGACTGCGGCGCGAATGGCCGCCTGTACTACAGCCGCTGGCAGGCGAACGACTGCCTGAACTACGGCGCCCCCGTCTATGCGCGCAACGCGACGAACATCGCGCTGACCGGCGAAGGGCCGACGTCGGTGCTGAACGGCCAGGCAATGACGCCGTTCTCCGGCTCGGGCAGCAGCAGCGTGTGCTGGTGGACCTACAAGGGCTCGTCGGGTGCATACGGTGCGGGCGCGACGGTGCCGGCCCAGAATGCCGCGAATCCGAACAACGTCGACCTGCGGATCGTCGCGCCCGCGATCCCCGACGCGCTCTATGCGCTGCTCACGTCGCCCGTCACGCCGTGGCAGCAGGATCAGAACTACCTGCCCGCGCTGTCCGAGGCCGGCGTGCCGGTCGAGAAGCGCATCTTCGGCCTCGGTCACTACCTGCGGCCGTGCATGGTCGAATTCATCGGCTGCACCAACGTGCTGATGGAGCACTACCAGACGCAGAACACGCCGTTCTGGCAGCACCATCCGACCGCGAGCCGCAATGTCGTGATGCGCGGCGTGACGACGAACAGCATCGGCCCGAACAACGACGGCTTCGATCCGGATGCGTGCACCGACGTGCTGTGCGAAGGCTGCACGTTCAACACCGGCGACGACTGCATCGCGATCAAGTCGGGCAAGGACCGCGACACGGAATACGGGCCCGCGAAGCGGCACCTGATCCGCGACTGCACGATGAACAGCGGGCACGGCGGCATCACGCTCGGCAGCGAGATGGGCGGCGGCGTCGAGCAGATCTATGCGACCAACCTGTCGATGCTGAACGCGAACTGGCAGACCAACCCGCTGAACATCGCGATTCGCGTGAAGACGAACATGAACCGGGGCGGCTACGTGAAGGACTTCCACGTGAAGGGTGTCACGCTGCCGAACGGCGTGACGCTGAAGGGCGGCGGCTACGGCAGCGCGTTGCTCGCGGGCAGCCCGGTCAACGCGAGCGTGCCGCTCGGCGTGGCGACGCCGGCGGCCGGTAATCCGTCGGCCGCGCAGGGCGGCGTCGTCACGTTCGACTGCGACTACCAGCCCGCGAACGACGCCGTGCGCACGCGGCCGCCGGTCGTGCAGAACGTGACGATCTCCGACGTGAAGGCGAGCAACGTGACGCTGAACGGCGTGACCGCGTCGTGCTTCCAGGCGATCGTCGCGCAGGGGCCGGTCGCGTTCGACTACAACGGCACGCCGCCGACGCCGGCCGTGCAGCCGATCTCCGGCGTGACGATTAGCAACTGCGACTTCGGCACGCCGGTCGCGTCGGGCACGCCGACCGTCACGTCGCCGGGGCCGATCTACGCGTTCAACGTGAGCGCGATGACGCTGACGAACGTGACGATCGCCGGGCAGGCCGTCAACATGACGGTCACCGATACGCGGTGAGGTAACGCGCGTGCAAGCGTTCGCGTGCGGCCGGTCAAGGCACGCGAGCGCGTTACGCCAGCGTCTTGACCATGTGGTGCTCGTCGTAGAAGCGGCCGTCGATGAACAGCGCGCGCGGTTCCGTGCCGAAGCGGACGAACCCTTGCGACGCGTACAAGCGTTCGGCGGTGCCGTTGACCTCGTTGACGCACAGCATCAGTTGTCTGCATTGCCACGCTTGCGCCGCATGCGCGGTCGCGCTATCGAGCAGCGATTGCGCGATGCCGCGCCCGCGATACGCGGGATCGACGAACACGCCCCAGATCAGCGCCTTGTGCGCGACCTTCGCCCGCGCATCGCGGCGCACGCCTGTGATGCCGACGAGCGTTGCGCCGTCGAATGCGCCGAACACGGCCTGCACGCCGCTCGGCGTGATGCGCGTCGCGAATTCGTCGACCGTGATGCCGGCTTCTTCGTCGCGGGTCGGCAGGAACGAGGTCGGCGACGTGTCGATTGCGCGTAGGCGCACGGACTGGAACTGCGCCGCATCGGCGGCGTCGAGCAGGCGGATCGTGATCATCGGATGCGGTTCTTGTTGGGGTGTCGGAATCTGCTGCGCGATGCGCGGCAGGGCATCGACAATGCTAAGCGCAAACGGGTGGCTCGCGCGAGTATCGGCGATGTGCGGAAGCTGACGGTGACGTGTCAGCGCGGCAAGCGTGCTGCGCTGACAGAAGGAAGGAGATGAAGGGAAGCGCGCGCGTCGTAGCGGCGCGGCGGCGCGCGGCGTCGAGTGAGCGCGATCCGCCTGATGCGCCTGATGCGCCTGATGCGCACGATGCGCCCGATCAGGTCAGGCGCATGCGGTTTGGATCAATAACGCGACAGCTGATTGCCGTTGATCTGCACGCGATCGCCCGGGCGCAGGTCGCCGGGCGACTGCACGTCGAACGAGCGCGTCGAGCCATCGCTGATCCGCACGTCGATCCGGTAGCTGCTCGGCGGTTGGGCCGCGCCCATCTGCTGGCCGATCTGGTTGCCGGCGACGGCGCCGCCCAGCGCGCCGATCACGGTCGCCGCCTCGCGGCCGTGGCCGCGGCCGAACTGGTTGCCCAGCACGCCGCCGACCAGCGCACCGACGACGGTGCCGGCCACGCCCGACGTGCCGACCGAGCCGCTGACCGGCTGGATGTTCGCGACCGTGCCGTATTGCGTGCCGTATTGCGCGCCGTAGCCGTTGCCGTACTGGCCGCCGTAAGGCTGCGGGTTGCCGTATTGGTCGTACTGCGGCGCTTGGTTCGGATAAGCCGGCTGCTGCGGTTGTACGTAGCCGGGCTGCGAATACGCGGGCTGTGCGTAGCCGGGCGTCGCATATTGCTGCTGCGGATAGCCGGGTTGCGCACCGTAGTAGCCGGGTGCGACGCAGGCGGTCAGCGGAAGCGCCGCCACGGCGACGAGCGAGGCGAACAGAACGGTCTTGGTGGAAGGCATGCGCATCATGATGATTCCTGCATCGGCAACGTGTTCGCCGACGAATTCCGGGACGGGTGGCGAACTCGCCGTGAGTATAAGTAATGGGTGGATGCGCGTCCGGTGCGGCCGGGTAACAACGTGTAAAGTCTGTTGCCGGGCAACTCCACGGCACGGCGCGGCGTTGACGTGGGCGCCCGGGACGGCGCGATGCGGCCTCCGGGCTCCGCTATTCCTATGACATGGCGCGATGTGCGACGGTCGGCTTTTCCTCTGTTTCCGTCGCTTCCGCCGCTTCGACAGCTTCCATCGCTTCCACCGCTTCCACCGCTTCGACAGCTTCGGCAACTGCGGCAACTGCGGCAACTGCGACAGCTTCCACCGCTTCCACCGCGATCCCGCCCCATCGTCGCGCCCCGTCAGCCGGGCATGCGCACCGCGCATCGCGAAATCGAATGCGCTGCATCGCGACATTTAATTGGCCGCGGGCAACCTCGTCCGATATCGTGACCGCATTCCCTGCGACCGTTCGCGCCGCGCCGCCCGCGGTTCCTTCCCCCGTCCGCGCCGGCGCTGCGTTTCACGCGACAACGACCTGACCGCCGTCACGGTGCGTGCATCGTGACGGTCCCGCACCGACCGACCACACCGGAACCGACATGACGAACCTGCTGATCCGCAACGTCCGCACGCACGCCGACGAAGCGCTCGACATCCTGATCGAAGGCGAGCGCATCGCGCGCGTCGGTCCGTCGCTCGACGCGCCCGCGGGCTGCGCGATCGAGGACGGTGCGCACGCGCTCGCACTGCCCGGCCTCGTCGAAGGCCACACGCATCTCGACAAGACCCACTGGGGCATGCCGTGGTATCGCAACGCGGTGGGGCCGCGCCTCGTCGACCGCATCGAGAACGAGCGCCACTACCGCGCGACGAGCGGTCACGATGCGGGCGCCGCGTCGCTCGCGCTGGCGCGCGCGTTCCTCGCGGCCGGCACGACGCGGATGCGCACGCACGTCGACGTCGACACCGACGCCGGGCTGCGGCATCTACGCGGCGTGCTCGCGACGCGCGACACGCTGCGCGGCCAGGTGGACATCCAGATCGTCGCGTTTCCGCAGTCGGGCGTGCTCAAGCGGCCCGGCACCGCCGCGCTGCTGTCCGACGCGCTCGGCGCGGGGGCCGACCTGCTCGGCGGCCTCGACCCGTGCGCGATCGAAGGCGATCCGGTCGAAGCGGTGGACGTGCTGTTCGGCATCGCCGAGCGCCACGGCCGCGGGCTCGATCTGCACTTGCACGAACGCGGGTCGATGGGCGCGTACTCGCTCGACCTGATCCTGCAGCGCACCGCCGCGCTCGGCATGCAGGGCAAGGTCACGATCAGCCACGGCTTCTGCCTCGGCGACGTTGCCGACCGCGACCGCGAGCGCGACGCGCTGCTCGCGCGGATGGCCGAACTCGGCGTCGCGATCGTCACGACCGCGCCGGCCGCGGTGCCGGTGCCGTCGGTCGTCGCGTGCCGCGCGGCCGGCGTGACCGTCGTCGGCGGCAACGACGGCGTGCGCGATACGTGGACGCCGTACGGTTCGCCCGACATGCTCGAACGCGCGATGCTGATCGGTATGCGCAACGATTTCCGCCGCGACGACGCGCTCGAAGTCGCACTCGACTGCGTGACGCACAGCGCGGCGCGCGGTTGCGGCTTCGCCGACTACGGGCTGGAGGCCGGCAAGCGTGCGGATGTCGTGCTCGTCGATGCGCTGACCTTCGCCGAGGCCGTCGTCGCGCGGCCGACGCGCCGCCTCGTCGTGTCGTCGGGGCGGATCGTCGCGCGCGACGGCGTGCTGGTCTGAGCGCGAAGCCGCATCGCGCCGGGTATGATCGGGCTCTTTCAGCCTGATCCCGCGGGAGACGACGATGCGACGCACACGCACGATGGCGGCACGGGCCGCACGATGGACGCGCTGGATAGCTGCGGCGACGTTCGCGGTGACGGCCGCGCATGCGGCGGCGGCCGGGCCGGATCAAGCGCAGCAGGAAGCGAATCGCCGCACGGTGCTGGCGTTCTACGAGAAAGGCCTGAACGAGAAGGATGCCGATGCCGCGCTCGCGTATGTCGGCGATCAATACGTGCAGCACAACCCGAACGCGGCCGACGGGCGTGACGGTTTCCGCAAGTTCGTCGCGTTCCTGCGCGACAAATATCCGCAGTCGCACAGCGAGATCAAGCGCGCGTTCGTCGACGGCGACTACGTGATCCTGCACGTGCATGCGGTGCGCGAGCCCGGCACGCGCGGCAGCGCGATCATGGACATCTTCCGGCTGGAGCACGGCAAGATCGTCGAGCACTGGGACGTGAACCAGCCGGTGCCGGAGCATGCGGCGAACGGGAACACGATGTTCTGACGGGCGGGCTTCCCGGTTACGCCGGTACTCCGTCGCAGCCGATCCGCATCGCGACGGCTGCGTTTATTCCGGCTCGTGTTCGAGCATCGCCGCGAGCGCTTTCGTCAGTTCGCTGACCATCGGATCGGCCGTCGGACGATGCAGGATCGCGATGTCCATGTTCTCGATCGGCGCGAAGCCGCCGCGCTCGTCGGTCAGCACCACGTGTTCGTCGGTCACCGCGCGCGCGGGCAGCACGCTGATGCCGAGCCCGTCCGCGACGGCCGCCTGGATACCGCTCAGGCTCGACGTCGTGAAGCTGATCCGCCACCGGCGGCCGCGTTCCTCGATCGCCTTGATCATGTCGTCGCGATAGAGCCCGCGCGGCGGAAACACGACGAGCGGCACCGGGTCGAGCTCGATCGTCGGATGCCGCGCGCTGTCGATCCAGCGCAGCTTCTCCGGCCAGCGCACCACCGCCTCGCGGCTGTCGCGCCGCTGCTTGATCAGCACGAGATCGAGCTCGCCGCGATCGTAGGCCGCGCAGATGTCGCGGCTCAGCCCGCACGTCACTTCGAGTTTCACCTGCGGATGATCGCGCTTGAACGCGGCGAGCGCATGGGTCGTGCGGCCCGCCGCGAAATCGTCGGGCACGCCGAGCCGGATCGTGAGCGCGACGGTCGCGCCCGACAGCGCTTCCAGCATCTCGTCGTTCAGCGCGATCATGCGCCGCGCGTAGCTGAGCACCGTCACGCCGGCGTCGGTCGGCCGCACGTCGCGCGTGCCGCGGTCGAGCAGGCGATGCCCGGCGATCTCCTCGAGCCGCCGCACCTTCTGGCTGACCGTCGACTGCGTCGAATGCAGGCGCGCGGACGCGGTCGTGAAGCTGCCGCAATCGGCGACCATCACGAGTGCGCGCAACAGGTCGAGGTCGAACAAAGGTCGATTCATTTCTGCACTTTTCTGGAGTCGAGCATTTCATTTCCAAATGCGTGCGAGGACTTTTAGCATGGCCGGAGACCGCGGGCAATCGTGGGTTCGCCGGACATGGGGCTGCTGGAGGCAGGGTCAGCGCGGGGGTGATTTGCGGGCGGTACTGGTGGCGGGAAGCTGTCGGAGGAACTCGCTGGCCAGATTCACGCAGTAGTCGAACGACGGCGTATAGCCGAGTGTCCGGATATCGTCGAAACGCGACTGCACGAATGCACGGCGCTCGTCGAGCAGACTCAGGAAGGTATCGCGATGACGAACGAGAAATGCGCTTGCCTCCATCAAGCTCTCCGGTTCCCGCTCGATGACCAGACAGAGATCGAACAGGTCCCGCGCGGTGGGCCGATCTCCGCGATGCCACATTTTCTTGGCCACGATTTCCGCTGAAGTCTCGACCTTGACGACGTGGTCCATCAGCGTCCATTCGTCATAACCGGGGGACATCAGGTTGCGGGAAACCACGAAGTCGATCTCGCCGTCGGGCAACACCAGTTTCACGAAACCGGCATGTTCCTCGTATTCGCTCGTGATGTCGGATGCGGCGTCGCTGATGCGCGGGTTCACGTACCCGAGATACTGCGGGTCGGGTACGAAGATGTCGATGTCCTTGCTGACACGATGTCCGTGACGCAGCATGAGGACGGTGCCGCCGCCGAAGGTCCAGAACGGACGGGACGTGCCGTGCTTCCGTATCTCGTCGATGAGCTTCAGCGCGTGACGGAACAGGCCTTGCCACGGGCCGTCGGGCAAAGCGTCTGGTGCAATCATGCCCATACCTCCCGGTACAGATGAAGATCCTTCGACCATGCGGCAAGGTTCTTCCAGATGGCGCGAAGCGGCGTGCCGGAGCGTGCGGCAGCTTCTTCGGCGGCCTTCACCACCACCGGCAACGGCACCTCGTCGAGGATCACGGAGATCTGCGATTCATATCCTGCGGGAATCTGTCCCGTGGTCAATGCGTCGGCCAGCAGTCGCTCGGTCAATTCACCTCTATAGCTGACGTTTGAGCTCACAACTGCCTTGTAGAGACCGCTTTGGGCCGGCCTTGGCTGTGCCTGGAGTTCGATGCCGAGCACACCGAGCAGCGGGATCAGCTTGTTCACGCCAAGATCCTTGATCTTGCCGGTTTCAAGCTGGTTCACCGTGAGGCGAGACAATCCGGCAAGTTTCGCAAGCTGGGCCTGTGTGAGGTCGAGTTCGGCCCTCCGTTTTGCAACGGCCTGACCGATTTCATAGAGTTGCATGTTGACCTCCCCACGCAGCTTCATCGCCCGCGAATGTAAAGTATATCTTACATCTCGACGAGGCTCATCGCCACTCATGGTTGCTGGTGCGGTATAGGGTGCATGGGCGGCGCGGGTGGAAAAATGTGTCGATAGACCGTGCTGTATAGACATTTTCCTCCGGCGGATATCCGCAAAAACTCGTTCTGTGGCGACCCAACATCACGGGTAAACACTCGAAATTCCGGGAAAATCCCGCGGCTTCGGGCCATCAATCCCGCTCTTCGTCCCGATCTCACCCTCCAGCCTCCTCCAACCCGCTCCTCTCGCTTGCGCTCAAAAATTGAGCGGTCTAGACTGCATCGCAGTTTCATCGAAGTCCCAGTCTTTCGCGCACCGCGCCGGGCCTGCCGGCAACGACGCTCCCCAACGGACGCCCGGCGCTCGCTCGCCACGTCGAGACCACAAGGACACACCATGAACCGCACTGCAAAGCTCGTCGTTTCCGCGCTGGCGTTCGCGCCGCTCGTCTCGTTCGCGCAGGACACGGCGACGATCCGCTGGGGCATCGATCCCACCTATCCGCCGTTCGAGGCGAAGCAGCCCGACGGCTCGCTCGCCGGCTTCGACATCGACCTGCGCGATGCGATTTGCGAGCAGCTGCGCGCGAAGTGCGTGTGGGTCGAGCAGGGCTTCGACGGGATGATTCCGGCGCTGCGCGCGCGCAAGTTCGACGTGATCATGTCCGCGATGACGGCCACCGACGAGCGGCTCAAGCAGATCGACTTCTCGAACAAGCTGTACGCGTCGCCGGGCGCGCTCGTCGCGCCGGCCGGCTCGAAGCTGCTGCCGACCGCGGCGTCGCTCGCCGGCAAGCGCGTCGGGATCGATCAGGGCACCACGCAGGAGGCGTACGCGAAGGCCGAATGGGCGACGAAGGGCGTGACGATCGTGTCGTACCAGAACCAGGACCAGGTGTATCAGGATCTGGTGAACGGCCGTCTCGACGCGACCTTCCAGGACAAGACGCAGGCCGGCTATTCGTTCCTGAAGACGCCGCGCGGCAAGGGCTACGCGTTCGCAGGTCCCGACGTGACCGACGTGCGCATCACCGGCTACGGCGTCGCGATGGGCGTGCGCAAGGGCGATGCCGACATGAAGAAGCGGCTGAACGACGCGATCGCCGCGATCCGCGCGAACGGCACGTACCAGAAGATCGCCGCGAAATACTTCGACTTCGACATCTACGGCGCGAAGCAGCAGTTGACCGCCGCGCCGTGACCGCATGCCCCCCATGATCCCGTGCTTCATTCAATCGACAGGCAAGCCATGACGAGTATCCAGGACCGCGTCGCGAAAGCCGTGACGCCCGAACTGATCGCCGCCTTCCGCGACGAAGGCGCGGTGTGCATCAAGGGCATCTTCTCGCCCCACGAAGTGGCCGCGCTGCGCGCCGGCATCGACGCGAACCTCGCGCAGCCGAGCGAGCGTGCGAAGGTCGCGAGCCGGCCCGACGATCCGGGCTGGTTCTTCGAGGACTTCTGCAACTGGCGGCACAACGATGCGTACCGCGACTTCATCGTGCGATCGCCCGCGCCGTCGGTGGCCGCCGCGCTGATGGGCACGAAGACTGTTCGCCTGCATCACGACCATCTGCTCGTGAAGGAGCCCGGCACGCGGCAGCGCACGCCGTGGCACCAGGACCAGCCGTACTACAACATCGAAGGCGACGACAACGTCAGCATGTGGATTCCGGTCGACCCGGTGCCGCTCGAATCGACGCTGGAATTCGTCGCGGGTTCGCATCAGGGGCCGTGGCTGATGCCGCGCACGTTCATGGACAAGGAGGCGAAGTGGTTCCCAGAAGGCAGCCTCGCCGACCTGCCCGACATCGAAGCCGACCGCTCGGCATTCCCGATTCGCCACTGGGCGCTCGAGCCCGGCGACATGGTGTGCTTCCGGATGCTGACGCTGCATGCGTCGGGCGGTACGCAGAACCGCCGGCGCGCGTTCTCGATCCGCTTCGTCGGCGACGACATCCGTCACGCGCCGCGCCGCTGGAAGACGTCGCCCGATTTCCCCGGGCTGGCCGATGAACTGCCGGACGGCGCGCCGCTCGAGCATCCGCTGTTTCCGGTCGTGTGGACGCGCGACGCGGGGCAGGTCGGAGCAATCTGAGCGGCGAATATCGAGCGCCGTCACACGGGCGGCGGCCGTTTCGCGATGAAGCGGCCGCCGCGCGTGGTCGTTTTCGGGTGCCGAAGCCGATTCAGGTCTGGTGCCGTCCGGCGCCCGGCTTGAAGCGCGAGCCGAGCCGGTAGCGGTTGCCCGGATGCAGGAAGTGCACGAACGTGACGGGCAGCCCGTTCGTCCAGGTGCGGCGGGTGAGGGTGAGACACGGCTCGTCGGCGCGCATGTCGAGCAGCCGCGCCTGTTCGCTCGTCGGCAGCGCCGCGTCGACGACGTGCTCGATCTCCAGTTCGTAGTGCGACACGTTGTTGAACAGGTATTCGGACGGCGGCTCGGCCTGGAAGTCCTGATCGATGAATTCGGGCGCGGCGGCCGGATTCACGTAGCGATCCTCGAGCTGGATCGGGCGGCCGTTTTCCTCGTGCACGCACACCACGTGAAAGACCGGCGTGTTGACTGCCAGCCCGAACGCGGCCGCGACGTCGAACGACGCGGGCTCGCGCGACTGGCTGAGCACGCGGCAGCGATATTCGTGTCCGCGCGCGCGGATCTCGTCGCGGATGTGCGCGATCATCAGCAGGTTCGACTGCGGCTTCACTTCGGCGACGAAAGTGCCGACGCCCGCGATGCGCTTGAGCACGCCTTCCTCGGTCAGCTCGCGCAGCGCGCGGTTCACCGTCATGCGCGCGACGCCGAATTGTGCGGCGAGATCGAGTTCGGACGGAATGCGGTCGCCCGGGCGCCACTCGCTCGCGTCGACTTT
This sequence comes from Burkholderia sp. R-40, assembly GCF_049942845.1. NCBI lineage: Bacteria > Pseudomonadati > Pseudomonadota > Betaproteobacteria > Burkholderiales > Burkholderiaceae > Burkholderia > Burkholderia sp. R-40. The sequence continues at coordinate 1,316,211 of NZ_CP187968.1, read as the reverse complement.
CTGGCGAACGAGCGTCTTGATCTGCTGGAACGGTGCGGTGGCCTTTGTGACCATCGGAAGATCCTTGCGCGAAGAAGTGACGAGGCTAGTCGTCGTGACTGACGATGACCAGGATCTCCGCCTGCGCGGCGCCGAGGCTGCGCGTGCGGTGCGGGATGAGTGCGTTGAAATAGACTGAATCGCCGGTCTTGAGTTGCACCGTCTCGTTCGGGAATTCGATTTCGACGCGCCCCTTGTGCACGAACAGGAATTCCTCGCCTTCGTGCTCGCGGAACGTCGACGCGACGAAGTCGTGCGGCGGATGCACGACGAACGGCAGCATCTTCTTCGGCGCGACGCCGGCCGCGATGCTTTCGAAGCGATGCGCGTGGCTGTCGGCCGCCGCACCCATCGCCGTGCGCTCGCCAGCGCGCGTGACCGTGATCAGCTCGCGGTTGTGGCTTTCCGAGAACAGCTGCTCGACGTCGATGTTCAGCGCCTTCGACAGCTTCAGCGCGACCGCGATCGACGGCACGCTCAGGCCGCGCTCGACTTTCGACAGGTAGCTCTTGGTCAGGCCGGTCTCGTCGGCCAGCACATCGAGCGTCCAGCCCTTCTGTTTTCTGAGCAGCTTCAGGCGAATCGTCATGGGGCGCCAGGTGTCCTTCGAAAAATCGATTGTAACGCATGACACAAAGTGTCCTGTGGTGTATCGTGTGTCTTATGTGTCCACAGACACGGCCGCGAGCGGCGCGGCAGATCCGATCCATTCAGGAGGTGAACATGGCGGAAACGCTGAATTTGACGAAGGAGGCGCTGGTCGCGCTGGCGGAGCGGCGTCTCGAGAACGAGGTGGGCGACAGCGGCTGGTCCGCGCGGCAAAAGCTCGCGCTCACGTGCCGGATCCTGTTCGACGCCGGTCACGATTCGGGCCTGGCCGGGCAGATCACCTGCCGCGCGGGCGACGCCGGCACGTACTACACGCAGCGGCTGGGGCTCGGCTTCGACGAGATCTCGGCCGCGAACCTGCTGCGCGTGAACGAGGATCTCGACGTCGTCGACGGCGAAGGCATTCCGAACCCGGCCAACCGGTTCCATACGTGGATCTATCGCGAGCGCCCGGACGTGAACTGCATCATCCATACGCACCCGGCGCATGTCGCGGCGCTGTCGATGCTCGAGCAGCCGCTCGTCGTGTCGCACATGGACACCTGCCCGCTGTACGACGATTGCGCGTTCCTGAAGGACTGGCCCGGCGTGCCGGTCGGCAACGAGGAAGGCGAGATCATTTCGAAGGCGCTCGGCGACAAGCGTGCGATCCTGCTGTCGCATCACGGCCAGCTCGTGGTCGGCAGGACGATCGAGGAAGCCTGCATCCTCGCGCTGCTGATCGAGCGGGCCGCGAAGCTGCAACTGCTGGCGATGTCGGCCGGCGAGATCAAGCCGGTGCCGCCGGCGCTCGCGCGGGAAGCGCACGACTGGATTTCGAAGCCGAAGCGCGATGCCGTGACGTTCGACTACTACGCGCGGCGCGCATTGCGCACGCATCCGGACTGTATTGCATGAGCGCGGGCATTGCTTCCGTCTCGTCCATCCATCACTGAGGAATCCATATCGTGTCCATCCTGCTGCAAGGCATCATCGCCTACCCGGTTACGCCGTTCTCCGCCGACGGCGCCATCGACCTGCCGGCGCTCGATGCGCTGATCGAGCGCCTGATCGCCGATGGCGTCCACGCGATCGCGCCGCTGGGCAGTACCGGCGAGAGCGCGTACCTGTCCGACGCCGAATGGGAGGCGGTCGCCACCGCGTCGATTCGCGCGGTGCGCCGGCGCGTGCCGACCGTCGTCGGCATCTCCGATCTCACGACGGCCGGTGCAGTGCGCCGCGCGCGCATCGCCGAGCAGGCCGGCGCCGACGCCGTGATGGTGCTGCCCGTGTCGTACTGGAAGCTCGGCAACGACGAGATCGTCGCGCATTACCGCGCGATCGGCGACGCCATCGGCATCCCGATCATGCTGTACAACAACCCCGCGACGAGCGGCGTCGACATGTCGCCCGACCTGATCGCGACGATCTGCCGGACCGTCGACAACGTGACGATGGTCAAGGAGAGCACCGGCGACATCGGGCGGATGCACCGGCTCGCACAGTTGAGCGACGGGACGATCCCGTTCTACAACGGCAGCAATCCGATGGCGCTTGCCGCGCTGGCCGCGGGCGCGGCCGGATGGTGCACGGCCGCGCCGAACCTGAATGCCGCGTTGCCGATTGCGCTGGTCGACGCGATGCGTGCAGGCGACCTGGCGCGCGCCAGGACGGTTTTTCACGCGCAGTTGCCGCTGCTGCGGTTCATCGTCGACGGCGGCCTGCCGGTGACCGTGAAGGCCGGGCTGCGGCTGCGCGGCTTCGACGCGGGCGAGCCGAGGCGGCCGTTGCTGCCGCTCGGCGACGTGCGCACGCGCGAGCTCGAACGCCTGCTCGCGGCACTGCCGGACGGTGTGCCGGCATGAGCGGCGACGCGCGGCCGGCGATCGCGGTCGCCATCGCCGCGGTGCGGGTCGGCACGAGTCGCCCGCTGGCCGGCACGCCGCACCTGAGTGCGATCGACAAGCAGCCGGTCGACGCGCGTCTGTGGCTCGGCGCGCTCGGCTTCGCGGGCGACGGGCAGGCCGACGCGCGGCATCACGGCGGGCCCGACAAGGCGGTCCATCACTATGCGTACGATCACTATCCGTGGTGGTCCGAGCAGATCGGGGCGCGTGACGTGCTCGGGCGGCCGGGCGCCTTTGGCGAGAACCTGTCGACGCACGGCGTGACCGAGCACGACGTGTGTCTCGGCGACGTATTCACGCTGGGCGGCGCCGTGCTGGAGGTGTCGCAGTCGCGGCAGCCGTGCTGGAAGCTCAATGCGCGTTTCGACCATCCGCGCATGGCGGCGCTCGTGCAGCAAAGCGGCCGGACCGGCTGGTACTACCGTGTGCTGGACGAAGGCTGGGTGGCGCCGGGTGATGTGCTGGCGCTGCACGAGCGGCGGTATCCGCAATGGCCGCTGTCGACGGTGCTCGATGTGCTGTACCGGCGCACGCTCGACATGGCCGCGCTCGATGCGCTGTGCGGTGTGCCGGTATTGCCGCCCGGCTGGCGCAAGATGCTCGACAAGCGCCGGACGGAGCGGCAGGTGGAAGACTGGACGAAGCGGCTCGAAGGCTGACGCGCCGCGTGTGTGGTTTAGCCGGCCGGCAGGCTTCGCACGTCGGCCGTCGGCTCGGCGCCGAACGCGTCGCTCAGCGCATGGCCGATCAGGTGCCGCGCGGCGGCCTCGGGCGTCGACAGCGCGCCGCTCGCCTTCAACTCATCGAATTTCTCGCGCATCGGGAAATTCTCTTCGCTGGTCGAGCGGATCGTCGCCTGCATCCCCGTATCGACGACGCCCGGCGCGACGCTGCAGATCCGCACCGCGCGGTTCGCGTCGAGCGCGACGGCGCGTGCGTGATGATCGAGCGCGGCCTTGGTCGCGCAATAGACGCTCCAGCCCGCGTATGCGTTGCGCGCGGCGCCGCTCGACACGTGCAGGATCCGGCATTCGGTCGGCGCCGATACCGCCTGCACGAGCGCGGCCGACAGCATCAGCGGCGCCGCGACATTCAGTCCGACGGCGCGTGCGACGAGCGCCGGGTCCTGCGCGTCGAGCGGCCCGATCGGATCGACTATGCCCGCGTTGTTGAAGAGCAGCACGATCGACGCGCCGTCGACGAAGCTGCGCAGCGTGTCGCCGGCCAGCCACGCCGCGACGGCCGACGTATCCGACAGGTCGAGTTCGATTTCGGCGAACCGCTCGCCGGCCTGCGCGGCGAGCGACGGATGACGGCTGCGCGACACGCCGAGCACGGCGATGCCTTCCTGCAGCAGCTGTTCCGCGAGCGACGCGCCGAGGCCGCGCGTGTGTCCGGTGACGATGGCGCGCACGTTCGGCGCTGAAGAGGATGCGGTCATGGTGGTGAACGAGTGAACGGTTGAACCGTGTTGACGAGTGGCGAGTGACGCGCATGCGCGGCAACCCGGCGTGCGGGACGGGCGATGCACGGTGCCGGCGTGGCGTGCGAAGGCGACCGCGTGCGGCGCCGCCTCTCCGGCTGAACGCGTATCGTAGCGCCGGCTTGCACCACGCGCAAACGCGCGGCGACGCCCGCCGCGGCCACGCAGCGTGAATGCGCGGCGCCGAATGCACGCATCGTCGCGCGCCGCCGCTGCCGCCCGCTCGATACGTTGGACGAAAGCCGTCTGCGGCAAGTGCGCGCGGCGCGGCGGCAATTGGCGCCGGGCCCCACGCCGCGAGCTATCATATGGCTCGCCCGTTCGCGACGCCGGACGGGCCGCGACGTTTCCCTTCACCTGCTGCACGCTGCGACGCCATCCATGAACACCACGCCGGATATGCCCACGCCACGCGCCTTGCGCGAACTCACGCCCCTCGAGGCCCGCATTCTCGGGGTGCTCGTCGAGAAGCAGCATACGGTGCCGGACACCTATCCGCTGTCGCTGAATGCGCTGACCGCGGGCTGCAACCAGAAAACCGCACGCTCGCCGGTGATGAACGTCAGCGAGGACGAAGTCACGACCGCGCTCGACAGCCTCAAGCACCTGAGCCTCGTGATGGAGGGCAGCAGCAGCCGCGTGCCGCGTTTCGAGCACAACATGAATCGCGTGCTCGGCATCCCGAGCCAGGCGATCGCGCTGCTGACGATCCTTCTGCTGCGCGGCCCGCAGACGGCCGCCGAACTGCGCCTGAACAGCGCGCGCCTGCACGGCTTCGCGGACATCTCGTCGGTCGAGGCGTTCCTCGACGAGCTCGCCGCGCGTGCGCAGCCGCTCGTGATCCGGCTGCCGCGTGCGGCCGGTGCGCGTGAGAACCGCTGGATGCACCTGATGTGCGGCGAGGTGAACGTCGCCGACTTCGCCGGTGCGGACACCGGTGGCGGCACGGATTCCGTTCCGCCGTCCGAGTTCGAGGCGCTGAAGGCCGAGCAGAAGCGGCTTGCGGATGAAGTGGCGCGGCTGAACGCGCTCGTTCAGCGGATGGCGACCGAACTCGGGATCGACGTCGACGCGCCGGGCGACGCGGGCTGATCGCCTCCCGATGCGATGACGGCGGCGCCTGCGCCGCGCCGCATTACTTCAGCTTGACGCCCGGGACGAGGTAACGCGCACCGCCCGGTCTGAGGATCGGCGCGAGCGCGGCAAACGGCGCGTCGAGCTGCGGCCCCAGACACGCGCCCGCCGCGTGGCCGATTCCGGATACGACGAACGACAGCTTGCCGGGAGCATCGAGTTCGAATGCCAGATACTGCGGGAACACGTCGGCGCACGACAGCGAATCGCCGTCGTCGCTCGTCGGCTGTTTTCCCGGTGCGGCTGCGTCGCGCAGCCGCGCAATGAACTTCACCAGCGCGGCGCTCGTTGCCGATTCATCGTCCTTGGCCGGCGCAGCGGCATCGATCATGCGATTCCAGTCGAGGTACGTACCGCGCAGCAGGTCGAAGGTGACCGGATCGTAGTGATTGTTCGGATGGGCGCCGCCGCAGTACGTACTGCCCGATTCCACGATGCCGAGCGCCGCAGGTGACAGCCACGTGACCGTTACCTGTTCGTCGTCGAAGCCGCCGAGCGAGCCGGCGGCCGGCCCGTCGTCGGTATAGCGCGTCGACGCGCATTCGAGCGCGGCGAGATTCATCCGCCAGTGCTGCTGCTCGAGCAAGCGGTTGACCCGTGCCATGACCCCCGAATCGGGGTGGCGGCTCAGACGCGGATACATGAGTTTCGTGCGCGGATCGCGCCACATCCGGTATGCGACGGTGCCGTCGCCGATTTCGCGGCCGGCCGGCTGTGCGTGCCCGGCGAGCTTCAGCGTCGCATACGGCGCCTGCCGCATGTCGATGGCCGCGCCGCTTGCGATGCCGCTGCCGACGCCGCCGGCGATACGATCGGAGAGGGCTTCGACGGAGCCGGGCGCAACCGCATCGGGATCGTATTCGGCGATGCGTCGCAGCGTGAAGTTCCGCGTTTTGCCGGTACGCGCGTCGGTCCACTGGCCGCGATAGCCATCGTTGTCCCGCGTGCCGCGCCAGGTTGCCGCTGGATGGGCGAAATCGGCGCCGCCGCTGTTTCGCGTCATGTCGCGCACCTCGTCCGGCAACGCGGTGCGCTCGAGCGGCTCGACGAGCTGCGCGGGCTGGCCTTGCAGCGGAATGTCGACACCGTACTGCGTATAGAAATAGCGGCCGGAGATCGTGCCGTCCGCCGCCGGCCGGCGGTCGAGTTCCATCACGACCTCGCCGGCGCCTTGCAGCACGCCGCGATAGACGACGCGCGGCGCGGCGTCGGCTGCCACCGCGCGCAGCGCGATCAGCGCCAGCACAATCCGGATCAGTGCGCGCATCACCAGCGGCACCCGGTTTGCTCGGACGCGTCGACGTCCAGTGCCCTGCTGAACGCGGTTCGCTTGCCGGTGCGCGCGCTGGTATAGGTCATCGAATAGATCATCGCACCCTGCGACATCATCTCGTACCGCCCATTGATCCTGCCGTCCACCATTTCGACCCAGGTCGTCGTGAACTGATGCGGGCGGCCTTCGACGAGCACTTCCTCATCGACGTGCTCGACCACCAGCGGCAGCGCCGTTTTCGCTTTCGCATAGCGGACCATGCCGCCCGACCAATCGACGGCGTCGTCGTAGTAGGTGCGCATCTCGAAGCGTACGGGTTTGTCGCCGTCCGATTTGAAGCAGTACACGTCGGTGGAAACCTTGGCGAACGCGGGCAGTGACGCGAAGAGCAGTAGGGCGATAAGGGTTTTTTTCATCATGATCCGACGAAGGGTGAAGTGCGGCATCAACCGAGCACGATCCGCGTGGCGCCCGCATCGACGAGCCGGAACAGCAAGTCCTCGACGGCCGCGCCAGGCGCCGAACCGAGATCCGCGTTGACCCGCCATCCGTGCTCCGTGCGCACCGGCTCCGACAGATAGTGAACGACGCCGTGCAGGCCGTCCTCGGCCGGCGCGCGTGCATCGTCGGTGTCGAACCACGCGAAGAACCATCCCTTGAACGCGTCGGTGGCCGCGGCTTCGTCGAAACCATCGGCTTCGACCGTCACCCAGTCCCACACGAATGGCTGGATCGACACGGCCGCCGTGTCGAGTTCGAACGCGAACGGTTCGAAATCCAGTTGCGCATTCGAGTCGACCGTCGCCGACTGGCCGGCCGATTCGCCTCCGGTGTGAACGAGATCGGCGCGGCACGGCAGCGCGAGCGGGCCTTCGGTGGCGAGCGTGCCGTCGGCTTTCCGGTAGGCCGGTTCGACGACGGCCACCGGTTGCGCCGCCGCTTGCGCGAGCAGGTCGGCGTAGGGCTGGCGGATGGCGCTGAGCAGTTCGGATACGGTCATCTTGGCGGGTCGGGTCAGGTTGCGAACGATCAATCACGGACGGATGGTGCGTCGTGCCGCCGGCGTCGAACGAGGGCCCGCATCGGCAGGGGACAGCCACGATCGTACGGTACTTCGGTGGCATGCGACCACTCGGCCGAACGGCCGGCTCGCGTCGCCTTGCGCACGCTCGTGCGGAAGTTCTGCGCGAGCGCCGTGCCGTCTTGCGCGAGTGCCATAATCGAGGCTGCCAATCATTCCAGACGTCCCCCGGAGAATTCTCATGCAGAACCTCGACAATCCTTCCCACGATCGCGAGGTAGGCAGCGCCGACGCGACGCAGGACACCACGCGCATCGACGACGTCCGCATCGGCGCCGTGCGTCCGCTGATTTCCCCGGCGCTGCTGCAGGACGAGCTGCCGGTGCCGGCCGCCACGCAGACGCTCGTCGAGGACACGCGCCGCGCGATCGGCGACATCCTGCACGGTCGCGACGACCGGCTGCTGCTCGTCGTCGGCCCGTGCTCGATTCACGACCACGACCAGGCGCTCGACTACGCACGCCGCCTGAAGGCCGCCGCCGATGCGCTGAAGGACGACCTGCTGATCACGATGCGCGTGTACTTCGAGAAGCCGCGCACGACGGTCGGCTGGAAGGGGTACATCAACGATCCGCGCCTGGACGGCAGTTTCCGCATCAACGAAGGGCTGCGCGCCGCGCGGCAGCTGCTGCTCGACATCAACGCGCTGGGCCTGCCGGCGTCGACCGAATTCCTCGATCTGCTGAGCCCGCAATACATTGCCGACCTGATCGCGTGGGGCGCGATCGGCGCGCGCACGACCGAGAGCCAGAGCCATCGCCAGCTCGCGTCGGGGCTGAGCTGCCCGATCGGCTTCAAGAACGGCACCGACGGCGGCGTGCAGGTGGCGTCGGACGCGATCGTCGCCGCGCGCGCGAGCCACGCGTTCATGGGGATGACGAAGATGGGGATGGCCGCGATCTTCGAGACGCGCGGCAACGACGATGCGCACGTGATCCTGCGCGGCGGCAAGAACGGGCCGAACTACGACGCCGAGCACGTCGAGGCGAGCTGCGCGGTGCTGCGCAAGAGCGGGTTGCGCGAGCAGGTGATGGTCGATTGCTCGCATGCGAACTCGAACAAGTCGCATGAGCGGCAGATCGACGTCGCACAGGATCTCGCGCGACAGTTGGGGCAGGGCGAGCACCGGATCGTCGGCGTGATGGTGGAGAGCCATCTCGAGGCCGGGCGCCAGGATCTGAAGCCGGGCGTGCCGTTGCAGTACGGCGTGTCGATCACCGATGCGTGCCTGAGCTGGTCGCAGACCGAGCCGGTGCTCGACGTGCTGGCCGAGGCGGTGCGGCACCGCCGCGTGTATTCGCGCAACGCGTGACGCGGCGTGGCAGCGGGGCAGTGCGGCGGGGGGGCGCCCGTCGCGTAGTTCGATGCAGCGGTGAAGATCTGTTGACTGTTTGCCATGTTCTGCTGATCGCCAGGCCGCGGCGTCGCTTTTCCGCGCCGCGCGCACCAACTATCCGCATGGTCATTGATCTGGCTCCGGCTCGCTCCGCCTGCCGCGTTGCACGCTGGACGCACGATCCGGCGAATGTCGCTACCATGAACGCCGTGCTGCACGCCGCGGCCCGGCCATGCCGGTCCGTCATGCACACACGCAGTGGCGGCGCGGCCGACCGCCACGCGACCGACGAAGCGCGGGGCGGCCATCCGCGGGGCGGCCATCCGCGGGGTGCTCACCGATCAGCCATTGCGCCCGCGTCGCTTCGCTCCCGGAATCAACAACAACCGAACCGGAGTGCAAATTACATGAAGTTCTACAAGACCCTCATCGCAGCAACCGTCCTCGCATCGAGCGTCAGCGCGCACGCGCAGATCGCCGGCGCGCAGCCGCTCAGCGTGACCGTCGAGCAATCGCAGGCGCTGCTCGAAGGCTGGAGCGTGAAGAAGAGCGTGCTGGGCAAGGTCGTGTACAACGACGCGAACCAGAAAGTCGGCACGGTGCGCGACCTGATCGTCGCGCCGGACGGCTCGGTGTCGGCGGCGATCGTGTCGGCCGGCGGCTTCCTCGGCGTGGCCGCGCATGACGTCGCGGTGCCGATCGGGTCGCTCGACGTGCGCAACGGCAACATCTACCTGCCGGGCGCGACGAAGGATGCGCTGAAGGCCACGCCGGCGTTCCAGTACGCGAAGGTGCCGTCGGCGCCGAAGCCGAAGAAGGTCGACGACAAGCATTGATCGACAAGCATTGATGCATGCGGCCCGGCCCGGCACGCGATGTGCGGGGCCGGCCGATTGCCACGTCGCGCCACGCCGCGCGGCGATCCAGCACCACCGCGCCCCCAGTCCCCCACTGTCTACGTAATTCTACGTAGCCCCGCATACGTAGTTGTGCGCTTGTAAGCCGCCCCCATCGCGCGGAATACTACGGCCCACTGCCGCGACTTTCTCGAGACGCGGCACGACGCATCGACGTCACGCGGGTTCGGCCCCACGCCGCATCCACTCAAAAACACATTGGAGACCAGGAGACGCCATGAATCGGGCTTCCAGTACCCTACTCTGGATCGCGGTCGCGCTGCTCGGCGCATTCGCGTTCGGGACGATCGCACTTGCGCACGGCGAACGCGTCAGCGCGCTATGGATCGTGATCGCCGCAGTCTGCGTGTATCTGATCGCATATCGCTTCTACAGCCGCTTCATCGCCAGCAAGGTCATGCAGCTCGACGGGCTGCGGATGACGCCGGCGGTCAAATACAACGACGGCCTCGACTACGTACCGACCAACAAGTACGTGCTGTTCGGCCATCACTTCGCCGCGATCGCCGGCGCCGGGCCGCTCGTCGGCCCCGTGCTCGCCGCGCAGATGGGCTACACGCCCGGCATGCTGTGGATCCTGGCCGGCGTCGTGTTCGCCGGCGCGGTGCAGGACTTCATCGTGCTGTTCATCTCGACGCGCCGCGACGGCCGCTCGCTCGGCGATCTCGTCAAGATGGAGCTCGGCACGGTGCCCGGCGTGATCGCGCTGTTCGGCGCGTTCCTGATCATGGTGATCATCCTCGCGGTGCTCGCGCTGATCGTCGTGAAGGCGCTGACGAATTCGCCGTGGGGCACGTTCACCGTCGCCGCGACGATTCCGATCGCGCTGTTCATGGGCATCTACACGCGCTACATCCGTCCGGGCCGCATCGGCGAAGTGTCGATCATCGGCTTCGTGCTGCTGATGGCATCGATCGCGTTCGGCCAGCACGTGCACGATTCGGCGACGCTCGCCGCGTGGTTCACGTTCAACGGCACGCAGCTCACGTGGATCCTGATCGGCTACGGCTTCGTCGCATCGGTGCTGCCGGTGTGGCTGCTGCTCGCGCCGCGCGACTACCTGTCGACGTTCCTGAAGATCGGCACGATCCTCGGCCTCGCGATCGGCATCCTGGTCGTCGCACCGGAACTGAAGATGCCCGCGCTGACGAAGTTCGTCGACGGCACGGGCCCGGTGTGGTCGGGCAACCTGTTCCCGTTCCTGTTCATCACGATCGCGTGCGGCGCGGTGTCGGGTTTCCACGCGCTGATCTCGTCGGGCACGACGCCGAAGCTGATCGACAACGAATCCAACGCGCGCTTCATCGGTTACGGAGCGATGCTGATGGAATCGTTCGTCGCGATCATGGCGCTCGTCGCCGCGTGCGTGATCGAGCCGGGCATCTACTTCGCGATGAACGCGCCGGCGGCCGTGCTCGGCTCGACGCCGGAAGCCGTCGCGAACACCGTCACGCAATGGGGCTTCGTGCTGACGCCCGACATGCTGACGCAGACCGCGAAGGCTGTCGGCGAGACGACGATCATCGCGCGCGCGGGCGGCGCACCGACGCTGGCTGTCGGCATGGCGCACATCCTGCACCAGGTGATCGGCGGCGAAGCGATGATGGCGTTCTGGTATCACTTCGCGATCCTGTTCGAGGCGCTGTTCATCCTGACGGCTGTCGACGCCGGCACGCGCGCGGGCCGCTTCATGCTGCAGGACCTGCTCGGCACGTTCCATCCGGCGCTCAAGCGCACCGAGTCGCTGCCCGCGAACCTGGTCGCCACCGCGCTGTGCGTGGCCGCGTGGGGCTACTTCCTGTATCAGGGCGTGGTCGATCCGCTCGGCGGCATCAACACGCTGTGGCCGCTGTTCGGCATCTCGAACCAGATGCTCGCCGCGATCGCGCTGGTGCTCGGCACCGTCGTGCTGTTCAAGATGAAGCGCGAGCGCTACGCGTGGGTGACGATCGTGCCGACCGCGTGGTTGCTGATCTGCACGCTGATGGCCGGCTGGCAGAAGATTTTCGATTCGAATCCGAAGGTCAGCTTCCTCGCGCACGCCGCGAAGCTGCAGGCCGCGGTGGACGAAGGCAAGGTGCTCGCGCCGGCGAAGTCGATCGCGCAGATGCAGCGGATCATCTTCAACGACTACATCGATGCGGCGCTGGCGGGCCTGTTCATCTTCGTCGTCGTGGCGATCGCGGTGTACGGCCTGCTCGCCGTGCTGCGCGCGCGCCGCGAGTCGAAGCCGACCGTGCGCGAGACGCCGTACGAGCCGATGCCGGCCGCGCAGGCGCTCGGCAGCGGCCGATAACGGGAGGCCGCGATGTTCAGCGATCTCGGCGGCGACCTCCGCAGCGCGGGGCGTTACCTCGGACAGGCGTTGCGGCTGATGGTCGGCCTGCCCGACTACGACACCTACGTCGCGCACATGCGCGAAACCCATCCGGACCGCGAGCCGATGACGTACGAGGAATTCTTCCGCGAGCGTCAGAATGCGCGGTACGGGTCGGGGGCGGGGAAGTGTTGCTGAACCCGGGCCGGTGAAGCCGCCCGGCAGGGCGGTCCGGTGACGGACCAGGAAGCGCCGCGAAGATATTCGCGGCGCTTTTTTCTTTTGGGAGCCGGGCGACGCGCGCGGGCGCTGCCGTCGCCGCCGCGTTTGACCGGCTTCAGCATGGCTCGCTCGGCGCGCCGGTATCATAGGGCTTTTGCTTTTTCCGATGAATCCGCGCAGGAGAATCCGTCGTGCATGTCGGTGAGCGTTTCAACAGCATTTCCCATCTCGTCGGCGCGGTGTTGTCGGTGGCAGGGCTGGTCGCGCTGGTGACGATGGGCGCGCTCGATCGCGATCCCTACAAGATCGTGAGCTTCAGCGTGTACGGCGCGATGCTGATCCTGCTGTACGCGATCTCGACGTTGTACCACAGCGTGCGCAACCCGCGGCTCAAGGCGATCCTGCAGAAGTGCGACCATTCGGCCATTTATCTGCTGATCGCGGGCAGCTACACGCCCTTCGCGCTCGTCACGCTGCGCGGCCCGTGGGGCTGGTCGCTGTTCGGCGTGAGCTGGGGGCTCGCCGCATTCGGGATCGCGCAGGAGCTCACGCTCGGACGGCGCACGCGCATCGTGTCGATGGTGCTGTACGTGCTGATGGGCTGGCTCGCGCTCGTCGCGATCCGCCCGCTGATCCATGCGTTGCCGCCGGTGGGAACCGCCTGGCTCGTGGCCGGGGGCGTCATCTACAGCGCGGGTATCTACTTCTTCATCAACGACGAGCGCATCCGCCACGGGCACGGTATCTGGCATCTGTTCGTGCTGGCCGGCAGCCTGTGCCAGTTTGTCAGTGTCGCGATGTACGTTGCGTGAGCGTGAGCGTGGACGGCACCGTGCGCGTCATTCGCGTCCGGCCGCTTGTGCTGCGCCGCGCAGCGCCTTGAACCCGACCCATCCCCAGTAGACGCGGTGATGCGCGATCAGCCCGTCGCGCAGATCCATCACCTCGACGAGATCGACCTGATCGCCTTCCGGCGTTTCGCGCGGATATTCCCATATGAGTTGCCGCCCGTTCGAGAACAACGTGCTCGTGCGGTGCCAGCGTCCGAGCTTGTTGCCCGGATTGCGCAGGCCCGTCGCGAAGAACTCCCCGATCGCGGCCTTGCCGTGCAGCACGCCCGTGCCTCGATCGGGCAGCGTGACGACGATCAGCGGCGTTTCGAGGATCGCGTCGTCCGCGTACAGCGACATCAGCGCGTCGAGGTCGCGTGCGACGACGGCGGCGTGCCAGTCTCGATGGATGCGTTGCGCATCGGTGTCGGCGTGGGTCATGGCGGGTTCCGGCAAGCGTGGATAACGGAACCACTGTATTGATGCAACGCCGCCGGACGTTTCAGCGCGAACCGAAACGTGGATGTCGCGCGCGCCGCCCGTCAGCCCCTCAGCCCCCCAACGCGCCGAGATTCAGTTCGTGCGATTGGCCGATCCACACCGCGCTGTCGCGGTGGTCGCGCAGTTCGTCGTTCGTGTTCGGATGCAGGAAGATGTCGAGCGCGCCGTGATTCAGCACGAGCCACGGCACGATGGTGTCGAACCGCGTGGCGTCGAACGCGATCTGATACGACCACGCAGGATGCGGGCCGACGAGGCGTTCGTGAAAGCGGCCGAGCTCGATGATCGCGCCGAACCGTTCTTCGACGACGAGGCGAAACGCCCAGGCCGCGTCGCGACTCGCGGCGTCGAAGTAGACGTGTGCGTGCCAACTGTCGATGGCGGTGGTGTCGATGGCGGACATGGCGGACTCGAGTAAAGAATGGGGAAGGCATGAGAGCCGTGACATACGGCCGATGCGCAATTATCGCGCTTACTCGTCGGACACGTCTTGTCTCAGAACGGTAAATCGGCGCGGAGGATTTGCCGCGCGTCAGCGAAACCGGCTCGTTCGATAGGATTTTTCTCACGTGCATCCATGCATGCCGCATCGCGCCGAAAGCCTTGCCGGGCCAAGCTTCGGCAGAAATCCCGGCGGAAATATGTCATTTCGAAAACTGCAAAGGCGATTCACGTGCTGCTTCGAATCGTCTGCGAAAACGCGATCAGGTAGTTGAATGAAATAAAGAAATTCCGCACAGGCGGCAGTCGCGAATGCGCGGATCGCGCCCCGGCTGCCGGTGCCGAAAATATCAATTGCGGAATCGGCTATTCAAGCGCACGGCCTCGCGGCATACGATGACTACACCGCATCGATCATCGAGATCGATGCGCAAACAACCATCTGGAGGCCATGATGCGATCCCTTGTTTCCCTTGCCGTTCTGTCCGGCGCGCTTGCCATGCTGCCCGTCGCGAGCTTCGCGCAGTCCGTCGACACCGAGTGGCAGAACGCCGCGCCGTTGAACTGGAAGGCGGCGCGTGCCGAGACCGACGTGCAGCTGATGCAGATGGCGCGCGCCGGCTATCGTGCGACGGCAGCCGGCAACCAGAACTATCCGCTCGCGATGCAGCGTGCGCTCGAGCGCGTGCACAACCCGTTGCCCGACCGCTCGCAGGAGGAGAAGGCGGCGATGGAACAGCGTGCGGCGCGCGACGCGCAGACCGGCCATCCGGTGAAGGCGTTCTTCGTGAAGACCGCGTACTACCTGAAGGGCGAGAACACCTTCTGATGCGGGAGACGAGCATGGCATGCGCGAACCGACTCCCCGCTTCGTTGCGCGCGTCGCTGATCCGCCGGCTGCCGGCGGCGTGCGCGACGCGGCGGCGGGACGACGTGTACGGCGCGCGGCGCCGCGCGAACGGCAATCGCGACGCAAGCCGCGGTGGCGTCGCGTGCCGCACCGCGTGGCCGGCATTCGATGCGGACGACGTTGCCGCAAGCGAGGACGAATCATGAAGGCCGTCCGGAAGGGCCGTCGCCGCCCGCCGTTGACGCGCGAGTGGCTGCTGCCGCTGCCGCCCGCGCATGTGCGCGACATTTCGCTGAAATGCCACATGGCGCTCGTCGCACTGCGCGGCGAGCACGGCAGCGAAACGTTGCTGATGCGGCTGCGCACGAGCGTCTATCTGGTGTTCCTCGCGCTCGACGATGCGGTATCCCCCGACGCGAGCATCGACCTCTGCGTCGAGGCGGAGCGCGTGCTCGACGCGAGCGTGGCGCGCGCCGCGCAAAGCGGCGCATGGACGCTGCACGACGACGAATGCGCGGTGCTCGAGCGCGTGCTCGCCGCGAACGACGCGTGTGTCGCGACGCTCACGCGACATCGGCTCGCCGAGCTGTGGAATCACGTCTGCACGTTTGCGTCGGCCGAACAGCCGGCGCTGGTCGCGCACGCGGCGGCGAAGATGCGGGAGCCGGC
Organism: Burkholderia sp. R-40; assembly: GCF_049942845.1. Lineage (NCBI taxonomy): Bacteria > Pseudomonadati > Pseudomonadota > Betaproteobacteria > Burkholderiales > Burkholderiaceae > Burkholderia > Burkholderia sp. R-40. Next base: position 1,300,623 of record NZ_CP187968.1, on the reverse strand, counting down.
CGTTCTGCATTGAGCGGCGGCCACGCGACCGACGCCCGGGCCGTGTTTCGTACGAGTCCCATTCACGGGGGCTGACTCTCGCCGTCTAATGTCACGACAGGAGCCGAACGGGTTCGGTCGATGACGATCCATCCTCGCGTTTGCGACGATCGTGCGTGTCGGCGCGAACGCATTCGTTTCAGTCAGGAGGAGCGATGGCGCTATACAGGATCGGCGGCTATTTCACGTGCGGAATCGGCCGCGCATTCAGCGAGAACCTGCCGCCGGGCAGCGAAGTGAAGATCGCGGGCATCTATCGATGCACCGTGTGCGGCGACGAGATCGGCATTGCGAAATGGCAGACGCTGCCGTCCGAGGAAACCCATCAGCACGATCTCGATCCGCCGTCCGATCCGCTGCTCGATCCCGGCCCGACCGCCTGGCAGCTGATCGCGGCGGCGGAGTCGCGACACTAGTCTGGGCGAGCGGCGTGCGCATTGTCATGCGTGCGCGGATGCGCGGCGGGTCCGTTGAAGAGGCCCGACAAAACAAAAGCGCCACGGAGCGAACTCCGTGGCGCATTCTTGCCGCCCGCCTGCGCGGAGGCGCGAGCCTCCGCGTGGCAACACGCGCTTAAGCCGCCGTTGCCGACTTCGCCGGCTTCTGCAGCTTGCCCTTGCCGGCGCGCTGGATTTCGTCGAGCTTGATCTCGACGTGGCGCGAGAACACGTACTCGGCCGGACGCTGCTTCGCGATCGAGATGTCCGGTGCGAACGGGCCGTCGGTCTTGATGCCCTTCTTGCTCACGCGCAGCGCCTTGAGCGGATGCGAGATCGTGTCCATCACGGCCGTGGCTTCGAAGCCGCAGTGGACCATGCAGTCCGCGCACTTCTCGTAGTTGCCGACGCCGTAGTTGTCCCAGTTCGTGTCTTCCATCAGTTCCTTGAAGGTCTTCACGTAACCTTCGCCGACCAGATAGCACGGCTTCTGCCAGCCGAACACGGTGCGCGCGGGGTTGCCCCACGGCGTGCACTTGTACGTCTGGTTGCCGGCCAGGAAGTCGAGGAACAGCGACGACTGGCTGAACGACCAGCGCTTGCCGCCTTCGCCGCGCTTCAGGATCTCGCGGAACAGGTTCTTCGTCTTGTCGCGGTTCAGGAAGTGCTGCTGATCCGGCGCGCGTTCGTATGCGTAGCCCGGCGACACGGTGATGCCGTCGACGCCGATCGGCTCGAGCGTGTCGAAGAACTTCGCGACGCGCTCGGGGATCGCATCGTTGAACAGCGTGCAGTTGATGTTCACGCGGAAGCCGCGGCGCTTCGCTTCCTTGATGGCCGCGACCGCCTTGTCGTACACGCCTTCCTGCGACACGGAATGGTCGTGCATCTCCTTGTCGCCGTCGAGGTGGACCGACCAGACGAAATACGGATTCGGCTCGTAGTCGTCCATCTTCTTTTCCATCAGGAGCGCGTTCGTGCACAGGTACACGAATTTCTTGCGCTTCATGATGCCCTTGACGATCTCCGGCATCTCCTTGTGGAGCAGCGGCTCGCCGCCGGCGATCGACACGATGGGCGCGCCGCACTCGTCGACGGCTCCCAGGCATTCCTCGACGGACAGGCGCTGGTTCAGGATCGGGTCCGGATAGTCGATCTTGCCGCAGCCGTTGCACGCGAGGTTGCAGCGGAACAGCGGCTCGAGCATCAGCGCGAGCGGATAGCGTTTGTTGCCGGACAGGTGTTGGCGCATGATGTATGCGCCGACGCGGACTTGCTGGAGCAGCGGAATAGACAAGAGATGTCCTCCTTAAACTTCGCGGGCGACAGCTTGCGTAAGCTTCGCCGGCAACTTGAATTCGACTTTTTCTTCACGGCCCGCCATCGTCGTGACATCGACGGGCCCCAGCGCGCGCAGCGCGCCGATTACATCCTCAACCATTTCCTCGGGTGCCGACGCGCCGGCGGTCAGGCCGACCGTCTGCACGCCCGCGAACCATTCGGGCTTCACTTCCGAGCCGTCGGCGACGAGATAGCTCGGCACGCCGCTTTCGGTGCCGATCTCGCGCAGGCGGTTCGAGTTCGAGCTGTTCGTCGCACCGACGACCAGCAGCACATCGACCTGGCCGCTCAGTTCGCGCACGGCGGCCTGGCGGTTCTGCGTCGCGTAGCAGATGTCGCGCGTGTCCGGGCCGACGATGTCGGTGAACCGGCGCTGCAGCGCTTCGATGATGCCGCGCGTGTCGTCGACCGACAGGGTGGTCTGCGTGACGTACGCGACCGGCGTATCGATCGGCAGCGTCAGCGTATCGACTTCCGCCTCGCTCTGCACGAGGATCACCTCGGCCGGAATCTGGCCGATCGTGCCTTCGACTTCCGGATGGCCCGCGTGGCCGATCAGGATCAGCCGGCGGCCCGCCGCGACGTACTGGCGGCCCTGCACGTGCACTTTCGTGACGAGCGGGCAGGTGGCGTCCAGCACGTCGAGCCCGCGCGTTTCGGCGTCGCGTTCGACCGTCTGGGCGACACCGTGCGCGCTGAAGATCGCCACGGCGCCGTGCGGCACCTCGTCGAGTTCCTCAACGAATCGTGCCCCTTTATTACGCAGATTTTCGACGACATGCCGGTTATGCACGATCTCATGACGCACATAGACCGGCGCGCCGTGCTGTTGCAGCGCGCGATCGACGATTTCGATTGCGCGGACAACCCCCGCACAGAAGCCGCGGGGCTGGGCAAGGATGACTCGCATATATGAGCGAACTCCGACGACAGACGCCGGGGTTCGAGGAGCTGGCACGGCTCGCTCGCCCCGGCTTGATGTTATGAAGGCAGGAACGAACCGGCCAGGCCAGGCCCCGGAACCCCGAATTAATCGCGCATTTTAACCCTATCGGGCCGTCCGTGCTCTGGTGCTGTATCTAGCGTGTTGCATCCACAGCAGAGCCGCGTCGGCGCTGGCGCGCGCGGAACCCGGTAAACTGCGCGGTTTCGCGGGCAGCCGGTTCGGTTGCCCGGCGTCGCGCTCATTTCAAGGCCATTCGATGACCGTCGATTCTTACGCGTATTGCCCTGCCGCCGGTGCGGTCATGGGCGTTTTGACTCCGACCCTCAATATGCTCGACCGATCGTGCGCCGCGGGCGGCCGCGCCGTTCGCGCTGGTGTGCGGCAGGAGGCTTGCCGATGATGCTGGCGATTACCTTCCTGGTGTCCGGCCTGTCGCTGCTGATCTGGATCGTGCTGCTCGTCGCGCGCGGCGGTTTCTGGCGCGCGCGGCCCGCGCGGGCGTTGCCGCCGCAGGCGCGCGGCGCGGCGGCCGAGGCCGGCTGGCCGGCCGTCGTCGCGGTCGTGCCGGCGCGCAACGAGGTCGACGTGATCGCCCAGGCGGCGACGTCGTTGCTCGAGCAGGACTACCCGGGCGATTTTCATTTGATCATCGTCGACGACCACAGCGACGACGGCACCGCCGACGTGGCCCGCGCGGCCGCGCTCGCGATCAACCGCGCCGAGCGCCTGACGGTGCTGGCCGCGAAGCCGCTGCCGTCCGGCTGGTCGGGCAAGGTATGGGCGCAGTCGCAGGGCATCGCGGCGGTGCGCACGCTCGGGCTGCCGGCCGACTACCTGCTGCTGACGGATGCCGACATCGGCCATCCGCCCGACGCCGTCGCCCAACTCGTCACGCGCGCGCAGGCCGAACAGCGCGACCTCGTGTCGCTGATGGTGCGGTTGCGCTGCGATTCGTTCTGGGAGAAGGCGCTGATTCCGGCGTTCGTGTTCTTCTTCGCGAAGCTCTATCCGTTCTCGTGGATCAACAATCCGCGCAACCGGACGGCCGGCGCCGCGGGCGGCTGCATGCTGGTCAAGCGCAGCGCGCTCGAGGAGGCGGGCGGCATCGAATCGATCCGCGGCGCGCTGATCGACGACTGCAGCCTCGCCGCGCAGATCAAGCATCGCGGCAGCGGCCGGCATCCGATCCGGCTCGATCTGGCCGAGCGCAGCGTGTCGCTGCGTCCGTACGACAGCTGGCGCGACATCTGGAACATGATCGCGCGCACCGCGTTCACGCAGCTTCATTATTCGCCGCTGCTGCTCGCCGGCACGCTGCTCGGGATGACGATCATCTACCTCGTGCCGCCCGTCGCCGCGCTGGTCTACGGCGCGCGCGCGTGGCCGGCGTGGCTCGCGTGGGCGTCGATGTGCACCGCGTATGCGCCGATGCTGCGCTACTACCGGCGCTCGCCGCTGTGGGCGCCCGCGTTGCCGCTGGTCGCGCTGTTCTACGTCGGTGCGACGTTCGCGTCCGCGTGGCGCTACTGGCGCGGCAAGGGCGGCCAGTGGAAGGCGCGGGTGCAGGCGCCGGTGGAGCGTTGAACTGAATGATGCCGGCGTGTGCCGGCTGACTTCCAGGCCTCGGAAAGCAGACAGCCCGATCGGTGTGGACCGATCGGGCTGTCTGCTTTCTGTTGCGCTACGTCGAACACCAATGAGCGATCAGGTGATACCGAATTCCGACATGCTGGAGCGCAGCGTTGCGCCGCATGTCGTCTTGTGCCCATCGAACGCTACCGGGCGACCCTCAACCACGAAGTTCGGGTCGCCTTCCGCGATTACGCAGACTTGATGCCCTTCAATCGGGCAGATACAGGGATCGCCCATTCGGGCGACTGCTTTGCCGTCTACGTCAAAATTTGATGCGCCGCCCTGGACTTGTCCACCATGGTCGGTCGCGTCACCTACTCGAATAACGTTACGCATCGGTCGTCGCTCTCCGTCACCCTTGCGGGGCAGCGTTGCCCTCATCCACCGCGCCCGGCGGCGCAACGTCGTCAACTGCAACCAGCGTCCACGTTGTCGGCACGCTGTGCTTTGACTCCCGACCCAACACACGGTCCAGAATGCCTGGTTGATTCAATATTTCGATCGATGGCATGACCGCTCCGAGTTCGAAGTATTGACGGCTACCGCCGACCACGGAAAGCCCATTCGCTTCAGGACACGTCCACCAGCCGCTGCGGGGACAGGCCGCCCCAGTCTGCACGATGCTGTTTAAGGGAACCGGCGGCGTCCCTGCTGTACTTACTTGGCCTCCACCGGATGTTGGGCGTAGCCGTACTGAGTTCACAATCGACTCGAATAGCTTGGTTGCTTGTTCTTCCGTCAAACCAGGGCGTTGATCCTCGCGCGTCGTCAATTCAACCGAAAGCGTAGGTTTCAGTGGCTCCAAGTGTTCCCCTTGCGCTTCCCAATGAAACTGATAGGCGCGGAAACCTGCGTCGGTGGGGAGCGACCATAGGCCTTCCTCACCCTTGCGGCCATTCACATCGTGCTCGCCGCGCCGCAATGTGCGAATTCCTGACACAAGAGATTGCAGTGCGCCCGGCACTACGCCACTATCGACGCGCTGCAGCAACGATTTTGCATCCGGCTTCGCGGTCATCGTTGTTACATGAATGAGCAGTCCCGGTGCACTCGGTAATTTGAACGTAATCGACGCAATTTCGTGTTGAGATGTCTTCCCATCATCTGCGAAAAAGCCGTCTCTCAGGCAAAACCCCGCTTGTGTAGGAATTTCATTCGGAGTGCGGGCGCGAAGACTTGGCAAGAATTTACTTTGCAGCTTCTCGGTTAGCGCTGCGTATTTGTCCGTGTCAAATCCGTCTGCGTCAATGAAGAATGTCCGTCCATTAATCCATTTGTAAGCTTCAAATCCTTCAATCTTTCGCCCATAGAGAGTGGTTGATTTAAGAAATACCACCCCGTTGGTACGCAAGTCGATCGCGCGATCAAATGCAAGATCACTTTTACCCTCCGGTCTTTTAAGGCCGGCTTCCCGTTCCTGCATTCTTTTTTGGAAGGCTGCGATATTTGGGTATCGCGTATTTGTTTGAACGGGGCCAAACATATATTCGCCCATCTGCGCATATAGTTCCATGTTTGCCGGAACATCGACAAGGAATCGGCCAACACAGTATGTCTTCGAGTCATTCATGTTCGGTTCGCCAGCCATACAAGTCATAGACAAAAATGTGAGGGTCAATGCAATTAGTCGTTGTACCTTCATGCGCTTCCTTGAGTAGACGCGCCAGTTTGCTGGACTGGTGGCGCGAGTTGTACGATCTTCGCGATGCACCATAACACACACTCGCGCACGGGTTCGTTGTTGTACGACATTTGATGATCGAAGCCAGACATGCGAAATGTGACGGGCTGAGAACCACTTTCGACAATCAAATTCCCGGAGTCGAATGGGACCGTTCCGTCTCCGGAAAATGTGGTATCGCTGATCTGATCATTTTTAGGTGGCGGTGGTGCATTTTCCAACTTAAAAATCGCTTTTTGTTGGGCTACCTTCAACGTGGATTTTCCAAATAAATCGAAGTCGTTGGTTTTTAGTGTGGGGAGTTGCCATTCAAATTCGGAGCCGACTTCGTCTTTGGTGGACCAGGTGACGCTTCCGAAAGAAACCTGTTTTTTGTCTGCGCCATAATATGCATAGGTAACCGGATGGCAATACAGTTGCAAGGCATCGTGAAAATCCTCTGCTTTTCCGATGGCCTTGGAGTAACGATTGATATCTTTGGAGCCGACGTCATTGTTCAGGCCGGCTGGATTAATGAGTGATTCATTAACCATTCCCCACCAAACGTCTTTCACTGTAGTGGAGTAAATTTCTGCATACGGATTCGATAGCGGAAGCGCGGGCATTGCTTCGGTTTTTTTCCCGTTGGCATACCGTGTAAACTTTAGCCATCCTGGCGCGAAGTGCTTGGTCGGCAAGAGTTCCAGCGGACCGGACGAATTTCCCATCACGCACACAATATCGGCTGCGCTCCATCCCATGATTTCCGCCACCAGCGCACCTTCGATATTGAACGTCCCGTTCACTTCAGTACCCGCGCGGAAGCGCCGATACACAACAGGCGCGCCGCCCACCGGTTGCACTCCATGGACGACACCTAACACAGTATCCGGTCCTGCGTTGCTTGTCGTGCCGCTAGCTGATCCGTCCGTCGCTCCCCCGGAGTCCAGCGGTTTGACTTGCGTTTCGTTCGCGTCGTCCGATTTTTCTGTTCCTCCGACTCGCCTGTCGTCGCTCGACGTTGTGCTTCCGCGGCCGCTCAGTTTTTGCGCAGCACGGCGCGCAACAAGTCCGCCCATTGAGTGTGTGACGATGATGACTTTGCCGGTAGAAATCCAATAGGAACCTTTCTTGTAATACTCGATGGCTTCGTCGATACGTTTGATGAGTTGATCCGCAGATGCGTCGTTTGAAGCAAGCCAGTTGTAACCACATACCCATACCGGATAGTAGTACTGCGACACTCGAGAGAATTCATCCGACGCAAGCGGCTCGATTGTCACACCCTGCGGGTTCCACTCCTTGCGAACGTCGACCTTCTGATTCTTTACGATTCGCTCTAGTGTCTGAGCTACTTGCCAAACGTCCTTCGGCTTTTGGGCATCGGAAGGCAGTTCGGGTTCGACGAACGGTTCGTTCAACGCATATTCAAGTTCAGCAAGAATCCCGCCGTAACTATCGAAGTGAATTTCTCCCCATCCGCGTCGCTTCGCCTCGTCATTCGTCAACGAGAACAAATATCGTGGAATATTTACCTTTCCGCTGCGGTCCACTTCGACTCGCTCAGGGCCAATCTGCATTTGTCTGGCCGCGGCGCTTTGATGCAGTCGCCGGAACCATTCGCCTAGCCCCGCCATCTTGCCGTTAGGCGGACTCCATGCGGGTTCGCCAGGCTTGGTCGCGTTCTTGTTGCCGCAGAGATTCGTTCCCATGATACCCGGCACGAAAATCACAGGAATGACGTGCCGCGGCGGTAGTTTACCGAGCGCACATACTTTGAACGATTCCGGACTCATAACGCTATCAAAGTACGGGTTGCCGTTCACATCGAACCGAAGCGGAATGCGACGATACGCTTGCTTTACTCCACACTCGGAATTCTCGTTTGCAGTTTCAGCGGTAGCCATTTCTATTGATATTTTTCTGTGTTCAGTCAACCGGCCGGAATGTAACCGGCCGAATTTCGCTATCGTTCGCGAGCTGCGAGTGCGTGCCATCGGCCCCTAGCTTTCCCTGATCGCGAATGCCACCGGCATCATCCAGAACCTCGTGCGCGAGCCCAACATGCGGCTTGCCGTCTGGGCCGACCACCTTAAACCGTTCGTCCGTCTTCATTGACGAAGTCGGCATGTTCGGTAGGTCGGCCGTACCGCCGCCGCCCGTCACTGCCTGAAAGCCGCTCGATTCAATCCGATGCTCACCTGTCGACGATTGGACGATCTTCCCGTTCGAAATTTTTATCACTGCGCCGTTTGTTCGCAGTTCCAGTTCCGGTGCTTCCAGAATCAGCTTTTCCAGCGAGTAAATATGCAAACGCTCGGACGTGCCGATCTCACCCTTGCCTTGGTGCGCCTGAATGGTCAGGTCGCCCGATCCCACCATAAGCTTCATCCCGGCTTTGGCGAATGCCGATAGCCCCTGCGCGGCGCGCATCAGAATGCGCCGACCGGCGCTGATGTTCGCATCCTGAGCTGCTACCGATTCAACATTCCCGCCTGCGACAGCAAGAACGTTTGCCGGGCTGGACATCGCGATACCGTCCGGCGCAGTAACGCCGATCGCTGCCGCTCCGCCGTCGTCTGTCCACTCACGAATGCTTTTCGTCAACTTCTCTTGCGGACCTGTATCCGTTTCGTAGGCGTCATGCGTCGACGACAGTTCGCTCAGCCTCTTCGCGATAGATAACGCGAGTTCCAATTGACCGGTCAATTCAGCCCGATCCAGCACGCGTCCGCTTGCATTGTTGCGGGCATCTGTTGAAAGGAGCATCCCGCGTGCGGCACGAATTGCGCCCGCCAGATCGGTGCGAAGTTCGAAACCCTCGCCGCGCTTTTCCGATACACCCTTGTTGCGAGGATGGCCGATCCAGCCCTGATTCAGTTGAGTTTTGCCGTGTTCTGAGGAGAGTTTGGTCTTGGTCTGTGCGGTCGTGTCATCAAATTGCAGTTCGCCATAGCCAGGACCGCCGATTTCCTTCGACCGAATGCCGTATAGCGGCGCGTTGTCGGGCAAATCGCCTGCGCTGGCGAACTGCACGGGCGCATGTCGCGCGTCGAACATATTTGCGACTACGATCGGCTTATCCGGATCGTTCTGCATGAATAGAACGAGAACCTCGGAACCGACCCGGGGCCAGAACGCTGTCCCGGATTGCGCATCCGCCCACGGTTGCGCGACGCGCACACGCGCGGAGTCGCGTGGTGTGCCGCTTGCGCCGCTATCGGGATGGTCGTCTCGCCGGGCAAACAGGAATTGCACGCATATCCGCCCTTGTTCGTCCACATCAACTTCACCGTTTCCGACCACGCGTGCACTGATTGGACCGACGGCCGGAACGCAGGACGCGTCCCACTTCGGAACGATATGCGTCGATGCTCGAACACACTCGAAGCGATTGAGGACCGGACTATCCTCTTCGATTGCGAACCTGCCTTTCCCGGGGGAATTCGGGAGAAGACTGTTTCGCACCTGCGTCTCCACATGCGTCAACACGAAGCGACGGTCTTCGGCGGAATGCTTGTCGATCTCCGGATGGCCAGCCATCGAAAAGACGGTGCCTGAGCCACCCACGAATGCGCGAACGACACTTTGACCGGCAAAGTGCTTTGCACCTTGCGAGAGCGCAAGCTGGCGACGCTGCATAACCTGTTCGTAGTGGTCGGCATTTTCCGCGACGTGCGGCGAGTCGTACCAATATTGGGTTAGCGTCGCGGCAAGGGCTTTACCGTGTTCGCCTTGGTCCTGTGAAGTCGTGGCGTCAAGTTGTTTGACACCGGCGGTTTGATAATCATGTGATGCCGCATACACGGCACCGGGGGCAAGTTCTCTGTACGCCTCCCACGCGAAAATCGTGTCGTCCGGTTCCGTCGCGTCCGCACGATTGAAGCGAACAAGGCCGGCCGGATTTGCCTTCCATGCGTCCGTTCTGTCGACAAGATTCAATGTGTGAACAGGTGCGCCATTCTCGATTGCGTGCGTGAAGTACCAGCTAATGCCTTCGCGACGCCACAAGCGAGTCATGAATGCGAGGTCACTTTCCTTCGCCTGCATCGTGAACCCACGACTTGGATAGGTGCCGAGCGCACTTGTATCGAGTCGAAACGCTGCACCGATGACCTGATTGCCAGTCGTATGCTCTTGAATGATCGCGTGTGAAATGTCGACAACCGATGCATCGCGAAATACACGCCAGGTTACCCGTCGATCAAGCAATGAAAGCGCGTCGGTACACACGAATTCGTAAAGCACGAAACCGCCATCGGCGGCCAATTGACGCGCTTCGCAAACGATTGCACAAATGGTTCGTTCAGTACCTGCGACGTCGCCTACCTGGAACGCCACGGGCGCACCGATGAATGCCTTCAGTGGCATTGAAATATCGCTGGATAGCGCTTGCAGGGTGAACCTGAGCGGCTCGCAAATACCTTCGCTTGAAGTGAGTTGATGTGGCAAGACGGCATTGCCCGGCAGGCCCATCGATGGGGCGAACTGCACTTGCAGCAACCGGCGCGATTGTGTGAAGCCGGATAGCAGCCGTTCAAAGTTCGGAAACTGCGCCGTGACGGCGCGGATAAGTTCTGTTGGATTCATTGTTATTTTGTGCTCTCAGGTCTCGACGATTACCCGTGCCGTGCAGCTTACCCCCGCTTGTCGATCGGCGTTTCAATCTTCCAGTCATGCACGGTACATATCCGAAAGATTGTAAAAGCCAGTCGGCGCGCCACAAAAAATTAAACCTTACGAACTACTTTTGCTGCTGTCAATCAAGCGATCCAAAAACCTGTCAGCCTTGACAGATATTTCGCGACTAGTTGTGAGCCAATCAGAGATTTGAATATGTGACAGCGCACACAGCCCTTGAATCCTCAAGTGGGTCAGCGTCATAAAAAATACCCCGGGGGACGAACGGAAAATTCGACCCCTCGGGGTATAGATCAATCGGTGTGAACCGATCGGGCTGTTTCTTTTGCGGTGGTGGTGCGCCCGCTTACCGCTGCGTCAGCATCATGTACATCTGGATCACGACGTCCGGCGAGAACGTGAACGGCACCCAGCCGTAGCCGGTGTGGCGCGCGACCAGCAGGCGGTCGCCGTTCGACTGCTTCTGCACGGCCATCATCGGGTTCTTCGTCGTCACGAAGCGCCAGCCGGCCGGGATGCCGGGCGGCGGTTCCGGCTGCATCGACGCGCGCGCATGCGCGAGTTCCTCGATCAGCTGGCCCAGTTGCTCCGGGTGCAGCGTGATCGACTGGCCGTTGACGGTCAGCGTCAGTTCGTTCTGCGACGGGCGAGCGACGTGCAGCGTCGGCTTGTCCGCGGGCGTGTCCGCGGCTTCGATAGGGGCGACTTCGATCGCGCCGGCGGCGCCGTTCGTCGCGACGACGGCGGTGCTCGCATCGGCCGGCGCCGCAGCGCCTTCATCGGCGGCAACTGGCGCGGCAGCGGGTTCGACAACCGGCTCGACGACTTCGGCCGCGACGGCCGCAACGGCCATCGCGTTGTCGGACGCCGCCGGGTTCGTCGCCGCGTCCTTCACAACAGCTTCGACGAGCGCTTCCGCGTCGGCGATCGCCTTCGCGTGACGCTCGGCGGCCGCTTCGGCCTGCGCGATCGCTTCGCTGTGGCGTTGCGCGACGGCCTCGGCTTCGGCAGTGGCCTGCGCGTGGCGTTGCGCGGCCGCGTCGGCGTGCGCGATGGCTTCGGTATGGCGTTGCGTGATGGCTTGCGCTTCGGCGGTCGCATCGGCGTGGCGCTGCGCGGCGGCTTCCGCTTCGGCGATCGCTTGCATGTGACGCTGCGCGAGCGCTTCCGCCTCGGCGATCGCGGCCGCGTGACGTTGCGTCGCGGCCTCGGCCTCGGCGGTCGCATCCGCGTGGCGTTTCGCGGCGGCCGCGGCCTCCGCGGTGGCGGCGGCATGACGCTGCGCGGCGGCTTCCGCTTCGGTCGCGGCGGCGTGATGACGTTGCGCGGCCGCCTCGGCTTCGGCGATCGCGGCCGCATGGCGCTGCGACGCGGCTTCCGCATCCGCGTGACGCTGCGCGAGCGCTTCGGTCAGCGCGGTCGCTTCGGTGTGCCGCTGGACGGCGGCTTCGGCCTGCGCGGCGGCTTCGTTGTGGCGTTGAGCGGCGGCTTCGGCCGCGGCGGTGGCATCGGCGTGGCGCTGCTGCGCGGCTGTGGCGTCGGCGGCGGCGGCCGTGTGGCGCTGCGCGGCGGCCAGTGCTTCGGTCTCCGCCGCGGCGTGACGCTCGGCGGCGGCCTGGGCTTCCGCCGCGGCGGCGCGCGCGAACGCTTCCGCGCTGCGTGCCGCCTGCTGCGCGGCGTGGTGATCGTGGAGCAGCTGATCGACGCCCGCGTTGAGCGAATCGATCTGATCGTTCAGGTTCATGCGTGTCTTCTCTGCGTAAGACCCGCGATTTTAACCGCTGCGCCGGTGCCGGTCCGTCGGCGACGTGTAACAAAGTGCGCAAAGCGGCGTGAAGCACGCCGCGTTGTGCTATTTCAGGTAGCCCGCCGAGCCGAACCAGTCGAGCGCGTCGCGCAGCCCTTCGCGGTACGGACGCGCGCGGTAGCCGAGCTCGTGCTCGGCCTTCGCGGACGTGAAATACATCTTGTTCTTCGACATCCGCAGCCCGTCGACGGTCACGAACGGCTCCTTCTTCGTGAACTTCGCGACGGCCTCCGCGCCGAGCGCGAGCGGGTAGAGCGGCCAGCGCGGCAGCGCGATGGTCGGCGCCTTGCGGCCCGTCATCTGCGCGATGTCGGCCAGCATCTGCTGCAGCGGCAGGTTCTCGCCGCCGAGGATGTAGCGCTCGCCGATCCGGCCGCGCTCGAGCGCGAGGAAGTGGCCGTGCGCGACGTCGTCGACGTGCACGAGGTTCAGGCCGGTATCGACGAACGCGGGAATCTTGCCGAGCGCGGCCTCGACGATGATGCGGCCCGTCGGCGTCGGCTTCACGTCGCGCGGGCCGATCGGCGTCGACGGGTTGACGATCACGGCCGGCAGCCCTTCGTCGGCGATCATCCGCTCGACCGCGCGCTCGGCCAGCACCTTGCTGCGCTTGTACACGCCGATCGCCTGCTCGGCGGTCAGCGGCCGGTTTTCGTCGGACGGATCGCCGGCGCTCGTGACCTTCAGCGTCGCGACGCTGCTCGTGTAGACGATCCGCTCGACGCCTTCGGCACGCGCCGCGCGCATCGTCGCGACCGCGCCTTCGAGGTTCGCGCGCTCGATCTCGTCCGGATCCGGCGCCCACAGCCGATAGTCGGCCGCGACGTGCAGCAGGTAGCGCACGCCGCGCAGCGCGGCGCGCATCGAAGCCTCGTCGCGCATGTCGCCGGTGACGATCTCGGCGTCGAGATCCGCGACGTTCGTGCGCGGGCTGGTCGGGCGCACCAGCACGCGCACCGCATAGCCTTTCTGCTGCGCGATGCGCGCGACGGCCGAGCCGACGAAACCGGACGCGCCGGTGACGAGAACGAGATCGCGGGTGGTATCAGTCATGCGTTTCCTTCAGGGCCGCGCGGGCGGCGCGGCGGTTGTGCGTCGGCGAGATTGTACGTGGTCGGCGCGCCCGGCGACGCGAGCGCCGCGCGGGCGGCCGTACTGCGCGGCCACACCGGGCGGCGGCCGATGGCCGGCCTGCCGGGCGCGTGTAGGAAGCGGCCGACGCGACTACAATGCCGGGCTTGAATGCAACAGGAGGGCGACGCGATGAGCCGTAATGAACTGGACGAACGGATCGAGACCTACTACGTGCGGGTGCGCGGCGTCGTGCAGGGCGTCGGCTTCCGTCACGCGACGGTGCGCGAGGCGCATGCGCTGAAGCTGCGCGGCTGGGTCGCGAATCTCGAGGACGGCAGCGTCGAGGCGATGATCCAGGGCCCCGGCGCGCAGATCGACCGGATGCTCGCGTGGCTGCGCCACGGGCCACCGGCCGCACGCGTGACCGAGGTCACGTTCGAGGAACGTCTGATCGAAAGGCGCTTCGATCGCTTCCAGCAGCAGTAAGGCGAAAACAATATGACGGGGTATCCGGAGGCCGGGCGCGGCATCGTGCTGTCGGTGCTGGCGTCGACGCTGTTCGCGCTGATGTCCGCTTACGCGAAACTGCTCGCGCCGCTCACGGGGCTCGACATCTTCGCGTGGCGCATCGTGTGGACCGCACCGGGCGCGCTCGCGCTGATCGCGCTGCGCGGCCGCTGGCCCGCGCTCGTCGAGCTGGTCCGACGCAGCGTGCGCGACTGGCGCCTGCTGATCGCGCTGCCGGTCAGCGCCGCGCTGCTCGGCCTGCAGCTGTGGCTGTTCCTGTGGGCGCCGCTGCACGGGCGCATGCTCGAAGTGTCGCTCGGCTATTTCCTGCTGCCGCTGACGATGGTGCTCGTCGGCCGCTTCTACTATCACGAACGGCTCGATCCGCTGCAATGGGCGGCGGTCGCCTTCGCGGCGCTCGGCGTCGCGCACGAAGTATGGGCGACGCGCGCGTTCGCGTGGCCGACGCTCGTCGTCGCGCTCGGCTATCCGCCGTATTTCGTGCTGCGCCGCCGGATCAACGCCGATTCGCTGGCCGCGTTCGCGGTCGAGATCGTGCTGCTGTGTCCGTTCGCGCTCGCGATGGTATCGACGAGCGCGACGCCGGTCGCCGGCCATCCGCTGCTGTGGGCCGCGCTGCTGCCGGGGCTCGGCGTGCTCAGCACGCTCGCGCTCGCGAGCTACCTGAAGGCGAGCCGGATGCTGCCGATGGCGCTGTTCGGCATCCTCGGCTACGTCGAGCCCGTGCTGCTCGTCGCGGTGTCGCTGCTGCTGCTCGGCGAGACGCTGAGCGTCGCGCAACTCGCCACGTACGGGCCGATCTGGGTCGCCGTCGCGCTGACCGCGTGGCACAGCGCGATGCTGATGCGGCGCCTGCCCGCGCGTCGCTGAGCGTCGGTCAGCGTCGCTCGGCGTCATCTGCCGCCGCACGACGGCCGCGCGGAAACGGGCTGCGCGTTGCGCGTTCGTCGCGTCGAATTCCCGCGATCCTGGCGTCGAACTGGCGACGCACTGACGTCACGCTGACCGCGTCGCCAGCTTCGTATCACCGCCGTCACCCGTGTAATCGAACAGAAGATTCCGTTGCATTTTGTTACTTAGGGTATCCCCCAGCGGACACTAGACTGATCTGACCGTCTTCTCTTCGTATGCGGCTTTTCCATGAACGGTCATCTCCGTGCCGGGCCGGCCGGGCTGGCGCGATGCGAGCATACGCGTATCGCCGCTGATCGGCTGCGCCTTCTCCCTTCCGAATTCTCCACCGGTGCGTGCCGCGCCGTTCTCGCGCAGGTGCGGCCATGTCGCTGAGCATGCCGCCCGCCGCCGCGGCTGCGCCGGCGCGCGGCGGCCGCTTGATCGAAGTCGATTTCTTCCGCGGGATCGTGCTGCTGATGATCGTCGTCGATCACATCAGTGCGAGCGTGCTGTCGCGCGTGACGCTCCATGCGTTCGCGCTGTGCGACGCGGCCGAGGTGTTCGTGTTCCTCGGCGGCTTCGCGACCGCGAGCGCCTACGGCGCGATCGCCGACCGGCACGGTGCGCGCGCCGCGCAGCGGCGGTTCGTGCACCGCGCGATGCAGATCTATCGCGCGTTTCTCGCGACGTCGACGCTGATGCTCGTCGCGTCCGCCGTGCTCGACCATTACGGGATCGACGCGCCGAACCTCGCGCTCGACGACGTCAGCGTGATGCTCGCGTCGCCGCTCACGGGCGCGGCCGAGCTGCTCACGTTCCAGCGCCAGCCGTATCTCGCGTCGGTGCTGCCGATGTACGTGCTGTTCGCGCTCGCGTCGCCGGTCGTCGTGCCGTTCGCGCGTCGCCACCCGTGGCTGCTCGTCGCGTTCAGCGCGGCGTCGTGGCTCGCGGCCGGCTGGCTCGGCCCCGAACTGCTGGACACCGATGCGTTCCGCTGGAGCTTCAACCCGTTCGCGTGGCAGCTGATGTTCGTCGGCGGCGTGCTCGCGCGCAGCCAGCCGTTCTATCGGCACGTCGCGCTCGGGCGCTGGAGTGCCGCGGCGACCGGCGTCGCGTGTGCGATCGTGCTCGGCTGCGCGAGCTACAAGCTGTTCTCGGGGCTGCCGGTGCCGGAAGGCGTGCTCAAGCGCGATCTCGCGCTGCCGCGCATCGTGAGCTTCGTGGCTCTCGCGTGGCTGATGGCCGACTGCGTGCGCTACGGCTGGATCGCGCGCATTGCGCACGCCGTGCAGCCCGTCGTCGCGGTCGGCCGGCGCGGCCTGATCTGCTTCGTCGCGGGCGCGGCGATCTCGCTCGTCATCGATTCGCTGCTGCATCCGGTCGCGAACGGCGCCGAGCTGCGGCATATCGGCGTGGGCCTCGCGGCCGACGCGTGCGCGGTGGGGCTGATGATGGCGGTGGCCGGATCGGGATCGTGGTTCGCGCGCTGGCGCGGCGCGGCCGCATGAGCGGCGCGGGAGCGCGCGCAGGCGGAACGCAAGCGGCCCGCGCGGCGTCGGTACGCTCAGTGAGGTGAGCCGATGCGAGAGCGGGGGGCCGCCGTCGCGTCGTCGGATTCGGCGTCGTCGCGTTCGTCGGACTTCGGATCGTCCTCCTGCGCGAGCACCGCGTCGGCTTCGGCCGCGGCCCGGGCGGCGCGCAGGGCGGTGCAGCGCTGCGCGTGCCGGATGTCCGACAGTATCCTCAAGAGCCGAGTCGTTTTGCTTTTCATGATGTTCTCCCGCCAGTGCGCGCCGCGATGGAACGGTTGCGCCGTTGCAACCAGTGTAGGACGTGCTGGCCGTGCTGGCGGGAGAATGTGGCGTGCATGCCGCACGCCGAGGGATAGTACTTACTGAGCCGAGGCCATCGCCTGCGCCTGCACCGCTTCTTCCTCGCGGCGCTCGTCCGCGCAGCGCTGATGCTGGCGCGACAGGCGGTTCATCATCGGCAGCAGGAGCAGCGCCAGCAGCATGCCAATCGCGGCGAGCCAGCCGAGCTTCTCGAACAGCGAAAGATAGAGCGGCAGCGATTCGGTGGCCGGCAGGTCGTGCGACGGCATCTGCGCGAAGTTCGCGACGACGCTGCCCAGATACTGCGACACACCCGTCGCGACGAAATACGCGCCCATCATGAAGCCGCTCATGCGCGCCGGCACGTAGCGGGCGATCATCGCGAGGCCGAGGCCGCTCACCAGCAGTTCGCCGAGCGAGTAGAGGCCGTAGCCCCACACCATGAACCACGACGACACGCGACCATCGACCGCGTAGCGGCCGCTGATCGTGAACACCAGGTAGCCGGCCGCCACCGCGCCGAAGCCGAATGCGTATTTCGCCGCGACCGGCAGGTCACGGCCGCTCTTCGAGAACGCGTTGTAGATCCACACGAGCAGCGGGCTCAGCATCATGATCCAGATCGGGTTCAGTGCCTGGAATTGCGCGGCGCTCCACGTGAACAGCGTCGTGCCGAACAGGATGAAGCGCGGATCGACGTTGCGCAGCGCGAACAGCGTCAGCGACGTCGACATCTGCACGTAGAAGATGAAGAACAGGATCACCTGGCCGATTAGCACCAGCGCCGCGATCAGGCCGGCCCGCTCCGAACGCTCCGACTTCGCGATCATGTACGCGAAGATCGCCAGAATCGCGAACGCGGCCGTCCACACGCTCGCGACCGCGAGCTGCTTGTGCTGCAGCACGTACAGCGTGATCAGCGCGAGCGCGACGCCGCCTGCGGCCACGCCGCCGAGGCGCTTCCAGCGGATCGGTTCGTCGTCGGGCTGCGAGCCGATGTGCGCGAGCGTGCGGTGCATCAGCATGAAGTTCAGGATCGCGAGCAGCATGCCGCCGCAGCAGACCGCGAACGCGGTGTGCCAGCCCCAGTGATCCTTGATCCACGGCGTCGCGAGCATCGACACGGTCGAGCCGATGTTGACCGCCATGTAGTAGATCGTGAATGCGCTGTCGATGCGCGCGTCGTCGCCTTCGTAGATCCGACGCACGAGGTTCGCCGCGTTGGCCTTGAACAGGCCGTTGCCGACGACGATCACGCCGAGCGATGCGTACATGTACGCCAGCGCGTCGTTCGGCACCGCCAGCATCAGGTAGCCGGCGCACAGCACGGCCGCGCCGATGATCATCGTGCGACGGGCGCCGAGCACCTTGTCGCCGATCCAGCCGCCGATCGACGGCGACGCGTAGACGAGTGCGGTAAACGCGCCCCAGGTCAGGTTCGCATGGCTGTCGGTGAAACCGAGCCGGTCGACCATGAAGAGGACCAGAAGCGCGGCCATGCCGTAGTAGCCGAAGCGCTCCCACATTTCGATGAGGAAGACCGTCGTAAACGATCGGGTTTGTGAAACAGGTGCGTGCATCATCAATCTCGTTTCAAACGGACGGCGCGGATCGCGCGTCGCCTTGGGGTCGAACTGGCGCCGGAGCACGGTGGCCGGGTAGGCTTTGCGTCGGCGATGGAGCAGTCGGGCGGTTAGCCCGGGCCGGGGTCGGACACCGCCGAATAAGGCGGTGCGCGGCCCCGACCGGCGCGCGAATGGTAACGTTTGCCGGTCCGGTGCGTCGGGTCCGCGCCACTCAGGGAAACTCCCAATATGGCAGCAGCTTTCAGGAACATTTGTCTCGTCATTTACTTGTAAGCTCTGCGCCCGTTCTCCGCAAATTCCCGGAGAGCCGCTTGCAGCTTGCCTGTGAAGCCGGCGAGTCTGGCAAGATAGCGCGTCGTTTCGCACGCTTCGTGCCCTGTTTAGTGCACCGGGCTCGACACCGAAGACGTGTGCGAACCTGAAGATTAAGGCATCTCGATTTAACTTAGTTACTTTCCATCAAACATTTTTTGACGACCACTTTTCGGCCTGCTATGGTTTCCCCCACTGAAAACTCGCGATCGGCAGACGCTGCCGCTCTGGGCAGCAAGATTCGCGCGTTGCGCCAACGACTCAAGCGCACGCTCGACGACACCGCTACCGCCGCGGGTATTTCGAAGCCGTTTCTGTCTCAAGTCGAGCGCGGGCTCGCGTCGCCGTCGCTGACGTCGCTGGCCGGTATCGCACAGGCGCTCGGCGTGACGGTGCAGTACTTCGTGGACACACCGAGCGAGGAACGCTCGGTCTGCAGAGGCGAGCAGTTGCGCTTCTTCGGATTCGCCGATTCGGCGAATTTGTTCGCGAGGCTGACGAACGTGTCCGAAGGGCGTCAGCTCGAGGCGATCCTCGTGCGGTTGCCGCCGGGGCAGAAGCGGTCGGAAGTAACGACGCATGCAGGAGAAGAATTCCTGTATGTGATTGAAGGGGAAGTGTCGCTGACGCTGGAAGGCAAGACGTTCGTCCTGCAGGCCGGCGACAGCTCGCACTATCAGTCGACGGTCCCGCACAGCTGGGTCAACACCGCGAAGATCGAGTCGGTGGTGGTCTGGGTCGGTACACCGAGGCTGTTCTAACGCACAGGTATTCCTTCGTTTCAGAGACGGAATGCCTGTCGAAAGAAACGTAAGGAATACTAAGATGCAATACGAGAACCACGGGCCTCCCCAATCGCTGCACCCGTCAGCGTCTCAAGCGTAACCGCGGCATTCGCCGCGCGACGCTCACCGAACAACCTTCTCAAGACCGCCACGATGAAATCCTTGCATGCCATGTCGGCCGTGCTGGCCGCGCTCGCCCTGACGACGCCCGCCGCTCACGCCGTGACCGTTCCGTCGAACGTCGCGCTCGCTCCTCAACAGGACCTGACGCGCCAGGTGCCCGCCGAAGTCGAGTCGCTCGACCCGGCGCACATCGAATCGTGGACGGGCAACACGATCGGCCTCGATCTGTTCGAAGGGCTCGCCCGCATCGACGCGGCCGGCCAGGTCGTGCCGGGCGTCGCGCAGTCGTGGGAGCGCAAGACGCCGCAGACGTGGATCTTCAAGCTGCGCCACGATGCGAAGTGGAGCAACGGCCAGCCGGTGACGGCCGCCGATTTCGTCTATTCGTGGCAGCGTCTCGTCGATCCGAAGACGGGCTCGAAGTACACGATCCTCGTCGAGTTCATCAAGAACTCGAAGGACATCATCGCCGGCAAGGCCGCGCCGACGACGCTCGGCGTGCGCGCCGTCGACCCGTACACGCTGGAAGTGACGACCGACGTGCCCGTCGCGTTCTTCCCCGAGCTGACCGCGATGGCGCCGCTCGCACCGGTGAACAAGGACACCGTCGCGAAGTTCGGCGACGCATGGACGCGCCCCGGCAACATCGTCAGCAACGGCGCATACCAGCTCGTCGACTGGCAGCCGAACAACCGCATCGTGGCGACCAAGGATGCGAAGTACTGGAACGCGTCGAAGGTCGTGATCAACAAGGTCACGTACCTGCCGATCGAAAGCGACGAAACCGCGATGCGCATGTACCAGGCCGGCCAGATCGACTACAGCTACTCGATCCCGTCGGGCATCTTCCAGCAGGTCAGCAAGCAGTTCGGCGGCGAGCTGCGCCCGGGCCTGCAGCTCGCGACCTACTACTACTACCTGAACAACAGCGACGCGGCGCTCAAGGACAAGCGCGTGCGCCAGGCGCTGTCGATGGTGATCGATCGCGACGTGCTGACGTCGAAGCTCACGCAGGCCGGCGAGAAGCCGATGTACGGCCTGATGCCGAACGGCACGAAGGGCGCGCAGCCGTTCACGCCGGAATGGGCGTCGTGGCCGATGGCCAAGCGTGTGGCGACCGCGAAGGACCTGCTCAAGCAGGCCGGCTACTCGGACGCGAAGCCGCTGTCGTTCACGCTCACGTACAACACCAACGACCTGCACAAGAAGGTCGCGCTGTTCACCGCATCGGAATGGCGCACGAAGCTCGGCATCAACACGAAGCTCGAGAACGTCGAGTTCAAGGTGCTGATGAAGGAACGGCATGACGGCAAGGTGCAGATCGCGCGCGACGGCTGGTTCGCCGACTACAACGACGCGATGACCTTCTTCGACCTGATCCGCTGCGGCAGTTCGCAGAACACCGTCGGCTACTGCAACAAGCAGATGGACTCGCTCGTCGACGAAGGCAACCAGAAGCTCGACGACAAGGCGCGCACCGCGCTGCTCACGCAGGCGCACGACACGGCGATGAACGACACGCCGATGGTGCCGCTGTTCCAGTACTCGGCCGACCGTCTCGTGAAGCCCTACGTGGGCGGCTACTCGCTGAAGAACGTGATCGACATGCGTGCGTCGCAGGACATGTACCTGATCAAGCACTGAGCGGAGCGATCATGCTGGCCTACGCATTGAGACGCACGTTGTGGGCGGTGCCGACGATTCTCGCGGTCATCACCGTCTGCTACCTGCTGCTGCATTTCACGCCCGGCGGCCCGTTCGATACGGAGAAGCAGCTGTCCGTG
The DNA here is from genome assembly GCF_049942845.1 of Burkholderia sp. R-40. Lineage (NCBI taxonomy): Bacteria > Pseudomonadati > Pseudomonadota > Betaproteobacteria > Burkholderiales > Burkholderiaceae > Burkholderia > Burkholderia sp. R-40. The sequence continues at coordinate 1,279,202 of NZ_CP187968.1, read as the reverse complement.
GCGACGCTCGCGAACCTGAACGCGAAGTATCACCTCGACGAGCCGCTGTGGAAGCAGTACCTGCTGTATCTCGGCTCGCTGCTGCGCGGCGATCTCGGCCCGTCGTTCCGCTACGTCGACTGGTCGGTGAACGATCTCGTGAAGAAGGCGCTGCCCGTGAGTCTCGGCGTGGGCGGCGTGTCGATCCCGGTCTCGATCGTGTTCGGGGTGCTGCTCGGTACCGTCGCTGCCGTGCGCCGCGACAGCGTGATCGACCGCTTCGTGATGCTGCTCGGCAACTTCGGCAACGTCGTGCCGCCGTTCGTGCTCGGCCCGGTGCTGGTGTGGATCTTCGCGATCCTGCTGAAGACGTCGGCCGGCAACGGCTGGCTGCCGGCGGGCGGCTGGGGCGACGGCGGCTGGCAGTACCGGCTGCTGCCGATCGTGCTGCTGACCTTCATCAACGTGTCGCTGCTCGCGCGCGTGATGCGCGGCTCGATGATCGAGACGCTGTCGAGCAACTACATCCGCACCGCGCGCGCGAAGGGCCTGCCGGGCTCGACGATCGTGCTGCGCCACGCGCTCAAGCCCGCGCTGATGCCGGTCGTGTCGCTGTTCGGCACGGTCTGCATCACGTCGATCACGGCGGCCGTCGTCACCGAATCGGTGTTTGCGCTGCCGGGGCTCGGGCAGCTCGTCGTGAACGGCGCGATCAACCGCGACTACACGCTGGTGCTCGGCCTCGTCGTGCTGACGACCGTGTTTGCAGTGCTGTTCAACCTGCTGGTCGACCTCGCGTACGCGTGGCTCGATCCGCGCATCCGTTATTGAGCGAGGCACTGCGATGACCCCGACTACTCCCGTCGTCAGTCTGCCCGTGCAGACCGACTCGCCGCCGCGTTCGCGCTCGCCGCTCGCGCTCGCGTTCGCGCGCTTCCTTCACAACCGCGCGGCCCTGTTCAGCCTCGTGCTGCTCGCGCTGATCACGCTCGCGTGCTTCGCCGGCCCGTGGCTGCTCGCGGCCGATCCCGCGGCGAGCGACTGGGCGTCGATCAGCCTGCCGCCGACGTTTGCCAACCAGCACTGGTTCGGCACCGACGAACTCGGCCGCGACCTGCTCGTGCGCACGCTGATCGGCGGGCGCGTGTCGATCGAGGTCGGCCTGCTCGGCACGCTGGTGTCCGGCCTGTTCGGCGTCGCGTGGGGCGCGACCGCCGGCTTCGCGGGCGGCCGGGTCGACTCCGTGATGATGCGCATCGTCGACATGATGTACGCGATCCCGTACCTGCTGATCGCGATCCTGATGATGACCCTGTTCGGCCGCTCGTTCATGCTGGTCGTGCTGACCATCAGCGCGTTCTCGTGGATCGACATGGCGCGCGTCGTGCGCGGCCAGACGCTGTCGCTGCGCAACCGAGAGTTCGTCGATGCGGCGCGCGCGATCGGCGTGTCGCCGGCATCGATCGTGCGGCGCCACATCGTGCCGAACCTGCTCGGCGTGGTCGTCGTGTACGCGACGGTCTCGGTGCCGAACATCGTGCTGACCGAATCGGTGCTGTCGTTCCTCGGCCTCGGCGTGCAGGAACCGATGACGAGCTGGGGCGTGCTGATCCAGGACGGCGCGCAGAAACTGGAATCGATGCCGTGGCTCCTGCTGGCACCGGCCGTCATGCTGTGCGTGACGCTTTACTGCGTGAACTTCGTTGGCGACGGCCTGCGTGACGCGCTCGACCCGAAGGATCGCTGAGATGGCCTCACTACTTGAAGTCGACAACCTCGGCGTGCGCTTCACGCGCAAGGATGCACCGCCCGTCGACGCCGTGAGCGGCGTGTCGTTCTCGCTCGAGGCCGGCAAGACGCTCGGCATCGTCGGCGAATCGGGCTCGGGCAAGAGCCAGACCGTGATGGCGCTGCTCGGCCTGCTGGCCGGCAACGGCACGACGACGGGCACCGCGCGCTATCGCGGCGACAACCTGCTCGAGATGGATACGCGCGCGCTGAACGCGGTGCGCGGCGACCGCATCGCGATGATCTTTCAGGATCCGATGACGTCGCTCAATCCGTTCCTGACGATCGAGCGGCAGATGACCGAGACGCTGCAGCTGCATCGCAAGCTGTCGCGCAAGGACGCGACCCGGCGCGCGATCGAGGCGCTCGAGTCGGTGCGCATTCCCGATGCGGCACGCCGCATCCGCATGTATCCGCACGAGTTCTCCGGCGGCATGCGGCAGCGCGTGATGATCGCGATGGCGCTGCTGTCCGAGCCGGAAATCCTGATCGCCGACGAGCCGACCACCGCGCTCGACGTGACCGTGCAGGCGCAGATCATCGACCTGCTGCGCGAACTGAACCGCGAGCGCGGCACCGCGATCGTGCTGATCACGCACGACATGGGCGTGGTCGCGGGCCTCGCGGACGACGTGATGGTCATGTATGCGGGCCGCACCGTCGAATACGCACCGGCCGATTCGATCTTCGCGGCGCCGTCGCATCCGTACACGATCGGCCTGCTCAACGCGCTGCCGCGCCTGACCGACGCGGACGATGCGCCGCTCGTCGCGATTCCCGGCAATCCGCCGATGCCCGGCACCGCGCCGGCCGGGTGCGCGTTCGCGAAACGCTGCACGTATGCGGAGGAGCGCTGCGGTGCGGCGCGCCCCGTGCTCGAAACCTATGGCGCGGCGGGCGCGGTGCGCGCGTGCCACCGGCCGCTGGCCGATCTGACGGGAGGTCTGCGATGAGCGTCGAAGCACGCCGCAATGCCGGCGCGACGGGCGACACGCTGCTGTCCGTCGAGGATCTGAAGGTGCATTTCCGCGTGCCGCTCGGCGGCTATCCGTGGTCGCCGAAGGGCACGCTGCGCGCAGTCGACGGCGTGTCGTTCGACGTGAAGCGCGGCGAAACGGTCGGGCTCGTCGGCGAGTCGGGCTGCGGGAAGTCGACGCTCGCGCGCGCGCTGATCGGCCTCGTGCCGATGACGGCCGGCACGGTGCGCTGGCGCGGCGATGCCGTCGCGCCCGATCACCTGCGCGGCACCGCGATGCGCCGCGAAGTCCAGATGATCTTCCAGGATCCGCTCGCGTCGCTCGATCCGCGCATGACGATCGAGCAGATCGTCGCGGAGCCGCTCGTCACGCACCACGCGGGCCTCGGCCGCACCGAAGTGCGCCGCCGCGTGATCACGATGCTCGAGCGCGTCGGCCTGAATGCGCATCACCTGCTGCGCTATCCCCACGAATTTTCCGGCGGGCAGTGCCAGCGCGTCGGTATCGCGCGTGCGCTGATCAGCGAGCCGAAGCTCGTGATCTGCGACGAACCCGTCTCGGCGCTCGACGTGTCGATACAGGCGCAGATCGTGAACCTGCTGCGCGATCTGCAGCGCGACCTGTCGTTGTCCTATCTGTTCGTCGCGCACGATCTGGCGGTGGTGAAGGCCATCAGCCAGCGCGTGCTCGTGATGTATCTCGGCCGCGTGATGGAGTTCGGCACGCGGCATGACGTGTATGGCGTGCCGCAGCACCCGTACACGAAGGCGCTGCTCGATGCGGCGCCGACGCCGGAGCCGGCGCGCGAGCGTGCTCGCCGTCCGATGCTGCTGGCGGGCGAGATGCCGTCGCCGCTCAACCCGCCGTCCGGCTGCGCGTTTCGCACGCGCTGCCCGGTCGCGATCGACGCGTGCGCGCAGGACGTGCCGCTGCCGGAAGTGCGGCACGGCTCGGCGGCGCGTGTCGCGTGCATCCGGGCGGGCGTGGCGGCATGAAGTGACGCAGCAAACATAACCAGGCAGGTCAACAGGGGTAGGGTGCGGCGCGAACGACCTTCGCGCCGCGGGTAAAGGCGCGTCCTTAACCGGGCTCGCCGGGGGGCTGGAAGCGGATCGCAACCGGCGTGGACGACATCAACACAAGACGAGAATGACGATGAAAAAGCAAAAGACGATCGGGACGGCATCGAAGATGCTGCTTGCATGGGGCTTGCCGGCGCTCGCGGGCGTGTCGCTGACCGGCGTCGCGCACGCCGACGACGCAGCCCCCGCACCGCTGACGGTCGCGCAGGCTGCGCCGTCCGCCGGCGCGAGCTCGACCGTTGCGCAGGCAACGACCCCGAACGCCGTGATCAACGCCGAAGCGACCCAGGCCGTCACGCCGCCGGACGAGCCGTCGGCCCAGTCGAAGTCGAAGGGCTTCATTGCCGACAGCCATCTCGACTTCCTGTTCCGCAACTATTCGGACGTGCTCGACAGCAAGGGCGGCCCGCACCGCCACGCGTGGGTCCAGGGCGCGATGGCGAACTTCGAGTCGGGCTTTACGACGGGCTTGATCGGGATCGGTTTCGACGCGTCGCTGTATGCGGCGCTGAAGCTCGACGGCGGCCAGGGCGCCGGCAGCATGGTGCACATCGCGAAGGGCGGCGGTGGCGGCAACCAGCTCGCGTGGGCCTACCCGGGCATCTACGACATCAAGGCGCGCATTTCGAACACGGTGGTCAAGTACGGTCTGCAAGCCGTCGACAACCCGTTCATGGAGCAGCACGACAACCGCGCGCTGCCGCCGACGTTCCTCGGCGCGACGATCGTCAGCAACGAATTCAAGAACGTGATGCTCGAGGCCGGCAGCTTCACGAAGACCGACGCACGCGGTCACACGACGCTCACCAACCTCACCACGCAATACGGCGGCACGCGCATCAACCGCCTGACGTACGTCGGCGGCACGTGGGACTACTCGCCGAACGGCGAAGTCGCGCTGTACGCGAACCAGGCCGACGACGTGTGGCACCAGTACTACGCGTCGGTGAAGCACAGCATCGGCAGCACGCAGACAATCAAGTGGACGGGCTTCGGCAACGTCTACTCGACGCACGACACCGGCGACGCGCTGCAGGGCAAGATCGACAACAACGCATACAGCCTGTCGCTGGCCGCGCAGCACGGCCCGCACGAGCTGCTGCTCGGCTTCCAGCAGGTGCTCGGCGATCAGTTCTTCGACTACCTGAACGAAACCAACGGTATCTTCCTGACCAACTCGATGGACGTCGACTACAACGCGCCGCACGAAAAGTCGCTGCAGCTGCGTTACACGTTCTACGGCAAGGAAGCGGGCCTGCCGGGCTTCAAGGCGATGGTCTGGGGCGTGACGGGCTGGGGTGCGGACGGCAGCGCGGGGGCGGCGAACGATCCGAGCAAGTCGAGCATCTACTGGGCCAACGGCGCGCCGGTGCAGGGCCGTCACCACGAGTTCGGCTTCATCCCGTCGTACACGTTCCAGAGCGGCAAGCTGAAGGATACGAAGGTCACGTTCATCGCGATGTGGCACAACGGTTCCGCGCACTACTCGGACGCGACGAACCGCGAGTATCGCCTGGTCGTGAACGTGCCGCTGCACGCGTTCTGATCGAAGGGGGATGCAACGTCCCCCGCGGTATTTCCCGTCTTGCGCGGCCGGCCTGCCGTCAGTTCGATCAGGCCGGCTTGTGCAAACCCGCCACCGGATCGTTCGCGGCGGGCATCTCTTCCACCAGCGACGTGAGCTGGCGGCCGGTGTCGCGCCAGGCATCGAGGCCGCCGCGCAGCGGCAGCGCATCGGTGAAGCCTGCGTCGAGCAGGCGCTTGGCCATCAGCGCGGCCGTCACTTCGTTCGGGCACGAGCAATACACGACGAACTTCTGCGTGAGCGGATAGCGCGAGACGATGTCGTCGATGCGCCGCTCGTCCGCGAACTGCGCGCCGGGAATCGTGAACGGGTCGAGCTTGCGATGCTCGGGCGAACGCACGTCGAGCACCACGGGCGCCGACGCGTCGCCCAGCAGGCGGTCGAGCTCGTCGACCCCGATCCGCGCGCTCGCGAGCTGACGGATCAGCGCGCGGCGGCGCATCCAGCGCACGGCCGCATAGATCGCGAGCAGCGCGACGATCACCAGCAGCACCGCGCGGCCGAGCCGGCTCGCGCCGGCGAACAGCCAGTCGATCTGCCGGTAGAACACGAGCCCCGCGACGAGCCCGACGATCGTCCACAGCGCGGCGCCGAGCGCATCGTAGCCGGCGAACGTGCGATAGCGCGTGCCGAGCGCGCCGGCCATCGGCACCGATACGAGCGACAGCCCGGGGATGAAGCGGGCGACCGCGAGCACGCGCACGCCGTAGCGGCCGAAGAAACGTTCGGTCTTCTTCACGCAGGTATCGCGCGACAGCGACAGCCGGCAGATCGTCTTCAGCGTCGTACCGCCGTAGCGCCGCCCGGCGACGTACCACACGGTGTCGCCGATCAGCGCGCCGAGCACCGACAGCGCGAGCACCGTCACGAGCTGCGAGCCGATCATCGCCGGATGCATCGCGGCCATCGCGCCGAACAGCACGAGCGTCGGCATCGCCGGCACGGGCAGGCCGATGGCCGCCGCGAGTACGTTGGCGAACACGAGAAGCGGCCCGTATTGGGCGACGAGGTCACGGAGCATGACGGCTGGCCGAAAAGGAAGCGCGTGGGGAGACTACACAGATGGGCCGATTATCGGCCATTTTCAACCGTGCGTCGGGGAATGACGGAAAGCGCCTGACGGCGGCAGGGAGATGCGGGCAGAACGGTGAGCCGATGCGTTGCACGCGGCTCACCGTCGGACTTCAGGAAGGAGTGCGGGCGAGCGACGCGGCGCCGTGGTTTTCGCCGGGCAACTCGGCGCCGTGCGAGCGGATCGCCGCGATCAGTTCGGCCGGCGTGATCTCGTAGCGGACCTCGCGGTGAATGCCGGGCTTGCGTTCGTCGATCTCGATCAGCAGCACGCTCTTGCCGTCGCTGGTCGATTCGAGCCTGAGCGAGCGGAGTTCGCGGCCGTCGGCCGGGTCGTGTTCGGTGAGCAGGGTCATTGCCCCGGATGAGCCGGTAGTGCGCATCGAACCTATCCTCGTGTCGTGTGTGTGCCAGATTGGCGAAGATGTCGTTGTTGAATGCAGCTTGACGAAGTTTAACGCGAACGGGCCGCAACACGGAGCATTTTCGTGGGCGCGAAAAGAGGGTTGTACCACCCATCCTTCTGATGTTTGAGCCCCGCCGGGCGGGCGTTTCAGCCGGATCGGGGGGCGCCGCGCCCGCCGCCCGGCCGGGATCGGGCCGGGCGGGCGCGGCTGCCGTCAGAAGCGGTCGGCGAGCCCCATCGCCGGGTCGCTGACCGAGTGGCGGCCCGTTTCGACGCGGCCGGCCACGCGGCGCGAGAAGCTCGCGTCGCTGTCGGCGGTGACGACGAAGTCGTACCAGTGGCCGGTCGAGTCGAGCTTCCAGTGCAGTTCCGACTGGCTGCCGGCGTGCACCGTGACGGTCCATGTCGTGCCGGCGCGGTTGTCGTTCTCGTTGCCGTGGCCGCGATCGTCGTTCGCGCCGCGGCCGGACAGCGCGCCGTACACCTCGTTCGACTTCACCGTGAAGCGCACGGGGCTGCCGCCGTCGTTGCGCAGCCGCAGATGCAGATTGCCGCTCGCGCCCGCATAGCCGACCCGGATCTCCGGGTGCGGCGCCCGCCCGCCGGCCAGCCGGGCCAGGTCGCCGGTGAAGCGGCGGTGATAGCCGTTCGGGCCGAGCACCCACAGGTCATATTTGCCGCTGTCGTCGGCCAGCGCCGCCCAGTCGCCGCGCAGCGCCTTGCCCGGCTCGACGACGTAGCGGCGCGGCACGCGGTCGAGGTGCAGCTTGTCGTAGACGTGGAACACCGCCGCCGCGCGGCCGGTGTTCGCGAACTTCAGCGTGACGATGCCCTTGCCGGCATCGACCTGCGCGCTCGCATGCAGCTCGTACGGCAGCGCACGCGACGGGCGCACGCCGGTGGCCTGCGCGGGCAGCGACGGCGTGGCCGGCGGCGTGATCTTCGGCGCCGCCTGCTGCGCGGCGCTCAGTGCGTCGACCTGACTTTTCGTCGTGCGGCCCGCGAGCGTCGGCAGCGGTTCGTTGTTCGGCGTGCGGAAGTTGAGCGCGCTCGTCAGGTCGCCGCACACCGCGCGGCGATACGCGCTGATCTGCGGCTCGACCACGCCGAAGCGCTTCTCGAGGAAAAGCAGCGTCGACGTATGGTCGAACACCTGCGAATTGACCCAGCCGCCGCGGCTCCACGGCGACACGACCCACATCGGCACGCGCGGGCCCGGCCCGTACGGACGGCCGTCGGCCGCGGGCTGGCTCGACGTGGCCGGCGCGAAGTCGTGATACTCGACGGCGACGTCGGCGGCCGCGAGCGTATGGCCGCCCGCGAGCGAGCCGTCCGCGTTGCGCGACGGCACGGCCGGCGACGGCATGTGGTCGAAGAAACCGTCGTTCTCGTCGTAGTTGATCAGCAGCACGGTCTTGCTCCACACCTCCGGGTTCGCGGTCAGCGCGTCGAGCACCGCCTGCACGTACCACGCGCCCTGCGCGGGGCTCGACGGCCCAGGATGTTCGCTGTACACGGAAGGCGGGATGATCCACGACACCTCGGGCAGCGTGCCGTTGCGGATGTCGTCACGGAACGTTTCGAGGAAGCCATGCGGCATCGTGTTGCCGAAACCCTTCGCGAGCGGGCTCAACGGATCGTCGATCGCCGGATCGTAGAACGCGCCGGCCGCCGTCACCGGCTGCGTGATGTCCGTCGACGCGACGTACGCGGGGCGGCGTGCGGCCGGCATCTGCTCGATGGCCGCGCGCCAGTGGCGGAAGCTCATCATCTCGTTGCAGCCGAAGTTGTCGATCAGGCTCTGGTAGACCTTCCAGTTCACGCCGGCCTGCTGCAGCCGGTCCGCGTAGGTCGTCCACGTCCAGCCCTGGCTCGACGGGCCGATGTCGTTGCCGCCGTTGAACTGGTTGTTCAGCGCGGCGAGCTTCACGCGGCTGCCGTCGGCCGGGTTGATGCCGTTCGGGCCGTTGGTGCCGCTCCAGTAGAACAGCCGGTTCGCGATCGTGCCCGTGTGCATCCCGCAGTGGTAGTGGTCGCACAGCGTGAACGCGTCGGCGAGCGCGCGCTGGAACGGTACTTCGGCCGCGTCGTAATAGCCCATCGACAGCGGTGTTTTCGCGTCGGGCCAGCGGTTCATCCGGCCATGGTCCCACGCGGCCTGCGAGTCGGCCCACGTGTGCGGCGTGCCGCCCGCGCGCTGTGCGTTGCCCTGGCTCGCGTCGAGGTGGTACGGCGTGATGGTCGCGGCGGGCGTCGCTTTCGTGTAGGTCTGGTGGAATACGTCGCGGCCGTTCGGCGACGGCACCGCGAAGCGGTCGCCGTAACCGCGCACGCCCTTGAAGGTGCCGAAGTAGCCGTCGAACCCGCGGTTCTCCATCATCAGGAGCACGACGTGCTTGACGTCCTTGATGGTCCCCGTTTCGTGAAACGCGGGAATCGCGAGCGCGCGGCGGATGCTCGGCGGAAACGCGGAGAGCGCGGCGGCGGCGAGGCCGGAAGTCGCGGTTTGCTGAAGAAATTTGCGGCGTGACGTCATGGCGTTCTGATCCTGTGATGATGGGAGCGTTCGTGACTTCGTCTGTTGCGCCCGTGCGTCGTCCCCCCCTTCCGGGACGGCTGGCGATGCGTGTGCGTGTCGGCGCGTTGGCCGTTGTCGCGATCCTGCGCACCGCACGCTCGTGATGCGCGGGGCAGGATCTCGGCCCACGCGTGCCCGGCGAGTGCCGGGCGGGGCGGCGCCCAGTCTAGGGAGCGCAGATGACGTCGACGTGATGCGCGGATGACACGCGATGACGTGCGATTCCGATGGCGGTGATGTTGCGAGCGCAACTAATCGGTGACGGCGCCGCGAAGATGCCGGCATGGTCTTAAATTACCGACTTCCGTGGGAGAGGGTGGTCATAAATTACCGATTTTGTTAGGTCGTAGCGAGGTGGTGTGGTTGTGCGTGCAACGGAATCGCAGTTGCGCTGCGACCATGTTTCATTCGTGTGAAATCGGATAAGCTCGATGCGTTGTTGCGTTCGCGCGGCAACGTGCCCCGGCCCGATACTTTCGACTCTACCCAGTCATGACCGATATCACGATCCGGCACAGCGAGACGCACGACGTCGACGCGATCCGGCAAATCGTCGCGCACCCCGCGGTGTACATGAACACGCTCCAGCAACCGTTTCCGTCGCACGAGAAATGGCAGCGGCGACTCGAACGCCTGCACGAACAGGGCGTGAGCCTCGTCGCCGAACTCGACGGCGCGGTGGTCGGCCATCTCGCGCTGCATCCGGAGCAGAACCCGCGCCGGCGTCATGCGGCGTCGCTCGGGATGATGGTCGATGCGTCGCATCATGGTCGCGGCATCGGCGGCCGGCTGCTGGCCGCCGCCATCGAACTCGCCGAAAACTGGCTCAACGTCACGCGGCTTGAATTGACCGTATTCGTCGACAACCCGGCGGCCATCGCGCTGTATGAAAAGCATGGTTTCCGGATCGAGGGAGAGGCGCCGGACTACGCGCTGCGCGACGGCGCGTATGCGTCGGTGTATCAGATGGCGCGGATCAAGGGGCGGCAGTGATGGAAGCGTGCACGCAGCGCGGTGCATCGTTGCGCCCACGGCGATGCCCCATGTCATATCCATTCGAGAATTCGTTCGTTTTCAACCGGCCGTGTGAATCGTATCGTCGAGCGATTTGCCGGTCGCGGCTTTTTGCGTCGATGCCTGCACGACGCGCGCGGCCGGGTCCGGCATGCGCAGCGCCATCCGTCGACGCCCTTCGTCGTTTCGCCGTGTTTTCGCCTCGCCGCTTCGCACGCATGGGCCGGCCGCCGCTGACGTGCCGCCTCCGACCGTCGCGCGACGCCGCTTCCCGCAACCGTCTCTTTCAACGGAACCCGTCTCGATGAAAACCGTTCTCCGCAACCTGACTGCCGCCTGCCTGTTCGCCGCCGCCGGTGCGGCGTTCGCCAACCCCGCGCCGCAGGGCGCTCCCGTGGCGAGTCCGTCGGGCGACGGCGCGCATCTGCCGCCCGGCATCGCGTGGCAGCAGGGCGACGTCGATGCCGCGTTCGCGCTGGCGAAGCGCACCGGCAAGCCGCTGCTGTTGTACTGGGGAGCGGTGTGGTGCCCGTCGTGCAACCAGGTGAAGTCGACGATCTTCAGCCAGCAGGCGTTCAAGACCCGCTCGTCGTTCTTCGTGCCGGTATATCTGGACGGCGATACCGAAAGCGCGCAGAAGCTCGGCGAGCGCTTCAAGGTGCACGGCTATCCGACGATGATCCTGTTCCGCCCGGACGGCACCGAAGTGACGCGGCTGCCGGGCGAAGCCGATCTCGATCGCTACATGCAGGCGCTGTCGCTCGGGATGACGGCCGCGCACCCGGTGCGGCAGACGCTCGCGACCGCGCTGAACAACGGTGCGTCGCTGACGCCGGACGAATGGCATCTGCTCGCCGACTATTCATGGGACACCGATGGCGCGTTGCCGGTGCCGCCCGATCGGGTCGCGGTGACGCTGCAGACGCTGTCGCAGCGTGCGCGTGCAGCCGGCGCGAAGGCGGACGCCGCGCGATTCGCGCTGAAGTCGGCGGTGGTCGCGTCCTCGGACGATCCCGCGCAGGCCGGCGCGCTCGACAAGGCCGCGCTCGCCGATGCGCTGCGCGCGGTGCTGCGCGAGCCGGCGCTGGCGCGGGCCGATTCGGATGTGCTCGTCGCGGCGCCGGCGCGCGTGGTCGCCTACCTCGGCGGCGATGCCGCGCAGCGCGCGAAGCTGCGCGGCGCATACGACGCGGCGCTTGCGCGGCTGTCGACCGACACGACGCTGTCGTCGATCGACCGCCTGATGGCGCTGCACGGCCGCGTGCTGCTCGCGCGCGGCGACGCGCACGACGGCGCGCCGCTCCCCGCACCGGCGCCGGCGCTGGTCGATGCCGCACGCAAGCAGATCGCGGCATCGGTGCAGGGCGCCGCGAATCCGTACGAGCGGCAGGCGCTCGTCAGCGAAGGGGCGGACACGTTGACCGACGCAGGGCTGTACGACGAATCAGATATCTTGCTGAAGGCAGAGTTGCCGCGTTCGGCGACGCCGTACTACTTCATGTCCGGACTGGCCGCGAATGCGAAGGCGCGCGGCGACAAGGCCGCGGCGCTCGACTGGTACCGGAAGGCGTACGACTCGGCGAGCGGACCGGCGACGAAACTGCGCTGGGGCGCGACCTACTTCGCGAATGCGGTCGCGCTGGCGCCGGACGATTCGGCGCGGATCGAGGCGATCGCCGCGAGCGTGCTCGCGCAGGCCGGGAAGACACGCGATGCGTTTTATGGGGCGAACCTGCGGGCGCTGACCAAGGTCGTCACGCAACTGAACCGCTGGCGCGGCGGCGGCGCGCACGATGCGTCGGTCAGGTCGGTGGTGAAGCAGTTCGATGGGGTATGCGCGAAGCTGCCGGCGGGCGACCCGCAGGCAGCGGCATGCGCGAAATTGATTCAGCCGGTGAAGGCGTAACGGTGGAAACGGGTGCGGTCGGGCGGGCTGGGGGAGCGGAGGCCGCGATTACTGGCTCGACTCCGACGACGCGCCGCGATCGCTGCCATACCCGGCACTCTGCTCACGGGCGATCTTCGCTTCGGCGGAAACGATGCTGGCCGGATAGAACCAGTCGCTCGGCTGGAAGCCGGCTTGCTTGAGCGCTTTCACTTCGGCGTGGACCTGCGCACGCGTGAGCGGCGGGTTCGACTGCGCGTGCGCGGCGAGCGGGGCCGATACGGCCAGGGCGATGGCAACTGCTTGAATCAGGCGCTTCATGATCGAGACCTCCATGTTTCCGACTGGGCGGCCGGCCTTCGTTCGACGAAGCGGCTGCGGTTGAAAACAGTGTAGGCCCGGCCACGCGCGGGAAAAATGCGATCGCTCCCAACGCAGTGTTCTGCTGCTGGTAACAATGGGAGTGGGAGCAGGAGTGGCGGATGGCGGATGGCGGATGGCGGATGGCGGATGGCGGATGGCGGATGGCGGATGGCGGCGCGTGGCGCGTGGCGGGTGCTGAGGCGTGCGAGCCGTCCGGGCCATGCCGCGGCGTGGCGTTGGGCGGTTCCGGTCGGGCGGGGAGCGGATCGGCGGAGGCGGATCCGGGGCGGTTCGCCCGGTTTGCATGCGGACCTACCGGGAAGGTGCCACGCGATGGACATCGCGCTGCGCTGCCTGTTGCGGCGAAGGAGGGCGATCGAGAAGGTGCGGGGGAAAGGAGCGTCGGCCGCGTCGATGCGGCCGACCGAGGGGCAGCGGCGTGCGGAACGCCGCCCAATGCACAGCGTTACACGAGGCCCGTCGTGTAGTACACGGCGATCACGAAGAACACCGCGAGCGTCTTGATGATGGTGACCGCGAAGATGTCGCGATACGACTGACGGTGCGTGAGGCCCGTGACCGCGAGCAGCGTGATGACCGCGCCGTTGTGCGGCAGCGTGTCCATGCCGCCGCTGGCCATCGCGACGACCCGGTGCAGCACGTCCAGCGGAATGTTGGCCGCCTGCGCGCCCTTGATGAACAGGTCCGACATCGCGGCAAGCGCGATGCTCATGCCGCCCGACGCCGAACCGGTGATGCCGGCGAGCGAGCTGACCGATACGGCCGCGTTCACGAGCGGGTTCGGAATGCTCTTCAGCGCATCGCTGACGACGAGGAAGCCCGGCAATGCGGCGATCACGCCGCCGAAACCGTATTCCGACGCGGTGTTCATCGCGGCGAGCAGTGCGCCGGCGACGGCGGCCTTCGAGCCGTCCGCGAAGCGGCCGCTCACGCGCTTGAACGCGGTCAGGATGACCAGCACGATGCCAAGCAGCAGCGCGGCCTCGACCGACCAGATCGCGACGACCGTCTTGATCGACGTCGTGACCGGCGCGTGCACGCCGGGCAGCACGTCCGGCGCGACCGTGTACGACGCGGCGCCGTACCACTGCGGGATCAGCTTCGTGAACGCGAAGTTCGACACGCCCACGAGGATCAGCGGCAGGATCGCCAGCGCCGGATGCGGGAGGGACTTCGCTTCGACGCGTTCCGGTTCGTTGACGAGCGACGTGCCGTAGCCTTCACCCTTCGCCATCGCCGAACGGCGGCGCCATTCCAGGTACGTGAGGCCGACGACGACGATGAACAGCGAGCCGATCGTGCCGAGCACGGGCGCGGCCCAGGCAGTCGTCTTGAAGAACGTGGTCGGGATGATGTTCTGGATCTGCGGCGTGCCGGGCAGCGAGTCCATCGTGAACGAGAACGCGCCGAGCGCGATCGCGCCGGGCATCAACCGTTTCGGAATGTTGCTCTGGCGATAGAGTTCGGCCGCGAACGGATACACCGCGAACACCACGACGAACAGCGACACGCCGCCATAGGTGAGCAGCGCGCACACCGCGACGATCACCGCGTTCGCACGCGAGCGGCCGATGTAGCGGATCGCCGCATGGACGATCGACTCGGAGAAACCGGACAGTTCGATCACCTTGCCGAACACGGCGCCGAGCATGAACACCGGGAAATAGAGTTTGACGAAGCCGACCATCTTCTCCATGAAGATGCCGGAGAAGACCGGTGCGACGGCCGCGGGGTCGGTCAGCAGGACCGCGCCGAGCGCGGCGATCGGCGCGAACAGGATCACGCTGTAGCCGCGATACGCGGCGAACATCAGGAACGCCAGCGCGGCGAGGACGATCACGAAAGACAAGGGAGTCTCCTAATTGCTTGGAATGGCTTTGGTTGTTGTTCGATCGCGGGACGCGCCGCGGACCGGGACGGTTCGTGCAGGTTTCGTGCCATCGGCCGGATTGCGCCGCCGGACATGGGTCCGGCGGAGGCTGGCGGGCCCGCGCCGGCCAATGTCTGAAGATTCTACATAAAACGTCTCCATCCGGAGACGAATTGGCCATCCGGACAGGCCCGCGAATCGGCAAGGGCTTTCCCTGACAAGGCATTCCGGCGTATCTCTGAAATGAGATACTTCGTCCCGTTCCGGAGACATCCGGCCAAGGATATGCGGAGACGACGACACGATGATGAACGACTGGGTCCGCCTGCCCGTCAATTACGGCGACGTGCTGCGGCGCGCCGCCGAGTCGCTGTTTCGTACGTTCGAGGATTCGAGCGCGGGCACGGTGGTCGTCGATCGCGACGCGCGCGTCGTGTGGATGAACGAGCGTTATGCGGCGCGTTTTGGATTCGCCGATCCCCAGCAGGCGGTCGGCCTCGACTGCGAGGCGGTGATTCCGAACAGCCTGATGCGCGAGGTCGTGTCGAGCGGACAGCCGATCCTGCTCGACATCATGGAGACGGGCCGCGAGCCGCTCGTCGTCACGCGCCTGCCGTTGAAGAACGAGGCGGGCGAGACGGTCGGCGCGATCGGCTTCGCGCTGTTCGACCAGTTGAAGACGCTCACGCCGATCTTTTCCCGCTACGCGCAGCTTCAGCAGCAGCTGATCGCGACGCAGCGGTCGCTCGCGCAGGCGCGCCGAGCGAAATACACGTTCGCGAGCTTCGTCGGCACGAGCGCCGCGAGCCTCGAAACCAAACGGCAGGCGCGGCGCGCGGCGCAGGTCGATTCGCCGGTGCTGCTGCTCGGCGAGACGGGCACCGGCAAGGAACTGCTCGCGCATGCGATCCACGCGGCGTCGGCGCGCGCGCTCCAGCCGCTCGTGACCGTCAACGTCGCGGCGATTCCCGACACGCTGCTCGAAACCGAATTCTTCGGCGCGGCGCCGGGTGCGTATACCGGCGCCGATCGCAAGGGGCGCGTCGGCAAGTTCGAGCTGGCCGATCGCGGCACGCTGTTTCTCGACGAGATCGGCGACATGCCGCTGCCGCTGCAGGGCAAGCTGCTGCGCGTATTGCAGGACAAGGAGTTCGAGCCGGTCGGTTCGAACCGGATCGTGCGTGCGGATGTACGGATCATCGCCGCCACGTCGGCCGACCTGCCCGCGCTGGTCGAGGCCGGCCGCTTTCGCGCGGATCTATATTACCGGCTCAACGTGTTAACGATTCACGCGCCGCCGCTGCGCGAGCGGGCGTCCGACATCGCGGCGCTCGTCTACGCGACGCTGGAGGAACTGGCCGCGCAGCACGGCCGCGCCGCACACTGCGAACTGACCGACGATGCGCTGCGGGTGCTGTGCGCGTACCCGTGGCCGGGCAATGTGCGCGAGCTGCGCAACACGCTCGAGCGTGCGCTGATGCTGTCGGATCGCTCGGTGATCGACGCGCGTGCGCTCGCGCCGTTCCTCGGGCCGGTGCGCGTGGCGCCCGACAGCGTGCCGGCGGGCGCGCGGGTCGCGCCGTCGCCGGCCGGCCGCGATGCCGGCGACGCATCGGCTTCGCCCGGTGCGCCGGTCGTTTCGTATACCGATGCATTGGCCGCGTGGGAGCGCCAGTTCCTGATCGATGCGCTGGCCGCTTGCGACGGCAAGGTGGTGGAAGCGGCCGCGCGCATCGGCATCGGTCGGGCGACGCTCTACAAGAAACTGGCGGCGCTGGGCATCGACCGATGGCAAGCGGCGGCGGATGCGCGCGGACATGAGGAACGGCACCGGTGAAGTGTCCGACAGGAGACAACCATGAAGCGAATCGGCATCGCCGGATGGCTGGCCGTACTGGCGGCGACGTCCTCGTTCGCGCAGTCGAGTGACGCGGATGCACCCGCGGCACGGCGCAACTGGTACAACGATCCATTCGTCGTGCTGTCGCGGGATTTCGCCGAATGCCCGCTGCCGCTCGGCCCGTGGATGACGCGCGCCGAGATGGAAGACGACGCGCACTACCGGGTCGAGCGCGGGACCACCTGCTGGCTCGCCCACCGCTGCACGAAACCGAATTCCTATATGTATGACGCGCCGATCGCCGCGGCGGCCAAAGCGCATTTCGCGGGCACCGATCGTCTGCATGGCACGAGCCTGTGGATCACCGTGCAGCGGCGCTTCATTTACGTCGAAGGGTGTGCCGATCCGGCATTCGATCGGCAGGCGCTCGCGCGCGAACTTGGCGCGCTTCCCGACGTCGAGCAGGTATTCGTTCGCATCACCGACGATCCGCGCCGGGCCGTGCCGTACAAGACGCGCGGACGCCCCGAGCGGACACCTGACTGAACGCGGTGCGACAGTGCATGGCATACTCGCGACATTCAAAAATAGGTTGACGGAAACAACAATGAAACACATGCTTGCGGCGGTCTGTCGGTGGCCTCGAACGCATTGGTGTCGGGCCGGATTGTTGGCCCTTGTTGCGGGGCTGGGCGGGTGCGGCGGCGGGGCGCCACTGTTTACTTCGGACGGACGCCCCACTACGCAGGTGCAGTGCACCGGCGGCGACTGGAGCAATTGCACGGACAACGCGCGAGCCCTCTGCAATGGAGAATTCGATGTCATCCAGCGATCGACCGATGACGCCGTGCGAAATCTTCTCTTCGCATGCAAGAAGAAAAGCGGTTATTGATCCCGTCACGACCGGCTGAGGAAATCATGATCGGGTGAAGCGCTTTTCTATTCGCTTGGAGTCGGCTATTTTTCATGAATAACACTCACGGAGTCCCATCCATATGGCGACCTACAGGCAACTGACTGCGCAGCTCGAAAAACTTCAGCAAAAGATCGACAAGGAACGCGAAAAGGCGATTGCCGATGCGATTGCCGCCATTCGGGCGAAAATCGAGGAGTTCGACATTACGGCGGAGGAGCTCGGTTTTCTTCCGATGGGCGCCGCCTCTGCCGCGAAGCCGAAGCGTCCGTTGCCGCCGAAGTACCTGAACCCGAAGACGGGCGAAACGTGGAGCGGCCGCGGGCGTGCGCCGGCATGGCTCGGCAAGAACCGCGCGCGTTTCCTGATCAAGGACTGACTCCCGAAAATCCTCACCTTTCGTGCGCTGACTGACGGTGCGAACGGCCATGCGGCCGTCGCACCGTTTTGTTTTTGGGTCGCCGCAATGCGATTCGGGGCCGCGAATCGAACGGCAATGTCGTGCGATTAACGGATACCTTTTTGCAAATTCGCTGCGATTCGCGCGGATATCGCCACGATTTCCCGTAAACAACCGCGCAATGACGCGGCATGCGCGCAGTGGCGTGCTCGATCTTCGCGGTGCTGACCTACGGCCGATTGCCTTCACCTCACGCGTAATGACACGCTGCGCCGTGCTATTCCCGAACTTGCTCACCATGGCTCCTGTAAATCCTCACCTTTGAAGCGGCGACCGGATGACCGCATCGTGTCGCCGTCGCTCGTTGCGTCGTGCGAAGGCGTCGGTTACCGGCTCATGTTGCGGGCATTGATGCGCATCGCACAGTCGGCCGTTCGGCATATAGGCAGCCGCATCGGGTTCGCCTATGCTTGGAGTTCGCGTCGGCCGGCACGTGGCTATCTGTTCCGTGTGCCGGTCGAATCGTCTTTCGTTACCGCAGGGAGCCGATGTGACCGTCCGCCATCTCGATGCGTTGTTCCAGCCCAGGTCCGTCGCCGTCGTCGGTGCATCGTCGCGCGCCGGCAGTATCGGTGCGATGGTGTGGGCGCGCGTGCTCGATGGTGCGTTCGACGGGCCCGTGTGGCCCGTCAATCCGAAGTACCACGAGCTGAACGGGCATGCGGTGGTGGCCGATGTCGACCGCCTGCCCGCGCCGCCCTCGGTCGCCGTGATCTGCACGCCGCCTGCCACGTGGGCCGGCATCGTGCGCAAGCTCGGCGAACTCGGCACGCGCGTCGCGGTGATCGTCGGCGAAGCGCGCACCGACGCCGATCGCACGGCACTCGATCGCACGCTCAAGGCCGCGAAGCCGTTCGTGCTCCGTATCGTCGGGCCCGGCAGTCTCGGCGTGCTGTCGCCCGCGCGGCATGCGCATTTCGGCGCGCCGGCCTATACGGCGCGATCGGGCGGCGTCGCCTGGGTGTCGCAATCGAACGCGCTGACGAACGCGGTACTGGGCTGGGCCGATGCGCGAGGCCTCGGCTTTTCGCATGTCGTCGCGCTGGGCAGCGAGGCCGACGTCGACGCGGGCGATGTGCTCGACTACCTTGCCAGCGATCCTGGCACGCGCGCGATCCTGCTCGAGCTCGATACCGTATGTGCCGCGCGCAAGTTCATGTCGGCAGCGCGCGCGGCGGCGCGCAACAAGCCGGTGCTCGCGCTGCGCACCGGGCGCGCCGATCCCGGCGATGCGCTTTACACGGCGGCGTTCCAGCGTGCGGGGATGGTGCGCGTCGATGCGCTCGACGATCTGCTCGACGAGATCGAGACGCTCGGCGTCGGTCGCGTCACCGCGCGGGGCGCGGCGACGCTCGTGACGAGCGACGCGGGCGTCGCGAAGCTTGCGGGCGATGCGGTCGCGGAGGTGCGCGACGTGCTGGCCGACTGGCCGGCGGCGGCAACGTCGGCGGTAGCGGCCGCGCTGCCGCATCTCGCCGGGCCCGGCAATCCGCTGACGCTCGGCGACGATGCGCGTCCCGAGCATTTCGGCGCTGCCGTCAAGGCGCTCGCGCCGTTTCCGCAAACGGGCGCGCTGTTCGTCGTGCATTCGACGTCCCACAGCGCGCCGGCCGAGGCGGTCGCGCGCACGCTGATCGAATCGCGGCAATACGCATATCGCGGCATCCTCGCGTGCTTCTTCGGGGCAGTTGACGCAGCGACGCGCGACGCCCTACACGCGAACGGGATCCCGGTGTACACCACGCCTCAGCGGCTTGCGCGCGCGTACGCGCGGCTGGTCGACTACAACCTCGGGCGGCAGTTGCTGATGCAGACGCCCGAGGGCACGCCGCTGCAGCCGCTCGAGTGCGTCGCGTCCGCGCAGGCCGAGGCCCGCCAGATGGTCGACGCCGGCGAGCATGAACTGGCCGGCGAAGCCGCGCTGCGCTGGCTCGCTCATTTCGGGATGCACGGTGAGCCGGCCGACGCGTCGGCGGCCGCCCGAGTCGTCGACATCACGGTCGACATGTACGACGATTCGAACTTCGGTCCGGTGTTCCGCTATGCCGTGCCGCCGGCGGACGGCGTATCGGCGCCATTCATCGTGTACGGGCTGCCGCCGCTGAATACGGTGCTCGCCCGCGCGGTGATGGAGCGCTCGCCCTACGCGCGCCGTGCGCCCGTCGAACCCACGCTCGATGCGCTGACGGCGCTGTCGCAGGTTGTTTGCGACGTGCGCGAGGTCGTCGCGATGTCGATCACGCTGCGCGTGCTGTCCGACCGCGCATACATCATCGCGCCGCGCCTCACGCTGGCGGCGGGGCGCAGCCGGCTCGCGATCATGCCGTATCCGCGTCATCTCGAGCAGACGCTCGAATGGCGCGGCGAGACCGTGACGATTCGTCCGATCCGTCCGGAAGACGAGGAGGCGCACAACGAGTTGCTCGGCGCGATGACACCGGACGATTTGCGAATGCGGTTCTTCGGTGCGGTGCGCAGCTTCGATCATTCGCAAGTCGCGCGCATGACGCAGATCGACTACGACCGTGAGATGGCTTTCATCGTGTCGTTTACCGACGTGTCGGGTCGGTCGCACACGCTCGCGGTGGCGCGCGCGGTCGCCGATCCCGACAACGAGACGGCCGAGTTCGCGATTGCCGTGCGGCCCGATCAGAAGGGCAAGGGCCTCGGGCGGCTGATGATGACCCGCATCATCGACTACGCGCGATCGCGCGGCACCGCATGGATGATCGGCGAGGCGCTGCGCGAGAACACCGCGATGATTTCGCTGGCGAAGTCATGCGGCTTCGCGGTGTCGACGACGGAGGAACCCGGCGTGGTCGGGTTCAGGATGAAGCTGCAATCGTAGTCGCGTGGGCGACGGTGCGCGAACGTGCGGCGATAGCGTGCGTCGTCGACGCGGAACGCATGATGTCGCGTTGTGGCGTGACGCATGGCCGCCGTTGCGGGAATTCTTCACGGTTCGCAATGCAGACCATTCGGCGTGTTCGATCGAATCCGCGAAGCGATGCGACGCTCCGCGCCGGTGGGGGAACGCGCTAGCGTCGAGTCGGAGCATCCGCGGCGGGCGGGGCGAGCGGCGCGCGTCGATCGCCTTCGCATTTCGCCGATTCGGGTGGCGTAGCGCGGCGTGCTGACACCCGCATTCGCACCCGTAGCGTCGGAATCAAAACAAAGGTGAGATTTTTCGGGAGCCGCGAGGGAGCTTTTCCGGGAACGGGTGGGTGAGCCGATACGGGAGCACTCGGTGAGCCTTCCCGGGAACGGCCGGTGAGCCCTTGCAGGAAGCGCCGGTGAGCCTTTCCGGGAAAGGGCGGTGAGCGTCTGCGGGAGGCGTCGGTGAGGACGTTCGGGAGGGGCCGGTGAGCCTCTCCGGGAGCGTTGGGTGAGCTTTTACGGGATGTTCGGGTGAGCGCTTACGGGACGCTTCGGTGAGACTTTTCGGGAGCCTACGGACGCAGTGCTCCGCCAGGCGCGGCGCCGGCCTTTGCCGGCGTCCGCGTCGGTGCGCGCACGCATGAACCGTGCCCGCGACAGCGTTTACGCGGCGAGTTTCGACGCCGCGTCGTTCACCTGGTCACGCGAAATCGCGAGTTCTTCGAGGTGCGCGTCCGCATAAACGCCACCGGTTTCGCGCTCGAGGCGGGCGATGGTCAGTGCGCAACGCGCGGTGTCCTTCGGCATCGCGATGAAGCGCTTGACCGATTCGCCGGACGTAAACGCGTCGAACAGCGCGCCGCGCACGTCGTCCGGAAGCGTCTTGGT
Organism: Burkholderia sp. R-40; assembly: GCF_049942845.1. NCBI lineage: Bacteria > Pseudomonadati > Pseudomonadota > Betaproteobacteria > Burkholderiales > Burkholderiaceae > Burkholderia > Burkholderia sp. R-40. The sequence goes on along the minus strand of NZ_CP187968.1, from coordinate 1,257,605 downwards.
CCATTGGTACGGCTTGCCGTTGAACGTGATCGACGGCGGCAGCGTGCGTTCCTTCTTGGTGGCCGTGATCAGGCCGTAGGTGCGCGCGGCGTCGCCGATCTGCTCGGGCGAGAAGAGTTCGTCGGGCGTGATGCCGAACTGCTCGATGTAGTTCTCGATCGCCAGCATCGCTGCGGCACGATCGTCGCGCTTCTTCTGGGCGCGCGCGACGATGTCGCGCAGCTCGTCCGCTTCCTCGGCGGTGATCGTGAAGCTCGCCTGCTTCTGCTGAAGTTCGGAGAAACGCTGGAATTCTTGATCGTTCAGAAGTTTGGCCATGACATCCATCGGACACGACGGCCGTGACAACCGGCCGCCGTAGTTTTTGAGAGGGCCGCTATTCTAGCGTAGCGCCGGGCGCGCGGCGCTCGCACGTTCAGCCGATTTCCACGCGGCACATCGACAACTGACCGGCCGTATCGCGCAGCCCTGCAACGGCGACATCGACGGACGGCGTCGTGTGCGCGTCGATCCGGCGCATGTACGGGCAGGTCAGCACCGCGATCGCCTGGCCGGACGGGCCGAGGATCGGCGCGCTGAGGTCGGTGACGCCGTACGCCTGGCGGCTGTCCTGGCGCACATAGCCGGCCTGCCGGATCGACTGGCACGCGTGGGCGAGTTCCTGTTCGTTGATCGGCGTTTCGCCCTTGACCTTGCGATGCTCGGCCAGCATGTGCGCACGCTGCTCTGAACCCTGGAACGACAGCATCACCCGCCCCGATGCCGTGTCGGCGAGCCCGACGCGCGAGCCGAGCCGCACCGACACGCCCCACGCGCCGGGGCCGTCGACCTGCGCGATCACGAGCAGGTTGCCGCGATCGTAGACGCTCAGGTGGCACGACTGCTCGGCGGCATCGGCGAAGCGCTGCATCAGCGGTAACGCTTCGGCGATCAGCCGGTTCATCGGCGGATGCCGGTGCGCGAGCGCGAACAGTTTCAGGCTGAGCGTGTAGCGGTCGCCGCCGCTCGAGCGCATCACATAGCGGCGCGCAACGAGACGTTCGAGCATCCGGTAGATCTCGCTCGCGTTGCGTCCGAGCTCCTTCGTGATTTCGGTGCGCGTGAGTCCTTCCTTTTGTTCCGACAGGAGTTCGAGGATGTCGAGACCCTTGTCGAGCGCGGGCGCGCGATAGCGGTCGGCTGCACCCATCGACTCCCGTGCGTCGCTGCCGGGGAGCGGATCATTGGTCGTTTGCATCATGAGTAGGAAGTCCGGGAGTTGCCAATCGGAGGGCGACGCACGCTGGCCGGCGTTGCACGCGGATTCGAGAAGCCCGCATGCGGTACTGACGGCCGTCCGCGAGCTTAACAACAAACTTTTAGTGTGCAATGCAGCGTCTTTTTACCGATCGTTACCGAACAAGAACGGATCAACCACGCTTTTCGATGACAGGGTCGCAACGAATATTGTGTATTCGTGCCCCGACGACAACGCACGGCGCCGTTCGACACCCTGCCGTTCTTCACTCACGCCCCGGGATGCTGCGACGCAACACCCGCAGCCGCACCAATAGTCGGTATCCGTCGCGCGCCATTTCACGGCGCGCCGCCGATGGTACAAAGAGCGGCGGGCCAGCGACGGCGCGGCCGCGCGTGAAGCCGGCCGGCTCAGGCCGGCACATGCCGCGGATACCGGGCCGTCGTCGCCGATGCGCAGACCGGCGGCCGCCCGTTCGATGCGCGTCGCACTTCGGTGCGGCGCCGCGATCGCTGCGCCCGCGCGAGCCTCGCGTGTCGAATGGCGTGCCGGATACGGCGCCGACGCGCGTCATCGACGATCGACATTCAGTCCGGCGCGTGGCCGCACGCGGCTGCGTCGGCCGGTATCCTGTCCCATTCGACAACAGAGGTTGAGCACGATGAAACTGCTTCGCTATGGCCCGTCCGGCCAGGAAAAGCCCGGTATTCTCGACTCGGACGGCCGGATTCGCGACCTGTCCGCGCACGTGCCGGATCTGGCCGGCGACGCGCTGTCCGACGCCGGTCTCGCGCGCCTGCGCGCGATCGACCCGGCCACGCTGCCGCTCGTGTCCGGCGAGCCGCGCATCGGCGCGTGCGTCGGGCGCGTCGGCAAGTTCATCGGCATTGGTCTGAACTATGCCGATCACGCGGCCGAAGCCGGCATGCCGGTGCCGAAGGAGCCGGTGGTATTCGGCAAGTGGACGAGTTCGATCTGCGGTCCGAACGACGGCATCGACATTCCGAAGGGCTCCGTGAAGACGGACTGGGAAGTCGAGCTCGGTGTCGTGATCGGCACGACGTGCAAGGACGTCGACGAAGCGCGCGCGCTTGATTACGTCGCCGGCTACTGCGTCGTCAACGACGTGTCCGAGCGCGAATGGCAGATCGAGCGGGGCGGCCAGTGGGACAAGGGCAAGGGCTTCGACACGTTCGGCCCGATCGGCCCGTGGCTCGTCACGCGCGACGAGGTGCCCGATCCGCAGCGCCTCGCCCTGTGGCTCGAGGTCGACGGCCACCGCTATCAGAACGGCAATACGCGCACGATGGTGTTCACCGTCGCGCAGCTGGTCGCCTACCTGTCGACCTGCATGACGCTGCAACCGGGCGACGTGATCACGACCGGTACGCCGCCGGGCGTCGGGATGGGGATCAAGCCGTCGCCGGTGTTCCTGAAGGCCGGCCAGACGGTGCGTCTCGGGATCGACGGGCTCGGCGAGCAGCTGCAGAGCACGCGCAACGCGCAGTAAGCGCTCGCTCGCGCGCGTCGCAGGGCGGTGCAACCGGCCGCCACGCCTCGCCACCCGCCGCGCGGTCCGATCGCATCGTTTAGTCGCCAGCGGCGACTGTCGCAAACTGAACACCGATGCAGCAAAGACAAGGGCCCGATTCCGCGCAATGCGGAATCGGGCCCTTGTCGTTCATCCGCGTCCGTACGAAGCGGCTCAGACGACGTTGTCCAGCTCGCAATGGGCTTCGAGCCGATACCCGTCGGGATCGACGACGAACGCCGCGTAATAGCCGGGGCCGTAGCGTTCGCGTTTGCCCGGCCCGCCGTTGTCGTGCCCGCCGTGCTCGAGCGCGGCCCAGTAGAACGCATCGACTTCCACCGGCGACGCTGCGCGGAACGACACGTGCAGCCCCGACTCGGGATCGGCGACGACGGGGCGCGCCGCGTGCTGCAACCACAACACCGGTTCGGTGGCGCCGTAGCCAAGGGCTCCGTCGTCGCTATACAGCCGCTTGTAGCCGAGCGCGCCGAGCGTGCTGTCGTAGAACGCGCGGCTGCGGTCGATGTGGGAAACGCCGAACGAAAGGTGATCGATCATCTTTGGCTCCTTGAACTGAAGGGGGACATCGGTGCGGCAAAGCTGTTTGTAACCACCATGCTGGTTATGTTAGAAAGCGTCCCCGCGCTTGTCAACCGGCATGGTGGTTAGATACGATCGCGGCATGAACAAGACGCAACCTTCCGTCACGACGGACTGCCTGATTCCGGCGCCGTCCGACACATTGAGCATCGATTTCGCGAACACGCTGTACTGGCGCGGCGCCGACGCGCCGACCGAAACCTTCGGCACGCTGGACGACCTGTTCGTGTGGTGCCGCGAGCAGGCGGGCGTGCCGGCTGGCCTGGCCGACGCATGTCGTGCAGGAGAAGAGAAACAGGATGACGAGCCGGCAATGCTCTCGCGCGCGCTCGCTTTGCGCGAGGCGCTGTACCGGCTCTTTCTCGCGCAAGCGGAGCAGCGCGAACCCCACGCAGCCGATCTCGCGCTGCTGGACGGTTTTCTGGCGGAAGCGGCGCCGCGCGTCGCGCTCGCGCGGATCGACGGCGGCTATGCGTGGCGAATCGGGGGTGCGGGCGCGACGCTCGGAGGGCTGTTGAGCCCGGTGCTGTGGTCGGCGACCGACCTGCTGGGCAGCGCGCGGCTGGCGAAGGTCAAGCGTTGTGCGAACGACGCCTGCCAGTGGCTGTTTATCGACGACAGCAAGAACGGCAGCCGCCGCTGGTGCTCGATGTCGTCGTGCGGCAATCGCGCGAAGGCATACCGCCACTATCACAAGGCCGATTGACGGCGGCGCGGGTCCAGCGCGTCATGCCGCGACGCGCAATCCGCACATCCCGCCCGAACCTACTTCGCCGAAAGCTTCCGCCACAGCGTCGTCTTGCTGATGCCCAGCATCGCGCACGCGCGATCGCGGTCGCCGCCGCATGCGTCGAGCACCGCGCGGATCTCGTCGGCTTCCGCGCGGCGGCGGCGTACTTGCAGCGTCTGCGCGTCGTCGGCATCGGCCGCGTCGGGCGGGGTCGCGAACAACTCCGGCGCGATCGCCTGCAGCGCGTCGGGCGCGAGCACGGCGCACGCGGCGCCCGGATCCTGCTCGTCGACTTCCTCGGCCAGTTCCACCGCGATCCGCTCGACCACGTTCTGCAACTCCCGCACGTTGCCGGGCCAGCGGTAGCGGGCGAGCGTCGCCTGCGTCGCGCCGAGCACGCGCATCGCATCGCCGACCTCGCGCACGCGTTCGGCCAGCCGCGGCTCGCGCCGCGCGGCCTGCACGAGCAGCGTGGCCGCGAGCGCCGGAATATCGGTCGCGCGCTCGCGCAGCGGCGGCAGGCCGATGTTCAGGATGTTGAGCCGGTAATACAAATCCGCGCGGAACGTGCCGGCTTCGACGGCCGCGAGCAGCGGCCGGTGCGTCGCGGCGATCACGCGCACGTCGATGCGGATCGGCTCGGTCGAACCGAGGCGGATCACTTCGCGCTCCTGCAGCACGCGCAGCAGCCGGCTTTGCAGCGACGGCGGCATCTCGCCGATCTCGTCGAGAAACAGCGTGCCGCGGTGCGCGGCCTCGAACAGCCCGGTCTTGCCGCCGCGCCGCGCGCCAGTGAACGCGCCTTCCTCGTAACCGAACAGCTCGCTCTCGAGCAGCGCTTCCGGAAACGCGCCGCAGTTGATCGCGACGAACGGATAGCTGCGCCGCACGGAAAGCGCGTGCAGGCTCTGCGCGATCATCTCCTTGCCGGTGCCGCTCTCGCCGAGCACGAGCACGGTCGCGTCGGATTTCGCGTAGCGGCGCACGAGGTCGCGCACGCGCGCCATCGGCGCGGACGCGCCGACCACGTCGTCGAGTGCGTAGCGCGCCGCGAACTGCTGCGTGTTCGGCTGCGAACGCAGCGCGCGGTCGAGCCGTTCGACCGCGCGCGATTCCTGGAAGGTCAGCACGCTGCCCGACGTGACGCCGCGATCGACGAGCGGCCCGCGATGCACGACGTAGCGCACGCCGCGCACCGTCGCGAGCGCGTCGCCATCCTCGCCGCGCAGCGTGCGCAGTTCGGGCCGCAGGTCGACGAGCGCGCGGCCGACGGCCGCCGCCGGTTCGACCCCGAGCGCCGACGCGAGCCGCTCGTTGATCGCCTCGACGTGACCGCGCGCGTCGAGCGCGACCACGCCGTCGCGCAGGTGCTGCAACAGGTTGTCGAGGCGCTGACGGCGAAACGCCTCGGCGTGCGTCGCGTACGCGACTTCGAGCGCCGTTTCGACCGCCTTGCGCACCGACGCGTGCGAATACAGGAACACGGCGCCCATGCCGGCACTCGCCGCGAGATCGGTGACGAGGCCGGGGCCGACGATCGTCTCGATGCCGCGGTCGTGCAGGTCGTGCACGCAGGCTTCCGCTTCCTGCGCGGACTGATATGACGCAAACTGCACGTCGAGGCCGTAGGCGGCGACGAAGCGGCGCACCTCCGGCGGCGTCTCGCCGGCGCTGACGAGTGCGATCCGCGATGCGTCGCGCCGTGCGCGCGCGAGCGCCTGCATCACGTCGAAGCCGGTCGGCGACACGACCACGACCGGCACCTGCGCGCGCGTTTTCAGGAAGCCGCCGTTCGAGCCGGCCGCGACGATCACGTCGGGCCGCGCGGTGCCGGCTTCCGCGATCGCGCTTAGCGCGTCTTCGTAGGCCCGCGTGACGATGCGCACGTCGGCGCGTTCGTCGAATTCGCCGGCGATCTCGCGAAACAGGTCGCGCAGACGGCTGATGCCCATCGCCCAGATGCGCGGGCGCACCGTGCGGTCGGCCGGGCCGACGGGCTTGGTCGAGGAGAGGTCCATGGCGACCGATTATGCGCGTGCGATTTCATTTTTGAAACATGAAATTGCCGAATTGAAATCATCGGGCGATTCACCACTCGTGCCGGTTGCTTAAGAATCAGTGAGTTAGCGGGATTTTGCGAGCTGGCCCGGTCCTTGCTGTTAATGGTCATTCCTTCAGGAGGCCGTTCATGAGCAACACGCATCTTCAGAGCGCCGGCGCGAAATTCCGCGCGGCAGTCGCGGCCGAGCAGCCGCTGCAGGTGGTCGGCGCGATCACCGCGTACGCAGCCAAGATGGCGCAGGCCGTCGGCTTCAAGGCCGTCTACCTGTCGGGTGGCGGCGTCGCCGCGAATTCGCTCGGGATCCCCGATCTCGGCATCAGCACGATGGAAGACGTGCTGATCGACGCGACCCGGATCACCAACGCGACCGACCTGCCGCTGCTCGTCGACATCGATACGGGCTGGGGCGGCGCGTTCAACATCGCGCGCACGGTCCGCTCGTTCATCAATGCCGGTGTCGCGGCGGTTCACCTCGAAGACCAGGTCGGCCAGAAGCGCTGCGGCCATCGTCCGGGCAAGGAAGTCGTGCCGCTCGAGGAAATGGTCGATCGCGTGAAGGCCGCGGTCGATGCACGCACCGACGACCAGTTCGTGATCATGGCCCGCACCGACGCGGCCGCCGCCGAAGGGATCGACGCCGCGATCGAGCGCGCGATTGCCTACGTGGAAGCCGGCGCCGACATGATCTTCCCGGAAGCGATGAAGACGCTCGACGATTACCGCCGCTTCAAGGCAGCCGTGAAGGTGCCGATCCTCGCGAACCTGACCGAATTCGGCTCGACGCCGCTGTTCACGGTCGACGAGCTGCGCGAGGCGAACGTCGACATCGCGCTGTACTGCTGCGGCGCGTATCGCGCGATGAACAAGGCCGCGCTGAACTTCTACGAGACGCTGCGCCGCGACGGCACGCAGAAGGCCGCCGTGCCGACCATGCAGACCCGCGCGGAGCTGTACGACTTCCTCGGCTATCACGAATACGAGCGCAAGCTCGACGAACTGTTCGCGCAGGGCAAGAAGTAACGCGGCCCGCGCACCGGGACACGGTTCCCGGAACGCTTTGCACGCGACCGCACCAAGCGCTGAAGTGCAAGTGCGGTCGACCGCTTTGCATGGGACCGCACTAAGCGCTAAAGCGCCAAGTGCGGTCGACAGCTACCCAGATACCTATTGGAGAACGGAAACATGAGCGAGACGAAAGACGCAGCAGCACCGGCCGCCGCAGGCGCATTCAAGCCGAAGAAGTCGGTGGCGCTGTCGGGCGTGACGGCCGGCAACACGGCGCTGTGCACGGTCGGCAAGACCGGCAACGACCTGCACTACCGCGGCTACGACATTCTCGACGTCGCCGAGTCGTGCGAGTTCGAGGAAATCGCGCACCTGCTCGTGCACGGCACGCTGCCGAACATGACCGAACTGGCCGCGTACAAGACCCGGCTGCGCGCGATGCGCGGCCTGCCGAACGCGCTGAAGGCCGTGCTCGAGCAGATCCCGGCATCGGCCCACCCGATGGACGTGATGCGTACCGGCGTGTCGGTGCTCGGCACCGTGCTGCCGGAGAAGGAAGACCACAACCTGCCGGGCGCGCGCGACATCGCCGACCGCCTGATGGCGTCGCTCGGCTCGATGCTGCTGTACTGGTATCACTTCTCGCACAACGGCAAGCGCATCGAGACGGAAACCGACGACGATTCGATCGGCGGCCACTTCCTGCACCTGCTGCACGGCAAGACGCCGTCGAAGTCGTGGGTCGACGCGATGCACACGTCGCTGATCCTGTACGCGGAGCACGAGTTCAACGCATCGACGTTCACCGGCCGCGTGATCGCGGGCACGGGCTCGGACATCTACTCGGCGATCACCGGCGCGATCGGCGCGCTGCGCGGGCCGAAGCACGGCGGCGCGAACGAAGTCGCGTACGAAATCCAGAGCCGCTACAGCTCGCCGGACGATGCCGAAGCCGACATCCGCCGCCGCGTCGAGAACAAGGAAGTCGTGATCGGCTTCGGCCACCCGGTCTACACGATCTCCGATCCGCGCAACAAGGTGATCAAGGGCGTCGCGCACAAGCTGTCGAAGGAAGCGGGCGACCTAAAGCTGTACAGCATCGCCGAGCGCCTCGAATCGGTGATGTGGGACGCGAAGAAGATGTTCCCGAACCTCGACTGGTTCAGCGCCGTGTCGTATCACATGATGGGTGTGCCGACCGCGATGTTCACGCCGCTGTTCGTGATCTCGCGCACGTCCGGCTGGAGCGCGCACATCATCGAGCAGCGCGTCGACAACAAGATCATCCGTCCGAGCGCGAACTACACGGGGCCGGAAGACCTGCAGTTCGTGCCGATCGAGAAGCGCTGATCCGCCAGCCGCGCGCCGGCCCCGCGAGACGGGCGCCGGCGCGCGCCGGACGTCATACCCCGATTTCCCGCCCCACATGATGAATACTGCCTACCGCAAACCCCTGCCCGGCACGTCGCTGGACTATTTCGACGCGCGTGCCGCGGTCGAAGCGATCGCGCCCGGCGCCTACGACACGCTGCCGTACACGTCGCGCGTGCTCGCCGAAAACCTCGTGCGCCGCTGCGATCCGGCGATCCTTGCCGATTCGCTGAAGCAGATCATCGAGCGCAAGCGCGACCGCGATTTCCCGTGGTTCCCGGCGCGCGTGGTGTGCCACGACATCCTCGGGCAGACGGCGCTCGTCGATCTCGCCGGCCTGCGCGACGCGATCGCCGACGGCGGTGGCGACCCCGCGAAGGTGAACCCGGTCGTGCCCGTGCAGCTGATCGTCGACCACTCGCTCGCCGTCGAGTGCGGCGGCTTCGATCCGGACGCGTTCGCGAAGAACCGCGCGATCGAGGATCGCCGCAACGAGGATCGCTTCCACTTCATCGAGTGGACGAAGAAGGCGTTCGAGAACGTCGACGTGATCCCGCCGGGCAACGGCATCATGCACCAGATCAACCTCGAGAAAATGTCGCCGGTGATCCAGGCGCAGGACGGCGTAGCGTTCCCGGACACCTGCGTCGGCACCGACAGCCACACGCCGCACGTCGATGCGCTCGGCGTGATCGCGATCGGCGTCGGCGGCCTGGAGGCGGAAAACGTGATGCTCGGTCGCGCATCGTGGATGCGCCTGCCCGACATCGTCGGCGTCGAGCTGACCGGCAAGCGCCAGCCCGGCATCACCGCGACCGACGTCGTGCTCGCGCTGACCGAGTTCCTGCGCAAGGAAAAGGTGGTCGGCGCGTATCTGGAATTCCGTGGCGAAGGCGCCGCGAGCCTCACGCTCGGCGACCGCGCGACGATCTCGAACATGGCGCCCGAATATGGCGCGACGGCCGCGATGTTCTTCATCGACGGCCAGACGACCGACTACCTGCGCCTCACCGGCCGCAGCGACGAGCAGGTGAAGCTCGTCGAGACCTACGCGAAGGCGGCGGGCCTGTGGGCCGATACGCTGGGCAACGTGCAATACGAGCGCACGCTGACGTTCGATCTGTCGAGCGTGGTGCGCAACATGGCCGGCCCGTCGAACCCGCACAAGCGGCTGCCGACGTCCGATCTCGCCGCCCGCGGGATCGCCGGCCAGTGGGAAGAAAAGCCGGGCGAGATGCCCGACGGCGCGGTGATCATCGCCGCGATCACGAGTTGCACGAACACCAGCAACCCGCGCAACGTGATCGCCGCGGCGCTGCTCGCACGCAACGCGAACGCGAAGGGCCTCACGCGCAAGCCGTGGGTGAAGAGCTCGCTCGCACCGGGCTCGAAGGCGGTCGAGCTGTATCTGGAAGAAGCGAACCTGCTGCCGGAGCTGGAAAAGCTCGGCTTCGGCATCGTCGCGTTCGCGTGCACGACCTGCAACGGGATGTCGGGCGCGCTCGATCCGAAGATCCAGCAGGAGATCGTCGATCGCGACCTGTACGCGACCGCCGTGCTGTCCGGCAACCGCAACTTCGACGGCCGCATCCACCCGTACGCGAAGCAGGCGTTCCTCGCGTCGCCGCCGCTCGTCGTCGCGTATGCGATCGCCGGCACGATCCGCTTCGACATCGAGAAGGACGTGCTGGGCCACGACCAGGACGGCAAGCCCGTCACGCTGAAGGACATCTGGCCGACCGACGAGGAGATCGATGCGATCGTCGCGTCGAGCGTGAAACCCGAGCAGTTCCGCAAGGTCTACGAACCGATGTTCGCGCGCACGGCCGATGCGGGCGAGCGTGCGGCGCCGCTGTACGACTGGCGCGCGCAGAGCACGTATATCCGTCGCCCGCCGTACTGGGAAGGCGCGTTGGCCGGCGAACGCACGCTCAAGGGCATGCGTCCGCTCGCGGTGCTCGGCGACAACATCACGACCGACCACCTGTCGCCGTCGAACGCGATCCTGCTGGACAGCGCGGCTGGCGAATACCTCGCGAAGATGGGCCTGCCGGAAGAAGACTTCAACTCGTACGCGACGCACCGGGGAGACCACCTGACCGCGCAGCGCGCGACCTTCGCGAACCCGACGCTGATCAACGAGATGGCGGTGGTCGACGGCGCGGTGAAGAAGGGCTCGCTCACGCGCGTCGAGCCGGAAGGCAAGGTCATGCGCATGTGGGAGGCGATCGAGACATACATGAACCGCAAGCAGCCGCTGATCGTGATCGCCGGCGCCGACTATGGCCAAGGCTCGTCGCGCGACTGGGCCGCGAAGGGCGTGCGGCTCGCGGGCGTCGAGGTGATCGTCGCCGAAGGGTTCGAGCGGATCCACCGCACCAACCTGATCGGGATGGGCGTGCTGCCGCTCGAGTTCAAGCCGGGCACGAACCGCACCACGCTCGGCATCGACGGCACCGAGACCTTCGACGTGATCGGCAAGCGTACGCCGCGCGCCGATCTCACGCTCGTGATTCACCGCAAGAGCGGCGAGCGTGTCGAGGTGCCGGTGACGTGCCGGCTCGATACGGCCGAGGAAGTGTCGATCTATGACGCGGGCGGCGTGCTGCAGCGTTTCGCGCAGGACTTCCTCGAATCGTCGCAGGCGGCTTGACCGGATCACACAGGGATAACGCAAACATGGCTCACATTCCGCAAATCAGGATTCCGGCGACCTACATCCGCGGCGGTACCAGCAAGGGCGTGTTCTTCCGGCTGCAGGACCTGCCGGATGCCGCGCAGACGCCGGGCGCCGCGCGCGACGCGCTGCTGCTGCGCGTGATCGGCAGCCCCGATCCGTACGGCAAGCAGATCGACGGGATGGGCGGCGCGACGTCGTCCACCAGCAAGACGGTGATCGTGTCGAAGAGCACGCGGCCCGGTCACGACGTCGACTATCTGTTCGGGCAGGTCGCGATCGACAAGGCGTTCGTCGACTGGACCGGCAACTGCGGCAACCTGTCGGCGGCGGTCGGGCCGTTCGCGATCAGCGGCGGCCTCGTCGATGCATCGCGCGTGCTGCGCGACGGCGTCGCGACCGTGCGGATCTGGCAGGCGAACATCGGCAAGACGATCGTGGCGCACGTGCCGATCACGAACGGCGCGGTTCAGGAGACGGGCGACTTCGAGCTGGACGGCGTCACGTTTCCGGCCGCCGAAGTGCAGCTCGAGTTCATGAACCCGGCCGCCGAGGAAGAAGGCGCGGGCGGCTCGATGTTCCCGACCGGCAACCTCGTCGACGACCTGGCCGTGCCGGGCATCGGCACGCTGAAGGCGACGATGATCAACGCGGGGATTCCGACCATCTTCGTCGAGGCCGAAGCGATCGGCTATACGGGCACGGAGCTGCAGGACGCGATCAACGGCGACCCGAAGGCGCTCGAGAAGTTCGAGACGATCCGTGCGCACGGCGCGCTGCGCATGGGCCTGATCGACACGCTCGACGAGATCGCGACGCGCCAGCACACGCCGAAGGTCGCGTTCGTCGCGAAGCCGGCCGACTATGTCGCGTCGAGCGGCAAGCGCGTGAATGCGGGCGACGTCGACCTGCTGGTGCGGGCGATGTCGATGGGCAAGCTGCACCACGCGATGATGGGCACGGCGGCGGTCGCGATCGGCACGGCCGCGGCGATTCCCGGCACGCTGGTGAATCTCGCGGCGGGCGGCGGTGCGCGCAACGCGGTGCGCTTCGGGCATCCGTCGGGCACGCTGCGCGTCGGCGCGGAAGCGCAGCTCGAGAACGGCGAGTGGACCGTCACGAAGGCGATCATGAGCCGCAGCGCGCGTGTGCTGATGGAAGGCTGGGTGAGGGTGCCGGGTGATGCGTTCTGACATATGTCAGTGCGCCACGGCGTCAGCACCGTTAGGCATGGCCGCCGCGCTGTTGTCGGCGCCGGCGGTCCAGTTCGTCTTGCTGGTCGATCAGGTCGAGAGCCAGCGCCAGCAGGTCCCGCTGATAGGTGTATCGTTGGACGATCACGTTCAACATGACTCCGCCGATTGCGAGGCCACCGAGAAAGGCAGCGCCATAGAGAAACGCGTTCTGCTGCCAGGTGTTTTGCAGGCTCTTGAGCGTGTTGAGCGTTGCCCATCCCATGCTGCCGAGTGCGAGAATGGCAACCTTATCGGCGCCGCCCAGAAAGAAACCGAGCCGATCCTTGATTCGTGCAATTCGGATGGACAGCCATGCGTCGGTTCTTTCGAGCAATTGCCGATCGAAGATCAACAGCTTTCTTGCGTGCGTGGAGTCATGCTCGATTTCCAAAATCAATCGTTTCAGGGAATTGTGTTTGAAGCGGACGAGCATCACCGCAGCGGGAATGACGTCAACAACGAGTGACACCAGCGCAAAGATCGTCGTGGCGATACCAATGAAAAGAGCCAACGTGAGCCAGCCACCTTGAATGGGGTGAATAAATTTGACCCACCCGACGAAGCCCAGCAGGATCGCAAATAGCACCACTCCGGTCCATCTGCATACGGCTGCGATAAATGTCACCCATTTGTCGAACGCAGTCTGCATTGCTTGCGGTGGCAATTGCGTCATTCCGTCGAGCATTTTCAGGATTTTGAAGAACGCGCTATTGGCGATGGTCATGCATTTTCCTCGGATCAGGTTGGACGGAATCGTAGTGCGAAATATCGATAATCGATGCGCCGGGGCGGTATGGTCAATGCATTGATGAACTTGTGCACGCTGTGGCAATGATCCCTTGTGGACAGAACCGTGGCGGAACGTCAACGAGCGAAAGTGGGTCGCATATCGCCGCTACATCCCCCGACCCGGTTTGCCTCTGTGCATGGAGCCCCGTATGTCGATCCAGTTGCCTCTTTCTGCCGTCCATATCGTCGAATTCGAAGGTCTCGGCCCCGGCCCGCTCGCGGGCTGGATGCTCGCTGGAATGGGCGCGCGCATCACGCTGATCGCGCGTCCGGCCGGCCGCACGAGCGCGCCGGACGCGTTGCAGGGCCGCGACGGCGACCTGCTGCGCGAAGGCAAGACGGTCGTCGAGCTCGATCTGAAAACATCGGACGGCCGCGATGCGGCGCTCGCGCTGATCGCGCAGGCCGATGCGCTGATCGAGGGGCTGCGACCGGGCGTGATGGAGCGTCTCGGCCTCGGGCCCGACGCTTGTGCCCGCCGCAATCCGAAGCTCGTGTACGGACGGATGACGGGCTGGGGCCAGGACGGCCCGCTCGCGACGGCCGCTGGGCACGACCTGAACTACGTCGCGCTGACGGGGCTGCTGTCGCTGTCCGCGCCGCGCGACGGCCGCCCCGGCGTGCCGCCGACCGTCGTCGGCGATGCGGGCGGCGCGCTCGGACTCGCGTTCGGGATCGTCTGCGCGCTGTTCGACGTGCGAGGCGGCGGTCCGGGGCGGGTGGTCGACGGCGCGATCGTCGACATCGTGTCGATGCTCGGCTCGCTCGCGCTGTGGGCGCGCGCGAACGGGCAACTCGACGGCGTGCAGCCGAGCCTCTTCCACGACGCGCCGTTCTACGACGTATATCGCTGCGCGGACGGCGAATGCGTGACGATCGGCGCGCTCGAGCCGCCGTTCTACGCGTTGCTGGTCGAGCGCCTCGGGCTGGCCGACGTCGATCCGGCGTCGCAGTACGACCGCGCGCGCTGGCCGGCGCTGAAGGCGCGTTTTGCCGAGGTATTCGCGCAGCAGCCGTCCGCGCACTGGCGCGCGCTGCTCGAAGGCAGCGACGCATGCTTTGCGCCAGTGCTGAGCGTGGCCGAAGCGGTGGAGCACCCGCACAATGCGGCGCGCGGGATTTATCGTGTCGACGGGGACGGCAACGTCCGGGCGCGCGTGGCGCCGCGATTTTTGCCGTTGAGTGACGACGACGCGGAATAGGTGGCGCCGGCTCGCCGATTCGAAAGCGCTACTCGCGATACGCGCTTGCGCCACAGGACAGCCAATTCGGTGGGTGCCAAATATGGCATCAAATTTGGTGCTAAATAGAGTAAAATCGGGCCTCGATCGACGAAGGAGCCGATATGCCTCACACCATTCTGGCCAATGTTACGGCGAGCATTTCGGAACTGAAGCGCAATCCGATGGGAACTGTCGCGGCGGGCGAGGGCTTTCCGGTTGCGATTCTGAATCACAACGAGCCCGCGTTCTATTGCATCCCGGCGAAGACGTGGGAAGCGATGGTCGAACGTCTCGAAGATATAGAAGACAACGCGCTTGCCAATACGCGTGCGAAGGACAAGGTCGTCAAGGTCAAGCTGAATGACCTTTGAGCTTGCCTTTCTCGAACCTGCGTTGAAGGAGTGGAAGAAGCTCGATCGCACCATCCGCGACCAGTTCAAATCCCGACTCGCCGAGCGCCTCGAGAATCCCCGCATTGCGTCGGCCAAGCTGCATGGCCATCCGGATCGCTACAAGATCAAGCTGCGCAGCGTCGGCTACCGACTCGTCTACGAAGTGCGCGATACGGAAGTGATCGTACTGGTTGTCGCAGTCGGTCGCCGTGACCGCGATGCCGTCTATCTTGCCGCGATGAAGCGGTAGGCCGGACGACGCGCGACGCGTGTGCTGCCGCGGTTTGCGGGCCACGTCGCATCGCCGGTGTCCGGACGTGCGATCGACAAGGCGCCGGCAGGCAATCCGCCGGCCTTTGGGTACAAAGCAACTTACGCCGTTTCCTCCGGCGAATCCGGCATCTTGCCGTCGCCGACGCGGTTGATCGTCCCCTGCGCGATCGCGACGAGCCGCTCGTGATCGCCGTCGATGACGAACACATGACACTGGCAGGTCGCCTGGTGCCGGCCCGCGTAGACAACCTTCGCGCGCGCGACGAGCGTGCCGTTCACGGCCGGCCGCAGGTAGTTGATCTTGTATTCGGCGGTGATCACGCGCGGGCCGAGCACGAGCGCGCCGGCGAACGTCAGCGCGTTGTCGGCGAGATAGCCGATCACGCCGCCGTGCACGAAGCCGTGCTGTTGGCGCAGTTCGTCCCGCACGGGCAGGCACAGCGACACCTCGTTGTCGCCGATATGCATCAGCTCCGTGCGCAGCAGCATGCTGAACGGTTGCGCGCGCAATGCGCCGCGCGCGTGGTCCGTGATGTCCGTCATCGACTTCCTCGCAATCCGTGTCCGCTTGCGCTGAACTCTAGGAAGGGGGCTGCGGATAAGCAAGGAAATTCGTCCACGTTTCTTGCAATTACCGGCGCGATGCGCCGCGATTATTGCGTCGAGCGCGCGAGTCATGCTCGTTTGCCGGCGATTCGGCGGGAAGGACGGAGATCGCCGGGCCGGGAGCCTAAAGTCCGACGAAGAAATGCCGCTAATGCCGGGGCATTGCTCCATCGTCGGCTCTCCAGGAATCTCCCCCCATGTTCGGAAAAATCAAGCTCGCGTCGGGTCTGCTCGGCGTGTTGACCGTGTTTTGCCTCTTTCTCGTCGCCATCGAGGCGCTCGGCTTCTGGGCGCTCGCGTCGACGCGCAGCGGCGTCGACGATCTGTCGAACGTCGCGATCGCGCAGGTCGGTGCGGCCAGTCAGGCGAGCGAGCGCCTGCTCGACGCGCGCGTGAACCTGTCGCGTGCCGGCACGCGAATGGTGCGCGGCGGCCCGAAACCCGACGAGATCATCCGCCATGCAAGCGCTTCACTCGCGGAAGCGGACAAGGCGTTCGCCGCGCTGACGGCCGCGCAGGCCATCGACGCAACGAACCGCGCGCACGTTGCGGCGCTCGCCGAGCGCTATCGCGCGCTGCGCGGCGCGTTGGGCGAACTCGTGCAGTTCCTCGACGCCGACAACATCCAGGCGTTCCTCGACCAGCCGACGCAACGCTTCCAGGACGCGTATCTCGCCGAACTGCACCGCTTCGTCGACTACGGCGGCGCGTCGAGCCGCGCCGCGCTCGACACGATCGACAGCGGGATGCAGTGGTTCAAGTGGGTCGGCATCGTGTTGCTGGTGGCGATGCTTGCGGCGAGCGCGGCCATTTACGCGGGCGCGCGGCGCGCGGTGGTCGCGCCGCTGGACGAAGCCGGCCGCCATTTCGAGCGGATCGCGCAGGGCCGGCTCGACGAAGCCGTGCGGCCGGCGGGCGTGTTCGAGATCGCCCGGATGCTGCGCGGCCTCGCCGCGATGCAGGCGAGCATCGCGGACACCGTGCGCACCGTGCGTCAAGCGTCCGACGCGATCCACCTCGGCGCGGGCGAGATCGCCGGCGGCAACGCGGACCTGTCCGCGCGCACGGGCACGCAGGCCGCGTCGCTCGAGGAAACCGCCGCGAGCATGGAGGAACTGACCGCGACCGTGCGCCAGAACACCGACAGCGCGCGTGCGGCCAGCGCACTGGCCGACGCGGCGCTCGACGCGACGCGCCACGGCGGCGGCGTGGTCAACAGCGTGATCGACCGGATGCGCGGCATCGCGCAGAGCTCCGGGCGGATCGCGGAGATCATTTCGGTGATCGACGGCATCGCGTTCCAGACCAACATCCTCGCGCTGAACGCGGCGGTCGAGGCAGCGCGCGCGGGCGAGCAGGGCCGCGGCTTCGCGGTGGTCGCGGGCGAAGTGCGCTCGCTCGCGCAGCGCAGCGCGCAATCGGCGAAGGAGATCAAGGCGCTGATCGAGGAGTCGGTCGCGCAGATCGACGGCGGCTCGGAACTCGTCGAGCGTGCCGGCGACGCGATGCGGACGGTATCGGCGTCGATCACGCGCGTCGTGCAGACGATGTCGGAGATTACGGCCGCGTCGGTCGAGCAGAGCGTCGGCATCGAGCAGGTGAACCAGGCCGTCACGCAGATGGACCAGTTGACGCAGCAAAACGCGGCACTGGTGGAGGAAGTCGCGGCGGCGGCCGCGTCGCTGAACGAGCAGACCGCGCACCTGATGCAGGCGGTGTCGGTGTTCGAGCTGGGCGACGCGCGCGCGACTCGCGGGGTTCGCGAGGTTCGCGAACAGCGCGCGCCGTCGTTTGCCGACGCCGGTTACGAAGCGGCGGGCAGCGCCGCGTAAGCGGTCGCGAGGTGGTAGGGCGTCGTCGACGGCATGTCGGCGCGCGACACCTGCCCGTCGGCCGTCTTGCACTCGAACCAGCCGCGCGGATGCAGGAAGCGCGCGGCGAAGCGCTCGATCTGCCGCGCGAGCGGCGCGGAGGCCGGCGTGCCGCCGTGCGTCGCGAGCGCGCGCAGGTATTCGGTCTGCGCCCAGATTCGCTGCGTGCCGTCGATGCATGCGCCTTGCGCATCGACGGCCGCGCACACGGCGCCCGTCTGCGGATCGATGCCGTGCTGCTCGGCGAACGCGAACGCGCGCGCGAGTGCGTCGGGAAGCCCGGTCTGCGCGAGCCGAGCGCCGGCCGCGTCGACCAGATAGAACCATTCGAACTGATGGCCGGGCTCGAAGCGGTTGTCGGGCGCCCCGAGCGGCAGCTCGGCGACGCAGCCGGTCGCCGGATCGACGAACGTGCGCTCGACGGCCTGCGCGGTGCGCGCGAGCGCATCGTCGAACGCTGCGTCGCCGAACGCACCGGCGGCCGCGAGCCATGCTTCGGTCAGGTGCATCAGCGGGTTCTGCAGCGCGCCGCCGCCCGACGACGAGAAATCGGCGTGGCGCGCGGCGTCGAGCAGCGCGTCGCCCGGCTGCGGCGCGAAGCGGTCCTGGATCAAGGCGGCGGTGTCCTCGGCGACCGTGCGCGCCGCGGCGTCGCCCGACGCCGCATGCCATGCGGCGCATGCGAACACGACGAACGCGTGCGTATAGAGGTCCTTGGTCGTGTCGAGCGGCGCGCCTTGCGCGTCGACGCTGTAGAACCAGCCGCCGTGGCGCGGGTCGCGGAAACGGCTGCACAGCGAGTCGAACAGCGTGGCCGCGTGCGCGGTGTTGCCTGCCTGCGCGAACACGAACAGTTGCCGCGCACATGCCATTGCGCGATAACGGGTGGCGGGCAGCGGCGCATGGGTGGCCGGATCGACGGCCTCGAACGGCAGCCGCAACGTGTGGTCGAACCCTGAACCCTGCCAGATCGGCAAGATGACGTGCGCAAAATGGTCGCGCAATCGGGCGGTCTGGGCGGAAGCGGAATCGGGAACGGACATGGCGGGATTGAGCGCTTGGATCGAATCGAGTCGGCGCGGCCCGGAGCGGCGCGGCCGGGCCCAAGGATAAACCATTCCGCGCGGCCGCCCCCAAAAAAGGAGATAAATCGGATGCTCGGCAACCTGGAACTCGTGATGCGGCTGGTTCTCGCGGCGGCGCTCGGCAGCGTCATCGGCTTCGAGCGTGAGCGCCTTTCGTGGGCGGCTGGCCTGCGCACGCACATGCTCGTCTGTGTCGGCTCGACGCTCATCATGATCGTGTCGGCGTTCGGTTTCGCCGATGTGCTCGGCACCAGCGACCACATCGTGCTCGACCCGTCGCGGATCGCCGCGCAGGTCGTGTCGGGCATCGGTTTCCTCGGCGCGGGCTCGATTCTGCTGCGCGGCGAGATCGTGCGCGGGCTGACGACGGCCGCGAGCCTGTGGTCGGTCGCCGCGATCGGCCTGGCGGTGGGCGGCGGCCTGTACGTCGCGTCGATCTCCGCGACGATCATCATCCTGATCATCCTGGCCGGCATCAAGCCGCTGGAGCGGCGCTACTTCACCGTGCGGCAGCGCCGCCAGTTCACGGTGACGGTCGTAAGCGGCGCGCTGACGTTCGATTCGCTGCACGCGGCGCTCGGGCCCGACAGCGCGCGCGTGAAGCAATTCATCGTGCAGCGCGCCGACGACACCGGCGACCACGACGAGGTGCGCATCGCGCTCGGCCGCGTGTCGGATCTCGAATACCGCGCGATCTGCGACAAGCTGCGCGCGCTGTCGTGCGTGACGCGATTCGACGAAGGCAACGGGTTGTCGGGCGACGAATAGACGGCATCCGATCGGCCGGATCGGCGATCGGTCATGCGACAATGGCCGTCGCTGATTCCGTTCGACCTCCGATTCCGCGTTCGCGGGCTTGTAATCCGACTCCATGACCGAATCCGTTTCCCTGCCTCGCTCCCGTTCCCGCTCCGACCGCTCGTCGGCCCGTTCGCGCCCGCGCTCCGTCGCGGCCGCGGCAGACACAGCCGCGAAGGCCACCGCGCGGTCCGGTCACGCGGCGGGCGGCGATGCGCCGCGGGACGATCACACGCTCGACCTGTTCGGCGATCCGGTGCTCGAGCCGGCGGCGCGTGCGCCGGTCGCCGCGCGCGATGACGCGATGGCGGATGTCGACACGGACGCTGCTGCGGCCGGCGAGGACGCCGGTCGCCAGGCGATGCTGGACGGATTTGCCACGCACGGTCACGCTGCGGATGCGGATGCGGATGCGGATGCGGATGCGGATGCGGATGCGGATGCGGATGCGGATGCCGCGCGCGCGGCCGATGCCGACGCAACGAAGCGCGTCGATGCGTGGCCCGCCGATGGCGTCGCCGTGGCGGCGGCCGGTGAGCCGGCGCGCGGCGACGGCCAGGTGAAGAAAGGCAGCGTGCCCAAAGCTGGCGACGCGGCCGGGACGAACGCGGATCGTGCGACGGCGAATGCCGCGGCGTTGGACGGTGCGCTCGACGCGGTGCTCGCCGACCGTCCCGTGAAAGCGGACGGCGAGGCGGAAGGTGCCGCTGCGCCGGTCACGCACGATGAAGCAGCGCGGACGCCCGGCGAGATCACGAAGGGGCGCCGCGCATCCGGCGGCAGGCGACGTTCGGCCGCCGGCAGACGCGACACCGCAGCGGTGCTCGGCGCGCGCGAAGCGGCGGCGGTCGGCGCGGAGCTGGAATCGATGCCGGCGCACGCCGAGCCTTCTGCTGCTGAACCGCAGGCGGCGGCCGAACTGGCCGAGCCCGCAGTTGCCGCAGTTGCCGCAGTTGCCGCGATTCCCGCAAGTCCCGCAAGTCCCGCAAGTCCCGCAAGTCCCCGCGACGCTGCGCGAGCAACCGCAGCGCCGGCCTCGCCGGTCGTGCCGCCGGTGGCGTCCGCAGCGTCGTTCGTGACGAAGCCGTCGGCGGATCGCGCGCAACCGGGTGCGCCGGACTTCGATCCCGACACCCATCTGCGCCCGCTGTCGGACCGGCTTGCCACGCTGCAGGCCGAGACGGCCGGCTTGAAGCAGGCGGCCGATCGTGAGATGCGCCGCGTCAACCGGCTGCTGCTGGCCTTGGCGGTCGTCGTGCTCGCTGGGCTCGTCGCGCTGGTGCTGCAAACGCGGCAGATCGCGCACCTGAAGCAGGACCTGGAAGCCCGGCAACAGCGGATCGACCGGCTGGCCGCCGATCTGTCGACGCAGCAGGCAACGCTGATGACACTCGCGGAACACCACGAGGCCATGCTGTCGCAGGTCGACCGGCTTCAGCGCAACGCAAACCGTGAGGCGGCGGCCGCGAAGCGCGCGCGTCGAACGCACTAAATCTTCCGACCCTACCTATAACCCTCCGCCCGACGGGGCGGGCGGTGGGGCGCGTCCGTCGACGGGTGGCGCGGGTGCGGCAAACTGATGCGGTGAGCTGGCAGAATTCAGGGAAAACCCTTAGAATGGAGTCCATCTAAGGGAAAACCCTAGATCTATCTCAGGAGTCTCACATGAGCTTCATTCTTGCCCTGCTGCAAAAGATCGACGATCTGTTCGTCTCCCCGCACCTGCCGCTCGACGCGGAATACTCGTACGCTGCGCGTAGCGCCGAAGCCGATCGCATGCGTCGTGCGAACTTCGCGCCGATCGTTGTGTACCGTCGCTGATTCGCTGATTCGCTGATTCGCTGATTCGCTGATTCGCTGATTCGCTGATTCGCCGATCCGGCGCGGCGCTCGCCGCCATTGCCGTTTTTCACCGCCGCATCGCGCGCCGGTGCGACCGTCCCGCTACACTGGAAGTCAGACTTCCTTCGCGACACCCGGGCCATGTTGCAGATGCGGCCAATGACGGCCGGCGAATTCCACGCATACCGCACGCGCGCCATCGACGGCTACGCGCGCGATCTCGTGTCCTCCGGGCAGAACGCGAGCGAAGACGCGGCGGGCCGCGCCCGCGCCTGCTTCGATACGCTGCTGCCCGACGGCCTGCTCACCTCCGGCCAGACCCTCGTCCAGCTGATCGACGCCGCCACGGGCGACACGGTCGGCGACCTCTGGTACGCGATCGTGCCCGAAGGGCCAAACCGCACGCTGTTCATCTACGACCTCGACATCGTCCCGTCCCGGCGTCGCCAGGGCTGGGCCACGCGCACGCTCGATGCACTCGAGGCCGAGGCACGCCGTCACGGCGTCACCGAAATCGGGCTGTCGGTGTTCAATCACAACACGGCCGCACGAGCGCTCTATCGGGCGTGCGGTTTCGCGCCGATCACGACGACGCTGATCAAGCCGGTCGTGCCGGGCTAGCCGCGAAGATTCGAGTATCGGACGTTCACTGTTTGCGGTTCGACATGTTTTCACATGGGAGCGCGCCCGAGTCGCGAGGCGCTCTGGAGTGGCCCGTCAGCCCGATTTAACACATTGAAAACGGTGTGCGTCATTCCGTGCTGCGACTGAAATCCAGCGTTGTCCTTTTATGATGGGTGGCCGATAAGTACTGGCGTACTCAAATCGTCAATAAACGAGGATAACGAACGATGGAGAACAGGTATGCTGCCGAACGCGGTATTCCGACCGTACCCGCTTGCGCACGCGCTTCCATTTCGCTCCGATTCGATGGGCGTTTTTTGGTCATGACGGGGAATACAACGGGCGTCTATCCTGCAGTTTCCGGCCGTCCCGATAATCGCGGCAGTTTCGATTATTCGAGCGCTCGCCACCAGATGGAAAATGTTGGCCCTATACCATCAGGTCGATACTGGATTCAGCCTTCCCAAATGTGGAAGAATCGTTGGTACAACCTTGCTTCGCGCGCGGCGTGGGGGGATTATCGACTGACTATCCACGTCATGCCCGGGACCCGGACGTTCGGTCGAGGCGGATTCTTTATCCACGGGGGCACGCATGCCGGTTCCGCCGGATGCATCAATCTCCATTCGGGAATGGAAAATTTCGTTCGCGAGATCGAAGCCGCAACGAAGGGCATGCCCGAGTGTTATGTTCCACTGACGGTTCAATACTGACATGCGAAAATGCCTGTTGCGGATAGTGATCAGTGCGGCACTGCTGATGTCAATTCTGTTCGTTGTGGCGTTCAACGCGATCAATCTGAACGAGGCATACGGCGACGGTCCACCCTACTACTCCCGCACGACCAATATGGACAAATGGACGAGCCCGCTTCCGTTTCTCGGTGTCATCGACGGAGCGATGTTGGTCGCGATCGGTGCGTATTGCTTGTGGATCCGTCGAAGTCGATGAAACCTCCAAACAGCGGGCAGACTGCCGTTCCGCCCGTGTTCGCGCCTCCTCTCGTTACCTTGCCCGTCCTTTCCATCTCCGCAGCAGCAACGCGTTCGTCACGACGCTGACGCTGGAGAACGCCATCGCCGCCCCGGCGATCACCGGGTTCAGCCAGCCGAGTGCCGCGAGCGGCACGCCGATCAGGTTGTAGACGAACGCCCAGAACAGGTTCTGCTGGATCTTCCGGTACGTCCGCTTCGAGATGTCGATCGCATCGGCGACGAGCGCGGGATCGCCGCGCATCAGCGTGATGCCGGCCGTGTGCATCGCGACATCGGTGCCGGTCGCCATCGCGATGCCGACGTCGGCCGCGGCGAGCGCGGGCGCGTCGTTGATCCCGTCGCCGACCATCGCGACGACCCCGCCGTGCGTGCGCTTCAGTTCGGCCACCACACGCGCCTTGTCGTCGGGCAGCACCTGCGCATGCACTTCGCCGATCCCGATCGATGCCGCGACGGCCGCCGCGCTGCCGCGGTTGTCGCCCGTCACGAGTACGCTCGCGACGCCGCGCGCCGACAGTGCGGCGATCGCGTCGCGCGCGCCGGGCTTCACGGTGTCGCCGAACGCGATCAGCGCGAGCAACGCGCGCGGCGCATCGGCGCGCATCAGCCACGAAATCGTGTTGCCCGCGTGTTCGAGCTCCGCGGCACGCGCGTCGAGTTCCGGCGGCACGACGATGCCGAGGTCATCGCGCCAGCGGGTGCTGCCGAGCGCGAGAAGCTGCCCGTCGACGTGCGCTTGAACGCCGCGTCCGGCCACCGCGCGCGCATCGGCCGCGACGATATCGGCCGAGCCTGCGTCGCCGCCGCGGGCCACGACGTCCGCTTCGTGCGCGGCGACCACGGCGCGTGCGAGCGGATGATCGCTTTGCCGCTGGACCGCGGCCGCGAGAGCGAGCGCTTGCTCACGTGGGATGCTGACCGCGTCGAACGCGGTCACGGACGGCTTGCCCTCGGTCAGCGTGCCGGTCTTGTCGAACGCGATCACGGTCGTGCGCTGCGCGAGCTCCAGCGCCTGCGCGTCCTTGATCAGCACGCCGTGGCGCGCCGCGACGCCGGTGCCGGCCATGATCGCCGCGGGCGTCGCGAGACCGAGCGCGCACGGGCAAGCGATGACGAGCACCGCGACCGCGTTGAGGATCGCCGTTTCGGTGCCGGCGCCGGCGATCAGCCAGCCGATCAGCGTCAGCACGGCGATGCCGAGGATCGCCGGCACGAACACTTCGCTCACGCGATCGACGAGCCGCTGGATCGGCGCCTTTTCCGCCTGCGCGGATTCGACGAGGCGGATGATGCGCGCGAGCGTCGTCTCCGCGCCGATCGCGGTGGTTGCGACGACGAGCGCGCCTTCGCCGTTGATCGAGCCGGCGGTGACCGGATCGCCGTCGTCCTTCGGCACCGGCAGGCTTTCGCCGGTGATCAGCGATTCGTCGACGTGCGAGCGGCCCGACACGATTCGCCCGTCGACGGGCACGCGCTCGCCGGGACGGATGCTGACGGTCGTGCCGACGCGCACCTGCGCGAGCGGCACGTCGCGTTCGACGCCGTGCTCGACGACGCGCGCGCGGTCGGGACGCAGCGCGTTCAGCGCGCGGATCGCCTCGGTCGTCTGGCGTTTCGCGCGGGCTTCGAGCCATTTGCCGAAGCGCACCAGCGTGACGATGACGGCCGATGCCTCGAAATACAGGTGGCCCGGGTCGACGGGGTCGCGCACCAGCATCCACAGGCTCAGGCCGAACGCGGCCGATGTGCCGAGCGCAACGAGCAGGTCCATGTTGCCCGTGCGCGCCTTCACCGCGTGCCAGGCGGCGCGGTAGAAGCGCGCGCCGAAGCCGAACTGGACGATCGACGCGAGCACGAGCTGCAGCCAGCCGGGCAGCATCGCGTCGATGCCGAACGGCGCGACGAGCATCGGCACGATGAGCGGTGCGCTCAGCACGGCCGAGCCGATCACCAGATTGCGTTCGCGGATCGCTTCGCGGCGCTTGCGGGCCTCGGGGGCCTGTGCCGCGTCGCTGGAGGGAACTTCGACTACAGCGCCGGCGTCCGGCGCGGCGGCGAGCGATGCGCGGTAGCCGGCCGTCGTGACCGCCCCGATCAGCGCGGCGGCGTCGAGCGCGCCGGCGCCATGCACCGATGCGCGCTCGGTCGCGAGATTGACCGACGCGCGCGCGACGCCCGGCACCGCGGCCAGCGCCTTTTCGACGCGGCCGGCGCAGGATGCGCAGGTCATGCCGCCGATGTCGAATTCGAATTCGAGATCGCGGGAAGCGGCCGGCGGCGTCGCCGTGACTGCTGTCGCGCCGTAGCCGGCCTGCTGTACGGCTTCGGCCAGTCGCGACGCGGAAACGTCCGGTGCCGCGTCGATGGTCGCGCGCTCAGTCGCGAGGTTGACCGACGCACGCGTGACGCCCGGCACCTTCGCCAGCGCCTTTTCGACGCGCGACACGCACGACGCGCAGGTCATGCCGTCGATCTCCAGTTCGATCGTGGCCCCAGCCCCAGCCCCAGCCCCAGCCCCAGCCCCAGCCCCAGCCCCAGCCCCAGCCCCAGCCTCAGCTCCAGTTCCAGTTCCAGTTCCAGCTCCAGCTCCTGCTCCTGCCGCGGGCAGCCCCGCCGGCGTGGCGGGCAGCGCTTCGGCGCGCGGCGCGTGCTCCGCCTGCGCGGCAGCGACGGTTTCGAACGCCGCTTCGCGCACGGTCGCGCGATAGCCCGCCGCGCTGACCGCATCGACGAGCTGCGCGGGCTCGACCGCATCCTGCGCGGTGATCGTCGCCGCCTGCGCGTCGAGATCGACCGCGGCCTCGACGACTCCCGGCACGGCGGCGAGCGCACGCTGCACGCGGCCCGTGCAGCCGCCGCAATGCATGCCGTCGACGGCCAGTTCGATCATTTGCAAGCCCGCGGACGCGAGTGGTTCAGTCATGTCGGATTCCCCAAAAGCGCGGTTCGTGCCGCGAATGACCTCAGTATCAACATTCCCATGATGGGAAGGTCAAGGGGGCGACGATGCAACGCACGGACGTGTGTACCGGCCCGGAGCTGCCGATCCGTCACCCTTATCTGCCGGAGCCCCGCGGCAGCCAATGCATTGCGTCCGGACGCCGCCTGGGGACTATCGAAGCCGCAACTACCGCTCCGCCCGTTATTCGGCATATTGGGGGATGCCCTTAGGCGCTATGATACCGGCCTGACATCAGCGCCCGCCTAGCGAAGCGGCGACCGGGCAGGCTGGGGTGCCTTGCTTTCGCCGATCGTGGGTCGAACAAGGCGTTGACTGACAAGAACGATATTCGGCCAGTACACAATGATTGAAAACCTACGAGAATCAATTTCGCTGCGGCGCGCGGCAGGCGCGTCGCTGGTCCTGGCGGCGCTGCTGGCGGGCTGCGCGTCGCAACCGGACGCGATCCAGCGGAAAACCGGCTGGATGCGCGCCGAAGTAGCCGATTCCTATATATATGCGTATCCGCTCGTGCTGATGGACGTCGCGAAGGAAGCCGCGACAGGCGGCGACGGTGCGCAGCCGGGCCAGGCGCCGCTCAACACGCTGCGTCACGCGCAGGCGCTGCCGCCCGTCGGCGCGCTCAACCCGCCGCTGCCGGGCGTCGACACGCTCGACTCGACCGGCTGGCTCGACGTCGGCGCCGAGCCGGTGATCGTTACGCTGCCCGACACCCGCGGCCGCTACTGGGATGCCCGCGCGCTCGACATGTGGACGAACGTGCTGTGGTCGTCGTCGAGCGTCGCGGCGCGGGGCGCGCGTGGCGCCGCGCGATCGCAAACGATTGCCTTTGCCGCGAAGGACTGGCAGGGCACGCTGCCGAAGGGCGCATTGCGTATCGACGTGCCGTCGGCCAACGCGTGGCTTGAAGTGCGGCTGCAGACGAGCGGCGGGCGCGACCTCACGAACGTGAAGAAACTGCAGCGGGCGATCCGCGTGGTGCCGCTGTCCGTCTATACGGGCAGCACGCGCGGCGCGTCGGTCGCGGTCCATGCGGGCAGCGCGCCGTCGGAAACGGCGAGCGGCGGCACGCCGGCCGAGCAGGTCGCCGCGCTCGACCCGAAGGCGTTCTTCACGCGTTTCGCGCAGGTGCTGCAGGACAACCCGGCACCCGCCGACGACGCGCACGCGCAGGAACTCCTGAACGACATCGGCGTGTCGGCCGGCTATCCGGTGCTGTGGACGGGCGATCGCCTGAGCGCCGCGACGGCCGGCGTCGCCGAAGCGCGCGCGCGGCTCGCGGCGCCGCCGCCGAACCTGCTGAACGCGAACGGCTGGAGCTGGATCGGCGACGCGGCCGGCAAGTACGGCCAGGACTACGCGCTGCGCGCATACGCGGCCTACACGCAGTTCGGCACCGCGACGCGTGACGACGAGACGCTCGCGCTCGTGCGCGTCGACAGCGACGGCCATCCGCTGAACGGCGCGAACCGCTACGTGCTGCACTTCGCGCCGGGCGCGCTGCCGCCGGTGCGCGGGTTCTGGACGCTGACCCCGTACTCCACCAACGGCGCGCTGCCCGACGTCGGCTCGGCGCGCCGCTCGCTCGGCGACCGCGACCGGCTGCGCCGCAATCACGACGGCTCGATCGACGTGGTCGTGTCGGCGTCGTCGGGCGGCGCCCATGCGGCCAACTGGCTGCCGGCGCCGCGCACCGATTTCGCGCTTGCGTTGCGCCTCTACGCGCCGAAGCCGCAAGCGACCGACGGCTCGTGGATGCCGCCCGCCGTCGTCCGGAAATGAACGGATAGGCGCCGCCGCTGTCCGATCCGCGGGCGCGGCGCTCGCACCCGAACGCCGTTCCATTACCACCTGAGCCTATACTTTCGGGATTGCGTGCGCGGCCGTGCCGGTTTTCCGGTGCGGCCGGCATCCATTTCCGAGATATTCAAGCATGGCAAGCGCAGAGAAAGAAACCGTACCCTCGACCCTTCAAACCCTCGGCGGCGTTGCACGCTCGCGCCGGGCCCGGCGTATCGGCCTTGGCGTGCTGATCTTCATCGTTTTGTTCGGACTGCTCGGATTCTTCGCGGCGCCGCCGCTGATCCGCCACATCGCCGAACAGCAACTGAGCCAGCAGCTCGACCGGCCGTCCACGATCCAGCGCATCGCGCTGAACCCGTACACGCTGAATCTCGAAGCCGACGGCGTGCACGTCGGCGAGCGCGGCGGCCAGGGCGGCTTCATCGACATCGACAAGCTCGTCGTGCGGCCGTCGTGGTCGTCGCTGTTTCGCGGCGCGCCGATCGTCAACGAAGTGCGCGTCGACTCGCCGCGCTTCCATATCGTCCGCTACGACGCGCAGCGCTTCAACTTCACCGACCTGATCGAGAAGTTCTCGAAGCCGTCCAAGCCCGAAAGCAAGCCGACGCAGTTCTCGGTGTCGAACATCCAGGTCAACGGCGGCCGGATCGACTTCGACGACCGCCTGCTGAACGAAAAGCACGTGGTCGACAACTGGACGCTCGGCATTCCGTTCATCGCAACGCTGGCGTCGAAGACCGACATCTTCGTGCAGCCGAAGCTGCGCGCGCGGTTCGACGGCAGCCCGATCGCGATCGACGGCAAGACGAAGCCGTTCGCGCAGTCGCGCGAGTCGGAAGTCGCGCTGAAGTTCGACCGGCTCGACGTGCCGAAGCTGATTTCGTACGCGCCGGCGAAGCTGCCGGTGATCGTCACGAGCGGCCTGTTGAGCAGCGACCTCACGCTGAACTTCGTGATGAGCGGCGACACGCCCACGCTGCGCGTGTCGGGCACCGTCGACCTGAACGACGCGAAGGTTACCGGCCTCGCGTCCGAGCCGCTGTTCGCCGCGCGCGGCGTGCATGTGGCGGCCGCCCGCCTCGAGCCGCTGCGCAACGTGCTGCATTTCGACGAGATCCGGCTCGACCAGCCGGTCGTCGACCTGGCGCGCGACAAGCAGGGCGTGTTGAACGTCGAGAAGCTCGCCGGCCAGCCGGCCGCCGCGCCGAAGGCTGCCGCGGGCAAGCCGGCCGCGTCGGGCGCCGCCGCATCGACGGCCACCGCCACCGCCGCTGCGAGCGGCGCGAGCGGTGCGAAGGCCGAAACCGCCGCGAAGGAAGCACCGCCCCTCGACCTGACGATCCGTCATTTCGCGATCGATGGCGGCACGATCAACGTCGACGACCGCGTGCCGGCGACGCCGACCGCGATGTCGCTGACGAAGCTCGCCGCGACGCTCGACGGCTTCACGCTGCAGGGCAAGACGCCGGCGAAGTACACGCTGTCGACGTCGCTGTCGCACGGCGGCGACGTGAAGGCCGAGGGCGCGTTCAGCGTCGCGGCGAAGCAGGCCGACACGAAGCTGACCGTCGACGCGCTCGCGCTGCCGGCGCTGCAGCCGTATCTCGGCGAGGCGACCCGTGCGCGCGTGCTCGACGGCACGCTCGGCGCGACCGTCAACGCGAAGGCCGACTGGGGCAAGACGCCGCTCGATGCGCAGATCGCCGACAGCACCGTGAGCCTGAAGTCGCTGAAGCTCGCGACGCCGGACGCGAAGGCGCCCGCGATCGTGCTGCCCGACGCGAGCGCGAAGATCGCGAAGGTCGATGTCGCCACGCGCACCGCGGAAATCGCGAGCGTCGACGCGACCGGGCTCGCGCTCGACGTGAAACGCCTGAAGGACGGCAAGATCGATCTCGCGGCGCTGGCCGAGCCCGCGCAGGCGGCGGTGCCCAAGCGCACGGTCGCGCGCAAGGCCGAGGCGGCCGCGCCGTCGTGGCATTACCGGATCGACGCGCTGAACGTGAAGGACTCCGCCGCGAACTTCACGGACCTGTCGACGCCGCGCCCGGTGAAGCTCGCGATCAAGCCGCTCGACCTGTCGGTGCAGAAGATCAGCGACGACATGACGAAGCCGCTGCCGGTGCAGCTGAAGGCGACGCTGAACCGCAACGGCACGCTCAACGTGTCGGGCGACGTGACCGCGCAGCCGCTGAAGCTCGGCCTGAAGATCAACGGCAACCGCCTCGACGCGGCCGCGTTCGAGCCGTACTTCGGCAGCGTGCTGAACGCGACCATCGCGAGCGCGCTGCTCAACGCGCAAGGCAACCTGACGTTCGCGCAGGTGAAGGACACGCCGCGCGCGACCTATCGCGGCGATGCCGCGCTGGTCGACGTGCGGATGCTCGACAAGGCGACGTCCGATCCGTTCGCGGGCTGGCGCTCGCTCGCGCTGTCGAACCTGAAGGTGAACCACGACGAGAAGGGCACCGACGTCGACGCCGCGCGCGTGACGTTCACGAACTTCTACGGTCGCGTGCTGCTCGATGCGCAGGGGCGGCTGAACCTGAAGGACGTCGTCGCGAAGGAGACGGGCCCCGCGCAGTCGCTCACGCGCGATGCGAGCAAGGGCGAGCCCGTGCCGCTGTCGCCGGGCGCGACGTCGCCGGCCGCCGCACCGGCCGCATCGGCCGCAGTCGCACAGCAGGCGTCCGCGCCGGCCGCCGCGTCGGCGACGGTCGTCGTGAAGGCCGCGCCGCCGCCGCAGAACCCGGTGCGGATGCATTTCGGCGAGCTGCTGCTGCAGAACGGCCGCGTCACGTACACGGACAACTTCATCAAGCCGAACTACACGGCGCACCTCGTCGCGATCAAGGGCACCGTCGGCGCGTTCGGCACGGATTCGACGACGTCCGCACCGGTCGACGTCGCCGCGAACCTCGAGGGCAACGGGCCGATCTCGATCAAGGGTTCGGTGAATCCGCTGATCGAGAAGCCGGCGCTGGACCTGACGGCGACCGCGCATGACATCGAGCTGACCAACCTGACGCCGTATTCCGCGAAGTACGCGGGCTATCCGATCACGAAGGGCAAGCTCAACGTCGATCTGCACTACCAGCTCGCGAACGACCAGCTGCAGGCGAACAACCACATCTTCATCGACCAGCTCACGTTCGGCGACCACGTCGACAACGACACGGCGACGAAGCTGCCGGTGAAGCTCGCGATCTCGCTGCTGAAGAACACGCGCGGCCAGATCGACGTGAACCTGCCGGTGTCGGGTTCGCTGTCGAATCCGGAATTCAGCGTCGGCGGGCTGATCTGGCGCGCGGTGCTGAACCTGATCGCGAAGGCCGTCACGTCGCCGTTCTCGCTGCTCGCGAATGCGTTCGGCGGCAGCGGCGAGGATCTCGGCTACGTCGAGTTCGCGCCGGGCTCGTACCAGCTGACCGACGCGCAGCAGAAGAAGCTCGACACCGTCGTGAAGATGCTGACCGAGAAGCCGTCGATCCGCCTCGACCTGATCGGCCGCGTCGATCCGGCGAAGGACACGCCGGGGCTGCGCGACGCGTACGTCGACCGGCTGGTGCGCCAGCAGAAGCTGAAGGACGTGATCGGCCAGGGCGAGAGCGTCGATCCGATGTCGGTGAAGGTCGACCCGGCCGAGTACGAGAAGTACCTGACGCGTGCGTACAAGGCCGCCGACTTCAAGAAGCCGCGCAACCTGGTCGGCCTGCAAAAGACGCTGCCCGAGGCGGACATGAAGCAGGCGCTGGCCGATCATGCGCCGGCCGACGACAACGCGCTGCGTGCGCTCGCGCAGCAGCGCGCGCAGGCCGTGCGCCAGTATCTCGACGGCAAGATCGATTCGAGCCGGATGTTCGTCGTGGCGTCGAAGCTCGATGCAAAGGGCATCGAGGACAAGGGCGCGACGACGCGCGTCGACTTCGGCCTGCAGTAACCCGCGTCATTCCCTCATCCGCCGCCGCCGCGTCCGACCGGCAATCGGGCGCGGCGGCGCGCTTCCCGTCAGCGCGCGGCGATCGCCGGTTCGCGCTTGTCCAGTTCCTTCTTCGCGGCCAGCGGCAGGCGGGCATCGTCCCATTGCGCGAGCCATTCGATTTCCTTCGCGGTGAACACCTGTCCGTAGTTGCGCAGCGCGTACTGCAGCGCGTCTACGACGTGGTGGCGAATGATTTCGGGGGTACGTGCATCGTCCAGCACGAACCGGAGAGCTTCCAGGGTCGACATACGCGTGCTCCGGGCTAGGGGAAAACCCTTTATCGCACGCCAATAGTCGTGCGCCAACCGGGAAAAAAATACGGTCGGAACCGGCCACAACCCGCCACGCCCGGGCACGCACCGCATTGCGACTGCGCGATGTCAATTGCGATTGGTTACGTTTGATAGAGAACAGAAAGCCCCGCTTCATGCGACCGCCGCACGACGCGCCGATATTTGGCGCGCTTGTCGGCAAGTCATGCGGTTCAACGTCAATCGATGAGGTGGGGTGATGATTTCCAGGTTCGCTAAACAACGAAACATGGCGGTGATGGCGGCGGGCGCGCTGGCGCTCGCAAGCGCGGGCGCCTACGCGGCGCAGCAGGACGGCAACAGCCAGGGCGAGAACGGCGGCCACGCGCGCCGTGTCGTGAAGCACGTGCTGCTGATCAGCGTCGACGGCCTGCACGAGCAGGATCTCGCGCGCTGCGTCGGCGCGAATACGTGCCCGAACATCGCGGTGCTCGCGCAAAGCGGCGTCACGTACACGAACGCGTATACGCCGGGCCTGTCGGACTCGTTCCCGGGCCTCGCGGCGCTCGTGACGGGCGGCTCGCCGAAGACGGCCGGCCTGTTCTACGACGTGTCGTACGACCGCAACCTGTACGCGCCGGGCGACACGACCTGCTCGGGCAAGCAGGGCTGGAACGTCGTGTT
This sequence comes from Burkholderia sp. R-40, assembly GCF_049942845.1. Taxonomy (NCBI): domain Bacteria; kingdom Pseudomonadati; phylum Pseudomonadota; class Betaproteobacteria; order Burkholderiales; family Burkholderiaceae; genus Burkholderia; species Burkholderia sp. R-40. The sequence goes on along the minus strand of NZ_CP187968.1, from coordinate 1,224,977 downwards.
CGACGAGACGACCGGCATCGATGCATTCAACGGCGGCGCGCTCGTGCACCTCGACGGCGGCGGCGCGTTCAACCCGCAGGCGATCCCGAATGCGAAGGTCGACGGCAAGTGCGTGCCGGTGTACCCGCACAACTACGTGAAGACCAACACGGTGTTCGAAGCCGTGAAGGCCGGCGTGCCGAACGCGTACACCGCGTGGGCCGACAAGCATGCGTGGGGCTACGACTGGGTGAACGGCCCGTCGGGCAAGGGCGTCGACGATCTGATGCGCACCGAGATCAACTCGATCGATCCGGCGACACAAACGGCCTATACGGACGTCTATTCGCATACCGCGCAATTCGATAACCTGCACGTGCAGGCGCTGATCAACCAGATCAACGGCCGTGACTCGACGGGCACCAAGAGCGCGCCGGTGCCCACGCTGTTCGGCGCCGACTTCCAGACGCTGAGCGTCGCGCAGAAGGCGGCGGTGACGAAGGGCGGTGGCTACCTCGATGCGAACTTCACGCCGAACGGGCAGGTCGCGAACGCCATCACGTACGTCGATAACTCGATCGGCCATATCGTCGCGGCGCTGAAGCAGGCCAACCTGTATTCGTCGACGGCGGTGATCGTCACGGCGAAGCACGGCCAGTCGCCGACCGATCACACCAAGCTCGTGAAGAACGGCGACACGCTGACGAAGCTGCTCGAAGCGAACAACTACATCGACCCGAACGGCAACTTCGGCCAGAACAACACGACGACGGGCAACCTGAACGACGGTTCGGGACTGGTCGGCACAGGCCTGGTGCAGACCGACGACGTCGGCCTGATCTGGCTGCGCGACCGCGGCCAGCGCACGGCCGTCGTGCAGACGCTGAAGGCGAACCTGGGCTGCAACGCGCCGGGGATCTGCGCGGACGGCTCGCAGGCCTACATCCTGTACGGCGCGGCGCTGGCCGAGCGCTTCGGCGATCCGGCCAACGGCCGTACGCCGGACATCATCGTCCAGCCGAATCCGGGCGTGATCTACACGTCGAGCACGAAGAAGGACGAGGAGCACGGCGGCAACGCGCCGGACGACAGCCACCTCGGCCTGCTCGTGTCGTATCCGGGCCTCCATCGCGCGCGCACCGTGAGCGATCTGGTCGGGACGAAGCAGGTCGCGCCGACGATCCTCGGGCTGCTCGGCGCTGAGCCGCGTCTGCTGAATGCGGTTGTGGCGGAGAACACGCACGTATTGCCGGGGCTGGGCATCGGGCGTTGATGCCGCATGCCGGATGCGCCGGCGGGCGGCGTCCGGCGCTACACCGATCGCCCGCTGCGTCGGCAGGCGTGTGCCGGTTCGGACTTGAAATGGGGCGCGCGGCCCGTCATATTGTCTGCGCCTGAACTTTCAACGACGTCCCCCGGAGATTCCCGATGCGCCTTTGCTTGCCCTGCTGTTGCCGTGGTTCCAGTTCTTCACGATCGGCCGCCCGATCGCCGGGATCATCTGTCTGCTGCTGCAGATCACGATCATCGGCTGGCTGCCCGCCGCGATCTGGTCGGTGTATGCGTTGAGCCAGTACAAGACCGACCGCAAGATTGAGGCGGCGTTGGGCGGGCGGCGGTAGGCCGGGGGAGGGCCGCGGCGCCGCATGCCGGGCGGACGCTGCGAAATCGGACGGGTCGGCAAATCGGCCGACAAAATGAAAACGGCCGCCTCGATCATCGTTCGATCGAAGCGGCCGCCGGGCCTACTTCACCGCAAACAGCGTCAGGTTCATGAAGATCTTGAACGCATAGCCGAGCGTGACGGCGCCGATCACGCCGCCCGCCCACAGAACGACGAACCACATCCAGCCGCGCATCCGCGGACGCGGCGCGTCGGGCTGCCGCGCGGCGGAATGAGCGGCGGAATCAGTGGTGGTAGTAATGCTGGTCTTCATGGCGCACCTTGCCTCGGAATACCCAATAACCCATCGTCGTGTAGGCGATGATGATCGGGAGGATAACCGCTGCGCCGACCAGCGTGAAGGTCTGGCTCGAACGCGGCGCCGCCGCTTCCCAGATCGTCATCGTCTGAGGAATCGCATACGGGAACATCGTGACGAGCAGGCCGACATAGCCGAGCAGCACGAGCGCCAGCGCGAGCATGAACGGCGTCATGTCGTGCCGCGCGCGCACCGCGCGACGCATCCACACCGCGCACCCGGCGACCAGGAACGGCACCGGCAGCAGTCGCCAGAACAGCCCCGAATCGAACCAGCGCTGCGCGATGGCCGGATCCTGCAGCGGCGTCCACAGGCTGATAACGGCGATGAAGCCGAGCAGCACGACGGTGAGCGGCCACACGACGCGATGCAGGCGCCGTTGCAGATCGCCCTCCGTTTTCGCGACGAGCCAGCAGCAGCCGAGCAGCGCGTACGTGACGATCAGGCCGAGACCCGTCAGCAGGCTGAACGGCGTGAGCCAGTCGAATGCGTCGCCCGCGAACACGCCGTCCTTCACGTTGATGCCCTGCAGGAACGCGCCGAGCGCGATCCCCTGGAACAGCGTGGCGCCGGCCGAGCCGCCGATGAACGCAAGATCCCACAGCTGCTTCGTGCGCCGCGCCTTCGCGCGGATCTCGAACGACACGCCGCGGAAGATCAGGCACACCAGCATGAAGATCAGCGGCAGGTACAGCGCCGACAGCACCGTCGAATAGACGATCGGAAACACCGCGAACAGCCCGGCGCCGCCGAGCACGAGCCACGTCTCGTTGCCGTCCCACACGGGCGCGACGGTGTTCATCATCAGGTCGCGCTCCTTCTCGTCCGGGAAGAACGGGAAGACGATGCCGATGCCGAGGTCGAAGCCGTCGAGCACGACGTACATGAAGAGCCCCAACGCGATGATCGCGGCCCAGATTACGGTGACGTCCATAGGTTTTCTCGTTTGCGAAAGGGGTGGGCTCAGACGGTCTCGATCAGCTCGTCGACAGCCGACATCGGCCGGCGCGCGGTGTGATCGAGGCGCGTGTCGGGCCTGTCGTGATCCGCGTCATGCGGGGCATCGGGCAGCGCGGGGCCGGCCTTCATCAGCTTCAGCATGTAGTACACGCCGGTGCCGAACACGAGGAAGTACACGATCACGAACGTCATCATCGACAGGCTGACCTGCTGCACCGACAGCGGCGACACGGCCTTCGCGGTGCGCATCACGCCATACACGACCCACGGCTGGCGGCCGGCTTCGGTCGTCACCCAGCCCGCGAGCAGCGACACGAAACCGGTCGGGCCCATCACGAGCGCGAAGCGCTGGAACCACTTCGATTCATACAGGGTGCCGCGGCGGCGCAGCAGCCACGCGAGCACGGCGAGGCCGATCATCGCGAAGCCCAGGCCGACCATGATCCGGAAGCTCCAGAACACGACCGTCGAATTCGGGCGGTCTTCAGGCGGGAAATCCTTCAGCCCGCGGATCTCGCCGTCCCAGCTGTGCGTGAGGATCAGGCTGCCGAGGTGCGGCACCTTTACCGCGTAGCGGGTCGTTTCGGCTTTCATGTCCGGAATGCCGAACAGGTTGAGCGCGGTGCCGCCCTGTTCGGTTTCCCACAGCCCTTCGATCGCGGCGATCTTCGCGGGCTGGTGCTTCAGCGTGTTGATGCCGTGCTGGTCGCCGATCACGGCCTGCAGCGGCGCGAGCACCAGCAGCAGCCACAGCGCCATCGAGAACATCTTCTTCACGCCCTTGTCGCGGCGGCCCTTCAGCAGGTGCCATGCGCCCGTCGCGGCGACGACCAGCGCGGCGACGATGAACGCGGCGATCGCCATGTGGAACAGGCGGTACGGGAACGACGGGTTGAAGATGATCGCGAACCAGTCGGTCGGCACGACGCGGCCGTCGACGATCTCGAAGCCCTGCGGCGTCTGCATCCAGCTGTTCGACGCGAGGATCCAGAACGTCGAGATCAGCGTGCCGATCGCGACCATCAGCGTCGCGCCGAAGTGCGCGCGCGGGCTCACGCGATTCCAGCCGAACAGCATGATGCCGAGGAAGCCGGCTTCGAGGAAGAACGCGGTCATGACCTCGTACATCAGCAGCGGGCCGGTGACGGCGCCGGCGAAGCTCGAGAAGCCCGACCAGTTGGTGCCGAACTGATAGCTCATGACGACGCCGGAGACGACGCCCATCCCGAACGCGACCGCGAAGATCTTCGACCAGAACAGGCAGAGTGTCTTGTAGTACTGCTTGCCGGTCCTGAGCCAGCGATATTCGAGCACGGCGATGAAGCTGGCGAGGCCGATGCTCAGCGCCGGAAAGACGATGTGAAAGGAGACGGTGAACGCGAATTGCAGGCGGGCCAGATCGAGGGCCGAAAGAGCGGAGTCCATACCAGTTGACCGAGGCTGACGATACCCGCCGGCGGGTGCCGGCGGACCCCGGCCGAACCGGCGTCGGGGTTGGCTGGAGTATGGATCGCGATGTTGCGCCGCGAAATGCGCCAACTCGTCGCAGATGTCCAGCCCGCCGCGCGCGAATCCGGCATAAATCGTTGATTCGTATCAAGAAGGTCGTTCGTCCCGTGGGACGCCGCGGCGTGGCGGTCTGCCGCACGTGCGTCAATATGGCGCGTCGCATCATCGGAACGACTGCGTGCATGCGGGATCGCGGTGCGCTTGCCGTCGGCAGCCGCTGGGTGAATTGCGTACACTCTGAGTCTCGTTTCGGCAGGGCCGGGCGCATCGGTTCCGGTCCGCGTTCACTCAGGGCACGACAATGATCGATTTACGCAGCGATACCGTGACACGTCCGAGCCAGGCGATGCTGGCCGCGATGACTGCCGCCGAAGTAGGCGACGACGTATGGGGCGACGACCCGACCGTGCTGCGCCTGCAGGCCGTCACGGCCGAGCGGGCCGGCAAGGAAGCCGGCCTGTTCTTCCCGAGCGGCACGCAGAGCAATCTTGCCGCGCTGATGGCCCATTGCGAACGCGGCGACGAATACATCGTCGGCCAGCTCGCACACACCTACAAGTACGAAGGCGGCGGCGCGGCCGTGCTCGGCAGCATCCAGCCACAGCCGATCGAGAACGCGCCCGACGGCACGCTCCCGCTCGCGAAGATCGCCGCGGCGATCAAGCCGCTCGACAATCACTTCGCCCGCACGCGCCTGCTCGCGCTCGAAAACACGATCGGCGGCCTCGTGTTGCCGGAAGGCTATGTCCAGGAAGCCGTCGCGTTCGCGCGCAGCCGCGGGCTGGCCGCGCACCTCGACGGTGCGCGCGTGTGCAATGCCGCCGTCGCATCGGGTCGTCCGATCGCCGAACTGTGCGCACCGTTCGATACCGTGTCGATCTGCTTCTCGAAAGGGCTCGGCGCGCCGGTCGGTTCGGTGCTGGTCGGCAGTCGCGCGCTGGTCGAGCGCGCGCAGCGCTGGCGCAAGGTGCTCGGTGGCGGGATGCGGCAGTCGGGCATCCTCGCGGCGGCCTGCCTGTATGCGCTCGAGCACAACGTCGAACGGCTGGCCGACGATCACGCGAACGCCGCGCATCTCGCGGCGGGGCTCGCGCGCATCGAGCAAGTGAAGGTGCTGTCGCATGCGACGAACATGGTGTTCGCGCAATTTCCGGAAGCCGATTGCGCGCCGCTCGAGGCGTGGCTCAAGGCGCGAGGGATCCTCACGCAGATGCTGTACGCGTCGCGTTTCGTCACGCACTGCGATGTGTCGCGCGCGGACATCGATACCTTCATCGACGCGGTTGGCGCGTATTTCGCGCAGCGTCGCGCGTAAAGCGGAATGCGCCGGCCGGCGGGGAGCGCCGGCGCGATGTGGCGCGAAGCAGGGGGAAGGGTGACGTTGCTAGCTGTCCGTCGAATGTGTCGTGCCGGCGGATTACGCTTGCCGGGGCGCATCGACGGGCGGCGTGCCGTCGCGGAACAGCGCTTTCAACTGCGTACGCAGTTCGGGGCTGTCGGCGTGCTGGTGCACCGAGACCGCATGTTGGACGGCGGCCTCGAGCAGTTCGTTGTCGGAGTCGGCGGAAATCGCGACCGAGCAGTTCATCGCGCTGGGAAAGTCGCGGCAATCGATATAGCGGCGGGACATGATGTTCTCCTCACGGGAAAGCGGGCGGCCGGATTGGCCTGATCGGCCGCGCGGCGCGTTCGCGAGGCCGATGCAAAAAGTATAGGCGCCGCCGCGCGGTTCCTCGCCGCCGTGTATACCGCACCACGTGCCGCGCCGACGGCGTCGATTACCGGCTCGTCACGGCAGCGGCGCGAGCAGCCGGCGCGCCGCTTCGACCACCCGTGCGGACAGCGACGCCATCGTCGGCGACTGCACCGTCCACGCGTGCCAGTACAGCGTCACGTCGGTCGGATGCATGGGCGCGAGATCGACGAGCCCTTGTGCATCGAGCGGTGCGCCGCCGAGCAGCGGCTCCGGCACCATCGCGTAGCCGAGCCCGTGCCGCACCGCCGCGAAATGCGCGTGCGTGCCCGGCACGTAATGGCACGGATACGCGCCTTCGGGCAACCCGAACTTCTCCTTCAGGAACGCGGACTGCAGCGTGTCGCGCCGCGAATACGCGACGACCGGCGCATCGCGCGCGCTCGTGCGGTTCAGGCCGCGCGGAAACCAGCGCCCCGCGAACGCAGCCGCTGCGAGCAGCCGGTAGCGCATCGTGCCGAGCGGCGTCGCGACGCAGCCGCGCATCGGTTTCGGCTCGGTCGTCACGCAGCCGACGGCCATCCCGCTTTCGAGCAGCGCGAACGTGTGGTCCTGGTCCTCGACGATCAGTTCGAACAGGATGCGCTCGCCCGCGAGCACCGAAGTCAGCGCGGGGAGGAACCACGTGCCGAGGCTGTCGGAGTTCAGCGCGATCGTGACCGAGATCGGTGATTCGCGCTCGGTCGCGAGCGTGCTTTGCAGGTCGGCCTGCAGCAGCGCGACGCGGCGCAGATGCTGCAGCACGCGCTGCCCGGCCACCGTGGGGCGGCACGGCCGCGTGCGCAGCACGAGCGGCGTGCCGAGACTCGCCTCCAGCGCGCGGACCCGCTGCGTGACGGCGGATGCGGTCACGTGCAGGCGCACGGCGGCTTGCTCGAAGCTGCCGGTGTCGGCGACGGCGAGCAGCGCGGCGGCTTGCTTGGGATCGATCGTCAGAGACATATCGACGCAATTCCTGTGAACGTAAGACGAGAACAGGCGACAGTGTAAGGCAGTGCCCGCGACGCTCCGGGCGCGGCGTAACGTCCCGCCGTGTGCAACGATGCCGGCGCCACGTGTGTTTTGAACTACGCTGTAGGAACGCGCGCCCCGCGCGCCGGCGACGCATGCGAGCCGGCTTGCACCATCCGTACGATCCGCACCATCCAAGCCACCCGCACAACCGACACACCCCAGCCGACGGAGCAACTTCCCAATGATCTTCCGGCAACTTTTCGATCCGCAATCGTCGACCTACACGTATCTGCTCGCCGATCCCGCGTCGCGCGAAGCGCTGCTGATCGATCCCGTGTTCGAGCAGGTGCGCCGCGATGCGGCGCTGCTCGACGAACTCGGACTGCGGCTCGTCGCGACCGTCGACACCCACGTGCACGCCGATCACGTGACGGGCGCGTGGCTGCTGAAGCAGCGCACCGGCAGCACGATCGCGATTTCGGCCGCGAGCGGCGCGCAGGGCGCCGACCGCTACCTGAACGATGGGGACCGCTGCGCATTCGGCGCGCGCTACCTGACCGTGCGCGCGACGCCGGGCCATACGAGCGGCTGCATCAGCCTCGTGCTCGACGACGAATCGATGGCGTTCACCGGCGACTGCCTGCTGATTCGCGGCACCGGCCGCACCGACTTCCAGCAGGGCGACCCGCGCGCGCTGTATCGCGCGGTGCACGGCCGGCTCTTCACGCTGCCGGCCGCCTGCCTGCTGTATCCCGCGCACGATTATCGCGGGCTGACGGTGACGAGCGTCGGCGAGGAGCGGCGCTTCAATCCGCGCCTCGGCGGCGATCTCAGCGAAGACGATTTCGCCGGCTACATGCGCAACCTCGGGCTCGCTCATCCGCGCCAGATCGACATCGCGGTGCCCGCGAACCTGCAGTGCGGCGTCGCCGCGAACGCGCCCGATACGCATGCGGCACCCGACTGGGCGCCGCTCGTCTATACGTTCGCCGGTTTCTGGGAAATCGATCCGCAGTGGCTCGAGGATCACTTGCCGGCGGTGCAGGTCGTCGACGTGCGCGAGCCCGACGAATTCACCGGCCCGCTCGGCCACCTGCCCGGCGCGACACCGATCCCGCTCGGCGAACTGGCCGCGCGCACCGGCGAGCTCGCGCGCGACCGGCCGATCGTGACCGTGTGCCGCGCCGGCGGCCGCTCCGCGCAGGCGACGGTGATTCTGCTGAAGGCCGGGTTCGACGCCGTCGCGAACCTCGGCGGCGGGATGCTGCGCTGGCGGGGCGAAGGCCGCGTCGTGATGGACGGCCGGTCGTAGCGGCGCGAAGCCGCACAACAAAAAAATATTCGGATCGTGTCGAATCGGCGTGGCGCCGTTCGTCGTCCAGTTATCCGATCACATGGCGCCGCATGACGCGGCGCCGACACCCTGAGAGACCCCGCGATGACACCGACGCTTTACGCCCATCCGTTTTCGTCATACTGCCAGAAGGTGCTGACCGCGCTGTACGAGAACGGCACGCCGTTCGACTATCGCGTGCTCGCGCACGACGATCCGAAGCCGATGCAGGAACTGGCTGCGCTGTGGCCGCTGAAACGGTTCCCCGTGCTCGTGGACGCGGGCCGCCTCGTGATCGAGGCGACGATCATCATCGAGTACCTCGACCTCTACCATCCGGGCCCCGCGCGGCTGGTGCCCGACGACCGGCGCGCGGCGCTGGAAGTGCGGACGATGGATCGTTTCTTCGACAACTATGTATCGACGCCGCAGCAGAAGGTCGTGCACGATGCGCTGCGACCGGAGCACGAGCGCGATGCGCGGGGTGTCGCCGATGCGCGTGCGATGCTCGAAACGTCGTACGCGTGGCTGGATCGAACGATGGCCGATCGCGAATGGGCGGCCGGCGACCGCTTCAGCCTCGCCGACTGCGGCGCGGCGCCGTTCCTGTTCTATGCGGACTGGACGCACCGGATCGATCCGTCGTTCGCGAACGTGATCGCGTATCGCAAGCGGCTGCTGGCGCGGCCGTCGTTCGCGCGTGCAGTCGACGAAGCGCGGCCGTACCGCGCGTTCTTCCCGCTCGGCGCACCCGATCGCGACTGACGTTCGCGGCGGCGATCGCCGCGGCGAAGGCGATGCGGGCGGCGGCATGCGCACGACGCGATGTCGCCGCACAGGGCCGGCAGCGCGTGCCCGGGCGTCGTGACGACAGCAGCGGATGCATTGCGGCGCCGTCCCGTTACATCGTCGTGTGCTTGACCGACTGCGCGAGCGTCAGCAGTTCGTCGAACTGCGTGATGAGCTCGAAGCACAGCAGGAACGCGAGCGTATAGGCCGGCGCGGGGAAGCGCCGGATCGCCTCCAGCACCTGCGGTGCGAAGCGCGATCGAATCGCGTCGCGCGTCAGCAGCCACGCGATCGCGATGCCGATCGCCGCGCCGGCGATCAGGTCGGTCGGGTAGTGAAAGCCGAGATACGCACGCGGCACGCAGATGAACACGACCGCATACAGCAGCGCAAGCACGCCGACGCGGCGCGCGATGATGAAGATCCCCGTTGCGATCGCCATCCACAGCATCGCGTGATCGCTCGGAAACGAGCTCCATGCCTGCAGCGTGGCCGCGCGCAGTTCCTCGGACGGGAAGTGCAGGTGCAGGTCGGGGTTGTAGATCGGCCGCACGCGGAACGGCAGGGCCTTCGCGAGCAATCGGCCGAACGCGAGCGCGACGAGCCCGCTCGCGACGGTCGCGATGACCAGCTCGCGTTGCCGTTCGCGCTCGGGGCCCGGCTGGAACCATAGCCAGCACAGCACGGGGATGAGCACGAAGCCCTTGAACGTATAGAGGCCGGCGATCACGCGGATCGCGTGGTTCATCAGCGGTCCGAACGTAATGTGGGTGAGGAAGGTCTGGATCGTGGTGTCGAAATTGTTCATGTTCTGCGACCCCGGCGGACGCACGACACATGACGCGCGGCCGACAGGATCAGGAAGCGCGCTCGCACCGGAGCGCAACGGGGGGCAAGTATGTCATCGGTAATTTCAAAGAAAATGGGAAAAAATACCGGGAATCCCCTGAGAAAACGCGAATTCCGGGTGGGGCCGGATTGGAGCGGGCCGTGCGGCGCGGTGATGCAGAATCATCTGACGGTTGCGCGTGCACCCCTCCGCGCCGGCGAAAAATAATCGGTTGAACTGGATAATTTGATGAGCCGTCGCAGACTTTGCGCCGGATGACCGAAAGCGTTCCGCGTCCATCGCGGATCTACCGCCCGGTGCCCGGCCGCGCAGCACCGAAAGAAAATAAAAGAAAAGGCGGGCAAGCCCTGTGGCCTGTCCGCCCCGCATTCCTGACGTCGCGAATTACCGGCGCCACACCCGCACGGCCAGCGCAGCCAGCGACGTCGCCACGGCCAGCACGATCACCGCATTCCAGCCCAGTTGCGCGAGCAACGAACTGCCGAGCGCGGCGCCCGTCGCCATCCCGATGAACATGCCGACGAACAGCACCGCGTTGAGACGGCTGCGCGACGCCGGGTCGATTCGGTAGACGATTGCCTGGTGCGCGATCAGCGTGGCCTGCACGCCGAGATCGAAGCCGATCGTCGCGGCGGCGAGCAGCGCCAGTTGCGCATGCGGCGTGAGCAGCGGCGCGGCGGCCATCGCGGCGAACGACACGGTCGCGATCCCAATGCCGAGCCGCGTGACACGCTCGGGACCATGGTGATCGGCCAGGCGGCCGGCCACGGGCGCGGCCAGCGCACCGGCGGCGCCCGCCAGGCCGAATGCGCCGGCGGCTGCGCTGCCGAGATGGAACGGCGCGCCGTGGAGCATCACTGCGAGCGTCGACCAGAACGCGCTGAACCCGACGGCCAGCAGCCCTTGTGCGAGCGCGGCGCGGCGCAGCGCGGGATGACGGCGCCACAGTTCGCCGAGCGACCCGATCAGCGCGCGGTACGACAGCTTCGTGGTGGGCTCGAAGCGCGGCAGCCCGCGTGCGGCCACGATGCCGATGGCGGCGACGCTGGCGGCGGCGAGCGCGAACATCGCGCGCCAGCCGGCCGTTTCCGCGACGAAACCGGCGACGACGCGCGACAGCAGGATGCCGAGCAGCAACCCCGTCATCACCGTGCCGACGATGCGGCCGCGATGCGCGTCGTGCGCGAGCGTCGCGGCGGCCGGCACGACGTCCTGCGCCATCGTCGCGGTCAGGCCGATCGCGAAGCTCGCGGCCAGCAGCAGCCCGAGCGACGGCGCGACCGCCGCGAGCAGCAGCGCGACGACCAGCGCGGCGGCTTTCGTGACGATCACGCGGCGGCGGTCGAAGCGGTCGCCGAGCGGCGCGAGCAGCAGGATGCCGAGCGCATAGCCGAGCTGCGTGAGCGTCGGCACGAAGCCGATCGCGCGCGCCGACGCGCCGAGATCGGGCCCCAGCGCGGCAAGCATCGGCTGCGCATAGTAGAGCGGCGCGACGCCGAGACCGGCGGCCGCGGCCAGCAGCAGCACGAGCCGGCGATCGAGCAGCGAGGAAGCGGCCGCGGGGGCCGGTGCATGCGCCACGCGGGGCGCGGCGTCGAGACGGGTCGGAGTGGACATCGCGTACATCCTTGTTTGGCTATCGAATGGACGCGAGTGTGCCGGCCGGCGGCCGGTCACGGTAGTGCCGTCGGGCGCAGATTTGTTATACGCTTGACGAATGACCGACAAAATCCCCGATTTGCCCGCCACAGGCGGGTCTGAGCGCATTCAGGTCGTGCCCGTCGACGGCGCCGGCTATCGTTTCGAGCTGATGGAAACCTTCGTGCGCATAGTCGAGGCCGGCAGCCTGTCGGCCGCCGCCGCGCAGCTCCACACGACGCAGCCGACCATCAGCCGGCGGCTGCAGGCGCTCGAACGCTCGCTCGGGATGCGGCTGCTGCAGCGGACGACCCATGCGATGCGGCTGACCGTCGACGGCGAGCGCTGCTTCACGCGCGCGAAGGAGCTGCTGACGAACTGGGCGGCGTTCGAGGCCGACCTGCGCGGCGCGCAGGAGGAGCCCGACGGCCTGCTGCGGGTCGCGGTCCCGCATGCGTTCGGGCAGGAGCGCTTCGTCGAGCCGCTCGCGCGGTTCCTGCGCGACTACCCGCGCGTCTCGGTGGAATGGCTGCTGCAGGACGAGGTGCGCGATTTTGTCGGCAGCGGAATCGACTGCGCGATCCAGGTCGGCGAGCCGACCGATCCATCCGTCGTCGCGATCCGGCTGAGCAAGGTGCCGCGCTTCGTGGTGGCCGCGCCGTCCGTGCTGAACGGCGCCGACGTGCCCGCGGATCCCGACGCGCTCGCCGCGTTGCCGTGGCTCGCGCTGCGCACGTATTACCGGACCGAGTTGACGCTGACGCACACCGTCACGGGCGACACGCGCCGCATCGCGATGCGCCCGCGCATCACGACCGCGAACCTCTACGCGCTACGCAGCGCGGCGCTGCTCGGGGTCGGCGCGTGCGTCGGTTCGTCCTGGATGTTGGCGGACCATCTCGCGCGCGGCGAGCTCGTGCATCTCGCGCCCGACTGGTACGCCGCGCCGTTGCCGGTCTACATGACCTACCCGCACGCGCAGTTCTATCCGTCGCGGCTCGTGCGCTTCGTCTCGATGATGCGCGAGGCCGTGCCGCTGCTCGTCGAAGGGCGCGACGGGTAGGCGCCGTCGCGCGTGCCGTCAGCCGCGCCGGATGCCTTCGGGCAGCGCGCTGATGCGGCGTACTTCGGGCGAGTCGAGCCATGCGCGGGACGTCGCGCAGTCGACGAACATGTCGGTCGCATCCTCGCCCCAGAACAGATCGCCGTCGAGTTCGAAGGTCGGCACGCCGAACACGCCATGTGCGATCGCCTGGTCGGTGTTCGCGCGCAGCGCGTCCTTCACCGGTTGCGCGTCGACGGCCGTCACGCCTTCGGGAAAGCCGACCGCCTCGCACAGCGCGGCGAAGCCCTCCGGCGTCGACACGTCCTGGCCGTCGCGCCAGATGTGCCGGAAGATCCGCCGAATCGCATCGGGCGAGTTGCCCATCGCGATCGCGAGCCGCAGCGGCCGGATCGGGTTGAACGGATGCGCGGGCGGCATCCGGAACGGGATGCCGAGCTTGTCCGCGCGGTATTGCGCGTGGCGATAGGTGAAGATGCGCTTCGCCGCAATCTCGGCCGGCGCTTTCTGGCCCCAGTGCGCGAGCAGCGCGCCGAGCACGATCGGCTTCGGCTCGTATGCGGCGGCAGGCGGCAGTTGGTCGAACCGTTCCTGCTGCAGATACGCGAACGGCGAAACGAAATCGAAATACCAGGTGGCGGTGCGCGCGGCGTTCATGGTTGGGGCCCTTGTACGTGTCCGGACGGCAGTTGCGTGTCCCGCGCCGAAGGGCGACGCGGTGCATGGGTGGGCGGCCAGTGTCGCATGCGGCCGCCGTTTGCGCAGTCGCGGCGCCGCACGCGCGTGGCCCGCTACAGCTGCGGCTACGGCTGCGCGGTGTCGTGCGCCGCCGCCGCGAACCGCGCGAGACTGTCGCGCACGGTTTGCGCGTCGTAGCGCGCGCCTGCGCCGCCGAGCGCGACGGTCGCCTTCTGCGCGAGCGGCAACAACATCGCGAGCGCCGCGGCCATGGCCGGCGCGGCGGCAAGCCGCGATTTCGGACCGGACACCGTCAGCGCGCCGACGCAATCGCCGGCCGCACCGAATACCGGCACGGACGCCGACGCCGTCTCCGGGTCGCGCTCGCCGTACGACGCGGCCCACAGCTGTTCGCGCACATCGTTCCACTGTGCATCGTGCGGGTCGGTGAACGCGAGCAGCACTTTCCCGGACGCCCCCTGCCGAACCGGAAACTCCTCGCCGACCCGGATCGACACACGCACCGTACGCGCGGGTTCGACGCGATAGAGCACCGAGCGCATGTCGCCATGCCGCACGTAGAACGATGCCGTTTCACCGAGTTCGCGGCTCAGCGTCTCGAGCAACGGTTCGACGACCGGACCGACCCGGAACGAGCGTTGATACAGCGCGGCCAGCCGCAACGGCTCGTGTCCGACCGCGTACTGGCCGTCGTCGAGCTTGCGCACGAAGCCGCCGTGCTCGAGCGCGGCGAGCAGGCGCAGGATCGTGCTCTTGTACAGCCCGGTGCGGCGCGACAGTTCCGCGAGCGACAGCCGGTCGTCGGTGGGGCCGAACGCATGGAGGATCGCGAACGCGCGATCGAGGACGGCGACGCCGCTGGAGGCTTCGGCCGACGCATCAGGCGCGTCGCCGGTGGGGTCTGCGGGAGTCGAGGTGGGGGGCACGGCTTGCTGTTCCTTTGGGTGACGGTCGATCGACTATAGCGTTCTGTCTGGCAGAACTCAAGTTCCAAAAAATTGCATTTTCCCGGGTATACCCCGCTTACAGCCGATTCGGCGCGCCTCTAAAGTTCCGTCAAACAGAACGATGTTCTTTTAGATAGAACTTTGAGGTGTCGAATGAGTGTTTCCGAATATCCGCAGGTGCTGGTGAGCGAGGTCGGCCCGCGTGACGGCCTGCAGAGCATCAAGGCCGTGATGCCGACGGCCGACAAGTTGCGCTGGATCACCGCGCTCGCCGCGGCCGGCCTGCGCGAAATCGAGGTCGGATCGTTTGTGCCCGCGAGGCTGTTGCCGCAGATGGCCGACGTCCGGGAAGTCGTCGCGCACGCGCTGGCGATTCCCGGGCTGCACGTCGCCGCGCTTGCGCCGAACCTGCGCGGCGCCGGAAGCGCGTTCGAGGCGGGCGTCCACAAGCTGACGTTGCCGGTATCGGTGACCGAAGCGCACTCGCTGGCGAACATCCGCAAGACGCCGGCGCAGATGATCGACGAGGTGCGCACGATCGTCGCGCTGCGCGATGCGCGGTTTCCGTCGGTGCAGATCGAGGCGGGCGTCTCGGTGGCGTTCGGTTGCACGCTCGCCGGCGCGGTCTCCGACGACGAGACGATCGCGATGGCGGCCGCGATGGCCGAATGCGGCGTCGACGAGATCGGGCTCTCCGATACGAGCGGCTACGCGAACCCGGCGCAGGTGCGCCGGCTGTTCATGCGCCTGCGGCGCGAAGTCGGCGACAAGGCCGGCGGCGCGCACTTCCACAACACGCGCGGGCAGGGGCTCGCCAACGTCGTCGCGGCGCTCGACGCCGGCGTGACGACGCTCGACGCGAGCCAGGGCGGCCTGGGCGGCTGCCCGTATGCGCCGGGCGCGACCGGCAACATCGTCACCGAGGATCTCGTGTTCCTGCTGGAGTCGATGGGGTACGACACGGGCGTCGACGTGGACGCGCTGCTCGCCGCGCGCGCGATCCTGCACGCGGCACTGCCTGCCGAGGCGCTGTACGGCCACGTGCCGGACGCAGGGCTGCCGAAGGGGTTCTGGTATGCGGACGGCCGCGCGCCGAGCGCGACCCAGCCAGAAGGATGCCTGACGGGAGTCGCGCAATGAACGATCGTCAACCAGCTTCGGCGCTGCCGTACGAAGGCGTGCGCGTGATCGAGATGACGCACATGGTCATGGGCCCGACCTGCGGGATGCTGCTCGGCGATCTCGGTGCGGAAGTCATCAAGATCGAACCGATCGCGGGTGACAGCACGCGTGCGCTGCGCGGTTCCGGCGCGGGCTTCTTCGGGATGTTCAACCGCAACAAGAAGAGCCTGGCGGTCGACGTGAAGGATCCGCGCGGGCTCGAGATCGTGCGGCGGCTCGTCGCGACGGCGGATGTGTTCAGCGAGAACTTCAAGAGCGGCACGATGGACCGGCTCGGCCTCGGACATGCCGCGCTGTCGTCGCTGAATCCCCGCCTGGTGTACGTGTCGCACAAGGGCTTCCTGCCGGGGCCGTACGAACATCGCACCGCGCTCGACGAAGTCGTGCAGATGATGGGCGGCCTCGCGTACATGACCGGCCCCGAAGGCCGGCCGTTGCGTGCGGGCTCGAGCGTCAACGACATCATGGGCGGGATGTTCGGCGCGATCGGCGCAATGGCCGCGCTCGCGCAGCGCGAACGCACCGGGTGCGGCCAGCAGGTGCAGAGCTCGCTGTTCGAGAACAACGTGTTCCTCGTCGCGCAGCACATGATGCAGTTCGCGGTGACGGGGCAGGCCGCGTCGCCGATGCCGAGCCGGATTTCCGCATGGGCGGTCTACGACGTGTTTTCGGTGCGGGACGGCGAGCAGATCTTTCTCGCGGTCGTGTCGGACACGCAGTGGGCGCTGTTCTGCGACGCGTTCGGCCTGGCCGCGCTGAAGGACGATGCGCGCCTTGCGACGAACAATCTCCGCGTGCAGGCCCGCGAGTGGCTGCTGCCCGAACTGCGTGCGCGGCTCGCCGCGCATTCGGCCGCGGAGATCGGCGCGATCTTCGAATCGATCGGCCTGCCGTATGCGCCGATCACGAAGCCGCAGGACCTGTTCGACGATCCGCATCTGCTCGCGACCGGGGGCCTCGAAGCCGTGACGCTGCCGGCCGACGCGAGCAGCGCCGGCCGGCCGGTCGACACGCGCACCGCGCTGCTGCCGCTCACGCTTGGCGGGGAGCGCCTGCGGCTGCGCTCGGCGCCGCCCGCGCTCGGCCAGGACACGTGCGCGCTGCTCGGCGAGCTGGGTTATACGCCGGACGAGGCACGCACGCTGATCGACGCGGGCGTCGTCGCGGGGCGGCACGGGCACGGTGCGAACGGGCTGCCGCCGGGCGTACCGGACGTACCAAGCGATACGCCTTCGCCGAACGAAGCGGCGAGCGCGTAGCGCTAGCGCCGCTGCAATCCATCGAACCAACAAAAGGCATCCCGGCCGCGCTCGCGCGGGCGCGGACCGCCGCATCCACGGAGACAACCATGACATCCGCTTCCCCGGCGCTGGCCGCCGATCGCGAGACCGACGCGTCGATCGAGCAACGGGCCGTGCGCAAGGCAGCATGGCGCTTCATTCCGCTGCTCGCGCTCGCGTACTTCTTCAACTATCTCGACCGCACGAGCGTCGGGTTCGCGGCGCTGACGATGAACCGCGATCTCGGCCTGACCGCGACGCAGTTCGGCTGGGGCGCGGGGATCATGTTCGCGGGCTATTGCCTGTTCGAAGTGCCGAGCAACCTCGCGCTGTACCGCTTCGGTGCGCGGCGCTGGCTCGCACGCATCATGATCACGTGGGGGCTCATGGCGGCGGCGACTGCACTCGCGACAGGGCCAACCAGCTTCTATGCGATCCGGCTGCTGCTCGGCATCGGCGAGGCCGGCTTTTTCCCCGGCGTGATCTTCTTCCTCGCCGTGTGGTTTCCCGCGAGCTACCGCACGCGCGTGCTCGCGTGGTTCACCGTGTCGACACCGCTG
Source organism: Burkholderia sp. R-40 (assembly GCF_049942845.1). NCBI lineage: Bacteria > Pseudomonadati > Pseudomonadota > Betaproteobacteria > Burkholderiales > Burkholderiaceae > Burkholderia > Burkholderia sp. R-40. The sequence goes on along the minus strand of NZ_CP187968.1, from coordinate 1,207,499 downwards.
TCGTCGCTGATCGGCGGTCCGCTGTCGACGTGGCTGCTGCAGCTCGACGGCGCGCTCGGCCTGGCCGGCTGGAAGTGGATGTTCATCGTCGAAGGGCTGCCCGCGTGCGCGCTCGGCTTTCTCGTCCTGAAGCGCCTGTCCGACTCGCCGGCCACGGCTGCGTGGCTGTCGGACGACGAGCGTAGCGCGCTGCAGCGCGCGTTCGAGCGCGAAGGCGCCGCCGCCGGCCGCAAGAAGGGCTTCGGCGTCGCGCTGCGAGACGTGCGCGTGTACCTGCTCGCGCTGATCTCGTTCGGCTTCACGATGGGCTCGTACGGAATCGGCATCTGGCTGCCGCAAATGCTGAAGGCGCACGGGATGTCGACGATGCAGACCGGCTGGCTGTCCGCTCTGCCGTACTTCTTCGCGACGGTTGCGCTGCTGTGGTGGGCGAAGCGGGTGGATCGGCGCGGCGCACCGATTGCGAACCTCGCGATCGGGTTGTGCATCGGCGCGGTGGCGCTCGGCGTGTCGACCCATTTCCTGACGCTCGGGCCCGCGCTCGTCGGCATCACGCTCGCGCTGATCGGCACGATTGCCGGGCGCACGATCTTCTATACGCTGCCTTCGCGCTTCCTGTCGGGCCAGGCGGCGGCCGGCGGCCTGGCGCTGATCAATTCGATCGGCGCGCTCGGCGGATTCGCGGGCCCGTATCTCGTCGGCTACCTGAAGGACAGCTTCGGCACCTTCACGGCCGGGATGCTTGGCCTCGCGATCGTCCTGGCGATCACGACGCTGCTGACGCTGTCGCTGTACGCGTTCGACCGGAGCGAATGACATGACCCTTTCGATCAAACGACGCCGGCTGCTCGGCGCGGCCGCCGCATCGCTCGCCGTCCCTGCATGGGCCGATACGCGCACGCCGGCTGACAACGGAGCTTCCCGCATGACGACGCAAGGCAACTATCTCGCGGTACGAAACGACTGGCTCGCGTCCGCGCTCGAACCCGCACTCGAGCCGGATCTGCCGATCGTCGATGCGCATCACCACTTCTACGAGCGGCCGGGCTGGATCTATATGCTCGACGACTATCTGCAGGATGCGCGCTCGGGCCACAACATCCAGGCATCCGTCTACATGCAGGCGCTGACGCGCTATCGCGATGCGGGGCCGGCCGAATTGAAGCCCGTGGGCGAGACGGCTTACATCGCCGGCGTGACCGAGCCGCTTCAGCACGGCGGCCCTGCCGTCGCGAAAGGCATCGTCGGGCATGCGGACCTGCGGCTCGGCGCGCGCGTGCGCGACGTGCTCGACGCGCATCTCGACGCGGGGCGCGGACGCTTTCGCGGCGTTCGACATCTGAGCACATGGGATGCCGATCCGTCGCTCGCGAACCCGTTGTCGGCGGTGCCGCGCGGGTTGCTGCTCGATCCCGCGTACCGGGCCGGCGTCGCGCAGCTCGCGCCGCTCGGGCTGTCGTACGACGCGTGGCTGTTCTTTCCTCAATTGCCCGAGCTGTTCGATCTGGCGAAGGCGAATCCCGATACGCGGGTCATCATCAATCACTGCGGCGGCGTCGTGCGGATCGCGAGCTACGCGGACAAGCGGCCGGAAGTCTTCCAGCGCTGGTCGGCGTCGATGCGCGAACTCGCGCGGTTGCCGAACGTATTCGTGAAGGTGGGCGGCCTCGGGATGCGGATCAACGGTTTCGATTTCGACAAGGGTGCGCGGCCGCCGTCGTCCGAACAGCTCGCGGATGCCTGGAAGCCGTGGATGCTTACCTGCATCGAAGCGTTCGGCGCCGAGCGCTGCATGTTCGAGAGCAATTTCCCGGTCGACAAGGGTTCGTATTCCTACGTGAACGGCTGGAACGCGTTCAAGCGGCTGACCGCGCACGCGAGCCCGAACGAGCGCGACGCGCTGTTCCGTGGGACCGTTTCGCACGTCTACCGGCTCGGCTGACGCGTATCGCGCGCGCCGCCTTGCTCAGCCCGTCTCCACCAGCGCCGCGAGCCTGGCGAGCGCCATGCGCCAGCCGGCTTCGTTGTCGGTGACCGGCACACCGGGCGGCACACCGTCGTGCACCGCCTCGACGCGCGTACCGCCTGCTTCGTCGGACAGCGTGATCGTGATCGTCATGGCGCCGCGCAGCATCGGATCGTCGGTTTCGAACACATCGATTTCGACGATCCGCTCGTCGGGCACGAGCGTCACGAAGCGGCCGTGATAGGTGTCGGTGTGCGCGGTGGTCTTGCCGGGGCTGTCCGATGGTTCGTCGTAGCTCAGCGACACGCGCAGCGCGCCGCCTTCGCGGGCGTCATAGGCGTGGACGCGGCATGTCATGCCGTCGGGCACCTTCCATTGTTCGACCGCGTGCGGGTCGAGCAGCGCGCGGTAGACGCGCCCGCGCGGTGCGTTCAGGTGCCGGCTGACCCGGGTCGAATGCGTGTGCATGTGCAGCATGTCGCCTCCCGCGGAATGCGCGCGACGGTGCACGCCGGATGCCGGCGTGTCGTCTTGCTTCCTTCAGGAATCCTAGGCGCGCGCGCGACGGCATGCAATCGGACCGTACGCTCACCCGCATTCAGCGCAGCGCGGCCGCGAATTCGTCGAGCTGCGTGATGCAGATGTTCCAGCCTTCGAAGAACCCGAGTGCCTCGTGGCGCTCGCGCGTCGCCGCGTCGGGATGCATCACGCGCGCGTCGTAGCGGCAGCCGGCGGCGTCGTCGGCCATCGTGATGATGGCCGTGAAGCCCAGCCACGGCACCTGCGGCCGCCAGCCGCCGGCGAGCATCGACGTGAACGCGATCCGCGCTTGAGGCACGATTTCGAGGAAGCAGCCGGGGTTGTCGCTCGTGCCGCCGTCGGGGCCGCGCATGAACGTGTGGAAGGCGCCGCCCGGGCGCAGGTCGAACGCGCGCACTTCGGTGGTCCACGGTTTCGGGCACCACCACTCCTTCAGCAGTTCGGGGTCGGTCCACGCGCGCCAGAGCGCCTGGCGCGGCGCGCGCAGCGTGCGGGTGATGACGAGGTCATGGGTTTCGGCGGGGTCGACGGGGCTGGTTGACATGCGCTTGCTCCTCCTGTTGGCGGCTAAGCATAGGGGATGCAACGGGAATTTGCATCGCTTAGCATGATGGGGCGGTAACACGCGCCCATCCGCGCCGTGTTGCCGGGCACCGGCCGGCGTTGCATCGGGCTGCCGGCGTTCCTTTGGATCCGGGGCGCAAGCCGCAGAACGCGTGCCGCGCGCCTGATTGCCGGAGAGGGTATGACCGAATCCGTTACCGTCCGCCGCGTCGATGCGAGCGAAGCGCGTGCCTGCGTCGACGCGCTCGCCGACGTGCTGATCGATTGCGTCGAAGGCGGCGCGTCCGTCAGCTTTATGTTGCCGATCGAGCGTTCTACGGCCGTCGCGTTCTGGACGCGCGTCGCCGACGGCGTCGCGAACGGCGAGCGCATCCTGCTCGTCGCCGAGGATGCCGCCGGCCGGATCGTCGGCACCGTGCAGCTCGTGACCGCGCAGCCGGAGAACCAGCCGCATCGCGCGGACGTCGCGAAGATGCTGGTGTCTCCGCATGCACGCCGGCAGGGTATCGCCGCGCGGTTGATGGCGGCCGCCGACGAAGCCGCGCGCGACGCCGGCAAGACCGTGCTCGTGCTCGACACCGTGACGGGCGGCGATGCCGAGCGCTTGTACGAGCGGGCCGGCTGGCAGCGCGTCGGCGTCGTGCCGAACTATGCGCTGATGCCCGACGGCGCGTTGTGCGCGACGACGTATTTTCACAAGCAGCTCGCGTAACGGGGCGGGATGCGATCGCGGTGCAGTTCGCGATCGACACGCGCGCGGCGGCGCGCGGCCGTGAACCGGAAGCCGGGGGAACAGAAAAGCCGGCCGCCGGCGTCGCGGCTCCGATATATTCGTGCAGGAAAATCCACCAGCACACTCACGGAGTCGTCGCCTCGATGAAACGCTCATACGTCGCCTTCACCCTCACGGGCCTGCTCGTCGCGCTGCCGATCGCTGCCTACGCGCTCGTCAAGCCGCTGCGCGTCGTCGCGCCCGCGCTGCTTCCCGGCGTGTCATGTCCGAGCGCGGACATCTGCACGGACGATGCCGCGCAGTTCGACGCCGCGCAGCAGCTCTATCGCGACGGTTACGCGCGCGCGGCGGCGGCCGTGGGCCCGTTTCGCGACGCACCGCGCGTCGTGTTCTGCTCGACGCGCGAATGTGCGGACAAGTTCGGCCTCGGCGAACGCGCGGCGCTCACTCTTGGAGATTTCGGCGTGGTCATCGCGCCGCGCGGCTGGCAGACCTACTTCCTCGCGCACGAATTGATCCACCACCGTCAGGCCGAAATGCTCGGCAACCTCGCGGTCGCGACCAAGCCGCGCTGGCTGATTGAAGGGATGGCGTATGCGCTCAGCGATGATCCGCGTCATCCGCTGACGGAACCGTTCGAGTCGTGGCGCACGCGCTTCGCTACGTGGCATGCCGCGCTGGGCCGGCAGCCGCTGTGGGACGCCGTACGGGCCGTGGAATAGCGATCACGCGCGGCTTGCCCCCGTCGTGCCGCCGTGCCGCTACGCGGCCGGCACGGCCGGATCGTCGGACTGGCCGGCGAGCGCGCGCCGCCCCGCGTCGAGGATTTCATCGGCCAGCGCCGGATCGGTGCCGGCGACGGCGCGCGACAGCACGAGCGCGCCGACCATCTGGCTGAACACCGCGATCGCGTCGCGGCGCGTGTCCGCCGCGGCCGCGCCTTCGGCTGCCACCATCCGTTCCAGCCGGTCGAGATAGCCGGCGACGCCGTGTGCGTAGCAGGCGCGTGCCGCGTCGGTCAGGCGTGGCGCGTCGCCCGCGAAGCCGGACAGCGGGCAGCCGGCTTCGACATTGTCGCGATGCGCGGTCGACAGGTACGACGTCACCTGTTGCGCGACGCTGCCGGCGCGCGGCGAATCCGCGCCGTCCTGCATGGCCTTTTCCATCACCGCGGCGACCAGCGCATCCTTCGATTTGAAGTGGTTGTAGAAGCCGCCCTGCGTGAAACCGGCTTCCTTCATCAGTTCCGTCAAACCGACCGCGTCGACACCGCGCACCCGGAACAGCCGCTCGGCGGCCGCGACGATCGCGTTGCGGTTGTCGGCAGCCTGTTGTCTCGAGACGCCCATCGATCCCTCCCTCATTCCAGCCATTACGTCGATTGAAAAACACAATGGTGATCACCATTGACGTGGTGAGCGTGCGCTGACACAATGCATCGCAAAGACAATGGTGATCGACATTGACATCCAGTGTAGCCGACTTCGCAAAGGAAGCGAAGGCGACTCGCGCGGCAGGGATGAAGGTCGGTCCGGGTCTGGGGTGCAGCGGGCGTGGGCAGCGAGCCTGCGCTCCGGTACCGGCGGCGCAACGGCTCGGTACGCGATGGCGGCATGGTTTCATTCACACGATGAAAGGAAGGGTCATGAAGATCGAAGGTGCAGTCGTTTTCGTCACGGGCGCGAACCGCGGGCTTGGGCTCGAATTCGCGAAGCAGGCGCTCGAACGCGGGGCGCGGAAGGTCTATGCGGGCGCACGCGATCCGGCCAGCGTGACGCTGCCGGGCGTGGTGCCCGTGAAGCTCGACGTGACCGATCCGGCGGCGGTCGCCGCGGCGGCCGACGCCGCGCGCGACGTCACGCTGCTGATCAACAACGCGGGCATCGCGCGGCTCGGCAGCCTGACCGACGACGGCGCGGTCGACGCGCTGCGCGATCATCTCGAAACCAACGTGTTCGGGATGCTGGCGATGTCGCGCGCATTCGCGGCCACGCTCGCCGGCCACGGCGGCGGCGCGATCCTGAACGTGCTGTCCGTCGCGAGCTGGGTGAACCGGCCGATCCTGTCGGGCTACGGCGTGTCGAAGTCGGCTGCGTGGGCGGTGACCAACGGGCTGCGGCATTCGCTGCGCGAACAGCGCACGCAGGTGGTGGGGCTGCATGCCGGCTTCATCGATACGGACCTGACACGCGGCCTCGACGTGCCGAAGGCGACGCCGGCCGACGTCGTGCGCCAGGCATACGACGCGATCGAATCTGGAGCGGAGGAGGTGGCCACCGACGACTTCACGCGGCAGGTGAAGGCCACGCTGTCGGCCGGTGTTTATCTGGACGAGGCGACGCCGGTCTGACGTCGCCTGTAAAAGACAGCCCGCCGTGCGCCGATGCGCGCGGCGGGCGCGGTCGTCAGACCGTGGTGTCGATGATGCCGGGGATCTTCACGTCCGGGTTCACGTCCGCGTCGTAGTCGACGCCGGCGATCTCGAAGCCGAACAGCCGCAGGAATTCGGTCTTGTAGCCGGCGAAGTCGGTCATCTCGTACAGGTTCTCGTTCGTGACCTTGTCCCACATCGCGACGACCTTGCCCTGCACTTGCGGATCGAGCTCCTTGTAGTCAGCGCGCAGACGGCCTTCTTCGTCGACGTGCGGCGTCGCGCCGTACAGGCTGTCCTTCAGGAGCCCGTACACCTGCTCGATGCAGCCTTCGTGCGTGCCCTGTTCCTTCATCACCTTGAACAGCAGCGACAGGTAGAGCGGCATCATCGGAATCGCCGAGCTCGCCTGCGTGACGACGGCCTTCAGCACCGACACGCGCGCATCGCCGCCGTGCGCGGCCAGCTTGTCGCGGATCGACAGCACCTTCTTGTCGAGATCCTTCTTCGCTTCGCCGATCGAGCCGTTCCAGTAGATGTCGTGCGTGATCTGTTCGCCGAGATACGTGAACGCGGTCGTCTTCGCGCCGTCGGCCAGCACGCCGGCCTCATCGAGTGCGTCGATCCACATCTGCCAGTCCTCGCCGCCCATCACGGCGACGGTGCCGTCGATCTCTTCCTGCGTCGCCGGCTCGAGCGAGACTTCGCGGATCACTTCCTTGTCGGTGTCGAGGCCGCGGAACGTGACCGCCTTGCCGACCGGCTTCAGCGTCGAGCTGATCGTTTCGCCCGTCTTCGGATGCGTGCGGCGCGGCGCCGCGAGGCTGTAGACGACCAGGTCGACCTTGCCGAGATCCTGCTTGATGGTGTCGATCGTGACCTGCTTCACCTTGTCGGAGAATGCGTCGCCGTTGATGCTGCGCGCATACAGCCCCTTTTCGGCGGCGAATTTCTCGAACGCGGCGCTGTTGTACCAGCCGGCGGTGCCCGGCTTCGTTTCGCTGCCGGCGCGCTCGAAGAACACGCCCAGCGTGTCCGCGCCCGAGCCGAACGCGGCCGAGATCCGGGCGGCGAGGCCGTAGCCGGTCGACGCGCCGATCACGAGCACCTTCTTCGGGCCGTTGGCGATCGGGCCATGCGAAGTCACGTAGTCGATCTGTTCCTTGACGTTGGCTTCGCAGCCGACCGGATGAGTCGTCACGCAGATGAAGCCACGCACGCGCGGTTTGATGATCATGGGAACCTCTAGTCAGAAAGGCGCGGACGGCCTGAAATCGGAAAAATCCCGCGCATTGTAATGGAAGCGGGCGGCCACGGCGGGAAAGGCGGGCGGTGACGGCAGTCGCAATCGCTTGACGGTCGAGCCACCAGCATGGCGGTTCGCGTCGCCGCCGCTTATTTCTCTCTTGACAGAAATAACTGAAAAAACTAAATTTCCCGACATGGAACTCACACCGATTGCCGAACGATTCATTCTCCACTGGGGCGAAATGGGCTCGCGATGGGGCGTCAACCGCACCGTTTCGCAGATTCACGCGCTGCTGTACCTGGCCGGGCGGCCGGTGGCCGCCGACGAGATCGCCGAGACGCTCAACGTCGCGCGCTCCAACGTCAGCACGAGCCTGAAGGAGCTGCAGGCGTGGCGGCTCGCGAAGGTCGTGCACGTGCTGGGCGATCGCCGCGACCATTTCGAGACGTCGACCGACATCTGGGAACTGTTCAAGCTGATCGTCGAAGGGCGGCGACAGCGCGAGATCGAACCGACGCTCACGGTGCTGCGCGATTGCCTGACGAGCCCCGAGATCGCCGACGAAAGCCGCGAGACCGAACAGCGCATCCGCGACACGCTGCAGTTCGTCGAGACGCTCACCACCTGGTCGGACGAGATGCTGCGGCTCAAGCCCGACACGCTGATGAAGGCGCTCGGGATCGGCGCGAAGATCAGCCAGACGGTCAGGCGCAAGTCGTCGAAGTAAGCGGTATCGGAAGTGCGGGCGCACAGCCCGCTTTTTTTGAAGGTGTTGTTTCTGTAATTACAGAAACAACAGTAAATAGAGGATGAAAATGAACGAGGCCCTGCTGTCGATCCGCCGGCATGCCGCACCACGGAGTGCGACATGAACATCCTCGTCTGCGGCGCGAACGGGTTCATCGGGCGGGCGTTGTGCACGCGGCTGGAAGCCGGCGGCCATCGCGTGCTGCGCGGCGTGCGGCATGCGGTGGGCCCGCACGATGTCGCGATCGACTTCGCGACGGACATCGATCCCGACGCGTGGCTGGCACGGCTGGCGGGCGTCGACGTCGTGATCAATGCGGTCGGGATCCTCGCCGACCGGCGCGATGCGACGCTCGACACCGTGCATCGCGCGGCGCCCTGCGCGCTCTTCACGGCATGCGCCCGTGCCCGCGTGCGGCGCGTGATCCAGATCTCGGCGTTGGGCGTTGAGCGCGGCGACACACCGTATTTCGCCAGCAAGTACGCAGCCGACACCTTCCTGCAGACGCTGCCGCTCGATTACCGGATCGTGCGGCCCGCGCTCGTCTACGGCGCGGCCGGCACGTCGGCACGGTTCTTCCGGATGCTCGCGAGCCTGCCCGTGCACGCGTTGCCGGCGGGCGGCCATCAACGGCTGCGCCCCGTGCACGTCGACGATCTCGCCGAACTCGTCGCGCGGCTCGTCGTTTCGCCGGCGGCCGGCCATTCGGTCATCGACGCGGTCGGCGCTGATGAAGTCGAATACCGCGAGATGCTGAGCGGCTATCGCGCCGCGCTGGGCTTCCCGCCGGCAGCCCGCATTGCGCTGCCGGGCCCGCTGGTCGGGGCGGCGGCCGCGCTGGTCGGCACGCTGCCGGGCGCGATGCTGACCCGCGATACGTGGACGATGCTGCGCGGCGGCAACACCGGCGATCCCGCGGCGTTGGCGGCCGTGCTCGGCCGGCCGCCGCGCGGCCTGCGCAGTTTCATCGGCGCGGACGCGCTCGCGCTGCGCCGCGATGCGCTCGCGATGTGGCGGCGGCCGCTGCTGCTCGGCGCGCTTGCGATCGTCTGGATCTGGACGGCCATCGTGAGCGCGTTCGTCCACCCGCAGAGCGACAGCCTTGCGATGCTCGCCCGCGCACATCTCACCGGGCTGCCCGCGCTGATCGCCCTCTACGCCGCCTGCGCGCTGGACTTCGCGTTCGGGGTGGCGACCGTCGCCGCGCCGTCGCGCCGCCTTTGGGCCGCGCAAGCCGCGCTGATCGTCGCGTATTCGGCCGTCATCGCGGTCACGATGCCCGGGCTGCTGGCCGAACCGTTCGGCCCGGTGATCAAGAACGTGCCGATTCTCGCGATCCTGTTGATCCTGTTTTCAGAAGAAGAACGACCATGAATACCTATCTCGTCATCAAGGCGCTTCACATCCTGTCCTCAGTGCTGATGGTCGGCACGGGCTTCGGCACGGCGTTTTACCTGTTCTTCGCGAATCGCACGCGGTCGGTGCCCGCGATCGCGGCCGTGTCGCGGCTCGTGGTGCGCGCGGACTGGTGGTTCACGACACCGGCCGTGATCTTCCAGCCGGCGTCCGGGCTGTGGCTCGCGCATACGGCCGGCTGGCCGTGGCATACGCCGTGGCTCGTCGCGTCTATCGTGCTGTATGCGATCGCGGGCGCGTGCTGGCTGCCGGTCGTGTGGCTGCAGATCGAGCTGGCCGCGTTGGCGAACCTCGCGCATGCGAACGGCGAGGCCACGCTGCCGGCGCGCTACTGGCGCTATGCGAAGCGCTGGGAACTGCTCGGCTATCCGGCGTTCTTCGCGATGCTGACGGTCTATTTCCTGATGGTGCTCAAGCCGATGTAGGCGGGCGGCGGGCCGCTAATGCCGATCTCGCGTGCGGTCCTGTCGATTTACGCGCGCTCGTGTATAAATTCGACGGGAGCGCGTTCGGGCCGTTTCGGGCATCCCGGACGCTCCGCATTCGACCTCACAAGGAGCCTGCATGCTGCACATCCTCGGCAAGATTCCGTCCATCAACGTGCGCAAGGTGCTGTGGCTGTGCACCGAACTCAACCTGCCGTTCGAGCAGGAAGACTGGGGCGCGGGCTTTCGCACGACCAACGACCCGACCTATCTCGCGCTGAATCCGAACGGCCTCGTGCCCGTCATCAAGGACGACGGCTTCGTGCTGTGGGAGTCGAACACGATCATCCGCTATCTCGCGAACCGCTACGGTGGTGACGCGCTCTATCCGGCCGAGCCGCAGGCGCGCGCGCGGGTCGATCAGTGGATCGACTGGCAGGGCTCGGACCTGAACCGTTCGTGGGTCGGCGCATTCCTCGGCCTCGTGCGCAAGTCGCCCGAGCACCAGGACCCGGCGGCGATCGCGCAGTCGATCGCGGGCTGGACGAAACATATGCAGGTGCTGAACGCGCAGCTCGAAGCGACCGGCGCGTTCGTGGCCGGCGACCACTTCACGCTCGCCGACATTCCGATCGGCCTGTCGGTGAACCGCTGGTTCGGCACGCCGTTCGAGCATCCGGACTTCCCGGCGGCGAAGCGCTATATCGAGCGTCTGGCGACGCGCGAGGGCTTCAAGCAGTACGCGGGCAGCGCGAACCCGTAACGCGTCCCAAGTCGCGCGCGGAGCGGGCGGGGTGGTGCGACTGCTGCCGCCGCGCCGCGGCACGTCACGTCACGTCACGTCACGAGCCGGATGCCGGCACGGCGTCGAGCACGCGCGCGAGAAACGCCTCGTGGTTCCACGCCGATTCCGGCCGCGACAACCCGAGCCGCACGACCACCAGCTCGCGGCTCGGCACCACGCTCACGAACTGGCCTTCGTGACCGACCGCATGAAACGCGTCGGCGAGCATCGCGCTCGCATGCGGATCGCGATCGTTGAACGGCTCCGGCACCTTCACCCAAAGATGCGCGCCGAATTCCTGGTGCGTCGATTGCGGCGTCGCTCGCGTCAGGTAGCGCACCCAGCCTTCCGGCAGCAGCCGCTGCCCGTTCCACACCCCGTCCTGCAGCAGAAGCTGCCCGAAGCGCGCCCAGTCGTGTGCACTCGCATACAGATAAGACGGGCTGCCGAGCGTGCCGGCCGCATCGGGCTCGAACACGGCGCTGCGCATCCCGAGCGGCTCGAACAGCGCACGGCGCGGAAACGCGAGGTAGTCGGCCTCGGTGCCGCCCAGCGCTTCGCGCATCACGCGCGCGACGATCGCGCTCGTGCCGCTCGAGTAGTACCACTGCGTGCCGGGCTGCGCGGCGAGCGGCTTGGCCGACGCGAAGCGCGCGGTGTCGGGCTGCGTGAACAGCATCACGGCGACGTCGGACAGCGGGTCGTCGTAGTCTTCGTTGAATTCCAGGCCGCTCGTCATCCGCAGCAGCTCGTCGAGCGTGATCGCCGCGCGCGCATCGCCGCTGCCGCGCCATTCGGGCAGCAGCGCCGACGCATCCGCCGACAGCTTGTGCTGCGCGACCAGCACGCCGGCCAGCGCGGCCGTCACGGTCTTCGTCATCGACCAGCCGGGCAGCGGCGTGTCGGCCGTGAAGCCGGGTGCGTAGCGTTCGGCGATCACGTGGCCGCGCCACATCACGACGACCGCACGGGTGCGCCGCGGCCGCGCCGGATCGGGTTCGTCGAACGCGCGGTCGAGCGCGATGTGCAGCTTGCGTGTGTCGATGCCGGCGGGCGGTGCGGGCGGCGCCGCATCGTTTGTGGATCGTGGTGGGTCGGCGACGGGCGGCAGCGCGGCCGGCAGCACGCCGCGCGACGGCCCGAGCGCGAGCGTGCAGCCGAGCCCGGGCCGGAACTCCGCCTCGCGTCGTGCGAAACCGGCGAACGTCGCGACCGCGCGATGATGCTCGGGATCGAGCGACGGGCGCACCAGTTTCAGCAGCGGATGCACGCCGGCCATGATGTCGACGTCGATCACCGACGCGGCCGGACGGCCAGACACGAACACGCCGGAACACAGCGCCTTCGCGGCATAGCCCGTCGCGATCGGAGCGAGCCGCGACAGCATGTAGCCGGTGTAGCCGAGCGCGGCGACGAGCGCGATTGCGACGCCGCGCAGAACCAGCGATTTGAAGGGGATCGTCATGCGCGAGCGTCCTCGGTGGCGTGCCGGCCGGCAACGATCCGGCAGTGTCGCAGGTTCGGGCAAGTGGTGGCAATCGCGGGGGAGTGACGACGCCGGGGGCGGCGTCGCTCGGGCGATATGCTGGCCGGCGTGTGCGAATCGCGTGTGTCGATCGCGCGGGTTCGTACCGGCAAGTTGAAATCCGACCGGCCGTCGGCCGATAATCGTCCGGCATCGTTCCCAGTCAAACCGCCCATCGAACAATCGGAAAACGCCATGTCCTACGACAACAACAACCCATTCGCCCGGATCCTGCGCGGCGAACTGCCGTGCGTGAAGGTCGCCGAAGACGACGCAACCCTCGCGATCATGGATCTCATGCCGCAGGCCGACGGTCACGTGCTCGTGATCCCGAAGGAGCCGGCCGCGCAGATCTTCGAGCTGTCCGGCGATGCGGCCGCGGCCGGCATCCGGATGACGCAGCGCGTCGCGGCGGCCGTGCGCGCGGCGCTCGGGCCGGACGGCGTGTTCATCGGCCAGTTCAACGGCGCGGCGGCGGGCCAGACGGTCCCGCACGTGCATTTCCACGTGATCCCGCGCTGGGAAGGCGTCGAGCTGCGGCTGCATGCGCGCGACATCGCCGACGCGGCCGCGCTCGAATCGGTCGCGCAGCGCATCCGTGAACGTTTCGTGTAACGCGTGCCGGGCTCGTCATGCGGGGCGGCGCCAGTGCCCGTGGGCCGTCGCGCCGCCCGCACCTGTTTCAGCGGTCACGCGACGTAACACGTGTAACCGGTCGCGAAACTCGTTCCCCCGGCCCCGGCGCTAGACTCCCGCGCATTACCGCATCGAGCGACAGGAAGGCTGGGCCGCCCCGTCGTGCCGGCCGTCGCGAGATGCAATGTGTCCTCTTCGCCGGGAATCGAGCCATGTACAAAGTTCTCATCACGTTTGCGCTGATCGCCGGCCTGTCCGGCTGCTACGTCGCGCCGCCTTACGGCTACGCACCCGCGCCGGTCTACTACGGCTATGCGCCCGCGTACTACGCACCGCCCGTCAGCGTCGGGATCGGCGGCCACTTCCGCATTCGCTGACCAGCCGGCGGGCGCGGGCTGCCCCGCACGTCGATCACGTCGACGGCCGCGTCGTCGACGCCGCGCCGCCGCTTCTCGCAACAACGCTCCGCGCGCCGCATGACGGCGCGCGTGCGCATCGGCCGCCCGGGTTCCTATACTTCACAGGAAAACCCACCCCGGCGAGGCAGCCATGGCCGTTACGCGCAAGGTCGCAATCGTGTCGAGCGTGTCCGCGCTCGTGTACCTCGGGCTCGCCGTGCTCGGCATCGGCGGGTTCGCCGCGTTCTTTTCTCATCCGCAACTGATCGTCATCGCCGTCGCGACGCTCGCGCTGGCCGCCGCCGCGTTGTTGACCGAAGGCAACCTGAACGCCGGCGAACGCGAGGACCGCGACAACCGCTGGGTGCTTCCGGCCTTCGCGGCCAGCGGGTTTCTGCTCGCCTATCTGCCCGCGCTGACCGACCGGCTCGACGTGTGGACCTTCGGCGGCGATACGGTGCGGTGGATCGGCGTCGTGCTGTATGTCGCCGGCGGCGTGCTGCGCCTCTGGCCCGTGTTCGTGCTCGGCAAGCGCTTCAGCGGGCTGGTCGCGATCCAGCCGGGCCACACGCTGGTCACGGACGGCATCTATCGCAGGATCCGAAATCCGAGCTATCTCGGCCTGATCGTGAATGCGCTCGGCTGGGCGTTCGCGTTCCGATCGGGCGTCGGGCTGCTGCTCGTCGCGCTGACGATGGTGCCGCTCGTCGCGCGCATCCGTTCCGAGGAAGCGCTGCTGCGCGCGCAGTTCGGCGCCGAATACGACGCGTACTGCGCGCATACGTGGCGGCTGCTTCCGGGCGTGTATTGACCCTCGTTCGCCATCGGAAAGCCGACTGGCGCCTCGCCGCACTCGCCGATGTGTTGCCACCTGTGTCCGAACGCCCGCCGTCGACGCTTCCCGTACCGTCCCCGCGACCGGTCGCCCGTTGCCCGAGCCTTTACCGGCGGGCCTTGGCGGCGATTTCGGCAAGCCTTTCCGAGTCCTGTTTCGGTAAACAACTTGTTACGAGAATGTCGACTGCAACGGGGCTCGACCGGTGCTATTCTTCGCCGCAAGCTCATTGAAATGAATTGGTCCGGGATTCGGCACAATGCTGGTTTCCACGTCGATCGATTCAGATCGTCGTATCGAGCGGACCTTCAATAACCAGATTGCGAACAAGGAAGAATACGGGAATGTGGAAGAAAATTGCCCCCACTCTCGTCGTCGCCGTGCTGACCGGCGCGACCGCATTGCCGGCAATGGCCGGTGACCTGAACAATGCCCTTGGCGGCGCGCTCGGCGGGGTTGCCGGCGCAGCGGTCGGCGGCGCGGTCGGTGGCAGCACCGGCTCCGTCATCGGCGGCGCGATCGGCGGCGGCGCAGGCGGCGCAGTGACGTCGAACCGTCGCGAGCGCACCGGCGCAATCATCGGCGGCGCCCTCGGCGGCGGCGCGGGTACCGCAGCCGGCAACGCAATGGGCGGCCGCACGGGCGGCCTGCTGGGCGCGGCCGTTGGCGGTGGCGCAGGCGCGGCGCTGGGCGGCAACATGTCGCGCAGCTCGTACGAGCGCGACCACGGCGATCGCGGCTATCGCCACCGCAAGCATCGCCACCACCGCGACTGGGACTGATCGCCGCGGGCGCGGCACGGTGCGCGACTTGCGCACCGGCACGCCCGACGCGTCGGCACCCCATTCGACATTCGGCCCGGCGGCCTCAGCCGGGCCGCCGTCGCCGGCAAGACCGGCGACTTCATTTCCTTCCGCAGTTCATGCCCGGCCCCGCTCGACGGGTTGGCACATTCCCTCCCGCTGTACCTTTCCCGCTGATAGACGACATCGCCAGTTGCATTGACATGCAATCGCTCGGGCTCGGCTCGTCCGTGATCAGGATTTCCCTGACGCACCGAACGTCCGCGACACGCGTGCACCGGCCCTCGCGGGCGCGGGCGGGTAGTGCGAAATCGAATGGATGTCATCGCAACATTTAATTGGTCGATCGGAATCGACTTCGCTATCGTCAACGCTGCTCGCGTAGGGAATCGAACCGTGCCGTCCCCCGTGCCCCGCCGCATGACCGCGAGTGTCCGTGGCCCGGCCGCCGGACCCACAAGCATGGGTCGCCCCGCCCGCTGAACCGGGCGGAGCCGTCGCGAAGCCTGGCCGACCGAACGAAGGCGCCCGCGCTTTCAAGCCACCCCGGCAACGATGTCCCGCCGCCGCATGCGTGCCCCACGCGCGTGCCGCGCTTGGCCGTTGCGACCCGGGGCCGGACCAACCCATTGCCTGGATGCTTTATGTCTAAGACAACGTATTACGCGCCGCATGGCGGCCACCCGCCGCAGACCGATCTGCTGACCGATCGCGCGATGTTCACCGAGGCGTACGCTGTCATTCCGAAGGGAGTGATGCGCGACATCGTCACGAGCTGGCTGCCGTTCTGGACGAACACGCGCCTGTGGGTGATCGCGCGTCCGCTGTCGGGTTTCGCCGAAACCTTCTCGCAGTACATCGTCGAAGTGAACCCGGGCGGCGGCAGCGACAAGCCCGAGCAGGACAAGAATGCCGAAGCCGTGCTGTTCGTCGTCGAAGGCGAGGCCGAGCTGACGTTGCAGGGCACCAAGCACACGCTGAAGCCGGGCGGCTACGCGTTCATTCCGCCGGGCGCCGACTGGACGCTGCACAACGTCAGCGATGCCGCCGTGCGTTTCCACTGGGTGCGCAAGCATTACCAGGCCGTCGACGGCATTGCGCTGCCCGACGCGTTCGTGACCAACGAGCAGGACGTCGAGCCGATCCCGATGCCGGGCACCAACGGCGCATGGGTGACGACGCGCTTCGTCGACATGAGCGACATGCGTCACGACATGCACGTGAACATCGTGACGTTCGAGCCGGGCGGCGTGATTCCATTCGCCGAGACGCACGTGATGGAGCACGGCCTGTACGTGCTCGAAGGCAAGGCCGTCTATCGCCTGAACCAGGACTGGGTCGAGGTGGAAGCGGGCGACTTCATGTGGCTGCGCGCGTTCTGCCCGCAGGCGTGCTATTCGGGTGGGCCTGGGCGGTTCCGATATCTGCTGTACAAGGATGTGAACCGTCACATGAGCCTGACGCTGAATCCGGGGCGGTGAACGTCGCGTAAGTTGGATAGGAAAGCCCGCCGGTGGAAGTCGGCGGGTTTTTTTGTTTCGGGTGTTTGTGGATTTCTGGGGAGGTGGCTTGTCGAGCCGAAGGAGACAAAAAACTCAGCGAAAACCGGACGCCTACCGTACGACTAGATCACGAGTTCAATGTCAGGCAGATTGGCAAGTACTTGGTCGTAGCTTTTATAGCGCTCCAGCGCCTCGACTACGACCGGCAGCGGTTCAGCCCAGAGCTCTGGCAAATTCCGTTCTTGCGGTTCCCGGGTGGGAAATGCCAGGGCTTCTGCCGGCGGGCAGAATTGTGCGTTCACTCCCGGCTTGTTTCCGCGAGCATCGAGGCGATACCAGCCGAAATCTTGAAGGTAGACGGCGTTCAATCCGTGCAAACAGTATGGTGCTCCGCTGCCGCCAACGGACAATCTCTGGTAGCACAAGCCGGCAGGAATGGCATTGGCTCGCAACAGCGCGGCCAAAAGATGACTCTTCGCGTAGCAGTAACCTGTTCTGTGCCGAACCACATCCGAGGCTTTGCAAGTGACCGGATTGAGCTTGAAATCAGAGCTGTGACGGATCTCATCTCGGACGAACTCGAAGCAGCGGCGCACCAGGTCGTGTTCTGAAGTGGCGCTGCGCGCCAAAGCTTCAGCGCTCGACTTGACTTCAGTGTCTTCGAAATCGATGTACTTGCTGGGGATCAAATAGCGCTGCATGCTGTTCTCTTGATCTAAGGGGGCTACTGCATTATGAGTCTAGTGGTCAGGCGGCAGTCGAAAGCCTCCGACCTACGGTGCCGGAACTGCCCGCTGCGTCATCGGTAGTCAGTGCAGATTGACGATCTGCACTACGCTGTCGTGGTCGGGAAATTCGCGGTATTGATTGCTGAGTCCAATGGTCGTCCGGACTGCACCAAGAGTTGCTCAAGATAAACTATCGGCCGATCACTGAACTGCGAGATCCTCAATGTTAATCCGCATTGCGACGTTTGCCGATGCAATTCCGCTTGCCGAGTTGAAGCGCGACACGTTTCGCGAAACCTTTCTTCACGATGGATATGGCATCAGCTACCCGCCGAGCGATCTTGCTGCGTACGAGACCAATAGTTACTCGGTGGAAACGGTCGCTGACCAACTCAATAATCCCCAGCATCGAACGTGGGTAGTCGAAAGCGACGACGGCCGACTGGTTGGTTACGCACAGGTGGGGCCGTGTAAGCTTCCGCACTCGGAAGTCGCCGACGGTTCGGGGGAAATACATCAAATCTACCTTCGGCGGAGTACTCAAGGCACTGGCGTCGGACGAGCATTGTTTGACTCCGCGCTCGATTATCTGGCGGTGGAACGCCCCGGTCCGGTATGGCTTGGCGTGTGGTCCGGTAACACGAAGGCCATCGACTTCTACGAGAAGGCGGGCTTCAAGCGTGTCGGCACGTACGATTTCAAGGTCGGTGAATCGACCGATCTAGAGTTTATTTACCGTCGCTGACTTGGTGAACCATGCTCAAGCACAAAGTTCAAGCGGCCTTGGATTCTTACTATGCCGAGGCGCTCATCGAAGCCAAGCCCGCCTTCGTTCCGTACTTTCTCGAGCTGTCGGCGCCGTTTCTCCTTAGCGTTTCTCAGGCCTACCTCGACGCCCCCGTCCGCGTGATGTTCATCGGAAAGGAAACCAACGGGTGGTTCGACAAGCTAGGAGCATTCTACGAACGTCCAGACGGCATTGATGTCGCGAAAGCTCGTTATGAGGATCAGCAGCTCCGTGGCACTGGCAACAGCGAGTTTCTAAGGCAGCGGAAGCGATTTGCCGATGCGTTCACTGGAGGCGATCAAGCAGCCGTTTGCTGGAACAATCTGATGAAGATGGACTGGCACCGGCCGAGGCATGGCTACTCTCGGACGTCGATCGCGCATTCTGCACATTTGTTCAACTTTTCGGTGGCGGCTGTCAGGTTTGAAATCGAACTACTGAAGCCAGATCTGATCATCTTCGGTTGCGGCCACAGTTATGATCGCGCTTTGAAAGCGGTGCTTCCGGATCGTGTGCGCGTAAAGATTGAGCCAAAGGCTCTTTGGCACTTCCGGTCGAACGGCATCGAGTGCTTCCGAACATTCCATCCCGATGCGTGGGATCACAACGCTCCACGACCAATCAAACATTACTATCAGGAGATTATCGACACCGCCTCAGCGGTGTTTGCCGAGCGTCTGCAAATGCAGAGAGCATCGGGCGAAGGTGCCTTTGGTTCGGCCTAACTCACGAAGAAGTCGAGATATCCTCAGGCGTACTGGAAATGCGTTGGCGAGTGGCAAGGCAGCTGCTTGCCGCCATTGAACAAGCGTCGTCCGTGCACGCTGTTTACGACTCATGAGGTGATAAGGTTAGCTCGGCGCGAGCCGTCAATCTTCGCCCGTTCGCCCGAAATTCCCGCTGAACCCATTCTCATGGCCGATGCGTATCGCTATCGGTCGAGCACAGCCACCGCCAGCCTCCCGACCTCCACCCGCGTATCCGCCGGCAGCGCATCTTCCATCATCCAGACTGCCGACAAGCCTGCCCATGCGAGGATCCATTGCAGCAGCCGGCGCCGGTCGATCCGCGTCACTTCAGCGACGAGCATGACGCGCCGCGCGAAGCGCGCGGGATCGACCGCGATGTCGTGCGTGGGATTGCAGAACAGGTTCGCGTAGTCGAACGCGCGGTCGCCGCGCAAGCCCTTCGGGTCGATCGCGAGCCAGCCGCGATCGCCGAAGTGCAGCACGTTGCCGTGATGGATGTCGCCGTGCAGCACGACTTCGTCGGTGGATTGCACGGCCAGCAGCCGATGCGCCGTCGCGGCTGAACGGCGCAGCACTTCGTCGTCCGTGTCGTGCGACAGCAGCGCGTAGAACCAGTCGTGCAGCGGCACGAGCGCGGGCGGCGCCGGTGCGCGATGCGCATGCAGCCGCGCGACGGCAGCGCATGCGATCCGGATCGCATCGTCGTCGTGACCCGCGGCGGACAGGCCGGCGAGCGTCGGCGCCGGCTGCGCGCGCTCGAGCAGCACCGCGTCGCTGTCGTGCAGCCACACGCGTGCGGCGCCGTCCCCGTTCCACCAGGTCATCAGCGCATTGCCGCGGCGCTCCTCGTCGCAGGTGGCGACTTTCAGCATCGCGGGCCGCGTGTGCCACACGACGGGTAGCACGCCGCCGCTCGCGGTCAGGATTGGGCCGCCGTCGGGAACGAGGTCCCACAGGCGCAGGTACGTATCGAACATGCGGACGATGGTACAGGCGAACCGGCTCATCCGCAGCGGGGTTCGACCGGCGCCCTCGCCGGCCATGCGCATCCTTTCCTTAATAAAATTTAGCCAGCCAAACTTTGGCTAAAGAATGTTCCGGTATTCCGGCATCCCTTCGACAATGCGCGCCTTCCGTGACCGACGGGCGCCACTCGAGCGCCCGCGCTCGCCGCATCGAAGAAGGAGCCCGCATGACCGACCACACCGCCAACCCTCCGCCGCCATCGGCGCAGCCTCCCGCGTCGCCGCGCCGCCGTGCATGGCGCATCCTCGCAGGCGCGCTGCTCGGCCTGACGCTCGCATGCGCGGGCATCGGCGCATGGACGATCGACCGCATCTGGACGCAACTGCCGTCCGTCGAACATCTGGCCGACTACCGTCCCGCGCTGCCGCTGCGCATTTTCTCGCGTGACGGCGAGCTGCTGGCCGAATACGGCGTCGAGCGCCGCGAGTTCGTGCCGCTCGAACGCATTCCGCCGTTGATGCGGCACGCGCTGCTCGCGGCCGAGGACGCGAAGTTCTATCAGCACGGCGCGATCGATGTCGGCGGCCTCGCGCGCGCAACGTTCGCGAACGTCGTGACGGGGCAGCCGGGGCAGGGCGGCAGCACGATCACGATGCAGGTCGCGCGCAACTTCTACCTGTCGAGCGAAAAGACCTACAGGCGCAAGATCTACGAGATTCTGATGGCGATCAAGCTCGAGCGCGAATACGGCAAGGACAAGCTGCTCGAGCTGTACATGAACCAGATCTATCTCGGCGAGCGCGCGTACGGTTTCGCGGCGGCCGCGAACGTCTATTTCGGCAAGACCTGAAGGACATCACGCTCGCGCGAAGCGGCGGTGCTCGCCGGGTTGCCGAAGGCGCCGTCCGCGTTCAACCCGGTCGTCAATCCGGCGCGCGCGACCGCGCGGCGCAACTACGTGCTCGGCCGCATGCATGCGCTCGGCGAGCTCGACGATGCGGCGTATCGCGCGGCCGTCGACGCGCCGATCGCGCTCGCGACCACGCCGCCGCCGGGGATCATCGCCGCGCCGTACGTCGCCGAGCGCGCGCGCCGGATGATGGTCGAGCGATTCCATGACGACGCCTACACGCTGGGCCTCGACGTGACGACGACGATTTCGATGCGCGACCAGCGCGCGGCCGAAGCCGCGCTCGACCGCACGCTGAGCCGGCAGCCACGCGCGAAGGGCGATGCGCGCAACGGGCTCGAGGGCGCGCTCGTGTCGCTCGATGCGGCCACCGGCGACATGCTGGCGCTCGTCGGCGGCGCGGATTTCAACGCCAACGTGTTCGATCACGCATTGCAGGCGTATCGGCAGCCGGGGTCGAGTTTCAAGCCGTTCGTCTATTCGGCGGCGCTGGAGAAGGGCTATTTCCCGGGCGTGCTGGTCGACGATACGCAGCGCACGCTCACGCATGCGGAAACCGGCGCGCGGCCGTGGCGTCCGCGCAATTACGGCAATCGCTACGAGGGCTTCATCCCGGTGCGGCGCGGGCTCGTGCGCTCGAAGAACCTCGTCGCGGTCAGCCTGATGCAGGCCGCCGACGCACGCTACGTGCAGCAGCACGCGGTGGGCTTTGGTTTCGACGCGCAGCGCAATCCGGCGTCGCTGCCGCTCGCGCTCGGCGCGGGTGCCGTGACGCCGCTCGAACTCGCGAGCGCGTACGGCGTGTTCGCGAACGGCGGGAGGCGGATGGTGCCGCGGCTGATCCTGTCGGTGAAGCAGCGTCACGGCGGCGCGCTGTACGATGCGCCGGTGCCGGACGGCACGCGCGTCGTGTCGGCACGCAATGCGTTCGTGATGGACAGCATGCTGCGCGACGTCGTGCGGGCCGGTACCGCGCGCGGCGCGCTCGCGTTGCGCCGCGACGACGCGGCCGGCAAGACCGGCACGTCGAACGGCTCGAAGGACGTGTGGTTCGCGGGCTATTCGTCGGGCATCGTCGCGGTCGCATGGCTCGGCTATGACACCCCGCGGCCGATGGGGCGCGCGACCGGCGCGACGCTCGCGCTGCCGGTCTGGCTCGACTACATGAAGACGGCGGTTGCCGGACGCACGCCGGTCGACGCAACGCCGCCGCAGGACCTCGCGCTCGTCGACGGCGATTTCGTGTACGCCGAATACACGCGCGGCACCTGCACCGCCGACGTACCGCCGTACATTCGCAGCCGCTTCGCGTGCGGCGGCGCGCCGGCATCTGATGCGACGGACGCGCCGGACGCACACGACAAGCGCGACGAGCCGATGCCCGCGGCCGTCGATGCGGCCGAGCGCGAACGCGTGCTCGACCTGTTCCGTACCGAGGACTGAGGCGCGCGATGCATACGCTTTATCTGATTGCGATCGTCGCGGAAGCGATGTCGGGCGCGCTGATGGGAATGCGGCGCGGGATGGACCGCTTCGGGCTCGCGCTCGTCGGCGCGGTGACCGCGCTCGGCGGCGGCACCGTGCGCGACGTGCTGCTCGGCCACTATCCGCTCGGCTGGATCGCGCGTCCCGAGTACCTCGTGATCACGCTCGCCGCGGCGACCGTCGCGTCGTGGGCCGCGCGGCACGTCGCGCGCATGAAGGCGCTGTTCGTCACCGTCGATGCGATCGGCCTTGCGGCGTTCACGATCATCGGCTGCGACGTCGGCGCATCGACGGGCACCGCGCCGATCATCGTCGTGCTGGCCGGCGTGATCACCGGCGTGTGCGGCGGGATGTTGCGCGACCTGCTGTGCAACGAGATGCCGCTGATTTTGCGCGAGGAGCTGTATGCGAGCGTCGCGTTCTTCACGGGGACGCTGTATGTCGGGATGCAGTATCTCGGCATCGACGCCGGGTTCGCGACGATGGTCGCGCTGGCGGCCGGATTCACGATGCGGATGCTTGCCGTGCGGCTCGGATGGAAGATGCGGACGTTCGGCGCGGCGGACGTCGGGCATTGAGTGACAGGACGGCCAGCGATCGCACGGCACGCAGCGGCTTTACGCCGGCACCATGACGGGCGGCGACCCGTCCCCGGTTTCCACCATCTTCACCGCGAATCCGTAGCACTGCGCGATATGGGCGGGTGTCATCACGTCGCGCGGTGCGCCATGCGCGACGATCGTCCCGTGGGCGAGCAGCGCGATCGTATCCGCGTGCCGCGCCGCGAGATTCGGATCATGCACGATCGCGAGCACGCCGAGCCGCCATTCGCGCGCAACGGCGCGCACGGTACCGAGCAGCCGGTGCTGATGCGCGAGATCGAGCGCAGCGGTTGGTTCGTCAAGCAGCAGGTACCGCGGCCCGGCTTCCATCGCGTCATCGTCCGGCCACAGCTGCGCGAGCACGCGCGCGAACTGCACGCGGGCAAGTTCGCCTCCGGACAAGGTCGTCACGTCGCGACCAACGAGCGCATCGGCGTCCGCGCGTTCGAGCGCCTGCCACGCAATGTCGCGATCGCGGTGTGCAATCACATGCCGCGCACCGCCACGCCGCGCATGCGGATACCGGCCGAGCAGCACGATCTCATCGACGCTGAACGGAAACGCCGGCTGCGCGGCCTGCGGCAGCACCGCGCGCAGGCACGCGAGCCGCGACGTGTCGATGCGCGCTAGCGGTTCGCCGTTGAGCGTGATGTCGCCCGTCACGCGCACGCCGTTCGGCGCGACGCTGCCGGTCAGTTCGCCGGCGAAAGTTTTCAGCAGCGTGCTCTTGCCCGCGCCGTTGCGGCCGAGCAGCGCGGTCACGCGGCCGGGTTCGATCGACAGCGACAGGTCGCGCAGAATGACGTTGTGTCGGCGGGCGACGGCGAGGTGGTGGGCGGTCAGCATGATCGTCGTGAAGAAAGGATTACCCGCCGAGCGCACCGCGGTTCTTCCACAGCAGCACGAGGAAGAACGGCGCGCCGAGCAGCGCGGTCAGCACGCCGAGCGGAATTTCGGCGGGCGCGGCAATCGTGCGTGCGGCAAGATCGGCGGCGAGCGTCAGCAGCGCGCCGAGCAGTGCGGCGCCGGGCAGCACGACGCGCTGGTCGGGGCCGCACGCGAGGCGCACGCAATGCGGCGCGACGAGCCCGATGAAGCCGATGATGCCCGCGCACGACACGAGTGCGCCGACCGCGAGCGCGACCGCGACGAGCACGCGCCGTTTCAGCCGCTGCACGGGTACCCCGAGATGCAGCGCTTCGGTTTCGCCGAGCTGCAGCGCATTCAGCGCATCGCGTTCGCGCGCGAGCAGCACGCAGCCGATTGCGACGCACGGCGCGACGGCCGCCAGCGCGGACCATTGCGCGCCGCCGAGGCTGCCGAGGCTCCAGAACGTCAGCGAGCGCAGCTGCGCATCGTCGGCGACGAACGTGAGCAGCCCGATCGCCGCGCCGACCAGCGCGTTGATCGCGATGCCGGCGAGCAGTAGCAGCGGCAGCGCGAGCCGGCCGCGCGACGCGGCGAGCCGGTAGACGAGCGCCGCGACGGCAAGCGCGCCCGCGAACGCCGCGACGGGCAGCACGGCGGCGCTCGCGTGCGCGGCGAACAGCGCGGGGCCCAGGACGATCGTCGTCGTCGCGCCGAGCGCCGCGCCGCTCGACACGCCGACGAGGCCCGGATCGGCGAGCGGATTGCGGAACAGCGCCTGCATCGCGGCGCCGGCTGCACCGAAGCCGCCGCCGACCAGCAGCGCGAGCACGACACGCGGCGCGCGGATGTCGAACAGCACCGCGCGCGCCTGCTGCGCGGCCGGATCGCCGGTCAGCGCGGCCCATGCTTGCGCGAGCGGAATGCGATAGGCGCCGACGCACAGCGCGACGACGGACATCGCGCACACCAGACAAGCGAGCGCGGCCAGCGCGAACGGCGCGAAGCGGCGCGACGTGCCGATGCTCGCGGCGCCGGAGCGCGAGGTGGGCGAGGTGGGTGACCGCGCGGGGAAAGGCGAAGCATGAACGGGCATCGGGACGATCCGGAATCAGGCGAGCGCATCCGACAGGCGTCGGTGCAGGGTCGTGACGGCGAGCGGCAGGCGTGGGCCGAAGCCGAGCAGGAACAGCGCATCGAGCGACACGACGCGCTGCGCGCGGCCGGCCGGCGTCGCGCCGAAACCGGGCGCGGCAAGCAGCGCGGCGCGGCCGCCGACGGCCGCGAGCCCTTCGTCGGAGATCAGCACGACGTCGGGTGCGGCGGCGGCGAGCGCTTCGCTCGTCAGCGGCTTGTAGTGATCGAAGCCCTGCATGGCATTGCGCGCGCCCGCGTAGCGGATCATCGCGTCGGCGGCCGTGCGCTGACCGGCGGCGAGTGCCTGGTTGCCGGTATGGTTCAGCACGAACAGCACGCGCGGCGGCTGCGCGCCGCCGGGCACGCGCGCGGCGACTGCGTCGCGCGCAGCCTGCCAGTCGCGGTCGAAGCGTTGCAGCAGCGCGCTGCCCGCATCGCGCACGTCGAGCGCCTGCGCGACGCCGGTGATCTTCGCGCGTACCGAGTCGACGTCGTGGCGCTCGTCGAACGTCGTCACCGCGACGCCGGCGCTTTTCACCTGCGCGATCGCGGTGGGCGGGCCGGCTTCCGCCGACGCGAGCACGAGGTCGGGGCGCAGCGACAGCAGTCCCTCGGCCGATAGCGCGCGCTGGTAGCCGACCTTCGGCAGGCGCTTTGCGGCGTCCGGGTACGTGCAGGTCGTGTCGGCGCCGACGAGCCGGTAGCCGCGCGCGTCGGCGCCGCCGAGCGCGAACGCGGCTTCCGCGAGCGCGCCGCCGATCACGACGACGCGCTTCTGCGCGGCCTGCGGCAGCGCGCGGCCGGGCAGCGCGCCCGCGAGCGCGCCGGCAACCGCGCTCGCGAGCACGACGCGACGTCGCGGCGAGAAGGCTCGCGCGCTCACCGCGCGTCCCCGCGCGCCGCCGACGGCAGCGTCGCGACGAGCGTGCGCCAGTCGTCGCGTTCGACCTTGCCGGGCTTGCGCTCGCCGAACAGCAGCGCGACGTGATCGCCCTGCCGGTCGAACAACTCGAGCGACGTGACGATGCCATCGCTCGTCGGCTTCTTCACGACCCAGGCGGCGGCGATTAGCCGCTCGCGCACGTGCAGGTTGAAGCTCGGGTCGAGCACGTTGATCCACGCGCCGACCTCGCGCACGTTCGCGATGGGGCCCGTGTGGATCTGGATCATTCCCGCGTTGCCGACGAACACCATGATCGGCTGACCGCTCAGCGCGGCCCGTTCGAGCACATGACGCAGCGCGCGCTCCGTTTCGACCGGATACGCGTAGTGCGGATCGGCGAGACGCAGCGCCTGCATGCGGCTCACGCCGAAGCGCTGCGTGATGCCGAAGAACTGGTGCGTGTCGGTCATCGCGTCCCACGCCGCGCGAAAACCCGCGACGTCGATCTCGGTGTCGGCGCGCTCGGGCGTTTTCGGCGCGGCGGGCACGACGTCGAGCCCCGGCTCCTGCGTCGCCGCGCGCCAGCGTTCGACGAACGCGTCGTACGCCGCGTGATCGCTGTGCGCGCGCAGGTAGACCTTGTGGATCGCATGACCTTGCGCGTCGAAGAACTGCAGGCTCTTCAGCGGACCGTGCGCGGTCTGGTCGCGCACCGCGAACGCCGACGCCCAGTGTCGGTAGAAGATGCGCAGGTCGATGTCGCCGAGCGCGAGGCCGACCGGGCCGTCGTGGCTCATCTGCGCATATTCGCCGTCCTTCTCGTGGACGGCCGTGTCGTTGCGCGTGAGCGCCATCACGCGGCCGAGGCGCGGCATTTCCTCGAACATCGCCGGAAAACGCGCGTCGAGCCGCACCACGTGCTCGCCGACGAACGCGGCGAGCGCCTCGCCTTCGCTAACGCCGAGCGCCTGTGCGACGTCGCGGTTGCGCAGCTGGCGCTCGGTCTTGAGCTTGACGAACGCGTCGCGCAACGCGGCGACCGCGCGGGCCGGCGTGGCCGGGTGACCGGGAAGGGCGGAATGCATCATGTCGGACTCCTTCAAGTAACGGTTGGGCAGGAACGCGCGGTGGCGCGCTTCAGAAATCCACCTTCATGCTGACGGCGACGGTGCGCCCGGACGACGTGTACGCGTCGAGCACCTGCGCGTCAGACGCGAGGCCGCGCACGTCCGACCAGTTCCAGTACTTGCGGTCGAACAGGTTGCGAATGCCGATCGTCGCGCTCACGTGCTTGTTGAAGCGGTAGCCGCCGCGCAGGTCGACGACGAACGACGACGGCGGCGCGAAGCACGACGTTCTGGCTCCCGGGCACGCATCTGCCGGGATGTCCTTGTCGCGCTTCGCGGCCTGGAACAGCAGGTCGGTCTGCACGAACCAGCGCTCGCCCGGTTCGTAGCGCACACCGAACACGGCCGAGAACGGGGTGACCGTATCGAGCGGCTGACTGGCCGCGCCGTTGTTCTGCGTCGAGCCCTTCGTGAACGCCATCGCCGTCTTCAGCGTGAGGCCGTTGGGCATCACCCATTCGGCGCGGCCTTCGAAGCCGTGGATGCGCGCGTCGGCGAAGTTCACGTACTGGAACACGAACGGGTCGACCGGCCGGCCGCTGCCCGCGATCGTCGTGCGCGAGATGAAGTTGCGGTAGCGGCCGGTGAACGCGGCCGCGCTGTAGCGCACGATGCCGTAGCCGGTGCCGGCCTTGCCGCGCAGGCCCGCTTCGAACGTGTCGCTGGTCTCCGGCTTCAGGTTCGGATTGCCGATCGACGTGTAGCCGTACACCGGGTTCGAGAAGCTGCTGTTCACCTGGTCGGGTGTCGGCGCGCGGAAGCCGTGCGCGTATTGCGCATACGGAATCAGCGCGGGCGTGATCTCGTAGAGCACCGCGACGCGCGGCGACACTTCGTTCGCGCTCGTCGACACCGCGGTGCCGGTGAACAGCGGATCGTTCTGCGACGCGCTCAGCCGGTACGTGTCGAAGCGCAGCCCCGGCGTGACGAGCAGGCGGCCGTAACCGATCTGGTCCTGCACGAACGCGCCGAACAGCGTGTAGTCGGTATCGGGAAACGCCTTGTTCGGGAACGCCTCGCCGACGCCCGGCACCGTGCCGTCGCGCAGGTTCGTCACGCGCGACAGGCTGCCGTCGACGCCGTACAGCAACTTGTGCGCGAGCGGGCCGGTCGCGAAGCCGCTTTCGGCGAACGCGGAGCCGCCGAACGTGCGCTCCTGGTACTCGTTGTCGCGGGAGCGCGAAGGCTGCCTGCCGCGCGTCTCGAACGCGTATTGATCCTGCTTCGCGTCCTGGTAGTAGAACTGCATGTGCGCGGTCTGGAACCAGCGCAACGCATCGTCGCGGAAGTCGTAGTCGACGCTGAAGCGGTTGCGCTCGAGCCGGTCGTTCGTCGAGAGGCCGAGCGTGGTCGGCCGGTTGATCGCGGACAGCACGTCGGTGCTCACGCGCCGCTGCACCGTCTCGGCGGTGAACTTGATCGTGTCGCGCGTGGTGGGCGTCAGCACGAGTTTGCCGAGCAGCGATTCCGAATAGACGTCCTGCGGGTTCGACGTCGTGCGCAGCGTGCTCGCCGAATTGTTGCTGCCGCGCGTATCGACTTCGTGGCCGCGCCGTCCGTCGGCGATGATCATCCCCTGCACGCGGTCGTTGCCGCCCGCGGCCGACACCGTCGCGCCGACGCTGCGATCGGCCGAGTCGTAGCTCGGCCGGAACGAGAAGTAGGTGGGCTTGCCGTAGATCGACAACAGGTCGCGCGGATCCTTCGTGATGAAGTTCACCGCGCCGGTCAGCCCGTCGCTGCCGTACAGCGCCGATGCGGGCCCGCGCAGGATCTCGATGCGCTTGAGCGTGTCGAGATCGGAGTAGTCGCCGCGCCCGGCTTCGAGCGGCCCGAACGAGAACGCGTTCGGCAGGCGGATACCGTCTTCCATCAGCAGCACGCGATTGCCTTCGAGGCCGCGGATGTTGATGCTCGAATCGCCGTCGCGGCCGCCGCCGAGCGCGGCGCTGCCGGGGCGATACGCGGTGCGGCGCACCGTGACGCCCGGCTCGTAGCGCAGCGCGTCCTTGATGTTGGTGGCCTGTTGTTCCTCGAGATCGTCGTCGGTGATCACCGACACGGATGCGGCCGTGCGGCTCGCGGCGGTGGCGGTACGGGTGGCCGTGACGGTGACGGGGTCGAGCAGCGCCGCATCGCCGCGCGTGGATGCGGCGACGCGGGCGACAGGTGGCGGGTTGGCGCCTTGCGGCGACGAATCGGCGGAATCGGCGTAAGCGGGGGCGGCGGACAGGCCGAACACGCCGAACAGCGCGGCACAAATCGGCCGCCGCGCCAGCGGATAGCAATGCACAGGTGGTCTCCCATTGACGATAACGAGCCCGAAGGCTGGCT
The DNA here is from genome assembly GCF_049942845.1 of Burkholderia sp. R-40. Taxonomy (NCBI): domain Bacteria; kingdom Pseudomonadati; phylum Pseudomonadota; class Betaproteobacteria; order Burkholderiales; family Burkholderiaceae; genus Burkholderia; species Burkholderia sp. R-40. The sequence continues at coordinate 1,178,429 of NZ_CP187968.1, read as the reverse complement.
GGGTGACGGGTTCACCTGGCTGGCCCGTTCGCGCGCGACAGGCGGCGAACGGCGAATTGAACGGAACGAATGATTCTGTCAGTGTAAATGAGAATCATTATCAATACAAGAACGGAAAACGGCGAGTGCGGACACGCGCCGTCGGCGCGGGTCGGGCGAGCCGCGCGGGGATGAATTCGGGAAAGGCGGACGCTAGGCCAGCGCTTCGATGCGAATCAGCAGGTTGCGCGCATGCGCAATGAACGCATCGTGCGTCGCGCGATCGCCGTGGCCTTCGAAGCCGGTTTGTTCGGCGAACGCCAGCTGTTCGGCGTAGAGGTCGACGAGGGCGCGGCGTGTGTCGGGCGGCAGCGTGCGAATCATCGAGACGAGCAGCAACTCCTGCGCGCGCAGCATGCCGGACAGCGATTGGGGGTTCATGCCCACCTCCTCGAACGATGCGGCGGCGTGCCGCTCATTTCATAGTAGGTGGTGGGCGCGCGCAGCGGAAATCAGCCGGCGGCCGTCGCGGCGCGTGCGTCGCGCACGATCTGCGCGACGCGCTCGACGAACTCGGCGTCGACGCTCGACAGCGCTTCGCGCTTGCCGTCGGGCATCTCGACCATCAGCCGGTACGTGATGTCCTGCGTGGTCCAGGCGAGATAGCCGACGACGGCGAGCATCACGCCGACGACCAGCGCGCCGCTCGATCCGCCGATGCCGCCGGCGATGGCGGCGGCCACGCCGATCAGCGAGATCAGCCAGGGCACGAGGCGATTCTTGGGGATCTTGACGACGTCGACGTTGCGGATGTCACGCAGCGGAAAGACTTGGCCCGCGGCCGACAGGCCGTTGCGCGTGATCGTCACGCCGCGTTCGTTGAATGCGTTTTCCATCGTGTGTTGCGTGGACGAAAACGCGCAGCGTAGCAGACTTCGTTGCCGCGTCAAACGAGACCGAGTGCCGCACGATGCGTGCGGGCCGGTTGCGACGCGGGCAGCGACGTGCTCAGGAGGGAATCAGAACTGCAGGCGGCCGTCGCCGTACAGGCGGCCCGGCACGTGCGACGCGACGACCTCGGCGATCTCTTCGTCGGTCGATTCGGCCGGCACGATCTGGCGCCGCGCGGGCGCGTCGAGATGCATCGTCCATTCGACGAGCCGGTACGGGCGGCCCCACGGGCGCTGCATTTCCACCGACACGCGGCAGCTCTGGACCGGTAGCGAATGCTGGCGCGTCAGAAGCGCGTGCAGATGGCTGTAAACGGTATCTTCGATCATCTTGGCCTCCGATCCTGTCTTGTGGGCAGTTGATGGCGGTGCCGTAGCGGTTCTCAAAAAAAAAGCCGCCGATGCTCAGGCGGCCAACAGGGGGGGTGGAAGCATCCTCTCAGCCCAGAATTAAGCGAAACTTAAAAGCCCATAAAAAAGCGCCCCGCCTGGAGCGGGGCGCTTCTTGCCGTCGTGATCCGCGAGTTAAGCGGATGCTTTAGAACTTGTGACGGATACCGACGCGAGCGGCCAGCTGGTTCGACGAACCCGTGCCCGACGTGTTGAAGTAGCTCGTGCTCGAGCCGATCTGCGCTTGCACGTTGTTGCCCGACGCCTTCTGGTAGACGACCAGGCCGTACACGTCCGTACGCTTGCTGAGCGCGTAGTCCAGGCCCAGGTTGCCCTGGTTCCAGTGTGCCGAGCCGCCGTTTTGCGTGGCGTTCGTGTACGTGTAGCCCGCTGCTGCCGACAGGGCCGGCGTGAACGCGTACTTCACGCCAGCTTCGTATGCGTTGTAGAACGTGCCCGATGCGCCGGCTGCGACCGGGGTGAACTGCGTGCGCGTCCACAGCGCCCATGCCGTTGCCGGGCCGAAGATGTAGCGGCCGCCGACGCCGTACGTGCGCAGGTCGCGGATGTTACCCGTGCTGATGTTCGCGATCGTCGTCGAGAATGCCGGCGACGACTGGCTCGGGAAGCGAATGTCCGTGTAGGCCGCGCCGAGGGCGAACGGGCCGTTCGCGTAGTTCACGCCGAAGCTGTATGCACGCGACGAGCCGCCCGTGTTCGTGGTGCCCGTGCCCGCTGCGCCAGCGAAGTCGGTCGAGTTCGAGAAGCCGTACAACGCGCCGAACGTGAAGCCGGCGTAGTTTGCGCTCTGGAACTTCACCGAGTTGTTGATGCGGCTCGACGTGAGCTGGTCGACGTCGTTCACGTGGTACGCGTAGTTGCCCGCGACCGTGTTGCCGCCCGTCGAGTAGTTCGAACCGAGGATGTCGGTCGAGAACGAGTACTGACGGCCGAGCGTGACCGTACCGAATTGCGACTGGCTCAGGCCAACGTAAGCCTGGCGGCCGAAGATCGCGCCACCCTGGCCGATCGAGCCGTTGCCGCTGTTGAAGCCGTTTTCGAGCACGAAGATCGCCTTCAGGCCGCCACCGAGATCTTCGGTGCCGCGCAGGCCCCAACGGCTGCCCTGGGCCACGCCGTCGTCGTACTTGAACAGCTTGCCGCTGCCGCCGTTCGCGGTCTTGCTGTGGTTCACGTAGCTGATACCGGCGTCGATCACGCCGTACAGGGTCACGCTGCTTTGCGCGTGTGCCGTGCCGGCCGTTGCTGCGAGGATGGCGATGGTCAACAGTTTCTTGTTCAAAGGATTCTCCGAGCGAATGAATGGCGTGTCCAGTTGCGGTTCCGGCGCTCTCTGCGGGCGCTTTCACGGACCGGCGGCAACTTTATCGGCGGGCCACGTAATGAATATGACAGCGACTGTCATATGACCAATGTGTGGCGCCGATGCGACACTGGATTCTGCCCGGTTGTACAGCAGGGAGTTATACCGATTCCGCCTGAGATTCCATCGGGATCCGGAATATGCACATGAAATAAGCTTGGTTGGTGCTGTTCCGGCCCCGTGCCACGATGCGCGCTTCAACAACGACACGGGACAAGAGGACACCATGCGACGTTCGATCCTGACCGGCCTCGGCGCGCTTGCCGCGGCGCTGGCCTTTGCCGCGCCCGGCGCGCACGCCGATCCGCAGACGCTGAAGATCGGCACGATGAGCGGCCCCGACGCGCAGATCTGGACCGAGGTGACGAAAGTCGCCGCACGCGAGGGCCTCGCGATCAAGGTCATCGAATTCAACGATTACGTGCAGCCGAACGCTGCGCTCGACGCGGGCGACCTCGATGCGAACGGCTTCCAGCACCAGCCGTTTCTCGACAGCCAGATCAAGCAGCGCGGCTACCGGATCGTCAATGTCGGGCTGACCTACACGGCGCCGATGGGCTTCTATTCGAAGAAGCTCAAGTCGCTGAAGGACTTGCCGGCCGGCGCGAAGGTCGGGATCCAGAACGATCCGTCGAACGGCAACCGCGCGCTGCTGCTGCTGCAGAAATACGGGGTGATCAAGCTGAAGGCGGGCGCCGGCACGAACGGCGTGAACGCGACGCCGCTCGACGTCGCGGAGAATCCGAAGAAGATCAGGATCGTCGAGCTCGACGCCGCGCAACTGCCGCGCGCGCTGCCCGACCTCGACGCCGCGTCGATCAACACCGACTACGCGGTGAAGGCCAACCTCAGCCGACGAAGGACGCGATCGCGATCGAGGATCTGCGCGGGCCGTACGCGAACCTGATCGCGGTGCGCGCGCAGGACAAGGACAAGCCGTGGGTGAAGAAGCTGGTCAAGGCGTACCAGTCGGAGGAAGTGCGCGAATTCATCAAGAAGAAGTTCAAGGGCTCGATGGTGGCGTCGTTCTGAACGCCGACGCAAGCCAGCCGCGGCCCGGCTGGTGCGCCCGGGCCTCCGGCCAGGCCGAAAAGCACATCGCCCGCGCAAGCGGGCGATGTCGTTGGCGCGTACTGCGAGGCGGCGCGCGGGCTCGCGGCCCGGGCCGCCCCAGCCGTTCAGGCCGACAGCAGCGACCCGGTGCGGATCGGCGTCGCGCCGGCGATGCGCGCGACTTCCATCCCGGCCGTCGCGAAGCGCACGATCTGGCGCGCGTACAGCACGCCCGACACGCTGCTCTTCAGCGTGACCACGCGATCGGTCAGCGGATCGACGATGTCGGCCACTTCCTGGCCGGCCTCGATCCACGCGCCGACCGGCGTGCGGAACACGATCACGCCCGACACCGGCGCCACGAGCGGATCGGTGCCCGCGAGCGGCGTGGCCGGATGCGACAGCGGCGGCAGCGGCGCGGGCGTGCCGTCGATGACGCCGCGTTCCGTCAGGTATTCGACGATCGCCTGCGCGTCCTTCTCGGCGAATTCGTACGACACGTCACGCTCGCCGCGCAGTTCGACCGTGACGGAAATCGCGCCGTTCGGGATCGGGAAACGATCGCCGAAACGGTTGCGCAGATCCGACCAGCAGAAGCTGTGGATCTCGTCGAACGGATTGCCGACCGAATTCAGCGCGAGCAGCGACGCCTGCGCATCCAGGTAGCGCGCCAGCGGCTCGACGTCTTCCCACAGATCGGGGTTCGTATAGAGGTGCAGCACCGCGTCGCTGTCGCAATGCAGGTCGAGCACGATGTCGGCGTCGAACGACAGCTTCTGCAGCGCGAGGCGCTGCGAGTCCAGCTCGGTGCGCGGCTTCTGCTCGTCGAGCGCCTCGCGCATCGCGGCGCGTACCGCGGCGAGGTTGCGCTGCGCGTCGTTCGTCAGGCGGCCTTCGATGCGCGGCAGCACGAGCGCCGCGAGATCGTAGAAATTGCGGTTGAAGTTCTGCATCGAGCCCAGCTCGAAGCGGCCGAGATGATCGCCGAACACGTGCTGCGACAGGCCGATCGGGTTCGGCACCGGGACGATGACCACTTCGCCGCGCAGCTTGCCGGCCGTCTCGAGCGCGGCGATCTTGCGGCGCAGCAGCGCGGCGACCAGCATGCCGGGCAGTTCGTCCGCGTGCAGCGACGACTGGATGTAGACCTTCTTGCCGCCGCGCGGGCCGTAGTGGAAGCTCGTGATCTGGCGTTCGGTGCCGACGGCGGGGGAAATGAGCGGATGGGTCTGCGTTTGCATGATGAGGGGAGGGCGGCGCAGCCGCGAGTGATCCGTATGCGTGGAAGATCGATTGTACGTTGCCTTCCGCGAACCTATCAAACCACGCGCGCGTCGCGTCGTTTCCCTTTGCGAATCATCGGGTTGGCGCGTAAAAAATAACGGCCCGGCGGGGCTGCGCGCATGCGTCGTCCGCAGCGTTTGGTCGCACGCGCGCAAAAAAAACGGGCTCCTTGCGGAGCCCGTCTGCGCGGATGAGAAGCGCGCTGTTACGCGGTATTACTTGCCGTACACGTCGAAATCGAAGTACTTCTTCGCGATCTTCTGGTACGTGCCGTCCTTGCGCATGCCGGTGATCGCGCTGTCGATCTTCGCCTTCAGGTCGGTGTCTTCCTTGCGCAGGCCGATGCCCGCGCCGTTGCCGAGCGTCTTCGGATCGTCGATGTCCTTGCCGGCGAAATCGAAGTTCGCGCCGCGCGGCGTCTTCAGGAAGCCGATCTCGGCCTGCACCGCATCCTGCAGCGCGCCGTCCAGACGGCCCGCGATCAGGTCGGCGTAGACCTGGTCCTGGTTCTGATAAGGCACGACCTTCACGCCCTTCGCGGCCCAGTACGTCTTCGCATAGGTTTCCTGGATCGTGCCCTGCTCGACGCCGACCGACTTGCCCTTCAGCGATTCGGCGGTCGGCATCAGGCCCGAGCCCTTCTTCGCGACGAGGCGCGTCGGCGTGTTGAACAGCTTCTCGGAGAACGCGATCTGTTCCTGGCGCGCCGGCGTCATCGACATCGACGACAGGACGCCGTCGAACTTGCGTGCCTTCAGTGCCGGGATCATCCCGTCGAAGTCGTTTTCGATCCACACGCACTTCGCGTTCATGCGGCGGCAGATCTCGTTGCCGAGATCGACGTCGAAACCGACCACCTTGCCGCTCGCGTCTTTCGATTCGAAAGGCGGGTAGCTTGCGTCGACGCCGAAGCGCACGGTCGTCCAGTCCTTCGCGTACGCGGTGCCGGCCGAAACGGCGAGCACGGCCACGGTCACAGCCGCAAGAATCTTTTTCACTCGGTCACTCCTCGTTTTGTTCGATGGGTGCGCGGTTGTGCCGCGCCGTAAGCCTTCGGTCCGGCGCGGTTTCGCATCGGACTGTCCGTTTCGCCTGCCCGATGCGGGCGCGCGACGTGCGCAAGATTATCAAGACAAAATACCCGGAGGGCGCCTAGGACAAGCCCCGATACCGGACCCGACGCCCGCGCATGCGGCGCGCGACCGTTTCAGACCTAGGAACGGTTCAGCCGAGCGTTTCGTTGACCGCGCGCCGCAGGCAACTGACGAATTCCGAGACGGCGGGCGTCGGCAGTAGGTCGCGGCGCGCGATGATCGACAGGTCGAAGCGCGGCATGCTTTCGTCGAGTTCGGCCGTGCGGATGCCGAGCGGCGCCACCATCGCGGCCAGCGGGCGCGTGAAACAGCCGATCACGTCGGAGCGCGCGACCAGCCCGAGCGTCACCGCGAACGACATCGGCGAGCGCAGCAGGCGCTTGGGCAGCGGCAGCCCGCGCGCGTCGAACATCGCGCTCATCACGCTGTGCGGGAGCTGCTCGGCGCCGACCGTGACGATCCACTCGGCGTCGAGCAATTCCTCTAACCGGCGCGCGCGGGCGAGCGGGTGGCCTTCGCGCATCACGACGGTGAATTCGGTCGACAACAGCGGCACCTGCGTGAAATCGCGGTCGAGCGCGGGCACATGGTGCATCGCAGCGATGTCGAGCGTGCCGTTGCGCAGCTGCGCGAGCGCGTCGGGCACCGTCACTTCCTCGAGATGCAGGCTGACGTTCGGCATCGACCGGCGGAAGGCGGTGACCGCGTGCGGCAGCGCGGTCAGCGCGATCGACGGCATCGTGCCGACCGCGACGCGCCCGGACATTTCCCCTTTCACCTGCTCGACGGCCTCGACGGTGCGACGCATGTCGCCGAGCAATTGCTCGGCGCGCGGCAGCAGCGCATGGCCGCACGCGGTCAGCTCGACACCGCGCACGCTGCGCACGAGCAGTTCCGCGTTCAGCGCCGTTTCGAGTTCGCGGATCGTATGCGTGATCGCGGGCTGCGTGACGCCGAGCTCGCGCGCGGCGGCGCGCAGGCTCTTGTGATGCGCGGCGGAGACGAACGCGTGGAGCTGCGCGGTGTTCAGGTGGTTGCGGATGCGGGTCATCGAGCGGGTCCGGTTGGCGCGAAAGGGGGCGGCGTCAGGTCGCGTTCCTGATGAACGTCACGCGCCGGCGCGCGCGCGGAACGCCTGCCGATAGCGCTGCGGCGACGTGCCGACGATGCGGGCGAACCGCTCGCGAAACGCGGTGACCGAACCGAACCCGGCTTCCGTCGCCACGTGCTCGATCGACAGCTCCGTCATCTCCAGCAACTGCTGCGCGTGCCTGACGCGTGCGGTCTGCAGCCATTGCCGCGGCGACGTGCCCGTGTGCGCCTGAAAGCGCCGCGTCAGCGTACGCACGCTCGTCGATGCGTGGCGGGCCATCGCGTCGAGCGTCAGCGGCTTGCGCAGGTTCGCCTGCAGCCAGTCCATCAGGCCCTGCAGCCCGTCGCTGCCGGCCGGCCATTCGGGCGCGATGAACTGCGCCTGCCCGCCTTCGCGCACGCGCGGCGCCACCGCGCAGCGCGCGGCATCGACGGCGACCGCCGCGCCGTAGTCGGCCTGGATCATGTGCAGGCACAGATCGAGGCCGGCCGCGGCGCCTGCCGACGTCAGGATCTGCCCGTTGTCGACGAACAGCACGTTCGGGTCGACCTCGACGTTCGGGTAGCGGCGTGCGAGTTCGGCAGCCGCGAGCCAGTGCGTCGTCGCGCGCAGGCCGTCGAGCAGCCCGGCTTCCGCGAGCACGAACGCGCCGCTGCAGATCGACGCAATCCGGCAACCGCGCGCGGCGGCCGCGCGAAGCGCCGCGATCGCGCGGCGCGACGTGGGCGCGAGCGGCGCGGACGTGCCGGGGACGACGATCGTGTCGGCATCGGCAAGCGCATCGAGACGAAACGGCGGGCGCAGTTCGAACAGCTCGCCCGCGACGCGCGGATGCTCGCTGCACACGCGCACGCGGTATGCATGCGCGACGTCGGGCGAGCGCACGCGCGCGAACGTGTCGCACGCCACGCCCAGATCGAACGGGACGACATCGGGCAAAGCGAGAACGGCGAGCGTATGCATGGCGTTCGCGGCCCGTGGCCAGAATCCGTTGAAAGATGTCATTCTAGCCAATGGCTCGAACCCGCGCCACGCGCGACAATCGCGGCGGACCAACCTGGAGGGCCTGTCGATGAAACAAGACGATCGCAACGCGTTGCGCAACCTGCGATACCTGTCGTTGCTGGAAGCGACCACGCTCGTCGTGCTGGTGTGCGTGGCCGTGCCGCTCAAGCATCTGGCCGGGTATCCGGTCGCGGTATCGGTCATGGGCCCGGTTCACGGCATCGCGTTCGCGATGTACGTGTGGGCGGTCGTCGGCACCGCGTCGAGCGGTCTGTGGAGCAAGGGCGAGGTCGCGCGGCTCGTGCTGTCGGCCGTCGTGCCGTTCGCGGGGCTGGCGAGCGCCGGCTGGATCGCGCGCAGGAGGCATGCGCAATGATCTACCTGGTGCTGAAGGCCGTGCATGTCGCCGCCGTCGTCACGTTCGTAGGCGGGCTGCTGATGCTGTCCGTCGGCGTTCGTATCGCCAACCTGGCCGTGCATCGTGCGGTGCGGCGCTGGGATCGTACGGTGACGGCGCCCGCGCTCGCGCTCGTCTGGATCACGGGGATCGCGATCGCGCTGAACGGTCACTGGTTCGGCGCCGCGTGGCTGTCGGTGAAACTGGTCGTCGTCACCGCGCTGTCGGCGCTGCACGGGATTCTGGCCGGCACGCTGCGGCGCATGGAGCGCGACGATCTCGTCGTCGTGCCCGCGCCATGGCTCGGGCAGGCGGCGGGCGCGGTCGTGGCGGCCGCGGGGATCGTCGTCGGGCTGGTCGTGATCAAGCCGTTCTGACGCGTCGGGTCTACGCGAGCGCCATCTCGACCGCCGCCAGCGTGCGTCGGCGGATCCAGCCGCTCCCCAGCCGGATCGCGAGCCAGTACGGCAGGAACAGCAGCCGCGTGCGCGCGCTCGGACAATGCACGAAGGTTTCGGTGCGCAGCAGGCGCATGCCGGAGCGCAGTCCGATCACCTCGAAGCGCAGCACCAGCTTGGCGTCGTGCGGATCGTCGTGTCGCACGAAGGCAGCGGCGTCGGCGATCGTTCGCACGTCGGGCGTCGGGTGCCAGAAGCGCCCGACGAGGCCGAGCGACAGCGACGTGTCGTCGCGATGCAGCAGCGTGAAGGAGTCGAAGCCGAAGCGCTCGCGCGCGGCTTGTGGCTGGCGATTGCGCAGCGTGCGGGCGAGGGCCGCCGGGGTTTCGCGCACGGTGAGCAGCGCGTCGATCACCGGATCGGCACGCATGTCGAGCGTGGCCACGGCGTCGATGATGCGCGACGGCGGCGCGTCGATCGGCCGCGATTCATGAACCTCGACGAAGCCGAACGACGGGATGAACGGCGGCTTGTGCGCCGCGGTCCGCGTGTCTGATTCGGAGACGATGCCGAACGGATTCATGAAGGTTCCGGAGGACAAAGCGCGATCGTAGCACCGCGTGCGGATTCGTGAAGGGACACGACGCATGCCGCCCCCGTGCCGGCCGAGCTGGGCGCCGGAGCTCCGTGGCGCATCCGCAAAAAAAGCCCGGAAACTTGCGCTTCCAGGCCGGGAGACCATCAACGACGATGGTGGGACGAGACGATGTCGTCCCGCTGCGCGCCGCCCTTTTCGCAAGCGGCGTCGCGCATGAGCCGCGCTCAGATCGCCCAGCCGCCGAGGTAGAACGTGACGAGCACGGCCGCGATGAGCACGGTGCCGACGTTGAGCTTGCGGAATTCGCCGCTGGCGATACGGCCGATCACGAGGGTCGAGAAGCCGAGCATGATGCCCGTCACGATGTTCGCGGTCAGCACGATGAACACCGCGCACACGAGGCCCGACATCGCGTCGACCATGTCGTCCATGTGCAGCTTGCTCACGCTGCCGAGCATCAGCAGGCCGACGTACATCAGCGCGGGTGCGGTGGCGTACGACGGCACGAGGCCCGCGAGCGGCGAGAAGAACATCACGACCAGGAACAGCAGCCCGACCACCGCGGCCGCGAGGCCCGTCTTCGCGCCGGCGGCCACGCCCACGCTCGACTCAATGTAGGCCGCGGCCGGCGCACCGCCGAGGAAACCCGAGAAGATCGAGCTGATCGAATCGGCGGTCAGCGCGCGGCCGCCGTTGATGATGCGGCCGTTCTCGTCGAGCTGGCCCGCCTGGCCGGCGACCGCGCGGATCGTGCCGGTCGCGTCGAACACGGCGGTCATCACAAGCGCCAGCACGCTCGGCAGCACGGCCATCGACAGCGCGCCCTTGATGTCCATCGCGCCGATCAGCGATGCGTGGCCCGGCGCGCTCAGCGACGGCAGCGCGAAGACGCCGCGGTATTTCACGGCCGGGTCGAACACGAGGCCGATCAGCGAGATCGCGACCACGACGAGCAGGATGCCGCCCGGCACGCGGCGCTTCTCGAGCCCGAAGATCGCGGCGAGGCCGACGACCGACATGATCACCGGGAACGCGGTGATCTGGCCGAGGGAGACCGGCAGGCCGGCGCCCGGGTTCTTGATCACGAGGCCGACGTCGTTCGACGCGATCAGCAGCAGGAACAGGCCGATGCCGATCCCGGTGCCGTGCGCGACGCCTGCGGGCAGGTTGCGCAGGATCCACGAACGCACGCCGGTGACCGAGATGCCCGTGAACACGAGGCCCATCAGGAACACGGCGCCGAGCGCGACGGTGGGCGGCAGGCCCTTGCCGAGCACGAGACCGAACGCGGTAAACGCCGTCAGCGAAATCGCGCAGCCGATCGCGATCGGCAGCTTCGCCCACAGGCCCATCAGCAGCGAACCGAAGGCGGTGGTGAGACAGACCGCGACGAATACCGCGCTGGTGTCGAAGCCGGCCTTGCCGAACATCCCGGGCACGACGAACACGGAATAGACCATCGCGAGGAAGGTGGTCACGCCCGCGACGATTTCGCGACGCTGCGTGCTGCCGCGCGACGAAATGTCGAAGTACCGGTCGATGGCTCCCTTGGTGCCGAAGTCAGGTTGTTCCGCACCGACGCCGACCGTCGGCTGCACCGGGGTATCACTCATGAGCTTGCTCCTTTATCAGCATGCTGAAACGGCCTGTAGCGGACCGTCGTCAGGGTGTCTCGTATCTGGTTGAAATTGTCGGCAACGTCGTGGGGACGCATGACGCGTGAGCCGTGTCGTCGTACGCGCTTCGAAGCGAGCGCGAGCGTGTCGCGTCGTACGACGCGTGGTGGGGGCGACCCCGTCACGTGCGCTTTGCCGTAGCGAAGGTTAGGCGAACGGTCCATCACGTCCCATTGGGGGAAGAGCATGCAGCGCATGTCGCAGCGCTTATATCGGCGTGCAACGGGGCTTCGTCGTCGCGGAACGCGTGTATACGCCTAGTTCGAATCCGTTAAGGCGATTATTTGAAGGCGGGGGCGGCGGGCAGGGTGATGCGTCGAGGCTTACGGATGTCTTTCGTCGACGCCGGGCGGACGCCTAAAAGCGGCCGCGCGCAACCCGCATCCGGATGATGCCGGCGCCGCGCAGGCGCCTGGCGCCTTGTCCGTCAACGCTGCGCGAGATGCGCGAGGTACACACAGAACATGTCGGCCATCGCGTTCGAATAGGCGTCGATTTCCGCAGGCGTGCGTTCCGTTTCGGAGAACGCCTTGCCGCCCGTGGTGAGCGTCGTCATGACCAGCTCGCACGCGAGCGCATGCGTGGCGTGGGGCACGTCGGGCAGCATTTCGCGCATGAACGCGCTGAAGACCCGGTTGCCCTCGGCCTTCACTTCCCGCGCCTCGGGGGCGTCGCGATAGAGGGGCGCGGCGTCGTCGAGTGCGATGCGCATCGACGCCTCGTCGCATTCCGAACGGATGAACGCGTGGACGGCAGTGCGCAGCCGCTCGGGCGGCGTCTTGCGCGTGTCCTGCAGCATCCCGCACAGCATTTCGGACGTCTGCCGCCATTCGTCGTGCTGGAGCCGGAACAGCACGGCCGCCTTGTTCGGGAAGTACTGGTACAGCGAGCCGACACTCACGCCGGCGCGCTCGGCGACGCGCGCCATCGTGAAGCGCTGCGCGCCTTCGGTCGCCAAAACCTGAATAGCGGCCTGCAGCACGTCGTCGACGAGACGGGTCGAGCGGGCCTGCTTGGGCTGTTTGCGCGAGGCGATCGGGGCGTTGCGGCGGTCGGTCATGACGGGTCTGCCAATGCGAATAGTAAAACCTGAATGATTCGTCATATTCTAGTCGGGCGTACTGACGCCCTCAACCTGACTTCGGAGATTCGCATGACCACCCTGATTCACGACCCGTTGGCGTCGCTGCTCGCGCGCCTGTTCGACGAAGCCGAAGCCTCGTCGCCCGCCTCGAACCCGGACTTCGCCAACGTGTCGCACGACGAGCAAATGCGACTGATGCGCAGCAAGACCGATTACGCCGACTTCTATGCACGCCTGAAGGACTATCCGCTCGCGGTGTCGCGCGAGACGGGCACGCTGCTGTACATACTCGCGCGCGGCTGCGGCGCACGTTCGATCGTCGAGTTCGGCACGTCGTTCGGCATCTCGACGTTGCACCTCGCGGCCGCGCTGCGCGACAACGGCGGCGGCCGGGTGATCACGAGCGAGTTCGAAGCGTCGAAGGTCGCGCGGGCGCGCGCCAATCTGGCGGCGGCGAGGCTGGCCGATCTGGTGGAGATTCGGGAAGGCGATGCGTTGCGCACGCTGGCCAGCGATCTGCCGGATACGGTCGATTTGCTGCTGCTCGACGGCGCGAAGGCGTTGTATCCGGAGATTCTCGAACGGGTCGAGCCGCGGCTGCGGGCCGGCGCGTTCGTCGTCGCGGACAATGCCGAATACAGCCCCGACTACCTCGCCTACGTGCGTGCGCCGCAGAACGGCTATCTGTCGGTGCCGTTCGGCGGCGATGTCGAACTGTCGATGCGGATTCGCTGAAGCTGAGGCATCGCGCGGCAGCCGCAGCGATAGCTTAAAAATGCAGGATAACTGATCAAGTGGATGTGGCGGCGGCGCCCTGGCTTCGGGCGGCCGCCGTCGTGCGTTACTTCAGGAACACGTAGCGCGCGAAATACGGAAAGCGGCCGACCGCATGCTCGGTCGAGCACGCGGGCTCCGGCGGCGTGCCACCCGCGGTGTCGAGCCGTTGCACGAAGCGCACGCCGGCGAGCGTGCCGGTCGCGGCCTTCGTGCCCGTTGCGGCCGGCGTCGCGGCGAGCAGCAATTGAGGAACGCTGCCGGCGCGCGCGCTCGGCGCTTCCGCGAGCTTCTTGCCGGTGATGCGGCTGCCATCGAGCGCTTCCCATGACGGCCCCGCGCCGTGCCGCACGACGAGCGTGCCGCCCGCATCGAACAGCATCGCTTCCGGGCGCTGGAATGCCCACGCGAGCCGGTGGTCGGCATCGTATTCGCACGCGTAGATCTGCACGCCGGTCGCGGTCGTCGACAGCACGGGTGTCGCGGGGCCGGGCGGTGCGAGGCCGGTTGCATCGTCGGCGTAGGCCGGCGCGGCGCAGGCCGCGAATGAAAGACCGGCCGCGAAGGCCAGCAACATGTCGCGTGTCGGGGAGGGGCTGGGCATGGCGGCGCGTCCTTTCAGGTCGGGTGACGATCGTGCGGAGTCGAACCCGTAAACGCTAGACGCCGATTGCGCAGGCTGCAATTCGGAAATGTCAATCGCGACGATAGCCGCCGCGATTGCCGGCGCGCGAACGCCACGGCCGCGCGCCGCAGCGGCTACGTCCGCCGCTTCAGACCGCATCAATCCGCGCCGGCCGGCGTCGGTGCATGCTCGGCGATCAGGCGTTCGGCCTTCAGCGCCGCCCACAGTGCGGCCGGGATCGGCGCCGCCGCGAGACGCAGGTTCTCGTCGATGCGCTCGGGCCGGCTCGCGCCGGGGATCGCCGCCGCGACGGCTGGATGGGCGAGCGAGAACTGCAAGGCCACCGCGCGAACGTCGACACCGAACCGTTCGCAGAGCCCGCGGATGCGCGCGACGCGCTCGAGCATCGCCTGCGTGGCCGGCTGGTACTCGAAATGCGTGCCGCCCGCCAGCACGCCCGAGTTGTACGGGCCGCCGACGATGATCCCGAGCCCGCGCGCGGCGCTTTCCGGCATCAGCCGTTCGAGCGCGCCCGCGTGATCGAGCAGCGTATAGCGCCCGGCGAGCAGGAAGCCGTCCGGATCCGAACGCTCGAGTGCGAGTTCGCACGGCTCGACGCGGTTCACGCCGAGCCCCCAGCCCTTGATGACCTTCTCGTCGCGCAGCCGCGTGAGCGCCTTCGCCGCGCCCGACATCGCGACGTCGAACACGTCGCGCCATGCGTCGCCGTGAAAATCGACGGCCGGATCGTGAATCCAAACGGTGTCGAGCCGGTCGGTGCGCAGCCGTGCGAGGCTGGCCTCGATCGAGCGCAGCGTGCCGTCGGCGGTGTAGTCGTAGACGATCCGGTTCGGCAGGCCGTGACGAAACAGGCCGCCTTTTTCGCCGAGATCGCGTTGCGACGCGTCCTCGTGTTCGTCGAGGACGAGCCGGCCGACCTTGGTGCCGAGCGCATATTCGTCGCGCGGCCGTCCGGCGAGCGCTTCACCGAGACGCAGCTCGGCGAGGCCGGCGCCATACAGCGGTGCGGCGTCGAAGTAGCGGATGCCGCCACGCCACGCCGCATCGACGGTGGCCAGCGCTTCTTCGTGCGGGATGTCCCGGTACATGTTGCCCAGCGGCGCGGTGCCGAAACCCAGGCGGGAAGGAAGCGTGATTCTCATGAGCAGTCTCGGAGTCGTTGCACCCGCCCGCTCAGGCCGCGGCCTGCGCGAGCGTCGGATAGTCGGTCAGGCCTTTCGCACCGCCGCCGAACAGCGTGTTGCGATCGTGCTGCGCGAGCGCGGCGCCGGTGCGCAGGCGCTCGGGCAGGTCGGGGTTCGCGACGAACGGGCGGCCGAATGCGATCAGGTCGGCCCAGCCGGCGGCGATCGCTTCGCGGGCGCGTTCGGCCGTGTACGCGCCGGCGTAGATCAGCACGCCCGGGAACACGGCGCGCAGTTGCCGCTTGAATTCGACCGGCATCAGCGGCGCGTCGTCCCAGTCGGCTTCCGCGATGTGCAGGTAGCCGATGCCGAGTTCGCCGAGCAGCTTCGCGGCGGCGAGGTAGGTCGTTTCCGGATCGTCATCGACGCAGCCGTTCAGCGTGGTCAGCGGTGCGAGGCGGATGCCGACGCGCGACGCGTCGCCGGTGCCTTCGATCAGCGCCTGCACGACTTCGCGCAGGAAGCGCAGCCGGTTTTCCAGCGAGCCGCCGTACGCGTCGGTGCGCGTGTTCGCGTTCGAGTCGATGAACTGGTTCACGAGATAGCCGTTCGCGCCGTGCAGCTCGACGCCGTCGAAGCCGGCCTCGATCGCGTTGCGGGCGGCGGCGCGGTATTGATCGACGATCTCGTGGATCTCGTCGACGGACAGCGCGCGCGGCTCGGACGCTTGCACGAAGCCCGGCGTGCTGCCGTCCTCGCCGGCGATGAACACGTTCACGCCTTTCGCCTGGATCGGCGACGACGACACCGGTTGCTTGCCACCGAGCAGGCTCGTATGGCTGAGCCGGCCGACATGCCACAGCTGCGCGAAAATGCGGCCGTGCGCGGCGTGCACGGCGTCCGTCACCCGGCGCCAGCCGGCGACCTGCGACGGCGTGTGGATGCCGGGTGTCCACGCGTAGCCCTTGCCGAGCGGCGCGATGTAGGTGCCTTCGCTGACGATCAGGCCGGCGCTCGCGCGCTGCGCGTAATACGCGGCCATCAGTTCGTTGGCTTCGTCGCCGGGCTGGCTCGCGCGCGAACGCGTCATCGGCGGCATCACGATACGGTTCGGCAGCGTCAGCGCGCCGAATTGCAGCGGTTGAAAAAGCGGGTCGTGGGTCATGGTCAGGTCCTGTCGGGTGCCGCGGCCGGCTGGCCGCGGACGGGTCGATTACGAGTGCGGCGCGTTCAGTCCCACTTCGGCGCGAGGCCGGCCGGGTCGACTTCGCGGCCGTTGCGCTCGAGCGCGGCGATCTGCGCCATGTCTTCGTCGGTCAGGCGCAGCGTCTGCGCGAGCAGGTTGCTCGCGAGGTTCTCGCGCTTCGTCGACGACGGAATCACCGAGTAGCCGAGCTGCAGCGCCCACGCGAGCGCGACTTGCGCTGGCGTCGCGTCGTGACGTTGCGCGATCGCGCCGATCACCGGGTCGCCGAGCACCTTGCCGTAGGCGAGCGTCATGTACGACGTCACGTGGATCCCTTCGCCGTTCAGGAACTCGACCAGCTTGCGGTTCTGCAGGTACGGGCTCAGTTCGATCTGGTTCGTCGCGATCGCATCCTTGCCGACGGCCGCGATCGCTTCCTTCGTCAGTTCGATGTTGAAGTTCGAGATGCCGATCTGGCGCGTGAGGCCCTTCGCCTTCGCGTCGGCGAGCGCGGTCATGAACGCCTGGATCGACACGCCGTTGCCCGGCGCCGGCCAGTGGATCAGCGTCAGGTCGACGGTGTCGGTGCGCAGCTTGCGCAGGCTTTCCTCGAGGCTGGCCGCCAGTTTTTCCGGCGCGTAGTTGTCGACCCAGATCTTGGTCGTGAGGAACAGGTCCTCGCGGCGCACGCCCGAGGCGGCGATCGCTTCGCCGATTTCGGCTTCGTTGCCGTAGATCTGCGCGGTGTCGATCGCGCGGTAGCCGACGTCGAGGCCATTGCGGACCGAGTCGATGACGACCTGGCCTTGCAGGCGGAAGGTGCCGAGGCCGAATGCGGGAACGTTGCTCATCGTGGGCTCCTGGGAAAGTGGAACGAGTTCGGTATGGAAGTCATTCTGGCGTTCGGGACTGATGAGATAAACGCCTTCAGAGGTCAAAAATATTTGATTCAAATTCAAGGATCGGGCGCTGGCCGGGACGCGCGATGGGCCGTGGCCGGCCTCATGCGACGCACGTGTGCGGGTTGCTAGCCCTAGCCGGATGGAACGCCGGCAGCACGTCCGCGGCAATCTCGGCCATCGTCTCGTCGAGCGGCCGGCGATTGCGGCGCAAATGCAGGCCGATGTGCCGCACGCCCGCGTCGCGCATCGCCGCGAGCTCTTCGGTAAGCGCGACGCGCCCGGCGCGCGCGCCGAAGCGGTGTCGCTGAAGCGGTTCGTGCGGATCTTCCGCGAGGTCGAGGTGGATGAAGCTCACGTACGGCTTGTCGCCGGCCACCGCGCGCCAGTTCGCGGCGCGTTGCAGGTGATCGGCCGGCGTGCCCGGATAGGCGAGGCAGCCGTCCATGTGTTCGCCGATCCATGCGGGCGTCTGCTGCGCGAGGCCCGCGACGAGCAGCGGCACCGGCGAACGCGCGGCCGGCAACACGTCCAGGCCCGGCGGCAGGTGCCCGCGCGCGCCGTCGCGCAGCAGCGCGATCTGGTCGCGGAAATTCGCGCCGCGTGACGCGAAGTCGCGGCCGAACAGCGGATATTCGACCGGCCGGTCGCCGCTCGCGACGCCGAGCAGCAGGCGTCCGTCGCTCAGCTCCTGGATCGTCGCGGCCGATTTCAACGTCAGCAGCGGTTCGCGCAGCGGCAGCACGACGGCTGCCGTGCCGAGCAGGATGTCGCGGGTGATGCCGGCGAGGTAGCCGAGATACGAGAAGGTCTCGAACACTTGCGCGGCATCGCCGAACGACGGGTCGTACACCGGCACGTCGCGCACCCAGAGCGCGCGGAAGCCGAGCGTGTCGGCCAGTCGCGCGAGCGTCGCATGAAGTGTCAGGTCGGGCACGCCGGGGCGGCGGCCGTCATGCTGGCGCTTCGCGGCGCCCGCCAGCGACCAGTCGTTGTCGAGCGGCAGTTCGATGCCGATGCTGAAGCCGCCGCTGGCGAGCTTGTCGAGTGAAGTGGACATGGTCGGGTGCTCCGTTCAGCGCGCGCGCAGGCTGCCTTCGAGCCGGTAGAAATCGAGCGAAGCCGCGGTGAAGAACGCGTGCGACGTGCCGGCGGCGAAATCGTCGAGGTGCACGACGGTTGCGCGGTCGGCTTCCTGCCACGAGATCGCGTAGGTCTCGCCGGCGACGTGCCGCCACGTGTACGCGACTTCGCCCTTCGCGCCGGCGTACGGGCCTTCGGTGATCTCGTAGCGCATGTGGAGGCCGTCCTCGTCATACGCGTTCAGCGCTGTGAGGCCGTCGTAACGGACTTCGAAAGTCCTGCCGGCGAACGGCGGACGTTGGGTCGATGCGTTCATGCTGATGCGCTCCTGCGGGAAAGTGACGTTCAATGGGCAAGTTCGACGGGTTCGGCCGTGCGCTCGGGCAGGCCCTGGCCGCGGTCGAGGCGGCCGCTCAATACGGTCAGCGCGAAGGCGCCGAGCGTGACGACGGCGGCGATCCACGGCGTATGGCCGAGGCCGACGTTCGCGACGATCAGGCCGCCGAGCGACGAGCCGCCCGCGACGCCGAGGTTGAACGCGGCGATGTTGAAGCCCGACGCGACGTCGGTGGCGTCCGGCGCGAAGTGGCGCGCCTGCTTGACGACGTACACCTGCAGGCCCGGCACGTTGCCGAATGCGACGGCGCCCCATGCGAGCATCGTCAGCACCGCGAGCCACTTCACATGCACCGTGAAGGTCAGCGCGAGCAGCACGATCGCGAGCAACAGGAAGATCCGCTTGAGCGCCTTGACAGGGCCGACGGCGTCCGCGAGCTTGCCGCCCCACACGTTGCCGAACGCAACCGACACGCCGTAGCCGACCAGCACCAGACTGACCTGCGACGGCGTGAAGCCGGCGATCTGTTCGAGCAGCGGCGCCATGTAGGTGAACGCGATCAGCGAGCCGCCGTAGCCGACCGCCGTCATCGCATAGACGAGCAGCAGGCGCGGCTGGGCGAGCACGCGGAACTGGCGGGAGAGCGGCGCCGGCGGCGTGCGCGGGAGGCCGCGCGGCACGAACGCGACCGCGCCGACGAACGCGACGAGACCGAACAGCGCGACGACCAGGAACGTCGCGCGCCAGCCGAAGTGCTGGCCGATGAAGGTGCCGAGCGGAATGCCGGCGACGAACGCGACGGTCATCCCGCTGAACATCGTCGCGATCGCGCTGGCGGCCTTGTCCTTTGGCACGAGCGTGGTGGCGATGATCGAGCCGACCGAGAAGAACACGCCGTGGGCGAGGCCGGTGAGCACGCGCGCGACGATCAGCGATTCGTAGCCCGGCGCCTGCCAGGCCACGAGGTTGCCGACGGTGAACAGCGCCATCAGCGCGGCGAGCAGCGTCTTGCGCGGCACGCGGCCGGTGAGCGCGGTGAGGAGCGGCGCGCCGATCGCGACGCTCAGTGCATAGAGGCTGACGAGCAGGCCGGCCGACGGCAGGCTGACGCCGAGGTCGGCGCCGATCGTCGGGATCAGCCCGACGATCACGAATTCGGTGGTGCCGATGGCGAATGCGCTGATGGTCAGCGCAAGTAGGGCGAGTGGCATGACGGTGCTCCAGGGTCCGGTGACGATGGAGCGCAGTGTGCCGTCTTTACTTTTGCGGAAAAATGGGTCTATAAACCAAATTGTTTTGATTTTGAATCAAGAATCCAGCAATGAAGATCACGCTCGACGAACTCCAGGCCTTTGCCGCCGTGGTCGACTCCGGTTCGATCACCGCCGCCGCGCAGCAGCTCGACCTCACCGTGTCGGCCACGAGCCGCACGCTCGCTCGGCTCGAGGAGAAGCTGAAGACCACGCTGCTGCGCCGGACCACGCGCCGGCTCGAATTGACCGAGGAAGGGCGCGCGTTCCTGCAGGATGCGCGCGCAATCATCGAATCGGTCGAGAACGCCGAGGAGCAGATGCTCGCGCGGCGCGAGATGCCGTCGGGGCGCTTGCGCGTCGATGCCGCGACGCCGTTCATGCTGCACGTGATCGTGCCGCTCGTGCACGGCTACCGCGAACGGTTCCCGAAGGTCGAGCTGGAGCTGAACAGCAACGAGGGGATCATCGACCTGCTGGAGCGGCGCACCGACGTCGCGATCCGCATCGGCCGGCTCAAGGATTCGACGCTGCACAGCCGGCGCATCGGCAACAGCCGGCTGCGCATCCTCGCGAGCCCCGCATACCTCGAAGCGCACGGCCAGCCGCGCAAGGTCGAGGATCTCGATCGGCACACACTGCTCGGCTTCACGCAGCCCGAATCGCTGAACGTCTGGCCGATCCTCGGTGCGGACGGCGAGCCGTGCCGCATCGAGCCCGGCATCTGGTCGTCGAGCGGCGAGACGCTGCGGCAGCTCGCGCTGGAGGGCGCGGGCGTCGTGTGCCTGTCGGATTTCATGACCGCGCAGGATCGCGAGGCCGGGCGGCTCGTGCAGGTGCTCGCGCGGCAGACGCTCGACGTCGAACAGCCGATCAACGCGGTGTATTACCGGAACACCGCGATTTCGTCGCGGATCGCGTCGTTCGTCGATTACATGATCGAGGTGCTGGGCGGCGATAGCGGCAGCAGCGGGGCGCCGGCGCGGCGCAAGGCCGCGTGGCTGGAGCCGCTGTAACGGCGCAGCGCTGGAAGGGTGGCGGGCGATGGGGGGCTGGCTGCGGGCACCCGATCGGGCGCCCCGTGTGATCCGGCGTGCCGCGCGGCGCTTGCGCCGCGGGCCTGCCGTCATGCCATGGTCAGGCTTCCTCGGACCACGACATGTTGTCGCGCGCCAGCAGCGCCGACGAGGCCGCCGGCCCGAACGTGCCTGCCGTGTAGAGGCGCGGACGGTCGCCCAGCTGCTTCCAGCCGTTGAGGATCGGCTCGACCCACGACCACGCGGCCTCGAGCTCGTCGCGGCGCATGAAGTGCGTGAGACGCCCGCGGATCACGTCGATCAGCAGCCGCTCGTAGGCTTCCGCGCGCCGTTCCTTGAGAACTGGTCGAACGCTGCAGGTCGAGGTGCACGCTCGCGGGGCACCATCTTCATCCCGCTGCCCGGCTCCTTCGCGAGCATCTGCAGCTGGATCGATTCTTCCGGCTGCAGCTGGATCACGAGGCGGTTGCTGTAGTGGCGCGGGCCGGTCGGGATGATCGAGAACGGCATGTCCGCCGGAACTTGATGACGATCTCCCGACGCGATCGGCGCTGAGACGCTTGCCGGTGCGCAGGAAGAACGGCACGTTCGCCCAGCGCCAGTTGTTGATGTGCGCGCGCAGCGCGACGAAGGTTTCCGCGTGGCTGTCCGCCGGCACGTTGTCTTGGTCGCGTAGGCCGGGACCGGCGCGCCCTTGATCACGCCGGCCGTGTACTGGCCGCGCACGGTATCGCGCGCGACGTCCGACAGCGCCATCGGCCGCAGCGAGCGCAGCACCTTCAGCTTCTCGTCGCGCACCGCGTCCGAATCGAGCGACACCGGCGGCTCCATCGCGACGATGCACAGCAGTTGCAGCAGGTGGTTCTGCACCATGTCGCGCAGCGCGCCGGTATGGTCGTAGAAGCCCGCGCGGCTGCCGACGCCGACCGTCTCCGCCACCGTGATCTGCACGCTGCGGATGCTCGGCGCCTGCCACAGCGGCCCGAAGATCGGGTTGCCGAAGCGCAGCACCATCAGGTTCTGCACGGTTTCCTTGCCGAGGTAATGGTCGATCCGGTAGATCTGCGATTCCGCGAAATGCCGGCCGACCGCATCGTTGATCGCCTGCGCCGACGCGAGATCGTGGCCGAGCGGCTTTTCGAGCACGACGCGCGAGCGCGCATCGACGAGGTGCGCGGCCGACAGGTTGTCGCAGATCGTCGTGAACAGCTCCGGCGACGTCGACAGGTAGAACACGTGGATCGCGTCGGGGCGCGCCGCTTCGGCGAGGCGCGCATAGTCTTCCGGCGCGTTCACGTCGATCAGCACGTACTTGAACAGGTCGAGGAAACGGGCCCACGCGTCGGCGTCGAACGCCTTCTCGTCGATGAACGGGCGCGACTGCTCGTCCATGAACTTGCGGTAGCCGTCGATGCCCCAGTCGCGCCGGCCGACCGCGATGATGCGCGTCTGCGGCGGCAGGTTGCAGTGCAGGTGCGCCATGTAGAGCGCGGGCAACAGCTTGCGGGCGGCCAGGTCGCCGCCGCCGCCGAAGATGATCATGTCGACGGGCTGGTCGGCTTCGGTCTGGTTGGGCTGATTCGTCATGAGTGGATCGCGGTCTGAAACGGGTGAGCGTGGAACGAACGTCGAAGCGCCGGCCGCCGGTGCGTTGGCGCGCCAGTACGTGGAAACGCTAATAGTGCACGCTTTTGACCGATTGCGGATGGGTTCCCCCTTATGTAACAGGGCTTGCCGTCCCGTGGTCGGCGCGATTATGATTGAGCGCTCACTCATTTAAGGAATCGAACGTGGCCCGACCGCGCAGTCCCGACAAGCACGACGCCATCCTCGCCGCGGCCGCCCGGGCGCTTGCGGAGGACGGCGCGAGTGCGACCACCGCGCGCATCGCGCGGCTCGCCGGCGTCGCGGAAGGCACGGTGTTCACCTATTTCGAGACCAAGGATGCGCTGCTGAACGCGCTGTACCTGAGCCTGAAGGCCGACCTGCGCGACGCGATGATCACCGGGTTTCCGGAGCACGCGCCGGCCGAGCAGGCCATGCGGCATGTGTGGAACAGCTATGTGTCGTGGGGCGTCGCGGATCCGCACGGGCAGCGCGCGCTGCGGCAGCTCGACGTGAGCGGCCGCATCGACGACGCGCATCGCGCGGCCGGCACTGAAGGCTTCGGCGCGATCACCGCGCTGCTGCGCGCGCAGAGTGCCGCCGCGGGCGGGCTCGACGCCGACGACGCGCATGCGTTCTGCACGGCGCTGTTCACGTCGATCGCGGAAACGGCGATGGAGTCGATCGCACGCGATCCCGCGCGGGCCGATGCGTACCGGGAAGCCGGGTTTCGCGCGCTGTGGGCCGTGTTGCACGCGGTGTGATAGCGGCGAGTTGTAGAGATGAGGGGCGGCACGTTCGGTTCGGGCGTCGCCGCGACGAATGGAAGGCGGTTTTCAGGCAGGGCGATGCACGGTCAAAACGACCGTTTCAGCGCCCATATTAATGAGTGAGTAATCATTCATTTTTGCGGTTTCAACTTTACGGAGAAATGGAAATGTCGAAAGTCTGGCTGGTGACAGGGGCCGCACGCGGCCTGGGACGTGCAATCTCGGAAGCGGTGCTGGCGGCGGGCGACCGGCTGGTGGCCGGCGCGCGCGATCCGGCGCGGCTCGCCGATCTGGAAGCGCGGTACGGCGACCGGCTGCTGCCAATCGAGCTCGACGTGACCGACGCAGCGGCGGCCGCGCATGCGGTGGCCGCCGCCCGCGACGCGTTCGGACGCATCGACGTGCTGGTGAACAACGCGGGCTACGGTCATACGGCGCCGTTCGAGCAGATGGGCGCCGACGACTTCCGCGACCAGATCGAAACGAACCTGTTCGGCGTGGTCAACCTGACGCGTGCGGTGCTGCCGACGATGCGGGCGCAACGCGCGGGCCACATCTTCCAGGTGTCGTCGGTCGGCGGGCGCACGGCGACGGCCGGCCTGTCCGCATATCAGGCCGCGAAGTGGGCGGTCGGCGGGTTCAGCGACGTGCTGTCGAAGGAAGTCGCGCCGTTCGGCGTGCGCGTGTGCACGCTCGAGCCGGGCGGGATGCGCACCGAATGGGCCGCGCAGGCGAAGCGCGCCGTCGACGGCCTGCTGCCCGACTACCAGCCGTCGGTCGGGAAGATTCTCGAACTGCTCGGTTCGTATGGCGGCCACGAGGTCGGCGATCCCGCACGGATCGCGGCGCTGATCGTCGAGCTGTCGCGTCGCGACGACGTGCCGATGCGGCTGCTGCTCGGCAGCGATGCGCTGTTCGTGTGCGAGCAGGCGGAAACGCAGCGCGCGGAGGAGGCGGCACGGTGGCGGGACGCGACGTTGTCGACGGTGTTCCCGGACGCGCCGCTGCCGGACGGGTTGAAGGCGTTGAAGGAGTGGAGCGAGGGCTAATCCGCCCCTGCTCGCGCTTGCCGTGAGCCGGCAGGTCGGAGCCGCGACATCCGTCTCCGGTGTCGCGCTGTTCCAGCGTCCGGCTCGGCGGATCGCGCCGACCGAGGCCGGCGCGCGTGCTCAGCGCCCCAGCGCGTAGAACTCCGCGTTGGGCCGCATGTTCGTCACGTTCGCGATGCGATTCGACATCCCGAAGAACGCCGAGATCGCCGCGATGTCCCAGACGTCCTCTTCGGTGAAGCCATGCGACTTCAGCGTGTCGAAGTCCGCTTCTCCTACTAAGTGCGCGGTCTGCGACACCTTCATCGCGAAGTCGAGCATCGCCTTCTGCCGGACGGTGATGTCGGCCTTGCGGTAGTTGGTCGCGACCTGGTCGGCGATCAGCGGATCCTTCGCGCGAATGCGCAGGATCGCGCCGTGCGCGATCACGCAGTACTGGCACTGGTTCACGGCGCTGGTGGCCACGACGATCATTTCCCGTTCGGCCTTGGTGAGGTTGCCCGGCTTGTCCATCAGCGCGTCGTGGTACGCCATGAACGCGCGAAACTCGTCCGGGCGATGCGCGAGCGTGAGGAATACGTTCGGGATGAAGCCCGACTTTTCCTGGACGGCCGCGATCCGTGCGCGAATATCGTCGGGCAGGTCGTCGAGCGCCGGCACCGGAAAGCGGCTGACGGGCGCGGGGTTGGCAGCGGTCATGAGGTCTCCTGGATGAAGTGGCACGGGCGAACGCGACGCGCGAGCCGCCGGCCGGACATGAAACGACGGGTTGCCGGCGTCATGCGTTGACGTCCACGACGATGCGGCCGCGTATCTTGCCGGCGATCAGTTCTTCGGCAAGCGGTATGCCGTTGCCCAGGCCGACCTGATGACCGATCGCGCCCAGCTTCTCGACATCGAGATCGGACGCGAGCCGGCGCCATGCCTCCAGCCGCTCGGCGCGCGGGCACATCACGCTGTCGATGCCGACGAGCGTCACGCCGCGCAGGATGAACGGCGCGACGGTGGCGGGAAAGTCCATGCCGGCGGCGAGGCCGCAGGCCGTCACCACGCCACGATAGCGCGTGGTCGCGCACACGTTGGCGAGCACGTGACTGCCCGCGACGTCGACCGCGCCGGCCCAGCGTTCCTTGCCGAGCGGCTTGCCCGGTGCGCCGAATTGCGATCGGTCGAGGATCTCCGCCGCGCCGAGCTGCCGCAGGTAGTCGGCATCGGCCGGGCGGCCGGTCACGGCGACGACGCGATAGCCGAGCCGCGCGAGCAGGGCGATGGCGACGCTGCCGACGCCACCTGCCGCGCCGGTCACGACGATCTCGCCATCGTCCGGGCGCACGCCATGCCGTTCCAGCGCCATCACGCACAGCATCGCGGTGTAGCCCGCCGTGCCGATGGCCATCGCCTGTTGCGGCGAAAACGCGGGCGGCAGCGGCACCAGCCAGTCGCCGTCGACGCGTGCCTTCTGGGCCAGGCCGCCCCAGTGCGTTTCGCCGACGCCCCAGCCGTTGAGCACGACACGATCGCCCGCGCGGTAATCCGGATGCGTGCTGTGCTCGACCTCGCCGACCAGATCGATGCCCGGCACCATCGGGAATTTGCGGACCACCGGGCTCTTGCCGGTGATCGCCAGCCCGTCCTTGTAGTTCAACGTCGAATAACCGACCCGGATCGTCACGTTGCCCGCGGGCAACTGCGCGTCGTCCAGCGTTTGCAGCCGCGCGTGCTGGCCGGTGTCGTCCTTGTCGATCACGATGCCCTGGAACATGCGTCCTCCTTTTTAGACCGATCGTCTAGTTAATGGCAAAAAAATTCAGCGGCGAGGCAATCCATTGAAGAAAAACTGCGCGAACAGCGCAAGCGGCGCGTCGCTGCGTTCGAGCTTCGCGCGCAGCACGGCGCCTTCCCAGCCGATCCAGAAGCACGCGGCCAGCTCGGCGGGGTCTGCCGACTCGGCGAGCTCGCCGGCTTGCTGGGCGGCGGTGAGGCACGCGGCCAGCCGGCGTTGCCAGTCCTCGAACGTCGCGCGCAGACGCGCACGGAAACTCTCCGGCAGTGCGCCCATTTCCTGGCCGAGGTTGCCGATCAGGCAGCCGCGGTTGTATGCATGGCGCGCCATGCCGTCGCGTGCATCGTCGACGAACGCGCGCACGCGTGCCAGCGGCGATGGCTCGGGCTGGCTGAAATGACGGTCCAGCTTGCGGGCGAAGAAGTCCGCGTAGCGATCGATCAGTTCGAGGCCGAACGCCTCCTTGCTGTCGAAGTAGTGATAGAACGAGCCCTTGGGCACGCCGGCGCGCCCGAGGATCTCGTCGAGCCCGGTGGCCGAAAAGCCCTTCTCGGTGAGCACTTCCAGCCCGGTGCGCAACAGCATGTCGCGCGTCGCGACGAGGTCTTCGTGCTGCTTCGGTGGCCTGCCGCGGCGGCGAGGCGGATCAGTTCGAACGTCCATGGGCGAATAATAGACCGTTCGTCTCAAAAATCAAGGGCTCGCTCTATTGCACGACCGACGACGTGCCGGATCGTCGGCGGGATGTCACCAGGCCACGGGTCGGGTAGCCGACCGCTTTCACGAAGGCATGGCTGTCAGTCATCGTTAACCGGGAAGCGACCCGTTATCGGGAATGCGCTTCCTCGGCCTCGTCATGATCGTCACGCTGAAACGTCGGATAACGAATCGATACGAGAATCTTCAAGCCTTCACGAAGGCCAGCAGATCCGCATTGAGCACATCGGCATTGACGGTCAGCATGCCGTGGCCGTAGCCCGGATAGGTCTTCAACGTGCCGTTTTTGAGCAGTTTGATTGCCTTCAGCGCAGCATTCTCATACGGGACGATCTGGTCGTCTTCGCCATGCAGCACAACCGTCGGCACGCTGATCGCCTTGAGATCGTCGGTCTGGTCCGTCTCGGAGAACGCCTTGATGCCCTCGAAATGCGCGTTGGCGCTGCCCATCATCGCCTGGCGCCACCAGTTCCGAATCACGCCTTGATCGATCTTCGCGCCGGCTCGATTGAATCCGTAAAACGGGCCGCTCGGCACATCGAGAAAGAACTGAGCGCGATTGGCCGCCGTGCCGGCCCGCAACCCGTCGAATACCTCGATCGGCACGCCGTCCGGGTTGGCCTGCGTCTTCAGCATCAGCGGGGTCACCGCGCTGACCAGTATCACTTTGGCGACACGCCCGGCCGGCTCGCCGTGCCTCGCGACATAGCGGGCGGCTTCGCCGCCGCCGGTGGAGTGACCGATATGGACTGCATCCCGAAGATCCAGCGCTTCGACCACGGCGAGCGCATCGGCCGCGTAATGGTTCATGTCGTGACCTTCGGCGACTTGCGCGGAGCGCCCATGTCCGCGCCGGTCGTGGGCAATGACGCGATACCCGTTCGACAGGAAAAACAACATCTGGGCATCCCAGTCATCCGACGAAAGCGGCCAGCCGTGATGGAAGACGATCGGCTGCGCGTCTTTCGGGCCCCAGTCCTTGTAAAAAATCTGGACGCCGTCTTGCGTGGTAACGAATGACATGATGGTTTTCCTTTCGTACGGTTGCAGGGAAGTAACGGTTGCTGCGAATGGAGCCGTCGCAACCTAGAGCGGTCGTTGTGTCGGCAATGCGGGATGCAGACGAAAAGAAGCTCGCGTGATGGGCGCGCACGGCAGCTCGGCTTCGCGATGGGTGGCGTCAAAAAAATGCGACCAAGGCCACGGCTTTCGCACGGTGATACCGACGAGGTGAATGTCGACATGCGCGGCACGATCGCCGCGGATACCACCGTGAGCATGAGATTCCGCGTCCGCGAGTGACCGTCAACGAACGCGGCCGGATCGACCAGTGCGTCGTTTCCGATGGCGCCGTTCGCTCTTGAGCCCCGTCACGCAGCGTGTCGTCAAGCCGACGTCGCGCCCGGGTAATCGACGTAACCGTCCGCGCCTTGCGTGAACCACGTTGTCGGGTCGTCCGACGCAAGCGGAATCGAATTGGCTAGACGGCGCGGGTAATCCGGATTCGAGATGAAAGGGCGCCCGAAAGCAACGGCATCGCCAATGCCGGCGTCGAGTTCAGCCTGGGCTCGGGCCGCGTCGAAATCCGAGTTGAGCACCAGCGGTCCTTTGAAAGCCGGGCGGATCCGCGCCGCGAGCGGATCGAGATAGCCGACGCCGAAACTGCCGTTCAGTGGCGGTTCACGCAGTTCCAGGAACGCGATCCCGACCGTGGATAGCGCCTCGGCGGCCGCGATGAACAGCGGCACCGGATCGCTATCACGCACGCCGAGGGTTTCGCCGTTGGGAGACAGGCGAACGCTGGTGCGATCGGCGCCCACGACCTCCGCGACAGCCTCGGTTACCTCGATCAGAAGCCGGAGCCGATTGGAGATCGAGCCGCCATACGCGTCGTCGCGGAAGTTGGCGCTGTCTCGCAGGAATTGATCGATCAGATAACCGTTCGACGCATGCAACTGCACGCCGTCGAAGCCGGCCTGCAGTGCGTTATGTGCAGCGGCGGCGAACTGTTCGATCACGGCGGGAATTTCGTGTGTCGCCAGTGCGCGCGCCGGCGCGTAGGACTGCTTTCCTTCATAAGTATGGGCATGGCCCGGTGCCGTCGTCATGGACGACGACACAGGCTGCGCGCCATCGAGAAAGCTCGGATGCACCACGCGGCCCATGTGCCACAGCTGGGCAATGATGCGGCCGCCCGCTTCGTGCACGGCGTCGGTCACTTTTCGCCAGCCGGCAACCTGGGCAGGCGTCCACAGGCCGGTCGCGTAGGGCCAGCCCAGCCCCTGCCGGGAAATGCCAATGGCCTCCGAGATGATGAGACCTGCGGATGCGCGTTGACTGTAATAGTCGGCCATCATCGCGGTGGGTACGTGCTCGCGTGTTCCCCGGGCACGTGTCATGGGCGCCATCAGGATACGGTTGGGCGCTTCGATCGCGCCCAGTCGAATGGGATCAAACAGCGTAGGCACCAAACCTCCTTCTTGTTCCTTGTCAGCGTGGAAATACCGGAAGCCTTGCAGGCCACATCACACGAGACGGGCGCCGCCGTCGATGTGGATCGTCTCGCCGTTCATGAAACCGTTGCTCATCAGGAACACCACCGCGGCGCCCACTTCGTCGGCGGTTCCCAAACGATGCAGCGGCAATTTTTCTTTCAATGCGTTCACGTACGCGTCGCGACCGTCGCCGAGCGTGCGGGCAAGCAGCGGCGTGTCGGTGGTGCCGGGCGAGACGGTGTTGACGCGGCGCGGCGCCAGTTCAAGCACCAAACCCCGGGCCAGCGCTTCCATCGCGGCGGACGCCGACGCAAGAATGGCCGTGCCGTAGGCATTGGGCCGGTCGGCCAGCACACCCGAAATGAACGTGATCGAGCCATCGGCGGCCAGGCGATCACCCAGCGTGCGCAACGTGTGCACGGCTGCCCACACACGTTCGTCGAACGCACGACGCAGATAGTCGACATCCGCTTCCAGCACCTTGCCTGCCACGAAGGTCCCGGCGAGGAGGACGAGATGGTCGACGTGTGCGATGTCGGCCAGCGCCGCGGTGAGGGTCTCCGGCTTGGTCACGTCGGCGGCGCGCCAACCCGCAAAACCATGCTCGGCGGCGACGCGTTCAGCGCCCTCCGCGTTGAAGCCGATCACGGTGACGTTCGCCCCGGCGGCCTTCGCTTGTTTGGCCGCGGAAAGGCCAATGCCGGAGGTTCCGCCAATGATGAGGACGGACTTGTTATCGAGTGAACGGGCAGCGAAATCGGTAGTCATGAAAGTAGGTCCTGTCGGCTGACGCAACCCAGTGCGGCGTCTTGGACAGCACTCTATACTTGCCAATTGATATTGATAATCAGCGCCAAACTCTCTTCAATCATTCCGCCATGGAACAAATCAGCCTGGACCGCCTGACGGGCCTCATTGCATTCAGCCGCGCGGCGTCGTTAGGGAGTTATTCGGCCGCCGCTCGGGCGCTTGGCGTCACACCGTCGGCCGTGAGCAAGAGCATCCAGCGTCTCGAGCAGCACTTCGAGCTGAAACTGTTCAACCGGACCACCCGATCGTTGACGCTGACCCAGGAGGGGCGCGAGCTGCATGAACGCACGTTGCGCCTGCTTGCGGAAATGGAGGCCATCGAGCAGGCCGCGGTCTCGGCGCGATCCGAGCCGGCCGGCATCCTGAAGGTGACCGCACCGCTCCCGATCGGGATTCATCTGATCGCGCCTGCGCTACCTGCGTTTCGGAAGCGTTTCCCTAAGCTGTCCATCGACCTGCGGCTGGGCGATCATTTCGTCGATCTGGTCGGTGAAGGCGTCGATGTGGCCATTCGAGTAGGAGATCTAAGCGGTTCTCGTCTGATCTCGCGCCAGCTTTCCCCTCACCATATCGGCGCGTACGCGTCCCCGGACTATCTGGCGAGGCGCGGTGTCCCCAAACACCCCGACGACCTCGTGGATCACGATTGCGTGAATTTCCGCTTCCAGAGTTCAGGACAGGTCTTTCGCTGGAATTTTGTCACCGGTGACGGATCGCTCGACCTGATACCGGACGCCGGCATCGTTGTCGATACCAGCGATGCCGTCGCCGCCGTGATGGTCGCGGGCGGAGGCGTCGGTATTACACCGGCCTATGTGGCCGCGTCCTACGTCAAGCGCGGGGAGCTGGTGCAGGTCCTCACCGAGTTCGTCGAACCGCGCTCCACGATCACGGCGCTGTGGCCGGAGAGCCGGCGCAGCAGCCCGAATGTCAAAGCATTCGTCGCACACCTGACGAAGGTGTTTGCTTCGTATGCGGCCGACAAGTGACGCTTGTCCGATGATGTTCGGGGGCTCGCCGCGGGAAGGCGGCGTGCCGGAAATCAGTGCGAGCCCCGCAGCGTTCAGCCTTCCCCGGATCATCAGCACTCGATCGCCACGGCGCTTTTCGACCGACTGAGCCTGATTTCTCCGAGGTACACGCTCTCGCCCAATTCGCACTCGCGCCACGCGGTGCCGAGCGCATGCCGGATTTTGACTTTGTAGGAGCCGCTGCCCTTGGCGAGGCCATCGAAGCGGAAATCGCCGAAACCGTCCGACACCGTTTCGGCGACCTGCAGATTAGCGTAGTACAACGCGACGACCGCGTCCGTGACGCACTCGACCGCGTCTCCTGCCTGGACACTGATACTTCCGCCGACGAAGCACGTTTCCCAGCGCTCGAGGCCGCTGTACCACACGCGGGGCTTCGTGCTCAGGTCGGGTCGCAATACCTTGAGTCCCTCCCGCCGGGCCTTCTCGGCCATCGCCGCATCATCGAGCTTGACCGTCTCGAAGACATCAGTGGGGCACGACTGCTGACAACGCGGGCGCGGCCAACCCTGGTCGAGCAAATGCGCATCGAAGATCCAGATCTGCGGCAGTTGCAACGCTTCGTTCCAGACGATTGCCTTGTAAGGGCAGGCCTTGACGATGTCCTTGCGGCCTCGTGCCTTGTCCGGATCGATGATGACGATGCCGTCGGCACGCTTGCGAACGGCGCCGCCGCCGGCACGCATGCAGGGCGCGTCGTCGCAGTGATTGCACAAGACCGGTAAATAAGTGGTCTGGACCATATGCGCGGCGCCCTGTACGCGACGCAGGATGCGGATCGGGCTCTCGGCGTTGGCCGAGGCCGGCGCGGCGTAGCCGGGAAAGTCGTTGCCGACGTGTTCGTCCCGCGCGGCGATCACGCAGTTCTGGCAGTTCTCGCAACGCCCGACCTTGATAATCAGGTTCCACTTGCTCATTTGAAACTCCTCACGCTGCGCGACCGAGCATGAACGCTTCGGCACCGCGCCATTTCTCGACCTGCACCAGGCAGGAATTCGGGCTCATGCTGCTGGTGCCGGCGGTCTGCGGCCGGTCAGGGGTGAGCATGTTCATGCAACCGCCAATCTCGACTTGCTCGCCGTCGATTTCGATCAACTGAAATTCGGCGCTCGCCTCGTAGGACTTCACCACGCCGGCGTTCACGAGCGGCGAGACATCGGCCGCACAGATCACGGCGCCGCGATCGTTGTGCACCTTGACGAGATCGCGATGGGCAATGCGTCGAGCGGCGGCGTCGGCCGGATTGAGCCTCAGCAGCCAGAAGCGGTGCCCCGCGATCAGCGCGCGATGATCGTCGATGCCGTTCACCGCGGAGTTCTTGCCGTCACAATGGGTATGAAAGCTGTAGCGGCTGTGGGTGGCGATCAATTGCAGCGGATAGCGCCGGGCCAGGTCCGAGCGCAGACCCTCCCAGGAGGGGATATATCGGTTGAGCGGCGGCCGCTCGGGATTGTCCGCCGTGTGCCGCTTCAGCAACTCGGGCACGAACTCCAGCTTGCCGCTTGGCGTTTGCAGGCCCTTGCCGAACTTTTCCGAGAACTGCGACGGCAGCGGATGGGGTTCCGGCAGGTCCTTCCTTCGGTCTTCCGCATACCAACGCATGTCCACGGGATGGCGAAGCTCGGGCTTTTCGGGCGGCACGACGAAATAGCCCTTGCGGCAGAATTCGCGCCACGAAATGTGACCGGGCAGATCCGACGAGTCGAACACGCGCTTGACCCAATCGAGATCGCTGCAGCCTTCGGTGAAGATGCCACCCAGGCCCAACCGGATCAGGATGGCGGTGAAGATGTCGTAGTCGGAGCGGGACTCGCCCAAAGGCTCGATGCACTTGTGCTGCATCGTCAGCATGCGATGGTTGACCGTGCCGTAGCCGTGGTGCGCGTAGCCGCCCGAATTCGCCCATTCCCCGATGTCCCAACGCTCCAGCGACGTGCACGCGGGCAGGATGATGTCGGCGAACTGTGCCTCGCCTTCCATCCAGATCGACTGATTGACCACGAACTCGATACTCGAGTGCCGGTAGGCCTCGGTCCAGCGTCCGGAATTCGTCACGGTACTGAACGACGATCCGCCATAGCGATAGATCATGTGGATCGGCGAATAGCCGGGCATCGGGTAGGTGAACGGCGCGAACTGCGCTTCCTGGGACATGCCGTCCCACAGATAACCGGTGGCATGACCGTTGAGAATCGCATCGGGCAGTTGCTGTCGCGGCACCATCTGCTTGACCGGATTCATGGTGAGGATGTGCGGCATGCGCTGGTAGTTGTCCACCGCGTTGGCGGTCCACGCCAGGTCGCCTGAAATGCCGCCGTCCGCGTAGCCGGGGAAGTAGAACTGGAGATCATGCGGGACGCCGATTTCGAGGCAGCCGAAATTCACCCCCGGCTTGCCCCAGCCCTGCATGGCCATCATCATGATCATGCAGCGCGCCCATTGCGCGCCGGTCGCCCCGCGGCCCGCGCCACCGAATCCCGCGCCAGTCATCCCGACGGCGAGATGAACCTTTTTGTTTCCCCACAGGCGCGCCAGCGCGCGGACGTCCTTGGCCGGCACGCCGGTCTCGCTCTCCTGCCACTCGGGCGTCTTGGGCGTACCGTCGGTTTCGCCCAGAAGGTAGGCTTTCCAATCGTCGAAACCGGTCGTGCGCGCCGCGACGTAATCCTTGTCGTACAGGCCCTCCACGGCCCATACGTACATGATCGCGGTAGCCAGCGCGGCATCGGTTTGCGGCCGCACCGGGATCCAGCGGCCGCCCAGCAGCTGCGCGGTCGGATTGCAGTGCGGGTCGATATGAACGAACTCGATACCGAGCTCCTTGGCCCACAGACGGCGTGGTGTTCCCTCGAATCCCGCGTAGGCGC
Source organism: Burkholderia sp. R-40 (assembly GCF_049942845.1). Taxonomy (NCBI): domain Bacteria; kingdom Pseudomonadati; phylum Pseudomonadota; class Betaproteobacteria; order Burkholderiales; family Burkholderiaceae; genus Burkholderia; species Burkholderia sp. R-40. Next base: position 1,144,581 of record NZ_CP187968.1, on the reverse strand, counting down.
CGTTGGTACTTTCGGGGTCGCAGGACCAGAAGACGATCATTTCGGCTTCCTTAAGAGCGTCCTCGAGGCCGCCATAGCCGGAGGGCACGCCGACGCGCATCGAGTTGCCGAAATGATGCATGGCGCCCCAGTACCAGCCTTCCCAGCTGTCCGGATTCGCGGCGACCCGCGTGAAGCCGATCAGGTTGGCGAAGCGCGTCAGCGCGCTGAGGTAGTAGCCCACGTTGCCCCACTGATGGTGAGACGACATCGGGAACGTGATGGAACCGGGGCCGTGAACGCGCTTCTGCCGGTTGATCTCCTTGGCGACGATGTCCAGGGCCTCGTCCCAGCTGATACGCACATAGCCGGACTTGCCGCGGTTCTGCGGATTGCGCTCGCCGTCGGGGTCGAAGTCGACCCGTTTCATCGGGTGAAGGATGCGCTTGTCGGAGTAGACCAGCGACTTGAGGGTCAACGCGTGCGGCGCGACCAAGCCACGCCGTGGCGGGCTGAAGCGGCGTCCACGTGCGTCGATCACCCAGCTTGACGCATCCGTATCGTCCAGCTCGATGGGGGTCACGCGGACGATGCGGCCATCCTTGACGTAGACGAACAGCGGCCCGCCATTGGTACAGGTGGTGTAGCGTCGGGTGCCGTCGCGCATGGGCGTGCCCATCGGCAGACCGACGGTGCGCATCATGCTCAGGGTTTGCATGAGCCAGACCAGCAGTTCGTCCTCGCCCTCCGCGACGACCTTGAAGTTCTTGGCGGCGTGGATGATTTCGCCCTGGTCCGGGCTGGGGGAAAGAAACTTCAGGGCGGTGGCGACATCCTTGAAGGCCATGCGCACGTCGGGCTGCGGGTGCTTGCCGGCGCGCGACCGAATGCGGCCATTCCTGAACTCGATGACGCGACCCATGCTTTGATCCATGAGCCCGATCCACGCGACGAGATTGCGCTCCTTGAGACGTTCCCGGTAGGCGGGGAAGCGGCGCGCCGTCAGGTCCAGAACCTTGGGCAATGCAAACAGAATGGTCTTGAGAACCTGTCGTTTCATCGTTCGATCCTATGTGTTGCTTTGATGCGGGGGGCTGGCATCCGGGCGTGCTCGTCAGAACGTATAGGCGACGTTCAGGAAAACGCTGACGGGATTGAGCCGGAGCGTCGATTTGGAAACGATCTGCGTCCCGGTCGCGGTCTGTCCGTATAACGTGAGGTGGGTCTTCACCGGCATGTAGCCGACGGAGGTTCCGACAGACCAGTGTCTGGTCACCGCGTAATTCGCCCCGATCTCGAACACGGGGTTCCACGAAGCGCTGAGCGTCGCGCGCGCCGAGCCGCCCGGCCCGAAGCTGTCGGAGACGAACCGGCTGTTGGTGGCTCGAACCTGGGTGAACCACGTATAGTTCGCGCCAATGCCCAGGAACGGCCGGAATTTCGATGTGGCAGAAAACAGGTGGTATCGAAGTTCGATCGCCGGCGGCATCGGCCTTGTCGTGCCGAGCGTGCCGTACTTCTGCAACGTCCCGTCGCCAATCAGATTGACCTTCAGCGGCATGCCAAAAAGCATCGCGACGCCGAAGTTGTCGGTGACGTAGTACTCGTTGGTAATGCCGAGCGTATCCGTCGAACTGGCATGGGCGCTGCTACCGGTCAGTTCGTGATTCACCGTGACGCCGCCGACACTTTGCACGACCAGGGGCGTTGCGTTGCCCTGAGGGGCGATGTGTAGCCATCCTACCGATGTCGTGATGCTTCCGGCCGACTGGGCCTGCGCATCGTCGCCAAGAAAAGCCGAGCCGATACAAACCGCCATGCCTGCGAAACGCGTCGTTCGCCTGAAATTCATCTTGTGTCTCCTCTGTCTCGATCCGTCTCATGAATAACAAATAATTTGGATACCTGATTGAATGCGGCGATCTGCTTCCGAAGTTGGTGCGATCCAGGCTAGCCGCGCGCCTCCATCGCCGCGGATCTGTCGCTGTGGGTCAGGATGACCGTGTTGGCTGCGCGGCGATCGAGATCGAGAACGCAAACGGAAAACGCCCCAGCACCACGCGTGCCGCAGGCTCGAGCCCGGGGTCGCTCAGCTCGACCGACACAGACATTCCGCCCGATTGCTCGGTCGTGACGTCGATCGATGCACCGGGGGCGCCGCCCTGGGCCAATGCCGCGCGCAGCGCGTCACGCGTCTCGCGGCGCTTGAGTTCCGGTTTGAAGATCTTGCCGACGCCCGTGAGCGGGATAGCGTCTACGATTCGGACGTGCTTGGGCAGTGCGGCGCGCTCAGCGATCTCCTGTTGCATGAACGCCGTCAGATCGTGCTCGGTCGCGCTCATCCCCGGCTTGAGCTGCACATACGCGACCGGCAGCTCACCGGCATGCGCATCGGGACGCCCGATTGCCGCGGCGAGCTGGACCGCCGGATGTCGATGAAGCGGCTCCTCGATCGCCGCAGGGTCGATGTTGTGCCCGCCGCGAATGATCAGTTCCTTCTTGCGGCCGGTCAGCCAAAAGTAACCGTCGACGTCGCAGCGGCCGAGGTCGCCGGTGTTGAGCCAGCGCTTGCCGTCGCCGAGATCGAGCCACAGCGCGCTGTTCTGATCGGCACGCAGGTAGCCGTTGAAAACGTTCGGCCCGGAGATGACGAGCAGCCCCTCTTCGTTCACCGCGCAATCGCGTAGATACCGTCCCGCGTCGTCCACGACGACGGCTTTCATCGCCTGGAAGGGGATGCGAAGCCCGATCGATCCCAGCCGGCGCTCGCCGGTCGGCGGGTTGACGCTGCTCACGCAGGTTCCCTCGGTCAGACCGTAGCCTTCGAGAATCCGGATGCCGGTTTTTTCCTGGAAGGCCCTGAAGACGCCGACCGGCATCGGCGCCGCACCGCACAGGCCGTATTCGAGCGAGTCGATAGCGTGACCGTCGACAGGAATGTCGAGCAGCGACGCGTAAAGTGTCGGGACGCCGCTGAAGAAATTGATGTGATGATGTTCGACGATTTCCCAGAAGCGTTTGACGACACCGTCACCTCGGTAGCCTTGCGGTGTGCCGAGCACGACATGGGCGCCGCGGGAAAAAGGCAGCAGGCCGGTCACCATCGCGGCATTGACGTGAAAGAGCGGCAATCCGCAGAAGGTCGTTTTGCCGGGGCCGATGCTGTCGCCGAAGAACCGGCCGGCGCTCCATGCATTCGCCACTTCATTGCCGTGGCTGCGCATCGCGATTTTCGGCAACCCCGTGGTGCCCCCGGTACAGAAGAACGACGACATGTCGCCCGGTTGAATGCGGCGCACGTTGTCGAGCGCCGTACCGGATTCCCGCGCCATTTCCGTCCCGAAGTCGTGGATCTGGATAGGCGCGGGCACCGCGTCGCGCAAACCATCGTCGCCGTGCAGCGTATGGCACGCGTCACGCTGGAGCATGCGGGCCGCTGCTTGCGCGGTGCCCCGCACACGATCGGCCGGATCGACCAGCACGAGATGCCGCAGCGACTCGACCTGGTGAAGGATCGCCGCGACTTTCTGCCAGAGATCGGTGCCGGGAAATGGCGCGAGCGTCACGAGTACGCTGGCGCCGGCCGATTTGAGCAGATTGCCGATCGCTTCGCCTTCGAGCAACGGATTGATCGCACATACGATGCCGGCCGCCTGCCCGCCCCAGAGCACGAAATGCGTTTCGGGAAGATTGGGCAGCACATAGGCGATCACCGAGCTCGAGCGCACGCCGAGGCGCGTGAACAGGTTGGCCGTGCGCGTGATGTCACGAACCAGCTCGCGATAGGTCCAGCGCTCGGCGTCGCGATGCGCGTCGGCGGTCAGAAAAAAGGACAGCGCGGGGGCGGACGGATCGATGGCCGCGCCGGCGCAAATCATCTCGTAGGTGCTGGCAGGGAGATCCGGCGGAAGGCCCTGCGCTTCGATCGCCAGCACGTCGTACCGGGTCGCGATGCCGTTCATGCTGCTTCGTCCACGATCTTGTTACGCTGCACGCCCAGATCGATCGTTCCGTCGCGGCTCGCGATCCGGGCTTCGACGATATCTCCGGCCTTCAGGTACTGCGCGCGTCCCGCCTGCACCTTCATGAACATCTTCCACTTGAAGGATTCGGGAAAGAGCGCCACGGCCCGCTGCTTGAGCGGCGACGGGATGCTGAGTGCGCAGCCGGCCGGTGTGCCGGTCGCGAGCAGGTCGCCGGCGCGAAGGTCGTGCACGCCCGACAACTCGGTCAACGTTTCCGCCGGACCATAGACGAGGTTCGAGGTCGAGTCCCGCTGACGCACCGCGCCGTTGACGGTCAACGTCAGGTCGAGCGCCTTCAGCTTCGGGAAGTCACGCCGCTCGAGCAGGCACAGATAGGGGCCGACCGGGCCAAACGTCCGGAAACTCTTGCCCTTGTAGAACTGCATCTGCGGGATCTGGACATCGCGCGCGGAATAGTCGTTGACGATCACGGTGCCGGCGACGTAGTCGTGCAGGTTCTCGTCCGTGATCTGCCGGTGGGACGTGATGTCGCGTTTGAGGATGAGGCCGAGCTCGATTTCGTAGTCGAGAAACCGGACGTGTCGCGGTTTCACCACCGGTGAGTCGGCGGCGACGATGCAACTCGTCGCCTTCGTGAAGATCATGTTGAACTTTTTCGCGTCCGGATCCATGCCCGATTCGATCATGTGCTGACGATAATTCGCGCCCTGGCAAACGAATTGCTGGTTGGCTGTCACCGGCGGCAGCCACTCCACCTCGGTCTCGGGAATCGTCGCTCCGTCGAGCGCGGTGAGTCGTTCGACCGGATTCGCCGCGAGAAAGCTCGCGGTGGTTTCGAAGTCGCCGGGAATCGGCGTGACGGCGCCGTTGGCGGCCACCCCCCATTGGGCGCGGCCGTTGTGCCGGAAGTGCAGGACAAGCAGTGACATGGATGGATCTCTCGTGAGTCGAATGGGCGGTCGGGGTCAGGCGAACAGCTTCGCCAAGGTCAGCAGCTTGCGCAGCGTCAGATCGGGACTGCGGCGCAGGTTGCGAAGCAGCGCCGCGAGACTCGACGGCGTGAACCGGGGTTTCGTGAAGCTGCGCGGCATCGTCGGGCCCCACTGCGCCATCGCTTCGCGGCTGACCGCGTGCACGCCCGTCGGCTCGTTAGCCGTGAACAAGTCGCCGTCGCAATAGTGTTCGTGCTTGTCGCCCCAAGGGTCCTGCCAGTAGTCGAAGATCTGGCTGCCGAGAATGTGTCGGCCGATGCCCCACGCATGCGTCCACCCGCTGTCGCGGAGCATGCGCTGGCCCATGCCGACGGCATCGGCATCGACCAGTTCGTACGCGCTATGGCTATACGTCGGCAGGAACCCCTGGGCGAGCGCGAGCGTATGGTGATCGGCCGGCCTGTCGCCCAGATCGAGCCGCATGAATGCGACCGCCGGGGAGCCGTCCGGCAGCACCTGGACATCGCTGGGGATGAACCCGAAATGCTGCGTGTACCACGCGCAGGTTTCCTGGAAGTCGGCAAGCTCGAGCACGACGTGCCCGAGCCGAATGACTTCAGGGGTGCTCGCCGGCGGCCGCTGCGTGTCGTTGATTCGCACGGGCGCGTCGACCGAGTTGAACGGGAGCGCAGCGCGATGCGGCAGCGTGTCGGCGCGTGTCTGGCCCGCAATCGCGTCGACCCGAAAACCTGACGGATCGGTGAGGCGCACCCGCTGGCCGCCGCCGGGCCAATCCGATGCCTCGACCTTCGACGCGCCGGGGACGCTGGCGAGCGCGTCCAGATCGGCGCGGCTGTCGACCCGCAATCCGAAGCCGACGAAGCGCGCCTTCGGTGCGTGGCGAACGACATAACAGAAGTGTGCGGTGCCCGTTCCGCGCAGCAGCAATTGCGTGTCGTCCCGCCGCACCGTTCGAAGACCGAAGTCGTTCAGAAAGTGCTCGGCCTCGCCGAGGTCCGGACGATCGAAGATCAGATAGGCGAGCGCCGATGCCTTCGTCGTGGGGTGGGGGTGTCGGGCCGGCTGGGTGGTGGTCAGTTTCATGGCGGATGGCAGTCAGGCAGGTCGAACGGCAATCGCGAAGGCGGGCGCCGTCGCATCGAGGGGCTGTCCGCGCAACGGCAGGCGGGCAATCGCACCGTTGCACGACAAGTCTGGCCGGCCCGTGAATGTCGCGACGTCGATCGTCGATTTCAGATGGGGGCGATGCGCGTCGTCGTCGCGGGTGCCATGACTGGCCCGCACATGGCACGTTGCGGTGCCGACTGGCCCGGATTCTTCGATCGGTCCTTCGAGCGTCGCCGGCAACGCGCCTACCGGCGAGGAGCGCGAATTGATGTGGCTGGACGCGCTGGCGCCCGTGTGCAGATGTGTCTCCACCGTTTCTCCATTCGTTTGTCGATCGGTTCTCGCGGCCTCGTCCAGCCGCCTTTTATGACATTAAAGTCATGAATGATAACTTTGTCAATGTAGACATTTGAATCTATACTTGGGCGCACGAACAAGGATCGGAAACGTCATGCCGAATACACCGAATCGCCGGACACCGAAGCGCTCCGCTCCGGAAGCCGCCAACGCGCCGGAACCAGCCAAATCCGCGGTCGCGGTCGCCGAAGAACGCGAGCCGCGCGGCGCGCGACGCAAGCGCGAGACCCGTGCCCGCCTGCTGGACGCCGCGCTCAGGCTGATGGCGCAAAAGGGCATGGAAGGCGTCGCCATCAACGAAATCACCGAGGCCGCGGACGTCGGCTTCGGCTCGTTCTACAACCACTTCGAATCGAAGGAGGCGATTTACGCGACCCTCGTGGAATCGGTATTCGAGGAATTCGCGGATTCGCTCGATCGCGTGGCCAGCGGCTTGTCCGATCCGGCGGAAATCGTTTCCGTGTCGGTACGGCATACGCTGATACGCGCACGGCGCGAGCCGGTGTGGGGACACTTCCTGATACGCGAGGGTTTTTCGGCGCGGGTCCTGACGCTCGGCCTGGGCCAGCGCCTGCTACGGGACATCGAGCGCGGCATCGCCGAAAAACGCTTCGTGGTCGCCGACCCGTTCATCGGCTTTCTTTCGGTTGGCGGTACGGTGCTGACCGCCATTGCGGCCGAACTCAACTTCGTCGCGCCGGGCGCGCCGGCGGCCGGTGTGCTGAAGGAGCTCGGCTTCAGCGGAGAGCATTTCCCGGAACGCACGGCAGCGACGCTGCTGCATACGCTGGGGCTCAAGCGCGCGGAAGCCGAGAAGATCGCAAGCCGGCCGCTGCCGGTCGTGGAAGCGGCCGAGACGGCGCAGTGATGTAGCGCCGTCGCCCGCTGCCAGGCCCCGGGTGGGTCAATTGCGGATGAGCGGCGACACGGCAGAAGCTGCTTGGGCCGGGATGTGGCGGATCGTTGGCGAATCCCGGCCGGGTGGCTTTTCTTACGCTACGTTGAATCATCGCGCCGGGCATCCCGCGCGCTGACGCTCAGCAGCGCGACGCCGAGCGCGGCCGCCCAGCCGGTCGCGGATGGCATTCGATTCGTGGCGCCCGCCGCGCCGCTGGCCGTCTCCGGTAGCGCAGCCGGTTCGGTGTGCAGACAGTCGACGATGTGCCGAAACGCGGCATCGCGCAGCGCGTACAGATGAACCTCGACCCACAGCGGGAAACATTCCCAGCCGGCGGCAATGTCCGCGTAGTCGGCTGCGCTGCAGGCGCCGCCGCTCTCCGGCGCCGCCAGCCGAACCTTCGTGATCATTCGATCATGGTCGCGGCGAAGGATCTCGATCAACAGCTCGCGCTTGTGTTCGAAGTGCGCATAGAACGCGCCGCGCGTGTACCCGGCGCCCTCGGCGATATGTTCGACGCTCGTATCGGCAAAGCCTTTCGCGATGAATAGCGCGCGAGCGGTAGCGATGAGCCGTTCGCGGGTGTCGAGCCTGCGTTGCTCGCGCGTGAGTCGGGCGGGTTTCATCGTGGATTGTCCATGCAGGTGGAAATGATCGAAGCGGCGCCACACCGCGCCGCGCGAAACGCTGGATCGACGCGGGAACGGCGCAGCGCCGATTCGTTGTTCGTCGGGATGATTTCGCCTGACGATGTCGCTAGATCGTGCAGCGCACCGGCGCGAGGCCGATCACCCAACCCGATCCGACCGGGCGCGTGTTCGCGGTCCGATTCAATCGTCGAGCGGATCCGGCGCGCCGCGCTCGGCGACGGGTGGCGCGATCCGTCGGTCGAGTGTTCCCGCGCGGCATCCGGCCGGCGGCGGCGCGTGCGTGGCCGCCGCGCGAATGCCCGCGGCGATGCCGAGCGCGAGCGTGTCAAGCGCATGGCGATGCGCGTCGACGAGCGCGTCGTAGCCCGCCGACGCACCGGCCCGAACGATGCTGCGGCACGTCAATGCCGGCTGTCCGGAGCCGGCGTCCACGGTCCATGTCGCATCGAGCAGCACGTGCGACGCCGGCCACGATTCGACACGCTGGACGTCCACGGCGACCCGATAAACCGGCGTGCCCTCCGGATGCGCGACGCGGTGAACGTCGATCGTGTTCAGCCGGGACGTGACGCGCGTCGACAGTCCGCCGCGCATCTCGTCGCCGAGCGGCGAAACCCAGCGCTCCTGTTCCAGAATGTCGACCCGTTCGGGGCCGCGCTGCACCGCGAGCCGGTTGCCGTCCGCCGGCGCCGCGACGTACACGCTCTGCATGTCGATCAGCCATGCGGGACGCGACGCGCCGGTGTCGCCGCCCGCGCCATCCGCCATTCCAAGCGTATGGAACCGTACGGGCGGCGACGCACAGGCGCTGAGCACGGCCAGTACGACGCACGTTGCGATGCGGATCGGCATCCGGATCGTGCGAAACGAATGCGGCGTCATTTCGGTTCTCCTTTCTTGCCGAAGAGCAGCGCTTCCGGATGCCGCTCGAGATAGTCGGCCAGCGTATTGAGCGACTGGAGCGTATGCGTGAGCGATTGCATCGCGTCATGAACGTCCGATTGCATCGGCGAATCCTGCCGCAGCGTCGCCTGCGCGGCGTCGAACGTGCGCTGCGCCGCCGCCAGCGTGTCGCGCGCCTGCGGCACGACCTGCTCGTCGAGGTGTCCGAACAGCTGGTTCGCATGCTCGAGCGCACCGTTCAGACTGTTGCCGATCTGGTCGAACGGAACCTTGTCGAGCTTCCGTGCGATGTCGGCGAGCTGAACCTGCAGTTCGTCGAGGGTGTTCGGAACGGTCGGCAGCTCGACCGGCGTACGGTGGACGTCCACGCTCGCGCGCGGCGCCTTCGGGAACATGTCGAGCGCCACGTACAACTGGCCCGTGAGCAGGCTGCCGGTGCGCAGCTGCCCGCGCAGCCCCTGCAGCACCAGGTGCTCGAGGAGGTCGTGGCCGCCGGCCGTATCGGGGGCAGGCAGCGCGGTGTCGCTGTGCCGGCTCAGTCTCGATGGATACAGCGCCATCGTGACCTTCATGCTGAACGTGCGCGAGTGCTCGTTGTATTCGATCCCGATGTTCGTGACCTGACCGAGCGCGATGCCGCGCAAATCGACCGGCGCGCCGACGGACAGTCCGCGCAGCGACTGGTCGAAACGCATGACGACCATCAGCGGCGTGCCGTCGGGGTCGCGCATCGCCTCGGCTTGGTCCGGCGCGAGCCGGAACGACGCGTTGTCGGCCGCCGGCGGTGCATCGGCTTGCTCGGGCGGCGACTGAAACGCGAGACCGCCGACGACCACCGTCGCGAGCGACTGCGTGTTCAGCTTCAGGCCGTTCGAATCGAGCCGCAAATCCACGCCGCTTGCGTGCCACCAGCGCGTGTTGGTGCCGACGTATTTGTCGTACGGCGCCTTCACGAACGCCTGCACGTCGACGCCCGTGCCATCCTTGTCGAGCGAGAAGCCGACCACCTGGCCGACCTGCAGGTGCCGGTAGAACACCGGCGAGCCGATGTCGATCGAGCCGAGCGAATCGCCGTGCAGCAGGTAGCGGCGGCCCTGCTGGTCCGCGGTGACGGCGGGCGGCGTCTCGAGGCCGGCGAAGTCGATCTGCTCATGCGGCGAGCGGCCGAGGTCCGCGCCGATGTACGCGCCGGACAGCAGCGTGCCGAGCCCGGAGATTCCGGTGGCGCCGACACGCGGCCGAACGACCCAGAATCGCGTATCGCGGTTCGCGAACCGCGCGGCTTCCTTGGTGAGCTGGATGCGCACGACCACGCGCTTGAAGTCGGGCGTGAGCGTGATGGCCTGCACCGAGCCAATATCGACGTCCTTGTAACGGACCTTGGTCTTTCCGGCTTCGAGGCCTTCTGCGTTCGCGAACGTGACGGTGATCGTCGGGCCGGTCGCGGCAACGCTGCGGTACACGAGCGACAGCCCGATCAGCGCGCACACGAGCGGAACGATCCAGACGAGGGACGGGATCCAGCGGCTGCGCGGCCGGATCTCGGGTTCAGGCAAATCGAGGGGAAGCATCTTGTGAATGGTCGTAGAGTTGCGACGGGCTTGCGCTCGTTCAGGATCGAGGGCGGGCGGCGGAGCGCTGCACGCCGTCCCAGATGAGTCGCGGATCGAACTGTATTGACGCGCACATGGTGAGTACGACCACGGCGCCGAACGCCAGCGCGCCGGGGCCGGGCGTGATCTCGGCGAACGACCCGAAATGCACGAGCGCGATCGTCAGCGCGACGACGAACACGTCGAGCATCGACCAGCGGCCCACGCGTTCCACCAGTCGATGGAGCCGCGTGCGTTCCAGCGGGCGCCATGGCGTGCCGCGATGCGCGGCGATGGCCTGCAACGCGAGAATCGCGAGCTTGAGCATCGGCACGAGCACGCTCGCGACGAACACGACGACGGCGAGCGGCCAGTCGCCGGACGTCCAGAAGTACGCGACGCCGGCGAGAATGGTGTCGTCCTCGGCGCGGCCGAACGAGGTCGCGTGCATGATGGGCAGCAGGTTCGCCGGAATGTAGAGCAGCGCGGCCGCGATCACGAGCGCGCCCGTGCGTGCGGCGCTGCGCGGGCGGCGTTCGTGCAGCGTCGAACCGCAGCGCGTGCAGCGCGCGTCGGCGGCCTCGGTATGCGGCGGCTGCACGCGTCCGCAGGTATGACATGCGAGCAGCCCCGCGGCGCGGGCCGTGACGCTTGCCGTCCGGCCGTGCCCGGTCGCGCTGGTCGCGTTCATAGCGTCCATTGCGTCCGCTGTGTCGGGCGCCACCGGTGCAGCGCGTCGCGGCGTGCGCCGCCGCCGCGACGCCGCGGCAGGTATACCGCCGTCGCGCAGCGCGATGATTTCGTCGCGCGCTTCCCACAGGCCGCCCGGGTCGAACGACGCGAGCACGCCGAGCATCACGGTGAGGGCGCCGAACGCAAACAGCGCGGGGCCCGGTATCACGTGCGCGACGCTCGTCATCTTGACGATCGTGACCAGAATGCCGAGCAGGAACACCTCGACCATGCTCCACGGGCGCAGCCGCTGCATGTTGCGCAGGACCGGCGCGAAGCAGGGCGGTACACGGCCCGCGCGCAACGGCACGAGCACGTACAGCCACGCGGCGATTTCCAGCAGCGGGAACAACATCGTCGTGCAGAACACGATCGCCGCCACGACCGGTTGCCCGTGCAAGCGCAACGCGGCCACCGCGTCGGCCAGCGTCGCGTGCGATGCGATGCCGGCTGCGTCGAGCGCGACGATGGGAAAGGCCTGCGCGATGAACAACGTGAACAGCGCGGCGAGCGCGATCGCGCACCGCCGGTCCAGCGCCGGACGGCCGTGCGCGCTGCCGCCCACGCGGGCACGGCACCTCGGGCAGTGCGCAGCCAGCGCGCGCAGGCGCGGCGGCCGCCAAAACAGCAGGTCGCATTCGTGGCAGGCGACCAGGTTTTCGGGTTTCATCGGGAATCGATCATGCGGAGTAAAGGAGTGCTCGGCGCCGCGGTACTCGCGGTGCGTCGGGCGTCCGGCGCCGGGCGTCGGGCGCCGAGGTCCGGGCCGGCGGCACGCGCAGCCGACCCGTCGACGCAAGCAGCCGTTATTGCCGGGCCGCGACTGCCGTGCGGGCGTCGGGCGGCAACTCGCCCATTGCCTGCAGCAGTGCCGCCGTATCGGTCATTCGCCGGCTCGCGGCACGGACCGCGTCGAGCTCCGCGGTCAGATATTGCCGCTCGCTCGCCTGCTGCGCGGACACCGGAACGGCGCCCAGTGTGCGGCGCTGCGCCGTTTCGTCGAAGGCCGCGCCCGCTGCCCGTGCCGCGATTTCGTTCGCGGCGAGCGTCTGCGCATCGTTGTCGAGTGCGGCGAGCGAATCCGCGACGTCACCGAACGCGGACAGCACCGCCGACTTGTACTGCAGCACCGCCGCGTCGTACGAATCGAGCGTCGCACGCCGATGGGCCAGCAGCGCGCCGCCATGGAAGAGCGGCTGCGACAGGCCTGCGCCGACTGCCCACAGCCCGCCCGCCCCCGACAGCAGCGCCGGCCAGCTGAAGCCGCCGCGTCCCAACGTCGCCGTGAGTGACAAACTCGGGAACAGCTGCGCGGTCGCTTCGCCCGCATCCGCCGCGGCGGCTTTTACCGCGGCTTCGGCCGCGCGGATGTCGGGGCGCGCCTTCAGCAGGTCGGACGGCACGACGACCGGCACGTGCTCCGGCAGCGACAGGCTGTCGAACGCGGGGATCGGCGGCACGGCGTCGGGCGTGCGGCCGAGCAGGATCGCGAGCGCGTGAACGGTTGTCGCGCGCTGCTGGCGTAGCGCGGGCAGCGTCGCGGCGAGCGATGCCGCGTTCTGCGTCGACGCCAGCGCCTGCGCATGCGAGATCGCGCCGAGCGCGTAGCGCTGCGCATCGTCGTGCGCGGACGATGCCGCGATGGTGACGAGCCGCTCGGTCAGCAGGATCTGTCGGTCGAGCGCCGCAGCGGAGATGGCGGTGCCGACGATGTTGGCTGCCAGCGCGCGCCGCGCCGCCTCGAGCTCGCAAGCGCGCACGTCGACGCGCGCGGCGCTTGCCGCGTTCGCATAGCGCGTGGCGCCGAACAGATCGAACGTGTAATGCGCCTGCAACTGACCGACGAACACGTTGTAGCGCAGGGTCTGCGCGCCCGTGCCGGAGATGTCCGGCGTGCGGGTGCGGGCCACCTGCGCATTCGCGTCGAGCGACGGCAGCGTCGATGCGCCGACCTGCGCGCGCAGTTCCTGCTGCGCGGCGGCGAGCGTCTTTTCGGTCGCGGCAAGCGTCGGATTCGCGCTCAGCCCCTCGTCGACCAGCGCGTCGAGCGCGCCGGAGCGATAGAGCCGCCACCACTGCGGAACCGGTGCGGCGCCGACGTCGAATTGCTGCGCGACGCCCGCCGCTTCGGCGGTCCGCGGCGGCTGCGGCGTCTCGCCGTAGTGAGCCGGCGACGGCATCGCGGGCGGCGTGCTGCTCGGGGCCATCGCGCAGCCGGACAGGCCGAGCGCCGCGCTCGCGGCGAGCGCCGCGGTCATACGGGTAAGTTTCATCAGAATTTGCTCCGAGAAACCCCGCCATTGATGGCGGGAAGGAAAGGAGTGCTGTTGACAGGCAGCTTCTTCCACGGGTTAGGATCACCGGCATGATTCTTGTCTACCGCTACCGGGTGAAGTCGCTCAACGGACTGCTCAACAAGCAGAGCCGTGCGGTGAACTACGTCTGGAACTTCTGCAATGACACGCAGAAGCACGCGCTCAAGTGGAGCAAGAAGTGGCCGACGGGATTCGATCTGAACGTGCTGACGACGGGGAGCAGCAAGGCGCTCGGCATCCACTCCGGCACGATCAACGCGACGTGCGAGCAATATGCGAAGTCGCGCAGTCAGCACCGTCGGCCCTACCTGCGCTATCGCGGCAGGAAATCGCTGGGCTGGGTGCCGCTGAAGGGCCGTGACCTGAAGCGTGAGGGTGACGCGTTCCGTTTCGCCGGCAACACGCTTCGCGTGTTCAACAGCCGGGCGCTTCCCGAAGGCAAGATCAAGGATGGGACCAACTTCGCACAGGATGCGCGCGGCAACTGGTTTCTCAACATCGTGATCGAGGCACCCGATGTTCAGGCTCGCCCGATCCGTTCCGGCGTCGGCATCGATCTCGGCCTGAAAGACTTCGCCACACTTTCGACCGGCGAGAAACTGCCCAACGACCAATTCGGCCGCCGTGCGGCGGATAAGCTGGCGAAGGCCCAGCGGGCGCGCAAGCACAAGCGACATATCGCGCAGCTGCATGCCAAGGTCGCGAACGCCCGTGCCGATTTCCAGCACAAGCTCGCGCTCGATGTGGTGCGGCGCTTCGATTACATCGCGGTCGGCAACGTGTCGGCCGCGAAGCTCGCCAGAACCAGGATGGCGAAAAGCGTCTACGACGCATCCTGGTCTTCCTTCCGAAACAAGCTCCGCTACAAAGCGATCGCGCACGGAGCCACGTTCGAGGAAGTGGACGAAAGCGGTTCCACCCAGTCCTGTTCGGCGTGCGGGTCGAAAGACAGCACGACGCGGCCGAAAGGTATCGCGGGACTGCGAGTAAGAGAGTGGGCCTGCAGTGACTGTGGTGTCGAGCATGATCGTGATATCAACGCTGCGCTGAACATTCTCCGATGCGGACGTGCATCGCCAGGTGTGGGAATCACCTGCCTTTAGGCGGGTGAGGACGTCAATGACATGTCTCCGGGGACGCGACGGCCGTGGCGGTCGACTCGCGTTCGTCGCCTCGCACCTTGAAGCACGTCGCATAAAGGGCGGGCAGGAAGAAGATGGTCAGTCCCGTCGCGACCGTGATGCCGCCCATCAGCGCCGTTGCCATCGGGCCGAAGAAGCCCGAGCGCAGCAGCGGGATCAGGGCGAGCACGGCGGCGGCGGCGGTCAGCATGATCGGCCGGAAGCGCCGCACCGTCGCGCTGACGATCGCCGTGAAGCGCGGCTGTCCGGCTGCGATGTCCTGGTCGATCTGATCGACCAGGATCACGGAGTTGCGCATGATGATCCCGAACATCGCGATCACGCCGAGCAGCGCGACGAAGCCGAACGGCTTGCCGAACAGCAGCAGCGCGGCGACCACGCCGATCAGCCCGAGCGGCGCGGTCAGCACGACGATGAAGGTGCGCGAGAAGCGCTTGAGCTGAATCATCAGCAGCGTCAGCACCGCGATGATCATCAGCGGCATCTGGGCGTTGATGGACGTCTGGCCCTTCATGCTTTCCTCCGCCGCGCCGCCGATGTCGATCCGGTAGCCGGTGGGGAGCGTCGCGCGCAGCGTCGCCAGCGCACCGTCGATGTCGCGCGTGACGCCGATGCTCGCTGCGTCGCCGCGCACGTCGGCCTGCACGGTGATCGTCGGCTGGCGGTCGCGTTCCCAGATCACGCCGTATTCGAGCGTGTCGCGCACGTGGCCGATCGCGCCGAGCGGCACCGGGCCGTGCGGCGTCGGAATCGCGATGCCGGCGAGCTTCGACGGGTCGACGCGCTCGCTCTTCGGCGCGCGCAGGTCGACGTTGATCAGCTTGTCGCGCTCGCGATATTGCGTGACCGTGTAGCCCGACAGCGTCATCGCGAGGAAGCCCGACACGTCTTCCGACGTCACGCCGAGCTGGCGCGCCTTGAGCTGATCGATTTCGAACGACACCGAGCGCTCGGCCGGCTCGTCCCAGTCGAACTGCACGTTGCGCGTGCGCGGGTCGGCGCGCACCTTGTCGGCCACCTTCTCGGCGATGGCGCGCGCGGTCGCGATGTCGTCGCCGCTCACGCGGAACTTGATCGGGAAGCCGACCGGCGGCCCGTTTTCAAGCCGCGCCACACGCGTGCGCACGGTCGGGAAACGGATTGCGAGCGTCGACTCGAGCCAGTGCGACAGCCGGTCGCGTGCTTCGACGTCCTTCGCCGTGATGACGAACTGTGCGAAGTTCGGCTGCTGAAGCTGTTGATCGAGCGGCAGATAGAAGCGCGGCGCGCCGGTGCCGACGAAGTCGACGACGTGATCGATTTCGGGGCGGCCAGCGAGCGTCTTCTCGAGCCGCGTGGCCTCGCGCAGCGTCGCGTCGAACGACGCGCCTTCCGGCAAGCGCAAGTCGACCAGCAGTTCGGGGCGCTCCGAGTTCGGGAAGAACTGCTGCGGCACGCGCGTGAAGGCGGCCATCGCGATCGCGAACAGCACCGCGGTCACGCCGAGCACGACCCAGCGGCGTTCGATGCAGGCCGAGATCCAGCCGGACAGGCGCCGGTAGAAGCCCGTGTCGTACACGTCCTGCCCGTGCGCATGCCCGTCGTGATGCTTGAGCTCGGGCAGCATGTGGTAGCCGAGCAGCGGCACCAGCACGACGGCGGCAAACCACGACACGATCAGTGAAATGGCCGACACCTCGAAGATCGAGCGCGTGTATTCGCCGGTGCTCGACTTCGCGAGCGCGATCGGCAGGAAGCCCGATACCGTCACGAGCGTTCCCGTGAGCATCGGGAACGCCGTGCTCGTGTAGGCGAACGCCGCCGCACGCGTTCGCGTCCAGCCTTGCTCGAGCTTCACCGCCATCATTTCGACGGCGATGATCGCGTCGTCCACCAGCAGCCCGAGCGCAAGCACCAGCGTGCCCAGCGACACCTTGTCGAGCCCGATGCCGAACACGTGCATGCACAGCGCGGTCACGGCCAGCACGATCGGAATCGTGATGACGACCACCATCCCGGTGCGCAAGCCCAGCGACACGAGGCTGACCACGAGCACGATGGCGACGGCTTCGCCCACCGCCTCGACGAAGTCGTCCACCGAGTGTTTCACCGCGTGCGGCATGCTCGACACCGCGCTCAGCTTCACGCCGGCCGGCAGGCCTGCCTGGAGTTCGGCGGTCCTGGCGTCGAGCGCCTTGCCGAGATCGATCACGTCGCCGCCCTTTTGCATCGTCACGCCGATGCCGAGCACGGCGTGGCCGTTCGACCGCATCTGCGTGACGGGCGGATCGTCGTAGCCGCGGGTGATCTTGGCGACGTCGCCGAGCCGGAACGTGCGATTGTTCACGGTGATCGGCATGTCCGCGAGCGCCTGCATGTCCTTGAACGCGCCGGTGGGACGCACGAACACGCGATCGTCCGCCGTCGTGATCGTGCCGACCGGCGCGACGGCATTCTGCGCGTCGATCGCCTGCGCGAGCTGTTGCGGCGTGATCGCGAGCCGGGTCAGCTGCGCGTTCGAGATCTCGACGAACACGTGCTGATCGGGGTCGCCGAAGTAGTCGACCTTTGCGACGCCGGGCACGCGCAGCAGCACCGCGCGCAGCTTGTCCGCGTAATCGTGCAATTGCGCCGGCGAGTAGCCGTCGCCTTCGAGCGCATAAATGTTCGTATAGACGTCGCCGAATTCGTCGTTGAAGAACGGGCCGACCGTGCCCTTCGGCAGCGTCGCGCGGATGTCGCCGACCTTCTTGCGCACCTGATACCAGGTTTCCGGCACCTGATTGACGGGCGCCGAATCCTTCATCGCGAAGAAGATCATCGACTCGCCGGGGCGAGAGTAGCTCTTGATGTTGTCGACGTACGGCGCGGCCTGAAGCTGGCGGCCGATCCGGTCGGTGACCTGCTCCTGGACTTCTCGGGCGGTGGCGCCCGGCCAGTAGGTCTGGATCACCATCGTGCGGAACGTGAATGGCGGATCCTCGGACTGCGCGAGGCGCGTATAGCCGATCACGCCGAAGATCGTCGCAAGGCCGATCAGGAAGATCACCAGTTGCTGATGCTTGAGCGCCCAGGAGGACAGATTGAAGCGACGGTCGTCGGCCTGGCCGGCGTCGGTTCGCGCGTCGTCCGGCAGATGCTGTTCGGGGGCGTTCATGACGGGAAGTCCTCCGGATGCAGCGGCGGCACGACGCGCACGCGTTCGCCGGCGGTGACGGTATGGACACCTTGCATCACGACGCGCTCGTCGCTCGCGAGCCCCGACGTGATGGACACCGTACGTTCGTCGTAGCGTCCGATCGACACCGTGCGCAGTTCCAGCGTGTCGCTGCCCTTGCGGACGACCCAGACCGCCGGCGCTTCGCCGCGGTGAAAGAGCGCGGTGGCCGGCAGCGTGATCGTATGGTCCGCGGCGGCGTCGGTGCTGCCGTCGAACGCGACGTTGGCCGTCATCCCCGAGCGCACGTCCGGGCTCGGCGCGATCAGCGTCAGCTTTACCCGCCACGTGCGGCTTTGCGGATCCGCGGCGGCCGCGACCTCGCGCACGCGCGCTTCGAACACTTTGCCCGGCAGCGCCGTCAGGCTGACGCGCGCGCCGCGGCCGATCGCGAGATCGCGCAGGTCGCGCTCCGACGCGTCGCACACGATGTCGAGCTCGCCGCTCCAGTCCAGATGAAACACCGCCTGCCCGGCCTCGACGTTCTGCCCGGTATCGGCATCCTCGGACGTCACGACGCCGTCGTGATCCGCGACGAGCGTCGCATAGCGCAGGTGATCTCCGGCGAGCGCCATCTGTGCGAGGGCGGCATCGCGCTGCGCGACCGCCGACGTGTAGGCATCCTGCGTTGTCTCGAGCTGCGCCGGGGCGATCAGCGCCGCCTGTGCCTGCGCGCGGTCGCGCTCCAGCTGCTGCTTCGCGTAGACGACCCGATGCTCGGCGGCGTCGAGCTGCGCGCGGGCATTGAGCAGCGTGTTGTGCAGATCGGCGGGATCCAGGGCCGCGAGCGTCTGTCCGGCCTTGACGGTGTCGCCGATGCGCACGCGCCGCTCGACGATCTTGCCGCCGACCCGGAACGACAGCGCGGTCGAATAGCGCGCCTGGACCTGCGCCGGCAGCACGCGCTGCGATGCGCCGCTGTCTGCATGAGCCGGCAGCGCGACCACCGACCGCGGTTCGGGCGCGGGGGCCTCATGCGAATGACAAGCCGTCAGAAGAATTGCACAGCATGCGAGCGCGATCGGCGCCCGCTGAACCGGCGGCGCGATGCGTGTCAGGAGCCGGCGCATCGAAGTGCGCGCATCAAGACCTGGTGATTTCACGATGTTTCCAAGACGAATGAAGGGCCAACTAAAAAATCCGGCGACCTCGGCGGGCCGGCCGACTGGGGCGGGGCGCGAGCCGGCTTCGCTGCCGACGGCGCATTCACGTGTTAAATCAGTACTCCGATGTTTGCGTGGCAGCGTCCGATGCCGGCACGCTAGATCACGCAGCCTGCGCCCGCCGCACGGAGCGGTGGGGCGGGCTACCGCACGGGCATCGAATGCCCGTGCTGGCCGTTACCGCCCGTCGAGGACCCCTCCGGCAGACACGCTCGGCGCAGCGATTTCCGAGATTAGACTCATAACTGATAACATTGTCAAGTATGAGTCATTAATCTAATATTGCGGAATGCAAGAAATTTCGAAGGGGGGAGACGCTGTGATGGATCAAACGTCCGAGCCGCCGCGGCCCATCGGGGCCGCCGTCGCGACCGAGCATCGGGTGCCGCGGGGCGCGCGGCGCAAGCAGGCGACCCGCATGCGTCTGCTGCGGGCGGCGTTCATGCTGATGGCGGAAAAGGGGATGGATAACGTGGCGATCAGCGAGATCACCGAGGCGGCCGACGTCGGGTTCGGCTCGTTCTACAACCACTTCGCATCGAAAGACGGACTCTTTGCCGCGTTGATCGAGTGGGTGTTCGACGATTTCGCGGATCGGCTCGAGCGCGTGACCGGCGGTTTGTCAGATCCGGCGGAGGTCGTGTCGGTCTGCGTGCGCCATACGCTGATGCAAGCGCATCGGGAGTGGATGTGGGGCCGGTTCCTGATGCTCGAAGGTCTTTCGGTACGCGCGCTCGACCGCGGGCTTGGGCAGCGCTTGCGGCGGGACAGCGCGCGCGGCATCGCGGCGCGCCGCTTCGTCGTCGGCGATCCGTTCGTCAGCGTGCTGGCGTCGACAGGGACGATTCTCGCGGCAATCGCCGCGCAGCTTCACATCGCCGGGACGGTCGAGGGCGGGGCGCGGAGACGGGCGGCCGGCGCCGGCGATTTCCCGGAACGGACCGCCGCGGTCGTGCTGCAGACGCTTGGCATTGCGCGCGCCGAGGCGCACGCCATCGCGAATCGCCCGCTACCGCTCGGCGATTTCACTGTAACGGCTGGGGATTGAGAGGGGGCGGCGATCGTCGTCGACCGCCTTCCAGGCGACCACCGCCGCCCGGCGTCACTTCGACTGGGCGGAGCTGTCGTTCCCCTGATTGCGACCCGGTTCGCGCGCTGTCGCCGACGAGCCCAGTGTCGCGAGAATCTTGTCACGGCATACCGTCAGGATTTCGTCGGCCAGTGGCGAATCATCCGGGCACGCGCGCGACAACACAACGGCGCCGACCGCATGCGCCATGATGTCGAGGCAGTCGGCTCGGGCCTCCGCCGCGTCTGCACCGTCTGACGGATCACGTTCCTGGACTAACGCCGCCAGCAGTCTTTCGATGCCGTCCGCGAAGGTGGCCCGGACCGCTTCGGGTTGACGCGCGGCATCCCCACCCAGCGCCGCCATCGTGCAGCCGGTTGCGCGCGCGTCGCGGTGCTCGCGCGCGAGATACTGTCGCACGAACTCCGCTGCGTCCACCCCGGCCGACAGCGCAACGGTCTGCGCCATGCCGCAGGCCGCCGATTCCGCCATCAGATCGGCCTTCGAGCGGAAGTGCTTGTAGAAGCCGCCGTGGGTGAACCCCGCTGCGCTCATCAGATCAGCAACTCCGACCCCATCAAAACCGCGCTCCCTGAATAGCGTCGACGCTGTTTCGACAACGTGGGCCCGGTTGGCCTGGGCCTGTGCCTTGGTGACTTTCACTTTTCCTCTCCGTGGGCGCGTTCCTGTCTGATGGCCTGACTATACATTGATGTTGGTCGTCATCAAAGTCTTGACACGTTAGATTATGGTCGTCATCATTAAGCCATTCCCACCACCCGACGCTGGAACGACATGTCAGAGAAAACGCTTTTCGAGCCGTACGCCCTCGGTGACCTGACGCTCACCAATCGCATCGTCATGGCACCGCTGACCCGCAACCGTGCCGGCGCCGGGCTGGTGCCCAGCGAGCTTGCCGCGACCTACTACGCCCAGCGCGCGTCGGCCGGCCTGATCATCACCGAGGCCACTCAGGTTTCGGCCCAGGCCCAGGGCTATCAGGACACGCCCGGCCTGTACACGCCCGAGCAGATCGCTGGCTGGCGCAAGGTCACGGACGCCGTCCATGCGAAGGGTGGACGCATCTTCGTGCAGCTCTGGCATGTGGGCCGCGTCTCGCACACTGACTTGCAACCTGGCGGTACAGCGCCGGTCGCGCCTTCCGCGATCCGCGCCGAGACGAAAACCTTCGTCAACAACGGCTTTATCGACGTGTCCGAGCCGCGCGCGCTGGAACTCGCCGAGCTGCCGGGCATCGTGAACGACTTTCGACAGGCTGCGGCCAATGCGATTGCCGCCGGTTTCGACGGCGTGGAAATTCACGGCGCGAACGGATATCTGCTGGAGCAGTTCATCAAGGACGGAGCCAATCAGCGCACCGACGACTACGGCGGCTCGATCGAGAACCGTGCGCGGCTGTTGCTGGAAGTCGTCGCCGCGGTGGTCAAGGAAATCGGCGTAGAGCGCACCGGCGTGCGCATCTCGCCGGTTTCGCCGGCAAACGGCATTTCCTGCAGCGATCCGCAAGCGCAGTACGACTACATCGCCGAACAGCTCAACGCGCAGCGCATCGTCTATCTGCACGTGGTCGAAGGTGCGACCGGCGGCCCACGCGATGTCGCCGCGTTCGACTACGACGCGCTGCGCCGCCGTTTCAAGCAGACCTATCTGGCCAACAACGGCTACGACGTGGAATTCGCCACCACTCAACTCAATGAGGGCAGAGCCGACTTGTTCGCGTTCGGCCGTCCGTTTATCAGCAACCCGGACCTGGTCGAACGCCTGAAGCATGGCGCGCCCCTGACGCAACTCAACCCGGCGACGCTCTATGGCGGCGGCGCGGTGGGCTACATCGATTACCCGACGATTTCCGGCTAAGGCTTCGCGCCCTTGATTGAGTCTCCGCCAGACGAACCCTTGCAAAGGAAAGTACCCATGACCTCGCTTCCGACCGTCCTCATCACCGGCGCCTCCAGCGGCATCGGTGCCACCTACGCCGAGCGCTTCGCGCGGCGTGGCCATGACCTCGTCCTTGTCGCCCGTGACAAGGCGCGACTCGATGCCCTGGCAGCGCGCCTGCGTGAGGAAAGCGGTGTGGCCGTGGAAGTGCTGCAGGCCGACCTGACCCAGTCTGCCGATCTGTCCGCGCTCGAGGCTCGTCTGCGCGATGACGATCGAATAGGAATTCTGATCAACAATGCCGGCGTGGCTCAGTCGGGCGGCTTCCTGCAGCAAACCCCTGAAAGCATCGCACGCCTGATCACGCTCAACACGACGGCGCTGACGAGGCTTGCAGCCGCGGTCGCGCCACGCTTCGTGCAGTCCGGTAACGGCTCGATCGTCAACATTGGCTCGGTGGTGGGTTTCGCGCCCGAGTTCGGCATGTCGATCTACGGCGCGACCAAGGCATTCGTGCTGTTCCTGTCGCAGGGCATGAATCTCGAGCTGTCGCCCAAGGGCGTCTACGTGCAAGCCGTCCTGCCGGCGGCGACGCGCACGGAGATCTGGGAGCGCGCCGGGGTCGACGTGAACACGCTGCCCGAGGTGATGGAAGTGGGGGAGTTGGTCGACGCGGCACTGATCGGGTTCGACCGTCGCGAACTGGTCACGATCCCGCCGCTGCACGTAGCCGGGCGGTGGGACGCGCTGGATGGCGCTCGCCAGGGACTGTTGTCGGACATTCGACAAGCACACGCGGCCGAGCGTTATCAGCTCCGCGCCTGACCATTCAATTGCACCAAACGGCGGAACGATGGATACCACGATGACCGACACCCATATCACTACGCCCACGCGCTTCGTGGATGTCAACGGTACTCGATTCGCCTACCGCCGCTGGGGTAACGCGGATTCTTCGCAGCCGCCGTTACTGTTCCTGCAGCACTTCCGCGGCGGGATGGACAACTGGGATCCGCTGATGACGGATGGGCTTGCCCAAAGCCGCGAAGTCATTCTCTACAACGGTCGCGGCGTCGCTTCCTCCGGCGGACAACCACGAACGCGCATCGAGGACATGGCCGATGACGCAGCGGCCTTCGTTCGCGCACTCGGCTTGCAGCAAATCGACGTTCTGGGTTTTTCGCTGGGCGGGTTTCAGGCGCTCGACCTGACCTGGCGCCATCGCGAGCTCGTGCGCAAGCTGATGCTGCTGGGCACCGGGCCGCGCGGGGGGAATCCGGAAATGGAGCAGCGCGTGTTGACCACCGCGATCAATCCGGTCCCGGTGTTCGAAGACTTTCTCTACCTGTTCTTCGGACGATCAGCAGAAGCCGAGCAGGCGGCAAGGGCGTTCTGGGAGCGGCGCCATATGCGAGCCGACCAGGATCCGCCATCCTCGCCGGAGGTCTCGATCGCACAGATCGAGGCCAACGTGCTGTATATGCCGAGGCTCTCGGAAGACGATCCTTTCGCGTATCTGCGCGGCATCCGGCAGCCTACGTTCATCTTGAATGGCGTGAACGACGTGATGGTCCCGACGGTTAACTCCTTCTACATGGCGCGCAACCTGCCAAATGCGCAGTTGTTCATTTACCCGGATGCCGGCCACGCCGCGCAGTTTCAGTACCCGCAACGCTTCCTGGGTCACGCAGTTCAGTTCCTGAGCGAGTGACGCGACGCTCGTCATGGTTCGAACGCACTTTTCTCAGGTCAAAAGGATGCCGAAATGCTGAAGTTCAAGTTCCTGTTGTGGGCATTCGCCCAGCTGCTGACACGCAAGATCAGGCGCGACGCCAACGCCGCGCGCTACGTCGCGTCCAGGAACCTGGTATGCCAGATTCGTACGGTTTCGGGTGCCGGGCGCTACTTTGTGATCAAAGATGGCACCGTCCGATCGTATGCGGGACTGGCAGCGACGCCTCGATTCACGCTCACCTTTACGAGTGCCGCCAAAGGCTTCGAGATTCTGTCGGCCAAGGATGCCCAGGCGGCTTTCCTCAGGGGGGTGGGCAGTAAAGACCTGATCATCAGTGGCGACTTCCGGGAAGTGTTGTGGTTCCAGGGCCTGACGGCGTTCCTGCAGCCTCCGAAAATCGTCTCGCCTTACGACCGCACCGTCTTCTGAGTTGCCATGAAACCCGATCTGCTGAACCAGCCGCTGCGCCTGCCCAATGGCAGCGTGCTGCGCAACCGGCTCGCCAAGGCCGCCATGAGCGAGACCCTGGGCACCTACGATAATCGCCCGACACCCGAGCTGGTGCAGTTGTACCGACGCTGGGCTGCGTCGGGGCTCGGACTGATCATGACGGGGAACGTGATGATCGACCGCCGCGCGTTGGGCGAGCCCGGGAATGTCGTGATCGAAGACGACGCAGACTTGCCCGTGCTGCGCCAGTGGGCGGAGGCTGCCACCGCGCAAGGGGCGTCGATCTGGGTGCAGCTCAACCATCCTGGCAAGCAATCGACCAAGGGTTTGAACGCCTTCAACCTGGCGCCCTCCGCGGTTCCTTTCCGCGAGGACATGGCGGCATTCTTCGAGACACCGCGCGAAGCGACCCCGTCCGAGATTCAAGACATCATCGAACGCTTCGGGCGCAGCGCGGCCATTTGCAAGAAGGCCGGGTTCAGTGGCGTAGAGATCCACGGAGCCCATGGTTATCTGATCAGCCAATTTCTTTCTCCGCACCACAACCGCCGCAGCGACGAATGGGGCGGCAGTCCCGAGAAGCGGCGCCGCTTCGTATTGGCCGTCTATGCGGAAATCCGCCGGCAAGTCGGCCCGGACTTCCCGGTGGGAATCAAGCTCAATTCGGCCGACTTCCAGCGCGGTGGCTTTACGGAAGAAGAATCGATCGAGACAATCCGCGCGTTGAGCGATGCGGGGATCGACCTGATCGAGATTTCCGGCGGTACCTATGAGGCGCCTGCCATGAGCGGAGCGATGCAAGAACCGAAGAAGGCATCCACCGCGGCCCGGGAAGCCTACTTCCTTGATTTTGCCCACAAGGTGCGCGCGGCAGTCAACGTGCCGCTCATGGTGACCGGTGGTTTTCGCACCGCCGCCGGCATGAACGCGGCGCTGCACTCCAGCGCGCTGGATGTGGTGGGCCTGGCGCGGCTGCTCGCGATCGATCCCGATGCACCCGCCGCCTTGCTTCAAGGGCGCGACAGCCTGCGGCAGGTGCAACCGATCAGTACCGGCCTCAAGGCTGTCGATCGCCTCGGAATCATGGAGGTACTGTGGTACACGCGCCAGCTCAAGCGCATTGCGAGGGGTAGAGAACCGCGCCCCGACGAGGGCGGGCTTGCGGCATTCCTGAAGTCTGCTTTCAGCAGCGGCTGGGGAACGTTTCGCACGCGGCGTCTACGGGCGCGCATTTGAGCGCCGCGCGCTTGCGATCAGAAACTGATTGCTGATGAACGTCAGATGAAACGATCCACCACCTGATCCACGGAAGCCACGCACGAGCGCATCGTCGACGCTGGCGCGCGCAGTCGACGAAGAGTCGTTGTCCGAATCGATGCTTGAGGCCACACTTGAGCATCGGTTTGCGGCGGGGATTGAAGTCCCACCTTTTTCCCGGTCAGCATGATGCTCGACATATGAAAGCAGCACCCAGGAGTGAATGATGAAGAGCATCAACGCGGACACCCAATCGACGACGTCGTATGCGCGGGCACCGAACAAGTTCGTCAACGCGGCTGGAACCCGCTTCGCTTACCGTGAACTGGGTCCGCACGGCGGCATTCCTTTAATTTTGCTGAACCATTGGGGCGCCGTGCTGGACAACTTCGATCCGCGCATCGTCGATGGCTTGGCGCAAAAACATCGCGTCATCGCGATCGACTATCGAGGCATTGGCTTGTCCGGTGGCATCGCGCCCGTGACCGTCGACGAGATGGCGCGCGACACCATTGCGCTGATTCATGCGATGGGTTTCGATCAAG
Source organism: Burkholderia sp. R-40 (assembly GCF_049942845.1). Classification (NCBI taxonomy): domain Bacteria; kingdom Pseudomonadati; phylum Pseudomonadota; class Betaproteobacteria; order Burkholderiales; family Burkholderiaceae; genus Burkholderia; species Burkholderia sp. R-40. The sequence goes on along the minus strand of NZ_CP187968.1, from coordinate 1,118,653 downwards.
TGGATCTGCTCGGCTTCTCGCTGGGCGGCTTCGTCGCGCAGGACGTGGCGCTCAAGGCGCCAGGCCTGGTGCGCAAGCTCATTCTTACTGGCACGGGCCCCGCCGGCGGTCACGGTATCGATCATGTGGGTGCCGTGTCCACGCCACTCATGCTCAAAGGCCTGCTCACGCTGCGCGATCCGAAGGCGTATCTGTTCTTCACGTCCACAACCAACGGCCAGCAGGCGGCAAGCGCCTTCTTGAAACGGTTGAAGGAACGTAAGGCTGGCCGCGACAAGGGGCCGACACCTCGCGCCTTCCTTCGTCAACTCAAGGCGATCAAGGCGTGGGGCCAGCAGGCGCCCCAGGATCTCGCCAGTCTGCCCATGCCTGTCCTGATCGCCAATGGGGATAACGACATCATGGTGCCCACCGCGCTCAGCCACGATATGGCCCGGCGCATACCGCAGGCGCAGCTCGTCATTTATCAGGACGCCGGCCACGGCGGAATCTTCCAGCATTACGCCAACTTCGTACCCACGGCACTGGAATTTCTGTCGCAATGAAGTTTCTCGCGAATACAACGCAGTATCGGAGCAAGCGCAACATGAAAGCACTCACATTCAAACGCTATGGCAAATCGCCCGAGATCGGGTTCGCCGAAGTGCCGCGCCCCACGCTCGGGCCCGACGAACTGCTGGTCGAGGTTCACGCCGCGGGGGTGAACCCGATCGACAACATGATTCCAACGGGCATGTTCAAACCCGTCGTGAAGTTCCAGTTGCCCGCGATCATGGGTAGCGATCTGGCCGGTATCGTGATCGATGTCGGCAGCCGCGTCACTCGCTTCAAGAAAGGCGACGCCGTCTTTGCAAGTCTGTTCGACCTTGGAAGAGGATCTATCGCCGAATTTGCCGTGGTACCGGAGAGCGCTGCAGCGCCGAAACCGGTCAATCTGGACTTCGTGCAGGCCGCTTCGGTCCCAATGGTCGGGCTCACTTCATGGCAAGCACTGAAGGAGCGTGCCAATCTTCAGGCGGGTCAGAAGGTGTTCATTCCCGCGGGGTCCGGCGGTATTGGAACGTTTGCGATCCAGCTGACCAAATATTTCGGCGCCAAGGTGGGGACCAATACCAGCACGGGCAATATCCCGTTGGTGACAAGCCTGGGCGCGGACGAAGTAATCGACTACAAGAAGCAAGCGTTCGAGAAAGTACTGCGCGACTACGATGTGGTGCTTGGCACGATCAGGGGCGACGCGGTTGAAAAGTCGGTAGGAATCCTGAAGCCGGGCGGGAAGATCGTCTCTCTTATCGGGCCGCTGGACGCAGCGTTCGCCCGTGCTCGCGGGCTGAACTTCGTCCTGCAGTTCGTATTCAGCCTGATGAGCCGCAAGATCATGCGTCTTGCGAGAAAGCGAGGCGTCGCCTACTCATTTCTCTTCGTACGCCCCGACGGTGCTCAACTCGCCGAGATTGGCAAACTGCTCGAATCCGAACGTATCCATCCCGTGATCGACAAGGTATTTCCGTTTGAACAAGCAAAGGATGCACTGGAATACCTGGCCCAAGGACGCGCCAAGGGCAAGGTCGTCGTCAGGATCAAGTGAAGGAACGCGAGGAACGCCGTCCAAGGCCTCGAATGGCGCATGTCTCGGCGTTCATCGGTGGTGAAGCGTGGCCAGCGCCAACGACTGACTCACGCATCGCCGCTCACTCGCGGCGGCCCGGTCGAGTGGCTGGCTCCGCGACACGGTCGACCCAGCCCCGGTAGAACGCGCGGTACTTGAGCACGAGCTTGTCGTACTTGCTGTACGCGCCGCCGCCGTCCGGCTTCATCCCGTTCCAGATCTTGACGTCGTACCCCGCGGCCTGCTTGGTCTGCAGCCCGAACAGCACGAAGTCGGTCGCGCGGCGCAGGATGCCGCCCACCTTCTTGATCGAGATGAGCATGTGCATGATGTTCTTGCCGTCGCTCACCGGCGTCACGCACTGCAGCAGCTTGTATTTGACGTCGCCGTCCAGCGCGACCGTCATGACGCACCCGCCGGGATAGCCATCGAAGTGCAGGTTCATCTGCGACATGTCCATGCCGAGCGCGCGCGACAGCATGCCGAGGGGCCCGAAGTACCGGTTCACGGTGAAGTCGATCCCGGCGCCGAACCACGCGCCCGCCCGGGCCAGCGACTCGACCTCTGGCCACGGGCGCCAATCGTCGAAGAGCTTGAGCTCGAAGGCCGAAATCGGGAGCGCGTGCACGGGAGTCGCGTGCTGCGCGTCGTAGAAGTTTTCTACGATTCGCAACACCGCCGTCGTCGTCTCGAACGCGAAGTGCACGTGCATGAAGTCGCTGTTGTCGACGTCGGCCGCGGCGATTTCGGGCAACGGGTGCAGCGGCTGCGGCGAACCGTACCAGACCCACACGTAGCCGTATCGCTCGGCGGTGACCAACGTCGGCTGGCGCGCGCCGCGCGGGACGGGCTCCAGCCGGCTCACCGCCTCGCTGTGGCCGGGGATGTGAACGCACTGGCCCTGCTCGTCGTAGCGCCAGTGGTGAAACGGGCACTGGATGCACCCGTCCTTGATCTGCCCGTCGGCCAGGTTCGCGCCGAGGTGCGCGCAGTGGCGGTCCATCACCACGGCCCGCCCCGTCGTGCCGCGCCACGCCACGCACGGACGGCCGAACAGCGTCAACTCCGTCGGCTTGTCCTTGAGGGCGTCCGAGCGCATCGCGACGTACCAGCTCGCCGCCACGCGCGTGGTCGCGTCGTACGCTGCCTGGGGAGGCTCCTTGACGCTCGGTTGATCGAATTGAATGTCGTCCATCGTGTTTTGTGAGGTCGTCGGTGGATTACTTCAGCGCCAGGCCGATGCGGGTCGTGATGTACGCCCTGAGCAGCGCGAACATCGGGTTGTAGTCGAAGTACTTTTTCACCTCCGCTGGCGCGCTGGTTTGCGTCCAGTACATCAGCTTCATCGCCGGCAGCAGGCTGTACTTCGAGTTGTTGAGCTGCGGCTTGTCCCCCGTGATGCAGTACCCGAAGCCGAACATCGGTTTGGCGAACTCCCGTTCGTCGATGAGGGCGTGAATTCGCGCCGCGGCTTCCTCGGCCGGCTTGCGCCCGGCGCTCACGGCCTCGACCTCGGCTTTGGCGTCGTTGAACAACTGGTAGTACTCCTCCATGTCTGCGCACAGATACCCGAGGTACGGCGGGTCGTTGTCGAGGTGATCGAGGTCGCCTTCGTCGCGCGACGCGCGGAACCTCGCGTGGGCTTGCACGAGCCGGAACTGCCCGAGGATCGTGCCGACCGCCCATAGCCGGTGGAACGCGTCCCACAGCCGGAAGTCCTTGAACGCCGTGTAGCAGCAGCTGACGAAGTCGTCGTTGTGGTCCAACAGCTTCTGCTGCAGGCGCTCGATGTACTCGAAGCGCTCGGGGGAGAAGTCGTCGTCGCGCAGCGCCTTGATGAGGCGCGCCGCGAGCGCGTGGATCGTCACCGCGGTGTTCTCGAGCCCGCGGGAGAAGAGCGGGTCGATGAACCCGTTCGCGTGCAGCATCAGGCAGTAGCGGTCGCCGACGCAGGCGCTCGACGAGAATTGCAGACGGTCGGTCCTGACCCAGTCGCGCACCGGCACGGCGTCGCGGAACTGCGCGCCGATGCTCGGGAACCGCGCGAGGAACTCGTCGAATTCCTGCTGCGCGGAGATGTCCGTTTTCGGGTAGACGCGCGGGTCGAGCTGCAGGCCGACGCTCACCAGGTTGTTGGTCGAGCGCGGGTGGTTGTTGAACGGAATCACCCAGAGCCAGCCGCCGTCGAACATGTGGTGCAGGGTTCCTTCGTGCCAGCGCCAGCGCTGCCCCTTGACCTTGAAGATGTCGTCGAACGGCTTGACGCCGAGCATGTGCGTGTAGAGGCTGCGCGAGTGCGTCTTGAAGCGACACGGTTCTTCGCGGAGCCCGAATTTGGTCGCGAGCGGCGCGCGCGGCCCGCCGCAGTCGATCATGTACCGGCCGGTGAACCGGTCGCCCTGGGCGGTGGTCACCGCGACGCCGTCCTTGTCCGCGTGATATTCGGTCACGCTCGTCCTCTGGCGGACCGTGCAGCCGTATTTGATGGCGGCTTGCAACAGGTAGGCGTCGACGTCTTGCCGGTAATAATGGCTCTCCGGACCCCACGGCAGCTCGGGAATCACGCACTGCGTGAACTCCTTCGGGTCGTGCTCCTGGCCGGGCTTGTGGAACACGAAGCCGAAGTTGCGCTTGATGCCCGTGCTCGACGCGACGTAACGCTGCGTCGAGTAGAACGACGTGATGTGGTCGAGCTCCGGAATGCCGTAGCGATCGGCGATGATGCGGTTCATCAGAGACGTCTCGGGGATCGACGATTCGCCGATCGTGAACCGCGGGTGCGACGACTCCTCGATGATCAGCACCCGAAACTGTTGTTTGGCCAGGATGGCGCCCATCTGGGTGCCGGACATGCCCGAGCCAAGGATGATCACGTCGAAGTGGTTGCTATCGCGCCCGTTCGCGGGGCTCATCTGAGTCATGGGGGCAAACTCTCCTTGTGAGATGGAACACATGGCCGCGTGCGTCAGGATGCGTCGAGCGCGGCGCGGATGCGGGACCGCGCGGCGCGCGTGAGCGTGAGCAGATCGCCGAGCATGCTGGGCGCGTACCCGCCGCTGCCGATGCTTGGGCCGCTTCGCCCGACTTCATACGCCCGCTCGGCCAATTTGACGTGAGGCGCCCGGAAGCGCAGCAGGACCTCGAAGACCCGGTCGAGGGCCGCCAGCCCGGCCCGAACGGGTTCGCTCCGCGTGCCGATCGCATGCGCCTCGCCGAGCGCGCGGTCGAGGAGCGCCGGCTCGCCGGCGAACCGCGCGTAGACCGCACGGAACGCGGGAAGCACGTAGGGCAGGTACGTCTCCTTGAATTCTCGATAGGCCTGGTGGTCCGATTGCGAGCCCCACAGCACGTGCTCCAGCACGAAGAGGGGCATTTCCACGGCACCGGGGCCGAGGTAGCTCTGGCCTCCGATTCGAATCGGTTCGTAGTAGGGCCGCAGCTCGTCGTAGAAGACCTGCAGCGAGATGAAGCGGTACGCGTACACGATCGATTCGACCATTTTCTGCAGATACGCTGCGAGCTCGTCGCAGCCTTGCGCGAACGCGGGCGAGCGCAGGGACACGTCGGACAGCTCGACGGTCACCGCGATGGCCGCCTCGAGCGCCGCCATCGAGATGCGCACGCTCTCGAGCAGGTGCGCTTCGTCGGGGAGGCCGGTGTAGCTGCGCTGCGCGTCGGCCGCCGCGGGGTTCCAGACCGTCACATGCAGGAGCGTCTCGCGCGGCGGCAGGTCGGTCGCGCGCGCCAGGTCGAGCAGCACCGGCTCGAGCCCGGGCACCGCGTCCGCGGGCTCGTGTCCGTGCCGCTTGAGCGACCCGAGGAAGAACCCGATGTCCCGCATCGCGGCGGCGGCTTCGACGAAGCCCCAGCTGGCGGGCACGCCGCGCGTCGGGAGAAACTCGCGCAGCAGGCCGACGATGCCGGGCACGTCCTTTTTACGGTTCAGGCCCGGCAGCCGCAGAACGAGCGCGCGCGCCTGCAACGGATCGCAGGCCGCCACCGCGGCGTGCGTGGCCGCGAATGCGCCTACCCGGTCCAGGGTGCGCTCCACTACAGGATTTCCTGCGTCGCGAGCGTCGACCCGCGCTGGCTGCGAGACAGCCCCGCGTCGCCGTCGCGCAACGAGCGCAGGTAGTCGTAGTTCGTCGGCAGGCTCGTGCGCAGACGCTCGGCCTCGCGCCGGATGCTGGCGAACATCGCCTCGGCCTTCTCGATCGACTCCGGTCGGTGCTGCAACAGGGGCAGCGACCGGTCGGGCAGTAGCCCCAAGCCGGCAAAGATGCAGTAGTAGTTGCCGTTCAACCAGAAGTTCTTGAATTCGTAGTCGAAGGTTTCGTAGTACATCGAATCGTCGAACGACGTGGTGGTCAGCGGTAGCCCCGCCTTGTAGCGCTGAACCTTCTCCTTGATCGCGTCCGAAAGCCGCAGGTCGTGCCGGTTCGCGAGCCAGAACGGCGTGTCGTCGCGCGACGTGGTGAAGTAGTGCGCCTGCACGAAATCCCGGCAGTCGTCGAACATGTAGACGATCTCGGCGTTGAAGGCGTCGCTCAACCGCGGGTCGAACGACGTGTCGGGGAAGTGCTTCACGAGCTGGTAAAGCGCCGCGTAGATGAAGTAGATGCCCGTCGATTCCAGCGGCTCCAGAAAGCACGACGACAACCCGATCGACACGCAGTTGTTGACCCACGCCCGCCTGTTGCGCCCGACCCGGAACTTGATCTGGTTGAGCGGCTGATTGTCCGAGAGGCCCCAGAGGTTGAGGAAGTCGGCGGTGGCCTGGTCGCGCGACGTGAACTTGCTCGAGAAGACGTAGCCGCTGCCGAACCGGCCGAGCATCGGAATCTTCCAGGTCCACCCCGAGTTCATGGCGATTGCCGAGGTGTACGGCTCGATCCCGTCGCGCGTGTCGTCGTGGGGCACGGCGCTGGCGACCGCGCTGTCGCACAGCAGGTGGTCGGACATGTCGATGAAGGGCTCCTTCAGGGCCTGATTGATCAGGAGCCCCCGCATGCCGGAGCAGTCGATGAACAGGTCCGCCTCCAGCGTGCGTCCCTCCTTGGTGGAGAGGCTGGAGATGTAGCCGCGCTCGTTCAGGTGAACATCCACGACTTCGTCGACCACGCGCTTCACCCCGCGTTCGACGGCCCAGCGCTTCAGGAAGTCGGCTACCAGATGCGCGTCGAAGTGCCACGCGTGGGACATCTGGCGCGTGCCGTCGGCCAGGCACGGTGCCAACTTGCCGTCGAGCGCGCCGGGCTGCGGGTAGCACGCGTACTCCATCGGCTGCTGGAAGCCCTGTTCGCGCTTGCGCAGCCAGTAGTGGGTAAGCGGCACGCCGTCGCAGTTCGGCACGTTGCCGAACAAATGGTAGAAGTGATCGTCGCGCGAGGGGTCGGGGGACTTCCTCCAGTTCACGAACTTGATGGCGGCCTTGAACGCGCCGTTCACCTGGGGCATCCACTCCCGCTCCGGTATCCCGAGGAAGTCGAAAAACACCTTCTGCAAACTCGGGATGGTCGCCTCGCCCACGCCGATCCGCGGGATCGCCGCGGACTCGATGAGCGTAATGTTCGCCTGCTGCTGCAGCGCCCGGACGAGGTACGAGGCGGTCATCCACCCCGCGGTGCCGCCGCCCACGATAACGATATTCTTGATCGGATTGCTCATGCCACCTTTCCCATAGGATTTAAAACCTCAATGGATAGTGACGCCTTGTCGAGTTGAACGCGCAACTCGTCCGGTAACGCGTCATAACGTGTCTGATTCATCGTGATAAATGACACCGGGAAGGCGTGGTGAAATCGCGGCAAGGGATGCCTCTTCCGCGCAAAATCCGGACATCATTGGCCGCAGTCCCAGACTTTCGTCTGAGGCTGTTCCGCTATCAATGAAAATAGAGAAGCACAATCGAATAATGCAAGGCGCCCATTGCAGCGGCGGCACACCGCGCAAGGGCTTGTCGAGGCTCGCCGGACCATGCGCGCAGCCGCACCGACGCACCTTAGCAGTCTTCGCGATGGCACGTCTCGCAAAATTTCATATCAATCTCGGTTAATCCAGAGAAATACTCAATATCGGCGGAGTATCCGATAACAAACGATTTAATTTTTTAAAAACGAGAAATTTACTTTTTCGTTGGAGGTGTGTGCGCCAACGAATTTATTGTATAAAAATGCGAAATGAACGACTTGATTGACGGAGGAATAATGGCGTCGCTATTTGCGAAACAAAGGTGCCAATTGGCCCTGACCCAAGAAATAGTCCGGGTTCTAAAGGTAGAAAAATTCGGAGAGCCCGGAAATGCCGCCGCGTGGGCGCGCACCTGAGCGATTCAGTCATCGTCCGACCGTCACGCTGATCAATGTGGATGCGTCAGATGCTTGAGAGATGCTCTCGCAGGAAGTCGATGAACCGCTGGGTCTTCGCCGGCAAAAGACGGGTTTCGGTCAATGCATAGACGGGTACCGGGGTGGCCTCCCACTGTGGCAACACACGACGTAACCGCCCCTGGGCTACGTCATCGGTAACGATGCTCTCCGCCAATATGGCAATCCCCATGTCCAGGGCTGCCAGGCGTTGGATCATGCCGACGCTGTTGAGCAGAAACCGGCCTCCAACAGCGACGTCCACCGTTTCATCTCTGTTTTGCACGGTCCAGATATCGGACTTTGATCCGCGCAGCCGCAAACATTCATGCTGGACAAGCTCGTCGGGATGCCGAGGTTCGCCCAACATATCGAGATAGCGAGGTGAGGCGTAGAGATGTCGCGGCAATCGCGCAAGCTGGCGCGCGATCAAGTTGGAGTTGGCGGGCTCGCCCATGCGAATGGCGACATCAACCGGGTCGCTCACCAGATCTGCCAAGCGCGGGGATAAATCAAACTCGAAGCGTATGCCGGGATAGCGCCGGGCAAACTCGGCCACCAACGGCGCCAGGAAGATGTTGGCGAAGCCTTCAGGGAACGACGCGCGCAACAGCCCGCTGGGCTGGGCAAGCATTTCTCCCAGTTGCTCATGAACGAGCCTGGCCTCCTCGACGATGCGCTTGCTGCGTTCGTAGTACAGCAGCCCGGCTTCCGTCGGTTCAACCTTGCGTGTCGTGCGATGCAGCAGCCGCAATCCAATCGCCTTTTCCAGGGTACCTATACGGCGGGACAAGGTTGAATTGGGCATGCCCAACGCATCGGCTGCGCCCCGAAACCCTTTGGCCTTCACGACCTCCACGAACAGCGCCATGTCATCCAGATGGGTCATACCATTGCTCCAATATTGGAGCAATGAATTCTACTGGAGGTGGTTTATCCCGTAAACGAGCCGGTTCATGATGGGGCCTTGTGATTCAGCGGACCTGACCATGAGCCAATCAATTACCCCCGATGCGATTCGACCCCCGGCCGATGGCCGGCCAGGCGACTTGCTCGACGAGCGCGGTGTGACGGCGTCGGCGCGAGCGAAACCTGTTGTCGTCTCTCCGGTGATTTCCCGCCTGCGACCGATGAATCTGAGCAGCCACTTCCGCGCCTATTCGTTGCGCGCGGAGGGCGGCAACGGCGAGCCGATCGACCCGGTTCTGGGCGTGGACCACGCGTGGATCAGCGCCCCTCAGTTTCCCGCCCATCCGCATGCCGGATTTTCTGCGGTGTCCTATCTGTTCCTCGATTCTGAAACCGGCATCGACAATCGTGATTCACTCGGCAATCACAATGTGATCCAGCCTGGGGGGCTGCACTGGACAGCCGCCGGCCGGGGCGTGGTGCACGAAGAGTTCCCCGTCGAGACAGGCAAGACGGTCCATACCCTGCAGATCTTCGTGAACCTGCCCGAGGCGCGGCAGAACGGCGCGCCGTTCGCGTTGAGCCTGGCGCCTTCCGACGTGCCGGTGATCCATGCGTCTGGCGCCAAGGTGCGGGTACCTCTGGGAACCTTCAGTAGTGCCAAGTCGCCATTGGAAACGCCGACCGAGCTGACCTTGCTCGATATCACCCTGCACGATGGCGCTGAACTCTGCGTGCCTGTTCCCGCGGGACATGCTGCATTCGTGATGCCGATCCACGGAGACCTGGCGATCAACGGGCAGCTTTTCGAGCGCGAGCAATTCGCCGTGCCGGCGTTTCCTGCGCAGAAGACAGGACACGAAATCGTCCTTTCGGCGACACGAGGTAACGCAAAAGCCGTGCTCTTCAGCGGACCGCCATTACGCCAGCCGGTGCATTGGCAAGGCCCGATGGCCATGGCTTCGAGTGCAGCGCTGGCATCCGCGATAGCCGCCTACCAGCGCGGTGAATTCGGCACGTTGGATTCCCCCATCGTGCCTGCACACCACCTTTAATCCGCACGTCAATTTCTCCAGGAGAACATCGTGACTTTCCAACGACTCACCGGTGCGAGCGCAGCGTTGCTCCTCATCGACCACCAAGTCGGCACCATGGGCTGGGTGACTTCCACATCCTTCGATGAAATGAAGAGGAATGCCATCATTCTCGCCAAGGCTGCCAAGATCCTCAACATTCCGACGGTGCTGACTTCCAGCATGGAAGAGGCGGCCCAAGGCCCGCTGCTGAGCGAGCTCGAAGCCATCCTTCCGAGCGAATTCGCTGCTCGCATCAAGCGCGCGGGCATCGTCAATGCTATGGATGACGAAGCGTTCGCTGCTGCCGTCAAGGCGACCGGCCGTACGAAGTTCATCCTGGCAGGCGTCACCAACGACGTCTGCACGGTGTATCCGGCGCTGACCCTCGTTGGACAAGGCCACGAGGTGCAGGTGGTCGCCGACGCAGGTGGCTCGCCCAGCAAGATTGCCGACGACATTGCATTGCGCCGCATGGAGCGTGCAGGCGTCACCTTGACGAGCACCAACCAGCTCATCGCCGAACTGGCCGGCAGTTGGAGCACGCCTGAAGGTGGCCAACTGGTTCAGGCATTGAATATCGGCTAACGCATTCGCTCCGGCACCCGGAGTGCTCGATTCGGAACATACAGAGGAACGAAAAATGACACATATCTGGCAGCCTGTTGAACTGGGCGCAATCGAACTATCCAACCGCTTCGCGATGGCGCCCATGACGCGCAGTCGCGCCAAGCCGGACGGCACGCCGGGCGACCTGGCGGCCGAGTACTATGCCCAGCGCGCCAGCGTCGGTCTGTTGATCAGCGAAGGTACGCAGCCGTCGGATGATGGTCAGGGTTATCTGGCCACCCCCGGCATCTACACCGATGCACATGTAGCGGGCTGGCGCGGCGTTGCTTCTGCTGTGCACGCCAAAGGTAGCCGTCTGTTCATTCAGTTGATGCACGTCGGGCGTGTTTCGCACCCTGACAACACCCCCCACCATCGCCAGCCGGTGGCGCCGTCGCGAATTGCCCCAGGCTCCCAGATGTTCACGCTGAATGGCATGGTCGACATCCCGGAGCCACGTGCATTGAGCGTTGACGAGATCGCCGCGACCGTCAACGACTTCCGCATCGCCGCACGCCGCGCGGTCGAGGCTGGGGCCGATGGCGTCGAGATCCACGGTGCCAATGGCTATCTCATCCACCAGTTCATCGCACCGAGCGCGAACACCCGGACGGATGCCTACGGTGGATCGATCGAGAACCGTGCCCGATTCGCCATCGAAGTCGCCAAGGCCATCGCCGAGGAAATCGGACCGGGTCGCACCGGCATCCGCCTGTCGCCGGGCGTTCCCATGAACGGCATTGACGAGGGCACCGAAGGTCCCGACCTGTACCGCTATCTGGTGCGCGAGCTGGACAAACTGGGGTTGGCCTATCTCCACCTTCTGCACGTGGGAAACGAGCCGCTCCTGGCCGATATCCGGGCGCTGTGGAGGACGGTGCTGATCGTCAACCGCCCCAGCCGGCCGCGCGAGCAGATCGGCTCGGACGTCAAGGCCGGTCTGGCGGACATCGAGGCCTATGGCCAGGCCATTCTGGCTAATCCGGACTTCCTGGAGCGCCTCAAGACGAACGCGCCGCTGAACACGGGTGACCGTAATACCTTCTACGCTGGCGGCGCCGAAGGCTACATCGACTACCCGTCGATGCAAGGCACGCAGATGTAATAGCCGCGCAGGCGGATTGCCGAATTGCTGGCCCATCCAGTTCTACCAGCGTCCTGCTGGCAGAGCTGGATACTTCCGAGGGTGGGGCAGCTCAGGGCTCTTGGCCAGGTCGAGAGCTCTCATGGCCGCGTCGCGATACACCTTCGCCACGAACGTCCCGATTCTTTCGACGGCTCGCGCGGCCGCCGCTTCCTCAAAGCAATGCAAGACATCAAGCGAAAGCAATTCTCAAGGAAGCATATCCTCACCGTGGATATGCTCGACTTTCAAAGGGATACGGACAACAGATCCTGCCCAAGCTCAACTTTGCTTTGTTCTACGGCGTTGCCCAGCCGCTTCGCGCATTCCTCAATCCCTGCATCACCGATGTGACAATTGCGTGTCATTGGTGAATTTGTTTTTTTTCGCTTGATTGAATCCCTGTCGCACTGGATAGAATGCTACGCGTTCCTGATGAATACGGAACAGTTCGTACATTTTTGTCGCTTCGACTATAGCTAAAAAACTGGGGATCCAGACATGCGAGACAACGGAGCATCGACGATGCTATCCGAGGAAATCGTCCCACTCGGCGACATCGAAAATATTGCACGACGCCATTTCGTGATGGGGCTCGGTGCAACGCTTCTGGCCGGATGCGGCGGCGACGGAAGCAACGCGGTTACAGGCGGTGAGCGTACATCGGCAAACGGCACCGGCCAGGCGTCCGGAGTTGCTCCAGCTTCGGACGGTATCGACGCAGGGGCGACGTCGGCAGGCACTGCCCAAACCCGCGCCTTCACGCATCCCGGTTTGCTGCATACCGAGGCGGATTTCGAACGCATGCGCGCTAAAGTCGGCGCGCACGCTTCCCCGTGGATCGATAGCTGGAACGTGCTGGTCGCCAACGGTCACACGCGCCTGACGAACAAGCCGAACCCGCAGGTCGGCATCTATCGCGGCAATGATCCCACGCATGGTCAGAACTACGGCGCCCTCTACAACGACATCGCCGCCGCCTACGGCGACGCGCTGCGCTGGAAGGTGTCGGACGACAAACGCTACGCCGACAAAGCCGTGGAGTATCTGGACCAATGGGCCTCGACGCTGGCGACGCTTGGCGGCAGTGACGTGGCGCTCGCCGCCGGCATCTACGGCTACGAATTCGCCAACGCAGCCGAAATCATGCGCGGCTACAGCGGCTGGAGTCCGGCCGGCCTCGCTGCATTCCAGGCGATGATGCGCAATGTCTTCTACCCAGTCAGCCATGCTTTCCTGACCCGTATCGACACCGCGATGGACACGCACTACTGGGCCAACTGGGGCCTGGCCAACATCGCGTGCGTCCTGGCCATCGGCGTGCTGTGCGACGATGCCGAACTCGTCAACGAGGCCATCACTCATTTCAAGACCGGTGGCAGTAACGGCTGTATCCGGCAAGCCGTGTACTACATGCACCCCGGCAACCTCGGGCAATGGCAGGAAGCCGGCCGGGACCAGGGCCACAGCACGCTCGGCATTGCATTGACGGGCGCCATTTGCGAGATGGCGTGGAATCAGGGCATCGACCTGTACGGCTATGACAACAATCGCTTCCTGGCGGGCGCGGAATACGTGGCCAAGGCCAACCTGAAGCAGGCAGGCGGCGCGTTCTACACGGTGCCTTTCGCCACGTACCAGAACAGCGCCGGCGTCATCCAGACGCAGTTCGCCGCCGGCGGGCAAGGCGACGCCCTGGGGCGGCCCTGCTGGGCGCTGGTGGCCAACCATTACATCAACCGCAAAGGTCTGGCGGCGCCTTACACCCAGCGCGCTGCCGAGCTTGTGGCACCGGAAGGCGGCGGCGGCAACTATGGCCCCAACAGTGGCGGCTTCGACCAGCTTGGCTACGGCACGCTCACCTGCACGCTCGACCCCGGCACTCCTGCCGCAACACCGACCGGCCTGACCGGCTACGCCAACGCGGGCAAGGTGGTGCTGTCGTGGTGGGGCAGCGGCAACGCGGTCAGCTACAACGTCAAGCGCGCCACCATTGCCGGCGGACCGTACAGCACCATCCGGAGCGGTATCACCGATCTGCTGACCTATACCGATATGCCAGCCGGTGCCGGCACGTATTTTTATGTCGTGACAGCGCAAACGATTGCGGGCGAATCGGCGCCCTCCAACGAAGTGAAAGTGATCACGACGCAGCAGCTGCTTGCGCACCTCACCTTCGATGAAGGCGGCGGCATCACGGCCGCCGATAGCTCGGGCAACGGGCGCAATGGCACGCTCAACGGCGCAACGTGGGCAGTGGGGCACAGCGGCAACGCGGTCTCGCTCAACGGTTCTGGCGCGTATGTGGCGTTGCCCGACGATCTGCTGGCCGATGTGTCGGACTTCACCATCGCCAGCTGGGTGTTCTGGAACGGCTCGCAAACGTGGGCACGCCTGTTCGACTTCGGCACGGGCTTCCACCGCTACATGATGTTCACGCCGCGCGCACAGTTGCGCAACGGTTGGACCGGCATGCGCTTCGCCATGACGGCCAACGGCCCCGGTGACGGCCCTCCGGAACAGATCATCGATGCCCCCACCGAGCTGCCGAGCAAGCGATGGGTGCATGTGGCCGTCACGCTATCGGGTTCGACCGGCACGATATACGTGGACGGCACGCCCGTCAGTACCAACACGGCGATGTTCCAGGCGCCGTTCCGCTTGGGCAGTACCACGCAGAACTGGCTGGGCAAATCGCAATACAGTGCCGACGCCACGTTCCACGGCCTGATCGACGATTTCCGCATCTATCGCGGTGCGCTCAGCGCTGCGCAGATCGCAGCGCTCATGGCGAATTGATTGCGCAGGGCCCGATGGCGGGCCCTGCGATGGACCTCTTCCTTTAAGGATTTCTTCGATGACCGCGTTTTCTCAACGATGGCTTGCCGCTGCGGCGATGGCGTGTGCGTTATGGGGCTGTGGCGGCGGATCCGATAGCGCGACAGGCGTGACCAACATGAGTGCCAATGTAGCCGCCAATCGCGGCCAGATCGGCGGAAATGGCAGCGGCAGCAACCTGCCGGCGGCCAGTTGGACCAGTGTCAAGTGGGGCGGGGGCGGCTATGTCACCGGCCTCATCTACCATCCAGCCAACGCGAGCCTGTTGTACGCACGCACCGACGTTGGCGGCGCGTACCGCTGGAACGCGACTAACTCGACGTGGACGCCTATCACCGACGGCATCGGTTTCGGTGCAGGCGAGGGCGATTTCCACGGCGTCGAAAGCCTCGCGCTCGACCCGAACAACGATCAGCTCGTCTACATGATGACCGGCATTACCGTGACGCAGGGTCACAACGGCCGCATCTACATCTCGAGTGACCGTGGCAACACCTGGACGCACTACGACCTGCCGTTCCCGGTGGGCGGCAACGACAACGGCCGGGCCACGGGCGAGCGCCTGCAGGTCGACCCCAACAATCCCTCGACGCTGTTCTACGGATCGCGCACGGCCGGCCTGTGGAAGAGTGCCGATTCCGGCCGCACCTGGACGCAGGTCACGGGCCTGTCCTCCACTACGATCAGCGGCGGCGGCTCCCCGCTGGGCGTCGAGCAGGTCATCTTCGACACGTCGGGCACGGGCGGCGGCCAGCCGACCTGGATCATGTGGGCCACCGTCGCCCCGGATTACGCCAACGCGGCGGGCCTGACGTCGACCCTGTACAAGTCCACCAACGGCGGCTTCTCGTGGACGCTGGTGCCCGTCCCGCCGACGGTGTCCGGCTACTACATCCCGCACGTCGTGCGCACGTCCGACGGCAACTTCTACGTGGTATTCAACGCGGGCGTCGGCCAGGGCATCGGCGGACCGAGCTATCTCTACAAGTTCGGCGGAAGCAACAACAGCAACTGGACGCTGCTCAACAGCTCCAACAGCAACGGCTTTGGCGGCCTGTCCGTTTCAGGTCTGGGCTCGTCCGCCCGCATCGCACTGGGCATGACCGGCTGGAGCGACACCAGCAAGACCATCCAGCTATCCGACGACGGCGGCAGTACGTGGCGCGAAATCGAGGCCGGCATGCCGCACACCGGCACTGCCTCGGGTGGCTGCGCCGGATGGGTCGAGGGCGTCACCATCGACCCCGCCAATCGCGATCACGTCATGCACGTCCACGGCGGCGGCATCTGCGAAACCATGAACGCCTCGTCGCCCACGCCAACCTGGAGCCCCAAGGTCGACAACCTCGAGGAAACCGTGACGCTGGCGCTCGTCACGGCGCCGCCCGGCGCGTCGTATAACTTCATCAACAGCGCCGGCGACATCGGCACGTGGGTCAATACGGACCTCTCGACGAGGCCGACGAAAGGCCCGTTGAACACGTGGAGCAGCGGCAATTCGGCCGATATGTCGTGGTCCGATCCGACGTACATCGCCGCCGCGGGCGTCGACAACGCCAACGGCCATGCCACCAAGGGCTTCTGGTCCGGCGACAGCGGCAATAGCTGGTCGACGTTCGCGTCGCTGCCCAACGGCGCAGCGGCAAGCCAGAGCAACGTGGGCAACCTGGTCGTCCCGTCCCGCAACAACGTGACCTGGGCACCGCCGGACTCGGTGCCGTCGTACACGACAAACAATGGCGCCAGCTGGACGGCGACCAACCTGCCGGCGTTCAGTGCCACATGGAACGGCTTCCAGCGTGCCTACCGCCTGGCCGCGGACCGCAAGAACCCGAACAAGGTCTATGCTTACGACTCCGGCGGCGCACCGTGGAGCTGGCAGCGCGGCAAGATCTACGTCTCGAACGACGGCGGCCACACGTTCGCGCTGAGCCAGGGCTCCGTGAACGCGAACCTGGCCTGGAATTCGTGGCGGGATACGTCGATGGCGGTCAATCCGAACGCCGAGGGTGACCTCTGGCTGGCCGACGGCACGGCCGTGTACCACTCGGTGGACTCGGGGGCAACCTGGACGAAGCTCAGCGTCTTTGCGTCGACCAACGACACACCGGGCGCCACCGTGATCGCCTTGGGCGGGGCACCGACCGGTTCGTCGTACTCGGCCGCGGTCTACGTGGAAGGCACATTGAACGGCGTCTGGGGCATTTACCATTCCGACGACGGTGGTGCAACGTGGGCGCGCTTCAACGATGACACGCACCAATTCGGCGACTCCGGCGTGATGGCCGGCGACTGGAACACGTATGGCAGGATTTACGTCAACGGCGCCGCTCGCGGTCTGATCTATAGCAATTGAGGTTGATCGACCGTAAGGGGTCCATTCTCGACGTCTACGTCACGGCGCTTTGACCAAGGAGCATGGGTGTCCACCGATTGGGAAGGTGGGCACCTATGGCCGACAAAGACTTTGAGTTGATCTTTTACCACTACGGTACGATCGCCTGCTCAAACTCTTGTTTCGTACAACGCGCGATAGAGGCTGCCGGCGCTGCTCGGGAGTTGACACTGGTCTTCGCAAGGCTATGGTCAGTGCCCGCTTTAATTCGCGACGTGTACCTTCTGAGTCGCCGCGACGAGCGACGTCATTCGACACGGGGCGGTTCGAATAATTCGAACTGCCGCGCATGGATTTCGCCAGGCGAACGCATGACCGGATCTGGCGCTATCTGCAAGCGGGCAGCCCAGCGATTCTCCCAGCGCCCGTAACCACATCTAATCGAAGGCTACAAGTAGCGCCCCGCATCCGTATTAACCCTGATTAAAAAATCTTATCGCGGTGAAAAATTCCGCATCTTATTGAGCTGATATCGGCTCGCTATAGTGGCTCGCTTTCCCGCACGCAATCCTCCGCGTGCGGCTGACACGCTGACGATCAGCAGGAGCCGCTCGATGACCACCGACGTCCGATTCACCGAAATCGAGGATCTGATGCCCGCCGCCGGCGGGCTGCGCGAGATCCGCCATCACATTCACCATCACCCGGAACTCGCATACGAGGAGCACGAGACGGCCGCGCTCGTCGCGGACAAGCTCGAGCAATGGGGCTGGCAGGTGACGCGCGGGGTCGGGCAGACGGGTGTGGTCGGCACGCTGCGGGTCGGCGACGGCACGCGCAGCATCGGCATCCGCGCGGACATGGATGCGCTGCCGATCCTCGAGGCAACCGGCCTGCCTTATGCAAGCGGCACGCACGGCAAGATGCACGCATGCGGTCACGACGGCCACACGACGATGCTGCTCGGCGCCGCGCAGCACCTCGCGAAGACGCGCAACTTCTCCGGCACCGTGCACCTCTATTTCCAGCCGGCCGAAGAGCACGGCGTCGATAGCGGCGCGAAGAAGATGATCGACGACGGCCTGTTCGAGCGTTTTCCGTGCGACGCGGTGTTCGGCATGCACAACCATCCGGGCGCGGCGCCCGGCGTGTTCCTCACGCGGCGCGGCCCGTTCATGTCGGCCGGCGACAAGGCGATCATCTCGATCGAGGGCGTCGGCGGCCACGCGGCGCGGCCGCACCTGACGGTCGACCCGGTGGTCGTCGCGGCGAGCATCGTGATGGCGCTGCAGACGATCGTCGCGCGCAACGTCGACCCGTCGCAGCCGGCGGTCGTCACGGTCGGCTCGATGCACGCCGGCACCGCGAACAACGTGATTCCGAACGGCGCGCGCCTCGAGCTCAGCGTGCGTTCGTTCAGCCCGGAAGTGCGCGCGCTGCTGAAGCGCCGCATCGTCGAGCTCGCCGAATCGCAGGCCGCGAGCTACGGCGCGACTGCACACGTCGAGTACATCGAAGGCTATCCGGTCGTCGTCAACTCGGATGCCGAAACGGATTTCGCCGCGCAGGTCGCGCGCGAGCTGGTCGGCGACGCGCACGTCGTCGAGCAGGCCGACCTGCTGATGGGCAGCGAGGATTTCGCGTTCATGCTGCAGCAGCGGCCGGGCTCGTTCGTGCGGCTCGGCAACGGCGAAGGGGAAGACGGCTGCATGGTGCACAACCCGCAGTACGACTTCAACGATCGCAATCTGCCGATCGGCGCGGCGTTCTGGACGCGCCTCGTGGAGCGTTACCTCGGGCAGTAATCCCAGCGGCGGCGGGCGACGACCGGCCGGCGCTTCCGGCCGCATTGAGAGGAGAGACGAACGATGCAGAAAGACCATCTCGCGCTGCACCCCGCGTCGACGGGCGCCGCCGGAACCGATACGCGCGGCGCACCGGCCGTCACGAAGCGCGGCGCGATCGCGGCGGCCGTGATCGGCAACTGGCTGGAGTTCTTCGATTTCACCGTGTACGGCTTTTTCGCAGTACTGATCGGCAAGCTGTTCTTTCCGTCGAGCGATCCGACCACGTCGCTGCTGCTGTCGGTCGCGACGTTTGCCGCCGGCTTCTTCACGCGGCCGCTCGGCAGCGTCGTGCTCGGCGTCTATGCGGACCGCCGCGGCCGCAAGGCCGCGCTGAACCTGACGATCATGCTGATGGCGCTCGGCACCGGCCTGATCGCGATCGCGCCGACCTACGCACAGGCCGGCGTGGCCGCGCCGCTGCTGGTCGTCTGCGCGCGGCTGATGCAGGGCTTCTCGCAGGGCGGAGAATTCGGCGCCGCGACATCCACGCTGATCGAGCAGGGCGGCACGTCGCACCGTGCGTTCCGCGCGAGCTGGCAGCTCGCGACGCAGGGCGGCGCCGCGCTGATGGGTTCGGGCTTCGCGGCGCTGCTGTCGAACACGCTGACGAAGGATGCGCTCGAGGGCTGGGGCTGGCGCCTGCCGTTCTTCGTGGGCGTGCTGATCGCCCCGGTCGGTATGTACCTGCGCCGCCGGCTCGCGGACGATGCGCCCGGCGACAGCCATCACGGCATCGAACGCGGCGTGCTGCGCGAGCTGTTCTCGCGGCACACGCGCACGGTGCTGCTGTTGATGCTGACGGTGATGGGCGGCACGGTGTCGACCTACATCCTGACCTTCTACATGCCGACTTACGCGATCCATACGCTCGGGCTGCCGATGAAGCTGTCGATGTTCGTCGGCGTCGCGTCGGGCTGCGTGATGCTGGTGACGTGTCCGCTGTTCGGCTGGCTGTCGGACCGTCTCGGCAGCCGGCGCATGCCGATCTTCGTCGGGCGCGGCGTGCTCGTCCTGCTGCTGTTCCCGGCGTTCTGGCTGATGAACCATCATCCGACGCTGTCGGTGATCCTGCCGCTGACCGCGCTGATGCTGCTGTTCTATTCGCTCGGGTCGGCATCCGAAATGGCGCTGATGTGCGAATCGCTGCCGCGCCATGTGCGCGCGACGGGGATCTCGATCGCATATGCGCTCGCGGTGACGATTTTCGGCGGCACCGCGCAGCTGGTCGCGACCTGGCTCGTGAAGACGACCGGCAGCAAGCTCGCGCCGGCCGGCTATGTGGCCGCTTGCGTGGTGCTGTCGCTGATCGCGGTCGCGATGCTGCGCGAGACCGCGCGCGAGTCGATGGACTGAGGTGCCGCGCCGCGGGCGGTGAGCGGGGCCAGCCGGAGGGCGAGGGTTTCGCGTTCGCTGGTCGGCGATCGGCGCGACGATTCGCGCGGGCGACCCGCTGTTCGACATCGTCGATCCGCTGACCGATGCGATCACGACGGTATCGAGCAGCACCGACGGCGTGTTCTACATGCGGCGCGCGATCCGCTTCGTGACGGCCGGCGCGCCGCTCGGCCGCATGACCGGGGTGGTGCCGGTGCGCAAGGGGATGTTGCTAAGCGCGTGAGCGGCCGGCCGGCACGCTGACCGAAAGGGGCCGTGCAATTTCGTTCTAGTCAAATTGACCGGGCTTTGCCGCGTCACTAAATTGGTGGGTGCGGAGTTCGCTCCGCCCTCCGTGAGAAGGACGTTGCAATAGAGTCAGAGAGTTGAGCGGGCGGCGCATGCCGCCCGTCTTTTTACGCGTGCATCGTCGTATCGCGACACGACAATCGAGGCAGCCCACCGCGGCGCCCCGGCTTCGGGGGAAGCGTCCCACACGCACCAGGCCCACTCACCCGCGCCGTGCGACCAGCTCCGACACCGTCTGCGCGGCCTGCTGCAGCGGCCCGAGAAACTCCTTCACCATCTGCTTCGCGGTATGCCGCTGCGCGTTGCCGCTGATGTTCATCGCGGCGATCACCTGCCCGCGCCGGTTGCGGATCGGCGCGGAAATCGACATCAGGCCCACTTCCAGTTCCTGGTCGACCACGGCCCAGCCTTGCTGGCGCGCCTGCGCGATCGTCGCCTTCAACTCGCCGATGTCGGTGATCGTGCGGGGCGTGTGCGCGCGGATG
This sequence comes from Burkholderia sp. R-40, assembly GCF_049942845.1. NCBI lineage: Bacteria > Pseudomonadati > Pseudomonadota > Betaproteobacteria > Burkholderiales > Burkholderiaceae > Burkholderia > Burkholderia sp. R-40. The sequence continues at coordinate 1,097,777 of NZ_CP187968.1, read as the reverse complement.
TTGCTCTGCGCGAGCGTTTCGTCGAGCGCCGCGTCGTCGAGCGCGGACAGCAGCACGCGGCCCATCGACGTGCAGTACGCGGGCAGGCGGCTGCCGATCGACAGGTTGATCGTCATGATCTTGCGGGTCGGCACGCGCAGCACGTAGACGATCTCGGTGCGGTCGAGCACGGCGGCCGAGCAGCTTTCGTGGATCTGCGCGGACAATTGCTCCATCACCGGATCGGCGAGATTCCAGAACGGCATCGACGTGAGGTACGCGAAGCCGAGCTCGAGGATCTTCGGCGTGAGCCGGAACAGCCGGCCGTCGGCCTCGACGTAGCCGAGCGTCTGCAGCGTCAGCAGGATCCGGCGCGCGCCCGCGCGGGTCAGCCCGGTGGCCGAGGCGACCTCGGTGAGCGTCTGCTCCGGGCGCTGGGCGTCGAACGCGCGGATCACCGCGAGGCCGCGCGCGAACGACTGCACATAGGAGTCGCCGGGTTTCGTCTGGATGTCTTCGGTTGTCATGAACGGTCGGATTGTCGTGCAGCCGAGAAGATAGCGCATGGGGCCTGACACGCCAACCGCCCCGCCGACCGGGCGCTTGACAGGTCGTCCCCGCACTCCCTATGATGCGTTGAACGTTCGATACACGATCTTATGTTCGTATAGAGAACATTTAAGCGCATCCCGGCGGGCAATGCAAGGGGCGCGTTTCATTCACTTCCCTGCTTTGCATGAGACCGGAGACACTGATGACCGAAGCTTTTCTGTGTGATGCGATTCGTACCCCGATCGGCCGTTACGGCGGCGCGCTGTCCGGCGTGCGCGCCGACGACCTCGGCGCGGCGCCGCTCAAGGCGCTCGTCGAGCGCAACCGCGACGTCGACTGGACGGCGATCGACGACGTGATCTACGGCTGCGCGAACCAGGCCGGCGAGGACAACCGCAACGTCGCGCGCATGTCCGCGCTGCTCGCGGGCCTGCCGGAGGGCGTGCCGGGTTCGACGATCAACCGCCTGTGCGGTTCCGGGATGGACGCGGTCGGCGTGGCCGCGCGCGCGATCAAGTCGGGCGAGGCCGCGCTGATGGTGGCCGGCGGCGTCGAAAGCATGACGCGCGCGCCGTTCGTGATGGGCAAGGCCGCCAGCGCGTTCGCGCGCCAGGCTGACATCTACGACACGACGATCGGCTGGCGTTTCGTCAATCCGCTGATGAAACAGCTGCATGGCGTGGATTCGATGCCGGAGACGGGCGAGAATGTCGCGGTCGACTACAACATCAGCCGCGCCGATCAGGATCTGTTCGCGCTGCGCAGCCAGCAGAAGGCTGCGCGTGCGCAACAGGACGGCACGCTCGCCGAGGAAATCGTATCGGTCACGATTCCGCAGAAGAAGGGCGATCCGGTCGTCTTTTCGCGTGACGAGCATCCGCGCGAAACGTCGCTCGAAGCGCTCGCGAAACTGAAGGGCGTCGTGCGTCCGGACGGCTCGGTGACGGCCGGCAACGCGTCGGGCGTGAACGACGGCGCCGCGGCGCTACTGCTCGCGAACGAGGCTACCGCGAAGCGCTTCGGCCTGACGCCGCGCGCCCGCGTGCTCGGCATCGCGACGGCCGGCGTCGCGCCGCGCGTGATGGGCATCGGCCCCGCGCCGGCCACGCAGAAACTGCTCGCGCGGCTCGGGATGACGATCGACCAGTTCGACGTGATCGAGCTGAACGAAGCGTTCGCGTCGCAGGGTCTCGCGGTGCTGCGCATGCTCGGCGTCGCCGACGACGACCCTCGCGTGAACCCGAACGGCGGCGCGATCGCGCTCGGTCATCCGCTCGGCGCGTCGGGCGCGCGTCTGGTCACGACCGCGATGTACCAGCTGCATCGCACCAACGGCCGCTTCGCGCTGTGCACGATGTGCATCGGCGTCGGCCAGGGCATCGCGATCGCGATCGAACGCGTGTGATCGCGTGATGCGGTGAAGCGCGCGCGGCATGCACGCCGCTTCACCGTGTTTCCTTTTCGAACGATGTGGCCGCGCGCGATCTTCGTGCCGGCCACATCGTCATTCAGCGGGCGATGGTTGCGCGAGGCGCGCGGCGAGCGCGTCGATCTCGGTGTCCGCGAATACCTCCACGCCATGCTGGCGCAGCAGCGCCGCCGTCACGCCGTCAGCGGCAAGCCGCCGGCCCGCAAAACTCCCGTCGTAAATGAAACGGCTTCCGCACGATGGACTTCCGTCCGCCAGGATCGCGAAGCGGCAATCGTGCGCGCGTGCCAGCGCGAGCGCGGTTTGCGCACCGTCGACGAACTGCGCCGTCACGTCGGTACCGTGCACGTCGACGATGCGCGCGGCACCCGCCAGAACGCGTTGCCCCGATTCGCCGTTCGCGATTTCGGCGGGCGGACGCGGCACGCTCATTCCCCCTGCGAGCTCCGGACACACGGGCACCAGACGCCCTTCGCGTTGCCACCGTGCGAGCGTTTCGTGCGCGGCGGTCTTCGCCGAGCCGTTGTATCGGACGGGGTGACCGAGCACGCACATGCTGACGAGGATCTTCGGCGTGGCCTGCGGCCGCGGCGGGTTCTGCAAGGTCGTTCTCCGTGTGTATCGGGCGAATGGGAATACGCGTTCGAGAATGCCGGTTGAATGAAGCCGATCAGGCTGAATCGTTTCGATGCGCGCAACGATTACCTGAATTGGTGCGTCGTTTGACGCTATCCCATAACGCAATCGGATTGCATCCCGCAAAGCGCCGGGGGTGTTTATCACGGGATTATTTGATCGAAATCATCCTGAAGGCCAAATTCGATATTTTACGCGTGTGCGGATTAAGGTTTTTCCGGAAATTGCCGACAGTTAGAGGAGACCGTCGTGAAGCGATAAACCGTTTTTCGGCTACTGAGCGTGATTTTCGCGCCGCGCGGATCCTGTGCCCGGATCCGCCTTTCGGAGCCCTGCATGCGCAACAACCAGCCTGTCACCCAACAAGAATTCGAATTCCCCGACGACGTCACGCTGATGTCGACCACCGATGCCGACAGCATCATCACGTACGCTAACACGACGTTCGCGCACGTGAGCGGCTTCTCGACCGACGAACTCGTCGGCCAGCCGCACAACGTCGTGCGGCACCCGGACATGCCGAAGGAGGCGTTCGCCGACATGTGGGCGACGCTGAAGAACGGCGAACCGTGGACCGCGCTCGTGAAGAATCGCCGCAAGAACGGCGACCATTACTGGGTGCGCGCGAACGCGGTGCCCGTGATGCGCAACGGCGCGCCGCACGGCTATATGTCGGTGCGCACCCGTGCGCCGCGCGACGAGGTCGCGGCCGTCGACCCGCTGTATCGCGCGTTCAGCGAAGGCAAGGCGGGCCAGCGCCGCTTCCACAAGGGCTTGATCGTCAGGACCGGGCTGCTGCGCATCGCGTCGCTGCCGCAAACGATGTCGGTGCGCGCGCGCGTTCATGCGGCGCTGTGCGTGCTGGCGCCGGCCGTCGTCGGCGCAGGCTGGGCCTGCGGGTTGAATGGCGGCGGGCTGGCCGTGTTTGCGGCCGCGGCGGCCGGCGTGTCGGTTGCCGCCGGGCTGTGGCTCGACGCGCAGATCGTGCGTCCGCTGAAGCAGCTGCACGACCAGGCGCTGAACGTCGCGACCGGCGAAAGCCGGCGCGGCGTGCGGATGAATCGCGTCGACGAGATCGGCATGACGCTGCGCACGATCAACCAGCTCGGGCTGATGTTCCGCTGGCTCGTCGACGACGTCAGCGAGCAGGTGCACAACGTGCAGCGCGCGAGCAACGAGATCGCGCAGGGCAACAACGACCTGAGCGCACGCACCGAACAGGCCGCGTCGAGCGTGCAGGAGACCGCCGCGTCGATGGCCGAGATGACGGCCACCGTCGACAGCAATGCGGAGACCGCGCTGCAGGCGAACCGCTTCGCGGTGTCCGCGAGCGATGCGGCCGAGCGCGGCGGGCAGGCGGTGAGCGAGGTCGTCACGACGATGCGTGATATCACCGAGAGCTCGCGCAAGATCGCCGACATCATCGGCGTGATCGACGGGATCGCGTTCCAGACCAACATCCTCGCGCTGAACGCGGCGGTCGAAGCGGCACGCGCGGGCGAACAGGGGCGCGGTTTCGCGGTGGTCGCCGGCGAGGTGCGGGCGCTCGCGCAGCGCAGCGCGAACGCAGCGAAGGAAATCAAGACGCTGATCGGCGCGAGCGTCGACCGGGTCGAGTCGGGTGCCCGGCGGGTCGACGATGCGGGCAGGACGATGGAGGACATCGTCACGCAGGTGAAGCGCGTGTCGGACCTGATCGCGGAAATCAGCTCGTCGACGGCCGAGCAGAGCACCGGCGTCGCGCAGGTCGACCAGGCGGTCGTGCATCTGGACAACATCACGCAGCAGAACGCGGCGCTGGTCGAGCAAAGCGCGGCGGCGTCGGAAAGCCTCAAGCAGCAGGCGACGCGGCTGGTGGATGCGGTGAACGTGTTTCGGTAATCGTCGGCGGCGAATCTCCGGGTTTCCGATTTGACGAGATTCGAATGGGTATCGGATAAAAATGGATTTTTTGATTCACGTATAAACAAAGTGTTCGGCTGAATCAAGATGATGCAAATCTAATGCATATTTACCCGTGCCCGGCATAATGTTTTCGTCAGATTTGCCGAAAGCGCAGGAGTGTGACCGAACGCATGCGGGCCGACCGCGCTGCGTACGGTCTCGATCCCATCCACAAGCGGACGCAAGATCCGCAACCCGGAACTCCACACCATGCGCAATAACCAGCCTGTCACGCAACGCGAATTCGAATTTCCCGACGACGCGACGCTGATGTCGACCACCGACGCGGACAGTTACATCAAGTACGCGAACGCCGCGTTCATTCAGGTCAGCGGATTTTCCCCCGAGGAGATCGAAGGTCAGCCGCACAACGTCGTGCGGCACCCGGACATGCCGAAGGAGGCGTTCGCCGACATGTGGGCGACGCTGAAGAACGGTGAACCGTGGACCGCACTCGTGAAGAACCGCCGCAAGAACGGCGATCATTACTGGGTGCGCTCGAATACGGTGCCGGTGATGCGCAACGGGCAGCCGACGGGCTACATGTCGGTGCGCACGAAGGCGTCGCGCGACGAGATCGCGGCGGCCGACGCGCTGTATCGCGCGTTCCGCGAAGGCAAGGCTGGCAACCGTCGTTTCCACAAGGGCTTGATCGTCCGGACCGGGCTGATGCGCGTCGCGTCGCTGTTCCAGACGATATCGGTACGGGCGCGGCTGCATTCGACGCTGTGCGTGCTCGCGCCGGCCGTCGTCGGTGCAGGCTGGGCCTGCGGGCTGACCGGTGGCGGGCTGGCCGTGTTTGCGGCGGCGACGGCCGGCGTGTCGGTGGCCGCCGGGCTGTGGCTCGACGCACAGATCGCGCGACCGCTGATGCAGTTGCGCGATCAGGCGTTGCGCGTCGCGACCGGCGAGAGCCGCACCGGCGTCGCGATGAACCGCGTCGACGAGATCGGGATGACGCTGCGCACGATCAACCAGCTCGGGCTGATGTTCCGCTGGCTCGTCGACGACGTCAGCGAGCAGGTGCACAACGTGCAGCGCGCGAGCAACGAGATCGCCCAGGGCAACAACGACCTGAGCGCGCGTACCGAACAGGCGTCGACCAGCGTGCAGCAGACGGCCGCATCGATGGCCGAGATGACGGCCACGGTGTCGAGCAATGCGGAGACGGCGCTGCAGGCGAACCAGTTGTCGGTGTCCGCGAGCGACGCGGCCGAGCGCGGCGGGCAGGCGGTGAGCGAAGTCGTCGCGACGATGAACGACATCACGGCGAGTTCGCGCAAGATTTCCGACATCATCGGCGTGATCGACGGGATCGCGTTCCAGACCAACATTCTCGCGCTGAACGCGGCGGTCGAAGCGGCGCGCGCGGGCGATCAGGGACGCGGTTTCGCGGTGGTCGCGGGCGAGGTGCGGGCGCTCGCGCAGCGCAGCGCGAACGCGGCGAAGGAAATCAAGACGCTGATTGGCGCGAGCGTCGACCGGGTCGAATCCGGCGCACGCATCGTTGATGGCGCCGGCAAGACGATGGAGGACATCGTCACGCAGGTGAAACGCGTGTCGGACCTGATCGCGGAAATCAGTTCGTCGACGGCCGAGCAGAGCACCGGCGTCGCGCAGGTCGACCAGGCGGTCGTGCATCTGGACAACATCACGCAGCAGAACGCCGCGCTGGTCGAGCAAAGCACGGCGGCGTCGGAAAGCCTCAAGCAGCAGGCGACGCGGCTGGTGGATGCGGTGAACGTGTTTCGGTGAAAGCGGGGCGCGGGCGCACCCCGCGCATACCTCACCCCACGGCAGGAATCAAATCAGCGCCGGTTGCAGCGGCGCACGGTGCTCGCGAACCTTGACGATCCGGTATTCATTGCGAAGCCCTTCGTCGGTGATGATCTGCGTTTGACGCAGATCGACGATCAGCACGTCGCCCTTGCCGAAGCGCTCGCCGGCATCGACCTTCGCGATGAACTGCTCGTCGTCCAGTGCGGCAAAGAACGCCGACGTGCCGTCGTGCACGCGCCATTTGTTGCCGTCCTTGAACACGACGGATTCGAGCTTCAGCATCTTGAGCGCGATCGTGTCGGTGACTACTTCGCCGGGATCGTCGCTGCTCGCGAACGTATCGAGTTCGTCGCGCTCGATCGACAATTCGACGGTGTCGTCGCGCACGATGCCGAAGCGGTCGATGCCGTCGCGTTCGAGTGGCGACAGCACTTTCTGCAGGTTCACGCGAATGGCCCGGTTCCGATACAGCCGGACGATGGGTTCATCGACGACGAAGCATTCGTGCTCCGAGATCCAGATCCTGACGTTCGTTCCGTCCGGCTCGGTGCGGTGCGGTTTGCGTCCGCGCAGCGTGCGGATGAGGCCGATGAGGCCGCCGCCTCCGACGATCCCCAGTGCAGCGAGGATCGCCAGCGCGTTGCTGAACGCATTGGCGCTCGGCCCCGCGAACAGATCGCGGATCTGGCTCGCGAGCGACTGCACGAAGATCAGTTCGGCGTGGAACGAGCCGGCCTTGAAGCTGCCCCTGACTTCGAGACGCACCTCGGAGTGTTCGCCATTGAGTTCCTTGTTCGCACATGAGAACAGGTCGGCGATCGCGAGCAGCACCGGCGCGAGGTCGCGCACGTCCATCCGGTGCTCGCCGAGCGCGGGCCCGTCGTAGACGATGTTGAACGGCTGGTGATTGCTCGTGCCGCCGGGCTTTCTCGCGGGACCGGACGCTCTCGCGATCATGCGCGGGCTCCGTGCGTGCAAGTCACGACGACGCCCGGGCGGGCGGTAGGACGCAGAGCGGAGAGGACGCGGGTCGGGCGGACGGGAGAAGTGTTCATGCGCGGGCAAACCGGAGCGGGGTGGAACGCTCAATCTAGCGGGTGGCGGCGCAACGAGAAATCGGACTTGGACGAAATTGCCGAACGGTATGACGTTCGGCCGACGCGGGATTGATATCGCACACATGAAGCATGGCGACAACGCACGCGGGAAGGAGGCGACGCGGACACGGCGGAGAGGGGTACCGGCCCGCGTCGTGACCGCCCGGTTCCGGCCGGGCGGTCAGGGCCTGTCACGAACGCGACAGGCCACGAACCATCAAACAGCCAGGCAGAGGTACTTGATCACGACGTAGTCGTCGATGCCGTAGTGCGAGCCTTCGCGGCCGAGGCCCGACTGCTTGACGCCGCCGAACGGCGCGACTTCGTTCGAGATCAGGCCCGTGTTCACGCCGACCATCCCGTATTCGAGCGCTTCGGCGACCTTCCACACGCGGCCGATGTCGCGACTGAAGAAGTAGGCGGCCAGGCCGAACTCGGTGTCGTTCGCGAGGCGGATCACCTCGTCGTCGCTGCTGAACTTGAACAGCGGCGCGAGCGGCCCGAACGTCTCTTCCTTCGCGACCTTCATCGCCGGCGTGACGCCCGTCAGCACGGTCGGCTCGAAGAAGCCGTGGCCGAGCGCATGGCGCTTGCCGCCCGTCACGACGGTCGCGCCCTTCGCGAGTGCGTCCTCGATGTGCGCCTCGACCTTCAGCACGGCCGCTTCGTTGATCAGCGGACCCTGTGTGACGCCCGGCTCCGTGCCGCGCCCAACCTTCAACTGGCCGACCGCCGCCGCGAGCTTCTGCGCGAACTGGTCGTACACGGCTTCGTGCACGTAGAAGCGGTTCGTGCACACGCACGTCTGGCCGCTGTTGCGGTACTTCGACGCGATCGCGCCCTGCACGGCCGCATCGAGATCGGCATCGTCGAACACGATGAACGGCGCGTTGCCGCCGAGCTCCAGCGACACCTTCTTGACCGTCGCCGCGCATTGCGCCATCAGCAGGCGGCCGACCGGCGTCGAGCCGGTGAACGACAGCTTGCGCACGATCGGGTTCGACGTCAGCTCGCCGCCGATCGCCTTCGGGTCGCCCGTGACGACGCTGAACACGCCGGCCGGCACGCCCGCGCGCTCGGCCAGCACGGCCATCGCGAGCGCGGAGAACGGCGTCGCCTCGGCCGGCTTCACGACGATCGGGCAGCCTGCCGCGAGCGCCGGGCCGACCTTGCGGGTGATCATCGCCGCCGGGAAGTTCCACGGCGTGATCGCCGCGCACACGCCGATCGCTTCCTTCGTCACGACGATGCGCTTGTCGCTCGCCGGCGTCGGGATCGTGTCGCCGTACACGCGCTTGCCTTCTTCCGCGAACCACTCGAGGAACGATGCCGCGTAGCCGATCTCGCCCTTCGCCTCGGCCAGCGACTTGCCCTGCTCGGTGGTCAGGATCAGCGCGAGGTCGTCGGCGTTTTCCATCATCAGGTCGTGCCACTTGCGCAGGATCGCCGCGCGCTCCTTCGCGGTCTTCTTGCGCCACGCCGGCCATGCGGCGTTCGCGGCGTCGATCGCGTGACGCGTCTCGGCCGTGCCCATCGCCGGCACGGTGCCGAGCAGGCCGCCGGTCGCCGGGTTGCGGACTTCGAACGACTCGCCGTTCGCCGCGCCTTGCCATTCGCCGTTGACGTACGCCTGCTGGCGGAACAGCGACGGGTCTTTCAGTGCCAGGGTTTCCTGAACCGTGCTCATATGAATAGCCTGCTTTGAAAAAGACGGATGAAACGGCCGCCGCCGTCATGAAGACGGCGGCGGCGCAATCAATTGAAGAGGGCGGGAGCTCAGGCCGGCACGCCGACCGTCTCCTTCAGCACTTCCTCGAGGATCACGAGCGCTTCGTCGAACACGGCCTGCGGAATGGTCAGCGGGAACAGGAAGCGCACGACGTTCGAGTACACGCCGCATACGAGCAGCAGCAGCCCGCGCTCGAGCGCACGCGCCTGCACGCGCTTCGTGAAGTCGGCGTCCGGCTCGCCCGAACCCGGCTTCAGGAACTCGACCGCGACCATCGCGCCCGGGCCGCGCACGTCGGCGATCTGCGGCACGTCGGCCTGCAGCGCATTCAGCTTCGCCTTCAGCACGTCGCCGAGTTGCGTCGCGCGCTCGCACAGTTTCTCTTCGTCGATGATCTCGAGCACCGCGTGCGCCGATGCGACCGCCAGCGGGTTGCCCGCGTAGGTGCCGCCGAGGCCGCCGGGAGCCGCCGCATCCATCACGTCGGCACGGCCGACGACGCCCGACAGCGGCATGCCGCCCGCGAGGCTCTTCGCCATCGTGATCAGATCGGCCAGCACGTCGTAGTGCTGCATCGCGAACAGCTTGCCGGTGCGGGCGAAGCCCGTTTGCACTTCGTCGGCGATCAGCAGGATGCCGTGTTCGTTACAGATCTTGCGCAGCGCGCGCACGAACTCGGCCGGCGCCGCGTAGAAACCGCCTTCGCCCTGGACCGGTTCGAAGATGATCGCGGCGACGCGCTTCGGATCGATGTCGGCCTTGAACAGCATCTCGATCGCCTTGATCGAGTCGGCCGTGCTCACGCCGTGCAGCGCGTTCGGGTACGGGGCGTGGAACACGTCGCCCGGGAACGGGCCGAAGTTCAGCTTGTACGGGGCGACCTTGCCGGTCAGCGCCATGCCCATCATCGTGCGGCCGTGGAAGCCGCCCGAGAACGCGATGACACCCGGACGGCCGGTCGCGGCGCGTGCGATCTTGATCGCGTTTTCGACGGCTTCGGCGCCGGTCGTGAAGAAGGCCGTCTTTTTCGGGAAGTCGCCCGGCGCGCGTTCGTTGATCTTCTCGGCCAGCTCGACGTACGACGCGTACGGGACGATCTGGTAAGCGGTGTGCGTGAAGCTGTTCAGTTGCTCCGTGATCGCCTTGACGATCTTCGGGTGGCGATGGCCCGTGTTCAGCACCGCGATGCCGGCGGCGAAATCGATGAAGCGGCGGCCTTCGACATCCCACAGCTCCGCATTCTCGGCGCGGGCTGCGTAGAAATCACACATCACGCCGACGCCGCGCGGGGTGGCGGCGTTCTTGCGGGCCTGCAGGTCGGCATTCTTCACGGTCATCTCCTTGATGTCTGTCCGGTGGGATAAAAATCGGCCGCGTTGGCAGCCCATGGAGGCGACTATAATCACATTTGGCTCTGACAATCAGAGCCATTTCAATAAATAATCAGGAGCCAATCATGCGCGCAAGCGTGTTGTCGGACTGGCTGGCGCAGCGCCTCGTGCGTGGCGGCGAACAGCCGATCTACCGACAGCTGCATCGGCTGCTGCAGCAGGCGATCCTGTCGCGCGAACTGCCGGCCGGCACGCGCGTGCCGTCGTCGCGGCTGCTCGCGGCCGAGCTCGGGATCGCCCGCAACACGGTCACGCAGGTTTACGAACAGCTTGCGCTCGAAGGCTATGTGAACTCGGCCACGGGGCGCGGCACCTTCGTCGCCGACAGCGCGCCGGACGAGATCGTCGGCGCACCGCCCGATCCGGCCGCGGGCCCGGCGGTGGTGCCATCGTCGGCGCGGCGGCTGTCCGTGCGCGGCACGCGGCTCGTCGAAGGCGCGGGCGTGTCGAAGCGCCAGGGCGGCGCGTTCATGCCGGGCGTGCCCGATGTGTCGCGCTTTCCGGCGCGCGTGTGGACGCGGCTGCACAACAAGTACTGGCGGCGCCTGCGCCCGGACCTGCTGACCTACGCGCCGGGCGGCGGGCTCGCGCTGTTGCGCGAGGCGCTGGCCGACTACCTGCGCACGTCGCGCTCGGTGCGCTGCACGCCCGAGCAGATCGTGATCACGACCGGCATCCACCAGTCGATCGACCTCGCGGTGCGGCTGCTGACCGATCCGGGCGACGCCATCTGGACCGAGGATCCGTGCTACTGGGGCGTGCGCAGCGTGCTGAACGTGTCGGGGCTGACCACGCGGCCGATTCCGGTCGACGACGAGGGGATCGCGCCATCGGCCGCCGATCTGGCCGAGCCGCCGAAGCTGATGCTCGTCACGCCGTCGCACCAGTATCCGCTCGGGATGGTGATGAGCCTCGCGCGGCGGCGGATGCTGCTCGAATACGCGCGCCAGCACGGCTGCTGGATCATCGAGGACGACTACGACAGCGAATTCCGCTATGGCAGCCGGCCGCTCGCGTCGCTGCAGGGGCTCGATACGGCCGGGCAGGTGATCTACGTCGGCAGTTTCGGCAAGACGCTGTTCCCGGGGCTGCGGGTCGGCTATCTGGTCGCGCCGGAGCCGCTCGCGGAAAGCTTCGCGACCGCGAGCGCCGAGCTGTACCGCGAGGGTCAGCTGCTGCAGCAGGCCGTGCTCGCCGAGTTCATCGCGGAAGGGCACTTCGTGTCGCATATCCGCAAGATGCGCACGCTGTACGGGCAGCGCCGCGAGGTGCTGCTCGATGCGGTCGCGCGCCGCTACGGCGATACGCTGCACGCACTCGGCAGCGACGCCGGGCTGCATCTCGTCACGCAATTGCCCGATGGCGTCGACGATCGCGCGGTCGCGCAGGCCGCGCTCGAACGCAATATCGTCGTGCGGCCGCTGTCCGGCTATTACGCGGATCGCGAACGCGCGGCGTCGGGGTTGCTGCTCGGCTATGCGTGCGTGCCGGAAGACGAAATCGCGACGGCGTTCGCGACGCTCGCCGAGGCGATCGACGAGCGGGCGTTCGGCGAGGTCGTTGCACCGGCTTGACGGGGGCGGTGCGACGGCACTGTCGCGGTGTGGTGCAGGATGTCGAGACGCGGCCGGCGCATGCGTTGCGCGGCGCGCCTGCGCTCGCTCAAAGCCGGATCAGCGCCGCGCCCGCGACCACCAGCGCGCATGCGGCGAGCCGCTGCGCGCCGGGCCGCTCGCGCATCACGAACCAGCCGATCGCGACCGCGAAGATCGAGCTCGTCTCGCGCAGCGCCGACACCGTCGCGACCGGCAGGTGCCGGTACGCGAGGATCACGATGCCGTACGCAGCGAGCGAGATCGTGCCGGCGATCGCGCCCTGCGTGAGCGCGGTGCGCGAACCGAGCACCGCGCGCGGGCCGCCGCGCAGCGCGCAGACCAGCACGAGCTGCGGCACGCTCCACAGCAGGTACACCCACGCGATGTAGCCGAGCGCGCTGCCGGACACGCGCGAGCCGACGCCGTCGCAGATCGAATACGCGGCAATGAACACGCCGGTGAGCAGCGCATACGGCACGCCTTCCCCGGAGAACCTGAAGCCGCGCCGCAGCGCGAGCGACATGATGCCGAACGACACCAGCGCGATACCCGCGAAGCCGAACGGGGTCGGCTGCTCGCGCAGCGCCGCCAGCGCGAGCACCGACACGAGCAGCGGCGAGATCCCGCGCGCGATCGGATAGATCTGGCCGAACTCGCCGTGGCGGTATGCACGCGCGAGCGTGAAACAGTAGGCGACCTCGAGCGCGGCCGACGCGGCGATGTACGGCCACGCGGCGGGCGCCGGCGCGGGCAGCAGCGCGGCGCCCGCCGCGCCGAATGCGAGATACGGCAGCGACATCGTGCCGAGTTGCACGAGCCGGTCCTCGCTGACGTGCAGGAACGCATTCCAGATCGCATGCAGCAGCGCGGAGCACAGCACGAGGCCGATGAAGAGGTGATCCATGAACGAAGATGGGGGCGGGAGCGGCGGGCGCCGTCAATTATGTGGGTATCGGGCGCGCTCGCGCGGAATTGTCGATAATGGAACGTTGTTATTCACCGGATGCCGACGATGACCGAAGCCACCCTTACCCAGCCCGCCGTTCCGCGCCTCACGAGCCTGTCGCACGGGGGCGGCTGCGGCTGCAAGATCGCGCCGGGCGTGCTGTCCGAGCTGCTGAAGCGGGCGACGCCGCCGGCGCTGTTTCCGGATCTGCTGGTCGGCACCGAGACCTCCGACGACGCGGCCGTCTACCGGCTGAACGACGAGCAGGCGATCGTCGCGACGACCGACTTCTTCATGCCGATCGTCGACGATCCGTTCGACTTCGGCCGCATCGCGGCGACCAACGCGCTGTCGGACGTGTACGCGATGGGCGGCAAGCCGATTCTCGCGCTCGCGCTGGTCGGGATGCCGATCAACGTGCTGCCGCACGAGACGATCGCGGCGATCCTGCGCGGCGGTGAATCGGTGTGCGCGGAGGCCGGCATTCCGGTCGCGGGCGGCCATTCGATCGATTCGGTCGAGCCGATCTACGGACTCGCGGCGATCGGCGTCGTGCATCCGTCGCGCGTGAAGCGCAACGCGGCCGCGCGCGCGGGCGACGTGCTCGTGCTCGGCAAGCCGCTCGGCGTCGGCGTGCTGTCGGCCGCGCTGAAGAAGAACCAGCTCGATGCCGCGGGCTACGCGCAGATGGTCGCCACCACCACCAAGCTGAACCGGCCGGGCGCCGAGCTCGCCGCGCTGCCGGGCGTGCACGCGCTGACCGACGTCACGGGCTTCGGGCTGCTTGGCCACACGCTCGAGCTCGCCCGCGGCGCGAACCTCACCGCCCGCGTGCATTACGCGTCGCTGCCGTGGCTCGCGGGCGTCGAGGCGTTCGTCGCCGACGGCGTGTTCACCGGTGCGTCGGGGCGCAACTGGGCCGCGTACGGCACCGATGTCCGGCTCGCCGACGGGCTGCCGCCCGTCGCGCAGGCGCTGCTGACCGATCCGCAGACGTCGGGCGGGCTGCTGGTCGCGTGTGCGCCGGAAGCGGTGGATGACGTGCTCGCCTGCTTCCGCGCCGACGGTTTCGACCGCGCGGCCGTGATCGGCGAGATGGTGGACGGGCCTTCGCGCGTCGACGTTGCCTGACGCCGCATTCACACCGCGGATCATTTTGGCGTGGCTAGAATCGATGCCTTCCGTCGAAGGCATCGAGGACCGGTGAACGATTTCCTGTTCGGGCTGACGATCGCGCTGTCGGTCGGGCCCGTTGCGCTGCTAGGGGTGGCGGTTGTGCAAACACGGCCGCCGGCGTGTCGATAAACCGCATAGTATTCCTGAGTTTGTTTCGTGCAGCGGACGTCGATTGCAGCGCAATTGCGCGCGAATTCCGACGCATGCCGTCATGCGTTGCTCGCGCGTTGCACGCGCATCGCACCGGCACCGCAGCACCGCCCGCCGTTTCGTAGTCGGGTTCCGCATCGCTCAGGCGCGTTCTATACTCGTCGCGCAGTCTCCGACAGCCGTTCTCACCCAACATCCCGAAACAAGGAACGCCGATGCTGACTCGCTCCATCCTTTCCGCCGCCGCCTTCTCGCTCGCGGCCTGTGCGACCGCGCCGTCGATCGCGCAGGACAACCCCGGCAACAACGCGGGCAACGCCGCATTCGCCGAAACCGGTGCACAGGGCCGCCCGGTCAAGGTCATGATCATCACGATGTTCGGTCCGGAGGGCCAGGCGTGGCTCGACCGCATCGGCCCGTGGCGCGACATCGCCGTGCCCGGCCTGTCGCCCGACTACCCGAATGTCCACTGCAACAAGCAGGACGTGTGCGTGGTCACGACCGGCATGGGCTATGCGAACGCGTCGGCGACGATCATGGCGCTCACGTTCTCGCAGCGCTTCGACCTGCGCCGCACGTATTTCCTGATCTCGGGCATCGCGGGCGTCGACCCCGCGCAAGGCACGGTCGGCTCCGCCGCATGGTCGAAATACCTGGTCGATTTCAGCCTGCAGTGGGAGCTCGATGCGCGCGAGATTCCGGCCGGCTGGAACACGGGCTTTCTCGGCATCAACACGAAGAGTCCGAACGACAAGCCGCCGCTCGACTACCGCACCGAAGTGTTCCAGCTCAATCCGCAGCTGACCGACGCCGCGTATGCGCTGTCGCGCAACGTCGTGCTCGCCGACAGCGCGCAGGCCCAGGCCGCGCGCGCGAAGTTCACGTACGCGCCGGCGAACCGGCCGCCGACGGTGATCCAGTGCGACACGTCATCGGGTAACACGTGGTTCTCGGGCACGCTGATCGGCGAGCGCGCGCGCCAGTGGACGAAGATCCTGACCGACGGCAAGGGCACCTACTGCATGACCGCGCAGGAAGACAACGCGACGTTTGAAGCGCTCAAGCGCGCGGCGAGCGTGAAGCGGGTCGACCTGTCGCGCGTCGCGGTGCTGCGCACGGGGTCCGACTTCGACCGGCCGTATGCGGGGCAGACGAGTGCGGACAACCTGCTGAACTACGCGGACCAGGGCGGCTTCGCGCCGGCGACCGAGAACCTGTACCGCGCGGGCAATCCGCTCGTCCAGGACATCGTCACGCACTGGGGCGAGTGGCGTGACGGCGTGCCGCGTCGTTGACGGCAGCACGACGGCATCAGCGAGACGTCGGCGTGGCGGTCAGTGCGACGACTGCGGCGCCGAACGGAACGGCGTCCAGACCGGCGTGGTGTCGTCCCAATGATCGAGCGGCGAAGGAAGTTGATCGTTCATCACAGGCTCCTGCAACTGACTAGCTAATTGACTCACTCATCGCGTGTTCGACAGCGATGTCACGACGCCGCGCACCGGATCATCCGCTGCGCGGCGTTGCACGTTTACCGGCCCCCGCCTGCGAGCTGGTTGCTTTCCGGCATCGAGCGATACGGGCCTTGCGCGAGTTCGAGCCCTTGCGGATACGAATTCGCCTTGCGCAGCCAGGCCAGCGTGCCGTCGCGGCGTGCCTGCGCGACCTCCGCGCTGACTTCGGCGCGGGTGCGCGGACCATTGTTGTGTTGCGTGTACGACGACGCGGTGCCGTAATCGCCGGCTTGCGGGGTGTTCGTATCGGCGAAGGCCGGTGCGGACACGGCGAGTGCGAGGGCGAGCGCGGAAAGAAGATGGCGGCGGTTCATGACGTAACTCCTGTGTTGGTCGGAGTGGCGCGCGGGCGCTGGCTCCGGTCCCGTCAAGCGGGGCTGTTCGATGCGCAACGAGGTGCGCGACAGGGTTTACTCTAGGTGTCCGCCGGGTTGCGATAAATGGCACTGCCGCGAATTGAATTGTCGTCAGCGCGGAACAATCGCATTCCACACGGCCATCAGGGCGGCGAACCGCGCCCCGCAGCCCCATGCCGCAAGGGCGACAGCGGTGCGACGCGTATCGCGCGTGGGCTGATGCGATTGTCCTTGCCGGCGCAAAGGTCTCTTCTGTGCCGCGCATCGAATGCTCGCGCGTCAGACCGCTTCGATCCGGTAGCCGAGCGTGTAGACCGCGCTGAGACGCACGCCGTTCGACGGTTGAAGCGCGAGTTTCGTGCGCAGTCGGTAGATGTGCGTGTCGAGGCTGCGGGACGCGCCGGCCATGTCGCGTCCCCATAGCGAACGGATCAGCGCTTCGCGAGGCATGATGCGGCCGAAATGGCGAAACAGCAGGACCGCGAGTTCGAATTCGCGCGGCGTCAGCTTGACCGGGGTGCCGTTCACCCATATCTCGCGCGCTTTCGTATCGATCCGGTAGATGCCGATGTCCAGCACGTCCTGCTGGATATCGCCGCCCTGATAGGCGCGGCGCAGCAATGCGTTGATGCGCGCCAGCAATTCGAAACGATTGATCGGCTTGATCATGTAGTCGTCGGCGCCCGCCGTGATCGCGGAAAAAACCTCGTTTTCGTGCGCGCGGATCGTCAGGAACAGGATCGGCAGCGTGCCGCCGATCCGCTCGCGTGCCCATTTGAGCACTTCGAAGCCGGACAGGCCCGGTACCTCCCAGTCCAGGATCAGCAGATCGACGACCGTGCGTTCGAGATGGCGGATCGCCTCATGGCCGTTGGCGACGGAATGCACGCTGTGTCCCGCCTCTCCCAGTATCGAATTGATGAGTTCGACATACGTCGTGTCGTCCTCGAGATATAGAACGTGCATGGTGGGTGCACCTATTTGTCGCGTGTGGTGATATCGAGCCGGACGCAACGCGGATAGCGCGGATTCGCGCCCGGCTTGGCGCCGAATGTCGGCCGGCGATCCGCGGCGCATGTTCGCATGGGTCCGATTCGGGAAATTGTCAACAATTCTGAACGCAGCGGCCATGAACATGGAAGCTTCGGATCGAGTGTCGTAGTATTTTAGTAATCCAAATCAATGGGATTCTGGAGGAGTTGCTCGGGGAGGATGGTCATGCTGGTGTACAAGTCGTTCATGGAAAAGAAGGCGCTGCTCGAGGAGCAACTGGTTCGGGAGCGACTCGCGATTGCGACGATGGTGTTGCTCGAAATCCGGCAGTGCATCGAGGAATTCGGATTTGGCGTCAAGGACGTGTTTCCCGCCCAGAGCGGTGCGCCGGGGAAGCGGCGACGGGTGAAATACTTCAACCCGGAAACGGGGCAGGCCTGGTCGGGAGTGGGGCGGGAACCGGTATGGTTGCGCGGTCAGGATCGAGACCGGTTTCTGATCGACTCGGAATCGCATGAGCAACCTGAAGATGAGGAATCCTGATCGTGAAGTCGATAAAAAAACATCGAATGGCCATCGAGGGTGCCCGCGCCGCTTGCCGGGTCGATGCGGCCGCGAATCGTTGGCAATCCAACGCACGGGGGCGGAGAACGGCCGCACGATCGACGGAACCGGAGCGAAAATGGAACCGGTTCCATTCGAGATTACAGTTTCATTATATCAGTTCTCGAAATGGTCACCCCGGTTGCTGCCCCCGGCGCATGGGAAGGGGGCGTCGATGATCGCGGACGTGAACCAGCCGGACGGCGGGGACCTCATGCCTGAGCGCATTTGTGTCGGCGTCGGCGTGACGCGCGAGATCATCGAAGTGTGCGCTTCGTCGATGCGGCTCGTGTTCGGCTACCGGAACGAGACGTTCGGCATCGAATCGTTGACCGATGCGATTGCCGAGTGGTCACCGGCGCTCGTGGTGGTGGAATCGGCCGGTGGCTATGAGTGCGCAGCGGCGTGCGCGTTGCTGGCCGCACGCTTGCCCGTGGCGGTCGTTCACCTGCATCAGGCCCGCGCGTTCATCGCGCGCTCGCTCGACCTGCCGCTCGAGGGGAAAGGGGCCCATGCGCGCATGATGACGGAACTGGCGTGCATACTCGATGACGCGCCGTCGAGCGCCCGGTTTGCCGAGCCGCTTGCCGACCCGCAACTGCAGCATGTCCAGGCGCTGGTGCAGCGCCGGCGGCAACTCGCGCGCACGCTGATGGCGGAATACCAGCTTCTGGCTCGATGCCACCCGAGCGTACGCGGCGGGATCGAGCAGACCATCGCGTTCCTCAGCAACCAGATCGGCGTGGTCGAACGTCACTGTGGACGGCAGGTGCGCGGGCAACGCGTCGGCACGGCGAGGGCGCTCGCGCGGGTGGTGAGGCGGTCCGGCCGCGCCGCGCGCTCGTCAGGCCGGGGCGCGTGCGGATGAAGCGTAAAGGGCAAGCGGAGCGCTTGCCCCGCGTTTGCCCTTTACGCGACCCACTCGTTGATGACCGGCGTGTCGAGCACCGGCGCGCGCTCTGCTTCCTCGAACGTGCGCTTGCTGCACGTCGCGTCGAGGCTGCCCTTGCCGCTCAGCAGCGGGCAGCGGTCAAACACTTCGGCGATCCAGTCGACGAACACGCGCACCTTCGGCGACAGGTGCCGGCTGTGCGGATACACGACCGAGATCGGCATCGGCAGCGGCTTCAGGCCGGGCAGCACTTCCTTGAGCCGGCCGTCGCGCAGGTGCGGCAGCACCATGAACAGCGGCGGCTGGATCAGCCCGAAACCTTCGAGCCCGCACGTCACGTACGCGTCGGCGTCGTTGACCGACACGATCGCGTTCATCTTGACCTCGACTTCCTTGCCGTCGGTCAGGAACGTCCAGTCGATCGTACGGCCCGTGCGGCTCGAGAAGTAATTGACGGCCTTGTGATCGCTCAGATCCTCGATCGTCTGCGGTTCGCCGTACTTCTCCAGATACGCGGGCGCCGCGACCGAAACGCACTCGAACAGGCCGACGCGGCGTGCGACGAGCGACGAGTCCTGCAGCGCACCGACGCGGATCACGCAGTCGACGCCTTCCTGCAGCAGGTCGACCGGCCGGTCGGACAGGCCGAGCTGCAGATCGATGTCCGGATAGCGCGTATGGAATTCGCATAGGGACGGGATCACGAGCAGCCGCCCGATCGAGCCCGGCATGTCGATACGCAACTTTCCGTGCGGCTTGCGATTGTTCGCCTGGAAGCTTGCTTCGGTTTCCTCGACATCGGCGAGGATCCGCACGCACCTTTCGTAGTACGCGGCGCCGTCCGGCGTGAGCGACAGCCGGCGCGTGGTCCGGTGCATCAGGCGCACGCCGAGGAAAGCTTCCAGATTCTGGATGATCGTCGTGACGGACGCCCGCGGCAGGCCGAGCGTTTCTGCTGCCTTGGTGAAGCTGCTTGTATCGACGACGCGAGTAAACACCTGCATGGCCTGAAGCCGGTCCATCACAACCTCCGCAATCTTATGACCGGAACAACAAGGCTGCGCTACCTCATGGGTAAACGCAGCCTGGGATTGTTCGGGGGTGTTGAATTGTGTTGCCGGATTATAGGCATTTATCCCGATGTCTGCCGGACCCAGAATTCGTTCCATCTCGAAATGGATCCTGCATCGTCATGGACGCTTCTGAATTCAGCAAATTCCTGAAAGCCGCATTGCCCGCCGAAGCCAGAGCCGGCGCGGCACTGACGGTCGCGGAGGTGGAAATCCCCGGCTACGCGCAGGACATCTCGCTGCGCCTCTATCGGCGCGCGGACAAGACCGGACTGCCGGTAGTGCTTTACTTCCACGGCGGCGGTTTCGTGCGCGGCTCGCTCGACGACGCCGACTTCGCCGCGCGCTTTTTAGCAGAACGCTTACCAGCTCTCGTAGTGTCGGTCGATTATTCGCTCGCGCCGGCCTTTCCCTTTCCGGCCGCGCCGGAGGATGCGTATCGCGCCGCCGTGTGGGCCGCGACCCGCGCCCGAGCGTTCGGCGGCAATCCGAAGAAGATCGGCGTCGCGGGCCATGACGCGGGCGGCCAGCTCGCCAACTGTCTCGCGTTCATCGCGCGCGATCGCGGCGAAGTGTCGATCGCCGCGCAGGCGCTGTTCGGGCCGATGCTCGACCCGAGCATGACGCGCATCGGCGACGCCGAACGCCTGTCATCCGACATCACCGCGCGCGAATGCGCGGCCTGTTATCGCGCCTATCTGCCGCAGGCGGCGCAGCGCATGCACCCGTATGCGGCGCCGCTCGAATCGGTGCGCCTCGCGGGCCTGCCGCCGACGCTCGTCGTCACCGCGCAGAACGACGTGCTGCACGTCGAAGCGGAGAAATATGCGGGCTGCCTGATTTCGTCGGGCGTGCTCACGCAGGTGATCCGCTACCCGGACGTCACGCACGCGGCGCTCGCGACGCACGAAGCCGCGCTCGAGGAAGCCGTGCGCTTCTTCCAGTGCCGCTTCCAGGCGCGCCAGCCGAACCGTTCCGAATAACCAGACCAATCCACGCTTACTGGAGATCCACATGGCCATCCTACGCACCTCCCGTTCCCGAATCGCCACCGCGGCGATCGTGACGCTCGCCGTCGTCGGCCTCGGCACGTTCGGCGCGATGCGCGTGAGCGCGAACGCGCCCGAAAAGGCGGCGGCGCCGCTGCCCGAAGTCGACGTCGCGACCGTCGTGCCGCAGACCGTCACCGACTGGCAAAGCTATTCGGGCCGCCTCGAGGCGGTCGAGAAAGTCGACGTGCGCCCGCAGGTGTCGGGCACGATCGTCGCGGTGAACTTCAAGGACGGCGCGCTCGTGAAGAAAGGCGACGTGCTGTTCGTGATCGATCCGCGCCCCTACCAGGCGGAAGTCGACCGTGCCGCGGCACAGCTCGCCGGCGCGCAGGCACGCAACGGCTACGCGCAGAGCGACTGGCAGCGCGCGCAGCGGCTGATCGGCGACAACGCGATCGCGAAGCGCGACTACGACGAGAAGCAGAACGCCGCGCGCGAGGCGAGCGCGAACCTGAAGGCCGCCGAAGCCGCGCTGGAAACGGCACGCATCAACCTCGGCTATACGCGGATCACGGCGCCGGTCGCAGGCCGCGTGTCGCGCGCGGAAATCACGCTCGGCAACGTCGTGTCGGCCGGCGCGTCGGCCGCCCCGCTGACGACGCTGGTGTCGGTGTCGCCGATCTACGCATCGTTCGACGCGGACGAGCAGACCTATCTGCAATACATCAACGGCGCGCGCAACGGCCGCAAGGTGCCGGTCGAGCTCGGTCTCGCGAACGAAACCGGCTACTCGCGCAGCGGCGAGATCGATTCGGTCGACAACCGGCTCGACACGTCGTCCGGAACGATCCGCGTGCGCGCACGCTTCGACAATGCCGACGGTGCGCTCGTGCCCGGCCTTTACGCGCGCGTGAAGGTGGGCGGCAGCGCGCCGCACCAGGCGCTGCTCGTGGACGACGCGGCGATCAACACGGACCAGGACAAGAAGTTCGTGTTCGTCGTCGACCAGCAGGGCCGCGTGTCGTATCGCGAAGTGCAGCAGGGGATGCAGCACGGCAACCGGCGCGTCATCGTGAGCGGGCTTTCCGCCGGCGACCGCGTGATCGTGAACGGCACGCAGCGCGTACGACCCGGCGAGCAGGTGAAGCCGCACATGGTCCCGATGACGGGCGGCGATGCGCCGTCCGCGCCGCTCGCGAGCACCGCGAAGCCGGCCGCACCGGCGAAGGCGGATTCGTAAGCGGCCCGCCGCTTCGCTTCCGCGTTCAACCAGACAGAGCAACCCATGAACATTTCCAAATTCTTTATCGACCGGCCGATCTTTGCAGGAGTCCTATCGGTGATCATCCTGCTCGGCGGGGTGATCGCGATGTTCCTGCTGCCGATTTCGGAGTATCCGGAAGTCGTGCCGCCTTCCGTGATCGTGAAGGCGCAATACCCGGGCGCGAACCCGAAAGTGATCGCCGAGACGGTCGCGTCGCCGCTTGAAGAGCAGATCAACGGCGTCGAGGACATGCTCTACATGCAGTCGCAGGCGAACAGCGACGGCAACATGACGATCACCGTCACGTTCAAGCTCGGCACCGATCCGGACAAGGCCACGCAGCTCGTGCAGAACCGCGTGAACCAGGCGCTGCCGCGCCTGCCGGAAGACGTGCAGCGGCTCGGCATCACCACGGTGAAGAGCTCGCCGACGCTGACGATGGTGGTCCACCTGATCTCGCCGGACAACCGCTACGACATGACCTACCTGCGCAACTACGCGCTGATCAACGTGAAGGATCGCCTGTCGCGGATCCAGGGCGTCGGCCAGGTGCAGCTGTGGGGTTCGGGCGACTACGCGATGCGCGTGTGGCTCGATCCGCAGAAGGTCGCGCAGCGCGGGCTGGCCGCCGAGGACGTCGTGCGGTCGATTCGCGAGCAGAACGTGCAGGTCGCGGCTGGCGTGATCGGCGCGTCGCCGTCGTTGCCGGGCACGCCGCTGCAGCTGTCGGTGAACGCGCGCGGCCGTCTGCAGACGGAAGACGAGTTCGGCGACATCGTCGTGAAGACGACGCCGGACGGCGGCGTCACGCACCTGCGCGACATCGCGCGCATCGAGCTCGACGCGTCCGAGTACGGGCTGCGCTCGCTGCTCGACAACAAGCCGGCCGTCGCGATGGCGATCAACCAGTCGCCGGGCGCGAACTCGCTGCAGATCTCCGACGAAGTGCGCAAGACGATGGCCGAGCTGAAGCAGGACATGCCGGCCGGCATCGACTACAAGATCGTCTATGACCCGACGCAGTTCGTGCGTTCGTCGATCAAGGCCGTCGTGCATACGCTGCTCGAGGCGATCGCGCTGGTCGTGATCGTCGTGATCGTGTTCCTGCAGACCTGGCGCGCGTCGCTGATTCCGCTGATCGCGGTGCCGGTGTCGATCATCGGCACGTTCTCGCTGCTGCTCGGCTTCGGCTATTCGATCAACGCGTTGTCGTTGTTCGGGATGGTGCTGGCGATCGGTATCGTGGTCGACGATGCGATCGTGGTGGTCGAGAACGTCGAGCGCAACATCGAAAGCGGGATGAACGCGCGGCAGGCGACCTACAAGGCGATGCAGGAAGTGAGCGGGCCGATCATCGCGATCGCGCTGACGCTCGTCGCCGTGTTCGTGCCGCTCGCGTTCATGTCGGGCCTGACCGGCCAGTTCTACAAGCAGTTCGCGATGACGATCGCGATCTCGACGGTGATCTCGGCGTTCAACTCGCTGACGCTGTCGCCGGCGCTGTCGGCGATCCTGCTGAAGGGGCATGGCGACAAGGAAGACTGGCTCACGCGCGTGATGAACCGCGTGCTCGGCGGGTTCTTCAAGCGCTTCAACAAGGTGTTCCATCGCGGCGCGGAGAACTACGGCCGCGGCGTGCGCGGCGTGCTGTCGCGCAAGACGCTGATGCTCGGCGTGTACCTCGTGCTGGTGGGCGCGACCGTGCTGGTGTCGAAGGTCGTGCCGGGCGGTTTCGTGCCCGCGCAGGACAAGGAATACCTGATCGCGTTCGCGCAGCTGCCGAACGGCGCGTCGCTCGACCGCACCGAGAAGGTGATCCGCGACATGGGCTCGATCGCGTTGAAGCAGCCGGGCGTCGAGAGCGCGGTCGCGTTCCCGGGGCTGTCGGTGAACGGCTTCACGAACAGCTCGAGCGCGGGCATCGTGTTCGTCACGCTCAAGCCGTTCTCGGAACGGCACGGCAAGGCGTTGTCCGCCGGCGCGATCGCGGGTGCGCTGAACCAGCAGTACGGCGCGATCAAGGACTCGTTCGTCGCGGTGTTCCCGCCGCCGCCGGTGCTCGGCCTCGGCACGCTCGGCGGGTTCAAGATGCAGATCGAGGATCGTGGGGCAGTTGGCTACGCGAAGCTGTCGGACGCGACCAACGACTTCATCAAGCGCGCGGAGCAGGCGCCTGAACTGGGCCCGTTGTTTACGAGCTACCAGATCAACGTGCCGCAGCTCAACGTCGATCTCGACCGCGTGAAGGCGAAGCAGCTCGGCGTGCCGGTCACCGACGTGTTCAACACGATGCAGGTGTATCTCGGCTCGCTGTACGTGAACGACTTCAACCGCTTCGGGCGTGTGTACCAGGTGCGCGTGCAGGCCGATGCGCCGTTCCGCCAGCGCGCGGACGACATCCTGCAGCTGAAGACGCGCAACGACAAGGGCGAGATGGTGCCGCTGTCGTCGCTCGTCACGGTGACGCCGACGTTCGGCCCGGAAATGGTCGTGCGCTACAACGGCTACACGGCGGCCGACATCAACGGCGGGCCGGCGCCAGGCTTCTCGTCGGGGCAGGCGCAGGCCGCGGTCGAGCGCATCGCGCATGAAACGCTGCCGCGCGGTGTGCGGTTCGAGTGGACCGACCTCACGTACCAGCAGATCCTGGCGGGCGATTCGGCGATGTGGGTGTTCCCGATCAGCGTGCTGCTCGTGTTCCTGGTGCTCGCGGCGCTGTATGAAAGCCTGACGCTGCCGCTCGCGGTGATCCTGATCGTGCCGATGAGCATTCTGTCGGCGCTCACAGGCGTGTGGCTCACGCAGGGCGACAACAACATCTTCACGCAGATCGGCTTGATGGTGCTGGTGGGGCTGTCGGCGAAGAACGCGATCCTGATCGTCGAATTCGCACGCGAACTGGAGCATGACGGCAGGACGCCGCTCGAGGCCGCGATCGAGGCGAGCCGGCTGCGGCTGCGCCCGATCCTGATGACGTCGATCGCATTCATCATGGGCGTCGTGCCGCTCGTCACGTCGACGGGCGCGGGCTCGGAGATGCGGCATGCGATGGGTATCGCGGTGTTCTTCGGGATGCTCGGCGTGACGCTGTTCGGGCTGATGCTGACGCCGGTGTTCTACGTGGTGCTGCGCACGCTCGCGGGCGGCAAGATCCACGTCGCCGGGAAGGACTCCGCCGGCTATGGCGTGTCGCCGTCGGGCGCGTCGGCTACGGATGCTTGAGGACAACAAGATGGACAACATGTACAACTCGAATGGCCTGATGCGCTTCGCGAAGGTGGCGGCCGCGAGCACCCTGCTCGCGACGCTGCTCGCCGCGTGCGCGGTGGGCCCTGACTACAAGCGCCCGGACGTGTCGACGCCCGCGGCGTTCAAGGAAGCGCCGACGCTCGCGGCCGGCGAACAGGCCGGCACGTGGAAGACCGCCGAACCGGCGGACGGCGAGCATCGCGGCGAATGGTGGAAGGTGTTCGGCGATCCGGTGCTCGACTCGCTCGAGGCGCAGGCGCTCGCCGCGAACCAGAACCTGAAGGCCGCGGCGGCGCGCGTCGAGGAAGCACGTGCGGCGACCCGCACCGCGCGCTCGCAGTGGTTCCCGCAGGTCGGCGCCGGGTTCGGGCCGACGCGCCAGGGGCTGTCGTCGGCGTCGCAGCTCCAGCCGCAGGGCACGGGCCCGACCAACGCGACGCTGTGGCGCGCACAGGGCACGGTGTCTTACGAGGCCGACCTGTTCGGCCGCGTGAGCCGCAATGTCGAGGCGTCGCGCGCCGACCAGGCGCAGAGCGAAGCGCTGTTCCGCTCGGTGCAGCTCGCGCTGCAGGCGGACGTCGCGCAGAACTACTTCGAACTGCGCCAGCTCGACTCGGACCAGGACCTGTACCGCCGCACGGTCGAGCTGCGCGACCAGGCGCTGAAGCTCGTGCAGCGTCGCTTCAACGAAGGCGACATCAGCGAGCTCGACGTGTCGCGCGCGAAGAACGAACTGGCGACCGCGCAGGCCGATGCGGTCGGCGTCGCGCGTCGGCGCGCGGCGTCCGAGCATGCGCTCGCGATCCTGCTCGGCAAGGCGCCCGCGGACTTCGCGTTCAAGGAAACGCCGATCGTGCCGGTCGCGGTGAAGGTACCGGCAGGACTGCCGTCCGCGCTGCTCGAACGGCGCCCGGACGTGTCGGCGGCCGAGCGCGCGATGGCGGCGGCGAACGCGCGGATCGGCCTCGCGAAGTCGGCGTATTTCCCGAAGCTCGATATCACGGGCGCGTTCGGGTATGAGGCGTCGACGCTCGGCAACCTGTTCCTGTGGTCGAGCCGCACGTTCCTGCTCGGACCGTTCGCCGGTACCGCGCTGACGCTGCCGCTGTTCGACGGCGGGCGGCGTGCGGCCGGCGTGCAGCAGGCGCGCGCGCAATACGACGAGCAGGTCGCGAACTACCGGCAGCAGGTGCTCGTCGCGTTCCGCGAGGTCGAGGACAACCTCGCCGATCTGCGTCTGCTCGACGACCAGATTCGCGCGCAGGATGCGGCCGTCAACGCGTCGCGCCGAGCGGCGACGCTGTCGCGTACGCAGTATCAGGAAGGCGAAGTCGCCTATCTCGACGTGATCGACAGCGAGCGGTCGGTGCTGCAGTCGCAATTGCAGGCGAACCAGCTGACCGGTGCGCAGGCCGTGTCGACCGTGAACCTGATTCGCGCGTTGGGCGGCGGGTGGGGGAATGCACCGGCGCCGACGGCGGTGGGTGATGCGGCGACGGGCAAGGCGGAGGTGGCTGCGCGCTGAGCTTGAACGGCGAGCGATTCATCGCTCGTCAGCCGCGAATCGAAGAACCCCGGCATGCAGGCCCAGGCCTGCGTGACCGGGGTTTTTTCATGGTGTGCCGGGTTTATACCGCAACTAACGGTCAGGTTCATCCAGCGCCTGCGGACGGGGCGTGCGGCGGTGTCCCGCCGCACGCCCCGATCAGACTGCGTGGCCTTCAGCCCGCAACGCCCGCACCAGCTCGCTCGCCGCCTTGCCAAGCCCCGTGTGCTTCGGCCGCCGCAGATACACCGGCAGCAGCAGCCCGTTGCGGATATTCGCGAACACGAGCGGCGCAAGCTCGCCGGCGTCGACGTATCGGCCGATCGTCGATTCGGGCAGGTTGGCCCAGCCGTGGCCGGCCTTGACCAACGCGATCGCGGTCGCCATGTCGGTCACCTTCCACGTGCGATTGCCGATCACGGGCCGCACGTCGGTGACCGGCCGCTCCGGATCGGCGATCACGATCTGCCGGAACCCCGACAACCGCTCGATCGCCTCCGGCTGCGCGGCTTCGGCGATCGCCGGATGTCCCGGCGCGGCAACGGCAATCAACGTCTCGGTCCACAGCGCGTGGATCTGTTCCTGCGGATGGAGATCGAGCCCGCCGTACGCGACGCACAGATCGACGGCGCCGCGATGCAGCGCGTCGACGATCGCGTCCTGCGGCGCGGTGACGATGCTGATCGCGAGCGCCGGATACTTCGCGGCGACGGCGCTCAGCGCGCGCGCAACGGGTGCGCCGTCGAGCTCCGCCGCGAGCCCGAGCCGCAGCGTGTCCTCGACGCCTTCCGACAGATGCTGCGCATGCGCGCGCAGCGCCTGCAGCCGTTCGGCGATCGACCGCGCGTCGGGCAGCAGCGCGGCCATCGCGGCGGTCGGCGTCGGCTCGCGCGTGCCGCGATCGAACAGCACGAGGTCCAGCTCGGCCTCGAGATTCGCGATCGCCATGCTGACGGCCGACGGCGTGCGGCCGAGCGCACGCGCGGCTGCCGAGAACGAGCCCTTGTCGATGACGGTCAGCAGCATGTCGATGTGGTCGCTGGTCAGCACGTGCGGCCTCCTGTCAGAAAAATTGAAAGGACCTGACTTTTGCGGGCGAAGTGCCCGCTGTAGTCTCGCCACCTGGTTCGATACGAAGGTGATGGGTCATGCAAGGATGGAAGAGACGCATAGTCTACGTCGTGATGTTCGAGGTGCTCGGCATCCTCGTCGCGTCGTCGGTACTCGGCATGCTGAGCGGCGCGAGCGCGGCGACGAGCGGCCTGCTCGGCGTGATGATCTCGACGACGGGCGTCACCGTCAATTTCCTCTACAACTTCGGCTTCGAGGCGTGGGAGCGGCGGCGTGCGGAAACCACGCGCACCGTCGGGCGGCGCATCGTGCATGCGATCGGATTCCAGGTCGCGCTCGTGACGTTCCTGATCCCGCTGATCGCGTGGTGGCTCGACGTGTCGCTGCTGCAGGCGTTCCTGTACGACGCGGTACTGATCGTGTTCTTCCCGATCTTCACGTTCGTGTACAACTGGTCGTTCGACAGCGTGTTCGGATTGCCGGATGCGGTGACGCGCAAGGCCGAGCCGATCGCGTAACGCATGGGAACGCGAAGCGGTGCGGGAGCCCGCGTCGTTTCGCGTCGAAAGAGAAGGGGAGTAGCGGGCGGAACGAATGCCGCCCGAGCGCGTTACGCGGCGACGAACTCGTGCACGAAACGGTTGAACACCGCGGGGCTTGCCGCGTTCATCCCGTGCGACGCACCGGCGACGGTCTGCCGTTGCGCATCGCCGATCCACTGCGACAGCGTGTCGACGTTGTTGCGGAACATCTTCGGGCTGCGCTGGCCGTCGATCAGCAGCGTGCGGCACGCGATATCCGACGCCGCGTGCTGCGAATACGCGG
Organism: Burkholderia sp. R-40; assembly: GCF_049942845.1. Classification (NCBI taxonomy): domain Bacteria; kingdom Pseudomonadati; phylum Pseudomonadota; class Betaproteobacteria; order Burkholderiales; family Burkholderiaceae; genus Burkholderia; species Burkholderia sp. R-40. The sequence goes on along the minus strand of NZ_CP187968.1, from coordinate 1,068,999 downwards.
GCAGCGGATCGCGCAGCTGCTTCGGCAGCGTGCTCGCGTTGTCGATCGCCATCGTGCGAAAGCGCGACGTGCTCTTCTTCCATGCGCCCGGCAGGCTCACCGAGTCGACGAACATCTCGAGGCCGGCTTCCACTTCACCTTGCCCGATCAGGTTCACGGCCTTCGTGCGCAGCGCGATCGCGGCGGCCGGCAGCGCGGCTTCGCGCACGCCCGGCTGTTGCAGCGGGCCGCCCGGATCGGCGAGCGTGAGCGACTCGACGAGGTGCGGATGCTGGCGCGCGACGTTGAACGCGACGCTGCCGCCACGCGAATGGCCGACGAGATGCACGGGGCCGAGATCGAGTGCGTCGATGAATTCGGCGAGCTCGTCGACGTGGTTCTGCCAGCTGAACTCGTCCTGGATGCCCGCTTCGACGGCCGGCCAGTAGTGGCTCAGGCTCGGCGCGATGCAGCGGTAGTGTGCCGACAGCGATGCGAGTTGCGGATCCCAGTAGCGGTAGTCGCACAACGATCCGTGCACGAACACCATCGGCGCGCCGCTGCCCCGCTCGACATACGGCAGGCTGATGCCCGACGAAAGCGTCGCAAATTGCAGGTCCGGGTTCGCGAGCACCGACGGCTCGATTCGCATGTTCATGGCTGAAAGACTCAAAGGTGCGTCAACACGACGCAACTATGCATCACGGCGACCTGCAAGGAAAACGCATAATTTTCATCGCGACGATCAATTTTATTGATGGCTCGGCTGAAAAACCCTTGTCGCAGCGTGGGGATGTATCGAAGCCTTCAATCATCTGACGATTCGTTTCGCTGCCGAACGCGCGTGCGAACGCCTGCGCACACGCGCATCGGAGGGGCAGAAGGAAAAAGGGGAAAGGCCGCCGAACGCGGCCCCCAGATCACCGCACCGCCAGCGCGGGCGCGGTCTGAAGCTCGACGGGCAGATCGTTGTCGGCGGCGAACTGCATCGCGAAGTCGAATGCATCGGCACAGACGGTGCGCAATTCGTCCGACACGAACAGGCATTTGGCGCCGCCGTCGACGACCGGCATCGCGAGCCGCGACAGCGCGCACGGATAGCCGGGCCGCCGTTCGCCGACGAACAGCGTGATGACGCCCGCGAGCCGTTCGGGCCAGTCGCTCGGGCGGAAGGTTTTCTGCGCGCGGGTGATGCCGCGGATCAGGTGGCCGTTGATGCGGCCGCGTTCGGAGATGTCGATGCGATCCATGCCGTTGTGCGTATCCTCGTTCGCGTCATTCGCCGCCGTCGGCCGCCGCGTCGCCGCGCGCAGGAATCCGCAGGTTGCGCAGCTTGTGATAAAGCGTCTTCTTCGGCATGCCGAGTGCAACGCTTGCGTCCGCAACGTTGCCGTTGTGACGCCGGAGCATGTCCTCGATCAGCATCCGCTCGAAATACGCGAGCTGCTCCGCGAGCGTGCCGCCCGCCGTCGGCGCGCTGCCGGACGACAGCAGGCTGTCGCCGGTCAGGCCGAGCACGAAGCGGTCGGCCACGTTCTGCAGTTCGCGCACGTTGCCGGGCCACGCATGCGTCATCAGTTCGGACACCTGCGCAGCCGTGACGACGGGCGCCGGCTGCCCGAAGCGACGCGCGGCCGCGAGCACGAAATGCTCGAACAGCAGCGGCACGTCCTCGCGCCGTTCGCGCAGCGGCGGCAGTTCGATCTGCGCGACGTTGAGCCGATACAGCAAGTCCGCGCGAAAGCGTCCGTCGGCCGCGAGCTCGGCGAGATCGGCCTTCGATGCGGCGACGACGCGGCAGTCGACCGGAATCAGCTCGTTCGCGCCGAGCCGTTCGACCACGCGCTCCTGCAGCACGCGCAGCATCTTGATTTGCAGCGGAATCGGCATCGTCTCGATCTCGTCGAGGAACAGCGTGCCGCCGGGCGCATATTCGAGCTTGCCGATGCGCTTCTTGATCGCGCCGGTGAATGCGCCGGCCTCGTGGCCGAACAGCTCGCTCTCGAAGATCTGCTCGGGCAGGCCGCCGCAGTTCAGCGCGACGAAATGCGCGTCGCGCCGGCTGCCGAAGTCGTGCAGGCTGCGCGCGATCAGTTCCTTGCCGGTGCCCGTCTCGCCGGTGATCAGCACCGACACCGACGTATCGGCGAGGCGCAGGATCTTCTTGCGCACCTGTTCGATCGCGGGCGACTTGCCGAGCACGAGCGCCTCGATGCCCTGCCAGTTGTTGAGCGCCGCGCGCAGCCCCTGCACCTCCAGTGTGAGCCGGCGCTTCTCGACCGCGCGCGCGACGCGGCCGGCGATCACGTCCGACGAGAACGGCTTCTCGATGAAGTCGTACGCGCCGTCGTGCATCGCGCCGACGGCCGTCGAAATGTCGGCGTGGCCGCTGATCAGCACGACCGGGATCTGCGCATCGACGGCCATCACGCGCTCGAGGAGCTGCAGCCCGTCGATGCCCGGCATCCGCACGTCCGACACGATCACGATGGGCGCGCCGGGCGCGACGTGCGCGAGCGCGTCGGCGCCCGACGCGAACGCGTCGACCGGGAACCCGGCGAGCGCGACGGCCTGCTCGACGCCGATCCGGACGTTTTCATCGTCCTCGACGACCAGCACGCGAATCTCATCTTCCATGCTCTGTCCTTTGTTGCGGCGTCGCCGCCGCGAATTCGATGGTGAACTGCGCGCCGCCCGCGTCGCGGTTCGTCGCGGCGATCTTCGCGCCGAACGCCTCGACGATGCGCGACGTGATCGCGAGGCCGAGCCCGAGGCCCTGGCCGCGCGGCTTGGTGGTGACGAACGGCTCGAACAGGTGCGGCAGCACGTCGGGCGCGATGCCGGCACCGCTGTCGGCGACGGTGAAGCGCACGCGGCCGGTTTCGTCCGCATCGCTCGCATCGTCCACTTTGGCGGCTTCGATGACGATCCGCCGCACGGGCGCGTCGTGCACCGCATCGAGCGCATTGCCGAGCAGGTTCACGATCACCTGCTGCAGCTGGCTCGATTCGGCGGACACCGTCGTGCCGGGCGCGATGTTCACGTCGAGCTGCACGCCTTCGTCGCGAATCCGCGCATCGTAGATGAACCGCGCATGCGCGACGGCCTCGGTCAGCGACACGGCGACGCGCTCGACGTCGGGCTTGCGCGCGAAGGTCTTCAGCTCGCCGGTGAGCACCGCCATGCTGTCGATCAGCTTGCCGATCCGTTCGAGATTGGCATATGCGGGCGCCGGCTGGCCGCGCTCGAAGAACGTGCGCGCGTTGTCGCACAGCGTGCGGATCGCGACGAGCGGCTGGTTCAGCTCGTGCGTGAGGCCGGCCGCCATCTGCCCGAGCACCGCGAGCTTGCCCGCGTGCACGACTTCCTGCTGCGAATCGCGCAGCCGTTGCTCGGTGCGCTCGCGTTCGACGATCTCGCGCTGCATCCGCTCGTTCGCGGCCGTCAGCGCGGCGGTGCGCTGCGCGACGGTCAGCTCGAGCCGGTCGTTCGCGCGGCGCAGCGCGTCCTGCGCGTTCAGCCGCGCGACGATGGCCCGACGGCGCTGGATCGCGTAGCCGGCCAGCAGCGCGGCGATCAGGAACGCGCCGGTGACGAACACGAACGCGGTCTCCTGCTGGCGCCGCGCGCTCGCGATGTCCAGCAGCACCATCAGCGAATCGCCGGCCTGCGGGGCGGGGCGCGACATCACGAGATAGCGCGTGTTGCGGCCGGCGTGACGCGGATCGGGAAACGTGCCGAACCACGCGGCGGCGCTGCGGTCGCCGATGTGGCGGTACGGCAGCACGTCGACCGTGCGGCCCGCGTATTGCCGCGACGCCTGGATGTCGCGCTGCTGCTGCGCGGTGATCGGGCGCAACGCGGTGAATTTCCACGCCGGCTCGGTCGAGATCACGATCACGCCGTTGCCGTCGACCACCAGCGCGGCGACGCCCGGCGCGCGCCACGCGGATTCGAGCGGGTCGACGCTGATCTTCACGGCCGCCGCGCCGATCGGCGCGCCGTCGTCGCGCACCGCGCTCGCGAAGTAGACGCCCGGCACGCCGGTATTGGTGCCGATCCCGAAGAAGCGGCCGCTGCCGTGCGCGAGGGCGTCCTTGAAGTACGGCCGGTACGACACGTTCGTGCCGACGAAGCTGATCGTCTCGTTCCAGTTGCTGGCGGCGATCACTTCGCCGCGCAGGTCGATCACGTCGACCGCGCCGCTGCCCGCGTCGCGGTTCACGGCTTCGAGGTACGTGTTCACCGTGTGGGCGAGCGCGGGCCGGTCTTGCGGCGCGGCCTTCAGCAGCGCGCGCACGCCGTCCTGGCGGGCGACCAGGCCGGGCAGGATCTCGAAGCGGCCGAGTTCGCTCTTCAGGCTCGACGCATACAGGTCGAGCCGGTGCGCGCCGGTTTCCTCCAGCGCGTCGATCGCGCGTTCCGACGCGAAATCGACGGCCGCGCCCGCCACGCCGACATACAGCACGACGGCCGACGCCCAGCCCCACCACGGGATTCCCTTGAAGCTCTTCTGCACGTTCGCCCTCATCGAAGCCCGCAACCGGTCACCTGCAACCGGCCCTCCGCAACCGGCCCTCCGCAACGACGCGCGCCGCACGCCGGCAGGGCCGGCGGCGGCGCGTGCGAAGCAGCCTGCGCGACGGTGCGCGCGGCCGTGCATTATCCGAAGTGCGCGACCAGGATCAGCGTCACCGTGACGACGATTGCGCCGCCGATGCGCGTCGCGATCTGCGCGAACGGCATCAGCTGCATCCGGTTCGCGGCGGTCAGGATCGCGACGTCGCCGGTGCCGCCTTGTCCGCTGTGGCAGGCGTTCACGATTGCGGTGTCGATAGGGTACATCTTCAGCAGGCGGCCGACCACGAAACCGGTGCCCATCAGCGTCGCGACGGTCGACACGATCGTGACGACGTTGACGATCGTGAAGGCGGCGGTCAGCTTGTCCCACGGCGTCATCGCGACGCCGATCGCGAACAGCAGTGGATACGTGACGGCGGTCGAGAAGAACTTGTAGACGACGAACGCGCCTTCCTGCAGCGGCGGCGACACCGCGCGCGCCAGCTTCACCAGCACCGCGAGGAACAGCATCGCGACCGGCGCGGGCAGGCCGAACAGCTTGTGCGCCATCAGGCCCACGAGATACAGCGTGATCGCCGTGATGCCGGCGCCCGCGATGTGCGTGACGTCGACATGACCGCGGATCTCTTCGTTTTGCGGCGCCAGGTCGTCGCTTTCGCCGACCTGCAGACGACCGTTGCCGGTCAGGTGCGGCAGGCGCTTGCCGAGCATGTCGAGCGCCCCCGACAGGATGATCGCGGTCAGGCTGCCGAGCATCACCGGCGGCAGCACCATCGCGAACATCTCGCCCTGCGGCAGGTGCATCAGTTCCGAATAGCCGATCGACAGCGGAATTGCGCCTTCGCCGACACCGCCCGCCATGATCGGCACGACGATGTACAGCAGCGTGTGGCGTGCGCCCAGGCCGAGCGCGGTGCCGACCGCCGTGCCGACGATCGCGGCCGCGACCGAACCGGCGGCGAGCGGGATGAAGATCTTCACGAAGCCCTGGATCAGCACGCGCCGGTCCATGCTCAGGATGCTGCCGACGATGATCGACGCGATGAACAGGTACAGGAAGTTGGTCGACTTCGTGAACTCGACCGTCAGGTTCAGCACCGGCTTGGGCAACACGTGATAGTAGGTGAGCGCCGACGGCACGAAGGTCGCGAAGATCGCGGCCGCGCCGATGTTGCGCAGGAGCGGCAGGCGCTTGCCGAGTTCCGCGCACGTGAAGCCGAAGAACGCGAGCACGGCGATCGCCATCGAGATCTCGCCCGGCACCTTGCCCGTGACCGAGAAACCGACGATCAGCGCGAACAGGATCACGTACACCGGCAGCGGGATGATGCCGATGCGGATTTCCATCAGCTTCCACCAGCCTTCCGGCCAGAAGCGTGCGCGCGTGGCGGCGCCGGCTTCGGCAATCGGTTCCGGGTGGGACGGGGTATGGATAGAGGTCTGCAAGACGTGTCTCCTGATTGTGGGATGCCTGCATCGCTTCGCGGCATCGTGTGCCGTCTATTACGCAACCCCCGTGCCAGAATTCCGGCCTGCCGGAATATTTTTAATGCATTGATTCATAAGGGATTTGTTTCGTCTGCGGAAAGGGTGGCCGCCTTGGCCGGCCGAGATTTCGGAATCCGCCCGGCGAGGGAGGCCGAGATTTCGGCCAGTCGGCCGGCCGCGCGCCGGGCCGACCGCGATCGCGCGCCATATCGCCGCGCGCGATTTTCTTCGCACAATCGCTTCGTAGACCGCCTTCCCGCCGCTCTCTATCATCGGCTGATCCTTTTCCGATGCGACGACTGTCGGGAGAACGCCCGCGCGTTCGCCGCGGCGTCGCTCATCCGTCGATACCGTCCTTGGACAGGAGAGTGGTTCCCATGCCGCATGCCGTTTTTTCCGCCCGCTCGTGCGCCGTCCGCCTCGCACGGCTCGTCCTGCCGGCCCGCCTGACCGCGGCCGCGCTGCTCGCCGCGTGGCTCGCCGTCGCGCTGCCGGGCGGCGCGCGCGCCGACACCGCGCCGCTGAAGGTCGGCATCTCGACGAGCCCGCAGATCGAAGCGCTGAAGATCGCCGCGAAGGAGGCGAAGGAGCAGGGCCTCGACGTGCGGATCGTCGAGTTCACCGACTGGAATACGCCGAACGCGGCGCTCGCGAACAAGGACATCGACGTCAACTACTTCCAGCACATCCCGTTTCTCGAGAACGCGAAGAAGCAGGGCGGCTACAACTTCGTGTCGATCGCGCCGGGCACGATCATGAAGATCGGCCTCTATTCGAAGAAGGTGAAAAGCTTCGCCGAGCTGAAGGACGGCGCGCGCGTCGCGATCGCGAACGATCCGGTCAACGGCGGGCGCGGGCTGTTGTTGCTGCAGCGCGCGGGCCTCATCACGCTGAAGCCGGGCGCCGACTACCGGGCGACGACGCACGACATCGTGGCCAACCCGAAGCACCTGAAGATCATCGCGCTCGAGGCGTCGCAGCTCGCGCGCTCGCTCGACGACGTCGACCTCGCGCAGGGCTACCCGAGCTTCATCAAGCTCGCCGGCACGACCGACCCGAACAGCGCGCTGCTGTTCGACGGCACCGAGAACAAGAACTTCGCGATCCAGTGGGTCGTGCGGCCCGAGAGCGCGAACGATCCGCGCATCCGCAAGTTCATCGCGATCTACCAGCACTCGCCGGCGGTGCGCCGTGCGCTCGACAACGCGTTCGGCTCGCTTTACGCGATCGCGTGGTGACGGAGGGAACATGACGACGCCGAACCGCAAGAAGATCCTGCTCAACGCGTTCAACATGAACTGCGTCGGACACATCAACCACGGGCTGTGGACGCATCCGCGCGACCGCTCCGCGCACTACACCAATCTCGACTACTGGGCCGATCTCGCGAGGACGCTCGAGCGCGGCAAGTTCGACGGGATCTTTCTGGCGGACATCGTCGGCGTGTACGACGTGTTCGGCGGCGGCCCGGACGCCGCGCTGCGCGAATCGGTGCAGGTGCCCGTCAACGATCCGCTGCTGCTCGTGCCCGCGATGGCGCAGGTCACGCGGCATCTCGGCTTCGGCGTGACCGCGAACCTGACCTACGAGCCGCCGTACCTGTTCGCGCGCCGCATGTCGACGCTCGACCATCTGACGAAGGGGCGCATCGGCTGGAACATCGTGACCGGCTATCTCGACAGCGCCGCGCGCGGAATGGGCCTCGCGCAGCAGATCGGCCACGACGACCGCTACGAACGCGCGGACGACTACATGGACGTCGTCTACAAGCTATGGGAACAAAGCTGGGACGACGATGCGGTGATCCGCGACGCGCAGGCGCGCGTGTTCGCGCAGCCGGGCAAGGTGCGGCGCGTCAAGCACGACGGGCCGTTCTACTCGGTCGACGCGATCCACCTCAGCGAGCCGTCGCTGCAGCGCACGCCGGTGCTGTACCAGGCCGGTTCATCCGCGCGCGGCGTCGCGTTCGCGGGGCGGCACGCGGAGTGCGTGTTCGTGAACGGGCAGAGCAAGGCCGCCGCGCGCGCGGCGGCGCTCGATATCCGCGCGGCCGCCGCACGGCAGGGCCGCGACCCGGCCTCGATCAGGATTTTCGCCGGCGTGAGCGTCGTGACCGCCGAGACCGAACTTCTCGCCCGAGAGAAGTTCGACGAATACCGGCGCTATGCGAGCCCCGAAGCCGGCCTCGCGCATTTCGCGAGTTCGACCGGCATCGACTTCGCGAAGTACGGGCTCGACGAGCCGATCTCGTATGTGAAGACCGATTCGATCCAGTCGGCCGTCGACGCGATCTCGCGCAAGAGCACGACCGGCACGTGGACCGTGCGCCGGATGCTCGAACAGATGTCGCTCGGCGGTCGCTACGCGCCGATCGTCGGTTCGCCGTCGCAGGTCGCGGACGAACTGCAGTCGTGGATCGACGAGACGGGCATCGACGGTTTCAACCTGACGCGCACCGTGATGCCCGAGTCGTTCGAGGATTTCGTCGACTGGGTCGTGCCTGAACTGCAGAACCGCGGCATCTACAAGGAAGACTACGATCCCGCGCCGACGCTGCGCGAGAAGCTGTTCGGCGCCGGCGCGCGGCTGCCGGCCTGGCATACGGGCGCGCAGCACCGGCTGGTCGCCGTGCCGGCATCGGAACCCGCGCATCCCGCGCATGCATGAACGTGACGGAGCGAAGCGATGACGCAACTGTTCGATACGCTGGGTTTCATCGAGACATCGGCCGTGCGGGCCGGCGCAGCGGCGCTCGACGCGCATGGCGCGCATCGGGAAGCGGCCACGCGGGCTGAGGTCGCCGCCGTGTCGCTCGTGCACGTCGGCAAGGTGTTCGCGACGCCGCGCGGCCACGCCGCGGCGCTGCGCGACGTGACGCTCGACGTGCGGCGCGGCGAAGTGTTCGGGATCATCGGCCGCAGCGGGGCCGGCAAGTCGACGCTGCTGCGGCTCGTGAACGGCCTCGAACGTCCGAGTTCGGGCAGCGTGCGCGTGCAGGGCGTCGACGTCGGCGCGCTCGACGAGGACGGGCTCGTCGCGCTGCGCCGCCGCACCGGGATGGTGTTCCAGCATTTCAACCTGCTGTCGGCGAAGACGGTGTTCGAGAACGTCGCGCTGCCGCTGAAGATCGCCGGCGTGCCGAAGGCCGAGCGCACGCGCAAGGTCGATGCGTTGCTCGATCTCGTCGGGCTCGCCGCGAAGCGCGACGCGTATCCGGCGAGCCTGTCGGGCGGCCAGAAGCAGCGCGTCGGCATCGCGCGGGCGCTGGTGCACGATCCGGAGGTGCTGCTGTGCGACGAGGCGACGTCGGCGCTCGATCCCGAGACGACGCAGTCGATCCTCGCACTGCTCGCCGACATCAATCGCCGCCTCGGGCTGACGATCGTGCTGATCACGCACGAGATGGAAGTGATCCGCGCGGTGTGCGACACGGTCGCGGTGATCGAGCAGGGCGAGCTCGTCGAAACGGGCCCGGTATGGCGCGTGTTCGGCGATCCGCGCCACGGCGCGACGCGCGCGCTGCTCAGCACGCTCGTGCATGACCTGCCGGCCGAACTGGCCGCGCGTGTGCAGCCGTTGCCCGAGCAGGCTGTGCTGCCGGACGGCGCGCAGGTCGTGCTCGACGTCCGCTATACGGGCGAAAGCGGCGGCGAGCCGGACGTCGGCGCGCTCGCGGCGGCGCTCGGCGGCTCGGTGCGTTTCCTGCATGGCGGGATCGAGCGGATCCAGGGGCATGCGCAGGGACGCCTCGTGATCGCCGCGTCGCCCGGGCAGTCGCTGGCACACGGCGGCGCGGTCGCCGCGTTGCTGGAGCGCGCGCGCCGCCATGCGAACCACGCGGAGGTGCTCGGCTATGTTTGAACTCTGGTGGCCCGAACTGCTCGACGCGATCCGCGACACGCTGTCGATGGTCGCCGCGTCGGCCGCCGTCGCCGCGCTGATCGGCATCCCGCTCGCGGTGATCCTCGTGACGACCGCGCCCGGCGGCATCTACGAGCGGCGCGGCGTGAACGCCGTGCTCGGCGCGCTCGTCAACGTGTTCCGCTCGACGCCGTTCATCATCCTGCTCGTCGCGCTGCTGCCGTTCACGCGTGTGCTGATCGGCACGACGATCGGCGTATGGGCGGCCGTCGTGCCGTTGTCGATCGCCGCGATTCCATTCTTTGCGCGAATTGCCGAAGTGAGCCTGCGCGAAGTCGATCGCGGGCTGATCGAGGCCGCGCTCGCGATGGGCGCGAAACGCCGCCACATCGTGTGGCACGTGCTGCTGCCCGAGGCGCTGCCCGGCATGCTCGGCGGCTTCACCATCACCGTCGTCGCGCTGATCGGCTCGACCGCGATGGCGGGCGCCGTCGGCGCGGGCGGGCTCGGCGATCTCGCGATCCGCTACGGTTACCAGCGTTTCGACACCACCGTGATGGCGACCGTGATCGTGATCCTGATCGCACTCGTATCGGCCGTGCAAATCACGGGCGACCGCCTGGTCCGACACGTGACCCGGCGTACCTGAGCGGCGCCACGAGCGCGGCTCATTTCATTTTTCCAGACCCTGAGAGAACGATACCCATGACCTTGCCCATCGGCGCACCGCGCGAATGGAACGGACAATTCGAGGAAGCGCTGTTCCTGGACGTCGCGCGACGCCATCGTCCCGGCTTTCCCGACAAGCTCGCGACGCCGCCGCGCGAGCCGCGCAGCGAAGACGAGCTGGCCGCCGTCGCCGACTACTACACGAAGATGGCGTCGCACGACCTGTTCATCGTGCAGGTCGTCGCGAAGGCGATCGACACGCTGTTCCGCGACGATCCGCATTTCCAGCTGATCCTGTCGCGCCAGCTCGGCGACGACGGCGCGCATGCGGTGATCGGCCGCGAGCGCGTGACCGAACTGACGGGCCGCGATCCGCTGCCGGAAGTCGAGCGGCTCGTCGCCGCGCACTGGGCGCGCATCGGCGATATCGCGGTGCGCGACGTCGCGGGCTTCCTCGCGTTCGAATGGCATTACGAGCTGCACATCCTCGCGAAGCTGTGGATCCAGCGCAAGACCGGCCGCATCGCGGATGGCGCGATGCGCGAGCACGGCGAAAACCGGATTCGCCCGGACGAGGAGTGGCATCGCGTGCAGATCGTCCAGTGGTGGTTCGACACGTTGAAGGCGTTGCCGGCCGACGAGCGCGATGCGCTGATCGACCGCGTGATCGCGGCCGACGAGGAAACGCAGGCGCGGCTCGACGGTTATCTGCATGACGAGTACGCGCATACCGCGCATGTGTTCGGTGCGGATATCGCCGAGTACCGCGCGATCTACGACGACTGGCGGCGCGAGATCCTGTCGCGGCTGACCGGCCGCCCGCTCGGCGCGCTGGTGCCGCTGTCCGGCGAAGTCGGCGCGCACGAACCCGTTGCACCGGAAGCCGTCGCATGAACGATCCGCGCAGCCCGGCGACGTTTGCGCCGGATCCCGATGCACGCGCGATCGACGCCGATGCGCTGGCGCGCGCGATCGATTCGCTGCGGGCGACGGCGGCCGCGCGCGACCGCGCGGGCGGTCATGCGGCCGACGAGAAGCAGTGGCTCGCCGATGCCGGCCTGTTGACGCTCGCGGTGCCGCTCGAATTCGGCGGACAGGAAGCCGCGTGGCCGGCAATCTACGACACGATCCGGCAGATCGCGCGCGTCGACAGCGCGCTCGCGCATCTGGTCGGGTTCCAGATCCTGCAGATCGTGAGCGTCGACGTGTGGGGCAGCGCGGCCCAGCGCGAACGCTATCTGCGCGGCACGGTCGAGCATCACTGGTGGTGGGGCAATGCGGTCAACCCGCTCGACACGCGGCTGGTGGCGACCGCGACGCCGGACGGCGGCTACCGGCTCGACGGCGTGAAGGGCTTCTGCTCGGGCACGCGCGGTTCGCAGCGGATGACCGTGTCCGCGCACGATCCGGAAACGGGCCGCACCGTGTTCGGCGTGGTGCCGACCGATCGTGACGGGATCACGGTCAACGACGACTGGGATCCGATCGGCCAGCGCCAGACCGACAGCGGCAGTGTGCGCTTCGACGGTGTGACGCTCGCGCCGGACGACGTGCTGCACCGGTCCGAAACGCCGCCGACGCCGCGCGCGACGCTGCGCACGCTGGTGTCGCAGCTGGTGCTGACGAACCTATTCGTCGGGCTTGCCGAAGGCGCGCTCGCCGAGGCGCGCGACTATGTGCTGAAGCATGGCCGGCCGTGGATACATGCGGGCGTCGCGCAGGCGAGCGACGATCCTTATACGCTGCAACGCTTCGGCGACATGCGCGTGCGGGCGGTGTCGGCCGCATCGCTGGCCGATCGCGCGGCGCTCGAGTTGCAGCGCGCATGGGTGCGGCGCGACGCGCTGACGGCCGACGAACGTGCGGAAGTGGCGCTCGCCGTGTCGGAGGCGAAGATCGTCGCGCAGCGCGCGGCGCTCGACAACGGCGAGGCGCTGTTCGATGCGTGCGGCGCACGCGCGACGGCCGCGTCGCTCGGCCTCGACCGCTTCTGGCGCAACGCGCGCACGCATACGCTGCACGATCCGCTCGACTATCGGCTGCGCGACGTCGGGCGGTTTGCACTGACGGGAGAGTTGCCGCAGGCGTCGCTCTATACGTGAAGGCGGTGAGCCATCGCGTCACTGCGCCGGCAACTTCTCCGCCAGTGCCCGCATCGCATCCACCGTCTCCGGATTCGCTGGAAAAAATGCCTCGATCGCGAGCTCCGACAGCGTGACATCGACCGGCGTGCCGAACACCGTCGTCGTGCTGAAGAACGTCAGCTCGCCGGCCGCCGTGCGCAGCCGCAGCGGCACCGCGATGTCCGCGTAGTCGGTGCGCGCATGCGTGTCGTCGCGCTGACCAGCCGGTGCCGGATATTCAGCCAGTTCGTCGCGCAGCGCATGCAGCGCGCGGTCGCCGCTCGCGTCGATCTGCCGTTGCAGCCGGTGCAGGATATGCGCGCGCCACTCGTGCCAGTTGACGATCTGCGACGCGAGGCCGTCCGGATGCAGGCTCAGGCGCAACACGTTGACGGGCGGCTGCAGCAGCGCCGGATCGGCCTGCGCGACCAGCGCGCCGAGCATCCGGTTTGCGGCGAGCAGCGTCCAGTGGCGATCCACCGCGAGCGCCGGGTAGGGCTCGTGGCCGCGCAGCACGGCCTCGACCGCGTGGCGCGCGGCATCGAGCTGCGGATCGGAGAACGGCCGCTCGCGAAACAGCGGCGCATAGCCGGCCGCGACGAGTAGCGCATTGCGCTCGCGCAGCGGCACGTCGAGGCGCTCCGCGAGATGCAGCACCATGTCGCGGCTCGGCTGCGCGCGGCCCGATTCGACGAAGCTCAGGTGTCGCGCGGACACCTCCGCCTCGAGCGCGAGCGCCATCTGGCTCAGGCGCCGGCGTTGACGCCAGGTACGCAGCAGCGGACCGATGCCGGACGCACGGCCGGCGGACGGGGGGAGCGAATGGAGGGCGGCGGTCGAGTTCATGGTGCAGATGATAGGCAATCCTGCACGCGCCGGGCATTACCCGACAGGTAAGCATTCCCGACCGGCGTGCGCCACCGATTCCGCCGGCTGCCGCCCGGGGCTCCCTTCCGCCCCCGCATTTCGTTCACTGACGCGCCGCGACGCTGCGTTACCATAGCCTCCGTGCCACTGAGAGGCGGCGCCGGACCCGCGACCACAACGCTCGAGCCGGACGCCGTGCACATTCACAACAAGGCAGTCCAGGGGAATCCAACAATGAAAAAACTCGCCGTCCGTGTCGCCTGCGTGGCGATGCTCGCATTCGCCGCGACCAGCGGCCACGCGCAAACCGAAGCCGCGCAGGTCGAAATGAGGGCCGCCGCCGCGGCCGCCAACAAGGCCGTCGTCAGCGGGCCGGCCGATATCGACATCAAGCACGAAGCCGTGCTGAAGCTGAAGGCGGGCGAATCGTTCGTGCCGGCCGCCGAAGCCGGTCGCTACCTGCGCTCGATGGGCAACTCGGTCGACGAATCGAAGCTGGTCGGGCTCGTGCTGCCGGAGGATCCGGATGCCGACTGGCTCTCGGTCGTGTCGTTCGAGCCGAGCGGCTACATCCGCGACGACGACGCGAAGGACTGGAAACCCGACGAATTGCTGAAGAGCCTCCAGGCCGGCACCGAGGAAGGCAACCCTGCGCGCAAGGAGCGCGGGCTGCCGGAAACCGAGGTGGTCGGCTGGGCGAAGGCGCCGGCATACGACGCGGCCTCGCACCGGCTCGTGTGGTCCGCGATCATCCGCGACAAGGGCGCGGCCGCGAACGCCGAGAACGACGGGGTGAACTACCGCACGCTCGTGCTCGGCCGCGACGGCTACCTGTCGCTGACGATGGCGTCGACGCTCGCCGATCTGCCGAAGTACAAGCCTTCGGCCGACGACCTGCTCGCGAACATCCGCTTCAACGACGGGAAGCGCTACGCCGATTTCAACAAGTCGACCGACCACGTCGCCGAGTACGGTCTCGCGGCGCTGATCGTCGGCGTCGGCGCGAAGAAGCTCGGCCTGCTCGCGCTGATCGGCGCGTTCGCGCTGAAGTTCTTCAAGGTCGGCGCGATCGCGCTGCTGGGGGGCGCGGCGGCGCTGAAGCGCTTTTTCGGCCGCAAGCCGAAGGCCGCCGCGGTACCGGTCATCGCCGATGCGTCCGGGGTGCCGGAGACGGAGCGCAAGGAATGACGAAACTGCTGCTGCTGATTTTCGGCGGCCTGAAGCTCGGCAAGGTGCTCATGTCCGCGGGCACCATGCTCGCGTCGATCGCGGTCTACGCGCTGTTCTACGGCTGGCGCTTCGCGGCCGGCTTCGTCGCGCTGCTGTTCGTGCACGAGGCCGGCCACTACCTGGCCGCGCAGCGGCGCGGGCTCGACGTCGGGCTGCCGACGTTCATTCCGTTCGTCGGCGCGTGGATCCAGTTGAAGGAGATGCCGCACGATGCCGAAACCGAGGCGTACGTCGGGCTGGCCGGGCCGTTCGTCGGCACGCTCGGCGCGCTGGCCTGCTACGCGGCCGCGCGCCACTACGACAGCAACCTGCTGCTCGCGGTGTCGTACACGGGCTTCTTCCTGAACCTGTTCAACATGATTCCGCTGTCGCCGTTCGACGGCGGGCGCATCACCGCGGTGCTGTCGCCGCGTATCTGGTTCGCGGGCGTGCCCGTGCTGATCGCGCTGTTCGTGTACCGGCCGAGCCCGCTGTTGATCGTGATGGCGATCCTCGCGCTGCCGCAGCTGAAACGCGCGTGGCGCTACGATCCCACCGCGCCGGAGAACCGCGCGTACTACGCGACGTCGATCGAGACGAAGACGACCTACGCGCTCTGCTACATCGGCCTGGTCGCGTTTCTCGCGCTGATGACGTCCGGCGTGCACGACATGCTGCGCGTCGCGCATTCGGCGGCCTGACGCAAAAACGGCGGCCGTTTGCACGCGGCCGCCGTCATCATCCTTCCATTCCCGCCGAAGCTCACGCGTCGCGATGACGCAGCTCGACGCGCTTGATGTCCTTCACGATCACCAGATAGCTGAACACCGTGACGAGCGCGTTCAGCCCGACGAACACGAGCGCGCCGTTGAACGAGCCGCTCGCGCCGACCAGGTAGCCGATCGCGATCGGCGCGACGATGCCGGCCGTATTGCCGAACATGTTGAACAGGCTGCCCGACAGGCCGATCGCTTCCTTGGGCGCGGTATCCGCGACGACGGCCCAGCCGAGCGAGCCGATTCCCTTGCCGAAGAACGACACGGCCATCAGCACGATCACCAGCACTTCGCTGTCGACGTAGTTGCAGCCGATGATGACCATCGACAGCAGCATCCCGCCGACGATCGGGATCTTGCGCGCAAGCGTCAGCGACACGCCGCGACGGATCAGCAGGTCCGACAGCATCCCGCCGAGCACACCGCCGAGGAACCCGCAGATCGCCGGCAGCGACGTCATGAACCCGGCCTTCAGCAGCGACATCCCGCGCGCCTGCACGAGGTAGATCGGGAACCACGTGAGGAAGAAGTACGTAAGCACGTTCACGCAGTACTGGCCGAGATAGACGCCGAGCAGCATCCGGTTCGACAGCAGCTGGCGCACGTAGTACCAGCCCGCGACGCGGCTGCCTTCGGATGCCTTGGACGCCGCGCCGCTACCGTGCGCCGCGCTCGGCCGGGCCGTCGAGCGTACGAGGCCGCCGCCCTGCTCGATATGCTCGAGTTCCGCGCGGTTCACCGCCGGATGGTCGACCGGGTCCTTCATCACGCGCAGCCACAGGAACGCGAGCGCGATGCCGGCGAGGCCGAGCCACAGGTACACGTGGTGCCAGCCGTACGCATGCGTGAGCCACGCCATCAGCGGCGAGAACACCACCGCCGCGAAATACTGCGCGGCGTTGAAGATGGCCGACGCCGTGCCGCGCTCGGCGGTCGGGAACCAGCTCGCGACGACCTTCGCGTTCGCGGGAAACGCGGGCGCCTCGGCGATGCCGACCGCGAAGCGCATCACGAACAGCGCGGTCACCGCGAACGCGGCGCTGCCGCCGAGGCCGATCGTGCTTTGCAGCAGCGTGAACGCCGACCACAGGAAGATGCTCGCCGCATACACGCGGCGCGCGCCGAAGCGGTCGAGCAGCCAGCCGCTCGGCAACTGCGCGAGCACGTACGCCCAGCTGAACGCCGAGAAGATGTAGCCCATCGTCACCGGATCGATGCCGAAGGCCTTGCGGATCGGCGTGCCGGTGATCGACAGCGTCGCGCGGTCCGCATAATTGAGCGTCGTGACGACGAACAGCATCGCCAGGATCCAGTAGCGCACGGCGGTCCGGCGCGCGCTGCCGGCGAGTTCGATCGGAAGATCGCGGGAGGTGGTCTGATTGTTGGGCACGTTAAGGTACGTCGTCGTATGACATGACCGCGAGTTTATGAGCAACGCCGCCACGCAGAAACCTCGGGTTTTCCCTTTGCCGGGTGACGCGAAAGGGTCAGAAAATCGTGCTTAGGCCGAACAGATAAGGATTTGACGCACGCGACCGCGCTGCCGACGCGCCGCGCAAATATCGAAATGTCGTCGGCAGACATCATATCTGTTGAGCTACAATGAGCGAATCATTCCCGAACCACGGAGCACACCCCATGCAATTGACTGGAGAGATGCTGATCGGCGCCGACGCGGTGGCCGGCTCGGCCGGTACCTTGCACGCGTTCGACCCGTCGAAGGGCGCGCCGATCGACGCGCCGGCCTTCGGCGTCGCGACGCAGGCCGACGTCGAGCGCGCGTGCGAACTCGCGCGCGACGCCTTCGACGCGTACCGCGCCCAGCCGCTCGCGGCCCGCGCGGCGTTTCTCGAAGCGATCGCCGACGAAATCGTCGCGCTCGGCGACGCGCTGATCGAACGCGCGCACGCCGAAACGGGCCTGCCCGTCGCACGGCTGCAGGGCGAGCGCGGCCGCACCGTCGGCCAGCTCCGCTTGTTCGCGCGCGTCGTGCGCGACGGGCGCTTCCTCGCCGCGTCGATCGATCCCGCGCAGCCCGAGCGCACGCCGCTGCCGCGTTCGGACCTGCGGCTGCAGACGGTCGGGCTCGGGCCCGTCGTCGTGTTCGGCGCGAGCAACTTCCCGCTCGCGTTCTCCGTGGCCGGCGGCGATACCGCGTCGGCGCTGGCGGCCGGCTGCCCGGTGATCGTGAAGGCCCATGAGGCGCACCTCGGCACGTCCGAGCTGGTCGGTCGCGCGATCCGCGCGGCGGTGGCGAAATGCGGAATGCCGGCCGGCGTGTTCTCGCTGCTGGTCGGCCCGGGCCGCGTGACCGGCGCGGCGCTCGTCAGTCATCCGGCGATCCAGGCCGTCGGCTTCACCGGGTCGCGGCAGGGCGGCATGGCGCTCGTGCAGCTCGCGAACGCGCGTCCGCAGCCGATTCCCGTCTATGCGGAAATGAGCAGCATCAACCCGGTCGTGCTGTTCCCGGCCGCGCTGGCCGCGCGCGGCGACGCGATCGCGACCGGCTTCGTCGATTCGCTGACGCTCGGGGTCGGCCAGTTCTGTACGAACCCGGGCCTCGTGCTGGCGATCGACGGTCCCGATCTCGACCGCTTCGAGTCGGTCGCCGCGCAGGCGCTCGCGAAGAAGCCGGCCGGCGTGATGCTGACGCGCGGCATCGCGGACGCGTATCGCAACGGTCGCGGCAAGCTGGCCGAATTGCCGGGCGTGCGTGAAATCGGCGCGGGCGAGACGGCGCAGACCGAATGCCAGGCAGGCGGCGCGCTGTACGAAGTCGCCGCGCAGGCGTTCCTGGCGGAGCCGGCATTCAGCCACGAGGTGTTCGGGCCGGCCTCGCTGATCGTGCGCTGCCGCGATCTCGACGAAGTCGCGCACGTGCTCGACGCGCTGGAGGGCCAGCTGACGGCCACGCTGCAGATGGACGCCGACGACAAGCCGCTCGCGCGTCGCCTGCTGCCGATCCTCGAACGCAAGGCCGGGCGTCTGCTCGTCAACGGCTATCCGACCGGCGTCGAGGTGTGCGACGCGATGGTGCACGGCGGGCCGTTCCCGGCGACGTCGAATTCGTCCGTCACGTCGGTCGGCGCGACCGCGATCGAGCGTTTCCTGCGGCCCGTGTGCTACCAGGACTTCCCGGACGATCTGCTGCCCGAGGGGCTGCAGGAAAGCAATCCGCTCGCGATTCCGCGGCTGCGGGACGGCAAGGCGGAGTGAGGGGGCTGAACGTGACCGACTGAAGGCCGCGTCCCGGGAGGGGCGCGATTCGGTACGTTGATGGATGGCGGCGGACGGTGCCCACGGGCGCGTCCGCCGTTTTCATTTGTGGCGGGGTTTCGTGCCGCGGGTTGCGCGATCTGAGAGGTCGACAAGAATCATGCGGGCTCTGACGGCCGGCGTGGAACGGATTCAAGATCGGGCTCGGTGCCGCAGAGGCGGGCAAGTCGTCGTGCGCTTTCGCGCGCGATCAAAGCGCGCAGCGCTTCTCTCACCAGCGCCGATTTTTTGGTGACGCCGGTCAATTGCTGCGCTTTGGCGAGCAGTTCGTCGTCGAGGGACAAGGTGGTGCGCATGAACGGCTCGAGAGTAAGTCGACGCGTCGATTGTCGCATCAGATGATGTGTTGCCGCAGCGAGCCGGCCCACCTTCCGCGCCGCCCGAATTTCTCCTACAGTAGCGAGGCTGCGGGCCGTCCGGCCCGCTGGCGAGCCTGAGAGACACAAGACCAACAAGGAACCATCCGATGAACATCAGCAAGCGCGGCGACCACCTGTTCGCCGCCGGACTGTGGAAGGCGATCGGCGACGTCGCGCATTCCGTGCGCAGCCGCATCGGCCAGTACAGCGAAGGGCGCGTGCTCGCGAACGCGCTGCTCGAATTCCAGCGCGACCTCGGCGGCAGCGAATTCGACGTGACCATCAACCAGGGGCGGCCCGTGACCGGCTCCGACGCGCATTCGCTCATGTTTGGCCTCGCCGTGCGCCGTTTCAGGCAGGACATGGAAGCGCTGGTGTTCGCGCTCGAGCAGCGCCGCGGCATCGACGAACGCGACCAGAACCTGCGTACCGACGCGCTGACGCAGGCCAACAGCGCGCTCCTGACCGCGAAGCAGTCGGCGACGATCACGGTCGGCCGGTTCTTCGATGCGGTCGTCGACCGCGACGTGCTGGGGCAGATTCTCGGCGGCGAGTCGAACGCACGCGTGCGTTCGGGCGCGCAGGAGCAGATCGAGACGACCCGGATCAAGCTCGGCAACGTGCGTCACCGGATCATCGGCGTCATCGCGCAGATGTGACCGCACGCATGCGCGGCGGGATGCAGCGCGTTGCCGCCGCTGCAAACGACCGCGGCCGGCAAGAGCCGGCCGCGACGCAACACTGACGACAAGCCGGTCGCGGTGCCGCTGAGCGCACCGCGCCGGCCGTCTCCGCTTACTGCGGGCCCATCTTCTTGATCAGCACGTCCAGTTCGGCGACTTCGGCGTCGTTGAGATCGACGAGCGGCGCGCGCACCGGGCCCGCGTCGTGGCCGACGAGCTTCGCGCCCGCCTTCACGATGCTGACCGCGTAGCCCGCGCGACGGTTGCGGATCTGCAGGTACGGCAGGAAGAACTCGTCGATCAGGCGGCCGACCGTCGCGTGGTCGTCCTTCGCGATCGCTTCGTAGAATTCCATCGCCGTCTTCGGGATGAAGTTGAACACGGCCGACGAGTACACCGGCACGCCGAGCGCCTTATACGCGGCCGCGTAGACTTCGGCCGTCGGCAGGCCGCCGAGGTACGCGAAGCGGTCGCCGAGGCGGCGGCGGATCGTGACCATGCTCTCGATTTCGCCGACGCCGTCCTTGAAGCCGATCAGGTTCGGGCAACGATCGGCGAGGCGCTCGAGCATGTCGGCGTTCAGCTTCGAATTCGCGCGGTTGTACACCACGACGCCGATCTTCAGCGCGCGGCACACCTGCTCGACGTGTTCGGCGATGCCTTCCTGGCTGGCTTCGGTCAGGTAGTGGGGCATCAGCAGCACGCCGCTCGCGCCGAGGCGCTCGGCTTCCTGCGCATATTCGATCGCGACGCGCGTCGCGCCGCCGGCGCCGGCCAGGATCGGCACCTTGCCCTTGCAGGTTTCCGTCGCGACGCGGATCACGTCCGAATACTCGCGCTGCGTGAGCGAGAAGAATTCACCGGTGCCGCCGGCCGCGAACAGCGCGGTCGCGCCGTACGGCGCGAGCCATTCCAGGCGCTCCGCATAGGTGGTCGGGCGGAAGCTGCCGTCTGCGTCGAAGTCCGTCAGCGGAAACGACAGCAGGCCGTGGGAGATGATTTGTTTGAGTTCTTGCGGTGAAGTCATGGTTGGGTCGTCCGTCTAGCGCGAGCGCAGCGCGAGTGCAGGTTTGTCGGGCACGGCATCCGGGCCGTATTGGCGATGTCGTTGTATGTCATCGTACAACGAGGCAACAGGTGACGCAAGCGGTTTGCTGGCGGGCTGAGGTTAGGGTCTTTCCGGATAAGGGTTTACTCAGCATCCCGGTTCGTGTTGAATGTCGTATGATGACTAACGATTTGACCGGTAGCCTCCAGGAATTCCGATGACTGCTTCCCCTCTCTACATCCGCGTGCACCCGGACGACAACGTCGCGATCGTCGTCAACGACGGCGGCCTGCCCGAGGGCGCGACGTTCGCCGACGGCCTGACGCTGCGCGAAGGCGTGCCGCAAGGGCACAAGGTTGCGCTGGCCGACCTCGCGGCCGGCGACCCGATCGTCCGCTACAACGTCGTGATCGGCTACGCGCTCACGGAGCTGCGCCGCGGCAGCTGGGTCAACGAGCGCACGATGCGCATGCCCGAGCCGCCGGGGCTCGACAACCTGCCGCTCGCCACGCGTGCCGCGCCGCCGCTGGCGCCGCTCGAAGGCTATACGTTCGAGGGCTTCCGCAATGCCGACGGCTCGGTCGGCACGCGCAACATCCTCGCGATCACGACGACCGTGCAGTGCGTGTCCGGCGTCGTCGAGCATGCGGTGAAGCGGATCAAGGAAGAACTGCTGCCGCGTTACCCGAACGTCGACGACGTGGTCGGGCTCGAGCACACGTACGGCTGCGGCGTCGCGATCGATGCGCCCGACGCCGACATTCCGATCCGCACGCTGCGCAACATCAGCCTGAACCCGAACTTCGGCGGCGAGGTGATGACGGTGAGCCTCGGCTGCGAGAAGCTGCAGCCCGAGCGCCTGCTGCCGCCCGGCGCGATTCCGCTGACGGCCGACGGCGCAGCCGACAACGGCGGCGTGGTATGCCTGCAGGACGCCGCGCACGTCGGCTTCAACTCGATGATCGACTCGATCATGAAGATGGCCGAATCGCACCTCGAGCGGCTGAACCGCCGTCGCCGCGAAACCTGTCCGGCGTCGGATCTCGTCGTGGGCGTGCAGTGCGGCGGCAGCGACGCGTTCTCGGGGCTGACCGCGAACCCGGCGGTCGGTTTCGCGGCCGACCTGCTGGTGCGCGCCGGCGCGACGATCATGTTCTCGGAAGTGACCGAAGTGCGCGACGGCGTCGCGCAACTCACGTCGCGCGCCGCGAACGAGGACGTCGCCCGCGAGATCATCCGCGAGATGGACTGGTACGACCGTTACCTGGAGCGCGGCCGCGTCGACCGCAGCGCGAACACGACACCCGGCAACAAGAAGGGCGGCCTGTCGAACATCGTCGAGAAGGCGATGGGCTCGATCGTGAAGTCGGGCAGCGCGCCGATCGCCGGCGTCGTGCGTCCCGGCGATCGTGCCCGGCAAAAGGGGCTGCTGTACGCGGCGACGCCCGCGAGCGACTTCATCTGCGGCACGCTGCAGCTCGCGGCGGGCATGAACCTGCACATTTTCACGACCGGCCGCGGCACGCCGTACGGCCTCGCGCAGGTGCCGGTGATCAAGGTCGCGACGCGCAGCGATCTCGCGCGCCGCTGGCACGACCTGATGGATCTCGACGCGGGGCAGATCGCGACCGGCGCGGCGTCGATCGAGGACGTGGGCTGGGAGCTGTTCCGGCTGATGCTCGACGTCGCGAGCGGCAAGCGCCGCACGTGGGCCGAGCAATGGAAGCTCGCGAATGCGCTGACGCTGTTCAATCCGGCGCCGGTGACCTGACGCACGGTTGCGACGGCAGACGATGCGGGCGCCTTCGGGCGCCCGTTTTCGTTGCGGCGGCGGACGCGCTACGCGTCGTCGTTCGGCAGGTCGAACAACGCATGCGCGTACTCGACGCGGCCGAAGTGATGCTTCCACAGCCGCACGCCGAGTTCGCCGCTGCGATCGAGCGACGAACCGGCCGTGAGATCCGCGAGCAGCGTCGGGTGCAGGCCCGCGTCGAACAGCGCGAAGCCGGCCGCGAGCACGCACGTGTCGGTCTGGATGCCGCAGACGAGCACGCGTTCCGGCGCGAGCGCGCGTAAGTGCTCGACGACTTCGACGGGCAGCCCGTAGCCGTGCTTGACGAACACGCGATCGGCGGCGATCAGGCTGTCGTCGTCGCGGGACGGGCGCCAGCCGAGCTGCCGCTCGAACGGCACGCGCGCTTCGTCGTGACGCTCGACCGTCGCGACGCTCGGCAGGCGCCCGACGAGCGCACGCACGCGGGTGACGAGCCATTCGGGCGGCGCGAACGTCGGCTGGATGTCGACGATCAGGAGGGCTTGCTGCATGGCGGATGACGTCCGGAGGTCCAGGCAGGCCGATTCTAGCGCGTGCGCCGGCGGCGCGATTTCCTTACCTCGAACGTAATCGACCGCCCGCGCGGGGCCGGCGACGATAGCGGCACGCGAACCCGACAGGTTCGCGGCGCTGTCCTCCCTTCATCCAGACCAGGAGCCTCGCATGAACACCGCCCAAACCGTCCAGTCCGCTCACGCCGACCTGATCGACCGCTATTTCGATGCATGGAACGAACCCGACGCCGCGCGCCGGCGCGCGCTGATCGATGCGACCTACGCGAGCGACGCGGCCTATCGCGATCCGCTGATGGCCGGCGACGGCCACGCGGGCATCGACACGATGATCGCGGCCGTGCAGGAACGCTTCCCCGCGTTCCGTTTCCGCCGCACGACCGACGTCGACGGGTTCGGCCAGCACCTGCGCTTCTCGTGGGCGCTCGTGTCGCCCGACGGCGCGGCGATCGTGAAGGGTTCGGATTTCGGCACCGTCGACGCATCGGGCCGCCTGAAGTCGGTCACGGGTTTCATCGACGAAATGCCGGCCGCGGCGTCGTGACGCGAGCCGCGCATGCCCGGCGGCGTCCGGGATCGGGTAACGTTATGCGGTTCGTTCCTGATCCCGGAGACTAGCCGACATGCTGAAGAATCTCGATCCGCTGCTGCACGCCGACATCCTGCACGCGCTGCGCGCGATGGGCCACGGAGATGAAGTGGCGATCTGCGATGCGAATTTCCCGGCGGAATCCGTCGCCGAGCACACGGTGGTCGGCCGCGCGCTGCGCATCGACGGCGCCGATTCGGCGCGCGTCGCGCGCGCGGTGCTGTCCGTGCTGCCGCTCGACACGTTCGTCGACACGCCCGCGTGGCGGATGGAAGTCGTCGGCGATCCGGCCGCGGTGCCGCCGGTGCAGCGCGAGGTGCAGGCCGAGATCGATCGCGCGGAAGGGCGCGCGGTGCCGCTCGCGGGCATCGACCGTTTCGCGTTCTACGAGCGCGCGCAGCAGGCCTACGCGGTGATCGTCACCGGCGAGCTGCGCGGCTACGGCTGCTTTCTGTTCAAGAAAGGCGTGCTGCTGAGCGACGCGGCTTAGGGCCGGTTCCCTTTATTTGCGGCACGGGCGAACGCCGTTTTTCATAGCGCCGCCGTGCCTGCGCCCCCGCCGCAGTGTAAAGATTTGCTACAACCTTTTTCTTGGACAGCGCGGAAAGACCCTCTATGCTGGCCCATTTGCCGCGGGCCCCGCAGGGCCACGCGGCCCCGAACCGCATGGGTGTGCCTCATGCGGACGGCCGAATTGCATACGAGGAGAGAGGCATGACGCGTTCCGTCGATTCCGGCGTCATTTTTTTCGCGCGCCTGGCGCTGGCGGCGTTGTTCTTGTGGGGCGGCGCGATGAAGCTGCTCGGCTACAGCGATTTCATCGGCTATCTGCACGCGCTGAACGTGCCCTATCCGCAGGTGATGGGCCCGGTCGTCGTCACGATCGAAGCGCTCGGCGGCCTGCTGCTGATCGTCGGCTACAAGGTCAGGCCGCTCGCGTTGCTGCTGGCGTTCTACACGATCGCGACCGCGATGGTCGGACACAATTTCTGGGACGCGACCGACGCCGCGGTCCAGCACGACATGGTGATCCACTTCTGGAAGAACGTCGCGATCGCCGGCGGCTTCCTGCTGCTGTTCGTGACGGGCGCCGGCGGCGCGAGCATCGATGCGCTGCGCCGACCGAGTTCGTCGTATGGCGCGCTGCGCTGAGTCGACCTGATCCGGGCTGATTCGAGCTGATCCGGGCAACGCGCGCACGTCGTCGCACTGAAGCAAAACAGAAGGGCCGAATCCCGCACGCCGCGGGATTCGGCCCTTCGTTCATGGAGCCGGCGCGTGCGCGCCGACGTTCAGCGTGCGTCCTTCGGATCCGGCGCATCCTTCGAGAACTGCACGGCGATCGCGCCGAGCACGCAGATCGCCGCGACGTACACGACCGGCGCGAGCGGATTCGACTTCATCATCAGCGACACGATCACCGGCGTGAGGCCGCCGAAGATCGCATACGCGACGTTGTACGAGAACGAGATGCCCGAGAAGCGCACGACGGCCGGGAAGCTGCGGACCATCACGAATGGCACCGCGCCGATCGTGCCGACCGCGAAGCCGGCGATCCCGTAGTACAGCGGCAGCGTCGACGCGTCGGCCGCGACCTGCACGAACAGCAGGTAGTAGCACGCGGCCAGCACCAAGCCGCCGATGCCGAGCACGCGCTTCGCGCCGATCCAGCCCGCGAGCGAGCCGGCAGTGATACAGCCGGCCGTCAGGCACAGCGTCGCGACGCTGTTCGCGAACAGCGTGGTCGCGGGCGTCAGGTGGAACTGCTTCTGCAGCAGCGCGGGCGTCATCAGGATCACGACGACGATCGCCGCTGACAGCATCCACGTGAGCAGCATCGACACGATTACCGCGCGGCCATGGTCGCGCAGCACGGCCTTCAGCGGAATCTCGGCCGCGAGCGCCTTCTTCGCCTTCATTTCGGCGAACACCGGCGTCTCGTGCAGCCAGCGGCGCAGGTACACGGAGAACAGGCCGAACACGCCGCCGAGCAGGAACGGAATGCGCCACGCGAACGCGGTGACTTCGGCGCCCGAGTAACGGCTGTTGATGCCGGCGGCGACCAGCGAGCCGAGCAGGATGCCGGCCGTGAGGCCCGCGGTCAGCGTGCCGCACGCATAGCCGATGTGGCGCGACGGCACGTGCTCCGACACGAACACCCATGCGCCCGGCACTTCGCCGCCGACCGCCGCGCCCTGCAGCACGCGGAACAGCAGCAGCAACACCGGGGCGAGGATGCCGACCGTGTCGTAAGTCGGCAGCAGGCCCATCAGCAGCGTCGGCACCGACATCATCAGCACGCTGAGCGTAAACATCCGCTTGCGGCCGAACAGGTCGCCGAAGTGCGCCATGATCACGCCGCCGAGCGGGCGCGCGAGATAGCCGGCCGCGAAGATGCCGAACGTCTGCAACTGGCGCAGCCAGTCGGGAATGTCGTGCGGGAAGAACAGCTGCCCGATCGCCGGCGCGAAGAACACGAAGATGATGAAGTCGTAGAACTCGAGGGCGCCGCCGAGTGCGGCAAGGCCAAGGGTTTTGTAGTCGCTGCGCGTGAGCGCGCGTTCGGCGGCGCGAGGCACGCCGCTCAATTCGGAAGCTTGCATGGTCAGGACGATCGGTTTTCGAATGTAGTTGTCGGTGCTGCGTCTCCAGGGCCCGCTATCGGCATGGACTGACAAGGCGCGGCTTGCATCGTCGAAGCGTGCCGGGTGCCGGATGGGGCACGAAACACGCGCCGTCGCACCGGGATGGGGCGCGACGCGGACGAGGCGTCAAAGCGGGTGGGGGGATTCTACAGGAGCGCGAAATGCGCGGGCACGGCGGTGCGCAGAGGCACGTTCCGGACTTCGTCGAGCCGAAACGCAAGCGGCGCGGCAGGCGCGGTGAACCGCTTGCCGCGCCGCGCGGGGCATGGGCCCCGCGATCAGTTGCCGGCGATCGTGTCGACCGGCTTGAACGCGCCGTGCTCGACCTTGTAGATCGTCACCGGCGCATCCTTCAGGTCGCCCTTCGCGTCGTACGCGATGCTCGGCGCCGACACGCCCTTGACCGACACCTTGCCGAGATACGGCGTATAGACCTTCGGGTCGGTCGAGTTCGCGTCCTTCATCGCGGTGAGCAGCGCGATCGTGCCGTCGTACGCGTAGGGCGAGTAGGTGATCACGTCTTCATTGAAGCGTGCCTTGTAGCGCGATGCGTAGCCGGCGAAGCCCGGCATCTTTTCCTTCGGCAGCCCGCCCATGTAGACGATCGCGCCTTCGGCCGCTTCGCCGCCGACCTTCAGGAACGTCGGCGAGCGCGACATCTCGCCGGTCACGAACGCCGACTTCATGCCGAGCTGGCGCATCTTGCGGATCATCGGCGAAGACTGCGCATCGCCGCCGCCGTAGAAGATCGCGTCGGGATTGACGCCCTTCAGATTGGTCAGGATCGCGGAGAAGTCGAGCGCCTTGTCGTTCGTGAAGTCGCGCTTGACGATCGTGCCGCCCGCGGCCTGCACGGCCTTCGCGAATTCGTCGGCGATGCCCTGGCCGTAGGCCGTGCGGTCGTCGATGATCGCGATGCGCTTGAAGTGCAGCGACTTCACCGCATAGGTGCCGACGATGCGGCCGGCCTGCGCGTCGCTCGTCAGCAACCGGTAGGTCGTCTTGTAGCCGCGCGCCGTGTATTGCGGCGACGTCGCCATCGAAATCTGCGGCAGCCCCGCGCGATCGTACAGGTCGGACGCCGGAATGCTCGTGCCCGAGTTGAAGTGGCCGATCACGCCGCGGACATTGTCGTCGATCAGCCGCTGCGCGACGGTCGTACCGGTGCGCGGATCGGCCTGGTCGTCCTGCGAGTCGAGCTGGAACGTGACGGGCTTGCCGCCGATCGTCGGGTGCGTCGCGTTGAAATCGGCGATCGCGAGTTGCACGCCCTTCTGCATGTCCGCGCCGTAGTTCGACTGCGGCCCCGTCAGCGGTGCGGCGAAACCGATCTTGACGACGTCGGCGGCGATGGCGTGTGCGCCCGACAGTGCGCAGGCAGCAGCCAGCGCGACGTGCGATACCTTCAGCTTCACTTTCACTTCCCCTTGATGGCGTGGTTGGGCCGCCGCCGGCCAGCGGGCCGGTGCGGTAAACCGGGCGAGACGTATCGGTTTGCACGCCTATGGGAGGGCGGTGCGGCTCGCCGTGCGCCGCGCGGGTTGTGCCGGAATCGGCGTGCGCGGCGGCGGCGGGATGTCGTCTCGTAACCGTTGAGCGAAGTCTAGGTAGCGAAAATGTGCGCGTCTTGCGCGTTCGGTGCGCGGCCGGCGACGATTTCGGCATATCGTCGATAACCCTGATATATGCCGAAATCGTCATGCGGAGTGCGCAAACGCGCCAAGACGCGACACGCCGGCATTTCTAGGATGGCGGGTCGGGCGTGTGTGATCGCGACGTCGGCGGAGTGCGCTGGATGTCGCTACCCGCGCCGGCCGACGCGAAATCGCCGCCGCCGGACATGCGAGCGGCGCAGTGGTTGTGTGCACAACCTCACGGCGTACGATGCGCGAACGTACGCGCTCGCTGAATCACCGCCGATCGGCGACGCATTGCGCGTCCCACCGCCCGGCGAGCCGCTCGCCTGCCCCCGATCGCCATGACGCGTTCGAGAGGGCACTCCTATAATCGACGCCATCAGCCACCCCCTTCGCAGATGCCGGGATGACGACCTTCCTTGCCGCACCGCCCATGAGCCTGTCCGATACGTTGCGCTACCAGCCCGACAACGCCGATCTCGGCGCGATGCTCGCGCATTTCCGCCTGCTCGAGCCGGTGTTCGACGCGCTGCCCGACGTCGCGTTCTTCGTGAAGGACGCGAACGGCCGCTACGCGCTCGTCAACCGCACGCTGGCCATGCGCTGCGGCTACAAGGACAAGCGCGACCTGCTCGGCAAGACGACCGACGAAGTGTTTCCGCGCCGCTTCGGCCGCACCTATTTCGAGCAGGACATGGCGACGATCAACGCCGGCCAGCAACTGATGGACCAGCTCGAGCTGCATCTGTATCCGGGCCGTCAGCCGGGCTGGTGCCTGACCTGCAAGGAGCCGCTGCGCGACGCGGCCGGCAAGGTGGTCGGCCTCGCCGGCATTTCGCGCGACCTGAAGGCGCAAGAGGGCTCGCATCCGGCGTACAGCAAGCTCGCCGACGTGGTCCAGCACATCCAGGATCACTACGTGCAGCCGCTGAACCTCAAGCAGCTCGCGCAGATGGCCGGGATGTCGGTCGCGCAGCTCGAGCGCTACTTCCACAAGGTGTTTCACCTGACGCCGCGCCAGGTGCTGCTGAAGACGCGCCTCGACGCGGCCACCGCGCTGCTCGTCACGCACGACAAGGTGACGGACGTGGCGGCGCTATGCGGTTATACGGATCACAGCGCGTTCACGCGCCAGTTCAAGGCGACGGTCGGCGTGACGCCGACCGAATACCGGCTGATGCTGCAGGATCGGGCGGGGTGAAGCGACGCGCCGGCCGGGCCGGCGGTTCGGGATGATCGGGGTGAGGCGGGAACGGTGAGCGGGGAAAGCGTCGGCTCAGCGGTAGCCGAGCCCTTTCAAGACGGCCGTGCCGTCTTCGGTCAGCCGGAAGCGCGGTGACGTGTCGGCGTCGAGCTTGATCATCTCGACGAGACCGGCTTCCTGCAGCGCGGGCAATTCGGGTTTGGCATTCGCGCCGATCGGCGCGTGCAGCAGCACGAGCAGCGTCGCGATTTCGTGATGGCTGAGCAAACGGCGCAGCATCGTCTTTTTCGCAGGGGGGGCGGGCTGGCGGCCCGCGGGTGCATCTACGGCGCTCATCGCTGTCCTCCTTTTTCGAGATATCCATCGGGTACTGGTTGCGGATGGTGCCGAGAAAGACTTAAGCGATTCTTAAAATTGCAGCCACCGCGCGGATGTTGCAGCGCGGCAAGCATTACCGGATGTAACTCGCGCCGGCCGGTCGTGCCGGATACGCAAGCGCCAACCTTGCCGGGCGGGCGCTGCGGCCAAATTCCCCACGATGGTGCGCCCGAGCGGCTGGCGCGACGCAGGCCCGTGTTTTTCCCTGCCGCGCCGACCCGGAACGAACTTCCCGTTGCTTCCTTATTTCCTGCGCTGGGCCTGCGCGGCGAGCCGCACGGCCGCGTTTGTCGCGCCGTAGCCGTCGTAGCCGCCGCGCCGCTCGACGATCTCGAGCGAGAAGCGGTTGTCGACCAGTTCCGTATACGCATGCAGGAATTCGCCGCCGTTTTCATCGCGGTCATACAGCAGATGGTGGGCGCTCAGCGTGTCGATCAGCTCGTCCGGCAGCGCGTAGCGCGCGGCGAGATCGTCGTAATAGTTCGGCGGAATGCGCAGGAACGGCACGCCGTCGGCTGCAAACGCGGCGACCGTCTTCACGATGTCGTCGGTCCGGAACGCGACGTGGTTCAGCCCCGTGCCGTGATAGCGGTCCAGCGATTCGGCGACGGCCGTATGGCGGTCGACCGACGCGTTCAGCGCGATCCGCACCGAGCCGTCCGCGCTGCGCACCGCACGGCTGCGCATCAGGCCGTACGGGTCGGGCACGAGCCAGCTGCGCTCGGCCTCGAAGCCGAATGCGGTCTTGAAGAACAGGATCCACGTATCGAGCGCGTCGGCCGGCAGCGCGAGGCAGACATGGTCGATGCCCGTCAGCGGGCCGACCTCGGTGGGGCCGTCGATGTCGGTCAGCACGAAATCCGATTCGTACAGCGTCGGCGCGTTCGGCGTCTCGTCGACGAAGTATTCGAGGCTGCCGTCCGGCGCCTGCACGCTCGGCAGCACGCGCTCATTCGGGCCGACGCGCCCGGAAAACGGCGCATAGCCGAAACCGGCCGCGCGTTCGAACGCCACCTTCGCATCGTCGACGCGAAACGCCGACGCACAGAGCGACAACCCATGCTGCTGGAAGAACGCATCGGCGAACGAGTCGCGCTCGGCGTTCAGCACGATCGATGCGGCGCCGTGCTGGAACAGCGTCACGTCCTTCGACCGATGGCGGCCCGCGAGCCGGAACCGCATCTTGCCGAGCCATGCGCCGACAGTGGCCGCCGCCTGCGCGTCGACCGCGAATTCGATGAACTGGAACCCGACGTGCGCGGGCGGCGCCGGCGGCGCGAACAGCGGCTGGTCGGCGGCCGGCGCGCGGCCGTCCTGCGCGAGCCGCGCGCGCGTCAGTTCTTCCAGATAGAGCAGCGAGCGGTGGCCGTCGGCGGCCGTGATCGCGGTCGGCGCGGCGCGGAAGCCGTCGTTGAAGATCTCGAGCGACAGCGGCCCCGTATAGCCGGACTCGATCACGCGAGCCGTGAAGCGCGCGAGGTCGAAGTCGCCCTGGCCGGGGAACGAGCGGAAGTGGCGGCTCCATTCGAGCACGTCCATCGCGAGCTTCGGCGCATCGGCGATCTGCACGAACGCGATCCGGTCGCCGGGGATGTCGGCGATCGCGTCCGGCGAATCGTCGAGCGACAGCGTATGGAAGCTGTCGAGCGCAAGGCCGAGGTGCGGGCTGTTCACCGCGTTCACGAGCTGCCACGCATGGCCGTACCGCTTCACGACGCGGCCCCACGCGAGCGCCTCGTACGCGGCGACCACGCCGGCCTGCCGCGCGGCTTCGGCGAGCGCGCCGAGCTGGTCGACCAGCAGCGCGTCGTCCGCGATCGTGTCGGGCGACACGTTGCTGCACACCAGGATGCGGTCGGTGCCGAGCGCGTGCATCACGTCGAACTTGCGCCGGATGCGGTCGAGATTGCGGGCGAGCTGGGCCGGGCTCACGCCCTCGAAGTCGCGAAACGGCTGGAACAGCACGATGTCGAGGCCGAGATCGGCGGCCATGCGCCGCACGTCGGCGGGCGATCCGTCGAAGTAGACGAGGTCGTTCTCGAAGATTTCGACACCGTCGAAGCCGGCGGCCTGGACGGCGGCGAGCTTCTCGGCGAGGGTGCCGGACAGTGACACGGTGGCGATCGAGCGCTGCATGGGGGAATCCTGCGGATGAGCGGGGTGGCGTCGGCCGATCGGACCCGAATGAACCAGTCGTTGAATTCACGACGGACGCCATATCCCGAATTTACTAGGGAAGTGAGAGGAATTATACAAACTAACTAGTTGGTACAAATTAGCGAAAACCCGAAAAGACAGCGCTTGCATGCCGGCGCACACTAGCGCCAACTTCCTGATGTCACGGGGCGCAGCGGGCAACGTTCCGCCCCCTTTTTTAAAGAGCAGAGATCGTCATGAGCAAGCACAAGGTGCTGGTACTGAACGGCCCGAACCTGAATCTCCTGGGCACCCGCGAGCCCCATATCTACGGCGCGGAAACCCTCGCCGATCTCGAACAGCGGTGCCGCACGGCGGCCGACGGGCTCGGGCTGGAGATCGACTTCCGCCAGTCGAACGCCGAGCACCAGCTGATCGACTGGCTGCATGCCGCGCGTCACGACACGCACGGCATCGTCATCAACCCGGCTG
The DNA here is from genome assembly GCF_049942845.1 of Burkholderia sp. R-40. NCBI lineage: Bacteria > Pseudomonadati > Pseudomonadota > Betaproteobacteria > Burkholderiales > Burkholderiaceae > Burkholderia > Burkholderia sp. R-40. The sequence continues at coordinate 1,036,653 of NZ_CP187968.1, read as the reverse complement.
CCTATACGCACACGTCGGTCGCGCTGGCCGACGCGCTTTCCGCGATCGCGAAACCGGTGATCGAGGTGCATATCTCCAACGTGCATCGCCGCGAGGCGTTCCGTCACCACTCGTATGTGTCGGCGGTGGCCGAGGCCGTGATCTGCGGCTGCGGCACCGAAGGCTATGTATTCGCGCTGCAGCGCCTGTCGACCCTTTTTGCGCAGGGGGCCGCACGATGAGCCGCCCGTCTTTTCTGATCGGCCTGATCGGCCAGGGCATCGGCGGTTCGCTGTCGCCTGCGATGCATGAGGAAGAAGGATTCCGCCAGGGATTCGGCTACGTGTACCGGCGCATCGATCTCGACGCGCTCGGCCTGACCGCCGACGCGCTGCCGCAACTGCTCGAGGCCGCGCAGCGGATGGGCTTCAACGGGCTGAACATCACGCACCCGTGCAAGCAGCGCGTGATCGAGCACCTCGACGCGCTGTCGGACGACGCGCGCGCGCTCGGCGCGGTGAACACCGTGCTGTTCAAGGACGGCAAGCGGATCGGCCACAACACCGACTGGTCGGGTTTCGCGAAGTCGTTCCGCCGCGGGCTTCCCGACGCGTCGCTCGAGCGCGTCGTCCAGCTCGGTGCGGGCGGCGCGGGCGCGGCCGTCGCGCATGCGGCGCTGCAGATGGGCGCCGCCGAATTGACGATTTTCGACGTCGACGGCACGCGTGCCGACACGCTCGCGAGCGAACTGCAGCAGCGTTTCCCGGCCGCCCGGGTCACGCCGGGCAGCGATCTCGCGGCCGCGATGCGCGCCGCGACGGGCCTGATCCATGCCACGCCGACCGGCATGACCAAGCATCCGGGCCTGCCGCTGCCGGCCGAACTGCTCCACGCGGGAATGTGGGTGGCCGACATCGTGTATTTCCCGCTCGAAACCGAACTGATCCGAGCGGCGCGCGCGGCCGGCTGCGCGACGCTGCCGGGCGGCGGAATGGCCGTGTACCAGGCCGTCGATGCGTTCGAGATCTTCACCGGACGTACGCCGGACGACGAGCGGATGTTCGAACACTTTCAGTCGCTCGTCGCGCGCTGACCCTTCGATCCAAAAGAGAAACCAGGAGACAACCATGCAGCACACCACCCACACGAACGCCGCGCCAGCGCAGGCGGCCGGCACGGTCCGGCGGACATCGGCGCGCTACAAGATTCTCGCGCTGCTCGCGATCGGCACGATGATCAACTATCTCGACCGTACCGTGCTGGGGGTGGCTGCGCCGCAGCTCACCAAGGAGCTCGGCATCAACGCGGCGGTGATGGGCATCATGTTCTCCGCGTTCTCGTGGACGTACGTCGCGATGCAGGTGCCCGGCGGCCTGTTCCTCGACCGCTTTGGCAGCAAGGTCACCTATTACTGGTCGATGACGCTGTGGTCGCTGTGCACGTTCCTGCAGGGCTTCGTGCCGGGCATCGCGACGCTGCTCGCGTGCCGGCTCGGCCTCGGCGTGACGGAGGCGCCGTGCTTCCCGACCAACAGCCGCGTCGTCGCGACCTGGTTCCCGCAGAGCGAGCGCGCGATGGCGACCGGTACCTATACCGTTGGCGAATACATCGGCCTCGCGTTCTTCAGCCCGGTGCTGTTCGCGCTGATGGGCGCGTTCGGCTGGCGTTCGCTGTTCTGGGTCGTCGGCGCGGTCGGTATCGCGTTCGGCCTGATCTGGTGGAAGTTCTATCACGAGCCGCGTGATCATCCGGCCGCGAACTCGGAGGAACTCGCCTACATCGAGGCGGGCGGCGGGCTCGTGCACGCTGTGCGCAAGGGCGAGAAGGGCGCCAAGGGCGAGCAGAAGAAGTTCAGCTGGTCGATGGCCGGCAAGCTGCTGAAGAAGCGCCAGCTCGCGGGCATCTGCCTCGGCCAGTTCGCCGGCAACTCGACGCTCGTGTTCTTCCTGACCTGGTTCCCGACCTATCTCGCGACCGAGCGCCACATGGGCTGGCTGAAGATCGGCTTCTTCGCGGTGATGCCGTTCATCGCCGCGTCGGTCGGCGTGATGTTCGGCGGGATCTTCTCCGACTGGCTGCTGCGTCGCGGCAAGTCGGCGAACCTCGCGCGCAAGCTGCCGATCATCGCGGGCCTGCTGCTCGCGTCGACGATCATTCTCGCGAACTACGTGAAGAGCAACGAAGCCGTGATCGCGATCATGTCGATCGCCTTCTTCGCGCAGGGGATGGCCGCGCTCGGCTGGACGCTCGTGTCCGACATCGCGCCGGACGGCCTGCTCGGCGTGACGGGCGGCATCTTCAACTTCGCGGCGAACCTCGCGGGGATCGTCACGCCGCTCGTCGTCGGCTTCATCGTCGCGTCGACCGGTTCGTTCGTCGGCGCGCTGGTGTTCATCGGCGTGATCGCGCTGATCGGCGCACTGTCGTACATCTTCGTCGTCGGCGACATCAAGCGGATCGAATTGTAAGGACCGGCTCCACGCACGCTCCGTGCATTCGCCCGGCGACCTTGGGTCTCCGGGCGTTTTTATTTCTGCCGCCGGAGTGCGGCCGGCTCACGCATGCGCGCTCACGCGCGCTGCATGGCAATCCCGAGCGATTCGAGTGCCTGCGCGATCGCCGCGACCGCGCGGCGGATGTCGCCGGCATCGATCGCGCCGATGCAGCCGACGCGAAACGTCTCCACTTTCGTCAGCTTGCCCGGATACAGGATGAAGCCCGCGTCGCGCACCGCGTCGTAAAAGCGGCGGAAATCGTAGGCCGGATGGTCGGGCGCATGGAACGTGACGATCACGGGCGCCTGCACGCTGGCGTCGAGGAACGGCGCGAAGCCGAGCGCGCGCATCGATTCGACCAGCGTCCGGCAGTTCTCCGCATAGCGTGCGCCACGCGCGGGCTGGCCGCCTTCGGCGAGATACTGGTCGAGCGCCGCGCGCAGCGCGGCGATCACGTGGGTCGGCGGCGTGAAGCGCCACTGGCCCGTCTTGCGCAGGTACGCGTGCTGATCCTGGAGGTCGAGCGCGAGCGACGGCGAGTTGCCTTCGCATGCATCGAGCGCGTCGCGCCGCACGATCGCGAACCCCATCCCCGGCACGCCTTCCAGGCATTTGCCGCTCGCCGACACCAGCGCGTCGATCCCGCTGTCCGCCAGCGCGATCGGCAGCGCGCCGAACGAACTCATCGCGTCGACGATCAGCCGCTTGCCGTGCCGCCGGCAGATGGCCGCGATCGCGTCGAGCGGATTCAGGATGCCGGCACTCGTTTCCAGGTGCGCCAGCGCGACATGCGTGATGCGCGGCTCGCGCGCGAACGCGGCTTCCACCGCCGCGGGGTCGGCCGCTGCGTCCTCGCCGAACGGCAACGCGATCGCTTCGATGCCGAGCCGGCCGAGGATCTTCAGGATGCGCGCGCAATACGCGCCGTTGTCGGGCACCAGCACGACGCCGTCGCGCGGCACCAGCGTGCCGAGCGCGGCCTCGACCGAAAAGGTGCCGCTGCCTTGCATCGGCACGCACACGTACTCGTCGCCGCCGCGCGCGATCGCGACGAGGTCCGCGCAGACGCTGGCCGTCAACTGGTTGAAAGCGGCGTCCCAAGAGCCCCAGTCATGTTGCATTGCGTGGCGTGTTGTGGCGGACGTAGTGAGCGGGCCGGGCGTGAGCAGAATCGGATCGGGCATGGTTTTCTCCAGCAAAGGTCGGGCGAAACGTGGGGAGTGGCTTTTCTGAACGACTTGCATGATATTGGCAAAATGTGTCATTTTGTGGAAATTGTGGCGCGCGTCACGGCTTTGTCATCGAACGCTGTGATCCTTCGGTTGCCGCGCGACACCACCTGCAGCGCGGCAGCGAGGCCGGCCGGTTGTCGGTCTGCCCGACTGAAACGAGCCGGATCGTGCCCCGGCCGCTGGTGTTCCGCCTACGGAGAAGTGAGATGACACTGCAGAATTCCTCGCGCGCCGCTGCCGGCGCGTTCCGCAAGCTCGCGCTGGCTGCCGGCGTCGCCGGCCTGATGGGCGTCGCATTGCCCGCGCATGCGGCGAACGCGGTCGTGCTGTATACGGCGGACGGCCTCGAGAACCTCTATCGCGATGTGCTGCCGGCCTTCGAGAAGAAGGAAGGCGTCAAGGTCAACATCGTGACGGCGGGCAGCGGCGAGGTCGTCAACCGCGCGAACATCGAGAAGAACTCGCCGAAGGCGGACGTGATCGTCACGCTGCCGCCGTTCATTCAGCAAGCCGGCCAGATGGGCCTGCTGCAGCCGTACCAGAGCGTGAACTACAAGAACGTGCCGGCGATCGCGAAGGCGGAAGACGGTACGTGGGCGACGTTCGTGAACAACTACTTCTCGTTCGCGATCAACCCGGACGTCGTGAAGAACCAGCCGAAGACGTTCGCCGACCTGCTGTCGCCGAGCTATGCCGGCAAGGTGGCGTACTCGAACCCGGCGACCGCCGGCGACGGGATGGCCGTGCTGATCCTGACGACCTCGCTGATGGGCGAGGACAAGGCGTTCGACTACCTCGCGAAACTGTCGCAGAGCGTGAAGTTCCACACGAAGGGCACCGGCTACCTGAACGTGCTGCTGTCGCGCAACGAGATCAGCGTCGCGAACGGCGACCTGCAGATGGACCTCGACGACGCCGAGCACGGCGCGCTGTCCGTCAAGCCGATCTTCCTGGCCGCGAAGGACGGCGACCAGCCGACCACGTTCCAGCTGCCGTACGGCATCGGTCTGATCAAGAGCGGCCCGAATCAGGACGTCGGCAAGAAGCTGATCGACTACCTGATGTCGACGGAAGTGCAGTCGAAGGTGCCGGACATGTACGGCATCCCGGGCCGCACCGACGTTCCGCTGGCCGGCAAGAACGGCGAGGCGGTCAAGAAGGCGATCGCGGGCGTGAAGCTGATCCCGGTCGACTGGAGCCAGGTGATGGCGAAGAAGCCGGTGTGGATCGAGCGCTGGAAGAAGGACGTGATCGGCAGCTCGGGCAAGCAGCTCGACGTCGTCAAGCCGAAGTGATCGGCGCGCGCCGCCTGTATTAGTGAGCAAGAGGATGAACCTGGTGGAAACCACCCTGACCCATCCCGGCGCATTCGGCGCCGCCGAGCCGCAAGCGACGCTGCGGTCCGGCGCGCCGGGCGGCGTGCGGATCGAGCACCTGAGCGTGCGCTACGGCGCACGCACGGTGCTGGAAGATCTGTCGCTGTCGATCGGCGCCGGAGAATTTCTGACCGTGCTCGGCAAGAGCGGCTGCGGCAAGACCACGCTGCTGCGCTTCATCGCCGGGTTCGTGAAGGCCGACGGCCTGACCGGCACGCTGACCGTGGCCGGACGCGACCTGACCTACGCGCCGCCGCACAAGCGCAATCTCGGTCTGCTGTTCCAGAATTACGCGCTGTTCCCGCACCTGTCGGTGTTCGAGAACGTCGCATTCGGGCTGCGCGCCCGCGGCATGGCCTCGTCGGACGTGACGCGCCGCGTCGCCGACGCGCTGAAGCTCGTGCAGCTCGGCGATGCGGGCCATCATCTGCCCGCGCAACTGTCGGGCGGGATGCAGCAGCGCGTCGCACTCGCGCGTGCGCTCGTGATCGAACCGGACGTGCTGCTGCTCGACGAGCCGCTGTCGGCGCTCGACGCCAACCTGCGCGCATCGGTGCGCAGCGAACTGAAGGCGCTGCACGAGCGCCTGCCGAACCTGACCGTCGTTTGCGTGACGCACGACCGCGACGACGCGCTCGTGCTGTCCGACCGCGCCCTGCTGATGCGCGACGGCCACATCGCGCAGCTCGGCACGCCGCAGCAGCTGTACGACACGCCGCGGGACGGCTACGTCGCGCGCTATCTCGGCCCCGCCAACCTGCTGCCCCCGCACGTGATCTTTCCGCTCGGCGATCCGCGCCACGATGTGCGCGACAAGGTCGCCTGCGTGCGCCCCGAGCGCCTGACCGTGATGCCGCTCGCGGCGGGCGGCCTGCACGGCACGGTGTCGTCCGTCGAATGGCAGGGCGCGGACCTGTCGATCGCGGTCGTGATCGACGCGGCGCCCGACGAGCCCGTGCGCGTCACGATGCAACGCGGCCGCGGCGCGGCTCCCGAGCGCGGTGCGCGCGTTTCCCTGCATTGCGAGGCAGACGATGTCGTCCTTATCGAGCCCTGAAGCCGGCCTGCCGCCGCAGGCGCTCGCGTCGGCCGCCGCGCATGCCGCCGCCGCGCGGCGCCGCAAGCGCATGGGCGACCTGCATCTCGCCGCGCTCGCGCTCGTCGTGCTGGGCCCGCTCGTCATCTATCCGCTGGTGCGGCTCGTGCTGCTGAGCGTGTCCGGCGATCACGGGCTGAGCTTCGCCGCGTACCGGACGTTCTTCGGCAACCCCGATACGCGCGGCGTGCTGCTGACGAGCGTCGGCGTGCTGTTCGCGAGCGCCGGCACCGCGTCGGTGCTCGGCGTGCTGCTGGCCGCGCTGCTGTTCTTCAGGCCGTTCCCGGGCGCATCGCTCGTCACGCGCTTCCTGGAGCTGTACGTCGCGTTCCCGTCGTTCCTCGTCGCGTTCACGCTGATCTTTCTATATGGCTCGCAAGGCTCGATCAGCATCGCGCTGCAGCAGCTGTTCCATCTCGAGAGCCCGCCGCTCGACTTCCTGTTCGGCATCGGCGGCGTGATTCTCGCGCAGACTGTCTTCTATACGCCGTTCGTCGTGCGGCCGACGCTTGCGTCGTTCGCGACGCTCGACCTGCGCCTGATCGAGGCGGCGCGCAGTCTCGGCGCGTCCGGCTGGATGCTCGCGCGCCGCGTCGTGCTGCCGATCGCGTGGCCGGGCATCGCCGCCGGCACCGTGCTGTGTTTCCTGCTGACGCTGAACGAGTTCGGGATCCTGCTCGTGCTCGGCAGCGCGCGGCTCGTGACGCTGCCGGTCGCGATCTACAGCAGCGCGACCGTCGATCTCGACCTGCCGACCGCATCGGCCGGCGCGGTCGTGATGCTCGCGCTGTCGCTGGCGCTCTATGCGGTTTATCGCCGGGTGAACCGGCGTGTGACGGGAGGAAACGATGTCCGCTGAATTCCGTATCGGGGCAGCCGTGCCGCGCCACCAGATCGGCTGGGGCGACACGCTGCTCAAGCATGCGTCGCGCGCCGCGCTCGCGCTGGCCGCGTTCGCCTGCTTCTGGCTGTTCGTGCTGCCGGTCGTGGTCGTCGCGCTGTCGAGCGTGTCGACGCAGTGGTCGGGCACGATTCTGCCGGCCGGCTACAGCCTGCGCTGGTTCGAGCGGCTCGCGTCGCCGGAATACGACGCGCTGCTGACGAGCCTCGAAATCGGCTTCGGCGTGTCGGCGCTCGGCACGATCCTCGGGCTGTGGCTCGCGCTCGCGCTCGAAGGGCGCGACCGGCGCGGCCTCGGCGCGCTCGTCGACGCGCTCGTGATGGTGCCGAACGGTGTGCCGAGCGTCGTGCTCGGGCTCGCGGTGCTGATCGCGTATCACCAGAAGCCGCTCGACCTGTCGAGCTCCGCGGCGATCGTCGTGCTCGTGCAACTCGCGCTGATTCTGCCGTTCTGCTATCGCTGCGCGGCCGCCGCGCTGCGGCCGGAACTGACCGTGCTGCGCGAAGCGGCGGCGAGCCTCGGTGCGCCGCCCGCGATGGTGCTGCGCCGCGTGCTGCTGCCGCAGCTCGTGCCGGCGCTGCGTGCGAGCCTCGCGCTTGGCTTCGCGCTGTCGCTCGGCGAACTTGGCGCGACGCTGACCGTCTACCCGCCGGGTTTCGCGACCGTGCCGATCGTCGTGATCGGCCAGGTGGAGCGCGGCTACTACCTGCCGGCATCGGCGCTGTCGCTGTTGATGCTCGGGGCGTCGCTCGCGGCGCTGCTGCTGATCGCCGCGCGCGTGCCGCGCGGCACGCGGGCCGCATCATGAACGCCGCGTTCGCGTTGCGGCTGCCCGGCGAGCAAGCGGCCGCGGGCAAGGTGTCGACGGATCTCGCGGGTCGTTCCGTCGACGTGAACGGCCGGCGCTACCGGCTGCCGGTCGAACCGACTGTCGTGGTTTGCGTCGACGGCTGCGAGTACGACTATCTCGAGCGTGCGGTGGAGGCGGGCGTCGCGCCGTTCATCGGCCGGATGATCGCGGCAGGCACCGCGTGGCGCGCCGACTGCGTCGTGCCGACCTTCACCAACCCGAACAACCTGTCGATCGTCTGCGGCGTGCCGCCGTCGGTCCACGGGATCTGCGGCAACTACTTCTGGGATCCGGCCGCCGACGGCGGTCGCGGCGCCGAAGTGATGATGAACGACCCGGCCTACCTGCGGGCCGGCACGTTGCTCGCGGCGGCGGCCGACGCCGGCGCGCGGGTGGCCGTCGTCACGGCGAAGGACAAGCTGCGCCGGCTGCTCGGCTGGCAGATGAACGGCATCTGTTTTTCCGCGGAGAAGGCCGCGCAGGCGAATCTCGCGGAAAACGGGATCGCCGACGTGCTCGACTGGGTTGGCCTCCCATCGCCCGACGTTTATAGCGCGGCGCTGTCCGAATTCGTGTTCGCGGCCGGCGTGCGGCTCGCGCAGACGCGCCAGGTTGACCTGATGTACCTGTCGACCACCGACTACGTGCAGCACAAGTGCGAGCCGGGGAGTGCGGGCGCGAACGCGTTCTACGCAATGATGGACGGCTATCTCGCGCAGCTCGACGCGCTGGGCTGGGCGATCGGGCTCACGGCCGACCACGGGATGAACGCGAAGCACGATCCGGCAACGGGCCGCCCGAACGTCATCTATCTGCAGGACGCGTTCGACGGCTGGTTCGGTGTGCAGGCCGCACGCGTGATCCTGCCGATCACCGATCCGTACGTCGTGCACCACGGCGCACTCGGCTCGTTCGCGACCGTGTATCTGGCGTCGGGTGTCGACCGGACCGATGCGATGTGGCGCGTCGGCGGGCTCGACGGCGTCGAGCTCGTGCTCGACAACGCGGAAGCGGCCGCCCGCTTCGAACTGCCGGCCGACCGGATCGGCGATCTCGTCGTGATCGCGCGGCGCGACATGACGCTCGGCACGCGCGAGCGCGAACACGACCTGTCCGGCCTGACCGTGCCGCTGCGTTCGCATGGCGGCGTGTCCGAGCAGGAAGTGCCGTTGCTGTTCAACCGTCGGATCGAGCGGGACGACCCCGCACGTCGGCCGCGCAACTTCGACGTGTTCGATTTCGTGCTGAACCGGGTCGCGTCATGATGGCTCATCCCCGCCAGGACCACCCCGCGTTTCGCGCCGAGGCGCTGCGCTGGTGCGGCACGCGTGCGACGTGAAAGGATCTTCGCGATCGTGTGTTCGACGTCACCGATCCGTACACCGGCACGCGAGTCGGTACGGCGCCGCTGGCGAGCGTCGACGACGTGCGTGCCGCGTTCGACTACGCGATGGCATACCGGCCCGCGCTTACGCGTTACGAACGTTCGCAGATCCTCGAGCGTGCGGCCGCGCTGCTGCGCGAGCGTACCGAGGCGGCATCCGACCTGATCACGCTCGAATCGGGATTGTCGAAACGGGATTCCCGCTACGAGATCGGCCGCGTCGCCGACGTGCTGAAGTTCGCGTCGGTCGAGGCGTTGCGCGACGACGCGCAGAGCTTCTCGTGCGACCTGACACCCCACGGCAAGGCGCGACGCGTGTTCTCGCAGCGGCAGCCGCTCGACGGCGTGATCGTCGCGATCACGCCGTTCAATCACCCGATGAATCAGGTCGCGCACAAGATCGCGCCGGCGATCGCGACCAACAACCGCGTGATCGTGAAGCCGTCGGAGAAGGTGCCGCTGTCGGCGTTCTATCTGGCGGACCTGCTCTACGAGGCCGGCTTGCCCGAGCCGATGCTGCAGGTGCTGACGGGCGACCCGCGCGAGATCGCGGACGAACTCGTCACGCATCCGCATGCGTCGCTGATTACCTTCACGGGCGGCGTGTCGATCGGCAAGGCGATCGCCGCGCGGGCCGGCTACCGGCGCATCGTGCTGGAGCTGGGCGGCAACGATCCGCTGATCGTGCTCGACGACGCCGATCTGGAACGTGCGGCATCGCTGGCCGTGCTCGGTTCGTACCGGAATTCGGGGCAGCGCTGCACGGCCGTCAAGCGGATCCTGGTGCAGCGCTCGATCGCGCCGGCGTTCACCGAGCTGCTCGTCGAGAAGACGCGCGCCTGGAATTACGGCGATCCGTTCGATCCCGCGAACGAAATGGGCACGGTGATCGACGACGCGGCGGCGCAGTTGTGCGAGGAGCAGGTGAACGATGCGCTTGCGCGCGGGTGCGCGCCTGCTGACCGGCAACGTGCGGCGCGGTGCGCTGTATTCGCCGACCGTGCTCGACAACGTCGATCCGTCGATGACGATCGTGCGCGAGGAGACCTTCGGCCCCGTATCGCCCGTCATGACGTTCGACACGATCGACGATGCGATCCGGATGTGGAACAGCACGGAATATGCGTTGTCGTCATGGGTCTGCACGAACAGTACGACAGCGATCACGCGCTTCATGAAGGAGCTGAAGGTCGGCAGCGTGAATGTGCGCGAGGTGCCGGGCTATCGGATCGAGCTGTCGCCGTTCGGCGGCGTCAAGGATTCGGGGCTTGGCTATAAGGAAGGCGTTCAGGAAGCGATGAAGAGCTTCACGAACCTGAAGACGTTTTCGCTGCCTTGGGAGTAAGCGGATGGCACTGACGGTGGAAGAGATCCACGGGCTGTATCGCGAGCATGGCCATGTCGCCTATAGCGGCGAACCGGTCACGCAGCTCGAGCATGCGTTGCAAAGCGGCTTGCTGGCGGAGGAGGCGGGTGCCGACGACGCGCTGGTCGCGGCGGCATTCCTGCACGACCTCGGTCATTTGCTGAATCGCCAGGGCGAGACGCCGAGCGCACGCGGAATCGACGATCTTCATCAGTATTACGTGCTGCCGTTCCTGCGGCCGCTGTTCAACGATGCGGTGCTGGAGCCGATCCGGCTGCACGTCGACGCGAAGCGTTGCCTGTGCCGGACGGACGCCGGCTACCTCGAGAGCCTGTCGCCGGATTCGGTGCGCAGTCTCGCACTGCAGGGCGGCGTCTTCAGTGACGAGGAGACGGCGGCATTCCTGCAACACCCGTTCGCGGAGGATGCGCTACGTCTGCGCCGCTGGGACGATACGGCGAAGGAAGAGGGCAAGGTGACGCCCAACCTCGATCACTATATGGAGATAGTGGCGCGCCAGGTGCGTGTGGCCTGACGGCCCGGGTGCGTCCATATAAGGAAGGCCCCGCGCGCGGTAGCGTGCGGGGCCTTATATTTTTTTCGAGAAACCCCTTGCGCGGTTCGAGGAGGGTGCCTACAATCACGCCTCTTTCGCGCTAACGGAAACGCAGCGCGGGAGGGAAGGGAAGCGGTGCTGACGCGGGTTGCTGTAGGAACCCCGGCGCACACGAAGTTGAACCCCTCGCCGTCGCAACGAAGCAGTTCAAAAAGTTGTTGACGAGCGAAGAAAGACGGTTCATAATCTCGCTTCTCTGCTGCTGAAAACGCAGCGCTGCTGAGAAACAGAAGGTTTCTCGCAGAAATGCTCTTTAAAAATTAACAGCCGATAAGTGTGGGCGCTTGATGGAAGCGAGCTGATCCTCGGATCAGATAGCGAAAGTATCAAGAGTCTCACACTAAAGTAAGTCAGGTTTATGAAGTGATTCATATTCCTGTCAGCTTTGAGTGAGCGACCGGTTCTTAACCGAACCGAAAACAGTAACAGGTTTAAACTGAAGAGTTTGATCCTGGCTCAGATTGAACGCTGGCGGCATGCCTTACACATGCAAGTCGAACGGCAGCACGGGTGCTTGCACCTGGTGGCGAGTGGCGAACGGGTGAGTAATACATCGGAACATGTCCTGTAGTGGGGGATAGCCCGGCGAAAGCCGGATTAATACCGCATACGATCTACGGATGAAAGCGGGGGACCTTCGGGCCTCGCGCTATAGGGTTGGCCGATGGCTGATTAGCTAGTTGGTGGGGTAAAGGCCTACCAAGGCGACGATCAGTAGCTGGTCTGAGAGGACGACCAGCCACACTGGGACTGAGACACGGCCCAGACTCCTACGGGAGGCAGCAGTGGGGAATTTTGGACAATGGGCGAAAGCCTGATCCAGCAATGCCGCGTGTGTGAAGAAGGCCTTCGGGTTGTAAAGCACTTTTGTCCGGAAAGAAATCCTTGGTTCTAATATAGCCGGGGGATGACGGTACCGGAAGAATAAGCACCGGCTAACTACGTGCCAGCAGCCGCGGTAATACGTAGGGTGCGAGCGTTAATCGGAATTACTGGGCGTAAAGCGTGCGCAGGCGGTTTGCTAAGACCGATGTGAAATCCCCGGGCTCAACCTGGGAACTGCATTGGTGACTGGCAGGCTAGAGTATGGCAGAGGGGGGTAGAATTCCACGTGTAGCAGTGAAATGCGTAGAGATGTGGAGGAATACCGATGGCGAAGGCAGCCCCCTGGGCCAATACTGACGCTCATGCACGAAAGCGTGGGGAGCAAACAGGATTAGATACCCTGGTAGTCCACGCCCTAAACGATGTCAACTAGTTGTTGGGGATTCATTTCCTTAGTAACGTAGCTAACGCGTGAAGTTGACCGCCTGGGGAGTACGGTCGCAAGATTAAAACTCAAAGGAATTGACGGGGACCCGCACAAGCGGTGGATGATGTGGATTAATTCGATGCAACGCGAAAAACCTTACCTACCCTTGACATGGTCGGAATCCTGCTGAGAGGTGGGAGTGCTCGAAAGAGAACCGGCGCACAGGTGCTGCATGGCTGTCGTCAGCTCGTGTCGTGAGATGTTGGGTTAAGTCCCGCAACGAGCGCAACCCTTGTCCTTAGTTGCTACGCAAGAGCACTCTAAGGAGACTGCCGGTGACAAACCGGAGGAAGGTGGGGATGACGTCAAGTCCTCATGGCCCTTATGGGTAGGGCTTCACACGTCATACAATGGTCGGAACAGAGGGTTGCCAACCCGCGAGGGGGAGCTAATCCCAGAAAACCGATCGTAGTCCGGATTGCACTCTGCAACTCGAGTGCATGAAGCTGGAATCGCTAGTAATCGCGGATCAGCATGCCGCGGTGAATACGTTCCCGGGTCTTGTACACACCGCCCGTCACACCATGGGAGTGGGTTTTACCAGAAGTGGCTAGTCTAACCGCAAGGAGGACGGTCACCACGGTAGGATTCATGACTGGGGTGAAGTCGTAACAAGGTAGCCGTATCGGAAGGTGCGGCTGGATCACCTCCTTTCCAGAGCTTCTCGCAAAGTTGAGCGCTCACGCTTATCGGCTGTAAATTAAAGACAGACTCAGGGGTCTGTAGCTCAGTCGGTTAGAGCACCGTCTTGATAAGGCGGGGGTCGTTGGTTCGAATCCAACCAGACCCACCATTGTCTGACGGTAGGTACATCCTGAGGTCATCTGTACATGGGGGCATAGCTCAGCTGGGAGAGCACCTGCTTTGCAAGCAGGGGGTCGTCGGTTCGATCCCGTCTGCCTCCACCAATCACCAACGCTAAGGGCTTGGTTCAGACACTGAACCGAGAATTTTGCATTGGCGATTGAGCCAGTCAGAGTGATATGAGTAACACCATATCGGCTGTCGTTCTTTAACAATCTGGAAGAAGTAAGTAATTTGGATAGCGGAAGCGTCTTGAGATGGACGTGGAAACTATCCGGGTTGTGATTGTATCGATGTATCTCAAGATGATTCGAACTCTATGTTTGACTCAATTGGAATACGGCACAACGCGAGAACTCAACCTGTAGCGACTGTCGCAAGACAGACTCGTTATAGGGTCAAGCGAACAAGTGCATGTGGTGGATGCCTTGGCGATCACAGGCGATGAAGGACGCGGTAGCCTGCGAAAAGCTACGGGGAGCTGGCAAACGAGCTTTGATCCGTAGATGTCCGAATGGGGAAACCCACTCCTTTTGGAGTATCCATGGCTGAATACATAGGCCATGCGAAGCGAACGCGGTGAACTGAAACATCTAAGTAACCGCAGGAAAAGAAATCAACCGAGATTCCCAAAGTAGTGGCGAGCGAAATGGGATGAGCCTTGTACTCTTTATTTGTATTGTTAGCCGAACGCTCTGGAAAGTGCGGCCATAGCGGGTGATAGCCCCGTAGGCGAAAACAGTATGAAAGAACTAAGTGTACGACAAGTAGGGCGGGACACGTGAAATCCTGTCTGAAGATGGGGGGACCATCCTCCAAGGCTAAATACTCGTGATCGACCGATAGTGAACCAGTACCGTGAGGGAAAGGCGAAAAGAACCCCGGGAGGGGAGTGAAATAGATCCTGAAACCGCATGCATACAAACAGTCGGAGCCTCGTAAGGGGTGACGGCGTACCTTTTGTATAATGGGTCAGCGACTTACGTTCAGTAGCAAGCTTAACCGTATAGGGCAGGCGTAGCGAAAGCGAGTCCGAATAGGGCGTTCAGTTGCTGGGCGTAGACCCGAAACCAAGTGATCTATCCATGGCCAGGATGAAGGTGCGGTAACACGTACTGGAGGTCCGAACCCACTAACGTTGAAAAGTTAGGGGATGAGCTGTGGATAGGGGTGAAAGGCTAAACAAACTTGGAAATAGCTGGTTCTCTCCGAAAACTATTTAGGTAGTGCCTCGTGTCTCACCTTCGGGGGTAGAGCACTGTCATGGTTGGGGGGTCTATTGCAGATTACCCCGCCATAGCAAACTCCGAATACCGAAGAGTGCAATCACGGGAGACAGACATCGGGTGCTAACGTCCGGTGTCAAGAGGGAAACAACCCAGACCGCCAGCTAAGGTCCCCAAATATAGCTAAGTGGGAAACGAAGTGGGAAGGCTAAAACAGTCAGGAGGTTGGCTTAGAAGCAGCCACCCTTTAAAGAAAGCGTAATAGCTCACTGATCGAGTCGTCCTGCGCGGAAGATGTAACGGGGCTAAGCTATATACCGAAGCTGCGGATGCGTGCTATGCACGCATGGTAGGAGAGCGTTCCGTAAGCCTGCGAAGGTGCGTTGAAAAGCGTGCTGGAGGTATCGGAAGTGCGAATGCTGACATGAGTAGCGATAAAGGGGGTGAAAGGCCCCCTCGCCGTAAGCCCAAGGTTTCCTACGCAACGTTCATCGGCGTAGGGTGAGTCGGCCCCTAAGGCGAGGCAGAAATGCGTAGCTGATGGGAAGCAGGTCAATATTCCTGCACCATTGTTAGATGCGATGGGGGGACGGATCGCGGAAGGTTGTCCGGGTGTTGGAAGTCCCGGTCGCTGCATTGGAGAAGGCACTTAGGCAAATCCGGGTGCGTAATTCAAGGGTGTGGCGCGAGCTCCTTAGGGAGCGAAGCAATTGGAAGTGGTTCCAAGAAAAGCCTCTAAGCTTCAGTCTAACGATGACCGTACCGCAAACCGACACAGGTGGGCGAGATGAGTATTCTAAGGCGCTTGAGAGAACTCGGGAGAAGGAACTCGGCAAATTGGTACCGTAACTTCGGGATAAGGTACGCCCTTGTAGCTTGATGCGCCTGCGCGCAGAGGGTGAAGGGGTTGCAATAAACTGGTGGCTGCGACTGTTTAATAAAAACACAGCACTCTGCAAACACGAAAGTGGACGTATAGGGTGTGACGCCTGCCCGGTGCCGGAAGATTAAATGATGGGGTGCAAGCTCTTGATTGAAGTCCCGGTAAACGGCGGCCGTAACTATAACGGTCCTAAGGTAGCGAAATTCCTTGTCGGGTAAGTTCCGACCTGCACGAATGGCGTAACGATGGCCACACTGTCTCCTCCCGAGACTCAGCGAAGTTGAAGTGTTTGTGATGATGCAATCTACCCGCGGCTAGACGGAAAGACCCCATGAACCTTTACTGTAGCTTTGCATTGGACTTTGAACCGATCTGTGTAGGATAGGTGGGAGGCTATGAAACCGGAACGCTAGTTTCGGTGGAGCCGTCCTTGAAATACCACCCTGGTTTGTTTGAGGTTCTAACCTTGGCCCGTGATCCGGGTCGGGGACAGTGCATGGTAGGCAGTTTGACTGGGGCGGTCTCCTCCCAAAGCGTAACGGAGGAGTACGAAGGTACGCTAGGTACGGTCGGAAATCGTGCTGATAGTGCAATGGCATAAGCGTGCTTAACTGCGAGACCGACAAGTCGAGCAGGTGCGAAAGCAGGTCATAGTGATCCGGTGGTTCTGTATGGAAGGGCCATCGCTCAACGGATAAAAGGTACTCTGGGGATAACAGGCTGATACCGCCCAAGAGTTCATATCGACGGCGGTGTTTGGCACCTCGATGTCGGCTCATCTCATCCTGGGGCTGTAGCCGGTCCCAAGGGTATGGCTGTTCGCCATTTAAAGAGGTACGTGAGCTGGGTTTAAAACGTCGTGAGACAGTTTGGTCCCTATCTGCCGTGGGCGTTGGATATTTGAAGGGGGCTGCTCCTAGTACGAGAGGACCGGAGTGGACGAACCTCTGGTGTACCGGTTGTCACGCCAGTGGCATCGCCGGGTAGCTATGTTCGGAAGAGATAACCGCTGAAAGCATCTAAGCGGGAAACTCGCCTTAAGATGAGATATCCCTGGGGACTAGATCCCCTTGAAGGGTCGTTCGAGACCAGGACGTTGATAGGTCAGGTGTGTAAGCGCAGTAATGCGTTCAGCTAACTGATACTAATTGCCCGTAAGGCTTGATCCTATAACAAGTCTGTTTCGCGCTGACAGAGCGCGTCGGACCGGTTGGATTCTCGTGTGTGATACACACAACTCAAAATTACTGCTTCTTCCCAGATTGGTCGCGTTGCGAAGCAACGTGACAACCCTCTTTGCCTGATGACCATAGCGAGTCGGTCCCACCCCTTCCCATCCCGAACAGGACCGTGAAACGACTCTACGCCGATGATAGTGCGGATTCCCGTGTGAAAGTAGGTAATCGTCAGGCTCCCTAAGCCAGAAACCCCCGCCCGAAAGGCGGGGGTTTTTGCATTTGAGCGGCGGAAAAGCGATGACAGCGAGGTGGGGCCCATGGCGCCGGCGGGGCAGGTGAGCTGGCCGGGCAGGATCCTCACGCACGCCGCATCCGTAGGGCCGGTGGGGCAGCTAGATCGGCCACATCACACTTCCTTGATTCACCGTCACGGACGAATATCCCCTGGCAATCCCAATGAAAAAGCTCGTCCCGCTTTTGTATTGCTTCGCCCTGCTGGGATGGGCTGCGCAATCTCACGCTGACTGCGTCCATGCGCCATTTCACGCAAAATTCCAGGACGCAGACGGCGATGTGGGCCCGTTCGCCAATATGAAGTTTTCCCTGATCCGGGTGTCGGATGGCGCCGTGGTCCATCAAGGAACAACCGACGACCAAGGGCGAGCTGACTGGAGCGATGCGTGTCGAGGTGAGCACTACAGAATTCGCCAGGATGGCCTGTTGGGCGAGTAACATCGCCGATCTTCTCCGATATCGGCTCAAATACGTGCTTACTGACGTCAGTGCATGTATGGCTCGGCTGCCGAGCCACGTCGAATCTATGCGCATAAAGTGGTTTCAGCGCCAAGTGTCCGCAGCGCGGCGTGCGGACACTTCAGGGTAATATCGCCACTCGTCCGGCTTCCGCGCGTGGTTGCCGGTGTGTTCCGCCTTCCGCAACTGCATCGTTCATGACTTCCAGCTCTGCTCAGAGTGGTCGGACGACCGACTTCTTGCCGTATCTCGTCGCCGCGACCTTCTTCATGGAATATCTCGACACGACCGTGATCGCGACCGCGCTGCCGCAGATGGCGCAATCCTTCGGCGTCGGGCCGAATGCGCTGAGTCTCGGGATGACGGCCTACATGCTCGCGCTTGCGGTGTTCATCCCGATCAGCGGCTGGATCGCGGACCGATACGGTTCCCGCACGGTGTTCGGCAGCGCGATCGTGATTTTTACCGGCGCATCGATTCTGTGCGGGCTGTCCAACGGCGTGGTGACGTTTACGGCCGCACGCGTGCTGCAGGGCGTCGGCGGGGCGATGATGGTGCCGGTCGGGCGGATGATCGTCGTGCGCAGCACCGAGAAAGCACGGCTGATGCGCGCGATCGCGACGATCACGTGGCCGGGTATCGTTGCGCCGGTCGTCGGGCCGCCGATCGGCGGTTTCATCACGACCTATGCGTCCTGGCGATGGATCTTCCTGTTGAACGTGCCGCTTGGCCTCGCCGCGCTGGTTTGTACGTGCTTGATCGTGCGGAATACGCGTGCGGACGAACAGCGGCCGCTCGATTGGGTCGGGTTCGTGCTGGCAGGCGGTGCGCTGACCTGTCTGCTGCTGGGTACGGAAACGGCCGGTCAGGAGGATGCGCAGTTCACGCGTGCTGCGGTGCTGGTCGGGGTCAGCGTGTTGTTCGGCGTCGCCGCGTGGCTGCACGCGCGGCGTTGCGCGCACCCGCTGCTCGACTTCACGACGCTGAAGGTGCCGACCTTTTCGGTCACGGTGCTCACGGGATCGATTACGCGGGTTGCGATCAATGCGGTGCCTTATCTGCTGCCACTGCTGTTCCAGATTGGTTTCGGGCTGTCGCCGTTCCAGTCCGGCTTGCTGTTGCTCGCGAGCGCGCTCGGCAATCTGGGCATGAAGGCGGGCACGTCGTGGATCCTCGATCGTTTCGGGTTCCGCCGCGTTGCGCTCGTCGACGTGACGATCGTCGGCTTCTTCACGATCGCATGCGGCTGGCTGACCGCATCGACGCCGCTCGCGATCACGCTGCTGGTCGTATTCGTCTACGGGCTGACGCGCTCGATGCAGTTCACGACGTTGGCGACGCTCGCCTATGCCGATGTTCCGTCGCACCAGACGAGCGCTGCGAGCACGCTGTGGAGCGCCGCGCAGCAGATGACGATCGGGATGGGGATCGCATTCGGCGCGCTGGCATTGCGGCTCGCCGCGCTGATGCGCGGCGATGCGGCAGGGATTCACTACGTGCTCGACGATTTTCGCTGGGCATTCGTTGCCGCGGGCGCGCTCGCGCTGCTGACGTTGCCGGGCTATGCGCGGCTCGCGTCCGATGCGGGCGACCGACTTCGGGCGAGTGTCGCGCGAGGGTAGATCGAACGGCTGGTCGGGCGTGAATCGCGACGGGTGCATATGGTCGCGCTCGGTTGCTCAGCTCGCCTGACGGTTCGGTGCGTCACGGGCGCGACGAATCTTCGCGCATGCCTTTCATGA
This sequence comes from Burkholderia sp. R-40, assembly GCF_049942845.1. Taxonomy (NCBI): domain Bacteria; kingdom Pseudomonadati; phylum Pseudomonadota; class Betaproteobacteria; order Burkholderiales; family Burkholderiaceae; genus Burkholderia; species Burkholderia sp. R-40. Next base: position 1,017,460 of record NZ_CP187968.1, on the reverse strand, counting down.
ACACACTGCCGTGTTGCCGGCGATGCTCAGCCGCCATGCCGCGCACGCACGACCTCGGGCCTGATGCGCCACCCGCCACCCGCCACCCGCCACCCGCCACCCGCCACCCGCCACCCGCCCTCCCGCCGCCACCCGGCACCCGGCATCCGGCACCTGGCACCCCGCACCTGGCACCCCGCACCTGGCACCTGGCACCTGGCACCTGGCACCTGGCACCTGGCACCTGGCACCTGGCACCCCGCACCCCGCACCCCGCACCCGCACCCGCACCCGCACCCGCACCCGCACCCGCACCCGCACCCGCACCCGCACCCCGCACCCCGCACCCGCACCCGCACCCGCACCCCGCACCCCGCACCCGCACCCGCACCCGCACCCGCACCCGCACCCGCACCCGCGCCACCGCCACCGCCGCCGCCCGCCTCCACCCGACGCCACCGTTCTCGCGTCGCTTGCCGCTACTGAGCATCATGAAAGATGATGCCGACCGTATGGCGGTGCCCGGTCCGGATACGGCTCACGCCGTGACGCAGGTTGACGCGATAGACGCCGCGCGTTCCCTGCACGGGCCTGCCGTGCACGGCGAAGATCACGGCGTCGCCTTGTGTCAGCGGCACCACTTCCGCACGCGACTGCATCCGCGGCCGCTGTTCCGTCAGCACGAACTCGCCACCCGTGAAATCCCGGCCCGGCGCCGACAGGAGAATCGCGACCTGCAGCGGAAAGACATGCTCGCCATACAGATCCTGATGGAGGCAGTTGTAGTCGTCCGGACCGTACTGCAGGATCAGCGGTGTCGGTCGGGGCTGTCCGGCCGCATGGCAGCGCTCGAGGAATGACGCGTGGTCGGCCGGGTAGCGGACGTCGATCCCGAGCGCCTGGTTCCAGCGATTCGCGATCGGCGCGAGATGCGGGTAGATCGCGGTTCGCAACGTGTCGACGACCGCCGGCAGCGGATAAGCGAAATACCGATATTCGCCGCGGCCGAAGCCATGCCGCGCCATGACGACGCGCGAACGGTAAAGCGCATCGCGCGGATAGAGCGACGCCAGCGCCGTGCATTCGTCGGCGCGGAGAAGGCCCGGTACGCGAGCGCACCCATAGCGATCGAGTTCGGTACCGACGGCGGTCCAGTCGACTGCGCTCACGCGTTGCGCGAGGTCGGCAGATTCGATGGCAGGTTGCAGATCGGCGATGTTCACGGGTGTACCTCGTTAGTCAGCGATGGGAATACGGAGTCGTGCGGGCATGTCGTGCGCGCCGGAATATGCGCGGGCGGTCGCAGCAGGATGGTCGGCGAGACGATGTCGGGAAGCGTTGCGAGCACGACCGTGTCCCCGATGAAAGTCGATGAACCCAGTCTAATGTCGCAGGTGCGACGGCGCGCTCCAGATCTTGCGCTTCAATTCGGGAGAGCGGGGGCAGATCGCGGGGCGAGCAGTCGGGCGCAACGGCGATTCAGTGCGACGTCGTTGCGCGACTGACCGGGATAAGTTGAGCGTAGTGTGCGCGACACGGACGGCGAGACGAAGAGACGAAGAGACGAAGAGACGAAGAGACGAAGAGACGAAGAGGCGAAGAGGCGAAGAGGCGAAGAGGCGAAGAGGCGAAGAGGCGGAGGCGGAGGCGGACGCGAAGAGGCGCCGAAGCGCAGAAGGGAGGAAGGGAGGAAGGGAGGAAGGGAGGAAGCGATGAAAGGTGAGGAAGCGATGAAAGGTGAGGTGAGGAGACGAGACGTAGCACCCGAACCAAATCCTCCACGGCGAGCGACCAATTCCTCAGCCGCTCGCCGCCCATCCGCTCAGGCGATCGACCGGAACAGCCAGTAAAGCCCGGCCGCGAGTGCGATCGACGCCGGGAGCGTCAGCACCCACGCGAGCACGAGGCTGCGCACCGTGCTCCACTGCAATCCGGACCCGTTCGCCGCCATCGTGCCCGCGACGCCTGACGACAGCACGTGCGTCGTCGACACGGGCAACCCGTACACGTCGGCCGCGCCGATCGTCAGCATCGCGACGAGTTCGGCCGACGCACCCTGTCCGTACGTCAGATGCTGCTTGCCGATTTTCTCGCCGACGGTCACGACGATCCGCTTCCAGCCGACCATCGTTCCGAGACCCAGCGCGATCGCAACGGCCACTTTCACCCAGGTCGGAATGAACTTGGTCGCGTGATCGAGCTGCTTGCGGTAGTTGTCGATCGCGAGCTTGTCGTCGGCGGCGAACGCGGGCTGACCCGCCTTCTCGATCAGGCGAATCGCTTCGGATACCAGATACATCGTGTTGCGCACGTTGTCGACGTCGCCCTGCGGCACGGCCGCCATCGAGCCCGACGAGCCGACCGAGGCCGCGAGCGACGTGGACAGTTGCTGCACGGCCGGCAGCACGGCAGGCGTCATTTCGCGGTGCTGCACGAAGTGCTCGACGTCGGCGCGCGGATTCGCGGACGGCGCGACGCCGTTCGAATATTTCGCGAAGGTCGCGGCAGCCTGGTTCGCGACGGCGACGAAGGTCTGCGATTCGGCCGTCGTGACCGCCTTGTTCAGCGCATACGCGGTCGGCATCGTGCCGATCAGGATCAGCATGATGAGGCCCATCCCCTTCTGCCCGTCGTTCGACCCGTGCGCGAACGACACGCCGGTACACGTGAGGATCAGCAGGCAGCGGATCCAGAACGGCGGCGGCTGATCCTTCGGCGGCTCCTTGTACAGCTCCGGAATCCGCACGACGGCCTTCAGCACGAGCAGCAGCAGCGACGCGCACAGGAACCCGACGATCGGCGACAACAGCAGCGACTTGCCGACGCCGAGCGCCTGGCCCCAGTCGACGCCGCTCGTGCCCGACGGCCCGTGCATCAACTGGTTCATCAGCCCGACGCCGATGATCGATCCGATCAGCGTATGCGAGCTCGACGACGGCAACCCGAAATACCAGGTCGCCAGGTTCCAGACGATCGCGGCGATCAGCAGCGCGAACACCATCGCGAAACCCGACCCGCTGCCGACCTGCAGGATCAGCTCGACCGGCAGCAGCTGCAGGATGCCGAAGGCGACGGCTCCGCTGGAAACCATCACGCCGAGGAAGTTCCACATGCCGGACCAGATCACCGCGACGTTCGGCGTCAGCGAGTGGGTGTAGATCACGGTCGCGACCGCATTCGCGGTGTCGTGGAAGCCGTTGACGAATTCGAAGCCGAGCGCAATCACCAGCGCGGCGCCGAGCATCAGATACGGGAACAGCGACCCTTCGCGCACGGGCGACAGATCGGCGATAAGGTGGGTGGCGATATAGACGGCGCCGATCACGAGTACCAGCAGAAAGACGGCATAGCCGACCTGTCGGGTACGTTCGGTGGAGCCGGCGTTATTCGCGGCGGACGAAGCAGGCTGATTCATGGCGGCATCTCGTAAGGTAACCGCAGCCGATCCTAGCTTTCGCTACCAGTCAGTTTGATGACAGTCGGGAGGACGAACCATTTTATTACAGGGATGTAAGAAAATGCGCCGTCATTCTCCATATAGTGAGCAGGCGGGCTTACGCATCGGCATCGCGTCGAACGTCGTCCGTGATCGACGTCCAGCCATCTCGCGACGAGGCGAATATCGTGCACGACAGCGGCGCGACGTCGATGCGGGTCGCCGCCTTCGCGTCCATCCGGCGCACGTGCGCGATGGCCGCCCGCACGATCGCCGCATGCGTGATCGCGACGATATCGCGGTTACGTGGCAGTGCGTTCAACCATGCGCCGACGCGGCGTGCGACGTCTTCGAACGATTCACCGCCGTGCGGCGATGCGGCCGGATCGTCGAGCCACGCGCCGAGTTTGTCCGGCAGGTCGCGCGCGAGGTCATGCAGCCGCTTGCCGTGCCAGTGGCCGTAGTCGACATCGCGCAGCGCATCGTCGATGCCCGCGCGCAGCCCGAGCGCGTCGGCGGTCTGCCGCGCGCACCGTGCGGGGCTGCACAGCACGATCGCGTCGGGTGCGCCGGCGAACCGCTCGCGCAGCGCGGCAGCCTCGGCGAGCCCGGGTGCATCGAGCGGATCGTCGGCGGGAAACGCGCCGATGCGCATCGCGCGGGTCGGCGCATGTGCGATCAGGCGCAGCGAGGCAGGTTGGGTCATGTCGATGGCCGGAAAGTTCGGAGCGGCCGCGCCCGTGATGCGCGGGCCTTCAACACGCGAACGTTCGCGCGTACAATTCGCCCGATACGAAGGGCGGAAGCCGGTGCAAGCCCGGCGCGGTCGCGCCACTGTAACTGCGGATCTTCAATCCCGGAAGCCAGACCTGCCTTCGTATTCCATCCAACATTTGTCGGGGCGCGATTCCCCTGAGGTGCATTCATGAGCGAAGCAGTGCTGAAGCCGGTCGTCGTGCCGGCGCCCATTCCCGTCCGCGAGCTGTTGCCGTGGGCCATTTTCGTCGGCCTGATCCTGTTGCTCGCGCTCTATTTCGTCGGTGCGGAACAGGGAGCGACGTCGCTCGTGCCGGGCATGTACGTGCACGAGTTCGTTCACGACGGCCGCCATCTGCTCGGCTTTCCCTGCCACTGACGCGGAGTACACGATGGTCGGAAAGCTGCTCATGCGCGGGATGCTCGCAGGCATCGTCGCGGGCCTCCTCACGTTCGGTTTCGCCAGAATCGTCGGCGAACCGCAAGTCGATCAGGCAATCTCCTTCGGAGAAAAAGTCGACGCCGCCAACGGCGAAGCGCCGGAGCCCGAACTGGTCAGCCGCCACACGCAGGCCGGCGTCGGCCTGCTGACGGGCGTCGTGACCTACGGCGCGGCATTCGGCGGGCTGTTCTCGCTGGTCTTCGCGTTTGCATACGGGCGAGGCAGCCGCCTCCCGGCGCGGCCGCTCGCGGCATGGCTCGCGGCGGCGGCGTTCGTCGCGCTCGTGATCGTGCCGAGCATCAAATACCCGGCCAATCCGCCGGCGGTCGGCGACCACGACACGATCGGCTATCGCACGGGCCTGTTCTTCCTGATGATCGCGATCTCGGTCGCGACGATGGCGTTCTCGGTCAGCGTGCGTCGTCATCTGCTGGCGAAGTTCGGCCCGTGGAACGCATCGATCGTCGCGGGCCTCGCGTTCGTCGCGATCATCGCCGCCGTGCAGATCGGGCTGCCGTCGATCGATGAAGTGCCGGCCGAATTCCCGGCCGCGGTGCTGTGGAAGTTCCGCGTCGCCGCGATCGGCATGCAGGCGATCATGTGGACGACGATCGGCCTGCTGTTCGGCGCATGGGTCGAACGCGGCGAACGCACCATGCGCGCCGCCTGACGCGCATCGCATCGGGGCGCGCCTAGCGCAGCATGCGCGGCGCGCTCCACGTCGATTCGCGCGCCAGTGCGACGAATGCGGCCAGATAGTCGATCGACGCGTCCGCGTCGCGGATGCCGAGGAAGATCTGTTTCGCGATGCCCTTCTTGCCGAGCTTGACCGGCACGACCGGCATCCGGTCCGCGTATTCATCGGCAAGCCATCTCGGCAGCGCGGCCACGCCGCGCCCGCTCGCCACCATCTGCAGCATGATGTCGGTCGTCTCGATCGACTTGTGGCGCCGCGGCACGATGCCGGCCGGCGTCAGGAACTGGTTGTAGATGTCGAGCCGGTCGGTCTCGACCGGGTAGGTGATCAGCACCTCGTCGGTCAGCTGCTCGGGCGTCACGTAGTCGGCGTTCGCGAACCGGTGCGCATCCGCGACCACCAGCACCTGCTCGTAATCGAACACGGGATCGAAGCGCAGCCCCGGCTTGTTCAGCGGGTCGGGCGTCACGAGCACGTCGATGTCATGGCCGAACAGTGCGCCGATGCCGCCGAACTGGAAGCGTTGCTTCACGTCCACGTCGACGTCCGGCCAGCGCGACAGGTACGGCGACACGACCTTCAGCAGCCACTGGTAGCACGGATGGCATTCCATCCCGATGCGCAGCGTGCCGCGCTCGCCCTTTGCATACTGCTTCATCCGCTCCTCGGCGAGCTCGAACTGCGGCAGCAGCCGGTTCGCCAGCTTCAGCAAATATTGCCCGCCCTGCGTCAACCGCAGGCCGCGGCCCTCCCGATCCCAGATCGGCGTGCCGAGCTGCTGCTCGATTTTCCGGACGGTATGGCTGAGCGCCGATTGCGTGAGGTGCAGCGCGTTGGCGGCCGCGGTCAACGAGCCCTGGCGCTCGACTTCACGGATCACGACGAGATGGAATCGTTCCAGCATGGATATCGCTCACTCCACAAACACATGAACAAATTTAATGGATGAATGAAATAATGCCATTTTATTTCATGAGATGAAATCCCTATGATGGCTGCCGGATCTTCAATTTCTCTCTGGACGGCAGCTTCATGGTTACGACACACAATCTCGGTTTTCCGCGCATCGGCGCGCAGCGCGAACTCAAGTTCGGTCTCGAACGCTACTGGAAGGGCGAATCGTCGCGCGACGTGCTGAAGGCACTCGGCGCCGAGCTGCGCGCGCGTCACTGGAACGCCCAGCGCGACCTCGATCTCGCGCCGATCGGCGATTTCTCGTTCTACGACCAGGTGCTCGACATGAGCTTTACGCTCGGCAACCTGCCGAAGCGCGTGCAGGGCTTCCACGGCGACGTGCTCGACAACTATTTCCGCGTCGCGCGCGGCCGTTCGGCGCAAGCGGTGGACGCGCATGCCGCTTGCTGCGGCGGCGTTTCCGCCGGCGAAATGACGAAGTGGTTCGACACGAACTACCACTACATCGTCCCGGAATTCCACGTGGACACGAACTTTTCGCTCGATCCGTCGTGCCTGCTCCAGCAATTGGCCGAAGCGCGGGCGCTGGGCATCGCCGGGAAGCCGGTGATCCTCGGTCCCGTCACGTACCTGTGGCTCGGCAAGGCGAAGGACGATTCGGATCGCCTCGCGTTGCTGCCGAAGCTGCTGCCGGTGTACGGCGCGCTGCTCGACACGCTGACCGCGCAGGGCGTCGAATGGGTGCAGATCGACGAACCGATCCTCGTCACCGAGCTCGACGCCGAATGGCGTCAGGCATTGCGCACCGCGTACGCGGCGCTGGAAACGCGCCGTATCAAGGTGCTGCTCGCCACGTACTTCGGCACGCTTGGGGACAACCTGACGCTCGCGGCGTCGCTGCCGGTCGACGGCCTGCATGTCGACGCGATCAACGCCCGCGACGAAGTCGACGCACTCGTGCGCGAACTGCCGGCTGACCGCGTGCTGTCGGTGGGCGCGATCAACGGCCGCAACATCTGGAAGACGGACCTGAACGCGACGCTCGACTGGCTCGAGCCGCTTGCGAAGCAACTCGGCGAGCGCCTGTGGATCGCGCCGTCGTGCTCGCTGCTGCACGTGCCGGTCGATCTCGCGAGCGAAGAGAAGCTCGACGCGGAGATCCGTTCGTGGCTCGCGTTCGCGCTGCAGAAGCTCGACGAACTAAAGGTGCTCGCGACGGCGCTGAATGAAGGCCGCGACAAGGTGGCCGACGCGCTGGCCGCCAATGCCGCCGCGATCGACTCGCGCCGCCGTTCGCCGCGCGTGAACAACCCGGCGGTGAAGGCCGCGCTCGCGCGCATCGACGCGCAGCTCGGCAACCGCGCGAGCCCCTATACGCAGCGCGCGCCGAAGCAGTCGGCACGCCTGAACCTGCCGGCCTTCCCGACGACGACGATCGGCTCGTTCCCGCAGACCACGGACATCCGCCACGCGCGCAGCCAGTTCAAGTCCGGCGCGCTGGATGAAGCCGGCTACCGCGCGGCGATGCAGGCGGAGATCGAGCGCAGCGTGCGCGAACAGGAATCGCTCGAACTCGACGTGCTCGTGCATGGCGAAGCCGAGCGCAACGACATGGTCGAATACTTCGGTGAGCAGCTCGACGGCTACGCATTCAGCCAGTTCGGCTGGGTGCAATCGTACGGGTCGCGCTGCGTGAAGCCGCCGATCCTGTTCGGCGACATCAGCCGCCCGAAGGCGATGACGGTCGAATGGATCACGTACGCGCAGTCGCTGACGAACAAGCCGATGAAGGGCATGCTGACCGGCCCGGTGACGATCCTGAACTGGTCGTTCGTGCGCGACGACCAGCCGCGCTCGGTGTCGTGCTACCAGCTCGCGCTCGCGATCCGCGACGAAGTGCTCGATCTCGAGAAGGCCGGCGTGCGCGTGATCCAGATCGACGAGGCCGCGCTGCGTGAAGGGCTGCCGTTGCGCCGCGCGCAATGGGGCGAGTACCTGAAGTGGGCGGTCGAGGCGTTCCGCATCACCGCGAACGGTGTGCAGGACGACACGCAGATCCACACGCACATGTGCTATTCGGAGTTCAACGACATCATCGCGTCGATCGCCGACATGGACGCGGACGTGATCACGATCGAGACGTCGCGCTCGGACATGGAACTGCTCGACGCGTTCGACAACTTCAGGTATCCGAACGAGATCGGGCCGGGCGTGTACGACATCCATTCGCCGAACATCCCGACGCAGGATCACATCGTCGGCCTGATGAGGAAGGCGGCCGAGCGGATTCCGGCGGAACGCCTGTGGGTGAACCCGGACTGCGGGCTGAAGACGCGCCAGTGGGCGGAAGTGATTCCGGCACTGACGAACATGGTCGCCGCCGCGAAGACGCTGCGCAACCAGGTGCAATGACGCGCAGGGCGCTGCGCGCGCGCCGTCGCCGCGATGCCGGATCGTCGCGGGCCATTTCCCAACCGCCGGGCCGTTCGCGTCAATTGCGCCGCGTCGCCGCGCCGAGCGGCACCGCGGCGAGGTCGACGTAGCGGAACGCCGCGCGTGCATCGCGAATCGCCGCGGGATCGAGCGTGACGTCGACGATCGCTTCCCGGTCGCCGGGCGCGACCGCGACGCACGTGCCGTCGGGGGCTGCGACGAGACTCGTGCCGCTGAACGTGTAGCGGTCGCCGGCGCCGACGCGGTTCGCCATCGCGACGTAGAGCTGGTTTTCCAGCGCGCGCACCGGGATCATCCGGCGATGCACGTCGCCGTACGGATTCATCATGCCGTCGAGTATCACGATCAGTTCGGCGCCGGCATGCGCGAGCGCGCGCGCCGTTTCCGGAAACTCGAGATCGAAGCAGATCAGCAGGCCGACCTGCATCCCATGCCACGTGCAGACCGGAAGCGCGTCGCCGGCCTCGAACACGCCGAGGTCGGATTCGTACAGATGTGTCTTCCGGTAGCGCAACAGCACGTCGCCGTTCGCATCGATCAGCAGCGCGGTGTTGAAGAAGCGCGAGCCGTCTCGTTCCGGGAAGCCGAACGCAACGGCGACCGCCGCATCGCGTGCGGCATCGCGTACCGCGGTGACGGACGGCCCGTCGAGCGGCTCGGCCAGCCGGGCGACGTCGTCGGGCGTCGGAAAGCCGCTGGAGTAAGTTTCGGAGAACACGACGAGGTCGGTTGCGCCGCGCGCGGCGGCGATGATCGCGAGCGCTTTGGCGAGATTGCCGGCCACGTCGCCGTCGCGCAGTGCCGACTGGACGATGCGAATGCGCGGACCGTTCATCGTGCGTCTCCCTGCGCCGCGGTAGCGGCCGGCGCGTCCGGCGCGGGTGTTTGGGCGATCACGCGCCGCTCGTGGTCGAGGTCGAGCGAGCGCGACAGCAGCCCGTAGACGCCGCCGGCGACGACCAGCCCGACGAGCCACGCGAGATCGACGCCGCCGAGCATCCGCGCGAACGGGCCGACGAATACCTCGCGGTTCGCTTCGGCGTCGAACACGTAGAAGAACGGCACCATCGCCGCGAAGCCGATCAGGTACGACAGGATGCCGCGCGATTGCCACGCACCGTACAGGCCGCGCGGCGTGAAGAAGTGCGCGATCGCGTAGCGGCCGCGGCGCACGAAGAAATAGTCGACGAGGTTCACGGCGGTCCACGGCACGAGGAAGTAGAGCATCAGCGTGAGGAACGTCTGCAGCAGCGCGATGCCGTTGCCACGGATCGCGAACACGCAGCCGAGCACAAATGCGCTGATCGCGACGATCGACACGATGCGCGCGCGCCGGGTCGGCCTGATCGGCACGAGCGAATCGACGCCGGTGAGCACGGTCAGCATCGCGCTGTACGCATTGAGCGCGATGATCGGCAGGAAGCCGACGATCGACACGATCGCGATCAGCTTGCCGAGGCCGGGTGCGAGCGACGTGCCGACGTCGTTCATCGCGACCAGCGCATCGGCCGCGTGCAGCGTCTGCGCGAGCCATGCGCCGAGCCCGATCATCCACGCGCCCGACAGCGACGCGCCGGCGAAGATCACCGCGATCAACTTCGCGCGGCTCGTGTGTTTCGGCAGGTAGCGCGAATAATCGGACACGTAGGGCGCATACGAGATGTTGTAGCTCGCGGCGATCGCGAACTGTGTCGCGAACGCGATCCAGTTGAAGCCCGGCGCGGCGGCGGTGCTCGCCTGCGCGGGCGCCGTGTGGCCGAACGCGAGCGCGAGCGTGACGAGTGCATAGAGCGGCAGCGTCGCGACCAGCGCCCACTTGAAGGTGCGGTGCATCAGGTCGTGGCCGTAGATCGCGAGCAGCGCGCCAATCGACACGGCCGCGACGGCGACGAATCCGCCGTCGATCCCGAACACGTTATGCACGCCGTCGACGATCAGCGACACGTTCACGACGTTGAAGCCGACGAACACGAACAACGTCGCGAGCAGCGCGACGATCACGCCGCGATAGCCGAACTGTGCGCGCGACTGGATCATCTGCGGCAGGCCCATCTCTGGGCCCTGCGAACCGTGGAACGCCATGAAGAGCGTGCCGAACATGATGCCGAGCGCGCCGGCGAGCGTGGTCCAGCCGGCCGACAGCCCCATGCCGGGCCCGACGAAGCCGATCGAGATCGTGAAGAAATGGAAGTTGCCGAGGAACCAGAACGGGCCCTGGCTCGCGAGTTTCGCGTGACGTTCGGTTTCGGGGATGTAGTCGATCGAGCGATGCTCGATCTTGAGACCGGCCGGTTCGGCGCGGTCGAGCGCGAGGGTGTCGGGGCGGTTCATCAGAATTTGCTCCGAGAAACCCCGCCATTTCCCCCAAGGGGACTTCCTTCGGGGCGGATGGCGGGAAGGAAAGGAGTGCTATTGACAGGCAGCTTCTTCCACGGGTTAGGATCACCGGCATGATTCTTGTCTACCGTTACCGCGTGAAGTCGCTCAACGGACTGCTCAACAAGCAAAGCCGTGCGGTGAACTACGTCTGGAACTTCTGCAACGACACGCAGAAGCACGCGCTTAAGTGGAGCAAGAGGTGGCCGACGGGTTTCGACTTGAATGTGCTTACCACCGGCAGCAGTAAGGAACTCGGCATCCACTCCGGCACGATCAACGCGACGTGCGAGCAATACGCGAAGTCGCGCAGTCAGCACCGACGCCCCTACCTGCGCTATCGCGGCAGGAAATCGCTGGGCTGGGTGCCGCTGAAGGGGCGTGACCTGAAGCGCGAAGGCGATGCGTTTCGTTTTGCCGGCAATACCTTTCGCGTATTCAATAGCCGCTCGCTTCCCGAAGGCAAGATCAAGGATGGGACCAACTTTGCGCAGGATGCACGCGGCAATTGGTTTCTCAACATCGTGATCGAGATGCCCGATATGCAGGCCCGCCCGGTCCGTTCCGGTGTTGGCATCGATCTCGGCCTGAAAGACTTCGCCACACTTTCGACCGGCGAGAAGCTGCCCAATGACCAGTTCGGTCGACGAGCGGCGGAGAAACTGGCGAAAGCGCAACGGGCGCGAAAGCACAAGCGGCATATCGCGAAGTTGCACGCCAAAGTGGCGAATGCCCGTGCCGATTTCCAGCACAAGCTCGCGCTCGATCTGGTGCGGCGTTTCGATTACATCGCGGTCGGCAACGTGTCGGCCGCGAAGCTCGCCAGAACCAGGATGGCGAAGAGCGTCTACGACGCATCCTGGTCGTCCTTCCGAAGCAAACTCCGCTACAAGGCGATCGCGCACGGAGCCACGTTCGAGGAAGTCGACGAAAGCGGTTCTACCCAGTCCTGTTCGGCGTGCGGGTCGAAAGACAGCACGACGCGGCCGAAAGGTATCGCGGGACTGGGAATAAGAGAATGGGCCTGCGATGGCTGTGGTGTCGAGCATGATCGAGATACCAACGCTGCGCTGAACATTCTCCGATGCGGACGTGCATCGCCAGGTGTGGGAATCACCTGCCTTTAGGCGGGTGAGGACGTCAAGACGGCAGTGTCTCCTGGCGCACGGCCGCGAGGCCGGGGCGCGCGCAAGCCTGCCGCGACAGCGTCGCAGCAGGCCCTGAATGATCGTATAGGGGGAGGACGGCCCGGGAGGCCGCCCGTCGGGTGGTGCGTCAGGCGGTGCGAGCGCCGCGCGGCAGCGCTTCACGCGGCGCGCCCGCATCGTCGATGCTGACGCGGCGCGAGATCAGCCACACGCACACCGACGACAGCACGGCGGCACTCGTGTACTGGATCGCGAGCGGCCACCATTGCGGCGCGACGTTCTGCGCGATCAGCGTGGCGACGAGCGGCGTCAGGCCGCCGGCGAGCGCGCCGCACACCTGGTACGCGATCGAGATCGCCGTGTAGCGGATGCGCGCGATGAAGATGCCGCTGACGAACCCGGCGACCACCGAGTAGTAGCCCGATTCCGCGAGCGTCGCGAGGCCGACGCCGACGGTGATCGACAGCGGCGTGCCCATGTGCACGAGCGGCAGCATCACGAACGGCACGATCGCGGCCCAGGCGCCGGTGATCAGCAGCACGCGCGTCGTGCCGAAGCGCTGCGCGAGGAACGCGGCGGCGAGCTGCACGACGAACTGCAGCACGGCGACGATGGTCATGCAATGCAGCACCATCGACCGGTCGAGCGACAGGAACTGCGTCGCGTAGCTGATCATGAAGATGTTGCTGAAATACACGCCGGCGATCCCGTATACGTTCGCGCCGATCGCGAGCAGCAGCAGCGGCCAATACTTGAGCGCTTCGCGCACCGGGTTCTGCGCGGTGTTGCCGCTCTTCCTGACTTCCTCGAACTCGGGCGACTCCGACACGCTCGCGCGGATCACGAAGCCGACCACCAGCAGTACGGAACTCGCGAGGAACGGCACGCGCCAGCCCCAGCTCATCATGTCGTCTTTCGACAGCGTGCTGATCGCGCCGAACGCGAGCATCGACAGGATCAGACCGCTCGCGCTGCCGAGCTGCGCGAACGACGCGAAGAACGTGCGCTTGCCTTCGGGCGCATGCTCGCCGGCGAGCAGCACCGCGCCGCCCCATTCGCCGCCGACCGCGATGCCTTGCAACACGCGCATCAGCACGAGCAGGATCGGTGCAATCACGCCGGCCTGCGCATGGGTCGGCAGCAGGCCGATCGCGACCGTCGACACGGCCATCAGCATCAACGTCGCGAGCAGCGAACGCTTGCGGCCGAAGCGGTCGCCGAGATAGCCGAACATCACGCCGCCGAGCGGCCGCGCGAAGAAGCCGACCGCGAACGAACCGAACGACGCGAGCAGGCTGACGAAGCGGTTTTCACCGGGAAAGAACAGCGGGCCGAACACGATGGCGGCGGCGGTCGCGTAGCTGTAGAAGTCGTACCACTCGATCGTGGTGCCGACGAACGACGCGAGCGCCGCCCGCTTCGGTTGTTTGACGGAAGTCCCCATCTGTCGTGTGCTCCTCTGGAATCCTCTGATTTGGAATAGGTCGTGCGGCCGGGTCAGTCGCGGTATGCGACGCCGGGCAGCACGCACAACAGCTCGTAGGCGAGGTTCGCGCCGAGCAGCGCCGTGGTGCCGAACGGGTCGTACGGCGGCGCGACTTCGACGAGATCGCAGCCGACGATGTTCAGCCCCTTCGCGCCGCGGATGATCTCGAGCGCCTGCGGCACCGTGAGGCCGGCGATTTCCGGCGTGCCGGTGCCGGGCGCGTAGGCCGGATCGATGCCGTCGATGTCGAAGCTGATGTAGACGGGCGTGTCGCCGACGCGCGCGCGCACTTCTTCCATCAGCGGCGCGAGCGACTTGTTCCAGCACTCCTCGGCCTGGACCACGCGGAAGCCCTGCTCGCGGCACCAGTCGAAATCCTCCGCGGCGTAGCCGGTGCCGCGCAGACCGATCTGCGTGACCTTGTCGCCGTGCAGCAGGCCTTCCTCGACCGCGCGGCGGAACGGCGTGCCGTGCGCGATCTTTTCGCCCATCATCGTATCGTTCACGTCGGCGTGCGCATCGACGTGGATCAATGCAACCTTGCCGTGCTTGCGGTGGATCGCGCGCAGGATCGGCAGCGCGATCGTATGGTCGCCGCCGAGCGTGATCGGCTTGCAGTCGTGCTCGAGGATCGCGTCGTATGCGGCCTCGATGCGCGCGATGGAATCGTGCAGGTTGTACGGGTTGATCGCGACATCGCCGATGTCGGCGATCTGCAGCGAATCGAACGGCGCGGCGCGCGTGGCCATGTTGTACGGGCGCAGCAGCACGGATTCGGTGCGGATCTGGCGTGGGCCGAAGCGTGCGCCGGTGCGGTTGGAGGTGCCGAGATCGAACGGGACGCCGACGAAGCAGGCGTCGAGGCCCGCGGCGCTCGCCACGTGCGGCAGGCGCATCATCGTCGCGATGCCGCCGCAGCGCGGCATTTCATTGCCGCCGAGCGGCTGGAAATGGGTGTGGTCGTTCATGGTGTCTCTTCCGATGTGGGGTTGCCGTATCATGCGACGCGGTCTGGCGCATAGTCTTACGCGTCCGACCGCAAAGAAGAATGCGAAGATATCGACGTAAACATCGATCTTCATCGATGTATGGAAGGGGAATAGCGTGCTGGGGAATCTGTCGACCCTCGATCTGCGGTTGATCCGCGTGTTTCTCGCGGTCACGGACGCGGGCGGCGTGTCGGCCGCGCAGGCGATGCTGAACGTCGGCCAGTCGACGATCAGCGCGCAGCTGTCGTCGCTCGAGACGCGGCTCGGCTACCGGCTCTGCGAGCGCGGCCGCAGCGGCTTCCGGCTCACGCCGAAGGGCGAGCGGTTCCATGCGATGAGCCGCAAGCTGCTCGCGGCGCTCGACGAATTCGGGATGGCGGCGCGGCACATGGACCGCCAGCTGGTCGGCACGCTGAACATCGGCCTGATCGGCCATACGCCGATCAGCCAGAACGCGCGGATCGCCGAGGCGATCGCCGCGTTCCGCATGCGCGATCAGGCCGTGCGCTTCTCGATCTCGGTGCGCGCGCCGGGCGATCTCGAGGAGAAGCTGCTGAGCGACGAGATCCAGATTGCCGTCGGCTATTTCTGGCATCGCGTGCCGTCGCTGCATTACACGCCGCTGTTCATCGAGCGGCAGATCGCGTATTGCGGGCGCGGCCATCCGCTGTTCGACGCGGCCGGCGCGCTGACGCCGGCCGATGTCGCGGAATTCGAGTGGGCGTGGCGCTCGTATCCGCTGCCGGAGGCGCAGATGTCGACGACGCCCGACCGCGTGACCGCGACCGCCGACAACATGGAGGCCGTCGCGCTGCTGATCCTGTCGGGCCATCACCTCGGTTATCTGCCGCAGCACTTCGCGGCGCCGTACGTCGCGCAGGGGCTGCTCGCGCCGCTCAATCCGGAGCAGCTGCGCTACGACGTCACGTTCCATATGGTCGTCGCGCGCGACGGGCGAGGCAATCCGCTTGTGGAGGCGTTTCTCGAGGACCTCGAGCACGCGCACCAGGCGCCCGACGCCGTGTGAGGCCGGTCGCGTCAAACAGGTGAACAAGTGTTACGCGGCGGGCGGCCGACCGCCCACATCGATGGGCGTCGAAGTGACCAGCCGCGTGCGGTAACGTGCCGCTTTCCGAGGTTGGGCCGCCGCATCACGGCACCGGCAACCCCGCGTCGTGCTTCACCTCCCGCAGCGACAGCGCGGATTCGATCGACGTCACGCCGGGCAGCATCCGCAGCGAATCACGGATGAACGTGCCGTAGTCGTCGAGATCGCGCGCAACCACCTGCAGCAGGTAGTCGGCCGTGCCCGCAACGTTGTGGCACGCGAGGATCCGCTCGATGGCGAGCACTTCCCGTTCGAACCGGTCGGCGACCTTGCGGTCGTGCGTCGCGAACCGTACGAGCACGAACGCGACGACGCCATAGCCGAGCGCCTGGCGCGACAGCTGCGCGCGGTAGCGCTCGATGTAGCCGTCGTTTTCGAGACGTTTCAGGCGCCGCGCGCACGGCGTCTCGGACAGGCCGACGGAATCGGCGAGGCGCGCGATCGGCAGGCGGCCGTCGCGCTGCACCGCGGCGAGAATCGCGCGATCGGTTTTGTCGAGTTCGGTCATGTTGGCGGAATCCGTGTTGTGATCTCTAGATTGTGGCGGATTCCGCTACGGATAGCCAAGTCCGAGCCTCAGATGGCCAATAATCCCTCCACCTTCAGCGGCAACATATCGTCATTGAAGGACGGGGGGCAGACCATGATTTCCACGCATTTGCTGTTGATTTATATCGCCGCGCTGGCGGCCATTTACGCGGTCCCGGGCCCCGACATGGCGCTCGTGCTGCAGACCAGCATCGGTCGCGGCGTGCGGCCGGGAATGGCGGCGGCGGCCGGCCTGTCGCTGTCGCGCACCGTGCATGTAACGCTGTCCGCCTGCGGCGTCGCGGCGTTGATCCGCAGCGCGCCGTGGCTGTATGAAGCGATCCGCTACGGCGGCGCGCTGTATCTCGCGTACGTCGCGATCCAGGTGTTCCGCTCGCCGGTGTTCGCGCTCGGCGACGGCGACGCGGCCGCCGCGGGCGAGCTGCGTCAGTCGTTCTTCAAGGGGTTGCTGACGAACCTGCTGAACCCGAAGGCGCTGCTGTTCTGCTCGGTATTGCTGCCGCAATTCGTGCGGCCCGAGGCCGGGCCCGTCGTGTTTCAGATGTTCGAACTCGGCGCGATGCTCGTCGCGGCCGGCGTGTGTTTCGACCTCGCATGCGTGTTCGGCGCGTCGCGCATCGCGGCGTGGATGCGCGCGCATCCGCTCGCGCAGACGGTGCAGCGCTGGACCTTCTCGGCGGCGTTGATCGGCTTCGCGCTGCGCTTGTCGATGGACTGATCTGCAACATCGCACTGCACCGCGCGGGTCGACAGCCACGCGGTGCAGTGCAGCAACGAACGCCGCGCGCAATGCCGGCCTTCGCGCACGTGCCCGACACGCCCAGGGGCGCGCGCAAATCATCTGACTGTTCTAAACTTGCTTTGACTTCGCGCTGCCGCGAACCGACGACCAGACGGAACCGTCTGCCGCCGGCCCTGTCCGATTTCCTGGCTGTTCCGTGCAACGCGTGTGCAACGCCTGTGCAACGCGGTACCAAGGAGGGTCTGAACATGGCAAGGCATCTTCAAGCCGACCGTGAACCCCGTATCGTCGCCGAGTCCAAGTGCCTCGGTCAGTGCGATCCGGCGGAACGCATCCACGTCACGATGATGTTGCGGCGGCCGGAAGAAGGGCAACTCGACGCATTGGTCAATCAGCTCGCCGCTGGCGACACCGACGCAACACCGCTGTCGCGCGACGCCTTCGCGCAGCGTTTCTCCGCCAATCCCGACGACATTCGCAAGACCGAGGACTTCGCGCACCGTCACCAGCTGACGGTCGATCGCGTCGATCCGGTGGAAAGCGTCGTCGTGCTGTCCGGCACGATCCAGCAGTTCGAGGCGGCATTCAGCGTGAAGCTCGAGCGTTTCGAGCATCGCTCGATCGGCCAGTACCGCGGCCGCTCGGGCCCCATCGCGCTGCCGGACGAGCTCGGCGACGTCGTCACGGCCGTCCTCGGCCTCGACAGCCGGCCGCAGGCGCGGCCGCACTTTCGGCTGCGTCCGCCGTTCAAGCCCGCGCGCGGCGCCACCTCGGTCACGTTCACGCCGCCCCAGCTCGCGTCGCTGTACGGCTTTCCGGCCGGCGATGGCGCCGGGCAATGCATCGCGATCGTCGAACTCGGCGGCGGCTATCGCGCGACCGATATCCAGCAGTATTTCCGCGGGCTCGGGATCGACAAGCCGCCGACGGTCGTCGACGTGAACGTCGGCACCGGCCGCAACACGCCGACCGGCGACGCGAACGGCCCGGACGGCGAAGTCGCGCTCGATATCGAGATCGCCGGTGCGATCGCGCCCGCCGCGAAGATCGCGGTGTACTTCGCGCCGAACAGCGACGCGGGCTTCATTCAGGCCGTCAACGCGGCGGTCACCGACAAGACCAACCGGCCGTCCGTGATCTCGATCAGCTGGGGCGGCCCGGAAGCGATCTGGCAGGCGCAGTCGGCCCATGCGTTCAACCGCGTGCTGCAGGCGGCGGCCGCGCAGGGGATCACGGTGTGCGCGGCGTCGGGCGACAGCGGCTCGGGCGACGGGCTGCAGGACGGCGCCGATCACGTCGACTTCCCGGCGTCGAGCCCGTACGTGCTCGGCTGCGGCGGCACGCAGCTCGATGCGCTGCCGGGGCAGGGCATTCGCGGCGAGGTCACGTGGGACGACGAGGCGGCCGGCGGCGGCGCGGGTGGCGGCGGCGTCAGCACGATGTTCGACGTGCCGGCCTGGCAGAAGGGGCTGACCGTCGCGCTCGCCGACGGCAGCAGCAGGCCGCTCGCGAAGCGCGGCGTGCCGGACGTCGCCGGCGATGCGTCGCCGCAAACGGGCTACGAAGTGTCGATCGCCGGAACGCCCGCGGTGATGGGCGGCACGAGCGCGGTCGCGCCGCTGTGGGCCGCGCTGATCGCGCGGATCAACGCGGCGGCCGGCGCATCGGCCGGCTGGATCAACCCCGCGCTGTACAAGCATCCGGGTGCGCTGCGCGACATCACGAAAGGCTCGAACGGCACGTATGCGGCCGCGTCCGGCTGGGACGCGTGCACGGGCCTCGGCAGCCCCGACGGCGCGAAACTCGCGGCGATCCTCGCGCGCAAGCCATCGCGCTGACGCGTCGGCACAAGTCTTTCCATGTGACGCGGGTTCCTTGCCCGCGTCTTTTTTCACCTCCAGGAGCAGCACGATGGGCATCGATTCCGCATCTTCCGGCGGCGTGTATCCGCTGCATCACGGCGACCACAATTCGCATAGCGTGCCGCCGACCATCAATCCCGTCGCGCTGAGCCACGGCCGCGACCAGCCGTTCTTCGATCCGGTCGCGTACGGCAACGGCCCCGACGACTCGGTGACCGACACGACCGAAGCGGCCGCGATCACGCATCACACGATCCTGATCGGCGGCAAGCGGATCGCATACACGGCGACGGTCGGCCATCTCGTGACGGTCGATCCGAGCAGTTCGCAGCCGGCCGCGAAGATCTTCTACGTCGCCTTCACCGCCGACGGCGCGAAGGAGGAAACGCGGCCCGTCACGTTCTTCTACAACGGTGGGCCCGGTTCGTCGTCGGTGTTCGTGCTGCTCGGCTCGTTCGCGCCGAAGCGCATCAAGACGTCGATGCCAGGGTTCACGCCGCCCGCGCCGTATCAGATCGAGGACAACCCGGACAGCATGATCGACCACAGCGACCTGGTGTTCATCAATCCGGTCGGCACCGGCTATTCGGCGGCCGTCGCGCCGAACAAGAACCGCAATTTCTGGGGCGTCGACCAGGATGCGGATTCGCTGAAGCAGTTCATCAAGCGCTACCTGACGAAGAACAACCGCTGGAATTCGCCGAAATACCTGTTCGGCGAGTCGTATGGCACCGCGCGCAGCTGCGTGCTCGCGTACAAGCTGCACGAGGACGGCGTCGACCTGAACGGCGTCACGCTGCAGTCGTCGATCCTCGACTACCGGCAGGCCGGCAACCCGGTCGGCGCGCTGCCGACCGCGGCGGCCGACGCGTGGTATCACAAGAAACTCGGCGTCAAGCCGGCGCCGGCCGATCTCGGCGCGTTCATCGAGGAAGTCGCGCAGTTCGCGCGCACCGATTACCTGAAGGCATTGCGCAACGTGCCGCATGCCGACCCGGCTGCCGTGCAGAAGCTGGCGGATTACACGGGCATCGACACGGCGACGCTGCAGACCTGGGGGCTCGACATCGCCGGTTACAACGCGCGCGGCAATTCGCTGTTCCTGACGACGCTGCTGCACGCGCAGGGGCTCGCGCTCGGTTCGTACGACGGCCGCGTGACGGCGATCTCGACCGGTATCGCCGGCAAGATCGATCCGAACTCGGGCGGCAACGATCCGACGATGACGGCCGTGACGGGCGTCTATACGGCGATGTGGAACAGCTACCTGAACGAGCAGCTGAAGTTCACGTCGAACTCCGCGTTCACGGACCTGAACGACCAGGCGTTCCAGAACTGGGACTTCAGCCATATCGACCCGACCGGCGAGCAGCAGGGCATCGATGCGAAGGGGAACGTGATCCTCTACACGGCGGGCGACCTCGCCGCGGTGATGGCGCTGAACGTCGACCTGAAGGTGCTGTCGGCGAACGGCTTGTACGATTTCGTCACGCCGTTCTACCAGACCGTGATCGATCTGCAGCAGATGCCGCTCGAGGATCAGAAAGTGCGGCAGAACTTGTCCGCGCGCTTCTATCCGTCGGGGCACATGGTGTATCTCGATGGCGGTTCGCGCACCGCGCTCAAGCGCGATCTCGCGACGATGTACGACGCGACGGTCAGCGATACGGGCGCGCGGCTGCGGATTCGTGCGCTGCAGGCGAAGAAGACGGGCGGCCACGCGTAGCGTCGCCCGTCGTGCACGTGCCGCGCGTGACCGTTACGGTTCGCGCGGCGCGGTTTGACTTACGTGGTCGACTTACGCGGTCGGCCAGTCGAACGGCGTATACGGCAGCGCGCGCTTGTGGCGCGAACCGTCGTAGAAGCGCAGCACCGTTTCGTACACCGTGTCGGCGACGGTCTTGCCTTCGAGGAAATCGTCGATCTCGTCGTAGGTGACGCCGTATGCGTGCTCGTCGGGGCGCAGCGGACGCAGTTCCTCGAGGTCGGCCGTGGGCACCTTCATCACGATCAGTTCGTCGCCGCCGAGCGCGCGCGCGACCGCACGCACGCGGCGCTTGCTCAGGCCGGCAAGCGGCAGCACGTCCGCGCCGCCGTCGCCGAATTTCGTGAAGAAGCCCATCAGCGATTCGGCCGCGTGATCGGTGCCGATCACGATGCCGCGCCGCGCGCCGGCGACCGCGTACTGCGCGATCATGCGCTCGCGCGCCTTGATGTTGCCGTGCACGAAGTCCTGCTGCGCCGGGGTTTCGAACGCGTGGCCGGACGCGACCAGCGACGCGAGCATCGCGTCGGCGGCGGGCTTCACGTCGACCGTGAACGTCTCGTCCGCGCGCACGAACGCGAGCGCGCGCTGCGCATCGGCTTCGTCGTTCTGCACGCCGTTCGGCAAGCGCATCGCGATGAAGCGGGCATCGTAGCCGCCGGCGCGCAACTGTTCGACCGCCAGCTGCGCGAGCCGCCCGGCCGTCGACGAATCGACGCCGCCGCTGATGCCGAGCACGTAGGTCCGCAGGCCGCTCGAACGAAGGTACTGCGCGAGGAAATCGACGCGCCGGGCGATCTCGGCGTCGACGTCGAAGTGCGGGGCGACGTTCAGTTCGGCAATGATCGCGCGTTGGCGGCTGGCGTAATCGGCGGATGTCATGGGGGTGGTTCCGGAACGAAATGCGAGGCGCCCATCATAAGCGCAATCGGGGCGCGGCGCCGCGCCGGGCATGCGATCCGGCGGCTTCGCGTTGCATCGGCGAGACGCGGTGCATCGTCATGGTGCAGAGTGCGCGGCGGTGCTCCCGGGCGCGCGGGCGGATGCTTCGTTTCGATGCGGGGTGGGGGCGGTGACGGGTGCTTCCTATCGCCTGATCGCCCGACTGCCTGCCCGACCCCGTGCGTCAGCGCCGCGCGAGCACGACACCCACGAGCGCAAGCGCGAAGCCGGCGAGCTGGACGGTCGCGAGGGTTTCGCCGAACAGCAGGTAGCCCTGCAGCGCGGCGAGCGGCGGCGCGAGGAACAGCAACGACGTCGCGCGCGCCGCGTTGCCCCGCCGCAGCATCCACATCAGCATCGTGACCGCGCCGCCGGACAGGAACACGACGCCCCACACGAGCGAAATCCACAGCGCCGGCGCGCCGATCCAGCGCGTTTCATGCAGCAGCACGACGAAGACGGCCGCGACGATCGCCGCGCCGAGGTTCTGCACGGCGACGGCCGTGCGCAGGTCGTTCTGCGCGAGCTTGCCCTTCTGGTACAGCGAGCCGGCGGTGATCGAGCCGACCGCCAGGATCGATACGGTCACGACGAACCACGCGGGCGCGGCGCCCGGCGGCGGCGCGACGCCGCCCGCGACCTTCGGCGCGAGCACGAGCGCCACGCCGGCCAGCCCGAGCGCCATCCCGAGCCAGCCGCGCGCGGGCAGTCGCTCGTTGAACAGCGGCACGGCGAGCACGGCGGTGGCGAGCGGCTGCAGCGCGCCGAGCAGCGCCATCACGCCCGCATTCAGCCCTTGCGCGACGGCCCAGTAGCTGGCGCCGAGATAGACGCCCTGCAGTAGCGCGCCGGCGATCAGGTGGCGCGGCCATTCGCGGCGGGCCGGCCACGGCGCGCGCGCGACGAGTGCGACCGCGCCGAACAGCACGGCCGTGCCGGCGAAACGCGCGAGCAGGAACAGGTTCGGATCGGCGTAGGGCTTGATTGCCCGGGCGACGATGAAGCCGGTGGACCACAGCGCGACGAAAGCCGCGGCGACGAGCGGGGTAAACATGCGTGGCGGGCCGCGATACGGCCGGACGAATCGTGAAGTCGGTCAGTATCGGATGAAGCGGTGCCTCCGTCTTGTCGGATTCTGCACTCGGGCGTCGCGCGTGCGGGATGCATGCAGCGGCCATGGGCCGCGCCGCTGCTGCGGCTGCAAGCGGCGACCGCGGATGTGATGCGTGGCCAGCGCGTCGCGCGCTAGCGTGCCGGCCGTTCGGTCAGCGGCCGGCCGGCTGAAAGGGCCGCGGCATGAAGGCGCGCCGTGGCGCGGGCAAAGGAACGGAGATCCGTCGAGCCAGCCGTCCGGTTATCACCCGGCCGGGCGAAAGGGCCGCGGCATGAAGGCGCGCCGTCGCGCGGGCAAAGGAGCGGAGATCAGTCGAGCCAGCCGTCCGGTTATTACCCGGCCGGGCGAAGGGGCCGCCGCATGAAAGCGCACCGTGGCGCGGGAAAAGAAACGGAGATCAGTCGAGCGAGAACGTGTCGAGCGGCTGGTTGGCGCGCGCGTCGGTCGCGAAGCGCGCGGCGAGTTGTTCATACAGCCGGCGCGCTTCGTCGAGCGTCAGGTCGATCCAGTACGGATCGCCGGCCCCGTCGTTGAGTCGTTCCGGCGAAAACTGGATTTCGAGCACACTGCCTTTGCGATACATTGCGCAAGCCCCTTGATGGTCTGTCGTTAGGCGAAGCGCAAAGTGTAGCAATCGCTTGCCGTGCCGATTCGCGCGCATCCGGCAATACAGAATTTCGCTGGCGTGAAACGCGGCCGCTGCCGGACGCGGCGCCGTCAAATGACAGTCAAACGGCCGTAATACAATGGCTGGCTTACCCATTACCAGTCGCCTCGGGCGCATTGCGATGCTGGCGGAACAACGTCATCAATACATTCTGTCGGAGCTCGGCCGCTCGGGCGCGCTGTCGGTTGCCGAACTCGTGCGCTCGCTCGACGTGTCGCGCGAGACCGTGCGGCGCGACCTGAACGCACTCGCGGCGCGCGGCCTGCTCGTGATGACGCACGGCGGCGCGCTGGCGGCGGACCGCCGCGAGCCGAGCCTGTCCGAGCGCGAAGCGGCGAACGCCGAGGCGAAGCGCACGATCGGCCGACGCGCGGCCGAATTCGTGCCCGACGATGCATCGGTGCTGATCGACTCGGGCAGCACGCCGCATGCGGTGGCGCTCGCGCTCGCCGACCGGCACCGGCTGTCGATCTACACGAACGACTGGCGCACGGCGTTCGTGCTCGCGCGCCGCAACGGCAATCGCGTGACGCTGCTCGGCGGCGAGCTGTCCGACGACGAGGACGCGACGTTCGGGCTCGATACGATCCAGCAACTCGCGCAATACCACGTCGATTTCGCGTTCGTCGGCGCGGGCGGCATCACGGTCGACGGCGACTGCACCGACTACTCGCGGCTTGCCGCCGAAGTGCGCAGCCGGATGATCGCGGCGGCCGGCACGGCGGTCATCGTCGCCGACCATTCGAAGTTCGGCCGCGTGACGCCGGTGCGGATCAACGGCACGTCGGCCGCGCGCTACCTCGTCACCGAGCGCACGCCCGACAAGGCCGTGCGCCGCGCGCTGGCCGCACGCGGCATCGAGTTGCTCGTGTGCGACTGACGCGGCTCCGACATACAAGGTTCATCGAACGGTCATCGCCCGGGAAGAACCGCCGTCAACACTGACCCATTCCTCTCTTTCGGCCGAAACGCCAGGAGCACGAATGACCGTCAGCGCACGCAGCTATCTTTCCCCCACCCTGGTCCTGCTGGCCTTCGACTGGCCCGACGCGGCGTCGCGCACCGACTTCCTCGGCTTCGCGATCCGGCGCACGCCGGGCTTCTGGTCGGCCGACGGCAAGACGCGGGCGCCGAACAGCTGGCTGCCGAACCGGCTGACGTTCGACGGCCCGGCCGCCGACACGCAGGGCGACGCGCCGACCGACCAGGCGCCGATCCAGAAATTCATGTGGTGGGATGCCCGTATCGATCCGCCGGATCGCGATGCGTCGTTCCGCTATGACGTCTTTCCCGTCGTCGGCACGCCGGCGAACCTGCAGGTGCTCGATGCGGAAGCCGGCGTGTGCGATGTCGTGCTGCCCGCGCATATCGTCGACGGCATCGGCACCTGGTTCAACCGCGCGGTGGTGAGTTCGCAGGCGTTCGCGAAGCAGGTCGCGGCGCTGGGTCTCGCGCCGGGCGCCGCGCCGAGTGATGCGCAGGCGCTGAAGCTGCGCACGTGGCTCGCGAACGACATGGAGCAGGTGTTCGCGGAGATGCTCGATCCCGCGTCGCGCGCGGTGTCGGCCGTCTATCACCTGACGGACACGCTGTGGGCGCTGCCCGCCTTCGAGGCGTTCGGGCGCCGGCACGGCGAAGCGTCGCTCGCGATCGTCTACGACGCGCACACGACCGCGCGCAAGGGCAAGCCGGCGCTGCCGTCGCCGAACCAGCCGGCCGTCGACGCGCTGCAGGGCCTCGCGACGCTGGCGCCGCGCGACCGCACGCACATCATGCACGACAAGTTCATCGTGACCGACGCGCCGGGGAATGCGACGCCCGCCCGCGTGCTGACCGGTTCCGCGAACTTCACGACCGAAGGGCTGACGGAACAGGCCAACGTGCTGCACGCATTCGACTCGCCGGCGCTCGCCGCGCTGTACAACGAGCGGGCGCATGCGCTGGCCGCGAATCCGCCGATCGCGGAGACGGCGCGGCTGTCGCCGGGCTGGTCGGCGCCGTTGACGGTGGGCAGCGCGCAGGTGCGCGTCGCGTTTTCGCCGGAGCGGGCGGGGCAGCGCACCGAGATCGATACGATCGTCGCCGCGATCGCGGCCGCGAAGCATTCGGTGTCGTTCTGCCTGTTCATGCCGACCGACGCGGCGCTGCGCGACGCATGCTTCGCGGCCGGCGACCGCGGCCTGATGATGTTCGGCCTGGTGAACCGCATCAGCGCCGGCAGCGCGACGAAGGCCGATGCCGCGCAGCACGACGGCCAGACGCTCGATGCGGCGACGCTCGCGAATCTCGAGCTTTACCATCGCCAGCGCGATCGTCGCGACGTGATCGATGCCGCGTATTTCTCGCCGTCGACGGTGCCGCAGGGTTTCGAGCCGGAGCTGCGCCTCTTTCCGGGCGAGCCGGCGCCGGCCTATCCGCCGGTCGTGATCCACCACAAGTTCATCGTGATCGATGCGGAAGGCGCGAACCCGATCGTCTATACGGGCTCCGCGAACATGAGCCGCAATTCCGAGCAGTACAACGACGAGAACCTGCTCGAGATTCGCGACACGCGGATCGCCGCGATCTATCTCGCGGAATTCCTGCGGCTCTACGAGCACTATCGCGCGCGGGCGCTGGCGATCGAGACGAAACGGCACGGCGCCGGTTCGCATCGGCAACTCGCGCTCGCGCCGGATTCGAGCTGGGCGAAGAAGTATTACGTGGCGGGGAGCCCGGAAGAGAAGGCGCGGATCGCGCTGGCGTCGACCGCGCCGACGGACTGACGCGTGGCGCATGACGCATCCGCTCGGCCGGAAGCGCGACGTGCTTCCGGCTCATGCCGGTTGCACGCGTCGTGATGTCGTTCGGCCTTCGGGTGGAATCGGGCAGAATCGCGCGGTGCGACTACGCGGCGACGTAGCGCAGCACGGAGTCGGCGATCGTCTCGCGATGCCGCGAGCGCAGCCGCGGCGCCGACGGATCGCGGCCGAACGCGGCGCCGAACGTGTAGCGGTTCGACACGCGGTGGAAGCAGAACGAGCTGATCAGCAGGTGCAGGTCGAACGCGTCGATGTCCTTGCGGAACGCGCCACTCGCCGCGCCGCGCTCGAGCAGTTCCTCGAGCGTCTTGATGATGCTGACGTTGCGGTTCTTGAACGACTTCAGCTGTTCGAGATACTTCGCGCCGTGGATGTTCTCGATCGACACGAGGCGCACGAAGTCGCGATGCTTGTCGTGATAGTCGAACGTGAATTCGACGAGCCGGCGCATGCCTTCGCGCGGCTCCATGTCGCCGACGTGCAGTTCCTGCTCGAGCGCGCGGATGTCGCCGTACACCTTCTCCAGCACGGCCTCGTACAGGCCTTCCTTGCTTTCGAAGTAGTAGTAGAGCATCCGCTTCGTCGTGTTCGTACGCTCGGCGATCGCGTCGACGCGCGCACCGGCGAGGCCCATCGCGGAGAACTCCTGCGTGGCGACGTCGAGGATGTTGCGCTTGGTTTGCTCGGGATCGTATTTGCGCCGCGCATCGGTCGCAAGCGCGCGGCTTTCGGACGTGGCGGCCTTGCTTGCAGCTTTCATGTGACTTTGTTGTGCGTTCGCGGCGGCATGAAAAAATCATTCTAGCATGCAGGAAATCGCCATCCTGCCGACTCGCTGCTCTAATCGGCGGCACGGTTTCGGCCGCCGCCGCGACGGTTCAGCGCCGGCACGACGCGAGTGCGTCGCGGGCCTGATACGCGGTGTACGTGAGCTGCGCGGCGGCGAGGCCCGCGAGCCCGAACGTGCGCGTGAGGCCGAACGCGGCGAAGCCTTCCGGCACCGGCCGCTCGCCGGCCAGCGCGGCGGCGAGCGCTTCGCCGGCGACGGTGGTGGGCGCCATCCCGTGGCCGCCGAACGCGATCGCGTGCCACACGCCGTCCGCGTCGCGCCCGATCTGCGGCATCTTGTGCCGCGCGTAGCTCATCAGCCCACCCCACGCGTATTCGACCTTCACGCCGTCGAGCTGCGGATACACGCGCAGCAGGTCGCGCCGCAGCAGCCGCGCGATCGCGTCGGGGCCGCGGTCGAGCACCGAGATCCGGCCGCCCCACAGAATCCGCGTGTCCTTCAGCGGACGGTAGTAGTCGAACGCGAAACGCGTGTCGTAGATCGCGTATGGCGCATCGATGGCGTCCGGCAGCCGCGTGCCGAGCGGTTCGGTCGCGATCACGTAGGTCGCGATCGGCAGCACCGCGCGCTCGATGCGCGGCGACACGCCGCGCGCATAACCGCCGCCGGCGAACACGACATCCTTCGCGCGTACCGTGCCGTGCGCCGTGCGCACGACGTAGCCGGCGCCTTCGCGCGCGATGCCGAGCGCGGCCGAGCGTTCGTACACGCGTGCGCCGCCGCGCGATGCGGCCGCCGCGACGCCGAGCACGTACTTGAGCGGATGGAAGTGGAACGCGTTCGGCTCGAACAGGCCGCCGTGATAGCGCTGCGTCTTCAGCCGCGCGCGCAGCGCGTCCGTCGCGACGGGTTCCCAATCGACGTTGAATTCCTGCTTCATCAGCGTGCGCACGCTGTCGAGCCGCGACGGATCGTCGAACCAGTTCGCGAGCATCACGCCCTCGTCGACGATGTCGCAGTCGATGCCGTAGCGGGCAATCCGCGCGCGGATCAGCTCGACTGCGTCGACGGTGAGCCGGTACAGGCGACGGCCTTCGTCGCGGCCGAGCGCGCGCAGCAGGTCCGCGTTGTCGAGGCTGTAGCCGCCGAACACGAAGCCGCCGTTGCGGCCCGACGCGCCGAAGCCGACCCGTTCGCCGTCGAGCACGACGACATCCTGCACGCCGCGCTCGACGAGACCGAGCGCGGTGCACAGGCCGGCGAGGCCGCCGCCGACGATGCAGACCTGCGTATCGATCGGGCCGGTCAGTTGCGGGTAGGGCTGGCGGGTAACGGTGGCTTCGTAGAAGTTCTGCATGCGGTTTCGGTGACTCGTAACGGCGGAAAAACAGGCGGCGCGCGTCGATCTTGCCTGAACGCGCGCGCCGCGTCGAATGGGGTTTTCAGCGCAGCGGCCGTCGCATTCGGGCGGCGGCCGCTGCGTTATTGGGCTTCCCGGGCTTACCGGACGTCAGGCGCCCGGCGTCGGGTTGGCCGGGCTGGCGACGAAAGCCGGATAGCCGGCGTCGGCCTTCTCCGTCGCGTCGGGCGTCGCGTTGCGCTCGATCCACGGCGCGATCTCCATGTCCTCGTAGCGCACGAGGCGGCATTTGCGCACCAGCGCGTAACCGAGCCAGATCGCGAGGAAGAACGGCACGCCGATATAGGTCGCGGCCACGCTCGCCCAGTCGATCTTGCTGCCCATGAACGCCTGGTAGTCCTGGCCCAGCGCGACGACCGCGCACAGCACGAACGCGAAGATCGGGCCGAACGGGAACCACTTCGAGCGATACGGCAGCTGGTCGAGGCGATAGCCCTGCTTGAGCAGGCCCTTGCGGAAGCGGTAGTGGCTGATCGCGATGCCGAGCCACGTGATGAAGCCGGCCATGCCCGACGTGTTCAGCAGCCACAGGTACACCGTCTTGTCGCCATACAGCGACGTGAGGAAGCAGAGCGCGCCGACGGCCGTGGTCGCGTACAGCGCATTGCGCGGCACGCCGCCCGGCGACAGCTTCGCGAACAGCCTCGGCGCGCGGCCTTCCGTCGCGAGGTTGTAGAGCATCCGCGTCGACGCGTACATGCCCGAGTTGCCGGCCGACAGCACGGCCGTCAGGATCACCGCGTTCATCACGCCGGCCGCGACCGCGAGGCCCGCGTGGCGGAACACCAGCGTGAACGGGCTCACGCCGATGTCGGTCACGTCGCTCTTCAGCAGGCTCGGGTCGGTGTACGGAATCAGCACGCCGATCACGATGATCGCGAGCACGTAGAACAGCAGGATGCGCCAGAAGATCTGGCTCACCGCGCGCGGGATCGTCGTGCGCGGGTTCTCCGATTCGCCGGCCGCGACGCCGATCATTTCGGTGCCCTGGAACGAGAAGCCCGCGATCATCGCGACGCCCATCAGCGCCGGCAGGCCGCCGGCGAACGGTGCGTCGCCGATCGTGAAATTGGCCCAGCCCGCGCTCGGGCCGCCCTGCAGAATGCCGAAGATCATCATCACGCCGACGCCAAGGAACGCGACGACCGTCAGCACCTTGATCAGCGCGAACCAGTATTCGGCTTCGCCAAAACCGCGCACCGACAGCGCATTGAGCGCGAAGATCAGCGTGAGAAACAGCGCGCTCCACCACACGCCCGGCACGTGCGGAAACCAGTAATGCATCACGAGCTGCGCGGCGACGAGTTCGACCGCGAGCGTGACGGCCCAGCTATACCAATAGTTCCAGCCGAGCGCGAAGCCGAAGCCTTCGTCGACGAACTTCGAGCCGTAGGTCGCGAACGAACCCGACACCGGCATGAACGCGGCCATTTCGCCGAGGCTCGTCATCAGGAAGTAGACCATCAGGCCGATCAGCATGTACGCGACGATCGCGCCGCCGGGGCCGGCCTGGGAAATCGATGCGCCGGACGCGACGAACAGGCCGGTGCCGATCGAGCCGCCGATCGCGATCATCCGCAGATGGCGCGCCTGCAGGCTGCGGTGGAGGGACGGTTTCGCAGGACGCGAGCCGGACGGGGAGGGGGAATCGGGGCGGGCATCTGAATGCATGGGCGGTGCTGGGCGCTGTCTCCGGAATTGTTTTTGGCCGCGAAGCGCCACCCGTCGCCGGCCGCCGGCCGGACAGCGGCGGTTCCGCGCGGCCCGGTTCGGGCGAACCGCGGAGCGCGATGCGCGTCGCGTTCGTCTGTCGTCCGGCCGCATGTCGGGCGGCCGTCGTCGCGCCGGGTGCGGAGCACTTCGACACGACCCGATTGTGTGGGGCCGGAGCACGCGCGGCAAACGATATTTCCGCACAGGGTAATGCCGGATAGTCATCAAGTCGGGATGGCCGGCAACGCGGCGGCCGGCCCCGTCACGGGCTTTGGACAAGTCTCATGCCGTTACGGAAAGCGAGGGATTCGTCCCGCCAGGGTGTTGCGCTTTCGGAATGAAGTCGTGAGTTAATATCAATAGCGGGCCGAGTTGTGGCCACCGACAATGTGTCTCATGGATCGTGCGTCGCGAGGCGATGGCGTGCCGGTCGGCCGGGGTTGCGGCGACGGCGCGCGGGCGATGCGCCGTGCGGCGCGTCGGGC
This sequence comes from Burkholderia sp. R-40, assembly GCF_049942845.1. Taxonomy (NCBI): domain Bacteria; kingdom Pseudomonadati; phylum Pseudomonadota; class Betaproteobacteria; order Burkholderiales; family Burkholderiaceae; genus Burkholderia; species Burkholderia sp. R-40. The sequence continues at coordinate 986,824 of NZ_CP187968.1, read as the reverse complement.
CGGCCGGGGCGCGCATCCGCTTGCACAAGGCGCGCGAACGCGCTCCAATCGAATCACGCGGGCGGCGTCGCCGCCGCACCGATCAATCTGTCCCTGAAGAGGAAGTGATGCAATTCAACGACATTCTTGCTGCGCTCGACATCGATCTCGCCCGGTGGAAAGGCACTGCGCTGACCGCGCGTTCGCCGCTCGACGGCGCGACGCTCGCGACGCTGGCGGTCGACTCGCCCGCCGACGCCGAGCGCAAGATCGACGCCGCGCACGACGCATTCCTCAAGTGGCGCACGGTGCCGGCGCCGGTGCGCGGCGAGTTCGTGCGCGTGTTCGGCAACGTGCTGCGCGAGCACAAGGCCGAGCTGGGCCGCCTCGTCACGCTCGAAGCCGGCAAGATCACGTCGGAAGGCCTTGGCGAAGTGCAGGAAATGATCGATATCTGCGATTTCGCGGTCGGCCTGTCGCGCCAGCTGTACGGCCTGACGATCGCGTCGGAGCGGCCGGGCCACCGGATGATGGAAACGTGGCACCCGATCGGCGTGTGCGGCGTGATCTCGGCGTTCAACTTCCCGGTCGCGGTGTGGGCGTGGAATGCGGCGCTCGCGTTCGTGTGCGGCGATTCGGTCGTGTGGAAGCCGTCGGAGAAGACGCCGCTCACCGCGATTGCATGCCACGTGCTGCTCGAAAAGGCGATCCGCGAATTCGAGAAGACCCACCCGGGCGTCGCGCCGCAGGGCCTGAGCCAGCTGGTGCTCGGCATGCGCGATGTCGGCGAAGTGCTGACGTCGTCGAAGAAGGTGCCGGTCGTCAGCGCGACGGGCAGTGTGCGGATGGGCCAGGAAGTCGCGAAGGTGCTGAGCCAGCGTCTCGCGCGCGGCATCCTCGAGCTCGGCGGCAACAACGGGATGATCGTCGCGCCGAGCGCCGACCTCGACCTCGTGGTGCGCGCGGTCACGTTCGCGGCGGTCGGCACGGCCGGCCAGCGCTGCACGACGCTGCGCCGCCTGATCGTGCATCGCAGCCTCGTCGAGCAACTGCTGCCGCGCATCGAGAAGGCGTATGCGTCGGTGAAGGTCGGCAACCCGCTCGAGGAAGGCACGCTCGTCGGCCCGCTGGTCGACCGCGCGTCGTTCGACGCGATGCAGAAGGCGCTGGCCGATGCACGCGAGCAGGGCGGCGAAGTGAAGGGCGGCGAGCGCGTCGACATCGGTCATGCGGATGCGTACTACGTGCGTCCGGCCATCGTGCGGATGCCGAAGCAATCGGCGGTGGTCGAGCGCGAAACGTTCGCGCCGATCCTGTACGTGATGATCTACGACAACTTCGACGATGCGATCGAGCTGCACAACGCGGTGCCGCAAGGCCTGTCGTCGGCGATCTTCACGAACGACATGCGCGAGGCCGAGCAGTTCATGTCGGCAGCGGGCAGCGATTGCGGGATCGTCAACGTGAACATCGGCACGAGCGGCGCGGAGATCGGCGGCGCATTCGGTGGCGAGAAGGAAACGGGCGGTGGCCGCGAGTCGGGTTCGGATGCGTGGAAGGCGTATATGCGCCGTGCGACGAACACGATCAACTACAGCCGTCAGCTGCCGCTCGCGCAGGGCGTGAAGTTCGACGTATGATGGGCGGCGCCCGGCAGGGCGCCTTGGCGGTCAAATGAACAGGGCCGGTTGCCGCGGGAGCGGTAACCGGCCCTTGTCGTTTCCGGTGAGGCGTGTGCTACGAGGATCGACCAGCGTGCAGCCGCGGGTTCGCTTCCGGCTCGTGCTGCGGGGAACTCTCGAGCGCCGGCATGTTCTGCACGACCAGCATCTGCGGCGTCGACAGCGTGATCTGCGCCGCGCGCAACTGCTTCAGGATCTCGAACAGCAGGTCGCTTTTGGTCGAGGCCGCGATCCGCGGGCTCGCCACGTAGCCCGTCACGCTCAGCGTGATCCCGTCCGGCGCCAGCTGGCTGAACGTGACCGACGGCGCCGGCTTGTCGAGAATCGCCGGGTGTTCGCGATACGCATCGAGCAGCAGGTCGCGCACCTGCACGGGATCGGTGTTCAGCGGGAACGTCAGCGTCAGCGTCGCGACGCCTTGCGTGCTGTTGCCCATCGTCACGTTGCGCACGTTCTGCGAGATCAGTTGCGAGTTCGGCACGATCACGGTCGAACGATCGCTGAGCTGGATCTCGGTCGCGCGCACGTTGATGCGGCGGATGTCGCCTTCGACGCCCGCGATGCTGACCATGTCGCCGACCTTCACCGGCCGCTCGGTCAGCAGGATCAGCCCCGACACGAAGTTCTTCACGATCTCCTGCAGGCCGAAACCGATACCGACCGACAGCGCGCTGACGATCCACGCGAGGTTACTCCACCGGACACCGAGCAGCCCCAGCGTCATCAGCACGAGCAGCACGTAGCCGACGTTGGTGAACAGCGTGACCAGCGACACGCGCATGCCCGCGTCCATGCCGAGCGCCGGCATGAATTCGTTGTCGAGCCAGCGGCGCACCGAGCGCAGCAGGTAGAAGCCGATCGCGAACCCGATGACGGCGTTCAGGATCCGGTCGGGCATGATGTTCAGGCTCTGCAGCCGCTGGCCGCCGATCATCGCGATCGCGCTGTCGAGCAGGTCGCTCGGCGTCGTGCCGAAGCCGCCCGTCACCAGCGCGATGGCCGCGACCAGCATCAGCAGGCTCGTGCCGAGCCCGGACACGACGGTGTGCGCCTGCTCGAGATGCCGGTCGTCGAGCGCGAACAGGTGCTTGATCTGCTTGCCGCTCGACAGGTTCGCGGAGAACAGGCTTTCGCTCGCGTCGCGCGTGAGCTGCGTCAGGATGTAGACGCTGCACAGCACGATCTCGAACCACACGAGCTCGTACGTGATGAAGCGCGCGACCGTGATGTAGCCGATCAGCAGCGCAACGAGCGACACGACGATCGCCAGCGTGACGCCCGCATGGATCAGCCCCGCGAGCGTCGACCGCTCCTCGGGCGCCTCGCCGGATGCCGCGAGCGCGGTGCGTACGCGGTTCGCGCGCAGGATCGACGCGCCGACGGTCAGCGCGACGACGAGCGATACGATGCCGCGGCCGAGCAGCGTGACGGACAGGCTGGTATCGACGATCCGGTTGATCGATTCGAGCGTGCCGGACATCAGCAGCAGCGCGGCCAGCACGCCGGGGAACGGCCGCATCGCGAGCGCGACGGGATCGGCGAGCGCCGGCAGCCGCCACGACGGATGCTTGGTGCAGAGCAGCGCGCGGCCGAGGCCGGCGATCAGCGCGCAGGTCACGGCGAGCTTCGCGAACTGGTCCCACAGATCGCTCATCGACGGCGTGAGCTCGTAGTGGCGGGCGAGCGCGAGATAGAGCACCTGGACGGCGACCGCGGTCGCCAGCAGCGTCGAGAATGCGGTCGCCAGCGCCAGTGCGCTGCGGCGCAGCCGGGTGGGCGGCAGACGGTTCAGGCAGAACCACGCGAGCCCGCGCTCGACGAGGCGGCGGCCGCCGAGCCACACCGCGAGCGCGGCGATCAGCAGGAGCGTGGTGATGGCGCGCTGGCCGGGTGTCCACGACGAGCGCAGCATGTCGCGCAGTTCGTCGTTGAAGTCGTCGAGGCGCTGGACATCGTCCGGCGACAGATGGAACAGCGGCAGCCAGAATTGCGCGCCGAAGATGCTGCCCGAGCGGAACGCGAGCTGATTGCGCAGCAGGCTGCGGTGCAGTTTCGCGAACTGGTCGTTCAGGTTCGCCAGGTTGGCCTTCTGGTCGGCCGCCTGTTTCAGCGCTGCTTCGATCTGCGTCTTGCGCGCGTTCAGCGTCGCCCGCTGCTGCGCGACCGCGGGTGTTTCGGGCGACGCGCCCGGCGCCGGCGGCGGGCCGAGCACGTCGAGCTGAGCCTGGATCTGCGTGCGCTGCGGCGCGAGCTCGCTCTGCAGCTTCTCGACGTCGGCGCTCAGTTCCTGCGTCGCTTCGCCGAGCCCGTCGAGCTCCTTGCTGTTGGTCGCGTTCGACGTCTGCTGCTTGATACGGTCCTGTTGCACCTGCATCTGCTTGAGCTGCGCAACCGCGTCGCTCAGCGAGATGGTCGGCACGGGGACGCCGACGCCGCTCGCGCTCGGCGCGGATGCGGCGCCCGGAAACGCCGACGCGGTCGCGAGCGCAGCGAACTGCAGCAACGCGAACAGCGCGATCCGGCGTGCGTAGGTGGAGAGTCGTTGTATGGACATGGAATGCTTACGTTTTGCCGACAATGCCGAACGCCGAAAGGCGCCCGGAAGCCGGGAGTTTGGCCCCGTAGCATGTTACCGGGGTGCGGCTCGAACGAAATTCGAACAGATATGCGCGAATTCCGCCGGCGGGGCGTCAGCGGCTGCGCTCGAAACGGCCGCTCGCGCCCGTGGCAGCAGGGCGAACGCCGATTTTGCCGAAGCCGGAAAGCCGTGTTTCGACGATGCTGCGCGCGCGATCAGCCGGATCGATGGTTACGAAAGTTACATACTCCAGCGCGCGGATGGCGTGCATAAACGGGGATCGAGTGCGTGGGGTGATTGTCGATTCCGGCGCGTTGTCGCCAGCGACCGTGCTTCAACGATTGATGTGCTCGGTCGCTCGCGTCGCTAAAATGCGCAAAGCCGCTTGCCAATGCCCTCTGGTAGCGCCAAGACAATCAATAATCCGGAGACTCGCCACCATGGCATCGACCGTGCCTGATCCCGCTTCCGTAGCGGACACCATTCGAACTGCCCCCATCGACGCCGGCTCGATTTCAGCCCGCCTCGACCGCCTGCCGCCGACCCGCAGCGTCTGGAAGCTCGTCGTGCTGCTGAGCCTCGGCTTTTTCTTCGAACTCTACGACCTGCTGTACAGCGGCTACATCGCGCCGGGCCTCGTGAAAAGCGGGATCCTGTCCGCGACGACGCACGGCCTGTTCGGCACCACGGGCGTCGCGAGCTTCATCGCCGCGCTGTTCTCCGGCCTCTTCATCGGCACGATCGCATGCGGCTTTCTCGCGGACCGCTTCGGCCGCCGGGCGATCTTCACGTGGTCGCTGCTGTGGTACACGGCCGCCAACGTCGTGATGGCGTTCCAGGACACCGCGGGCGGATTGAACTTCTGGCGCTTTGTCGTTGGTCTCGGCCTGGGCGTCGAGATGGTCACGATCGGCACGTACATCTCCGAACTCGTGCCGAAGCAGATCCGCGGCCGCGCATTCGCGTGCGAGCAGGCGGTCGGGTTCGTCGCGGTGCCGGTGGTCGCGTTCCTCGCATACCTGCTCGTGCCGCATGCGCCGTTCGGTCTCGACGGCTGGCGCTGGGTCGTGCTGATCGGCGCGCACGGCGCGCTGTTCGTGTGGTGGATTCGCCGCGCGTTGCCGGAAAGCCCGCGCTGGCTCGCCCAGCAGGGCCGCGTCGAAGAAGCCGACCGCATCATGCGCGCGCTCGAGGCGAAGGTCGAAGCCGAATACGGTCGGCCGCTGCCGCCGCCCGCGCCGGCCGAGCCGGTGCCGCCGCGCGGCAGCTTCCGCGACATGTGGGTGCCGCCGTATCGCAGCCGCACGATCATGATGACGATCTTCAACGTGTTCCAGACGGTCGGTTTCTACGGCTTCGCGAACTGGGTGCCGACGCTGCTGATCAAGCAGGGCATCACGATCACGTCGAGCCTCATGTATTCGAGCGTGATCGCGCTCGCGGCGCCGCTCGGTCCGCTGATCGGCCTCGTGATCGCCGACCGTTTCGAGCGCAAGTCGGTGATCGTCGCGATGGCCGCGGCGATCGTCGTCTGCGGGCTGATGTTCAGCCAGACGACGGTGGGCGCGTTCCTGATCGTGCTCGGCATCGGCCTCACGCTCGCGAGCAACATCATGTCGTACAGCTTCCACGCGTATCAGGCCGAACTGTTCCCGACGTCGATCCGCGCACGCGCGGTGGGCTTCGTCTACTCGTGGAGCCGCTTCTCGGCGATCTTCTCGTCGTTCGTGATCGCGGCCGTGCTGAAAGGCTTCGGCACGTTCGGCGTGTTCGCGTTCATCGCCGGCGCGATGGTGATCGTGATGGCCGCGATCGGGCTCATGGGGCCGCGCACCAAAGGCATCGCGCTCGAAGCGATTTCGAAGTAGAGAGGCGGGTGGGGCGCTCGTGTGTTGGGTACCGCACGCGAGCGCGGCGTTGCTGAAAACACGCAACGTAATAGCCTGCCATGCGGCCGCGACGCAATCGGCAACGAGTTGAAACAAAGCGTGACGAAGCGCAAAACCGCCGTCAAACCAGGGGTTCGGCCCTGCGGATCGTCATTCGCGCGGGTAGAATGAAAGACCTGACGACTCATTAGCCGCCATCGTGCCGAACGCGTTGTACCGCGAACGGCTCCACCGCGAAGAGGCGTCGGCGCCGAGGCATGCGATGCCTGCGGCGTGTCGATGGCTCGTGCGGAAGACGCGCCGTTCGCCCTGTGCGGCGGCCGGATCGGCCGATGGCCTCGATCGTATGATGCTTTCCTACCTGACGCGACGGTTGCCCAAGTTGCGTTGCCGTACTCTCGCCGTCGCCGCGTCCGTGTGGCTCGCGGCCGCGCTCCCGATCTCCGTGCTTGTCGAGCGGCCCGCCTTTGCCGCGTCCGACGTGCCGTCGTCTGGTGCTACGTTATCCTTATCAACTGCGTCGCCCACGCATCCGGCTTCGGGGGCGTCTGCATCGTCGGGGGCAATGCCGTCGTCTGCTGCATCTGCCGTGCATCGTGCTTCGTCGGCCAACGGGGCGTCTGCGGCATCGGGCGTGCATCGTGCTGCGCCGGCCAGCGGGGCGTCTGCGGCATCGGCCGTGCATCATGCTTCGCCGGCCAGCGGGTCGTCCGCGGCCTCCGCCGTGAATCATGCTGCGCAGACCAACGGGTCGTCCGCGGCATCGGCCGTGAATCATGCTGCGCCGGCCAACGGGGCATCGGCGGCATCCGCTGTGCATCACGCTGCGCCGGCCAGCGCGGCATCAGCGGCATCCGCTGTGAATCATGCTGCATCCGCCAGCGCGGCATCAGCAGCATCCGCCGCGTCCACCGCATCGCCGGCGTCCGCGGCATCGCCCGCATCGGCCGCTTCCGGCACGCCCGCGAGCGAAGCCGAGGCTCCCGCGCCGATGCCGCCGCGCCGGCACCCGCCGCTGTCGGCCGATGAAGCGAAGAACGCAACCGCGCGAGCGATCGACATGCGCAAGGACTTCACGCAGGAAGTCACGCGGCGCCTGAACGTGCCCGCGAGCGAGCAGCGCGCGTACGGCGTGCGCCTTCAGAAAGCCCTCGCCGATGCGAACCTCGGCGACCTCGCCGGCGAGTACATCGTGATGGTCGATCGCGCGCCGAACGTGCAGGCGCTGTTCATCTACTTCCGCGCGACGCCGACCAATGCGTGGCTGATGATCGGCGCGTCGCCGGTCGGCACCGGCTGGCCCGGCAAGTACGATCACTTCCTGACGCCGCTCGGCGTGTTCCATCACACGCCCGACAACATGGACTTCCGCGCGGAAGGCACGACGAACGACAACGGCATTCGCGGCTACGGCCACCGCGACATGCGCATCTACGACTTCGGCTGGGTGGACGGCGAGCGCGGTTGGGGCAAGGGCGGCAAGTCGCCGATGCGTTTCCAGATGCACGCGACCGACCCCGACCGTCTCGAGGCGCTGCTGGGCATCCGCCACTCGAAAGGCTGTGTGCGGATCCCCGCGTCGCTGAACACGTTCCTCGACCGGCACGGCATTCTCGACGACGACTATCAGGCGCGCGTCGAAGCCGGCAAGTCGCTGTGGGTGCTGCGCCACGATCGCGACATCACGCCGATCGCCGGCCGCTACCTGGTCGTGATCGACAGCGCGCGCAAGACGCGTCCGGCATGGTCGCCGGCGCCGGGGCGCAACGCGTGGTCGAAGTTGCCGAAGAACGGCGACACGGCGGACTGACGGCAGCCGGTCCGCCGCGGGAGGTGGTCGGATAAGAATAAATCCGTTTTATGGATACATAAGAAAAGCAAACTTTTATTATCCGATCGCGATTCGTATAGTCGAGTCCGGTTTCGCGGAAAACCTGCCGCGCCCGGACCCTCACCGACCCTACGACCCGCATGAAAACTCTCTACAAGCTCGCTCCGCTCGCGATGCTCGGCGCCTTCGCGACCCATGCCGGTGCGCAAAGCAGCATCACGCTGTACGGTCTCATCTCCGCCGGCGTCGGGTACGCAACCAACCAGGGCGGCAAGAACGCGTGGCAGGCGCTGTCCGGCACGAACCAGAATCCGCGCTGGGGGCTGAAGGGCAAGGAGGATCTCGGGCAGGGGCTGTCCGCGATCTTCCAGCTCGAGAACGGCTTCAACGTGATGACGGGCACGGCCGCGCAGAACGGCCGCGAGTTCGGGCGCATGGCCTACGTGGGCCTCGCCGACCGCACCTACGGGGCGCTGACGTTCGGCCGCCAGTACGACGCGATCCACGACTACATCGGGCCCGTGATCATCGCGAGCAACGGCGTGAACATCGGCGACAACGACAACGGCTACAACGACATCCGCGTGCAGAACTCGGTGAAGTACGTGAGCCCCGTCTACTACGGCCTGAAATTTACCGCGCTGTACGGCTTCAGCAACGCGACCGGCTTCGCGAACAACAGCGCGTACAGCTTCGGGCTCGGCTACGAGCGCGGCCCGCTGCGCTGGAGCGTGGTCTACGCGCAGTACAACCATCCCTATAGCAGCACGAATCCGGACGGCGCGATCGCGAACGACTATGGTTCGCCGCTGCTGATCTTCGCGAAGAGCGCGATGTCACCGGCGGTGTTCGCGAGTCGGCAGCGCATCGCGGGCACGGGCGGCTTCTACACGATCGGCCGCGCGCAGTTCGCGGCGCTGTTTACCGACGTGCGCTACGATTACCTCGACAATTCGCATCTGCACCTGCAGAACGTCGGCGTGAACGTCGTCTATACGATGACGCCGCAGCTCTTTCTCGGTGCCGCGTATGCGTTCACGAACGGCAAGTACGACGTGATCGACAAGCGGCCGAAATGGCATCAGGTGAACCTGCAGGCCGACTACTTCCTGTCGAAACGCACCGACGTCGCGCTGACGGTGATCGCACAGCAGGCGGCCGGCGACGCGCAGCACGCGCAGATCTTCGCGTACGCACGCTCGACCGGCACGCGCCAGATGATGGCGACGCTCGGCGTGCGGCACGTATTCTGAGAGCCCGACCATGACCCATCCGATCGCATCCCGCCGCACCTTCCTGAAACTGTCCGCCGCCCTGGCCGGCACCGCGCTGCTGCCCGAAACGGGCGCGTTCGCGGCCGGCGGCGACGCCGCGCGCCGCACGGTGATCATCGATACCGACCCGGGGCAGGACGACGCCATCGCGATCCTGTTCGCGCTGGGCGCGCAGGACCGCCTCGACGTGCGCGCGCTGACCGCCGTGGCCGGCAACGTGCCGCTCGAGCTGACCGAACGCAATGCGCGGATCATCCGCGACTGGGCCGGCCGCACGCAGACACTGCCGGTCTTCGCGGGTTGCCCGCGCCCGCTCGTGCGCGAACTCGTGACGGCCGCGAACGTGCACGGCAAGACCGGCCTCGAAGGTGTCGCGCTGCACGAGCCGCACGCGCCGCTCGCGTCCGGGCATGCGGTGTCGTACCTCGTCGATACGCTGAGCCGCGCGGCGCCGAACAGCGTGACGCTGTGCGCGCTCGGCCCGCTGACGAACATCGCGACCGCGCTGGTCGAAGCGCCGCAGATCCGCGGCGCGTTGCGCGAGATCGTGCTGATGGGCGGCGCGTTTTTCGAGCGCGGCAACATCACGCCGGCCGCGGAGTTCAACATCTACGTCGATCCGCAGGCGGCCGAAGTCGTGTTCGGCAGCGGGGTGCCGATCGTCGTGCTGCCGCGCGACGTCGCGGTGAAGGCGCCGATCACGCCGGCGCGCATCGCGCCGTTCCGTGCACTCGGCAACCGCTGCGGCGCGATCGTCGCGGACATCATGGACGCCGAGCTCGCGTACAACAAGAAGCGGCGCGGCGTCGACGACGGCCCGATGTACGACCCGACCGCGGTCGGCTATCTCGTCGATCCGACGCTGTTCAACGGACGCAAGGTGAACGTGGTCGTCGAGACGGCCGGGCAGTGGACGCTCGGCGAGACGGTGATCGACTGGAACGGGCGCAGCGGCCGCGCGCCGAACGCGACGTGGATCAACGAGGTCGACGCGGACCGCTTCTACGCGACGCTCGCCGAGCGCATCGCGAAGCTTCCTTGAACGCAACGCGCCCCGCACCGAACCGGATCAGATGTGCTTCGCAATCCACTCGCGGCAGGTGCGCACGTGCGGGCCGCGATCGTCGGCGGCGAGCGAGATCAGCGAGATCGCGCGCGTGACGCGCGGTTTCTCGACGCGCAGCGCGACGAGTTCGGGATCGTGCAGATGCATCGTGTAGAGGCTCGGCAGCACGGCGGTCGCGAGGCCGTTGCGCGCGAGCGCGTACAGCGGCTCCGTGTATTCCATCCGGTACGCGACGTTCAGGCGCAGCTTCGCGGCGCCGCCGGTGCGATGCAGCGACTCGCTGACGCTGCCGCGCACGAACACGGCCAGCTCGCGGTCGACGAGCTTCGCCCACGTGACGCTCTTCGCGCCCGCGAGCGGATCGTCGTGCCGCACGACGATCACGATCTCGTCCTCGAAGAGCTGCTGGTAGTGCAGCGTGCCGTCGTCGCTGTCGGGTTCGCGCACGCCGATGCCGAGATCCGCGACGCCGTCGCGCACGGCTTCGACGAGCGCGCTGTTCGGCAGATCGGTGAGCGTGAAGCGCAGCGCCGGATGCGTGCCGCGCAGTGCGTTGAGCGCGGGCAGCAGCCGGCCGGCGACCGACGGGATGAACGCGATCCGCACCGTCTGGATGCGTTCGCCGATGAGCCGCGTCATGTCGTCGAAGGTGCCGCGCGCCTGGTTCAGCAGCCGCTCGGCGAGCGGCAGCACGGCCTCGCCGGCGGAGGTCAGCGTGAGTCGATGGGCGGTGCGCGCGAACAGGCGCCCGCCGAGCAGGAACTCGATCTGGCGGATCGACGCGGTGAGCGCCGGTTGCGTGAGCGACAGCGCCTGCGCGGCCTGCGTGAAGCTGCGCGCATGCGCAAGGACGACGAAGTGCTGGACCTGCCGCAGCGTGAGTGCGGGTAACAGCGACGAGCGGTCGGACGACATCGGGCAATAACGGTCGGAGGCGGTACGCGGCAGTATAGGGCCGCGCCGCGCGAACCGACACAGGACAATAATCGGAATCACAGGAGAACCACCATGTCAGCGACTGACACGATGCCGGCGCGTACGCCGGCCAACTGGCTCGAACGGCGCTTCGCGCTCGCGGCGCGCGGCACGAGCGTGCGCACCGAGACGCTCGCCGGCATCACGTCGTTTCTCGCGGCCGCGTACCTGCTCGTCGTGATCCCGTCGCTGCTCGCGACGGGCGGGATGGAGCGCGGCGCGGCGACGACCGCGACGATCATCGTGTTCGTGCTGTTCACGACGCTGATGGGCTTCTACGCGAACCTGCCGTTCCTCGTCGGCCCCGGCATCGGCGGCTCGGTGATCATCGGCGTGACGCTCGCGACGACGGAACACGTCGGCTGGCAGACGGGCCTCGGCATCGCGTGCGTGTCGGGTGTGCTGTTCTTCCTGCTGACGATCTTCGGCGCGCGCGGCGTCGTGATGCGGCTGATTCCGGTGCAGATCAAGCTCGGGCTCGGCGCATCGATCGGCCTGTTCGTGACGATGCTCGGGCTGCGCAATGCAGGGATGGTCGTCGCGAACGCGAAGACCAACGCGTTCGCGCTCGGCGACTTCTCGCGGCCGGGTGCGCTCGTCGCGCTGATCGGTCTCGCGGTCGCGATCGTGCTGCAGGCGCGCAAAGTGCCCGGCGCAATCCTGATCGCGATTCTCGTCGCGGCCGCGGCCGGCGTGCCGCTCGGCGTCACGCATCTGCCAACGTCGTTCGTGTCGCTGCCGCACAGCATCGCGCCGATTGCGTTCAAGCTCGACCTCCGCGGCGCGTTGACGCTGGCGGCCGCGCCGTACCTGTTCGCGTTCTTCGCGGCGGAATTCTTCTCGACGCTCGGCACGGCGCTCGCGGTCGGCGCGAAGGCGAACCTGCTCGACGGGCAAGGGAACCTGCCGAACATCAACCGGCCGTTCCTGGTCGACTCGCTCGCCGCGACGTTCGGCCCCGTGTTCGGCATTCCCGCGCTGACCGCACTGATCGAATCGGCGGCGGGCGTCGAGGCCGGCGGCCGCAGCGGGCTGTCGTCGCTGGCGGCGGCCGTGCTGTTCGCCGCGATGCTGCTGTTCGTGCCGGTCGCGCTCGCGATCCCGAAGGAGGCGACCGCGCCGGCGCTGATCCTGATCGGGCTGTCGATGTTCGCGACGATCCGCCATACGCACTTCGATGACTTCACCGATGCACTGCCCGTGACGTCGATGGTGCTGCTCACGCTGATGTCGAACAGCTTCGGCACCGGCATCGCGGGCGGGCTGCTGTGCTACGTGCTCGTCAAGCTGCTGGCCGGCCGCTGGCGCGACGTGTCGTGGGGGCTCGTCTTGCTCGCGCTGCCGCTCGGCTACTACTTCTGGACCGTCGTGAAGCCGCACTGAGAGACGGTGTTCACGACGCATCGGCACTACCGTAAAAGAGACACACATGAAGGGAACACCAGGCAACGTCCCGGCCGCGCGCACGGGCATCGAGATCACGGCCGCTCATGGGGCCTTCTTCCATGCGCTGCCGAAGGTCGAGCTGCATTGCCACCTGCTCGGCGCGGTGCGGCACGACACGTTCGTCGCGCTCGCGCAGCGCAGCGGCGCACCGATCGAGCGCGCGGAGATCGACGCGTTCTATGCGCGCGGCGAGAAGCCGGTCGGCGTGCTGCACGTGCTGCGCGCGCTCGACCGATACCTGCTCACGCGGCCCGACGACCTGCGGCGGATCGCGTACGAGTATCTCGAGGATGCAGCCGCGCACAACGTCCGGCATGCGGAATTCTTCTGGAATCCGACGGGTACGGTGCGCGTGTCGGGCATTCCGTATGCGGACGCGCAGGCCGCGATCGTGACGGGGATGCGCGATGCCGCGCGCGATTTCGGGATCGGTGCGCGCCTGATTCCGAGCATCGACCGCGAGCAGGATCCGGACGAAGCAGTCGCGATCGTCGACTGGATGAAGGCGAATCGCGCGGACGAAGTCGCGGGGCTCGGGATCGACTATCGCGAGAACGACCGGCCGCCGGAATTGTTCTGGAAGGCGTATCGCGACGCGCGTGCGGCCGGCTTCCGCACGACCGCGCATGCGGGCGAGTTCGGGATGCCGTGGCGCAACGTCGAGACGGCCGTCGATCTGCTGCACGTCGATCGCGTCGATCACGGCTATACGATCGTCGACAACCCCGAGCTCTGCGCGCGCTATGCGGAGCGCGGGATCGTCTTCACGGTCGTGCCGACCAACTCGTACTACCTGCGCACGCTGCCGCCGGACCAATGGGCGGAGCGGCATCCGATGCGCAAGATGCCGGGCCTCGGGCTGAAGATCCATCCGAACACCGACGACCCGACGCTGCACAAGGTGAATCCGTCCGAGGCGTGGGAGCTGATGTTCAGCCATTTCGGCTTCGCGATCGCCGACCTGAAGCAGTTCATGCTGAACGGGATCGACGGCGCGTGGGTCGACGATGACACGAAGGCCGCGTGGCGCGCGGCGTGGGCGCCGGAATTCGACATGCTGGCTGATACGCTCGCGGCGGACTGAGCGCGCCCGGGCATGCTTTCCGGCCGGTCGCTCGACCGGTCGGCACTTCTTCCAGACGGCCCCGGGCCGTGCACGGGCGGAGCAGGATGCCGCGCACGCGTCCTGTCGTCTCTCCGCGCCGCGCTATGCGTGTCAGGCTGGCATACCTCGATCGCATTCGCTATATTGGCGACCGGCAGCGCCCGAGCGTGTCGCTGCCGCCGCGCGCGCCCGCGCCGGCATTCCGACAATAATTCGATTCCGAGAGGCTCCCCGTGCGTATCCCCGTCTTCTGTCTGATGTTGTTCGTCTCGCTGTCCGCGCGAGCCGGCAGTGCTTGCGATGGGCTGCTGGGCGATTACGCGCCGGCCGCCGGCAAGCCCGCGACCCTGCGGGTGGAGAAGGCGGGCGACGGCTTCGTGCTGCGTGCGCGTGATGCCGGCCGCTGGAGCGCCGAAACGGCCCCGGCGCGCGTGGCGGAGCTCGATATGGACGGTCCGGAGAAGCCGCCTGCCGACGCGTGCGTGCTCGACGTGCCGGGCGGCGAACTGATCAGGATGCCGATCGGCTCGCCCTATCAGGTCACGTCGATCACGGGCAGCAACTTCACGACGAAGCATTCGACCACGGGTGTCCTGCTGCTGATGGTGCAAGGCTTTCAGGTCGACGGCATCGAGCTCCATCCGGTCGCGCGCAGCGGCGATTCGCCGCCGGCGCCGTGAACACGGTTGCCGCGCGCTGATGGCGAGCGGACCGGCAGGTTGCTGCACACGACGACATAACAACGAGGCGACTCCTTCCGATGGGCAATCGAGCATGGCTGTATCTGCAGGCCGGTGACGGCGACGTCGCGCGAACGATCGAGTTCGCGGAATCCAATAACCACTTCCCGCTGCTGTGGCGCGTGCTGCTCGCCGACGGCGGCGCGGGCGACGCGATTGCCGATCAGCGTGTGTTCGGCGACGCGGGCACGCCGAATCTCGTGAGCGATGCACGCGCCGCGCTTGCACGCATCAGCCGGCTCGCGGCGTTCGTCACCGCGTATCCGCTGCCGGGCGACGATCCGGCGCTTGCGCGCCAGTTCGATGCGGTCGTGCGCCATCTCGGCGAATCGATCGATGCGCTCGGCGATGCGCACGGCGCGCCGCGACTATCCGCGAACCTCGACGAACTGTCATGGTTCGACGACGGCGATGCGAACGACTACATCGACGAGGAACGCGATGCCTGCACGCGCCTGTGGTGGCGCGTCGCGAACTGCATGGACTTCCGCGACGTGCGCGGTGTGCGCGACGTACTCGAGATCGACACGCCCGCCGACTGGCGCGACTGGGCGTGGGGCTTTGGGTTCGGCGGCGTGTCGCATCATTATTTCCGGCGCCAGAATCCGCCGCGCCGCGTGACGTTCGCCGAGATGTTCGACGCCGGCGAACTGCACGGCAACTGGCTCGATCACGACACGTTCAGCTTTCGCGGACGCAACGGCCTCTGGGGCGTGCGGCGCGAAACCGACGACGCGTGGGACGTGATCGTGCCGCCCGAATGGACGAACCTGTGGGCCAGTGGCGCGCGTGACGACCGGTTGTTGTGGGCCGCACGCGACGGCAAGGTCGGCCTGCTGCTTGCCGATGGGGACGGTGAGGGCGACGGTGCCAGGATCGTGCGCGAACCGGCGTTCGATGCGGTGTGGGATTTCAGCGGCGACGTCGCCTGCGTGCGCGTCGGCGAGCGGTTCGGGCTCGTGCGCACGGACGGTGCGTGGGCGCTCGAGCCGTCGCTCGACGATTTCGGCGAGTTCACCGGCGGCGTCGCGTCGGCGAGCCTGAATGGCCGCTGGGGCTTCGTCGATGCGCGTGGCGCGTGGGCGATTCCGCCGCGCTTCGACGACGCGCACGAATTCGTGAACGGCGCCGTCGCGGCGGTAGCCGAAGGCGAGCAGTGGGGGCTGATCGGGCGCGACGGGCAATGGCACGCACGGCCCGAGTGGACGGCGCTCGAATGGTCGTCCGCGTGCGGCGCGTTCGTCGCACGGCGCGACGGTCGCGTCGGTCTCGTCGATGCGAAAGGTCGGGTGATTGTCGAACCGCATTACGCGGAAGTCGCTCCGCTGACCGACGGTGAGCGGGCGGAGATGCTCGACGCGCTCGGCGCGATCCGCCATATCGTGCGGCGCGACGACGGGCGTTGCGCGATCGTTGACGGGCAGGGCCGCGTGCTGACGCCGTTCGACTTCGTCAACATGGGGGCGCTGACGTGGTTGCCCGACGACGAAGCCGTGCCGGGCGAGCTGTTCACGCGTTACGCGATCGGCGTCCTGCCGGGCGAGCCGGGGCAACTCGCGATCTGCGATCTCGAGACAGGCGGGACGGTCGCGCAGGGGCGCTACGACGACGTGGCCGGCCTGTTCTGGGGAGCCGATCACGGCTGGCTGGCCTGCGTGCAGCACGAGGGCGGCAACGACGTGCGGGCGACGGTGCTGCGCGCGGACGGCACCGTGCTGCATCCGGCGCGTTACACGCGGATCGGCGACGATACGCTGTTCGACGACGATCGCGACGACAATGCACGGCATGTGACGCTGATGCCGTGGTTCGTTCGCCTTGTCGAGATCGCGCGGCGCTGGAGCATGGACGAACCGGTCGCCGCATTGCGCGACGACGGCGTGCCCGTGTGGCTGTACGCAGACGGGCACGCGACGACGACGCCTCGGTAGCCCGGCGTGCAGCTATCCCAATCAGCGAAAGAACCTCAACCAGTCGAACAGGCCCGAATGCTGCGGCGCGCGCCGCTTCGGCGCCGGTGCGCTGCGCGGCCGGAAGTCCGGCGAGAACTGCTCATGCGGGTCGATCACCCGCGCCCGCAGCGCTGCATCGTAGAACGAACCGACGATCGGCAACGCGCTGTGTGCGCCCGCACCCCAGTAGTCGCTGCGCAGCGTCACGCTGCCGTCGTCGAAGCCGACCCACGCGCCGGCCACCAGTTGCGGATGCATCAGGATGAACCAGCCGTCCGTGTTGTCCTGCGTCGTGCCGGTCTTGCCCGCGACGTCGATGCGAATTCCGTAGCGCGAGCGAATGTCGGCACCGGTCCCGTAATCGACGACGCCGCGCATCACGTCGACCAGCGTTTGCGCCGCGGCCACCGGCAGCGCGCGTTCGGGCGGCGCGCTGCCGAATGCGGCGAGCACCTTGCCGTCGCGATCCTCGATGCGCGTGATCATCTGCGGCGCGACATACACGCCGCGGTTCGCGATCGTCCCGTACGCGGACACCATCTCCTTCAGCGTGACGGGGCTCGTGCCTAGCGCGAGCGACGGCACCGCTTCGAGCGGGCTGTCGCGCACACCCATCGCACGCGCGAGCTGCGCGACCCTGGCCGCGCCTTCGCGCTGCATCACCTGCGCGGTGATGCGATTGCGCGACAGCGCGAGCGCGTCGCGCAGCGTCATCGGCGCGTCGGTCGGCGGCTCCGCATCGGTCGGATGCCACACCGTGTGCGCGTCGATCGGGATCGCGACGGGGCGGTCGACGAACGTATCGCCCGGCCGCATCCCGTCCGCGAACGCGGCGCCATAGACGAACGGCTTGAATGTCGAGCCCGGCTGGCGCCGCGCCTGCGTGACGTGATCGAACGGCTCGCTGCCGAAATCGGGGCTGCCGACCCACGCGCGGATCGCGCCGTTGCGTGGATCTATCGCGACGAAGCCGGCCTGCACCTGCGTCTTGCGTTCGCACAACGCCTGCATGAACGCGCGATTCGCGCCGAGCTGCTTCAGTGCCGCTGCATCGGCGAGCCCTGCATCGCGCGCGTCGCGGTAGTCGGATGTCTGCCGGATGAAGCCGCGGAACAGGTCGTTGCGCAGTCCGCAGCCGGACGGGCCGCGCCACGCGCCGTCGGCGACCGTCTGCAGCCGTTCGGTCTGCCGGGTCAGCGCTTGCGTCGCCATGTCCTGCAGCCGTGCATCGAGCGTCGTGCGCACGACGAGGCCGTCCGAGTAGAGGTCGTAGTTGTTCCGGTCGGCCCATGCGATCAGCCACTTGCGCAGCTGCACCGCGAAGTGCGGGGCCGGGCCAGGCTGGGCCGTCTGCGGCTCGAAGTCGACGCGCAGCGGCCGGCGCTGCAATCGCGCGAGCTGCTGCGGCGACAGCATGCCCATCGCCGCCATCCGCGCGAGCACGATGTTGCGGCGCTGGACCGCCCGCTCCGGGTTCAGCACCGGGTTGTAGTAGCTGTTGCCCTTCAGCATCCCGACGAGCGTCGCGCTTTCGACGATGTCGAGCTGGTCCGCCGATTTGCCGAAGTAGGTGCGCGCGGCCATTTCGACGCCGAACGCGTTGTACAGGAACGGCACGGTGTTCAGGTAGGTCTCGAGAATCTCGTCCTTGCTGTACACCGTCTCGATCTTGAACGCGGTGATCAGCTCCTTCAGCTTGCGCGTGAGCGTCGGCGCACGGCCGACTTCATCCGGATACAGATTGCGCGCGAGCTGCTGCGTGATCGTCGAGCCGCCCTGGCGGCTGCCCGAGAACGTGTGCAGGCCGGCCGCGAGCGTGCGGCGCCAGTCGATGCCGTGATGCGCGTAGAAGCGATGGTCCTCGGTCGCGATCAGCGCATCGACCATGTGCGGCGAGATCTGCTTGAGCGGCACCCATTCGCGGTTGACGGGCCGGAATTCGGCGATCAGCTGGCCGTCGGCCGACAGCACGCGCGCGGGACGGTCGATGCGCGCCTTGCGGATATCGCCGATGCTCGGCGTGAACGGCACGAACGCGAGCAGGACCAGCAGGCCGAGCACAGGTATCGCGGCGAGCGTCAGCGCGACGCCGCGGCGCGTCGGATGGCGCAGGCGTTGCCACGCGGCGGCACCCAGCGCGCGGGCGCCGTCACGGCAGCGAAGCCAAAGGTTGCGGAGAAACGGCACGAAGCGATTCACGGCGGCAGGAGCGCGGTCGGAAAGGCGCGATCCTAGCAAACCGCGCAACGTTGGCTGTGGCCAAAATGCCGGTTTTCTCGCAGGATTTACAGACGATTACGTTTGTTGCCCGCGCACAACCTTTGGTCGCGTGCGGCGTCGCGATTCGTCCGATGAATTGGCGCCGGCCGCGTCGCCCACCACATCCGCGAGCCGCTGCGCGGCCGCTTCCATCCGCGCGCGATCGAACCCGCCGAAACCGAGCACGAGGCCCGGACGCTCGGTGCCCGGCGCGAACATCGGCGACACCGCACGCACCGCGACGCCCGCCTGCGCGGCGCGCGCCACCACGTCGAGATCGTCGATCCCTTGCGCGAGCCACAGCACCACGTGCATGCCCTGATCGCCCGGCTGCACCCACGCGCGCTCGCGCGGCAGCCGCGCGCCGAGCGTGTCGATCAGCAGCGCGCGCTGTTCCGCGTAGACGCCGCGCACGCGGCGAATGTGGCGGTCGAGATGGCCTTCCGCGATGAACGCGGCGAGCACGTGCTGATCGGCGGTCGGCGCATGGCGATCCATCAGCACGCGCGCACCGCAGAATGCCGGCACGAGATCGTCGGGCGCGATCACGTAGCCGAGCCGCAGCGACGGAAACAGGATCTTGCTGAAGGTGCCGAGATAGACCACGCGATCGGGATCGAGCCCCTGCAGCGACGGAAACGGATAGCCTTCGTAGCGCAGCTCGCTGTCGTAATCGTCCTCGACCACCCAGGCTTGATGCGTGCGCGCCCAGCCGAGCAGCGCGTTGCGCCGCGCCATGCTCATCGGCATCCCGAGCGGGTACTGGTGCGACGGCGTGACGAATGCCGCGCGTGCGTCCGGGGCGATGCGGATGCCGGCCTCGACGTCGATGCCGTCCGCGTCGACCGGCACGCGGACCATCGCGTCGCGACGCCCGGTGCTCTCGAGCAGCGCGGTGATGCCGCGATAGGCGGGATTCTCGACCCACGCGCGATCGTGCGGGCCGAGGAGCACCTGGCTCGCGAGATGCAGCCCCTGTTGCGTGCCGCTGGTGATCACGACCTGATCGGCGCTGCAGCGCACCGAGCGCGAGCGGCGCACGTAATCGGCGATCGCTTCACGCAGCGGCAACGCGCCTTGTGGATCCGCATAGCCGGACGGCGCCCCGGCACCGCGTGCGCGCAGCCGGTTGCCGAGCCGGCGCCAGATGTCGTCGGGCGCGGTGAGCCCGACCGGCACCGAGATCGCGAACGGCGCGGCCGGCAGCGGGCGGAATTCGCGGGCGATCCGCGCGAACGTCGCGGCCGGCTCGGGCAGGCCGGCGTGCGCGGCGCGCGGTCGGGCCGCCGCTGGTTCGCCGGCCGGCGGCGGCTCGGCCAGCGCGTTCGCGACCCGCGTGCCGGCGCCGCCGCGCGGTTCCAGGAAGCCTTCGGCGACGAGCTGCGCATACGCGTCGACGACGGTGCCGCGTGCCACCTCGAGCGATGCCGCGAGCAGCCGCGTGGACGGCAACGTGTCGCCGGGCCGCACGTCGCCGCGGCGCACCGCGTCCCGCAACGCCTGCGCGAGCTGGCGGCTCAGGTCGCCGGCCCCGCGGTCGAGCGCGCCGAGCGACGGGATTTCGACGATCCGGGCGGTTCTGGCCATGATTCTGGTCTGCTGAAATTGTTCGAAACCGGCTCTACAGCATAAACCAGTTAACGCTCACAATCGGGCCATGACGCGCCTGTTTCGGGCGCGTTCCTTCCTGAACCCCGTCCGACCGTGGAGCCGCCATGTATGTCCCCGCCGATTTCGCCGAATCCCGCCCCGACGCGCTGCGCGAGCTGATCGTCCAGCATCCGTTCGGCAGCCTGGTCACGCACGGCAAGGGCGGGCTCGACGCGAACCACATTCCGTTCGAACTGCTGCCGGGCGACGGCGGCCTCGGCGAGCTGCATGCGCACGTCGCGCGCGCGAATCCGGTCTGGCAGGCGGTCGCGAACGGCGATGAGGTGCTCGTGATCTTCCGTGCCGGCGATGCGTACATCTCGCCGAACTGGTACCCGAGCAAGCACGTCGCGCACCGGCAGGTGCCGACGTGGAACTACGTGGTCGTGCACGCGCACGGCCGCATCACGGTGCGCGACGACGAGAAGTTCGTGCGCGGCGTGGTCGCGCGGCTGACCCGCACGCACGAGGCGTCGCAGCCGGCGCCGTGGAAGATGGCCGACGCGCCGAAGGACTATCTCGACACGATGCTGCAGTCGATCGTGGGGCTGCAGATCGAGATCACGCGGCTCGTCGGCAAGCGAAAGCTCGGGCAGAACAAGGCGGTCGACGATATCCGCGGCGCGGGAGACGCGCTGATCGCGGACGGGCAGCTCGCGATCGGGAAGGCGATGCTGGCGGAGGCGGACGCTAAGCTCAAGTGAGCGGCGGCGAATCGCCCGGGGCGCATGCCGCCCCCGGGCGACGCCCGTTACTGCGTACGCATCGCGCCCTTCGTGCCTTCGCCCGCCTGGGCCTGCGCCTGCACCAGCGCCTCGCGAATCGCTGCCTCCGTCTTGTCGTACCCGCCCTCGCCATAGCGCGTATAGACGATCTTCCCGTTCGCGTCGATCAGGTACAGCGCCGGCCAGTACTGGTTGCCGTACGCGCGCCACGTGTCGTAGCGGTTGTCCTGCGCGATCGGATACTGGATGTCGAAGCGCTTGAGCGCATCGGCGACGTTCTTCGGATCGCGTTCGAACGGATACTCGGGCGTATGCACGCCGACCACGACGAGCCCCTGGTCGCGATATTTCCGGTACCAGTCGTTCACGTACGGAATCGTATGAATGCAGTTGATGCACGAGTAGGTCCAGAAATCGACCAGCACGACCTTGCCGCGCAGCTGCGCGAGCTTGAGCGGCGCGCTGTTCTGCCAGCGCTCGATGCCGGTGAAGTCGGGCGCCGGCGTGCCGGCGAGCGAGGCCGTCATGCCCGCGTCGTCGCGGGTGCCGGCGAACGCGGCGAGCCCGGCCGTGGCGGCGAGCGCGATCACGAGGGCGGCAGTCTTGAGTCTGGGCAGCATGGCGGTTCTCCGGTTCGGCCGGCCGCCGCGCGATCGCGTCGGCCGGACTGGTTTCGACAGCCCTCATTGGGCCGCGCCGACGTATCTGCGATGTGTCCGGCGAGCCGCGTGCGTGCAATGTTGTGTGTCGTCGCGGCGGCGCGATACATTGGGATACAAATGCGTGCCCGCGGTGCGGTATAAAGGCGGACATCGCCAGCCGCAACCTCACGACCCCGACCCTGACTCATGGACAAGATCGACCACGTACTGATCGTCGACGACGATCGCGCGATCCGCGAACTGATCGCCGACTACCTCGAGAAGAACGGCATGCGCGTGTCGCTCGCCGCGAACGGCCGCGAGATGCGCAACGTGCTCGAGGACGGCGCGCCCGACCTGATCGTGCTCGATCTGATGCTGCCCGGCGAGGACGGCCTCACGCTGTGCCGCGATCTGCGCGCCGGCAAGTTCCGCACGGTGCCGGTGCTGATGCTGACCGCGCGCGGCGAGGAAACCGACCGCATCATCGGCCTCGAGATGGGCGCCGACGACTATCTCGCGAAGCCGTTCGCGGTGCGCGAGCTGCTTGCGCGGATCCGCTCGGTGCTGCGCCGCGCGCGTATGCTGCCGCCCGGCATGCAGGTGACGGAGACGGCCGAGATGCTCGCGTTCGGCGAATGGCGGCTCGACACGACGGGGCGTCACCTGCTCGACGCCGAAGGCACGCTGGTCGCGCTGAGCGGCGCCGAATACCGGCTGCTGCGCGTGTTCCTCGACAATCCGCAGCGCGTGCTGACGCGCGACCAGTTGCTCAACCTCACGCAGGGCCGCCAGTCCGATCCGTTCGACCGGTCGATCGACCTGCTCGTGAGCCGGCTGCGCCAGCGGCTGCGCGACGGCGCGCGCGAGCCGCGCTACATCAAGACGCTGCGCAACGAGGGCTACGTGTTCTCGTCGGCGGTGACCACGGTCGAAGGCGACGCATGAGCGCGCGCACCCTGCGGCACTGGCCGCGCTCGCTGTTCGCGCGGCTCGCGCTGATCCTGTGCGTGGGCCTCGCGCTCGCGCAGACGCTGTCGTTCTGGCTCACGATGACGGAGCGCGACCAGGCGACCACCAACCTGATGATGGGCTACATCGAGCGCGAGGTCGCGAGCTCGGTCGCGCTGCTCGACCACCTGCCGGCCGCCGAGCGCGCCGCGTGGCTGCCGCGTCTCGCGCGGCGCAGCTACGCGTTCATCCTCGGGCCCGGCGAGACGGGCACGCCGTCCGAGGCGCGGCTGTCGGCGCGCGTCGAGCGGTCGATCTCGGACGGCATCGGCGGCGACTACCCGCTGACCGCGAACGCGATTCCCGGCGATCGCGAGCATCTGCAGGTGCATCTGCGCCTGACCGACGGCTCGCCGCTGACGATCGACATCCACCCGATGTCGACGGTGCCGCTGTCGGGCTGGCTGCCGGTGGTGCTCGCGCTGCAGCTCGCGGTGCTGGCTGCGTGCTGCTGGCTCGCGGTGCGGCTCGCGACGCGGCCGCTGAACCAGCTCGCGCGGGCGGCCGACGCGCTCGGCCCCGACCTGAAGGGCGAACGCCTGAACGAGAGCGGGCCGTCCGAGGTCGCGCGTGCCGCGCGGGCGTTCAACGCGATGCAGGACCGCATCGCGCAGTACATGGCCGAACGCATGCAGATCCTCGCGTCGATCTCGCACGACCTGCAGACGCCGATCACGCGCATGCGATTGCGCGTCGACGTGATGGACGACGACGCGCAGGGCGCGAAACTACGCCAGGATCTGATCGAGATGGAGCATCTGGTGAAGGAGGGCGTCGCGTATGCGCGCACGCTGCACGGCACGGATGAAGCCGCGCGCCGCATCGACCTCGATGCGCTGCTCGACAGCATCGTGTGCGACTACACGGATGCGGGGCAGGACGTCGCGCTGCACAGCGGCGGCCCGCTCGCGCTCGTCACGCGGCCGAAGGCGCTGCGCCGGATTGTCGGCAACCTCGTCGACAACGCGCTGAAGTTCGCCGGTGCGGCCGAGATCGACGTGCAGGCGGCGTCGGGCGGCGGCGCGGTCATTGCGGTGCGCGATCGCGGGCCCGGCATTCCGGACGATCAGCTCGACGCGGTGTTCGAACCGTTCCGGCGCGTGGAGACGTCGCGCAATCGCGAGACGGGCGGCACGGGGCTCGGTCTCGCGATCGCGCGGCAGCTTGCGCTCGCGATGGGCGGCACGCTGACGTTGCGCAACCGGACGGATGGCGGCGGCCTCGAAGCGCGGCTGACGCTGGCGAATGCTGTGTGATGTGTGATGCGATGCCCGTCTGGAGCGTCGTGGGGGTCGTGTTGAGGCGGGCGGCGTCACACGCGCTGCAAATGCGCGTCGACGGCCGGATCGCGCGGCGTGTCGCCGAAGCCCGGACAGCCGACGATCCGTCGTGCCACCGGATGCGCGGGACGGCTCGCGAGCGGTTGCCAGAACGCGGTGCTGCCTGACGCAGCGCGCATGGCGGATCGGTTTTCCGGCGAACGAAGCGGGATGGAACGGCGACGACGCATCAGCACCGGCCGGTGCGCAGCGCGAAGGTCCAGTCATCGCGGCCGCGCACTGCCGCGGTGTCGGCGGCCGTATGCCAGTCGTATTCGACCGCGTGGAATTCGGCCTGCCAGCCGGCCGGTGTGCGCGACACCATCGCGTAGCGCGCATGCGGCGAGCCCGTTTCGATCCGGTGCGGATGCGGTTGATCGTCCGTGTACGCCTGCAGCCCGACGCTGCCCGGATTGACGATCAGCCGGCCGTCGTCGAGCTTCGCGATGCGCGGGACATGCGTGTGGCCGCACAGGATCAGCGACGCCGGCGCGTCGCCCGCGCGCTGCGCGATTTCATCGGGCGTCGCCGCGCGGCAGCCGTCGGGCGTCACCGTTTCGAGGAAATAGACGAGGTCGCTGGCGGGCGTGCCGTGCACCATCAGCACGTCGTCGTCGAGCGTCAGGCGTGCGGGCAATGCGGCGATCCACGCGCGATGGTCGTCGCGCAGCGTGTCGTGCGCCCAGCGATCGGACAGCCCCATCGTTTCGCGATCGCCGCTCAGCAGTTGCCGTTCGTGATTGCCCTTGATGGTCGGCAGGTCGAGCGCGATCAGGCGATCGGCCGTCTCGGCCGGATGGAGCGCGCCCGACACGATGTCGCCGAGATTGACGATCAGGTCGGCGCCGCGGCGGCGCACGTCGTCGAGCACCGCGTCAAGCGCGGCGAGGTTGCCGTGGATGTCGGACAGCGCGGCGATTTTCATGGCGAAGAAGTCGAGGCGGGGAGCGGCGATTGTCGCCAATTCGGCGTGGCGCGTCCAATCGTGCCGACGGCGAGTGGACCCGCCCATCGAGCGTCGGCCATCGGTCGGCCGGCGCGTCAGTCGGTCGCGATGCACGCGTACATCGCGAAATCGCCCGGCACGCCGCGCACCATCCGGTAGGCGCGCAGCAATCCTTCGTACCGGTAGCCGCATTTCTGCAGCACGCGCGCGGAGCCGGCGTTGCTGGTCAGCACGACGCCCTGGATGCGCATGAAGCCGCCTTCGTCGAACGCCCATGCGGTAACGCTCGCGCACACCGCGCTCGCGATGCCGCGCCCCCAGTGCGACGGCGCGAGGTCATACGCGATCTCGGCCGAGCGGTTCGTGGTGGACACCGTATGCAGCCCGATCGTCCCGGCGAGCGCGCCCGATACATCATCGACGATCGCGAGCCGGCGGATCGAGTCCGGTTGGGCCGAATCGATGCCATCGAACAGCGGCAGCAGATCGTCGCGCGAGTGCAGGTTCCAGCTCGTGTGGCGGACGACGTCGGGGTTCGACAGGTACGCGTACCACGCGTCGAGGTCGGTGCGGTCGAGTTGCCGAAGCGACAGGCCGGCGAATCCGGAGCGGGGTGGCGCGTCGATTCTCATCGCGCGCTCGTCGCGAACGATGCGGTGCGCGTGCCGACGCCCCTGCGCAGCATGACGCCGATACAGCGCGAGCGAACGGCCAATGCGCGCCGCACGGTGGGGCCGGGCGTTGCGATCCCGGCGCATGCGACTGCGGCGAACATCAACAGGGTCGTTTCAGGCATGACAGAGGCTCCCGATCGCAGCGATGCGCTCGATTATCCGGCGCGCGCCCCCGCGCCGCACAGCGACGTTGCCCGCGCAACCAATTATCTCGATCTCGGCAAGAAGCTGTTTTCATTATTGCGCTATCGAGCGAAACCGGTTCCAACTACCATGACGGCCACGGCGGGCATGCTCGCCGCGACGTGCCGCGCGCGTATCGCACGCGCGCGTTCCCGCGTGCGAACGCCGTCGGTCTCGCATGCAGGCGTATCTCGCCGGCCGCACGCGTTACTCGCATAGAACAACGGGTAGACCACCCGGAGACGCTAAAAACCATGAACAAGCAACTGATCGCAGCACCGCTGCTGCTCTCGCTCGCGGGCGTCGCATCCGCGCAAAGCTCCGTCACGCTGTACGGCATCGTCGACGCGGGCGTGACCTATCGCAGCAACGAACGGGTCGGCTCGCCGGGCGCCTACACCGGGCATTCGGAAGTCGGCCTGACCACCGGCAACCTGTCGGGCAGCCGCTGGGGCATCAAGGGTTCCGAGGATCTCGGCGGCGGAATGCGCGCGCTGTTCGTGCTTGAGAACGGCTTCGACATCACCAACGGCACGTCGGGGCAGGGTGGCCGCCAGTTCGGCCGCCAGGCGTTCGTCGGCGTCGGCAGCACCCGCTACGGAACGGTCACGCTCGGCCGCCAGTACACGTCGCTCAACGACTTCGTGAGCCCGGTCGCCCCGTCGTCGTTCATCGGCGGGTTCGGCGCGCACCCGGGCGACATCGACGATCTCGACCAGACCGCACGCGTGGATAGCTCGATCAAGTACACGAGCGCGAACTACGCGGGCTTCACGTTCGGCGCGCTGTACGGCTTCGGCAGCCAGCCGGGCAGCATGAAGCAGCGCAACACGTGGAGCGTCGGCGCCGCATACGCGGCCGGGCCGCTGCGCGTGGGCGTCGGCTACGAGCGCTCGGACAACAGCAAGACGGGCGCGACCGATCCGACGGCCGGCAAATGGCAGAGCACCGACGACGGGCTGTTCAACTCGTCGATCAACGAAGGCTATGCGAGCGCGCAATCGCAGCAGGTGATCGCGACCGGCGCGACGTACAACTTCGGCCCGGCCGTCGTCGGCGTGAACTACAGCAACATTCAGTACCGCAGCGGCGCGCAGTCGCTGTTCAGCGGCCATGCGACGTTCAACGTCGCGGGCGTGTTCACGCGCTGGAACGTGCAGCCGCAGACGCAACTGTTCGCCGGCTACAGCTACACGCGCGGCAGCGACGTCGCCGGCATCGACAACCGCGCGCAGTATCACAACGTCACGCTCGGCGCGGTCTACGACCTGTCGAAGCGCACCAGCGTGTACCTGCTCGGCGCGTACCAGCGTGCGTCCGGCACGACGCTCGACGCACTCGGCCGGCCGGTGGCCGCGACCGCGTCGGTGTCGGACAAGGCGAACGGCCACTCGTCCGATTCGCGTTCGCAGGCGATCGTCAGCCTCGGCCTGCGCCAGAAGTTCTGACGCCACGCGCGTGACCGGCCGCCCGCGCGCAATGCGGGCTGCCGGTCGCACGCCGGGCCGGCGTACGACCTTCTCCATTCAACGCGGCCCGCATCACGCTTCGCCGCACGTGCGGCGCACCTTCGTTTCCCTCTCCGTCTTCATCGGCAACCGCAGTCCGCCGCGCCCCCGCCTTATTTCACTTCTTCACGATTTCCCGGCAATGCAGCATGCAGCCGAATAATATTTTTTCTCTTTCATTTTAATTTCGATTTGTAATCATCGAGTCGATTTGCCGGCAATGGAAATTCAATGCGCGTGTATCAGAAAAAATGACGCATATGTTGCGTGAAATTCGGAACAAAATGCCGGTGATGATGAGTCGCCACAGCGCTATCGGGCGGGGAACCGCGGGCGATCCCGGGAAAAAAACGTAATCAGCAACTCGTGGTGGAAATGACCGGATTTTTGCAGAAATCACCAATATTTCATACGCGCCGAACTAGAGTATCGAGTAGTGATCGTCCGGGAGCATCATTCATGTTATCGAAACAAATTCGCGCGGCATTGCTTGGATTGTGCATGGCCGTGCTGGCACCGGTCAGTCACGCACAGGCGCAATACACGACGGACTGGCTCGCAAACACGTTCGGCACGCTGGCCGCGCACGTCGGCAACGGCGCGCGCTCGCTGTGGGTCGCGCCCGAAGGCGTGATCTATACGGCGTCGCGCTGGGACGAGAACGCCGGCGGCGTCGCGATCTACCAGAACGGGCAGACGCTCGGCACGATCGGCATCCACGACGAATTCCAGGGCGGTGCGATCACCGGCAACGCGAACTCGCTGTTCGTCGCGCTCGGCTACAACCGCACGTTCGGCAGCGGCTCGGTCGGCCGCTACAACCGCAGCACGAACCAGCGCGACCTGCGCATCCCGGTCAGCACGTGGACGGGCATCCAGTACGCGGACGTGATCACCGGCCTCGCGACAACCGGCAACCTGCTGTACGTGAGCGACTTCTACGGCAACCGCGTGCGTGTGTATACGACGGACGGCGTGTGGCAGCGCGACATCAGCGTATCGGGGCCCGGCGCGCTGGCGCTCGATGCGGGCGGCAACCTGTGGGTCGCGCGCAAGAGCGCGGGTATCGTCGCGCAGTTCAGCCCGACCGGCACGGCGATGAACACGATCCAGATGGCGGCCCGCGCGCGGCCCGCGTCGCTGTATTTCGATGCGCCGAGCGGGCAGATGCTGGTGGGCGACGAAGGCCCCGACATGAACATCAAGGTCTACACGCTCGCGGGCCTGCCCTTGCAGATCGGTACGTTCGGCGTGCTGGGCGGCTATCTCGACACGACGTCGGGCATCAAGGGGCAGGTCGGCGACAAGCGCTTCACGCGCGTCGCGGGCATCGGCAAGGACGCGGCCGGCAACCTGTACGTGCTGAACAACGCGTGGGGCGGCGGCTGGGATCTCGGGCGCAACGGCAGCACCGACCTCCATTCGTACAGCCCGACGGGCGTGCTGCAATGGAAGCTGCAGGCGCTGAACTTCGAGGGCGCCGCCGCGCCCGACCCGGCGACCGACGGCGCGTTCTTCTACAGCGGCAACAACGTCTATACCGGTACGGCGGGCGGCACGTTCGTCGCGAACACGATCGATCCGTTCACCTATCCGAAGGACCCGCGCCTCGACATGAAGGACTACCAGCGCGGCCAGCATTTCGGCCAGCTCGCGCTGGTGAAGGGCACCCGGATGCTCGTCGCGACCGGGCAGAACCCGGGCAACTACAACATTTATCACTTCAACAGCGCGAGCGGCTATATCGCGATTCCGGACGGCTCGATCCCCGGCAAGCCGTTCAACACGACCCTGCAGGTGACGGCCGGTTTCTCGCTCGACGACAACGGCGACGTATGGGCCGGGCTCGATCGCACCAACAACATCTCGCACTATCCGATGACGGGGTTCGACGCGACCGGCAAGCCGACCTGGGGCACGCCGGTGCAGATCCAGATTCCGCGCACGGTGCTGCCGCTCACGCGGATCATCTACCAGGCCGACAGCGACACGATGATCCTCGCGCAGGGCCTCTCGGGCAGCTGGGACTGGACCGCGATGAACGGGCACATCGAGGTGTATCGCGGCTGGAAGGCCGGCAACACGACCACGCCGAACGTGGCGATCGACCTGACGAGCGCGAACCCGAAATCGATGGCGGCGGCCGGCCACTACCTGTTCGTCGGCTACGTGCACACGGTGCCGAACGTCGACGTGTTCGACCTGAACACCGGCAGCCTCGTCACGACGCTGACGAACTCGAACACGTCCGCGATGGACGTCGGCAACGACGTCGACTCGATGTACGGCATCCGCGCGTACCGGCGCTCGACCGGCGAATACGTGATCACGAAGGACAACTACAACGGGTCGAGCGTCGTCGTGTATCGCTGGCGTCCGTGATCACGCAGGCCGCGGCGCGCGCACGTCACGGCGCGCCGAGCACGCGGCCGTTCACGTCGCGCCCGTACATCGAGTCGGGCGTGTCGTGGAATTTCGCGCGCGTGTCGTGCACCGAGCCGGTGAAGCGCGGGTCCTGCGGACGCTCGTGGCTGTCCATGAAGGTCGCGACATCCCACGCTTGCTGATCGGTCAGCGTGCCGCCGAGCCCGAGCGGCATATTCGCCTTCACGAAGCCGGCCGCGTTGCGGATGTCGCCCATCCCCGCCCCCCAGTTGAATGAGCGCGGGCCCCACAGCGCCGGAAAGACCGGCCGGTCGCCGCTCGATCGTCCCTGGCCGTCCGCGCCGTGACACAGCGCGCAGTGCTGCGTGTAGACGGCGGCGCCGCGCGCGTAGTCGGGCTTTTGCGCGGGTGGCGGCAGCTTCGGAAAACCCTGGCCGGGCAGCCGGGTGCCGACCGGCGCGCCTTTCGCGAGCCAGTACGAATAGGTTTCGAGCGCAACGAGGATCGGGTCGCCAGCCGGCGGCGCCTTGCCGTTCATGCTGTAGCGAAAGCATCCCTGCAGACGTTCGGCGAACGTGTTCACGTGGCCGTTCTTGCTGCGGTAGGCCGGGTACAGCAGGTACGCGGCCCACATCGGGCCCGCATCGGGCCGGCGGCCCGCGTCGAGGTGGCAGCTCGCGCAGGTAAGCTTGTTGCCGACGTACTTGCCCGCGTACTCGGGCGTGTGCAGGAAGATCTGCTCGCCGAGCTTCACGGTCTTGCCGAAGTCGTCGGCGGGGATCGCGGATTCGGGCGGTGGTGTGAACGGCTTCGCCGCCGCGACGGGAATCGGCGCGACCGCGGGGGCGGAAGCGGCGGCCGGTGCGTCCTGCGGCGCGGCCGCGCAGGCGAGCGCGGGCAGCCAGGCCGCGCCGAGCAGCGCGGCGCGCGCGCCGCGGATCAGCTTCGTGCGGTCGATCATTGTTTTTCTCCGTTGGCGGCGCCGCCGCGCGCATAGTAGGCGGCCACCGCGTCGATGTCGGCGTCGGACAGCTTGCCGGCGATCGTCGGCATCAGCGCCATCGGGCCGGGCGCCCGCGTGCCGTGCTTCCAGCCGTGCAACTGGCCCGCGAGATACGCGGCCGGCTGGCCGGCGAGCGGCGGAAACGCGGCGCCCACGCCGAGGCCGCCCGCACCGTGGCATTGCGCGCACGCGGGCAGGCCCTGCGACCAGCGTCCGCGCGTCGCGAGCCATGCGCCGGTGTTGGCCGGATCGATCGACGTGGCGTCGGACGCCATGATGGCCGGCGGCGCGGGCAGGCTCGCGAAATACGCGGACACCGCATCGCGATCGTGCGGCGACAGCTGTTTCGCGAGCGGCTGCATGATCGCGTTCTGACGGCTGCCGTCCGCGAACGCGGCGAGTTGCACGGACAGGTAGCCGGCGTTCGTGCCGGCGAGACGCGGGAAGCCGGCGGCCGCGTTGCCTTCGCCCTGTGCGCCGTGGCAGCCGATGCAGGCGGCCACGCCCGTCGACGTGCCCTGGGTGGCGATCGTCTTGCCGAGCGCGATGTCGTCCGCGCGGGCGTGGCCGGCCAGCAGCGCGGCCGCGGCGAGCAGCAGCGGCGCGAACCGTCGCCGCGGTAGGTCGACCGAATCGTTCACGTGTCCCCTCCTTGTTGTCTGTCTTGTTGCGCGTGCGCTCGCGCGGTCAGCCGGCGTCGGGCCGGTCTTGCCGTGGCGCGACAGGCGGCGCGAGATGCGGCGTTGGCGCCGTCGCGTCGTATTGCCCGAAGCCGTAGCGCGAGAAAATCCGGAATGCGTTCGGCGACCGGATGAACGCCAGCCATGCACGCGCGGCTTCCGGATGCGGCGCGTGCTTCACCATCGCGCCCGCATAGATCGCCGTCGTATTGTGCTCGGGCGGAATGTCGATGTGCATCAGCGGATGCCCGGCCTGTTCCTGGAACGCCGCTTCCGACTGCCACAGCACGCCGGCGTCCGCGCGGCCCTGCATCAGGAACAGCGCGGTTTCCCGATGATGGATGTGCGTGAGTTCGGTCGTGCCGGCGCGCACCTTGTCGTCGTAGACGGTGCGCGCGAGCGCATCGCCGCCGGCCTTCACGAGCGACGCGCGAATCTGCCGCGCGACGCCTTCGAATGCCGGGTTCGGCATCGCGAGCTGCACGTCGGGCCGCGCGAGATCGTTCAGCGACGCGATGTGCTTCGGGTTGCCGGCGCGCACCATGATCGTCAGCTGGTTCGTCACATACGGTACGGCCGGGCCTTCGAGCGTGCCGTCCGCGATCAGATCCTCGATCTTGCCGAGCCCCGCGAAATACGCGTCGGGCTTGACCGTCCACGTCATGTTGCCCACGGTGATCGTGCCGCCCGCGTGAATCTGCTGCACGAGCAAGCCGGGCGGGATCGTTTCCCAGTAGATGCGGCCGCGGTATTCGGGATGATCGGCCTCGAACTTCGCGACCAGCGGCGCCATCGCGAAGAAGTAATTGCCGCCGACGTACAGGACGAGCTTCGGTGCGGTGAGGTCGCCATGGAAATCGGCGAGCACGTCGACCTGCGGCACCGTGAATTCGAGGCCGCGGTTCGTCGCGTCGTTGTTGCGGCCGTCCTGCCACGGCGGAAAGATGCTGGCGGAAGGGGCGGCCGGTGCGGCGAGCGACAGCGCCGACGTGCAGCAGAGCGCGGCCAGCGCCGCATGCAGCGCGGTGCGCCACCCGCGTTGCAACGGAGCGCGCGTACGGATCGATGTCATGGCGCGCCTCATTTCGCGTAGGTGAAACCGGCGTGCTGCAGTTCGGGCAGCGTCCCGACCGCGCCCGGCGTGACGATCGCCGACGGAATCACATGGTTGGTCAGATCGGCCGCGAGTGCGTCGAGCGGCAGCTTGTCCGGATTCGCGCTCGCGCGGTCGAGCCGTTCGGCGAGTTCCCAGATCGCGTTGTGGCACGACAGGAACACGACGCCGCGCTGCTCGAGCGCGGCGATGCTGTTGTCGTGCGACGAGAATGCGCCGTCGGCCAGTTCGTGGTCGTGCGCTTCTTTCGACTGCGCGGGTTTCGCGGCGAGCAGCGTGTTGGTTGGAAACGCGGCGCCCGCGAATTTAGCGAGGCCGTATTTGTCCCACGCGAGCTGGTCGAACAGTGCGAGATGCGCGGCGCCGTGCGTGGCCGACACGACGAGGAAGTCCGGATGACCGAACCCCCAGATCTGCGCGTTCAGCGCATTGCGCATCAGGTTCAGCCACGGGCCGCCGAGCTCGGTGTTGTCCCACACCTGCTTCGGGCCGCCGCGATAGCCGATCACTTCCATGAGCGCCGCGTGATCCCATTGATCGGGGCGCTCGACGATCATCGGCACCGTCTTGAAGTCGCGCCGTCTCGGCGCGGCTGCGAGGCGGCGGGTGAGCTCGGCGAGGTGCGTCGCGCCGCCGGCCAGCAGCGCGCCGGTTTCGGGTGTGGCCGCCTGGGCGACGCGCGCTGCGCCGAGCAGCGCGGTGCCGGCCGCGAGGCCGAGTGTCTTGAGCGCGCAGCGGCGCGCATGCCGGTCGGACATCGAACTCTCCCATATCGTTGTTGTGGGGGGCGTGATGCATCGCCATGCTGCCGGCGATGCGTCGCCATCGCGTAGCCAGTCTAGGGGCGCGCGATCGATACCGGAAATCGCGATATCGGATGGGAGATATTCGAGGGGGCGATGATTGACGCAAACGACAAGGCCGCGCGGCGCCGGTTCATGCGGCGCCGCGCGGCCTTCGTCAGCCGTGGAAAGTCAGTGCACGGTGCGTTCGCGCAGCACGTTCGACGGCCGCGCGTTGCGCACGAACACGCCGGCCAGCACGGCGCCCGCGAGGGCGATCGCGCCGGCCAGCACGAACGCGGACGCGAACGAGCCGCTGCGCTCGACGATGAAGCCGGTCACGGCCGGCCCGATCACGCCCGACAGGCTGCCCATGCAATGCAGGAAGCCGCTGACGCCGCCCACGCGAGCCGGATGCACGACGTCCTGCACGATCGCCCAGTAGATCGCGCCCGTCACGTACAGGAAGAACAGCGACACCGACATCAGTGCGACCGCGCCCTGCGTCGACTGCACGGCGCCCGCGACGGCCACGCACGCACCCGCGCCGAGCAGGCAGGTGACGAGCACGATCCGGCGCGACAGCAGCAGGTTGCCGGTGAGCCGGTACAGCGCATCCGAGATCGCGCCGCCGCACGCGAGGCCGACCGTGCCGACGAGCCAGGGCACGACGGTGGCGACGCTCATCTCCTTGATGTTCAGATGGTGTGCACGCACGAGGTAGCTCGGGAACCAGCTCAGGAAGAAGAACAGCACGTAGTTGTAGCTGAAGAACGCGGCGGCGGTCGCGATGATGCGCGGCTGGCGCACGTAGTGCGACAGCGTATGCGCCGGCGTTGCGGCGGCCGCCGCGGGCGCATGGGCGGGCGATGCCGCACGCGCCGCCGCACGCGCGTCCGATGCGTCGCCGACCGGCGTGGCCGGACGGTCCGACGTCGACATCATCCACACGACGACCCATGCGAGCCCGATCGCGCACACGATCCAGAACGCCGGCCGCCAGCCGAACTGCGCGGCCAGCAGGCCGACGATCGGCCCGACGATCGGCCCGGCGATCGCGCCGCCGAGCGGCGAGCCGGCGCTGAGCAGGCCCATCGCGGTCGCGGCGCCGTCGCGCGGCAGCCAGTTGTTGACCATCTTGTTCGCGGCCGAGCACAGCGGCCCTTCGGCCATGCCGAACAGCAGCCGCACGATCAGCAGGCTCACGAAGCCGACGGTGAGCGCGGTCATCCCGCAGAACACCGACCACAGTCCGACCGACAGCACGTACACGAGCTTCGGCCCGAGCCGGTCGGACGCGAGCCCGCCGATGAAATTGAACAGCGCGTAGCCGATGAAGAACGTGCTGAACACGAGGCCCATCTGCGCGGCGTCGATGCCGAGATCGGTCTGCACGATCGGCGCGACGATCGACAGCGCGACGCGGTCGAGATAGTTGATCCCGTACACCAGGAACAGCAGGAACACCGTGAACCACGCCTGCGACTTCTGCTTCATTGTCTGTCTCCTTCGTGCCGGTGGGCCGGCCGTCATGTCATGTCATGTCGATCGTTCGCCGCGTCGGTATCGCCGTCGGCGGGCAGGGGTGTTGCGCGGTTCGCTTCGATCGCGGCGAACCGTGACGCGCGTTCGTTCAGCGTGCGTGCAACGGCGCGAGCAGCGCGTCGGTGCCGTGCGTGCGCAGCGTCGACAGATGCGCGCCGATACGCGCGATCAACGCTTCGGGCCACACGGTCGAGCCGGCGAGCGCGCTGCTGCCGAGCGCTGCGCGAACCGCGCCGGTTGCATCGCCGGCCGCCGCGAGCGTCGCGCCGAGCGCGGCCGCGCCCGGATCGTTGATCGCGAGCGACTGGCCCGATTCGTCGCGCGCGGTGGCGACGTAGTGCAGCCACAGCGCGAGCGCGCGTTCCAGATACGGACGCTCGATACCGGCCGCCGCGCTTTCGGCGAGCGCCGGCAGCCAGCGCAGCGGCACCTTCTGCGTGCCGTCCATCGCGATCTGTTCGGTGCGATGCGCGAGCGTCGGATTGCGGAAGCGCTGCACGAGCGTCGCGCAATAGCCATGCGCGTCGTAACCGGACGGCACGTCGACGGTTGCGAGCAGGTCGCGCGTCATCACGCCGTCGACGAGCGCCGCGATCGCCGGATCGGCCATCGCGTCGGACACGGTCGCGCGACCGCGCAGCTGCCCCGCATACGCGATCGCCGAATGCGAGCCGTTCAGCAACCGCAGCTTCATCGTTTCGTAGGGCCGCACGTCGCCGACGAGATGCGCGCCGGCGTCTTCCCAGCGCGGGCGAGGGCCGGCGAAGCGATCCTCGATCACCCATTGCGAGAACGGCTCGCAGACGATCGCGGCCGCGTCGCGCGCGCCGAGATGCGCGTGCGCCCAGTCGAGCGATTCGGGCGTCGCGGCCGGCACGATCCGGTCCACCATGCTGTTCGGGAATGCGACGTCGTCGCGGATGCGGTCAGCGGGGCATGCGCCGGCCGCCGGCGCAGGCCGGCCGCGATCACGCCGAGCGCGGTGCGCGGCGTGTCCGGCGTCGCGAGATCCTGGCGAATCGCGGGGTCGTCGGCATCGAGACCGCCGCGGGGGCGGCGGCAATAGCCTTTCTCGGTCACGGTCAGGCTCACGATCGACACCGCCGGATCGGCGATCAGCGCCAGTAGCGCGGGCAGCGATTCGGGCGCGAACAGCGCGCCGTGCACCGCGCCGACGATGCGCGTGCGTGCGCCGTGGCCGTCGCGTTCGGTCACCGAGTACAGGTGATCCTGCGCGGCGAGCAGGTCGACGGTATGGCGCCGGCGCAGCTCGACGCCGACGATCCCCCAGCGCAGATCGCCCTGTTCCAGCACCGTTTCCGTATGCAGCGCCTGATGCGCGCGATGGAACGCGCCGAGGCCGAGATGGACGATGCCGGTGCGGAGCGCCCGCCGGTCATAACAGGGGCGGCGCGTGCCGGGCGGCGCGCTGCGCAGGAAATCGGGGGTGGATGGCATGGCGATCAGGGATGGTGCGTACCATGGTAGATAGTCGAATGCGTGCAGGTTATTTCGAGTTTCGCCGCGAAGTTATCGGTGTAAACGCTAAATCGCCGGAATTCGGCCGGTTCTGTACCATGGTAGTTATCGATATCGAGGCGGATCAATCGCACCATGAGCGAAACGGCAGTACTGGAAGAAGCGGACGTCGTCGTCACGGCGTTGCAGGGGTTCTCGCTGGACGAGAGCCGGTCATATACGGAGCAGGTTCATGCGCTGCTGCGCCACGCGATCGTGCGCGGCGCGCTGCCGCCGCGCACCGCGCTGTCGGAGGCGGTGATCTCCACGACGATCAAGGTCAGCCGCACGCCGGTGCGCGAAGCGTTCGCGCAGCTCGCCGACGAGCGGCTCGTGCAGATCATCCGCAAGGTCGGCACGCTGGTCGCGCCGATTCCGGTATCGATCCTCGAGGAAGGGCGCTTCGCGCGCAGCACGCTCGAATGCGCGAACCACGTCGAGCTCGCGCAGAAGATCACGCCGGCGCAGCTCGCGGAGCTGTCGCGGATCATCGACGCGCAGCGT
Source organism: Burkholderia sp. R-40 (assembly GCF_049942845.1). Taxonomy (NCBI): domain Bacteria; kingdom Pseudomonadati; phylum Pseudomonadota; class Betaproteobacteria; order Burkholderiales; family Burkholderiaceae; genus Burkholderia; species Burkholderia sp. R-40. The sequence goes on along the minus strand of NZ_CP187968.1, from coordinate 949,860 downwards.
GACGCGGTGGCCGCCGGCGATGTCGAAGCGTTCTTCGATCTCGACGAGGCGATGCACGGGCGGATGTTCGCGTTCGCGGGCCGGCCGCACGTGTGGGAAATGCTGCAGCCGATGAAGCGCCAGTTCGACCGCGTGCGCTGGCTGCTGCTCGATCGCGTCGAGGATCACGCGCGCCGCGCGCTGCAGGAGCACGAACAGATCCTCGCGCACATCGCGTCGCGCAACATGGCGCTGCTCGGCGCGTCGGTCGCGGCGCACGTCGACCGGATCGGCTCGCACCTGCCGGACGTGCGCAGCCGCGCGCCGCATTACTTTGTCGACTGACATCTGAATCGCCCGCTGGAGGAGCGCAGTGAAAATCGAACGCTTGCAGACCATCGTCACGTGTCCGGGCCGGAACTTCGTGACGGTGAAGATCGTGACCGACGAGGGCGTCCACGGCCTCGGCGACGCGACGCTCAACGGGCGCGAGCTCGCGGTGCGCGCGTACCTGGAAGACCACGTGTTCCCGTGCCTCGTCGGCCGCGACCCGCGCAACATCGAGGACATCTGGCAATACCTGTATCGCGGCGCGTACTGGCGGCGCGGGCCCGTGACGATGACGGCGATCGCCGCGATCGACATGGCGCTGTGGGACATCCTGGGCAAGCTCGCGGGCATGCCGGTCTACCGGCTGCTCGGCGGCAAGAGCCGCGACGGCCTGATGGTGTACGGCCACGCGAACGGGCGCGATCACGACGAAGCGGTCGACGCGGTGCATGCGCACATCGAGGCCGGCTATCGCGCGATCCGCGTGCAGTCGGGCGTGCCGGGGCTCGACAAGGTGTACGGCGTCGGCAAGACGGCCGGCGCGTACGAGCCGGCCGAGAAGGGGCTGCCGCCCGAGGAGCCGTGGGACACCGCGCTCTACCTGCGTCACACGCCGGAACTGTTCCGCAAGGTGCGCGACGCGGTCGGCGATGCGCCGCACCTGCTGCACGACGCGCATCACCGGCTCACGCCGATCGAGGCCGCGCGGCTCGGCCGTGACCTCGAGCCGCATCGGCTGTTCTGGCTCGAGGACGCGACGCCCGCGGAGAACCAGGACGCATTCCGCCTGATCCGCCAGCACACGACGACGCCGCTCGCGGTCGGCGAGGTGTTCAACTCGATCTGGGATTGCAAGGACCTGATCCGCGACCAGCTGATCGACTACATCCGCGCGACGATCGTGCACGCGGGCGGCATCACGCACGTGCGGCGCATCGCCGATTACGCGGCGATGTACCAGGTGCGCACCGGCTTTCATGGCGCGACGGACCTGTCGCCCGTCTGCATGGCGGCGGCCGTGAACTTCGGGCTGTGGGCGCCGAACTTCGGCATCCAGGAATTGATGCCGCACAGCGCGCTGACCGACGAAGTGTTTCCGCACAACTACCGCTTCGAGGACGGCTATCTCGTGATGGACGACGTGCCGGGCCTCGGCGTCGACATCGACGAGACGCTGGCCGCGAAATATCCGTACGAGCGCGCTTACCTGCCGGTCGCGCGGCTGCGCGACGGTTCGATGTGGAACTGGTGAGCCGCGAAGATCCGAAGGAGAGAACCGAAATGTTGAGCGTCGTTGTCGATCGTCCGAACAGCATGAGCGTGCGTGAGGTGCCGCTGCCCGTGCCCGCCGCCGGCGAGGTGCGCGTGAAGGTGCGCTATGCGGGCATCTGCGGGTCGGACCTGCACATCTTTCACGGCAAGAATCCGTTCGTGTCGTACCCGCGCATCATCGGCCATGAATTCGTCGGCACGATCGAATCGGTCGGCGCGGGCGCCGATGCCGCGCGGCTTGGCGAGACCGTCGCGGTCGATCCGGTGATCAGCTGCGGGCATTGCCACGCGTGCACGATCGGCCGGCGCAACGTGTGCCGGCACCTGACCGTGCTCGGCGTGCATCGTGACGGCGGCTTCAGCCAGTACACGTGCGTGCCGGCCGGCAATGCGTACCGGATTCCGGACGCGATCGCCGATACCTGCGCGGCGATCGTCGAACCGTTCGCGGTGGCCGCGAACGCGACGTCGCGCACCGGCGTGCTGCCGGGCGATGTCGCGCTGATCTACGGCGCCGGCACCGTCGGGCTGACGATCCTGCAGGTGCTCAAGCGCGTGTACGGCATTCGCGCGTTCATCACCGACCGGCTCGACGCGCGGCTGCAGCTCGCGCGCAAGTGCGGCGCGGCGGAGGACGAGATCATCAACACGAGCGTCGAGCCGCTGCCCGACGCGCTGACCAAGCGCGGTGTCGATGGCGGCCCGACGCTGATCTTCGATGCAGTCTGCCATCCGTCGATTCTCGAGGAGGCCGTGACGATCGCCGCGCCGGCCGGCCGGATCGGCGTGCTCGGGTTTTCGTCGGAGCCGTCGGCGATCGTGCAGGCCGAGCTGACGAAGAAGGAGCTGACGCTCGCCGCATCGCGGCTCAACTGCGCAATGTTCCCGCAGGTGATCGACTGGATTGCTCGCGGGCTGATCCAGCCCGAGCACATCGTCACGCACAAGGTCGGCTTTCGCGACGTCGCGCAGGCGTTCGAGATGGCTGAGCGCAATCCCGCGGAAAGCTGCAAGATCCTGCTCGATTTCGCGGGCGGCTGATCGCGCGTTCAGTTCATGCCGGTTCGTGTCGCCGGCCGGCGCGCGTCGCGCGTGTCGCGCGGCCCGGCCGGCCGGTGCGACGGTGTGTCAGAACGACACCGTCGTCGTCAGCGTGACGAGCCGCGGCTCGCCGACCGCGACGATCAGGTTGCTGTTGCTCGACGGATAGTAGGTCTTGTCGAGCAGGTTCTTCACGTTGAGCTGGATGCGCGTCGGGAACTTGCCGATCGTCGTCTCGTAGGCCGCGAACGCATCGACGGTCACGTAGCCGGGCAGCGTGAAGCTGTTCGCGGTGTCGCCGGGCCGTGCGCCGACGAGCCGCGCGCCGCCGCCGAAGCGCCAGCGGCCGGGCAGGTTCCCGAGGGCCGTGTCATACACCGCGAACAGGCTGCCGGTGTGGCGCGCGACGTTGACGAGCGACGTGTTGCTGTCGCGATCGTTCGCGTTCGTGTACGCATAGCTGCCGATCAGGCTCAGGTGCCGCGTGATCTGCCCCGCGACGTCGAGTTCGATCCCGCGCGAGCGCGCGGTGCCGATCGTCGACGTGATGTCGCCTACTGTTACCGCGACGTTGCGCTTGTCGATCTGGTAGGCCGCGAGCGTGCCGGTGATGCCGGGCTTCAGGTTGAACTTCAGGCCGGCTTCCAGCACGCGGCCGAATTCCGGCGCGAGCGGTGACGTGACATTCGACGCGACGTTCGCCTTGAAAGAGCGGCTCACGTTCGCATACGCGGTCAGCGACGGCGTGAGCGCATACGCGAGCCCGAACTGCGGCAGCCACACGTTGCCGTGCGAGCGGTCGGCGAACGCGAACGGCCGCCCCATCCCCGATTCCTGCTGCCAGTCTTCCCAGCGCAGCCCGCCGACCGCGGTGAGCCGGTCGGTGATCTTCACCGAGTCCTGCACGATCATCGAATACGTGTGGACCAACGACCGCGAATCGCTTTGCTTCGCGTTCGGCGTGCCGCCCGGCGCAAGCAGGCCATAGACGGGATCGTAGAGATCGAAGCCCTTGATCGCCTTGCCGCGGATCGTGTCGCCGCGGAAGCTGCGCTGCCGTTCGTATTCGCCACCGATGTAGAGCGCGTGATTCATCCCCGCGAGCGTCAGGTTGCCGAGCAGGCCGAGCGTCGCGATCTGGTCGGAGTCGTTACGCCCGAGGTTGGCGTCGGCCGTGCGCGTCATCGCGCCGGTCGCGCTGTTGAAGGCGGTGCCGCGGGCGATGTACTGATCGTAGCGGTCGCGGCCCCAGCCGTACGTCGCGCGTACGCGCCACGCGTCGGAGAAGCGGTGCTCGACGCGCGCCCGCAGCGTTTCCTGGATCCCGCTGCTTTGCGCCCACGGTTCGTCGTAGCGGCGATAGCGCAGCGCATCGTCGGGGCGGCCGTTCACGAGCACGGTGCCGCGATCGAACGGCATCGTGTAGTCGACGTACTGGTAGCTGACGTCGATCGACGTGTTCGCGTCGTGCCACGACAGCGCGGGCGCGATCAGCGCGTTGCGTTCGCGGCCGAAGCTGCGCCAGTAGCGGCTCGTGTCGTATTCGCCGGTGAGCCGGAACGCGAGCGTGCCGCCCGCGACCTGCCCCGGCTTGCCGAGCGGGCCCGTCAGGTCGAACTGCGCGCTGCTGCCGCCGTGGCTCGTGCGCGATGCGGAGATCGAGCCGCCGAACGTGTCCTCCGGCTTGCGCGTGATGAGGTTGATCACGCCGCCCGGGTCCTGCATCCCGTACAGCAGCGAAGCCGGGCCCTTCAGCACTTCGACGCGATCGATCGTCGCGAGATAGCTGTGCAGCACCGGCGTGCGGACCCCGTCGACGAGCACGGAGCCGTCGTTGTTCGAACCGAAACCACGCTTGATGAACGCGTCGCGCGTGCCGCCGAGCGTGTTGGTCTGCGTGATGCCGCTGATGTTGCCGAGCACGTCATCGAGCGAGCGCGCCTGCTGGTCCTGCATCACGCTGCTGCTGACCACGGCGACCGATTGCGGGATCTCCTTGATGGGGCGCGCGTCGCCGCCGGCGATGCTGCTGGTGCGCGGCTGATAGCCGACGGTCGGATCGGCGACCGCCGATGCGTTGACGCTGATCGTCGGCAGTTCGCGTTCGGGCGGCGATACGGATGCCGGTGCGGGCGCGGATGCCGCCTGCGCGGGCTCCGCATCGGCATGCGCGCCGCTGGCGACGCAAAGGGTGATCAGGGCAGGCAGGCTGGCGCGCCACGGGCGCAAGGTCCGCACGCGGCGGGGCGTTCGACGGGATGGCATGAATCGATGAGTGACGGAGTGCTAAGGACGGAGGCACAGGCCGCAGCGCTTCACTGCGCCGCTGCGGCAGGATGCGCATGATATAGGTAATGAGAATCGTTTGCAATTGTAACGAGGCCGATACGGACCGTGAACCGCGATTGCCGGGCCGTCGGCCGTCTGCTACCGTAGCGGCCAAAATCAGACGCAGTGAAATCCAATGAGAGCCGGGGGCCGCACCATGTCATCTTCCTGTCACGTCGCGTGCAGCGTGGTCGACCGTGCGGGTGATGAAGTGATCGCAGCCGTGTTCCGCCATTCGAACGCATAAAGCAACGGAAGCGAATTCATCCGGCGTAGCGCCGGGCTTCAATCACTTCAATCACCACGCTAGAGGGGAGACCACCCATGAACAAGATTTCCACGCCGTTCGCGGCGGTGACGCTTGCGTCCTGCGCGCTGTTGGCGGGCATTCAGCAGACCGCTTGCGCGGCTTCGGCTGCCGAGCCCGCGATCGACGCGCATTACGGCGCCGTGATCGAGGCCTACACGAAGGACATGGCCGCCGCGAAGACGAAGTACGACGGCAAGCGCCTCGTGTTTGTCGGCGCCGTGATCCGGATGGGCAGCGACCCGGGCGGCACGTACTTCGGCGCGCTGACGACCGACGGCGAGCAGTTCGATACGCACTTTGACGTGGCCGACCAGGCTGCGCTGAAACCGAAATTCCCCGGCGGCGAGATCAAGCCGTTCACGGCGTCCGCGAATTTCCGTTTCAGCTGCGTGAACGAAGGCTATATCGATGCGCCCGTGTTGCCGGGGCTGAAGCTCGCGCATTGCCGGTTGGAAGGCTGACTCCGGCACGCGCGGTTCGCGGGCGGCGGCGAGCCGCCCGCAACGGCGCTGCCCGGGGCGTCAGAATTTCTGCTGGATCCCCGCCATGACGCCGAGCTGGTTGCTGCCTGTCGCGACGGTTCCGCCCGTGGCCACCGCATTGGCGGCGGTGGCGCTGTTGAACACGTAGCCCACCGACGTATAGACGGTCGTCCGCTTGGACAGGAAATAGTTCGCGCGGCCGACGAGCAGCGTGGCGTTCGTGCCTTCGCTGTTTTCGCGACGCTGCAGGTAGCGCACACCCTGCAGGTCGAGCGCGAGGTAGGGCGTTGCGTAGTACGTGCCGCCCGCGAACACGATATCGGCCTGCAGGTGTGCGGCCGCCGCGAGATTGCGGCGGATCCAGCCGGCGCCGAGTTTCGCCGGGCCGATCTTCACGTAGCCGGCGACGATGTCGCGCGTGTCGGTGTACGCCGAATTGTTCAGCGGTGCGAGCGCGCCGCCGCCGCCGCGCATCACGTCGTGCGAGGCGGCCAGCCCGAAATTGCTCGCGTCATAGGCGAGCATCGCCGTGTACTGCCGGCACGCGACGATGTCGCCGGGCACCTGTCCGGCGCAGCCCGTCGCCGACGGTCCAGCCGGGCCGGCCGCGTCGCGGCCGAAGCTGTAGGTCGCGCCGAGCGTCACGCCGTGGAACGTGCCCTTGTAGCCGATCGCATTGTCGCTGCGCGCATTCGGCAGGTAGGAGTCGAAATCCGCCATCGAATGAATCGACGGGCCGATCACGTCGGCATTGGTCAGTACGATCATCGTCATGTTCATCTGGCGGCCGAGGGTCAGCGCGCCGAACGGACTGTTCACGCCCACGTTCGCCTGCCGTCCGAACAGGCGCCCGCCGTAGTTCAATGCGCCGGTGCCGGGCTGGAAGCCGTTTTCGAGCACGAAGAAGGCCTGGTAGCCGCCGCCGAGACCCTCCGTGCCTCTGAGGCCCCAGCGTGATGGAACCTCGCCCGTCAGCGTCGGCATCCCGGTGAACGATCCGCCGTGCGCGGCGTTGTTGTAGTAGGACACACCGGTATCGATGATCCCGTACAGCGTGACGCTGCTTTGCGCGCAGGCCGGTCCGGCCAGCGCCATCGCCGTCGCGAGCGCGACGCCCAGTTTCGTTTTCATGGCTGTCTCCAAACAGTATGTAGATCTACTTATCGTTTTTTTTTCATTGCCCCGGACATGCCGGGGGTACCGACGGGTATCGGTCGAGCCTGCGGGTGTCGTGCGTTACGACAGCGCCGGATCGCGTTGCCGGTGCGGTGCCGCGGCGCGCGCGCCCGCCACGGCGACGGCGATGGCCGCGCCGGCCAACGGCACGAGGAACGCGAGATACAGATGGGACACGGACCAGCCGTCGTCCAGCAGCGCGCCGACCGTCATCGGCGACAGGATCGCGCCGAGGCGGCCGATGCCGACCGCGAGACCGATGCCGGTCGTGCGGATCTCGGCCGGATACGGCGTCGGCGACAGCGCATACATGCCGGCCACGCACGCATTGATCACGGCGCCGAGGAACACAGCGACCGTCATGCCGATGCCGAGCGAGCCGGTGTTCGCGCCGAACACGACCATCAGCACACCGCCCAGCAGCAGCGTCGCGCCCAGCAGGTTGCGCAGGCCGAACCGCGTCGACAGCAGGCTGAAGAGCGACGCGCCCGCAATGCCGCCGAGATTGAGCAGCACGCCGCCGGTCACGCCCTGCGATGCCGACATGCCGGCCTGGACCAGCAGTTTCGGCGTCCAGCTCACGACGAAGTAGAAGCTCCCCATCACGAGAAAGAAAGCGATCCACAGCGCGATCGTGCGGCGCGTGAGCGGTGCGCGCAGCACGGCCGTCCAGCTCGACGCGGGGTTCGCCGTGTCGACGGAAGCGGTCGCGGCCGGCAGCGTGTCGATCGGCGCGCGCTTCATTCTCGCGAGGATGCGGTTGATCTTCAGCAGCGCGTCGTCCGGACGCCGCGCCAGCAGGAAGTCGAGCGATTCCGGCAGCAGCGCGAGCACCATCGGGATCGACATCAACGTCAGGATGCCGCCGAACGCGAACACGCTGCGCCATCCCCACGTCGACAGCAGGTAACCGGCGATCACGCCGCCGGCGGTGGCGCCGATCGCATAGCCGGTCGACTGCATGCCGATCGCGGCGCTGCGCCATTTGTTCGATGCGTACTCGCCGCTGATGACGGTCAGGCTCGCCAGCATGCCGCCGATGCCGAGCCCCGTGTACGCACGCGCGGCCGCGAGTTGCAGCGTGCTGTGGGTAGCCGCGCAGGCCAGCATCCCGGTCGAGATCACGGCGAGGCACAGCAGGATGATGCGGCGGCGGCCGACGCGATCGGCCAGCGGCGCGATCAGCACCGAGCCGATGCCCATGCCGGCCAGCCCGGCGCTCAGCAGCAGGCCGATTTCCTTGCCGCTCAGTTTCCATTCGGCGGCCAGATGCGGCGCGGCAAACGCGATGGCCAGCACGTCGAAGCCGTCGAGCATGTTCAGCACGACGCAGGCCGTGACCGCCATCGTCTGAAACGCGCTCATCGGGGATTTGTCGATCGTATTGCGGATATTTGCGCTCACGTCAAAGATCCTTCAGAAGAATAGTATGACTAATTGATTGGGATGAAATCGACGCACTGCCGTAGCGAATGGGACGAAAGCGATTGCGTGGGCTGACGGGCAGCCCGGGTTACGTGCGCCGGCGCGATGGCTACGCGGGTTCGGGTTGCAGCAGCAGCCGCTCGATCACGCGCCGCGCGCGATTGGGGCCCGCGTCGACATGAATGTCGATCTGGCGGCGGTCCGGGAACCGCAGCTGGTTCCGGTATTGCGCCTCGATCACGGTCTTGTCCTCGTCGAACGTCGCCGCGGATTGCTCGATGACCGTTCGCGCGACGCGTTCGATGTCGTGCTGCGGATTGGTCGCGACGGTCCAGAAGTAGTGCGTCGTCGTTTCCGTCTCGGGCGTGATGCCGTGGAAGCCGCGCATGTGAAAGCCGCCGCGCGCCGGATCGTGCAGGTCGCCGGTGCCGGCATCCATCGCGCCGGTCCAGATCCGGATATGCGACACGTGGAATTCGATTTCCTGCCAGCGATCGACGCGGCCCGCGAACGGCCATGCCGCCGTGTAGGTCGGCGGCGGCTCCGAATCGGGCATCCGGCGGACCAGCGTCACCGTGTCGCCGTCCGTGCTGACGCGGGTTTCCGCGCCCATGTGCAGCGACGCGTTGCCGCCGATGGTTTTCAGGTGGACATAGCCGAGGTGGCTCAGGTCCATCAGGTTGTCGTGAATCAGCTGATACGGCGCGTGGTAATGGTAGTGGCCGCCGCCGAACCGGTAGTGCGGATCCGCGTGAAACGGATAGCGCGGCGGCGCGCAGGTCGGTTCAGCGTGCGCGTCGGCGCCGATCCAGATCCACACGATGGCGTCCTGCTCCCGCACCGGATACGACGCCACGCACGCCTTCGCCGGAATCCGGTCCTGGCCGGGAATCTCGACGCAGGTGCCGTCGCGGTCGAACAGCAGGCCGTGATAGCCGCAGCGCAGGCCGCGCACCTCGAGCGAGCCGCACGACAGCGGCAGCGACTTGTGGCAGCAGCGATCCTCCAGCGCACCGACTTCACCGGACGGCAAGCGGAACAGTACGACCGGGCGCCCGAGCAGCGTGCGCGCGACGGGTTTGTCCGTCAGTTCGGATGACAGCGCGGCGACCCACCATCGGTCGATTGGAAACTTAGTAGTATTGATTGGTGGTGCGGCATGATGCGCCATTGATCGTCTCCAGTATTGTGGTTTTCCGCCGCGCGCCGCGCGGTCCGTCTACAGATCGAGTACCAGCAGGTCGGTTCGCGATCGCGAACAGCACGGCATGAACTGGTCGCCGGCCGCTTGTTCCGCTTCCGTCAGATACGAATCGCGATGATCGGGCTCGCCTTCCAGCACGCGCGTCACGCAGGTGCCGCATACACCTTGCTCGCACGACGTCAGCACGTCGACGCCGTTGGCCGCCAGCGCCGCGACCACCGTGCATTCGGCCGGCACGTCGATCACCTTGCCGCTGCTCGCGATTCGGACCTGGAACGCGCGATCCGCGCCGGACGATGCAACCGCGCCGCCGAAGAACTCATAATGCAGCCGCTCGTCCGCCCAGTCGCGCTCGCGCGCGGCGTTCAGCACCGCATCCATGAAGCCGCGCGGGCCGCAGACGTACAGGTGCGTGCCGTCAGGCGCCGCGGCGAGCACCGAGGCCAGGTCGAAGCGTTGCGCGGGGTCGCCGTCGTCGACGTGCAAGCGGGTGCGGTCATTGAACCCGGCTGCGTTGATCCGCTCGACGAAGGCCATGCGGTCGGTCGAGCGCGCGCAGTAGTGCATGTCGAACGGGATGCCGGACGAGAACAGCCGTTCCGCCATGCAGAGAATCGGCGTGACGCCGATTCCGCCCGCGAGCAACAGGTGGTGCGGTGCGTCGGGCGCGAGCGGGAATTGATTGCGCGGGAGGCCGATCCGCACGGTATCGCCTTGCCGCACTTCATCGTGAATGGCGCGCGACCCGCCGCGGCCGTCGGCATCGCGCAGCACCGCGATCTGATAGCGATCGCCGTGCGCCGGGTGATTGCACAGCGAGTACTGGCGCACGAGGCCGCCGGGCAAATGCACGTCGATATGGGCGCCGGCGTCGAAGCGCGGCAACGGCGAGCCGTCGTCGCTGACGAATTCGAAGCCGCAGATGTCGCGCGCTTCCTGCCATTTGCGGGCGACCCGGACCGTCAGCGTCGCGGCGCTCATGACGCCTCCTTGATCTGCGCGACCGGAATCACGGGGCGCTGCGGGCTCGACGCCTGTTCGTCGGCGAGCAGCCGCTCGATCACCTTGCGCGACAGCACGCCGCCGGCGTCGATGTTCAGCTTGAGCAGCTTGCGGTCCGGCCACTGCTCGAGGTTGAGCTGCTGGCGCTCGAGCATCTCGAGATCCTCGGCGAAGATCTTGCCCTGGCCTTCGCGGATCTCGGCGGTCAGCGCGTGATCGTCGGGCCGGAAGTTGCGCGCCATCCCCCAGAAGTACCAGATCGAGGTGTCCGTCTCGGGCGTGATGAAGTCGACCACGATCGACGACGCCTTCAGCTCGGCCGGTGCGTCGTAGCCGCCATTGCCCGCAAGCGCGACGCCCACTTCGATCATCACGTGGCTCGGCGGCGTGAAGCGGCAGATCTGCCAGCGGTCGACCGGCACGTCGTCGGCCAGCCCGTTGCCGCGCAGCGCCATCTGCCAGAACGGCGGCGGCATCACGTTCTGCATGAAGCGGCTCGTGACGACTTCGTCGCCGTTGGCGGTCGTCTTCGGCGCAGCTTCGTCGATTTCCTTCTGGCCGATGCTCGTCGCATGCACGTACGTTTCGTGCGTGAGGTCCATCAGGTTGTCGATCATCAGCCGGTAGTCGCAGCGGATGTGATACAGGCCGCCGCCGTGCGCCCAGGCCGGATCCTCGGCCCACGACAGCGCGGGCAGCCGGGCGGGATCGGCTTCGGACGCATCGCCCGGCCACACCCAGATGAAGCCGTACCGTTCGACGACGGGGAAGCTGCGAATCGGCGGGAAGCCGCCGACCCGTTGGCCCGGCATGCCGGCCGCCTTGCCGTTGCAGCCCATTTCCAGCCCGTGATAGCCGCACACGAGCACGCCGTCGCGCACGAACCCTAGCGACAGCGGCGCGCCGCGGTGCGGGCAGAAGTCCTCGAGCGCGGCGACCTGGCCGTCCGCCGCGCGGTAAAACACCATCGGCTCGTTGCAGATCTTGCGGCCCAGCGGCTTGCCGTCGATTTCATCGGGCGTGCAGGCCACATACCAAGCGTTCTTGAGAAACACGTTCATCGTCTCCTTCAGGGCGGTGCCGCCGTTGCGCGGCACGTCGTCATTCCGTGTACTGAATGAGATTCAGTGTACGCATTGAGATTGGCTGGAGCAAGGCGGGCGGTATACTGGTTTTCCCGGGAAATGGCGCGACGCAGCGCCATGCCGTCGGTGCACGCAACGGCGTGCGCCGCCTATGTCATCGACTCATCCATGGAAAAAACGAATCCCGCCGACGCGCCGGCATTCCCGCTCGATCTGTACGACGAACCCGGGCACTTGATCCGGCGCGCGCACCAGATCGCGGTTGCGATGTTCTACGAAAAGCTGGGCCGGGACGTGACGCCCGTGCAGTACGCGGTCCTGCGGATGCTCTACGAATGCCCGGGGCTCGATCAGGTGACGCTCGCGCAGCGGGTGGCGCTCGACACGTCGACCACCGCGGATCTCGCGGTCCGGCTCGAAGCGAAAGGATTGATCGTCCGCGAAGTGCTGCCGCGGCGTCAGCGGCGCCTGTTGCTGACGCCGGCGGGCGTGGAGCTGCTCACGCACCTGATTCCGTCGGTGAAGGAACTGCGTGCCGGCCTGTTCGACGGGATGGGAGAGGACGATTCGGAGGAACTGATGCGGCTGCTGCGCAAGTTCGTCCATCTGAACAACGAGCAGAGCCGCGCGCCGCTGCGGGTCGGCGAGGATTCGTAGTGGGCGGTTTTCGCGAGATGAAGTAGAAGTGGCGGCGAGGCGGCAGATGAAGGCAGGCGAAACCCGCCGGCGTCACGCGCGTGACGCTTGTCCTTCCAGCCGCCGCACGGCTTCCGCGACCTCGTTCCTGAAGCGCACCAATGCCGCCTGCTCCGGCGCGGGCGGCTGCACGGCCGCCCACAGCATGTCGACCAACTGCGTGGCCGTTGTTTCCGTATCCAGCTTGCGGTGCCCGAGGATCGCATCCCACAGCACGTGCTCGATCGGCCCGAACACCATCGAGCGCAGCAGGCTCAGCGGCATGTCGCGGCGCACCTGCCCGGCTGCCTGGCCGCGCGCGAGCACGTCCATCAGCGGCGCCGTGTAGCGGCGCTGTAGCGCGGTGAGCTCGTCGCTCAGCGCATGCTGCTTCGCACGACCCTCCGACAGCACCAGCGCGCACAGCCCCGTGCCGTTCACCAGCATCAGCCGCAGGTGGGTGCGCACGATGAACGCGAACTGCTGCTGCACCGATGCTTCCACCGGCATCCCGTGTTCGAACGCGGCAATGATTTCGTCGTACCAATCGGCGATCACGCGCGCGCACAGCTCGCGCTTGCCGCGGAAATAGCTGAACACCGTCGCCTCCGACACGCCGACGCGCTGCGCGATCTCGGCGGCCGTCGCATGCTCGTAACCCTTTTCGGCGAACACTTCACGACCGGCGCGCAGGATGTCCTGTACGCGCTGCTGGGATTTGCGCCCGGCGGGTGCGCGCGACGGGTCGGCGCGGTCGGGTCTGGCAGTTGCGGTCATGGTGTCGGCGAGAGCGGCTGTCATGCTGCGATGATATCTGAGTATCACTCAAAAAACTATTGACGCCAAGCCGGACGAGGCGCGAAACTGTGCAAAATTTCCGCTGTATTGGCTTAATGAATCGACGCATTGATCCGATTTGAGCGAAACTCAGAAATCGGCGCGTGCGACCCACTTTCTGGAGACGGAGGAGACATGATCAACCTGCCCGGCGTGCAATTCATGCTCGGTGAAGACATCGAGATGCTGCGCGACGCCGTCGCGACGTTTGCGGCGAAGGAAATCACGCCGCGCGCGGCGGAGGTCGACCGCACCGACCAGTTTCCGATGGATCTGTGGAAGAAGTTCGGCGATCTCGGCGTGCTCGGCATGACGGTGGCCGAGGAATACGGCGGCGCGAACATGGGCTACACCGCGCACATGGTCGCGATGGAGGAGATCTCGCGCGCATCGGCGTCGATCGGCCTGTCGTACGGCGCGCACTCGAACCTGTGCGTGAACCAGATCCACCGCAACGGCACCGACGCGCAAAAGCAGAAGTACCTGCCCAAGCTCGTGTCGGGCGAACACATCGGCGCACTCGCGATGAGCGAGCCGAACGCGGGCTCCGACGTCGTCAGCATGAAGCTGCGCGCGGACAAGCGCGGCGACCGCTACGTGCTCAACGGCACGAAGATGTGGATCACCAACGGCCCCGACTGCGACACGCTCGTCGTTTACGCGAAGACGGACATCGACGCCGGCCCGCGCGGCATCACCGCCTTCATCGTCGAGAAGGGGATGAAGGGCTTCTCGGTCGCGCAGAAACTCGACAAGCTCGGCATGCGCGGGTCGCACACGGGCGAGCTCGTGTTCCAGGACGTCGAGGTGCCGGAGGAGAACATCCTCGGCCAGCTCAACGGCGGCGTGAAGGTGCTGATGAGCGGCCTCGACTACGAGCGCGCGGTGCTCTCGGGCGGCCCGACGGGCATCATGGCCGCGTGTCTCGACGCGGTGGTCCCGTATATCCACGACCGCAAGCAGTTCGGCCAGTCGATCGGCGAGTTCCAGCTGATCCAGGGCAAGGTCGCCGACATGTACACGACGTTCCAGGCATGCCGCGCCTACCTGTATGCGGTCGGCCGCCATCTCGACTCGGCGGGCAGCGACCATATTCGCCAGGTGCGCAAGGACTGCGCGGGCGTGATCCTCTATACGGCCGAGAAGGCCACGTGGATGGCCGGCGAAGCGATCCAGATCCTCGGCGGCAACGGCTACATCAACGAATACCCGGTCGGTCGTCTGTGGCGCGATGCGAAGCTGTACGAGATCGGCGCCGGCACGAGCGAGATCCGCCGGATGCTGATCGGCCGCGAGCTGTTCGCGGAAACGATGTAACGCCCCACGTCACGCGAACGGAGCCCCGTCGATGCCGATCATCGAATCGAAACTGAACCCGCGTTCGGAAGAATTCCGCACGAACGCCGCGGCGCTGGAGGCGGTCGTCGCCGACCTGCGCGCGAAGATCGAACAGCTCGCGCAAGGCGGCGGCCAGGCCGCGCGCGACAAGCACCTGTCACGCGGCAAGCTGCTGCCGCGCGACCGGATCGCGCAACTGCTCGATCCCGGCGCGCCGTTCCTCGAGTTCTCGCAGCTCGCGGCGAACGGCATGTACAACGACGACGCGCCCGGCGCGGGCGTGATCACCGGCATCGGCCGGATCGCGGGCCGCGAGTGCGTGATCGTGTGCAACGACGCGACCGTCAAGGGCGGCACCTACTACCCGATCACCGTGAAGAAGCACGTGCGCGCACAGGAAATCGCCGCGGAAAACCGGCTGCCGTGCGTGTACCTCGTCGACTCGGGCGGCGCGAACCTGCCGAACCAGGACGACGTGTTTCCCGATCGCGACCACTTCGGCCGCATCTTCTTCAACCAGGCGACGATGTCCGCCGCGGGGATCGCGCAGATCGCGGTCGTGATGGGCTCGTGCACGGCGGGCGGCGCGTACGTGCCGGCGATGAGCGACGAGTCGATCATCGTGAAGAACCAGGGCACGATTTTCCTCGGCGGCCCGCCGCTCGTGAAGGCCGCGACCGGCGAGGAAGTGAGCGCCGAGGATCTCGGCGGCGGCGACGTGCACACGCGCCTGTCGGGCGTGGTCGATCATCTCGCGCAGAACGACGCGCATGCGCTGTCGATCGCGCGCAACATCGTCGGTCATCTCGCGCCGAAGATCGCGTCGCCGCTCGCGCTGCACGAACCGAAGCCGCCGCGCTACGACGCGAAGAGCCTGTACGGCGTGATTCCGGTCGACACGCGCAAGCCGTTCGACGTGCGCGAGGTGATCGCGCGCATCGTCGATGATTCGGAGTTCGACGAATTCAAGGCGCGCTTCGGCACGACGCTGGTTACGGGCTTCGCGCACATCTGGGGCCATCCGGTCGGGATCATCGCGAACAACGGCATCCTGTTTTCCGAATCGGCCGTGAAGGGTGCGCATTTCATCGAGCTGTGCTGCCAGCGCAAGATCCCGCTCGTGTTCCTGCAGAACATCACGGGCTTCATGGTCGGCCGCAAGTACGAGAACGAAGGCATCGCGCGCCACGGCGCGAAGATGGTGACGGCCGTGTCGAACGCGAAGGTGCCGAAGTTCACGGTGATCATCGGCGGCTCGTTCGGCGCGGGCAACTACGGGATGTGCGGCCGCGCGTTCGGTCCGCGCTTCCTGTGGATGTGGCCGAACGCGCGGATTTCGGTGATGGGCGGCGAGCAGGCCGCGTCGGTACTCGCGACCGTGCGCCGCGACGGCATCGAGGCGAAGGGCGGCGCGTGGTCGGCCGAGGAAGAGGATGCGTTCAAGCAGCCGATCCGCGACCAGTACGAGCGCCAGGGGCATCCGTACTACGCGAGCGCGCGGCTGTGGGACGACGGCGTGATCGACCCCGCGCAGACGCGCGACGTGCTGGGGCTCGGCCTCGCCGCGTCGATGAACGCGCCGATCGAGGACACGCGCTTCGGCGTGTTCCGCATGTAACGGCCGGGAGGGCTGAGCGATGCGATACGAAACGATCAAGGTACACGAGGCCGACCGCGTGGCGACCGTCACGCTCGCGCGCCCCGCCGTGCGCAACGCGTTCGACGAGACGACGATCGCCGAGCTGACCACCGCGTTCGAGTGGCTCGACGCGCACGAGGGCGTGCGCGCGATCGTGCTCGCGGCGGAAGGCGCCGCGTTCTGCGCGGGCGCGGACCTGAACTGGATGAAGAAGATGGCCGGTTACTCGGACGACGAGAACCGTGCCGATGCGCGCAAGCTCGCGCGGATGCTCGAGGCGATCCATCGCTGCGGCAAACCGGTGATCGCGCGCGTGCACGGCGACGCGTATGCGGGCGGCGTGGGGCTGGTGGCTGCGGCCGACATCGCGATCGCCGCCGACGGCGCGAAGTTCTGCCTGTCCGAGGCGCGGCTCGGGCTGATTCCCGCGACGATCGCGCCGTACGTCGTGCGCGCGATGGGCGAGCGCGCGGCGCGCCGCTACTTCACGACGGCCGAAGTGTTCGACAGCGCGCGCGCCGCGTCGCTCGGGTTCATTCACGATGCGGTGCCGGCCGACGCGCTCGACGAAACGGTCGCGAAGCTGGCCGCGGCGCTCGTCGCGAACGGCCCCGACGCGGTGCGGGCGTGCAAGCGGCTCGTCGCCGACGTGGCCGGCCGGCCGCTCGACGCGACGCTGATCGAGCAGACCGCCGACTGGATCGCGCGCACCCGCGCCGGCGCGGAAGCACGCGAAGGGATCGCATCGTTCCTCGAGAAGCGCACGCCTTCGTGGCGTGAATGACGGCGTGCCAATAACTTTCCGGACGACACCGAAGCCATGTTCGACAAGATTCTGATCGCCAACCGCGGCGAAATCGCCTGCCGCGTCGCCGCGACGTGCAAACGTCTCGGGATCGCGAGCGTCGCCGTCTATTCCGACGCGGACGCGAACGCGAAGCACGTCGCCGCATGCGACGAGGCCGTGCATATCGGCGGCGCGGCGGCCGCGGACAGCTACCTGCGCGGCTTGCGCATCATCGAGGCCGCGCGCGCGACCGGCGCGCAGGCCATCCATCCCGGCTACGGCTTCCTGTCGGAGAACGAGGATTTCGCACACGCATGCGAAGCGGCCGGCATCGTGTTCATCGGGCCGCCGGTCGACGCGATCGCGGCGATGGGCTCGAAGGCGGCCGCGAAGGCGCTGATGCACGCGGCCGCGGTGCCGCTCGTGCCCGGCTATCACGGCGACGACCAGGACACGGACAACCTGCATCGCGAAGCCGACGAGATCGGCTACCCGGTGCTGCTGAAGGCGAGCGCGGGCGGCGGCGGCAAGGGGATGCGCGTGGTCGAGCGCTCGGAGGACTTCCGGGCGGCGCTCGCGTCGTGCCAGCGCGAGGCCGCGAGCAGCTTCGGCAACGCCCGCGTGCTGATCGAGAAATACCTGACGCGCCCGCGTCACGTCGAAGTGCAGGTGTTCGGCGACACGCATGGCAACACCGTCTACCTGTTCGATCGCGACTGCTCGGTACAGCGCCGTCACCAGAAGGTGCTCGAGGAAGCGCCGGCGCCGGGCCTGCCGGACGACCTGCGTCGCGCGATGGGCGAGGCGGCCGTCGCGGCCGCGCGCGCGGTGCATTACGTCGGGGCGGGCACCGTCGAATTCATCATGACGGCCGACGCGTTCTACTTCATGGAAATGAACACGCGTCTGCAGGTCGAGCATCCGGTCACCGAGATGGTTACCGGGCTTGATCTCGTCGAGTGGCAACTGCGCGTCGCAGCGGGCGAGCCGCTGCCGCTGACGCAGGACCAACTGCGCGTGCAGGGCCATGCGATCGAGGCACGGCTCTACGCGGAGAACCCGGCGCGCGGCTTCCTGCCGTCCACCGGCACACTGAAGCACCTGCGGCTGCCGGAAGGCGTCGAGTTCGCGATCGGCGCGCCGGTGCGCGTCGACAGCGGCGTGCGCGAAGGCGATGCGATCACGCCGTTCTACGATCCGATGATCGCGAAGCTGATCGTGCACGGCGCGGACCGCGCGGAAGCGCTCGGCACGATGCTGCGCGCGTTGCGGGCTTGCGAAGTGGTCGGCCTGCACACGAACGCCGCGTTTCTGCAGCGGATCGTCGCGAGCGAGCCGTTCGCGACCGCCAATCTCGACACGGGCCTGATCGAGCGCAACCACGATGCGCTGTTCGCGCCGCAACCGTCGCCGCGCGCGACGCTGGCGCTGGCCTGCGCGGCGCTGCTCGCGCGCGAGCGCGGGGCGGCCGCGCAGCAGGGCGTGTCGCCGTGGCAGGCGCTGCCGGACTGGCGGCTGAACGGCGGCTATCGCCGCACGCTCGAATGGCATGCGCCCGATCGCGAAGCGGACGTGACGGTTACCTACGACGACAATGGCGGCCACGCGAGCCTCGCCACCGGCGATGCGGCCGCGCAGCCGTTCGCGTGGACGCGCGGCGCGACGCCGCTCGACTTCGACGTGACGCTCGACGGCGTGCGCAGCAGCGGCCGCGTGTATGCGGACGGCGACAGTTTCCACGTGTTCACGCAAGGTGTCGCCGAGACGTTCGAATGGCGCAACGTGCTCGCGCACGCGGGCGATGCCGAGCATGGCGGCGGCCGCCTGACCGCGCCGATGCCCGGTAAGGTGATCGCGGTGCTGGTCGAGGCGGGCCAGAAGGTCGAGGCCGGCACACCGCTGATCGTGATGGAAGCGATGAAGATGGAGCACACGATCGGCGCGCCGGGCGCGGGTGTCGTCGCGGAAGTGCTGTACGGCGTCGGCGATCAGGTCGCGGATGGCGCGCAGTTGCTGGTGATGGCGGAAGGCTGATCGCGGCGTGCGCGTGAGGGCCCTTGCCGGCCCTCACGGAGAGCGCGGGCGTCCGCTCGCGAATCGTCGATCGCATGCAAAAAAATAAAAGATGCGCGTGCAACGTCTTCATGGTTTCTGGGCCATCAACCGATCCCGGCCGTTGATCAGCGGCGCAACATGCGCCGTTTCTTGTCGATTCGGCTGTTGCAACACTCGTTGACAGATCGAAAACGGCTTCTCCTCCGCTTCATCGGCAACGCGAATTCGCCTGATCCCCCGTGGAGCAAGGCACGGAATGACAGCGATCGCTTTCCGGATGTCACGCTGGATGAGCGAAGCCACCGCATCTTTCTGCTCACGCTCGATGGGCAGCGCTACCGTGACGATCGGGATGCGCAGTCCGGTGCATTGCGCAATGATCAAAAGAGCGAGTGGAGAGAAAATAAAAATGGCGAACAAATATGATTACGGGGGCCACGGAGATCTGACGCCGCCGGAATTGTTTTGCCTGATCGTGATCGACGTCGCCTGTGATGAATTGGGCATCGATGATGCTGTCGGGATCGCAATGATTTTATTGGGGCAAAGGTTTGTGCCGACTCGAGGAAAATTCCACGGAGCGGTTAAGGGGACATCGGTCGCATCAAGGGTTTCACGGAGGTTGCTCCCCTATGAAATCAAGCACAAAATTCTTCCGACGGTAACTTCATTCAAGAGTCTCGTGCTTCTCAAGGTGAAATTTACCAGGGAGCTCGGCGTATTTGTCGGACGGGCGGTGCCGGTGGCCGGATGGATCATTACAGCTGCCGACGTATCGATCATAATGTATCGCTCTGCAGTCACGTACAATCGCCTGGTCAAGCCGGAGGATCGTTTTTGATGGACGCTCGTCTGATCGAGATGGTGCGGGAAGAGGCTGATTCGCCGTTGTGGGGTGAGCTTGAAATTACTCCGGAAACGGATCTCTGCATTGATCTTGAGCTTTCCGACAGAGCCATGTTGAGATTGATGCGGAGATTTTCGGAATCGTTCGGTGTCGATATTTCCGCTTTCGATGTGGATTATTACTACCCATCCAGAAAACTGGGTTTCGGTCGATTTCTGGTGGAAGTATTGAAGTCGCCGTTCAGCAGCGGCGCCCGGGACAAAATCCTCGAGCGTCCGCTGACCATCCGGATGATGGAGGCGGCAATCGAAGCCGGACGATGGGAGATGTGACAGCTCGGCAAAGGGCGCGCCGTAAACCCGTCCATCGGCTGACCATCCATGACAGTCCTGCGGCCGGCAGTCCGCTAGAATGACGCGTTGTTCCCGGGGTGCGCCGCCATGCGCGCCACATCGCGTCCATTCAATTTCCCGTCCCGCCGACGATGACGTCTCCTGTCCTGAACGGCCTGCGCATCGGTATCACGATCGGTCTGCGCGCCCCCGACGAAAGCCTGTGGATCAATGGCATCAAGCAGAACGCGCTGTTTCTCGCGAAGCTGTTGATGGCGTCGTCGCATGGCTATCGCGTGACGCTGGTCAACACGACCGACGTGCCGCTCACCGACGCGCTGCCGTGGGATCGCACCGTGTTCGACACGCGCGCATTCGCCGACATGAAGGATGCGCTCGACGTCGTGATCGAGCTCGGCGGCCAGATCGACGCCGCGCAGACGGACTACCTGAAGGCGCGCGGCGCGAAGATCGTCAGCTATTGCTGCGGCGTCGAGTACATCAACGCGATGGAGTCGATGCTGTTCGGTCGCCGGTTGTGGGATTCGCTCTTCATCAACCGCGGCTACGACGAGGTGTGGGCGATTCCGCAGATCGCGCCGTCGTCGCTGCCGTTCCTGCAGTCGCTGCGTCGCTGCCCGGGGCGCGTCGTACCGTTCGTGTGGGATCCGATGTTCCTGAGCGCGCGTGCGGCATCGCTGCCCGAGCACGGCGAATACCGGCCGCGCAGCGAGCCGGGCAAGCGGCTCACGGTGATGGAGCCGAACCACAACGTCGTGAAGTTCTGCGTGTACCCGATGCTGATCATCGACGAAGCGTATCGCAGTGACCCCGATGCGATCTGCTTCACGCACGTGACGAACGCCGATCGTCTCGCGCACGACAGCCCGGAGTTCGTGATGCTGATGAACTATCTGGACATCGTGCGCGCGGGCAAGGCGAGCTTCGTCGGACGCTTCGACACGCCGCTGTTCCTGGCCGACCTGACCGACATCGTCGTGTCGCATCAATGGTCGAACCCGCTCAACTACTTCTATTTCGACGTGTGCTGGCAGGGCTATCCGCTCGTGCACAACGCGAGCCTCGCGCCCGATCTCGGCTACTACTATCCGGACAACGACGTGCAGAAGGGCGCGCAGGCGCTGCTGCACGCGCTGCACACGCACGACGACGACTGGCAGGGGTACACGCGGCGCCAGCGCGAGATCCTCGGCCGCTATACGTCGGCTAACCCCGCGCTCGTCGGCGAATACGACGCGCTGCTCGCGAACCTTATTGGCGCGACGGCTGCTTGAGCTTGCGTGACGCCCGCCGCGGCCGGTGGCCTCGCGTTAATGTCTGATGAAAATCATGCCGTAAAAAAGAAACCGCCGAACCGGGGAAGATCCGACGGTTTTTGAAGGCACGAAATTGACGGTTCCGAGGGAAGACCGTCAGAAATCATTTTATAGGTTAACAAATCGAAAAGATCGTTAAAAATCTTTCAATCGACAAATGCCGTATTGCTCGGCCTGATATTGTCATTTTATTTCGGCGGACTATTGTTTGGTCATTTTCAATATCGTTTGAAACGGCGAAATTGAATTCTCCGGGGACCGAATGCCCGATGGGAGCCCGCTGGTGACGGGGCCAGCACGGCCTCGCGGCGAATGCGGGCGACATGTCCGGATACGGCTTCGCTATCGGATATTAATCATACGAAATAACGATCGCGTGATTTTGAAGCGAGGCCCTCGATAAATCGATTTTTTGCCAAAAGCGTTTGAGCGCGCGATATCGCCCATGGTTTTGTGTGGCCTGCCGCACTGTCGGCGACGTGCATGCGTGGTGTATTTCTAGTATTTGAATATCGTTGACAATATCTGATTTGACGGTGCGCCGAAATGAAAAGTACGCTCCCTGAAAAGATCGAAACAAGAGGATGGGCCGGGTAGGCGGTGGCGCGTGTCGTGGTCGGCGCGCGCCACATGTATCGAGAGCGCGGGCCGTCATCGGCGGCCCGACAATTGCCGGAGCGCCGGATGAATGCGGTCGAACCTCGCCTGGAGGCGAACAGCGTAGCGAATCGGGACGAAATCGATCTCGTGTTCGGCGCGCCTGACGATCACCCCGACCTTGCGTCGGTACGCAGTTTCGTCGAAAGCCGGCTCGGGTTCGCGCGCGAGCCGGTTTGCCGCGCCGACCTGTCCGGCGGCGTGCTGTATCACGAATGTCTCGCGCGGTTGCGCTGGGGCTCGCGCGACGCGTTGCCGCCGCTCGCGTTCCTGCCGCGCCTCGAGTCGCTCGGGCTGATGCGCTGGTTCGACCGGCTCGTGGTGGGCCGGACGATCGACGCGCTGCGTGCCGATCCGCAGGCCGTGTATGGCTGCAACGTCGCGGCGGCGAGCGCGGCGGTGGACGACGCGTGGCTGCCCATCTTCAGGCGGCTCGAGCGCGAGCCGTCGGTCGCGGCGCGGCTGGTCGTCGAGATCACCGAGACTGGGCCGCTGAACCCCGTCGCGGGCCGGTCGTTCGTGAATCGGTTTCGCCAGGCCGGATGCCGCGTCGCGATCGACGATTTCGGCGTCGGCTTCAGCGCGCTGAACAACCTGGTGGTCGGCAACCCCGATATCGTGAAGCTCGACAAGTCGGTGCTGTCGCTGATCAAGCGCAATGCGATCGGGCGCTACCAGTTTCGCCGGCTGATCGCGTTTGCGCACGAAAGCGCGCGGCACGTCGTCGTCGAAGGCGTGGAGAACGAGACCGATCGGCAGATCATCCTGGATTCCGGCGTCGCGTGGGCGCAGGGCGTTCGCTTCAGTTGGCGGTCGCCGGCCGCCGCATGACGCAGCAGCGCGGGCGCCGGGCGCAGGTATCGGGTAACGATGGATCGCAAAGGGGCGTGGGCATGGCGGCGACGAACAAGATCGGACACGAAACGGGCACGCAGGCGGCCGATCCGCGCGAACTCGTCGCGATCGCTGAACTGGCCGACATGGTGTGGCAGCTCGGTGCCGAATCGACCGACGCGCCGATCGACGTCGCGCCGTATCTCGACGGCCTGCGGGCCGTCGCGCGCCGTATTCACCGGATGAAGCCGCTCGACGCCGACGGCCGCGAACTCGCGGCACGGCACTACTACGCCGGCGTGTTTGCGGGCGCCTGCGGCGAGGATTCGGCGATCGCTTGCGGTGTATCGGGCAGCCTCGCGAGGCGCGCCGGGCAGGTCAGCGGCGCCGCACTCCGATGTTTCATGAGGCTGGCGCGGATCGGACGCCGACATGGCCGCGCGCTTGCCGCACGGCGCGCAGACGGCAGCGTGCAAGCGTCGCGGCCGCTTGCGCGCCGCGCTTGACGCTCATCGATCGCAGGCATGCGCTTGCCCGGCAAGTGCACCGCGTCAGTTCTTACCGAAACCTCCGCATTCCCGGCGCGCGTCGCCTTTCGTGCGCGACGGTTTGATGAACGCGCCCATCATCCGCGACTGCGCGGCGTCGCGCTGCACGTTGATCGTAATCGCGACGATGACTTCGCACGCAGTACAGCTTACGGCGTGAAATCCTGCCCCTGGCGCGGCACATAGCCGGTCAGGTGCCAGCGACCGTCGTCGTCGAGTCGAAAGCTCAGCTTTTCGTACACGGTGGTGCCGGTCGTGAGCGTCGTCGCGTAGTCGACGTTCGCGTAAAGTCCGTCGGGCATTGCCGGTGCGTTCGTGTAGCGGATGCGCGTGACCTGCGCCCAGCCGCGATGGCGGACTGTGCCGACCGACTGGCGCGCGCGCTGCATGTCCGCCGCGAACTGGTCCTGCTTGATGCGTGCCTTCACGAACGCGGCGGAGTCGGCCCACACCGCGCCGTACTGGCCGGCATCGAGCTGCTTGAACACCGCGTCGGCGTCGCGCAGCAGTGCGTCCGCCGATTCGCCGCCGGCCTGCGCGTGCGCGCCGATCGCGAGCGATGCGACGGCGCAGCCGATCAACCATTTCGCGCGTGAGAGGGGCCGGTATGCGTTCATGTCGGAGTCCGAAGCGGGGAGCGGGCGGCGCATCATGCGTCGCGATAGAGTGACGCGATCGCGTCGGAATACGCGGCGACGTTGTCGGGGTTGTAGATGCTGACCGAGTCGAGCACGTGCTTCGATTGCTCGCGATACGCTTCGAGATTCGCGTCGTGTTCGTCGAACGCCTGCAGCAGCGCGCGGCCGCCGGCCTGGCAATCGAAGTCCGGATAGAAATACCCAGCCTTGCCGAGGAACGGCGAGTTGTGGATCAGCGGATAGTCGCCGTACAGCAGCTCGTAGTACAGGTAGTTCTGCGCGTTTTCCCACGTGTGCGACACCACCGCGTCGCCGTAGGCGGCCATGAACTCGTACACCGCGTAGCGGCTTTCGAACGTCGTGATCCCGTGGTTCACGATGTCGAGGCTCTTCGCGAAGTGGACGAATGTCGGATGTTCCTTCAGGTGCAGCGTGTTGCACACGCGCACGAACTCGAGGAATTCGGGCTTCGCGCGATACGCCTCTTCAGTCACCAGCATCGGGATGATGCTTGTCTTCACCATGCAGATGTTCGGCTCGAACATCGTCACGCGCCAGCGCGGTTTGCCGGGCTGATAACCGAACGACAGGCCGGCGCCGAGCGTCGCACGTGCCTTGTCGAACAGCATCGGATGCCAGATGTGCGGGACGATCGTCACCGGCGCGCGCAGGCCCGTCTGGTAATAGTGCAGGCACGAGCGCTCGAATTCCGGAATCGTCCACACCGCGTCGTACGGCGCGCCCGAGAACAGGAAGCCCGACGGCTTGTCGAACATCGCGCGCTCGATGTCGATCACGTAGTCGTTGCCGACGCGCATCGTGATGACCTTGCCGCCGCGGTCGCGGAACGCGCGCAGGTAATCGGCGCTGAACTGCGCGCTCATTTCGATCAGCACGTCGCAGCGCTGCAGCGCTTCGTCCATCGACAGTAGCGGCACGTCCCATTCGCCGAGCATCAACTGCGGATCGGCGAGCTGTTCGCCGCCGTTCACCATCACGGCTTGAGCGACGTGCGGCGACTGACGCAGCAGCAGGATCAGCAGCAGGCAGTTCTGGAAGATGCCGTTTTCCCACAGCGACTGGCCGGCGCCGCGCACGAACAGCGACACGCCGACGACGAGACGCTTGCCCTCGCCGGGCGCTTGACGGGCATTGGAGTCCGACATGCGTATGCTCCGGTTCAGGCGACCAGACGCGCGACGAACGCGTCCAGGTTCGCGGGGTTGTCGATCGAGACCGACTGCAGCAGCCGGTCGGCTTTCGCGCGATAGTCGTCGAGCCGCTCGTCGTGATGCAGCCATGCATCGCGCAGCGCGTGGCTGCCCGCGACGGAATCGAAGTCCGGGTAGTAATAGCCGGCGTCACCGAGCAGCGTCGAGTTGTGGATCAGCGGATAGCCGCCGTACAGCACGTCGTAGTACAGATAGTTCTGCGGATTTTCCCAATGGTGCGACACGACGGCATCCGCATGACGCGCCATGAAGCCCGGCAGGTCGATGCGCGGCTCGAACGTCGCCTTGTGCTGGCGCACGAGGTCGAGGCTGTTCGCGAAGTGCACGAAGGTCCGATGCGCCTTCATGTGCATCGCGTTGACGACGAACAGATGCTGCACGGCATCCGGATGCGCGCGGTAGAACTCGTCGCACACGAGCATCGGGTAATGGCAGGACTTCACGACCGAGATGTTCGGCTCGAGCGTGGCGAGATGCCACGGACGGCGGCCGGGCCGATAGCCGAACGTGACGCCTTCGCTCGCCAGCGCGGCGATGCGGCGATCGAGGAAGTACGGCGACCACAGATGCGGAATCGTATGAACCGGCGCGCGCGTGAGCGTGCGCAAGAGCGGCACGTCGATCTTCTGCGACTTCTCGAGCACCCATACTTCATCGAACTGCGTGCCGTTGAAGATGTGCCCCGAAGGTTTGTCGAAGATCGGCGTTTCGGCGAGACCGCTGTAGGTGTGCCCGACGTAGCACGCGACGAGCTTCGTGCCGAGCGCCTTCACGTGCCTGAGCCATTCGAGCGGTAGCTGCGCGCCCATCTCGATCACGACGTCGAGCTCGTGCGTGACGTCGGCGGGTTTCACGAGCGGCACGTCGAGGCCATCGAGTTCGAGGCCGAGCGGCAGTGCGTTCGCGTCACCGCCGTTCAGGAAATAGACGGGGCCGACGCGGTCCGAACGTTTGAGCATCATCGCGAGGTACGCGATGTTCTGGTGAATGCCGTTTTCCCAGATCGCCTGGCCGTCCCGCGCAAACAGCGAGATGCCGACGGCCGGCCGTTGCTTGCGGGCGCCGCCCGAGGCGGCTTGATTGATGTCCGTCACCGGTTGGTTTCCTCTGCGGCGTCGTACGTGCGGCCGTGGCGTCGAGCGCCAGGCCGCGTAACGGCGCGCCGTGGATTGTCGTGGTTGCGTTCGCGCCGGCGCGCGCTCGACAACGAGTCGCGCGATGCGGATCGCGGGGCGGCCGGCGGATTCCGGTGGGTCGTCGGGCGGGACTGGCACGGCGCGCGACGCGGGCGGAATGCCCCGGCAGCTGTCTGCGGCGATTGTGGCACGGAAGTCAGCGGTTTGTGGAGGGGGCTGACGAACTTTGACATAGCCGCCGGCGCCCTGATCAAGGGCTGTCGGGGCGGTGCGCGCTACCGGTCAGGGCCGTCGCGTGAGGGTGCGACGGCCGGCGGCTCAGCGTTGCAGCGAGATGTCGACGCGGCGGTTGCTCGCGCGGCCTTCGGCCGTCGCGTTGGACGCGACCGGATCCGCGCTGCCGCGGCCCGAGACCGACACGGTTTGCGCGTTCAGCCCGTGCGCCTTCAGGTAGCCCGCGACGGTTTCCGCGCGGCGCTTCGACAGTGCGAGATTGGCGGCGTCATTGCCAACCGAATCCGTATGGCCGGTGACCGTGACCTGTGTATACGTACGGTCTTCGCGCTCGCTCAACAACTTGTCGAGCGATGCGCGCGCGGCCGGCGTGAGCGTGGCCAGGCCCGTCGCGAACAGTGCGTCGCCCGCGAGGTTCACATGTTCGACCGCGGCCGGCGCGGGCGCGGGTGTGGGTTCGGCGGCCGACGCCGCTTCGGCCGGCGCGGCGCCGCACTGGAACACCAGCGTCGCAGGATCCGAGCCGTCGCGCAGCGCGCGGGCCGAGTCGACGGTGCGCACCGGCTGATCGCCGCAGATCTTGCGGGCGGCTTTCATGCAGGTCTGCGGGCCCGACAACAGGCCGTGGCAGTCCACCTGGAAGGTGCGCACGCCATCGCGCGGCTGCAGTTCGGATGCACTGAAGGTCGGGCCGGATGCGGTCGAGCACGCGGCGAGAGCCATCGTGGAAAGTGCGAGCGCAAGAGCGAGTTTGTTCACGGTTACGTCCTCAAAGCTTGGGTTGACCGAGGCCCGCCGCGGGTTGCGCGGCGGGCTCGTCGTGCCGTCGCGGCCGCCGCGCGCCGTCCGGCTCGTGAGCCGGCGGCGTGGCGGCGCGACGCGTTACTTCCACTGATACAGCATGCCCGCGCCGATCACCTTCTGACCGCCGCTGAAGCCGCCGTTGATCGACGCCTTCAGGTTCTCGGTGATCCGCGCCTGCATGTTGACCGCCATCGCTTTCTGGCCGAGGAAGGTCGATGTGCCCACACCCATCCCGAAGTTGGCGTCGCGATCGAGCTGCGGGATCGACGCCATCGCGCCGACGGCCGCGATACCCTGCTTCGCCATCTGGTCGGTCTGCTGCAATTGCGAACCCAGCGAGTTGATCTGCGTCTGCTGGCCCGACAGTGCCGTCGACAGCGTCGTCTGCACCTGCGTCAGCTGGTTCACGTTCACCGCGTCGGTGCCTTGCGTGCCCGGCGCGACGTTCGTGATCTGGCGCTGCTGCGTGTCGCTGCCGACCGACACCACGTTCGAACGACCGCCGTCATTCGAATTCGCGCCGATCGCCACCGAGTTCGTGCCGGCGGTGACGGTCGGCCGATCGTTGCCTGTGCCGTTCATGTCGACCGCGACACCGTTGTTGCTCAACGAGCGCGTCGTGTTGTTGTTGATCGTCGTCGACAGTTGGGATACCTGATCGCCCAGGTTCGTCACGCCCGTCGACAGCGACGCCACCGTGCTGTTCGTCGTGCTCAGGCCGGTCGACAGCGAGCCGATGCCGGTCGAGGTCGACGTGGACAGCGACGTCAGATTGCTGTTCGTCGAGCTGAGGCCCGTCGACAGCGAGCTGATCGCCGTCGACGTCGACGTGGACAGCGACGTCACCGAGCTGTTGGTCGAGCTGAGGCCCGTGGACAGCGAACCGATGCCGGTCGACAGCGACGAGATGTTCGACGCCGTCGACGTGGACAGGCTGCTGACTGCCTGGTTCGTCGCGTGGAGCTGGCTGCCGTTGATCGCATCCGTGCTGGTGGCCGAGATCCGGCCTGCCGCGACGTTCGTGATCTGGCGTTCCTGCCCCGGCTGGCCGACGCTCACCACGCCCACCGGCGAGCTGCCCGCGAACAGGTACGAGACGCCGCCGATCGTGGCGCTCGAGGTGCCGACTGCCGCGCTCGTGACCGAGTTCGCACCGAGGGCGATCGAGTTCGCGACGTTCGCCGTGGCGTTCGTGCCGAAGGCGAGCGCATCCGCCGCGGTGGCCGATGCAGCCGAGCCGTAGGCCTGGGCGCCTATGGCGCTGGCGACTGCCTTGTTGCCGAGCGCGATCGTGTTGTCCGCGGTGGCCTGGCTCGAGCTGCCGAGGGCGAGCGCGCTGTCGCCGGTTGCGGTGTTCGCGTTGCCGAGCGCCACTGCGCCGCTGCCGGTCGCCGTGTCGTTCGCGCCCATCGCCACTGCGCCGGTGCCCGTTGCGATGCTCGGATCGCCGATCGCGACCGCGCCGTCGCCGCTCGCGGTGTTGCCGGAGCCGATCGACACCGCCTTGCCGCCCGTTGCCGATGCGTTCTGGCCGATCGCGACTGCACCCGCCGACTGCGCGTTCGAGCCGTCGCCGACCGCGACGCTGCTGGCGCCTGCGGCGCTCGCGTTCACGCCGGCTGCGAGCGAGTTGACGCCCGTTGCGCCGTCGTTGGCGTAGTTGCCTTGCTGCGTGCCGTTGTCGTTGACGCTGTAGTAGTGCGTCTTCGCGGCGTCGATCGCGGTCGACGTCGACGTGGACAGCGACGTGATCGAGCTGGTGGCCGTCGACAGGCCTGTCGATGTGGAGGTCGAGAGCGAGGTTACCGTGCTGTCGGTCGAGCTCAGGCCGGTGGACAGCGAACCGATCGAGCTGGTTGCGGACGACAGGCCGGTCGAGGTCGAGGTGGACAGCGAGCTGATCGAGCTTGTCGCCGACGAGAGGCCGGTCGACGTCGAGGTCGACAGCGATGCGACCGAGCTGTTCGTGGAGCTCAGGCCCGTCGACAGCGAGTTGATTCCGGTGGAGGTCGACGTGGACAACGACGTGAGCGAGCTGTTGGTCGAGCTCAGACCGGTGGACAGTGAGCCGATCGAGCTGGTGGCGGACGACAGGCCGGTCGAGGTCGAGGTCGACAGTGAGCTGATCGAGCTGGTCGCCGACGAGAGACCCGTCGACGTTGAAGTCGAGAGCGACGTGAGCGAGCTATCGGTCGAGCTGAGGCCCGTCGACAACGAGTTGATGCCGGTAGAAGTCGACGTGGACAGCGAGCCGATCGAGCTGGTTGCCGACGACAGGCCTGTCGACGTGGAGGTCGAGAGCGACGTGAGCGAGCTGTCGGTGGAGCTGAGGCCCGTGGACAGCGAGTTGATACCCGTCGACGTCGACGTGGACAGTGAGCCGATCGAGCTTGTGGCCGACGACAGGCCCGTCGACGTGGAGGTCGAGAGCGACGTTACTGTGCTGTCGGTCGAGCTCAGGCCAGTCGACAGGGAGTTGATGCCCGTCGACGTCGAGGTGGACAGCGAGCCGATCGAGCTTGTGGCCGACGACAGGCCCGTCGACGTCGAGGTCGACAGCGAAGCCACCGAGCTGTTGGTCGAACTGAGGCCAGTGGACAGCGAACCGATCGAACTGGTTGCGGACGACAGGCCGGTCGAGGTCGACGTGGACAGCGAGCTGATCGAGCTTGTGGCCGACGAGAGGCCGGTCGACGTGGAGGTCGAGAGTGACGTTACCGTGCTGTCGGTCGAGCTCAGGCCCGTGGACAGCGAGTTGATGCTCGTCGAAGTCGAGGTGGAGAGCGAGCTGATCGAGCTGGTTGCCGACGAGAGGCCGGTCGACGTTGAAGTCGAGAGCGACGTGAGTGAGCTGTCAGTGGAGCTGAGGCCAGTCGACAGCGAGTTGATACCCGTCGAGGTCGACGTGGACAGCGAGCTGATCGAGCTGGTTGCCGACGAGAGGCCAGTCGACGTGGAAGTCGACAGCGAAGCAACCGAGCTATCGGTCGAGCTGAGTCCCGTGGACAGCGAGTTGATACCGGTCGACGTCGACGTGGACAGCGAGCCGATCGAGCTGGTTGCCGACGAGAGGCCGGTCGACGTGGAAGTCGACAGCGACGTTACCGTGCTGTCGGTGGAGCTGAGTCCCGTGGACAGGGAGTTGATGCCCGTCGAAGTCGACGTGGACAGCGAACCGATCGAGCTCGTCGCCGACGAGAGGCCGGTCGACGTGGAAGTTGACAGCGACGTTACCGTGCTGTCGGTGGAGCTGAGGCCCGTGGACAGCGAGTTGATACCCGTCGAGGTCGACGTGGACAGCGAGCCGATCGAGCTGGTTGCCGACGACAGACCCGTCGACGTTGAGGTCGACAGCGAAGCGACGGAGCTATCGGTCGAGCTCAGGCCCGTGGACAGCGAACTGATTGAGCTCGTCGCCGACGACAGACCCGTTGACGTTGAGGTCGACAGCGAAGCGACGGAGCTATCGGTCGAGCTCAGGCCCGTGGACAGCGAACCGATCGAGCTCGTCGCCGACGAGAGGCCGGTCGACGTGGAAGTCGACAGCGACGCCACCGAGCTGTCGGTGGAGCTGAGGCCTGTCGACAGCGAATTAATGCCCGTCGACGTCGACGTGGACAGCGAGCCGATCGAGCTTGTGGCCGAGGAGATGCCGGTCGACGTGGAAGTCGACAACGAAGCCACCGAGCTGTCGGTCGAGCTCAGGCCGGTCGACAGCGAGTTGATGCCCGTCGAAGTCGACGTGGACAGCGAACCGATCGAGCTGGTGGCCGACGACAAACCCGTCGACGTGGAAGTCGACAACGAAGCCACCGAGCTGTCGGTCGAGCTCAAGCCGGTCGACAGCGAGTTGATGCCCGTCGAAGTCGACGTGGACAGCGAACCGATCGAGCTGGTGGCCGACGACAGACCCGTCGATGTGGAAGTAGACAGAGAGGTAACCGAACTGTTTGTCGAGCTCAGACCCGTGGACAGCGAACCGATCGAGCTGGTTGCCGACGAGAGGCCGGTCGACGTGGAAGTCGACAGCGACGCCACCGAGCTGTCGGTGGAGCTGAGGCCCGTGGACAGCGAGTTGATGCCGGTCGAAGTCGACGTGGAGAGCGACGTGATCGAGCTATTCGCCGACGACAAGCCCGTCGACGTCGAAGTCGAGAGCGACGTTACCGAGCTGTTGGTCGAGCTGAGACCCGTGGACAGCGAGTTGATGCCGGTCGAGGTCGACGTGGAGAGCGACGTGATCGAGCTGTTAGCCGACGACAGGCCAGTCGACGTGGAGGTCGACAGCGAAACAACCGAGCTGTCGGTCGAGCTGAGACCCGTGGACAGCGAGTTGATGCCGGTCGAAGTCGACGTGGAGAGCGACGTGATCGAGCTATTCGCCGACGAGAGGCCGGTCGACGTCGAGGTCGACAACGAAGTGACCGAGCTATCCGTGGAGCTCAGACCCGTGGACAACGAGTTGATACCCGTCGAAGTCGAAGTGGAGAGCGACGTGATCGAGCTATTTGCCGACGAGAGACCGGTCGACGTAGAGGTCGACAGTGAGGTAACCGAGCTGTTAGTCGAGCCGAGGCCTGTCGACAACGAAGTGATGCCGGTCGACAGCGACGAGATTGCGTTGCTGGACGACGACACCGTCGTCGACAGCGAATTCACCGCCGAATTGGTCGCGAAGAGCTGGGAGCCGTTGATCGCATCGGTGCTGGTCGCCGTGATTTGACCTGCCGCGACATTGGTGATCTGACGCGTGGTGCCCGTGCTCGCGTCGCCGACGCTCACGACGCTGGTCGGATTGCCGCCCGCGAACGTGCTCGTCACGCCGCCGACGGTACCGGTCGGCGTTACGTTCGGGGTGCCGGTGACGGAGCCGCTGCCGAGTGCGACGTCGCCGCTGTTGTTGGCGATGGCGTTCGGACCGATCGCGACGGAGTCGGTCCCGAGCGCCTGGCTGTCCGTGCCCGTCGAATTCGCGTGGAAGTACTTGATGCCCTGGTTGTTGATGCTGTCGATTGCCGAGCCGACGCTGTTGGCGGTCGACGTCGTCCCGTTCGCGTTGTACGTGGTGTACGACGGAGCGGAAACCGTGCCGGTTGCGGGGTTGTAGCTCGCGCCGCCGCCGAGGGCTGCGGCGGTGCTGTTGCCGAGATTATCGGTTTTGGTCGTGACCGTGCTGAGGCCCGTGGACAGCGAACCGATAGAGCTATTGGCCGACGACAGGCCGGTCGACGTGGAGGTCGACAGCGAAACGACGGAGCTGTTGGTGGAGCTCAGGCCCGTGGACAACGAGTTGATGCCGGTCGAGGTGGAAGTCGACAGCGAAGCAACGGAGCTGTTTGTCGAGCTGAGACCCGTCGAAGTGGAGGTCGAGAGCGAGCCAATCGAACTGTTTGCCGACGAGAGGCCGGTCGACGTGGAAGTCGACAGCGAAACGACGGAGCTGTTGGTGGAGCTCAGGCCCGTGGACAACGAGTTGATGCCGGTCGAGGTGGAAGTCGACAGCGAAGCAACGGAGCTGTTTGTCGAGCTGAGACCTGTCGAAGTGGAAGTCGACAGCGAATTGATCCCGGTCGAAGTCGACGTGGACAGCGACGAGATCGAGCTATTCGCCGACGAGAGACCAGTCGACGTGGAGCTCGAAAGCGAAGTGACGGCGCTGTTAGTGGAGCTCAGTCCCGTGGACAACGAGTTGATGCCGGTCGAGGTGGAAGTCGACAGCGAAGCAACGGAGCTGTTTGTCGAGCTGAGACCCGTCGACGTGGACGTCGAAAGCGAGCCGATCGAACTGTTTGCCGACGAAAGACCCGTCGAGGTCGACGACGAGAGCGAAGTAACGGAGCTGTTGGTGGAGCTCAGTCCCGTGGACAGCGAGTTGATGCCGGTCGAGGTGGAAGTCGACAGTGAAGCAACGGAGCTATTGGTCGAGCTGAGACCCGTCGAAGTGGAAGTCGAGAGCGACGAGATCGAGCTGTTTGCCGACGAAAGACCCGTCGAGGTCGACGACGAAAGTGAAGTAACCGAGCTGTTCGTGGAGCTGAGACCCGTCGAAGTGGAGGTAGACAGCGACGAGATCGAGCTGTTTGCCGACGAAAGCCCCGTCGAGGTCGACGACGACAGCGAAGTAACGGAGCTGTTGGTCGAGCTGAGGCCGGTCGAGAGCGAACCGATGGAGCTATTAGCGGACGACAGCCCGGTCGAGGTCGACGTGGACAGCGAGCCGATCGAGCTATTAGCCGACGAGAGTCCGCTGGACGTTGACGACGAAAGCGACGTAACCGAGCTATTGGTCGAGCTGAGGCCGGTCGACAGCGAGTTGATGCCGGTCGAGGTCGAGGTGGAGAGCGAACCGATCGAGCTGTTAGCCGACGACAGTCCGGTGGACGTTGACGACGAAAGCGACGTAACCGAGCTATTGGTGGAGCTGAGGCCGGTCGACAGCGAGTTGATGCCCGTCGAGGTCGACGTGGAGAGCGAGCCGATCGAGCTATTAGCCGACGAGAGTCCGGTCGACGTTGACGACGAGAGCGACGTGACGGAGCTGTTGGTGGAACTCAGGCCAGTCGAGAGCGAACCGATCGAGCTGTTAGCCGACGAGATTCCGGAGGACGTTGACGACGAGAGCGACGTAACCGAGCTATTGGTCGAGCTCAGACCTGTGGACAACGAGTTGATGCCGGTCGAAGTCGAGGTCGACAGCGAACCGATCGAGCTATTAGCCGACGACAGCCCAGTCGACGCGGAAGTCGACAAGCTCGTAATGCTCGACGTCGTGGTGCTTGCCACGGCGAAGAGCTGGCTGCCGTTGATCGCGTCGGTGCTCGTCGCGCTGACGAGGCCCGCCGCGACGTTTTGGATCCGGCGTTCCGCATTCGGCTGACCGACGCTGACGACGCCGCCTGCCGATCCCGCGCCCGCGTAGTTGCCGAACGTCTGGCCACCGATGGTTGTGTTGCTGACGGTCGTCGTGCCGCCCGTCGTCGCCGATGCGGCGCTGGTCGTCACCGAACCGCCGCCGAGGGCGACCGAATTCGCGACGTTCGCGGTCGCGGCGTTGCCGATGGCAACCGAGCTGTTGGTCGCCGTGCTGCTGTTGCCCAGCGCGACGGCGCCCGTGCCGCTCGCCGAGTTGCCATTGCCGAGCGCGAGGGCGCCCGAACCGCTCGACGTGTTGTTCGCGCCGATCGCCAGTGCGCCCGTGCCGATCGCGCTGTTCGGATCGCCGATCGCAACGGCGCCGTCGCCGCTTGCAACCTGGCCTCTGCCGATCGCGACCGCACCGCCGGTAGCCGTGGCGCTGTTCGCGGTCGTGCCGGACGAACCGATCGCCACATTCTGGCCCGTCGCGCCCGAGATGACGCCGTCACCTTGTGCGATGCCATACGCCCCATTGACGGTCGCGCCGCGACCGATGGCGATACCCGACGTGGCGGTCGATGCGACGGACGACTGTCCGCCGATCGCGATGCCGTCGGAGGCGGCCGACTGCGCGCCCTTCGTTGCGTTGCTGCCGATTGCGATCGAGCCCGCGCCCGACGCGAGCGTCGAGTTTGCCTGCGAGAGCGGCGTCGTACCGTTGCCGCCCGCGCCGCCGATCGCGACCGAGTTCAGCGCGCTCGCCGTCGAGCCGAAGCCGAGCGCGGTTGCACCGGTGCCGCTGGCGGTGGTTTCGAGGCCGGCCGCGACGCCCCACAGGCCCGCCGACGACTGCATGCCGGTGGCGACCGCGCCGTTGCCGGTCGCCTGTGCGAACGAGCCATAAACCGTGACGCCGGTCCAGCCGTTGCCGTTGGAGTTACACCCGGCCACGACCGAATACGTGCCGGAGCCGTCGCCGGCCTGGTTTTGCGTGCCGCCCGGGTTCACGCGGCCGACCGCGCTGTTGCTGCCCGTAAAGCAGGTCTGCTGTGTGTTGAGCGTATTGGCCTCGGCGAAGCCGGGCAGCCCGATCGTCAGTGCCGCGACGGCGGCGACCACAACGGCCGACTTGTTCGGCTTACCCCGTGCCGAATCGTGTTCGGATGCCGCGACCCAGGCGCCAAGAGCTTCGTTCCAGATCGAGCGGTATGTGCGGTTCATTCCCTGCTACCTCCAAATAATCACGCCACACACTGGTCTCTTTCGTTAGATGAATATGCCGTGCGATCGCGCGAGATCTCAAAATTGATGGGCGGAGTTTATTTGAGGTGATATTTGGAGATTGACAAACAGTGAAAAATGGGGCGTTTGAAAAGTTAAAATATAGTTAATGGATCGTGTTTTGATGCATCCGAAAGTAATGTATTTGAAAGTACGTGGAATGCTTCGTGTATGACTGTTGCTGAATCCGGTGCAGAGGAAATATAGCATAAAAATCAACGAGATAGACTTAATTTGTGGGGTGGGTAACATTTCGTTCGACTCAATGTGTAACAAGGATGAAACCGCAAACGTTTGCGATGGAGGTAATTCTTTCTGGTTTGTAATGTTGTGACGAATGCTAACTCGCGTGCATCTGTGTGGCTTGTTAATTTATTAATTCAATGTTTTAGTGTGATTTTCAATTGTATTAAGTCGGTCTCTTTAAATTCGGTAAAACATTAAGAACAGGGGCTTGCGCATATGCTGATTTGCGCATCGCCCCGGCCGCGCGCGCCCGTGGGACGGGCATTCCACGGCGGTCGGTGTCACAAAGTTGTAAAAAAGTGCTACGGAGCCATCGCGCCCGGTAATTGAAACGTCGTTTCGAATTTGTTCTATTGAGGGGACGATTGGACGGGTGTCAGATCGCCTGTCTGGGCGAGCTTGGAACCGCGCCCCCTTGCAGGACCAGATTCAGCGAGCGGGAAATGTCGGATCGTCGCCACAACGACTTGATCCTGTTTCCGGGGAAGGCGTCCCGCGGGAGGAGAGGCGACGTGCGAATGCGGCCGATCCGCGCCGTCAGTTGGAGGGAGGAAGCCAACGTCACGTCGCGCGTTGCGCAACGAATCCGGGCCCCAGTGTGTTCGTTTTCGTAGGCGGGAAGCAGGCGCGCGGTCGGCAACCGCGCCCCGGCGAGTCGGATTGCCCAGCCCCGTTCGGCCGACGCGGCACACCGTCCAGGAGAAGGCGCCGACAGGCCGCCGCGCGCGCCAATCCGCGCCGCCAGCAACCCGCCGCCGTGCGCCGCAGCGTTACTTCCGCAGAAACCGCAGCGCGAGGCGCGCCATGCGCGGGACGAACATCGGGCGCAGCAGTCGCTTGTCGTACCCGGCCATCCGCCGGTCGTTCTCGGTCAGGCACAGCTCGATCAACTCGCGAGGGTTCAGCGTTTCGCCGATGTCGGCGGTGCTCGTCGCCGGGAAGTTCGCATCGCGCGCGACGCCGTCGGCGTCGATTCCGCGGGCGATGCCGATGCGGTCGCGGACCAGATGCACCCACACGGCCGCGACGCGCGCGAAGAACCACGGCCGGCGCCACCACGGCAAATTGCGCCAGTACCACGCGTACCAGTTCACGAAGAACAGGATGTGGCGGCCTTCCTCCTGGATCACGGGCTCGAAGGTATCGACGAGTTCGGGCGGAAAATAGCCGGAGCGCTGCGCGGAGCGGAACAGGCCGAACGCGAAGAAGCTGTCGATGCATTCGCTGAAGCCCGTCATCATCCACGACCACTCGGGATCCTTGGGCGCCGGGTAGGGCGGCTCCGGCGCAAGCCGGATGCCGTATGCCTCGACGAGCTTCGACAGCACGACCTTGTGGCGGGCTTCCTCGCCGCCGTCCATCTCGAGTGCGCGGCGCAGCAGCGGATCGTCGACCGCCGCGGCGTAGGTCGCCACGCGGATCGACGCGCGGCCCTCGGTTTGGACGGCGATGTCCCAGATCGGCAGCGACGTGAGCCGCTTCAGTTCGTCGGGCTTGAGCGGGGGCCAGTCGATGACGGCCGGTTTGTACGGGTTGTGTGTATCGAGCAGCATGTGGCAGAACATCTGCCGGTGCGCATCGGAACCGATCCTGACCGGACCCTGACGCTCGAAGGTCCAGTTGCGCATGGCGTAATCTGCCGCTACATGCTCGTCCTGCAGCGTGTCGGACATGGCTGTTGTTATGCGATTACAAGACGAAAGATTCTTGCATAGCTTCCGTCATCGCGTATTTTCGTGCGAACCCTCGCTGCGGGCGCTGCGCTCAGGCCTGCGTGTCGACCCAGAGACGTCCCCAGCGGGACGCATATGCGAGCGCGTGTTCCTCTTCGAAGAAGAAATCGATCGCGTCGAACGACACGGCGCGCGGCGACGGGCCGCCGCTTGCCTTCTCGATCGTCAGGTTCGCGGCGAACAGCCCATTCGGCAGCCGGGCGGCGGCGGGGGCGACTTCGTAACCCTTGTAGCGGATCGTGCGGTTCATGGCGTACGCAGGGAGGATTCGGGCTTTCAGCGTACGAAAACGCGCCGCCCGCGTGAACCAATCTTTCGGCCAATGCAAATCACGTGGCGGGCCGAATCATTATCGGGGCGGGGAGCCGGTACGGAGCAGGGGCGTCGGCGCGGTGCGGCCGGCGCTTCGGACGCGCATCGCCCGCGCGCGGCGAACGTCGTCGGCCGGGCGCGGGCGGCGGGAAGACTGCGGTCAGTGGTTGGCGATCTTCAGCACGGGGGCGAGCACGTCGACCGATGCGGCATGCGAGGCCGCGCGATGCGACGCGAACGCGAGCGCGAATTCCGCTGCTTGCGCGCCGACGGTCTCGAGCTGTGCGATGACCTTCGGATCCGAGCAGCTGTCGGCGCTGTCGAAACGCGTTTCGAGCGTGTTCACGGTGGCGCCGAACGGCGTCGGCCAGCCGCGCAGCGCGTGGACGATCGAACGCAGCGACGTCAGCACGGTGCCGGCGGCCTGCCAGCCGTAGGCGGTGACGATCAGGCCCACGGCGCGGCCGTCGAGATACGGGCGCTCGTCGGCGCGCAGTTCCTCGAGCGTGTCGAGCGCATTCTTGACGAGGCCGGACACGCCGCCGTGATAGCCGGGCGTCGCGATGACGATCGCATCGGCTTCGCGCACGGTGTCGATCAGTTCTCGCTGCGCGTCGGTCAGCGTCTTGTGTTCGGGGGCGTAGTGCGGCAGCGTATGCAGGAACGGGCCATCGAACAGGCGCGTGCGTGCGCCGGCGGCTTGTGCGCCGCGCAGTGCGAACGACAGCGCGCGCTCGGTCGACGACGCGGCGCGGGTGGTGCCGCCGATGCCGACCACGAACGGGCGGCGGTGTTGATCGAATGCAGTCAAGGGGCGCTCCTTGGGATGGCTTGCCCGGCTAAGCACAGGCTTAAAACCAGATGGTAACGACCCCGCCGCCACTCTGAAAACGACTTTTCGTTCTATCGATATGCCGTGCACGCGGGGCGAGCGTGCGCGCGGCGACGCAGATGGATAGCAGAAATGCTTGGTTGGGCAGGCGTGCGGCCCTCGCTAAGATGGGCTCGTCTCCTCCATGATGTCTCTACTGACATGGGTTGGCCCCGCCGCGCGGATGCTGGCGGGGCTTTTTTTCGTCCGCCGCCGGAAAGGGGGCGCGATGCGCGGCGGTTACTCGAACACCGGCCGGAAGAAGCTGCGCTCGTAGCTGACGATGCAGCGCGTTTCCTCCGCGTAGCGGAACGCGGCCTGGCAGGCCGGATCGTCCATCGAGCGTTCGCGATAGCGCTCGTACTCGGCGAGGCTCGGGAACGAGAACATCGCGAGCGCGATGTTGTTGGCGCCTTCGGATGGCAGGAAGTAGCCGTGATGCGTGCCGCCGAATTGCTCGACGAGCGGGATCCACATCTTGCCGTAGGTTTCGAACTGCTCGAGCTTGTACGGATCGATGACGTAGCGAAGGAAGCAGGTGACCATGAGCGTGCTCGGTACGGTGGGGGAGCAGCGAGTCTGGATGGAGTCGTCGCACGTGTCAACGACGCACGCGACGTTGCTTGCGCGAACAACGATCGGCGTCCGTTCATGCGTTCTCGAAGCGCCACGCGAAAGCCGCCGCACGTATCGTCGCAATCGTCTCGCCCGCGCGCATTTCCCCAAACTTTTACGACATTTTTTCTTGTGACGGCGGCCGGCGCGCTCATAGACTTCGGGCATCCCAACCACGGAGTATTGCAATGTCGATACCCTGGAACGCGATCGCCGAACGGTCCGCTGGCGCGCTGCCTTCCGTGTGCGCCGATCGGGTAATCGTCCGGCGTTTCGATCCGGCAGTAGACAGCTATGCGCAACTCACGCCGATGCTGCATCGCGCATTCGCG
This sequence comes from Burkholderia sp. R-40, assembly GCF_049942845.1. Taxonomy (NCBI): domain Bacteria; kingdom Pseudomonadati; phylum Pseudomonadota; class Betaproteobacteria; order Burkholderiales; family Burkholderiaceae; genus Burkholderia; species Burkholderia sp. R-40. The sequence continues at coordinate 910,051 of NZ_CP187968.1, read as the reverse complement.
CGGCTCGGCGCGATGGGGCTGAACTGCACGTGCGTCGACCAGGACGAAGACGTCACGCGCCGCCGCGCGCAAGCGGGCGAGTGCTACGTCGCCGTGTGCGGCGGACGTGTGGTCGGTACGGCCACGCTGTATGCGACCGATCCGTCGTCGGCCTGTTCGCTGTACCGGTGCGAAGGCGTCGCGAGCGTGCGGCAGGTGGCCGTCGATCCCGACTGCCAGAGCCGCGGGATCGGCGCGTTGCTGCTGTCGTTCGCCGAGCAGTGGGCCGCGTTGCGCGGCTATACGCTGCTCGCGCTCGATACGCCGCATCCTGCTTCGCACCTGCTGGCGTTCTACGGCGCGCAGGGTTTCGAGGTCGTCGACACGATGCGCTTCGCCGGCAAGCGCTACGACAGCGCGATCCTCTGCAAGCGGCCCGTCGCGCGCTTCGCGCGCCGCATGTTGCCGGCGTCGAGGCTGGCTGCGCGCGCGGCGGCCGTGCGGCGTCTCGCGTATGCGTTGCCGTCGCGCGTGGCCGCGCTGGCCCGGCGCGACCCGCACGTGCGCCGTGTCACCGGATGGGCGGCACGGCGTGCGGCCGGCGCCGCGAGCTGCCGCTCGTCGCCGTGGCGGCCGCGCCAGCATGGGCGCTTCGTGGGCCGATAACGGCGAGCCTGATCGCGTGGCGCGCATGCCAGTACCGAGAGAGGCCCGGCCGACGAATTCTCGCGACGATCGTACGCGATCGCGCGTTGCGATTGTCGATAAAACCAGGCACGCGCGGTAAACGGCGCATCAAGAAGGAGACGAATGCGTGTCGAGGTTACTCGTCGCGGCCGCCTTTCGCGAGGCGCCATGCGATCGTACCGAGCACGCCGACCGCGACGACCAGCGCGCCCCACAACACGTAACGGCGCGTCGCATCCGTATCGGCGGCGCGCTCAGGCTCGACCGCCGGGGCCGGCAACGCCGCGCCGACGCGCGCGGGCCGCACTTCCGGCGCCATCCCGACCAGCAGCGCATCGCGGCTCACGGCCGACGACGGCAGCGATGCGTTGCCGACGCCGAGCGTGAACGGCGGCGTGCCGCGCGCGACGAAGGTCAGCGCGGCCGGATGCCAGCCGACCGCGACGGCCGGTTGACCGCTGCCGAGGCCGCCGTTGCGCATGTCGACGACGATCCGCCACGCGCGATCCGGATTCGGCGCGAACGCCAGCGGCGGGTTGCGCTGTTCGGCGCCTTTGCCCTGCAGCCGGAACAGCACGGCGCCGGCGACGTCGCGCCACGGCGCCTGCGCGTCCGCGCGACTCTGCAAGGTTGCGCGCGCAACCGTATTCGGCTGCGGCAGGTCGATGCGCACGCGGTCGACTGGATACGCGCCGTCGGTGTCGAACAGATACTCGCCGGGCGCGCCGCCGGCGCGCACGTGCACGGCGTCGCGCCATTGGCGCGGCACGGCCGCGGCGTCCGCCGTGCGCGCATCGTGCGGTTGCGTTTCGATCTCGATCGACCCGATCGCGGGCGCACCGTCGAGCCAGTCGAGCCGCAGGTAGCGCGACCCCGTGCCTTCGAGCGCGATGCGTTCCTGCACCAGCATGTCGTCGCCGCGCCCGACCTTCAGCAGTTGCGTGCTGCCGAGCGAGCGCCAGCTGCGCAGGTCGTCGCTCGCTTCGACGCCGACGCGCCCCTGATAGCTGTCGTCGCTCACGTGCACGAGCACCGCGTCGACCTCGCCGTCGGCATGCGACAGGTCGACGAGATCCGCCGCGTGCTTCGCGCGAGGCGGTGTGGTAACGGCCGCGCGCAGCGAGCCGTCCGGCCCGACCGACACGCCGAGCGGCACGCTGCCGTCGTCGGTGCGGGAAGGCGGCAGCGGGAACCAGTGCACCGGCGCGCGCGACGGCGGCACGGCCGCCGCCGCGGGCGCATCGAGCGAATACGGCACGGGCTCGCCGGCGCCGTTGAAGATGCGCACGTCGCCGAGATCGTCGCGCCGGCTCGCCGCGTACACGGCTTGCGGCACGGTGAGCTGGTAATACGCGGCGCTGCCGTCGAGATCGAGCGAGAAGCGTCGGGCGACGCGTTCGGCGCCCGGCGTGCCGTCAGCCGCCGCGAACGACGTCAGCAGGCTCAGGCCGAGCAGGGCTGCGAGTCGCTTCATCGTGCGTCGTCCGGTTGGAGCGCGGCCTTCGGCGGCAGCGGCGAGAAATAGCCGATCAACAGCAGCAGCACGCCGATGCCGATGAACGACACGATGCGCTCGATGCCGGTCACGTGCGACAGGTCGAACAGGAACAGCTTGATCACCGTGAGCGCGAGCAGCGCGGCGCCGACGAACCACAGCGGACGCAGCCCGCGGCGCGTGGCCCAGATCGTGATCGCGAGCGCGCAGAGCGTCCAGTACACCGACACCGAAGCCTGCACGAGCGTCGATTCGGCCATCGCGCCGAATTCGTACGGCACGCCGGCCCAGTGATGCAAGGTGCGCAGCAGGATCGCGTTCAGCCACAGGAATGCGGTCGCGCCCGCTCCGCTCAGCAGTTCGACGCGATAGTTGTCGAACGACCAGCCGAGCTTGCGCGCGCGCACGAACCACGACGCGGCGAGCGCATAGACCACCACGAGCACGAGATCGAGCGGATTGAGCAGCGGGATGCGCGCCCAGCTTCCGCCGTCCTGCGTGAAGTTCGCATAGAAGGTCCAGATCCACATCACGACGATCAGCGGCAGCGACGCGAGCGCGCATACGCGCGCGATGCCGTCACGGCGCGTGAGCCACATGCCGGCGAACGCGAACAGGCTCCAGCCGACCATGAACACCTGCTGGATGCCGAACGACGACAGCACGGTATCGATGTCGTAAGCCAGGTGGAAACGGTGATGCAGCGTGCGCAGCAGCAGCGCGTTGAACCACAGGAACACGGTCGCGAGCGCCGCGAGGTCGGCCGCAAGCGGATGCCACGTGATGCCGAGCGCCTTCAGGCGGCGCAGCCAGGTCGCGAACGCGACGAAGATCAGCAGTTGCGCGACGTCGAGCGGATTGAGCAGCGGCAGCCAGAAGAGCGGCGACGCGTCGCCGTCGCTCGTCACGCTGGCGATGCTCCACAATCCCAGCAGCGCGGCGAGCGGTGCGGCACCCCATACCTGATACGCACGCGGGAACGCGGCAACCGGCCAGCGCAGCCGCGAGCCGGGGCCCGCCACCAGCAGGAGCAGCGCGCCGAAGCCGTAGGCCCACGCGCTCCAGCTCCACGCGCCTTCGGGCACGAACGCGCGCAGGCGCCAGAAGCCTTCGAGCGAGAACAGCCCGCACAACGTCCAGAACATCAGCGTGTGCAGCGGTGCGAGCACGGGGGCGGGGATGGCTGCCACGGCCGATCTGTCCGTCTCCGCTGCTGCGCCCGCGGCCGTCGTGCCGCGCGACTGTCGCAGCAGCAGCGCATAGCACGCGACGACGGCGATCGGCCACGCAAACGCGCCCATGCCCGACAGCGGCGCTTCGTGCGAATCGAACGCGCGCCACGCGAGCAGCGCGAGCACCGGCGTCAGCGCGAGCGCCGGCCATTCTGCGATCGGCCACGCGAGCTTGCGGCGCGCGACGTGTGCCAGCCACGCGGTGCCGGCCGCGAACAGCGCGGTCGCGTCGACGACGAAGCGGTCCGCATGCAGATCGACGTGACGGCTCGCGTAGACGAGGATCTCATGCAGCCCGCCGCCGACCCACCACAGCAGCCCCCACGCGGCGGCCGCGGCGCCGACCTCCGGCATCCACGCGTGCCACGCGCGCGCTTCGTCGCGTCCGTGCAGCCACCAGCCGGTGAACAGGCCGGCAAGCGCGATCAGCAGCATCGCGATGGTCGGGCCGTTGAGCACCGGCAGCGCGGTGGTGTCGGCCGGCCCGAGGAGGCTCGTGAAGAATGCGCCGGCCGCGGCCACCTGCATCAGCAGCCCGAAGCCGAACCGCAGCAGGCGTTTCTCGCGCACGCCGAGCCAGACGACGGCCGCGCCTTCGATCGCCCATGCGGCGCTGGTCGTCGGGCCCGAGAACGCGAGCGGCACCGCGAGCGTCGCGAAGATCACCGCGAGCGCGAGCGTGGATTCGAACAGCAGCGCGAGGCGCTCGCGGCGCCGCGTGAGCCACGCGGCCAGCGCGACGTAGAACGCCGACAGCGCGACGGCGCTCCACGCGAGCGCGAACGGGATGTCCTTCACGAGCGCCGCCTGCAGCGCGGTCGCGACGATCGGCGTGCCGAACACGAGCGTGCCGTCCACATAGTGCCGCAACGCCAGCTCGCGTTTCACCGCATACAGCAGCGCGATGCCGACATACATCAGGAAGAACAGGATCAGGAACGGCTCGGTGCTCGCGAACAGCGCGGGGCGGTAGGCCGTCACGCCCCACGCCGAGCCGATCGTGAACGTGAACACGAAGCCGAGCAGGTTCAGCGGACGCCAGGCCTTGAACCACGCGATCGCGAAGATGCCTGCATTCAGTAATGCGTAGTAGCTGAACAGCGCGACATGGTTGCCCTGGCCGGTCGACAGCAGCACCGGCGCGAGAAAGCCGCCCGCGCTGCCCATGAACGCGAGCGGCAACGCGTTCTGCTTCACCGCGAGGAACGCGCTCAGCGCGCACACCGCGACCATCAGCGGGAACGCGGCGCCGACCGGCAGCAGCGCGTAGAGCTTGGTCGCGGCGAAGATCGTCAGGTACAGGATGCCGATGCCGCCGCCCTGGAGCACGAGGCCATACGCGGCGCGGCGTGCACGCACGCGCCAGCCGATCGCGAGCAGCGCGGCCGCGGCGAGCGCCGTGCCGGCGAGACGGAATTCGATCGGCAGCATGCTGTTGTCGGCCGCGTACTTGAGCAGGAACGCGACGCCGAAGAACAGCACGATGATCCCGACGCGCACGACCGTGTTGCCGCCGAGCAGCCAGTCGCGCGCGGCGCGGAATGCGCGGTCGGCGATGCCGGGTTCGCGTGGCGGGGGCGGGGCGGGCGGGATCGGGCGGGCTGCGGCTGCGGGTGCATTCGTCGGTGTGCCGGCGGCGGCCGGCGCGTCGCTCGTCCGCGCGGCGACTGCCGGTGCGGGAATCGGCGCGGGAGTCGGTATGGACGTCGACGCTGGCGTGCCGGCGCTCGCGACGGCGGGCCGCACGGAGGGCCGCGGCGGAAGCGGGGCCGGCGGCGGGACGGTGGCCGGCGTGGCCGACGGGGCCTGCGTGGCGCTGCCGGTCGCGGCAGCACCGGCTTTCGCACCGGCCAGCTGGCCGCGCAGCGACGCAACTTCGCGCGTCAGCGTCTCGACCGTCGCTTCGAGGCGCGCGACGCGGTCGGCGAGTAGAACGGGTGGGGATTGCGGGGTTGCGGGCGGTGCGGACATCGCGAACGCGCCGGGTGGCGTGTCATCGCCGTTGCGCGTGCGTTGCCGCAGCGCGTGGCCGATGCAGAACCCGGCCACCGCACCCAGCAGCGAGCCGTTGGCGACCGAGAAATCCCCGAATAATGCGGCGATACCGCCCGCGATGAAGCCGATTGCGGCAAAGGCCCAATTCATCGCCTTGCTCCCTCTCTCATTTCGTTATCGTCCTTCGATCATCGCGCGGCCTGATCGAGGCTGTTTCGGTATGGCCGGCAGGCGAACCGGCACGCGCGCGCCATCGGCGTACCATCGGTAAAAGGCCCGCGGCAACGTCGCGATCAGCGTGTTTGCGGGGAATGTATCACAGCGCTCGTCGCGGATTTTCAGGGTTGGCGCGGTATCACGGCGTGCGCCGTTCGGTGTCGCCGCGCGGCCTTTTGCACGGTCATGCTTTTTCGGGTGAAAGCAGTGTTTTCTTTCGTCTGAGCAGAGCGGCCCCGGAACGGACGTGAAATTGTCGTAAAACGACGCGCCCCTCGACGCGAATTGGCGCAAAACGCCATGCGATGCACGCCGCGCTGCTGCGCACAAGTCCGACACCCGATGCCCGCCAGTGTTGGCTGTGCGCGTATTGCGTTGCCGCAAACAGGTGCCGCCGCGCGCTGCGGCCCGCCGGGCGGGGCTGGAGGCCGTGTCGTATTTGCGCAAGCGTTTGTCGTAATTCGTCGGCAGGTCGGGGTTTTTTCTGGCAACTATGTAGGCACGCTATGCGACGCGTTAGTCCCCGCTACACGAGGAGAAGGTTTCAATGGATGCCCCCAAGGTCGTGGTCGAAGGTCTGTGCAAGGTATTTGGAAGTAACCCGCAGCAGGCGCTCGACATGCTCGCCGCCGGTGCAACGAAAGACGATGTGCTCAAGCGTACCGGTCAGGTCGTCGGCGTGCACAACGTATCGTTCGACGTGCAGGAAGGCGAAATATTCGTGCTGATGGGCCTGTCCGGCTCCGGCAAATCCACGTTGATCCGCCTCGTGAACCGGCTGGTCGATCCCAGCGCCGGCAAGGTGCTGATCGACGGGCTCGACGTTGCGTCGGCACGCCGCTCGGAATTGACCGCGCTGCGCCGCAAGGACATGAGCATGGTGTTCCAGTCGTTCGCGCTGATGCCGCATCGCACCGTGGTGTCGAACGCCGCGTTCGGCCTCGAGGTCGGCGGCGTCGGCAAGAAGGAGCGCGAACGCCGGGCCATGGACGTGCTCGAGCAGGTCGGTCTCGCACCGTTCGCGCACAAGCTGCCGTCCGAGCTGTCGGGCGGGATGCAGCAGCGCGTCGGCCTGGCCCGCGCGCTCGCCGTGAACCCGTCGCTGATGATCATGGACGAGGCGTTCTCCGCGCTCGATCCGCTCAAGCGCCGCGAAATGCAGGACGTGCTGCTGCAACTGCAGAAGGAACAGCGCCGCACGATCATGTTCGTGTCGCACGATCTGGAAGAGGCGCTGCGCATCGGCAACCGCATCGCGATCATGGAAGGCGGCCGGCTCGTGCAGGTCGGCACGCCGCAGGACATCATCGCGAACCCGGCCGACGATTACGTGCGCGCGTTCTTCGACGGCATCGACACCAGCCGCTACCTCACTGCCGGCGACCTGATGCAGACGGGCGCCGTGCCGACCATGTCGAAGTTCGATGCGGCGAACGTCGCGGCGACGCTGAACGGCAGCGCCGAATACGCGTTCGTGCTCGACGCCGCACGCAAGATCCGCGGCTTCGTCACGCGCGATGCGCTCGGTCAGGACACGCCGTCCGTGCGGCCGATCGAAAGCATTCGGCGCGACGCGACGCTCGATCATGTCGTCGCGCGCGTGGTCGCAAGCCCGAATGCACTGCCCGTCGTCGACGACGACGGCTGTTACTGCGGTTCGGTCGACCGCGCACTCATCCTGAAAGCCATCACGCGTTCGCGAGGTTCCCATGTCTGAAATGATTCCGCTCGGTACCTGGGTCGACCGGTCCGTTCACTACCTGCTCGACCATGATGCGGCAACGTTCGATGCGATCGGCCGCGCGATCGAGGGCCTCGCCGCGTTCGTCGAGCACGGACTTCAGGCGATCCCGATGTGGCTGATGATGGCGATCTTCATCGGCGTCGGACTGTGGCGCGTGGGCTGGCGCTTCGCGCTGTTCACCACCTTGTCGCTGCTGCTGATCTTCGCGACGGGCTTCTGGGATCAGACGGTCATCACGCTCGGTCTCACGCTGTCGTCGACGATCATCAGCCTCGTGCTCGGCATTCCGCTCGGCATCTGGGCCGCGAAGAGCAAGCTGGTCGCCGCGATCGTGCGTCCGATCCTCGACCTGATGCAGACGATGCCCGCATTCGTCTACCTGATTCCGGCCGCGATGCTGTTCGGTCTCGGCCGCGTGCCGGGGATCCTGTCGACGGTGATCTTCGCGATGCCGCCGGCCGTGCGCCTGACGAGCCTCGGCATCCGTCACGTGAACCGCGAGATCGTCGAAGCCGGCCAGGCGTTCGGCTGCACGCCGTGGCAGCTGCTGTACAAGGTGCAGTTCCCGAACGCGCTGCCGTCGATCATGCAGGGCGTGAACCAGACGATCATGATGGCGCTGTCGATGGTCATCATCGCATCGATGGTCGGCGCGGGCGGCCTCGGCAACGACGTGCTCGCGAGTATCCAGCGCCTCGACATCGGCCTCGGTTTCGAAAGCGGTCTGTCGGTCGTGCTGCTCGCGATCATTCTCGACCGCATCACCGAAAGCTTCGGCCGCGCGCCGGGCACCGTGAAAGCACCGCTGTTCTCGGGCCTGAAGCAGGTGTTCCGCGCGAAGGGCGCGCCCGCTCAAGCCTGAGCCACCGGCGGCCGGTGCGTCTTCCGGCCGCCTTCTCCGATTCGACTCCGGTTTTCCGCGGCGTGCGCCGCGGAACTGGCGTCCTGCAACCTGCTCAACCGTTCGCCAGGAGCCCGATGTGACGTCCGCCGCTGCCGCCGTGCCCGCCGCTTGCGTTTCACCGGTTTCGTCCCTCGCCCATTTCGGCTTTCTTACACTGCCGAATTTCTCGATGATCGCGTTCTCGAGCGCGGTCGAAGTGCTTCGGATGGCGAACTACGTCGGGCGCGCCGACCATTACCAGTGGTCGATCTATTCGCTCGACGGCGCCCCCGTGCATGCCAGCAACGGCATCGCGGTGCGGCCGACCCAGGCGCTCGACTACACGAACCTGCCCGACGTGATGATCGTGTGCGGCGGGATTCGCATCCGCGACGTGGTCGACGACGGCGCGCGCGACACGCTCGCGGCGCTCGCCGAACGCGGGCTGCCGCTCGGCGGCATCTGCACCGGCGCGTATGCATTGATGTCCGGCGGGCTGCTCGACGGCTATCGCTGCACCGTGCACTGGGAGAACCTGTCCGCGCTGCATGCGGAATTTCCGCAGGTGGGGTTCGCCGACGAGCTGTTCGTCGTCGATCGCGACCGGCTCACCTGCACCGGCGGCACCGCGCCGCTCGACCTGATGCTGAACCTCGTCGGCATGCGCTTCGGCCAGCAGCTCGCCGCGCAGGTGTCCGAACAGTTCATCCTCGAGCGCATCCGCAGCTCGACCGACACGCAGCCGATTCCGGTCGATGCGCGCGTCGGGTTCTCGCGCGCGGAGCTGATCGAGGTCGTGCGCCTGATGGAGGCGAACATCGAGGAGCCGCTGTCGCTCGAGGAACTCGCGCGGCTCGTGCGGCTGTCGCAGCGGCACTTGCAGCGCATGTTCAAGGTGTACCTGAACGTATCGCCGACCCACTATTACCTGACGCTGCGGCTCAAGCGCGCGCGCGACCTGCTGCGCACGACGGACGCGTCGATCGCGCGCGTGACGACGACGTGCGGATTCCATTCGCCGTGTCACTTCAGCAAGGCGTATCGCGCGCAGTTCGGTCACGCGCCGAGTTACGAACGGCGGCTGCCGGGGCGCTGACGCGGCCCGCGCGAGCCGTTCGGTCCGCGACGCCGCCGGGATCGCGGCGCGCGGCTTCAACCATCGATCCCGCAACCATGAAAAACGACGTCACTTTGAGGAGAAGACAGATGAAGCGCCTATTGATCGCAACGGTATGCGGGATCGGGATCGCCGCGCCGATGTCGGCGGTGTATGCGGCCGACCCGCCCGTGTGCAAGAACGTGCGCTTCGCGGACGTCGGCTGGTCCGACATCGCGGCCACCACCGGCCTCGCGTCGACGATGCTGCAGGGGCTCGGCTACGCGCCGACCAAGACGATCGCGTCGGTGCCGATCACGTTCGCCGGCATCAAGAGCAAGCAGATCGACGTGTTCCTCGGCTACTGGTCGCCGACGATGGACCCGATCATCCAGCCGTTCACGAAGGCCGGCACGATCAAGGTGCTCGCCACGCCGAACCTGACCGGTGCGAAATACACGCTCGCGGTGCCTGACTACGTGTACCAGGGCGGCCTGAAGTCGTTCGCCGACATCCAGAAGTACGCGGACAAGCTCAACGGCAAGATCTACGGGATCGAGCCGGGCAACGACGGCAATGCGTTGATCAAGAAGATGATCGACACGAATCAGTTTGGCCTCGGCAAGTTCAAGCTGGTCGAGTCGAGCGAAGCCGGGATGCTGATCGAGGTGAATCGCGCGGCCCGCGACAAACAGTGGATCGTGTTTCTTGGATGGGAACCGCATCCGATGAACGTGCAGATGAAGATCGATTACCTGACCGGCGGCGACGACGTGTTCGGCCCGAACTACGGCGAGGCGAAGGTGCTGACGGCCACGCCGCCCGACTACGCGCAGCGCTGCCCGAACGTCGCGAAGTTCGTGTCGAACCTGCAGTTCACGACGGCGATCGAGAACCACGTGATGGTGCCGATCATGAACAAGGAAGACCCGAACAAGGCCGCCGCCGCGTGGCTGAAGGCGAACCCGCAATCGCTCGAGAAATGGCTGGCCGGCGTGACGACGCTCGACGGCAAGCCGGGGCTGCCGGCGGTGAAGGCTTATCTCGGCGTGCATTGAGCGAGGCCGCTGTTCTTTTTGGGTTTCCGCGTAAGGCTTGACGGTAGTCATATGCCCCTGAACGACAGAGTTGTTATCTGGCTTCAGGGGCATTTTTGTATGCTTGTCTGGCGATCTTGATCGATCGATTAAGAAGTTCGATGATAGAAATATAAGAAAAATTAGGTCTGCGAATTTCGAACTCGTATGATTGAAAACCTCTTCGCAATCGCGCATCTTCGTATTGGTCAACCACACCAATATTGCGAAGGAGAGTCAGGATGTCGCCCAAGAAGAAGGTGCCGACGCATTTTCATTCCGTTGTCAGCTCGTGTGCCGAGTGCGCCAGACACGGGGATACTCCCAATAGAGAACGGATGGTGGTGAGGCTTGCCGTCGCAGGCCGCCAGTCGGGTGATTGCGCATGATCCGCTATTTCCTTGCACAAGGTGATCGAGGCGGCAGCGCGACGATTATGGAAGGGCTGCCGACCGTTACCTGTTCCAATCCGCCGCCGCGCGTGCATATCGCGACGCTCGATATGAAAACCTACTGCACCGCTTGCGGGCAGAAGGGTTTTATTGCCCCGCAAGGGCCGCGTAGGCCAGGAACCGGACCAAACGGCAAACCGTGGGCGTTGAGCGGTGACATCAACGTCTGTGGTTGCAATCCGCCGCCGGTGTTCTATGCCGAGCGCGGCATGAGGATGTTGTTTACGGCCGACGAAGCAGCAGCATTCACTGGGCAGATCCGCAATCAGACCGAGTCTGCATCGACGGCCAGCGACGAGCATGACGAGCAGTATGTCTTGTGCGATGAGCGGAGCGGCCGCCCGCTTGCCTACGTTCGGTACCGCATATGCACAATGTCAGGCCAGGTTTTCAGTGGCGTCACTGATGTCGACGGAAACACTCGGCGAATAACGACGCGTGGGGCCGAGAAACTCAGGCTCGAGGTCGTGGAGGACAGTAGCGATGCCCCGTGACGAATACGTATGCGTCCACGATTCAGCCGTGACGAATACCGTGCGCAACTCCAAGCTCAAAGTTTTCCTTACGCTCAACGGGCCGCCAATCTGTCCGGGCATGACCGACGCGGAGTTCAGAAAGCTGGTGATGGAGCTTCGCGACGAGGGGGCCGATCTGGTAAAGGAGCGGCTCAAACGACTGGCCGAATGGGCGCCTGAGGAACGGAGACGTGTCTGGACGTGGTTTGGCGCCAATGATCATGAGGTCCGTCATCGTCTCGTCACTGGACTGACGTCGACCCTTGCTGTCATGCGGGCACTCGGTCCCGGGAATTTCCTGAGGGCTCGTCCCGATCTGGACAGATCACTTGGATGCTTGCCTACCAATAAGCATGTCGGCACTGTTGCGCACGTATGCGGCCCCGACACTGAAACGCATACAATAAGCATTCACGAGGAATTTTGTACGATTCGGGATCGAAGTCGGGCGGCTACCTCGAAGTTGTCAACCATTATCCACGAATGCACTCATTTCAAGGATACGTTCGGGGCGGGCGATCCAAAGTATGGAATCACGCGATTTCTTCCCGAGTGGGGGCAAAATAACCCTGAGGTGGCAATTAAAAATGCGGACAGTATTTCGGCATACGTTATCTGGCTTGATTAGCGGCGTGGTCTTGTTGTGTCTGGCTGAAAATTCGTATGCTTGCGATGGGTCGGAGAATTTGCCGGGGCAAAATTTTGATCTGATGTTTGACCGGGATTCTGCCACGGTGAGCGAAGAGCAAGCGAGGAAGCTGAAAGGTTGGGTGTCGACAATGCTGTCGCAGTTTCCGGTTCGCGAGGGCGTAGCCGTGAGCGGGGTAGCCGAGCCTGTCGAAATCGATCCGGAAGAGCTGTCTGCGAGGCGTGCCGAGTCCGCTCGCCGGTTGTTGGTGCATTTCGGGATGAAGCAGGAGCGCTATGCTGTTCATGCTTATGTTTATAAGCGCCTGAGTATTCATGACCATGAAAATGCAAAGCGCGCTGAAATAACATTGCTGCCCGGCTGTCCCGACAATTGTTGCACGAACAAATGATGCACATTGCGGCGCAGGGGCGTGGTGTGTCCCGGCCGCGAAGCTTGCCTCGAGCGCGCGTCGTTCTCCGTTCGTTACCCGAACCGCACGCAATACACCGGCGGCAAATGCGCGGAAACCTGCCGCCAGTTCTCGCCGCCGTCACCGGAAGTCCATAACCCGCCCGTCGTCGACGCCATCGCGAGACGCGTGCCGGTGTCATCCACCGCGAGCCCGTGCCGATACACGAGGTCGTAGGCCGGTGCGGGCGGCAATCCGTTCGACAGGCTCTCGAAACTGCGGCCGCCGTCGCGCGTGCGCGTGACGACGAACCGGCCGTTCACCGGAATCCGGCACGCATCCTTCACGGCCGGGACAAACCACGCGGTGTCGGCATCCGTCGGATGCACGGCGACCGCGAAGCCGAAGCTCGACGGCTGCGCTTCGATGCGCTGCCAGTGCGCGGCGCCGTCGGTCGAGCGGAAGATCGCGCAATGATGCTGGGTCCACAGCACATCGGGATTGGCCGCGCACTGCACGACGCGATGCGGGTCCTGCACGTTGGGCTCGCCGCGCCGCTCCGGCGGCATGTAATCGGCTTCCATCCCGTCGGCGCTCACGCGCCAGGTCGCGCCGCCGTCGAACGTCTGCCACACGCCGCCGCACGAGATGCCGATCGTCACGTGCCGGCTGTCGCGCGGATCGACCATCACCGAATGGATGCCCGGCGCGTCGTAGCCGCCGCCGAACCATTCGGGGCGCTCCGGGCGGTCCCACAATGCGCGGTTGAGCTCCCACGAATCGCCGCCGTCGCCGGAGCGGAACAGTCCGCCCGGTATCGTGCCGGCCCACAGTACGCCCGGCTCGTCGGCGCCGCCGGCTTCGAGCGACCAGATCTGCTGAAGCGTCCACGGCGGCCGGGGCGGGGCGGGCGCTTCGTCGCCCGCGTCGGCGTCGGCGTCGGCGTCGCCGGCATGTGTGCCGACGTTGGCGCGTAGCGCGTCGGCCGGCTGCGGCGGATACACCGGAACCGCGCATTCTTCCCAGTCGGCCGCGCCCGAGCGGCGGCGATGCAGTTTGACACCGAAATGGCCGAGGTTGAGCGCCGCATACAGCGTGCCGTCGCGCGGATCGGCCAGCGCCATGCTGACCGGTTCGCCGATGAAGTGCGGCTCGCCGAGCGACCAGCCGCCGTTGCCGTCGGCGTGCAGCACGAACAGGCCCTTGCGGGTCGCGACGAGCAGTCGATCGTTCATGTCGGGTGTCTCCTGTGCGCGATCGGGCGCTTGCTTCGATGAGATGCGTCCCTTTATCCGCCGGACAACGCCTGCACGACATAGACGCGGCTCGCGTCGCCGAGCGCGTCCGACAGGTGTTGCCGGTCGCGCACCGGCTGGCCGTCGATGAATACCGACAGATGCTTTCTTAGCGCACCCTGGTCGTCGACGATGTAGCCGCGCAGCCGCGGCTGTTCGCCGAAGACGGTTTCAAGCGCTTCGCCGAGCGTCCGGGCGTCGACGTCGCGCTCGGGTGTATCGATATGCCGCTGGATCGACGCCGCGAAGAAGAGGTGGGCCATGGCAGGGGCTGGCAGGAGCCGCGCAGGGGGACGGTCTGTAGTTTAGGCGATCGATCGGCTCGGCAGCGACATCGCCGTGCGGTCGGCGGCTCAGGCAGCCGTTGCTGCGCCGCGGCAATGGCACGTGCCCGCGCTTGCCCGGTTACGCGTACTTGTCGCCGACCGTGCTTCGAATCGGATGCGTGTCATAGACGATGATCATGCGCTTGATGCGCGCGTCCTCGTCGAATTCGAATACGTCGACGCACTCGAATTGCACCGCGGAGCCGTCTTTCAGTCCCCAGTCGTAGGTGAAATAGCCGGTGGCCCGACGTGCGCCCGTCGCGCTGACGCAGATGTCGATCGGCGTGATCCGGCTTTGTCCGGATGCCGCCGCGACTTTTTCGAAGAAGGGCTGCGGCGCCATCCAGCCGAGAAACGGCGAAAATATCCGCGCGTCCGGTGTGAACAATGCACAGATCGCGGCGACGTCGCCGCGCTCCAGTGTCTTCAGGTAGGTATCGACCTGTCGCGTGTAAAGTGCGTCGGACGACGAAACCATGATATTTCTCCGCTGATTGTTGACGAGCCGTCCGCGACAGCCGTCGCGCCGGTGCAACCACGATAGCGATGCCGCGATGACCGAACAAACGAAAAATCCGCAACCCGGGCATGCCGCCCGCGCATACCCGCTCGCGGATCTGACGCGCGCGCTGCCGCCGCTGACGGCGTTCCAGGCGTTTGTCGCCGCCGCCGAACTGGGCAGCTTCAACCGGGCCGCCGAGCATCTGTGCCGGACCCAGGGAGCGGTGAGCCGTCAGGTGCAGCAACTGGAAGCGCACTACCGGTGTGCGTTGTTCGTCCGTCATCCGTCGGGATTGACGTTGACCACGGAAGGCGACGCGTTGCTGACGGTGGCCGTCGACGTCCTCGCGCAACTGGCGCGACACGCTCACGCCCATGCGCATGCCGCGTCGACGCTGACGTTGCGGCTGCCTTCCACGTTTGCGATCCGCTGGCTGCTGCCGCGGCTGTCCGCGCTCAATCACGCATTGCCGCGGACCGAATTGCGCATCCACACGTCGGCGGACGACACACCGGATTTCACCGACGCCGATTTCGATGCGATCGTCGTGCGCGGCACCGGCAGCTGGGCGGGCATGGTGGCGGTCCCGCTATTCGACGAATACCTCACTCCGATGTGTACGCGCGAGGTGGGCGCGTCGTTGCAGTCGGCAGCCGATCTCGCGCAGGCCACGCTGCTGCATCCCGCGCGCAATCGCGATGAATGGCGATGCTGGCTCGACGCCGTGGGCGCCACGCAGATCGACCCGCGCACGGGGCTCATATTCGATACGCTCGAACTGACACTGACGGCCGCGGCCCAGGCGCACGGCGTCGCGATCGGCGATCCGCGCATGGCAGCGGATCGGCTGGCAGCCGGCACGCTGGTCGCGCCGTTTTCAGAGGTGGTGCGCAACGGTCTGGGCTACTACCTTGTCTACCCGGTGCAACGCGCCGCGCAACCGGCGATTCAGGCGCTCACGGAAGTCATGACGCGTCTTGCGCGCGACGATTGATCGCAATGCGCGTGCGCCGGTGCTTTGCTAGACCGGAATCGACCTCCCGCGTATCCGGATCCCGATCCGCACGATGCCGATCACCGCATTCGACAGCCACGTCAGCAAGCGCGGCATGCCGCGCCGGCGGATATCGAGCAGCAGCACGATCCGGACTTCGTCGCTGTCGTTCCACACCTCATGCACGAACGTGTCGTCCCATAGCAGGAAGCGGCCTTCGTCGAGCCGGTATTCGCGGCCGTCGACCTTCAGCACGGCGGCCGGCGTGCCGTCCGCGCGCTTCGGCATCGACAGCACCAGATAGCCGCGCAGGATGCCGCGGAACGGCCCGCGGTGCGGTGGGATGTGCTTGCCCGGCGAGAGGAACGACAGCGACGCGGACAGCACGTCGGGCGACGCCGCGATGATCGATTCGACGGTCGGGCAGCGCGACAGGTTGCGCGGGAACGGCTGGCCGTACGCCTGCATGATGAACATCCGCCAGTCGCGCGCATCGTTGGCCGAGATGTCGTGCTGCTCGCGCATGATCTCGTGAAAGCGCGGAATGCGCGGCAGGTCGCGCGCGACGTCGAGCGCTTCCGCGCGGATGGCCGGCCACGCACGGATGAAGCGCTCGGCATCGGGGAACGCGGCCGTGTCGAGCACCGCGCCACTATCGATATGGCGGTCGTACAGCGTGCGAAGCAGGCCGGCTGCGTAGTCGTAGGCAACGGACATGATCGAGGACCGATCCACAAGGTGTCGTCAGTCTGCCCCACGCGCGGTGGGGCCGCATTACGTCGGGTTACGCCGGCTGACGAAAGAATGACAGTTCGGTGAACGTCCGTAACGGGCGCCCAGGAATTCCGGGAATAAACGCGCACCGGCCGTCGTCATACGGGATGTAGCACGTCGTCTCGTTGACTTTCGAAGGAGTGGAGCATGAACACGCATTGGCTGGTGGCCGCCACGGTGGCGGCGATTTCCGTCGCGAGTGTCGCGACGCCCGCGTCGGCCCAGGAACTGACGCGCGCGCAGGTCAGGCAGGAACTGATCGACGCCGAAAACAACGGGTTGCGCTTCGTGACCGACACGTCGTATCCCGCGGTGAGCCCGCTGTTCCAGCAGCAGGCCGAACAGATGCCGCAACATCAGACGGAGACCGCGATCGGCAGCGATCCGGCGGCGGCTTCCGATGCGGGAAGGCCGGCGACGCTGCCGTCCCGTCCGCGCCCGGCCGCGTGCGTGGGGCCCGAGAGCTTCTGCACGCCGTATTTCGGCAGCTGACCTGAAAGCCCGCTGCGCCGGGTTCGACATTCACCACGCTTGATCCGCACGAAACATTGAAGGAGTTCATGATGAAAACTTGTATCGCACTACTGATGATGATCGGCGCGATTTCCGGTCAGTCCGCATTCGCGCAATCGAATGCGCCGCTCACGCGCGCACAGGTTCGCGACGAGCTGATTCGTCTGGAAGCGGCGGGTTACGACCCGTCGAAGGGCGATGACGGCGAATATCCCGCGGACATTCAGGCCGCGCAGGCGAAGCTCGTCGAGCAGGATCGCGCGAGGATGGCGGCCGCGGCCGCCGCGGATGCGCCGGCCTCGGTCATGCCGGCGCAGCTCGACAACTAGGTGTCGACATGTACGTGTGCATATTCAGGCCGTCGTGTTCGCGTCACGGCAATACGCATGCCGTTCGCGGCACGCGACCTGATCGAACCGCACGCACGGCCATGCCGTCGATTGCGCGCCGCTTCGCGCGGCGCCGCGATCATCTGGTCACGCGATTCCGCTGGGCGCGCGGGTCGATCGCGGAATGAGCAGGGACGCGAGTGACGAGATCACCAGGGCATCATCCGCTGCATGACCTGGTCGCGCAGGACGAAACGATGCGCGATCGCGGCTGCGACGTGAAGGCACACACCACCGAACAGCACCCACGCGAGGATCCCGTGCACGTCGCCCATCGCGTGCCCGAATCCCGACCCGGCTGCCGACAGTGCTGGCAACGGAACGATGCCGAACAGCGTCACGGCCCACGCGCGCGATGACGCATTGATCCAGCCGAGCAACGGCACCACGATCAGCAGCGCATAGAGCGCGATATGCGTTGCGCCGGACAACGCACGCATCGTGGGCGACAGTGCGTCGGCGGGTGGACGATGCGTCGCGCGCCAGAGCACGCGACAAGCCATCGCGGCGAGCAGCGCGGTGCCCACGATCAGGTGCGCGGCGATCAGCCCGACCGGATGTGTGTCGCGATGCACGTCGGGCATCGTCCAGCCGATCGCGTACTGCGCGACGAGAAGCGCGACGATGAGCCAGTGAAGAGCGCGGGCGACTGCGTCATATCGGGCGGGCGTGGGCATGAAGGCTCCTGGCAAGGGGGGACTGTATCTTCCGGCGGATTCTACGGACGAATGCTTAATGAAACTTTAAGTGTGCGGCCGCACATCGATTGTGTCCGGTCGATCGAGCGATGGCGCGCCCCTTTGCCGATCGCCGCGGGCGCCCAGGTTGTACCCAAGGCATTTTTCACCACGATGACGTTTGATGAATGGGGCGTCGTCGCGACTGCGATCCTGTCGGATCGTAAGGTTGCCGGCACGATAGTCGTGTCATCTGATTGCGCGTACCGTCTGTTGGTCATCCTTCACATCCGGCTCGATCGCAATCGACCCGGCTGCGTGCGTGGATGAAACCGTGCGCGCGGGGCCGATACCGGCATTGCGGTCGCACGGAAAACCTCGGGAGAGAGGCATGGAGTGGCTGCAGGTGGTGCACGCGCTGGCCCGGGCGATGTCGCTCGTTTGCGGGTTGGGCGTGCTGCTGGGCATTGCCTATACGATCGCGGCCAGCGTGCTGGTCGGCCGGTTCTTTTCCCGCGCGGCGGCGATGCCGCGCGATTTTCCGGGTGTCACCGTCGCGAAGCCGTTGCACGGCGACGAATGGCATCTAGGTCAGCATCTCGAAAGCTTCTTCGTCCAGGATTATCCGGGACCGGTTCAGCACCTGTTCGGCGTGCATGACGCAGGCGACGCCGCGCTTAAAGCCGTCGAGGCGCTGCGTGCGCGCTATCCGGATGCCAACATCACGGTCGTCGCCGATGCACGGCTGTACGGCCCCAACCGGAAGGTCGCCAATCTCGCGAACATGCTCGAACACGCGGAGCATTCGGTGCTGTGCCTTGCCGACAGCGACGTGGTGGTCGAGCGCGATTATTTGCGCGCCGTCGTCGGCGCGCTACAGGAGCCGGAGGTCGGCATCGTGACGAGCGTGTATCGCGGCGTCGCGTCGCCGGGTTTCTGGCCCGGTGTTGCCGTCGCGATGACGAACTACCATTTCCTGCCGGGCGTGATCACCGGGCTCTTCATCGGTTGCGCGCGTCCGTGCTTCGGCCAGACGATCGCGATCACGCGCGCGACGCTCGAACGCATCGGCGGCCTCACGCGTTTCGCGCATCACCTCGCCGAGGATCACGCGCTGGGCGAAGCGGTGCGGCAGATCGGGGCGCGAGTCGTGGTTCCGCCGTTCGTCGTCGGGCATGCGTGTGTCGACGACACGTTCGCCAACCTGTACGCGCACGAATTGCGCTGGAGTTGCACGATCCGGGCGGCGGACCGGGGCGGTCATGCCGGTTCGGTGCTGATGCATCCGGTGCCGCTCGCACTGCTGGCGCTGCTGTTGTCTGGCGGCACGGCGGCCGCCTGCGCGCTGACGGTGGCCGCGCTTGCCGCACGGGCGCTGCTGATGGTGAGAACGGCGCGCGCGATCGGCGCGAGCCTGCGCGGCGCGCGCTGGTTGCCGTTCGTCGATCTGGTGCAGTTCCTGATCTTCGTGTCGAGCTTCTTCTCGTCGCATGTCATCTGGCGCGGCACGCGCTTTCGCGTCGACCGTGAGGGTTTGCTGTCGCCGGCGGGGAAACCATGACGCACGACACGCAATCCGACGATGAAGGCGCGGGCCGGCTGTCTACCTATCGCGACGGGCGGCTCCGGCATGCGGGACGCATCGCCGCACTCGCCGGGCTGGCCATCGCCGTATGGCTGATCTGGCGCGAGCATCCATTGACGGTCCTGCACCGGCTGCAGGCCGCCGGCGCCGGGTTGCTGCTCGCCGCGCTGGTTCACGTGCTGCCGATGCTCGCGAATGCATGGGATTGGCGGATGCTGATCCGCGGCCGGCGCCGGCCGTCCTTCTGGGCGATGCTGAAGCTCGTCTGGATTCGCGAATCGATCAACGGGCTGCTGCCGGTCGCGCGGATCGGCGGTGAACTCGTGTCGTTCAGCTTGCTGCGGCGGGCCGGCGTGCGGCCGGCGACCATCGTGGCGAGCCTCGTCGCCGACATGCAGTTGACGCTGATCAGCCAGCTGGTGTTCGCGCTGGTCGCGATCGGCTACGTGCTCGACCGCGGCTCGTCCGATGCCGCGCGGGTGGCCGCGCAGCTCGCCATCGGGATGGCGGCGATGGTGCCGGTGCTGCTGCTGTTCGCACTGGTGCAGCATGCGCGGCCGTTCGAGCGGGCGATGCGCGCGCTCAACCGCATCACGAGCGGGAAGGTGGTGGCGCTGGTCGGCGAATCGGCGCGCACCGATCAGTCGATCCGGATGATCTGGCGCAAGACCGGCATCGTCGTGCGCTATCTCGCGATCTGGCAGACGCTGCAGTTCGCCGGGCATGCGCTCGAACTCTGGGTCGCGCTGCGCTTCCTCGGCGCCGATCCGACGTTCGCGCAGGCGCTCGCGATCGAGGCGCTGATCCAGCTGCTGAGCAGCATCGCGTTCATGATGCCGGGCGGGCTGGGCGTGCAGGAGGGCGGGTTCGTGCTGATCGGCGGACTGCTCGGTTTCGACGCGCCGACCTGTCTGGCGCTGGCCGGCGCGCGGCGCGTGCGCGATCTGCTGTTCTATCTGCCGGGCTTGCTGGCGTGGCAGCACGCGGCCGGCGCGGCGCGCCCGCCGGGCGGGGCGAAGCGCGCATCGATGCGCGCCGGGGAATCCGCCAGGCCGCGCTGATGCGGCCCGACGGGGCCTGCCGCGCGGGCGGTTCTTGCCCGCGCGGCGGCGTGGCCGTCAACGCCGTTCGTCGGCGATATGGCTGCGGATCACGTCCGCGAACGACGTGTCGCCCTTCAGCCCGAGCGCTTCCGCGCGCGTCGTGTCCCAGCGGCCCGGCCAGCTGCCGACGATCTTCTCGACGCGCTCGTCCGGCACGTGGCGGATCAGCTTCACGACGTCGTCGCCCGCGACTTCGCGCAGCGCCGCGATCATCTCGTCGACCGACACCGACAGGCCGGGCAGGTTGATCACGCGCTTGTTGCCGAGTTTCTCGCTGTCGATTTCACAACCGGCGACGAGCGCGTCGATCGCGCCGCGCGGCGACAGCAGCCACAAGCGTGTCGAACCCGGCACCGGGCACACGCTTTCCTCGCCGTTCAGCGGCTCGCGGATGATGCCGCTCGCGAACGACGACGCGGCCGCGTTCGGGCGGCCCGGCCGCACGCTGATGGTCGGCAGCCGCAGCACGCGGCCGTCGACGAAGCCGCGCCGCGCGTAGTCGCACAGCAGCAGCTCGGCGATCGCCTTCTCCGCGCCGTACGACGATTGCGGATTCAGCGCGGTGTCGTCCTGCACGATGTCGGGCAGCACACCGCCGTAGACGGCCACCGAGCTCGTGAAAACAACGCGCGGACGATGGCCGCGTGCGCGGCACACCTCGAGCAGCGTGCGCGACGCGTCGAGGTTGATCCGCATGCCGAGATCGAAATCGGCTTCGGCCTGCCCGCTGACGATCGCCGCGAGATGGAAGATCGCGCCCGTGCGCGTATCGATCGCGCTTTCGAGCACCGCGCGATCGGCGATGTCGCCGACGATCGACGTCACGCGCGCGTCGCCGAAATCGCTGCCTTCCACGACGTCGAGCAGCACCAGCTCGTCGATCTTGGCGGTCCGGCCGTCGGGGCCGGTCAGCTCGCCGCGCTCGAGCAGCTTGCGCGCGAGACGCTGGCCGAGAAAGCCGGCGCCGCCGGTGATCAGTACTTTCATGTTCGTTGCCCTCTTAGGAATGCTTGAATTACAGATACGGCTTGAGCCAGCCGAGGCCTTCGGACGTGCCGGCCTTCGGGCGATACTCGCAGCCGATCCAGCCGTCGTAGCCGAGCGCGTCGATCAGCGCGAACAGGTACGGGTAGTTGAGCTCGCCGATATCCGGCTCGTGGCGCTCGGGCACGCCGGCGATCTGGATGTGGCCTATGCCCGCGAAATCGCGCTTGAGCTTCATCGCGAGGTCGCCCTCGACGATCTGGCAGTGGTAGCAGTCGAACTGCACCTTCAGGTTCGGCGCGCCGACTTCCGCGCAGATCTCGTGCGCATCGTCCTGGCGGCTCAGGAAATAGCCGGGCATGTCGCGCTGGTTGATCGGCTCGATCAGGATCGTGATGCCGTGCGCGAACGCTGCCTGCGCCGCATATCGCAGGTTCGCCAGGTAGGTGTCGCGATGGCGCGCGCGGTCGGCACCCGGCGCGACCATCCCGGCCATCACGTGCAGCTTCTTGTTGCCGAGCACGCGCGCATAGTCGAGCGCCTGGTCGATGCCGCGCCGGAACTCGTCCTCGCGGCCCGGCAGCGACGCGATCCCGCGCTCGCCGGCGGCCCAGTCGCCGGGCGGCGCGTTGAACAGCGCCTGCTCGAGGTTGTGCGCGTCGAGCCGCGCGCGGATGTCCGCGGCTGCGAAATCGTACGGGAACAGGTACTCGACGGCCTTGAAGCCGTCGGAGGCGGCAGCGGCGAAGCGTTCGAGGAACGCGTGCTCGGTATACATCATCGAGAGGTTGGCGGCGAAGCGGGGCATGGCAGCGGTTCCTGTGAATGAATGGAGCGGGGCGCACGGCGCCCCGCGTCGAATGGCGGCAGGCTCAGCGGTTCACGAGTTTCGCGGGCGTGAGCCACACGGCGATCGCACCGATCACGAGCATCGACGCGAGCACGTACATGCCGGACGACGTGCTGTGCGTGAGGTCCTTCAGGTAGCCGATCACGTACGGGCTCGCGAATCCGGCGAGGTTGCCGACCGAGTTGATGATCGCGATCCCGGCGGCAGCGGCCGAGCCGGCGAGGAACGCGGTCGGCAGCGACCAGAACAGCGGGGCGCAGGTCAGCACGCCGCCCGCCGCGAGCGACAGGAACACGATCGACACCGCCGTATTGTGCGAGTACGACGCGGCGACCGCAAACCCGACGGCGCCCATCAGCGCCGGCACGATCAGGTGCCAGCGGCGTTCGCGGTGCTTGTCCGCGCTGTGGCCGAACAGGTTCATCACGACGATCGCGACGACGAACGGAATCGCCGACAGCAGGCCGATCTGCAACGTATCGGTGATGCCGGTGGACTTGACGAGCGTCGGCATCCAGAACGTGAGGCCGTACTGGCCGGTGACGAACGCGAAGTAGATCAGCGACATCCACCACATGCGCGGGTCGGCGAACACGGCCTTCAGCGAATGGCCGTGCTTGTGCTGTTCCTGCGGCTGCGCGGCGATTTCATCCTCGAGCAGCTGCTTCTCGCGCTCGTCGAGCCACTTCGCGCCGCGGATGCTGTTGTCGAGATACAGGATCGTCGCGATGCCGACGAGCACGGCCGGCACGGCCTCGATCATGAACATCCACTGCCAGCCGTGAAAGCCGGAGCCGCCGTGAAAGCGTTCCATGATCCAGCCCGACAGCGGGTTGCCGAAGATGCCCGACACCGGAATCGCCGACATGAACACCGCGATGATCTTCGCGCGGCGATGCGACGGGAACCAGTACGTGAGATACAGGATCACGCCCGGATAGAAGCCGGCTTCCGCGAGACCGAGCAGAAAGCGCAGCACGTAGAACTGCGTCGGTGTCCTGACGAATGCGAACACGGCAGACAGCAGGCCCCACGTGATCATGATCCGCGCGATCCAGATGCGCGCGCCGAGGCGGTGCATCAGCAGGTTGCTCGGCAGCTCGAACAGGAAGTAGCCGAGGAAGAAGATGCCGGCGCCGAGGCCGAACACGGTTTCGCTGAACGCGAGGTCCTGCGACATCTGCAGCTTCGCGAAGCCGACGTTCACGCGGTCGAGATACGCGACCACGTAGCAGAGCATCAGGAACGGCACGATGCGCCAGAACACTTTCTTGTAGGTGCGGTCGAGCTCGGCCGATTGGGCGGGCGCGGCGGGCGAGCGGCTTGCGGCCGCGTCGAGAGCAGTCATCGTCGTCTCCATCGATGTTGTGTGCCGGCGGCGCGTACGCCGCCGGATCATGTGTGTGTGCTGAGGCAAGGGCCCGCGCACACGGCGGGCATGGGAATCGGTACGTCGTTTGCGCGTGGCCTGTGCGCGATGCGTCGCGCTACCAGCGCACGCCGAAGGTCTGGCGCAGTTCGTCGAGTGCGGCGTCGGACAGCGGCTCGGGCTTCGGATGCGTCATCAGCCATAGCCGCGCGGTTTCCTCGAGTTCCTCGAGCGCATACGACGCGTGCGACACCGACGGCCCCCACATCACCGGGCCGAGGCGCTCGAGCAGCACGCCGCGCACCTGATCGGCGAGCGCCGCGACTTCGGCCGCGACGGCCGGGTCGCCGGGGCGGCGATAGCGGATCAGCGGAATGTGGCCGACCTTCATCACGTAGTACGGCGTGATCGGCGGCAGCACGTCGGTGTCGCGCCATACGCCCGCGAGCGTCAGCGCGACGAGATGCGTCGAATGCGTGTGGACGATGCCGTTCGCTTCGGTGTTGCTCGCATAGATCCCGCGATGCAGCGTGAGCGTCTTCGACGGCTTGCCGCCCGATAGCGGCTGGCCGTCGAGGCCGACCTTCGCGATGTCGTTCGGGTCGAGCCGGCCGAGGCACGCATCGGTCGGCGTGATCAGCCAGCCGTCGGCAAGCCGCGCGCTGATGTTGCCGGCGCTGCCGACCGCATGGCCGCGCGCATACAGGCTCGCGCCGACGACGCAGATTTCTTCGCGCAGTTTCGCTTCGTCGCACATCATGCGGCTCCGACGAGCGCGCGCAGCGCCTTGTCGAAAAAGTCCACCGTGCCGAAGTTGCCGGACTTCAGCGCGAGGCCGAGCGGCTGCGCGTCGATGGTGGCGGTGGCCGGCACGCCCGGATCGATCTGCGCGCCGATCTGCAGCGACTGCACGTCGAGCGCCTGCACGACCGCGCCGGACGTCTCGCCGCCGGCGACGACGAACTTGCGCACGCCGAGCTCGCGCAGGCCGCGGGCGATCGCCGCAAGCGTGCTTTCGACGAGATGACCGGCCGCTTCGACGCCGAGCGCCTGCTGGACGGCCTTCACGTCGTCGGGCGACGTGGTCGCATAAATCAGCACGGGTTGCGGCAGGTGCGAGCGCGCGAATGCGAGGGCGTCGTCGACGACGGGTTCGCCGCGCGATGCCGCGAGCGGATCGATCCGGAAGCTCGGACGGCTTTCGCGCCACGCGGCGACCTGCGCGTTGGTCGCCTTCGAGGCGCTGCCGGCGAGCACGGCCGACAACCCGTTGATGCGCGGCAGCGACGCCGCGTTGTCGCGCTCGGGCAGCAGCCCCGCGCGGCGGAAATTCTCCGGCAGGCCGAGCGCGACGCCCGAGCCGCCCGTGACGAGCGGCAGGTTCGCGCACGCTTCGCCGAGCACGTGGAGGTCGTGGTCCGACAGTGCGTCGGCGATCGCGAAACGCATGCCGTCCGCGCGCAGCGCGTCGATGCGCGCACGTACGGCGGCCGCGCCCTGCGCGATCGTGTCGTAGCGGATCAGGCCGACCTTCGACGTCGTCTGCCGCTGCAGCACGCGCACCAGGTTCGCGTCCTTCATCGGCGTGAGCGGGTGGTGCTCCATGCCCGATTCGTTCAGCGGCACGTCGCCGACGAACAGGTGGCCGCGGAAGATCGTGCGGCCGTTCTCGGGGAACGCCGGGCACGCGATCGCGAAGCCGCCGCCGGCCGCATCGAGCAGCGCGTCGGCGACGGGCCCGATGTTGCCCGCGTCGGTCGAGTCGAACGTCGAGCAGTACTTGAAGAAGAATTGCCGGCAGCCCTGCGCGCGCAGCCATGCGTAAGCGGCGAGCGATTGCGCGACAGCGTCGGCGGCGGGAATCGTGCGCGACTTCAGCGCGACGACGATCGCATCGGCGTCGATCATGGTGTCGAGCGCGGCGCCGTCGGCGGGCACGCCGATCGTCTGCACGGTACGCATGCCGCTCTTGACGAGCATGTTCGCGAGATCGGTCGCGCCGGTGAAATCGTCGGCGATGCAGCCGAGCAGGGGACGGGAAGCGGAAGCGGTCATGGCAGGAGCGTCGTTCGAATCAGCGGGCGGGCGGCAGCGTGATGCCGGGGAAAGTCTTGATCACGGCGGAATCGTCCTCGCCGCCGTGGCCGGCGCTCGACGCGCTCATGAACATCTGGTGCGCGGTGGCCGACAGCGGCAGCGGGAACTTGCTGCGGCGCGCGGTATCGAGCACGAGGCCGAGATCCTTCACGAAGATGTCGACGGCCGACAGCGGCGTGTAATCGCCGTTCAGGATGTGCGGCACGCGGTTCTCGAACATCCACGAATTGCCGGCGCTATGCGTGATCACGTCGTACAGCGCGTCGGCGTCGACGCCTTCGCGCAGGCCGAGCGCCATCGCCTCGGCGGCCGCCGCGATATGCACGCCGGCCAGCAGCTGGTTGATGATCTTCACCTTCGAGCCGATGCCGTGCGCGTCGCCGAGGCGATAGACCTTGGCGGCCATCGCGGCGAGCACGTCGTCGCAGCCCGCATACGCGGCGGCGGGGCCCGACGTCATCATCGTCATCTCGCCCGACGCCGCGCGCGCGGCGCCGCCGGACACCGGGGCGTCGAGCATCTGCAGGCCCGCGGCCTCGATGCGCGCGCCGAGCGCAACCGCGAAGTCGGGTGCGACGGTCGCGCTCGCGATCACCACGCCGCCCGGCTTCATCGCCGCGACCGCGCCGTGCTCGCCGAACAGCACCGTTTCAGTCTGCGCGGCATTGACGACGAGCGTGACGACGACGTCGCACTGCGCGCCGAGTTCGGCCGGGCTCGCGCAGGCCGCGCCGCCTTCGGCGGCGAACGCCTGCAGCACGGTGTCGCGCACGTCGCATGCGTGCACGCGGAACCCCGCGCGCAGCAGCGAGCGGGCGACGCCCAGGCCCATTGCGCCGAGGCCGATGACTCCAACATTTCGTGACATGGTCAACCTTGATCGATTCGGGAAGAGGTTCGGGACGGTGGCGGCGCCCGCTCGGGCACCGCCGCCGGCTTCAGCAGATGCCGGCTTCCGCGAGACGGCGCGCGGCGTTGTACATGTGCGTGCGTGCCGCGTTGCGCGCCGCCATCGGATCGCGCGCGCGGATCGCGTCGGCGATCGCCGCGTGTTCCTCGCGCACCTGCCGCGAGAAATCCTCGCGCGTCGCTTCGTTGCGCCGCGTGACCTTCACGCCGGCCTCGAGGTACTGGTTCAGGAACTGCAGCGTCTTCAGGAAATACGGGTTGCCGGTGACGGCCGCGATCGTGCGGTGGAACGCGACGTCTTCCGCGACGCCGTCGCGGCCTTCGGCCGCCGCATCGTCGATCTTGCGCAGCGCGTCGTCGATGTCGGCCATGTCGTCGGCGGTGTGGTGCAGCGCGGCTTCGGCCGCGACTTCAGCCTCGATCGCGCGGCGCACCGCGAGCAGGTGCGGCAGCGAGCTGGCCTCGACGGCTTCCGCATAGTCGATCCGCAGCGGCCGGATCGCGCCGTGCTGGTTCACGTACACGCCGCTGCCCTGGCGCGGCTCGACCACGCCTTCGTTCTTCAGCCGCGAGATCGCCTCGCGGATCACAGTGCGGCTCACGCCGAATTCCTGCGCAAGCACGGCTTCCGTCGGCAATTTGCCGCTGGCCGAGAAACTGCCGGCTTCGATCTGCTTGAGCAGCTGCTGCGCGACGTGATCGCTCATCGCACGGGCGGGAATTTTCTCGAACATGGCGCTCTGGTTTGTAAGGTGATGTGGTCATCATACAAATTTGGACGAGTGTCAGCATCCGGAATAACCCTCAATCAACGATCCGCGAACGTCGGGCAAGTTGATTGGAACCGGTTCCAATTGGAGGGGAACGTGCGGCGATCGTGCGCGGTTCGATGCGCAGTCGGAGGAGGAAAGGGAGCGCGCCGGAGACGGCGCGCGATCGTCAGTCGGCGATGTCTTCGACGGGATCGGCATCCGTCGCAACCGGCACCGCGACTTCCGCGACTTCTCCGCCGCGCTCGCGATAGGTGGCCGGCGGCACACCGAACTGCTTGCGGAACTCGCGCCCAAGATGCGATGCGTCGGCGAACCCGCAGCTCGACGCGATATCGGCGACGGTGCGATCGGAGCTGGTCAGCAGCCACGCGGCGGTGCGCAGCCGCACCTGCTTCGCGAACGCCTGCGGGCTCCTGCCCGTCTCGGCCTTGAACAGACGCTCGAGCTGGCGCGTCGACATGTCGAGCTTGCACGCGAGTTCCTCGAGCGGCAGCGAGCGCCCGACATGCTGTTCCATCAGAAGAATCGCCCGCTTGACCTTCGGGTGCGTGGCCGGCTCGAGACCCGGCGGATGCGGCTGCGGCGCATTGCCTTTCTGCATCTCGCCGACGAGCAGGATGCGCAGCGCCTTCTGCACGGTCGCATGGTCGAAATGGCGCAGCAGGATCGCGGCGGCGACGTCGATCGACGCGCGGCCGCCCGAGCAGGTAATGCGGCGCTGGTCGATCACGAACAGGCGGTCGGCGATCAGCAGGTCGGGATCGGCGCTCGGGAAGCGCTCGATGAAATCCCAGTAGTGGAACCAGCTCACGCAGGTGCGATAGCCGTCGAGCACCTTCGCGCGCATCAGCGTGAACACGCCCGTGCAGATGCCGACGACCGTCGCGCCGGCCGTCGCCGCGCGGCGGATGAACTCGAGCGTTTCGGGGCCGGCTTGCGGCCCCGAGTGCAGCAGCCCGCCGACCACGACCACGTAGTCGAATGGTTCGGCCCCATCGAAGGTTTCCCACGGCGTGATCTGGATCCCGCAACTCGCGCGCACCGGCGCCAGCGTTTCGCCGATCACGCTCCACGCGCAGCGCACGGGCTTGCTGTAGTCGCCGTCGTCGGCCGACAGCCGCAGCATGTCGACGAAACCCGAGAAGGCCGTGAGCGTGAAGTTCGGCAGCAGCACGATGCCGAAGCGGATGCGCTGCGGCGCCGGTTCGGCGAGGGGGGAAGCGGGTACGTCGGGTGTCATCGCGGTCAATCTCGTCACGCCGGAAAGGCAGGTCTCACTCGTTTCACTCGGTTTGCGGGGTACGTCTGCCGGGCGGTGCACGCGCCAGCCGACTTGTGCTTTTGCGTCGCGAACCATCGCCAAAACGCACTTTCCGGCCGTCCCGCGCGGGGCTTGGCGGCGCTATCCCACGCCGATGCCGTTTTTGTTCTATCTGCCAATTTTACGCTTTGATGTACTGATGCCAACGACATTTCATGTACGCCCACCCAGAGGAAGCCAGATGAACGTCAGCGCGTTCGACCTGTTCAAGATCGGCATCGGCCCGTCCAGTTCGCACACGGTCGGCCCGATGATCGCCGCGTGCCGCTTCGCATCGCACATCGAGGACGCGAACCTGCTCGGCTTCGTGCGCCGCGTGCGGGTCGAACTATACGGCTCGCTCGGTGCAACGGGCAAGGGCCACGGCACCGACAAGGCGGTGCTGCTCGGTCTCGAGGGCCATCTGCCGGACACGATCGATCCGGACCTGATCGAGCCGCGGCTTGACGACGTCCGCGAGTAGAAGTAGCTGACGCTGCTCGGCAAGCAGACGATCCGCTTCGACGAGAAGGAGAACATCGGCTTCTATCGCAAGCTGATGAGCGGCACGAGCATCGTGCACCCGAACGGGATGCGCTTCCAGGCGTTCGATGCGAACGGCGACGTGCTGGTCGAGCGCAACTATTTGTCGGTCGGCGGCGGCTTCGTCGTCAATCGCGACGGCGATCGCGTGAACGGCGTGCGCGCGGCGGTCGAAGTGCCGTATCCGTTCCGTACCGGCGCCGAGCTGCTGCGCCAGTGCCGCGACGACGGGCAGTCGATCGCCGAGCTGATGTGGGCAACGAGCGCGCGTGGCACACCGAGGACGAGGCGCGCGACGGCCTGCTGACGATCTGGGGCGTGATGGCGTCGTGCGTGTAGCGCGGCTGCAAGGTCGAGGGCGAACTGCCGGGCCCGATGCGCGTGAAGCGTCGTGCGGCCGAGATGAACGGGCACCTGCGTGCGCGTTCGGAGGAGTCGCTGCGCGACCCGCTGTCGATGCTCGACTGGGTCAATCTGTATGCGATGGCCGTCAACGAGGAGAACGCGGCGGGCGGCCGCGTCGTCACCGCGCCCACCAACGGCGCGGCCGGCGTGATTCCCGCGGTGCTGCACTACTACGTGAAATTCGTGCCGGGCTCGAACGAAGCCGGCATCGTCGAATTCCTGCTGACGGCCGCGGCGATCGGGATCATCTACAAGGAAACGGCGTCGATTTCCGGCGCGGAAGTCGGTTGCCAGGGCGAGGTGGGCGTCGCGTGCTCGATGGCCGCGGCCGCGCTCGCCGCGG
Source organism: Burkholderia sp. R-40 (assembly GCF_049942845.1). Taxonomy (NCBI): domain Bacteria; kingdom Pseudomonadati; phylum Pseudomonadota; class Betaproteobacteria; order Burkholderiales; family Burkholderiaceae; genus Burkholderia; species Burkholderia sp. R-40. Next base: position 879,910 of record NZ_CP187968.1, on the reverse strand, counting down.
TGATGGGCGGCACGCCCGACCAGGTCGAGAACGCGGCCGAGATCGGCATGGAGCACAACCTCGGCATGACCTGCGACCCGGTCGGCGGGCTCGTGCAGATTCCATGCATCGAACGCAACGCGATGGCGTCGGTGAAGGCCGTCAACGCGGCGCGCATGGCGCTGCGCGGCGACGGCTCGCACTACGTGTCGCTTGATTCGGTGATCAAGACGATGCGCGAGACGGGTGCCGACATGAAGACGAAATACAAGGAAACGTCGCGCGGCGGTCTTGCCGTGAACGTCATCGAATGCTAACGAAGGATCACTAACATGAGCCGCTACTCGATATTCAGCCTGTTCCGCAACGGCCTCTCGTATCACGAGAACTGGGAAAAGCAGTGGAAGAGCCCGGAACCGAAGAAGGAATACGACGTCGTGATCGTCGGCGGCGGCGGCCACGGCCTCGCGACCGCCTACTACCTCGCGAAGGAACACGGCATCACGAACGTCGCGATCCTCGAGAAGGGCTGGATCGGCGGCGGCAACACCGCGCGCAACACGACGATCGTGCGCTCGAACTACCTGTGGGACGAATCGGCCGCGCTGTACGAGAAGGCGATGAAGCTGTGGGAAGGGCTGTCGCAGGACCTGAACTACAACGTGATGTTCAGCCAGCGCGGCGTGATGAACCTCGCGCACACGCTGCAGGACGTGCGTGACACCGAGCGCCGCGTGAATGCGAACCGGCTGAACGGCGTCGATGCCGAATTCCTGACGCCCGCGCAGATCAAGGAAATCGAGCCGACGATCAACCTGAACAGCCGCTACCCGGTGCTTGGCGCATCGATCCAGCGCCGTGCGGGCGTCGCGCGTCACGACGCGGTGGCCTGGGGCTTCGCGCGCGGCGCGGACCGCGCCGGGGTCGACATCATCCAGAACTGCCAGGTGACGGGCATTCGCCGCGAAGGCGGCGCGGTGGTCGGCGTCGATACGGTGAAGGGCTTCATCAAGGCGAAGAAGGTCGCGGTGGTGGCGGCCGGCAACACGACGACGCTCGCCGACATGGCCGGCGTGCGCCTGCCGATCGAAAGCCACCCGCTGCAGGCGCTGGTGTCCGAGCCGATCAAGCCGGTGGTCAACTCGGTGATCATGTCGAACGCGGTGCATGCGTACATCAGCCAGTCCGACAAGGGCGACCTCGTGATCGGCGCGGGTATCGACCAGTACACGGGCTTCGGCCAGCGCGGCAGCTTCCACATCATCGAAAGCACGCTGCAGGCGATCGTCGAGATGTTCCCGGTGTTCTCGCGCGTGCGGATGAACCGCCAGTGGGGCGGCATCGTCGACGTGTCGCCGGACGCATGCCCGATCATCACCAAGACCGACGTGAAGGGCCTGTATTTCAACTGCGGCTGGGGTACCGGCGGCTTCAAGGCGACGCCGGGCTCGGGATGGGTGTTCGCGCACACGATCGCCCGCGACGAACCGCATCCGCTGAACGCACCGTTTGCACTCGACCGCTTCTACACCGGCCACCTGATCGACGAGCACGGCGCTGCCGCCGTCGCGCACTAATCCCCGCACTGAAGGAGAAAGAAACATGTTGCTGATCGAATGTCCGTGGTGCGGGCCGCGCGCCGAATCCGAGTTCACGTGCGGCGGTGAAGCCGACATCGTGCGCCCGGTGGCGAACGAGAACATGACCGACCGCGAATGGGGCGAATACGTGTTCATGCGCGAGAACAAGCGCGGGCTGCATCGCGAGCAGTGGCTGCACACGCAGGGCTGCCGCCGCTGGTTCAAGGTCACGCGCGACACGGTGACCTACGATATCAAGGGCTACGAAAAGTTCGGCGGGGCTGCCAACGGCGCCGCTGCCGGCAACGCACACGAAGAGGGCACGAGCAAATGAGCCAGAAAGACCGCCTCGGCACCGGGGGCCGCATCAATCGCGCGATTCCGCTGACGTTCACGTTCAACGGCCGCACGTATCAGGGCTTCCAGGGCGACACGCTCGCGTCCGCGCTGCTCGCGAACGGCGTGCACTTCGTCGCGCGCAGCTTCAAGTACCACCGTCCGCGCGGGATCGTGACGGCGGACGTCGCGGAACCGAATGCCGTCGTGCAGCTCGAGTCCGGCCCGTACACGGTGCCGAACGCGCGCGCGACCGAGATCGAGCTGTACCAGGGCCTCGTCGCGACGAGCGTGAACGCCGAGCCGTCGCTCGAGAACGACAAGTACGCGATCAACCAGAAGTTCTCGCGCTTCATGCCGGCCGGGTTCTACTACAAGACCTTCATGTGGCCGCGCAACATGTGGCCGAAGTACGAAGAGAAGATCCGCGAGGCCGCCGGCCTCGGCAAGGCGCCCGAGGTGCTCGACGCCGATCGCTACGATAAATGCTACGCGCACTGCGACGTGCTCGTGGTCGGCGGTGGCCCGTCGGGCCTCGCCGCCGCGCATGCGGCCGCGACGGCCGGTGCGCGCGTGATCCTCGTCGACGACCAGCGCGAGCTCGGCGGCAGCCTGCTGTCGTGCCGCGCGGAAATCGACGGGAAGCCGGCGCAGCAATGGGTCGAGAAGATCGAGGCCGAGCTGCGCAAGCTGCCCGACGTGACGATCCTGTCGCGCAGCACCGCGTTCGGCTACCAGGACCACAACCTCGTGACGATCACGCAGCGCCTGACCGATCACCAGCCGGTGTCGATGCGCAAGGGTACGCGTGAGCTGCTGTGGAAGGTCCGCGCGAAGCGCGTGATCCTCGCGACCGGCGCGCACGAGCGTCCGATCGTGTTCGGCAACAACGACCTGCCGGGCGTGATGCTCGCCGGCGCGGTGTCCACCTACGTGCATCGCTACGGCGTGATGCCGGGCCGCAACGTGGTCGTGTTCACGAACAACGATCGTGCGTACCAGACCGCGCTCGACCTGAAGGCGTGCGGTGCGAAGGTGACGGTCGTCGATTCGCGTGCGTCGTCGAACGGCGCGCTGCCTGCCGCCGCGAAGCGGCAGGGCGTGACGGTGATGAGCGGTGCCGTGGTGACGGCCGCTTCGGGCAAGTGGCGCGTATCGTCGGTCGACGTCGCGTCCTACACGAACGGACAGACCGGCAGCAAGCTGCAGTCGCTGCCGTGCGACCTCGTCGCGATGTCGGGCGGCTTCAGCCCGGTGCTGCACCTGTTCGCGCAGTCCGGCGGCAAGGCGTGCTGGAACGACGAGAAGGCGTGCTTCCTGCCGGGCAAGCCCGTGCAGGCCGAGGCGAGCGTCGGTGCGGCCGCGGGCGAGTTCGGTCTCGCACGTGCGCTGCGGCTCGCACTCGACGCGGGCGTCGAAGCGGCGAAGGCCGCCGGCTTCGCGGCTCCGCAGCGCGTGGCCGCGCCGCAGGTCGCCGAAACCGTCGAAGGCGCGCTGCAGCCGTTGTGGCTCGTCGGCAGCCGCGAGGACGCCGCACGCGGGCCGAAGCAGTTCGTCGACTTCCAGAACGACGTGGCGGCCGCCGACATCCTGCTGGCCGCACGCGAAGGCTTCGAGTCGGTCGAGCACGTGAAGCGCTACACCGCGATGGGCTTCGGCACCGATCAGGGCAAGCTCGGCAACATCAACGGGATGGCGATCCTCGCGCAGGCGCTCGGCAAGACGATTCCCGAAACGGGCACGACGACGTTCCGCCCGAACTACACGCCCGTGTCGTTCGGTACGTTCGCGGGCCGCGAGACCGGCGATTTCCTCGACCCGATCCGCAAGACGGCCGTGCATGAATGGCACGTCGAGCACGGCGCGCTGTTCGAGGACGTCGGCAACTGGAAGCGGCCGTGGTATTTCCCGAAGAACGGCGAGGACCTGCACGCGGCCGTGAAGCGCGAATGCCTCGCGGTGCGCAACGGTGTCGGCATCCTCGACGCGTCGACGCTCGGCAAGATCGACATCCAGGGTCCGGACGCGGTGAAGCTGCTGAACTGGATGTACACGAACCCGTGGAACAAGCTCGAAATCGGCAAGTGCCGCTACGGGCTGATGCTCGACGAAAACGGGATGGTGTTCGACGACGGCGTGACGGTGCGCCTCGCCGACCAGCATTTCATGATGACGACGACCACCGGCGGCGCGGCGCGCGTGCTCACGTGGCTCGAGCGCTGGCTGCAGACCGAATGGCCCGACATGAAGGTGCGGCTCGCGTCCGTCACCGATCACTGGGCGACGTTCGCGGTGGTCGGCCCGAAGAGCCGCAAGGTCGTGCAGAAGGTGTGCCAGGACATCGACTTCGGCAACGACGCGTTCCCGTTCATGAGCTACCGGAACGGCACCGTCGCGGGCGCGAAGGCGCGCGTGATGCGGATCAGCTTCTCCGGCGAACTCGCGTATGAAGTGAACGTGCCGGCCAATGCAGGCCGCGCGGTGTGGGAAGCGCTGATGGCGGCCGGTGCCGAGTTCGACATCACGCCGTACGGCACCGAGACGATGCACGTGCTGCGCGCGGAGAAGGGCTACATCATCGTCGGCCAGGACACCGACGGCTCGGTCACGCCGTACGACCTCGGCATGGGCGGGCTCGTCGCGAAGTCGAAGGACTTCCTCGGCAAGCGTTCGCTGACGCGCTCGGATACGTCGAAGGAAGGCCGCAAGCAGTTCGTCGGCCTGCTGACGGAAGACGAACAGTTCGTGCTGCCGGAAGGCGCGCAGATCATCGGGAAGGACACGCAGGTGTCGACGGTCGATCCGACGCCGATGATCGGCCACGTGACGTCGAGTTATTACAGCCCGATCCTGAAGCGCTCGATTGCGCTGGCGGTGGTGAAGGGCGGCCTGAACAAGATGGGCGAGAGCGTCGTGATTCCGCTGGCCAACGGCAAGCGCGTTACCGCGAAGATCTCGAGCCCGGTTTTCTACGATACCGAAGGGGTGCGCCAGCATGTGGAATGAAACGAGAAACCAGACGCCGGTCGCAGGCGCGGGCGTGACGCTTGAATCGCCGCTCGTCGGCTCGGCCGATGTGCTGAAGCCGCATCAGGCGCGCGCATCGAAGAAGTTCACGCTGCGCGAGCGGCCGTTCCTCGATCTCGTGAACGTGCGCGGCGAGCTGAGCGACCCGGCATTCGTCAGCGCGTTCGAGCGCGTGGTCGGTTGCCGGCCGCCGTCGGCGCCGAACACGGTGGCGCGCGCCGTCGAGTACGACGTGCTCTGGCTCGGTCCCGACGAGTGGCTCGTGCGCTCGAACGGGCCCGTCCAGGCGGGCGTGCTCGAGGCGCAGCTCGCGGAGGCCGTGCAGGGTTCGTATGCGGCGGCCGTGGACGTCGGCAGCGGCTACACGGTCGTCGAGGTCAGCGGCGAACGCGTGCGCGACGTGATCGCGCGCGGCTGCCCGCTCGATCTGCATCCGCGCGTGCTCAAGCCGGGCCAGTGCGCGCAATCGCACTACTTCAAGTCGCCGATCACGCTGATCCCGACCGGCGACGATACGTTCGAGATCGTCCTGCGCCGCAGCTTCGCCGACTATTTCGTGCGCATCATGCTCGACGCCGCGGCGCCGCTCGCATCATGAAGCCGTTCGACGAACCGTTCGTGGCGATCGACGCGCCGCGCCTGCGCGGGCGCGGGTGGAGCGTGTTCGTCGACGAACTGAAGGTGCCCGCGCGCATCGGCATCCACGCGCACGAGCACGAGGCGCCGCAGCCGATCGTGATCGATGCGCGGCTCGGGTATCGCTGCGAGCCGAGCGAGCAGGGTGAGTGGATCGACTACGACGGCTACTGCGCGCGTGTCGCATCGTTCCTGTCGCACAAGCCGCATACGCGGCTGCTCGAGACGCTCGTCGCCGATCTCGCGGTGCTGTCGTTTCGCGAATGGCCGGCGCTGGAGTCGCTGACGCTGTCGATGTACAAGCCGAAGATCCGGCCGGGGACGAAGCGCGTCGGCGTGTCGCTCGACTGGACGCGTGGGGATTACCTGCGGTGGACGGGGGCGGCGGGGCAGTTGTGAGCGGGTGATGCCCGCTCGCGGGCGATTCGGTCGCAGCTCGGGCGGCGGCGCGGAAGCGTCGCCGCGCTTGTTTTAGTTCCTGAAATATCGGAACAAAGGGTGATGAGACGCTGTGTTGGTCACTGTTCCTGAAATATCGGAATAATTGGGCTTTCGGCCGGCAATTGCTGCGACATCGATCCTGCGTGTCGCGGAGATCGACCAATAACGGCTTCGTCACGCCGCAGCCGTGCCGCTCAACGCCGGATAGTCGACATACCCGCGCGCATCGCCGCCGAAGAACGTCTCGCGCCGCGCGTCGTTCAGCGGCGCGCCGGTTTTCACCCGCGTCACGAAATCCGGATTGGCGAGCACCAAAGGGGAGCCGATTCCCGTCTATGCGATGACGGAAACGCGCCTGCTGCCCGCGAAGACGCAGCATTTCATCGAGTCTCTGCACGCGCATTTAGCGCAGGCATGACGGGCGGCACGCACGGGCGTCCGCCCGTCGATCACTTCTGCGCCGGTTGCGGCGCGTTCTCCAGCGCTTCCCATTTCTTCAGGATGCGCACGCGTGCCTGGCTGAAGTCGACCCGGCAGTTCATCCACGCGTCGTTCGGGATCATCTGCTGCGGATTGGCTACTTTCACATAGTTGCAGGTGTCGCCAGCGAAGCGGGTCCAGCTGGCCTGCGACTTCGCGAGTTCGCCGGCGGCGTCGGGGGTGCGCCGTTTGAGCGTGCGCTCGAGCGACCGGTACGCGCTGTCGACTTCCTGCTCGTTGCGGTCGACCACGCAGGCCCGCACGTTGTCCATGGTCGGGCCTTGATGCTCGCAATCGACAGCGGCGGTGGCGCAGGCGGGGCCGATCGCCAACGCGGCGACGGCAAGGAAGCGGATGGTGTGGCGCATGGCAGGACCGTCGGGCGAAGGGGCGCGGTGCGCTTACTGGCGGTTGCGGGCCGACGCCGGGTTCGACGTCTCGCTGACCGGCATCATGCGGCCCTTCGTATCGTTCGGGGCTGTCGGGTTTTTGTCGGCTTTCGCATCGTCTTCAGGTTCGAGCACGAACCGGAACGCGTCGACCCGCTGCATCACCTTCGCCGCATACGCATTCGATCCGCCGTAGCTCTTGAGCCCGGCCTGCACGTTGCCGCCGGCCGCCCGTACATAGCCCGACAGGATCTTGGAGCCGGCCTCGACGTTCGCATTCGGCTCGGTCAGATCCTTCACGTTGCGCAGCAGGCCGCGGTGGGCGGCCGGCACGACCTGCATCAGCCCGGTCGCGCCATGCTGGCCGCGCGCCTTTTCCTGGAACCGCGATTCGATCGAGATAATCGCGTAAACGAGTGCGGGAGGCAGCGAATATTTCGTCGCAGTGACGCTCACGATATCGGCGAGCCGCGCGGCGCGCTCCTTCGCGAGACCGAATTTCTTCGTCAGGTACGACGTGATGCGACGGTTTGCTTCGTTTGGCTGATCGTTGGCGTTGGCGAGCGGCGCAGATGCCGCGGCCGGCGCGGATGCGGCCGCTTCGGGCGCGGACGCAGGCAGCGCGGGCGCCTGCTGCGCCGAAGCCTGTTGCGCCGAAGCCTGTTGCGCAATGCCGAGCGAAAGCACGATCAGCCAGAAAAACCGTCGTCGCATGGTGTAGTGCGGGGAAATGGGAGGCGCATAGTATATCGGCCAATCGTCTGACGCGTTCGAGCACGGGCTCGAATGAAAGCGTGCTGTAGGCTTGTAACGCCGCGCGCCGTGCGCAGACGGGATCGTTGCACGTACACGCATCGGAGTCCGGATCAAGCCCGCCCCGATTTCTTGTCGCGCCGTCTTTTTCGCGGGCAGCGCCGCGACGCCAGGCGCTTGCTACTGCCGCCGCGCACTCGCCACCCGTGCCAGCGCGCCGATCGCATCGCTGACCAGCACGGCGAGCAGCCCGACGATCACGCCGCCCTGCAGCACGAACGCCGTGTTCGAGGTCTGCAGGCCCGCGATGATGACATCGCCGAGCCCGCGCGCGGCCACCGTCGACCCGATCGTCGCGGTCCCGAGATTGATCACGACCGCGAGCCGGATGCCGTTCACGATCACCGGAAACGCGAGCGGCAGCTCGACCGACACCAGTTGCTGCCAGCCGCTCATGCCCATCCCGCGCGCGGCGTCGACGACGTCGCGCGGCACGTCCTCGAGCCCCGCGATCGTGCTCTCGAAAATCGGCAGGAGACCGTACAGAACGAGCGCGATCAGCACGGGTTTCAACCCGAAGCCGACGGCCGGCACCGCGAGCGCGAGCACGGCGACCGGCGGAAAGGTCTGGCCGATGTCGACGACGCTGCGCGCGACCGGCAGGAAATCCGCGCCGGCGGGGCGCGTGACCGCGATGCCGGCTGCGATCGCGATCAGCATGCCGATCAGGCTCGACAGCGCGACGGTGCCGAGGTGCGCGAGCGTGAGATCGAGCAGGCTCGCGCGATCGTAGATGACCGGCGCGCCGTTGTCCGCGAACGGCGCGAACACGCCCTGCAGCCACGCGGGACGCAACAGCAGCACGAGCAATAGCGCGAGCGCGGCCGCGCGCGCGACATACGCGGGCAGCCGCCGCGGCACGGGTGAACGCGCGGGCCGCGTCGTCATGCGGGCTTCCTCGCGTGCGCGCGGATCGCGCCGAGCGTGATGCGGCGTGCATCACGCCCGTTGCCGTCGTCGACCGGCAATGCGTCGACGCCGCGCCACAGCAGCTCGGACACCGCGTCGCGCAGCGTGCGCGTCGCGGCGATCGGTTCGCCGTCGGCGTGACCGGCTTCGGCCACCGCATCGATCGGCGTCAGCGCGAGCAGGCGCAGCGGCCGGTCGACGCCCGCGACGAGCTGTTCGACCACGCCCGCCGCCGGCTTGCCGAGAATCTCGGCTGGCGACGCGACCTGCAGCAGCCGGCCGCCGTCCATCACCGCGATCGTGTCGCCGAGCTTTAGCGCTTCCTCGATATCGTGCGTGACGATCACGACGGTGATGCCGAGGCGGCGCTGCAGCGCGTACAGGTCGTCCTGCGCCTTGTTGCGGATGATCGGATCGAGCGCGCCGAACGGCTCGTCCATCAGCAGCATCGCGGGCTCGGCCGCGAGCGCGCGCGCGACGCCGACACGCTGCTGCTGGCCGCCCGACAGTTCGTGCGGCAGCTTGTCCGCGAATTCGGACGGCGCGAGGTGAAACAGTTCGAGCAGTTCGCGCACGCGCGCGTCGATGCGCGCGGCCGGCCAGCCGAGCAGACGCGGCACGGTCGCGATATTGCGCGCGACACTCCAGTGCGGGAACAGGCCGTGCCCCTGGATCACGTAGCCGATGCGCCGCCGCAGCTGCTCGGGCGGAACGCTCGCGGTGTCGACGCCGTCGATGCGGATCGTGCCGCTGGTCGGCGCGATCAGCCGGTTGATCATCCGCAGCAGCGTCGACTTGCCGCTGCCCGATGCGCCGACGAGCGCGGTGATGGTGCCTTGCTTCATCGTCAGCGACACGTCGTCGACGGCGGTGATGTCGCCGAAGCGTTTGCCGAGGCGTTCGATCTCGATCATGCGGTACGTCCCTTCGCGAGCGTGGTCGCGGCTTCGAACACGACGGCGGCTGCCAGCGCGAGGGCGATCGTCGGGATTGCGCCGAGCAGCACGAGATCGGCGGCCGATTGCCCGATCCCCTGGAAGATGAAGGTGCCGAATCCGCCGCCGCCAATCAATGCGGCGACCGCGGTCAGGCCGATGTTCTGCACGAGCACGATGCGCACGCCGCTCAGGATCACCGGCAGCGCGAGCACGAGGTCGACACCGAGCAGCCGCTGCACGCGCGTCATGCCCATCGCGCGTGCCGCTTCGGTCACATGCGGCGGCACCTGCTCGAGCCCGACCACGACGCTCGACGCGATCGGCAGCAACGAGTAGAGAAACAGCGCGAGCACGGCCGGCGCGACGCCGATCCCGCGGATGCCGAGCGCGGCCGCGAGCGGCACGTGCGCGGCGAGCAGGCCGAGCGGCGCCATCATCAGCCCGTACATCGCGATGCTCGGGATCGTCTGCACGATATTGAGCACTGGCATCACGACGGTGCGTACCGGTGCGATCCGCGCGCATGCGATGCCGAGCGGCACGCCGGCGACGAGCGCGGCTGCGACCGAGCCGCCCGCGAGCGACACGTGCCGGATGGCCTCGCGCCAGAAGTCGTCGCTGCGCACCGCGTATTCGCGCATCACGGAAAGGCCGTCCCACCAGCCGCTCGCGAGCGGCACCGATATCGCCGCGATTACGACGGCGAGCGCGACGAGGCGCCGCCACGGGCCGAAGGCGAGCCGCGCGAGCGCGTCCGCGACAAGCACGGCCCACGCGAACAACAGCAGCCAGACGCCTGCCGCGGGCGACACGCGCGCGAGCATGTCGTCGGGCGCGACGACATGCGCCGCGGCCGCGCCGACCGCATAGGCGAGCGTCGCGAGCCACGTGGAGCCGGCCGCGAGCCGCCATGCGGGCCGGCTCGCCGTCATCGCCCACAGCGCGCCGACGATCCACAGTGCGGCGAGCGCGGCACCCTGCGCGGCCGGCAGCGCGGCGAACACCGACAGCCCCGTGCCGGCCGCGATGCGATTTGGCCGCAGTACCATGAACGGCATGCCGACCACCGCGATGATCGTCAGGACACCGATCAGAATGCCGACCTTGTCGAGCGTGATGCGCCGCGCGGACGCCACGGCGCGACCCGTCACTTGACGAAGCCCTTCGACTTCAGATAGCTCTTGGCCACGCCGGCCGCCGGTTCGCCATTGATCTGGATACGTGCGTTCAGCGTTTGCAGCGTCTTCAGGTCGAGGCTCGCGAACACGGGCTTCAGGTAGTCGGCGATCTGCGGATGCGCCTTCAGCGCGGCTTCGCGAATCACGGGTGCCGGCGCATAGACGGGCTGCACGTGCTTGTCGTCGTCGAGCACGACGAGGCCGCTCGATGCGATGCCGCCGTCGGTGCCGTACACCATCGCGGCGTTCACACCGTCGGTCTGGTTCGCGGCGGCCTTGATCGTCGCGGCGGTGTCGCCGCCGGACAGCACGACGAGCTGATCGGGTTTCAGCTTGAACCCGTACGCCTTCTCGAACGACGGCAGCGCGGATGGGCTGTTCACGAACTCGGCCGACGCGGCAAGCTTCACCTTGCCGCCGCCCCCGGTCCACTTGCCGAAATCGGAGAGGGTCTTCAGGTGCTGCGATTGCGCGACGGGCGCGAGCACGGCGACGCCCCACGTATTGTTCGCGGGCGCCGGTGTGAGCCAGACGAGATGGTTCGCCGCGTAGTCGAGCTTCTTCGCGGTGTCGTAACCCTGGCTTGCGTTCTTCCACGCGGGATCGTCGGCCTTGTTGAAGAAGAACGCGGCGTTGCCCGTGTATTCGGGGTAGATGTCGATCTCGCCGCTGGTCAGCGCCTTGCGTACGATCGGCGTCGTGCCGAGTGCGATCTTTTCGGTGACGGGGATGCCGTGGGCCTTCAGCACCTGCGCGATGACGTTGCCGAGCAGGTTGCCTTCGGTGTCGATCTTCGACGACACCACGACGGGCGTGTCGGCATGCGCACCGGGCGCGACGGCGGCGGCGAGTGCGAGGCCCAGGATCCGGGCGGGCAGGGCGAGTTTCATCGAGGCCAATCTCCAGGACGGGGGCGTACGCCGAAAGTTACTTGACTGAGCCGGCTTTGGCAAACCGCGTGCGGCGGCGTGTCCACAGCCTGTGTGGGGATTACCCGCATCCGTCACGCGGGCTTGTTACACTGAAATCCGTTCCCGCCTGCGGACACTTGCTGACATGAAGCCAGAACTGCTGGTCCTCATCGCATTGCGCGGCGAAGCGCATCGCGAGATCGCCGCGTCGTTCGACGTGCGCCACGCCCCGACCGCCGATGAACGCGAACGCGCGATCGCCGAACACGGCGGGACGATTCGCGCAGTACTGACCAACGGCAGCACGGGCCTCGCGGCTGCCGACATCGACCGCCTTCCGCAGCTCACGTTCGTCAGCGCGCTTGGCGCCGGTTACGAGCATATCGACGTCGCGCACGCGAAGGCGCGCGGCATCACGGTCGTCACGGGCGCCGGCACCAACGACGATTGCGTCGCCGACCACGCGTTCGCGCTGTTGCTCGCGACGGTGCGCGATGTCGTGAGGCTCGATGCGAAAACCCGCGCGGGCGTGTGGCGTGAAGGGCTGCCGATGCCGCCGAACGTATCGGGCAAGAAGCTTGGCATCGTCGGGCTCGGGAAGATCGGCGAGAAGTGCGCGCGCCGTGCGGCCGGCTTCGACATCGAGGTCGGCTATCACAGTCGTTCGCGGAAGGACGCCGCGCCATACCGCTATTTCGACCGGCTCGACGCACTCGCGCAGTGGGCCGATTTCCTGATCGTCGCGACGCCGGGCGGCGCGGGCACCCGGCATCTGGTCGATCGCGCGGTGCTCGACGCGCTTGGCCCGGGTGGCTTTCTCGTCAACGTGTCGCGCGGCAGTGTTGTCGATACCGCTGCTCTGGCGGACGCGCTGCGCGAAAAACGCATCGCGGGCGCGGGGCTCGACGTGTACGAAGGCGAGCCGGAGCCGCCGCGTGCGTTGATCGGTCTCGACAACGTCGTGCTGACGCCGCATATGGGCGGTTGGTCGCCGGAGGCGCTCGACCGGTCGGTCCAGCAGTTTCTCGACAACGCCGCCCGGCATTTTGCCGGGCAGGCGGTGCTGACACCGTTGTGAGCGTGCGGTTCTCCGGTCGGGCCGCGGTCGATCGGAGCTTTGCAGGACGGCAGCAAGTAGCCGTGTGAATCTGCTGGCGACGCGCAGCGGCGTCGCGTATTCGGACGAGCACTACCGGCTCGGGTGCGAGTTTGCGGATCTCGACCACCACGGCAGCATGTTCGTCGCGCAGCCGTTCGTGCGCGGCCGGCCTCTCGACCTCACCGCGCAGGATCATTACGACAACAGGAACCTGCACGAACAATGAGGATCTGGAACGGCACGCCGTCACGGCGGCGGAGCAAAAACGCGTTGCTCGGCTCAACCGATGAACCGCGCACCACCGTGCAACGCGCAAGCGAAGCACGGGGTGCGCGGCTACATTCCAGCGTCAGGACGACACCAGCGGCACCGTGACCGACGTGCCCGCCGGATCGAGCGCGAGACCCGTGCCCGGTGTCGGCCGCAGCGTCGCCTCGTTGTCGCTCGACAGCACGACGAGGCCGAGCTTATGACCCGCTTCGAGCTTGTAGTCGCGCGGCATGAACGTCAGCTTCAGGTCATACGGCATCCCCGGCAGCACGGGCTCCGAGAACCAGTCCGACAAGCGGTTGCGCGGATCGGTCCATGCCCGCGTGACGATCGTCGCCGTGCCGTCCGGCGCGCGGTCGACCAGCAGCGCCGTCACGTTCGCGACGCCGGTGAAGGTCAGCCGCACGCGTGCGGTCGCGGTGCCGGACAGGCGCGTCGTGGCTGTGAACGGGGCCGTCTCGAAGCGGCCGCGATGCTCGCCGGTCGTGGCGTTCGCCAGCGTGAGCGCGGGGATCGACGCATCGTCGGTGAAGCGCGCGAGCGGGCCGCCGCTTGGCATCCGCAGCAGCGTGCCGGTGCCGGCGCCGTCGCCGCCCGCGAAATACGCGACCGGCGTGGCGTGCCGCGCGGCCCAATCCGCTTCTTTCAGCAGCGTGCCGTCGGCCTGCTCGACCACCGCGCGCGGATCGCGATCCACGCCGTTGTCGACGCCGATCAGGTAGCGCGTGAACCAGCGGTTCACCTCCGCGGTCCACGCATCGGCCATCGCCGGCACGCGGGTCGGGTCGGTATGCTTCAGCCGATGCAGCCACAGCTGCGTCGGCACGCCCTGACGCCGCATCGCGAGATACCACGATGTCGACTGGTCGGTGCGCACGTTGTCGTCGGTCAGCCCTTGCGCGACGAGTGCCGGCGCGACCGCGTACGCGGTCGGAATGTCGCGCGCGGCCCAGAACGGCGAGTAGTTGCCGGTCTTGCGGTCTTCCTGCTGCAGCGCCTCGTCGACCAGGTGCGTGCAGCGCTCCGGATGCGCATTCGTCAGCAGCGCCTTGATATAGACGTCGACGTCCTCGCCCTGATAGCCCTCCGGCGCGCGCACGAGCCCGCCCGAGCGGTAGTAGCCGTACATGTTCGACAGCCCGGCGACCGGCACGATCGCGTCGAGCCCGCGCGTGCGCAGGCTCGCGACCATCTTCGGCAGCGTGCCGTCGTACGACACGCCGTACATGCCGACGTGGCCCGTCGACCAATTCGCGACGACCGGCTTGCCGTTCGTATCCTTCGCGGTCGCATCGCGGCCGAGCCAGCGGATCACCGACGCCATCGCGACGGATTCGTCGCGCGTGAGGATCGTCGGGCAGCCGTCGGAACCGGCGGTGCCGAGCGAATCGGCATAGACGATCGTGAAGCCGCGCTGCACGAAATAACCTTCGATCCATGAACGGCCGGCCGCTGCCGCTTCGAGCTGTTGCAGCATCCGGACTTGCGGCGCGGCGGCCATGACCCGCGCGGATGCGCCGGCGGGGGCGGCTGCCGCAGCGGCGGGATGTGGCGAGCCGTCGAGTTCGACGTCGACGTCGTGGTTGGGGCTGTCGGCGAGCCCGGCGTAGTACGGGCTCGCGAGCACGATGACCGGCGTGCGCGCGCCGTTGGCGGTTTCGGACGGACGCACGATGCGGACGTGAATGCGGTCGCGCGTACCGTCGCCGTCGGAATCGACCGGCGTGTCGACCCACGCGTTTTCCTCGATCGTGCCGCCGGACAGCGACGGTTGTACCTGCCCGTTGCTGATCACCGGCCGGTAGCGTCCGCCGCTGGCGGGATTCGCATACGGGACGCCGGAAGGCGACACGCGCCCGGATGCGTTGTCCGCCGAGGCAGCGCTGTCGCCCTGTTGATCCTGACCTTGAGCTTGCGCGAGTGCGGATACGCCCGCCACGCTGCCGCCGTCGTCACCGCCGCACGCGGCGAGCGTCGCCGCTGCGACGAGCGCGGGTAGCCAGGCGCGACGCGATCCTCTGAAATGAAATTGCATTGCCGACCTCGTTCTTGTGATTGTGTATGGACGACCGGACCGCGATACACCCCCTGCGGGCCGGGCCGATTACTGCCTGCAACGAAGAGGAAACTGCACCATCGGGAAAGCGGCAGCGCCACGCATGCGCGTCACGCAGGACTGCGAATCAAATGCACGGAGCAGGCTCCGCGTCCTTCCAGCTGAAACGGAACGACATCATTCGATGAAACGGGGATGTTGCGAGCTGCGGTGCTGCGCTGCGGAAACACGACGCGACGCGCGTGCGGCGACGGAATGAAACGGATCGGCGGTTTCGGCCGCGCCGCGCATCGTGATGGCTTGCCGGTTCGCGTTTGCTTTCCGGAAGCTTGCGCAAAACTTATCTCAGTGAAATCGTCGTGTCAAACTTTTTTAACCGCCGGTAAATAAAGTTTCAGCGGGTTGCCGACGGGGACGTGTGGTGCGATTGCGATGCGCATGTACGGCGACGTGCTTGCGCTTGCTCCGTGTCGCATCGTCCAATGCAAACGGGCGATGACGAATCGTATTCGCCACCGCCCGCCGGTTACTTGCCGTCAGCCTTCCTTCCAGTCATGCCGTCATGAACGCATGCGCGCCGTCACCTGTCGTCGGCTTTCGCCTGCAGATCCTTCAATCCCTGAATCACGACCAGCAGCGCGCGCCCGTGCTCGTCGGAGCCGTCCCAGGCGTCGACGATCGCGTCGCGCAGCAGATCGTTGTAGCGGCGGCGCGCCGGGCCGGTATCGACGCCGTAGAAACTGCATAGCTTGTTGAATGGCCCGCTGCGCCGCAACCGATGCCCGTTCGACAGCCGCAGGCGCGAGACGGTGGGCTGGCTGACCCCGGAAAGTCGCGCGATTTCGCTGGACGAGCGCGTGTCCGCCATCAGACGGCGTAACAGGTCTTGTACAGGAAAATCGTGGTCCGGGGCTTCCATGCGATGCATTATACCTATACAGTTACGGTTGTTGAATGGGCTTGCTGTCACCAGCGAGGCTGTATCCCGAGAAAGTCGATGACACTGAAACATCTCCCTCCCACGTTCTGCTGGACGAAGATCGGTACCGAGTCCGGCGAGGAACTGCCGACCGTCGTGCTCCGCAAGGAATGGGAGCGCCGGCTCGGGGGCGGGCGTTTTCTGTGGGGCATCAACCAGCCGCTCGGCAGCAGCGCGCAAGTCGCCGCGCATCGCACGGGCTCGCTGCTCGCGCTGTTTTCGCCGGTCGCGGCGCGCACGCGTTCGGGCGAGCGCAGGCGCGAGGACGCACTGCTGTGGAATGCATGGGTCGACGCCAGCGGCCAGGTGCGGCCGCTGCCGCCGCACACGTTCATCGCGAGCCGCTCGACGCTGCCGTCGGGCCGGCGCCGCGAACAGCACTACGCGCTCGTCTGCGTATCGTCCACCGCGCTGACGGTCGGCACGCAATTGCGCGTGTTCCCCGATCACCTGCGCAGCGTGAGCACCGGCAAGCCGCTCGGCGTCGCGCAGGGCGCGGCCGTGGTCGACTGCATCGGGCGTGCGAAGGAGCAAACCGGCAAGAGCTATCCGCTCGCGCTGTCGGTCGAACTCGAAGCGCCGTATTTCGTGCGGCTCGCGCAGCCGTGCGTGCTGAAGGCGCGCGATCTCGCCGACGTGAACAAGGCGACGCGGGCTGGCGATTTCGATCGCTTCGTCGAACTGGTCGCGCGCTTGCGCGGCCGGTCGCCGACGGATGCCGTGCGCGGCGTCACGCGCGACCTGTTCGACGCGCCGCCGATCGAAACGGCGGCTGCCTACGTCGCGCCCACGCATGCCGGCCGGCTGCGCAGCCGGCCGGCGGTCGAGCATCCGCGCGAGCTCACCGGCGATCTGTTCGATCTGTCGTCTGAAGCGGCCGCGTTCGGCGGTCTCGCGCATCCGCGCATCGGGCGCGCGTGATATTCGCGCCGCTCATGGGCGGCGCGCGATGCGGGAAGGAAAGCTGATGCGCGCGCAACGACACGTGCCGGTATGGCTGCCATTTCGGCGCGCGCAAGAATTTGTTGCAATCTCGCCGTAGCGGAACGGCGAGCGTCGCGCGACAATCGCCACGGAAGCACGCCGCATGGTGGCTGTGCGTCGACAGCCTGCCTGCCGTCGTTCACGCCGCCGACATGCGCAACACGCACACTGAGCGTCGGCTTGCTTCACACAGCAACCTGAGGGAGAAGTGTCGATGTCGACCCACATCTGTTCGCGGGAAGCACGGGCTGCACAACGCTTCGTCGAAGCGACGCGCAACGTCGATCAGGCATTTCGCGCAGTGCGCGGCGAAAGCGATGATGACATCTCGTCCGGCGAATATGCACGCGCGATGTCGCGTCTCGATCGCGCGCTGGACGAACTGGCGCGTGCGCAGGAATTCTTCGATCGCGTGGTGAACGCCGACGCGGCGCACGGCAACTGAAGTCGCGGTTTCTGCTTCTGCTTCCGCCGCCATCGTTTTTCGTTTTCGTTTTTTTGCCGCGTGGCGCTACGCCCGGCGTGCCACCGCGTCACCGCGTCACCGCATCAGCAGACGCACCTCACACCTTTCGCCCTTCGACCGGATAGCCGGGATCCGTATATCCGTGCGTCGACACATGCCCCGGCGGCACCAGCGAATCGACGAAGCGTTCGTCGTCGGGGCCGAGCTCGAGCGTCAGTGCATCGATGTAGCTGTCCCAGTGCGCCTCGGTGCGCGGCCCGGCGATCGTCGAGCTGACGAACCGGTTCTTCATCACCCACGCGAGCGCGAACGCGACGGACGTCGTGCCGCGCGCCGCCGCATGCGCGGCCACCTGCTGCGCGATGTGCAGCGACTCGGGCCGCCATTCCGTCTGCTGGATGCGCCGGTCGCCGCGGCCCGCGCGCGAATCGGCGGGCGGTGGCGTGTCCGGCGCGTATTTGCCGGTCAGCACGCCGCGCGCGAGCGGGCTGTACGGAACGACGCCGATGCCGTAATGCGCGGCCGCCGGCAGCTGTTCGACTTCGGCCGTGCGATCGACCAGGTTGTACAGCGGCTCGCTCGCCACCGGACGATCGATGCCGAGCTGGTCGGCGATGCGCACGATTTCGGCGATGCGCCAGCCCTTGAAATTCGACAGCCCGACGTAGCGCACCTTGCCTTGCCGGATCAGGTCGGCCACCGCGCGCATCCCTTCTTCGAGCGGCGCATCGGTCAGCGTGCGATGGAAATACAGGATGTCGATGTAATCGGTGCCGAGCCGCTTCAGGCTCGCGTCGACCGATTCATAGATCCATTTGCGCGACTGGCCCTGACGGTTCGGCCCGGCATCCGGCGCGGCCGGATAGCCGAACTTCGTCGCGACGACCCAGCTGTCGCGATGCCGCGCGATCGCACGGCCGACGATTTCTTCCGAGCGTCCGGCGTGGTAGACGTCGGCCGTGTCGATGAAGTTGACGCCCTGGTCGAACGCCTTGTCGATGATGCGCGTGGACGTCGCTTCATCGGTTTCGCCGCCGAACATCATCGTGCCGAGACACAGCGGCGACACCTTCAGCGCGCTGCGCCCGAGATAGCGGTAATCCATGCAAGAGGCTCCATGCGGGCGAGCGCCCGCGTTGGTTAGACATCGACGATGGTAGCCACCGACGTGCTTATCGATAATCCCCGGGAATGCGCATGCAGTTATCGAGCCGCTTCATGAATGGCCGGGATGGCGCAGCGCATCGACGATCAGCGCGAATGCGCGGGACGATTGCCGCCGGCTCGCGTAGTACAGGTGATGGCCCGGAAACGTCGGACACCAGTCGTCGAGCACGCTGACGAGCCGGCCGGCCGCGACGTGCGGCGCGGCGAGTTCGGCCGGCACGTAGGCGAGGCCGTAGCCGGCGAGCGCGGCGTCGAGCATTTCATAGGTGCCGTTGAACGTGACCTGGCCGTCGACGCGCACCTGCAGCGTGTCGTCGCCGCGCGCGAGTTCCCACGCGTACAGCGCGCCGTGCGTCGGCAGGCGCAGGTTGATGCAGTCGTGCGCGACGAGATCCTGCGGCGTCGCCGGCGGCTCGCGTTCCGCGAAATACGCGGGCGCGCCGACGATGGCCATCTTGAGGTCGGCCGAGATGCGGACCGCGATCATGTCCTTTGCGACCTGGTCGCCGAGCCGCACGCCGATGTCGAAGCGTTGCGCGACGATGTCGGACAGCCCGTAGTCGGTCACGAATTCGACCTTCAGCTCGCGGTAGTCGCGCAGGATCGGCGACAGCCTCGGCCACAGCAGCGTGCGGATCACGTAGTCGGTCGCGTTGATGCGCACAGTGCCGGCCGGCTTGTCGCGCAGCTCGGCGAGCGCCGACAGTTCGTCCTCGATTTCGTCGAAGCGCGGCGCGAGATTCTGGAGCAGGCGCTCGCCGGCTTCGGTCGGCGCCACGCTGCGTGTCGTGCGCGTGAGCAGCCGCACGCCGAGACGCGTCTCGAGCGCGCGGATCGTATGGCTGAGTGCGGATTGCGACACGCCGAGCCGGGCGGCGGCGCGCGTGAAGCTGCGCTCGCGCGCGACGGCGATGAAGGCGAGCAGGTCGGCAAAGTTGTCGCGCGGCATGGAGGAAGTCGGGTGGTCGATGCCTGCGCATCCTACCATCGGGGCTGCCGCGCGATGCGCCGGCGCGAGGGCTCGGCAACGCGGCAACGCTGCCGCGTGCGTCAGCCGGCGTGCGTCATGCGCGCCGGATGGCTCGCGAGGCGGGTGTGGGGATCCTACGCATAGCCGCCGTGCTGGAACGACGTCGCGAAGAACCGCATCTGGTAGCCGATCGCATGCGCCCAGTAGTCCCACGTATGGCCGCCCGGACGCTCCGCATAGTCGTGCGGCACGCCGAGCGCGACGAGCCGTTCGTGCAGCGTGCGGTTCGAGCTGACCAATGCGTCGTCGCGGCCGCAGTCGATCGTCAGGTCCAGATGCGCGCGGACGAACGCGCGCGCGCTTTCGACGATCGCGTTGCGGTTCCAGAACGACGCATGGCGGCCGGGGTCGCCGAATACGTGGTCGATGCCGGGTTCGTCCTCGCAGCAGCGCGGATCGACCGCGCCGCTGATGCTGCCGACCGCGCCGAACGTGTCGGGCCGGTCGAGCGCGATGCGCAGCGCGCCGAAGCCGCCCATGCTGAGGCCGGTGATCGCGCGCGCGCCCTTGGTCGCGATCGTCCGGAAGTGCATGTCGACATAGGACACGACTTCGTCGCCGACGAAGGTTTCGTAGCGGCTGCCCGAGTCGAACGGGCTGTCGATGTACCAGCTTTCGTGGCCGCCGTCGGGCATCACGAGGATCACGCGGTAGCGATCGGCCAGCGCGGCGATGCGGGTGTTTGCGGTCCAGTCGGTGTGGTCGCCGCCGGAGCCGTGCAGCAGATAGACGACCGGAAAGCGTTCGACGCCGCGTTCCGGGCCGTGGCGCAGGCGTGCGTAGTCGTCGGGCAGCACGACGGTCGCCTTGAGCGTCTCGTTCATCGCGGCACTCGGAATCGCGACGACCCGCGCCTGAAAGGCGATGGCCGGGCCCGCGACGGCGAGCAGCAGCACTAGCCATAACGCGCGTATCAGGTTCATCAGAATTTGCTCCGAGAAACCCCGCCATTTCCCCCAAGGGGACTTCCTTCGGGGCGGATGGCGGGAAGGAAAGGATTGCTGTTGACAGGTAGCTTCTTCCAGGGGTTAGGATCACCTGCATGATTCTTGTCTACCGCTACCGGGTGAAGTCGCTCAACGGACTGCTCAACAAGCAAAGCCGTGCGGTGAACTACGTCTGGAACTTCTGCAACGATACGCAGAAGCATGCGCTTAAGTGGAGCAAGAGGTGGCCGACGGGTTTCGACTTGAATGTGCTTACCACCGGCAGCAGTAAGGAACTCGGCATCCACTCCGGCACGATCAACGCGACGTGCGAGCAATACGCGAAGTCGCGCAGTCAGCACCGTCGGCCCTACCTGCGCTATCGCGGCAGGAAATCGCTGGGCTGGGTGCCGCTGAAGGGGCGTGACCTGAAGCGCGAAGGCGATGCGTTTCGTTTTGCCGGCAATACCTTTCGCGTATTCAATAGCCGCTCGCTTCCCGAAGGCAAGATCAAGGATGGGACCAACTTTGCGCAGGATGCACGCGGCAATTGGTTTCTCAACATCGTGATCGAGATGCCCGATATGCAGGCCCGCCCGGTCCGTTCCGGTGTTGGCATCGATCTCGGCCTGAAAGACTTCGCCACACTTTCGACCGGCGAGAAGCTGCCCAATGACCGATTCGGCCGACGCGCGGCGGAGAAACTGGCGAAAGCGCAACGGGCGCGAAAGCACAAGCGGCATATCGCGAAGTTGCACGCCAAAGTGGCGAATGCCCGTGCCGATTTCCAGCACAAGCTCGCGCTCGATCTGGTGCGGCGTTTCGATTACATCGCGGTCGGCAACGTGTCGGCCGCGAAGCTCGCCAGAACCAGGATGGCGAAGAGCGTCTACGACGCATCCTGGTCGTCCTTCCGAAGCAAACTCCGCTACAAGGCGATCGCGCACGGAGCCACGTTCGAGGAAGTCGACGAAAGCGGTTCTACCCAGTCCTGTTCGGCGTGCGGGTCGAAAGACAGCACGACGCGGCCGAAAGGTATCGCGGGACTGAGAATAAGAGAATGGGCCTGCGATGGCTGTGGTGTCGAGCATGATCGAGATACCAACGCTGCGCTGAACATTCTCCGATGCGGACGTGCATCGCCAGGTGTGGGAATCACCTGCCTTTAGGCGGGTGAGGACGTCAATGCGCCTCGCATCGGGAAAACCCTGTACGGCGACTCTAGCAACCGCGCCTTTCAACCATATTTCGGCGAAACCTACGGGTTGTCAGGTGGGTGGCGGGCGGCCGGACGGCGGGGCGGCCGCGCGCGTCAGCCGAAACAGCGCGCGAGCGTCTCCCGCAATGCGGCAGGCCGCTCGGCCGGTATCAGGTGCCCGCAGTTGGCGATCGTTTCGAAGCCGGCACAGCGTGCGAGCGCCCAGTCCGGCACATGCCAGCCCGCACGCGAGCGTTCGCCGGCGACGAGCCACACCGGATGGCGCTCGAACACTTCTGCGAGCGCCTGCAGATAACCGGATTCGCCGGTCGTCGCGACGACCGAGCGGCCCATCGCGCGCAGCGTCGCTGCCGGCTGATGCGCAAGCCAGCGGCGCGCGTCGTCGAGCTGGCGCGGCGACGGATCGTCGATCGCGCCGCGCAGCCAGCCGAGCGGGTCGCCGCGCAGTGCGTCGAGCATCGCGTCGGCTTGCGCGGCCGACATGCGGCCGACCGACGCCGACCAGAACGCATCGTCGAGCGTGAAGTTGCCTTCGACGTTGGCGATGCGGCGCACGCGTGCCGGATGCGCATGCGCGAACAGCATCGCGATCGCGCCGCCTACCGAGTGACCGACGAGGTCGACCGGCTGCGCGCCATAGTGCGAGTCGACGGCCTGCCGCAGGTGCTCGACCTGAGCGGCGAGCGTGATCGCGTCGAACGGCGCGGCGCGGTGGATACCGTAGCCGAGCAGGTCGGGGGCGAGATGCGGGCCGGGCCATTCGGGCACGTCGAACGTACCGATGAAACCGTGGACGAACACGACGGGCGGGGTAGGGGCGCTCATTCGGCGGCCGAGGAGGTAAGGGGTGGCAATTCGAGTTCGGCGAGCAGTTCGTCGAGTTCGAGCACGTGCGTGAGGTCGTGGTCGAGCAGTTCGCGTACGAGTTCGTCGAGCGACATCCGACGCATGCCGTCGCGCAGCCCGCAGCGTGCG
The DNA here is from genome assembly GCF_049942845.1 of Burkholderia sp. R-40. Taxonomy (NCBI): domain Bacteria; kingdom Pseudomonadati; phylum Pseudomonadota; class Betaproteobacteria; order Burkholderiales; family Burkholderiaceae; genus Burkholderia; species Burkholderia sp. R-40. The sequence continues at coordinate 857,122 of NZ_CP187968.1, read as the reverse complement.
AGTTCTGACGGTTGCAGCGCGGCCGCCGTCGCGCACAGCGCGGCGCGTCCGGTGCGGAACGCGGCGAGCGCGTCGTCGAGCGGCTGGGCGAGGTAGTCGCGCTGCGCGGCGAGCGCGGTGCCGTCGACGGACGTGATCACCGGCAACTCGTGCGTGCGCACGGCATCGATGCGTTCGGCGAACACCGCGTCGAGGTCGCGCAGGTGGCACACATGTTCGACGAGCGAGAAGCCCGTGCCGGCCGGGCGGCGCGTGACGAGCGCGGCGGGAACGTGCGCGGCATACGCGGCGACTCGGGCAGGCATCGCGGCCAGCGCGGCGATGACGTCGGCGAACGGGCGCACCTGCGGATCCGCGCTGAATACCGCGCCGTAGCTGAACAGTGCGCCGCCGAGCCGGCCGCGCGGCTGTACGACGTCGTGCCCGTGGCGGCGCATCACGTCGGCGACCATCGCGCCGCAAAACTGCCGGGCCGTTGTGTCGGCCTCGATTTCGGGGAATTTGCGCGCGATCTCGTGCTGGATCGCGCCGATCGCGGCGACGCCGACACGCGACAGCGCCGCGAATTCGACATAGCGCTCGGGCTGCGCGATCAGCGCTTCGAGCTGCGCGCCGAGCGGCGTCGCGCGAAAACGGTCGAAACGGGAATGCATGACGATAGGGCCTCGCCGAGTAACGTGACAAAACGATACGTTACTCGGTGGGATGCCGTCAATCGCCGTCGATGCGTTTGTTCGGAGAATCCGGTCGGGATACCCGAACCCGTACAGCGGGGCCCCCGGCCCGGCTCACGCGTCGTGCTTGCGATCCATCTCCGCGCGCAGCCGCGCTTCCTGTTCCTGAAGCTCCGGCGTGAATGCTTCGCCGAAGTCCTCGGGCGAGAAGATCGGCCGGATCTCGATGTCCGACTCGGTCGGCATGGGATTCGGGCAGCGCTTGACCCATTCGACGGCTTCTTCCATCGAATTCACCTGCCACAGCCAGTAGCCGGCGATCAGTTCCTTGGTCTCGGCGAACGGGCCATCGACGACCGTTCGGTCCTTGCCGGAGAAATGCACGCGCTTGCCGCGCGAACTCGGATGGAGGCCTTCGCCGGCAAGCATCACGCCGGCCTTCACGAGTTCCTCGTTGTACTTGCCCATCGCGGCCAGCAGTTCGGTATCGGGCATCGCGCCCGCTTCGGAAGAGGCCGTTGCCTTGACGATCACCATGACGCGCATTGTCGTTGCTCCTTGAACGTGAAAGGGAGAATCCGCTATCGGCCGGCCGTGGGGGCCGGCAAATCGATCGGTTACGACACTACGACGCGCGACGCTCGCGCGAATCGACATCGCGCACGGAAAAATTTTGGTGACCGGCGACCGGCGACCGGCGACCGGCGACCGGCGACCGGCGACCGGCGACCGGTGAGCGGTGAAGTGCCGCGGCGTATCCGACGTCGTCCGAGCGGCAGGGTGCCGCAAAGCTCCGGGCTGGACGGCCCGCATCGCCGCACGCACGCCGGCAAGTCACCCACTCACGCCGCCTTGGGATGCGCGTCGAGCATGTCGCGGATCCGGGCCGCGAGTTCGTCGCGGCGGTACGGCTTGCCGAGCAGCATGACGCCGGGGTCGAGCCGCCCGGAGTGGAAGATCTCGTCGCGCGTGTAGCCGGACGTGAACAGCACGGGCAACGGCGGCGTGCGCTGCGCGGCGCGCCGCGCGAGTTCGCCGCCCTTGATGCGGCCCGGCATGATCACATCGGTAAACAGCAGGTCGATATGCGCGTCGCAGTCGAGTATCTGCAGCGCGGCTTCGCCGTCGGACGCGGTCAGCACCTTGTAGCCGAGCTGCGTGAGCATGTCGACCACGGTCAGCCGGACCTCCGCGTCGTCCTCGACGACGAGGATGGTTTCGCGGCCGCGCGCGGCATCGTGCTGCGGCACGCGGGCAGGCTCTTCCGCGCAGTCGTCGTGACAGCGCGGAAACGTGAGCCGCACGGTCGTGCCGTGGCCCGGCGTGCTTTCGATCGATGTATGGCCGCCGCTTTGCTTGACGAAACCGAACACCATGCTGAGCCCGAGCCCGGTGCCTTCGCCGTCCGGCTTGGTCGTGAAGAATGGTTCGAACACGCGCTCGAGCACGTCGGCCGTCATGCCGGCCCCCGTATCGCTGATCTCGAACGTCACGTATTCGCCGGCCGGCAATGGCGAGCGCCGTGCGCCGCCGGCCTGCGTGGGATGCGCGTCGTTGTACGCGGCGATCGTCAGCGTGCCGTCGCCGCCCATCGCATCGCGCGCATTGATCGCAAGATTGAGCAGCGCGTTCTCGAGCTGGTGCCGGTCGGCGAGCACGTTGCCGACGTCGGGCGCCAGCGCGGTGACGATCCGCACGGTTTCGCCGAGCGCGCGGTGCAGCATCTCGCTCATCCCGTGGATCAGCTGATGCGGATTGAGCACCGTCGCCGACAACGGCTGGCGGCGCGCGAAGGCCAGCAGGTGCGACGCCAGTTGCGCGCCGCGCCGCACCGCGTTGTTCGCGCTTTCGATTCGCGGTTGCGCGCTCGCGCGCTCGCCGAGCTCGACGGCCAGAATCTGCAGGTTGCCGCTGATCACCTGCAGCACGTTGTTGAAGTCGTGCGCGATGCCGCCGGTCAGGCTGCCGATCGCTTCCATCTTCTGCGAGTGGCGCAACTGTTCCTCGACCGCCGCGCGCTCGGCGATCGCATCGGCCACGCGTTGCTCGAGCGTTTCGGTCAGGCGGCGCAGCGCATCGTTGGACGACTGCAGCGCGGCTTCCGCCTGTTCGCGATGACGCGTGGCGAGCACGCGTTCGGTCGTCTCGATCACGACGGCGAGCACGCCGCCCGGTGCGCCATCGTCGTCGGGCAGCGGGCTGTAATGCAGATCCATCCATACGTCTTCGGGGCGCCCGCTGCGTAGCAGCACGAGCTCCTTGTCGCGATACGACAGCGTGCCGCCCGCGAGGCAGGTGTTCATCACGTTGCGGTTGAACTCGGCGACCTCGGGCCAGCCGAGTTCGACCGGCTGGCCGAGCAGATAGGGGTGGCGCCCGCCGGCGAACCCGGCATACGCGTCGTTGTAGATCATGTAGCCGGGCCGGCCCCACAGCATCACCAGCGGCAGCGGCGACGCGAGCACGGTGCGCACGGCGGCGACGAGGCTCGCCGACCAGCCGTCGAGCGGGCCGAGACCGGTGGACGACCAGTCGAAGGCAGCGACGCGCCGGGCCATTTCGCCTTCCCAGCCCGGGCAATCATGATGCTGCGCGAATAGTTCGGCATGCATGGAAACGCTCCGTTAATGACATGACGGCCGCGGCCTGCGCGGCGAGTCGCGTGAGCCGATTCATTCTAGTGCAGATCGATCGCGCGGCGGGGCTCCGGAATCGCCTGTCAAAACTGGTATGCTGACCAGCATCACGTTCATGTGGAGGGCGCCATGGCAACGAAGGAAGTCTCGAAGAAAAAATACCTCAAGATCCTGAACAAACGCCTGCGGGCCGAGCCCGATGCGCCGGCCGGCGCGTCGTTCGTGTTCTTTCCGGTCGGCGCGAAGGCCCGGCATGCGACGGGCGTCGCGTCCGGCGAGCCGCACAGCAAACGTGAACTCGCGGTGATGGCCGCGGTCCAGAGCAAGGCGGCCGCCGAATTCGTCGTGACCGGCGCCTGGCCAGCCAAGGCCGGCCGCGCGGCGCCGCGCGTGCGCGCTACGCCGCCGCGGCCGCCTCGCAGTGGGCGATGACACCGGCGATCACGCGCGGAATGTCGTGCGTGATCGCCGGGCCGTGCATCGGCAGGATGATGTCGAGATCGAGCGCCTGGATGCGGCGCAGCGCGCGCGCCAGGTGCGCGAGCGACGGCAGGTAGTCGGAGCGCGTGATTGCATCGAGGATCTCGGGCAGAGGATCGTCGGCGTCCTCCCGGCCGAAGCGCATCAAAATGTCCGACGACAGCAGCGCCTTGTACGCCGGCAGATACACGACGAGCGCATCCCACTGATGCACGTGCGTCGTGAAGACCGGCACGACGCCGGTGCCCGACAGCGTCGTCGGCTCCCCATCCTTCAGCGGAATCGCGCGCACGCCGAACACGTCGGCGAGCCCCCATGTACACATCGGATGTCCGTACGCGACGAGCGCCGGGTTGGCCGCGAGGAAATCGGGCAGCGCGCCCATTTCGTCGGCCTCGAAGTGCGGGACGATCACGCTGCTGACCATCGACGGCGCGATGCCGACGCCGTCGAGCGCCGCGCTCAGCTGCGTGAAATTGGACCGGGTGCCCGTTTCGACGCACAGCACGTCGCCGTGCGGCGATCGTACGAAGAACTGGCTGAAGCACAGGTTCAGCGTGTCGACGTAGGTCGTCGCGCGAAACAGGCCGTCGCGGACGGCGTCGATTCGGGAGGCGCTCATCGGGTCCTCGCGCAGGGAAGGGGCGGGAGCCGCGCCGCCCGTGCGCCGCTGGTTGCGGTGCGGCAGGCGGCAGCGGTCGATCTTCCGATCCAGTCTAGCAGCGCCGCCCCGGATGCGCGAACCGGCGATCGCCGCGGCCGTGCCGGGTGCACGGCAGCACGCGCTGCGTCAGTTCTTCAGCTTGTAGCCGGTGCGGAACATCCACGCGACGATCGCGAGCAGGATCGCGAGGAACAGCGTGGTCGCCGCGAGGCTGATCCCCACGTGCACGTCGGCCAGCCCGTAGAACGACCAGCGGAAGCCGCTGATCAGGTAGACGATCGGGTTGAACAGCGTGACGATGCGCCATGCGGGCGGCAGCATGTCGACCGAATAGAAGCTGCCGCCGAGGAACGTGAGCGGCGTGATGATCAAGAGCGGCACGAGTTGCAGCTTCTCGAAGCTGTCGGCCCAGATGCCGATCACGAAGCCGAACAGGCTGAAGGTGATCGACGTCAGCACGAGGAACAGCACCATCCAGAACGGATGCAGGATGTGCAGCGGCACGAACAGGCCGGCCGTCGCGAGGATGATCACCCCGAGCAGCAGCGACTTCGACGCGGCCGCGCCCACATACGCGATCACGATCTCCCAGTACGACACGGGCGCGGACAATATCTCGTAGATCGTGCCGGTGAAGCGCGGGAAGTAGATGCCGAACGACGCGTTCGAGATGCTCTGCGACAGCAGCGACAGCATCACGAGGCCCGGCACGATGAACGACCCGTAGCCGATCCCGTTCACGTCGCTGATGCGCGAGCCGATCGCGGAACCGAACACGACGAAGTACAGCGACGTCGAGATCACCGGCGCGATGATGCTCTGCATCAGCGTGCGGCGCGTGCGGGCCATTTCGGCGCGATAGATCGCGCGGATGCCATGCAAATTCCAGTTCGCCATGTGCGTTACGCCCCTTGTGCGCCGTTGCGGCGGTTGTCGATCAGGCTGACGAAAATGTCCTCGAGCGAGCTCTGCGTCGTATGCAGGTCGCGAAAGCCGATGCCGGCCGAGCCGAGCGCGTTGATCAGCTTCGCGATGCTCGCGTCGTCGCGCTGCGAGTCGTACGTATAGACGAGCGCGGCGCCGTCGTCCGCACGTTCGAGCCCGAACGTGGCGAGTTCGGCCGGCACGGTCGTAAGCGGGTGTTCGAGCTGCACGGTCAGCTGCTTCTTGCCGAGCTTGCGCATCAGCTCGCGCTTCTCTTCGACGAGCACGAGTTCGCCGCCGAGGATGATGCCGATCCGGTCGGCCATTTCCTCGGCTTCCTCGATGTAGTGCGTGGTCAGCAGGATCGTCACGCCGCTGTCGCGCAGCGAATCGACGAGCTTCCACATGTCGCGGCGCAGCTCGACGTCGACGCCGGCCGTCGGCTCGTCGAGGAACAGGATGCGCGGCTCGTGCGCGAGCGCCTTCGCGATCATCACGCGGCGCTTCATGCCGCCCGACAGCGTCATCAGCTTGTTGTCGCGCTTGTCCCACAGCGACAGCGCCTTCAGCGTCTTCTCGATGTGCGCGGGATCGGGTGCCTTGCCGAACAGGCCGCGGCTGAACGACACGGTCGCCCACACGGTTTCGAACGCGTCGGTCGTCAGCTCCTGCGGCACGAGGCCGATCATTTCGCGCGCCGCGCGATACGCGTCGCGGATGTCGTGGCCGCCGACCGTCACGCGGCCCTCGGTTGGCGTGACGATGCCGCAGATCGAGCCGATCAGCGTGGTCTTGCCCGCGCCGTTCGGCCCGAGCAGCGCGAAGATCTCGCCCGGGCGGATGTCGAGGGTCACGTGCTTCAGCGCCTGGAAGCCGGACGCGTAGGTCTTGGAAAGGTCGGAGACGGAAAGGATCGGTTGCATGCTCACGGATGGCACGGCCGGTCGGTCCGACGCCGCGCGCCGCACGTGCCCGGCGCCGCTGCCGTGAGGCGGGCGGGGTCGGGGGCGGCATGGCGAACGGGCGTCATGTCGAACGGCGTTGGGGTGCGGGATCGCAGGACCGCCATATTAGCAATCGGCAGATGGAAATGCATTTCGATGGAAAAGGCATGCGATGCCGGTGAGGGATTTGCGGGAATTGCACATGCGTTATTCAATAAAGGGATGCTTTATTTGAATCGAGCGAACAATGCGCGGCGTTTTTGCCAGACCGGTGCGCGAGTCGACCGCCATCGTTCCCCCGCGCGTTACACCGCGGCGGTATTTGTCTGAGCAAATAAATTGAAGGCCGTTTGAAAAACTGTCAAGCACCTTGAACACACTAGGATTGCGCGGTTCGGACATGTTTGGAACTCTGCATCCATTTACTTGTGCGGATCGTCCGATCATAGTCTCGTCCAACGACGCATCACGATAACGAATCAAGCGTACGTACGGAGACCAATACATGAGACGCCTATCCGAGGGCCCGGCCGGACTGCCATGTCCGCGCTTTTCGCTGGATGGGGGCACGACGCGAGTCGCGTGTCCGCGTCATCGCATCGTGTTGCCGCAGTAGCGACGCACCACATTCCGTTTCGATTGTCCCGCCGGCGCCGTGCCGCATGACGGCGCCGCCGGACTGCGCTTGCCTGCCGCGGCGGTCGTGATCGCATCTGCCGATCCGGCCGCGCGGCGCGCACGGCGCGCATCGTCATGCGCTGCGCACGCTAGCGGCGGCGCAATACCAACCGGCGGGTCATGTAGCCCGTCCGCACGGGACCTGTCGTATCTGAAAAGGAGGGGTTGATGCTTTGCATTCCTGAATGGCGGAAGGCGATCCTGTCGTGCGCCGTGCTGGCGCTGCCGTTCGTCGCCGGTTGCGGCGGCGGCGACGATCCGGGCCCGATCAACGTGCCGCAGTGCTCGGGCAGCGCATGCGGGCCGAGCGGCGCCGAAACGACGCCGCCCGTCGTGACGAAGCTGTGTCCGGATTCGCTCGACTACACGACGACCTACACGGGCGGCGCCGGCAGCGGCGAATACGTGAAGGTGAAGTTCGATACGACCAAGCTGACCTATCAGATGCAGTTCATCGAATCGTCGGTGCCGACGTCGGCGGGGCAGGTCAACGACACGCGCGCGGGCCTTACGATCAACGGCGCCTTCCATCATCCGACCAACCTGCCGACGGCCGAGCAGAACCGCTGCGCGTTCGTGCTCGACAGCGGCGCGACGAGCGACGGCGCGTATTCGGTGACGATCAAGCGCACCGATCCGCCGATGCTGTTCGTCGGGAACGGGGTGGTCGGCGGCGGGATTCCGGGCGCGACGATTCAATTCGACGGCATTCCGCTCGCGCCGGGTCTCTATATCGGCACCGTGCCGTCGCGCACGTTCGATTTCTATCCGTTCATCGGCTTTACCGACACCGAGACGGATTTCACCAAGGTGGCCGGCGTGTACAACGAAGTCGGCATTCATCTGTCGCCGACCGGCAGCAGCTACCAGACCGCCACGCCGCAAGGCTGGCAGCCGGATGTCGTGAACTGGAACCAGACGCTCGGCGCGGACGGCACGTGCACGATCACGCCGGGCAGCGACTACTCGTGCCAGACGACCGGTACGCCGTGGACGCTGCGCAAGAACACGGACGGCAGTGCCGACAACGTGTTCGTCAGCAGCGCGAAACCGGGCTTGCCGTATCCGTCGGCCGGCCAGGAGCAGCCGCTCGTGCTGCTGTCGCCGACCCAGGCGCATGGCGTGATGATCATCGGCAAGCTGAACGGCGCGCTGATACCGATCGTGATTCGCGTCGGCTACTCGCACGCCGATGCAAGCAACCTGCTGGCGTCGGTCGCCGACGCGGAAGTCGGCATCTCGATGCTGTCGCCCGCGCAGGCCGTCGCGACGAATGTGCTGAAGGGCGGTTTCATCGGGGCGACGAGCGCGTCCGCATGCGGCGTCGTGACGTCCAACGGCGTGTATGGGGCACCGGGGATTTCGGGACCGAGCTTCGACAGCCTCGTGCCGCATCCGGACCTGCCCGGCACGTTCAACGGCACGTTCTTCATGCCCGAGGCCGGCAACTGCACGGACGGCAGCGCTGTATCGACGCTCGCCGCCAACTACACGTCCACGCTGTTTCAGGGCAATACCGCGGCATTCATCGACCCGCAGACGTCGTCCGTGAGTTCGCAGTTCGCGCTCGACTACACGCAGGCCACGCCCGGCAAGATCAAGGTCACGGCGTCGCAGGACTTCAACGCGAAGGGTGCGAACGGCAACGTGGCGATCTTCAGCAAGGGCGACACCGGTTGGCTGGTGACGGCGGGGAACGTCTACGCGATGGTCGTCAACAACAACAAGATCAACCCGTTCTTCACGGTCGGCGCGTTCGTCCAGTAACGGGGGACTGAACATGGAACACCGGCGGCGCATGCGTCGCCGCCGGCGAATCGAAATTCAAGAGGATTCCTATGAATGTGAAGCATTGGATGGCCGCGGCATCGCTCGCGCCCGTGCTGGCCGCCTGCGGCGGCGACGGCGACCCGCCGCCCGCGCCGGTGGTGCGGCTGTGCCCGCAGTCCATCGACTACAACACGGTGTTCATCGGCGGGTCCGGTTCGGGCGAACTCGTGAAGGTGCAGCTCGACACCACGAAGATGACGTACCGGATGACCTACCTCGCGTCGCCCGTGCCGACCGCCACCGGCACCGTGCAGCCGACGCGCGACACGGCGCCGGCCAACGTCGTCGACGGCACGCTGGCCGACGAGACCGGCCTGCCGACCGTGAAGCTGAACCAGTGCACGTTCCGGATGCAGAACGCGAGCCTCGACCCGAGCCGGCCGGCACGCCTGTTCCTCGGCGAGGGCGTGCTGGGCGGCGCGATTCCGGGCGCGACGATCCAGTTCGACGGCGTGATCGGCGTCGGCAAGATCACGAAAACGACATTCCCGTACTACCCGTTCATCAGCTTCTCGTCGCTCGAAACCGATCTGTCGAAGATCGCCGGCACGTACAACCAGCTCGGCTACCACCAGGTGCCGTCGCAGAACTTCCAGCCGGTGGCGCTCGATCAGCAGGTGACGATCAACGCGGACGGCAGCTACGTCGAAACGGACAACTTCGGCAAGAAGAACGGCGGGCAGCCGCTCGCGTCGAGCGCGACCGTGAACCAGCCGTTCACGCTGCGCCCCGACGCGCCGGCATTCCAGTCGCTGAACTACCAGCCGCAGGTTCCGGCGACGCTCGCCGCGCTCGATCCGGCGAAGGCCGGCAAGGGGATCCTGATCGTCGGCAAGCTGCGCAACCAGCTCGTGCCGGTGTTCATCCGCACCGGCGCCGCGAACGCGGACCTCACGCAGGGCCCGCCGAGCGCGGACGACGAATCGGGCATCTCGTTCCTGAGCCCGCAGGCGGCGGTCGCGCCGGGCTCGCAGAACGGCGAGTACACGGGCGTCGACAGTGCGTTCAACTACCGCGCGACCGCGCTCGTCGGCGCGCAGGCGACGCTGCTCGATCCGTTCAACGCGTCGCAGGCGGCGCTCACGCGCGCGCTGAACCTCGACTACACGCAGAAGGTGCCGGGCGTCGTGACGACGGTGCATGCGGACGCGGCGTCGGGGCCGGCGACCGGCAAGTTCGTGTTCAGCGGCGGTGTGTTCGGGTTCCTCGACATGGCCGATACGAGCAATCCGTACTTCACGGTCGGCGCGTTCGTGCAGTGACCACGCGCGGATGGAGACACGGCGGCGCCGCGCGCGGATGCGCGGCGCCCGGACAGAACGAGGGGGAAGGTTTCATGAGGAAGCTGATTGTCGCGGGTGTCGTCGCAGGCGTGTCGACGCTCGCATCGGCCCAGCAGGCGGGCGACAACGTCGCGACGCTGGGCTGGCTGCACATCCTGCCGCAGGATTCGACCAACGGGCTGACGACGAATCTCGCGAACATGCCGATCAACGGGCCGCTGCGGCTGCCCGGTTCGTTCACGTCGCCGGGCACGAGCCTGACGGTCAACAATGCCGATACGGTCGGCCTCACGCTCACGCACTTCTTTACCGACCACATCGCGGTGACGTCGGTGCTCGGCGTGCCGCCCGAGTTCACGCTGACCGGGCACGGCGTGATCCGGCCGCCCGGCCCGGCCGGCTCGCTCGGCAGCGTCGACATGGACAAGACGTCGAACCAGCCGGCCGTGAAGAATGCGCGGCAGTGGAGCCCGACGATCATTCTTCAGTACTACTTCAATGCGCCGACCGCGAAGTTCCGTCCGTTCGTCGGGATCGGCGTGGCCTACAGCTGGTTCAGCAACATCGAACTGAACGGCAACTTCGCGAAGGACATCAACGAGAACCTCGGCAGCGTGCTCGCGGCCGGCGCCGGCAAGCCGGGGCCGACGTCGGTGGAGGGCAAGGCGTCATCGTCGTTCACGCCGGTCTACAACGTTGGCGCGAGCTATGCGATCGACAAGCACTGGGGGCTCACGGCGACGCTGACCTACATGCCACTGAAGACCTACTCGTCGCTCGTGATCAAGGCGGCCGACGGATCGACGCTCGCGACCACGCGCACGCGGCTTAAGGCCGATCCGCTGATCACGTTCGTCGGCATTTCCTACAAGTTCTGAGCCGTGCGGCACGCGTGCCGGCGGCTTCCTGCGACCGAGCGGCCGGAGCGATCCGGCCGGGACGTCGCGTTCCTGGCGGCATGCCGCCATTTGTGAAGAGAGAGGGGGCAGTTCAAATGAGCATTCGCAAAATCGTATCGCTTGTTGCTGCAGTGGCATTCACCGCGGTTTCGGCCGCGCCTGCTTTCGCCGTCACCGTGTCGCGCGCCGACGGTCAGGCCATGAACCCCAACGGGGAGCCGTTCTCCGCGACGGGCCTTACGGCCCTGGCCAAGGGGTCGATCAACGCGACCTGCAACGCGACGTTCAACGGCACGATCTCGTCGACGGGCATCGTCAACATCACGTCGACGACCTTCACGGGCGGCGCGACGTGCGGCCTGATCAGCGGCAGCGCGACCAGCGCGTCGCCGTGGACCGGGCAGGCCGACAGTGCGACGCAGCTGTCGATCAACAACGTGAAGGTGAACGTCACGCTGCTCGGCACGTGCGGGCCGAGCAAGGTCGTGACGACGTGGAACGATCCGAACTCGTCGCTGACGTTCAACAATGCCGTGCTGACACCGGACTGTACGGTCGGCGGCACGGTCGTCACGTCGCCGAAGTTCCACGTGCAGTAAGCGTCGCGTGATCGAGGCCGGGCGCCAGCCATCGACGAGGGCCGTGCAAGGATGCGCGGCGGGCGTTCCGGTTTCGAGTTGCGTTCGTGTCGTCGCGCGTATCGGCGCGGCGACCGGCTGGCCGCCTGCGTCGCGATCGGACGCGGGCGGCCATACCAGGGGCTGGTGCGATGCACCGTGCCGCCTGCTTCGACCGAACCCGAAACAACACAACCATTCCGATTCGCCACATGCTCACCGACCCAGCGAAGTATGGCGCTGCCCGCGGTGCGACGCCTGACCGGCTGCGCACGGCCGCGTGGCTGCAGTATCTGATCGAACACCTGTCCGAAGCGGCTTGCGTGGCGGCGGCCGCCGACGACGGCGCGACTGACGTTCTGCCATCGTCGCCCCCGGCACGCGGCCGAGCGGGCTTGAATCTGTCGCACGAAGCGATCGCCGTCCTGCATGCGCTCGCGCCGTGGATGGCAACGGACGGCGGCGGTTGCGCATGCGATGCGAGCGATCCGCCTGGCGCATGCATGCACGTGCCCGACGCTCGGCAGCTTGCGCACGCGGAGCGATGCTGCCCTGGATCGCGCGCGGTATTCGAAGCCGCGCATGGCTTCGTCGATGCGTGGACCTTCGACGATCCCGACGACGGCTGGGCCGCGCTCGCGCGGATTGCCCGCGGCGTCGAGCGAGGCAGTGACGATGCCGACGAGCATGACGCACGAGCGCGGCCCGCGAACGGCGAAGCGCCGCCCGCGAAGAACCTGAGAGAACGACACGCGGCCGTCGCGGCGGCATGCGTGGAGCCGTCGACCCGGCCGGGGGACGTCATCGATGCGATCGTGCTGCGCGTGTGCGGGCCGCGCGACGATGCCGCACGGATCGACGAGATGGCCGCGCTCGCGATGTTCTGCGCGGAGCTGGCTGCCGGCAAAGGGGTTTCCTTTGCCGGATACGGCGGTCAGCACAATCTCGTCGCGCGCGCGATTCGCGAACGCCGCGCCGATCTTGCGTCGGTGGACGGTCTGCTCGCGGCGGTGTCCGCGTGCCGGCTCGACCGGCTCGTCGGCGCGGGCAGCTTCTGGGCGTATTACCTGCTGACGGGCATCGTGATCGCGGCGCCGGACACGGTGCGCGAATTCGCGCGCCGCTTCCACGGCGACGCGTGGCAGACGTGGCTCGATGAAACGCTGGCGTGGCCGGCGCTCGGCCGCTTCGGGCGCAAGGAGGAAGTCGCGTTCGAGCATTTGCGCGGCGCGATGAGCCTGACGTCGCGCGCGAATCCGATCGTGCGCGCGAAACGCGTGCGGCCGAGGAGGGCGGCCATCACACGGTTCAGGACGGGCGCCGGGCGCGCCCAATGAAAAACGGCTCGCGGCGAGAACGCCGCGAGCCGTGCATGTTGCTGCCGCCACCGCCGCTGTGCGCGGGCGGAGGCGCTGGTGCGATTACACCGTCTCCGGCTGCCGCACCGCCTTCGCGACATTGCGCGCCATCGCTCCGTTCGCGACGAAGTAGGGCACGTCGACACGCGCAAGCGGCTGGCGGCCACGGATCTTGTCGGCGATCTTCTCCGCGATCATGATCGTCGGCGCGTTCAGGTTGCCGGTGGTAATGATCGGCATGATCGACGCATCGACGACGCGCAGCCCTTCCAGCCCGTGCACGCGACCTTCCTCGTCGACCACGGCCATGTCGTCGTAGCCCATCTTGCACGAGCACGACGGATGGAACGCGGTTTCCGCGCGGGACCGCACGAACGTGTCGAGCTCCTTGTCGGACTTGCAGTCGGCGCCCGGGTTCAGCTCGCGGCCGCGATAGCGGTCGAGCGCGGGCTGCCGCATGATCTCGCGCGTCGCGCGGATTGCATCGCGGAACTCGCGCCAGTCGAGCGCTTCGGCCATGTAGTTGAACAGGATGCTCGGGTGCGCGTTCGGATCGCGCGAGCGCAGCTTCACGCGGCCGCGGCTCGGCGAACGCATCGACCCGACGTGCGCCTGGAAGCCGTGCATCTCGATCGCGTTCGAGCCGTTGTAGTTGATCGCAACGGGCAGGAAGTGATACTGGATGTTCGGCCACGGATCGTCGTCGCGCGTGCGGATGAAGCCGCCCGCCTCGAAGTGATTGCTCGCGCCGAGGCCCGTGCCATTCAACATCCATTCGAGGCCGATCTTCGGCTGGTTCCACCACTTGAGCGCCGGATACAGCGACACCGGCTCCTTGCACTCGTACTGGATGTACATCTCCAGGTGATCCTGCAGGTTCTGGCCGACGCCGGGCAGGTCGAGCACGATCGGGATGTCGAGTTCCTTCAGCCACGCGCCGGGGCCGACGCCCGAGCGTTGCAGCAGTTGCGGCGACGCGATCGCGCCGCTGCACACGAGGACCTCGCGGCGCGCGTGCGCGGTCGCGCGCTCGCTGCCGCGCAGGTACGTGACGCCTGACGCGCGCTTGCCGTCGAACAGGATGCGGTCGGCGAGCGCGTGCGTGACGATCTCGAGATTCGGCCGCCCCTTCGCCTGGTCGAGGTAGCCGCGCGCGGTGCTGGCGCGGCGGCCCTTCGGCGTGACGGTGCGATCCATCGGGCCGAAGCCTTCCTGCTGATAGCCGTTCAGGTCGTCGGTGCGCGGATAGCCGGCCTGCACGCCTGCATCGACCATCGCCTCGAACAACGGGTTCACGCCCGGCTTGCTGGTCGTGACCGACACGGGGCCGTCGCCGCCGTGATAGTCGTTCGGGCCGACGTCGCGCGTCTCGGCCTTCTTGAAGTACGGCAAGCAGTCGAGATACGTCCAGTTCTCGAGCCCCTTGTGCGTCGACCAGTTGTCGTAGTCGAGCGCGTTGCCGCGGATGTAGCACATCCCGTTGATCAGCGACGAGCCGCCGAGCCCCTTGCCGCGGCCGCATTCCATCCGGCGGTTGTCCATGTGCGGCTCGGGGTCGGTCTCGTACGCCCAGTTGTAGCGACGGCCCTGCAGCGGATAGGCGAGCGCCGCCGGCATCTGCGTGCGGAAGTCGAAGCGGTAGTCGGGGCCGCCCGCTTCGAGCAGCAGCACCGTGACGTTCGGATCTTCCGTCAGGCGCGTCGCGAGCACGTTGCCCGCGGAACCGGCGCCGCAGATGATGTAGTCGTATTCGCGTGTCGTCATGACGGGGTATCTCCTATCGTTCTCAAAACACCGGGTTGTAGCGGCCGAGCTCGACCTGTACCGACTTGATTCGAGTGTAGTGTTCGAGCGTCGTGATGCCGTTCTCGCGTCCGACACCGGATTGCTTGTATCCGCCAACCGGCATCTCGGCCGGCGATTCGCCCCACGTGTTGATCCAGCAGATACCGGCTTCGAGGCGATGGATCGTGCGATGCGCGCGCGACAGGTTCTCGGTCACGACGCCGGCCGCGAGGCCGTAGTGCGTGTCGTTCGCGCGGGCGATTACTTCGTCCTCCGATTCGAAATCGAGGATGCTCATCACCGGCCCGAAAATCTCTTCGCGCACGATCTTCATGTCGTCGCGGCAGTCGCCGAACACGGTCGGCGCGACGTACTGGCCGCTGGCGAAGTGACCGTCGGTCAGGCGCGTGCCGCCGGCGAGCAGCTTCGCGCCTTCGGCCTTGCCGCTATCGATGAAGCCGAGCACCTTGTCGAGCTGCGCGGCCGACACGAGCGGGCCGAAGTTGGTGTCGGCATCGGTCGGCTTGCCGACGCGAATCCGCTTCACGCGTTCGAGCACGCGCTGCGTGAACGCGTCCTTGACCGAGCGGTGCACGAACACGCGCGTGCCGTTGGTGCAGACCTGGCCCGAGCTGAAGAAGTTGGCGGTCACTGCGATGTCGGCCGCGCGGTCGAGATCGGCATCCTCGAACACGATCAGCGGCGACTTGCCGCCGAGCTCCATCGTCACTTCCTTCAGCGACGACGCGCCGGCCAGCGACATCACCTTCTTGCCGGTCTCGACGCCGCCGGTGAACGACACCTTCGCGATGTCCGGGTGACCGGTGAGCAGTGCGCCGACCGAGCCGTCGCCCTGCACGACGTTGAACACGCCGGCCGGCACGCCGGCTTCCGTATAGATTTCCGCGAGCTTCAGCGCGGTGAGCGGCGTGACCTCGCTCGGCTTGAACACCATCGCGTTGCCGGCCGCGAGCGCGGGCGCCGTCTTCCAGCATGCGATCTGGATCGGGTAGTTCCATGCGCCGATGCCCGCGCACACGCCGAGCGGCTCGCGGCGCGTATAGACGAACGACTCGGCGCGCAGCGGCACCTGCAGCCCTTCGATCGCGGTCGCGAGGCCCGCGTAGTACTCGATCACGTCCGCGCCGGTGACGATGTCGACCGCGAGCGTCTCGCCGATCGGCTTGCCGGTGTCGCGCGTCTCGATGGCGGCGAGCTCGTCGTTGCGTTCGCGCAGCAGGTCGACCGCGCGGCGCAGGATGCGCGAGCGCTGCATCGCCGTCATCGCGGCCCATTCGCGCTGGCCTTCCCGGGCCGACGCGACCGCGCGATCGACGTCGGCCGCGCTCGCCTGCTGCACCTGCGCGAGCAGTTCGCCGGTGGCGGGATCGAAGGTGTCGAAAGTCTTGCCGCTGGTGGCGTCGACGTAACCGCCGCCGATGTAGAGGCGCTGCAAACCGTATACGGACATGAGGATCTCCTTGAGGGCGACTGCCTGCGCGTCAGTCGGACGCGAGCAGCAGGTCGATGTAATCGTGGGCGAGCTTCAATGCAGCCCGGGTGTCGATCGGGCCGCCGGCGAGGGCGCCGCGCAGCCACAGGCCGTCGATCAGCGCGGCGAGGCCGCTGGCGGCTTGCCGTGCTTTCGCGCGCGGCAACGCCTTCGCGAATTCCGCGCACAGGTTCGAATGGAGGCGCCGCGTGTTGACGTGCTGCAGGCGCTTGAGCATCGCGTCGTGCATGCTCTGCGACCAGAACGCGAGCCAGGTCTTCATCACGGGCGCGCTGACCTGCGTGTCGTCGAAGTTCGCGGCGACGATCGCGCGCAACCGCGAACGCGGATCCTTGCGTGCGGCGACGCGACGTTGCGTGGTGGCCGCCCACAGATCGCGCAGCACGTGCCGCATCGTCGCTTCGAGCAGGCCGTCCTTGTCGCCGAAGTAGTGGCTGACGATGCCCGTCGAGATGTTCGCGCGCTGCGCGACCGATGCGAGCGTCGTGCCGGGCAGGCCGGCTTCGTCGATCGAGCGCAGCGTGGCGTCGATCAACTGTGCGCGGCGAATCTCCCGCATTCCGACTTTCGGCATCGCGCACTCCTTTCGCCCGGACGGGCCCGTTCCTGGAAGTCGAAAGCTTAGCGGTTTTTTATTGATCGTTCAATCAATAAAAAAGTGGGGCGGACGGCGGATCTGGTGTTGGAGGCCGGAAACCGACGGCGTCGCCGCGATTGTGCGGATGCGGAAAAATGAATTGAAAGACAGTTAAATAATTTTAAGTTTGTTTAAAACGGATCGGGAAAAGCCGATGCAATAGTTTCGGCTGTTTCCGAATCCGATTTATTACACGTCGAAAGAATGTCGAGCTATGTGAGAATGGTTTGGGATTCGGAAGTTTGAATTGCCGAGGACGAGGCCCGCATTTTCCGGAAATTCGTTTCAATCAGGCGATTTAAACGATTTATGTGGTTGAGTTTAAAGGATATTGTTGGTCGCGCGGCGCATCTCATGACGCACTCGCAAACGATTGCGACCTCTTTTCGTCCGATTCCTCCTACCATAAAAAATGCTGAAAAAATTTGAATCGCATGTATTCCCCGCTGGAGTAGAGGGAATCGTTGGAGTGACTTGAGTAAGCAATATTGCCCGTATTAGTATGGCGCCGCACCACAAGGAATGAATCGGCGCCGCGGGGATTTTCCGCGGTGCGTCGGCAATGGGCGTGGTCAACGGCCGGAACACGGTCGGCGCCAGCCATTGCGCACCTGCAGCATGCCGCGACGCCGAGACGCCGCATCCACCGGAGAACGACGATGCCGACCGAAAAACACGTGGTCCCGCTACCGAATGGTCTGAAGGTCTACGTCGAACGGAACGTGTTCGATCCGTCATTCGACACGGCGATGCTCGTCAACGGCGCGCTCGCGACGACCGCGTCGTTCGGCCAGACCGTCCAGTATCTCGGCGAGCGGATGAACACGATCTGCTTCGACCTGCCGTATGCCGGGCAGTCGCGCCAGCACAACCCCGGCTGCTTCATCCTGACGAAGGACGACGAAGCCGCGATCCTCCAGCATCTGGTCGAGCACTTCGCGCCCGAGTTCCTCGTGTCGGTGTCGTGGGGCGGCGTCGCGTCGCTGTTCGCGCTCGCGCGCGGCTGCCCGAGCGTGCGGCGCGCGGCGATCTGTTCGTTCTCGCCGTTCCTGAACGACGCGATGGTCGACTACGTGACGCGTGCGCGCGACCACATCGCGGCCGGCGAGAACCTGAAGGCCGCACAGCTGCTGAACGACACGGTCGGCCGCTACCTGCCGCGCATCATGAAGCTGTACAACTACCGCTACCTGACGCGCCTGCCGCGCGACGAGCAGGATCAGGTCGCGTTCCACGTCGACCAGATCCTGTCGTTGCAGCCGGAGCGCTATCTGAGCGAGTTCTCGAACATCGGCGCCGAGCTGCTGTTCGTGAACGGCGAGCGCGATGAATACACGACGCCGGCCGACGTCCGCCAGCTCGCCGCGCACGTGCCGCGTGCGCGCTTCGGGACGATTCCCGACGCCGGTCATTTTCTCGACATCGAAGGCCGCGCGCAGCGCGAGGCCACGCGTGCCGCGCTGCTCGGCTTCTTCTGCGACGCGCCGCCCGTTGCCGCGGGCGTCGGGCTCGGCGCCGCACACGCGTGCGTGTCCGCGCCGATGCCGGCCATGTCGTCGTGACGCGGCACGTCGCGCACCGCGCACGCCGCGCGCATCCGAATTCTCATCCACACGAGGCAGGCCAGCCGTGAATATCGTTCAGACCATCGCCATCGCCGTTCCGTGGGCCGCGTGGCTCGCCTACTGGATCATGACGTCGCAGGCCGTGAAGACGACCGTGCGCAAGGAGGCGTCGCGCTCGCGCACGCTGCAGTCGATTCCGCTGATCGTCGGCGGCGCGCTGATCATCCTGCCCGACCTGACGCTGCGCGCGTGGGTGCCGGACTGGCAGCGCTTCGGCCTGCAGGCCCAGTGCGGGCTCGCGGTGCTGGTCGCGGGCCTGCTGTTCTCGGTGTGGGCGCGGCTGCATCTCGGCACGAACTGGAGCGTGTCCGTCACGCTGAAGGAGAATCACGAGCTCGTGCGCACCGGCCCGTATGGCCTCGTGCGCCATCCGATCTACACCGGCTGCCTGATCGCGCTGGTGGGCGCCGCGCTGATCGGCGGCGAGTGGCGCGGTGCATTCGGCGTCGCGCTCGTGTTCGCGTCGCTCGCATACAAGGTGCGCGTCGAGGAGAGCTGGCTGACCGGACATTTCGGGCCGGCGTACGCGCAGTACCGTCGCGAAGTCGCGGCGCTGATCCCCGGTTTCTACTGATCTTTCCGCGAGGCGCGCGATGGCGAAGATGATCGTGACCGCGATCGGCTCGGCGGGCGACGTGCATCCGCTGCTCGGCGTCGCGCGCGCGCTCGCGATGCGCGGCCACGAGGTCGTGTTCTGCACGCATCCGCCGTTCGAGGCGACCGTGCGCCGCTGCGGTTTCGCGTTCGTGCCGGTCGGCACCGCGACCGAGTACGAGGCCGCGATGGCGAACCCGGCGCTGTGGGATCCGCGCACGTCGTTTCGCACGCTGTGGCAGGTGATCGCCCCCGTGCTGCGCCCGCATTACGACGCGCTGCGCGCGCTGACCGATCGCGACACCGTGCTGGTCGGCACGCTGTGGGCGTTTTCTGCGCGCTTCATGCAGGAGCGGCACGGCACGCCGTATGTGTCGGTGCAGGTGTCGCCGTCGACGCTGCTGTCCGCGCACGTGCCGCCGACGCATCCGCGCCTGACGATTCCCGCGCGCTGGCCGCTGCCGGTGAAGGCGGCGCTGATGACGCTGATCGAGCGGCAGGTGCTCGATCGCGTGTGCGGGCCGGCGCTCGATGCGGTGCGTCGCGACCTCGGGCTCGCGCCCGCGCGGCGCGTGCTGGGCCGCTGGCTGCATTCGACCGATGGCGTGCTGTGCCTGTTTCCCGACTGGTTCGCGCCGGCGCAGCGCGACTGGCCGGCCCGTCTTCTGCAAAGCGGCTTTCCGTTGTTCAACGATGTCGCGACACCCGACGACGATCCCGCGCTCGACGCGTTTCTCGCGGCCGGCGAGCCGCCCGTGGTGTTCACGGCCGGGTCGACACTTGTCGATCACGCCGCGTATGCGCGTGCGGTCGCCGACGCGATGCGCGCGACCGGCGCGCGCGGCATCCTGCTGAGCCCGCACGATGCAGCACCGGACGGCGACCGGCTGCTGGTGCGCCGCTTCGTGCCGATGCGTACGCTGCTGCCGCGTTGCCGCGCACTCGTGCATCACGGCGGGATCGGCACCGCGGCGCTCGCGTTCGAAGCCGGCATCCCGCAGGTCGTGACACCATTCGCGCACGACCAGTTCGACAATGCGCAGCGCGTCGCGACGAGCGGTGCCGGCATACGCATCGACGCGCCGGTCGACGGCGCGCGGCTCGGTGCGGCGCTCATGCGCGTACTGAACGAGCCCGAATTCGCGGTGTATGCGGAACGCGCGCGGGCGCTGATCAACGCCGCGCCGGACGGCTGCGAGACGGCCGCCGATTTCATCGAGCGCCTTGCACCGAAACGTGGACGCGCGATCTCGCCGGCCACGGTCGCGATGGCGGGCGCATGAGCACGGCATCGCCGCTTCAGCATGCATCGGCGCCCGCCGCGCTCGACGCGCCTGCCGCGGCACCGGTGCGCGGCGCCCGGCTCGCGCTCCTGACGTTCGCGCTGTCGCTCGCGACCTTCATCGAAGTGCTCGACTCGACCGTGACGAACGTCGCGGTGCCGGCGATCTCCGGCAGTCTCGGCGTGTCGAACAGCCAGGGCACGTGGGTGATCAGCTCGTATTCGGTCGCGGCCGCGATCGCGGTGCCGCTGACCGGCTGGCTCGCGCGCCGCGTCGGCGAGCGGCGGCTGTTCGTCGGCGCGGTGCTGCTGTTCACGCTGACGTCGCTGTTGTGCGGGCTCGCACGCGACCTGCACGTGCTGGTGGTCTGCCGCGCATTGCAGGGCCTGTGCTCGGGGCCGATGGTGCCGCTGTCGCAGACGATCCTGCTGCGCACCTTCCCGCCGGACAAGCGCACCGTCGCGCTCGCGCTGTGGGCGATGACGGTGCTGCTCGCGCCGATCTTCGGGCCGGTGGTCGGCGGCTGGATCGTCGACAGCTTCTCGTGGCCGTGGATCTTCCTGATCAATCTTCCGATCGGGCTGTTCTCGTTCGCGGTGTGCACCGCGATGCTGCGCCCCGACGCGCAGCGCGGCGCGGCCGGCCCGATCGACGTGCCGGGCATCGTGCTGCTCGTGATCGGCGTCGGCTCGCTGCAGGCGATGCTCGATCTCGGGCACGACAAGGGCTGGTTCGATTCGCCGCTGATCGTCACGCTCGCGGTAGTCGCCGGGATCGCGGTCGTGTCGCTGCTGCTCTTGGGAGGCGGCCGAGAAGGAGCCGGTGGTCGACCTGTGGCTGTTTAAGGACCGCACGTTTTCGTTCTGTGTGCTGATCATCTCGCTCGGGATGATGAGCTTCTCGGTGGTGGGCGTCGTGTTTCCGCTGTGGATGCAGGCGGTGATGGGCTACAACGCGTTTCACGCGGGCCTCGCCACCGCATCGCTCGGCGTGCTCGCGCTCGTGTTCTCGATTCTCGTCGGCCTGCATGCGCACCGCTTCGATGCGCGCGTGCTCGCGACGTTCGGCTTCGTCGTGTTCGCGGCCGTGCTCGCGTGGGACGCGCATTTCACGCTGAAGATGACGTTCGCGCAGATCCTGCCGCGGCTCATGCAGGGGATCGGGGTGGCGTGTTTCTTCGTGCCGATGACGACGACACGCTGTCGCGCATTCCGGACGACCGGCTCGCGGCCGCGTCGAGCCTGTCGAACTTCCTGCGCACGCTGTCCGCCGCGTTCGGCACCGCGATGAGCGTGACGCTGTGGGACAACCGCGCGACCTATCACTACGACGTCGTGTCGCAATCGGTCACGCACGCATCGACGAACACGCAGCGCTTCGTGCATACGCTGAACGCGATGGGCGTGGATGGCGTGCGCGAGCTATCCACGCTGCACCAGGTCGTGATGCAGCAGGCGTACATGATGGCGACGGGCGACATGTTCTGGATGGCGAGCATGACCTGCATCGTGCTCGCCGCGATGATGTGGCTGACGCGGCCGAAGCGCGGCGCCGCGGTTTCGCTCGGACATTGAGGAGAGGGACATGACGACACTCGGCGCACTCGTGATCCTGTATCACCCGACCGACGCGCAGCTCGCGGCGCTCGGCGCGTGGCGGCACGCGTGCGATGCGCTGCTCGTCGTCGACAACACGCCGCAGCCCGATATGCGCGCCCGCGAGCTGTGCGCGCGCGACGGCATCGCGCTGCTGCATCACGGCAACCGCGGCGGCGTCGCCGGCGCGTACAACGCGGGGCTCGCGGCGCTGTTTCGGCGGAACGTCGATGCCGTTGCGCTGTTCGACCAGGATTCGTCGGTGCCGGCCGGTTACTTCGCGACGATGCGCGACGTGTGCGCGGGGCTCGCGGGGCGTGCATTCCTCGCCGGCCCGCGCATCTTCGACGAGAACGCGCGCAGCTTCCTGCCCGAACTCGCGACGAACGGGATCTCGCTGCGCCGGCTGCGCGTCGCGCCCGACGCGCCGCCGCAGCGCTGCGCGTTCCTGATCTCGTCGGGCTGCGTCGTGTCGCGCGCCGCGTTCGACGTGCTCGGCCGCTTCGACGAGACGCTGTTCATCGATCACGTCGACACCGAGTACAGCTTCCGCGCGCTCGCGCGCAACGTGCCGCTCTATGTCGTGCCGTCGCTGGTGCTGAAGCACCGCATCGGCGCGAAGCAGCGGCATGCATTCGGTCCTTTCGAAATGACGTCGATGAATCACTCGTGGCAACGGCGCTACTACAGCGCGCGCAATGCGGTGCAGCTCGGGATGCAGTACGGGCTGCGCTTTCCGGTGGCGATGGTGCCGAACCTTCTGACCGTGTGGCAGGTCGTGCAGATCGCGCTCGTCGAGCGCGACAAGCGCGCCAAGCTCGCCGGCATCCTGTACGGCATCGCGGACGGCCTGCTCGGCCGGCTCGGGCCGCTCGAGCGCGCACGGCCGCGCCTGGCCGCACGCGCGCAGCGCGTCCAGCAGGGTTGAGGGAAGCGATGAAACGCATCACGAAATCGGCGCGACCGGCGCGACCGGCGCGACCGGCGCGACCGGCGCGGGCGCGCGACGGGCAGGGCGGCTGGACGATGCTCGCGGCGGCCGCGCTGCTGGCGCTGGGCGGTTGCGTGCCGTCGGGGTTCCTGCCGTCGCTGTCGCTGCGCGCACCGGCCGGCGACGCGCTCGCGCACACCGCGGGCCCCGGCGTGGACGGCGCGTGGCCCGCACCCGACTGGGTGAAGCAACTGCAGGATCCGCAGCTCGACGAACTGGTGGCGGAGGCGTCGCGGAACAATCCCGACCTGCAGGTCGCGCAGGCGCGGCTGCGGATCGCGCAGGCGCAGCTTCGGCAATTCGATTCGCTGACGGGGCTGACCGGCACGGCCGGCGCGACGGTCAGCCGCGCGCGGATGCCGAAGCCGGGCGACGTCGCCGACGTGTCCGTCGGCGGCTATCGCGTGCCGGTCGAGATCTTCGGCGATCCGGTCGTGTCGCCGTCGTCGATATTCGTCGGGCTGACCTACCAGCTCGACCTGTGGGGCAAGAACCGCGCGGCGACGAAGAGCCTGATGTCGTTGCGCGACGCGGCCGGCGTCGAGGCCGAGCAGGTTCGGCTCACGCTCGCGGTCGCGATCGTCACCGTGTATTGCCAGCTCGACCAGGCGTACGCGGTGCGCGACCTGTTGCAGCAGAAACTGAAGATCAGCCAGCGCGTGACGGCCGTGCTGCGCGAGCGCACCGCGCGCGGCCTCGACAACGCGTACGACGCGAGCGACGCGTCGATCAAGCGCACCCGCCTGCTCGAACAGATGGCGCTGAACGACGAGCAGATCAAGCTCGCGCAATTGCAGCTCGGCGTGCTGTCCGGTCGCGGGCCCGAGCGTGGGCTCTCGCTGCAGCGGCCGCGCGTCGGCGCGTTCCCCGGCGGCGCGCTGCCCGCGCGGCTGCCGGCCGACCTGCTCGGCCGCCGGCCCGATATCGTCGCCGCGCGCCTGCGTGTCGAAGCCGCGTTCGCGAATGCCGATTCCACGCGCGCGCAGTTCTATCCGGACGTGAACCTCGTCGCGCTCGGCGGCGTGTTCGCGCTGACGCCCGCGTCGCTGTTCTCGCGCGACGCGATCGCCGGCTCCGTCGGCCCCGCGATCTCGCTGCCGGTGTTCGATCGCGGCCGGTTGAAGGCGAAGCTCGGTGCGGACGTCGCGCAGGCCGACGTCGCGATCGGGCTGTACAACAAGACGGTGGACGACGCGCTCGGGCAGGTCGCGCAGATCGTCACGTCGTTGCAGACCGCGCAGACGCTCGTCGCGCAGCAGCAGGACGCCGTCGCCGCCGCGCAGAAGATCGTGCAGATCGCGGCCGACCGCCATCGGCGCGGCGTGCTGATGCAGAAGGACGTCGATGTCGCGGACCTCACGCTGATCGACGAGCGCGCGCAGCTGATCGCGTTGCTCGGGCGGCAGCGGACGCTGCGCGTCGGGTTGGTCGGCGCGCTCGGCGGCGGGTTCGATGCGAGCGCGGCGATGGCGTCGGCATCGACATCGACGTCACCGGTCGCGACACGTACCGCGCAAGGCGCGCGGTCGAAGCGCGGCGCGATGACGAACGCGGCCGCTCGCAACGCGACGAACGCCAGCACGGAAGCGCGTCGCGCGGCCACGTCCGCCAACGGCGCCGCGCCAATCGACCCGCCGGCGGCGCTCGTGACACCACGCAGTGCGGCAGCCGAGAGCGCGAGCGTGAGCACCGGCACGCGCAGCGCGGTACCCATCGTCTCGTCCGACCCGCGCGTGAGCGCGATCCCCCAGTTCCAGCATGACCGCCTGATCGTTACGCAAAGCGACTGATGCACCACGACAACCTTCATACCGCCGCGCAGCCGGCCGCACTGAACGACCCGGCACTCGACGCGCGCCGGGCGACCCGCCGCAAGCGCTTCACGCTGTTCTTCGCGGTCGTGCTGCTGGCCGCGCTCGTGTGGATCGCGTTCTGGCTGCTGCACGACCGCTATGTCGAGGACACCGACGACGCATACGTCGCGGGCAGCATCGTGCAGGTCGCCGCGCAGATCCCGGGCGCGGTGACCGACGTGCTGGTCGCCGATACGCAGGCCGTGCGCGCCGGGCAGACGCTCGTGCGGCTCGACGACACCGAAGCGTCCGTCGCGTTCGCGCAGGCGAAGGCGCAGCTCGTGCAGGCCGTGCGGCAGGTCGCGAACGCGAAGATCTCGAACACGATGTACGTGGAAGCCGTGAACGCGCGTCAGGCCGACCTGTCGCTCGCGCAGCGCGCGCTCGCCGCGCGTTCGGGCGCATCGGTCGAGATCGTCGCGCCGGAGGAGCTGGCGCGCGCCCGCGCGGCGGTCGCCGGCGCGCAGGCGAACCTCGCGGCCGCGCAGGCGCAGCTCGAAGCGGCGCGGGCGCTCGGCAGCAAGCTGCCGGTCGACGAAAGCCCGGCCGTCGTGCAGGCGGCCGCGCAGTTCCGGCTCGCGTACCGGAACCTGAAGCGCACGACGATCGTCGCGCCGGTCGACGGCACGGTCGGCCAGCGTTCGGTGCAGGTCGGCCAGCAGGTCGGGCCCGGCGTGCCGCTGATGTCGATCGTGCAGCTGAACCGGCTGTGGATCGAGGCGAACTTCAAGGAAGGGCAGATCCGCCACATGCGCATCGGCCAGCCGGTCGACGTGGTGTCGGACCTGTACGGCTCGCGGGTGGTCTATCGCGGCCGCGTGCAGGGCTTCTCGGCCGGCACCGGCAGCGCGTTCTCGATGCTGCCGTCGCAGAACGCGGCCGGCAACTGGATCAAGGTCGTGCAGCGGGTGCCGGTCGTGATCGCGATCGATCCCCGCGACCTGGCCGCGCATCCGCTCAGGGTCGGGTTGTCGATGCGCGCGACCGTCGATACGCGCAACCGCGACGGCCACGCGCTCGACAGCGAGCCGCCGACGCCGGCCGTCAGCACGCGCATGCACGACGGCGTCGCGAGCGACGCGCAAGCGGCTGCCGCCGCGATCATTCGCGAGAATCAGGGCGGGTAACGCTCGCCCGGCCGGCGGGGCGGGCCGACCCGATCGCTTGAACCGGCCGGCCTTTGCGGCCCGCGCGCTCCGCGTCTTCCTTGGTACTGCCTTCCAGCCGCTTTCCGGCCCGACTTTCGCGTTTGCGCCATCGATGTCGGCACCGATCAAACGCATGTCGGGTTTGAGACATCGGCGCCCCCGCCTCCGGGACTACTCTCGAACAGCACGTTGCGTAAGCGCCGCACCCGCCGGCGCACCGCAGCGCCATCCAACGAGACATGGAGACAATACGATGAGCAGCAATCGAGGTGTCGTCTATCTTGGGCCGGGCAAGGTCGAAGTACAGAAGATCGATTATCCGAAAATGGTCGATCCGACCGGCCGCGCGATCGGCCACGGTGTGATCCTGAAAGTGGTGAGCACGAACATCTGCGGTTCCGACCAGCACATGGTGCGCGGCCGCACGACCGCTCCGGTCGGCCTCGTGCTCGGTCACGAGATCACCGGCGAAGTGGTCGAGGTGGGCCGCGACGTCGAGACGCTGAAGCTCGGCGATCTCGTGTCGGTGCCGTTCAACGTCGCGTGCGGACGCTGCGCGATGTGCAAGGACACGCATACGGGCGTGTGCCTGAACGTGAACCCGTCGCGTGCCGGCGGCGCATACGGCTACGTCGACATGGGCGGCTGGATCGGCGGCCAGGCCGAGTACGTGCTCGTGCCGTACGCGGACTTCAACCTGCTGAAATTCCCGGACCGCGATCAGGCAATGGCGAAGATTCGCGACCTGACCTGCCTGTCCGACATTCTGCCGACCGGTTATCACGGCGCGGTGAGCGCGGGCGTGAAGCCGGGCTCGACGGTCTATATCGCGGGCGCGGGCCCGGTCGGGATGGCGGCGGCCGCGTCGGCGCGCCTGCTCGGCGCGGCGGTGACCATCGTCGGCGACATGAACGAGGAACGCCTCGCGCATGCGCGGGCGATGGGCTTCGAGACGGTCGACCTGTCGAAGGACGCGTCGCTCGGCGAGCAGATCGAGCAGATTCTCGGAGTGCCGGAAATCGACTGCGCGGTCGACTGCGTCGGCTTCGAGGCGCACGGCCACGGTTCGTCGGGCCATTCCGAGGAAGCGCCCGCGACGGTGCTGAACTCGCTGATGGAAATCACGCGTCCGGCCGGCGCGATCGGCATCCCGGGCCTGTACGTGACGGACGATCCGGGTGCGAAGGACAAGGCCGCGCAGCACGGCAGCCTGAGCATCCGCTTCGGCCTCGGCTGGGCGAAGTCGCACTCGTTCTTCACGGGCCAGACGCCGGTGCTGAAGTACAACCGCAACCTGATGCAGGCGATCCTGTTCGACCGTCTGCCGATCGCGAAGATCGTCAACGTCGAGGTGATCTCGCTCGACCAGGCGCCGGAAGGCTACAAGAAGTTCGATGGCGGCGCGCCGCGCAAATTCGTGATCGATCCGCACGGTTTGCTGGCGGCCTGACGCACGAACCAGGAAGGGCATGAAGCGGGCGGCACCGGAGACGGTGCCGCCCGTTGTCGCTGTGGGCGCGCGGCGCGCTCAGTGTCCGCGATAGACCCCGGCCAATTGGATGTCGGTCGCCGCGGCGCGGTGCCCGTGGCGTGTATGCGCACTCACGCGATGGATCGCATGCGTGCGCCGGGCCGGGACGCCTTTCCAGTCGGCGACGCGGACGCCGTTGCGCGCGTGTTGCGGCTCGCGAACCGGTGGCGCATGTCGCGCGAGTGTCGTGGTCGCGCGTGCGGTGGAGCGTGAGGTTGCGCGCCGGCTCGTATCGGCCACGCGTGCGGCCACGCGCGGCTGCTCGGCCGCGATCTGCGTGTCGTCGGCCGCGACCGGCGTCTCGTGTGCGGCGGCCGGCTTATCGTCTGCACGATGAAACGCATAGACGGGCACGGGCACGACCGGCAGCGTCGGCGCATCGGCGCCGTGCACGCCTGCATCGATCGTCGTCGCACCGGGCGTAGCCGGGCCGCGGCAGGCGGGGTCCGCCCGGCATGTCCGGTCGAACGTCACATAGCCGCCGACCATCAGCACGACGGTCAGGATGCTCAGCAGCGGCGCACTGGACGGGCGCGGCCGCCGGATCGCGGCGCTGCGCACCGCGGCCGCGACGCGCGACGACCACGCCGGCACAGGCCGCTGCGTGTCGTGCGGGGGCGTGGCCTGCCCGGCATGTGCGTCGCCGCGCCGGTCGCGCAGCGGCGTGAACGGCCAGTCTCCCACACCGCAGACGGGGCACTGCTCGCTGGCGCGAAACGCCAGGAAGCCGCATTCGCGGCAGCGCTGGCTGACGGCGCCGTGCGGCTCGGCACGCAGGTTCAGTGCGCCGCGCAGCGTGTCGCGGGTCCGCACATTCCGGTTGAGCAGGACTTGCATGGTGTTGCTACCTCGTCTGTCGTTGCCGCCCGGCGAGCGTCCCGATGGTCCGCATCGCGTCTTCGACGGCAGGGGTCCAGGGCCGGCCGTAGTTCAGCCGGACATAACGGTGAAATGCGCCCGTCACGGAAAAGATCGGCCCGGGCGCGAGGCTGACGCCGTTGTCCATCGCGTCGTCGAACAACTGCATCGCGTCCACGTGCGGCGGCAATTCGATCCACAGGAAATACCCGCCGCGCGGTGCGTACACCTCCGTGTCGGGCGGAAAGTACGCGCGAACGGCGGCCAGCATCTGCGCCTGGTGCGCGGCCAGGTTGCGCCGGAGCCGGCGCAGGAAGCGGTCGTACGCGCCGTCGCGCAGGTAGCTCGAGACGGCCATCTGCGCGGGCACGTCGGCGGCCGGCGCGCTTTCGTTCTTCACGTGGCTGATCTGTTCGACGTAGCGTCCGGCCGCGACCCACCCGACCCGGAAACCCGGAGCGAGGCACTTCGAGAACGACCCGCAATGCAGCACCAGCCCGCTATCGTCGTACAGTTTCGCGGGGCGCGTGGGCAATGGCCCGAAATGCAGTTCGCCGAACACGTCGTCCTCGATCAGCGGCACCTCGTGCGACGCGAGCAGGTCGATCAGCGCGCGCTTGCGCTCGTCGGACAGCGTCGCGCCGGTCGGGTTGTGAAGCGAGGTCATGAACCAGCACGCGCGCACCGGATGCGTGTCCAGCGCATCCGCGAGTGCGTCGAGATCGAGGCCGGCGCGCGGGTCGACCGGGATCTCGACGGTCTTCAGATGCAGCCGCTGCACGGCCTGCAACACTGCGGGGAAGGCCGGGCGTTCGATCGCGACGATATCGCCGGGGCGCGTGAGTGCCTGCAGGCTCAGCGTCAGCGCTTCGGCCGCGCCGGTCGTGATGACGATCTCTTCCATCGGCAATGCGGCGCCCGCGTTCAGGTAGCGCATGGCGATCTGGCGGCGCAGCGCTTCGTGGCCCGGCGGCAGTCCCGCCAGCAGCTGCGCGCGGTCCATGTTGCGGGCCGCCGTCGCCGCGTAGCGCCACAGGCTGCTCATCGGAAACAGTGAATAGCTGGCGAATGCCGAACCCAGCGGCACGATGTCGTCGCGCTTGAGCGAGTCCATCAAGCGGAACAGGGTGTCGTCGCCAGTCGGCGACGCGCCCGGCTTGCGTGGCGTGTCCTGGCTGGTACGTACTCGCTTGTCGTCGAGATCCGCGACGAAATACCCGGAACGCGCGCGCGCGACGATGAGGCCCTCGCTTTCGAGCGTGTAGTACGCGCGAAACACGGTGGAAGGACTCACACGATAGGCGCGGCACGCCGAGCGCACGGTCGGGATCCGGGCGCCGGCCGCGAGGTCGCCACGCCTGATCGAGTCCGCAATCGTCTGCGCGAGCGCCGCATATCGCTTCATGCCCGCCCTCCGGCCGACCGCGGCCGTCGATGAAAAAAAGAGTAGCACGCCATCCGCCGCGTTCAATCCCGCCCCACTCGTCGATCCGCATATTGCTGATCCGCACGTTTTCGACCGACTCTGATCCTTTTCTTCAGATCTGTGAGCAGGCATTCTGCGCAATCTTTGTTCCCGAAGCCTGGTCGATACGGAGTTCACTGCCCGAAGGGCGGATCCGCGACCCCCGCGCATCGCGAGCGGGACCTTGTCTACGGCGTCCTCACCTTTATCCGGAAGCATTCAGCGTGAAATCGAAGTTCCTCGTCGCGGGCCTTGTGGCCGGCATCGCCCTCGACCTGTTCAGCGGCGCCGCAGTCGCCGCCTGCGTCAACAATCCGCCGGCTCAGTCCAACGCGTCGTTCCCCGGTGCACTGACCGGCAAGCTCGTCTATCACAGCTATGTCAAGTACGGCGACGGCACGAGCCAACTGTTTTTGTACGACTTTTCCGCCCGCACGCTCACGCAACTGAGCAAGAGCAGCTGGGGCATCACCGATCCGATGAATGGCGTGTTCAGCCCCGACGGCAAGTGGCTCGCGTTCATGGGGATCAGCAACGGCGCGTGGAACGTGTTCATGCTGCAGCTTGGCGCCGGCACGCCGCCCGTCAACCTGACGAACAGCAGCGGCGCGACGCGCAACGAGGATCCGAAGTTCGCAGCCGACGGCAAGACGCTCGTGTTCAAGCAGAACGGCGACGTGAAGCAAGGCACGCTGTCGTACACGAGCGCGGGCCCGGTGTTCACGTCGGTCGTGAGCCTGACGAACGCGCCGGCCGGCAGCGAATACTCGATGCCGTTCCTCGCGCCGGACGCGAGCGCCGTGTACTACGCGACGGGCACCGGCTCGAACATGGGGCTGATGAAGCGCACGATCGCGACCGGCGCCACGGCGGTATTCGATCATCCGGCCGGGCTGCAGACCTACTATCCCATCGTGCGGCGCGATGGCATGGTGTTCTATGCGCGCTGGAAGGACAGCGGCGGCGCGGACCAGATCTACGCGAAGACCGCGGATCCGGCGTCGACACCGAACGCGCTGCCGATCAACGATTGCATGAGCAACAACTCGGACCCGGCACCGGTGAGCGGCACGAACTACGTGTTCTTCTCGTCGACGACGGCGGGCGGCTACCAGCTCTACGTGGGTGACGTGACGACCGGCCAGCGCTGGAGCCTGTCGCAATTCGGCGTGAACGCGGATACGACCAAGGCGAAGCTCGGCGCGAGCTACTACGGCGGCCCGGCGGCCGCGCAACCGACGCTGCTGTCGCAAGGACGTCCGGCCGCTGCATCGGCGAGCTACAACGCGTCGCTCACGCCGGACAAGGCATTCGACGGCAACACGACGAGCACGCGCTGGGATTCGCCGGAAGGCGCGGGCGTCGGTACGGAATGGATCTCCGTCGATCTCGGCGCGGTGAAGAAGGTCAGCAGCGTCGATCTCTACTGGGATGCGGGTGCGCTCGTCTACCAGATCCAGACGTCGAACGACAACGCGAACTGGACGACGGTTTATTCGACGAACAACGGCGTGTCGTACGGTCACGTTACGCTGCCGAACCTCAACGCGCAGGGGCGCTACGTGCGGATGCTCGGTACGAAGCGGGCGACGCAGTGGGGTTATTCGCTCGACGAAATGCAGGTGTGGGGATCGTAAGCGCGAGTTGGAAGTGGCCTTCAAGGTTGCTTCATAGTGTCGGGCCCATTGCTGCTGCGATCGCTGAAATGTAGCAAGTACCGGTGTCTCGATGTTTCGGGAAATCGCCGGGCGAGCATTCTGTCAATTGCGGGCGATGGGCTGACCGGACGAGGGAAGGCGCTGGAATTGCAGGAAGAAACGGCCCGCTTTGTGCGGGCCGGGCCGCAGGGTCTGTTTTACCTCAAGGCGTCTTGGGTATCGGGTTCAGGTTCGGGCAGCAGTGATCGGGGCACCCAGGGCCGAACGTAATCTCGACGCGCCGCCCCGTATCATCGAACTCGCTCGCGGGAAATGGCAATTTGTAGATTCGTGCGATGACGGAATTTCGCTCGCCTCGAATCGAAAATTGATCCAACGCAGCCTTGACGTTCGTGGCCCGTTGTTGAGCAAGGGCTTTCGGATCTTTCTCCGTCGGTTCTGCCAGCCCGACAACTGACACCAAATCGATAATGGAAAAGCGGTTGTGCATGTCGGTTGACCACGCTGACAGCTTAGCCAGTTCGGCGATAGACAGGTCGCTCGAATCCTTGTCGAATCGAACATCAAAATCCCAGCCGGGCATGTTCGACGGACCATCACACGCTGATGCCGTATGTGCGCAACTCAACGCGAGTACGGTGGCTGTCAGTAATTTAGTCAATGTCAACGACATACCCCGCGATGCTGTCGGCGTTGTTGATCGCCAAGTCAGGATTTGATTGCCCCCAACCGGGGAGCAACGGGGTAATCGTGTATTGGTCATCGGTGGACGACATAGTGTCGTGGAAATGGGTTGCTTCATGAATGATAGTTGATACGTGTGAATCAGCATTCGCGGTCCACGGGCGCATCGTGCAGAATCGCGTGCCGATCGCGATCGTATGCGTCGCTGTGTCCGGCGCACATACGTGAGCGGCTTCATTGGTTGTTCCGCGCGGATGAGGCGTGCAACCTGTCGCCAAATCGCCGTCACTGCCGCTTCGAACGATATTGTTTTCATTCAGTGCACGAACTACTCCAAGCACTTTCGTCAGGCCAGTGAGCAAGTGCATTCGCGTTCTCTCGTCATCTCGGCCGAACCACTTGAACAAGCGATCCTTGTCGCGCTCTGACCATCTGTTCAAATCCGCGATGCGAATCGTCAATCGATCGACCGCGCGTCCTTGTGCCACTGCAAACATCTTGCGGAATTCGGAGTTCGTCATGTTCTCGCAGATCGGCCGCAGGTCAACGTCTGCGAAATGCTGCGATCCTGCGATGGTGTTTGTCGTTGTCTCGGCAACGGTGGTTTGCTTCCCCATCTTCTCAATCCTCGATTGCAAGCTTCAAAGTCTGCGTGCCTTCGGTCTGCACGCGCACGGTACAACCGTGCCGATCACTCACGCCGGACGCAAGCACGTTCCCGGATCGATCCTTGATCCAATAGCGCACGTTGCTTAACGGCTGCTTTGTCCGAACGTCGCGGATCACGAACTGTTCGTCATGGATACCCGACCCGGGCGCGTATCTGGCGTGCGCGGATGCGGAACGCGCGGCAAACGGGTTCGCTGCATTGCGGCTGCCGCCATCCCCGTAAAAAATTGTGCTGTCACTACCTGCAATCAGTCTGTTTTTCCCGCATGGACAGAGCACCGTGTCACCCTCCAGCGCCACACACCGCCCGTGGTGAATCATGTGCTGCGCGCCGCCCACGATCGGGAACGCCCCTTCGCAATTTCCGCATGTCGCCTTGTCGCCATCCACGGCGACGCGCTTGCCATGATTGGACATCGTGGACGTAACGGCGATGACGACGCCGCCCGTGGTCGTCGGGTCGCCGTTTCTGACTGCTCGTCTGCTCATAGTCGCTTCCTCAATCGAAGTGGGTGAAGACCCAGTTGGCCGACTCGCGGTCATGGCTCGCGTATCGATCGATCGCGGCCCCTTCAACGGCGATGGTCGGCGGCGTATGTGCCGACGCTTCCGCCTCGGCGGAAGAGCCATAGAAGTTCGCCGTTAACGATTGACTTGTATATGAGACGAGTATGATTTTCCGTTCGGAATCCGAGTAAATATCGGATGCCGTGATAATCGGAAATGATTGGGGGATGGCGAGCGCCCAATCGAGCGCCGACGTTCACGCACTCCGCGCGAAGGTGTACGGCAATCTCGACCGTGATTGCGTGCGGTGATCAGTGCCTGTCCGCCCGTGCATGAGAATTTTTGTTCTTATATCGTCGACAGCGCGCTAGGGGAGGCTCTATTCAGCGGATGCGCTGGAATGATTCGAACGGCGACTGCGGCGACTCGGAAGCGCGGGCGATGTGCCGCATCGACGAATCGTTCGCGCCCAACATCATGGGCAATGCGAGGACGATGGCATCGTGAACCCGTTTACGCAATCGCGGCTCGCGCTGCAATCGGCGCGACGCCGTGCCGATGCTCGGCGAACGCTTGTTTGCGACGGGCGTACTGTGAAGGCGGCAAACCCGCCGGCATGGGTCATGCCGTTAGGCGACGTGGCTCAAATACGTTGCGCCACGCCCGCTTCACATATGAACCAGATGCGCCGGAAAAGCCGCCGCCCCGCCCGTCACACCCTGCGAGAGCGGCGCGACCTGCTTGCGGCGCTCGCGCGTCGGCGCGACGCCGAACGCGTCGCGATAGCTCTTGCTGAAGTGGCATGCCGACTGGAACCCGCACGCCATCGTGATGTGCATGATCGACATGTCGGTCTGCAGCAGCAGCTCGCGCGCGCGGCGCAGCCGCAGCGTCAGGTAATAGTGGGTGGGCGTCATCCCGAGGTGCTCGCGGAACAGCCGCTGCAGCTGACGCTGCGACATGTTCGCAAGCCGCGCGAGCTCCTCGCGCGACAGCGGCTCCTCGATGTTGTTCTCCATCAGCGAGATCACTTCGAACAGCGACTTGTTCGCCGAGCCGAGCCGCGCGACGAGCGGCATCCGCTGCTGCGCGCTCGTGTCGCGCACGTGTTCGACGATGAACTGCTCGGCGATCTGCGTGACGCGCGCGGTGCCCACGCGCGCGGCGATCAGGTTCAGCATCATGTCGAGCGGCGCGACGCCGCCCGTGCACGTGATGCGGTCGCGGTCGACCACGAACAATTCCTTCAGGAAGCGCGTGTCCGGAAACTCTTCCTTCAGCGCCGACATGTTTTCCCAATGGATCGCGCACGCGTAGCCCGCGAGCAGCCCCGACTTCGCGAGTGCATAGGTGCCCGTGCACAGGCTGCCGAGCGGCAGCCCCATGCGCGCGAAGCGGCGCAGCGTCGACAGATGGGCGGGCGTCGTCGCGCGCTGCACGTCCACGCCGCCGCACACGAAGACGATGTCCGGCTGCCCCACGCACTCGGCCGGCCCCGTGTCGACCGTGAGTCCGTTGCTCGCCGTGACCGGTCCGCCTTCGGGGCTGATCACCGACCAGCGGTAGAGCGGTTGCCCGCTCAGGTAGTTCGCCATCCGAAGCACCTCGATCGCATTGGTGAACGCGATCATCGTGAAATTCGGCAAAGGCATGAACGCGAAGTGGGACAGCGACGCTGTGCGGTCGGGGGACATGGGGGCGTTCCTAGAATCTCTAATAGCTTTTCGCCCGAAGGGCACGGATCGGGCTGCCGTATTGTGTGAGCGAGCGCAACAAGCGTGCCATACGGCTAAACCCTAGCTCCATACGTTGTATGGGCTTGACGTCCATGCTGCACTGCACCGTAAGCGGGCCGCGCTGCACCCCGGATGCACAGCGCAGGCACCGCCGAAGTGCTTGTGCAAAGCGAACGGCAAACGGCAGCGCGATCGCCCATGCGGAAAAGCACGACCGGTCACTTGTACAAAACGGACGCGCATGGCGGAAAAGGCCAAGAACGCGTCTAAATTCATCAATCCGCCGAAAATCCGAACGACAAGAATAGAGCCGTCGGCAGCCTTGCACTGGATGCGCTGGAAACCCAGGTTTGGCGGGCCTCGAGCTTCGGTTTCACGCCCTTTATTCTTCGTCACGGACGCACTATGTCGAACACCCAGCCTTTCTTCTCGCAGCCCCTTGCCGAGCGCGACGCGCCGGTGCGCAGCGCCATCCTGAAGGAGCTCGAGCGCCAGCAGTCGCAGGTCGAGCTCATCGCGTCGGAAAACATCGTGTCGCGTGCGGTGCTGGAGGCGCAGGGTTCGGTGCTGACCAACAAGTATGCGGAAGGCTATCCGGGCAAGCGTTACTACGGCGGCTGCGAATTCGCGGACGAAGTCGAGGCGCTGGCGATCGAGCGCGTGAAGCAGATCTTCAACGCCGGCTACGCGAACGTGCAGCCGCACTCCGGCGCGCAGGCGAACGGCTCGGTGATGCTCGCGCTGGCGAAGCCGGGCGACACGGTGCTCGGCATGTCGCTGGACGCCGGCGGCCACCTGACGCACGGCGCGAAGCCGGCGCTGTCGGGCAAGTGGTTCAACGCGGTGCAGTACGGCGTGAACCGCGACACGATGCGGATCGACTACGACCAGGTCGAAGAACTCGCGCACCAGCACAAGCCTAACCTGATCATCGCCGGTTTCTCGGCGTATCCGCGCGCACTGGACTTCGCACGCTTTCGCGCGATCGCCGACAGCGTCGGCGCGAAGCTGATGGTCGACATGGCGCACATCGCGGGCGTGATCGCCGCCGGCCGCCATGCGAACCCGGTCGAGCACGCGCACGTCGTCACGTCGACCACGCACAAGACGCTGCGCGGCCCGCGCGGCGGCTTCGTGCTGACCAACGACGAAGAGATCGCCAAAAAGATCAACTCGGCCGTGTTCCCCGGCCTGCAGGGCGGCCCGCTGATGCACGTGATTGCCGGCAAGGCCGTCGCGTTCGGCGAAGTGCTGCATGCGGACTTCAAGACCTACATCGACAACGTGCTCGCGAACGCGCAGGCGCTCGGCGAAGTGCTGAAGGCGGGCGGCGTGGATCTCGTCACCGGCGGCACCGACAATCACCTGCTGCTGGTCGACCTGCGCCCGAAGGGCCTGAAGGGCGCGCCGGTCGAGCAGGCGCTGGAGCGCGCGGGCATCACCTGCAACAAGAACGGCATTCCGTTCGACACCGAGAAGCCGACCGTCACGTCGGGCATCCGCCTCGGCACGCCGGCCGGCACGACGCGCGGCTTCGGCGTCGCGGAGTTCCGCGAAGTCGGCCGCCTGATTCTCGAAGTGTTCGACGCGCTGCGCGCGAACCCGGAAGGCGACGCCGCGACCGAACAGCGCGTGCGCCGCGAGATTTTCGCGCTCTGCGAGCGCTTCCCGATTTACTGATCGACGACCCCCACAAAAGCAAGACTGGAGCGAGAGGCAGATATGAGCACGCTGCATCAGGACAGCATCATCATCGACGGACTGAACATCTCGAAGTTCGAGAAGCCGGTGTTCGAAGACATGCGCCGTGGCGGCATCACGGCCGCGAACTGCACGGTATCGGTGTGGGAGAACTTCACCAAGACCGTCGACAACATCGGCGTGATGAAGCAGAAGATCCGCGAGAACAGCGAGCTGCTGACGCTCGTGCGTACCACGGACGACATCTTCCGCGCGAAGAAGGAAGGCAAGACCGGGATCATTCTCGGCTTCCAGAACGCGCACGCGTTCGAGGACAACCTCGGCTACATCGAGGCGTTCGCCGACATGGGCGTGCGCGTCGTGCAGCTTTGCTACAACACGCAGAACCTGGTCGGCACCGGCTGCTACGAGCGTGACGGCGGCCTGTCGGACTTCGGCCGCGAAGTGATCACCGAGATGAACCGCGTCGGCATCATGGTCGACCTGTCGCATGTGGGCGGCAACACGTCGTCGGAAGCGATCGCGTTCTCGAAGAAGCCGGTGTGCTACTCGCACTGCCTGCCGTCGGGCCTGAAGGAACATCCGCGCAACAAGAGCGACGCGCAGCTGAAGGAAATCGCCGACGCCGGCGGCTTCGTCGGCGTGACGATGTTCGCGCCGTTCCTCAAGCGCGGGATCGAAGCGAACATCGACGACTACATCGAGGCGATCGACTACGTCGTGAACCTGATCGGCGAAGACGCGGTCGGCATCGGCACGGACTTCACGCAGGATTTCGCGAAGGAATTCTTCGACATGCTGACGCATGACAAGGGCCGCTATCGCCAGCTGACGAACTTCGGCAAGGTGATCAACCCGGACGGCATCCGCACGATCGGCGAATTCCCGAACCTGACCGCGGCGATGGAACGCCACGGCTGGAAGGAGTCGCGCATCCGCAAGATCATGGGCGAGAACTGGGTGCGCGTGTTCAAGGACGTGTGGGGCGCGTAAGCGTCCGCCCGCCCGAACCGCCACCCGCGATTCAACACAAGAAAAATCGGGACGTGCCCGCGCAATTCGCGCGGGCACGCGGACGATGTCGCGCCTGAGCCGCGCGGCCAATTTTCCTCACGGAGTCACCACGATGCAACCGCAACTGCCGATCAACGTCGATCCCGATACCGGCGTCTGGACCACCGACGCGCTGCCGATGCTGTACGTGCCGCGCCACTTCTTCACGAACAATCACGTCGCCGTCGAGGAAGCGCTCGGCGTCGACGCGTATGCCGAGATCCTCTACAAGGCCGGCTACAAGTCCGCATACCACTGGTGCGACAAGGAAGCGAAGCTGCACGGGCTGACCGGCATGGCCGTGTTCGAGCACTACCTGAAGCGCCTGTCGCAACGCGGCTGGGGCCTGTTCTCGATCATCGAGGCCGACCCGGCCAGCGCGCGCGCGAAGATCGAGCTGCGCCACTCGTCGTTCGTGCTCCAGCAGCCGGGCAAGGAAGGCAAGCTCTGCTACATGTTCGCGGGCTGGTTCGCCGGCGCGATGGACTGGGTCAACGACACGACGCCGGAAGGCAAGGGTGCGCCGCGTGCGCAGTCGAAGGAAGTGCAGTGTGCGGCCGAGCATCACGACCACTGCGTCTTCGAAGTGTCGCCGCTCGCGCACTGACGCGCTGACGATCCGACACAGCAACACAACAACACCCGCAACACGAGACATTCGAACGCCAGAGGTCGCCTGCGATGCGTTATCCCCACCTGTTCAAACCCATGCAGCTGAACCAGTTGACGCTGCGCAACCGGATCGTCAGCACCGCCCACGCGGAGGTGTATGCCGAGCCGGGCGGCCTGCCGGGCGACCGCTACATCCGCTACTACGAAGAGAAGGCGAAGGGTGGCGTCGGCCTCGCGATCTGCGGCGGCTCGAGCCCCGTGTCGATCGACAGCCCGCAGGGCTGGTGGAAGTCGGTGAACCTGTCGAACGACAAGATCATCGACCCGCTAACGCGCCTGGCCGACACCATGCACAAGCATGGCGCGAAGATCATGATCCAGGCGACGCACATGGGCCGCCGCTCGTCGTTCCACGGCGAGCACTGGCCGCACCTGATGTCGCCGTCGGGCGTGCGCGAGCCGGTGCACCGCGGCAACGCGAAGATCATCGAGATCGAGGAAATCCGCCGCATCATCGGCGACTTCGCGGCGGCGGCAAAGCGCGTGAAGGCGGCCGGCATGGACGGCATCGAAATCTCCGCCGCGCACCAGCACCTGATCGACCAGTTCTGGAGCCAGCGTTCGAACCATCGCACCGATGAATGGGGCGGCAGCCTCGAGAACCGCCTGCGCTTCGGCATCGAAGTGCTGACGGCCGTGCGCGAAGCGGTGGGCAAGGACTTCTGCGTCGGCCTGCGGATGTGCGGCGACGAATTCCACGAGGACGGCCTCGATCACGAAGCGCTGAAGGAAATCGCGCAGGCGATGTCGGAGACGGGCCTGATCGACTACCTGAGCGTGGTCGGCTCGGGCGGCGATACGCACAACACGATCGCCAACTGCATGCCGCCGATGGCGCTGCCGCCGGAGCCGTTCGTGCACCTCGCGGCCGGCATCAAGTCGGTGGTGAAGATCCCCGTGATGCACGCGCAGAGCATCCGCGACGCGGGCCAGGCCGAACGCCTGCTCGCGAACGGCATGATCGACCTGGTCGGCATGACGCGCGCGCAGATCGCCGATCCGCACATGGTGATCAAGATCCGCGATGGCCGCGAAGACGAAATCAAGCAGTGCGTCGGCGCGAACTACTGCATCGACCGCCAGTACAACGGCCTCGACGTGCTGTGCATCCAGAACGCCGCGACGTCGCGCGAAGCGACGATGCCGCACATCATCGAGAAGTCGCGCGGCCCGAAGCGCAAGGTGGTGGTGGTCGGCGCGGGCCCCGCGGGGCTCGAGGCCGCACGCGTCGCGAAGCTGCGCGGCCACGACGTGGTGCTGTTCGAGAAGAACGCCGAAGTGGGCGGCCAGGTGATGATCGCCGCGAAGGCGCCGCAGCGCGAACAGATGTCGGGGATCATCCGCTGGTTCGACATGGAAACCAAGCGCCTGGGCGTCGATCGTCGCCTCGGCGTCGCCGCCGACGAGAAGATGATCATGGCCGAGAAGCCGGACATCGTCGTGCTCGCCACGGGCGGTTCGAGCTTCACGTGGCAGGTGCCGGCGTGGGGCGTGGCCGAGGGCCTGGCCGTCAGCTCGTGGGACATCCTGACCGGCAAGGTCGAGCCGAAGGAGAACGTGCTGCTGTTCGACGGCGTGAGCACCCATGCGGGCGCGGGCGTCGCCGACTTCATGGCGAGCCGCGGCTCGAAGGTCGAGGTCGTCACGCCCGACGTGAAGGTGGCCGACGATTGCGGCGGCACGACGTTCCCGATCTTCTATCGCCGCCTGTATGCGCTCGGCGTGATCCCGACGCCGAACACCATGCTCGATCGCGTGTACGAGGAGGACGGCAAGAAGATTGCCGTGCTGCGCAATGAGTACACCGAAGAACTGGAAGAGCGCGCGGTCGACCAGGTGGTGATCGAGAACGGTTCGTCGCCGAACGACGAGCTGTACTGGAAGCTCAAGCCGGAGTCGGTGAACCGCGGCCAGATCGATCCGCACACGCTGTTCGCGGCCGAGCCGCAGCCGTGCCTGTCGGAAGAACTCGGCAACGGCCGTTTCCTGCTGTTCCGTGTCGGCGACTGCATCTCGATGCACAACGTCCACGGCGCGATCTATGACTCGCTGCGTCTCGTGAAGGATTTCTGAAAATGAATCCGTCCTTCCTCATTACCGCACTGTTGTGGCTGTCGGTGGCGGGGCTCGCGTTCGCGGTCGCGAAGCGCTCGTCCTACTGGCGTCTCGGCCGGGCCACGGCGCCCGGCTCGTTCGGTGTCGCGAACCTGTTCGCGATCCCGAAGCGCTACTTCGTCGACCTGCACCACGTGGTCGCCCGCGACCCGTACATCGCGAAGACCCACGTCGCCACCGCCGGCGGCGCGATCGGTGCGCTCGCGCTGGTGTTCGTCAACTACGGCCTCGCGATCTACTCGCCTTGGCTCGACAAGCTGATCTTCCTCGCGGCGCTCGCGATGCTCGTCGGCGTGGTGTTCGTCTGGCGCCGCCGCGCGGCGAAGAACGTGCCGGCCCGCCTGTCGCGCGGCCCGTGGAACGCGCTGCCCTGGCTGCTCGGCTCGTTCGCGCTCGGCCTCGTGCTGTTCATGGTCGTGCCGACCGGCGCGATGTCGGGGGCGTTCGCGGTGCTCTGCGCGCTGCTGATCGGCGCCGGCGCATTCACGATGACCATCGGCGCCGCGAAGGGCGGCCCGATGAAGCATGCGATCGCCGGCCTGCTGCACCTCGCGTTCCACCCGCGTCAGGAGCGTTTCGCGGCGACCCGCGACTCATTCACGGGCAACGGCACGGCAACGCCGCCGACCGCGCTGAAGCTGCCGGACATCGAGCACGAGGAATACGGTGTCGCGAAGCCGGTCGAATTCCGCTGGAACCAGCTGCTGAGCTTCGACGCGTGCGTGCAGTGCGGCAAGTGCGAAGCCGCGTGCCCGGCGTTCGCCGCGGGCCAGCCGCTGAACCCGAAGAAGCTGATCCAGGATCTCGTCGTCGGGATGGCGGGCGGCACCGATGCGGCCTACGCGGGCAGCCCGACGCCAGGCCTCGCGGTCGGCCAGCATCGCGGCGAGCCGAACGGCCCGATCGTATCCGGCCTGATCGAGGAACAGACGCTGTGGTCGTGCACGACCTGCCGCGCATGCGTGCAGGAATGCCCGATGCTGATCGAGCACGTCGACGCGATCGTCGACATGCGCCGTAACCGCACGCTGGTGCACGGCACGGTGCCGGGCAAGGGCCAGGAAGTGCTCGCGAACCTGCGCGAGACCGGCACGATGGGCGGTTACGACGCAGCCGCGCGCTACGACTGGTCGGTCGACCTGAGCGCACCCGTCGCGCAACCGGGCAAGCCGGTCGACGTGCTGTTCGTCGCGGGTGAAGGCGCGTTCGACATGCGTTACCAGCGTACGCTGCGCGCGTTCGTGAAGGTGCTGAACAAGGCAGGCGTCGACTACGCGGTGCTCGGCGGGACCGAGACCGATACCGGCGACGTGGCACGGCGCCTCGGCGACGAAGCGACGTTCCAGCGGATGGCGAAGCGCCTGATCGGTACGCTCGGCACGCTGTCGTACAAGCAGATCGTGACGGCCGACC
This sequence comes from Burkholderia sp. R-40, assembly GCF_049942845.1. Lineage (NCBI taxonomy): Bacteria > Pseudomonadati > Pseudomonadota > Betaproteobacteria > Burkholderiales > Burkholderiaceae > Burkholderia > Burkholderia sp. R-40. The sequence continues at coordinate 815,049 of NZ_CP187968.1, read as the reverse complement.
CGCACGTGATGCACAGCCTGCGCAACGAATACCGCGCGCTCGGGCTGCGCGTGACGGTCAAGCATCACACGACCTACCTCGCAGAGCTGGCCGAGAGCGGCAAGATCGCGCCGAAGGCCGTCGAGGCGCTGCGCGAGAAGCGCACCACGTATCACGACCCGTGCTACCTCGGCCGCTACAACGGCGAGACGGAATCGCCGCGCAAGCTGTTGAAGACGATCGGCATCCAGGTCGTCGAGATGGAGCGCAACGGCATGCGCGGACGCTGCTGCGGCGGTGGCGGCGGTGCGCCGCTGACCGACATCCCCGGCAAGCAGCGTATTCCGGACATCCGCATCGCCGACGCGCGCGCCATCGGCGCGGACGTGGTCGCGGTCGGTTGCCCGAACTGCACGGCGATGCTCGAAGGCGTCGTGGGCCCGCGCCCCGACGTGCTCGACGTGGCCGAACTCGTTGCCGCCTCGCTGGAGTGAATCGATGAACACGATCAAACGAATCGATCCGCGCCGGCCGTTCATCATCACGGCCGCGGGCCTGAAGCGCATCACGCTCGGCCAGGAAGGCAGCGCCGATGCGAGCGCCGCGCAGTGGTCCGCTCACGGTCATGGCGCCGCGGCCGCGAAGCCGCGCCGCGCGGTGCAGGACCCGAAGCACGTGATGCTGGTGGTGGCGCACACCGAGCGCGGCGCGCTCGACGACCATTCGCGCCAGGCGATCGCCGCCGCCGCGGTGCTGGCCGACGCCCAGACGGAAGTCGCGCTGCTGGCGTTCGGCGAACTGAAGGATGACGCCGCGGAACTCGGTGTCGACAAGCTGATCGAGCTGCCCGACTTCGACCGCCGCGCATTCGCGCCCGAAAGCGAATTGCAAGCATTGCAGGCCTGCGCCGCGGCGCTCGCGCCGAAGCACATGTTCGTGCCCGACAACGCGACCGGCGACGGCGATCTCGGCCGGCGTTACGCGGCCGCCGCCGGCGCGAGCGTCGCGACCCACGTGGTCGAGATCGACGCGAAGCATGTCGGCGCATATGCGCAGGCCGGCCGTGCGTTCGCGACGCGCGGCTTGCCCGACGTGATCCTGCTCGCGCAGAACGCGGTCGAGGCGAAGCTGCCGTTCGTCGGCGCGGGCGATCGGCTGGCCGCGGACTTCATCCGCCCGGCCGGCGACACGGCGCAGCCGTACCGCGATCTCGGCCTCGAGGAAATCGACGCCGCGCAGGTCGCGCTGGAGGAAGCCGACTTCATCGTGTCGGCCGGTAACGGCGTGTCCGACATCGACGCGTTCGAGCGGCTCGCCGGCGCGTTCGGCGCGGCGATCGGCGCGAGCCGCGTCGCGGTCGACAACGGTCATTTCACGCGCGACAAGCAGGTGGGCGCGACCGGCAAGACGGTCGAGGCCAGCGTGTACATCGCGTTCGGCATCTCGGGCGCGGTGCAGCATCTGCAGGGGATCAAGGACTGCCGTCACGTGATCGCGGTCAACCTCGACGGCAGTGCGCCGATCGCCAAGCGCGCGAACCTGACGGTGGTGGGCGACGCGCAGGCGACCATCGCCGCGCTGATCGACGAGGTGCAGGCCGCGCGTGCGTCGCGCGGACAATCGCCGACCGCGGTCGGCGCCCGTGAATCCGAAGGAGTCGCAGCATGAACGCCCCTCGCCAGTTGCAACGCATCGCGGTGCTCGTGTCCGTGGGCCGGCACCCGGTCAGCGGCACCGCGCGCTACAGCCGCAACGACGCGGCCGCGCTCGAGGTCGGCCGCCAGCTCGCCGAGAAACATCGGGCCCAGCTCGACGTGATCCATGCGGGCGACCCCGCCAATGAAGCGCTTGCCGAATACCTTGCGCTCGGCGCACGGCAGGTCGAGGTGCTGGCCTGCCGCGACGGCGACGATGCCGCGCATGCGCTCGCCGCCCGCGTCGAAGGGTACGACCTCGTGCTGACCGGCACCCGTGCGGAAGGCGCGTACGACACCGGCATGCTGCCGTATCGCGTCGCCGCGACGCTCGGCTATCCGCTCGTCGGCTCGGCCGTCGACGTGACGGTCGACGGCGGCCGCGCGGCGGTCCGGCAATTCTTGCCGAAAGGGCTGCGGCGGCGCGTCGACGCGGCGCTGCCGGCCGTCGTCGCGGTGCATCCGCTCGCCAACGTGGAGCCGCGCTACGCGTATGCGCGGCTGCGGGCCGGCGCGATCCGCCCGCTGCTCACGGCGACCGGCGCGGACGCCGATGCGGCCGCGTGGAAGGTCGGCGCGATCGAGCGTAAACCCGTAAAACTGGTCGCCGCCGAGAAGCGCTCCGGGCATGCGCGGATGCTGTCCGCGACGACGACCGAAAGCCGCGGCGGCAACGTCGTAAATGAAGGGAGTTCAGTCGAAAAAGCACAAGTGATACTCGCGTATTTGCGCGAGCATCAGCTCATCGACTACTGAATTTGGTGCCTGTCGGCAAGAACCCCAGGGATGCAAGGAATCCGGAGCAAACGATGAAAGTATCGGCAGACATTCGTGCACTGATCGCGCGACGCAAGGAAGGCCACAGCCTCGAGGCGCCGTTCTATACGAGCGAGGAAATCTTCGCCCTCGACATGGAGGCGATTTTCCGCCAGCACTGGATCCAGGTAGCGGTCGAACCGGACATTCCGGAGCCGGGCGACTACGTGACCGTGGAACTGGGCAGCGACTCGATCCTGATCGTGCGCGACGACGACATGGAAATTCGCGCGTTCCACAACGTGTGCCGTCACCGCGGCGCGCGTCTGTGCAACGAAGACAAGGGCTCGGTCGGCAACATCGTGTGCCCGTACCACAGCTGGACCTACAACCTGACCGGCCAGCTGATGTTCGCCGAGCACATGGGCGAGAAGTTCGATCGCTGCAAGCACAGCCTGAAGTCGGTGCACGTGCAGAACCTCGCGGGGCTGATCTTCGTCTGCCTCGCCGAGGAGCCGCCGGTCGATTTCGCGCAGCTGCGCGCCGAGATGGAGCCGTACCTGCTGCCGCACGATCTGCCGAACACGAAGATCGCCGCTCAGGTCGACATCATCGAGGAAGGCAACTGGAAGCTCACGATGGAGAACAACCGCGAGTGCTATCACTGCGTCGCGAACCATCCGGAGCTGACGATCTCGCTGTACGAATACGGCTTCGGCTACCAGCGCTCCGACGCGAACGCCGAAGGCATGGACGCATTCGCCGAAACCTGCGTGCGCCGCGGCAAGGAGTGGGCCGAGATGGGCCTGCCGTCCGCGGAAATCGAAAAGCTGAGCGACGTGACGGGCTTCCGCACGCAGCGCCTGCCGCTCGACCGCCACGGCGAATCGCAGACGCTCGACGCGAAGGTCGCGTCGAAGAAGCTGCTCGGCAAGTTCGATCAGGCCGACCTCGGCGGCCTGTCGTTCTGGACGCAGCCGAACTCGTGGCACCACTTCATGAGCGATCACATCGTGACGTTCTCGGTGATTCCGCTGTCGGCCGGCAAGACGCTCGTGCGCACCAAGTGGCTCGTGCACAAGGATGCGAAGGAAGGCATCGACTACGACGTGAAGAACCTGACGGCCGTGTGGAACGCGACCAACGACCAGGATCGCGCGCTCGTCGAATTCTCGCAGCGTGGCGCGACCAGCAGCGCGTACGAGCCGGGCCCGTATTCGCCGTTCACGGAAGGTCTCGTCGAAAAATTCTCGGCCTGGTACATCGGCCGGCTCGCCGAAAAAACCGGCGCGTAGTAGTCAGCGGACAGCAAGCGGAGTCAATGATGAAACAACCCCAACGCTCACTTTGCTCGCTGCCCCCCGAGGGGGCGGTCAACCTCCTTGGGGCGGCCCGGCGGAGGTTGGCATGATGCGAGATGCAGCCAATTTCGAGCCGGCGGAAAGCCGGGTGACGCACCCGGCATTCTGGACCGCGCTGCCGGAGCGCTGGACGAGCGACGTCGAGGAAACGCTGGTGTGCTGCCAGGTTCGGCAGGAAACCCATGACGTGAAGAGCTTCTTCTTCCGTTCGCCGCAAGGCCGTGCGTTTTCGTTCGAGCCGGGGCAGTTCATCACGCTCGAGCTCGACATCGAAGGCGAGACGATCAACCGCTGCTATACGATCTCGTCGTCGCCGGCGCGTCCGCACACGATCTCGATCACGGTCAAGCGCGTGCCGGGCGGCAAGGTGTCGAACTGGCTGCACGACAACCTGCGCCCGGGCGCGTCGGTTCGCGTGCTCGGCCCGGCCGGCGAATTCACGTGCGCACGGCATCCGGCGCGCAAGTACCTGTTCCTGTCGGCCGGCTCGGGCGTCACGCCGCTGATGTCGATGAGCCGCGCGCACCATGATCTCGCCGAGGATCGCGACATCCTGTTCGTGCACAGCGCACGCACGCCGGACGACATCATCTTCGCGCGCGAGCTCGACCTGATCGCGTCGAATCATACGAACTTCCGCACGTCGTTCGTCGTCGAGCGCGTCGGCGCACGCACCAACTGGCCGGGCGTCACGGGCTTCCTGACGTTGCCGCTGCTGAAGCTGATCGCACCGGACTTCATGGAGCGCGAGATCTTCACGTGCGGCCCCGCGCCGTACATGAAGGCCGTGCGCGACCTGCTCGACGAAGCCGGCTTCGACCGCAAGCAGTACCACGAGGAAAGCTTCTCGTTCGAAACGCTCGCGCAGACCGCGAGCGACGAGGTGCTCGCCGAACTCGTGCCGTTGGCCGACGGCGGCGACGTCGCGACGAAGCAGTACACGGTCAGCTTCGCGAAGAGCAACCGCGAAATTTCCTGCGGCTCCGGGCAGCACGTGCTCGACGCGGCACGCCAGTCGGGCGTGCGGCTTCCGGCGTCGTGCACGCAGGGCATGTGCGGCACCTGCAAGGTGAAGCTCGTGTCGGGGCAGGTGGAGATGAAGCACAACGGCGGCATCCGCCAGCGCGAGATCGACCAGGGGATGGTGCTGCTGTGCTGCAGCAAGCCGCTGTCGGATCTCGTGATCGACAAATAAGCAAACAAGCCATCGGCTGTCCGGGCGCGTCGCGTCCGGACAAGCATCCGTCGGAAAAGAACGATACCGCGGATTTGTGGTTGAAGAACCTAGAGAGGCAACGCGCGGTGAGCGCATATCAAGGAGATCGACCATGAAGCTGTTCGGAAAACTGTTGTGGACGGGCGCGGTGTCGGCCATGGTGGCGCTGAGCGCGTCAGCACTTGCGGATACGAAGCCGACGCTGAAAATCGGCTACGTCGAAGGCTGGGATGACAGTGTGGCGACGTCGAACGTCGCGGCACGCGTGATCGAGAAGAAGCTCGGCTACGAGGTGAAGCTCGTGCCGGTCGCGGCCGGGATCATGTGGCAGGGCGTCGCGCGCGGCGATCTCGACGCGACGCTGTCGGCCTGGCTGCCGGTCACGCACGGCTCGTACTGGAGCGAATACAAGAGCAAGGTCGTCGACGTCGGCGCGAACTTTCCCGACGCGAAGATCGGCCTGATTGTCCCGGATTACGTGAAGGCGAAGAGCATCGAGGATCTGAACGCCGAGAAGAGCAGCTTCGGCGGCCGGATCGTCGGCATCGATGCCGGTGCGGGCGTGATGCGCAAGACCGACGAAGCGATCAAGAACTACGGGCTGAGCTACACGCTGATGCCGAGTTCGGGCAGCGCGATGACGGCCGAGCTGTCGCGCTCCGTCAGTGCGAACAAGCCGGTGATCGTGACCGGCTGGGCGCCGCACTGGATGTTCGCGAAGTGGAAGCTGCGCTTCCTCGAGGATCCGAAGAAGGTGTTCGGCGGCGCGGAACACGTCGACAGCGTCGTGAACCCGCAGCTCGAAACGAAGGCCAAGCCGGTCGTCGCGTTCCTGAAGAAATTCCAGTGGAAGCCGGGCGAGATCGACAGCGTGATGCTCGCGATCCAGAACGGCTCGAAGCCGGAAGCGGCCGCCGATGCGTGGATCGCAGCCCATGCGGACCGCGTGAATTCGTGGACCGAAGGCACCCAGTAACACGCGACGCTTCATTGCGCGCATCACTATAAAAAATACGCCGGGAATGGCATGCAGGAATCCGAAACAATCGTGATTCAATGCGGCCATATCCCGGAATTCTTTTACTGATTCTGCAAGAAATGGCGTAAGTTGTTACACTACGGCCCTTGTGCGGAGTCATCTCAGGAGGCAATGGATGAGTCAGGCAGGACTGCGTGCTAATCGCACCAGTGACGTTGAGGCAACCATCTCACATGATTCGACGGGCCACACGCTGCATCGTGGCCTGACTTGGAAAGACGCATTCTGGGTAACGAGCGGCGTGCCGGCAGGCGTGCTGTTCACGATCGGCGGCGTATGCGCGACGATCGGCCAGCCCGCGTGGGCGATCTGGATCGCCGCGATCACGATGGGGCTGATTCAAAGCGCGACTTATGCGGAAATATCCGGGCTATTTCCCCATAAATCGGGCGGCGCGTCCGTGTATGGCGCGATCGGCTGGGTCCGTTACAGCAAGCTGATTGCCCCGGTGTCCGTGTGGTGCAACTGGCTTGCGTGGTCGCCGATGCTCGCGCTCGGCTGCGGCCTCGCGGCGAGCTATGCGCTCACGAGTCTCTTTCCCGCCGATGCGGCGGTGCTGCACTGGCAGCTCAGGATCGCGGATCTCGGTTTCATCAAGCCGGGCCTTTCGCTGCGAATCAACGCGACGTTCATCATCGCGACGATTCTGCTTCTCATCACGTTCAAGCTTCAGCACAGCGGCGCGTCGAAGGCTGCGCGCACGCAGCGCATTCTCGGCATCGCATCGCTCACGCCGCTGCTGATCGTCGGCATCGTGCCGTTCGTCACCGGCGACGTGCCGATGTCGAACCTGCTCCCACTGCTGCCGCTCGGTCACGACGCGAACGGCAACCTCACGACCGCGACGTTCGGCTCGTGGAACGGGCAGGGCGTGACGATGGCGCTCGGCGCGATGTTCATGGCCGGCTGGGCGTCGTACGGCTTCGAGACGGCCGTCTGCTACACGCGCGAATTCCGCGATCCGCGTCGCGACACCGCGAAGGCGATCTTCTGGTCGGGCGCGCTGTGTCTCGTCGTGATGACGCTCGTGCCGATGGCGTTCCAGGGCGCGCTCGGCACGCAGGCGATGCTCGATCCGGCGATCGGCGACGGCACCGGTGTCGCGGCCGCGATGGCGCGGATCGTCGGCGGCGGCGCGTGGGTCGCGAATGCGGTCGTCGTGATGCTGATGCTGTCGATCCTGCTGATCGTGATGACGTCGATGATGGGCTCGTCGCGCACGCTGTATCAGGCATCGGTCGACGGCTGGCTGCCGAAGTACCTGTCGCACGTGAACGAGCACGGCTCGCCCACGCGCGCGATGTGGACCGATCTCGGCTTCAACCTCGTGTTGCTGATGATGTCGGACTACATGACGGTGCTGTCGATCTCGAACGTCTGCTACATGCTGTTCGTATTCCTGAATCTTCAGTCGGGCTGGATCCACCGGATGGATCGCGGCAACTGGGATCGGCCGTTCCGCTGCCCGACCTGGCTGCTCGTCGCCGGTTCGATTTGCGGCTACGCGAACCTCGTTTATGTCGGCGCGGGCGCGAACCTGCAGGGCGAAGGCACGCTGCGCAACGGGCTGATCGCGATGCTGCTGATCGTGCCGGTGTTCCTGTTCCGCCACTACTGGCAGGATCGCGGTCGCTTCCCCGCGCAGATGCAGCGCGACATGGAACTCGAAGTGCCGAAGCGTGCGATGTGGCTGAGCCTGATGCCGTATGCGGCGCTGCTCGGCGCGGGGCTCACGATCTGGCTGTCGTATTACTTTGCGTGGGTGAAGTAAGCGGCTGACGCGCCCGCGCCCGCGCGACGCGTCGAACGCCAGGCGATAAAAAAACGACCGGCAGGTGCCGGTCGTTTTTTATTTGCTCGCCGCCCGACGAACACGGCGCCGGGCCCCCTACGCCCTTACGGAAACACCACCGTCCGATCGCCGTTCAGGAACACGCGGCGCTCGATGAACGCCTTCACCGCACGCGCGAGCGTGATGGATTCGACGTCGCGACCGACCGCCAGCAACTGCTCCGGGCGCAGCGCGTGATCGACACGTTCGACCACCTGCTCGATGATCGGGCCTTCGTCGAGATCGTCGGTCACGAAGTGCGCGGTCGCGCCGATCAGCTTCACGCCGCGCGCATGCGCCTGGTGATACGGCTTCGCGCCCTTGAAGCCGGGCAGGAACGAGTGGTGGATGTTGATCGCGCGGCCGGCGAGCTGCTGGCACATGTTCGGCGACAGCATCTGCATGTAGCGCGCGAGCACGACGAGATCGGCTGGTGCTCGACTCGATGAATTCGAGCACGCGCGCTTCCTGCTGCGCCTTCGCGCATCGGACGTGCCGCCCACCAGCGGGAAGTGATGAAACGGCATGTTATGCTCGCGGCGAGCGGGTAGAAGTCGTTATGGTTCGACACGATCGCCGCGATCTCGATCGTCAACTGGCCGGTGCGCTAGCGGAACAGCAGATCGTTGAGGCAATGGCCGATCTTCGACACCATGATCAGCACCTTCGGGCGCGCGTTCACGTCGTGGATCGCCCACTGCGTGTTGCCGTCGCGGCCGCCGAGCTCGGCCGCGATCGGCCCGAACTCCTGGCGCAGCGCGTCGATCTGCAGCGTTTCATCCGTCGGATGAAACACGCAGCGCACGAAGAAGTGGTTGCTGAGATCGTCGTCGAACACGTTCAATGCATCGACATAGCAGCGATGGCGCTCGAGAAAGCCGACGACGGCGGCGACCTGGCCGGCCGCGCTCGGGCACGACAGCGTCAGGACGAATTGATCGGGGCGTGAGTCGGCGGTCATGAGGTTCCTCGGATGTCATGGGGCGCGAACCCGTGCGGCGGCGCACCGGGCGCCACGCTAGCGGGTAGCGGGAGGCTCAAGTAAATCAGGACGATTTGGGCGCGGATAGAACCAACCCGCCGTGTGGCTGGTATCGGCACGCCAGCGCGGCCGGGCGGGCGGACGGTCAGGCGGGGCGGTTGTCGGGTGGTTGACGGGCAGTCAGGCAGCCCGTCACGCGCACGCGCATGCGTCGAGCAGCCAGCGCCGGAACACGTGGGTCGCGTCCGGCTCGGGCCGCTGCGGCGGCCGCACGAGAAAATAGCCGCGCGACGTCACGACGGGCGCGTCGACGAGCTTCACGAGCTGCCCGGACGCGACGAGCTCGTCGACGAGCGGCGACCAGCCGAGCGCGACGCCCTCGCCGAGGAGCGCCGCATGGATCACCAGCGCGTAGCTGTTGAAGGTCACGCCGCGCGCGGCAGCCGGCGCGTCGAGGCCGTGCGCGTCGAACCAGCCGGCCCACGACAGCCAGCGCTCGGGGCGCGTCGGCTGCACGTGCAGCAGCGGCAGCGCATGCAGGTGATCGGGCCGCGCGACGTCCGGGTGCGCGGCGCGGAACGCGGGCGAGCAGACGGGCGTGACGGATTCGGGAAAGAGCCGGGCGGCCGTGCACGACGGCCAGTGGCCGTCGCCGAACAGGATCGCGATGTCGGCGTGGTCGCGCTGCGCGTCGTAATCCTGTGACGTGACGACCCGCACGTCGACGTCCGGCATCACGTGCTTCAGGCCCGCGAGGCGCGGCATCAGCCAGTAGGTCGCGAAGCCGAAATCCGTGACGATCGTGAGCGCGCCGTGCTCGCGGCGCGCGCGCAGCGTCGCGGTGGCGCCGCGCAGCGTGTCGAGACTTACCCGTACGGCTTCGTACAGGCACTGGCCGTCGCTCGTCAGCGTGACGCCGCGCGGGCTGCGCTCGAACAGCGGCACGCCGAGCTCCGCCTCGAGCTGAAATACCTGCTGGCTCACGGCCGGCTGCGTGGAGCCGAGCTCGCGCGCGGCGGCCGTGAAGCTCTGGAGACGGGCGGCCGATTCGAACGCGCGCAGCGCCTGCATCGACGGTAACGCTTCGGATTTCGACATAAGTCTCTCTAATGGCCCCATAAGGGCCGGCCACCTTCCCGCCCGAATTCGGGCGGGGGATAGTGCTCTGGACGGCACGGCGCCGCGCCGGTCCTTCCGCGATTCTAGCCAGTCGCGGCCGGTGCGCGCGGGACTTTCTGCAAGCCGCGTCCGTCATGCCGGCTGCGTCGCCGCACGAGCGTCGCGCCGTTCCGTTCGAACACCGATTTCCCCACGACCGCGATGACGAACCCGACTCCCAACATCCTGATCCTGATGGCCGACCAGCTGACGCCGTTCGCGCTGCCGGCCTACGGCAACCGCGTCGCGCGCACGCCGACGCTCGACCGTCTCGCCGCGCAAGGCGTGGTGTTCGACGCCGCGTATTGCGCGAGCCCGCTGTGCGCGCCGTCGCGCTTCTCGCTGCTGACCGGCAAGCTGCCGTCGGGTATCGGCGCCTACGATAACGCCGCCGAATTGCCGGCGCAAACGCTGACGTTCGCGCACTACCTGCGCGCGGGCGGCTACCGCACGATGCTGTCCGGCAAGATGCATTTCTGCGGACCCGACCAGCTGCACGGTTTCGAGGAGCGGCTCACGACCGACATCTATCCGGCCGACTTCGGCTGGGTGCCCGACTGGGATCACCCGACCGAGCGGCCGAGCTGGTATCACAACATGAGCTCGGTGCTGGAGGCCGGCCCGTGCGTGCGCACGAACCAGCTCGACTTCGACGACGAGGTTACGTTCGCGGCCAAGCAGAAGCTGTACGACGTCGCGCGCGAGCGCGCGGCCGGGCACGACGCGCGGCCGTTCTGCATGGTCGTGTCGCTGACCCATCCGCACGATCCCTACGCGATCACGCGCGAATACTGGGATCTGTACAGCGACGACGAGATCGACATGCCGGCCGTGCGGCTCGATGCGGAGCAGAGCGATCCGCATTCGCAGCGGCTGCGCTTCGTCTGCGAAAACGATCGCACGCCGCCGACCGACGCGCAGATCCGCGCCGCGCGCCGCGCGTACTACGGCGCGACGTCGTACGTCGACGCGCAGTTCGGCAGCGTGCTGGCCGCGCTCGAGCAATGCGGGTTCGCCGACGACACGATCGTGATCGTCACGTCCGACCACGGCGACATGCTCGGCGAGCGCGGGCTCTGGTACAAGATGACGTTCTTCGAAGGCGGCTGCCGCGTGCCGCTGATCGTCCACGCGCCGGGCCGCTTCGACGCCGCGCGCGTGCGCGGGCCGGTGTCGCACCTCGACCTGCTGCCGACGCTCGTCGACCTGACCGGTGCGGCGCCCGCCGGCGGCTGGCCGGACCCGGTCGACGGCGCGAGCCTCGTGCCGCATCTGCAAGGCGCGCCCGCGCACGACACCGCGCTGGGCGAATACCTCGCGGAAGGGGCGGTCGCGCCGGTCGTGATGATCCGCCGCGGCGACTGGAAGTACGTGCATTGCCCGGCCGACCCCGACCAGCTCTACCACCTCGCCGACGATCCGCGCGAGCGCACGAACCTGGCCGGCCTGCCCGAAGCCGCCGACGTGCTCGCCGCGTTCCGCGCGGAGGCCGCGCGGCGCTGGAACCTGCCGGAACTCGACGCGCAGGTGCGCGCGAGCCAGCGGCGGCGCCGCTTCCATTACGCGGCGACGACGCAGGGCCGCATCCAGGCGTGGGACTGGCAGCCGTTCACCGATGCGAGCCAGCGCTACATGCGCAATCACATCGAACTCGATACGCTCGAAGCGATGGCGCGCTTTCCGCGCGTAGGGCGCTGAACGATCCGCACACGATCATTGACGAACGACGAAGGAGACGCACCATGAAACGGCAATCCCACGCAGCAATCCGCAAGCTCGGCACGGCGCTCGCCGCGGCCGCATGCGTGCTGGCGACGCAGCCCGCGCACGCGGCCGATCCGCAGACGTGTCGCGACGTGAAGATGGCGGCGCCAGGCTGGACGGACATCGACGCGACCAACGCGATGGCCGGCGTCGTGCTGAAGGCGCTCGGCTACCGGCAGGACGTCGCGAACCTGTCGGTGCCGATCACGTACCAGGGCTTGAAGAAAGGGCAGGTGGACGTGTTCCTCGGCAACTGGATGCCCGCGCAGGCACCGCTCGTGAAGCCGTTCGTCGACGAGAAGTCGATCGACGTGCTGCATGCAAACCTGAGCGGCGCGAAGTTCACGCTGGCCGTGCCCGACTACGTCGCGGCCGCGGGCGTGCACACGTTCGCCGATCTCGCGCGCTATGCCGACCGCTTCGGCGACAAGATCTACGGGATCGAGCCCGGCGCGCCCGCGAACCAGAACATCAAGCGGATGCTGTCCGACCATGCGCTCGGGCCGGCGAACTGGTCGCTCGTCGAATCGAGCGAGACGGGCATGCTCACGCAGGTCGAGCGTGCGGTGCGCGACAAGCGCTGGATTGTATTTCTCGCGTGGGAGCCGCATCTGATGAACACCAAGTTCCACCTGACCTACCTGTCGGGCGGCGACGCGTATTTCGGTCCGAACTACGGCGGCGCGACGGTCAACACGGTCACGCGTCCGGGCTTTGCCGGCCAGTGCGCGAACCTCGCGCGCCTGTTCCGGCAGATGACGTTCTCCGTCGACGTCGAGAACCGGATCATCGCCGACATGCTCGACCACAAGACGTCGCCCGCGCTCGCGGCGCAGCACGTGCTGAAGGCCGACCCGGCGCTCGTCGAGGGCTGGCTGGACGGCGTGACGACCGCATCCGGCACACCGGCGCTGCCGGCCGTGCGCGCGGCGCTCGACGCCCGCTGACCTGCCTCCGGGCGGTCGGTTTTTGCCGCGCCGCCCGTCTCCGTGTTTTCCCGACCAGTCGCATCGAGACCATTTGGTGTCGCCTTCAGACGGGTGGCCCGAAATATGGGTTTGTATTTTTCGCCAATGGCTACGTTATTGCGGAAAACGAAATACCGAAGCTAGCAGACGTACCGAATTCGAATCAGCCGGCGTATTGCGGCGCGCGCCAGGCCACGGTTCGTTCCATCGAACGGTTCAGGGAGGGTGGTCGACAATGAAGCAAAAGAAAGTTGCCGTAGCCGCCGCGCTTGCATGCGCGGCCTGTATTCCCGCCATCGGCCACGCGCAGAGCAGCGTGACGCTGTACGGGATTCTCGACGCGGGCATCACCTATGTGAACAACACGGGCGGGTCACACGTGGTCAAGTTCGACGACGGCGTCGCATACGGGAACCGTTTCGGCCTGAAAGGCACGGAAGATCTCGGCGGCGGCCTGAAGGCCGTGTTCGTGCTCGAGAGCGGTTTCCACCTCGGCAACGGGCAGCTCGGCTTCGGCGGGTCGGAGTTCGGTCGGCAGGCTTATGTCGGTCTGCAGAACGACTGGGGCACGCTGTCGTTCGGCAACCAGCTCGACATCACCAACGAGCTCGTATCGATCTACAACATCTCCGCGTGGGGCAGCGGCTATGCGATCCACCAGGGCGACTTCGACCGCTTCAACGGCGACCGCCTGCCGAACTCGGTCAAATTCCTGTCGAACGACCTGAGCGGCTTCAAGTTCGGCGCGATGTACTCGTTCGGCAACGTCGCCGGCAACTTCCACCGCAACAGCGCATGGAGCGCGGGCGCGAGCTACACGAAGGGCGACTTCTCGATCGGCGCCGCATACACGCGCCTGAACAACCCGAACGGCATCTATGCGTTCGACCCGTACGCGATGATTGGCACGCACACGTTCCTCGGCCAGCAGACCGTCACCGTCGATCCGGCGACCGGCGCGCGCACCGACCTGTTCGCGAATACCGCGATGGACGTCGACAGCCAGGGCACGTTCGGCGTCGGCACGAGCTACACGATCGGCAAGCTGACGCTCGACGCGAACTACTCGTACACGACGATCAAGGGCTTCGGCCAGTCGTCGCACATGCAGGTGTACGAAGGTGGCGGCCTGTATCAGTTCACGCCGGCGCTGAGCTTCATCGCGGGCTACCAGCACACGCGCTTCGAAGGCCACCACTGGAACCAGGGCACGGCCGGCCTGCATTACCTGCTGTCGAAGCGCACCGACGTGTACATCTCCGGCGATTACCTGCGCGCGTCGCACGGTGTCGATGCGGTGGTCGGCTACAGCTTCACGCCGTCGACCACGCAGACGCAGGCCGACGTGCGGATCGGGATGCGGCATTCTTTCTGAGTGGGATGAGGTAGATCTTTCGACGTCTTCAGCGAGGTCTCTCTTTGGCGCGAACCACGGTTCGCGCTTTTTTTTTGTCGGGCGGCGGCGTCGCCGGCGCGGGGCGCGCGCGCGGCAGGGGCGGCGCGGGGCGGTTGGCGATATCATCGCGGTTTGGCCGCATCGCGCATCGCCGATCGCCCGCTCCCCTCCGATGACGCCTCCTCGATGACCACCCCGTTACCCGACTCCAGCACTCCATCCGCGTTACCCGCCAACCTGTTCCGCCACGCACCGTTCCAGCGCTTCTGGGGCACGCGCGTGATGTCGTCGCTGGCGTTCCAGATCCTGTCGGTCGCGATCGGCTGGTATGTGTATTCGCTCACGCACAGCGCGTTCGCGCTCGGTCTCGTCGGGCTCGCGCAGTTCGTGCCGATGTTCGCGCTGACGCTCGTCGTCGGGCAGGTGGCCGACCGCTACGATCGCCGGCGCATCGCGACGATCTGCCAGAGCGTCGAGGCGCTGGCCGCCGGCGTGTTCCTGTTCGGCGCGGCGAAAGGCGGCCTCACCGAACCGGCCGTGTATGCGCTCGCGGCGCTCGTCGGCACCGCGCGTGCGTTCGAATCGCCGTCGGTGTCGTCGTTGCTGCCGGCCGTCGTGCCGCGCAGCGACCTGCCGCGCGCGACCGCGCTGTCGACGTCCGCGAACCAGGCCGCGCAGATTCTCGGGCCCGCGTTCGGCGGGCTGCTGTATGGCATCGGTGCGCCCGCCGCGTTCGGCACGAGCGTGGTCGCGTTCGCGATCGCAGCGGTGCTGAGCGGCACGATTCCGCTGCGCAGCGCGCCGCCGGCACGCGAGCCGGTCACGCTGCGTTCGGTGTTCTCGGGCATCGCGTTCATCCGGCGCGAGCCGGCGATCCTCGGCGCGCTGTCGCTCGACCTGTTCGCGGTGCTGTTCGGCGGCGCGACCGCGCTGCTGCCGATCTACGCACGCGACATCCTGCAGGTCGGACCGTGGGGGCTCGGCGCGTTGCGCGCGGCGCCGGCGGTCGGTGCGCTCGCGGGGACGCTGTGGCTCACGCGTTTTCCGCTGAAGGGGCGGCCGGGCCGCGCGATGTTCGGCGGCGTGATCGCATTCGGTATCGCGACGATCGTGTTCGGGCTGTCGACGCATTTCGCGGTGTCGCTGATCGCGCTGGCGGCGTTGGGCGCGTCGGACGTGGTGAGCGTCGTCGTGCGCCTGTCGCTCGTGCAGTTGCGTACGCCCGACGACATGCTCGGACGCGTGAGCGCGGTCAACTCGTTGTTCATCGGCACGTCGAACCAGCTCGGCGAATTCGAATCGGGCGTGACGGCTGCGTGGTGGGGCGCGCCGGCGGCGATCGTGGTGGGCGGCGCGGCGACGATCGCCGTTGCGCTCACGTGGATGCGCTTGTTTCCGACCTTGCGGAACATGACGTCGCTGGAACGCGATCATTGAGCAGCCGCGTTCACTGCAATTCATTTCAAAATGCTTTCTTGTTTCAATCAAATGCCAAACGGCATTCGGCTGGATAATCGTCTGATTAATTAACTGGCCCACCGGCTTTTTCGATTGGGCCCAAGCGTCAGCCAGTTCGACGAGGCCCGAAAGCGAAAAGGGGCCATTCCGTCAATGCCTTGCCGCACAAGGCCTCGGGCGGCATTCGTCCGATGAAACAGCGGATTTTAATTACGAAAACCATTCTGAAAATTACATATAACTTTCCGTAATTTTCTGAAACATAGTGCTTTCGTATGACGAAGCGGTTATCAATTGAAACCAAAAGAAATACATGGAATGATACCGATTCTCATTTCCGTGACCGGTGCGGCGACTGCCGCCGGTGACTCGTCAATCCTAGCCAGCTAGTGCCGTCGGCCTGATTGCCGGTGGCCCGCAAGCCATCGCATCCGTGCCTCGTGCGCGCGCATCGGCGCGTGTCCACGCGGGGCGGTTTCACTCCGACTGGATTTCCATGCTGAACAGGACCCCGTTCGCGAGCGCGCTCGCGCTGGCCTTTGCTTTGCCTATCGCTTCGCCCGCACTCGCTCAGAGCACGAGCGCCGAATCGTCGCCGGCCGTCGCCGCGAAACCGGGCGATGCGCCGCCGGCTGCCGCCGCCGCGCGCGAAACGCTGCCGACCATCAGCGTTTCGGGGCAGGCCGTGCAACAGGACTTCCAGGCCGAACGTTCGACCGTCGGCGCGAAAACCCCGACCGCGTTGCGCGACATTCCGCAGTCGGTCACGGTGATCAACAAGGCGCTGATGGAGTCGCAGGGGCTCACGTCGTTCCAGGACGCGCTGCGCAATGCGCCGGGCATCACGATCGGCGGCGCGGAAGGCGGGCAGATCGGCAACAACATCAACCTGCGCGGCTTCACCGCGCAGAACGACATCTATCTCGACGGCTTTCGCGACCGCAACCAGTACTACCGCGACACGTTCGACCTCGATTCCGTCGAGGTGCTGTACGGCCCGTCGTCGATGCTGTTCGGGCGCGGTTCGACGGGCGGCGTGATCAATCAGGTGTCGAAGAAGGCGAACCTGAAGCCGTCGGCCGAGGTGTCGACGACGATCGGCACCAACGACCGCTACCGCACGAGCGTCGACCTGAACCGGCCGTTGGGCGCGACGTCGGCGTTCCGCATCAACGCATTCGGCCAGTCGCTCGGCTCGACGCGCGACGTGATGAAGAACAAGGACTACGGTATCGCACCGGAGCTGCGCTTCGGGATCGGCACGCCGACCGAGGTGACGCTGTCCGCGCTGATCCAGCACAACTACGACATGCCCGACTACGGCGTGCTCGCGGTCAACGGCCATCCGGCGCCAGTGCCGAAGAACACCTTCTATGGCCTCACCGACGATCGCACGATCCAGGACGTGCAGACCGTGTCCGCGCGCATCGATCATCGGGTCAACGATGCGCTGACGATCAGCAACCGCACGTCGTTCTCGCACTCGATGACCGATGCGCGCGAGACGGCCGCGAACGCGGTGCTGACCGGGCCGCTGTCGTCGAGCACCGCGCTGACGAACGGCAACTACACGTCGTTGCCGATGTCCGCGCTGTACGTGAGGCTCGCGAGCCACGACCGCGTGATCGAAAACCATTCGGTCGACAACGACACGATGGCGCATTTCAAGTTCGACACGGGCTTCGTGAAGCACGACCTGATCGCCGGTGTCGAGGTCGGCCACGACAGCTACACGAACCAGGCGTACACGCGCAGCGGTCTGCCGATCCTGTCGCTGATCGACCCGGCCTACCTGGCGTCGACGCCGACCAACGCGAAGCAGACGCCGGCCAACCACGCCGAATCGGGCGCGACCACGCTCGCGGCGTACCTGAACGACACGGTGTCGATCGGCCGCGACTGGAAATTCGTCGGCGGGCTGCGCTGGGATCGCTTCCAGGCGCATCTCGCGAACACGGTGAGCGCGCCCCGCTACGCGTCGCAGACGAACTATTTCACGAGCGTGCGGGCCGGCGTGATCTACCAGCCGACCGAATCGCAGTCGTACTACTTCTCGTACGGCACGTCGTTCAACCCGTCGCTCGAGACGCTGACGGTCACGAACAACACGCAGAACCTGTCGCCCGAGCACACGAAGTCGTACGAGGTCGGCGGCAAGTGGGATCTGCTCAACGACAACCTGTCGGTCACGTCGGCGCTGTTCCAGCAGGAGAAGAGCAACGCGCGCACGCAGACGTCGACGGGTGAATACCTGCTCGAAGGCGACGTGCGCGTGCGCGGCTTCCAGGCGAGCGTGACGGGCCACATCACGCCGAAGTGGCAGGTGTTCGGCAGCTACACGTACATGAACGGCGTGATCCTGGGCGCGCGCGACGGCACGCAGGGCAAGACGCTCGCGAATACGCCGCGCAACACGTTCACGCTGTGGACCACCTACGCATTCACGCCGCACTGGGAGATCGGCGGCGGCCCGACGTACATGTCGGGACGCTACGCGGCGAACACGGACTACGTGCAGGTGGGCGGCTACACGCGCTGGGATGCGACGGCCGCGTATCACGCGAAGCAGTGGGACCTGCGCCTGAACCTGCTGAACCTGACCAACAAGTTCTATTACGATGCGCTGATCCAGTCGGACGGCGGTCGTGCGGTGCCGGGCGTCGGGCGCACGTTCCTCGCGACGCTCGACTACCGGTTCTGAGCGACACGCGCGCCGTCGCGCCATTCGATGAAAGAGGGGAAACGATGCTTGTACACATCCCGAACGTGCTGACGCCCGAGCAGGTGAGCATGGTGCGCGACCGGCTCGACCGCGCGGGCGACGCGTGGGTCGACGGCCGTGCGACGGCTGGCTATACGGGTGCGCCGGTCAAGCGCAACCAGCAGATCGCCGAGCATTCGCCTATCGCGCGCGAACTCGGCGACGTGATCCTCGCCGCGCTCGAGCGCAATCCGCTGTTCATCAGCGCGGCGCTGCCGAACCAGGTCTATCCGCCGCTGTTCAACCGTTACGAAGGCGGGATGACGTTCGGTAGTCACGTCGACGGCGCGGTGCGCGTGTTGCCGAACGGCGTGAAGCTGCGCACCGACGTGTCCGTCACGCTGTTCCTGTCCGCGCCCGACGAATACGACGGCGGCGAACTCGTGATCGAGGACGCGTACGGCGTGCAGCAGGTCAAGCTGCCGGCCGGCGACATGATCGTCTATCCGGCGACGAGCCTGCACCAGGTCACGCCGGTCACGCGCGGTGTGCGCGTCGCGAGCTTCTTCTGGGTGCAGAGCCTCGTGCGCAGCGATGCGCAGCGCGCGCTGCTGTTCGACATGGACACCGCGATCCAGCGGCTCAACGCGAGCGGCGCCGATACCGACGCATGCCGCAGCCTGGTTGGTTGTTATCACAATCTTTTGCGAATCTGGAGCGAAACGTGAGCGTTGCCGATCCCATCGAAATCGATACGGCGCCCGTGTCGCCCGCGTCACGCATTGCGCCAGGCGCGCGTCCGGCCGGCGCCGGCCGCACGCGATCGCGCCGCGGTACGTTCATCAAGTGGCTGCGCAAGGTGCACGGCTGGGTCGGCCTGTGGGGCGCCGCGCTCGGCCTGCTGTTCGGCGCGACGGGGTTCCTGCTGAATCATCGTGCGCCGCCGCTGCGGATCCAGACGGGTGCGCCGCATGTCGAGACGTTGCGGCTCGACGTGCCCGACCCGGAACCCGATTCGCCGCTCGCGCTCGCGCAATGGTTGCGCGGGCAACCGGATCTGCATTTGCCGGAACGGATGGGGCGCGTGCAGAAGGAACCCGAGCATCCGGTCGCATGGGGCGAGCGCGAGACCGTGCAACCCGAGCACTGGCAACTCGTGTTCGCGTCGCCGCGTGAAAGCGTCGCCGTCGACTACTGGGTCGGCAGCGACACGATGACGCTCAAGCGCACCGACAACGCCACGCTTGCGTGGCTGATGAACCTGCACAAGGGCGTCGGGATGAGCATCGGCTGGGTGCTGCTCGTCGACACGCTCGCGGGCGCGTTGATCCTGCTGTCGCTGACGGGCGTGCTGTTGTGGACCGAACTGAACAAGCGCAAGACGATCGGCGTAGTGCTCGTGATCGGCTCGATTGTCGCGATCGTGTGGGCGGCCGGCGCGTAACGGGTGACGCGGGTGACGCGGGTGACGCCCGGTTGACGCTCAGGCGCCGGCGTCGCGTGTGACCTGCACGGCCGTGCCGTAGCAGATGACTTCCGTGATGCCCGATCCGATCTCGGTCGAATCGTAGCGCATCGCGACGATCGCATTCGCGCCGAGCTTGCGCGCATCGGCGAGCATCTTGTCGAATGCCTGCTGGCGCGCCTTCTCGCACAGTGACGTATAGAGCGTGATGTTGCCGCCGAAGATGGTCTGCAGCGCCGCGCCGAACGAGCCGACGATCGAGCGCGAACGCACGACGATGCCCTGTGCGACGCCGAGCGAGCGCGCCGTCGTATGGCCGGCCAGGTCGAACGCGGTCGTGACGCGCTCGGGCGTGAGATCGCTGATTGAGCGGGAGAAATCGGTCATGGCGGGGCACTGTGGTGCGGAAGTGATCGAACGACGATTCTATCCGGAACCGGAAACGCGTTCGAACGGGCGCGCATGCCATGCGCGCCCGGTGCGGCCCGAGCCGGCCGAGGCGCGGTCAGGGTTTGACGGTCGCGCTGCCGTCGCCGCCGAGATCGACCGCATACGCGAGCGCCAGCTTGCCGAACTTCAGCGCGTGGTTCGCCTGCCGATCCGAATTCTCCAGCGTGTCGTTCACGGTATGGATGTAGGGACTATCGTTCTGGTCGGCTTCGAACGGGAACGACGCCGGATAGCCCTGCGCATTCCACGACGCGTGATCCGAACACGCATACCCGCACTGCGACGTGCCGATCGCGAGTTCCGGCAGGTAGGTCTTCGCGAGGTTCGTCAGGTAGGTGTTCTGCGCGGCGTTCGTATAGTCGGTGATCAGGTAGATGTCTTTCGGATCGCCCTTGTAGTTCGTCATGTCGAGCTGCAGCACGCCGACCACGTTCGCATTCTGCGCGCGGAACTGCTTCGCGATCGCCTTCGAGCCGAGCAGGCCGGCTTCCTCGGCCGCGTAGCCGACGAACTTGATCGTCCGCTTCGGCCGGTAGTCGTTCGCGAGCAGCACGCGCAGCGCTTCGGTCAGGCTGGCGATGCCCGACGCATCGTCGTCCGCGCCGGGCGAGCGCGTGTTTTCTGTCGTGCGGCCGACCGTCGAATCGACGTGGCCGCCCAGCACGACCGTGCCCGCGGCCGGATCGCTGCCGCGGATCGTCAGGATCACCGATTTTTGCGGGAAGCCCGTATGCGCGAACTGCTCGACGGTGATGTCGGCGCGCGAGCCGGCGAGCTGCTTCCACTGCAGCGCGAGCCAGTCCGACGCGGCGACGCCATGCGACGTCGTGTAATAGCGGTTCGTGAAGCCGGACAGCGACGTGATCGTGCCGACGATGTTGCTGGCCTGCAGTGGCTGGATCCACGTTCCGATCCGCGGCGCGTTCGACACCGTGTAGGCGGGCAGGGCGGCCTGCTTCGCGACTGCCGCCGATACCGGCTGCAACGCCTGGCGCGCGTCATCGAACGAGTCGTGCACGATGTAGCCGGGCCCGTGGCCGCGCGCATGGTGTACCGCGTGGGCCAGCTCGCCGAGCCGGGCATCGTCGATCCCGACGATATGCACGGTTTCGCGGCGCACGGTGCCGTCGGCCGCATGGCCAGCGTCGAGCGCCGTGCTGTATTGCGCGGTTGCGCTTGCATCGATGCGTTGAAGCTGCCGGAACGCGGTGTCGCCGAGCGTGATCCATACGGGCGCGGCCTGGGCGGCGGCGGTCAGCAGCATGCCGCCGAGCGCGGCGCTCAGGCGGGTCAATGTCAGAGTAGGCATGTTCGATCTCGTGAGGGTAGCGATGTCGAGGAAAGGGCGCGCCGCAGGTCGTGCGGCGCCCCCGCCTGCTGCGGAATTACGACTTCTGCGGCACGGTCACGCCGTACGTGCAGCTCTTGTTGTACGCGTCGCCGATCGCCGTGAGCTGCGCGCTGCTGTAGCCGAGCGCGGCCGCGGCCGTCAGCACCGCCTGCGCGGCGGCCTTCTGGTTCGTCGAGCTGTTGGTCATCGACAGCCCTTTCAGGAACGCCTTGTCCATCGCCTGCGCGCCGATCGCGTCGCGCGCGACGAGGTTGCACGACGCCCAGTACTGGCCGGCCGTGTGGATCTCCGCGCCGCGCGCCTGCGCGTAGGTGCGCCCGACGTTCCAGTTCGTCACGCGGCCGCCCCAGTATTCGTTGTGGCCGTCCCAGTTGTAGACCCAGTGATACTGCGTGTCCGACGGGCTCCACTGATTGAAGTCGCGGCTATATGCGGCGGCGAGATAATCGCCGGTGCCTTCCGACAGGCCTTCCTGTTGCGACAGGCCGCCGTTGGTCACCCAGTCGTGGATGCCGTGGCCGAGCTCGTGGATCACGACGTCCGCGTCTTCCGCGTCGTCGACGCCGCCCTGACCGAAGGTCAGCCGGCCGCTGCTCGACGAGTACGACGAGTTGTCGTCGCCCGATTCGCCGTGCGGGTCGTACTGCACGCCGCCCGTGTACTGGTACGGCAGCGCCTTGATGCCGAGCGTCTGGTTCACGTAGCGCAGGAACGTGTCGATGTGGTAGTACACGTTCACCGCTTCGAAATACAGATTGCCACGCGTGAATTCGAACGCCGGCGTCGCCTGCGACGGGCACGCGCCGTCGCGCGGCGCATCGTAATCGACGCACGACGCATACGGTCCCGACAGCGTGTAGCGCGAGCCCGACAGCGCGAGCTCCTTCAGCGTCACGCGCACGCGCGCGGCCGTGAGCTGCGTGGAATCGACGTCGTTGTTGTCCTTGTAGCCCGTGCTGCCGTAGCTGCTTTTCGTCGAAGACAGCGGATCCGGCCGGAACACGAAACCGGTGCCGTCGGTCGCATAGAACGCCTTGTCCTCGGCGCGCAGCACTTCGCCGCTGCTCGCGTCGATCAGCAGTTCCCAGTCGCCCTTCGGGCCGTCCTGCGGGCGGCCGCGCACCTTCCACGCGGTATGCGTGCCGGCCTTGTCGACGAACGCGACGAGTTGCGCGTCGAGGTGCGTGAAGCCGCTTACGCCGAGATACGCGCGCGCACGGTCGAGCGCCTGCTGCTGGTCGACCGCCTGCGCCTTGCGCGCGGTGGCGATCACGCCGCTGATCGTGTTGCTCGCGACGTACAGGATGCGGCCGTCCTTCGCGACGGTCACCGCGATCTCGCTGCCGTACACGGGCAGCCCAGCCGCCTGCTGCTGGAAGCGCACGACGGTGAAATCGGCGTCGTTGCGCTCCGACGTCACCACGAGGCTCGCCAGCGCGGCCGCGTCGAGCCCGAGCTGCGTCGCCTGCGACGCGACGAAATCGCGCGCAGTGGCGGCGGGCGTGGCGGCCGCCTTCTTCGCGTGATACGCGGGGTTGTACAGCGTGACGGCGACGCCGTCGGCGCGGAACTGCCCGGCGGCCGTATCGGTCCTGGCCGCGGCCGGCGCCGACGCGACGCCCCGTGTCAGGCTTTCGCGCAGGCTCGACGCCTGCGGGTTCCCGACCTTGGAATCGGCCGCGCTGCCGCCGACGATGCCGAAACCGAGCGCGAGACCCAGGGCGATCGGCAATGCTTTGCGTGATGTCTGCATACGTGATCCTCATCTCAACGGTTGGACACGCCCGCGCGCTCGTGGCGAGCAGGCACGACACGGCCCGCGCGCCGGCTCGATGGAACCGGTGCGGCGAAGCGGTGCTGGGAGCGTCGACTGACTAAGGAGGACTAAGCGTCAGGTCGAAACGAATCGGGAAGGAGCGGCGGCGGGGAAGCGAACGGAAGGCAGGTGCGGCGACGGCGAAGCGAGCATCGTCATGTCATACCCCTCGGATCGGCATTGAGATCGATTTGGCAGCCTGCGTGGCGCGACGTGCGCGGCCCCGGGCTCTCATCTCCTTAGGGCTGCCTATCTAATTGCGAGGTATGTTACAGAACATTTTCGGCGACATTGCAAATTATTTTCGAAGCCTGCTTCGGTCCGTCGATCATTCGCCGGCATTGTTCAGCGAATGGCGGCAAACGCAGCCGGCGCGCGCAATAGCGCGCCGGATTGTACGCAAAAGCGGCGCCGTTCAGCGCGTCGCGCGGCGGTCGCTGCGCGGGCTCACGCCGAAACGCGAGCGGTACGTGCGCGAGAAATGCGACGGCGATTCGAAGCCGCACGCGACGCACACCGACGTGATGCTCATGTCGGTCTGCTGCAGCAGCTCGCGCGCACGGTCGAGGCGCAGGTTCAGGTAGAAGTGCGTCGGCGTGTCGTTCAGCGTCGCGCTGAACAGCCGTTCGAGCTGGCGCCGCGTGACCGATATCTCCTGCGCGAGTGCGTCGGAGCCGAGCGGGTTCTCCATGTGCCGCTGCATCGTGCCGATCACCTGGATCAGCTTGCGGTTGTGCACGCCGTAGCGCGCGGCGATCTCGAGCCGCTGGCTGTCCGAACGCTGCCGGATGCGGCTCACGACGAACTGCTCGGAGATCGCCGCTGCGAGTTCCGCGCCATGCCGTCGGCCGATCAGGTCGAGCATCATGTCGATCGATGCGGTGCCGCCCGCGCAGGTGATGCGCCGCTCGCCGATCTCGAACAGCTCCTGCGTCACGTTCAGGCCCGGGTAGCGTTCACGGAATGCGGCAAGCGCTTCCCAGTGCAGCGTGAGCGTTTGCGATGCGTCGAACAGCCCGGCTTCCGCGAGCACGAAGCTGCCGGTATCGATGCCGCCGAGCGTCGCGCCGTGGCGATTCTGGCGGCGCAGCCAGTCGGCGAGCGCGCGGTCGTAGCACACGAGCGGATCGAAGCCGGCGACCACGAACACCGTGTCGACCTGCGCGACGTCCGCGCACGCGGCTTCGGCCGCGACCGGGATGCCGTTGCTCGCGGCGACGGGCGCGCCGTCCGCGCTGATCACGTGCCAGCGGTACAGCTCGGTGCGGAACCGGTTCGCGACGCGCAACGGTTCGACCGCGGACATGAAGCCGAGCGCGGAGAAGCCGGGCAGCAACAGGAAATGGAAATCCTCTGGCATCGGGGCGTGGGGTGGAATCGGGTGGGCGTCGCGCACCGCGCGGCACGGTGCGGCGAGCGGCGGGGCAGCGCGCCGCGCCCGGCCCGCGGGAGCCGAACGTTCAACACGGGATTATCGCGGGTTTTGCGGGCGGTCAGCGCGTTTTTGCGCCGCGCACCGTCCGGCGCGCCGTCGTCGACGGCAGTTCGCCGAACTGGGCCTTGTAGGCGTTCGCAAAGTGCCCGAGATGGATGAAGCCCCAGCGCGCGGCCGCTTCGCTGATCGGCAGGTCGGACTGCCGCGTGTCGAGCAGCAGGCGCCGTACCTGCGCGAGGCGCAGCGCGCGCGTGTAGTTCAGCGGGCCGGTTTGCACGACAGACTGGAAGCTGTTCTGCATCGTGCGCCGGCTCACGCGCAGTTGCGTGCACAGGCTCAGGATGTCGACGGGCGCCTCCGGATGCTCGATCACGTAGTCGTGCACGCGGCGCACGATGTCGGCGTGGCACGCATGCGTGAGACGGTTCGGCGGCCCGGGCATTCGATACGTGAGGAGATCGACGAGCACGTTGCCGACTTCGCCGCGCAATTCGGACTGCGCACGCGCCGCGTCGAACGTATCGGGTGCCGACAGCACGCGCTCGAGCAGCGTCGCGAGCTGGACGCTCGCGCGTTCGCGCGCGGTGACCGGCACGTCGACGACGCCACGCCGCAGCGCGCGCTCGTCGAGCCGGACATCGGCGGCATCCTCGATCTGCTGCATCAGCGTGGCATCGACGACCACGCCGATCAGCGACATGTCGTCCGGTGAATGGAGTTCGAAAGGCGCGCCGCCGCGCGCCATCACGATCGTGCCGCGCTCCATGCGCGCATCGCCGAATGCAAAGTTGCCCGAGCCGGTGAGCGGCATCCCGAACACCGTGTGACCGGGCGGCAGGCGCCCGCGCTGGATGATGCGCACGTTCGCCGTTTCCTGGAACAGCTGCACGCCGTCGAGCACCGCGTGCTTGACCGCACTGCGATACGAACCGGAGCCGATCTGGTCGTAACGCTGATCCCAGCCACGCAGCGCCTCGGCATGCCGGTCTGCGTCGTCGAACATCTGATGAAACACGCGCACGGCGCCTCCGGTGGTCGTTCGGACCGCGCAAGATTAAACCGGCCAAATGGTCGGCGCAATACGGGCGAGCGCTATTTGGCCGGGGGTTTTTGAGGGGCCGGAAGGTGTCGATACCCGGTGCCTTTCAGGCGGTTTTCCAATGTCCCGAATCGGCACGCACGCGTTGCCGGTCCGGGTGCTGAACCGGTTTATTGTCGAACTACAGTCGCCCCACATAACGTGAATCCCCAACTGGAGGCGACATGAGAGCAAGGCGACGCACCGCGGTTTGCGCGGCGACGCTGGCGTTCGCGGCGGCGTGGGCCAGCAGCGCGAACGCGACGGAAAAGCCCGAGGAACTCGTCGTGCAGAAGATGCCGCCGTGGCATCCGCACGAGGTGTACGTCGTCGACATCGCGATGCCGACAATGACCGACGGCCGCATCTACGTGTACGACGCCGACGCGAAGAAGCTGCTCGGCCAGATCGACGGCGGCTTCGCGCCCGGCCTCGCGATCTCGCCCGACCACAAGACGAGCTTCATCGCGACGACCTATTTCTCGCGCGGCTCGCACGGCACGCGCACCGACGTGGTCGAGATGACCGACAACGCGACGCTCGATCACAGCGGCGAGATCGTGATTCCAGCGAAGCACGGGCAGCACGTGCCGTCGCCGTACAACACCGCGTTCAGCGCGGACGGCAAGCGGCTGTACGTCGCGAACATCACGCCGGCCGCGTCGGTGACGGTGATCGACGCCGTGTCGAAGAAGGTGCTGTCGGAGATCGACACCGCGGCATGCGTGCTCGCGTATCCGTCGGGGAACGATCGCTTCACCGCGCTGTGCGAAAGCGGCAAGGCGCTGACCGTCACGCTCGACGCGAACGGCAAGGAGGTGAAGCGCACGATGTCCGACGCGTTCATCGACGTCGACAACGATCCGGCCTTCATCAACGCGTCGCGCTACAACGGCGGCTATCTGTTCACGACGTATCACGGCAACGTGCGCAGCGCCGATTTCAGCGGCGACAAGCCGGCGTTCGGCAAGCCGTGGTCGCTGCTGACCGACGCCGAGCGCGCCGCAGGCTGGCGCCCGGGCGGCATGCAGCAGACGGCCGTGCAGGTGAAGCAGCACCGCTACTACGTGCTGATGCACAAGGGCGGCGACGGCACGCACAAGGATCCCGGCACGCAGGTGTGGGTCTACGACCTGAAGACGAAACAGCGGGTCGCGCGCTGGGATCTCGCGCAGCAGAAGGTCGATCCGCTCGTGTCGATCCAGGTCAGCGAGGACGACAAGCCGCTGTTCTACGGGCTGACGGGCACGTCCGACCTCGTCGTGATGGACGCGCGCACCGGCAAGCGGCAGCACGTCGAGAAGCAGATCGGCAGTACGTCGACGCTGCTCGTGAACCCGTGAGGCCGCGATGACGCTCGATCCCGTACTCGCCACCAGCGCGCAAGCCGGCGCGGCCGTCGTCGTGCTGCTCGGCGCCTTCGCGAAGATGCGCCGGCCCGCGGCGTTCCGGCAAGCGCTCGCCGGCTATCGCCTGCTGCCCGATGCGCTCACCGCGCCCGCGGCGTTCGCGATTCCGCTCGCGGAAGCCGCCTGCGCCGCGGCGCTGCTGTTTCCCGATACGCGCATGACCGGCGCGCTCGGCCTGATCGCGTTACTGCTCGTGTTCGCGGCCGGCATGACGATCAACATCGTGCGCGGCCACACCGACATCGACTGCGGGTGTTCCGGCTTTGCCGCCGCGCGCGCGGATGCGCCGCGCGGCATCGGCTGGCTGCATGTCGCGCGTGTGCTGCTGCTCGTCGCGCTGGCCGCGACCGCGCTCGTCGAGCCGGGCGGCCGCGCGGTCGTGTGGTTCGACTACCTGACGCTGTTCTCTTCCGTGCTGCTGATCGTCTGCGCGCTGCTCACCGTCGACGTGCTGCTCGCCAACATCCCGCGCCTTTCACATCTGAGGAATTCATGATGCAAACCGCTCTCACCGTTTCCACCGCGTTGCTGTGGATCGCCGTCCTCGCGCTCGGCGCGATCTGCCTCGCGCTCGTGCGCCAGATCGGCATCTTGTACGAACGCATCATGCCGGCCGGCGCATTGATGATCGACAAGGGGCCGGCGGTCGGCGCGATCGCGCCGACGTTCGAGTTGACCGACATTCGCGGTTCGCGGATCAAGGTCGGCGGCATCGACGCGGCGGGCAAGGCGACGCTGCTGTTCTTCCTGTCGCCGACGTGCCCGGTCTGCAAGAAGCTGCTGCCGCTGTTGCCGTCGCTGCAGGCGAGCGAATCGACGCCGGTGAACATCGTGCTCGCGAGCGACGGCGAACTCGACGAACACACGCGCTTCGCGCAGAAGCACGACCTCGCGCGCTTCCCGTACGTACTGTCGCAGGAGCTCGGCCTCGCGTATCAGATCGGCAAGCTGCCGTACGCAGTGCTGCTCGACGACACCGGCACCGTGCGTGCGAAGGGGCTCGTCAACACGCGCGAGCATCTCGAGAGCCTGTTCGAAGCGAAGGAGCGGGGCGTCGCATCGCTGCAGCAGTTCGTCCATGGCGATCACGACCACGGCCACGAAGAGCACGCGCAGCACGCGTGATCGGCCGACCCTCTTTCAACGTCAACGGAGAACAATCCCATGGGCCTGTTTGATTCATGGTTCGAACGATCGGCGCGCGGCGTCGCGCAGCATAGTTCGCGGCGCAGCGCGATGGCGAGGCTCGGCAAGGTGCTGGTGGGCTCGGCGATGCTGCCGCTGCTGCCGGTCGATCGCACCGCGTATGCGGCCGACGCCGCATCGGGCGCGTCGGCAGCTTCCGGCGCCGCTGCGTCGGGCGCGAGCGACGATCCGACGAGCTGCGATTACTGGAAGTACTGCGCGATCGACGGCTGGCTGTGCAGCTGCTGCGGCGGCACGTCGAGCAGCTGCCCGCCGGGCACGACGCCGTCGCCGATCACGTGGATCGGCACGTGCCGAAATCCGCACGACGGTTCGGACTACATCGTGTCGTACAACGACTGCTGCGGCAAGACGTCGTGCGGCAAGTGCTTCTGCAACCGCAACGAGCGCGAGAAGCCGCTGTACAAGCTGTCGTTGAACAACGACATCAACTGGTGCATGGCGAACGGCAATTCGAATTACCACTGTTCGGTTTCGGTCCTGCTGGGGGCGGCAAAACAATGAACGTAATGCAAGCTGGAAAGATCGTTGTCGCGTGCGTGGCGGCTGTTGCGGGTGTTGCGCTGCCCGGTTTTGCCGGTGCGCAGCAGGCCGTCCATTACCCGGCGGGCAAGAGCCTGTTCGACGCGCAGTGCGCGGTGTGCCACCAGGCCGGCGGCAAGGGACAGGACGGCCTCGCGCCGCCGCTGACCGAGTATCCGGGCAAGTACGCGACGGCCGACGCGGGCCGCGCGCAACTCGTCGCGACGCTGTTGCACGGGATGTTCGGCGAGATCAACGTGCACGACAAGCGTTACAACTTCAAGATGCCGTCGTTCGCGAGCGCGAGCGACGACGACATCGCGAACGTGCTGAACTACGTCGTGTTCGATCTCAACGATAAGCACGGCGACGCGAAGCCGTTCACGGCGGCCGACGTTCGCGCGGCGCGTGCGAAGGAGATGGACGGCACGGCCGTTCACGCGCAACGTGCGGTCGTGACGAAGGGGCTCGGGCTGTGAATGCCCGGTGCATTCAGTGGCGTGGCGGGGTGGTGCGTTGCGGCCCGCGTGCGGCGGCATGGCGGAGCGGGGTGTTCATCGCACGCCGTCTGTTTTCGTTGCCGGCGGTGGTCGCGGCCACCGCGTGTGTGATCGCGATCCCCGCCCATGCCGATGGCGCGGCCGACGCGACGCTCGCGCGACAGCACTGGGTGCTCAACTGCATGGGCTGCCACACAGCGACGGGCGGCGGCATTCCGGGCAAGGTGCCGCCGCTTGCGAACTCGCTCGGTTATTTCACGCATCTGCCGGCGGGGCGCGAGTACGTGATGCGCGTGCCGGGTGCGTCGAATTCGGCGCTGTCGGACCAGGATCTCGCCGACGTGCTCAACTGGGTGCTCACGACGATGAACCGCGACGCGCTGCCGCGCGATTTCAAGCCTTATACGGCAGCCGAAGTCGCCGCGCATCGACGGCCGGCGTTTTCCGACGTCGCGACGGTGCGTGCCGGGCTGGTTCGCGCGCTGCAGGCGCGCGGGATCGACGGTGTGTCCGAACGGTACTGATCGTGCGTGGCGATGGCGTCGTGCCGATTCAGTGCGGTGGCGGCAGCCGTTTGAAGCGGCTCCACAGCTTCTTCAAGGTCTGGTGATCGGCTGCGGCGCGCGCGGCCAGAAAGCCTCGCGCGAAGCCCGCGCCCGGCGCGGCGTCAGGCGACGTATCGGGCAGCGCCTTGAGAAGCTTGTCCGCGACAACGGCATCGTTACGCCAGCCCAGATCGTCCTGAAGCGCGGTCAGCGCATCGACATACGAGCGGACGGCCCGCTTGCGGCACAGCGATGCGAAGAATTCGGTCGCGTATCGAACCTTCTTCGCCGCGATGCGCGCACGGTGGCGACGATGATCGTCCAGATCGGCCAGCCGCTTGCCACGCTTGATCAGTTTCCGGTGCCGACGACGCAGAACATCGGCGGCAAACGGCTTCGCGGGCTGCATGATCGCGGCGCGCTGTTCGTCGGACATCTCCTGTCGCCAGCCCTTTCGGCTCAACCATGACGCGAGCTGCAACGCGAGCCGCGTGTAGCGAACCGACCCGACCGCCGCGGCCGCGCGTTGCCGGTTCTCGACGGCAATGTGCTCGCACGCTTCGCGCACCGAATGCATCTCGTCCGGAATGCCGTTCGTACCGGCATGGTCGAGCGTCGTTCCCGCCAGCACCTCCCAGTCGCGCGCGGCGCCGAGCTCGGCGGCGATCCAGCGCAGCTCGTCGTCGAGACCGGGATACGCGGGGATCACGTTCGCGAACAGGTCGAGCGCCGAGCGCAAACGACGCAGCCCCACACGCATCTGATGGACGCACGACGGATCGTGGCCGGACTCGACGCCACGCTCGTTGGCGTGGACCTGATCCAGACAGTTGCGCGCGATTTGGCAGAAGGCGTCTTCGATCGAATCGCGTTTCTTCAGTTGTAACGGTTGCGCCTTGACGGGTGGACGGTGCTCGGCCACCAGCAGGCCGTAGCCGAGATCGGCCTTGCTCTCGCGATCGATGCGCAACGGTACGATCTCCAGCAATTCCAGTGCGACGCCGTACAGGCTTTCAGGGCGGCCCCGTTTCAGCTCCAGTTCGACAGCGGCGATCGGGACCGAATTCGACTCCGCCTCGACGGTCCCCTTGTCGAGCGCCACCTCGACCTCATCGCCGGACGGCAAGCGCAGCGGCAAAGCCGAACGCCTGATTCGCGTGACGAACACGGGCTCGAGCCGGGCCGCCGTGGCCACGTCGCGAATCAGCCTGCCGCAGTCGCTGTCAGCGGGCAGTCGATCCCGCAGCCGCGCCAGATCGGGGAGGTCGCCAACGACCGGCATCTCGAACTCATCGCGGTCGAACAAGCCGGCCTGCACCGATCCTTCCAGCTTCAACGTCTGAATTCGCTTGTTGCCGACCGCGCGTATCCGCAGAGACGCCCCGCACCCGTGAAATGACAACGCTGACGTATCGAAGTACGTGCTCTTCAGCAACTGAGGCGCGTGGGCGCCGCCGGATTGCGCGAGCAACGGCGCGCTGCGCAACTTGTCGAGATCCTTCACGGAAACCCGTAGCTTCAACTCCCGTTCCATATCGCCCTCCGATGTGGCACCTGACTATCAGACTACACCGCAGCGCACGCGAGTTCCCACGCCGAATCGTCCCTTTTGCGTTTTAAGCGTTTGCTGTCACTGGCGGAGGCCCCAGATACGGCGCTCCGGCCATCACCACGCATGCATTGATCCGGCCGATCCGTTTTCAACCCGATGCTTCGTCTTCCCAGTCGTGCCACTCCACCCGATGCGTTTTCAGATAGCCGCTGACCGCCTCCCCAACCGTCGGAAAGAAGTTGCTTTCGCCGAACATGCCAAACATCCCGTAATGCTTGAGGCTGTCTTTCACGGGGCCTTTCAGCTCCGCGAAGACTAGCTTGACCTGGCGCGCCGCCAGTTCGCCATGCAGCCGTTCGAGCACATCGGCGGCGGTCAGGTCGATATCGGTCACGGGCTCCGCCGCGATGACGATCCAGCGCGCCGGCTGCGGTGATTCGTCGACGGCGCGCAGCACGCGCTCACGAAAGATCTCTCCGTTCGCGAAAAAGAGCGGCGCATCCCAGCGCAGCAGCACGAGCCCCGGCACGCGCCGCGCTTCCGGATGGCGCGACACGTCGTGATAGCCCTTCATGCCGTCGACGCGCCCGAGCACGGCGTCGTAAGGCCGCCACGCACGCCATAGAAACGACAGCACGGTGAGCAGCAGCGCCAGGGCGATGCCGTTCACGACACCCAGGACCGTAACGCCGACGAAGCACACCAATGCCAGCACGAACTCGCTCTTGCGCAGACGATAAAGCCGCATGACGCCCCGCACTTCGATCATGTTCACGCATGCGGCAATCACGACGGCAGCCAGCGCGGATTGCGGCGTGTGCGACAGCGCGCGTGGCGCGAACAGGAGCAGCGCGGCGACGACGGCGGCCGCCACCACGCCCGTCGCCTGCGTCTTCGCGCCCGCCGCCTCCGCGACTGGGGTGCGCGAGCCGCTCGCGCTCACCGCGAACCCCTGCACCAGACCGGCGGCGATGTTCGACAGCCCGAGCGCGACGCATTCGTGATTCCGGTCCACGCTGGTGTCGTTGCGCAATTCGTAGGTGCGTGACAGCACGCTGATATCCGTGAACGAAACGAGCGCGATCGCCGCCGCGCTGCCCGCGAGATGCAGCCAGTCGTCGAGCGTCACGTTCGGGATGCGCGGCACGGGCAGGCCTGGCGGGACCGCGCCGACGGTCGCCACGCCCGCGTGCCGGGACAGATCGAACCACATCACCACCGCCGTCGCGCCCGCCACGGCGAGCAGCACGCCCGGCACTTTGGGCCAGAGCCGTTTACAGACGAGGATCAGCACGAGCGCGGCGACGCCGAGCGCGAACGATGTCGCGTTCACCCTCGATGCCGCGATGCCTTCGATCACGTCGCGCACCTTCTCGACGAACGATTCGCCGTGGCCTTGGTATCCCAGCAGCTTGGGTAGCTGTCCGATGCTGATCGTCAGCATGATGCCGTTCAGGAAACCGTGCCGGATGGGCAGCGACAGCAGCTCGGTGACGAATCCGAGCCTGAGCGCGCCGACCGCGATGCAGATCGCGCCCGCGAGTATCGCAAGCGCCCCGGCGAGGGCCAGCCCGCGCGTGGCATCGCCGTGAGCAAGCGGCACGATGCTTGCGGCGATCAATGCGACCAGCGCGGAGTCGGGGCCGAGAACGAGGATGCGGCTCGGGCCGAAGAGCGCATACGCGAGCATCGCGGCGAACGATGCATAGAGGCCGCTGACGGCGGGCAGGCCCGCTGCGTTTGCGTACGCCATGCCGGCAGGCACGAGCACGGCGCTGAGCGTGACGCCCGCAAGCAGATCGTGCGGCAGCCACGACCATTGATAGCCGCGCACCGCGGCGAGGCCGGTGATCCACCGCAGCGGGCCGGCAGCGGGCTGGCGAGTCGATTGAACCGAATGTGGGCGAGCACGGCTTTTCATGTTTATCGCGGCGTGTCAGGAAACCCGGGCGGAATCGTTCGCCACCTCCGCCTGTGCCATTGAAGATTAGGTTCGGGTATCGTCGGAGAGCAAGCGCGGTTTCACGATGTTGCGTTTCGATGCGCGGGCCTTACGTGGGCGCCAATCGGCGGACGAGCCGGCGGTCAATCGCGTGCCGTGCTCATGACGCACCACAACACACCAAAATCCCAAGCCTCAGACGGCTTTCGTTAGAATCGGTCGTCGTCGAATCAAAAACGCGGATTTGCACAGGCGTGGAGGCATCGCGTCACCAATACCGCTCGCTCTCACTACATGGCTCATCCTTTACCGGAGGCGAACGTGCCAGGAT
Organism: Burkholderia sp. R-40; assembly: GCF_049942845.1. NCBI lineage: Bacteria > Pseudomonadati > Pseudomonadota > Betaproteobacteria > Burkholderiales > Burkholderiaceae > Burkholderia > Burkholderia sp. R-40. Next base: position 781,144 of record NZ_CP187968.1, on the reverse strand, counting down.
TACTTCCCGATGTCGACCGCGACGGGCTTCTCGAATATTCGGTGGTGTACACCGACCGGTCGATCAATCACATGTCGCAGCGCTTCCAGGGCGTCATGCGCGATATTTCCGCCGCGCTGAAGAAAGTCTACAACGCGAAGGCGGCCGTCATCGTCCCGGGCAGCGGGACGTTCGGCATGGAAGCCGTGGCACGGCAGTTCGCGACGAACAAGAAGTGCGTGGTCATCCGCAACGGCTGGTTCAGTTACCGCTGGTCGCAGATTTTCGACATGGGCGGCATTCCGTCCGAAGAGATCGTGTTGAAAGCGCGCCCGGTCGAAGCGGGCAGGCAAGCCGCCTTTGCACCGGCTCCGATCGACGAAGTCGTCGCCGCGATTCGCGAGCACAAGCCGGATCTGGTGTTCGCCGCGCACGTCGAGACCGCATCGGGGATGATGTTGCCCGACGCCTATTTGCGCGCGGTGGCCGACGCCGTGCATGCGGTCGGCGGCATGTTCGTACTGGATTGCATCGCGTCCGGCACGATCTGGGTCGACATGGAGAAGAGCGGCGTCGACGTGCTGATCAGCGCGCCGCAAAAGGGCTGGAGCGCGTCACCGGGTTGCGCGCTGGTCATGCTCGGGCCGCTCGCTCGCGAGCGCATCGATGCGACGACCAGCACCAGTTTCGCGTGCGATCTGCGCAAGTGGCTGCAGATCATGGAAGCCTACGAGAACGGCGGCTTCGCGTACCACGCGACGATGCCCACGGACAGCCTCGCGACGCTGCGCGACGTCATCAAGGAAACCGAAGCATATGGTTTCGACAAGGTGAGGGCGGAGCAGCTCGAACTCGGCACGCGGATTCGTGCGTTGCTGGCCGAGAAGGGGTTCAGGAGCGTGGCTGCTGCAGGCTTCGAGGCGCCCGGTGTGGTGGTCAGTTACACGGACGATGACGACATCCGCTCGGGCAAGAAATTCGCCGATGTCGGTGTGCAGATCGCGGCCGGCGTGCCGCTTCAATGCGACGAGCCGGCGGATTTCAAGACCTTCCGTATCGGCTTGTTCGGGCTCGACAAGCTGCATGATGTCGATGCGGCGGTTGCTAGGTTCGCCAGTGCGTTGGAGCGGGTTGTGTAGCGTGCCGCTTCAATCGCGTTGGCTTGCGGGTCGTATCCGGTGATGATTCCCGCCCGCCGCTCGACTGGGTCGGCCCCAGCCGACCCCCGTCAAGCAATTACATCAGCCGCAATCAAGCAGCCACGTTCCGATTCGCCTCGATCACCGTCAACGCCGTCATGTTCACGATCCGCCGCACCGTCGCACTCGACGTGAGAATGTTCACGGGTGCATTGACCCCGAGCAGGAACGGCCCCACGGCAACGTTGCTGCCGGCTTCGGTCTTGAGCAGGTTATAGGCGATGTTCGCGGCGTCGATGTTCGGACCACGATCAGCAGGTTCGCCGCGCCCTTCAGCGGCGACATCGGCAGCAGCCGCGCCCGCAGCCCTTCGTCGAGCGCGCAGTCGCCATGCATCTCGCCATCGGCCTCGATATCCGGCGCCTGCGCGCGAATGATCTCCAGCGCCTGCCGCATCTTCACGCCCGAAGCCGCGCTGCCCGAGCCGAAGTTCGACCGCGACAGCAGCGCCACCTTCGGCGTCAGATTCAGCCACTCCATCTGCCGCGCCGCGGCGATCGTGAATTCCGCGATCTGCTCCGCATCGGGGTTGTCGTTGACGTGCGTATCCACCAGCGCGACCGTCCGCTGATTGAGCAGCAGGATATTCATCGCCGCGTAGGTCGACGCTTCGGGCTTCCTGCCGATCACTTCGTCCACGAACCGCAGGTGATTGTGATATTCGCCGACCGTCCCGCAGATCATCCCGTCCGCATCGCCGAGCCGCACCATCATCGCGCCGATCAGCGTCAGGCGACGCCGCATTTCGACGCGCGCCATTTCCTTCGAAATGCCGTCGCGGCAGCGCAGCTTGTAGTACGTCTGCCAGTATTGCGGGTAGCGCTCGTCGTGTTCGGTATTGACGACCGCGAAATCGTGACCGAGTCGCAGGCGCAGGCCGAACCGCTCGATACGCGCCAGCAGCACCTCCGGACGGCCGACCAGGATCGGACGCGCGAGCTTCTCGTCGACGATGACCTGCACCGCGCGCAGCACGCGCTCGTCCTCGCCTTCGGTGAACACGATGCGCGCCTTGCCGCCGTCACGCACGAGCTGACGTGCGGCCGCGAACAGCGGCTTCATGAACGCGCCCGAGTGGTAGACGAACTGCTGCAGCTGCTCGACATACGCGTCGAGATCCTCGAGCGGGCGCGTCGCCACGCCGCCATCCATCGCGGCCTGCGCGACGGCCGGCGCGATCTTGACGATCAGGCGCGGATCGAACGGCTTCGGAATCAGGTATTGCGGCCCGAACGACACTTCGTCGCCACCATAGGCCGCCGCGACGACGTCGTTCTGCTCTTGCTGCGCGAGGTCGGCGATCGCGTTGACGGCCGCGATCTCCATTTCGCGGGTGATCGTCGTTGCGCCCACATCCAGTGCGCCGCGGAAAATGTACGGGAAGCACAGGACGTTGTTGACCTGGTTCGGGAAATCCGAACGGCCCGTCGCGATCACGACATCGTCGCGCGTGGCGTGCGCCAGTTCCGGGAAGATTTCCGGCGTCGGATTGGCCAGCGCGAGAATCAGCGGACGCGCGGCCATGCCCTTCACCATCTCCTGCTTCAGCACGCCCGCGGCCGACAGCCCGAGGAACACGTCGGCGCCGCCGATCACTTCAGCCAGCGTGCGCGCGTCGGTTGCCTGCGCGAAGCGTTCCTTGGCCGGATCCATCAGCGTGGTACGGCCGCGATAGACGACGCCTTCGATATCCGTCGCCCAGATGTTCTCGACCGGCAGCCCGAGGTCGACCAGCAGGTCCAGACAGGCCAGCGCCGCGGCGCCGGCGCCCGACGTCACGACCTTCACCTCTGAAATCGACTTCCCGACCACCTTCAGCCCGTTGATGAACGCGGCGGCGACGGTGATGGCGGTGCCGTGCTGGTCGTCGTGGAAGACGGGAATCTTCATGCGCTCGCGCAGCTTGCGCTCGACCGTGAAGCACTCCGGCGCCTTGATGTCCTCGAGGTTGATCCCGCCGAACGTGGGTTCCAGGCCGGCGATGATGTCGACGAGCTTGTCCGGATCGGTCTCGTTGATCTCGATGTCGAACACGTCGATGCCCGCGAACTTCTTGAACAGCACGGCCTTGCCTTCCATGACCGGCTTCGACGCGAGCGCGCCGATGTTGCCCAGACCCAGCACGGCGGTGCCGTTGGTGATCACGCCCACCAGATTCCCGCGGCTCGTGAAGCGGCGCGCCTGCAGCGGATCGGCGGCGATCGCCTCGCACACGCTGGCGACGCCGGGCGTGTAGGCGAGCGCGAGATCGCGCTGCGTCACGAGCGGCTTGCTGGCGACGACCGAGACCTTCCCGGGGGTCGGAAACTCGTGATAGTCGTACGCGGCCTGCTGCTGGGTCTCTGTCTGTTTCATGTTTTTTGGGTCCGGGCGTGCGCGCCAGGCCAGTCCCGACGCGATCCAGGGACGATTCTAGGGATCGGCCATAAGGAGATAATTCTGTTTTAATATCGGTCCATCACTTTTTCATGATGGGTACGTGGCCGGCGATGACATTCGACGCGAACGACGTGGTCAGGCGGCTGGGCGCGCGCCTGAAGATGCGGCATCTGATGCTGTTGCTGCAGATCCAGCAGCACGGGTCGCTGACGCGCGTCGCCGAGCACATGGCCAGCAGCCAGCCCGCCGTGACCAACGCGCTGTCCGAGCTGGAAAGCATGTTCGGCACGCCGCTGTTCGAGCGCACGTCACGCGGGATGCGTCCGACCGCGCTCGGTTCGGTCGTGCTCGAGCGGGCCACGGCGATGCTGAAGGATCTCGACCATCTCGCCCGCGAGATGGAGGCGGTCGCGGCCGGCCATGCGGCCCACCTGCATATCGGCGTGATTCCGTTTATTTCGGGACAGATGCTGTCGGCCGCGCTCAAGCGCCTGCAATCCCGGATGGAACGGCGCCTGACCGTGACGATCCACGAAGGCACCAGCGACCAGCTGCTGCTGCAGCTCAAGGACCACAGCGTCGACCTCGTGATCGGGCGGGCGTCGTCGGCGATCGATCTGGGGCAGGTGTCCTTTGAAGTGCTGTACCAGCAGCAGCCGCGGATGATCGCGAGCCGGCGCCTGGCCGCGAAACTGGCCCGCACGAAGCTCGACTGGCAGAAGCTGCACGCGCTGGACTGGATTCTCGGCGCGCCGCATACGCCGATGCGGGAGCAGGTGACCGACCTGTTCCTGTCGGCGGGCATCGCGCCGCCCGTGCCGATCGTCGAGAGCTACTCGTCGAAGCTGATCGGCGAGATGATCGCGTCGAGCGACGACGCGGTGTCGATCGTACCGGCCGATATCGCGGAAGAAATGGTGCGCATCGCCGGCGTCGCGATCGTGCCTTACTCGCTGGTCTGGACGCTGCCGCCCATCGCGCTGTTCACCCGCGCCGGCGAATCGCATGCGCCGACGCGGGATCTGCTGGTTCAGGCATTGCGCGAGATCTGCCGGGAAACCTACGTCGAAGTGCCGCGATAACGCTTGGTGGAGGCGGGCCTGCTCGCACGACCGGAAATCCCATCACGCCGCCCGAGCACCGCCGCCAACGCACGTCTCCACGCCGCATCCGGACAAACCCCCGTTCGCCGGGATTCGCCCGAAACCCCCGCAGTACAAGCGCCTCCCCGCGCATAGTGGTTTCCACTCATAGTCGCAAACAGTCAAGAACAGGTCGCCGCCGGTCTTCCCGCGACCAATATGGCTCGTTACTTTTACTCCCACGATGCAGGCCGGGACGCACACCGCGAACCCGTCGGACATCGGTCCAATCGGGAGAGAGAAACCATGAAGTCGACAAAGATCGCCGCGTTCGTCGCGGCCATGCTGGCGACCGGCGCGTTCGCGACCGCGGCGCAGGCCGAAACGGATGCCGCGACCTGCCGGACCGTACGCTTCGCGGATATCGGCTGGACCGACATCACGTCCACGACGGCGCTCGCGTCGACGGTGTTCGAGGGGCTCGGCTACAAGCCGACGACGACGATTGCATCGGTGCCGATCTCGTTCGCCGGCCTGAAGAGCAAGCAGCTCGACGTGTCGCTCGGCTACTGGTGGCCGGTGCAGCAAAAGCAGCTCCAGCCGTTCCTCGACAGCAAGTCGATCAATGTGGTCGAGCCGCCGAACCTGTCGGGCGCGAAGGCGACGCTCGCGGTGCCGAGCTATGAATACCAGGCCGGCCTGAAGACCTTCGATGACATCGCGAAACACCGCGCCGAGCTCGACGGCAAGATCTACGGGATCGAGCCGGGCAGCAGCGCGAACGCGACGATCCAGAAGATGATCGACACGAACCAGTACGGCCTCGGCGGCTTCAAGCTGGTCGAATCGAGCGAGGCGGGGATGCTCGTCACGGTCGAGCGCGCGATCCGCGACAAGAAGTGGGTGGTCTTCCTCGGCTGGGAGCCGCATCCGATGAACATCCAGATCAGCATGAACTACCTGTCCGGCGGCGATGCGTCGTTCGGCCCGAACTATGGCGAAGCGCGCGTGTACACGCTGACGGCGCCCGACTTCATCTCGCGCTGCCCGAACGCGGGCAAGCTCGTCGAGAACCTGCGCTTCTCGACGCAGCTCGAGAACCAGCTGATGCAGTCGGTGATGAACAAGACGAAGCCGGCCGACGCCGCGAAGGCGTACCTGAAGAAGAATCCGCAGGTGCTCGATGCGTGGCTCGCCGGCGTCAAGACGTTCGACGGCAAGGACGGCCTGCCTGCCGTGAAGGCCTATCTCGGCCTGTAACGGCCCGCGCGCCCGATGCATGCGGCGCGCGGCGATAAATCATCTGTAGTGCGACACAAATCGAGCGACACAATCCGAATCAAGCGAGGGTAGTCAGCATGAACCACGAAGTCATCATCACCTGCGCGGTCACCGGCGCAGGCGATACGGTCGGCAAGCATCCGGCGATTCCGGTCACGCCGAAGGAAATCGCGTCCGCCGCGATCGAAGCCGCGAAGGCCGGCGCGACGGTGGCGCACTGTCATGTCCGCGATCCGCAGACGGGCCGCGGCAGCCGCGATCCGAACCTGTATCGCGAAGTGGTCGACCGGATCCGCTCGGCCGACGTCGACGTGATCATCAACCTGACGGCCGGCATGGGCGGCGATCTGGAAATCGGCCCGGGCGAGGACCCGATGCGCTTCGGCAAGGGCACCGACCTCGTCGGCGGCCTCACGCGCCTCGCGCACGTCGAGGAACTGCTGCCGGAGATCTGCACGCTGGATTGCGGCACGCTGAATTTCGGCGACGGCGATTACATCTACGTGTCGACGCCCGCGCAACTGCGCGCGGGTGCCAAGCGCATCCAGGAACTCGGCGTGAAGCCGGAGCTGGAAATCTTCGATACGGGTCATCTGTGGTTCGCGAAGCAATTGCTGAAGGAAGGGCTGCTCGACGATCCGCCCCTGTTCCAGCTGTGCCTCGGCATTCCGTGGGGCGCACCGGCCGATACCGGCACGATGAAGGCAATGGTCGACAACCTGCCGCCGGGCGCGCACTGGGCCGGCTTCGGGATCGGCCGCATGCAGATGCCGATGGTCGCGCAGGCGATGCTGCTCGGCGGCCACGTGCGCGTCGGCCTCGAAGACAACATCTGGCTCGATCGCGGCGTGCATGCGACCAACGGCACGCTCGTCGAGCGCGCGCGGGAAATCATCGAGCGGCTCGGCGCCCGCGTGCTGACGCCGGCCGAAGGACGTCGCAAGCTCGGCCTGCCCGCGCGCGGCGAGCGCCTGCTCGAACGCCGCGCGGCGACCGAATTCGCGTGAGCTTGACGGCTGATTCAGTGATGCATTGCGGCGGCACGCACGAGGGCGGCCGCCGCCCGATTCCCCTCGATTTGAAGGATGCGTGGACATGGCTGTGAAGACCGACATCAAGACGTTCGCCGCGATCGGCACCGGCGTGATCGGCGGCGGATGGATTTGCCGTGCGCTCGCGCACGGTCTCGACGTGGTCGTGTGGGACCCGGCGCCGGGCGCGCAAGAGCGGCTGCGCGCGACCGTCGCGAATGCGTGGCCCGCGCTCGAACGCGTCGGCCTCGCGCCGGGCGCGGATCCCGCACGGCTGCGCTTTGCGGAGACGATCGAGGCCTGCGTCGCCGACGCGGACTTCATCCAGGAAAGCGCGCCCGAGCGCGAGGCGCTGAAACTCGAACTGCACGAACAGATCAGCCGCGCGGCGAAGCCCGACGCGATCATTGCATCGTCGACGTCGGGGTTGCTGCCGACCGACTTCTACGCACGTGCGACGCATCCGGAGCGCTGCGTGGTCGGCCATCCGTTCAATCCGGTCTACCTGCTGCCGCTCGTCGAGGTGCTCGGCGGCGCGCGCACGTCGCCCGAAGCGGTCGACGCGGCGATGGCGATCTATCGCAAGCTCGGCATGCGGCCGCTGCACGTGCGCAAGGAAGTGCCGGGCTTCATCGCGGACCGGCTGCTCGAGGCGCTGTGGCGCGAGGCGCTGCATCTCGTCAACGAAGGCGTCGCGACGACCGGCGAGATCGACGATGCGATCCGCTTCGGCGCGGGCATCCGCTGGTCGTTCATGGGCACGTTCCTGACCTATACGCTGGCCGGCGGCGACGCGGGCATGCGACACTTCATGCAGCAGTTCGGCCCCGCGCTCGAACTGCCGTGGACGAAGCTGGTCGCGCCGACGCTGACCGACGAACTGATCGACAGCGTCGTCGCAGGCACGAGCGAGCAGCAGGGCACGCGCAGCATCAAGGAGCTCGAACGCTATCGCGACGAGTGCATTACCGAGGTGCTGAAGGCGATCGCCACTGTGAAGGCGCGGCACGGAATGCGATTCGAGGACTGAATGAACATGACCGGCGATACCCCGCTGACGATATACCGCGACGTCGTGCGGCCCGAGTGGGTCGACTACAACGGCCATCTGCGCGACGCGTTCTATTTGCTGATCTTCAGTTTCGCGACCGATGCGCTGCTGGAGCGCATCGGTCTCGACGACGCCGCGCGTCGCGAGCGGGGCCGCTCGGTCTATACGCTCGAAGCGCATGTGAACTATCTGCAGGAGATCAAGGAAGGCACGCGCGTGCGCGTCGATGCGCGGGTGCTCGCGCATGATGCGAAGCGGCTGCATCTGTATCTCGAACTGTTCGCGGACGGGCACGACGGCGCGGTGTCGGCGAGCGAGCAGATGCTGCTGCACGTCGACACGCGCGGCGGCGCGAAATCGGCGCCGTTCGACGACGACGTCGCCGCGCGCGTGGCCGAACTGCATGCGTTGCAGCGCGATTGCGCGGCGCCCGGGTATGCGGGCCGCGTGATCGGCCTGCCGCCGCGCCGCTAGCGTCGGCAACGACGGGGCGTGCACGATGCTCGAACCGGAAATCGCGGCGTTCGTGTCGGCTGTCGACGCGGCGTATCCGGCCGACGCGGCGGCGCGCTCGCCCGACGAGCAACGCCGCCTCTACGATCGTTTCGCGGCCGCATGGACGCCCGGCGAACTGCCGCCCGGCATCGTGCAACACGATGCGGTGTGGCACGCACCGCACGAACACGCGATCGCGCTGCGGCGCTACGCGCCGGCTCACGGCGAACCGCGCGGCACCGTGCTGTTCTTTCATGGCGGCGGGTTCGTCGTCGGCTCGCTCGACAGTCACGCGCTAATCACCGCGCAACTGGCGGCCGACACGGGGCTGGCCGTGATCGCGGTCGATTACCGGCTCGCGCCCGAGCATCGCGCGCCGGCTGCACTCGCGGATTGCCTGGCCGTCACGCGAGCCGCGCGCGATGCGTGCTGGTCGTTCGGCTCGTGCGCGCGACCGCTGACGCTCGCGGGCGACAGCGCGGGCGGCAATCTCGCGGCCGCCGTCGCAACCTCGCTGCGCGATGCAGGTGAAGGCGGCATCGACGGGATTGCACTCGTGTATCCGATGCTCGGCATCGAACCGCAATCGCCGGCGCGCGAAACGCAAGCGCACGCGCCGATGCTGACGCTCGACGACGTCCATCGTTATCGCGCGTTGTATTGGGGCGAGGCACAACACATCGCGCCGGGCGATGACGATCCGCTGCTGCGTGCATCGGTGCCGCTCGCGGCATCGCGTTTCGACGGGCTGCCACCCGTGCTCGCGATCGGCGCCGAACACGATCCGCTGCGCGACGATGCGCGTGTGTACGTCGAACGGATTCACGCGGCCGGGGGCGCCGCGCGTTACTGGATGGGGAAGGGGCTGGTGCACGGCTGCTGGCGCGCGCTCGGAACGAGCCCGCAGGCGGCGCGGATGCACCGGATGGTCGGCGAGTTTCTGCTCGCACCACATGCGTAGCGGGCGTTTCCGGGAGGCAACGATGCAGGCAGCGCAACACCGTATCGAGGACTGGCGGACTTTCTCCGTCGACGCGGCCATCGCGGCGGCGACGATCGGCGATGGCGCGGTGGATGTCGAGTGGAGCGACACGCGACGATCGCCGTTTCACTTCGACTGGTTGCGCGACAACTGCGCGTGTTCCGCGTGCGTGCATGCGCTCACGCGCGAACAGGTATTCGAGATCGCCGACGCGCGCAACGATCTGTCGGCCCTCGTCGTGCATGTCGACACCGACGGCGCGCTGCACGTCGAGTGGAACGACGGGCATCGCAGTACCTGGTCGCCGGGATGGTTGCGCGCGCATGCATACGACGATGCGTCGCGCGCCGAGCGTCAGGCCGCGCACGGGCGGCACGTGTGGACCGGCGACGACGCGACGGCGATCGGCGTGTTCGCGTGGCGTGACGTGATGGAGGACGACGGCGCGTTGCTCGCGTGGCTCGCTGCGTTGCAGCGCACGGGGCTGACGCTCGTCGAGGGTGTGCCGGCCGAACGCGGCCGGGTCGACCAGGTCGCGCGTCGTATCGGCCTGATTCGCGAAAGCAATTTCGGCGTGCTGTTCGACGTCGAATCGAAGCCGCGACCGGACAGCAACGCCTATACGTCGCTCAACCTGCCGCCGCACACCGACCTGCCGACGCGTGAATTGCAGCCGGGCGTGCAGTTCCTGCATTGCCTCGCGAACGACGCAACGGGCGGAGACAGCGTCTTCCTCGATGGCTTCGCGCTCGCGGATGCGCTGCGGCGCGAATATCCGACCGATTTCGGGCACCTTGCGTCGACACCGTTCGAGTTCTGGAACAAGAGTGCGGACAGTGACTACCGCTGTTCGGCGCCGGTGATCGGGCTCGATGCGCGCGGCAACGTGACCGAGGTGCGCGTCGCGAATTTCCTGCGCGGGCCGCTCGATGCGCCGGCCGATGCGGTGGCGGCTGTCTATCGTGCCTACCGGCGTTTTCTCGCGCTCGCGCGCGAGCCGCGCTTTCGCGTGCAGCGCCGGCTGCGGGCCGGCGACATGTGGGCGTTCGACAACCGGCGCGTGCTGCACGCGCGCACCGAGTTCGATCCATCGACGGGCCGCCGCCATCTGCAGGGATGTTACGTCGATCGCGACGAACTGCTGTCGCGGTGGCGCGTGCTGTCGCGCACGGTGCCTGCGGCAGCCGCGGCGCGCTGATCGGCGCATACCGCGTCGTTACGCTTACCTCGCCGGGGAAAAAGCGCCCGGACGCAACGCGCCCGGGCGAAGCCACCCGTTGCCGGGCGGCGGAGGTATGCGTTTCAGAAAAAAAGACGAGCCCGCAGCATGGGCTCGTCCGGATCCAGCTTCATCGCGCGATGCGCGGTGCGCCCGCCGGGGGCGCGTCGGCTTACTGGCCGAAGAAGACCGAGTCGCGAGCGTTCGACGACGCTGCGGCAGCCGGGACGCCCGAGTGGACGACCGGAGCCGGTTGTGCGCCGTAGCCGCTGGGATCGGCACCATGAACACGCGCTTCCGCCGACTGAATGTCGTTCGGGTAGTACGGGCTCGACACGCCCGGCTTGTAGCCGGCTTGTTCGAGCTGGACGAGTTCGTTGCGCACTTGTGCGCGCGTCACGGTGCTTTGTGCGAAAGCGCTGAACGAAGCGGACAGGGCGACAGCGGCAACAACTGCGGAAACGAGCGATTTCATGATGACCTCCGGTGTTTTATTGGGTTCGCCGTCGACACCATGTCTGCAGCGATTGACTAAATCTTAGTCACCGGGTCGTTCAGGGTAAACGCTGATTTTGACGATAAATTGTTTCCTGGCTGGTAACAGTGGCGCGTCGAATCAGGCTTTCATCGGCCTTTCGTTTCTGTAAGTGTAATAAGTATGAAGAATAGCGACAGGAAATGCGCGAGTCAGCGCACTTCGGCCGTCGTGTCGAACGGCGTGCCCGGCGGCCGGCCGGCAGGCGCGCCCGCGCTCAGGAAACGCACGCCCGTCGCGGCCTCCGACGCTTCCCACAGCAGTGCCGCCACGGCCACGTCGCGTGCCGCGCGCGGCGCGCTCGCGCGCGCCGGCAGGCCGCGCGACTCGAACCAGCCGGACGGTCCGATGTACGCGCCGCCGGTGAGCTCGGGTGACGTCGCCGCATGGATCGCAGGCAACGCGCCCTGATCGGCCGGTTGCGCGAGATAACGGTTTGCCGCGCGCATCAGCGCGGCGCGGAGGGGCGAACCGTCCATCGCGGGGCCCGCGAACTGCAGGTTGGTCGCCGCGTAGCCGGGATGCGCGGCGACGCTGATTCCCGCGAACGCCGCGCGCTGGAAGCGGCGCTGCAGCTCGATCGCGAATACGAGGTTCGCGAGCTTGCTGTCGCAGTACGCGAGATAACGGTTGTAGCGGCGCTCGGCCCGCAGGTCGTCGACGCGGATCCGGCCGCCGCGGTTGAACCCGCTCGACATCGTCACGACCCGCGGCCGCGGTGCGGCGGACAGCGCGGGCAGCAGATGGCCGGTCAGCGCGAAATGGCCGAGGTGATTGGTGCCGAATTGCATCTCGAAGCCGTCGTGCGTGTGCCGCAGCGGCAGGAACATCACGCCGGCGTTGTTGCAGAGGATGTCGACGCGGCCGTGGCGCGCGGAGATGTCGGCGGCGAAGCGCCGGATCGATGCGAGATCGGCGAGGTCGAGCGGATCGACTTCGACCCGGGCGGCAGGATGGAGCCGGCGGATCTCATCCGCGGCTTGGGCGGCGCGCGCGGCATCGCGGCAGCCCATCACGACGGTCGCGCCCTTGGCGGCCAGCGTTTCCGCGATCTGCCAGCCGAGGCCGCTATTGGCGCCGGTCACGACTGCGACCTTGCCGCCTTGCGCCGGGACGTGGCGCGCGCTCCATGCATGCATGTCTGCCTCCATCGGCGCGGCCGATGCGCCACGACGCGTAATCGTTACATTGTGTGGTGTAACGATAGTCCGCGCGGGCGGAGCAGACAAGCGGGGGAATTAGACCGGCGCTTCTAGGGCGGGCCCGCGCATCACGCAGCCAGCCCTCGCACGCGGCGGGCGGACCTCAGAGGGTGCCCGACAGCGCCAGTACTTCCGCGGCGGAGATCATCGCGGCCGCGTTCGCGGGCGCCGGGCGCTCGGCCGGGCGGAATACTTCGTCGCCACGCTGGATGATTTGGCGTGACAGTGCGCAGGTGCCGGTGCGCTGCGCGAAGCGGCGCCGCCAGCGCTGTTCGCCGTAATGACAGCGGCCGGGTTCGACCCAGCGCACGACGAGCAGCGTATCGGAACGTTCGAGAATTTCGACGTGGACGTCGGCGGGATCGAGCGCAGGCAGGGATTTCGAGGCCTTCATTTTGCCGTTTCCTAAAACTCGTGCGGTTCGGCCGTGGCAGTGGATGTCACTACCCGCGGGCGCATCCGTAGCGGTTTCCATGAGTGGTGCGGTAAATGTAAGCGTCTGTGACCGGAAAAAACATCCTGTCTGGCTCAAATTACCTTTTGCCGAATCAGAAACAATCGACGCGCATTTTCTTGAAAAAGCAGCGACAAAAGCGCCCCGGACGCGAACGTCCGGGGCGAAAAATCGGGCCGCGCCACCATGGCTGCTCGCTCAGTCACGTGGACACCGCGGAGGACGGAGGTGCCCGTCAGGGATCTGCGACGGGCGGGGGCGGTGTACCGGGAAGCGCGGTCCGGCAACACCATGATCGCGCGCGCACCCGGTTAGAACCCTGACGCGAACATGACTTTCTTGTCAGTTTCGGCCGGCCAGCGCGTGGTGCGGGCCGCGGCACTCGCCGCAAACCCCCGCCGGTATTGGCTTTGCGCGACGAGCGGCCGATCGCCGGCATCCCAAAAAAGCCGCCGCACCGCCGGCTTTACTCCGTTCGCCCCGATTCTCCCGCTCGGGAAAATACTGAATCGCGCGTTCGTGACAAATCCCGAAACTGTTCCTATGATTGGTTGGACCTTTAGTCCTTTGTGCCAATCGATCGGCTCGGCCGACTTCCACAGGAGAAGTGCTCATGAGATTGCAGGGCAAGCGCGCGCTGGTGACGGCGGCCGGGCAGGGTATCGGCCGAGCGACCGCGCTGCGGTTCGCAAGCGAGGGCGCCGACGTGCTGGCGACCGACATCAACGAAGCCGCGCTCGCGCAACTCGCGGCCGACGCCGAACGCGCGGGAGGCTGCCTGGCGACGCGGCGGCTCGACGTGACCGACGCGGGCGACGTCGCGGCACTCGCCGCGCAGGAGCGCGCGTTCGACGTGCTGTTCAACTGCGCCGGCTACGTGCACCACGGCTCGATCCTCGACTGCGACGACGCCGCCTGGGCGTTCTCGCTGAACCTGAACGTCACGTCGATGTACCGGCTGATCCGCGCGCTGTTGCCGGCGATGCTGGAAGCGGGCGGCGCGTCGATCATCAACATGGCGTCGGCCGCGTCGAGCGTGAAGGGCGTGCCGAACCGCTTCGTCTACGGCACGACCAAGGCGGCCGTGATCGGCCTGACCAAGTCGGTTGCCGCCGATTTCGTCGAGCAGCGCATTCGCTGCAACGCGATCTGCCCGGGCACGATCGAGTCGCCGTCGCTGGAGCAGCGGATCGCCGAACAGGCGCGCACGCGCCAGGTATCGACCGACACGGTGCGCCAGGCGTTCGTCGCGCGGCAGCCGATGGGCCGTATCGGCACCGCGGATGAAGTCGCCGCGCTCGCGCTGTATCTGGCGTCCGACGAAGCGTCGTTCACCACCGGCGCGATTCACCTGATCGACGGCGGCTGGTCAAACTGACCGTGTCGAACTGACTCTCGAACTGACCGCGCTCCCCATTCCCTTTCCGATTCCATTCAGACGACATGAAACTGCTGAGATTTGGCGACAAACACCATGAGAAACCGGGCCTGCTCGACGCGCAGGGAACGATCCGCGACCTGTCGGGCGTGATCGACGATATCGCCGGCGACGCGCTGACGCCCGCGTCGCTCGCACGGCTGCGCGACATCGACCCGTCGTCGTTGCCGCGCGTCGAAGGCACGCCGCGGCTCGGCGCGTGCGTCGGCCGCGTCGGCAAGTTCATCTGCATCGGGCTCAATTATTCCGACCACGCGGCCGAATCGGGCATGGACGTCCCGAAGGAGCCGGTCGTGTTCGGCAAATGGACGAGCGCGATTTCGGGGCCGAACGACGACGTCGAGATTCCGCGCGGCTCGGAGAAGACCGACTGGGAAGTCGAGCTCGGTGTCGTGATCGGCCAGGGCGGCCGCTATATCGACGAAGCCGACGCGCTGTCGCACGTCGCCGGCTACTGCGTCGTGAACGACGTGTCGGAGCGCGAATACCAGCTCGAGCGCGGCGGCACGTGGGACAAGGGCAAGGGCAACGACACGTTCGGCCCGCTCGGCCCGTGGCTCGTGACGGCTGACGAAGTGCCCGATCCGCACGCGCTGCGGCTGTGGCTGGAGGTGGACGGCCATCGCTACCAGAACGGCACGACCGCGACGATGGTGTTCCGCGTGCCGCACCTGATCAGCTACCTGAGCCGCTTCATGAGCCTGCAGCCGGGCGACGTGATCTCGACCGGCACGCCGCCGGGCGTCGGGCTCGGCCAGAAGCCGCCCGTCTATCTGCGCGCCGGCCAGGTGATCACGCTCGGCATCGACGGGCTCGGCGAGCAGCGCCAGCGCACCGTGCAGGCCTGATTTCCTTTAACGGACCGTTCGTCATGCCTATCATTCGATCGATGCGCGTCCTCGACGTGCGCTTCCCGACCTCGCGCCAGCTCGACGGCTCCGATGCGATGAATCCGGACCCCGATTATTCGGCTGCGTACGTCGTGCTCGAAACCGACCACGACGGGCTCGAAGGCCACGGGCTCACGTTCACCATCGGGCGCGGCAACGAAATCTGCTGCGCGGCGATCGACGCGATGCGTCACCTCGTCGTCGGCCTCGACCTCGACTGGATCCGCGAGGACATGGGCCGCTTCTGGCGGCACGTGACGTCGGACAGCCAATTGCGCTGGATCGGCCCCGACAAGGGCGCGATCCACCTGGCGACGGGCGCCGTCGTCAATGCGGTGTGGGATCTGTGGGCGAAGGCCGCGGGCAAGCCGCTGTGGCGGCTCGTCGCCGACATGAGCCCCGAGGAAATCGTGCGCGCGATCGACTTCCGCTACCTGACCGACTGCCTGACGCAGGACGAGGCGCTTGCGCTGCTGCGCCGCCAGGCGCCGGGCAAGGCCGCACGGATCGCGGCGCTCGAGCGCGACGGCTACCCGTGCTACACGACGTCGGCGGGCTGGCTCGGCTACAGCGACGACAAGCTGCGCCGGCTGTGCCGCGAGGCGGTCGACGCCGGTTTCGACTACGTGAAGCTGAAGGTCGGCGCGAACCGGGAGGACGACATCCGCCGCGTGACGATCGCGCGCGAGGTGATCGGCCCCGAGCGCAAGCTGATGATCGATGCGAACCAGGTGTGGGAAGTCGACGAGGCGATCGACTGGGTGCGCGCGCTGGCGTTCGCGAAACCGTGGTTCATCGAGGAGCCGACGAGCCCCGACGACGTCGAAGGGCATCGCAAGATCCGCGAGGCGATCGCGCCCGTGCAGGTCGCGACCGGCGAGATGTGCCAGAACCGCGTGCTGTTCAAGCAGTTCATCGCGCGCGGCGCGATCGACGTCGTGCAGATCGACGCGTGCCGGCTCGGCGGCGTGAACGAGATTCTCGCGGTGATGCTGCTGGCCGCGAAGTACGGGCTGCCGGTGTGTCCGCATGCGGGCGGCGTCGGGCTGTGCGAATACGTGCAGCATTTGTCGATGATCGACTACGTGTGCATTTCCGGCACGAAGGAAGGGCGCGTGACCGAATACGTCGATCACCTGCACGAGCATTTCGTCGAGCCGTGCGTCGTGCGCGGCGCGGCGTACATGCCGCCGACGGCGCCCGGCTTCTCGATCGAGATGAAGCCCGAATCGCTGGAGCAGTATCGGTTCCGCGGCTGAAGCAAGGCGCCGCACGTCGCGCGCGGCTACAACATGAACGACGGAGACGCGAAGTGGATTTGAATCTGCAAGACAAGGTCGTGATCGTGACCGGCGGCGCGTCGGGCATCGGCGCCGCGATCTCGATGCGGCTCGCCGGCGAAGGCGCGATTCCGGTCGTGTTCGCACGCCACGCGCCGGACGACGGCTTCTGGCGCGAACTCACGCAGACGCAGCCGCGCGCCGCGCGCGTGTCGGTCGAACTGCAGGACGACGCGCAGTGCCGCGACGGCGTCGCACAGACCGTCGCGCGTTTTGGCCGCATCGACGGCCTCGTCAACAACGCGGGCATCAACGACAGCATCGGCCTCGATGCGGGGCGCGACGCGTTCGTCGCGTCGCTCGAACGCAACCTGATCCACTACTACGCGATGGCGCATCACTGCGTGCCGCACCTGAAGGCCACGCGCGGCGCGATCGTCAATATTTCATCGAAGACGGCCGTCACCGGGCAGGGCAACACGAGCGGCTATTGCGCATCGAAGGGCGCGCAGCTCGCGCTCACGCGCGAATGGGCGGTCGCATTGCGCGACGACGGCGTGCGCGTGAACGCGGTGATTCCGGCGGAGGTGATGACGCCGCTCTACCAGAACTGGATTGCCGGCTTCGACGACCCGGATGCGAAGCTGGCGGAGATCGCCGGCAAGGTGCCGTTCGGCAAGCGCTTCACGACGGCCGACGAGATTGCCGACACGGCCGTGTTCCTGCTGTCGGAACGCGCGTCGCACACGACGGGGCAGTGGCTGTTCGTCGACGGCGGCTATACGCATCTCGATCGCGCGATCGGCTGAGGACGGCGAGCCATGCAACCTGATTCGAACCCCGCCGCCGCACCTGCCGCGCTGATCGAGCTGACCGGCGTCAGCAAGCGTTTTCCGGGCGTGCAGGCGCTCGACGATTGCCGGTTCGACCTGCGCGCCGGCGAAGTGCATGCCCTGATGGGCGAGAACGGCGCCGGCAAGTCGACGCTGATGAAGATTCTCGCCGGCGTGTATCAGAAGGACGGCGGTGAAATCCGGATGGACGGCCGCGCGGTGGAGATCGACGATCCGCGCGCCGCGCAGGCGCTGGGGATCGGCATCATCCATCAGGAACTGAACCTGATGAACCACTTGAGCGTCGCGCAGAACATCTTCATCGGCCGCGAGCCGCGCGGGCGCTTCGGCGTGTTCGTCGACGAAGACAAACTCAACCGCGACGCGGCCGCGATATTCGCGCGGATGCGGCTCGATCTCGACCCGCGCACGCCGGTCGGCCGGCTGACGGTCGCGAAGCAGCAGATGGTCGAGATCGCGAAGGCGCTGTCGTTCGACTCGCGCGTGCTCATCATGGACGAGCCGACGGCCGCGCTGAACAACGCGGAGATCGCCGAGCTGTTCCGCATCATCGGCGAGCTGCGCGCGCACGGTGTCGGCATCGTCTATATCTCGCACAAGATGGACGAACTGCGCCAGATCGCCGATCGCGTGACGGTGATGCGCGACGGCAAGTATGTCGCGACCGTGCCGATGGCCGGCACGTCGATGGACGCGATCATCGCGATGATGGTCGGCCGCCAGCTCGATACCGAATTCCGCACGCCGCCCGATACGTCCGCCAACGACGTCGCGCTCGAAGTGCGCGGGCTGTCGCGCGGGCGCGCGATCCGCGACGTCGGCTTCACGCTGCGGCGCGGCGAGATCCTCGGCTTCGCGGGGCTGATGGGCGCGGGCCGCACCGAGGTCGCGCGCGCGGTGTTCGGCGCGGACCCGGTCGACGCCGGCGAGATCCGCGTGCACGGCAAGACCGTGACGATCCGCACGCCGGCCGACGCGGTCGCGCACGGGATCGGTTATCTGTCGGAAGACCGCAAGCACTTCGGGCTCGCGGTCGGGATGGACGTGCAGAACAACATCGCGCTGTCGAGCATGCGCCGCTTCGTGCGGCGCGGCCTGTTCCTCGATGCGCGCGCGATGCGCGACACCGCGCAGTCGTACGTGCGGCAGCTCGCGATCCGCACGCCGTCGGTCGCGCAGCCCGCGCGGCTGCTGTCGGGCGGCAACCAGCAGAAGATCGTGATCGCGAAGTGGCTGCTGCGCGATTGCGACATCCTGTTCTTCGACGAGCCGACGCGCGGCATCGACGTCGGCGCGAAAAGCGAGATCTACAAGCTGCTCGACGCGCTCGCCGCCGACGGCAAGGCGATCGTGATGATCTCGTCGGAGTTGCCCGAGGTGCTGCGCATGAGCCACCGGATTCTCGTGATGTGCGAAGGGCGCGTGACCGGCGAGTTGCGCGCGGCCGACGCCACGCAGGAAAAGATCATGCAGCTCGCGACGCAGCGCGAGTCGACCGTATTGTCCTGATTCAGCCCCTACGACCATGCCTAACGATACGCATCCCGTTCCGCCTCTGGCCACCGGCGACACGCCGGCCGGCGCAGCCGGCCTGAGGGCCCGCTTCTTCAACCCGGCCGCGCGGCAGAAGCTGCTCGCGTTCGCGAGCCTCGTGCTGCTGATCGCATTCTTCAGCTTCGCATCGCCGAACTTCCTCGACGTCGACAACCTCGTGTCGATCCTGCAGGCCACCGCGGTAAACGGCGTGCTGGCGGTTGCGTGCACCTACGTGATCATCACGTCGGGCATCGACCTGTCGGTCGGCACGCTGATGACGTTCTGCGCGGTGATGGCCGGCGTCGTGCTGACGAAGTGGGGGATGCCGCTGCCGCTCGGGATCCTGGCCGCGCTGTGCTTTGGCGCGCTGTCAGGCAGCGTGTCGGGCTTCGTGATCGCGAAGATGAAGGTTCCGCCGTTCATCGCGACGCTCGGCATGATGATGCTGTTGAAGGGGCTGTCGCTCGTGATCTCGGGCACCCGGCCGATCTACTTCAACGACACGCCGGGCTTCACGTCGATCGCGCAGGATTCGCTGATCGGCAGCCTGATTCCCGCGCTGCCGATTCCGAATGCGGTGCTGATCCTGTTTCTCGTCGCAATCGGCGCATCGATCGTGCTGAACCGCACGATCTTCGGCCGCTACACGTTCGCGCTCGGCAGCAACGAGGAAGCGCTGCGGCTGTCCGGCGTGAACGTCGATGCGTGGAAGATCGCCGTCTACACGTTCAGCGGCGCGGTGTGCGGGATCGCCGGCCTGCTGATCGCGTCGCGGCTGAATTCCGCGCAGCCGGCGCTCGGGCAGGGCTACGAGCTCGATGCGATCGCGGCCGTCGTGATCGGCGGCACGTCGCTGTCGGGTGGCGCGGGCAGCATCGTCGGCACCATCATCGGCGCGTTCATCATGAGCGTGCTGACCAACGGCCTGCGCATCATGTCGGTCGCGCAAGAATGGCAGACGGTCGTGACGGGCGTGATCATCATCCTGGCCGTCTACGTCGACATCCTGCGCCGGCGCCGCCGCTGACCTATGTAGTTGTATGCGCATCTGCTTCACCGCCGGCCGGGCCGGCGTTTCAGTCGATACCAACCAAGGAGACGCGAAGTGATCAGGAGCAAGGTGTTGAACGCTATCGTCGGGCTGACGTTCGCCGTCGGCGTAACGGCCGGCGCGCAGGCGCAGGAAGCCTATATCCCGCTGATCTCGAAAGGCTTCCAGCATCAGTTCTGGCAGGCCGTGAAGGCGGGCGCGATGCAGGCCGCGAAGGACTACAAGGTGAAGGTGACGTTCGAAGGCCCCGAAACCGAGGCGATGGTCGACAAGCAGATCGACATGCTGTCCGCCGCGATCGCGAAGAAGCCGGCCGCGCTCGGTTTCGCGGCGCTCGACAGCAAGGCCGCGCTGCCGCTCTTGAAGAAGGCGCAGGCCGAGAAGATCCCCGTGATAGCGTTCGACTCGGGCGTCGACAGCGACATCCCGGTGACGACGGCCGCGACCAACAACAAGGCCGCCGCATCGCTCGCCGCCGACAAGCTCGCCGCGCTGATCGGCGACGAAGGCGACGTCGCCGTGGTCGCGCATGACCAGACGAGCCGCACCGGCATCGACCGTCGCGACGGCTTTCTCGAACGGATGAAGTCGGCGCACCCGAAGGTGCGGGTCGTGACCGTGCAGTACGGCGAAGGCGACCAGTTGAAGTCGACCGAGGTGACGAAGTCGATCCTGCAGGCGTATCCGAAGCTCAAGGGCCTGTTCGGCACCAACGAAGGCTCGGCGATCGGCGTGGTGAATGGCGTGCGCGAGATGAAGCGCAAGGTCGTGATCGTCGGCTACGATTCGGGCAAGCAGCAGAAGGACGCGATCCGCAGCGGGCTGATGGCCGGCGCGATCACGCAGAATCCGATCGGGATCGGCTACAAGACCGTCGAGGCGGCCGTGAAGGCGATCAAGGGCGAGAAGCTGCCGAAGGTCATCGATACCGGTTTCTACTGGTATGACAAGACCAATATCGACGACCCGAAGATCTCGGCGGTGTTGTACGACTGAGCGTGACGTGATGCCGCGTTCGAGCGCGAACCACGAGGACACCATGGGCGCAGTGCGTATCGATTCCCATCAGCACTTCTGGCGTTACCGTGCGGCCGACTATCCGTGGATCGGCCCCGGCATGGGCGTGCTCGCCCGCGATTACCTGCCCGACGCGCTGTGGCCGCAGATGCATGCGCAGGCGCTCGGCGCGTCGATCGCGGTGCAGGCACGCGCCGGACGAGACGAGACGTCGTTCCTGCTCGATCTTGCCCGCGACGACGCGCGCATCGCGGCGGTGGTCGGCTGGGAGGATCTCGGTGCGCCGGCGCTCGCCGACCGTATCGCCGAGTGGCGCAGCCCGAAGCTGCGCGGCTTTCGTCATCAGATGCAGGACGAAGCCGACGTCGGCGCGTTCGTCGCGGATCCCGCATTCAATCGTGGCGTCGCGTGGCTGCAGGCGAACGGTTACGTGTACGACGTGCTCGTGTTCGAACGCCAGTTGCCCGACGTGCGCGCGTACTGCGCACGGCACGATGCGCACTGGCTCGTGCTCGATCATGCGGGCAAGCCCGCGCTCGCCGAGTTCGACCGCGACGACACCGCGCTCGCACGCTGGCGTGCCGCGTTGCGCGAGCTGGGCGCGTTGCCGCATGTCGTGTGCAAGCTGTCGGGGCTCGTGACCGAGACGGACTGGCGTCGCGGCCTGCGCGGGCAGGACGTCCGGCACATCGAGCAATGCCTCGATGCGGCGCTCGACGCGTTCGGCCCGCAGCGGCTGATGTTCGGCTCGGACTGGCCCGTGTGCCTGCTCGCGGCGTCGTATGACGAAGTGGCGTCGCTGATCGAGCGCTGGGCCGAAGCGCGATTGTCGGCGGCCGAGCGCAACGCGTTGTGGGGCGGCACGGCCGCACGTTGCTATGCGGTGCCGGGCGACCCGAAGCCCGGCATATAAAATAGGCGCGAGCGGCCCGATGCGTCATTCGTCGGGCCGTCCGCAACGCAACCGCTTACCTGTATCAACGTATGTCCATCCAGCCGATTCAGAACCGCCGCCTCTACCAGCAGATCGCCGACAAGCTCAGCGCGATGATCGGCTCCGGCGATTTTCCGCCGGGCAGCTATCTGCCGCCCGAGCGCGAACTGGCCGAGCAGTTCGGCGTGTCGCGCACGTCGGTGCGCGAGGCGCTGATCGCGCTCGAAGTGAGCGGGCTCGTCAGCGTGCGTGTCGGCGACGGCGTGAAGGTGCGCCAACCCGAGGCGGCTGCCGCACCGGCACCGCGGCACGAGACGAAGGTTGCGCCGTTTTCGATCGTCGAGATCGATCCCGAGCTCGGCATCGCGCTCGACCTCGATACCGAAATCCCGCCATTCGCGCTGTTGCAGGCGCGCCGGCTGATCGAGCCGGAAGCCGCATCGCTCGCGGCGAAACACGGCTCGGACGAGCAGATCGAAGGGATTCACGAAGCGTTCCTGCGCAACCAGGAAGACAACCGCAGCGGCTCGCTCACACATCCGGGCGACCGGCTGTTCCATATCCGTATCGCGGAAGCGAGCGACAACCCGGCTTATGCGCTGATGATCAAGCAGTTGCTCGCGCACAAGTACGACCTGATGTTCCAGCGCCTGCAGTCGCTGTACATGCCCAACGATATGCCGCACCGGTCGGAGCTGGAACACCGCGCGATCCTCGACGCGATCCGCGCACGCGACCCCGAGGCAGCGCGCCGCGCGATGGCCGAGCATCTCGACGAGGTGATCCGGATCTTCGGCCGCGCGCTCGACTGAGCGCGCGGGCTCAGAAGCGGTCGGCGCGGTAGGGCGTCGGATCGGTGAATGGTGCTTCGCCCGTCATCATCTCGGCCAGCAGGCGGCCGGAGACGGGGCCGAGCGTGAGCCCGTGATGGTTGTGCCCGAACGAGAACCACAGCCCGCGATGCGCGGGCGCGGGGCCGATCACCGGCCGCATGTCCGGCGTGCACGGCCGGAAGCCGAGCCACGGTTGCGGGTCGAGCCGTTCGCCGAAGCCGAACACCGGGCGCGCGACGCGTTCCGCGCGGTCGAGCTGCACGCCGGTCGGCGGCAGGCCGCGCCGCGCGATCTCGACGCCGGTGGTCAGCCGCAATCCGCGCCGCATCGGCGCGATCACGTAGCCGTATTCGCGATCGACGATCGGCGCCGACGGCGCGCCGCGTTCGGAAGGCGCGTAGTGCATGTGATAGCCGCGCTTCTCGCGCAGCGGAATCTTGTAGCCGAACTTGCCGAACACCGTGTCGGACCACGGGCCGAGCGCGACGACCACGGCTGGCGCGGCGATCTTGCCGTGTTCCGTCGTGACCTGCCAGCCCGGCGACAACGCGTCGAGGCTCGCGGCATCGCCGGTGAGCAGCGTGCCGCCGCCTTGCACGAAGAGTTGCGCGTAGGTTTTGACGAGCGCGGACGGATCGACGACGCTTTTCGGATCGAGCCAGTGCAGCGCACCGCAGAAGCCGGGCGCGAGGCTCGGTTCCTGATCACGAAGTGCCGCGGCATCGAGCGGCGTGATGCCGAGCCCGTGGCGGCGCGCGGTGAGCCCTGCATCGGCGACCGCGCGTTCGAATGCGGCCGGCGTGCGGAACGCTTCCATCCAGCCGCTTGCACGCACCAGTTCCCCTGCGCCGGCACGCGCGATCAGCGCGTCGTGCTCGACGATGCAGCGCTCGATCAGCGGCAGCATGTCGCGCGACGCGGCTGCGTGGCGCATCGGCGCCGATTCCCACCAGAAACGCGCGAGCCACGGCGCGAACGCGGGCAGCGACGTGCTGTGCCAGTAGAGATCGGTGGAGCGGTTCAGCGCGTAGCGCATCAGCGTGAACGGGCTGCGCGGAAACGGATACGGTTCGATCGACGAGCGCTCGATCAGCCCTGCGTTGCCGAAGCTCGTGCCTTCGCCGGGCGCGCCGCGATCGACGAGGGCGACCTTGCGGCCGCGATCCTGCAGGTGCAGCGCGGCGGAGACGCCGACGATGCCTGCGCCCAGAACGATTACGTCGAAGTCCATCGTGTATTGGCCGTTAGCGGGGGCGCCTGGCCGCGGTGCGGTGTGCGCCCTGGTTGGAGTGGCTCGAACCGCAAGGATACTCGCGGTGGGGCGGGGCACCAAGGGGGGGGCGCGTCGTTAGCGGCGCAGGCCGCTCCAGGCGACAGCGAATTGCCGCGCGGCGTCGAAGCAAACGGCGTCGGCTTGCGGTGCACCGATCAACTGCACCCCGACCGGCAATTCACCTGACATGAAGCACGGCGCGCTGACGACCGGCAGCCCCGCGAACGAAATCGACTGTGTGAGCAGGCCGAGCGTCTTCACGGGTTCGAGCGCGACGCCGTTGACATCGACGGTCGCGTCGGTGAGGCGCGGTGCGGCACACGGCGTCGCGGCCGCGAGCAGCACGTCGTAGCGCGCGAACAGCGCTTCGATGCGTGCGCGCCAGGCGTCACGGCAGGCAAGCGCGTCCCGATAGGCGGCGTCGGGGGTTGCGAGGCCGATTGCGATGCGTGAGCGCAGGCGTTCGGAGACGAGCGCCACCGGCGCGTCGAGCAGCCCGCGATGGGTGCGCGCCAGTTCCACATTCGAGACCGCGGTCGCCGCGTCACGCACGCGTGCGACTTCGTCGCTGTCGACCGGCACGGATTCGCCCGCATGCAGACAGAGCGCCGCGCGCCGGACGGCGCGTTGCGCATCCGCATCGGCAAGTCTGTCGAAATCGCCCGTCAGCACGGCGACGCGAAGCGGGGCGGCCGGATCGCGAATCGGTTGCGAGCGCAATGAATTCGCGTCGCATAGCGTGTCATACAGCACCGCCAGATCGTCGATATCGTTCGCGAATCCGCCGACCGTGTCGAGCGATTCGGCATAGGGCAGGCAACCGGCTCGCGACAGCCGCCCATCGCTTGGGCGAAACCCCCACACGCCGCACAGCGCCGCCGGTGCGCGGATCGAGCCGTTCGTGTCGCTGCCGAGCGCGAGCGGTACGTATCCGGCGGCGACGGCGGCGGCCGAGCCGCTCGACGAACCGCCCGTCATGCGTGCCGGGTCAGCCGGCAGGCGCACCGCGCCATAGTGCGGATTCACGCCGGTGGCGCCGCACGCGAGTTCGTCCATATGCGTTGCGCCGACCGGCACCGCGCCGGCCGAGCACAGTCGCGCGACCGCTGACGCATCGGTGGCGGCGGCCGGCAATGCGGCGCGCGCCGGCGATCCAGCTCCCGCCGTGTAACCCGTCACGTCGAAATTCCACTTCACGAGAAACGGCACGCCCGCCAAGGGGCCGGGGTCACGCCCGTTGCGCACGAGGCCGTCGATCCGCAGCGCGTCGCGCAGTGCGCGCGCGTCGAAGGTTTGTGCGCAGGCATGGATGGTGCCGTCGCGCGCGGCGATATCGGCGAGCACGGTTTGCACGAGCGACACTGCACTCACGCGCCCCGCGCGAACCTCGGCCGCCAGCGCGAGCGCGCCGCGCATCGAAGGCACCACGCTCACGCGCGCACCATGAGCCGGCGCGGAATCGACAGGATCAGCGCGGCGGCGGCGAACAGCGTGAAGGCGAGCAGCGCGACACCGAGTTCAGTGCTGCCGGTCAGTCCCGTCGCGTAGCCCATCAGCGTCGGTCCGACGAACCCGGCGACGGCCGCGCCGATGTTGACGAGCCCGGCGCCGCCCGCGGCGGCCTCGCCGGCAAGAATCCGCGACGGCAAGCTCCAGAACATCGCGAGCGTGCTCATGATGCCCGCCACGCCCGCGGTCAGGCACATGACAGCGAGCACCGGATGCGCGCGCACGCCGAGGCTCGCGAGCAGCGCGACGCCGCCGATCGCGACGGGCAGCGCCGTATGCCAGCGGCGCTCGCCGGTTCGTACCGAATGCTGCGCGTTCGCGACCATCGCGACCGACGCGACCAGATACGGAATGGCGCTGACGAGGCCGATTCCGAGGTTGCTCAGCGACCCGAGTGCCTTGATCATCGTCGGCATCCAGAACACCAGCCCATAGTTGCCGACGTTGTAGAGGAACGATGTCGCGAACAGCAGCCATAGCGTCGGTTCGCGCAGCGCGGCGCCGAGGCGGGTGCGCTTGCCTGTCGCTTCCTGGGCCATCTCCGCGCGAATCGTCCGTTTTTCCGCGTCGGTCAGCCACGCTGCATCGTCGATCCGTTCCGTTACACGCACGAGCAGATACACGCCGAGCACGATGGCCGGCAGGCCTTCGATCAGGAACATCCACTGCCAGCCGCGCAGCCCGAAGCCGCCGTGCGTCGCGTCCATGATCCAGCCCGACAGCGGCCCGCCGACGATCACGCCCAGCGGCATGGCGAGAAACAGGAAGGCCATCACCTTGGCGAGCCGGTGCGACGGAAACCACACGCTGAAGTAGGCGATCACGGCCGGAAAGAAGCTCGCTTCCGTTACGCCGAGCAGGAAGCGCAGTGCATAGAAGCTCGTGGTGTCCCGGGTTGCGAGCGTGGCGACCGATACGATGCCCCACGTCAGCATCGAGCCGGCGAGACAACGCTTCACGCCGATCCGTCGCACGAGCCAGCCGGCCGGCACCTGCAGCAGTAGGTAGCCGATGAAGAACAGACCGGCGCCGACGCCATAAGCAGCATCCGTGAGATGCAAGTCCGTCACCATCTGCAGCTTCGCGAAACCGACGTTGACGCGGTCGAGATAGCCGAAGAAGTAGCACACAAGGATCAGCGGAA
This sequence comes from Burkholderia sp. R-40, assembly GCF_049942845.1. Classification (NCBI taxonomy): domain Bacteria; kingdom Pseudomonadati; phylum Pseudomonadota; class Betaproteobacteria; order Burkholderiales; family Burkholderiaceae; genus Burkholderia; species Burkholderia sp. R-40. The sequence continues at coordinate 754,496 of NZ_CP187968.1, read as the reverse complement.
TGATGCGTCGGCTCACGCGTGTGTACAGCGCGTCGATGCCGGGCGCGGTGGCATCCGCATGCGGGTCCGAGCCGGTTTGCATGCCGCGCGGCGTGGGGATGCCGTTGGAATTCGTCATGGTGACTCCGTGCAGGTTGACTCCAGGGCGGCGGCCGCGCGAGCGGCGGCTTCCGCGACAGCGCAAAGGCGCGCCATGGGCCGGCCGATCCTAGCTTGCGCGGCGTAGCGCCCGGCCAGGGCGCGTGCCGGTGTGCCGGCCGTGTTCGAGCACGGTGCGGCCGTTGACGAATACGTGCTCGATGCCTTCAGGGCGTAGCGTCGGGTGAGCGAACGTCGCACGGTCGATCACGCGCGCCGGATCGAACACGACCAAATCGGCGTAGTGACCGACCGAGAGGCGCCCGCGCCGCGCGATTCCGAATTGTTCGGCAGGGAGGCCAGTCATCTTGCGCACCGCGGTTTCGAGCGGGAACAGGCCGCGCTCGCGGGAGAATTCGCCGAGCACGCGCGGGAACGTCCCCCACAGCCGCGGGTGCGGGCGCATGTCGTTGGGCAGGCCGTCGGAGCCGACCATCGTCAGTTCGTGGCGCATGATGCGCTCGACGTCCGCTTCGTCCATCACGAAGTAGATCGCGCCGGCAGGGCGCAGCGCATCGATCGCGGCGTCGATGGAATCGCCGAACAATGGCAGCAGTTCGGCGAATTCGCGGCCCGCGAGTTCGGGATGCGGCTTCGACCATGCGAGGAGCACGCGGGACGACTGGCGGATGCGATCCGCGCGCAGCATCGTCGACGTGGCGGGGTACGGATGGCAGTCGAGGCACAGCGGTTGCCGTGTGCGCTGCGCATCGATATGCGCGAGCGTTTCGACCGAGCGGCCGTGGTTCGCCTTGCCGGCCACCTTGTGATGCGACAGCACGACGCGCACGTCGAGCGCGCGACCGATCGAGAACGCTTCGTCAAGCGACGCAATGATCGCATCGGTTTCGTCGCGCAGGTGCGTCGCGAACACGCCACCCGTCTCGCGCAGCGGCGCGCATACGTCGATCAGCTCGTCGGTCGTCGCGGCCGCCGCGGGCGGGTAAAAGGTGCCCGTCGAGACGCCGAATGCGCCGGCCGTCATCGCCTCGCGCACGTCGGCCGCCATCGCCGCGATTTCCGCCGCGTCGGCTGCGCGTCCGAGATCGGCCATGTGCCGCACGCGCAGCGTCGAGTGGCCGACCAGGGCCGCCGTGTTGACGGCGGCGGGCGTTGCGTCGAGCGCGTCGAGATAGGCGCGAAAGGACGGAAAGCGAAACGACTGCCATGCGCCCAGCAGGTCGAGCGGTTGCGGCACGTCGTGTTCCGCGAGCAGCGGCGCGAGACTGATCCCGCAATTGCCGGCGATCACCGTGGTCACGCCTTGCGCAACTTTCGGCTCGACGTCGGGATCGGTCAGCACGAACGCATCGTCGTGCGTGTGGCTGTCGATGAAGCCCGGCGCGACGACCAGGCCGTTCGCATCGAGCGTGTGCACGGCGGTTGCGCCGCTCAGGTCGCCGATCGCGGCGATGCGCTCGCCGGTCACGCCGAGATCGGCCTCGAAGCGCGCGGCTCCCGTACCGTCGATCAGTTCGCCGCGGCGCAGGATCACGTCGAAATGCATGGTGGCTCCTCCAGAATCAGCCCGGTTCCGTCGTTCATGTTCGCCACCATCGTCACCAGCCATTTTTCGGGCGTCCAATGCCGTTCGGCTCGCGATTCATGCGAAACCGGCATCAATGCGGCGACGCCACGCGGCCCGCGGCGTTATGCGAACGCTGCCTTCACCAGCGCATGGAGGTCGCTCGCGAAGCTGGACATCGAGATGGTGCGATGCCGCACGATGCCGACCGTGCGGTCGATCGTCGGGCTCGCGATCGGCACCGTGCGTACCGCGGGCGAGCCGTACGCACGCAATGCACTCTCGGGCAGGATCGCGCATCCGACACCGGCTGCCACGAGCGCGGCGACGCACGAGATGTGCTCGACCTCATAGAACCACCGGGTTCGCACCGCCTCCTGGCCCATCAGCATTTCGAGCAGCAGACGGTTGCCGCTGTCGCGGCCGCCGATGATCAGCTTCGCGTGCCGCAATTCGCCGAGCGTGACGGCGTCCGCGCGTGCCAGCGGATCGTCCTCGTGGACTGCCAGCACGTAGCGGTCGATGAATAGCGGTTCGAACAACAGATCGTCGTCGTCGCCCGGGTGCAGGCTCACGCCGAACTCGGCGATGCCCGCGCGCACCTGCGACAGTACGAAGTCATGATTGCCGTCGAGGATCTGCACGGCGACCTGCGGATACTTGTCCGAGTAGTGACGCAGTACATCGGGCAGCGTTTGCGCGACGACGGTCGGGATCGATGACAGCCGCACCTTGCCGTAGCGCTTTTGCGCGATTTCCTGGATCGACGACAGCATCATCCCGAGCTGTGCGATCTGCTCGCGTGCCATCGGCAGGAACTGACGACCGACGCCCGTTAGCGTCACGCTGCGAGTGGTGCGCTGGAACAACTCGACGCCAAGCGTTTGTTCGAGCTTCTGGATCCGGCGCGACAGCCCCGGCTGCGTCAGGTGCAGCTTCTCCGCCGCGCGATGAAACGTGCCGAGTTCCGCGACGGCGACGAACGCTTCGAGTTCCGAGTTTTCTATTTTCATGACGCTCCAATGTTCGGGTCGGCTCCGGCATTCCGGCGGATGGCGGCAGGACGCACGCGTAGCCATTTTCGGCGAGGCTGATTCATGGCCTGCCATATTGCCCCGTATGGCCGTCGAGCGTACACGCATTGCCGATTACGACGGCTGACGCAGACGAGGTCCTCAAAAGCTTGCCGCGATCGATAACCTGACGCGCCCGGGCGTCCAATCCACTGATCAATGTGTTGGCGTCGTGACTGGATCGACGTCGGCTAGCGCGTTCGCTCGTATCGATGCGTAGAGCCGCGATTCAACATACTTTCCGACGTTATTCGCGGGTGTATCCCACTGGTTTGGGATACGAATTTTTACCTAAGATGGAAGCATTCGTGCGCGTGAGACGGTGCTTGCATGCGCATGCAGGTAAGCGGTAGCGCCGGGAACGACTGCAGCAGATGTTTCCATCATGGATGCGAGTGTGTGCGCGGCGGCTGCGAGTCATGCAGCCGTATCGACGCCAGTGCGCGCGGCGGCAATCGCTGCGCATACGGCGTCCGGCCGACCGGGCCGAGTCGCCACGTTACGCCGCGCGTTCGTCGCAATCGTTTGCGTTCTGAGCGGTGCGCCGGCCGTCCTCGCCGGGGCGTCTGCCGATCCGGACGAGCCGGGCGAAACCGTGCGCATCGCCGCCCCCGGGCCGGCCGTCACTCCTGCCAATCCCGCGATTTCCTCACACGACTCCACCGTGCGTCAGGTCGTGCTCGGCATCGTCAGTTTCACGCGCTGGCCGTCGACGCCCGTTCGTCTGCATTTGTGCGTGACCGGTCGCCCCGACTACGCGGCCGGCCTCACCGACACGTTGCAGGCCGGCTCGACCGTGCTCGACGTGCAGCGCGTGCGCTTCGACGATCCCGCGCTCGGCCTCGCATGCGACGTCGTCTATCTCGGCACCCTGGGCGACGATCAGCGAGCACGGGTGAGAGCCGCGCTGGCGGGCCGCCCGGTGCTGACGATCGCCGAACACGACGAGTCCTGCACCGCGGGTGCCATGTTCTGCCTCGCCGTCGATGGCGAACGCGTGACGTTCGACATCAATCTCGACGCCGTCGCGCGCAGTGGCGTGCGCGTGCATCCGAACGTGCTCAATCTCGCGCGACGGCCGCTGACGCCATGACACGCTCCGCGCCCCCCATTTCGTCTTCACGCGTGCCGCGCCCGACGCTGCAAAGCGTGCTGCGTCGCGCGCATTTGCGCCTCGCCTTCGTCGCGGTTGCGATGGCCGCCGTGTCGCTGATCGTCGTCGCCGTGATCGCGTTGCGCGCGTATGCCGGCAACAACCTGAACCTGCTGGCCCGCTCGCTCGGCTATACGGTCGAGGCGGCGCTCGTGTTCGGCGATCGCGTCGCGGCAAACGAGGCAATTGCAACCATTGCCAACGACGAGGACGTCGCGCAGGTGGTCGTCACCAATGCCAGGGGACAGTTGTTCGCCACCTGGAAGCTGCCCGCCGAAGGCCGGATCGCCCGACTCGAGCGCGGTGTCGCCAATCTCGCGCTGCCCGGGCCCGTGACCATTCCGGTGATGCACGACGGCATCGTCGTCGGTCAGGTCATCGTGCGTGGGCGCGGACACCAATTCTTCGGATTCCTGCTGGGTGGCATCGGTGGCATTCTCGGCTGCCTTGCTGTCAGTGTGCTCGGCGCGTATGTCAGCTCGAAGCGACTGCTGCGCAGCATCGTTGCGCCGCTGCGCGCGCTCGCCGGCGTCGCGCATGCCGTGCGGCGCGAGCGTGCGTTCGGGCGGCGCGTCGAGCCCGCGACGATCGCCGAACTCAACCAGCTCGGCGACGACTTCAACGCGCTGCTCGACGAATTGGAAGACTGGCAGAACACGCTGCGCGACGAAAACGCATCGCTCGAACACAAGGCGACGCACGATGCGCTCACCGGGCTGCCCAACCGCGCGCAGTTCGAGTCGCGTCTGTCGGTGGCGCTTTGCGATGCCGTGGTGACCGGTCAGCGGGTCGCCATCCTGTATCTCGACTGCGACCGCTTCAAGGAGATCAACGACTGCCTGGGCCACGATGCCGGCGATGCGGTGCTGGTCGGTGTCGCGGCGCGGCTGCGCACGCAGGTGCGGGAGACCGATCTGGTCGCGCGCCTGGGCGGCGACGAATTTGCGGTGATGCTGGGCACTGTGCGCGACGTGGAAAGCGTGTGCCGGATCGCCGACGAGATTTTGTCCGGCATGGTGCCGTCGATCGAGCTGCCCGACGGACGCATGGTGGCCACCATGATGAGTGCCGGCGTGGCGCTGTACCCCGATCACGCGTCGGACGCGAACGGCTTGCTGCGGGCGGCGGATGCCGCGATGTACCGCGCCAAGCGCACGCGGCCGGGGACGTGGCAGTGGGCGGAAGGCGTTGCCGGGCGGGTGTGATGTCTATCGTTTCGCGCCGCGGACGAGGCCGCGGCGGCGGGATAAGAAGCGCACGCGGCGCGGGCGCATACGAAGGGGACGATGATGAAAAGCTCGTTGCCGGTGAGCATTGGGAGGCGGTGTGTCGGAAGCGCGGTGCTGCTGTGTCTGTTGCTGGGCGGGTGCAAGACGCCGCCGACGCTGCATCGGGGGCTCACGCAGACGCAGGTCACGGCGCTGAAGTCGGCCGGGTTTCAGGAGACGGGGCAAGGGTTCGAGTTCGGCTCGAGCGGGCCGATTTTGTTCGATTTCGACCGGTATAACCTGAAGCCGGATGTGAGGCGGATCGTCGAGCGGATCGGGAGGACGTTGAGGTCGGCCGGAATCAATGGGGTGCGGGTTTATGGATACTCCGATGACGAGGGGACGGTGGCTTACGATCGGGAGCTGTCGCGGCGGCGGGCGGAAGTGGTGGCGATCGAGCTGGTGGATGTGGGGCTGGACGGGAAGCGGGTTGCGGTCATAGGAAAGGGGAAGAGCGATCCGGTGGGGGATAACCGGACGCCAACCGGGCGGGCGCAGAATCGGCGGGCGGCGATTGTGGTTTCGCCGCGGTGAGGGGGCGGTCAGGGCGCGATGATGGCAGTGGATACTCGGACCGCCTCAGGAGAGCGCAGTCCGAAAAACGAACATGGACAATCAATCGTCGGGAGCAGGCTGCGCAATGAGAATAGCTCCATACGTCGTTTTATGCCCCTCCAAAGCCATCGGCTGCCCGAAATCTTCGCATCCCTCGAGCCCCTCAGCGATTTCAAAGAGATGTGGCGCGCAAAGCGGGCACGTCACCTGATCGCCTTCGTGCGATGGGAACCTTGGCCTGGCTCCAAGTGGAGGATGGGCTGCCCGAAATCACCTTGCCGCCGTGGCTTGTCGTATCGCCGACCACGATCTGCGCTCGTCCGTGCAAGTTCGCTCGTTGCATCGCCTAGCTCTCCAAGATCAATGAGTGTCGCCAGCTTTGGCCGAAAAGTCGGGGGCCTCATACGGCGGCGGCAGATATGTCGTATCGATTGTGTAGCCCTGAGCCTTCAATTCCGTTTCATGTTTCGCTCGTTCTGCCCTGGCCGGCGTCAATTCGTCAGACAGGTATTGCTTCCACTGCCTCCGGCGTTCGATACTATCAGTAAAATACGGTGTGTAATTGTCAGATGCAGTGCTCACCTGAATGTCGGTCAAGTAATACCCCATGTCGGGAGTCGACGAGGATTGATACGACAGAGATAGTGTCAAAAATACGCCGTCAGTATAAAAAAGCCATCTTGGCTCGGACACAATTAAGTTTCTCCATTCCTCTCCGGTCGGCATGTAGGTCGAGTCGATCGAATAAAGAGCGCCTGGTTTTGACAAGGCATAGGCCGTTGCCTCTTTACCGACGAGCCGCGGATCGGAGGTTTCAATATACCTCTTCCATCCCGCGGCTCTCAATTTTGCTAGCAGGGCTGCGATCTTGTCGCGAGCCTCTTCATACGAGGTTGTGCCCGAAGGCGATATCTTGAAATGGACATCCCAATTTTCAACTCCGCTTTCTGGGCTGTCTTTGTCCCCCAGACCTGTCACGATCGTGACATTGTCGAGGTCGAACGAGTGCTGTCCTTGGCTATATTTCACTAGTCCAAGCTTCTTTGGGTCGTCCCAGTGCATCTGATACGCATAAACGCCAGAAGGGTGATTCATTGTATAAAATCCTTGGGCTACGGCATCCGATTTTCCGTCTACTCCGAATTTAATGGTGACAACTTGAGACGACATTGCTTTGTCCTTTTTTTCTTGGGCGGTTGTTGATGCGTAAATTGCAGCGCACAAAGAAATTGCTGCCAAAGTCCACCACCAGATTCTCATTGATTTGCGTTTAACCAATATCGGCATAGTCGCCTTTATGTGAAAAGTCAATCATGTCAGGCCGCCCATGGCGGCAATGGTCTTGAGTTCAATCTGCATGTAGGTACGCTGCTTCTGCATTAGAAAGTGGAACAAATTTCCGGTGTCTTTGATCCATGCCATTCACTGAGCATAATCCTCGAGAATCAACTCCTTCGGCGCGTTCGAGCGATATTGCATGTCGGACGTTTCATCCTGCGCCGTGAAGCTTAGCTGCAGAGGTGGAATCAGAGCGTGAAATGCACGTGCTGGCGCGGCCCACCACTTATCCGAACTGGTTGCGTCGTCCATGGTTCTTTGGAATTTGAGCTTGCTGATAAAGGCCTTGTCGTTATGGATCAACCCTTGCAACACTTCGCCCTGTTCATGCTGTGCCATGACCCACAGATGGTTGAACGCAAAGGCAGCTTTCTTCTTTTCATTTGCGGTCTCTTCCCATTGCTTGACAAGATCGAACCCCATGGACACGCGCGGAGTTCCATTTGAAGTAGCACGGATTCTCGGCGTCGGGACCAAGGAATTTTCCGGATCCTGCGTCATCCATTGATGCGCTGGCTTCATTGATCACCGGGCACTTGGGAACGACGTCGCTTGCCCACTGCTGGCGCATCAAGTTCTTCTGCGCCGTGGGATGGTACTGCCGGCTATCGCGCTGCTTGGCACACGCCTGGAACGCAGCCGGGTCCGCCGCATATCCGTAGCACCAGGTCAGTAGGTCGTTGTAAATCCACAGATTCTTTGCCGAGTCCCTCGTGGACGATACCCATGCCGGGCACCTTGTCCATCTGCCAGCTTTCCAGGTTAGCCGAAACCTGTTTGGCGGCGAACGCCCCCAGCCCGGTCCAATAGAACCGGCCAACCTTGCCCGTTTCCCCCAGGTGAAAATCTTCGAGGAACATACGCGCGTAGCTCGAGGCTACTCGGCGGGCTCGCGCTCCATAATTCTTCCCGACAAACGACACATCGCCGGGCTCGATCTTGGTTTCGGAAATAGTGTGCGAGCTGAATCGATAGTCGGGCGTTCCGCATAGCTGCACTTCAAGCCAGTAGGGCGGCCACCACCGGCCACCCGCAACCATCACCAAGCGATATTGCAAGAAGACCGCGCCGTCCCCGCACCGCCCGTAGCTGTGCAATGCGAACCCGTGCCGTTGTCATAGAACGTCCGCGTCTCCGGTTGCGGTACAGACGGATCGTACGGATTCGGCGCACCGTGCGGACCGCGAGCGGCATCGAAAGGTCGCGTCGGCGCATACGGTTTGCCGCCGCCAGGAGCATGTGACCCACTGGCCCGCAGATATTCATTCCAGTTCAGTTCACGCTGTTCGTGCCTGGGCAACGCGCGCCCGAAGCTGTCGCTCCCACCCGCACCGAGCGCGACGCGATTCGAAGGCCATGCCGAATCGCCAGATCCGCGTTCGTCCGAAGACTGCGGCGCAAGCGTATCGCCCGAAACCCGCAACGGCCGCGTATCAGGCGTATCGAACGGACCACGTTTCACTGGCGCCGCATACTCGACTTGCCGCGTCGTCCGCGCCACACGCCCATCATCCCGAGCCACAACCCGACGTTCCGAACGAAACACGTTGGCGCCGCCCGACCGATCGACCAGCGAATCGCGACCTGAAGCGTCGGCAATAGAAACAGAAAGCGCACAAGCAAGCGCGGCAGCGGAAGAAAAGCGGAGGCGATGATTCATTGGCGATCCGAACCAGGTGATATGCGATGAGAAAAAAAACGGCAGATCACTGGCTGGCGGCTGGGCGACGGAAGGGTGTCGAAGCGGCCCTGAAGCGACTACGGGACGCGGCGGACGCGACACGCAGGAAGGCTGGCTGGATTGCAGAGGCGAGTTCGCATTATTTCACAAAAATAACAATCAGCTTTCGCGTGAGCCGAATCCGTCGGCAAACAGAAGGATTGACCGCTCCGGCCCAACGCCCCGCATCGGTGCACGCCAACCCAATCATCAGTCGATTGATCTAAAACGCTATGACCCTGTAAAGCCAAAAAATCGTACGCGGCGCCCCCGAACCTCACAACGAAGCCCACCCAGCAAGCCTCCCGCCCGCCACCCTACCCAAATAGCAACCCAATTGCACCCACCGCAAACGTTACCGCCCCCGCCAAGTTGCGCCCCCATCGCCACCCGCCACCCGGCAAGTTTCTCCGTGTTTTCCCTCATAACACCGGCATTTTTGACAGACGATTTAAAAACGCCCATATAATTTCGGCTGCCTTGCCAATGGCTGTCGGACCATCTCTCCGAACGAGCAATTTGGCAAGCGGGGCAGGCGAAACGCTTGCGCAATGCAAGACGCATCACGATGTCTTTCCGAACCAGACGTCCCCTTCGGGGACTGCAAGAGCCGGGCCCCGCTACGCATCATTCATCCGCAGGTCCGTCTTCATGTGTCTCGGGCGTGTCCCATGTCCTCGCCCCGGGTGCTGTTCGATTGCGCAAGTCATGCCGCCTTTGCCCGTATGACTAACAACATCGAGGAGCTCCTGATGACGCTGTCCCGTCTTACGTCCATTTCCGCCGCCGCCGTGCTGTTCGCCGCCGGCGCCGCCGCCGCGCACGCGGAAACCGTGAAGATCGCCATCGCTGGTCCGATGAGCGGTTCGGTCGCCCAATACGGCGACATGGTGAAGGCCGGCGCGCTGACCGCGATCGAACAGATCAACGCGGCAGGCGGTGCGGGCGGCAACAAGTTTGAAGTGGTGATGATGGACGACGCCTGCGAACCGAAGCAGGCCGTCGCCGTCGCCAACAAGATCGTCAGCCAGAAGATCAAGTACGTGATCGGCCACGTGTGCTCGGGTTCGACGATCCCCGCATCCGACATCTACGAAAACGAAGGCATCGTGATGGTCACGCCGTCGGCCACCGCGCCGCAGCTGACGGAAGGCAAGAAGCGCCACTTCATCTTCCGCACGATCGGCCGTGACGACCAGCAAGGCCCGGCCGCCGCGCACTACATCATCAACAACGTGAAGCCGAAGAAGGTCGCGATCCTGCACGACAAGCAGTCGTACGGCCAGGGCATCGCATCGTCGGTGAAGAAGGACCTCGAAGGCGCGAAGATCCCGGTCGTCCTGTTCGAAGGCGTCAACGCCGGCGATTCGGACTACTCGGCGATCATCACGAAGCTGAAATCGCAAGGCGTCGACTTCGTCTACTTCGGCGGCTACCACCCGGAAATGGGCCTGCTGATGCGCCAGGCGCGCGAGCAGGGCGTGAAGGCAACGTTCATGGGCCCCGAAGGCGTGGGCAACAAGGACGTGACGGCGATCGCCGGCCCGGCTTCGGAAGGCATGCTGGTCACGCTGCCGGCCGACTTCTCGGCCGACCCGTCCAACGCAGGCCTCGTGAAGGCGTTCGCGGACAAGAAGCGCGACGCGAACGGCCCGTTCCAGATGCCGTCGTACGCAGCGGTGAAGATCATCGCCGACTCGATCGCGGGAGCGAAGACGACGGACCCGACGAAGGTCGCCGCGTACATGCACAAGACGACGTTCGACACGCCGATCGGCAAGGTCGCGTATGACGCACAGGGCGACCTGAAGTCGTTCAAGTTCGTCGTCTATACGTGGCACAAGGACGCGACGAAGACCGCCGCCCGGTAATACGGAGTACCCGCCCCGCGCACCGCTCTGCCCGTCACCCGGGCAGGGCGCGTGCGCATTTGGCCGTTGCGCGGCCAAGGGGCGGCCCGAGACGACACCGTGCGTTGCGCGCGGCCGAACGCCGTGATCCGGCGACGGCATGCGACCCAGCGCCAACGGGAGCTTCCCGCACATGACTGACTTCTTTCCTCAATTCGCCCAGCAACTGGTCAACGGCCTGACGCTGGGTGCGATCTATGCGCTGATCGCCATCGGCTATTCGATGGTCTACGGCATCATCGGCATGATCAACTTCGCCCACGGCGAGATCTACATGATCGGCGCGTACGTGGGCCTCGTGACCCTCACCGCGATCGGCATCTCCGCCGGCTATCCGTTGCCGTTGGTGCTCGGCGCCGCACTGATCGTGTCGGTGATCGTCACGGGCCTGTACGGCTTCGCGGTCGAGCGTGTCGCGTATCGCCCGCTGCGCGGCGGCCCGCGCCTCGTGCCGCTGATCTCCGCGATCGGCATGTCGATCTTCCTGCAGAACTACGTGCAGATCGGCCAGGGCGCGCGCGACGTATCTGTGCCGGTGCTGATCTCCGGCGCGTTCGAGATCCATCTCGGCGGCGACTTCGACGTGACGATTCCGTATGCGCGTCTGTTGATCGTCTGCGTGACGCTCGTGCTGATGATCGCGCTCACGCTGTTCATCTCGCATTCGCGGATGGGCCGTGCGTGCCGCGCGTGCGCCGAGGACATGAAGATGGCGAACCTGCTCGGCATCGACACGAACCGCGTGATCTCGTTCACGTTCGTGCTCGGCGCGATGCTGGCGGCCGTCGGCGGCGTGCTGATCGGGCTGACGATCGGCAAGCTGAATCCGTATATCGGCTTCGTCGCGGGCATCAAGGCGTTCACCGCCGCGGTGCTCGGCGGGATCGGCAGCATCCCGGGCGCGATGCTCGGCGGCGTGCTGCTCGGCCTCGCTGAAACCTTCGCAGCAGGGTACATGCCGGCCGAGTACAAGGACGTGGTGGCGTTCGGCCTGCTCGTGCTGATCCTGCTCTTCCGCCCGACTGGCCTGCTCGGCAAGTCGGACATCGAAAAGGTCTAAGGGAGACGCAGATGAGTCAAGTCATTTCCGTTCGCCGTCCGGCCGCCGACGCGTCGGTCAGCCAGGCGCTGAAGAATGCCGTGGCCGCCGCTTTCCTGACGGCGATCCTCACGATTCCGGTGCTCGGGCTGCAGCTGAAGCTCGACGGCTATCAGGTGGTGCTGACGCCGCACTGGCGCCCGGTGTGGATCGCGGTCGCGGCCGTGTTCCTGTTCCAGCTGTTCAAGCCGTGGCTCGTGCGCGCGAAATCGGCGGTGAAGCTGCCGGCGCTGCCCGCGATGGGCGCGCAGCAGCAGCGCGTGGTCATCTGGGTGCTGCTCGCGGTCGGGCTCGTGTGGCCGTTCTTCGGCTCGCGCGGCGCGGTGGACGTCGCGACGCTCGCGCTGATCTACGTGATCCTCGGTCTCGGGCTGAACATCGTGGTCGGTTTCGCGGGGCTGCTGGACCTCGGCTATGTCGGGTTCTATGCGGTCGGCGGCTATACGTACGCGATGCTGAACCAGTATTTCGGGCTGTCGTTCTGGGAGTGTCTGCCGATCGCGGCAGTCGCCGCGGCGACGTTCGGCTTCCTGCTCGGCTTCCCGGTGCTGCGTCTGCGCGGCGACTATCTCGCGATCGTCACGCTCGGCTTCGGCGAAATCATCCGCCTGCTCGCGAACAACCTGACGAGCCTCACGGGCGGCCCGGACGGCATCTCGAGCATTCCGAAGCCGACGGTGTTCGGCTTCGAGATGGCGCGCTCGGCGAGCGTCGAAGGCGCGAAGACCTTCCATGAGCTGATCGGGCTGGAATACAGCGGCGAGCACATGGTGATCTTCCTGTACCTGATCGCGCTGGTGCTGGTCGGCTTCACGCTGTTCGTGACGAGCCGCCTGATCCGCATGCCGATGGGCCGCGCATGGGAAGCGCTGCGCGACGACGAGATCGCCTGCCGTTCGCTGGGCCTGAACCCGACGCGCATCAAGCTGTCGGCGTTCACGCTCGGCGCGGCGTTCGCGGGCATCGGCGGCGCGTTCTTCGCGGCGCGTCAGGGCCTCGTGAATCCTGAGTCGTTCACCTTCATCGAATCGGCGCTGATCCTCGCGATCGTCGTGCTCGGCGGGATGGGCTCGCAGCTCGGCGTGATTCTCGCGGCGATCCTGCTGACCGTGCTGCCGGAAGTCGCGCGCGGCTTCGCCGAGTACCGGATGCTGATCTTCGGTCTGGTGATGGTGTTGATGATGATGTGGCGTCCGCAGGGCCTGCTGCCCGCGAGCCGTCCCCACGTGGAGCTGCCGCAATGAGCGCGAATGCAGAACTGTTGAAGGTCGCCGGGCTGCAGATGCGCTTCGGCGGGTTGCTCGCGGTGGACGGCATCGATTTCGACGTGCGCCGCAACGAGGTGTTCGCGATCATCGGGCCGAACGGTGCAGGCAAGACCACGGTGTTCAACTGCGTCGGCGGCTTCTACAAGCCGACCGGCGGCGACGTCGTGCTCGACGGCCACGCGATCGGCGGGCTGCCGAGCCACAAGATCGCGTTGAAGGGCCTGGTGCGCACGTTCCAGAACATCCGCCTGTTCAAGTCGCTGACGGTCGTCGAGAACCTGCTCGTCGCGCAGCATCGCAAGGTCAAGGCCGGGTTGCTGCCGGGCCTGTTCTCGACGCCCGCGTATCGTCGCGCCGAGAAGGAAGCGCTCGAACGCGCGGCCGTGTGGCTCGACCGGATGGGGCTGAGGTCGGTCGCCAACCGGCCGGCCGGCACGCTGTCGTACGGGCACCAGCGGCGTCTCGAGATCGCGCGCTGCATGATCACCGAGCCGCGTCTGCTGATGCTCGACGAGCCGGCGGCCGGTCTCAACCCGCAGGAAAAGATCGAGCTGCAGCACCTGATCGACAAGCTGCGCCATGAGTTCGGCGTGTCGGTGCTGCTGATCGAACACGACATGAGCCTCGTGATGGGCGTATCGGACCGCATCCTCGTGATGGAGCACGGCCGGCCGATCGTGATCGGCACGCCGGAAGCGGTGCGCAACGACCCGCGCGTGATCAAGGCGTATCTGGGGGAAGAGTGATGCTGAAGCTGGAACAGGTCCATACGCACTACGGCGCGGTCGAGGCGCTCGCGGGCGTGTCGATCGAGGTGAAGAAGGGCGAGATCGTCACGCTGATCGGCAGCAACGGCGCCGGCAAGACGACGCTGATGATGACCGTGTGCGGCACGCCGCGCGCATCGTCGGGCCGCGTGCTGTTCGAGGGCAACGACATCACCGCGATGTCGACGCACCAGATCATGCGGCAGGGGATGGCGATCTCGCCGGAAGGGCGGCGCGTGTTCCCGAGCCTGACGGTGCTCGAAAACCTGAAGATGGGCGGCTTCTTCGCGAGCCGTCACGAGATCGACGACGGCATCGAGCACGTGTTCAAGCTGTTTCCGCGCCTGAAGGAGCGCGCGACGCAGCGGGCCGGCACGATGTCGGGCGGCGAGCAGCAGATGCTGGCGATCGGCCGCGCGTTGATGAGCAAGCCGCGCTTGCTGCTGCTCGACGAGCCGACGCTCGGCCTCGCGCCGCTCGTGATCGCGCAGATCTTCGACATCATCCGGACGATCCGCGACGAAGGTGTCACGGTGTTCCTGGTCGAGCAGAACGCGAACAAGGCGCTGGGTGTGGCCGATCGCGGCTACGTGCTCGAAACCGGGCGTGTGGTGCTGGCCGACACGGGCGCGAACCTGCTCGCGAACGACCGGATCAAGCAGGCGTATCTCGGCGGTTGACGCCGGATGCCGCCGGCCTGCAACGGGGCGGCGGCGTTGTTGCCTGACTTATTGCTTTCGCATGCAAGGCCGGTCCCCGGCCTTGTCTTTCCTATCCGATCCTGAACGTGCTTTTCAGTACGTCGCGCAGACGCAGCGCGGCGCGATTGCTGTCGTCCGTCAGGACGGTGATCAGGTGCGGCGGCAGATCGGGCAGCACGACCCCGGCGACGTGGCTCGTCAGGTTGCCGGACACGCGATCGCGCTCGACGAGGCACATGCCGATCGCAGTTAATGTGTAGTTAAATCAGCTCCGATCGTAGTCAAATAGGCTACATCTGCCGCAAGCTCTCCTGATTGATGTAAAGGCGTGGTTGGACGGGAACAAGCCGGAGTTGCTGGGCGCGCAATAGCCGTTACTTCGTCGAATCGCCGGTTCGAAACGATGGTGCGTCACGCATGCAACGCCAGCCCCTTCACGGCCTTGTCCACGGCCTTCTTCGGTCCGTGCAGCGCCAGCCCGACCAGATCCAGATTCTCCGCATCCCCGGCGCGAAACACTTCGCGGTTGGCCGCGTCGTGCCCGGTCGAAAACATCGCATGCACGTACGGCACGATCGTCAGTTCGCGCGACAGCGCCTGCCGGTGGGCGGCCTGCAGCCCGCTCAAGTCGGATGCGAACACCAGCATCGGCTGGCCCAGCATGCGTCCATAGCGGCGGCCCGCCGCATCCTCGTAAGGCTCGCCGAGCGCGTCCGGCGCTTCGGCCGCGACACCCGTCGCGAGAAACGCGACCACGTTGAGTTTTTGCCACGCGGCGAGATCGTCGCGCACGATCAGCGCCACCTTGGTATCGATCATGATTGCTCCTGGTTGAAGCACACATGATCGGATGTCGCGCGTGCTCAGTCTGGAACGTTTGTGCACAGTTGCCGGTACGCGGCCGGCGTGATCCGGTACGCGCGGCGGAACCAGCGGCCCAGGTGGCTCTGGTCGGCGAAGCCGACGTCCGCGGCCGCCTCGGCGGGCGTGCGGCCGGCCGCCAGCAGCCGGCGCGCGGCGCGCAGCCGCAAGCGCACCAGATACGCGTGCGGCGACGTGCCGTACGCGCGCTGGAACAGCCGCGTCAAGCGGAACCGGTCGATCCCGGCGGCGCCGGCCAGCTCGTCGAGGCCGAGATTGCCATCCATGTGCGCATGCAGCAGATCGCGCACGCGCGCGATCGCCGGCGGCACGACGCTGCTCTCCAGCGCGAGCGGGACGCCACGCAGTTCGCCGCCGAGCCGCGTCAGCAGGCGGTCGAGCGTCTGGTCGCGCGCGAGCCGGCCTTCGTTGCCGTGGATCGCGAGAAATGCGTGCCGGATCGCAGCGACGAGGCCGCGGTCGTCGACGAGCGTATGGCCGAACGCGGCTTCGACGCTGCCGAGGCCCGGCAAGTCCAGCCGGCGCGCCGCGCGTTCGACCCAGGCTTGCGGCAGGTACAGCATCCCGTAGGTGAAGCCGCCCGCTTCGGGCGCATGGCCGTCGTGCATCGCGCCGGGTTCGATCAGGATCGCGCGGCCCGGCACGCTCGTATGCAGCGAACGGTGGCACTGGAAACGCTGCACGCCCTGTTCGGTGAAGCCGACCAGCATGTCGTCGTGATCGTGCGCATCGTACGCATGGCCGTTGAAATGCGCGTGCAGGCTTTCGATGCCGGTTTCCGCATCGCGTCGCGCGACGAGCCAGTGGTCGCGCGTGTCGGGATTGTTTGCCGCTGTCGTCATCGCGTGCCTCGCGCGTCGTCGTTGCGTGACCGGTAGTGTACGCAGGTCGCGGGATGGCGGTTGCGGGTGCCGGTCATGCGTCGCTCGCCGCCGCGCGTTCGTCGCGCGCATATTGCGCGGGCGGCCGGCCCACGTGCCGCGTGAACGCGACGCTGAAGGTGCTCGCGGAACTGTAGCCGACGCGCCCGGCGATCTCCGCGATGCGCCCCTCGTCGCGGCGCAGCAGGTTTTTAGCGAGCGCCATGCGCCAGGTGAGCAGGTATTCCATCGGCGCGACGCCGACCGCGCGGCTGAAGCGTTCGAAGAAGGTCGAACGCGACAGCGCCGCTTCCTTCGCGAGCTCGATGACCGTCCACGGGTGCGCGGGGCGTTCGTGCATCCCGCGGATCGCGGCGGCGAGACGGCTGTCGGCGAGACCGCGCACGAGGCCGGGCGATGCGCCCGTGTCTGCCGAAAACCGCAATGCCTCGATCAGCAGCACTTCCATGAGGCGCGACAGCACGAGTTCGCGCGCCGGCCGCTGCGCACGCGATTCGTCCCGCACCAGTTGCACGAGCGTGGTGAGGCGCGGTTCGCCGCGTACGTGCACGTATTGCGGCAGCAGCGACACCAGCAGCGCCGCGTCGGGCGAACTGAAGCTGCAGTGGCCGGCCATCATGCGCGCGTCGACGGGGCGGCTCGCGTCGCCGATCCGGTATTCGCCGTTGTCGAGCACGACTGGCGCGGCCGTTTCGACGCCCGGCGGCGGCAGTTCGAGACTGGATATCTCGACGCCGTAGGCCGCCGGAATCAGCACGAAGTCGCCGGGCAGCAACGCGATCGGCGGATGCCCGTCGATCGCGACCCGGCACCCGCCTTCCAGGACCACGCAATAGAACGGCTCGCCGGCGACCGTCCGGCTGATGCGCCAGGGGCTCGCGCCGTGAACGAGTTTGGAATACCGCGTGCTTGGCTGCAGCAGCGTCACGACCTCGGCTAGCGGATCGGTCATTGCCGGACTCTCGCAAAAGAAAATCGGATTTTTGATTGTAGCGAATACGGATGCGGCCATCTATCGTACGAACACATGCCCAACACGTCACAGGAGTGAGTTCGCATGAAGACCGTATTGATCACCGGCTGTTCCTCCGGCTTCGGCCTCGAGATCGCCCGCTATTTCCTGGCCCGCGACTGGCAGGTCGTCGCGACGATGCGCACGCCGCGCGACGACGTCCTGCCGCCTTCGGAGCACCTGCGCGTGCTGGCGCTCGATGTCACGAACCCCGACAGCATTCGCGCGGCGATCGACGCCGCCGGCCCGATCGACGTACTTGTCAACAATGCGGGTTTCGGCGCGGCCGCGCCGGCCGAGCTGATGCCGCTCGATACCGTGCGCGCGCTGTTCGAGACCAACACGATCGGCACGATCGCGGTGACGGAAGCCGTGCTGCCGCAATTGCGCCGGCGCGGGGCCGGCGTCGTCGTGAACGTCACGTCTAGCGTCACGCTGAAGGTGCTGCCGCTGGTCGCCGCCTATCGCGCCAGCAAGGCGGCAGTCAATGCGTACACCGAATCGATGGCGCTCGAACTCGAACCGTTCGGCGTGCGCGCGCGTCTCGTGCTGCCGGGCCGTGCGCCGGACACGCGTTTCGCCGACAACGCGCGCGCGTACATGCACGGCTTCGAGCACGAGGCTTATGCGGAGTTTGCCGCGGCGGCCTTCAAGCGCATGGTCGACGAATCCGCGCCGATTACGCATGCGCGGGACGTCGCCGAAGCCGTGTGGCGCGCGGCGACCGATCCGTCGTGTCCGATGCGCATCCCGGCCGGCGCCGATGCCGAAGCATGGGCGGCCGAAGCGCATTGATCGACCGAACCTCCCAAGCCGTCGCGCCGGCCGTTCGAACCGGCGCGGCGGCGCGTGCGAGGTAGGGCGGGGCGTTACAGCGCGCGTGCGATCGCCTGCTCCAGCAGCGACAGGCCGAGATCGATCTCTTCGTCGCTGACGGTCAGCGGCGGCGCGATCCGGAACACGCCGCCCATGCCGGGCAACTGCACGATGTTCATGCTGAGCCCGAGATTCATGCACTCGCGCGTGATCTTTGCGCCGAGCCCGTCCGCCGGCTCCTTCGTCCGGCGATCCTTGACGATCTCGACGCCGAGCAGCAGTCCGCGTCCGCGCACGTCGCCGATGCAGTCGAAGCGCTCCATCAGATCGAGCAGCCCGCGCCGCAGCCGGTCGCCCATCACGTTCGCCCGCTGGACGAGGCCGTCGCGCTGCACCACGTCGAGCACGCGCAGGCCGACGGCGGCCGGCAATGGATCCGACACGTGCGTCGTATAGAACAGGTAGCCCAGTTCGTGCGCGCGCTCCTCGATCTGCGCGGACGTGACGACGGCCGCGAGCGGCAGCCCCGCGCCCAGCGTCTTCGACAGCGTGAGGATGTCGGGCGTCACGCCGTCGCGCTGGCACGCGAACATCGTGCCGGTGCGTCCGACGCCGGTTTGCGCTTCGTCGAGGATCAGCAGCATCCCGCGCGCCTCGCACTTGCGCTTGAGCGCCGCCATGTAGCCTTCCGGCAATTCGATGATGCCGCCGGAGCTGAGGATCGGCTCCGCGATGAATGCGGCGAGGTTGCCGCTCGACTGGCGATCGATCAGGTCGAATGCGTAGTCGAGTTCGGCGAGAGGGTCGTACATGCCGCCGCGCTCGAAGCGCGGCCGGTACGTGAACGGCGCCGGAATCGCGAACGAGCCGACGGCGGCCGGGCCGACACCCTTGCGGCCGGCGCTGTACGTGGCGGACGCCGCCGCGCCCGTCATCCCGTGCCACGACTGCGCGAAGCCGACGATCTCGTACTTGCCGGTGACGAGCTTCGCCATCCGGATCGCCGCTTCGTTCGATTCCGCGCCGGTGCTCAGCAGCAGCGCGCGATCGAGCCCGGGCGGCGTGATGTCGGCGAGGCGCGTCGCGAGATCGACGACCGGGCGCGACAGCATCCCGCTGAACAGGTGATCGAGCTTGCCCGCGTATTCGCTGATGACGGAGACGATCTCCGGATGGCAGTGGCCGAGCACCGCGCTCATCTGGCCCGACGTGAAATCGAGGATCGCGCGGCCGTCGGCGTCGTAGACGAAGCTGCCTTGCGCGCGCTCGATGATCATCGGCTCGAACGTGCCGCCGTAGCGGATCAAGTGCTGCCTGGCGTTGTGCCAGAAGGTGGCGTCGTCGTTCAGGGACATCGGGCTTCTCCGGACAGGGCCAAGGATCGCTTGCAGTCTAGGCGCGGGTCTGGTTTTATGGAAACGAATAGTTCTTATGCAAGGTAGAAAGGGAGCTAATACCTTGGGACGCTCGCTCGAAATCGACCTGCTGCGCTCGTTCGTCGTCATCGCCGAGGTGCGCTCGCTCAGCCGCGCGGCGGCGCGGGTCGGCCGCACGCAGTCCGCGCTCAGCCAGCAGATGCGCCGGCTCGAGGAAAGCGTCGACCAGCCGCTGTTCCAGCGCACCGGGCGTGGCGTGGTGCTGACGCACCCCGGCGAGCGGCTGCTCGTGCATGCGCAGCGCATCCTGCGGCAGCATGACGAGGCGATGGCCGACCTGTGCGGCACGGGATTGTCGGGGACGATCCGGTTCGGCTGCCCGGACGATTACGCGCAAGTGTGGCTGCCGTCGCTGTTGCGGCAGTTTTCGAGCCAGCATCCGCAGGCGATCGTCGAGGTCGTGTGCGGGCCGACGCCGCGGTTGCTCGAGCAACTCGACAAGCGGGCGGTCGATCTCGCGATGATTTCATTGCCGGACGACGGGTCGACCGACGACGTCATCCGTCGCGAGCAACTGGTGTGGATCGGTTATCCGGGCCTCGATGCCGCGCAGTTCGAGCCGTTGCCGCTCGCGCTTTCCGATCCCGATACGCTCGATCACATCGCGGCCTGCGATGCGTTGCATCGCGCGGGCCGCGACTATCGCGTCGCGTATGCGAGCAGCAGCCTTGCCGGGCTGATCGCGCTCGTGCGTTCGGGGCAGGCGTTCGCGGTGATGACGCAGACGGCGGTGCCGGCCGATCTGGCGATCCTCGCCGGCGATCGCGGGCTGCCGCCGTTGCCGGCGGTGGGCATTACGCTGCGCTTCGACCGGAAGCGGCCGTCGCATTTGACGGCAGCATTCGCGGAGCATATCCGGGCGGTGTTGCCGGTGCTGTGACGGGCAGTATTCGCTCGGGACAATGCGGCGGCGGCTGTCAATCGCCCGGCATCAACTCCGGATTGAAGACGATTTCCCACAGATGCCCGTCCGGATCCTGGAAGTACCCTGCATAACCGCCCCAGAAGGTCTTTCCGGCCGGCTTCACCAACCGGGCACCGGCGGCAAGCGCTTGCCGCATCACGTCATCGACTTCGCGCTCGCTCGCGACGTTGTGCCCGATCGTGAACTCGGTCGCGCTGCGCGCCGTCACCGGCAGCCCGGCGTCATGCGCGATGTTGCCGCGCTCGAACAGCGCGAGCTTCAGTCCGTTCTGGAAGTCGAAAAAGGCGACTGCGCCGTGTTCGAACTCGGTGCCGATGATGCCTTGCGTCGGCAAACCCAGCCCGTCGCGATAGAACGTCACGGCGGCGTCGAGATCGTCGACGCCGAGGGTCAGCACGCTGATTCGGGGTTTCATGGGGGGAGCCTCGATGGAGGGAATGCGAAGCCGACAGATTATCCGCGATTGGCGGCATGTATCACCTCGTTCGTTCTGAGCGTGTGGTGCGGCACGATACTTCGACACGCGTCGAAACGAGGCGAGGTCGAGCTCCGATATAGTCGGGAATCGAATGCGATGCCGGCGGTCATGCGCGCTGGCCGATCTTGCCTGGGAGTTTCGATGATTGATTCTGTCGATGCGGATATGAACCGTATTTTCACCGTGTGGCACGACACAGTGCGCACGCGCGACCTCGCTGGCACTGCGGCGCTTTATGCCGAGCGCGCGGTACTCGAAACGCCGCTCGCGCTGGCCGTTTATCCCGAGCGAAACAGCGGGTTGGTGGTCGGACGCGACGCTATCCTGACGTTCTTCGAGGATAGCATCCGCAAGTTTCCCAGCGACCTCGCGCAGTGGTATCGCACGGGCGTCTATTTCGTCAACGGCAAGCAGCTTACGTGGGAATATCCACGCGTCGCGCCGGCCGGCGATCAGGTCGACCTGATGGAGATGATGGACATCGATGACGGTCAAATCGTCAGCCACCGTGTGTACTGGGGCTGGCATGGTGTCAAATTGCTCGCCGGCGCGCTCGCCGCGGCGGACGCCCGTGCGTCGCGATAGACGGGGCGACCGCAACGAATGGAAAAAGCACGTGTGGCGAGCGATGTGAAAGGGCGGCGCCGTCTGGTCATCGTCGGTGGTGGCGCGAGCGGCGTCGCCGCGTTCGCGGCTGCGGTCCGTTTCGGCGTCGCGCAGTCGATCGACATCGTCGATCCGCTCGGAATCGGGCGGGGCGTCGCATTCTCGGCGGTCGATCCGGCGCTGCTATGCAATACGTCGGTCGAGACGATGTCGATTCTTGACGACGATCCCGACGATTTCCGCGCCTATCTGCGATCCATCGGCGTGTCCGTGTCGCGCGACGCGTTCGTCGCGCGCCGCCACGTGTCGGACTATCTCGTTTCGCGCTATGCGCATTTCAGCCGGCAGGCCCGAGACGCGGGTATCGATCATCGTCTGGTGAGTGCCGGCGCCCGGTATATCGAAAGAATGCCGACGGGAGGGTACCGTGTCTGGCTCGACGTCGATAGGGCACTCGAGGCGACCGATGTGCTCGTGTGTACCGGTAACGGCGAATCCTATGTACCAGAGTACGTGAAGGCGCACGTCGGCGCGCCACGTATTTTCGCGCGGTTCTACCCGGAGGGAGCGGTGCTCGCGCAGCTCGAGCCGCGATCGCGCGTGCTCGTGCTGGGCAGCAGGCTGACGGCGGTCGACGCGGCGTTGCTGCTGTGCCGCGGCGGTCATTCGGCCGTCATCGCCTCTCCGTCGGGCCGCTTGCCTGCGGTGCGCACGGCGACGACCCGCGTCGCGCCGGTGCCGATCGACGCCGCGGCGTACGCCCGCCTCGATCTGAATTCAAGCGCGCTGTCGTGGCGCCTGATGCGCATCGTCGCGCGTTCGGCGCGCGCGGTGCGCGGGCGCGCGCTGAGCGACCAGGTGGTACGGCTGCGTGATCCGATCGAGCGTCTGCGGCGCGAAGTGACGCTGGCACGCGACGGCGCGACCGACTGGCAGCACATTCTGGTTGCGAACATGGACGCGGTCGAAGCGCGCCTGCGCAGCGAACCGCCCGCGCGTCAGAAGCTGGCGATCGACGCCTGCTCGCGCGCGATGGGCCGATATCTGTTTGCATGCCCGCTCGGGAATGGCGAGACATTGCTCGGCTTTGCGGAGCAAGGGCGGCTGCACGTCAAGACAGGCATGCCGGCGATGCTGCACGAGGCCGGCGGCCGCTGGAGAATCGACTGGCAGGACGGCACTTCGGAGACATACGATGCGGTGGTGTGCGCGACGGGCTTTCAGAAAGCGCCTCTGCGCGCGAGCGAAAGCGCGCTTGCGCTGTCTGCCGACTCGGACGTCGGGGGCGGCGTGCCGCGCGTGTCGACCGACCTCCGGGTCTGGCTCGCGGGCGCCGCTCATCCGGAGCGGATTTGGACGCTCGGCGTCGCGTCCTATCTCGGCGCACCGCTGATCAACGCACTCTATCAGGCTGCGCGACAGAGTGGCGAGTTGTGTCGGCGCTGGCGTGCCGAAGACGAACGCCGCGCTGAGCAAGATACCGTTGCAACGGAGGCAGGATGAAACTGTATGGCGACCGCGGGTCGAGCAACACGCGGCGGGTATTGACTGTCGCAATGCATGAGTCGCTCGATGTCGACTTCACGCTGGTCAATCTGTTCGCCGGCGAGAACCGCACGGAGTCCTATCTCGCATTGAATCCGAACGGAACCATTCCGACGCTGACAGACGGCGTTGTCGTGCTGTTCGAGGCGTCGGCTATTGCGATTTACCTGGCCGAACGTTCTGGCTCCTCATTGTGGCCCTCAGGCACGGCGCGCGTCGACGTGCTCAAATGGATGTTCTGGGCTGCAGAGCATTTCCGGCGCGGGCCCGCAGTGCTGATCGACGAGCGTTTCATCCACCGGCTGCAGGGACGTGAGGAGGATCCGGTCCTGGTCGCCGATGCGCTTCGATCGATTCGCCGGTATGCGCAGGTGCTCGACGACCATCTCCGCGATAGGGCGTTCGTGGTTGGCGACACGCCGACGCTAGCCGATATCGACCTCGCCGCGCCGTTCAGCCACGTACTGCGGACTCGTGCGCCGTTCGGCGACTACCCGCATCTGTCCGCGTGGCATGCACGGCTGTTGGACACGATACCCGCATGGCGCCGGACCGGTGAGGATCTGGAGCGACGTATCGTGGAAATCGAGGCGGCTTTCGCGTCTGGCCGTTACCGTCGGCGACCGGCGTCGCAGGAGGCCGGCGCGCCTGCGTGATACCGCCGCCACGGGCCGCCGGTCAGGCCGTCTCGCGATATTCGGCGAAGCGCGGCGTGCCCCGCTGCGCTTGCGAGTCCAGTTCGGCGTTGCGCTCGATGCCAAAATGTTCACGGAGCGCTTCCCAGCCGGCCGGTGTCACGACGACGACGCGTGTCTCATGACCGCGGGCCATCCATCCCCACGTACAGAATGCGTTCATCAAATGGGCGCCGAGCGCACCGGCGATATGGTATTGCCGCTCGGTCCAGTCGAGGCACCGGTGCGCGTGCCCTGCCTGATTCGCGAATGGCCCCCCGACGTCGAGGCCGAGTTGCTGCAGCCATGAATGCCCGCTCGGTGTGAGTTCGTACGCGTATTCGCCGTGCTCGATGAGGTAGCCGCGCTCGAGCATTCGCTGCGTGACGGCAACGCCGATCTGCCCGGCGAGATGGTCGTAGCAGCAGCGCGCAAAGCGCAATTCCCGTGCGGAACGATTCGGTGTCGTGCGCCATGCCTGCGAGACGGGGCCGACTGACGCGAGGCTCTCGAGCACGCGTGGAACGTGCGGGCCAGCCAGGCTGTAGTAACGATGCCGGCCCTTGCTTTCCACCTTCAGCAGGCCGCCGTCGAGCAGTTTTGCGAGGTGCGAGCTCGCCGTCTGCGCGGTGACGCCGGCGGCTTCCGCAAGCGCGCTCGCCGAACGGGCACAGCCGTCCGTCAGCGTGATCAGAATCACCGCACGCACGGGCTCCGCGATCAGATGGGCCACGGTTGAAATATTGTGCTGACTCACTGCTTCTCTCCGGTTCTATTTATTGTCTTTTCGTATCGCGAACCGATGGTCGATCCGGCACACTTCGATACGCTCCGAAGCATTGTCGATGGGCCCACGCTTATAGTCAACACGCTATTCCGTTGGGGACCTTATTCACGTGAATGAAACAATCGAATATAAGAAAAGCGTGTTGCTGGCGACAAGCCTTAGCTATGTCGTCGTCATACTCGACACGTCGATCGTCAACGTTGCACTCGCGCGGATCGCGGCTACGCTCGGCTCCGACGTATCGGGGCTGCAGTGGGTCGTCAATGCCTATACGCTGACGTTCGCGAGCCTGTTGTTGACCGGGGGCCTGTTAGGTGATCGTCTCGGCGCGAAGAACGTCTATCTGACCGGCTTGCTGGTGTTCGCGGCTGCGTCGGCGCTGTGCGGCGCCGCGCCTGATCTCGCGACACTGGTGGTTGCGCGCGTACTGCAGGGAGTCGGCGCTGCGCTGCTCGTGCCGTGTTCGCTGACGCTGATCAGCACGGCATATCCGGACGCGCAGGAGCGAGCCGGGGCGATCAGCGTTTGGGCCGGCTGCGGCGGCATCGCGATGGCGGCGGGACCACTTGCCGGTGGTCTTCTGATCCACTGGTTCGGATGGCGAAGCATATTTTTCGTGAACGTGCCGCTTGCCATTTGCGGTGCGTGGCTGACGACGCACATTCCGCGCGCGTCGCAGCGCCACGGCGCAGCGCATATGGATATTGCCGGCCAGGTGGCGGCGATCATCGCGCTCGCGAGTTCGGTCGCGATCCTGATCGAAGGCGCGAAACTGGGATGGAGATCGACGCCGATTCTGGGCGGTATCGCGCTGGCCGTTGCAGCATGGTTCGGCTTCGTCGCGATAGAGCGTCGTCGCGCGCAGCCAATGCTTCCGCCCGGCTTGTTTCGTCTTCCCGTGTTTTCGGCATCGGTATTCGTCTCGCTGGTTTCGGCGCTGATTTTCTACGGATTGCTGTTCCTGCTCAGCCTGTATTTCCAGGAGAACCGCGGCTGGCCGCCGTTGCGGACTGGTCTCGCATTCCTGCCGCTGACCGTGCTGGTGACGGCCGGCAGCTTTTCCGCGGGCCGGTTGTGTCGTGCTTACGGCGCGCGCCGTGTCGTGGTCGCGGGCTTCCTGCTCTACGCATCGGGTTTCGCGGGGCTGCTGGCGTTGGCGAGCGATGCGCCGTACTGGCGCGTGGCGTTGTGTTTTCCTGCGGTCGGATTCGGCTCGGGCGTGATTACGCCGGCCGTCACGGCCGCGATGATGGGCGCCGTCGAGAAAAGCCGTGCCGGCATCGCGGCTGGCGTGCTCAATGCGAGCAGGCAAAGCGGCTCCGCATTCGGCGTGGCCATCTTCGGGGCGCTGATGAGCGCCGCGCAGACACCGGGTGGAGGCGTGCGCGTCGCGATCTTCGTTGCGATCGCGCTGTCGCTGGCGGCGGCTGCATGCTGGCGCGTCACGCTCGTGCGGACCGGCCGCGAGCCGAAAGCCGCAGTCTGATTCCATTCACTCGGGCAGTTCAACCAGATCGCCGTCGGGCGCGGTCTGCGACGCCGTGTCGGCGCGCATTTCGTGTCCGGGCCGCCGTTTCGCTGTCGCTTCTTGATTATCTAAGGACTTGAACCATGCGCTACTCGCTTACGGAAGCACCGATGGATGTCGTGGGGATCGGGATCGGTCCCGCCAATCTCAGCCTTGCGGCCCTGCTCAGGCCGCATGGGGCGATTCGCAGTTGCTTTTTCGACCGGCGGGCGGAATTTCAGTGGCACGCAGGACTGATGCTGCCGAACGCCGCGCTGCAGGTTTCGTTTCTGAAGGATCTCGTCAGCCTGGTCGATCCGACCAGCGCGCTGTCGTTCCTGCAGTTTCTGGCGAGCCAGAAGAGGCTGCTTTGTTTCATCAACGCGAATTTCCCGCAGGTCATGCGGCGTGAGTTCAACCAGTACTATCGCTGGGCCTGCGAACAACTGCCGAATCTCGAGTTCAACCGCGAGGTCGAAGCGGTCGAGATCGACGGCGACCTGATTGCCGTGCACGGATCGGACTGGACGCAGACGACGCGTCATCTGGTGCTCGGTACCGGGCAGCAGCCTAGCGTCCCTGATTGCGCGAAGCCGTATCTCGGCACGACGCTCCTCCATGCGTCGCAGTACTTGACCAACAACAACGCGGTGGAGGGCAAGCGCGTCGTCGTGATCGGCGGCGGGCAGACCGGGGCGGAGGTGTTCCAGCACCTGATTTCCGATGCGAGCGCGATGCCTGCGAGCGTCACGTGGGCGTCGCGGCGGTGGAATTTCGCGCCGCTCGACGAATCGTCGTTCACCAACGAGCTCTATACGCCCGGATATGCGGACTATTTCTACGATCTGCCGGCCACGCGTCGCGCGTCGCTGCTGGCCGAGCAGAAACTCGCGAGCGACGGCGTGTCGTCCGCACTGCTCGAGTCGATTTACCGGCGCGTGTACGAATTGCGCCACGTGACGGGTCTGCCGTGCGATCTGCAGTTGCGCCCGGCGCGCGAACTGGTCGCGGTCGCCCGCAACGGAAGCGGCTGGTCGCTGACGCTCAGGCATGCACAGCGCGACGTGCACGAAGCGCTCGAAGCCGACATCGTCGTGCTGTGCACGGGCTACACGTACGGCATGCCCGCGTGCCTCGATCCGATCGCTGACCGGATCGAGTGGGGCACTGACGGCTTCGTCGTCGACCACGACTATGCGATCCGCTGGAACGGTCCGTCCGGCAGCCGCATCTATGTGCAGAACGCCGCGAGGCATCAGCGCGGCATCGCCGACCCGAATCTCGGCCTGATTCCATGGCGTTGCGCGCGCATCATCAACAGCATCGCCGGCGCACAGTGCTATGACCTGGACGAGCGGGCGCCGTTCGTTCATTGGGAGGCGCAGGGCAGGGTCATGCAGCGCGGCGTTCAGGATCTGGAGGTGGTCTCGTGACCAGTACCCGCGGATACGATCAGGCGGCCTGCCAGTCGCTGGCCGCCGCTGCTCCGATCGCGCCTCGCGTCGTCGAAACCGAGGAGGCTGTCGATCTCGCGGGCGTGAGGCTCTTCATGCATGCGTTCTGCGAGCGCATGGCGCAGGCGCCGCTGCGCAGCTCGCGTTTCACGATCGAGCCAGGATGCGGTACGCAGGAAGACCGTCACGCCGTGTACGAGATATGGTTCGTGTCGAGCGGGCAACTCGATGTCTGCTACGACGGTGCATGGCATCGCGTCGACGCGGGACAGACCGTGTTTTTCGAACCATGGCGGCCACATTTTGCGCGCAATGTCGGCGAAGCGGATGCGCAAATCTTTTCGGTATGGTGGCAATGAGCATGATGCGCGAATATGATCTCGCGATCGTCGGCGGCGGTATCGTCGGCGCGTGGACGCTCTATCTTGCACAGCGGCGCTTTCCTCAATGGCGGATCTGTCTCGTGGAGCGATTCCGCGTCGGCGACGGTGCGACTGCACATTCCGCCGGCGTACTGTTGGCGACGGGCGTCACACCGCGAGAGCGGAAGCTTGCGGCGTTAAGCGCCGAACTCTATCGCGAAATTCGGGGCCCGCTCGGGCTGCGTACGACTTCAGCCGATGTGTTCTGGGTGACACAAGCCGCGCGCACAAACGCACTGCAGGAGCTTGCGGTGGATTTCACGATCGGTGGTGCGCATGTGCCGCCTGCAATCCTGCGCGACAAGCTCATCGGCCCGCTTGTGCTTGACGAGACCGAGGTGTTGCTGCGCGGGGGGACGGCGGTCAGTCATGATCCCGCGCTTATTGCGCGGAGCCTGATCGCTGCAAGCATCCGGTCGTCGAATGTGAGTTGCGTTGAAGGCGTAGGTGTGCGCGCGCTGGACGCCGGCGCGTCGGGCGTCGAGTTGCGGCTCGACGACGGCACGACGATGCGTGCAATGCGCGCGGTGGTGGCGGCGGGGCCGTGGCTCGCAGGGGAGCCGTTCAGTGCGTTCGCCGCGGCTGCCTCGGTGCGCGTGAAGAAAGTCGTCGCGCTGCATGTGGACCGCGTTCCGCCGCCGGACGCCGCCGCCGTGTTCTTTGCGCAGTCGGACGCCTATCTGATGCCGTTGCCGGCACGCAATCAGTGGCTATTCAGCTTTCGCGCCGACGAGTGGGACTGCAGGCCGCTCAAGCATGCGCTGGAAATCTCAGCACCGGACCGGTTGCTTGCGATGCGCGTTGTCGAGCGCTATCTGCCCGGATCAAGCGATGCATTCGTGGGCGGACGCGTGTTCTGCGATGCGTATACGCCGAGCGGCGAGCCGCTCGTCGAACGCGTGCCGGGAGTCCCTGTCGTGATCGCCGGCGCGGGTAGCGGCGCCGGTTTCCGGCTTTCGCCCGGTCTTGCCGACGAGGCGTTGCGTCGTTTCGACGCGTGACGTGGTCACGCTGTTCAATGCGAGCTAATTCGAATCCGTGAAATCCGCCATGAAAACCGAGCCCCGAAAATTCTTCCTGATGCCGATTCCGCCGACGCCGAACGGGCGTCTGCATCTCGGCCACATCGCCGGCCCATACCTGCGCATGGACATGCTGGGCCGTCATCTTCGCAGCCACGGCCATCGCGTCGACATCGTATCGGCGGTCGATGGCTTCGATTCTTACGTGCTGTGGAAGGCGCTACAGGAATCGCGCTCCCCGCACGAGGTTTGTCACGACTATCACGATCAGATCGCGCATGATCTGGCGGCACTCGACGTCGAAGTCGACGCATTCGTCGATCTCGTGCAGGGCCCACATGCGGATCGTCATGCGGCGAATGCGCGCCGAGCCGTCGAGCAACTGGTCGAGCGCGGTTTGACCGAAACGGTGGTCGAGAAGGTGCTGTACAGCCGTGCGACGGGCCGCTATCTGGCGGGGGCGTGGCTCGTCGGCCGGTGTCCGCAGTGCGACGCGCCGGCCGGCGGCTACTTCTGCGAGGCATGCGGCGCTCACTTCCGCCCGGAGGCGATGCGCGATCCGGAACCGCGTGTCGGCGATGCGGAACTCGAGTGGCGCGAGGTCGAAAGCCTGTTCCTGCGAATTCCCGACGAGGCCGGGCTTGTGCGCCGTCTCGCATCTTCGGGCGCGCCTCCACAATTCATCGACGTGATTCGCCGGTTTCTCGCGCAGGAGCGCGGCCTCGTGCGGCTGACGGCGCCTGGCGACTGGGGCGTCGCGTGGCCTGCGGATCGCCTCGGCAATCCGCGCGTGCTGTTCGAATCCGGCTGGGAGTACGCGCTGACCTGCGGAGACCTGTGCGCGGACGGGGCGCAAGGCGCGCATCCGATGCAGAGCGACGGCGACGTGACGACGTTCGTCAGTTTCGGCATCGACAACGCAGTGCTGCTGCTTGCAGGCAGCGCGGCCGTGATGGGCGCGTTGCCGGATCGCAAGCCGTTCGACCATGTGTTGACGAACTACTTCTACAATCTGCAGGGCGCGAAATTTTCGACGAGCCGGCTCCATGTCGTGTGGGCTGCCGACATCGTCGAGGCGACACCCGCCTCGAGCGACGCGGTCCGTTACTTTCTCGCGCGCGAGAGCCCAGAAGCTGGCACGGCGAACTTCGACGTCGACGCCTTCATCGGTTTCGTCAACGACGAACTCGTGACGACACTGCAGGAGCGCGTTCGCATGGCAGCCGCTGCGCTGGAGACGATCGTCGGCGAGCCGGTCGGCATCGCGGCGCCATTGCGCGACGCGCTGAGCGCGTCGCTGCATCTGCTCGATGCATCGTTTCGGTTCGACGCGGTGAGCGTGCGATCCGCCTGCGCAGTGCTGCGATCATGGATCGTGCTGCCGAACGTCGATCTGAGCGATGCGGCGCAGGCGTATGGGTGGCTGAAGGGGCTCGCGTGCATCGCCGCGCCGGTGATGCCACGGTTTGCGAACGACCTGTGGTACGCAACAGGGCATGACGGCGCGCCGCGTCGATGCGAATGGTCGACAGCATCCCGACCGCGTGGCGGAATCGCCGGGCGCATATGGTTCACGCCGCTGTCGCGCGATGCGCTCGATCCGTGTCTGCCGCCCGCGCTGGTCCACGAAAAGAGCGCCGCGCATGCGTGAAACGGCGGACGTCGTCGTGGTGGGGGGCGGCACGACCGGGTGCGGCATCGCATGGCATCTAGCGCAGGCGGGCACGAATGTGCGATTGCTCGAACGCGCGGACATTGCGGCCGGCTCATCCGGTGCGTCGCCGGGCATCGTGCGGCTGTACTACGCGGATCCGGCGCTTGTTGCGCTTGCGTCGGACGGATCGCATGCGTATCGCCACTGGAGCGAGACTGTCGGCGGCGATTGCCGGTTCAGGCGCACGGGTTTCCTGACGGCGGTGGCTCCGGAGGACTGGAACGCGACGCATGCGTATGTCGATTCGCTGCGGTCGAAAGGCTTCGCGCTGTCGTTGCTGTCGGTGGACGACATGCGCGGCCTGTGCTCCGATATCGATGCCGAAGGCCTTGCCGGCGCTGTGTACGAAGCCGACGCCGGTTACTGCGATGCGCGCGCGAGCGCACTGGCGTTTGCGCATGGTGCGCGCGCGAGCGGCGCGCAGATCGACACGCGGTGTGAGGTCCGCGGGATCCGCGCGCAGGGCGGCCGCGTCGTGGGTGTCGACACGGACCGCGGCAGCATCGACTGCGCAGTCGTCGTCAATGCAGCAGGGCCGTGGGCGGCGCGTCTCGCGGCGAGCTGCGGGGTGGAACTGCCGATCGCGCCGTCGCGCCAGTGCGTCGCGATTGTCCGAGCCGACGACGGCGGCCGGGCGTCGTTGCCCGGATTTTCGGACCGCCGCGGCGGGTTTTACCTGCGTCCCGATCTGCCTCGGCATTACTTCATCGGATCATTGCAGGCCAGCGATAGCGGTGCAATCGATGTGGACGGTTTCGATACGCGCATGGGCGACGCGGAGCAGCTGCGTTACCGCGTTCGTGCGGCGCGACGATTCGCGCGCATCGACGGCGCGACGCCGGCCGGTAGCCGCGTATCGTTCTTCGACGACACGCCGGACGGCAACCCGCTCTTCGGCGCGGATCCACGGGTGCAAGGGTTGTTCGTCGCGGCGGGATTGTCGGGGCACGGCTTCAAGCTTGCGCCAGTGTTCGGGCAGGGGGTCGCCGACTGGCTGGAGACTGGTCGACTCCGGCCCGAGTTGCGGGCATTCGACGTCATGCGCTTCGAGAAGTGTGCATTGCGATGACGTGAGAATCGGAATCAAATCGCCGAAGCAACAAAAAAACCGCGAAGCGTTGCGCTGTCGCGGTTTTTTGCACATGCCCGAAACATGGAGAAACCATGTTTGGTGCCGACGGCGAGACTCGAACTCGCACAGCTTTCGCCACTACCCCCTCAAGATAGCGTGTCTACCAATTTCACCACGTCGGCACTGCAGGGGCGCAATTCTAGCGTCACATTGCGCATTTGTGAAGGGGGTGTGACACGATCGCGAGAGGGCGAAAGCGATCCCGGTAGAATTCGTCCGATCGACGCCGATAATCCTCGCAACTACCGCCACCCGTTTTCTCCCGTGACCCACACCCTCGAACAACTGCAGACCGGCCAGCTGGCGGGCGCCCGGCAACTCAAGCTCGCGTGCGGGCTGACCGAATTTCCGCGCGAGATCTTCGATCTGGCGGACACGCTCGAAGTGCTCGACCTGTCCGGCAATGCGCTGTCCGCGCTGCCGGACGACCTGTCGCGGCTGCATCGCCTGCGCATCCTGTTCGCGTCCGGCAACGATTTCACCGAATTCCCCGAAGTCCTCGGCACGTGCGCGAAGCTCGACATGATCGGCTTCAAGGCGAACCGGATCCGCACGGTGCCGCGCGGTTCGCTGCCGCGCGCGCTGCGCTGGCTGATCCTGACCGATAACGCAATCGACGCACTGCCGGCCGATATCGGCGACTGTTCGCGCTTGCAGAAGCTAATGCTCGCGGGCAACCGGCTACGTGCATTGCCCGCCGAAATGGCCGCGTGCCGTTCGCTCGAACTGATCCGGTTGTCGGCGAACCGGCTCGACGCGCTGCCGGAGTGGCTGCTGCGTCTGCCGCGCCTCGCATGGCTCGCGTCAGCGGGTAACCCGTTCGGTGCCGTGCCGGAGGCCGCCGCGTCGGCCGAGCCTGGCGTCGCGGACATCGACTGGACGTCACTCACCTGCGACCAGAAGCTCGGTGAAGGCGCATCGGGCGTCATCTACCGCGCGCAGTGGCGCCCGGACGGCCACGCGCCGCGAGCGGTCGCGGTCAAGCTGTTCAAGGGCGCGGTGACGAGCGACGGCCTGCCCGACTGCGAGATGGCCGCCTGCCTGCACGCCGGCCTTCACCCGAACATGATTCCGGTGATCGGCAAGGTGCGCGGTCATCCGGACGGCACGCACGGGCTCGTGATGGAACTGGTCGATCCGGCGCTGACGAACCTCGCCGGGCCGCCGAGCTTCGCGTCCTGTACGCGCGACGTGTATGCGGCCGACGCACGATTCGAGCCGGCCGCGGCAGCGCGGATCGCGCTCGGCATCGCGTCGGTCGCCGCGCATCTGCATGCGCGCGGCATCATGCACGGCGACCTGTACGCGCACAACATCCTGCACGACGGCAAGGGCGGTGCGCTGCTCGGCGATTTCGGCGCGGCGTCGGTCTACGACGTGAACGACCGCGTGCGCGCGGCGCGGCTCGAACGGCTGGAAGTCAGGGCGTTCGGTTATCTGCTCGGCGAACTGCTGGCGCGCTGCGAGCCGCGTGCATGGGAAGGTTCGCACGCACTCGAAGCGCTGGCGGCCGCGTGTCTGAGCGAGGATATCGATGCGCGGCCTTCGTTCGGTGAGGTGTTGGCCGTATTGGCTGCGTCGAAGGCCTGACGGGGTTGCCTTTTGTTTCGGCGCAGGCCGTCGCCGTGCGAATCGTCACGCTTGCCGCGCGGTCAGCAGTTTGATCCCGAGCCCGACGAACAGCAATCCGCTGGCGCGCTCGGCCTCATGCGGTCACGGACCGACGCCGAAGCTGCGATAAAGCCGGCGCACGCCGAACGAATAGACGCTGTGAACGCGACGCCGGTGCCGGCGATCAGCTCCCGCCGCGCACGCAATAGGCAGCGATCGACGACGGCGTATCGATCGCGGCCGGCCGCGTGATCCATGCGATCCACGCCGCCCATAACCCGCAGACGATCAATACGGCGATATTCAGCGGCGTGCGATAGCGGACGATCAGGTCAGCCAGCGGCAAGCGTTCTTTCCTCATGTGCGTTTCTCCTCGATCGTCGCGTATGCGGCGTTACTGGCCGGCGTAGGAAGGCGCCTTCGCGTCGCAGGTCACGGACACCGTCGAGCCGTCGGCGAAATGCAGCCGGAACGGCACCTTCGCGCCGGGCGCGACCGGCTGGCGCGGTTCCTCCAGCATCACGTGATAGCTCTTCGGCTTGAATGTCACCGTGCCGTGCGCGGGCACGTCGACCGCGTCGACGTGAACCATCTTCGCGGTACTGCCGGCCGTCTGCGTTTCGTGGATCATCGCCATCCCGAACGCGGGCGTATCGATGCTCGTGAGGGTGACGGGCTTGTCGCCATCGTTCTTCAGCGTGAAGTAACCGGACGACGGCACCGTCGCCGGCATCGTGCGGATCCAGCACGCATCGGCCTGTACGGTTGACGCGGCGAACGTGGCGGGCGCTTGGAGCGCGAGCAGTGCAAACAGCAGGCTGGTCGGAATCGAGCGTTTCATCGAGTGTGTTCCTGATCGGGTAGGGAAGCGTGTCGCGCGGGTCGCGTATGCGTTACTTCAGCGTGAACGTATAGCGGCCCTGCGTGCGATGGCCGTCGCTCGCCACCGCGATCCACGCGACCGTATACGTACCGGCCGCGAGGTGGGTCAGCGCAACCTGCATCCGCTTCCGGTTGCCGGCATCGACCGCGGATTTCCCGTCGGCGACCGACTGGCCGTGGCTGTCGGTAACCGCGATGGAACTGAATGCGGGCTCGAGCGTTTCGCTGAAGTCGATCGTGACCGCGGGTGGCGCGCTCGACAACGTGGCGTCGGCGGCCGGTTCCATGGTTTTCGGGTGCGCGTGCGCATGCGCGGCCTGTGCGATGACGAAGCCGAGTGCGACGAGTGCGCCGCGCAGGAAAGCAGTGGTTTTCATGATGGGATGATCCGGTTGGAAATGACAAGGAGAACGATGCATTCGACGTGCGGCCGCGTGTTCGCGCACGCGTGACCGCTAGAAGCGGGCGAGCGCATGCACGGCACGACGCCGCGAGCAATAGGGTCCAACATCAGCGTCCTTCGAAACGTGACACGGCATGCACGCGCCGCGCGCGTGCGGACGGCGCGATGCGCTACGGCATCACGCGCAGTGACGACGAATCAGGACGCGAACGGCGGGGCGCGCGGTTGCGCGGCCGTGAGCGGCAGCGCGCGGCGCAGGCTTTCGAAGCGGGTGGCTGCGCGATGCTGGAGGAGGTGAACGTGGGCCGCGAACGTGAGTTCGGGCGCGGGCAAGGCGGGCGTATGGGCCAGCAGGTTGCAGTAGCCGCAAGCCTGCAGATGGGCCTGCAGTCGCTTCGACGACGCATCGCCGGCGTGGTCGCCGCCAGCCGGGCCGGCGGTGCAGTAACCGGCGAGCAGCGCGTCGACGCGGTCGTGTGTGGTCAGCGCCTGCGAGATCGTCGGCGCGAGCGCGGTCATCAGGATGGCGAGCATCCCGATCAGACTGACGATCTTCCGAAGTCGACGACTCAGCATGCGGTGCGCGGCGGCGTAAGGGCGACGATGGAGCGGATTATGCCACGCACGTCGATGCGCATGTCGGCCGGGGCATGCGGCGTGGTGGCACGCTATCCGTGCTAGCCGTGCTTCGCCAGATATTTCGTGATCAGCATCATCTGGGCGGCCCAGCCCTGGTCGTTCATCTCGCGCGCCTTCGCACGGCGCGCTTCGATCAGTTGATCGAAGCCCGTTTCGGTGACCGTCAGCAGCGTGCCGCCATTGGTTTCCGCGAGCGTGAAGCTGACGAGCGTCATCGGCTCGGACGCGTAGTCGAAGTTCGGATCGATCGCGAACGGATGCCAGCGAAAGGAGAACAGTTGCTTCGGCTCGATGCGATCGACGACGATTTCGAATACAGTGCCCGCATACGGCTCCTGTGCCTTGGCGACGTCGTCGTCGACGAGCGTGGGCGTGATGCGGCCGAACATCGACTGGCCGGCCACGAACGGCCCGTCGAACGTCACGCCGAACCAGGTGCCGAATTCCCCGGCATTGCTGACGGCTTCCCAGACGCGCGCCAGCGGCGCGGCAAGCAGGGTTTGTTTCTCGATGCGATCGGTTGGCTGGGTCATCACGTTCTCCAGGCAGGCATCATCGTTGCAGGACGGCGCGCGGCCGCGCGCCGCATTCAGTCGATCATCTCCGCATCGGGCACGTCGAGCACGACATCGGAGGTCGCGACGGCCACGCACGGCAGCGTATAGCCGTCGGCCTTTTCCTCGCGGGAGAGCCCCGGCCATTCGATCGTGTAGCGTACGCTTCCGCTGACGATCCTGCACAGGCAGCTTCGACACGTGCCGTTGCGGCACGAACGCGGCAGCCTGACGTGCGCGAACGCGGCCGCCTCGAGCAGCGTCAGCGAATCGGGAGCGTCGAACGTCGCGCCGAGCGGTTCGATGCGCACGAGAGGCGGGTGGTCGGGATCGGTCATGGGTCGAAGCGGGCGGCGCGGGCGGCAACAAGGTAAGGCAAGGCAAGCGCCAAGCATACCCGAAGCCGTCAGCGGCCGGCCCCGACGTCAGTGTCGCCGCAGGTAGCGGTACACGGTGTTGCGCGCGAGCCCGAGCTCACGCGCGGCGGCCGATACGTTGCCGCCATGCCGCGCGAGCACCGCGTCGATCACCGCGGCCTGATGGCTCTGCAGCGTCGTCGCTGCGCGCGTGTCGGCCGGTGCTTTCGCTGCGGGCGAGTCGTCGCAGTCGAGCCAGAAATCGTCGGGCAAGTGCGCGAGCGTGATTTCGGGTTCGTCCTCGGCGAGCATGCCGGCCGTACGCAGCACGTTGGTCATTTGCCGCAGGTTGCCGGGCCAGCGGTGCCGCATGAACGCGTCGAGCACGTCGGCCGCGACGCGGCCCGGCATCGGTTCGCTGCGCGCGAGCCGCGCGAGGATCCGCTCGACCAGCGCGGGCAGGTCGGTGCGTGCGGCGAGCGCCGGCAGCGTGACCGCGAGTCCGTTGATCCGGTAGAACAGGTCTTCGCGGAACGTGCCTTCCGCGATCATCGCGCGCAGGTCGCGGTGGGTCGCGCAGACCACGCGCACGTCGACCGGCACCGCGCGTGCGCCGCCGAGCGGCATCACCGCGCGCTCCTGCAGCACGCGCATCAGCCTGACCTGCTGTGCGAGCGGCATGTCGCCGATTTCGTCGAGAAACAGCGTGCCGCCGTCGGCCTGCGCGATCTTGCCGGGGCTGCCGCGCTTGCGCGCGCCGGTGAATGCGCCGTCCTCGTAGCCGAACAGTTCGGCCTCGATCAGCGAATCCGGCAGCGCCGCGCAGTTGACCGCGACGAACGGTCCGTCCGCGCGCGGCGACGCCTGGTGCAGCGCACGCGCTAGCCATTCCTTGCCGGTGCCGGTCTGGCCGAGGATCAGCAGCGGCAGGTCGCGTCCGCGGATCTTCGCGACGCGTTCGAGCACGGCGGCCATCCGCGCATCGCCGGTGTCGAGCGTCGCGAACGTGATGGCGTCGGGTTCCGGCGCGCGCATGCGCACGGCGGGGGCGGGCGGCGAGACGGCGATGGCCGTCTTGTGCGCTTCCGCGAATTCGCAGCGCGCGAGCACGCGCACGCCGGTCGACAGCGTCAGTCGGAACGGTGCGCCGGCGGCGCGGGCCGCCTGCTGCGCGAGTTCGCCAAAGTGCATGCCGAACAGTGCGTCGCAGCCGTGATGCTGCAACGCATCGAACGTGGCGCCAAGCTGGAATTGCGCGCTGCGATTCGCGGCGATCAGCCCGCCGTCGGGGCCGAACGCGACGAGCCCGGCGAACAGCGAGTCGACGCAATCCTCGTGTGCATGGAAGCGCAGCCGCAGCGCTTCCGCGCACTGGTTCGCGAACAGGTGGTTCTCGATCAGTTGCGCGGACATCCGAACGAGCGCGAGCGTATGGGGGCTGAAGCCGCGCGGGTCGCCGCTCACGTCGAGCGTCCCGAGCGTGCGACCGAACGGGTCAATGATCGGCGCGCACGAGCAGGTGAGGATATGGTTCGCGCGCAGGAAGTGTTCGGACCCATGCACGGCGAGCGCCTGGCCCGACGCGAGCGCGGTGCCGATCGCGTTGGTGCCGCGTGCGCCTTCGGCCCACGACACGCCGGTGCACAGCGCGACGCGGTTGGCTTTCTCGATGAAGTCCGCGTCGCCGATGCTGTGCAGGATCACGCCGTCGGCATCGGTGAGCAGCACGAGGCTTTGCGTGTCGGCGATCTGCGCGTGGAGGTTCTCCATCACGGGGCGCGCGTGGGCGAACAGCGCGTGGTTCGTGTCGAGCAGCTCGCGCAGCGCGACGCGCGACAGCGGCGAGAAATCGGGGCGCTCGTTGGCGCGCAGGCCGACCGCGGTCGAACGGGCATGCGCCTGCGCGAGCAGGTCGTTGCGGCCCGCGGTGGCGGGCAGCACGAAAGGTTGAGGCATGTCTTGTCTCCTGTCGGCCAGAGTTAGCGCTTGAGCGCTTACGCTGGTCTCATGCTTCGCGGTCGGCCAAAGTTGGCGCTTCAGCGCTTGCTCGGGCTCCATGCTTCGCGGTCGGCCCAAGTTGGCGCCTCAGCACTTGCTCTGGTCCCATGCTTCGCGGTCGTCCCAGCTTGGCACTTCAGCGCTCACTTGGGCCTCGCGCTTCGCAGTCGACCCAGCCCGGCACTTCAGCGCGCTTGTCTGGGCCCCTGCATCGCAATCGACCTACCTTGCGCCTTGCACCGCACCATCCGTCACCCGGGCCGCCACCATCGATATCGCCTCATCATACAAGCGCGGCGCGCGTTGTGCGACTGAGTATAAAAACCCCTTGCTTTTAAGCACCCGCCTGCAATGATGAAAGCGGAGCACGCACGCGCCGTGTTCCGCATCGCAACATGCATGCGACGTGACATGCATCCGTTCGGGAGACGCATCATGGTTCGGACGGAACTGAGAGTCGTGCTGGCGGCCATCGCCACCTTCATCATGCTGGGCGGCATTGCCGTGGCGATCCACGGTTTGCTGTTCGACTTGGCCGACGCGGTGCAATACGGGGCCGCCGCCATTGCGGTAGGCGCCACGACCGCCGCGATCTCGCTGAACATCTGGCCCACCGACCCTCACTGACGCCATTCGGAAAACGGTGTCGGATGTTGCGCTGGTCAGAGGAAATGCGCGTCGAAACGACGCGTGTCGTAAATGTTGCCTCCTGCGCGAAACCGTCTAAAGTGGAATGCAACCGGCATGCATTGTCCGCGCCATACCCTCCGTGGATCGTGCCTCCGCCGGCGAGCCCGCGTACATTTTTCGTCCGGCCGGTAGCGGACGACGGACGCGGTCATTTGCTTTCTACCGGCCGATAGGCGGCTCCCATGCAAATTCATTTCACGAATGAGAAGCCCGAATATTCGGGGCGCGACCTGATGCTTGGATTCACGGCGTTGGTCAATGGCGAGCGCGTCCAATGTCAGATCACCGCCGAGGCGCTGGAGGACCATTTCGGTGCGGCGTCGCCGCGCTTCGAGGACATGGTCGGTGCGTACGATCAGCATCGCGAGCGTATCGAGGCGGCCGCGCGGCGGCTGCTGTCCGAAACGCGCGCGCAATGCCTGACGCTGCGCAGCGGCTACGTGCGCTTCTACGAGGCGAACTGGCGCTGAACCGGACGACCGGGCAGCGACGGAGCGGGCGCCGGATACCGGCGCCCGTGTCGTATCGGCGCATGCTGGTCCTCAGTCCCGCTTGGGGCGGATGGCACGATGCCAACATCGTGCGGCGCGATAGCGTGCGTGCGTTCCGTTTCCGTCAATCGGCCCCGATGAGCGCATACGCGCCGTCGGTTGCACCATTCGTGCGCGCAATACGTGCGAAGCCCGTGTCGGCGAGGTGCATGCCCGCGATCAACACGTTGTCCGAAGCGACTTCGGCGAGCGTGGCCGCGCGCGTCGCGGAAGCCTGAGACGGATCCTGGTCGAACGTGATCGACACGTCGGGCCGGGCGACCTGGATCGGCGCGAAATGCACGAGATCACCCCAGATCAGCAGGCGCTGGCCGCGCGATTCAACGCGATAGCCGGTGTGGCCCGGCGTGTGCCCCGGTAACGGTACCGCGACGATGCCGGGCAGTACGTCGCCTGCGTCGATCATCCGGAGTTGCGCGCGGTAAGCGTCGAACGTCCGTCGTGCGATCTGGAAATTGAAACGCGCGCGTTCACTTGCCCGCTCGTACGCGTCGTCGTCCAGCCAGAACGCGCGTTCCCGTCCATGAATGAGTACCGCCGCTTGCGCAAAGGCCGGCTGTCCGTCCGCGTCGAGCAGCCCGCCGATGTGATCGGGATGCGCGTGCGTGAGCAGGATCGTGTCGATGTCGCGTGCATCGATACCGGCGTGCGCCAGCGACGCACGCAAACGGCCGCCCCAGTTCCGGATGCCGCCGGCACCGGTGTCGACGAGCACGGTGCGGCCGTTCCCGCGTATCACGTAGCAGTTGATGTTGACGTCCGACGGCGCGAGGATGCCGGCGCGATGCATGATGCCGGTCGCATCGTCCACGTCGATGTTCGACAGCAGGTCGAGGCCGGCCGTCAGCGTGCCGTCGCTGATCGCGGTGACCGAGAAATCGCCGACCTGACGACGCGGAAACGACAGGCGGGGAATGAGTGTGCTCATGGGTCAATGTCGCGCGTGAAGGTGGGCGGTGTCGTAGCCGAAGCAGCGGATGCGTGCGACGCATCCGGTGTGGCGGAGAATCTCGCGATCCAGTTCGGCCATGAACCGATCCATCAATTCAGTGGTGCGAAACGATGCGATGCGAAAGCGAATCTCCGCGCTGACCGGATGTCCGCGGCCGTGCCGGATCGGCACATAGGCGACGTGAATCGTGCCGGGCGCGGCGCTCAGCACGTCGGTGCAGAGCGTCTCGCAGGCCGACGCCAGTCCGTCGAGCGCCGCGTTCGCCGGCATGTTCGTCTCGGGGATGAAAATCGTGACGCTGGGCATGGCGGGACTCCCGTCAGTGTGCGGTTGCCGACGCTGGCGCGCTGACGAGCCGATCGCCCATCGGTGCATAAAGCCGGATCGCGGCGCCGGACACGAGCCGCGCATGATCCTGATCCAGCACGGCCAGCCAGCGAGCGGCCGGCAGGCGGTCCAGCGCGATCGCACGCAGGGCCGTGGCAGCGATTCCCGCTTGTGCGAACGGGGCAGCGTTGTCGCAAACGGCCAGCCATTGATTGCCGGAGACGGCCGGCGCGGGTGCGGGGCTGTCGTACACATTGCGGCGCCACTCGACGATGTGCGGCTGCCAGCGCGCGAAATTGCCGCCGCCGTTGTCGCGGTACTCGGCCGAGTTCAGCACGTCGGCGCTGTCGATCGTGTGCAGCGCAAGGTAGATGGGCCCCGCGCCATCGACGGCACGAAAGCGTTGCGACGTGCGAAAGCCGGGCACGGAAATCAGCGCCGGCAGTTTGACGCGGCTGTAGAAGTCGTTCCACTCGGCTTCGACGGCGGGCTCGGCGATGCTGCATTCAACGGCATAGATCATCACACCTCCACGGGTAGCAAAGCGGGCCTTCGGGATAGGTCGCCGCTCGACTGGTTGAGTTTTTGTCATGATAATTAGCCAATGAGCGGGCGAAAAACGATCATTCATCACCGTTCAATGACATTTGATCAAGCTATGACCCACGCGGGTCGAACCGGGAGCAATCGTGACGCGACGCAGGATTCCGAGCAATTCGGCATTGATGGCATTCGAGGCCGCGGCGCGGCATGGGAGCTTCGCGCGTGCCGCTGACGAGTTGGCGCTGACCGAAGGTGCGATCAGCCGGCAGATCGGCCGGCTGGAGATGTTCCTGGGCGTGTCGCTGTTCGAGCGGGTCGGCAACCGCGTTCGGGTTGCGCCGAACGGCGCGCGCTACGCGGCGCAGGTTCGCGAAGTGCTGGATCGGCTCGAGCGCGACAGCCAGTACATGATGGGGCAGCCCGGCGACGGCGGCAGCGTGGATATCGCCGTGACGCCGACGTTTGCGACGCGCTGGCTGATTCCACGGCTCAAGGATTTCCAGACGCGGCATCCGAACATCACCGTGCATTTCGCCGATCGCGCCGAGCCGTTCGTGCTGGCCGGCAGCGGATTCGATGCGGCGATTCATTTCGAGCATCCGGCATGGGCCGGCATGCATACGTACCGGCTGTGCGAGGAGGTGCTGGTGCCGGTCTGCCATCCGTCGCTGCTCGCGGGCGGGGATCCGGATGCGTTGCTGGGCACGCTGCCGCGCCTGCACAAGCGCCAGACGCCGGATGCATGGTCGGCGTACGTGCAGGAGACGGGGTTGCCGGTGAACAATCCGGCCGCCGGCGCGCGCTACGATCTGTACTCGATGCTGATCGCGGCGGCGCTGGCCGGGCTCGGCGTCGCGCTGGTGCCACGGCTCTATGTCGACGCCGAGATCGCGCAAGGATCGCTCGCGGCGCCCTGGCCCGACGGTCGGGGCGTGGTGAAGCGCTTCTGTCTCGTGTTGCCCGACGCGCTGGAACTGGGCGACGGTCCGCTGCAGACCTTTGCGCACTGGGTACTGCGGCAGGCGGACGCGTGATGCGCGTAGCCCAACAAAAACGCCACCCGAAGAACTTATACCTTAACAGCACATAGTTCGTGAATGAGCAACGCCAAAGCCTTATTTTACAAGGCCTCTGTGCATTCCACGTTTACGATGTATGAATACATCCCAATACATCGTTACCTACAAGCGCCGACGGCAACGTCGGCGCTTTATCGTTGCGTCGGTCAGTCGCCGAGCACTTTGCGAATCGCGCGCGCGAACCCCACCTCAAACACCGTTCGGCCGCGCGTATTCACGATTTCGCCGTGGCTACCTTCCCACAGGCCGCGTTCTTCAAGGTAGTCGGCTGAGACTGCCTTCTGCAATGCTTCGCGCTCGGAAGGTGTGAGCTGCTCGGCCAGGGAGCGTACGGCCACGGGTTGCGAGCCCGGTGCAACTGCGACGGTCGCGTCGAGTGGGCGTCGGTCCACGGTCACTTGAGCGTTAGCCTTCAACACGTTGAGCTGCGCCTTGAGCTTGTCGCGTTTCGCGGTGATGGCCCGCATGATGGAGCGGATAGCGGGGTCCGCGATGCGCATCAGGTATTCGTGGTTCGCCAGCGTCTTTAGCGGCGTTGGCGCAGATGGTCCAGCGTAGGCGGCCCGGGCTTCAATCAGTGCCTTGTAGTCGGCCAATTGAGCATTGTAGAGTGCGCGGCCCTTCATAATGCCTTCGGATTCTGCTAGGCGGCCGATGGCTGGCAGAGAGAAATTGCGCGAGCCGCCTCATGCTGCTGGCGGCAGAGTTCGTGCATTTTCGTCAGATTCACGCGCCGGTTCGAGCGGCCGCCCTTGGTGAGCAGCAACTCCAGTACGGCGTCCGGGTGGAGGTTCGTCGCACCATTCATGCCAAAGCTCTCGAGAGTGTCCGACGCATGGCGGGAAACGCGGTGCCGGCATGCATCCTGGGCAATAGCGCGGCCAGGTCGATGCCGAAATACTGGCTGAGGCTCACGCCCGCGTCCATCAAACGAATGACTTCCCGCTAGCCCAGCGCAGGGGCCGCGAGATTGACCTGCTGGGCGTTATTGTCTCCAGTTCGTGCCATCTTAGCCGGCTAAAGAATTCCTCGTCGCAGCCGTTATTTTGAATGGCGATAGTTGGCCGATGACCCACGGGAACTG
The DNA here is from genome assembly GCF_049942845.1 of Burkholderia sp. R-40. NCBI lineage: Bacteria > Pseudomonadati > Pseudomonadota > Betaproteobacteria > Burkholderiales > Burkholderiaceae > Burkholderia > Burkholderia sp. R-40. The sequence continues at coordinate 711,019 of NZ_CP187968.1, read as the reverse complement.
TTTCTTTATGTGCAATACCGTGCGCCATTTCGACTTAGTGAGGAAATACGGAGATGCGCAGCAACATTCTTTCGCATGGATTCGGGACAGTTGGCTTCAATTTCGGCCGTCTGATGTCACATGTCCTTTCGCTCGGACACAAAGTGGTGGGCCCCGTGCTGGACTGGTGGATTTCCACGCCTGTGCAGCGCGTGGCGTTCGTGAGTTTCGCGCGCGTGAACGCCCTTTACGTCACGCTTGCTTGCATGGTGACCACTAGTGTATTTGCGTGGCTGAACCCCAGGAGCGACCTTGCAACAGCCCTGCTGCTGGTGACTTTCCTGCCGCTGCAGAGCATGTACTTCCGGCTGAACCCCGGCAAGGTGTCGATGATTGTGACGTCCTGCTATGGCCGCGAGTTGCGCGTGCATCTGCCCGATACGAGCGTGCACCCTCGCGACGTCGCGGTACTTCGCGCGCAGGCCGACGAGCTAGTGCGCATCGCTCGGATATGCCATGCGCATACGTTGACGTTCAATTCGCCGCTTCTGGCAGCGAAGTCCACAAGCGCGCTCTTGGCGCGTACCCTGGCGCGGGCCGCAGCGAGCATGAATGCGGACGTTCGTGTAGAGGTCGAGGAGCCGAAGGAGGTCGATGTCGTATCACACGGCAACCTTTCCATCTATGCCAGCCGGTACGAGGCTTTGCGAGATGACCGCTTCGTGGCAGGTGCGCATGGTCGGCTGATGAGCCGAAAGATTCAGGTCAAATTCAAGTAGTAGCATTTTTTACATCTTTGTTCGGCCTTTTCTGTCATTAACCACGCTTGTCCGGAGCAGAGAGGTGACAAAGAATTTTGCTTTTTGGGCAAGCCGGCGCATCAGTCTTCGAGTGTGTGCGACTTTGGCACCCTCCGCGGGGCGGGTGCACATACCTTTGTGGTGGGGGCAGCGGAGTTGTGCACACGGGGAGTCGGCATGGCTTGGATACGCCAAATGGGGAGGGGGCCGGGGAAGGATTCGCTCTATGTAGGACGGCTTGCCACGCGTTTTGGAGTAGACGGGCGTCTAGATGCTGGCCCAGAGCGCATTGTCCGCGGACTTCGATGGTCCTGCACTAAACGCGCTCTATTTCAAGGCTGCTCAGACACAACCTAGGCAGCCAACAAAAAGACGTAGGAACGAAGTATGATTCGTCATCGGAAAGCTTTGGTCGGATACGTGGGCTTTCGATTCCGGGGATGCCACGCATTACTGCGTTGTTGAGTGTTCTAATGTGGTGGCGAGTGTGTGCGTAGTCAGCAAAAGAACTGGGCGTAGCACGTGGCAAACAAAAAAAGTTTCAGCGAGAAGACCAGCGCGGACGATAAGAGTATTGGGTTTGAATACCAATATTACTATTTCCTCGACCGCCTCCTGAATCTGAAATCAGGTCAAACCGTCGGTCTGGAAGTCAAGGATGATGTTCACACGACACTCGATGCTGACATCAATATACTCGTACAGCTCAAACATACCGTTCGCAGTAATGTAAAGGGTGACCCTGTCGCATTGACTGAACTCGATTCTGACCTTTGGAAGACGATTTATAACTGGTCGCAGATTATAAGTGATGAAGCGGAAGGGCGAAAAGAGCCCTCGTCACAACTTCGCTTTGTGGAGAAGACGGAATTCCATCTGGTTTCTAATAAATCTCAGTCTAGGGCCAACGAATTTCTTCGGATTCTCGAAAGATTAAATTTGGGTGAGGTTGACTTTCATGTGCTGCTTAACCATGTCAGGTATCTCGGAAGTAAAACAACTGACCAGAATATCAAGGGATATATTGGAAGTGTGCTGAAACTTGAGGTCGATGTTCTGGAGGGATTCTTTCAGCGTATCTGCGTCGAGTTGGAGCTTGATGACATTATTGGCCGCGTGAAGCGTTCCCTTCTTGAGAAAATTATCGACCCAGATAAGGTGGATACGGTCTTCAGTCGGTTGGATTCGGGTATCCGAGTCGATAATTTTATTGCAGTCAAACGCGGGGAGGCGATACTAATAAGTTTCGACGATTTCATGAGGCGGTATCGCCGTATCTTCGATGACGGGCGTACGAAGAAATTGGTTTATCCGAAATTTACTCCGGAGCTACCGGGTAATATCTTCGCGCAGAGATTTATCAAGCGTCTATTGGAGATTGGTGATATATCCGAATCGGATGAAGAGCTGGCTATCGATTACACCACTTATAAGCTGCGTATCTCGCGGTACCTCGAGCAATGGGTCCAAGAGGGTGACCTTGTCAGCGAGGAGATTGAGGCGTTTCACGAAGAGGTATTCGTGCGATGGCGAAACGAGTTTCGGGTCGCATTTCGGGGCTGCAGTACTCCACGTGAGATTATTGAAGCTGCGATGAACTTACTGATTGCGCTGCGGCGGGACCGGTTCAAGCTTGGCGATACCGAATTGTCGACAACGCTTAGCAACGGCGAGCTCTATTACCTGTCAGACGCCGGTCAGATAGGTTGGCATAAAGACTGGAGTGCCGATGAGTAGTAGATGGTCGGGATATAACAACGTTGGGATATGCTCAATCGCGTTGATGGGCGTGCTTGAGCACGCAAAGAGCGTGACGCTCCCCAAAGCACTCCTCGTGATGCCTCTGGTCATGCACGATGGGACTGTGCGCTACCTTGGCGATTCGCGAGTTGCACGGCGAGAGGCCGCGGCACTGGTTGCGCAACGCCCCGACTTGTTTGCTAATTTCGCGACGCGGTATGACGACAGTCTCGCCATGACAGTAAACGCAATACAGTTTCTCGTCGAAGTGGGTTTTGTTCGCTTCGACGGCGGTTTGACGTTGCTGAAGTCACTAGAGGTAGACCCCGCGTTTGGCAAACGGGCACAAAAAATCGCCAAAGCGGCGGGGCACATCGCTTCGCTTCTCACTGGTCCGGTCGAGGAGCTGTATTTAAACTTTAGGGTGCAGCTTTGAATTTCGGCTTCGATTCCATCACGCTCTGGTCACGCACAGGTGAGCGCCGCAGTCTTCGATTTGAGCGCAACCGCCTGAATGTGATTACCGGCGAAAGTCACACTGGCAAAAGCGCGTTGCTCGACATCATCGATTATTGCTTTCTGGCGAGTTCCCACAAGCTCCCGGACAGTATCATCAATGAGAACGTCGGCTGGTATGGATTGACGTTCTACGTGAACGACAAGACATACACGATTGCGCGTAGAAGCCCTAGGGACAATGAGGTTTCGAGCGACTACTATTTTTCGAGCACCGGGGTGGTGCCGGACATGCCCGAGTCGAATACGAAAGAAGGCGACATCCGGACGATACTCGAAGCGGAGTTTCATATCACCGATAAGGTTACGGTCGCTTATGGCGGGCGCGCACTGAAGACTGGTTCGAAGGTGTCGTTCCGATATTTCTTCCTGTTTAACACTATCTCCGAAGACATCATCACCAACAGCAAGGTGTTCTTCGATAAGCAGTCAGAGGAGCGATACCAGGAAGCTCTGCCACGCATTTTCGACATGGCTCTCGGTATAGACGACCTTTCTAACATCGCTGCGCGCGAGAAAAAGGAAGCTCTGAGGAAGGAGATTGCAAGACTCCAACGCAAGGAGGCACACCTCGGCCAAGGGAGGGAGATCTTTGATGAAGAGGTGCGCGATATTGCCGTCAAGGCAGCCGAATATGGTCTCATAGATAGCGACCCCGCGAGCCTGTCCATGGACAACGTCCGGCGTGCTATCAGCGACGCCGCGTCGCCGGAAACCGGGCAGGCCCTGAATAGGTATGTCGAGACCAGTGCCAAGCTGTTCGTTGTGGAGCGTCGCCTTCGAAAACTCAGGCAGTTCTCGTCTGAATACCGGTCCTACAAAGATACCTTCAAAAACGCTGAAGACAGTCTGCGACCAATCGAGCAGTTGATGAAGCAGGCCCCGAGCCTAGTCAAGTCGGAGATTTTTGATGACCTCATCAGCAGCCTGAAATCAGACCTGTCGGCGGTCAAGAAATCTATCGTTGGTAAGCAGCCGGTGGATGGCCAGATTGGCGCAATGGTCAAATCGCTCGAGGGTGAACGCGATGCGCTGCAACGGGACCTCTCCGGACTTCCGCAAGAACCCAAGTCCTTTGCTTCTCAACGCGAGAAGTGGATGTTCGTGGGCGAGGCGATGGGGCAATTCAGAGCGTATGAGGGAGCGCGTGCTCCGGCTGTTCTGCAGACTACTACCTCTGACGAAGACGACCTGCAGAGGCAGATGGACGCAATCGAGGTGCGCGATGTGGAAGAAACTCGCGAAGCCGTCGTCTCTATGATTAACGAGATTGCGCTGGACCTTCTCAAAGAAACTGGGGACGCGCTCGCGAACTACGCGTCCTATCAGACCGACTTTGCCTACAAGGAAAAGCGCTTACGACTACGCAAGCCTCGCTCGAAGCTGATTGAAAACGTGGGCAGCAGCTCGAACCACATGTTCCTGCATCTGCTGCATTTCCTCGCGTTGCATGAGGTTGCCATCAGCCACCAGTCGATGTTTATCCCGAGCTTCCTCATCATTGACCAGCCCAGCCGGCCCTACTATCCGGACAACAAGGCCGATGACAATGTGATGCTTAAGAACAGCGACACAGAGAAAGTATCGATTGCTTTCAGTCTGCTCAACAATTTCATTGCGCGGATGAATAGGGACTACAAGACCGAGTTCCAGATGATTGTGTTCGAGCACGTGCCGAGCGAAACGTTCAAGGACATGGCCTACGTGCATATCCTTCCTGAGTTCCGTAATGGTGAGGCGCTCATTCCAGAGGGGTGGCAATCATAGCAAGGGATGAAAAGGCTGCGGTGATACTCCACCATCGTCGCGGCTGTACTAGGCGGTCTGAAACTGACGCTCATCGAACGGGCCGGGACGTTAATCTTTCTTCTGGCTCACCAAGCGTAGTTCCCGCGCTTTTACCTGAAAGTCTCGATGGTGTCGGGCGCAGGGGAGAATACCCTCCAGTGGCAAGCGTTTCGAGCAGGAGAGGCCGGATAAACTCTATTCCTTTGGCGGCATTCGTTGGAGAGGTTTATGCTCTTTACTGTTGTGCAGTACAAAGATGTTCCTCGTAGGTCCCGGACCCTAACGGGCATGAACGAATGCTATCTGCTGCGCGATAACTGGGACGACTACACATTAAAGACTACCTTCCGGCTTGTCTACTTCGACTCAGAAGGGACAAGGCACGACATTGGGTCGGTGAAAGTCATGAGCGATGGCATGGAAGAAGGGTGGGTGAGCGTCGAGGATTCGTTCCCTGAACTTCCGCAAGACTATGCTTCATTGGGGGGAAGTGCCGAATACTATGAAAATCTCATTAGTCTCGGCGAGGATGAGCGCGTAGCTATCCTGCGCGCGATGCGGGACGTAATATGGGACGCTGATATCCGAGCACGTGTGGAGCACGAGCAAGCATTCCAAAAGTCGTTGATGCGCGGGCATTGGCCGGACGACATCGAAAAGATGAGCGATATCCTTCTAGAGCGTGCCACGCCGACCGCATTCCGGTTTAGCTACGCACTTTCAGCGAATAGTGATGTTCGCCTTCGAGTCAATGTCAAACCGGATTCGAATCCCCCTACAAACATCCATGCCATCATTGGCCGGAATGGTGTTGGCAAAACGACACTGCTTAGGTCGCTTGTGCAGACCTTGCGCGATGGGAGCACCGCGCGAGGCGGCGAGTTGCAAATGCGCAAACCGAGTGGGAGTACTGAACGCACAAGCTTCGCCAACCTTGTTGCCGTTGCTTTCAGCGCATTCGACGAATTCGACCCGCCTGTCTCAAATAAGGGAACCGGCACTGGGATAAGGTACACGTATGTCGGGCTGAAGAAGGACCGAAGAAAGGACGGCGAGGCAAGCAGCCTCAAAAGAACGTCTGAGCTCAAGAAAGAATTCATAGATAGTACGCTTGCGTGTTTGCGCAGTGCGCGTGTACCGCGTTGGCGCGCCGCAATGCGGGTGCTGGAGACGGACCCGCTTTTTGCAGCACTCGGGTTAGTCAAGTTAGCCGATTCAGAACAGAATCGATTTGCGCAGGAAGCTGGAGAGCTTTTTGACCGGGCGAGTTCGGGGCACAAAGTCGTCTTGCTTACGATGACCAAACTTGTCGAGCTGGTCACCGAACGGACGTTGGTGGTAATTGACGAGCCGGAGGCGCATCTCCACCCTCCTCTTGTGGCAGCGTTTGTGCGAGCGCTTTCGAATCTTCTCGCTGCCCGTAATGGCGTGGCACTATTGGCGACTCATTCACCGGTCGTTGTCCAGGAAATTCCAGCTGCGTGCGTGACCCTTTTCTTCAGGACTGGGGATGAGGTGGAGCTCGAGCGTCCAGAAACGGAGACGTTCGCGGAGAACTTGGGAACACTCACACGGGAAATCTTCCGGGTTGAAATGACGGAAAGTTCTCACCATGCCTTGATTTCAAAGGTGGTGGGGCAATCGCACGACTTTGAGCAGGTCCTTGCAGCCTTTAACGACCAACTTGGCGCCGAGGGACGTTCGGTGGCGCGTTCACTTTTGCGGGGACGCGACGCATGATTGGTATGGAATGTCCGGGGGACGACCCGAGAGAATTATTTGAAGAGCTAGCTGAGCACACTCAAGACCGGGTGTTGCGTGCTGCACTTGTTGCTGAAGGTCCACGTGTAGAGCGCCGAGCTCGCGAATATTTAAGCCTTGCAGAAGTGGGCGACCTTTCAGCGTTCGATAGAGAGGAGCCGGTCGGGGTGACCAGCGGCCAACTCTCAGGCGTGTACGACCGCGTGCTGGTGGGTGGATACGGGCGACCGATTTACGACCGAATCAAGGCCAGTGCAAAATTCAAGCGTTGTCCCCTCTGTGGTCTCCGTGTTGTGAAGACCCTAGACCACTATTTGCCACAAACAAGATTTCCTGAACTTGCTGTGTTTCCCGCAAATCTGGTTCCCGCCTGCGCGGATTGCAACAAATCGAAACTCGCTCACGTCGCCGAAAGCCGTGCCGAAGAGACTTTCCACCCGTACTTTGACGATTGGAGCGAATATTGTGTCCTCGGGGCATCGCTTGAATTTGGCGAGAGCCTAACGGTCTCGTATCGGGTTCTCACCGCACCGGCAATGTCCGCAGTCGATGTGCAACGCGCTCGTAATCACTTCGACCTCCTTGAACTTAACGAGCTTTATGTCAGCTACGCTGCGTCGGAACTCGCAGAAAGCAAACGAACTTTTCGAAACAACTTCGCTTCTGGACCGGAAGCTCTGCGCGAGGAGTTGCGGCAAGTAGCCGGAACTAGGTCTGAGGGAAACTTAAATGGGTGGATGGCGGTTCTTTACCGATGCCTAGCGGAAAGCGATGACTTCTGCAATGGTGGCTTTGAGCTGATAGAGGAGTGACGCGCCAGTGTGTTCGCAATCTAGCAGAAGCAGCGAAGCCGTCTCGATTCCCTCCCTTTACGTCAATCACTATGCGAGAGGAGCGTCTTCGCCGTAAAGAATATTCGTGGTGCGCAGAAACTGTGACCTGCTCTTCGCGTCGAGCCGCCAATGGAAAAATCTATCTACTCTCGTCGATACGCGATGTTCGCTAAGCTGCTGCGAGCAGCTAGAGAAGAGGGGTCTTACACAAGAAGAGGTCGCAGCTCGTCTCGAGACGACTCAGACCTTCATTAACAAGTGCGAGCGCGGCGAGCGCCGACTGGATGTCATTGAACTATGTAGTTGGTGTGAGACTCTGGGCATTCCAGCCAGCCAGTTCGTCGCAGAACTTGAGCAGAAGATGTGAGCGGCTGAGTGCGGTCGTCGAGAACGCGCAGTAGCATCTGAAAAAATGCAGATGATGTCAGGGTGTCTCCGTGTGCACAACTCTGCTGCCCACACCGCACGGGTGTGGATAGCCGCCCTGCGGGCAGGACCAGAGTTGCACACACTCGAACGTCTGACGCGCCGGCTTTTGCCGGCTTGCCCTATTTGTAAAAAAAGAATGGGGTACCCGAGAAGGCGGCTATCGGCCGATTCGGATTTATTGTCTAACGCGGAGGCCGGTCTGGGACCTTCCTGATTCGTCTGTCACAAAGGTACGCTGGCGAACCACTCCATAGGCGCTCGAATCTGGGGTGAACGTCCATACCCGCTCATGTGCGGGTGAAAGAAAGCCGGCTACTCGGCATCGTCAAATATCATACATAGGCCGGTGTTTCGCGTACATCCGATGAAGAAATTTTGTATAGCTTCAAAAGTGCAGGGACAAAAAAACACCCCTCACGGAGGGGTGCTGACTACGACGTAAGCAGATTTGTACCTAGCTATGTATTCCCGCTTGGGGGAGTAACCGAAGGTGGCGTGGTTTCATCGTGCATCGCACCGATGCGCGTGCGTCACTCGCTGCCGAGATAGAAGAAGCGGAACAGGAACACGGCCGCGATGATCCACACGACCGGCTTGACCGTGCGGGCCTGGCCCGTCAGCAGCTTCAGGCCGCCATACGAGATGAAGCCGAACGCGACGCCGTTCGCGATCGAGTACGTGAACGGCATCAGCAGCGCGGTGAGCGCGGCCGGCACGGCTTCGGTCGCATCGTCCCACGGCACGTCGACCATCTCGCGCAGCATCAGGCACGACACGTACAGCAGCGCGGGCGCGGTCGCGTAGGCCGGCACGACGCCGGCGAGCGGCGCGATGAACAGGCACGCGAGGAACAGCACCGCGACGGTGATCGCCGTCACGCCCGTGCGGCCGCCGGCCTGCACGCCCGATGCGCTTTCGATATACGCGGTGGTCGACGACGTGCCGAGCACCGAGCCCGCGACGATCGCGGTGCTGTCGGCGAGCAGCGCCTTGTTCAGGCGGTTCATCTTGCCTTCGACGAGCAGGCCCGCGCGGTTCGCGACACCCATCAGCGTGCCGGTCGCGTCGAACAGCTCGACGAGGAAGAACACCAGGATCACGTTGATGATGCCGGTCGACAATGCGGCGCCGATGTCGAGCTTGAACAGCGTCGCGTCGATCGACGGCGGCGCGGAGAACACGCCGTGGAACTGGTTGCCGCCGAAGAAGAACGACAGGATCGTCACGCCGATGATGCCGATCAGGATCGCGCCGCGCACGCGCAGATGGTCGAGCGTGACGATCGTGAAGAAGCCGATGATCGCGAGGATCGTGTCGTGCTTGTGCAGGTCGCCGAGCGTGACGAGCGTGGCCGGGCTGCCGACGATCACGCCGGAGGTCTTCAGCGAGATGATGCCGAGGAATAGCCCGATGCCGGCGGTGATCGAGATGCGCAGCGATTTCGGAATGCCGTTGACGATCGCCTCGCGCACGCGGAACAGCGTGACGAGCAGGAACAGGCAGCCGGAGATGAACACCGCGCCGAGCGCGGCCTGCCACGTGAAGCCCATCCCCTTGACGACCGTGTACGCGAAATACGCGTTCAGGCCCATGCCCGGCGCGCAGGCGATCGGGTAGTTTGCGTACAGCCCCATGATGAGCGACGCCAGCGCCGCGACGAGGCAGGTCGCGACGAACACGGATTCCTTCGGCATGCCGGCGTCGCCGAGGATCGCCGGGTTGACGAAGATGATGTAAGCCATCGTCAGGAACGTGGTGACGCCCGCGAGTATTTCGGTGCGGAAGTCGGTGCCGGCTTCAGCGAAGCCGAAATACCGCTTGATGGATTCCATGAAGGCGTTTCTCCGGTCGGATTGTCGTGTTGCTTGTTGTTTGTGCCGAATTGTTGTAACGGCAGCGCGCGGCCGGCGTACTGTAACCAGCCACTATTGCCGCGCTATCGGCGGATTGTAATAGCGCGGATAGCTCGGACGATATAGTTGCGGGGCACGATCGGCTGCGTTCGCACGAACGGTCGGACAGGCCGGTCGCGCGAGGACGGCGCGCATTTTACCGGTTTGGACGAAGCGGGCAGGTAGAAACGATGGAAACGATTCGACGGCGGGCGGGCCGTGTCGGCCGATGCGGGCGCAACGGCATGAAGCACGCGCGGACGCCGCACGATGACATGCGACTGCCATGGAGCGCCCGCATGCTGGACGACCGCGGGGCCGACGCAACGCATGCGCGAACGCGGCGCGCGTGGCCGGCGCGGGTGCGCAGCGGCGTTCGGCGGCCGTTCGTCGGTCCGGGCGGTTGCAGATATCGGGCTATCCTGCTCCGAAGCCGTTCCGTCCGCAACTGTCATTTCTCGATGCCGGCGCGACTGTGGTTTCTGTGTAAAAGATTGCAAGAGGTCATCGCGTAAACCGGCAAGTCTTTCTAGGATAGATACACCGCGCACACACGCCGGCCGGTTATTGCCGACGCGGGGGAGTCGCAGTCCGTGCAGGCCAGGCGGTGAAGTGTGGTGACGGTCGCCGCGCATTCGGGCAGGCGCGACCGATTGCGATTGCCCGATGCGGGTTCGTCCGTATTCACGGAGGTCAGCATGTTGAACTGGATCAGCCGTTGGGCGATGCGGCACGCCCCCACGCCGGAAAAAACCGCTGCGTCGATGCTCGTGACGGCGCGCATGGAACTGTTCACAGCCGAACAGCGCGTCATCGATGCGAAATTACAGGCGGATTACTGGCGTACACGCGTGTCATTCCTCGAGGAGGTGCAAAAACAAGGCATCGACCCGTGGGTGACCTCGCATGCCGCGCAACGCCCCGATCTTGATTCCGCTCCCCGTGGCACGGGCCCGCGTCTCGCCGCCAGCACCTGAACCTGATGCATGCAATGCAGGTGACGGTTGTTGCGCACGGCGCGCGATCGCGCGCGGCATGCATGAGCGTGCCGCGTGATTCGATGCGCACCGGCGACGCAGTGCGCCGCCGGTGCGTCCGTTTCCGGATGCGGTAATTTCGCGCGCGCCGGTGCCTCGTTGCGCGCGTCAGCTCGCATCGTCAATCCCTTCTTCGCCATCGTCCGACGAGCAAACGTTGCACTTGCGCGAGCGTGCGTCTGAGCCGTTCGCCGCGCCGCACGTACGCCGTCGTGATCGACGCTTCGGCCGCCCGGCCGTCATCGGTGCCGAGCCAGATGCGATCGCCGCGCGCGATGCGCAGCACGTCGCCGGGTTGCACCCAGAAATCGTCGACGCTCGGCGGCCGCGTGATCCACAGCGGCGCGCCGTGCGCACGAATTTCCGCATCGCTCGGCGCGCGCCAGGTCAGGGTCGTGCGCGGCGCGACCGCAAAGCGGATCACGACGGTCGGTAACGTGATCGCGCCACTGCGGCGCGTATCGGGACGGTCGGGACGGTCGAACAACGGGCTTGCCTGGTCCATCGTCTGCTCCATTCGTTGAGCCGGACGGATGACGCGCACCAGAACAAAAAGGCCTCATCCGTTTCCGGTGAGGCCTTGTGTGACATGCGGTACTGCTCGGATGCTAACGCACAAGCGCCTCCCGTGATCCATTCTTTCGAATGTTCACCGAGCAATGTTTCGCGATGGCGATGTGCTTGAACGTAGGCATGCGAACGAGTTTGTCGATGTCGTCCTGCGTTGTCAACGACTATTTTCGAGATACGTGGCGATCACGCGTCGCGCTGGGCGAGGCCGTTCACGAGCAGTTCGGACAGCAGGCCCGTCATCCCTTCCGGGTGCGTGGCGGCGCGCGCCTTCAGCTGTTCGACGAGATCGGCGTTGAGCTTGCACGCGAACGGCACGAGGCCTTGTTCCTGATCGAGCTTGCGCTGCGCGCGGCGATCGAGCTTCGGCGCTTCCTCGGCGCCCTTGCCGAAGCGCGCGGCGTTCGACTGCTTCATCGCTTGCGTCAGCTTGAGCGCCTTGTTCTTTTCTAGATCGGTTTTCTTCATGGCCATCGCGGCACCTCCGGGAAATGAAGCCGCGATTGTACGCACTTCGGCGGGCGCCGCCCGCCGAGGCCGTGACAAAGCCGCCGCTGACCTCGCTCGGGCAGCCGTTCACGCGCCCTTCGTCGTGCCCCAGTTGCCGCCGTGCGCGGCCGCCTGCGCGGCGGGCGAGCGGGCCAGATACGCGAGCGCCTGCTCGGTCGAGCCTTCATGGTGCGGCGTATAGCCCGGCTTGAAATAGCGCAGCGCCGCGCCGATCACTTTCCAGAATGACGGCAGGTGGCCGCGCCGCGAACCCTTCCACCACGAGAGCACGAAACCCGGATAGCGGCCGGCGGCCGGGTCGCGCCGGTACATGAATCTTGCGCCGCTCGTGATGAAGTAGAGCAGCAGCACGATCACGAACGCCATGTGCAGGCAGCGCTCCGGGTAGTTGCCGCCCACATGGTTGTAGATGTCGAACGCGACGGTCCGGTGCTCGACTTCCTCCGCGCCGTGCCAGCGCAGCAGGTCGACCATCGTCGGATCGGCGCCGCCTTCGTCGAGCCCGTGCGCATTGAGCACCCAGTTGCCGAGATAGCCGAAGAAATGTTCGAGCGATGCGATCACCGCGAGTTGTTGCCGCAGCCAGAAGCGCGTGTGGCCGATCTTCAGTCCGAGCGGCGCTTCGCCGAGCACGCGCGTGAACAGCCAGTTCAGCTTCTGCGTGAACGGCTTCGTGTCGATCCCGTGCCGATCGTAGTAATGCTTGAGCACGCCGCCGTGCGAGCGCGAATGCACGGCTTCCTGGCGAAGGAAGCCTTCGGCTTCGTCGCGCAGGCGTGCATCGGTGATGTGCGGCAGCGCCTTGTTGTACACGCGGCAGAACCACAGCTCGCCTTCCGGGAACAGCAGGTTCAGCGTGTTGATGATGTGCGTGCTGCACGGGTCGTTCGGCACCCACGTGATCGGCGTGTCGCTGAAATCGAACTTCACGTGCCGGGCCTTGATCTTGTGATAGTCGGCGGTAGCGGTCATCTGTGTCTCCGTTCCTGTGCGGTAGCCTGCGCCGTCAATGCGATGCCATGCCGATGCGGGCGAGCATCCGGCCGAGCCACGGCATGAAGCGGCCCACGATGCGCAGCGCGTGCGCCTCGGCGCCCACCGCCACGACCGGCCGGTTGCGCAGCACGCCGTCGACCATCGCCTGCGCGACGGTCTCTGGCTTCAGGCCGCGCATCTGGTACAGCTTCGTCGCGCGTTTGCGCAGCCGTGCCTCGTCCTGAGCGTTGGCGCCCGCGTATTGCGTCGACGCCATGATTCCGGTTTCCGCGAAGCCCGGGCACACGGCCGTCACGCCGATGCCTTTCTCCGCGAGTTCCGCGCGCATGCATTCGCTGAGCATCAGCACGGCGGCTTTCGTCGTCGCGTAGGCGGGCAGGTCGCGCGACGGCCCGAACGCGGCGGCCGACGCGGTGTTGACGATGTGGCCGCCGGTGCCGCGCGCGGCCATCTGCTGGGCGAACAGTCGCGAGCCGTGGATCACGCCCCACAGGTTCACGTGCAGGATGCGCTCCCAGTGGTGGGCGGTCGTGTCCAGAATGCCGCCGGCCATGCCGATGCCCGCGTTGTTGATCACGACGTCCGCGCCGCCGAGTTCGCTGCCGACCCACGTCGCGAGCGCTTCCATCTCGTCGGCGGATCCGACGTCCACGCATTTCGCGTGGGCCTGCGCGCCGATCAGCCCGAGCAGCAGCGCGGTGCGCTCGGCGCTCGCGAGTTCGATATCGCACGCGACGACGCTCGCGCCTTCGCGGGCGAACGCGAGCGCCGCGCAACGGCCGATGCCGCTGCCCGCGCCGGTGACGACCACGACCTTGCCGCTGAAGCGGCCGCTGGTCGCGCGCCGGCGTGCGTTCGCGAGCGCGGGCGGCTCGTCGCCCGATTCGACCGCGTCGATCAACTGCTCGGCGAGGCCCGCGAAGCGCGCGGGATCGGCGAGCGGCAGCCAGTGGCCGGCCGCGACTTCGCGGCGGTAGTACTGCGGCACCCAGCGTGACAGGTTCTCGGACAGTGCCGGGCTCACGTACTTGTCGCCGAGCGGCACGATCGTCTGCACGGGAGCGTGCGCGTAGCGCTCGCGCGGCGCGAACAGGCAGCGGATGAAGTTCGCGCGATAGAGACGCACGCCGTGCGCGCCGTCGTCGGCCTGCGTCGCGCGCGGGGCGATCGGCGCTTTCTCGAGCCGGCGCAGCAGGCCCGGCCATGCGCGGCCGAGCCACAGCCGCCAGCTCAGCTCGGGGATGAACGGCAGGTGGAACAGGATGACGTACCACGAGCGCACGAGCTGGCCGCCGAGCTTGGCCAACGACTCGGGCGTCGGCCGCAACACGCGTTCGCGCAGCCAGAAGCCGACGTGGTCGAGGCACGGCCCCGAGCACGACGTGTATGACGCGATGCGGCCGGCGAGCCGCGGATCCGTGACGAATTCCCAGCCCTGGATCGAGCCCCAGTCGTGCGCGATCAGGTGCACCGCGCGGCCGGGGCAGAGCGTGTCGATCACCGCCATGAAGTCGTCGGTCAGCTTCGCGAGGTGGTAGTCGGCTGTGCGCGTCGGCACGCCGGACAGGCCCGCGCCGCGCACGTCGTAGGCGATCACGTAGTGCTTGCGCGCGAGCAGCGGCGCGACGTGCTGCCAGACGCTGCTGTCGTCGGGGTAGCCGTGCACGAGCACGACCGGCGAGCGGGCCGGGTCGCCCCAGGTCCTGACCGCGAGCGTCAGGTCGCCGGAGGCGACGGCCGTCTCGCTGTGAAGCAATTCGAACAGGGCCAGCGGCGCTTCGTCGGAAAGAGGCTGCATCGTGAGTCCGTCGTTCAGAGATTCGGGGCTTAGGGAATTCGGGAGGAAGGCGCGACGCGGACGCGTCACGCAGCGGCCGGCACGGCCGCGACGGCCTGCGCGCGTTCGGCCTGGCGGCGCTGCCGGCGGCGCACGTGCGGCAGGTCGTCGTCGAGCCAGTACGCGTCGTCGTCGGTGATCACCAGCAGTTCCTCGAATTTCGCGCCGACGCCGGCGAAGCCGAGATGCGGCTCGACGGCCCACAGGCCCGGCACGGGCGCATGTTCGGAGCGGCGGTCGATCGACCACAGCGGCGACCAGCCCTGCTGCTTCGCCGCGCGGCCCTGGTCGAGCAGCAGGTTGCGCGTCGCGTTCAGCCCGAAGCGCGCGACGAAGCGCGGTTTCGACGGCTTGTGGATCTTCGCGACGCGATGCGCGAGCACCTTGAACGGATAGGCCTTGTGGCGCGGCTCGACGCCCTGGCGGCGGCACAGCGCGTCGACCGCCTGCGCGACCTCGGCCATCGGGCGGCGCGCCTTCACGAGCCGCACGATCATGTCGCGATGGTCCATCAGGTCCTCCTGCAGCTGTTCGAGGATCGGGTTGCGGCCGAGGCAGTGCGCGTAGCCGACGTCCGCGACGACCCCGTCGAGCACGGGCGCGACGTCGAGGATCACCGGCATGTCGGTTTCGAGCTGGCGGTGGCTCGGGAAGAACGCGAGGTTGAAGCCGCCCATGTGCTTGAGGCCGGAGAAGCCTTCGAACGCGGTGCGCTCGCCGAACCACGCGAACGGCTTGTGCAGCCAGTCGTGCACGCCGTGGTCCTGCAGCCATTGGGTCAGCAGGCGTGCGGCTTCCTTCTCGGTGATGCCGGGATAGAGCATCGCGCCGACGGTCTCGACGCAGCGGTAGGCAAGCTGCTGGACCGCGCGGAATTGCGGCAGCTCGTCCAGGTGGACTTCCGGCAGCGGGTGGTCAGCGGTCATGATGCGTCTCCATGTGTCGGCCCGTGTTTGCTTGTCGGCGCGACGCGGATCCTGTGCAAGGCTTGGGCGCTGATCCGGAACGCATCCGCCAGTGAACTTGGGCGAATTATTCAGTCAGCATTTAATGTGCCATTGATTGATGTAATGATCATAACCGGTTCGACGTCGCGTGCGAGCCCGCGGAGATGAGGACTTCTCCTAATGAAGAGCCGAAATGGAGGAGACGCTCTAGGTTTGGGGCGGTCGGACCGGCTGGCCCGCTGCTGCGCACGCGTCCCGAGCGCGGAGCCGGCCGGGAGCACCACGCGAGGTTCCGGCGGGCGCCGGCATGTCGCGCCGGATCAACTCTCCGTCGTGTCGCGGCGAGACGCTGTCAAATTGCCGAAATAATTTCGTCACATCATCCGCCCCTATTCGAAGCCTTTGCGGCTTCGCCGGGCCGGTGTGCCGCGCGTCGCGCGGGGCAGCGACCGAAGCCGATTCGGCATTTCAACGGAGAGAGAGACCATGCAACGCCGCCGGTTCATGAACACCCTTGCCGCGGCGACCGCCGCGACGCCGCTCATGCTCAAGGCCGGCATCGCCGGCGCGAAGAGCGCAATCGCGCCGGACACGCTGGACCCGGGCCGCTGGTCGCCGTTCAACGCCGCGCGCCTGCAGGCGGTGCTCGACCAGCATGGCGTCGCGAGCGCGCGCTACGATGGAAAGCGCCGCCCGTATGCGGTGTTCGACTGGGACAACACGTGCATCATGAACGACTGCGAAGAGGCGTTGCTGATGTACCAGATCAACCATCTGCAGTACAAGCTGACGCCGGACGAGTTCGTCGCCGTGATGTGGAAGGACGTGCCGAAGGGCGCGTTCATGAAGGACTACACGACCGTCGACGGCAAGCCGGTGACGATGGAGGATCTCGCCGCCGACGTCGAGTCCGACTACCGCTGGCTCCATGCGAACTACAAGGGCTTCGGCGGCGACAAGAGCCTCGACGAGATTCGCGAGACCGACCAGTTCAAGGATTTTCGCGCGAAGCTGTACTTCATGTACGACGCGATCTGCGACACGCATCCGCTCGAAGTCGGCTACAAGTGGATCATCTACTTCTACAAGAACATGACGACCGCCGAGCTGCAGGCGATGGCGGAAGCGTCGAACAACTACGGTATCGGCGACGCGCTGCGCAAGGTTCGCTACGAAAGCCCGAAGGCGCTGCCGGGCAAGGCCGGCGTGGTGGCCGATACCCATTTCCACGGCATCCGCATTCACGAGGAAATCCGCGCGGTGATGCATACGCTGCGCGCGAACGGCATCGACGTGTACGTGAGCACCGCGTCGCTCGACGACGTCGTACGCGTGTTCGCCGGCAATCCGAACTATGGCTACGGCGTGGCGCCCGAGAACGTGATCGGCCTGCGTCTCGACATGCAGGACGGCAGGTACACGAGCACCTATCCGGCCGGCTGGCATTTCAACTGGGGGCCCGGCAAGACGGTGGGCATCCGCAACGTCCTCGCGTCGAAGAAGGGTTACGGCCCGCTGCTGGTGTTCGGCGACAGCGACGGCGACGCGTGGATGCTGCGCGATTTCAAGGACACCGCGGCCGGCGTGATCGTCAACCGGATGAAGAAGGGCGAGATCGGCGCGGACAGCACGCTCGCGGCCGAACAGATCGGCAAGCCGGACGCGCGCTTCCTGCTGCAGGGCCGCGACGAGCACACGGGCCTGATGATCCCGGACGAGAAGTCGCTCAAGTACGGCAAGACCGAGCGCAAGCTGCTGGCCTGACGCGCGCCGGGCGCCGGGCCGCCGCGGCCCGGCGTCCATCCGCGGCCGTGGCCTCGCGCGAGCCGGCACACGCGCATCTCAAGGCTCCCGCTTCACCCCCAACCGCTCCAGCAGCGACCCGAGCAGATCGATCGGCAGCGGAAACACGATCGTCGAGTTCTTGTCGGCCGCGATCGTCGTCAGCGTCTGCAGGTAGCGCAGCTGCATCGCCTGCGGCTGCAGCGCGAGCCGCTGCGCGGCCTGCAGCAGCTTCTCCGACGCTTGCAGTTCGCCTTCCGCATGAATCACCTTCGCGCGCCGCTCGCGCTCGGCCTCGGCCTGCCGCGCGATCGCGCGCACCATCGTCTCGTTCAGGTCGACGTGCTTGATCTCGACCGTCGATACCTTGATCCCCCACGCATCGGTCTGCGCGTCGAGCGTCTTCTGGATGTCGGCGTTCAGCTGCTCGCGCTCGGCGAGCAGTGCGTCGAGCTCGTGCTTGCCGAGCACCGAACGCAGCGTCGTCTGCGACAGCTGGCTGGTCGCGTCGAAGAAGTGCGCGACCTGGATCACGGCCTTCTCCGGATCGACCACGCGGAAATACACGACCGCATTGACCTTCACCGACACGTTGTCGCGCGTGATCACGTCCTGCGGCGGCACGTCGAACACGACGGTGCGCAGGTCGATCCGCACGACCTGCTGGACGATCGGGATGATCAGCACGAGCCCCGGCCCCTTCACTTTCCAGAACCGGCCGAGCATGAACACGACGCCGCGCTCGTACTCGCGGAAGATGCGGATCGACGACGCGACGAGCACCACGACGAAGACGATCAGGACGCTGCTGAAGCCGAACGTGTAACCGATCATGAAGGTTCTCCTTGGGGTTGTGCCTGCCCGGGCACGTCGTAGAGCGGCGTGACGGTCAGCGTCAGCCCCTGGCGGCCGGTCACGCGCACGCGGCAGCCGGCGGCGAGCGGCACGCTGCTCGCGACCCGCCAGCGCTCGCCGTGCACGCGCGCCCAGCCGGCGGCCGACGGCGCGACGCCGCTGGCGGCCATCGGTTGATCCGGGTGCAGGCCGTCGTCGAGCACTTCGCCGATGCTGCCGAGCATCGCCTCGGCGCCCGTCACGACCGGGCGCCGCCGCGCGCGCAGCGCGACGCTCGATACGACGGCGACGAACAGCGCGCCGCCGAGCGCCAGGCTCGCGATCACGGGCCACGGAATCCCGTAGCCGGGCACGTCGGTGTCGATCAGCATCAGCGCGCCGATCGTAAACGCCACGATCCCGCCGAAACCGAGCACGCCGAAAGTCGGCAGGAACGCCTCGGCGACGAGGCAGCCGAGACCGAGCAGCACGAGCCCCAGGCCCGCATAGCTGACCGGCAGCAATTGCATCGCGAACAGCCCGATCAGCAGGCAGATGGTGCCGGCGAGGCCCGGCAGCACGAAGCCGGGGTTCGCGAATTCGAAGAACAGCCCGTAGATGCCGATCGTGAGCAGGATCAGCGCGACGTTCGGATCGGCGATGATCGACAGGAAGCGGCTGCGCCAGTCGGGCGCGAGCACGACGAGCGGCGCATGCGCGGTCGCGAGGTGCAGCGTGCCGGCGCTGGTCGTCACGGTGCGGCCGTCGAGCTGGCGCGCGAGGTCGGCCGGATCCTGCGCGATCAGGTCGACGACATGCTGCGCGCGCGCCTCGTTCGCCGACAGGCTCACGGCTTCGCGCACCGCGCGCTCGGCCCATTCGGCGTTGCGTCCGCGCAGCTGCGCGAGGCCGCGGATGTAGGCGGCGGCGTCCTGGGTCGCCTTGCGGATCTCGGTCGACTGCGTGTCGTTCGGCAGCGCGACGGGCGTGGACGAGGCGCTGGAGGCCCCGCCAGCGCCCGATGTCCCGGCCGGCGACGGCCGCGGCGTGCCCGGCGTACCGGGTGTACCCGGCGCGCCGCCGCCGATGCCGAACTGCACCGGCGAGGCCGCGCCGAGATTGGTGCCGGGCGCCATCGCGGCGACGTGGCTCGCGTAGACGATATAGGTGCCCGCGCTCGCGGCCCGTGCGCCGCCGGGCGCGACGAACGCGGCCACCGGCACCGGCGAGCCGAGGATCGCCTTGATGATCTGCCGCATCGACGTGTCGAGCCCGCCGGGCGTGTCGAGCTGCAGGATCGCGAGCGGCGCGTGGTCGTGCGCCGCGCGCTCGAGCGAGCGGACGATGAAGTCGGCGCTGGCCGGCCCGATCGCGCCGTTGACCGGAATCACGATGACCGGGGCCGCGGCGGCGGGTGCGGCGGACGAGCCGGCGGGGGGCGGGGCGGCAACCGCCGCGCATACGACGAGCAGCGCCGCGAACAGCGCGGCGCGCGCGACCCGCGCGACCAGCGGGTGACGGGGGCGGCCGTCGGGCGAAGCCGATGACGGCGGCCCATGACGATGAATGGGCATCGGGGCGTCCGGGCGGCGCGCGGCCGCACGCCGTCCGGCTCGCGGAAAAGGGCGTTGGCCCGATATTTGAAGATTAGGCGGTTTCGGGGCAAAGCGCGAAGGCGGGGCCGCCGGCCGCGCATTCAGCCGGCGCCGTTGCCGCGCGCGAGCGCTTCTTCCCGGTACTCGGCCGGGCTGCGCCCGCTCCATTTGCGAAACGCGCGGTAGAACGCGCTCGGTTCCGCGAAACCGGTGGCGGCCGCGACGTCGGCGATGGTCCGCGACGGATCGGCCAGCGCCTCGAACGCGAGATCGCGCCGCAGCGTGTCCTTGATCGACTGGTACGCGTGGCCTTCCTGGTGCAGCTTGCGGCGCAGCGTCGCCTCGGCCACGTGCAGCCGCGCGGCCATCCCGCCCGCGCCGGGCCACGCGGCGGGCGGCATCCCACGCAGCACCGTGCGCACGCGCTGCGCGAGCGCGTTCGGGTTGCGGTATTTGACGATGAAGCTGGCCGGCGCGTTGCGCAGGAACGTCTTCAGCGTCTTCGCGTTCTGCACGACCGGCAGCGTCGCGAATTCGGGATCGAAATCGACATACGAATCGGGCTGGTTGAAGCGCATGTCGTCGCACAGCATCGACGGGTATTCGTGGTCGGCCGGCGGCGTGTCGCAGCGGAAGCTCGCGTGCAGCACCGGGATGCGTCGCCCGATCAGCCAGCAGGTGAGCCCGTACACGATGATGAAATAGGTCGCGTACGTGAACATCGCGGGCGCCGCGGCGCTGTTGCGGTGCACGAAGCGCAGCCGCACGCGCTGCGGATTGGCGTCGAGCTCCGCGTGGAGATCGTCGAGCACGCAGTGCAGGAAATTCACCGCGCGCGCCATCGCATGCAGTCCGTCTTGCGCGGACAGCGCGGCCTGGCTCATCGCGATGAAGCTGCCGCTGCGCATCGGGTGGCGGTCCTGCCCGAAAAACTCGTCGTCGAGCGCGCGCGCGATCGCGTTCCACAACGCGCCGTATTGCTGCGCGGATACCCGCGCGCGCGGCTGGTCGAGCAGCGCGGGCGCGATGCCGGCCTGCGCGAGCAGCGGCTCGGCCGCGACGCCGCGCCGGGTGGCGAGCGCGATGCTGTACGCGACGAGGCTGATCGCGATGGTGCCCTTGTCTTCCTGCTTCATCGACGCCGCCGGTATGGCAAAAACGCTCAGTGTAAATGAGCGGCGCGAGCATCGAACAGTCGCGCGTGCTTGCCTACACTTGTTGCATCGAAACGAAAGGTCGGTCGCCGCACGCGGCCGCGGGAGACAGCAGCGCCATGGACGAGCTTTACACCGAAGACCAGCGGATGATCCGCGACGCCGCGCGCGCGTTTGCCACGGAGGTGCTGGCCCCGAACGCCGCGCAGTGGGACCACGACGCGCACCTGCCCGACGCCGTCGTCGCGCAGCTCGGCGAACTCGGCCTGCTCGGGATGATCGTGCCGCAGGAACTGGGCGGCGCGTATACGGATTACGTCGCCTACGCGCTGGCGATGGAGGAGATCGCCGCCGGCGACGCCGCGTGCGCGACGATGATGAGCGTGCACAACTCGGTCGGCTGCGGGCCGATCCTCGGCTTCGGCACGCCCGCGCAGAAGGATCGCTGGCTGGCCGAGATGGCGGCGGGCCGCATCATCGGCGCGTTCTGCCTGACCGAGCCGCAGGCCGGCTCCGAGGCGCACAACCTGCGCACGCGGGCGGAACTGCGCGACGGCAAGTGGGTGCTGAACGGCGCGAAGCAGTTCGTGACCAACGGCCAGCGCGCCGGCGTCGCGATCGTTTTTGCCATGACCGACCCGGAAGCCGGCAAGCGCGGCATTTCCGCGTTCCTGGTGCCGACCGACACGCCGGGCTTCATCGTCGGCAAACCCGAGAAGAAGATGGGCATCCGCGCGTCCGACACGTGCGCGATCACGTTCGAGAACTGCGCGATTCCGGAAGAAAACCTGCTCGGCAATCGCGGCGAAGGGCTGAAGATCGCGCTGTCGAACCTCGAAGGCGGCCGGATCGGCATCGCCGCGCAGGCGCTCGGCATCGCGCGCGCCGCGTTCGACAAGGCGCGCCGCTATGCGGGCGAGCGCGTGCAGTTCGGCAAGCCGATCGCCGAGCATCAGGCGATTCAGCAGAAGCTCGCCGACATGGCCACCCAGATCAACGCGGCGCGCCTGCTCGTGCATCACGCGGCGAAACTGCGTACGGCCGGGCTGCCGTGCCTGTCGGAGGCGTCGCAGGCGAAGCTGTTCGCATCCGAGATGGCCGAGCGCGTGTGTTCCGACGCGATCCAGATCCACGGCGGCTACGGCTACCTCGCCGATTACGAAGTCGAGCGTCATTATCGCGATGCGCGCATCACGCAGATCTACGAAGGCACCAGCGAAGTGCAGCGGATGGTGATCGCGCGACAGCTTTGAGTCGCGGCGCTCGCTCCGTCGAATACCACGCGAACCGACAAGCAGGCAAACAGGCAGGGCACGAGGGCAGCGCGGCAAACGCGGCACGCAACGACGTGACCGTGCGCGGCGCAACAGGGAACCGGACGGGCGCTGCAGCGCCTGCGCCGGTCGACCGCTGGGCATGGAGACTGGAGACGACACGATGACAGTACAGGCATTCCTGGACGCACGCGACTTTCTGCTGCGCCATCGCACCGACTACGA
This sequence comes from Burkholderia sp. R-40, assembly GCF_049942845.1. Taxonomy (NCBI): domain Bacteria; kingdom Pseudomonadati; phylum Pseudomonadota; class Betaproteobacteria; order Burkholderiales; family Burkholderiaceae; genus Burkholderia; species Burkholderia sp. R-40. The sequence continues at coordinate 688,520 of NZ_CP187968.1, read as the reverse complement.
AACCGCTTATCGCGACTTCGAATGGCCGGTGCTCGATGCGTTCAACTGGGCGCTCGACTACTTCGACCCGATGGCGCGCGGCAACGACCAGCCCGCGCTGTGGATCGTCGACGCGGCAACCGGGACGGGCGACCCGTATTCGTTCGCTCAGATGTCCGAGCGCTCGTCGCGGATCGCGAACTGGCTGCGCGGCATCGGCGTCGTGCGCGGCGACCGGATCCTGCTGATGCTGCCGAACCGCGTCGAGCTGTGGGACGCGATGCTCGCCGCGATGAAGCTCGGCGCGATCGTGCTGCCCGCGACCACCCAGCTATCGGCCGACGACGTGCGCGACCGCGTGCAGATCGGCGGCGCGACCTACGCGATCGTCGACGAGAACGAAACCGCGAAGTTCGAACAGGCCGATCTCGGCCTGAGGCGCAAGATCGTCGCCGGCGCGCCGCGCGACGGCTGGCTTGCGATGAATGACGGCTACGCGGCGAGCGACGTGTTCACCCCCGACGCCGTCACGCAGTCGAACGAAACGATGCTGCTGTACTTCACGTCGGGCACGACGTCGAAGCCGAAGCTGGTCGAGCATACGCACCGCACCTATCCGGTCGGGCACCTGTCGACGATGTACTGGGTCGGCCTGCAGCCGGGCGACATCCACTGGAACATCAGCTCGCCGGGCTGGGCGAAGCACGCGTGGAGCTGCTTCTTCGCGCCGTGGAATGCGCAGGCGTGCGTGTTCGCGTTCAACTACGCGCGCTTCGAGCCGAAGGTCGTGCTCGATGCGCTCGTCAAATACCGGGTGACCACGCTGTGCGCGCCGCCGACCGTGTGGCGGATGCTCGTGCAGCAGCCGCTCGCGTCGTTCGAGGTGAAGCTGCGCGAGATCGTCGGCGCGGGCGAGCCGCTCAATCCCGAGATCATCGAGCGCGTGAAGAAGGCGTGGGGCATCACGATTCGCGACGGCTACGGCCAGACCGAGACGACCTGCCTGATCGGCAACACGCCGGGCCAGCCGGTGGTCGCCGGGTCGATGGGGCGGCCGCTGCCGGGCTACCGGATCGCGCTGCTCGACCCGGACGGCGCGCCCGTCAGCGAAGGCGAGGTCGCGCTGCCGATCGGCGCGGGCGCATCGCGCCCGGTCGGGCTGATGAACGGCTATGCGAACAATCCCGACGCGACGGCCCATGCGATGCGCGACGGCCATTACCGCACGTCGGACATCGCGATGCGCGGCGACGACGGCTACTACGTGTACATCGGCCGCGCGGACGACGTGTTCAAGTCGTCCGACTACCGGCTGAGCCCGTTCGAGCTGGAAAGCGTGCTGATCGAGCATCCTGCGATCGCGGAGGCGGCCGTCGTGCCGAGCCCGGACCCGGTGCGGCTGTCGGTGCCGAAAACCTTTATCACGCTGCGCCAGGGCTACGAGGAAAGCCCGGCGCTCGCGCTGGAGATCTTCCGCTTCTCGCGCGAGAAGCTCGCGCCGTACAAGCGCATCCGCCGCCTGCAGTTCGCCGAACTGCCGAAGACCATCTCGGGGAAGATCCGCCGCGTCGAGCTGCGCCGCCGCGAGATCGAGCGCGGCGACGATGCGACGACGCGCATGCCCGGCGAATACTGGGAAGAAGATTTCGCCGCCGAACTGAAATGACCGGCCGCGGGCCGCGCGCGCCGCATCCCGCGGCGGCCGCCCGCAACTGGATTGAACCGGCCGCGCGGCATCGGCGCTGCGCGGTCCACAGCAAGGAGATTGCATCGATGAACGCGAATCCGACGCCCCGCACGGGGCAAGACGTGCCGACGGTCAAGCTGCTGATCGACGGCGCTTTCCTCGAGTCCACCACGAGCGAGTGGCGCGACATCGTCAACCCGGCGACCCAGCAGGTGCTCGCGCGCGTGCCGTTCGCGACCGTCGCGGAAGTCGACGCGGCCGTGCAGGCCGCGCAGGAGGCGTATGCGACATGGAAGAACACGCCGATCGCCGCGCGCATGCGCATCATGCTGAAGTTCCAGGATCTCGTGCGCGCGAACCTGCAGCGCATCGCGAAGACGCTGACCGCCGAGCAGGGCAAGACGCTGCCCGACGCCGAAGGCGACATCTTCCGCGGCCTCGAGGTGGTCGAGCACGCATGCTCGATCGGCACGCTGCAGCTCGGCGAGTTCGCCGAAAACGTCGCGGGCGGCGTCGACACGTACACGCTGCGCCAGCCGCTCGGCGTATGCGCGGGCATCACGCCGTTCAACTTCCCCGCGATGATCCCGCTGTGGATGTTCCCGATGGCGATCGTGTGCGGCAACACGTTCGTGCTGAAGCCGTCCGAGCAGGACCCGATGTCGACGATGGAGCTCGTCGAGCTCGCGATCGAGGCCGGCGTGCCGAAGGGCGTGCTGAACGTCGTGCACGGCGGCAAGGAAGTGGTTGATGCGATCTGCACGCATCCGCTCGTGAAGGCGATCTCGTTCGTCGGCTCGACGGCCGTCGGCACGCACGTGTACAACCTCGGCAGCCAGCACGGCAAGCGCGTGCAGGCGATGATGGGCGCGAAGAACCACGCGATCCTGCTGCCCGACGCGAACCGCGAGCAGGCGATCAATGCGCTGGTCGGCGCGGGCTTCGGCGCGGCCGGCCAGCGCTGCATGGCGACCTCCGTCGCGGTGCTGGTCGGTCGCGCGCGCGACTGGCTGCCGGACATCGTCGCGAAGGCGCAGACGCTGAAGGTCAACGCGGGCTCGCAAGCGGGCACGGACGTCGGGCCGGTCGTGTCGCGCGGCGCGAAGGCGCGCATCCTGTCGTTGATCGACGCCGGCATCAAGGAAGGCGCGAAGCTCGAGCTCGACGGCCGCGACGTGAAGGTCGCCGGCTTCGAGGAAGGCAACTTCATCGGGCCGACGATCTTTTCGGGCGTGAAGCCCGAGATGACGGTCTACACCCATGAAATCTTCGGGCCGGTGCTGGTCGTGATGGAAGTCGACACGCTCGACGAAGCGATCGCGCTCGTCAACGCGAACCCGATGGGCAACGGCGTGGGCATCTTCACGCAAAGCGGCGCGGCCGCGCGCAAGTTCCAGAGCGAGATCGACGTCGGCCAGGTCGGCATCAACATCCCGATTCCGGTGCCGGTGCCGTTCTTCAGCTTCACCGGCTCGCGCGGCTCGAAGCTCGGCGATCTCGGCCCGTACGGCAAGCAGGTCGTGCAGTTTTACACGCAGACGAAGACGGTCACCGCGCGCTGGTTCGACGACGACACGACGGCCGGCCCGGTAAACACGACGATCCGGCTGCACTGAGCGGCGGAGGAGACGAACATGAAGATCGGTTTTATCGGACTGGGCCACATGGGTGCGCCGATGGCGCTGAACCTGCTGAAGGCTGGCCATGAAGTGCATGCGTTCGACCTGAGCGCCGATGCATTGCGCGCGCTGCAGGACGCCGGCGCGCAGGCGGCCGCGTCGCCGCGCGATGCGGCCTCGGGCGCGACGTTCGTGATCACGATGCTGCCGGCCGCGCCGCATGTGCGCTCCGTGCTCGCCGGTGAAAACGGCGTGCTGGCCGGCCTCGACGCCGGCGCGACCGTGATCGATTCGAGCACGATCGACCCGGCGAGCGCGCAGGCGTTCGGCGCGCTCGTGCGCGAGCACGGCGGCGCGTTCGTCGATGCGCCGGTGTCGGGCGGCACCGGCGGCGCGGCGGCCGGCACGCTGACCTTCATGGTCGGCGGCAGCGACGCCGATTTCGAGCGCGTGAAGCCCGTGCTCGCCGGCATGGGCAAGAACATCGTCCACTGCGGCGCGACGGGAATGGGGCAGGTCGCGAAGGTCTGCAACAACCTCGTGCTCGGCATCTCGATGGCGGCCGTATCGGAGGCGATGTCGCTCGGCGTCGCGCTCGGCATCGACCCGAAGGTGCTGGCCGGCATCGTCAACACGTCGACGGGCCGCTGCTGGAGCTCGGACACCTACAACCCGTATCCGGGCGTGATCGCCACCGCGCCGTCGTCGCGCGGCTACAGCGGCGGCTTCGGCACCGACCTGATGCTGAAGGATCTCGGCCTCGCGAACGACGCCGCGAAGCAGGCGCGCCAGCCCGTCTATCTCGGCGCGCTCGCGCAGCAGCTGTACCAGGCGATGAGCAGCCGCGGCGACGGGCAACTCGATTTCTCGGCGGTGATCCGCCTGTACCAACCGGCCACGAAGAAGGACGCCTCATGATCGAACTGGACTACGTCGACGACGGCGCGATCGCGTGCGCGACGCTCAAGCGTCCGCCCGCGAACGCCTTTACCGCCGACGGGCTGCGGCAGCTGCAGGACACCGTCGCCGAGCTGAACGCGAACCCGCGCGTGCGCGCGCTGGTGATCACCGGCGACGGCCCGAAGTTCTTCAGCGCGGGCGCCGACCTGAACACGTTCGCCGATGGCGACCGCGCGGTCGCGCGCGCGATGGCCGCGCGCTTCGGCGCGGCGTTCGAGGCGCTGCATGACGCGCGGGTCGTGACGATCGCGGCGATCAACGGCTATGCGATGGGCGGTGGCCTCGAATGCGCGCTCGCGTGCGACCTGCGGATCGCCGAGACGCACGCGCAGATGGCGCTGCCCGAACCGTCGGTCGGCCTGCTGCCGTGCGGGCTCGGCACGCAGACGCTGCCCTGGCTCGTAGGCGAAGGCTGGGCGAAGAAGATCATCCTGGCCGGCACGCGCGTCGACGCGGCGACGGCGCTCAGGATCGGCCTCGTCGAGGACGTGGTCGAGCGCGGCACGGCACGCGATGCGGCGCTGGCGCTCGCGCGCAACGTCGCGCGGCAAAGCCCGCATGCGGTGGCATACAGCAAGGAGCTGATCGGCCTCGCACGCCGCGGCGTGCCGCGCAGCGCGGCGCTCGCGGTCGAGCGCGAGCGCTTCGTCGACCTGTTCGACACGAACGATCCGCGCGAAGGCGTGGCCGCGTTTCTCGGCAAGCGCGCGCCGCAATGGCACACCGATGGGGAGGCGCAACCATGAGCACGCCGGTCACGACTCACGACAGCGTCGCGCAACCCGCGCCGGAGGTGCTGTTCCGCGTGGTGAACCGCGTGGCGCTGATCACGCTGAACCGGCCGGCCGCGCTCAATGCGTTGTCCTATCCGATGATCGGCGAGCTCGCCGCGCTGCTCGAGCGTTGCCGCACCGACGATCAGATCGTCGCGGTCGTGCTGCGCGGCGCGGGCGAGAAGGGCTTCTGCGCGGGTGGCGACGTGCGTGCGCTGTACCGGATGGTCGCGCAGCGCGAGACCTGGCTGCCGTTCTTCGTCGACGAATACCGGCTCGACCATGCGATCCACACGTTCCCGAAGCCGGTGGTCGCGCTGATGGACGGCGTGACGATGGGCGGCGGGATGGGGCTCGCGCAAGGCGCGGCGCTGCGTGTCGCGACCGAGCGTAGCAAGATCGCGATGCCGGAGACGCGCATCGGCCTCGTGCCTGACGTCGGCGCGACGCATTTCCTGTCGCGCATGCCGGTCGAGCTCGAACTGTACGTGGGGTTGACGGGCGCGATGCTGTCGGGCGCCGACGCGCTGAGCGCGAAGCTCGCGGACCTGTGCGTGCCGTCGTCGTGGCTCGATACGTTCGAGACGCGCATCGAGAGCGTCAAGTGGGACGGCGATGTGCTGCCGGCGCTGCGCAAGGTGTTCGAGCCGCCGTGCAACGTCGTGCCGCATGCCGTGCTCGACACGCAGATGGCGTGGATCGTCCGGCACTTCGACAAGCGCTCGACCGTCGAGCGGATCGTCGCGACGCTGAAGCAGGATCTTGTGCGCGACGAGCTGTCGCGCGAGCATCGTCAATGGCTGCAGGCGACGCTCGATGCGCTCGCCGGCCATTCGCCGACGATGCTGTGCGTGACGCGCGAAGCGCTGCTGCGCGGCCGCCAGATGACGCTGGCCGAGTCGTTCCGGATGGAGCTCGGCATCGTGGCGCGCGCGATCGAGGAGGGCGACTTCTGCGAAGGCGTGCGCGCGCATCTCGTCGACAAGGATCGCAAGCCGCGCTGGGCGCCGGCGTCGCTCGTCGAGCTGCGCGCCGAGCGCGTGCGGCATTTCCTGACCTCGCCGTGGAAGCTGTTCGCGCATCCGCTCGCCGATCTCGGCGCGGCGTGATGTTCCGACACGCCCGGGTGGCGTGTCGGTTTCAGCGCATTTCCAGTCTTCTCGCCTGCGCTCAGCGCTCGATCATCGGCGGTACCGCCTGCACGAGCGCGTCGATCACGCAGCGCGTCTTGCGCGGCAGATAGCGCGTTTTCGGCCAGATCGCGTGGATGTCGCCTTCGCACACGAAGCAGCGGTCGAGTACGACGACCATCTCGCCGCGCTTCACGTAATGATCGAGCAGCCAGCTCGGCAGCCACGCGATTCCGAACCCTGCCGCACCGGCCGCCGCGATCGCCTGCACGTCGTCGAAGCTGAGCTGATGCTGCATGTCGACGCGCACGGTCGAGCCGTCCGGCGCGCGCAGGTCCCACGGCTGCGCGACGCCCGAGCGTGAATACGCGATCGTCCGGTGATTCCGCAGGTCGTCGAGCGATTGCGGCATCCCGTAGCGCGCGAGATACGACGGCGCTGCGCCGAGGCTGCCGTACTGCGTGCCGAGCCGCCGCACCGCGAGGCTCGTGCTATCCGCCAGCGTGCCGATCCGTATCGCTAGATCGATCCCTTCCTCGACCAGATCGACGAAACGGTCGGTGATCGACACGTCGATCCGCAGGTGCGGATACGTGCGTGCGAGATCGAGCACGATCGGCGTCACGCAGTGATGCCCGAACGCGAGCGGCACGCTCAGCCGCAGCTTGCCGCGCGCTTCGTTGCGGCCGCAATCGAGATCGGCTTCCGCCGCTTCGAGTTCCGACAGCGCGCGCACGCAGCGGTCGTAATACGCCTGGCCATCGTCGGTCAGGCTCTGGCTGCGCGTCGTGCGTTGCAGCAGTCGCGCGCCGAGCCGCTTCTCGAGCCGCGCGATCGCCTTGCCGACCGCCGAGCGCGTCATGTCGAGCCGTTCCGCGGCAAGCGCGAAGCTGCCGGATTCCACTACCTGGACGAAGGTCGTGACGCCGTCGAGTCTGTCAGTCATGGCGGGTTGCGGTGATTGAGTCCTGTAGTTCCCCAGTCTGGAGAAAAGGGTGCGTCAATGGGGAGGGGAATTCTCACTATAGTACCGATTCCCGTCCAGCGTGCGTTGCCGGCCGCACGCGGCGAATCGTTCTTACCTGGAGGCGCGCGGCCCGTTGCGGGTCGTCGCGCAATACGCATGACGCTATCCGACTCCCGCAGGAATGCGGTCGCGCTCGCGGCCGTCTGTCTCACGTCGTTGATGTTCGGCCTCGAGATCTCGAGCGTGCCGGTGATCCTGCCGACGCTCGAACACGTGCTGCACGGCGACTTCAACGGCATGCAGTGGATCATGAACGCGTACACGATCGCGTGCACCACGGTGCTGATGGCGGCCGGCACGCTCGCCGACCGCTTCGGCCGCAAGCGCGTGTACGTGATCGGCACCGTGCTGTTCGGCGCGACGTCGTTGCTGTGCGGGCTCGCGCCGAACGTGCCGGTGCTCGTGGCCGGCCGGCTGCTGCAGGGCGCGAGCGGCGGCGCGATGCTGATCTGCCAGATCGCGGTGCTGTCGCACCAGTTCCGCGAAGGGCGCGAGCGCGGCCGCGCGTTCGGGATCTGGGGAATCGTGTTCGGGATCGGTCTCGGCTTCGGGCCGATCGTCGGCGGCGCGATCGTCGCACTGGCGAGCTGGCCGTGGGTGTTTCTCGTCCACGCGCCGCTCGCGGCCGTCGCGCTCGTGCTGATCGGCGGCGCGGTGCAGGAGTCGCGCGATCCGCATGCGGGCACGCTCGACGTCGCGGGTATCGTCACGCTGTCGCTCGCCGTGCTCGGCCTCGCGTTCTATATCACCCAAAGCGCGGAACTGGGGCTCACGAGCGCGGCCGGCCTCGGCGTGCTCGGCGCGACCGTGCTTGCGCTGGCGGGCTTCGTCGTCGCGGAGCGCGTGAGCGCGCGGCCGATGTTCGACTTCTCCGTGTTCCGGATTCGCGCGTTCACCGGCGCGATCTTCGGCTCGATGGGGATGAACTTCAGTTTCTGGCCGTTCATGATCTACCTGCCGATCTGGTTCCAGGTCGCGCTTGGGTACGACAGCGTGACGGCCGGCCTCGCGCTGCTCGCGTACACGCTGCCGACGCTGGTCGCGCCGCCGTTCGGCGAGCGGCTCGCGCTGCGCTACGGGCCCGGCGTCGTCATTCCGGGCGGCCTGTTCACGATCGCGGCCGGTTTCGCGCTGATGCGGATCGGCAGCGGCGTCGACCACGCGAGCTGGCTCACGATGCTGCCCGGCTGCCTGATCGCCGGCATCGGGCTCGGGCTGACCAACACGCCGGTCACGAACACGACGACGGGCGCGGTGCCGGGTTCGCGGGCCGGGATGGCGTCCGGCATCGACATGAGCGCGCGGATGATCTCGCTCGCGCTGAATATCGCGACGATGGGGTTCGTGCTGGTCGCGGGGATCGTCGCGAGCCTGAAGGCGGGGGTTGCGGGGGCGGTCGATGCGGGGGTGTTGCGCACGCTGGCGCAGCAGATCGCGTCGGGCCGCACCGACGGGTTGCAGGCGATTGCGCCCGCGCTCGCGCAGGCCGACCCGAACGGCACCGCGCTGCACGCGGCGCTCGTGCACGGGTTCGGCTGGGTGATGGTGTATGGCGCGGCCGGCGTGGCCGTGCTCGCGACCGCGAGCGCGGTGGCGTTCGCGCCGGTGGGGCGGAGGGGGGCGGTGTGTGAATGATGTCGTGCGTAGCCGGGCCGATGGGGCTGGCGCATGACAAGCGTTAAAGGGGCGTTGCCCGTATCAGGGTTTGGGCGATGCTGACGTCAGCTTGCTTTTCAATGATGCCGCTCGAGCAAAGTTTCTCGAATCGATGATAAAGGAAGATGTCCCCGGGGAATGCTTGCTTCTCTGAAGCAAGTTTTTCCATTATGCGCAATGCGACTATTGGAGATGGCTCCCATTGCCCGGTTATGGCGTCGGTGAGGTATTGGTCGAAGTGCGATGACGGGAGCGACTGGATTTTTCCGGTGCGGCCGATCAGCCTAAAATCCGCATTTTCGGCGGTTAGGACATCCCATTCCCGGATGTAATGGCTGATGTCGCTCGCCTTTTTCTCAACGGCATCGTCGAGAAAAATCGCGATATCGTGAAAATCCTCAGCAGCGGCGTCCGGCGCGCTTTCGGGACCCGGAATCAAGGAAAATTCTTGCACTGCTTGAAAACTCACCCAATGTATGAAGCTCGCATATTCATCTGACGCCAACGGGTTCACCCATGCAAAAATTTTGGCACCCTTGCTGAGAGCTGGGATGTTTGTCGATAAATTTTCGGGAACGTAGCCAAAATTCTCGGAGAACCATGCCGACAGCGTTTTGGTGTTGCGCTCCTGGAGCGGGCCGAGATGCCAGTCTCCGTCAATAAGAACACACGATCCCGTCAAGCTTCCATTTGAAATTGCAGTTGAAACGGCATCGAAGGAGCGCTTCGAGAATGTCGCGTGAACGACATGTTGATGATGCTTGTTTTGAATCATTCGAGCTCCCCGATTTCAGTTCAAGCAATCCCCGCATCGCGTCATGCCGGTAGGGCTGTCCGGCCTGCCGCCCTACCGTTCGATGCGTATTGTGTAAAGAGCAGGGTAGATTTTCGACGGATGATTTTTCAAGTATCTATTTTTGTGAAAGGGGGCAATTGTTGCAGACTGTCATATTGTCAATTTTGTTAAATTAAATTGAGAATCTCCGTCCGCCGGATTTACCGCGCCGCATAGCGGCTAGAGATGTACCGAACCGGTGAGGGCAGTTATATGAACACCGTCCGGTATCCACTACCGCTGCGCGGCAACGATCGCCATCATCGGCCGGTCGCGTTCCTCGTCCAGCGAGGGCATCGCATCGACCTGTTCCGGCGTCGGCCCCCACTCGTTCAGGTGCGTGAGCGTGAAGCCGCTGCCGATCAGCAGGTTCACGAGCGTGCCGAGCGTGCGATGCTGCTTGACGACGCCCGGCGCGAGCCAGTCGGTCACGCGTTCGCCTTCGCGCTGATAACCATCGAGCGGCCACGAGCGCTTGCCCTGCGAATCGACCACGAAGCCGGGCCGCCGGGGCGCCGTATAGATCGGATGCTCGATCGAGAACACGAGCCGCCCGCCCGGCACGAGCGCGCGGTGGATCGTACGCAGCAGCGTGTCGAGATGTGCGATGTAGTGGAACGCGAGCGAGCTGTACGCGAGATCGAACGTGGCATCGGGCAGCGCGAGCGTTTCGAGGTCGGCGCGGCGGTACGTGATCGCCGGGTGCGCGGCCGTCGACGCCGCGCGTTCGAGCATGCGTTCGGACACGTCGATACCGAGCACGCTCGCCGCGCCCTGTTCGGCCGCCCAGCGGCTGAACCAGCCATAGCCGCAGCCGAGGTCGAGCACGTTGGCGCCGCGCAGCGCCGGCAGCAGCGCGCGCAGCGCGGGCCATTCGGGCGCACCGGCGAGCCCGTGCACCGAGCGGTTCAGGCGGCTGTAGCCTTCGAAGAAGGCGGGATCGTCATAGATGTTCTGCGTCATGCGGCGAGCCTCGCGCAAATGCGGCGCGCGGTGCCGCGCGGCCGCCGGTTCCGCGAGCTTACGCGCCGTCGCCGCGTGCGTCGATCCGGCGTTGCGTGTCCGCGTCGACGATCGCGCGGATCGCGTCGAACAGCGGCGACGCGTCGGTGTAGCGCCGCCCGTAGCCGAGGTTGAACGCGTAGTCGAAGTCGGGCGGGTTGCTGCCTTGGTTGTGCTGCAGGATCGTCTCCAGCTTGTCGAGCGCCTTCGCGGCGCGCGCTTCCGGTGATTCGGCCGCCTCGTATTCATCCCACAGCGCGACGATCTCGTCGCGCAGCGCGCGATCGAGCCCGGCAGTGAGCGTCAGCAGGTCGTCGCGTTCGTGCGTGCTCTTGTCCGGATGCGCGGCCTGCTCGATCGCGGGGATGTCGCCGTGCAGCGCTTCGCCGAGATCGTGGACGACGCACAATTTCAGCAGCTTCGTCGTGTCGACGTCGGGCAGCGCATCGGCGAACACGAGCGCCATCAGGCAGAGGCGCCAGCTGTGCTCGGCCGTGCTTTCGCGACGGCCCGTCGACGTGTGGCCGCTGCGCAGCACGTCTTTCAGGCGTTCGGCTTCGCGCAGGAAATCGAGCCGCGCGTGAATCGTGTCGAGGTTCATCGTTGGCGCAATGCGTGAATGGAGCCGTCAAGCGTACGCCGAGCGGACGCCCCGCGTCCACGCATGAAATATGCGTGGCGCGCCGGGGCCCGGCGACTGGCGCACGTGCTATAGCGTTTCGACGAGCCGCGCGGCGGAGCCATCCGACAGCGTCATGCGCGTCCACCGGCAGGTGCTGCCGCGAATCGGCACGACGCGCGACGCATTGGTGCCGGTCGCGAATTCGACGCTCGGCGGCCCCGCGCGATCGTGCCAGCCGAGCGGGTCGAGCGCGGCTTCCATGCGGACGATTTCCGGCGACGCATAGCGCCACAGCGAGGTACCGAGCAACATCGGCAGCGGCCGCGAGAACTCGGCCGCGCGCGACGGCGAGCAGGCGAGCAAACGGTGCGTGAGGTCGCACACGAGATGCGTGCGGGCCGTGCTGCTCGCGATCAGCCGCGCGAGCGCGTGGTCGCCGGCCGAATCGAGACGCGCGGCAAGCAGCCGCTCGGCCGTCGCGCGCTCGTCGGGCGACATCTGCTGGATGCCGGCTTCCCAGCGCGAGATCGTCGATTGCGCGACGCCGAACAGCTCGGCCGCATGGCTCTGCTTCACGCGGCGCAGCGTGCGCCAGCGCTTGAGTTGCGGGCCGAGCGGCGGGGTGTGAAGCGGCGAGATCGTCATGTCGATGCTCCGGTTTGCGTTCGTGGTGCGAGCGCGTGCATGGCAGGCGAGCGTCACCGTCGCCGTGGCCGTTACATGATCCGCAGGCCGCCGTTCGCCTCGATCGCGATGACCGCGATCGGCAAGAGCACGATGCCGCCCAGCACGAGCACGCCGTCGGCGGCGACCGTGACCGGCGTCGCGAGGATCCGCAAGCCCATGCCGACCACGGACGGCGATTCCCTGACGTACACGGTGTACGGGTGGTTGAACGCTTGTGCGGCGTTGTCCTTGTCCTTGGCCTTGTAGGCGAAACCTTCGGTCGAGTAGCGCTTGCCGCCGATGTCGCCTTCGAGCACGAGCCCGGCCTGCGCAGCGGTGAAGCCGTCGGCGGTCGCGGCCTGTTGATCGTCCGCCGATGCGTTCTTCGGCAACAGAATCCGGTAGTGGCCGGTCACGCCGCTGCCGTTCCCACGAAAGTCGGTGAACTCGGTGCGCAGCGACTTCCGGTAGCCGGACTGCAGCACGGGCCGCAGCGAGGCTGGCAGATCGAAGATGTAATGGTAATCCTGGCCGAGGACGACGAGTTTCTTGCCGTCTTCGGTGATCATGAACGCGGACACTTGTTCGTGGTACGCGCTCTCTTTGTACAGCTTCGGCGTGAAGCAGCCGGACAGCGGGAGGCTGGCCGCAGCCATGCCGGCGGCCAGCAGGCGCCGGCGCGTGATCGAAATGCGCATTTCTTGTTGTTCCGTCTTTGCGGTTTAAGGTGGCTTTCGCCCTCGGAGCGGCGATTCTCGCGTATCCGGCGCGCGTTGTCGAACGGGAAATCTGTTGCGGCAACGCTGCCGATCGTGCCGTGTCTTGCAGCATGCCGTGGCGTCCGAAGCAGCCGGACACGTTTTCGGCAGGCTTTCAACCGGCCTCGTCATATCTTATTATTCGGCCAGAGCGGCGCGCGCCGGCCGCCATCGGTCATGCCGACGCATGACGTGCCGGCCAGCATTCCCCGCCTTCCGGCTTGCGCATCGCACGGCGCGCGGTCGGCACGACAGGAGACGCGTGGCCAGCGCGTATCCCGAAAAAATGATACGAGGGCGCAATGGTACGACTGGTCTTGCTGCTGCTGGGCATCGAATATCTGCGAACGCGCTGGCGCGGGCTGACCGTGCTGGGCTGGCTGTGGGTCGTCGCGGGCGTCGGCATCTTCATCGACGCGCTCGACGGCGCGCTGCATTTTCCGATCGAACTGTTCGCGTGGCTGTTCCTGATCGAGGGGCTCGCGACGCTCGCGGTGGCCGGCAGCGGCGTCGGCGGGCAGCGCATCCTGCGCTACGTGAAGGGCATCGCGGTCGTGGTGGCCGCCGGGCTCGTGTTCGCGGGCCATCATCACGGCCACTTCCTGCTGTCGATGATCTTCGGCACGCTGTTCCTCGTCGACGGGTTGCTGCAGTGCACGTCCGCATGGATGGTGCGTTACCGGCGCTGGAACGTCGCGTTCGCATGGGGCGTCGTCGAGATCCTGCTCGCGATCTTCTTCTATCAGCCGTACCCGACCCACTATGCGGGCACCGTGCCGTACTGCCTCGGCCTGCTGCTGATGTTCGGCGGGATGCACATGCTGAGCCTCGCCGCGCGGGTGCGGCGGCTCACGCGCAACCCCGCGTTCGTGACGTCGCCGGCGCCCGCGATCGTGCCCGACATCGACACGGCGCCCGACGTTCCGCGCTTCACGCAATCCGAATGGGACGGCCCGCCGGCCGATCACGAGCGCGCGCTCACCGTGCACGTGTGGACGCCCACCGGCACGTCGAAGGCCGAAGCGCAGCGCTACCCGGTGATCGACCGCTACATCGCGGCGGTGGACGTCAACGGCGTGATCTCGACCGGCCATGCGGCGCTGGAGTCGCCCGAGGGCATCTACATCAGCCTGTATCCGGCCGTCGAGATCGATCGTTCTCCGGACGAATTCACGCGGCTGCTGCGCGCGACGCGCGAGAACGACGTGCCCGGGTTGTTCCAGCCCGACTATGCGACCGAATCGAAGGCGTGGTGTCCGTCGACCGTGCGCGTGCGGATCCGCAACTACGATCCGGCGAAGCTGGACGCCTTCTGGTCGTCGTACCGGCAGACCGTGACGTACAACCTCACGCACCGCAACTGCTCGAGCACCGTGTCGAACGCGCTCGAGGCGGCACTCGACGGCGCGGTGTGGCGGCTCAAGGGCGAGCGGGCAGGGTGGGGGGCGTTCGTCCGGCTGTTGCTCACGCCCGAGCTATGGGTCGCCGCCCAGATCCGCAAGCGCGCGGTGACGATGGCCTGGACGCCCGGGCTCACGCTCGACTATGCGCGGGCGCTCAGCATGCTCGCCGATCCGCGGCCGTTCGCGTGGTGGAAGGTCGCGCGCTCGGCCGTGACGGCGATCATCGCGTCGCGCCGCGCGTGGCGTGAGCAGGACAGCGCGGCGTTGTCACCGGGTGGATCGGAAGCCGCGTCGGCGAAATAACCGCGTGGCGCCGCACCGAGGCTTCGATCGGCGAATCCGCACTGCGCCGCTTCACGAATTCCTTGGTCCACCTTCATATTGATGCCATGTTGCGTCGGCAACAATCGCGGGCAGACATTCGACAATCTTGCGGCGCATCCCGCGACCGCAAGCCTTTTCCGAGGAAACGCCATGCTCAAGACGCTCGCCCGCGCCGCGGCCGCACTCGCCGTCGCATCCGCCTCGCTGCACGCCACCGCGCAGACCAGCTACGACTACCTGTTGCTCGCGGCTTCGTGGGAGCCCGGCTTCTGCGCGTCGCACGATACACCGGAGTGTACGAACCTCGCCGGCACGTATGCGGCGACGAGCCTGTCGCTGCATGGCCTGTGGCCGAACCGGTATGACGGCAACCAGCCGTTCTACTGCGGCGTGCCGCAGAGCGACATCGATCTCGACAACGCGCACCAGTGGTGCAGCATGGACGCGTATCCGGTGAGCACCGCGACCCGCAACACGCTGTCGACCTACATGCCGGGCGTGGCGTCGTGTCTCGACAAGCACGAATGGTTCAAGCACGGCACCTGCTCGAATTCGGCCACGCCGGACACTTACTGGAACGAGGCGACCGGCATGATCAGCCGGCTCGGCAACACGTCGTTCAACACGTTCCTGCAGGCGAACGCGGGCAAGGTGGTGACGCGCAACCAGTTGCTGTCCGCGTTCGAGGGCGCGTTCGGCAGCAACACGCGCAGCGCGGTGTCGCTGAAGTGCACGAAGACCAACGGCGTCAGCTATTTCACGGAAGCGTGGATCGCGGTGAAGACGACCGCGACCTCGCAGTTTCCGAGCGCGGCGTCGCTCGTGACGGACGGCAATACGCAGGGCACGTGCCCGACGTCGGGCGTGTATATCGCGAAGTAAACGCACGAAGTCACGCAGGATGTGCCGGCCGGGAGCGTTCCGGCCGGCGCGGCTTGGGCGTTGCGCGTCTACGCGAGCAAGTGCAACGCATCGTCGAGCGACAGCACCGTCGTGCGCGTGTCGAACGCCGTCGCGAACAGATGCTCGTGCACGACCTGATCCGGGTCGTAGCAGCAGTCCTTCACCGTATACAGCCGGAAATCCGCATCGCTTGCGTGCGCAACCGACGACAGTACGACGCCGGTCGACGCAATCCCGACCAGGATCAGCGTATCGATACCCTGCGCGACGAGTTGCGCCTGCAGGTCGGTGCCGAAGAACACGCTCGCACGATGCGCGGCGATCAGCGGCTCGCTGTCCAGCCGGCCGAGCTCCGGGCACGGGCCGTCGTCCACGAAAAGGCCGAGCTGCTTGATCCCCTGGCCGTTCTTGTTGCGCGCACTGACTTCCGGATAGCCGGGGCTGAAGCGGAGATTGGCGAAGCAGACGTGGACGCCGCCGGCCCGCGCCGCATCGCACAGCTTGCGCGTGTTGGCGAGCAGGGTGGGCGCGACCGACGGAAAGAGCCCGAGGATGTCGGTCTGGTAATGCATGACGACCAGCGCGGTTTGCGCCGGCACGATCGGTGGAATTGACGCGTGCGTGTGGGTATCCGTGCCTGCGTGGTCAGTGGCTGCGCGATCTGAAGCGTGTTCCGGTTGCATGACTGATGCTCTCCCAAAAGTCACTTCGGTAGGTTCGGAAAATCGACCGCTGCGAGGATGTCGTCGACCATTCTAGTGGGCAGGCAAGAAACGGGTTCGTCGCATGGCGTCCCGGGTACGGACATGTGCGTCAGGCCGCGACGCCGCGCGTGCGGAACAGCGTGGAGATCAGATCGATCTGATCCAGTCGGTTGATCCACCATTTCGATGCGCGTCCGGTCTTGTCCTCACGCCAGCCGAGGTAGCAGGTTGTATGGTCCCGCACGCCGATTACGCGCCGCTCGACGAGCTTTCCCTGACGGATCGCCTCCTCGACGACGGGCGCGGGCAGCATGCCGACGGCCATGCCTTCGCAAA
Source organism: Burkholderia sp. R-40 (assembly GCF_049942845.1). NCBI lineage: Bacteria > Pseudomonadati > Pseudomonadota > Betaproteobacteria > Burkholderiales > Burkholderiaceae > Burkholderia > Burkholderia sp. R-40. Next base: position 672,136 of record NZ_CP187968.1, on the reverse strand, counting down.
GGAGGTCGAGTTTGGCGGCCAGGGTCGGCACGATGATGACCGGTTGTCCGTCATGAATCGCCACCGATCGCGGCTCGAGGGCGCGCGACGTGTCGCTGATGACGACGCCGCGATGACTGGAAATGGTGTCGCTGTCGAGCGGTTGTTCGACGGCGGCGAGCGGGTGATGCGGCGCCACGACGAAAACATGGCGCAACAGGCCGATCGGCCTTGCCGCGATGTTCGGCGCGTGTGGCGGCTCTCCCGCGGCACCGATCGCGATATCCGCCCGGCCCGTCACGAGCGCGTCCCATACGCCGCCGAGCACTTCGGTCGATAGACGCAGCCGCGTGGTCAGCTTCATGTCATAAAAGGCGCGCACGTGCGGCCACAACGACGGGAGCGGCAGAATCTCGTCGAGGCATAGCCTGAGCTCGGCCTCCCAACCCGCGTGGACACCCCGGACTTTGTTTTCCAGCTCCCGCCCCGCCTGGAGCAGACGACGACCATCCTCTACGAGCAGCCGTCCCGCCTCGGTCAACTGCGCACGCCGCCCGCTGCGATCGAACAGGATGACGCCGAGATCGCTCTCTGCCTTTTGCACCAGGTAGGACAGTGCAGACGGTACGCGATGAATCAGCACGGCAGCTTCCGCGAACGTGCCCGCGCGGTCTATGGCATCGAGCGCCTCCAGAACTTCAAACGACAACTTCAAAACGATTACCTTTTAGATGGGCCGCTGATCTTCGACGCGGGGGCGGGGCGCAAATTGGAAGAGGTCAGGGTCGCGACCATGCCCGGGCGCGTGGGTCAGTGGCCGCGAGGGGGCGCCATTATGCAGCCGCGACGACGCTGTTCCTAATTGCGCCTAACTTCCCCACCTCAAAAAATCGACCGCCCCGAATACGTCGTCAACCACTCCAGCGCCAGCGTCCCCGCCAACGAGTTCCCATTCGCGTCGAGCCCCGGCGCCCACACGCACACGGCCATTTCGCCCGGCAGCACCGCGACGATCCCGCCGCCCACGCCGCTTTTCGCGGGCAGCCCCACGCGATAGACGAAGTCCCCTGCCGCATCGTAGGTGCCGCAGGTCAGCATCAGCGCCGACAGCCGCTTCGCCGAACTCGCATCGAGGATGCGCTCGCCGGTGACGGGCGCGACGCCGCCGTTCGCGAGAAACAGCGCGGCTTGCGCGAGCTCCACGCAGTTCATCGTGATCGCGCACTGGCGGCAGTACGCGTCGACCACTGTTTCCGGCGGCATCTGCATATTCCGGAAGCTCGCCATGAAATGCGCCATCGCGCGGTTGCGTTCTGCGTGTTGTAACTCCGACAGCGCGACGCGCGAATCGTAATCGATATCGTTGTTGCCGATCAGCCGTCGGACGAATTCAACGAGCGCCGTCTCGGCGCGCACGAAGCGGCGGCACAGCACGTCGGTGACGACCAGCGCCCCCGCGTTGATGAACGGGTTGCGCGGCTTGCCGCGTTCGCTTTCGAGCTGAACCAGCGAGTTGAACGCGGTGCCGGACGGCTCGCGGCCGACCCGTTCCCACAGCGCGTCGCCGAGCAGCTGGAACGCGAGCGTGCACGCGAACAGCTTCGAGATGCTCTGGATCGAGAAGCGCTCGTGCGCGTCGCCGATGGTGTAAACGTTTCCGTCGAGCGTCACGACGGCCATCCCGAACTTGTCGGCCGGCACCTTCGCGAGCTCGGGAATGTAGTCGGCGACGCGCCCCTGGCCGATCCAGGGGGCGAGTTCGGTATGGATGCGTTGGAGGATCGGCTGGTAGTTCATCACGTGAGGCAGGGCGGGCGCGGGGCCCGGTTTCCAGGGAGCCCGTATGGAACCGTTTCGGCGCCGGTTCGTCAAGCGCGGCAGCCATCGCACCCTTATTTGTCAGATCTCCAAACGGGCAATCGGCGGGCGCAGTATCATGCGGTACGTTTCGGCCGCCGGCCGGCAGCGGGCGCAAGCCTGTCGCCGCGGCGGTCCCCCCGTATGATCCGACCGTTGCCCATGTCTTTTCGCATCCTGCTCGTCGAAGACGACACCCGCCTGTCCACGCTGATCGCCGGCTACCTGCGCAAGAACGACTACGAAGTCGACACTGTGCTGCATGGTGACGCCGCCGTGCCGGCGATCCTGTCCATGCGCCCGGATCTCGTCATTCTCGACGTGAACCTGCCGGGCAAGGACGGCTTCGAGATCTGCCGCGAAGCGCGCAAGGAGTACGACGGCGTGATCATCATGGTGACGGCGCGCGACGAGCCGTTCGACGAACTGCTCGGCCTCGAATTCGGCGCCGACGACTACGTGCACAAGCCGGTCGAGCCGCGCATCCTGCTTGCGCGGATCAAGGCGCAGCTGCGCCGTGCCCCCGCGCGCGCGGCCGAGGGCCCCGCGGCGCAGCCGGAGCGCTACACGTTCGGCCAGTTCTCGATCGACCGCACCGACCGCTCGGTCGTGCTGCCCGGCGGCGGCTCGCCCGATCTCACGTCGGCGGAGTTCGACCTGCTGTGGGTGCTGGTGTGCCATGCGGGAGAGGTCGTCAGCCGCGACGACCTGATGCTGCAGCTGCGCGGCGTCGAGTTCGACGGCCTCGACCGCACGATCGACGGGCGCATCTCGAAGCTGCGCCGCAAGCTGCACGACGATGCGGGCAACCCGCAGCGGATCAAGACGATACGCAGCAAGGGTTACCAGTTCAGCAAGCATGCGTGGGAATGACGCCGCCCCGGCGCGGTGCCGCCGGCCGCAGTATCCCCACCTCGCACGATAGCCGGAAGCCGCGATGATCCGACGCACGCCTTCGCACCCCGATGCACCGCCGCTCTCGACGCTGCGCTACGTCAAATGGCGCTGGCTGCACTTCCGCCGCGCGTGGACCGACACGCGCGCCGACCGCATTCCGAGCTGGTCGCGCCTGTACGTGCGCACCTACCTGCATCTGCTCGGCCTCGTGCTGCTGACCGCGCTCGTGCCGGCGCTCGCGCTGGGCGTCGTGTTGTCGCCGGAAGTCGTGTGGCACGCGTTCGACGCGCTGCCGGGCGACATCTGGATCGTGCTCGCGTTCATATTCGCCGCGCCCGCGCTTGCCGCGTATCGATGGATGCGGCCGGTCTGGTCGGATCTGGTGATGGTGCGCGAGCGTGCGATCGACTTCACCGGCGGGCGCTTCAACACGCGCGCGCGGGAGTCGCACAGCGTGATCATCGGCCCGCTCGCGCGCACGCTGAATGCGCTCGCGATGCGCATGGAACGGCTGATCGCCGCGCAGCGCGACCTGACGAACGGGATCTCGCACGAGCTGCGCACGCCGCTCGCGCGCGTGCGCTTCGCGCTCGAGATGCTGCGCGAACCGGGCTCCGCCGCCGAATATCACGGTGCGCTGGAGAGCATCGCGCAGGACGTGACCGAGCTCGAGGAGCTGATCGACATGAGCCTCACGTATGCGCGGCTCGAATACAGCTCACTGCAGTCGAACATCGAGCTGACCGCGCCGGTCGCATGGTTCGAGCATCAGGTCAGCGATGCACAGCTGCTGTATCCGGAGCGCGCGATCGAGTCGCGCATCGCGATCGCGTCGGACCTGCGCGTAAAGATGGACCGGCGGCTGATGTCGTATGCGATGCGCAACCTGCTGCGCAATGCGAGCAAGTATGCGAACGCGCAGATCGTGGTCGGCATCTCGATCGAGCACGGCAACATCGCGATCTTCGTCGAGGACGACGGCCCGGGCGTGCCGGAAGACGAACGCGAGCGGATCTTCGACGCGTTCGTGCGCCTCGACCGCCGCACCGGCGGCTACGGGCTCGGCCTCGCGATCACGCGGCAGGTGCTCCATGCGCACAACGGCCGGATCGCGGTGGTCGATCCGGTCGAACTCGGCGGCGCGCGCTTCGAGATCAGCTGGCCGATCTGACGGCCCGGCCGCCGCGGCCGGGCAACGGGGTCGCCGCGCCGCCGCAGGTGCGTCGGCCGCGCCCGCCGCACGCCCCGGTCAGTACGTGCGGCCGAGCTGCAGGTAGATGTTGCGCCGCCCGCCCGGCGCGAGCGCGACACCCATGTACAGCGGACCGAACGCGGTCGACAGGCTCGTGAAGAACGTATAGCTCTGCTTGAGCGCGCCACCGCCCACCTGCACGCCGCTCGACCACACGTTGCCGACTTCCGCGCTGGCGCCCACCGACAGCGCCTTGATCGGCGACGCGTTGAACGTCGCCAACTGGTTCATGTAAGTCACGTTCGCGTACGCGAGTTCGTTGCCGGTCAACTGGTCGGCCGCATACGCGGCCAGATGCTGGAAGCCGCCGAGCGTGAAGTTGAACGCGTTGATCAGGTTGGTCCCGCCGATGCTCTTGCCGCCCTCGATCGTGGCGCTGACACTGTGCCGGCCGAACTGCTGCGCGATCATCGCCTTGCCGTAGATCTCGGTGTAAGGCGTGTTCGACGTATCGGCGAGGTTCGCCGCGGACTGGCTGTTGTGCGACCACAGCGAGCGTTCGACGCGGAATTCGCTGTAGTAGCCCCTGCGCGGGAACATCGGATCGTCGAGCTGATCGATGACGAGCCGCGCGCGCGCGGTCAGCGCCTGGGACGTGAAGCTCGGCCAGATCAGCGTCGAGCTGCCGTCATCGAACGAGAACGGCAGGTTGTAGTTCGGCGAGCCGTGCCCGGTCGCGTAGCCGATGCCCATCCGGAGGTCGCCGAGCCGGCCGATCGGCAGCCCGAAGTCGATCCCGGTGCGTGCCGTCTGCATCAGATACTGGTTCAGTTTCACCTCGCCGCTGTCGTCGTACAGGTTCACGTAGCGACGCTGATATTCCGCATAGGGCGAAATGTAGAAACCGTACGCGGCCGGCAACGGCTGGCGCAATTCGACGCGCGCCGACAGCAGGTCGCTGCCGATCGTCGTATCCGCGCGGAACTCGAGCCCCGATTCGGTGAGCCACGGCCGCCGGTAGCCGACGTGCAGGCGGAAGCCGCCTTCGTCGGTCGAACTGCTCGACATCCCGACGCCGAACAGCAGGAAATTCGGCCCCCAGTATTTCTCGCGCGCATCGACCACGAGCACGTTCTCGTCGCCGTGGCTCACGATCTGCTGCGTCACGCTCTCGAAATTGCCGCCGGTCGTCAGCCCGAGCAGGTCCTGGCTGACGGTCGCCGGATCGTAGGTGTCGCCCGGTTTCACGTGCAGCGCGTCGCTGACGACGCGCTTCGGGATGCCGCCGCTCGTCTTGATCTCGATGCGCGTGATGCGGATCGGCGGCGGCAGCGGCTGCGCATGGGCGGACCGGTAGGCCGCGTACTGTTCCGGCGTGAGCGCGAAGCGCTTGAGCCGCGGCAGCGCCGCGGTCGCGGCGGCCGCGCCGGCGGCGATTGCCTGCTTCGCGTTCTGGAAATCGGTGAACGCGAGCGCGCCGAGGTCGGGCGTGAGCAGCACGTCCTGCGCGGCGAGCTGCTGGCGCTGCGACGTCACGTTCTGGCGGATCAGGATGCCGACCATCTGCTGCATCACGTCGGCCGGCGACGCGAGCGCGTCGAGCGGACGCAGCGGCGAGCCGATGTCGACGGCGATCACGACCTTCGCCCCCATGCGCCGCGCGGTGTCGACCGGCAGGTTGCTGACGAGCCCGCCGTCGACGAGCGCGCGGCCGTTGATCTCGGCCGGCGCGAACAGGCCGGGCATCGCCATGCTCGCGCGGATGGCGAGCGGCAGCGACCCGTGGTCCAGCACCACCATCTGGCCCGTTTGCAGGTCGGTCGCGACCGCGCGATACGGGATCGGCAGCTGGTCGAACGGCTGGTTGGTCGGCACGGCGGCCGTCCAGTTCGCGAGCAGCGCCTGCAGCCGATTGCCCTGGACGAGGCCGACCGGCGCCTTCACGCCTTTCTTGCCGAAGCCGAGCGTCAGGCTGTTGATGTACAGGCGCTCGTCCTCGCGGCTGGTTTGCGGCAGGTCCGCGCGGTCGGTCACGTCGAAGGCGATGTCGGCCAGGTTCACCTCGGACAGCCGCTGTTGCATCTCGTCGGCGGCCATGCCGCTCGCATACAGGCCGCCGACCACGGCGCCCATGCTGGTGCCGGCGATGCAGTCGATGGGGATGCGGTTCTCCTCGAGCACCTTCAGCACGCCGAGGTGCGCGTAGCCGCGCGCGCCGCCGCCGGACAGCACGAGGCCGACCGGCGCCCGGCCTGCCGGGCCGCCGTCGGCGTTGCAGGTCGGCGCGGGCGTCGCGTTGGGTGCGGCGTTCGGTGCGGCGGCAGCGGCCACCGGCGCGGTGCGGGTGGCGGTGTCGGCGGCCGGCAAGGGCTGCGCGGCAACGGTGCAGCACCAGAGCGCAACGAGCGTTGCGCCGATCCGGCGCACCCCGAGCCAGCGGAGAGTAGCGGTCGCTGTCATGGTGGAATACCTGGCGTGATCGGGCGTGAAACGCCTGCCGGAAGCAGGCAAGACCGAGAGATTACCGTGTTTCACAAGCGCAACGCGAGCGGCCGATGCGTAGGCGCCGGCCTGCCGGAACGCGTTTTCGGCAATTTCGTCGCGAAATAATCATCGGAAGTGTCTAAAGTATCGGAACGATTTGCCGCTAAGTCCGGGATGGGGCGGTAAAGGCGCGCCGCACGGATGCGGCTGGTTTGTTCAATAAAGGCTTGATATGTCGACACCGCTGTTCGGAAAGTTGTTTGCGCAACCCGTTGCGATCGACCCTGGAACGGCGAGTACGCGGATTTATACGCATGAGCGCGGCGTGGTGCTGAACCAGCCGTCGGTCGTCTGCTTCCGCAAGGGCGGGGCGTCCGACGCGCGGCCGACCCTCGAGGCCGTCGGCGAGCTCGCGAAGGCGCTGCTCGGCCGCGAGCCAGGGCATCTGGAGGCCGTGCGGCCGATGCGACACGGCGTGATCGCCGATGCGCACGCCGCCGTGCAGATGATCCGCCGCTTCATCGACATGTCGCGCACGCGTTCGCGCTTCAGCCGCCGTGTCGAGGTCACGCTGTGCGTGCCGTCGGATGCGACGGCGGTCGAGCGCCGCGCGATCCGCGAGGCCGCGTTCGCGGCCGGTGTGTCGGAGGTCGAACTGATCGAGGAAGCGCTCGCGGCCGGGCTCGGCGCGGGGCTGCCGGTGACCGAGCCGGTCGGCTCGATGGTCATCGACATCGGCGCCGGGACGACCGAAGTCGCGGTGATCGCGCTCGGCGGAATCGTCTATCGCGAGTCGATCCGCGTCGGCGGCAACCAGTTCGACGCGGCGATCATCAACTACGTGCGCAACGTGTACGGCGTGCTGCTCGGCGAGCAGACGGCCGAGCGCGTGAAGAACACGATCGGCTCGGCCACCCGCGCCGTGCCGCGCACGTCGACCCGCGCGATCGGGCGCGGTATCGAGGACGGCCTGCCGCGCTCGATCGAGCTGTCCAACCACGACGTGGCGGACGCGCTGGCCGCGCCGCTCAAGCAGGTGATCGGCGCGGTGAAGTCGGTGCTGGAAAACGCGCCGGCGGAACTCGTGACCGACATCGCGCATCGCGGCGTGGTGCTGACGGGCGGCGGCGCGCTGCTCGCGGATCTCGAGCGCCTGCTGCGCGACGAGACGGGCCTGGTCGCCCGGATCGCCGACGACCCGGCCACCTGCGCGGTGCGTGGCGCGGGCGAGGCGATGGGGCGGCTAGCGATGTGCCCGGTGGATTGACGCCGGCCGCGCACACTCGTTGACGTTTCCTGAAAGTCTTTCGAACCCCGAAGCGCCCGCATGTCGCACGTCGTCCGGTTGCTCCGGATACGTTCGACGCGTCATGCCGGCCGCGTGACCTGGACATGCGCGAGCGCGGCGTGGCAGTATGCCGGGCCGCGTGCCGGACAAGCCGGCGGCGCGTTTCTCCAGGAGTTCGACACCATTGAAGCAGCGATTCAAGTGGGGCTGCATGGCCCGGATCGGCCGTGTGCTGGCCGCGTTCGCATGCCTGTGGATCGTCGCGGCGGTCGTGCTCGTCGGCGCGGGGATGCGGATGCCGAGCGAGCCGGCCGATGTCGCGGTGATCTTCGGCAATGCACTGGATGACCACGGCGCGCCGAAACCCGTGCTGGCCGCGCGGCTCGACGTCGGCGTGCGCTGCTATCGCGAAGGGCAGTGCCCGGCGTTCCTCGTCAGCGGCGCGATCGACGGCCCGGGGCTGAACGAGGCGACCGCGATGCGCGACTATCTGGTCGCGCACGGCGTGCCGGCCGACCGGATCGCCGTCGACGACCAGGGCGACAACACGCTCGCGACCGCGCAGCACACGCGGGCGTACCTGCAGGCGCACCGGCTGTCGCGCGTGCTGATCATCAGTCAGTACTACCACCTCGCGCGGGCGCGCCTCGCGTTCGAGCGGGTCGGCATCTCCGGCGCGAACATCTCCGCCGCGTATCCGCACCACTTCCAGTTGCGCGATATCTATTCGAGCTGGCGGGAAGTGCCGGCGTATGCGGTCTATGTGCTGCGTCTGTGGCTCAATCCCGATGCACGGCCCGTATCGTTCCGGCCGATGCTTTATCTGATGAGCCTGTTTTCGTAACACGGCCCCGCGCGGTGTCTGCCGCGCGCGTGCCGCGTTTCGATTTTCAGCACGGTCGCCTTTTTCGTTTCCGATTTTCACGCTAATCACGCCGCCGATTCACGCCGAATCCGGTGCGCTATCCCATTGATGGAATCGGTACCGCCGTCGCCGGATGATTAATGGCGAACGAGTCGCGGAATTCAAGCGACGCCGGATTCGAAAGCGATTTGCAGGATGTTGAAAATTCGCTTTTGGTTCGGCGAATCAACGCGCTCTGCGATTTTTCCGGCCCGTCGGGGTGAGCGCGGATATATCCCTGGCGCAAATTCCATTCCAAATCCCGGATGCGCGTATCGGTGTTTCCACTGAGTGCGCGGCCCGGAACGCCTTGCCACGCCTTGCGCGGAATTACCGGAACGCTTCAGTAGTTCTATTCTCGGCCCGCCAGCACCAGTAAAAAGTGCATATTCGATTGATCTTGATCAAATAGTAAAACATCGACTGGAAAACCCTTTTTGTTTGATATAGCCTTGTCTGACAAAAGCGGGGCGGTAATCAAATCAACCAGAAAGTCGCTGCATAAAAACAGGGGGCACGGGTCATGTCATTCGGCTAGTTTTGCATTCGCAAACGAGAATCGATTAACCAGCAGTTCATCCACGAATAAACCGACGTCGTTCCGCGACTGCCGGCGGGGACGCTTTCGTCCCGGATCTTCCGCCGTGGCCGGTCCGATTCAGCGGTCAAGCTGATGCCGAGGGGAAGCATGAATATTGCGCATTCGAAAAAGAGCGGCGAGTCGTTTCCGAGGTTCCTGTTGCCGACCGGCGTTTTCCTCGCCTTGTCGGGTGCAGGCATCGTTTCCGCCTATGCGACCTGCTCGACGGCAGGCACGACGGTGACCTGTTCGGGTGTCGCGAATCCGCTGGCGCCGAGCTATTCGAATAGCGCGAACAACCTGAACGTCACAGTGAACCCCGGCGCGAGCGTCGGCGTGCTGCTCGGCGTGGGCGGCACCGCGATGTCGCTGACCGGCAGCAACAACACGCTGACCAACAACGGCACGATCGATCCGTCCGTGCTCGGCTCGGGCCTCGGCGTGCTGTCGAGCGGCGCGGTGGTCGGCAATGCGGCGGCGAGCACCACGACCGTGACCAACAACGGCACGATGAACGGCTCGACCGGTGTCGCGGTCAGCGGCGTGACGGGCATGGCGCTGTCGGTGCAGAACGGCACGGGCGGCACGTCGTGGATCACCAACACCGGCACGATGGGCACGACCGCGCTGGCCGGCGCGACGCTCATCGGCGCGGATGCGCCCGTGGTCGCCGCATACGGCGGCGGCACGGTCAACATGACGAACAGCGGGACGATCACCGGCCGCGTGTCGCTCGGATCGAACGGCACGCCCGGGCTCGGCAATACGTTTACCAACTCGGGCACGATCAACGGCAGCGTGTCGATGGGCGCGAACAGCGCCAACACGTTCACTGCCGTGACGGGCTCGTCGGTCAACACGGCGGGCGGCACGGGCGGCGCGTTCAACATCACGGTCGGGCCGGTCACGCTCGGCGTCGCGGCGACCGGCACCGTCGACGGCGGCGCCGGCGGCAACAACACGCTGGTGCTGCAGCAAGGCGTGTCGGCCAACGGCACCATCGCGGCCAACAACTACATCAACTTCAATCATCTCGACGTCACGAGCGGTAACTGGACGATCAACGGCGCGTCGACCGCGCAGGACGCGACGCTGGCGGGCGGCGTCGCGATCATCGGCGACAACGCGTCGCTCGGCACGGGCACGATCACGGCCACCGGCGGTGCGCTGCAGGCCGGCACCGCCGGGCTCGACGTCAGCAACAACGTGAATCTCGGCGCGGGCGGGCTGACGGTGCAGGGCGCCACAGGCCTCTCGCTGTCGGGCACGGTGACGGGCGCGGGCGCGCTGACGAAGAACGACGGCGGCATCCTGACGCTGTCGGGCGCGAACAGCTATACCGGCGGCACGAACCTGAACGCCGGCGGCCTCGTGGTCGGCAACAACGACGCGCTCGGCACCGGTGCGCTGAACGTCAACGCGTCGGCGTCGCTCGATACGAGCACGAACGTGACGCTCGGCAACGCGGTCAATCTCGCGACGGGCGCGACGCTGGCGCTGGGCGGCAGCAACGATCTCGGCCTGGCCGGCACGATCGGCGGCGCCGGCGGGCTCGTGAAGAACGGCACGGCCATCGCAACGCTGACCGGTACGAACACGTACACCGGCGACACGACGATCAACAGCGGCACGCTGGCGCTCGGCGCGGGCGGCAGCCTCGCGTCCACGGGCACGGTCAACCTCACCGGCGCGGGGGCGACGTTCGACCTGGCCGGCGCGACGGGCACGCAGACGATCGGTTCGCTCGCCGGGGCAGCCGGCACGAACGTGAACCTCGGCGGCAATTCGCTGACGCTCGACGGCAGCGCGAATACGACCTACGCCGGCACGATCGCCGGCACGGGCGGCTTGACGCTGTCGGGCACCGGCACGCAGGCGCTGACCGGCGCGAACATCTATACGGGCGACACGAACCTGAACGGCGGCAACGTCGTCGTCGGCAGCAATACGGCGCTGGGCTTCGGCGCGATCAACGTCAACGGCTCGTCGACGCTCGATGCGAGCACCAACGTGTCGCTGGCGAACGGCGTCAACCTCGCCACCGGCACGACGCTCACGGTCGGCGGCAGCACCGATCTCGGGCTGAGCGGCACGATCGCCGGCGCGGGCGGGCTGGTGAAGAACGGTGCGGCGGCGCTGACGCTGACGGGCGCGAACAGTTATACGGGCGGCACGACGCTGAACGCCGGCGGCCTCGTGCTCGGCAACGACGCGGCGCTGGGCTCCGGCGCGCTGAGCGTCGGCGGCGCGGCGACGCTCGATACGACCACGAGCCTGTCGGTCGCCAACGCGATCGATATCGGCACCAGCGCGACGCTGACGCTCGGCGGCAGCAACGCACTCGGGCTGAGCGGCGCGATCACAGGCGCGGGCGCGCTCGTGAAGGACGGCGCGGCGACCGCGACGCTGACGGGCACGAACACCTACACGGGCGGCACGACGATCAACGCCGGCACGCTGGCGATCGGCGCGGGCGGCAGCCTGTCGTCCACGGGTACGGTGAACCTGGCCAATGCGGGCGCAGCATTCGACATCGCCGCGGGCGGCGCACAGTCGATCGGCGCGCTGTCGGGCGCGGCCGGCACGAGCGTGAACCTGGGCGCAAACGCGCTGACGCTGGGCGGGAGCGCGAGCGGCACGTTCGGCGGCACGATCGGCGGCACGGGCAGCCTGACGCTGAACGGGACCGGCACGCAGACGCTGAACGGCGTGAATACCTATACAGGCGGCACGAACCTGAACAGCGGCAGCCTCGTGCTCGGCAACAACGCGGCGCTCGGCAGTGGCGCGTTGAATGTCGGCGGCGCGGCGACGCTCGATACGAACACGAACCTGTCGGTCACCAACGCGATCGATCTCGGCACGGGCGCGACGCTGACGCTCGGCGGCAGCAACACGCTCGGGCTGAGCGGTGCGATCTCCGGGGCCGGTGCGCTCGTGAAGGACGGCGCGACGACGACCACGCTGACGGGGACGAATACCTATACCGGCGGCACCACGATCAACGCCGGCACGCTGGCGGTCGGCGCGGGCGGCAGCTTCGCAACGACCGGCACGATGAATCTCGCGAGCGCGGGCGCGACGCTCGACCTGAGCGGCGCGTCGGGTGCGCAGTCGCTCGGCGCGCTGTCCGGCGTCGCGGGGACGAGCATCGATCTGGGCGCAAACGCGCTGACGCTGGGCGGGACGGCAAGCGGCACGTTCGGCGGCACGATCGGCGGCACCGGCAGCCTCACGCTGAACGGCACCGGCACGCAGACGCTGAACGGCGCGAGCACCTATTCGGGCGGCACGAACCTGAACAGCGGCGGCCTCGTGCTCGGCAACAACGCGGCGCTGGGCTCCGGCGCATTGAATGTCGGCGGCGCGGCGACGCTCGATACGAACACGAACCTGTCGGTCGCCAACGCGATCGATCTCGGCACGGGCGCGACGCTGACGCTCGGCGGCAGCAACACGCTCGGGCTGAGCGGCGCGATCTCCGGCGCAGGCGCGCTCGTGAAGGACGGCGCGGCGACGACCACGCTGACGGGCACGAATACCTATACCGGCGGCACCACGATCAACGCCGGCACGCTGGCGGTCGGCGCGGGCGGCAGCTTCGCATCGACCGGCACGATGAATCTCGCGGGTGCAGGCGCGACGCTCGACCTCAGCGGCGCATCGGGCGGGCAGACGCTCGGTGCGCTGTCGGGCGTGGCCGGCACCAATGTGAGCCTGGGCGCGAATGCGCTGACGCTGGGCGGCACCGCGAGCGGCACGTTCGGCGGCGTCATCGGCGGCACCGGCGGCCTGACGCTGGCGGGCACCGGCACGCAGACGCTGACGGGCGCGAACACGTACACGGGCGGCACGACGATCAACGGCGGCAGCACGCTCGCGCTCGGCGCGGGCGGCAGTCTCGCGTCGACGGGCACGGTGAATCTGGCTGGCGCGGGCGCGACGTTCGACCTGGGCGGTGCGTCGGGCGCGCAGACGATCGGCGCGCTGACCGGCGCGACCGGCTCGACCGTGAACCTCGGCGCGAATGCGCTGACGCTGAGCGGCAGCGGCAACAACACGTTCGGCGGCGCGATCGGCGGCACCGGCAGCCTGACGCTGGCCGGTGCCGGCACGCAGACGCTGACGGGCGCGAACACCTATACCGGCGGCACGACCATCAACGGCGGCAGCACGCTTGCGCTCGTTTCGGGCGGCAGCCTCGCATCGACCGGCGCGGTGAACCTGGCCGGCACGGGCGCGACGTTCGACGTGAGCGGCGCAGCGGGCGCCGAGACGATCGGCGCGCTGTCGGGCGCGGCGGGCACGACCGTGAACCTCGGCGCGAACGCGCTGACGCTGAACGGCAGCGGCGCCAGTACGTTCGGCGGGACGATCGGCGGCACCGGTGCCGTGACGGTCGCGGGCACCGGCACGCAGACGCTCACGGGCACGAACACGTACACCGGCGGCACGACGATCAACGGCGGCAGCACGCTTGCGCTCGGTTCGGGCGGCAGCCTCGCCTCGGGCAGCACGGTGAACCTCGCGGGCACGGGCGCGACGTTCGACCTGAGCGGCGCGTCGGGCACGCAGACGCTCGGCACGCTGACCGGCACGGCCGGCTCGAACGTGAACCTCGGCGCGAACGCGCTGACGCTGAACGGCAGCGGCAACGGCACGTTTGGCGGCGCGATCGGCGGCACCGGCGCCCTGACGCTCGCGGGCACCGGCACGCAGACGCTGACAGGCGCGAACACGTACACCGGCGGCACGACGATCAACGGCGGCAGCACGCTTGCGCTGGGCTCGGGCGGGAGCCTCGCGTCGACGGGCACGGTGAATCTCGCCGGGTCGGGCGCGACGTTCGACGTGAGCGGTGCGGCGGGCACCGAGACGATCGGCGCGCTGTCGGGCGTGGCGGGCACGAACGTGAACCTCGGCGCGAATGCGCTGACGCTGAACGGCAGCGGCGCCAGTACGTTCGGCGGGACGATCGGCGGCACCGGCGCCGTGACGGTCGCGGGCACCGGCACGCAGACGCTGACGGGCGCGAACACGTACACCGGCGGCACGACGATCAACGGCGGCAGCACGCTTGCGCTCGGCACGGGCGGCAGCCTCGCGTCGACGGGCGCGGTGAATCTCGCCGGCACCGGCGCGACGTTCGACGTGAGCGGCGCAGCGGGCACGCAGACGATCGGCACGTTGTCCGGGGCGGCCGGCAGCACCGTGAACCTCGGCACGAACGCGCTGGCGCTGAATGGCAGCACCAACGGCACGTTCGACGGCGTCATCGGCGGCACCGGCGGCGTGACGGTCGCGGGCACCGGCATCCAGACGCTGACCGGCAGCAACACGTACACGGGCGGCACGACGATCGCGGCGGGCGGCACGCTGCAGCTCGGCAACGGCGGCACGTCGGGCAGCGTGGTCGGCAATGTCGTCGACAACGGCGCACTGATCGTCAACCAGTCCGGCAGCGTGACGCTCGCGAACGTGCTGTCCGGCACCGGTTCGCTGACCCAGGCCGGCAGCGGCGCCCTGACGCTGACGGGCACCAATACGCTGAGCGGCCCGACGACCGTCGCCGCGGGCACGCTCGACGTCGCCGGTTCGCTCGCCCAGTCGGCCGTGACCGTGCAGAACGGCGCGACGCTGACGGGCACAGGCACGGTCGGCGGCGTCGTGGTCCAGAGCGGCGGGATCGCGGCCGCGTCGCAACCGGGCGCGGCGCTGAACGTCGCCGGCAACGTCACGTTCCAGCCGGGCTCGACGCTGCAGGTCGCGGTTACGCCGCAGCAAAGCGGCAGCATTGCCGCGGGTGGCACGGCGACGCTGAACGGCGGCACCGTGCAGGTGCTCGCGAACCAGGCCAGCTACCAGCCGAGCACGACGTACACGATCCTCAGCGCATCGTCGGGCGTGCAGGGCGCGTTCAGCCAGGTGAATTCGAACTACGCGTTCCTGATGCCGACGCTCAGCTACGATCCGAACCACGTATACCTGCGGCTCGTGACGAACGGCACGGCGCTGCCCGACTTCGCGACGACGCCGAACCAGCGCTCGGTCGCCACCGCGATCGGTGCGCTCGGCGCGGGCAACACGCTGTACGACAAGGTGCTGACGACCGATGCGGCCACCGCGCGCCAGGCGTACTCGGTGCTCGACGGCGAACTGCAGGCGAGCCTGAAGAGCATGCTGCTGCTTGACAGCCGCTATGTGCGCGATGCCGTGACCGATCGCGTGCGCCAGGGTCTCGCGCCCGGATCGGGGCCGCTCGCGGCGCTGTCGTCGGGCGGGGCCGCGCTGTGCGGCGACAACACGGCCGGCGTGACCGACCCGACGCTCGCGCCGGAGCGCCGGATCGGCTCGCGCGAGGGCTGCTACGGCGGCACGCCTTACCAGCCGGTGGTCTGGGGACAGGCGTTCGGTGGCCGCAGCCGGCTCGCGGGCGACGGCAACGCGTCGACGATCAACCGCAGCATGACCGGCTTCATCGCCGGTGCCGACATGGCGCTCAACGACAAGTGGCGTGCCGGTCTGGCCGCAGGCGTCACGCACAGCTCGCTCGACAACGACCAGAGTTCGTCGGCGGCGGTCAACAGCTACTACCTGTCGCTGTACGGCGGTGCGCAGTACGGCGCGCTCGGCGTGCGCGGCGGCGCGTCGTACACGTGGTACCGGATCAACACCGACCGCTATCCGGGCTTCGCGGGCTTCTCGGACCACAATTCGGCCGGCTACAACGCGCATTCGGCGCAGGTGTTCGGCGAAGTCGGCTACGCGCTGCCGCTCGGGCCGGTCGCGCTCGAACCGTTCGCGGGTCTGGCCTACGTGAACCTGCATACCGACGGCTATACCGAAAGCGGTGGTGCGGCGGCGCTGCAGGCAGGCGGCCAGACGACCCACATCGGGTTCTCGACGCTCGGCCTGCGTGCCGCGTCGCAGCTCGGCTCGATCGCGAGCGGCACGTTCACCGCGCGCGGCACGGTCGGCTGGCGGCATGCGTTCGGCAACGTGCGGCCGTCGTCGGCGTTCACGTTCGCGAACGGCGGCACGTCGTTCCAGGTATCGGGCGTGCCGATTGCTCGCGACAGCGCGGTGCTCGAGGCCGGCATCGACGCGAACATCACGAAGCGCCTGACGCTCGGCCTCACGTTCAGCGGCCAGTACGGCAGCGGCGTGCGCGACAACGCGGTGCTCGGCAACATCCTGTGGAAGTTCTGACCGGCGTGTGACATGCCTGTGCGCGACGCCATGCGGCGACGGTAACGTCGCATGGCGCCGCGTCTTTTTCGTCGCTGCGCGCTTTCCCCGTTCTGGCCTATCCTGTGCGAAACACGCGACGCGCGCCGCGCGTTGCGCCTCGACACAGGAGCATCGATGCCGAATCACGCCGAAGCCACCACGACGCAGGCGCCGCAAGTCGCGCCGCTTCCTCCGACCCAAGCGTCCGGCCCCGCATTCATCGCGCCCGAAGCCGATCCGCAGGCGCTCGCGCGCAACAACCAGTACGTGCTCAAATCCGGCGACGCGTTCGTGGTCGGCGACGCGCTCGGCGACATCAGCGGGCGCGACGACGGCCTGTACGTCGACGACATGCGCGTGCTGTCGACCTGGCGCCTGACCTTCGGCGGCCGCGCGCCGTCGCTGCTGTCGGGCGCGACGAGCGCGGACAACGCGTCGTTTACCGCGCACCTGACGAACCGGCCGCTGCCGCCGCTCGGCGGCAAGGAGACGCCCGAGGGCGTGATCCACATCGAACGCACGCGCGTGCTCGCGGGCGACGTGCTGTACGAAGCGCTGACGCTGACGAACTATGGCGCGAGCGAGGCCGAAGTGCCGCTGTCGCTGTCGTTCGCGGCGGATTTCAAGGACATGTTCGAAGTGCGCGGCACGCTGCGCCCGAAGCGCGGCACGGTGGGCGCGCCGCGCGTCGACGCAGGCGCGGTGCGGCTGCGCTACGACGGCCTCGACAAAGTCGAGCGCAACGTGACCGTGCATTTCTCGCCGGCGCCGGACGCGCTGTCGGTCGATCGTGCCGACTACACGCTGACGATCGCCGCGCAGGCATGCGTGTCGATCTACCTGACCGTCGACGCGACGCTCGATTCGGCGCACCACGCCGCGGACCCGGGATGCGGGCGTGTCGCGCTGCGCACCGCGCTCGTCGGCGTGCATCGCGAGATGCGTTCGCGACGCGAGTCGATGGCGCGCGTGCACACCGGCAATCCGCTGTTCGACGCGTGGCTCGACCGGTCGCTCGCGGATCTCGGGCTGCTCACGACGCAGCTCGATACCGGGCCGTATCCGTATGCGGGCATTCCGTGGTTCTCGACCCCGTTCGGCCGCGACGCGGTGATCACGTCGCTGCAGATGCTGTGGCTGCAACCGTCGCTCGCGCGCGGCGTGCTGCGCTTTCTCGCCGCGCATCAGGCGCGCGAGACTTCCGCGTTCCGCGACGCCGAGCCCGGCAAGATCATGCACGAGTTCCGCCGCAGCGAGATGGCCGCGACGGGCGAGGTGCCGTTCGCGCTGTATTACGGCGGCGTCGACACGACCCCGCTGTTCATCGTGCTCGCGGGCGCGTACGTCGAACATACCGGCGACGATGCGCTGATCGACGAGCTGTGGCCCGCGCTCGAGCGTGCCGCGCAATGGGTGATCGACAAGTGCGACCGCAATCCGTACGGGCTGCTCGACTACCAGCGCACGTCGGAGCGCGGCCTCGCGAACCAGGGCTGGAAGGACAGTCACGACTCGGTGTTCCACGCGGACGGCCGCTTCCCGGACGGCCCGATCGCGCTCGTCGAAGTGCAGGCGTATGCGTGCGCGGCGCTCGACGCGATGTCGATGTGCTCGCGCCGGCGCGGGCACGCGGCCGATGCGACGCGCTATGCGCTGCGCGCGAAGGCGCTGCGCGACCAGGTCGACGCGCTCTTCTGGATGCCGGACAACCAGTTCTACGGGATCGCGCTCGACGGTCACGGCGATCTGTGCCGCGTGCTCGCATCGAACGCGGGCCAGCTGCTCGCGTTCGGGCTGCCCGACGCGCAGCGCGGCGCGGCGGTCGCGAGCGTGCTCGGCTCGACGCTGTTCCAGACGGGCTGGGGCATCCGCACGCTCGCGGCCGGCCAGCCTCGCTTCAACCCGATGGCCTATCACAACGGGTCGGTGTGGCCGCACGACAATGCGCTGATCGCGCGCGGGCTCGCGCGCTACGGCGACAAGACGGCCGCGGTGAACCTGCTGCGCGCGCTGTTCGAGGCGGCCGTCAGCTTCGAGATGCGGCTGCCGGAGCTGTTCTGCGGGTTCCCGCGCCGGCGCGGCGAGCCGCCGACGGCCTATCCGGTCGCGTGCCTGCCGCAGGCGTGGGCGGCCGGTGCGCCGTTCATGATGCTGCAGGCGTGTCTGGGCGTGAGCGTCGACGCGGCGCGCCACGAGGTGCGGGTCGAGCGCCCGACGCTGCCTGAAGGCGTCGACTGGCTGCGCATCGACGACCTGCGCGTCGGCGACGAAACCGTCTCGCTGACGTTCCGTCGCGTCGATGGCCAGGTGGTCGCGGCGGCGGCGCAGCCGGGTCGCGTGAAGGTGGTCGCGCTGCTGTAGCGCAGGCGTGCGCGAAGGTTGCGCGATGTCGCGCCACGTTCGCGCGCAGCGGCATAGAATCGTGACATGACCCTTGAACGATGGCGGAGGCAATGACGATGACGACCGACAATCGGCCCGACGACGGCGAGCAGAAGCTCGAGAATCTGGAAGCGGCGGTCGACCACCTGCACAAGTCGATCGAGTCGCAGAGCATCGCGGCGGGGGCGGCGAAGGGCATCCTGTTCAGCCTGATCGAAACGCTCGGCGCGCTGATCGGCGATCCCGACCTGCCCGAACATGCGCGCTCGGGCTACGAGGCGCTGCGCGACAAGGCGAGCGAATTGCGCAGCGGCCTCGACCGGCACTGACGAACCGGCAGCACCGGCGCCGGCCGCCCGGCCCGCGCCGGTGCTGCCCAATCCTGCGCGGCGCGCACAAAACCCCGTGCGCTCAATGAGTTAGCCATCTGGTGTGCAGGATATCCACAAGCTTGCCAACACAATCTGTGGAGAACCCGGCCACTCCCGATTCGGACGCCCGGCACACGCGGCGAGATCGCAAACGATGCCGCGTCGTTGACCTGCCGGGCCCGATCTACTGAATCCCCTTTTGTATCAGGATGTTACGTGTCACATCGGGGGAATATCCACAGGCTTGCCAACAAAATCTGTGGATAAGTCTCACCTGATTGCTTCCTGATGGTTGACGATCCCGCGGGCGGCGGCCGGTGCGCCGAACCCCGTGCGCACGGGCTGCCCGATGTGCGCATCGGCGCCGTAAATCGTGCGCGATCAACGAGTTAGGCCCCGGGTACCCAGGATATCCACATCCTTGCCAACAAAATCTGTGGACAAGCCCGGCCCGTCATTCAACCGGTGCCGCGCCGGCCGCTTCCGCAACGATCCAGTCGCGAAACAGCGTCATCGCCGGCGTGAGCGGCTTCGACTTCAGCGACGTGAGCCAGTAGCCGCCCGCGCGCACGTCGATGTCGAGCGGCCGCGCGAGCAGGCCTAGCTGCAGTTCGCGCGCGAACATGCAGGCCGGTGCGAGCGCGATGCCCGCGCCTTGCATCGCCGCCTCGACCATCAGCCGTGACGAATCGAACACCGGCCCGTTGACCGACCACGGTTCGAGCTGCGCGGCGTCGAACCAGCCGAGCCATTCGTCGGTGCGGTACGAGCGCAGCAGCGTTTCGTTCGCGAGATCGGCCGGCGCCGCGAGGCGCCGCGCGATCTCCGGCGCGCACAGCGCGGTGAGCGGCGCGTCAAGCAGCCGCTCGTTGCGCGTCGCCGGCCAGTTGCCTTCACCGAAGCGGATCGCGAAATCGAGGCCCTCGGCCGCGAGGTCGACGACGTTGTTGTTGGTCCGCAGCCGCAGCTCGACGAACGGGTGCGTGTCGCCGAAGCGCTTCAACCGTGGCATTAGCCAACCTATGGCAAAGGTGCCGACCGCGCCGAGCGTGAGCACCTCGTGGAAGCGCCCGCCGTCGAACTGCTTGAGCACGGTTTCGATCCGGCTGAAGGCGTCGCTGAGCACCGGCAGCAGCGCGCGTCCTTCGTCGGTGAGCCCGAGGCCGCGCGGCAGACGGGTGAACAGCGCGCAGCCGAGCCGTTCCTCCAGCGAGCGCACCTGCTGGCTCACGGCCGCCTGCGTCACGCTCAGCTCGAGGCCGGCGCGCGTGAAGTTCAGGTGGCGCGCCGACGATTCGAACGCGCGCAATGCATTCAGTGGAAGGTGAGGGCGGAGCTTAGTCATAAGAATTTCTTGGGGCAGCGCTCAATTATCGTTGCTTGTCAGGCAACCGTAAAGTCACGATAGTGCTGTCTCGCCGGCCGGCCGTTTTGCACCCATTCCACCACGAGAGACCTCACATGACCTACTCATCGCAACGTCGAACCCTGTTGCTGGCCGCCGCGACGGCGCCGCTCGTCCTGACCGTCACCGCGTGCGCGTCGTCGCCGGCCGCGGGGCAGGACGTTTCGTCCGCGACGTCGTTCGCCGCGCTCGAGCACGCGGCCGGCGGCCGTCTCGGCGTGTGCGCGATCGACACCGCGAGCGGCCGGCGCGCGCAGCATCGCGCGGACGAGCGCTTCCCGTTCTGCAGCACGTTCAAGGCGATGCTGGGCGCGGCGGTGCTCGCGCACAGCGTCGAGCGTCCGGGGTTGCTGCAGCAGCGCGTGACCTACGGGCCGTCCGATCTCGTGAACTACTCGCCGGTGTCGGGCAAGCATGTCGGCACGGGGATGACCGTCGCCGAGTTGTGCGAGGCGGCGATCCAGTACAGCGACAACTCGGCCGCGAATCTCGCGATGAAGCTGATCGGCGGACCGTCGGCGGTGACCGCGTATGCGCGCTCGATCGGCGACGACGCGTTCCGGCTCGATCGCTGGGAGACCGAACTGAATACCGCGTTGCCGGGCGACCCGCGCGACACGACGACGCCGGCCGCGATGGCCGCGAGCATGCGCGTGCTCACGTTGGGCGACGCGCTGCCACCCGCGCAGCGTGCGCAGTTCGTTGCATGGCTGCGCGGCAACAAGGTCGGCGACAAGCGGATTCGCGCGGGCGTGCCGGCCGGGTCGCAGGTGGGCGACAAGACCGGCACCGGCGACTACGGGACGACGAACGATGCGGGCGTGATCTGGCTGCCGTCGCGCGCGCCGATCGTGCTCGCCGTGTACTACACGCAGGCGCGTGCCGATGCGAAGCCGAAGGACGACGTGATCGCGGCCGCCGGGCGCATCGCGGTCGCGACGCTCGCCTGAGCAGCGGGCGGCGCGGCGTGCGTGATCGATGGATGGATGAATGACGCGACGGCGGCGCGCCGTGCCGCAGTCGTGGTCGGCATGTCGAAACGTTGCGCGATCAACGACTTAGGTCACGCATGCTCAGGATATCCACATGCTTGCCAACAAAAATTGTGGACAAGCGCGCCATCGGTCGCGTTCATCGCGCGGCGATGGCCGTGATCGCATGCGGCAGGCGTTGCGCGGACTTGCTTGCACGGTTCGAAGCGGCGCGGACAAAGCCTTTCGGATCAAGCGCTTGTGCATGGTATGCGCAGGCTATCCACACGCTTGCCAACAAAATCTGTGGACAAGCGGGGCGGTACGCGTGAGAGGAGGCGCTTAGCATCACGTGACGACACGCGAGCGGGTTTTGCTGGTCGCCGGTGGCCCATCACCCGCCGTGTGCCGCATTCGAAGCGGCGGGGACAAAGCGTTTCGGATCAAGCGCTTGATCGCGATATGCGCAAGCTATCCACATGCTTGCCAACAAAATCTGTGGGTAAGTCGCGAACGACACGCATCGTGCGCCGTGCATCGTCGGGTCGCCGACGTGGCATCGTGATGCGATGTGCGGCGAACCGGCGCATCTGACGGCCCGTTGCGCGCCGCGTCTGCATCACGCGTGCCAAAGTCCGTCGGATCAAGGGCTTAGCGTTGTGGTGCGCAGGATATCCACAAGCTTGCCAACATTTTCTGTGGAGAACTTCGCGATCGCGATCGGGCAGCATGGCACAGCGTGCCACTCGTGCGCGGCGCGCGGGCTCATGCAGTGCAAATGCCCGCCACGGCGACCTTCTGAAACAAATGCGGGCTCGCGACGGCGGACGACGGATAGGCTGAAAGCTTCGCGTCGAACTCGGAATGCGTGAAGGCCGCGCGGAACGCGGCGGTCGACTCCCAGATCGCCTGGTTGAAGTAGGTCGGACTGTCGCCGAGCGCGCGATGCAGCTGCGTCGAAATGAATCCCGGCTGCCGTTTCATGAACGCGGCGTCGTCCTTCCACACGGCCAGGAAGTCGGCTTCATCGGCCGGATCCAGCGTGAAGACGTTGAGGAGGACGACGGGTTCGGCGTCGATGCCGAGCTGTTGCTGGATCGGAAAGTTCGGATCCATCGGTTTGAAATGTGACATGGGCACGCCCTCCTGAGGGGAATGAGCCAACGGTGCGATCAAGCACGCCCATCGGGCGCGTGAGCGGCGGACATCGTCGACAGAACGCGAATCGCCGCATCGAGATCGGTCGAACTGAACTGGCCGGCGATGCCGCGGACATGGTGTTGCCATTGCTCGACTACCGCCTGATAGGCCGCGGCACCGCGCGGCGTCAGCGCATACAACGGCGAGCGCTTGTGCATCGGGTTCGGCAGCGGTTGCACGAGTCCTTCTTCCGTCAGCACGTTGACCTGCTTCAGGACGGCCTGCCGCGTGATGCCCATCGCGTCGGCGATCTGCGGGATGTTCGGGGCGTCCGGCGCCATCGAGATGGCGCCCAGCACTTGCCAGCGTGCGCTGGTCAGGCCGTGCGGCGCGGCAAAGGTATTGCCCCATTCGATCAGCAGGCCGTTCAGGCGGAAGACGGACAGCGCGACGGCGGTCAACTTGGCGGGTTTCGTCATGGTCGGGGTGCGCGATGAATTGACAACTACTTTACGCAATGGACAACTGGTTGTCAAATTAGGCAGCAGGTTCGCCCTGGCTGGCGCATTCGCTGCGCACGACCGTCAAGTTCTTTCGGATCAATGGCTTGCTGCCGTTAGCGGCAGGTTGTCCACAAGCTTGCCAACACAATCTGTGGACAAGCTGCGGATCGGCCGTGCGTCAGGCCGGCACGGGAAAGCGCACCGTCACGGTCAGCCCGCGCCCGCCTGGCGTCGTGCCGAGCGCGACCGTCGCGCGATGCTGTTCGGCGATCCGCTTGACGATCGACAGCCCGAGGCCGCTGCCCGACGCCGTGACGGCCTGCGCGCCTTCGCCGCGATAGAAGCGCTCCCACACTTCCGTGCGCTCGGCTTCCGGGATGCCGGGGCCGTCGTCGGCGACTTCGAGCACGGGGGTGGCGCCGTCGACGCGCGCGGATACGTCGACGCGTGCGCCGTCGCCCGCGTAGCGGATCGCGTTGTCGACGAGGTTGTTCAGCAGTACGCGCAACGTGTCCACATTGCCGGCGGCCATCACCGGCGACGACACGATCGCGCCGAGGTCGATCCGATGCGCATCGGCGACGCGCGTGCGGTCGGCGACCACCGAGCGGCACAGCGCGGCGAGATCGACGGGCGTGGACGCCGACGCGCCCGCCTGCGCATCGGGTTCGAGGCGCGCGAGCGTCAGCAGCTGCTCGGCGAGGTGGCCGAGGCGTGTCGTGCCCGCGTGAATCTGCGCGAGGATCTGCTCGCGTTCGTCGGCGCTCGCCGCGCGCCGCAGCAATTGCGACTGGATCGACAGCCCCATGATCGGCGTGCGCAGCTCGTGCGCGGCATCGGCGATGAAGTGGCGCTGCAGCGTGAACGAACGGTCGAGCCGCGCGAGCAGGTCGTTGATTGCTTCGGCGAGCGGCCGCACCTCGTTCGGCATCGACGCGACGTCGACCGGCTCCAGATTGTTCGCATTCCTGCGCTTCAGGCCCGATGCGATCGTGCGCAGCGGCCGCAGCCCCGCGCCGATGCCGAACCACAGGCCGATTGCGAGCACCGGCAGCATCGAGAACACCGGCCACAGCAAATGCACCGCGATGCCCGCGATCGCTTCCCAGCGCGCATGACGCGCCTGCGCGAGCCGGATCGTCGTGCCGCCGCGTTGGGTCACATAGGTGCGCCACGGCTGGCCGCCGACGTCGACGCTGCCGACGCCCGTCTGCGCGGGCGGCGGCAGCGCGGACTCGCGATCGGTCGAGTAGACCAGTGTGCCGTTGCGCCAGACCTGCAGCAGCACGGCGTCGGGATCGCTGGCCTCGAAGTCGTGCTTGCCGTCGCCATGGTCGCGAAACGACAGCTCGCCGTTCGGGCCGACGACGATCTGCTTCGACATGCTGCGCATCTGGTCGTCGAGGAGATCGTCGAGCTCGCGCAGCGCCCCCCAGTAGGTGCCCGCGCTCGCGACCAGTCCGATCACGCAAGCGGCGGGCAGCAGCCACATCAACAGGCGCCGCCGCAGCGACGCGCTGCGCCAGCGCTCGATCGCGTGTCGCACGCGCGTCATGCGCCGTCACCGATCCGGTAGCCGACGCCGCGCACCGTGCGGATCATGTCGTGGCCGAGTTTCTTGCGCAGGTTGTGGATGTGCACCTGCACCGCGTTGCTCTCGATTTCCTCGCCCCAGCTGTACAGCCGTTCCTCGAACTGTTCGCGCGAGATCACCGCGCCGGGGTCGCGCATCAGTTCGTGCAGCAGCACGAATTCCTTCGGCGATAGCGTGACTTCGTCGTCGTTGAGCCAGACCTGGTGCTTGACCGGATCGAGCCGCAGCGGGCCGATCGCGAGCGTCGTTTGCGCGCGCCCCGCATGACGGCGGTTGACCGCGCGGATGCGGGCGAGCAGCTCCTCGAGCACGAACGGCTTGACGAGGTAGTCGTCGGCGCCGCTGTCGAGGCCGGCGATGCGGTCCGGCACGCCGTCGCGCGCGGTGATGATGATCGCGGGCAGGGTTTCGTCGCGACGGCGCAGCGACGCGAGCACCGACAGGCCGTCGCGGTTCGGCAGCCCGAGGTCGAGCAGCAGGAGGCCATACGCGGTCGAGCGCAGCGCGAGCGACGCGGCGTCGCCGTCCTTGACCCAGTCGACCGCGAAGCCTTCCTGTTTGAGGCCCTGTTCGAGCCCGCTGCCGATCAGCGGATCGTCCTCGACGAGCAGTACGCGCATGGATTCGTGTCTGTTGGCGGGCACGGGCGCCCGGGGTGTCCATCATAAGCGCAGGTGTCTTAGGCCGAGCTTAAACGGCGGTGGCGGTTGCGCTTTCGTACGCGTCCTATGCGGCGCCGTGTCGCGTCGGCACGGCCTTCAGGCTCGCTTAATCTTACGGTCCGTAATCTTGGCCCGTCGCGTTCAACGGGGCGCGGCGTCCCATCAAGCAAGAGGATCGCAAACATGAAACATCTGACCAGTATCCTGGCGGTCGCGCTCGCGGTGCTGCCGGCTGCCGCCTATGCGCAATACACGGGGCCGTCCGCGCTGACGACGACCACCGTGAAGGAACTCCTCGCGAACGGCAAGGACGATCAGCACGTGCAGCTGCAAGGGCGCATCGTCAAGCACGTCGGCGGTGAGGATTACGAATTCGCCGACGCGACGGGCACGATCCGCGTCGAGATCGACCACAAGCTGTGGGCGGCCGGCCAGCCCGTCAGCGACAAGAACGAAGTGAAAGTGACCGGCGAGTTCGAGCGCAAATGGTCGGGCCGTGTGAAGGTCGATGCCGACCACGTCGAAGTGCTGCGCTGACCGGTGCGCGCGGGGCCGGTGATACCATGGGCATCCGGTTCCCGTTCTCACCCAGATGGCTGCCAATTTCGATGAACTCGCGTCCCGTATCCGGGCGCAATTTTCCGAACTGAGCCCGCAATTCCAGGCGGGCGCTGCATTTTTGCTCGATCATCCCGACGAGGTCGCCACCTCGTCGATGCGCAAGGTCGCGCAGCGCGCGCAGGTTCAACCCGCGTCGCTCGTGCGGCTCGCGCAGCAATTCGGTTTCCCCGGCTGGAACGAGCTGCGCGACCTGTGCGTCGCGCGCGTGCGCACGCGCCCCGAGCCGCTCACGCAGCGTGCGCGTTCGCTCGTGCGGCCCGACGCGAAGGCGTCGCTCGCGCATGACCTGCTGGCCGCCCAGCAACACAATCTCGCCGCCACCGCCGCGCAGAACGAGCACGCGCTCGCCGACGCGGCGAAGCTGATCCGCAAGGCATCGCACGTGCACGTCGCCGGATTCCGGTCGTGCTATCCGGTCGCGTTCGGTTTCGTGTACGGCTACCGGCTGTTCCGGCCGACCGTGTCGCTGCTCAACGGCGTCGCCGGCTCGCTCGAGATGGAGTTGCGTACGATCGCGAAGCAGAGCGTGACCGTGATCGTCAGTTTCGCGCCGTATTCGGCGGAAGCGACACGCGTGGCGCAGGCGGCGAAGGCGCAGGGCAGCAAGATCGTCGCGATCACCGACAGCGCGGTGTCGCCGATCGCGCTGCACGCGGACGCGCAATTGATCTTCACGCACGACAGCCCGTCGTTCTTTCCGTCGCTGGTCGCCGCGCACGCGATGACCGAAGCGCTGGTCGCGCAGTTGCTCGCGCTCGAAGGCAGCGATGCGGTCGCGGCGCTCGAGCGCACCGAAGCGGAACTGCATGCGAAGGGCGCGTATGTCGTGTAGCCGGGCGTGTGGTTGTCACGGCGTGCGGCTCGATACGTTCGAATTTCAGGCGCGGGCGTTCTGTGAGACGCGCGGTTATGTCCGCTTCGGCGAATAGCCGGACTGTCGGACTGCCGAACTGCCTGACTGCCTGACGGTCCGGCCGCGCAGTCGCGCATTTTCCTGACGAAGACACTCGGTTCCTGAGCGACGGCGTGACCGACGGCGCACCGCGCACGCGAGGGTCCTGGCATCCACATCGACATTTCACCGTGGCGCGAACCGTCGCGGTACCGCGCGCGCCTATGCTGGTATCTCCCGCTCCAAGGAGACAGCGATGTCCGATTCCAACATGCAGTTCCGCCACGCCGAAGCCTTCCGCGCGCTGCATGCGCGCGCTGGCGCCTTCATCATCCCGAACCCGTGGGATGCCGGTTCCGCGCGCCTGCTCGCGATGGCCGGCTTCGACGCGCTCGCCACCACGAGCGCCGGTTTTGCCTATTCGAGAGGGCGGCCCGACAACGCGATCGGCCGTGACGAAATGCTCGGCCACATCGCCGAGATCGTCGCCGCGGGCGGCCTGCCGGTCAGCGCCGATCTCGAGAATGGCTTCGGCGACGCGCCCGACACGGTCGCTGAGACGATCCGCCTCGCGGCCGGTGCCGGCGCGGTGGGCGGCTCGATCGAGGATGCGACCGGCCGCCCCGACACACCGATCTACCCGCACGACGCGGCGGTCGAGCGCATCGCGGCGGCGGTCGACGCGGCGCGCGCGCTGCCGTTTCCGTTCACGCTGACCGCGCGCTGCGAAAACTACCTGCACGGCCGGCGCGACCTCGCCGATACGATCGCGCGGCTGGTCGCGTACCGCGACGCGGGCGCCGACGTGCTGTACGCGCCGGGCCTGAACGACGCCGACGACATCGCGGCGGTCACGCGCGCGGTCGGTGCACCGGTCAATGTCGTGATGGGGTTGCAGGGCGAGTTGCTGAGCCTCGATGCGCTCGCGGCGCTCGGCGTGAAGCGTGTCAGCGTCGGCGGCGCACTGGCGCGGGCTGCGCTCGGCGCGTTCCTGCGCGCCGCGACGGAAATGGCGCGCGACGGCACATTTACGTTCGCGCGCGCGGCGGTGTCGGGGCGCGATCTCGATCGCTGGTTTTCGGCGCCCGATAATGCACATGTTCAATTTCCACTATGAACGCCGATAAAACCTGGGAACGTTTCCAGCTGAAAATCGATTGACTGTAATCAACCGAAATCGCGACTGATTTAAAGTCGCGATGACGTCGAGAAATACATCGTTTATTCTCCGCATTCGACTGGTGGACCGAAGGCGCGCAAGCCGCGCCGGTTATGGGTGCCAGATGCCTGTCAGATGTACCGATGCCCGGTATTGTTGCGATTTTCCGACCGATAATTTTTTTGGTTTAGGGAGTTGCCGGTTATTTTTAGCGTTGGTAATCTGCGGCATATCCGAGGCAGCGGTCGGCAGACCGCTGGAAAATGAATATATAAAAAATCGAGAGAGCGATGACAATCCGAGAAAATCACCGCGGCTTTCGCGTTGGCGATGTCGTGACGCTGAAAACCGGCGGCCCACGCATGACCGTCACCTATGCCGGGCCGGTCGTGTTCGACGATGCCGAGTGGCTGATCTGCCAGTGGTTCGACGAGACCGGCCACTTCCGGCAGGAAATGTTTCACCACGACACGGTGGTGGCCGAGCCGCGCGCGATTTCGGCCGGGCGCGTCCGTCTGCGGATGCAGGCGTACCGCTACCGGTCGGCGGCCTGACGCCGTAGCCAGCCGTATTCCGCCACATCCCGCCGCATCCGCTACGGCGCGGCGCCGCCCGCCTGTCGCCGTGTAGCGGCGGCCGCGCTCCCAGCCTCCCGCGGCAACCTCCACATTTCACGTCATCCGGAAACATGCGGCGGCCCCGCGCGCCGATACTTCACGCATGAACCCGACCGATCCGATTGCCGCGGTGACGCACCGCGATCCCTATCCCTATTACGCGACGCTCGTCGACGGCCCGCCGCTCGCGTTCGACGCCACGCTCGGCCTGTGGGTCGCGAGCCGGGCGGCGAGCGTGACGGCTGTGCTCGGCCATCCGGCGTGCCGCGTCAGGCCGCTCGATGCGCCGGTGCCGCCCGCGTTGCGCGGCACCACGGCAGGCGCGCTGTTCGGCGAGCTGGTGCGCATGAACGACGGCGCCCTGCGGCACGACGTGCCGAAGCAGGCGCTGCGCGCGGCGTGCGCGCCGATCGACGCAGGCGCGTTGCGCGAGCGTGCCGCCCAGCTGGCCGGCAGCCGGCTGCGCGCGCCGCATGACGCGGATGCGTTGAACGCGTGGTGTCTGTCGGTGCCCGTTTGCGCGGTGGCCGACCTGCTCGGTTTCGACGATGCGCAGCTCGACGACATCGCCGCGCTGGTGGTCGACTTCGTCGCCGCGCTGTCGCCGCTGTCCGACGCCGCGGCGCTGGCCCGCGCGAGCGACGCCGCGCGGCAACTGCTCGACCGGATGACGGAGCGCGTCGCGCGCACCCGTGCGCAGGACGGCTCCTGGGTCGCGGCGATTCAGCAGGCGGCCGGTGCCGCGGGCTGGCACGCGAGCGGTGCGCTCGTCGCGAATCTCGTCGGGCTGCTGTCGCAGACGTGCGAGGCGACGGCCGCGTGGCTCGGCAATGTGCTGGTTGCGTGGGACGGTACGACGAATGATGCCGCCAGCGGCGACCGCACGATGCCGGACACCGCCGCGCTCGAAGCATTCGTCGCCGAGGTTGGCCGATTCGATGCGCCGGTGCAGAACACGCGCCGCTTCGTCGCGTCGAGCACGACGATCGAGGGAGTAACCGTCGATGCCGGCGCAGCGATCCTGGTCGTGCTGGCGGCCGCGAACCGCGATCCGGCTATGCATCGCGAGCCGCATCGGCTGCTGCCGGGCCGCGCGCCGGGGCCGAACTTCGGATTCGGCACGGGGCCGCACGGCTGCCCGGGCGAGCGGATCGCGCGGGCGGTCACGGCCGGGGCATTCGGGGCATGGTTGCGCGCGGGCGGGGAGGCGCCGCGCGACAGGCTGGTGTGGGACTACCGGGGCTCGACCAACGTCAGGATGCCGAAGTTCGGCCCGGCGGGGTAAGCGGAACGGCAGGACTTAACGGCAACCTTGCTTCTCGGCCCATTGCTCCTGGGCGGCGACGCGGCGCTGCACGCGTTCGACCAGACCAGTCGAGAAGGTCCGCATGCTGACGCCGCGGCGCTTCGCGAGGATGGTTTGCGCGACGTCGGTTTGCGGGTTCGGCTGGCAGGCCCAGTACAGCGTCATCAGCCAGCCGATGCCCGTCCATGCGAACAGGGCGTTGAACATCGCGATCATCAGCTTGTCGTGCCGGCCGCGCCGGTCGGCGATGACGGCCGGGAGAAAATAGAGCGCGATCGCTGCGACCGAACCGGCCACCTGAATCAGGACTGCGTGTTGCATGTTGCTGCTCCATCAGAACTGCAATGAGGCTGATTGTCGCGCTTTTTCCGGTTGTGTGCTGGCAATTGATTGTTGCGTTTTTAGTGACGATCAGCGCGCGGCGAGCTCCTTCGGTTCCGCATCGTTGCTCAGTGCGAAACCTTCGTCGAGCCAGCCGGTGATGCCGCCGATCATCAGCTTCACGGGGCGGCCGAGGCGCGCGAGCCGGATCGCCGCACGCGCGGCACCGTTGCAGTGCGGGCCCGCGCAGTACACGACGAACAGCGTGTCGGCCGGGTGCTCGGCGAGCTTGCCGGCGACGATCTTGCGGTGCGGCAGATTGCGTGCGCCCGGCACGTGGCCGGCGGAAAAGAGTTCCGGACTCCGCACGTCGAGCAGCACGAAATCGGGCGCGCCGGACGCGAGCGCGTCGTGCACGTCCCAGCAATCGGTCTCGAAGCCCAACGACGCTTCGAAGTGCGCAAGGGCGGCGGCGCTGTCGGCGGCGGGTACATCGGTTACGTATGACATGAAAGGCGCTCCATCAGGACGGCGGGGATTCGCCGCAATGAAGGGCAGTATCGCGGTTCGCCGGCTTTTCCGGCAGTGGCGCGATCGACAAGTTCCGGTAACATCGCGCCATGCAAAATCATCTCGTCGTCGCGCTCGCCTACGATCGCCTCTGCACCTTCGAATTCGGCTGCGTGGTCGAACTGTTCGCGCTCGAGCGCCCGGAACTCGGCGTCGACTGGTATCGCTTCGCGGTGTGCGCGAGCGAGCCGGGGCCCGTGCGCGCGGCGGGCGGCATCACGGTCGCCGCGCCGTACCGGCTTGCGACACTCGATCGCGCGGACACCATCGTGATTCCCGGCTGGCGCGATCCGGACGAACTGCCGCCGGAACCGTTGCTGAAGAAGCTGCGTGCCGCGCATCGCCGCGGCGCGCGACTCTGTTCGATCTGCTCGGGCGTGTTCGTGCTCGCGGCGGCTGGCGTGCTCGACGGGCTGACCGTGACGACGCACTGGCGTTACGCCGAGCGCCTGCAGGCGCGCTATCCGGCGCTGCGCGTGAATCCCGACGCGCTGTACGTCGACGAAGGGCAGATCGTCACGTCGGCCGGCTCGGCCGCGGGGCTCGACATGCTGCTGCATCTCGTGCGCCGCGATCATGGCGGGGCGATCGCGAACCGTGTCGCGCAGCGCCTCGTGCTGCCGCCGCATCGCGATGGCGGTCAGGCGCAGTTCGTGCCGCGCCCGGTCGCGCCGGGCGGCGGCGACCGCCTCGCGAAGCTGATCGACTGGATGCGCGCGCATGCGGCCGAACCGCACACGCTCGCGTCGCTGGCCGCGCAGGCCGCGATGAGCACGCGCACGCTGCAGCGGCAGTTCGCGGATGCGACGGGCATGTCGCCGCTCACGTGGCTGATCCGCGAGCGCGTGAATCTCGCGAAGGACATGCTCGAAACGCATCCGGCGCTGTCGCTCGCGCAGATTGCCGCGCGCTCCGGCTTCGGTTCCGAGGAGTCGCTGCGCCGGCATTTCCGGCGCGTCGCCGCGACGAGCCCCGCCGCGTACCGGCGCGGGATGGATCGCGGCGTCAGGCCTACGGACGCGTGAGCGTCGCGTCTTCTCCTGTAACTGCGGTCCCCGGCCGTCGGGCGCTTCTTGCCGACTCCGGGCGCGCGTAAGATGGCGGTCGCCGTGCGGTGATCCACGCATGCCGCGCATTGCGCGCCGCTGCAGGAAGCCGCCATCGCCCCCTCACAACGACAAGGACAACATCATGGGCCTGCTGGGAAAGCTGTTCGGAAAGAAACCGCGTGACGAAGCGGCATCGCCTGCGCCTTCGGCGCAAGCGCCAGACGCGCCGGAAGCACCCGACGCGGCCGGGCAGGACGCCCCCGACATCGCACCGGAACTCGCACCCGCGCTGAAGGCATTCCAGGCCGGGCGGCACGAAGCCGCGATCGCGGCCGCCGCGCCGCATGCGGAGCGGCTCGCCGATGCGGCGCGCCTGTGCGCGCTGTCGTACTCGGCGATGAAGCGTTACCCGGACGCGTTTCCGTACTGGCTCGTGCTGTTCGACCACGAGCCGAGCGCGCACAACGCGGTGCAGCTCGCGACGACATCCGTGATGTGCGACGAAGTGGAGCGCGGCGAAGCGTGGCTGCAGAAGGCTGCGGAGGTCAATCACGACACGCACGAACAGTCGGATGTCGCCGCGCGCGTGAACTTCATCTCCGCGCTGATGCAAAGCGGCCACCTGCGCGAGGCGCTGCCGCATCTCGCCTGGGTGCGCGACGTGTACGGCCACGTGCACATCACCGACTCGACCTTCCTCCACCTGCGCGGCATTCCGTTCTTTTCTTCATTCCTCGAGAACAGTTTCGAGATCCTGAAGGCCACGCAGCCGGCCGACGCGATCGCGCCGTGGTACGGCGAACTGAAGGGCAAGCTCGATGAAGACGGCGAAGCGCAGCTTGCCGCATGGGTCGGGCGGCTGCCGGCATAACCGGCGGCTCACCCTGCGTCGCGATGCCGGCCGCGGGTTGCCGGCACGGCGTCGCGACGCACGCGCTCAGCGCGTGTTGGTCTTGCGATCGACTTGCCGGATGCAGGCGATCCGGTACACGCCGTCCTCGACTTCGACGCCGTGCGTATCGTGCGTGAAGCCGGGGAAGCGCAGGTCGAATTGCTCGAGCGCCTTCAGGTAGCCGAGCAGCGGCCCGTCGGCCGGCCCCGCGTTCTCGCCGGGCATCAGCAGCGGAATGCCGGGCGGATAGGGCACGACGCCCGTCGCGACGGTGCGGCCCGCCATCTCCGACAGCTCCAGCATCTCGATGTCGTTGTGCACGAGATGCTCGAACGCCTCGGCCGGGCTGAAGTCGGGCTGCGGCAGCGTCGAGAAGCCGCGCGACATCATCTCGGTCGTCTTCAGGTCGCTCATTGCGCTGAACATCAGGTCGCACAGCTCGCGCAGCCCGAGCTTGCCGTAGCGGTCCGGATAACGCGCGACGAGGTCCGGCAGCGCCTGTTCGAGCGGCGCGTTCGCGTCGTAGTCGCGCTTGAAGTCGAGCAGCGTGTTGACGAGCGTGCCCCACTTGCCCTTCGTCACGCCGAGCGAGAACAGGAACAGGATTGTGAAGTCGGTCGTTTTCTCGACGACGATGCCGTGGCGGTCCAGATACGCGGTGACGACCGACGCCGGAATGCCGACCGGCATCAGGCCGCCGTGCGGCGCGACGCCCGGCGTCACGATCGATACCTTGATCGGGTCGAGCATGCAGTAGTCGTCCTCGATCTCGCCGAAGCCGTGCCACGTGTCGCCCGGATGCAGCACCCAGCATGACGGATCGGTGGCGAGCAGCGTTTCGTCCGCTTCATGGAAGCGCACGCGCCGGCCCGTCTTGCGGTCGACCACGGTGTCCGGCTGCCAGCCGTTGAAGAACCAGTCGTCGTTCTCCTCGCATTCCGCGTGCAGCCGCGCGAGCATCCGGCGAAACGACACGGCCTCGCGGATCGCGTCGGTCGTCAGCGCCTCGCCGCCGGGGCCGTCCATCATCGCGGCGCTCACGTCGTTCGACGCGATGATCGCGTAGTTCGGCGACGTCGACGCGTGCATCATGTACGCCTCGTTGAAGCGCGCATGCTCGATCGGGTTGCGGCCGTTGCGGACATGGATGAACGATGCCTGCGACAGCGCGGCGAGCAGCTTGTGCGTCGATTGCGTCGCGAACACGGTCGGCTTGCTCGCGTCGTGCTGCGACGGATCGCCGTGCATCGCGTGACGGTCGCGGTAGATCGGGTTGAAGCGTGCATAGCCGTACCAGGCTTCGTCGAAATGCAGCCGGTCGACGCTCTGGCCGAGCAGTTCCTCGACGCGCGCGACGTTGTAGCAGAGGCCGTCGTAGGTCGAGTTCGTGATCAGCGCATGCACGGGCGTCGGATCGATGCCGTCGCGGCCGCGCACGAGCGGATTCGCGTCGACCGCGAGTCGCACGGCGGCGGCCGTGAGCCGTTCCGGCATGATCGGCCCGATGATCCCGTAATGGTTGCGCGACGGGATCAGGTAGGTCGGAATCGCGCCCGACATCGTCATCGCATGCTCGGCCGACTTGTGGCAGTTGCGGTCGCACAGCGCGACCTGGTTGCGCGTGACGCTCGCCATCAGGATTACGCGGTTCGACATCGACGAGCCGTTCGTCACGTGATACGTGCGGTGCGCGCCGAACACGCGCGCCGCGTAGCGTTCGCTTTCGCCGATCGGGCCCGAGTGATCGAGCAGCGAGCCGAGTTCGCCGACCGAGATCGACAGGTCCGAGCGGAACAGCGCTTCGCCGAAGAATTCGAAGTACGCGCGGCCGACCGGCGATTTCAGGAACGCGGTGCCGCCTGTGTGGCCCGGCGTGTGCCACGAGTATTCGTACACGCGCGAGAACTGCGCGAGCGCGCGGAACATCGGCGGCAGCACCGTCTCGCGATAGCGTTCGATCGCGGCGACGATCCGCCCGCCGATGAACGTGGTGGTGTCCTCCAGCATCCAGATGAAGTCGTCGGCCTTGCGCATCGCGTCGACGGGAATCGCGGCGGCGCTCGCGCGGCTCGCGAGCAGGAACACCGGCACCGTCGCATTGCGCGCGCGCATCGCGTCGAGCACGGCCCGCGCGGGCGCATGCTCGGGATCGTTGCCGAGCTCCCAGTTGAGCAGCAGGCACTGGATCGCGGGATCGGCGTCCACCACCGCGCGCGCGTCTTCGGCGGACGTCGCGATCACGACGTCGACCAGCCGGGCGCGCAATTCCTCGGCGAGGGCGGTGGCTGCGCGGCCGGTGGCCGTGCGTTCGTCGATGTCGTGCTGCACGAGCAGCGCCTTCATGCCGAGGCGGCGAAACGCCGGTTGGGTCAAGGTAGCGGTCATGGTTATTCCCCCGTTTGCTGGGTTGCCTGGACGCCCGCGGCCGGCGAGCGGGCGTGAAGAATGTCGGCCTCGTGGCGGCCTACCGAGATCCAGAAGGTCGCGACGAGCGCGACGATGGTCACGCCGAGCGCGAGATAGCGCACCCAGCGCGGCGAACGGCCGCCCGGATGGACATGGGTTTCCTCGATTTCGCGCTGGCGGTTGATCGACAGCTCGTAGAAGACGATCGTCGCGATCACGAAGATCAGCGACCAGCGCGTCTGCTGGCCGTCGGAGCCGACCATTGCCCACAGCGCGTAGACGGCGCCGATCAGGCCGACGATCGTGTAGAAGGTGAACTGGTGCGACGGCATCTTGCCGTAGCCGAGCACCTTGATCGCGATGCACGAGTAGATGTACGGCAACAGCGTCATGATCACGGCGATCGACGCGATCTTGCCGAACTGCTCGCTCGCGCTCGGCGACATCGTCGCGAGCACCTGCACGGACATGATCGCCGCGACGATCGCGAGGCCGGCCGAGGGCACGTTCTTCGAGTTGACGCGTGCGAACACGCCGGCGAACAGGCCGTCGTCGGCCGCGGCCTTCGCGGTCTGGCCGACCAGCAGCGTCCAGCCCGCGAGCGAGCCGAGGCAGCCGAGCGCCGCGCAGATCGCGACTGCGTTCGCGGCGGTGTCGCCGAGCGCGAGGCGCGCGGCATCCGCGAACGGCGCGCTCGACGCGAGCAGCGCCTTGTTCGGGATCATCCCCATGATCACCGTCGAGCTGAGCACGTAGCACACGGCCGCGAGCACGACGCCGCCGACGGTCGCGATCGGCACGTTGCGCGACGGGTTCTCGACGACGCCGGCCGACACCGACGCGCTCTCGACGCCGATGAACGCCCACAGCGTGAAGTTCAGCGTCGCGCCGATCGCGCTGAAGCTGCTCGCGCCCGACACGTTCCAGCCGGCGAAATACACGTCCTTGCTGAACCAGAACCAGCCGAACACGGCCATCCCGAGGATCGGCACGAGCGCGAAGATTGTCGTGACCGACTGCACGCGGCCGATGACGTTCGGCCCGAGGATGTTCGCGTAGGTGAACAGCCAGATCACGAAGATCTGCGCGAGCGCGAACACGAGCGGGTCGCGCAGCACGGGGAAGAAGTGCGTCAGATAACCGAGGCCGGCGACCGCGAGGCCGACGTTGCCGAGCACGTTCGCGAGCCAGTAGATCAGGTTGGTCTGGTAGCCGATGTACGGGCCGAACGATTTGCGCGCATACGCGTACGGGCCGCCGGCGGCCGGGTCGATCGCCGCGAGCTTCGCGAACACCAGCGCGAGCGACACGGCGCCGACCACGGTGATCAGCCAGCCGAAGATCGCGATGCCGCCGGTGGCGGCGAGGTTCGCGGGCAGCATGAAGACGCCGGAGCCCATCATGTTGCCCGCGACCATCAGCGTGGCGGGGACGACGCCGATTTTCGGCGCGGAAATCGCGGCCGGTGTGGCGGCGGAGCGGGAGGAGGACGAGCTGGCATCGGACATGCGGGGCTCCTTGAATGGACGTGATGCGGTTGAGGTGGCGCGGCCCGGCGCCGGTCGACGATTCCGGAATGGATCGCCGTTTTATTAAACGACGTCATGGTATATCGCTAGTCGATTTTTTAATGGTAAACGCCGACATTTAATGAGTTAAATGTTGATCGATGTCATTGAAATGTGTTGGCTGGCGTTGGGGCACGGGGTGGGGCGCGATACGGCAGATTTCGCAGGATTCGGCGGTAGTGGGCGGGGAAAGTTGAGTTCGGGCGGGTCGGCAGCGATGGGCAATCCGTTTTTTTTGCCGAATTGGATTGAACATTTTTCGACGTAAATGTTCGATCTTTCGGGCGCGATTTTGTCGGCTATTATCTGGTGCGTTGAATATATGAGCCGCGCAAGCGCGCCGCCGGTGCGCATGACGATTTTTCCTTTCGACGGATGATGCCGATGCTGCCTTCCCGTTTGCCGCTGATCCAGGCCCCGATGGTCGGTTCGCTGAGCGCGCTTGCAATCGCAGTCTGCGAAGCGGGCGGGCTCGGTTCGCTCGCATGCGCGGCGCTCGGCCCGCAGCAACTGCGTGACGAGATCACGGCGATCCGCGCACGCACGCAGGCCCCGTTCAACGTGAACTTCTTCTGCCATACGCCGCCCGCGCCGGACGCCGAGGTCGACGCGCGCTGGCGCGCGGCGCTGGCCGGCTACTACGCGGAAGCCGGGCTCGATCCGGTCGGTGTGAAGGGCGGCGCCGGCCGCGCACCGTTCGACGACGCGATGTGCGCGGTCGTCGAGGAGATGCGGCCGGCCGTCGTGAGCTTTCATTTCGGATTGCCGGACGATGCGTTGCTGGCGCGCGTGCGTCGTACCGGCGCGTGGATCGTGTCGTCCGCGACGACCGTCGAGGAGGCGCGCTGGCTCGATGCGCGCGACGTCGATGCGATCGTCGCGCAGGGCGCGGAGGCCGGCGGCCATCGCGGGATGTTCCTGACCGACGACATTCACGCGCAGCCGGGGCTGTTCGCGCTGTTGCCGCAGATCGTCGACGCGGTGCGCGCGCCCGTGATCGCGGCGGGCGCAATCGCCGACGGCCGCGGCATCGCGGCCGCTTTCGCGCTCGGCGCCCGTGCGGTGCAGATCGGCACCGGCTACCTGCTCACGCCGCAGGCCGGCCGCTCCGCGCAGCACCGCGCCGCGGTGCGGGCGGCGCGCGACGACGGCACCCGCATGACCAACCTGTACACGGGCCGGCCCGCGCGCGGCCTGCTGACGCGCTTCATGCGCGAGCAGGGCCCGATGAGCGCGCTCGCGCCCGCGTTCCCGCTCGCGACGGCCGCGGTCGATCCGCTGCGCGGCGCATTCGAACGGCAGGGCCGCGACGATTTCTCGCTGCTGTGGTCGGGCGAGGCCGCGGCGCTCGCGCGCGAAGAGGACGCCGGGGTGCTGACGCGACGACTGTGGGACGATGCGCTGGCGTGCGCGGCGGGGCTGCGCGACACGTTCCCGCCGGGCGACTGAACGGACGCGGAAACGGACGCGGAAACGCACGCCGGAAGGGAGCCGAAGGCGAGCCCGAAGCCGGCGGCGGAAAGCGCCGCCGAAACGCCCCGGCCGAAGGTCCATCGGCGTATCATCCGTTTTTTCATCAGCCCGATCCAGGCACCCATCATGACCTCCGTCGACACTACCCCCGTCCTCGACCATGACAAGCTCGTTACCTTCGTCGAGCGCAAGTGGAACGATGAAATCCTCCACGCACTGACCGACTACATCGCGATCCCCGCGAAGAGTCCCGCATTCGACCCCGACTGGGCGAAGCGCGGGTATCTCGAACGCGTCGTCACTGATGCCGCGCAGTGGGCCGAACGCCAGCCGGTGAAAGGCCTGAAGCTCGAGATCGTGCGCCTGCCCGGCCGCACGCCGGTGATCTTCTTCGAAACCCCCGCGACGCGCGCGGGCAGCACCGACACGATCCTGCTGTACGGCCATCTCGACAAGCAGCCCGAATTCGACGGCTGGCGCGCGGACCTCGGCCCGTGGACGCCGAAGTTCGAGAACGGCAAGCTGTACGGCCGCGGCGGCGCGGACGACGGCTATGCGATCTACGCGAGCCTCGCGGCGCTCGGCGCGCTCGACGAGCAGGGCGTCGAACGACCGCGCTGCGTCGGCCTGATCGAAACCTGCGAGGAGTCGGGCAGCTACGACCTGCTGCCGTACGTCGACGCGCTGCGCGACCGGCTCGGCCAGGTGTCGCTCGTCGTGTGCCTCGATTCGGGCGCCGGCAACTACGACCAGATGTGGCTCACGACTTCGCTGCGCGGGCTGGTGTCCGGCGACCTGCAGGTCGAGGTGCTCGAGGAAGGCGTTCACTCGGGCGTCTTCGGCGGCATCGCGCCGTCGAGCTTCCGCGTGATGCGTCAGCTGTTCGAGCGCCTGGAAGATGCGAAGAACGGCAACCTGCTGCCGGGCGTGTTCCATTGCGAGATTCCCGACAGCCGCGTGCGCGAAGCCGACGCGGCCGCCGCGATTCTCGGCGACACCGTGTGGAAGGGGCTGCCGTGGGCGTGCGGGATGGACGGCAAACCGGTGCTGCCGACCACGACCGATCCGCGCGAGGCGCTGCTGAATTCGACGTGGCGTCCGTCGCTGTCGGTGACGGGCGCGGCCGGCCTGCCGGCGCTTTCCGACGCGGGCAACGTGCTGCGTCCGCGCACCGCGTTCAAGCTGTCGCTGCGCCTGCCGCCGCTCGTCGATGCCGCGCAGGCCGTGCAGCAGCTGAAGGAACTGCTCGAACTCGATCCGCCGTACAACGCGAAGGTCACGTTCAAGCCCGACGCGGGCGCCGCGACCGGCTGGAGCGCGCCGGATCTCGCGCCGTGGCTCGCGTCGTCGCTCGACGCCGCGTCGCGCCGCCACTTCGGCGCGGACTGCGCGTACATGGGCCTCGGCGGCACGATCCCGCTGATGAACGTGCTGCAGGAAGGGTTCCCGTCCGCGCAGTTCATGGTGTGCGGCGTGCTCGGCCCGAAGTCGAACGCGCACGGCCCGAACGAGTTCCTGCACGTGCCGTACGCGAAGAAGCTGACCGCGGCGGTCGCGGACGTGATCGCGACCGCGCGCTGAGCGTTCGCGCTGCCAGTTCCCATTCGACCCGACCCGACCCAACCCGACCGGATCCCGCCTGACCTGACGGAGCCTTGCCGATGACCGCGCTGCCGACACCCGTTACCGACCCGCTGCGCATGCGCGCCGAACCGCTGCACGCATTCGTCGCGGCACTGTGGGAGCGGGCCGGCAGCAGCGAGCGCGAGGCGCGGCTCGTCGCCGATCATCTGGTCGGCGCGAATCTGGCCGGGCACGATTCGCACGGGATCGGGATGATCCCGAACTACGTCGCATCGTGGCGGGAAGGGCAGTTGCAGCTGAACGGGCACGCGTCGATCGTCCGCGATGGCGGCGCGGTGCTGACGATCGACGGCGGGCGCGGCTTCGGCCAGGTGATCGCGTTCGAGGCGATGGTTGAAGGGATCGAGCGGGCCCGGCGCATGGGCATCTGCGCGATCGGGCTGCGCGACGTCCATCACCTCGGCCGCATCGGGCATTGGGCCGAGCAGTGCGCGCGCTCGGGCCTCGTGTCGTTTCATTTCGTCAACGTGCCGGGCGACTTGCTCGTCGCGCCGCTCAACGGCACCGATCCGCGCTTCGGCACGAATCCGTTCTGCGCCGCCTATCCGCGCGCCGGCCGCCCGCCGCTGCTGCTCGATTTCGCGACGAGCGCGATCGCATACGGCAAGACGCGGGTGGCGTACAACCAGGGCAAGCGCGTGCCGGCCGGGTCGCTGATCGATCATCGCGGCCAGCCGACCGACGATCCGGCCGTCATGCACGAGCAGCCGTTCGGCGCGTTGCTGCCGTTCGGGCTGCACAAGGGCTATGCGCTGGCCGCGATGTGCGAGATCTTCGGCGGCGCGCTGGTCGGCGGGCATACGACCTACGGCGACACGCTGCAGAAGACGAGCGCGATCGTCAACGGGATGCTGTCGGTGCTGATCGATCCGAATGCGTTCGATGCGGCCGATGCGGAGCGTGAAGCCGATGCGTTCGTCGCGTGGGCGAAGGCGTCGCCGCAGGCGGGCGATGCGCCGGTGCGGATGCCCGGCGAGCCGGAGGAGGCGAGCCGCGTGGCGCGCGGCGCGGACGGCATTCCGGTCGATCGTGCGACGTGGCGGCAGATCCGCGAGAGCGCGGCGGCCGTCGGCTTCGACGATGCCGAACTCGACGTGTGGACGCAGCGCTGCACGGAGGCCGCATGAGCTGGCAGGCGGAGAAGGCGCACGGCGAGGAGATCGCCTACCAGCTCGCGCCGCTCGGCAAGGTGGAGGTCGTGCGGTTCTTCAGCGGCGCCGCGATGCGGCTCGACGGTGTGATGTTCGGCTTCATGTCGCGCGGGTCGCTGTTCCTGCGCGTCGACGACGTGAACCGTCCGGCGTTCGTGGCGGCGGGGATGGGGCCGTTCTCGTACGAGCGGCCCACGCGCACCGTTGCGCTCGAAGGCTATTACGAAACGCCGGCCGATGTGCTCGAGGACGCGGGCGCGCTGTTCGACTGGTGTCGCGGCGCATATCGCGCGGCGCTGCTGGCGGGGGCGCCGAAGCGCAACGCACGGCCGAAGTCGAAGCCGGCGCCGAAATCGGAGGCAAAGCCGAAACCGAAGCCGGAGGCGACGCGCAAGCGCACGCAGCGTCGGCCGTAGGACGGCGCCTTTTCCTTCCTTTTTTCGAGCCGCGGCGGGTGCGCGCAAGCGCCGGACTTGACGCACCGCATGGTTCGCCGGCTTCACAACGGCGGCCCCGGCGTTTATGATCGGCGCGATTGCGTCCGTGCCCGGCGCAACCCGAGCCGGTGTCGCCGCCGGCCTCGCGAACGGCGCATCGAAAGCCGCGCGAATGTTCCCCACTCATCGTTCCAGACGGAGATAGCCGATGCTCGTCCTGATTCTCGGTTTAGCGATCTTTCTCGGCGTGCATTCGATCCGGATCGTCGCGGATGGCTGGCGCTCCGCAACCATCGAGCGGATCGGCGAGAAACGCTGGAAGGGCCCCTATGCGATCGCGTCGGTCGTCGGCTTCGTGCTGATCGTCTGGGGTTACGGGATCGCCCGCCAGAACGGGACGCTGCTGTGGGTGTCACCCGTCGGCGTGCGCCACCTTACCGGCATGCTGACCGCGATTGCATTCGTGCTGATCGCCGCGGCCTACGTGCCGCGCAACCGCATCAAGACGCTCGTCGGCCATCCGATGGTGGCCGGCGTGATGGTGTGGGCAGTCGCCCACCTGCTCGCGAACGGCACGCTGCATGCGGTCGTGCTGTTCGGCGCATTTTTCGTGTGGTCGCTGGTCGATTTCGTCGTGTGGCGCGCGCGTGACCGCCGCGACGGCGTCCGCTATCCGGCCGGCAGGCTGTCGGGCGATGGCGTGACGATCGCGGCCGGGCTCGTCGTATGGGCCGTGTTCGCGCTGTTCCTGCACGGGCCGCTGAT
The DNA here is from genome assembly GCF_049942845.1 of Burkholderia sp. R-40. Classification (NCBI taxonomy): domain Bacteria; kingdom Pseudomonadati; phylum Pseudomonadota; class Betaproteobacteria; order Burkholderiales; family Burkholderiaceae; genus Burkholderia; species Burkholderia sp. R-40. The sequence goes on along the minus strand of NZ_CP187968.1, from coordinate 629,826 downwards.
CGGCGTGCGGCCGTTCGGTTGAACGTGCGCGCCTGCAACGATTGACGAGCGGGGCGCCCGCGACATCGCGGTGCGCACATTCCCTGCTACCCGCCTTCCCTCAACGTACGGATGCCCGCCCGAGCGTGCGATCGGCACGCGTGCGTCAGATCGGCTTGACGAACAGCCCGATGGTCAGCGCGATGCCGATGCACACGATCGCGATCCGCAGCACGCGCTCGTTCACGCGGTGCAGCGCCCACGCGCCGAGCAGGCCGCCGACGATCGCGCCGCCGCCGAGCGCGATCGCCGCCTGCCAGTGCAGGTGTGGCGACGTCAGGAACAGCACGACCGCCGATGCATTCATCACGCCCGCGAGCGCGTTCTTCGTCGACATCGCGTGACGCGGCGACAAACCGGCCATCGTCAGCGCGGCCATCATCAGGAAGCCAATGCCGCCGCCGAAGTAACCGCCGTAGATCGCGATCAGGAACTGCGCGATCGCGGCCGTGATGGGGCCGAGGTGCTGCGTGTCCACGCCCGGCTTGCGGAAGAAGCTGCCCCACGCGAACACGACCGTCGCGAACAGCACGAGCCACGGCACGAGATGCGAGAAGATCGACGACGGGGTTTTCAGCAGCAGCAGCCCGCCGAGTGCGCCGCCGACCACGCTGATCGCGAACAACGCGCGAAACGGCAGCTTGCCCGCGCCGCGCACCATGTTTCGGCTCGCCCAGCCCGTCGTGACCTGGCCGGGGAACAGCGCGACCGTCGACGTGATGTTCGCCGCGAGCGGCGACATGCCCGACAGGATCAGCGCGGGCAGCGTGACGAACGAGCCGCCGCCCGCGAGGGCATTCTGCAGGCCGGCCCACAGGCCGGCGATGATGATGAGAGCGAGCATCGATGAGGGAGTGCGGAGGTGGCGGGGGCGCGCGGGCCGGAAGCAGGCGCGCGCGCGATGATCGCCCGATGGTAATGCAGGATCGCGGCGGCGCAAACCGTGGCGAGCGAGTGGTGTGGCGGGTGCGCAGGGGTGGCGGACCGGCCGACGTGGAGCGCTGCCGTTGCGCCGCGCGTCGGGCCATCGCCGCCGCGCGCACGAGCACGACTCGCGCCGCGTTACTCGTTCGGTTGCGCGGCGGCGCCGTCGTCAGCCGCATCGCTGTCGACGTCCGGATAGACGATCGTGCCGTCGTCCCGGATCACCGCGCCGGCCGTGAGACGCGCGGGCTCGGCGCGATTGCGGCCCATGATGTGCAGCACCGTTTCGCCGCGCGCGATCAGGTAGTCGGACACGATGCGCCGGTGACACCGCCACCACACGGCTTCCGAACACATGATCGCGCAGCGTTGCCGGTGTCCTTGCTCGATCAGCCGATCGAGGCCGGCTCGAAACTCGGGCGACAGCGCGTAGTCGGCGTAGCGATGGAAGCTGCGGTTGGTCCAGAAGTCGTTGACCTCGTCGGGCACGTCGCGCGACTTGCCGCGCAGGCCGCCGAGTTCCGCGATGTGCTCGTATGCGATATCGGCGGCGGCCAATGCGTCGGGCAACGTCGCTTCGTTGAACTGCGGATTCGTGCGCGAACGCGTCATCTTCCGGATATCGGCAAGCAGCGCGATATCGACCGCGTCGAGCATCTCGATAAACTCGTCGAGCGTGCGGTTCGAATGGCCGATCGTGTAGAACGGGAGCGTCATGCGTCGTCCTTGCCTGCTATGCGTTCGAGCACGCGGCCGCGATGCGCAGCGATGTGGTCGGTCCGGTCGCTCTTGATCTCGTATTGCGGATCGTCGGGCGACGCGCGATGGCGATGCCCTTTGTAGTCGAAATCCTGCATGTGGATCGCAATGATCGTGCCCGTCACGTAACCGGCTTCGGAATTCCAGCGGACGTGGTCGCCCAGTTTGAATGGATGCGTCATGCGGGGAAGCCTCCTTGCGTCGATGCTGCGTCGCTTGCCGGCGTGGCGTGGGCAGCCCGACGGCGACGGCAACGCGTGCAGGCGTTCATTATCCGTCGGGACCGGATGCGGGAAAAGCGGCTCTTACACGCCGAACATCGCATTTTCCTGAAGGCCGACGAACTGAAGTTGCTCTCTGCAACGGACTCTACACCGTCACCATACTAAACACAGGGAGCAGGTCAGTCCTTACGTCCAGTCCTTTGCGTCGTGAACGCTCGTCCGGTAGCCGGGAAAATGGCGGAAGGGTTCCTGTCGGGGAGTGACGACGCGTTCCGGCTTTCGTGACGAAGCGACGTGTGAGAGGCTCGATCCCGACATAACGGTCCTCCGGTGCTTCGAATCGGCATTGCCCGCGATCGTGCACACGAGTCGACCATCGGTCGAGATCCGTTCCAATGGCGTGACCAGATCCGTTTCAACCTCGGTCATCGCATCGGAAAAGCGCGGGGACTGTGCCGCATGGCCGAAGCCAGTCGCGCACGCGAGCAGGGCGGCCACGCAGGCTACGCGAATCTGGATCGCGTTCATCGATTTCATCGGACTCGCTCCATGTTTGGTATGTGCGGATGGACGCAATTAGCACGGTTGACGAAGCTTGCCTCGAATTCACTGTACGACGTTACGCAATAGATCACGGTGCTTCGGAAACGCACGCTCATGTGGTCCAGATGCATGCGTTCCGGTACGCCGGGCCGGCATGGGCGAACTGCGCGTGTCGATCTGCAATCGGCCGTGCGAACACCAAACGGATTCCGGATATTTCCTGACATAGTCGCTCCGCCTGCTGCGCAACCTTTGCAGTAGCGGTGTCGAGGCGCAGTTGCGCGTCGCGGCCATCTACTCGATCGTCTCAGGAGCATATTCAATGGTGTCTCCCGGCCCTTCCCGCCGCCCATTTCTCGCGATAGCGGCCATTGTGCTCATCGTTCTATCCTTCGCATCGGCATTCGCATGGACAGGCGGCTGGCTCGTGCCCGCCCGGCTGAGCGGCGCCGTGCTGATCGATTCACTCCAGTCCAATACGGGCAAGGTGTTCCCCGGGTTTCGACGCGCCCATACGAAGGGCATTTGTGTCGCAGGCCACTTCGATTCGAACGGCGCGGGTAGCGCGCTGTCCACGGCGGCGCTGTTCCGCACCGGTTCAGTGCCGGTAACCGGTCGCTTCAATACCGGAGGAAGCGTGCCGACCGGCGCGGACAGCGATCAGATATTTCGTGGGCTCGGCATGCGATTCGCGCTGGCCGACGGTGAAGAGTGGCGCATGGCGCTCGATCAAACGCCGATCTTCGTCGTATCGAATCCAGCCGATTTCGTGGCGCTACAGGTCGCATCGACACCTGATCGCGCTACCGGACAGCCCGATCCCGGCCGGATGAAAGCTTTTCTTTCCACACATCCGGAGACGCAACGCTTCTTCGATTATCTGGAGAAGACGCCGATGCCCTCCGGCTTTGCAAACGGCACGTATTACAGCATCAACGCGTTTCGCTTCATCGACGCGCATGGCGCCGCACGATTTGTGCGCTGGCAATTCGAGCCGGAGCAGCCGTTCGCCGCATTGGACAAGCGCACGGCAGGCACGCTGCCGGCGAACTTCCTGTTCGACGATCTGCTCGAGCGCATTCACGAGGGGCCGGTGAAGTGGCATCTCGTGCTCGTGGAGGCCAATCCCGCGGATCGCACCGACAACGCAACGATTGCGTGGAGCGGGCCGCATCGACGCATCGATGCCGGCACGCTCGTGTTCGATGCAATCGCGACGGAAGCGGACGGACATTGCCGGGACTTCAATTACGATCCGCTGATATTGCCAAAAGGCATCGCACCATCCGACGATCCGCTATTGCCCGCGCGCTCCGCGGCCTACTCGGTATCGTTCAATCGACGTGCGGCGGAAGGTCCGCGCCCGGATGCCATTACGCTCGAACACGACCATGGAGCTGCGAAATGACGAGCCAGAACCCGAGCTTTTCCGTGCCGGCGCGTGTCCTGCACTGGCTGATGGCCGTGCTGATCATTGCCATGCTGTTCGTCGGAGCAGGCATGGTATCGACAGTCAGCGCGCGATATCCGCAATTGCTGGCGCTGCATCGGCCGCTTGGCATCGCGATCCTGCTGCTGGCGCTGATCCGGCTTGGCGTGCGTGTGACGCACCGGCCGCCGCCTTTGCCGCCGGGCATTCCACCGTTGCAGGCCACTGTCGCGAAGCTATCGCATTACCTGCTTTACGGCTTGATGATTGCTATGCCGCTGATCGGTTGGGCGATGCAGTCCGCCGGCGGCTATCCGATCTCGATGTGGAAAGGTGTCGAGCTGTTTCCGATCTTGCCGCACGACATCGTCGTCTACGGTCAGCTGCGCCGCTTGCACGGGCTGCTCGCTTATGCATTTTTCCTGTTGATCGTCGGCCATCTCGCTGCTGCGCTCTTGCACGCATGGATCCGGCGCGACGGCGTCTTCGAGAGCATGGCCGGCGGCCGATAGTGCCGAGCCGGGTTCGTGCGCGGGGCCGGCCTTCGAATCCCCGCCCCGGCGATCGTGCTTCCCGGCGCAAGCGCTTGCGCGGAGGCGTCAGGCGCGACGCAGCCATAAATCGAAGGTATGTGACATATGCGAAGTATGTATTTTTCGTATGGCTCGCACCTGCCTACATTGTCGATATTCAACCCGTTCCGAGAGAACAGCGATGAAAACGACAACGCCTGGCACGACGGCGGCCCATGGCCGACAAAAGCTCGCCGAGAAGATTCGGCAATTCACGCCGAACTGGTTCGCGATGACGATGGGCAACGGAATCGTGTTTCTCGTCATTGCCGCATTGCCATGGCACTTTGCAGCGCAGATGACGTTGGCCCACACGCTGTGGGTGGCCGATAGCGTGCTTTACGTCGTGTTCGCCGGCATGCTGCTGGCGCGCTGGATCTTCTATCCGGAAACGATCCGCCCGATGTTGCATCACCCGCTGCAATCGATGTTTCTCGGCGCGGTGCCGATGGGGCTCGCACCCGTCATCAACGGCCTGGTGATATTCGCCGGCCCGCATGCGAGCGAAGCGGCGAGCCAGCTGGCCTACGGCTTGTGGTGCGTCGATGCAGTACTGGCACTCGCCGTCGCCGTCGGTGTGCCCTACATGATGTTCACCGCGCAGGACCACGCGCTCGAGCGCATCACGGCCGTGTTGCTGCTGCCCATCGTCGCGCCTGAAGTGGCCGCGTCGAGCGCCGCAGTACTCGCGCCGCATGTCGACGCACAGACCGCGCGCTTTCTGGTGGCCGCCGGTTACGTGCTGTGGGCCGTGTCGGTGCCGCTCGCCTTTACCGTGCTCACGGTCGTGTTCTTCCGGCTGGTGATCCACAAGCTGCCGCATCGTGATCTCGGCCCGTCCAGCTGGTTGACGCTGGGGCCGATCGGAACCGGTGCGCTGGGATTGCTCGCACTCGGCCACGCTGCACTGGATGCATTTGCCGGCACGTCGTTCGAGGCGACTGCGATCGTCGCGCGCGACATCGGCTTGATCGGCGGCTTGCTGCTTTGGGGTGTGGGCTTGTGGTGGCTGGCCATGGCGATGCTGTTCACGCTGCGGTATTCCCGCGACGGGCTGCCGTTCAATCTGGGATGGTGGGGATTCACGTTTCCGCTCGGCGTCTACACCGTCGTGACGCTCAGTCTCTATCGGACCACGGGCTTTATCGCGTTTGCCGCACTGGGGATGGCGCTGGCGGCGCTGCTCGGCGGCCTGTGGTTGATCGTGCTGTCACGCACGCTGCGCGGCCTCGCCCGAGGCGAACTGTTCCACGCCCCGTGCCTCGTCGGCCGGGCACGACCCGCACTCGGCTGAACGAATCGTCGAACCCGCTCCGGCCGACCGCACGTGCACCACGCGGTCAGTCGGAGTGGAGCGATGTCCATGTACGTCACCGAACCTTCGAAGGAGATCCAGCATGTCCAAACCCGCCCGTCGTGTGGCCGTGACCGGGGCGGCCGGTCAAATTGCCTATTCGTTGCTGTTCCGAATCGCCCGCGGCGATTTGCTCGGCGACGATCAGCCCGTCATCCTTCAGCTCCTGGAGTTGCCGCATGCGCTGCAAGCGCTGCATGGCGTGGTGATGGAACTGGAAGACTGCGCATTCCCGCTGCTGCAGTCGATCGAAATCAGCGATGATCCGCGCGTGGCGTTTCGCGACGCCGATTACGCGATGCTCGTCGGCTCCCGCCCGCGCGGCAAAGGCATGGAGCGGCGCGATCTGCTAGCGGCGAACGCCGCCATCTTTCGTGCCCAGGGCTATGCGCTCAACGAAGTGGCGAGCAGGCAGGTCAAGGTGCTCGTCGTCGGCAACCCGGCCAACACCAACGCGTGGGTGGCGCGCTACTACGCGCCCGACCTGCCGGCGGATGCCATTACCGCGATGATCCGTCTCGACCACAATCGCGCCGTGTCGAAGCTGGCGGCCCGATGCGGCGTGGCGGTGGACGCCGTCACCCGCATGGTGGTGTGGGGCAATCATTCGCCGACCATGTTTCCCGACTATCGTCATGCGCTGATCGACCAGCAGCCCGCGCCAATGCGGGTCGGCGACGAGCGCTGGTATGTCGACACCTTCATTCCGGAAGTCGCACGCCGCGGCACCGCGATTATCGAAGCGCGCGGCGCATCGTCCGCGGCGTCGGCGGCCAATGCGGCGATCGACCAGATGCGCGACTGGATTCGCGGAAGCGACGGCCGGTGGGTGTCGATGAGCATCGTGTCGGACGGCGAGTACGGCATTCCGCGCGGCATGATGTTCGGGACGCCGACGATCTGCAGCGACGGCCGCTATCGTGTCGTGCCGGATCTGGAGATCGACGCGTTCGCGCGCGCCCGCATCGATGCATCGGTTGCGGAACTGATGGACGAAATGCAGGCCGTGCGAGCGATTCTTGCGCCGTAGGACGATCCGAAGCGGATCGAAATCGATCCATTCCCGAAGCAACTCACGTAAAAGGCCCCATCGTGTTCAGCACCTTGAGAAAGAAGACAGTCGTGTCATTTGCAATCCTCACGTTTTCGTGCGGCGCGTTCGCGCATGAAACGCCCGATCCGACGATACGGCGCGATGCGCGAGACGGCATCGTGCGCTTGTACGGCGCAGGTGGCCCGGATACCGCATTCGCGAAAGTCGCGAAGGTCTTCACCGACGAAACGGGCATCAAGGTGGAGGTGACCGGCGGACCGGAGCCGACGTGGAGCCGAAAAGCGCAAGCCGATGCCGATATTCTGTGGGGGACGTCGGAAGAAGATATGGCCGGCCTCCTCGAAACCTACCAGGTGTTTCGATGGAACGACGTGACGCCGATCTATATCCGGCCGGCCGTCATCGCCGTGAAGAAAGGCAATCCGAAACACATCCGCGGCTTCGACGATCTGCTCGCGGATGGCATGCGTATCGTCGTCACGGAAGGTGCGGGCGTGGCGAATACGTCGGGCACGGGAACATGGGAAGACATCGCCGGCCGCATGGGACGTCTCGACGACGTCAGGCGGTTCCGCCGGAACATCGTCGGATTCGGCAAGGGCAGCGGGCCCAGCTTCCGGATGTTCGTCGACAAGGACGCGGATGCGTGGATCACGTGGCCCGACTGGCCGATCACGCATGCCGACAAAGCCGATTACGTCAGCCTGCCCGCGAACAGAGCGATCTGGAGAGACGTCAATGTTGGGCTCGCTCCGGATGCCGATCCGGAAGCAACGCAGTTCCTCGATTTCCTGAACAGCGATCGCGGAGCTGCAATCATGAAGACCGAGGGATGGTTGCGCTGAGTGCATGACCGAGCGGAACGGCCGGCCCGCGTTGGCCGTTCCGCCCGAGCCTCGGTGGTCATCCATCGGAACGAGCCGGCCGGGTGCGGTCGCTTTCAGAAGAAAGCGCCCGTTGCAATGCGCGGCTCGGAATCGGCATCCGTGCGGGGCCGCGACGGACGCCATTCCGGCCACGCGATTCAGCACATGCCGCCGTTCGCCCGTACGATCTGGCCGTTGATCCACGCGCCTTCGGGGCTGGCGAGAAACGCGACGACGGCTGAAATGTCCGACGGCTGCCCCAACCGTTCGAGCGGATTCATCTTCGCCATCCGATCGATGAGCTCGGCGCTCTTGCCGGCGAGGAACAGCTCGGTGGCAACCGGGCCCGGCGCCACGGCGTTGACGCTGATGCCGCGTCCGCGCAGCTCCTGGGCGAGCACCTGAGTCAGTCCCTCGACCGCGCACTTCGTCGCGATATAGACGGCATACGTCGGCAAGCGCACGCCGGTCACGCTCGTCGTCAGGTTCATGATCCGGCCGCCGTCGCGAACGCGGCGCGCGGCTTCGCGCGACACGTTGAACGCGCCCTTGAAGTTGATGGCGACCGTGCGATCGAACGTTGCATCGTCGAAATCCACGATCTTTGCCTGGTTCATGACGCCTGCGCTGTTGACGACGACGTCGACGCCGCCATAGGCCTTCTCCGTCGCGTCGAACATCGCGATGGTCGCGGCCGGATCGGCGATGTCGGCCTTGACGAGCAACGCGTCGCCGCCGTTCTCGCGAATCGTTGCGGCGACTTCCTCGGCCGGCGTCGCGTTGCTGGCATAGTTCACGACGACCTTGAAGCCATCGCGCGCGAGGCGAACCGCGATATCGGCGCCGATGCCGCGCGAGGAACCGGTAACGAGGGCTACCTTTTCGGACGTTTGATTCATGTCATGCTCCTGCGGTGTGCCGGGCAGCCGTGAACGAATGTTCGTCGTACGGCGTGCCCGGACGGTGGTGAAAGATATCGGTATCGAAACGACGCGTCGGTACGCCGCTACGGCTGCGCCGGCAAATCCATCTGGTGTGCCGGCTCACGATGACGGGCGGAGGCGCGGCGCAAGAAGGTCGGACAGTCCGACGCGATGCAGCATCTCGGCGCGCAGCCGGTCGAGCACGGCGAAGCCGATGTTCGCGCCGTCTTCGGTCGGATCGACATGCACGCGGAACGGGCGTTTGCCAGCCGGCTTCGCGACTACGTCCACGATCGCGTCGGCGACGAGATCCGCACGGGCGTCGGGCGGTACGATCGCGGCGAATGCCTCCTGGACTTCGCGGCCGAAGTTCGCGTAAGGGCCGGCGTCGTAATCGGCGGCGCGGGCGGTGTCAGCCGGGAGCCCGGCATGAGCGAAATGATTGGTGCCCTGCGTGAACGCGCCCGGGACGATGATCGACGTCTCGATTCCCCAGCGCGACAACTCGCGCGCGTACAACACGGCAATCGCATCCATCGCCGCCTTCGCACCAAAATACGGCGCGAGATAGGGCGGTGTGCCGCCCGCGGCGCTGCTGCTCGACACCCATACCAGCAATCCTTGCTGCCGTTCACGGAAGTGCGGAAGGACCGCCCGGTTCACCCGTTGGGTACTGACCACGTTGATGTCGTACAGCTGCGCATACTGCTCGGGCGTAAACGCTTCGGCCGGGCCGAATGCCATGTGCCCGGCATTGTGGATCAGCACGTCGATGCCGCCGGCCTGCTCCAGAACCGTGGTGATCGCGCGTGCGACCGACGCGTCCGACTGCACGTCGAGTTCGAGCGTGCGCAGGTCGATGTTTGCCTCGCGCGCGAGTGCGCTCATTTGCTCGGTTACCGCTGCGTTACGCCCGGCCGTATCGCGCATCGATGCGTAGACGATGTGACCGGCATGTGCGAGTGCTTCTGCCGTGAGCCTGCCGAAGCCGCTCGACGCGCCGGTGATGAGTATGACCTTGCTCATGATGAATTTCCTTGGTGGTGAGTGAACGTCAAACCGGTGAAGAATCATGCGTCTCCACCGCGTGCCCAGCGTTGTTCGATTCGTCCGAACTTCCATATCGCGGCGGACACCGCCCATGTCGCGATGAACAGGCCGACGATCGCGAACCCCAAGTGGTTGAGGTCGAGCGGCGGCAGCCACGTACCTGACGCGCGGTGCGTGTGGAAGGCATTGCCGAGCAGGCCGAGCATCTCGATCGTTCCGATGACGAGCGCGAAGCCGATGGAGAGACCGGTGACGACGAGGTTGTAGTAGATCTTGCGGAGGGGTTGCGAGAGCGCCCATCCGTACGCAAGCGTCATGAACGAGCCGTCGATCGTGTCGAACAGCAGCATGCCGGCGGCGAACAGCACGGGCAGACAGAGAATCGCGTACCACGGCAGGCCCGACGCGGCTCCTGCGCCGGTCAGCACCAGCAGGGCGATTTCCGTTGCAGTATCGAAGCCGAGTCCGAACAGGACGCCGACGAAGTACATCTGGCCGGGCTTGCGCACGATACGCATCAGCGGCGCGAGAAAACGGCTGATCAGGCCGCGCGATTGGAGGCATCGTTCGAGCTGCGCTTCGTCGAGCCGGCCGCTCCGCAGGCGCCGAAATGCCGTGCAAAGATCGTAAAACGCGGCGATGTTCAGTATCGCTATCGAATAAAGGAACACGCTGGAGACGATCGCGCCAACGGTGCTTGTCAGCATGCGCAGCGGCGAGCCGGCGTCGAGTACATGCGCCGACAGGGAATGCATGCCGAGCGCGATGAAGATGGCGAGGCCGAACACGACGCTCGAATGACCGAACGAGAACCAGAATCCCACGCTCGACGCCCGCTGGCCTTCACCGAGCAGTTTGCGCGTGGTGTTGTCGATCGCCGCGATGTGGTCGGCGTCAAACGCATGCCGCATGCCCAGCGAGTACGCCGTCACGCCGGCGCCGATGCCGAAGGCTCGGGAGCCGACACTGAGATGGTGCGGAACGATGAACGCAAGCAACGTACCCCAGCCGACGACGTGCAGAACGACGATGAACATGGCGACTGCGGCCAGTGAAACGGTTGCCGTCCGGTGATGGGAAAAACGACGAATGTCATGGCTTGCAGACATGGAAGCCTCGTCAAAATAGATCGGGAGAAACGGGTCGGCCGACGCAGCGCCGTCATCTGCCGCAGGGAAAGTCGGCGGCGCCGCGCACCGCCGACTCGCTTCAGGCCTTGGGCACGTACGGGAACGTCGACGTCGGCTTCGACGTGACCGATTCTTTGCCGATTCCCAGACTGATCGGCGTATTTGCGGCGATCGAGAACATCACATCCGGGGCGTTGTCGGTCATGGATCGCCCGTTCCATTGCGCGAAGCCGAATACGGCCGGCGTCCCGACCGTGTACGGAAGAACGTTCGGAAGCAGTCGGTGTGCGACGGCTGCTGCATAGCCGTCCGGGTCTTCGGCCGTTCCGTTGGCTCTCACCGCGCCGGCGATCGACTGGATGAGCGTTGCGCCGTAGGTTTCGAAGTCGTCGGCGGGGCGGCCGCCGTTCAGCCGGTCGCCGAGGTCCTCGTTGTACTGGGTGAAGAGCGGATGAATCATCGGGAGACCGACACGATTGATCGGTCGCCAGCCGCCGCTGTCGGTCGCGAGGGTCGCGACCGCCCACACGCCGATTCTCCGGTTGCCGTTCGCCGTGGCGAGCAACTCGGCGTCGGGCACTTCCAGAACGATCGAATACACGGTGTGACCGGCGAACAGATTGCGCGCGTCGCCGGGCTGCCACGTACCGAGATCGAGCGGCTGTCCGTCCTGGAATGCGTGGCCGACCGCGTGAAGGACATCAGGCTCGATCCAGAACGGATCTCCTGCGCGTCCTGCCCACACGCGCAGGCCGGACGGCGTCGTAGTCGTCTCGTCGGTGTCGCCTTGCGCCACGACGTCGCCGGCTGCATGCGGATCCGTAGCCGCGGCGCCGACGATGCGGCGCACGACGAAATGCTGCTTGCCTCCGGCATCCCGCTCGTCGAACGTGATGCGATAGGTCACATCCTCGACTGCGTCCTGATCGAGGTCGATCTTGAATTCATAGAACCCCTCGGGGTGGTAGCCGGGGGTCGGCACGTCGCCGGCAATCGAATGGCAAACGTTGATGACGAATACGGTACCGGTCTCGCCTCGAAAGCAGTACAGGTCGGTGATGTCGAGACGGATGTCCTGCCGGGCGAGCGGGGAGTCGAGATGATGCGACATGGTTCGATCCTTTCCGTAAGATCAATGAGGATGGCGGCGGCGCGGTGTCGTGGACACCGGCCGCGATGCATCGCGCTGGATGACGGAAAGGAGTGTGGCGCGCCAGGCGAACGGGCGCTGTCAGGAAAGGCAGCGCCGTTTCCGATTTGCACGGCATCGATACCATGCAAGTGTGCCGACGGCTGCGCCGGTGTACGGACCGGCGGCTGGACGTTATGCGTTCGCGCTGCGCACGGTGCGAACCTGGAGAACCGCAATCAGCGTAATCGCGGCGGACACGCAGACATACCAGCCGGCGGCGGTGTGCAGGCCCGTCCATGCATCGACCGACGCAACCACGAACGGGGCCGTGCCGCCAAACAGCGCGACACCGGTGGCGTATACGACCGACAGCGCGACGGCACGGCCCCGCATCGGGAACATCTCGAGAATGACGACGATGCTCGGTGCGCCGGCGATGGCGGACAAGCCGGCGAACAGCGCGACCACGCAGAGCAATACGACGGGTTGCGGATGCGTCGCCGCATAATGGAACGCCGGTAGCACGGCCAGCATGGTGACGGCGCGCGACAGGCCGATGGTCCGCAGTCGGCCGATTCGATCCGCGAGCCAACCGCCTGCCAACGACAGCGCCAGCGTGACCGCACCGACCGCCACCGTCGTCACAAAGGCCGCGTACGCGGTCGGTGGCGGACCGGCGACGCCGGCCGTGGTCGCGTAGGTCGCGACATAGGTCGGTACGGTGCCGCCGAAGATCAATGCGATCGCGAGCAGCCACTGCGATCGATACCCGACGAGCATGTGGCGCACCGCGTGTCCGTCGCGCGGCACCCGCCACGTCTCGTCGATCTTGCGGCGCAAATAGAGCTGCACGGGTATGAGCATGCCCGCTAGCGCGAACGGTATGCGCCAGCCCCAGTGCTGAATTTGCGTGGTCGTAAGCAGGTTGAAAATCACAATACCGCAACTACCGGCGGCGACCAGCGCGAGTCCCTGGCCCGCCATCAGCCATCCCGCATAAAAGCTCTTGCGCGCGGGCGGACAACGCTCGATCAACAACGCGCCCGACGATCCCATTTCTCCGCCCACTGCCAAGCCCTGCAGGATCCGGCAGATCAGCACGGCTATCGGTGCGCCGATGCCCAGCGTCGCGTAGTCCGGCGTCATCGCGACACCGACCGAACCTACGGTGACGAGCGCCGCGCTGAGCAGTAACGCCGGCTTGCGTCCGGCAGTGTCCGCATGGAGGCCGATCGCAAGCGCGCCGATCGGGCGGGACAGGAATCCGGCCGCAAAAGTGCCAAGCGACAACATCCGGCCGTATGCGGCCGATGCGTGCGGGAAAAAAGCATGGGCGATGAACGCGGCGAAGACCGTATAGCAGAAGTAGTCGAAGAACTCGACAGCGTTGGCAAGCACAATCGTGGCGAGGGTGCCCGCCGTGAGCCTGTGTGCAGACGCTGCGTCGGCATCGTTCCGGGATCGTCTCATGCGGCCTGGTCGCCTCGAGGTGCGGATGCTTGCGGCTTACGGGTGCCGAACGCATCGGGAAAGCTCGGGACGGTGAAGCAGAAAGTCGTTCCTCGTTGGCCGGTTTGCTCGATCCATATCGCACCGCCGTGCGCTTCGACGATCGACTTTGAGATCGGAAGACCCATTCCCATTCCGTCGCTCTTCGTGCTGGAAAGGGGTTGAAAGACCGAGTCCGGTTGGGCAGCCATGATGCCGCATCCCGAATCGCAGACTTCGAAAAGTACCTGCATGGTGTCGTGGCGGCGCACGCTCACGGTCAGTTGCGGCGCGCGATCCTTGAGCTCGACGGCGGAGATCGCGTGAATACCGTTGATCAGCAGGTTGGTCAACACCTGCTGAAGCTGAATGCGATCGGCATACGCGCGTATGCCCGGCTCGATATTCATCGAGACGGCGATTGCATGCGCATTCGCCTCCGACGCGACCAACAGCATCGCGGATTGCACGATTTCGGCACAGTCGACTTCGACCGCCTCGACCGGCGCGCCGACGAGGAACCCGCGCAAACGCTGGCAGATGGCCGCAATATCGTCGGTCCACCGAGCCGCGTACCGGAACGCGGCCAATGCTTCGCCGATATTCGGCTCGGCGCGGTCCATCCAGCGGGCGGCTGCATCGAGCGCGGTACGGACCGCACCGAGCGGCTGGCCGATTTCGTGGGTAATCGACGCGACAAGTTGCCCGACCATCGATACTCGGGCCGTTCGTGCCATCTGCGCGCGCAACGCCTCCAGGCGCTCGCTGTTTTCCTTGTGCTCGGTCACGTCGAACGCATAGAAGTGCAGACGACGATATTGCGCCGGCTCGGTCGGCAGCGAGCACCGCCACACGATGGGTACTTTCCTGCCGGTGAGGGTCGATAGCAGGCGTTCGCCCTGGCAGAACGCGTGCCCGTCGAACATCGCGCGCAATACCTGCGAGTTGCTGATGCGATTCGCCGGAAGCAACCTGCGCGACTGTTCGAAAAACAGCGCCTTCGATTCTGCGTCGAACAGGGCGAGAGCGGCGCCGTTTGCGTCGATGAACGCGTGTCGCTCGCGCAGCTCGTCGATCACGTGCGGATGGTCGTCGATGTAGGCATCCAGATCCGTCACGCCACATGCCTTGAGCGAGTCGACCCACGCCTTGATGCCGGACCAGTCCTCTATGAGAATCGGTATGGGCGCGTCGCGAAACACCGAGTCGGTTTCGACGCGCGCTTCCGCCGCGGATTCCCCCGCCGGGCCTGACGGTTTCCGTGTCGATAAGCTCGGCGACTTGCCGTTGGGTCCGTTCATGGGGCGAGTTCGAATACGTGCGAAGTGAGGTCGAGCATCGCTGAATGTCGTGGACGAAGGCGTCTCGGGAAAAGTGCGGCGATTATACAAAACCATAATGTCCTGCGAACAAGGCATTCGGCATGTCGGCACGATACGACGTGGCTGACCGCGCGTCGCGAACCTTCTCGTATTTCACCTGCTTGGCGCCTGCTGCGGCTCAACAAACGTGCGAATCAAAAAAAACCGCATCGGCGGCCACTGCATAGTGACGCGAGCATCGGACTGTGCCGGTGCGTCACATCAACTGCAAGGAGCCAATATGTCGGATAGGGTGAAAGTTGCGCTCGTCACTGGCGCGTCGGGCGGCATCGGCAAGGCGGTCGCGCTGCGACTCGCGACGGACGGATTTGCGATCGTGGGCCACTACGCCGGAAACGGCGCCGGAATGGACGCCCTCGTGTCGGACATCACGGCCCGAGGCGGGCGGGCAATCGCGGTCAAGGGCGATATCAGCGCGGCGGACGATGTCGCCGCGCTCTATGACCGTGCGCTGAATGCATTCGGCCGGCTCGATGTGGTCGTCCATTGCGCGGGCATCATGCCGCTCGCACCTGTCGGCCCGGACGGTCTCGACGTATTCGACAGGACGATTCAGGTCAATCTGCGCGGCAGCTACCTCGTCATGGCGCACGCCGCGTCGCATCTGCGCGACGGCGGCCGTATCGTCGTCTGCTCCAGCAGTGTCGTCGCCAAGTCGTTCCCCGGCTACGGCGCCTACATCGCGTCGAAGGCCGGCGGCGACGGGCTGGTGAGAGTGCTGGCCAACGAGATGCGGGGGCGGCGGATTACGGATAACGCGGTCGCACCGGGGCCGGTCGCGACGGAGTTGTTCCTGAAAGGAAAGACGGACGAGCAGATCGAACGGCTTGCGCACCTCGCACCGCTCGAGCGACTCGGCCAGCCGGACGATATTGCGGGAACGGTAGCGTTTCTCGTCGGCGAGGACGGCCAGTGGATCAACGGCCAGATTCTTTATGCCAACGGCGGTTTTGCCTGATTGGGCGGACGCCTTCGGCAAGAGGTCGCGAAGGTGTCGTCCCGCTTTCTGCCCCGCGCGCAGGTCAGCCCACGCGCGCGGGATGGTCCAGGCAAGCGGTGGGGGCCGACACATCTGCTGCTGCGGGGCACGAGGGCGCCTGAAGCACGTCAATCAGGCGCGCCGCCATGAAATCGACGAACGTTCGGATCTTCGCGTCGACGTGACGACGCGACGCGTAAAGGACAAACACGGGCGTGCGCTCCAGGCGATGTTCGGGGAACAGCCGCACGAGCGAGCCCTGTCGAATGTCGTCGATCACGCAGTGCAGCGGCAGCGCGGCGACGCCCGCGCCCGCAAGAACGGCGAAGCGCGTGGCGTCGACGTCGTCGATGACGAACGGTCCGTCGTTGTTCGCCGATGCGGGCTTGACGATGGTGAGCCTGGCGTGGCGCTGCGGCGTCGCAACGCGCGCGGGTATGGGCGTCAGCGCGTGCGGGGCTATCTGCTCGAATGTGTCGATTCGGCAGGCCTGAAGATACTTCGGTTCGGCCACCAGCACATGCTCGATCTGACCGACCATCCGGCTCACGTTCCCGGAATCGGGCAGTGACGCCGTGGGCACGATCGACACATCGACGCGGTCGTTGATCAGATGTGCGGCGCCGGGTATGAACGTGACATGAAGCTTGACGCCCGGATGCTGGCGTTGATATTCGACGAGGCATTGCGTGAAGCGCCGGAGTCCAAGCTCGGGCGAACAATGGACGTGCAGGGTGCCGTGCGGCACGGTATAGGCGCCGCCGGCCTGCGCTTCGGCATCGTCCAGATCGGCAAGAATCTGCTTGCATCTCGCGTAATAGCGCTGCCCGGACTCCGTCAACGACAGGCTGCGTGTCGTGCGGTTCAGCAGTCTCGCGCGCAACCGGTTCTCGAGCGTGGAGACCGCCCGCGACACGCATGCCTTGCTGAACTCCATATGGTCGGCAGCCGCACTGAAACTGCCCGTTTCCACCACATGCGAGAAGATCCGCATGCTCAGTAGCGTGTCCATGAATACCTCGTCGTGTCCAGGAATCTCGACTGTCCGACAGCAGGAGACGGGATCGACGATCGCGCGCTTCGGAATGCTGTCACGAGATCAAAAGATAGCGGGACGCTCTGTTGCGCACCATCGTACGTTGGGATACGCGGATACCCGATAGGCACTTTCGACTCATCCTCGCGTATAGCGCGTTGCCGATTTCGGTTCTGTCGTCCGGATGTTCGACTGGCGTCAACGCCCGATCGTCGAAATGGGTGCACGGGACAACGGCCAAGCGGTGACGGCGAAGGCCGACCGGTTTCGCATTCTTTCTCATACCTTGGTATAGGTCGGGCCATCGGTTCGTAGCCGCGGAACGTGCCGGCGATGGTGCCGCAGCGCCGGGCGGAAGGCTTCCGTCGAGTCGACCGATTGCCCTCGTGCCGGCTTGCAGCGGGATGGGGATCAGCTGCCGCCATGTCGACGGCACGCGCCGCCGGGTGCGCCGCCCCGATTCGTGGATTAAACCTCGATATGACCGGCCCCACCCATGGACAAGTTCGCGCAACCCCTTTGTACGGCTGGTGCACCGTGCTTCGTTTCGATACCGTGTATTCACCGCACTGGTCGTGCGCAACGCTTCATGTTCCCAGGTAGCTAGCCATGATTCTTTTGTCATCGAGTCCTTTCAAGACAGCCACCGATTTCGACGCGCTTGCCGGTGTGCGCGCGTCCAGCCCGATTGCCGCCGAACATGCGTGGCGCGATCCGGGCGCCGGTCGCGATATCGACATCGCGCTTTCGCGCTGGACCCGGAATGGTACCGAGACGCTCGAGGTAACGAACGACTGCAGCGAGAACTGGCACTGCATCGGCATCAACCTCAAATGTACGTTGCTGACCTTCTCGCACGCGGGCCGCACGCTCGTCCAGGGCCGGCTGACGGCGGGTGCCGCGCAAATCACCGCGCCGGGCATCGCGTGTCGCGCCGTGTTCGACGCGCCCAGCGACGTGCTGCATTTGTTTGCATCCCAAACGGTATTGGCCGAGTGCTATGCCGACCTTTTCGGTCGCGCCCATGCCGGCGACATCGTCATCGACGATCCGCGCCTCATCCGCGATCCGGCGCTCGAGCGGCTCGGTCAGGCGCTCGCGGTGTCCCACACGCAGGACGCGGCGTTGGGCAAGGTTTTCGCCGACAGCGTCAGCCTCGCGATCGTGTCGCGCATCGTGGCTCGCCACTTCGCGACGAACAGGAGCGAAGTGCGCGGCGCGGCTGCACTGCCGTCGTGGCGCATGCGCCGCGTGGTCGACTATGTCGAAGCGCACCTCGCGGAATCGATCGGGCTCGCCGATATGGCACACAGTGTCGGGCTGACGCGGATGCACTTTGCTGCGCAGTTCCGCCGGGCCACCGGATTGCGGCCTCACGAATATCTGATGCGGCGGCGCATCGAGCGCGCCCAGCAGCTCCTGCTCGAATCACGCCATGGCTTGCTCGATGTCGCATTGGGTTGCGGCTTCCGTTCGCAAGCCCATTTCACGACGGTGTTCAAACGCTTCGTCGGAGAGACGCCTTTTTGCTGGAGGGCGAAGGCAAATGTCGATCGATGAACGGGTACCGGTTTTCCTTGCCATTAGCGCGGGATTTCTTCGTGGCGCTCACCCGCGCGACGGTCGCGACGCGGTGCTTCATGTCCCGCATGTGTCGCCGGGTTGCAGGAGCGCCGGCGCGCGCTCGTCGAATGACGCCCGCGAGATGGCGGAGCACGCTCGCCGATGTGACGAGCCGGGTGGGCCCGGATAGTCGCGGAGCACGCTTGTCGAAACGGTGAAACCTGTGACGCAACGAGGACGATGATGAACTTCGCGACCGACGTACTGGCGATGGATCCATGGCAGCAGACGCTGAGCCTGCTCTCCCAATTGTGCCGAAACGATGTGCGACCGGTCGCGCCTGCGACGGAGCCGCCGCAGGCTCGCGGTGCGGCGCCTCATGCGCGGCCGGGAACGGCCGGTGCGGGGCGCCGCGCCGTTTCCGTGAGTTTCGTCGATCGTGTGAGCTCGACAGCGGTGACGATCGCATGGCGCGACTCGACGCACTGCTCGTATGGCGACCAGACCTGGCATGTGACGCGCGCCCGCACAGGCGGGACGTGCGCAATCAGTGGTCGGCCCGTGCGGACTGGCGATACCGTCTATCAGCCCCGTGGGCGTCCGAGGCCGCTCAATGCCGGAGCGATGATTCTCGAGTCGGTGCTGCGCGAAGTGGAAGCCGATCGCTGACCTCAGCGGCGATGCGGCAGCGGCGAGCCGCGCGCTACTCTGCGCCCACTGCAATCGCGGTGTTCAGCGCGCCGCTCGCCACCAGGTCAAACAATGCCTGGCTGCTGGGCGACAGCGATCGCCCTTTCGCCCAGACCATGTGTAGCGGCCGCACGATCCGCATGTCCTCGACCTCGACAATGGCCAGTTCGCCGCGCCGCAGCTCGTCCGTTACGCTGAGCGTCGAGATGTAGGCCAGCGCGTGCTGGGACAGCAGCATCCGCTTGATTGCTTCGGTATGGCTCACCGACATCAGCGGCTCGATTTCGAGCCCGGCGCGACGATACGATTCTTCGATGATCGCGCGCGTGCCGGACCCCGGCTCGCGCATGATCACGGTCCGGTCCACCAGATCCCGTGCACGTACTTTCGTCCCCGCAAGCGGGTGGCCCGCCGCCGCGACGACGGCGATCTCGTCGGAGCCGATGCGTCGAGCATGGAGAATGGAGTCGTCGAACGGCCCCTCGATGAAGCCGATCGTGAAGCTCAGGTCGTGTAAACCCGCTTCCACGCGCTCGGTGTTCGTGACCGTAAGATCGATGGCGACACGGGGATGGCGTGCATTGAACGCCGCGATTGCTTCCGGCACGAAAAAAACGCCCAGTGTGCCGCTCGCACCGATCTTCATATGGCCCGAGCCGAGGCCCGCAAGCTCCGCGAGCTCTTTCTCGGCAGTATCCGCGAGCGTAAAGATGCGGCTTGCATACTCGTAGAGCAGCTTGCCGCCTTCGGTCAATGCCACGCCGCGCGGCAGCCGATCGAACAGCACGATGCCGAGGCGGTCCTCCAGCTCGCGGACCTCCCGGGTGACGGCCGGCTGACTGACGTGTAAACGCTCCGCGCCGGCACTGATGCTGCCGGCGCGGGCGACTTCATAAAAGGCGAGAAGATGCGTGAAGTTCATGGGGCGCGGGAGAGGCGACGGCTGCTGCGCGCTACGCATACCCGGCTGAACTGCCGAGCGGGCGGGCTCGGCTGAACAGTGCGCGGCGCATCAACGGTCAACTGCCGAAATAGGGATTGCAGAAGCTGGCCGGGCCGACGCACGATGCGGATGCATGCGCGGCCATGTGAGCGCGTTTGCCGCTTGCCGAGCTACCGTCTGTCGGTGCGCCGCCGAAACCGCTCGCTGCCTGTTCGGCCGCGACCTTCGCTTCGGCTGCTTGAATGTCCGCCGGATACTGCGGATCGTTTCCGGTCGCCGGATTATAGCCAGTGCGCTCGACGCGGACCAGATCGGCGCGCACTTGCGCGCGCGTGAGCGGCATGTTGCTTTGCGCGAAGCTGAGCGCGGGCGCGGCGAGGGTGCCGAGGACGAGGGCGACGCATGCAAGCGTTTTCATGATGAAGCTCCTTGAGTTGAGTTGAATTGAAGGCGACACATCTTTCACTGTCGATCGATCCCGCCGTTGTCCAACAGCGTTTGCCTTTGCCGGGTTTCGGCGGCCTCGCGATGGATTGCGAGTCGATGAAACAAGGATATCGGCGCACGTCGCTCACGAAAAATGCATTGTTTCGATGCGTGCCATACACGGCGGTTATGGCTTTCAGCTCGCCTGATTGTCGACGCCGGACGGGCCCGCCTGAGGCTTGCGGCCATCGATCGCGTTCAGGTAATGCGCCAGCGCGTCGATCTGGTCCGGTGAAATGGGTGCGCCGAACGCATTGCGCATCTTCGTGATCTCGACCTTCCATTCGCCGGTGGTGAGCGGCGGTTGCCGCAGCACCATGCCCGTGGAGTGGCACATCACGCAATTCGCGTTGGCGATGTCCGCACCGGGCCCGGGCGGAAACACCGAATGGCCGGGCGGCAATGTCACGTTGAGCGCGCTCAAGTGCACCGGCGGCGCGATAGCGTCCTGGCGCGCCGCCTGCGCCGCAATGGACTCGGGAAGGTAGTGCCGGCCCACGAGGCCAAGCAACGCACCAACGGAAACAGGGACCATCAACATCACCGCCATGCGCTTCAGTCTTGCGTTCATGTTGTCGCTCCTTGTCAAGCCACGTCGAGCTGAATCGATTCGATGACGTTGCGCATGAAACCTGCACCGTTCCAGTTCGGTGTGGCCGGCTGGGCCTGCCCCGTCGCGTCGATGGCGCGCACCATCAGCGTCTGCGGGCCGCGTTGAGCGAAGCGCACGTTCGTCCGCCACTGGCGGAAGCTGTATTTGCCGTAGTCGTGTCCCAGTTGCGTATCGGCCCAGCTTCGACCGCCATCTGTCGACAGCTGCACGCGCGCCAGTGCGTTGATGCCGCCGAACGCAATACCGCGGACGAGCACCGGTTGCCCGGCGCCCACTGTGTCGCCGGTCCTCATGTTGGTGAAGAACGAGCGCGGCAGCATCCGGTTGATGGGAATCTGCGGCACGTCGGTCTCACCGGGCCGCACGTTGGCGAAGTGGTTGGCTGGTACCTTGTATGCCTTGGCGGTCCAGAAGTTGTCGTCGGGTGTGTCCAGCACTTCGATGTCGGTCACCATCTTCACCCAGTACGTCGCATACCAGCCCGGTACGACGAGCCGTAGCGGATACCCGTTGAGCAGCGGCAGCGGCTCGCCGTTCATCGCGTACGCGAGCATGACCTCGCCGTCGCGTGCATGGTCGATCTCCACGGACTTGAGGAACTTCGGCGTTTGCGGAATCACGCCCGAATCGAGCCCGTTGAAGCGAACGCAAACGGCATTGGCGCGCACGCCCGCATGGTCGAGCACGTCCTTCAGGCGAACGCCTTTCCATAGCGCATTGCCCATCGCGCCGTTGCCCCACTGGCCGCCCGGCACACGCGGGCTGAAGAAGCCGCGCGAGTTGCCCGAGCACTGATTGACCGCGGCGATCTCGTAGCGCGGGAACCTGCGCATCAGGTCGTCGAGCGAAAGATTCAACGTCCGCTTGACGGCACCGTGAACTGCGACGCGGTACGTGGCCGGATCGATGGAGTTCGGAATGTTGGCGAGGTGCCAGCGCACGTAGAAGCGGTCGTTCGGCGTGAACACGCCTTGGTCGAAGACGTCGAACGGTGTTTCGAGCAGCGGTGGACGCGTGCGCTGCAGGATCACATTGGATTTTTGCGGCAGGTCCGACGTGAGCGGCCGGCTGCCGTTCTCGAACGGCAGCTCGATGGTGCCGCTCTGGGTGCCGCGCGCGAGCGTGGGCATCATGAATGCCGCCGCACCCAGCGCGCCGAGGCCGCCCAGCAGGCGGCGCCGGTGCAGCGAGACGGGATCGTAATCGTGTTGGCTCATGAGGTGCTCCAGGTCTGTTCGGTGGACAAAGCGCGCACGGGGCGCGACGTGCCGTTGGGGGCCGGCGGCCTATCGGTGCGGACCGCGAGCCGGCCGGCGTTCAGCGTGACGGACATCGAGCTCGCGACCATCAGCGCGGCAGCGGTGGCGGGCGACACGCAGCCGAACACGGCCGCGGGAATCGCGAGCGCGTTGTAGACGACCGCGGCGGCGAGGTTCTGGTGCATGGCGCGCGCGGTGCGGCGCGCGAGCTGCAACGCGAGGTCGAGCTTTTCAATGCCCGCATCGACGAGCACGATGGATGCGGCGGCCATCGACGCGGGCGACGCGCTGCCGACCGCGATGCCGACATCGGCCGCGGCCAGGGCCGGCGCGTCGTTGAGCCCGTCGCCCACGAACGCGACCGCGCCGCGACCCGCGGCCTGTGCGTGAACGATGTGTGCTGCCTTTCGTTCGGGAGACTGCGCCGCGAGGATGGAGTCATCGCCCAAGCCCACGGCCTGCGCGATGGCGCGCGCGACGATCGGCCGGTCGCCGGTCAGCATGGTCACCGTTGCGCCTTGCGCGCGCAGCGAGGCCACGGCGTCCCGGGCGCCCTCGCGCGGGCGGTCGGCGAAGCCCAGCATGCCGCGCCAGCGGCCGTTGCGGGCGACATGGACGGCTGTGTTCGCATCGTCGATTTCGGGTACCTGAACGTCGTGACTGCGCAGGAATGCGGCGGTGCCGGCGAGAATGCATTTGCCATCGGCGCCTTCCCATGCCACGCCGGCGCCCGCCACCGCGCGCGACGTGCCGCGCGAGGCCTCCACCGCACCGGCGAGCCTGTCGGGCGCGACGAGCGCGCGAATGGCGGCCGCGATCGGATGCTCGCTGCCGCGTTCGGCGCGCGCCGCTTCCTCGATGAGTTCGGCTTCGCGCACGCCGCTTGCCGCGCGTGCGCTGACAAGCCGTGGCTTGCCCTCGGTCAGCGTGCCGGTTTTGTCCAGGAAGAACATGCGGAGTTTGCCGGCCTTCTCGATGGCCTCGACGTCGCGAAAGAGAATGCCTTCGCGGGCCGCGCGTCCGACGCCGGCGCTCAGCGCGAGCGGCACGGCCATGCCGAGCGCGCACGGGCAGGTGACGACGAGCACCGCGACGGCGCGCTCCAGCGCATCCGCCCATCCCATGCCCAGCAGGCCGCCGCCGACGAACACCAGCAGCGCGATCATCGCGATGGCCGGGACGAGGCGGCGCGTGAAGCGCTCGGCGATGGCTTGCGACGCCGTCTTGCGCGCGAGCATCGCGCGCACGCTCGCCGCGATCGAGTCCACGCGGCGCTCGCCCCATCCATATTTCACGCACACCAGCAACTCGCCGTCGGCATTGAGGGCGCCGGCCTCGACGAAGCTGCCGCGCTCCACGCCGACGAGCTCGCTTTCGCCCGTCAGCAGCGAACGATCGAGCGACGAGCGGCCGTCCGTGACGACACCGTCGAGCGGCAGACGCTCGCCCGGCAGCACGCGAATGATGCTGCCGGTTGCGACGCGCTTGGCGAGCATGACCGTCTGCGCGCCGTCGCTTGCGAGTACGCGCGCGGTTTGCGCGGGCAAATCGAGCAGCGCGCGAACGGCGTCCGACATGCGGCTGCGCACGCGCAGTTCGAGCCAGCGGCCCGCCAGCAGGAACGTGACGATCATCGCCGCCGAATCGAAATAGACCGTCGATTCGCCGTACGCGACCCGCCACAGGGAAAGCAGGAACGACGCGCTCGTACCCATTGCGACGAGGCAGTCCATCCCGGGCACGCGTGCACGCAACGTTCGCCACGCGGCCTTGAAGAACGGTTGCGCGCAATAACCGACGACAGGCAGCGTGGCGATGCCGGCCAGCACGGCGAGCCCATGGCGAACGGGCTCCGGCACCGTGGCGGCCGTCGTGAAGTACAGCGTCGTTTGCGCCGTCATCACCCACATCGAGCAGAAGGCGGCGATGACGAGCCGCAGCGTCAGGTCGTCGAGCAGCGCGGCCGTATGCGCGCGCCGATCCGGCGTCTCGCTTTCGGGCGTGCATTCGTAGCCGAGTTTCGCCGCGGCGGCGAGCAGATGGTCGAGGGAGGTGCGGCGCGGATCCCACTCGACGGTCGCGGATTCCGACGCGAAGCTCACCCGCGCGTCGAGCGCGCCGGGCTGGCGCTGCAGCACGCGTTCGAGCGCATTCGCACAGCTCGTGCACCACATGCCGCGCACGTCGAGCGTCGCGCTGTCGGGCGTGCCCGATGCCATTACAGCGGCCTCGCTCATGGGCGCTTCAGCTCGTCTTCGCCGGCCCACGGCGCCGTGCGGTTGCCGATGGCCGCGCGTTCGGCCTTCACGACGTCGGCCGTCAACGCCGGCGAGTGATTGCCGAAGCTCGACCGGACGTGCGACGCGATGGCGGCAATCTCGTCGTCGGTCAGCGTCGTGCCGAATGCCGGCATCGACCCGTTGAACGTGTTGCCTGCCACCGTGATCTTGCCCGTGACGCCCAGCAGGAGGATGCGCGCGACGAGCTTCGGATCGCCGTTGACCCACTCCGAGCCGGCGAGCGGCGGGAAGACGCCCGGCAGACCCGCGCCGGTAGCCTGGTGGCACGACGCGCAGCGGCTCGCGAAGAGCAGGGCGCCGTCAGCCGCCGTCGGCACCGCGGCAACGGCGTCGGTGCCGCCCGGCGCGGCTTGGGATTTCGCGGCCGGGTTCGGACCGAGTGCGGGATTGAGGAGGAAGTAGCTCACGCCCCAGACCGCCAGCGCGGCGGCCACGAGGCCGAGCAGCCAGGGCACCGGGTTGCTGCGCTCGATCGGTTCCGCGTGTTCGCGCGCGCGGACGGCACGCGCGTTGTCTTGTTCGCTCATTTCATTGCTCCCGACGGATCGGCCGGTGCCGGATAGGTGTGATTGAGGGCCGTGAGATAGGCGACGAGATCGAGCGCGTCCTGCGATGCGACCACCTGTTTGCCGTCGGCCGGTGCGACCTTCGGCGGCAACTGCACGACGACGTCACCCGGCTTCGCGTGATCGACGACCCTGAACAGGAACGGATAGGCCGGCATCACGCTGCCTGGCGTCACCGCGCGCGGCTGATAGAGATGCGCGAGGTGCCATGCGTCACTCGGCTGCCGGGCGCCGATGTTGAACAGGTCGGGCCCCGTGCGCGATACGCCGAGCAGGTGCGGATAGTCGTAAACGTAGTCCGCGGGCACGGACGGGCGTCCCCATCCGCGCAGTTGATCCGGGCCGAGCGACGGCGCGCGCGGCTGCTGTGAATGGCAGTAGACGCAGCCCATGTTCACGTAGGTCGCATGTCCGCGCAGCTGGGCGACGGTATAGGGCTTCAGCGGCTCGGGCGGCGCTTCGTCGCGCAATTGCCGATACGGAAGGGCGACGAGGACGAGCGTCGCCATCGCGAGCATGATCAGCGAGCCGATTACGACGGTCAGGGCGCGGTTCATGTCAGGCCCCCATCGAGATCGCGTGGCGAGCCGGCGCCGCGTCTGAGCGCGCGCCCTGCCTGCCGAAGACGAGCGCGAAGAAGTGATACGCGAATACGAAATGGCCGATCGTCATGAGCGCGCCGCCGAGCGTGCGTGCTTGCAGATATGGCGTGAGAACTTCGACGGACGCCATGAACGGCCGCGCGGGGTCGAGCAGTGCGATGCCTTGCAGAACGCCGCCGATCGTGAGCGAGACGAAGTAAATGGCAAAGCCGACGACCGCGAGCCAGAAGTGGAGCCAGACGAGCTTCGGGTACGGCCATTCGCGTTCGAGCACGCGTGGCATCGTGAAGTAGATCGAGCCGAACATGATCATCGAAAAGAAGCCGTACAGGCCGAGATGGGCGTGGGCTACCTTGTACTGCGTGAAATGCACGAGCCGGTTGAAGAACGGCAGCGCCTCGAGCGACCCCTGCAGCGATACGAGCGTGTACAGCACGGCGCCCAGCACGACGAAGCGCAGCGTAGGCGAGTGTTTCAGCGCGCCGAAGTGGCCGGCCACCGTCATATGGTGGTTCACACCGACGGCAAGCACCGGGACGATCATCATCACGCTCTGGACGACCGACACGCTCTGCAGCCATTGCGGAACGGGGCCGCCCAGCAGGTGGTGAATGCCGGCCTGGCTGTAGAACATGGCCAGAGCCCAGAAGCCGACGAGCGAGAGCGCGTACGAGTAGATCGGCCGCCCGAGCACCTTCGCGATGAAGTAATAGGCTGCGGCCAGCCCGATCGGCGTGAGCCACAGGCCGAGCACGTTGTGCGCGAACCACCAGTTGACGATGGCCTGCTCGACGCCGAAGTGCACGCCCGGCACCTTCGCGACGATGTAGAGGATGGGGAACCACAGCAGCGCGGCGGCGAGATACCACACCGACACGTACAGATGGCGCGTGGTGCGCCGTGCGATGGTCATGAGGAGCGGCACGGCCGCGAGCGCACCGCCCGCCGCGAGCAGGATGCCGATTTGCCACGGAATCTCGAGCCATTGCAGGCCGTCGGTCCATCCCGACAGAATGGCGGCGATGCCCGCGGAGAGGCCGGCATTCCAGAGCCAAGCGCCGGCGATGGCGTAGCGGCCGCCCGCCAGCTGTGTCTTGAGCAGGCGCGGCAGCATCCAGAGGGCAATGCCGATGCCTGCCATCGACGCCCATCCGTATACCACCATGTTCAGATGCGCGGTGCGCACGCGGCCGAACGTGAGCCAGGCCGACTGCGTGAGAAAGTCCGGGGCGGTCAGCTTCTGCGACGCGACGAGGCCCGCAACGGAGCCCAGCAGCAGCCAGAATACCGAGGAGCTCAGAAAGACGAAGGTCGGCCCGCGGCTCGACGCGTCCAGCCGCGCGCGTTCCGCGAGTTCCCGGCCGAGTGCCGGCGCGTCGCCCGATGCGCCGGAACGTGTGCCGGGCGCCGCATGCGCGGCGGCCTGCTGGAGGCGCTCGCGTTGCGATGCGGACAAGGCCGGATCTTCCGTCTGTCCGACTTCCCCCGCGGCGAAGATGACCTCGGCTGCATCGGGGCCGGCCCGCATCAGGCCGTTCATTTGCGCCCACAGGAACAGGAACAGCCCGAGCACGGAGATCAGAAACGACAGCGCGAGCAGCGTGCCAATCGTGAAGTTCATTTCGACAAAGCTCCTCGGTGAATGGAATATCCACGCGAATCCATAAGGTATCCTCTATAACGGCAAAGCATTCGGGTGCACGACGTCAACGGATGATCGACCTGCGATTTGCTTAGAAATCGGTGGCGATGGCGGGAGCCAGTATAAGTAGCCCCGGCGCGCCCGTAATATTCAAATTCATCATCGCCGGCATGCCTTTTTCGTATGCCTCGCCGGTCGGCCATACTGAGCGCCTTACCCGCCGATCGCGCGCGCAACGGCGAATGCCGCGGAATCCGGGCCTACCGTTGCCGCACGCATCACCTTCACCGGGACGGACTTGTACGCGGGTGTGCGGCTTTGCGGGTCGAACGCATCGAGCGGCACGAGCGGATTCGCTTCGGGGTAGTAGGCGCCGCAGCAGCCGTCCGGCAGCGAGTATTCGACAATCTTGAAGCCGCGCACGATACGTTCGATGCCGTCCGTCCAGAGCGCGACGATATCCACGCGCTCGCCAGGATGCAGGTTGCGCCTGGCGAGTTCGCGCGGATTCATGAACAGCACGTCGCGCTGCCCGAATACGCCGCGATATCTGTCCGAATGAGAATAGAGCGTGGTGTTGTACTGATCGTGGCTGCGCATCGTCGTGAGCATCAGCGCTTCCGGGTCGCCATGATCGAAGTCTTCGTCAAGACCGGCGAAGACGAGGAAATTCGCGCGGCCCGTCGAAGTCGCCCACACCCGTTCGCGCGCGGTCGACGCGAGATGGAAGCCGCCGGGTATGCGGATGCGGTCGTTGTATGCCTGGAAGATCGGGAATACCACTTCGATCGCGTCGCGAATCCGGTCGTAATTCGCGACGAGATGTTCCCATGGCACGCGCGATGCACTGCCGAGCGTTGCACGGGCAATACCGGCGACGATCGCCGGCTCGCTGAGCAGGTGCTCCGACGCCGGCGCGTTGCGGCCAGCCGACGCATGGACCATCGACATCGAATCTTCCACGGTAATCGATTGCGGTCCGTCCGCCTGGATATCGATTTCGGTGCGTCCGAGGCAAGGCAGAATCAATGCGGCCTTGCCGTGTACCAGATGGCTGCGATTGAGTTTCGTTGCGATATGCACGGTCAGGTCGAGCCGGCTTATCGCCGGCTGCACGCGGACCCAGTCCGGTATGGCGGCGGCGAAATTTCCGCCCAGCGCGATAAACACCCGCGCGTGGCCGCGCATCATCGCGTCGATGGTGGCAAGCACGTCATGACCGTGTGCGGCGGGCGGACGAAAGCCGAACGCGCGCTCGATGCCGTCGAGCAGCGCAGCGCTCGGCTTCTCGGTGATGCCGACCGTCCGGTTGCCTTGCACGTTCGAGTGTCCGCGCACCGGACAGATGCCGGCCCCCGGGCGGCCGACGTTGCCCCGCAGCAGCGCGAGGTTTGCGATCTGCTGCACGTTTTCCGTCCCGCGGCGGTGCTGAGTGAGCCCCATGCCGTATACCAGGATCACGTTGTTCGCCGCCATGTAGATGCGCGCGGCATTTTCGATGTCGGCGCGCGCGAGGCCCGATACGCGCTCGATGGCGTCCCACGACGCGGCGCGCAGGTCCGCGACGAGCTCATCGATGCCGTGCGTATGGCCGGCGATGAACGTCACGTCGAGGATGCGGGGTTGGTCGGCCGCGACGGCTGCGTCGTCGGCCTCCACGATGGCCTTCATCATCCCCTTGAGCACGGCCGCGTCGCCGCCGACGCGCACCTGGTAGAGAAACGTGCTGATCGGCGTCGAACCGAGCGTTGCCATTTCGAGCGGATCCTGCGGCGCGGTGAAGCGCTCGAGCGCACGTTCGCGAAACGGGTTGAACGAGACGATCTTTGCCCCGCGGCGCGATGCCGCGTGCAGGTCGGTCATCATCCGGGGGCTGTTGGTGCCGGGGTTCTGACCGAAGATGAAGATCGCGTCGGCCTGCTCGAAGTCCTCGAGCAGCACGGTCCCTTTGCCGACGCCGATCGACTGGGGCAGTCCGACGCTCGTGGCTTCGTGGCACATGTTCGAGCAATCGGGGAAATTGTTCGTGCCGAATTCGCGTACGAACAGCTGATAGAGGAACGCCGCCTCGTTCGATGCGCGCCCGGACGTATAGAAATCCGCCTGATCGGGATGATCGAGGGCGTTCAGGGCAGTCGCGATCGTCGAGAACGCGGCCTCCCAGGTGATCGGGACGTAGCGATCCGACACGCGGTCATAGGTCATCGGGTGAGTGAGACGTCCTGCCATCTCGAGATCGTAGTCGTCCCATGTCGACAGCTCGGACACGCTGTGCGCGGCGAAAAACTCGGGCGTGCAGCGCTTCGACGTTGCCTCCCATGCCACCGCTTTCGCACCGTTCTCGCAAAATTCGAACGATGAAGTATGTTTCGGGTCCGGCCACGCACAACCCGGGCAGTCGAATCCCTCCGGTTGATTCATCCGCAGCAGCGTCTTCGCGCCGGACACGGCAATGCCCTGTACCGCGAGCGCCGCTCCCGTCGCTTTCAGCGCGCCCCAGCCGCCGGCGGGTTCGCTATAGATTCGAACGGTCTTTTTCTCGGCCATGTCGGGTTCCTCCATCGATTCGGTTCGATCTTGAGGCGCGCATGCGCGGCGGCATTGCACCGTGACGGCCCGAGTTTCGAATTCGCACGCAAGAATTCGCAGGGCAGGAAAACCGATCGTCGCGGCGGGCGATGCACATTGGCCTGCTGCATCGGAACCGTGAACGCCGCGGACGACCGTGCGGAGCCGAAAATCCCGGTCCCTGTCAAAAGGAGCCGGGCATGGTCGTTTCGATAATCGTTCCAGTGCGTGAGTTTTGCGGCCCGAGCGACGGCCGCGGGGCGACGCGTAACGTCGCTTCTACGGTGAAAGACCGGCTGGAAGCGGCATCGTCAAGGAGAGAACGAAGATGGCAACGCTCGTATTGAAAGACGGGACCGAACTGTTCTACAAGGACTGGGGCTCAGGCCAGCCGGTGGTGTTCTCGCATGGATGGCCGTTGAATGCCGATGCATGGGATGCACAGATGATGTATCTCGCCGAGCGAGGCTATCGTGTGATCGCGCACGACCGGCGTGGGCACGGCCGCTCCAGTCAACCCTGGGGCGGAAACGAGATGTCGCGTTACGCGGACGATCTCGCCGAACTCATCGAATATCTCGATCTGAAGGACGCGGTGCTCGTCGGTCATTCGACCGGAGGTGGCGAGGTTGCCCGTTATATCGGCCGGCACGGCACCGGTCGTGTGGCGAAGGCCGTGTTGATCGCGGCGGTGCCGCCGCTGATGCTGAAGACCGACGCCAATCCAGGCGGCTTGCCGTTGTCGGTGTTCGACGACATCCGAAAGGGCGTCCTCGCGAACCGCTCGCAGTTCTTCAAGGACCTGGCGGTGCCGTTTTACGGCTTCAACCGTGACCACGCAAAGGCGTCGGACGGGACGGTGGATGCCTTCTGGTATGCGGGTATGCAATGTTCGATCAAGAGCGCGTACGACTGCATCAAGGCCTTCTCGGAAACCGACTTCACCGCCGATTTGCGCAGCATCGACGTCCCGACGCTGATCCTGCAAGGCGATGCCGACCAGATCGTTCCGCTGGACGATTCCGGGCGGCTGTCGGCAGAGATCGTGCGCGGCGCACGGCTGACGATCTATCCCGGCGCGCCGCACGGCTTGTGCACCACGCAGGCCGATCAGGTGAACGCGGATCTGCTCGCGTTCATCCGCGCATGACGTTCCGGCCGCGCGTCGCGTCGTCGGGCGGGACGGCGCGAAACTATACGTATAGATGATTTCCGCGGATTGTCGATTTCTCTAATATTGGGTTCGACAGGGCGGCCAATGTCGGGTCGCCCGAAATGGAATTCCGTCCGAGGGCCCGGGTTTGCACAATTTTCCAATCGTTTCGATTGTTGACGATGACGAATCCGTCCGTGTCGCCACGTCCAGTCTGGTTCGCTCTCTGGGATGGAGCGCGAAACTTTATGCATCGGCGGAGCAGTTTCTGGCGTCCGATGACGTTCGGGAAGTCTCGTGCATCATTTCAGACGTCCAGATGCCCGGCATTTCAGGTCTCGAGATGTATCGACAGCTGGTGGACAGCGGCGTCACGGTGCCGATCATCTTCATTTCGGCATTCGTGTCCGAGGCCGTCCGGCGCCAGGCGGTCGGTATGGGGGCGATCAGCGTGTTGAGGAAACCCGTGGATGCCGTGCAAGTCGCCCGGGATCTGGCATCCGTGAAGGAAGGTCGGGGGAACCCGGCTTCGTAAGCGCATTCATGAAGCCGGGTATCGCCGCGCGTAACGTCAACGCGCCGCCGTGGGAACGGGAGATACCGACCGGCAATTCCCTACTTTTCATTTCCTTCAGGCACTGCGAAACACGACGACGATGAGCAATCGGACAATAGGCAAGCCATGGCGAGAAGACGCGCGTGTGTTGTACACGTTGGCCGGCGCACTGACGGCGCTTATTTTCATTATCGACGTGACGCCGCTCGATACCGCGATTGCCGTGCTTTACGTGGCGGTGGTGCTGCTGGCCGCGTCAGCCGGCTCGCGTCGGGCGACGTATGTCGCCGCATCCGGATGCGTGGGACTGACGTTGCTCGCGCTTGCGCTGTCGCATGACGCCCGATATTCGGGCGGTGCGCTCGCCCGCTGCGGCGTAAGCCTGCTCGCGATCGTGACGACGGCAGTGTTGTCGCTACGCAATCTCGCCAACACCGGCATTCTGCGCGAGCGGCTTCAGTTGCTCGATCTGACTCATGACGCGATTGTCGTTTACGACTTGCAGGACCGGATCGCATTCTGGAATCAAGGCGCGGAGGCGCTTTACGGCTGGACGGCCGAACAGGCGCTCGGCCAGCCGGTCCATATGTTGACGCAGACCGTCGCGTCGGTGCCGCTCGACGACATTCACCGTGCCGTACTCGAATGCGGACAGTGGCAGGGCGAACTGCAGCGTGTCCGCAAAGACGGAAAAAAGGTGATGATTTCGAGTCGGCTCGCGCTGTGGCGCGATGCCGGCGGAAAGGCGGTTGCGATACTCGCGACCAACAATGACATTACCGACCGCAAGCGCCTGGAAGGCGAAATGCGGCGGCAGCAGGACGAGTTGCGCGCGATGATCGACGCAATTCCCGCGATGGTGTGGAGCTCGGACAGTAACGGCAAGATCGACTACGTGAACAAGCGGTGGACGGAGTTCGGTGTGTACATGGCCAAGCGCGAAGAAGATATCTGGCGTGCCGTCGTCCACCCCGACGACTTCGATTCGATGCACCACGCGTGGGAGCGCGCCGTGTATAACGAGTCACGGTTCGAGAGCACCGTTCGGATCAGGCGCGAGGACGGCGTTTACCGGTGGGTGCATATCCGCGCGGCGCCGCTTCGTGACGAGAGCGGGCATGTCGTTCGCTGGTATGGCGTGAATACCGACATCGAAGCACGCAAGCAGGCCGAACAGGCGTGGCGCCGCAGCGAGGCATTTTTATCGGGCGCGCAGCGGCTGAGTCATACCGGCAGTATTGCGATGAGGCTTCCCGACTGTACGATGTGGTGGTCCGATGAGACGTATCGCATCTTCGAACTCGATCGCCACAGGGTGCCGGACTTCGAATCGATTGCGTCGCGCGTCCACCCCGACGACGTAGCGCTTGTCCGCGATGCCTGGCATCGCCAGATCGCAGGTGCATCGGATCCGGACATCAAGTTTCGACTGCTGATGACCGATGCACGTGTCAAACACGTCCATTACGTCGCGCATCCGATCCGACATCAAAAGGAAACGGAATACGTCGGCGCATTGATGGACATCACCGAGCGCGTCGTGGCGCAGGAAGCGCTGGATCGATCGAATGCCGAACTGGCGCACGCGACGCGGGTAACGATGCTGGGCGAACTGGCCGCATCGATTGCACATGAAGTCACGCAGCCGCTTGCCGCGATCGTCACCGCAGGTGACGCTGCATTGCGCTGGATCGACCGTCCGGAGCCCGATCTGGGCGAGGTACAGCAATCCGTCGCGCAGATGATCCGCGACGCCAAGCGCGCCTCCGACATCATCCGGCAGATCCGGGCGATGGCGAGAAAGCGCGCGCCCGAGCAGCTGCCGCTCGACCTGAACGACGTTGTGCGAGAATCGCTCGAACTCGTCGCGCGCGAGCTGGAAACCCACCGGGTGGACGTAGAGGCTGACTATTCCGCTTCGCCACAGCGTGTGTGCGGCGACCGCGTCCAGTTGCAGCAAGTCGTCATCAATCTGGTGATGAACGCGATACAAGCGATGTCGGGGCTCGCCCCCGGCACGCGACGCTTGCTGCTTCGCACCCGGGCGCGGGACGGTCACGCTCACATGATGGTGGAGGACCAGGGAGCCGGGGTAAGCAATGAAGACTTCGACCGGCTGTTCAGCGTATTCTTCACGACGAAACAGAATGGGATGGGTATGGGGTTGTCGATTTGCCGGTCGATAGTGGAAGCGCATGGCGGCCGTATCTGGGCCGAGATCCCGGAGCGGGCCGGAATGGTCATACAGTTCGTATTGCCACTGGATGAGGAAATGTGTAATGAACACTGATACGCAAGACCCCGCCCAGCAATCGATCGTTTATGTCGTCGACGACGACGAGTCGATGCGAACGGCGGTCGACATGCTGCTCCGGTCGGTAGGGTTTCGCGTCGAAGCGTTTGCATCGGCGCAGGAGTTTCTCGCCTTCGACAAACCCGATGTGGCGAGCTGCCTGATTCTCGACGTTCGCCTGAAAGGCCAGAGCGGGCTCGCGGTTCAGGAGCAGATCGCGGCCGCCGACCTGCATCTGCCGATCATCTTCATGACGGCGTACGGCGATATTGCGATGTCGGTGAAGGCGATGAAGGCCGGTGCGATGGATTTTCTTCCGAAGCCATTTCGGGAGCAGGACATGCTCGATGCGGTCACGACGGCACTCGAGCGCGACGCGCGCTGGAGAAGCGAGCATCGGTCGCTCGTCGACCTGCGTGCGCGCTATGCCACGCTGTCCGCGCGCGAGCGCGAGGTCATGGCGTTCGTGGCGAGCGGGCTGATGAACAAGCAGATCGCCGCAGAAATGAATCTGAGTGAAATCACCGTGAAGATTCACCGCGGACAGGCGATGAAGAAAATGGAGGCGCGCTCGTTGGCCGACTTCGTGAAAAAGGCGGAGGCGCTGGGTGTCGGCCAGCCGGCGCAGGCGCCTGCGGCAGCCAGAATGCAGCGTAGCTAGCGGGCGTCGAAGCCCGATGAGTCGGGACGTTCGGCCGCTCATCCAATTCGCGTTCCCGCACGACGACGGCGGCGGCCGGGACCACGCCGAATGCACGACGTCTCGGCCCCGCGAATCGGCGCGTTACGCGCATCAGCTCAACTTGTACGACGCAGCACCGACCCCGGCGAGTTTTCCGGCGTCGACGATCAGGTACTCGGGACGAATCGGCCGACCCTCGAGATGGCACTGCAGGATCTCGAGCGTGCCTGCCGCATAGCGAGCCTGCGCGGACAGCGACGTTCCCGAGATATGGGGCGTCATTGCTTCGCTCGGCATGTGGCGCCACGGATGGTCGGGCGGCGCGGGTTGCGGAAACCACACGTCGCCGCCATAGCCGGCCAGGCGGCCGGATTCGAGCGCTCGCACGACCGCGTCTCTATCGCACAGCTTGCCGCGCGCGGTATTGATGAGGTAGGCGCCGGGCTTCACGTGGCTGAACATTTCATCGTCGAACATATGTTCGGTGGACGGATAAAGCGGGCATTGCAGGTTGATCACGTCGCTGACCTGCACGAGGGACCTGGCGCTGTCGTGGTAAGAGAGGCCGAGTTCGCGTTCGAGGTCCGCCGACAGCCGATGACGACTGTGGTAATGAAGGTGTACGTCAAACGGCTTCAGTCGCCGGAGCACGGCCAGCCCGATGCGTCCTGCCCCGATCGTTCCGAAATGCATGCCTTCGAGATCGTAGCTTCGGCTCACGCAATCGGCGATGTTCCAGCCGTCGTTCGTCGCGAACTGATGAGCGGGAACGAAATTCCGGACCAGCGCCAGCACCGTCATGACCACGTGTTCCGCGACGCTGATGCTGTTCGAAAACGTTTCTTCCGCGACGGTAATGCCGCGCTCCGCCGCAGCCTGGAGATCGACGTGGTCCGAACCGATCCCGGCGGTGAGCGCGAGTTTGAGCTTGCGTGCTTTCGCGATTCGCTCCCTCGTCAGATAGGCCGGCCAGAACGGTTGCGAAATCACCACGTCCGCGTCGGGCAGGTGCCGCTCGAACGCGGAATCGGGTCCGTCCTTGTCGCTCGTCACGATTAGTTCGTGACCGTTTGCTTCCAGATAGGGCCGCAGGCCGAGCTCCCCCGACACGCACCCGACGAGTTCGCCCGGCGCGAAACCCAGCGTACCTTGCGGGGAAGGCAAGCGCTGTCCGCCGGGATATGCCGCGATCGCCGGGATTCCATCACGTACGTACCGGGGCGGATAGCCGGACGTCGGATCCGGGTAGAGCACACAGAGAACTTTCGCCATTCATCGTCTCCTTCCTGAGTTGACGGGTCTACGCGGTGACGCGTCGTCGCAGATTAGGAGAGACGGATCGTGGCGAGTTCTATTGCGGCACGGCTTTTGCCAAATCGCATGAAGTAGCCGCGGGGTCCTTTCGCCCGTTGGATGAGTCGCTTGCGTCAAGTCATGCGTTGCCATGCCGGCAATCGATGTCGCGATGGGGCTACGATGCCGAAGACGGAAGCGTAATGTGAAATGTCGTGCCGAACGGTTCGTGGAGGGTTGCCCGCAGTTGTCCGTCGTGGGCCTGAACGATCGAATGAGCAACCGAGAGGCCGATGCCCATTCCCGTATCCTTGGTCGTGAAGAACGGCTCGAAAAGCCGTTCCATATGTGCGGCCGACATGCCGGGGCCCGAGTCCTTCACCTT
Organism: Burkholderia sp. R-40; assembly: GCF_049942845.1. Lineage (NCBI taxonomy): Bacteria > Pseudomonadati > Pseudomonadota > Betaproteobacteria > Burkholderiales > Burkholderiaceae > Burkholderia > Burkholderia sp. R-40. Next base: position 593,348 of record NZ_CP187968.1, on the reverse strand, counting down.
TATGTCCACCGTGCCGTCGCCGCTGCGCGATGTAGAGATCGACAGTAGCCGGCGTCCTTCGTTGACGGCGTGCATCGCCTCGATCGCATTGGCGACGAGGTTGAGCACGACTTGCTGAAGCTGTACCCGATCGCCGGTCACGGTCGGCGGCGGGGCGGCAAGCGTCGTTTCGATGCTGATGCCGTTTTTCTCCGCGTCTCGCCGTGTCATGAACAGGACTTCGAGGATCGCCTCGTTGAGGTCCACCTGCTCCTTTCGCACCGGAGATTTGCGCACGAGGTTCCTGATGCGGTCGATGATGTCGCCGGTCCGCAAGGTATCGCGCACGATAAGTTCGAGCGCTCTGGCTGCGCGGTCGACGTTTGCCGGGCGAGCCGATAGCCACCGTAGCGCGGCGTCGGCATTCGCGGACATCGCGGCGATCGGCTGCTTCACCTCGTGACTGATCATGGCCGTCAACTGTCCGACGGTCGATACCCGGTTCGCGTGTGCGAGTTCCTGCTGCATTTCGCTGAACCGGATTTCGCTGTCTCGCGCACGCGCGTCCGCGCGCTTGCTTTCGCTCAGATCGAGCACGAAGGCGACCCCTTGATCGCCCGTCGGCGAGAACATCGCGGCCCCGACAAGGACAGGCGCGCGGCTCCCGTCCTTGCGAAAATACTCTTTCTCGATCGGTGCAAGCACGCCGGTTGCGCGAAGTACCGGTTCGTGGATCTGGAAGTCGACCTGAATCCATTCCGGTGGCGTGATGTCCCTCCAGTTCAGCTGGCGATGGTCGAGCTCGTCGCGACTGTAACCGAGCAACTCGAGAAAGGCGGCATTCGCGTCCAATATCGTGCCGTCCAGCGCGTAGATGAAGATGCCGATGATGTTCGCGTCCACGAGGCGTCGAATCCGCGCTTCGCGGTCGGACAGTTCCCGATACAGGCGCGCGTTCTCCAGCGTAATGGCGACCTGCGAAACGAGAACACCGAGCGAGGCCAGGCGGGCAGGCGCGAATACGCCGGTGGAAAGCCTGTTTTCCAGATAAAGCGTGCCGACCAATGTGTGTCGACGAACGAGAGGAATGCACAGGATCGAGCGCACTCGATGCGTGACCGTGTAGGCATCGGTCGCACATATCGGATCCTTTGATGCATCGGGGATCGACAGCACTTCGCGAGTCCGCATCACGTAATTGATCGTCGCCGTCGGGACCCGGTCGGGGTCGAGCGGCGAGCTTTCCTGCTGAATGCATACCGCCTCGCAGCGAACCGTCGCCTCGGCCTGGATCTTCGCGGCACCATCGTCCGCGGTGAGAATCAGAATGGCGCGATCCGCGCCGGAGTGAGTCAGCGCAGCCCTCATGAACGTATCGACGACATTCTCGAGCACGATCTCGGACGATACCCGCTGCGAAACGTCGATCAGCATCCAGTAGTCGATCTCGCCGGCCGTCGACCGCATCGTCTCGTGCGCGTTGCTGCCACGTGGGTCGGCATTCAGATGCGGGTATGCGTCGTCGAGTTGCCGGACTTTTCCCGGCGCCTCCCAACGCAGGTACCCGTAACGTGCATTGCGCAAGTAGGCATCGCTGATGATCGACAAGCCTCGGGACTGGTAAAAACGCGCAGCCAGTTCGCTCGCAATCGCTTCCTGATGCGGAAAGTCGTTCGCGCGTGCGGAATTGATCGCCTGTTCATAAAGCCGCTCCGCATCGAGTATGCGCGATTCGATGCGCGCGATTTCGGCATTCACGAGTGCCGCGCGATTGTCGAAATTCTGCGGAAAGTTGCTCGCCAGCACATTCAGCTTCGCCTGGTGCCGAGCGAGTCGCTCCAGTTGGCCGGCCCGCATCGCAGGCGTAACGCGCTCCAGCGTCGAGGCCAACGTGAGCGCGGCGTAGAAATGAAATTCGGCCTCTTCCAGGAACATCGAAGAGGTCCATATCAACGGCTCGGCACGGAGCAGCGACGCGAGAGCAGTGTCGTGGTCACCTGCCAGATAACGCGCTTGCATCTTTCGCGTCCAGTACCAGCACTCCGCGATGGCAAGCCCGGGACGATTCGAAAGCCGGAATTCGAATGCCTGTTCATTGAAGCGTTCGCTGTCGAACGTCCCGAGCTTTCTCGTCCGCCCTCGCAGGTTGTCGACGAGCGCGAGCTGTGTCGAGATGATGTCGACGATCAGCCCATGTTGAGCGTTCCGGGCAAACGCAAGGCCGCGTTCCGCTTCGTTATGGACGGCGGAAAGGGGATCGCCCGCGAACAGCAATACCGTATTCAGACCGGTCAGGGAATACGATGCGTACAACAGGTCCCCGGTCTTGTTGGCCGCGGAAAACGCATAGCGCAGTGTGTCCTCGGATGCGCGAACATGCTCGGCCCAGCACTTCGTGAAGATGGCGAACACCAGGGACGTGCTGGCATGGTAGCGGTGTTGTGCGTTGCGTTCGGCAATGCGGTAGCCCGCGTGGCTGAAGCGGATCCCCAGGTCGAAATCGCCGAAACGCGGGCCCGCGGTCCGGCTAAGCGTACCGAACGCAACGCAGGACGCGTCACAGTTTCCGCTGGTCAGGCTGAGGTTGATGGCCTTGCACGTAATCAGGGAGTTCAGATTGAAATCGGTGAAGCATGCCGCGGAAAGCAGGCGGGTCAGTACCTCCAGCGTAGTCAATGCCAGCGGGTCGACCATGGCCGGCAATCCGGCGATGTCGTCGACCGTCAGGTTGGCTGCACGCCGGTGGAGTTGCGCATATTCGTCGAGCACGTCCTGATCTGACGGATGTGCCGACGATGTGATGCCGACGCAACGCAGATATTCGAGCGCGACGGCGATCGCGTCGTCGCTTTGGTCGAGCGCCGTGTACACGTCCATCCGTTGTACTGTGACGCGACCGCGCTCGATCAGGCCCAATCCTTGTATCGGCAAGGCAGCCAGGCGCCGTTCCGCCAGCTCGAGTTGTCCGGTCAGGAATTCGCATTCGGCAAATTCGAGTTCGAACTCGAAATGGATACCGGCTGGCTCGTTGGTTGGTATGGCGCTCAGTAGTGCCGTGCCGGCATTGAAGTAGCGAAGCGCGGTATCGTACGCGGCGGAACGCTTCGCTCGAATGCCGGCTCGCAAATTCAGCGCGGCGACTTCGTGCCGCTCTTCCGGCAAGATGAGTTCGTCTCCGGCGCGATTGAATTGGCCGACGATTTCGAACACCAGCCCTTCGTCGGCCCCTTCGGCGAGATGCGGCAACAGGCGCCGCGCGGCCGTCAGGTGTATTTCCGCGCGCGAGCAAGCAGGGATGAGCGAATAGGCTGCCTCGTGAATCCGGTCGTGAGCGAATCGATAGATATTTCCCGCGCGTTCGACGAGTTGCTGGCGGATGGCGGCCTGAAGCTCGCCGTGCAACGCTTCTTCGCTGGTTTGACGCACGATCGCCAGATTGCAGGCCGTCGCCGCGCTGCCCAGGCACGCAAGGTCGCGCAGCGCGGCCTTGCAGTTTGGTGGAAGCCGGTTGAGCCGGATAGCCATCAGGTCCGCGACGTTGTCCGTATAGCGGGCGCTCCGGACGTCTTGCACGTTCCACGACCAGCGACCGGCGGCCGGATCGATGACGAGCACGTTCTCTTCCGCGAGTGCATGCAGGAACTGAACGACGAAGAACGGGTTGCCTGCCGTCTTCGAATATACGGCTCTCGCAAGCGGCTCGATCAACTTGTCGGTGGAGTGCAGGATGTCGCGAAGAAGGGGCGCGACATCCTTGGCAGTCAATGGCAGCAGATCGATTTCATGAACGGCGATTCGCGCCGCTTTGGCGATGGAGATCTTTCGCGTCAGTGGATGATCGGCATCGACTGCATTGTGACGATACGCACCGATCAGCAGCAGGTGGCGCATGTCGGAATGGCGCGCGATATGTTCGATGAGATCGAGCGTTGCGGCGTCTGCCCATTGAAGATCGTCGATAAAGAGCACGAGGGGAGGGCTCAGCGTTGCGAACACCTGCATGAGGTCCGTCAACACGCGTTGGAAACGGACCTGAGCCTGTGGCAGCGGCAACTCCGGCACGCCGGGTTGCTTGCCGATCAGCAGTTCGAGATCCGGCACGAAGTTCGTGACGAGGCTTGCGTTCTGCCCAAGTGCATCGAGAATCGCGCTGCGCCAGCGGCGTACGTCGTCTTCGCCTCTGGCGAACACGGACCTGATCATGCCTTTCAGCGCAAGCGCCACCGCGGCATACGGTACGTCGCTGTTGTACTGGTCGCACTTTCCGCTGGCGAAAGTCCCTTGAAACGTGCCGGCCGCGGTTTGCAGCTCGCGCGCGAGACACGATTTGCCGATACCGGCATAACCGGAAATCAGCACCAGTTCGGTCGATCCCGCGAGCATGGCCCGTGAAAATGCGCCGGTCAGTCGCGCCAGTTCCTGGTCCCGGCCGTACAACCTGGCCGGTCCGGAAAGTCGCTCGGGCAGATCGGCCACGCCCAAGTCGAACCGAGATATCGTCGCGCTCGCTGACCACTCCGCCATGCATCGACGCAGGTCGCGCTCCAGTCCTGCCGCGCTTTGATAGCGTTCGCCGGGGCATTTCTCGAGCAATTTCATGACGATCGCCGACAACTGGGGATCGACGAGTCCGTGGCGCAGATGGGGCGCGACGGGCGTGCGCGACGTGTGACTGTGTATCCACTCCATCGGAGCGGTTGCGGAAAATGGCAGTTGCCCGGTCAACATGCGATAAAACACGACACCCGTGCTGTACAAATCGCTGCGCGCATCGATCTGCCAATTCATGCGGCCCGTTTGCTCAGGCGCCATGTAGGCCATCGTGCCGGCAATGATTTCCGGGTGATCTGCCATTTCGCGGCGCTGCTGGCCGCCGAGCGCGATTCCGAAGCCGGTGAGCCTCACACGGCCGCCGGGTTCGTCAACGTACAGGTGAGCGGGTTTGAGATCGCGGTGAACGATCCTGGCGGTGTGCATATGGCCGACGGAGACGACGATCTGAAGCGCGATATTCAGAAAGCGTCGGGTGTCCAGCGGCTCGCTCAATAGCTGCTCGAGGCTGACACCGGCGGCGTTTTCAAGAATGAGCGCGACGCTGTCGCCTTGCCGCTGCAATTCGAGCGGGCGCAACGCCCACGCGCTGTCCAGCTGGTCGCGCATCCGGTATTCGTTCAATAGATGTTCGACGGCGATCGTGCTGGATGCGCCGCGTCGCGGCCGGGCGACGACGACCGGGATGCGCCGCCCTTCGGCGTTCGTGATGCATGCGCGGGAGTGAGAGATGCCGTCGTCTTCAGGGATGACGGAGGGGGCGGTATCGGTCATGCCGGTGATCGCTGTTCCGGGAGAGGTATGGCTGACGGAGTCGTCATGACGATCGGCAACCCTCGGCGACCTGGCGCGGCGCCGTCACGATCGCCGCGGCTCGTTTATCGTTGCGCGCTCAGGCCTGTGCGGCCAGATGCTCGTCGCGGCTGATCAAACCCAGCGCTTCCGCTTTCAGTACGAAATCGGCAATCGACGGCGACTTCATTTTCTTCATCGCTTGCCCGCGGTGCAGTTTGACCGTGATCTCGCTCAGGCCCAGTTCGGTCGCGATTTGCTTGTTCAGCAGCCCGTTGGCGACCATCGTCATGATGGTTCGTTCTCGCGGCGTCAGTGTGTCGTAGGATGCCCGCAATATCGCCATCGATCGATCGGACGTGCGGCGCTTGCGATCCGACTCCAACGCGCGTGTCACGGCATCGATCATGTCCTGTCCGCGAAACGGCTTCGGAAGAAAGTCGAGCGCACCGGCCTTCATCGCCTGAACCGACATGGGGATATCTCCGTGCGCCGTCATCAGGATCACGGGCAAGCGCATGTTCCGTACGATGTGCTCCTGCACGGCGAGTCCGCTGTGCCCCTTCAAGCGAACATCGAGGACAACGCAACTCGGTCGGTCCGGCAAGCCGGCGGCGAGGAACGCGTGCGCGCTGTCGAACGAAACGACATGCAAGCCGACGGAATCGAGCAACGTTTCGACAGCTTCACGCACGGCGCTATCGTCATCTATGACAAAGACGACCGGGTCCGTCGTATCACCATTCAGGTCCGTCATCACCGCTCCGCCACTGAGATCCATAGGAATTGCACTTGATTGATGCTTTTGCTTAACAATCCGGCACCCCGGCCATGTAGCGCCACATTTTAGAGCGAAACAAGTCGCCGGAACCGGCAGGAGGGCATCCTGATCGGACGACGGCGGTGGGCCACGGGTAATACGATGGTGCGCGTGAAATCGTCTGTCTGAACGTCAACTTTGACGCGGCTCCGATGATCCAGCAAAGGCATCGCGAATTTCTCGACCGGACCGGCGCAACCTGGGTTCGTCGGACTCTGACGACCCGCCGCGCAATCCCCCTTGCCTCTGTGAAATTGCCGTGCTAATTTTTCATGAAATTAACCGGCGAAAATTTCACGGAAGCCCGCATGTTCGTGCAGTCCGACCGTCACGTCGCAAGCTACTACGCCGGCACCTACCCGGCGCCGATCCCGCTGCGGCCCGAACTGAACGAGCGCATCGACGCCGACGTGCTGGTCGTCGGCGCGGGCTTCAGCGGGCTGCACACGGCGTTGCGGCTCGCGCTCGCCGGCAAGCGCGTGGTCGTGCTCGAGGCGAGCCGCGTCGCGTGGGCCGCATCGGGCCGCAACGGTGGTCAGGCATTGCTCGGCTGGTCGTGCGACATGCAGCCGCTCGAGGATTCGCTCGGCCGCGACGGCGCGCGCCTGCTGTGGGACAGCATGCGCTGGGCGGCGGCCGAAGTGCGCGAACTGCCGGCCCGTCACGGCTTCGACATCGACTACCGGCCCGGCAGCCTGTGGGCCGCGGTGCGCCCGCGTCGCGTCGCGATGCTCGCGCAGGCGCGAGACGAAGCGGCGCAGCGCTGGGGCTATGACCGGCTACGCGTGATCGGTCAGGACGAGATGCCCGAGTGGATCGGCAGCGCGCGCTATCTCGCCGCACTTTACGATCCCGAGGCCGGCCATCTGAGTCCGCTGAAGCTCGCGCTTGGTCTTGCGCAGACGATCGAGCGGGCCGGCGGCCGCATCTTCGAGCAAAGCCGGGTGCTCGATTGTCGCGAGACGGCCGGCGGCCACGTTGCTCGCACCGCGCATGGCGAAGTGCGCGCGGACGTGCTCGTGCTCGCGTGCAACGCGTACGTCGACCAGCTCGATCCGGAGTTGTCGCGCCGGCTGCTGCCGGTCGGCACCTATCAGGTCGCGACCGCGCCGCTCGCACCGGACGTCGCACGCTCGCTGCTGCCGCGTAACAGTTGCGTGATCGACAACCAGTTCGTGCCCGACTACTTCCGCCTGAGCCCCGACAACCGCCTGCTGTTCGGCGGCGGCTGCACGTATCTCGGCGGCATACCTGCCGACATCGCGGCGGCGACGCGCCCGCACCTCGAACGCGTGTTTCCGCAACTGAGCGGCGTGCCGCTCGACTACGCGTGGGGCGGCCATATCGACATCAGCATGCGACGCACGCCGGACATCGGCCGCCGCGGCCAGCGCTTCTGGCTGCAGGGCTTCTCGGGACACGGCGTGCTGCCGACACTCGCCGGTGCCCGCGCGGTCGCCGATGCGGTGCTCGGCGACGATCGCCTGCTCGCGCAGTACCAGCGCATCCGCAACCCGCGCTTCCCCGGCGGCGACCGCCTCGCCGCGCCGCTGGAAGCGCTCGGCAAGGCTTGGTACCGTCTGCGCGATACCGTCTGACACCGTCTGACGCACCGGAATCTGACATGAACGAACAGGAAGAAATAGAAAGTCTGGCGATCCTGATCCGCGACCTGCGCAAGCATCGCAAGGTCACGCTCAACGATCTCGCGGAACGGATCGGCCGCTCGGTCGGCTTTCTGTCGCAAGTCGAGCGCGGGCTGTCGCGCCCGACGGTGGCCGATCTCACCGCGATCGGCGAGGCGCTCGGCGTGCCGACCACGTATTTCTACAGCCTGAGCAAGCCGCGCAGCGTGCCGTGGGTCACGCGGCCCGACGAGCGGCGCACGGTGTATTACGCGGCCGGCATCACGGACATCCTCGTGTCGCCGAACATGCGTTCGCGCTTCTCGATCCTCGAGAGCCATCTCGCACCGGGCGCGAGCAGCGGCGAGCGCTCCGTGGACGACAGCGACGAGCAGGGCGGCTTCGTGCTCGAAGGCGAGCTGACGATCTGGATCGACGGCGACGACACGCCCGTCACGCTCGGCCCGAACGACGCGTTCCAGTTGCCCGCGCACCAGCGGTTTCGTTACGCGAACCTGGGCGATACGCTCACGCGCGTGATCTGGGTGTTCACCTGAGTCATTGGCGCGGCGGCCTGACGGGCCGTTACGCCGTTCCAGCGGTTTGCAGTACTGATCGCCGCGATGCGGCACCGCCATACAAGACATGAAAAGGATGAGACATGGCTGACGTCGTTCCCGTGCTGGTCGATGAAGTCCGCGCATTCCGGCAGGCGCATCCCGAGATCCGTTATGTCGACCTGATCTGTCTCGACCTGCCGGGCCACTTCTACGGCAAGCGCTATCCGATCGATGCGCTCGAGAAGGTCGTGGCCGGTGCGCTGCTGAAGCTGCCGCAGAACTGCGTGCTGCTCGGCACGCAGGGCGGCCTCTACAAGATCGGCGATTACTGCTTCAACGACGGCGACCCCGACGCGCCGCGCCGCCTGATCCCCGGCACGCTGAAGCCGGTGCGCTGGGAGCGGCAGCCGCTCGCGCAGATGCTGATCAGCTCCGACGGCACCGATGCGCCGATCGAGTTCGAGCCGCGCGAGGTGCTTGCGCGCGTGCTGCGGCGGTTCGCGGCGCGCGGCATCCGGCCGGTCATCGCGTTCGAACTCGAGTTCTATCTGTTTGCCGCGCAGCTCGCGGACGGGATGCCGCAGTATCCGCGCGACCGCCTGAGCGACGACCGCGACGATCAGCCGAACATGCACATCGAGCGCCTGTCGCGGTTTTCCGACGTGCTGCACGAGATGGTGGAGGCCGCGCGCGAGCAGGGTGTCGACGCGACGGTGATCACGGCCGAGCTCGGGCCCGGCCAGTTCGAGATCAACTTCGGCCATACCGACGATGCGTTGCGCGCGGCCGACTGGTCGGCGCTGTTCTGCCGCAGCACGCGCGGCGTCGCGTTGCGGCACGGCTATCGCGCGAGCTTCATGGGCAAGCCGTACCTGCATGCGCCGGGCAGCGGGATGCATGTGCACGTGAGCCTGTACGACGATGCGGGCCGCAACCTGCTCGCCGCGGACGGGCAGCGGCCGCTGCGGCATGCGGTAGCTGGCTGCCTCGCGCTGCTGCCGCACTGCATGCCGGTGTTCGCGCCGAATCACAATGCGTTCCGCCGCTATGGATCGATGGTGAACGCGGCGAGCCGTGCAAGCTGGGGCTTCGAGGATCGCGACGCGTGCATCCGGATTCCGGATTCGGATGCGCGCAATCTGCGCATCGAGCATCGGCTCGCGAGCGCGGACGCGAATCCGTACCTCGTGCTCGCGGCGATCCTGGCCGGGATGGAGCACGGGCTCGATGCGCAGCTCGAGCCGATCGCGCCGCTCAACGACGATCGCGGCAGCGGGATCGATTTTCCGAAGGAAATGCTGTCGGCCGTCGCGGCGATGCAGGATCACGCGGCCGTGCGCGACGGGCTCGGCAGCGAGTTCGTGATGGTGTATTGCGAGAACAAGCGGCAGGAGGAACTGGATTTTCGCCACGAGATCGGTGCGCGGGAATATCGGTGGTTTCTGTGAGCGCATGACGCGTGACCCCGCAGCGGGTCACGCGCGATCGGCATGCGTCGTCGCGATCGAATGCGCTCAATACTCGGACAGCGGGATCCAGCGATTGTCGTCTTGCACGTCGATGGCCGGCGTCGCGACCGGCGTCATGATCAGCAGTGCGGTCGGGCGTACCGACTGTCTTCACCACGATATGCGTATTGCATGATGTGCCTCCGGTTCGATATCGATCGGTCTGGATGTGTCCGCGATGGGAGTGGACACGAGCACGATATTGGCGTCGAACGCGGGGAGAAATGGAGCGAAGGGATGCGGGGCGTTACGGGGAGGGCGGCGCGGGATGAATGGCCCGGCTACGGTAGCGCGCGCCAATAGCGGACCTCTTCGATCGGTACGCCGTCGATCTCGAACGTCTTGATGTCGCGCTCGGCGATAAAGCCCTCGCGTTCGTAGAACGCCTTCGCGCGACGATTTTCGACCAGCACCCACAGCGACACCCATTCGTGGCCGGCGTCATGCAGCGATCGGCATGCGTGAGCGATCAGCGCGGCGCCGATTCCTCGTCCGCAATGCGACGGATGCAGGTAGATCGCTTCGATCTCGCCCCAGGTCGCGTCCTTGTCGGCGTCGCGTGTCGGGCCATAGGCGATCCAGCCCGATGGCGTGTCTTCCGTGAAGGCGAGCGCGACACGCGGCCGCCCCGCGTCAAGCGCAGCGCGCCAGGCGGCGGCGCGCTGTTCGACCGACAGCGCGGCGAGGAACGGCGCGGGCATGATGCCCGGGTAGGTCGCTTGCAACGATGCGACGTGGATGTCGGCGATGATCGGCGCGTCGGCGGGCGTGGCGGCGCGGATGTCGATCGTCGTATTCGATGCCATGCGTACTCCGCAACGAATATGGTGGGGAAGTGGGTGCCGCGCCGCGAAGCGATTCACGGCACGACACCCGCGCAGCGCTTACTCCCCGAGCTTCGCCGTCACGCACCCGGTGCTCGAGCACTCGCGCTCGCGTTCGCGCAGGAACGACAGGCGCGATTGCGTCGCGTCGATCGCGCACTGGAGGTTCACGAGGTAGCCGTCGTCGCGCGTTTCGCTGCAGCGGTCGTCGCGCTGCTTCATCCACGCGAGCTGGCTCGTCTTGAGCTTCGCCTGCTGGTCGCCGCTCAGGTGCTTGCGCACGCGGCCGTACTGATCGTTCAGTTCGCGGTCGAGCTGCGAGAACTCGTTGCTGCTGCAATACACCTGATCGAACGCGCTGCGCGGTTTCCCGCAGCCGGCCGCATGCGCGGCGAACGGAACGGCAAGCGCGAGCAGCGCAAAGGATGCAAGCAGATTCTTTTTCTTCATGGTGGGGCTCCTCTGGGTAAAAACCGTTGAAATCGACCGGCGCCAGCCTCTACCTGGCCGCCGTACACGCATCGATCCCGCCCGCGATCGCGGTGGCGAGACGCTGGATCGTCTCGCGCTGCGCGAGACGCTTTTCCTCGTCGGGATTGACGATCACGCCGGCCTCGACCAGCACGGCCGGAATCGGCGCGGTGCGCAGCACGACGAGATCGTCGAAGCGATGGATGCCGAGTTGCGGATCGATCAGCGGGCGGTTCTCGCCCTTGATCGGCTGCGCGTGATACAGCGACGGCCGTTCGCCGGCCGCGATCATCCGCTCGGCGATCGACTTCGCGCAACGCAGGCTTTCCGCATAGTGCGGATTGCGCTCCGACACGAACACGGCGAAACCGCGGAATTCGCGTTGCCGCCCCGCGTCGATGAACTGCTGCTGCATCGAATCGTGATGGATCGACACGAACAGGTTCGCGTCGGGCGCCTGCGTCGAACGCTGGTCGAGCGTGATCTCGCGGCCGTCGGCCGACGTACGCAGCACGCGGTCGCCGTGCGTGGCGAGCTTCTCGGCGACGGCGGTGGACAGATCGAGGTTGTACCGGTATTCGACGCGGCCGCTCGCGCCGGTTGCACCCGGATGGGCCGGCGTATGGCCGGTGTCGACGACGATGTAGCGGCCGGACGCGGGCTGCGCGTCCGGGCTGGCGGCATCGGCCGCATGCAGCGCCGGCGGCGCGGCCAGCAGCGGGGCGCACGCGAGCAGGCGCGCGGCGGCGCGAGCGAACGGGCGAAGGCGTCGAACGGTTCGGTGTGTCATTGTTGTTGTCGAGGAGGGGATGCGGCGCGGCGAATGGCCCGGCACCGTCGGCCTGCTCAATGCAGTCGGAATGTCGCGCGATTATAGCGGTTGCCGGCGGCGCCGCAATGACGGAATGCGCGCCGCCGCGTGCGCCGGCAGCCGGCGCTCAGGCGAGCACGCGGCGGGCCGCGAGCACGCCCCAGTACGACGCTTCCTCGAACAGCGACAGCCCGGACAGATCCGCATGCGCGAACACGACGGGGCCGTCGGCCTCGCGCAGCGCGAGCAGCCCCGGCCGGCTCAGGAAGCCGACGTCGGGTGTCGCCATCGCATGACCGCGCACGGTGATCTCGAGCGCGCTCGCATGCTTCCACAGCTCGCGTCCGTACACGGCCTGCAGGTCGATCGCCGCCTGCTCGCGCAACGCGTCGGGTTTCGCCTGCGCGAGCCAGCGGCGCGTGTCGTCCGGCGTGCGCGTGCTCAACGCCTGGTAGGCGGAGAACACCGAGCGCGTCGGCGGCGACATCCGGATCAGCTGGTGCGTCGACACCACATAGCCGAGCCCCGCGCCGTCGTAGACGACGTTGTCCCACGCGAGCGGCACGCCGGCTTCCTCGGCCGGCATCCCGTCGAGCAGGAAGTTGGATACGAGCCACGGCGCGCGTGGCGGCAGGTCGCGCGCGGGATCGAAGCCGTACGCTTGAAGCTGCGGAAACACGCGCGCCGCGACGAACAGCGGCATCGCGCTGACGACGCGTCGCGCCTTCAGCGTGAACGTCGACAGCGTGCCGTCGTCGGCGACGCGCGCGCACAGCACGTCGACGCCGCCCGCGCGTTCGGTCGCGCGCACGGCGAAGCCGTCCCGCGACCACGTGTTCGAACCGGTGCGCGCGGTGATCGAATCGCTCAGCTTCGTCACCATCGCATGCAGCCCGTCGGGCCAGGTCAGCACCGCGCCGTCGCTCGCATTGCGCGCATGGCCGCCGCGTGCCGAGAAATAGTGGAGCCCCGCCCACGCCGACACATGCTCGTAGCCCGCGCCATAGTCGTCGCGGCAGCAGTAGTTCAGGTACCAGTGCAGCGCGTTCGCGGTGTAACCCTCGTCGAGCAGCCACTGCTTGAACGAACGCCGGTCGAGCGCACGCCAGCGCGCGTCGCGTGACGATTCCGCGATCGGAATGCAGAACACCTTGCGGCCGTCCGCGCCGCGCGCGGTGCGCAGGCCGTCCGTGTATGCGAAAAAGCGCGTTTGCTGCGCGAGCGCGTCGGCGTCGAGGCCGGTCGCCGGCACGATGCCGTCCTGCCACTCGCCGCGGATGAACAGCCGTTCGTCGGGCGCGTGCACGAGCACGCGTTCGTCATACACGGGTTGCGCGGAGAACGGCGCCGACTCGATGACGCCGAGATCGGCGAGCATGTCGCGCAGATGCGCGGATTCGAGCGACGGCAGCGGCAGGTAGTGCGCGCCTTTCGGATAGCCGAGCTCGCCGAAGCGGCCGCCGGCCGCATTGCCGCCGAATTCGGGGCCCGCGAGCACGACGAAGCGCGTATGACCGGCGCGCGCGAGCTGCCATGCGCACGACAGGCCGGCCGCGCCGGCGCCGAGGATCGCGACGTCGGTCTCGATCGTGCCGGACGGCGGCGGCAGCGCCGCGTGGTCGCGCAGCGCGTGGCCTTCGCGCATGCCGGGGTAGCCGACGCGCGGCGTCGTCTCGATCCAGCCGGTGCGCCCGCATGCGGCGAGCGACGCGGCGGCGGACGCGACGAGGAAGGTGCGGCGATCCATCAGCGCAGCACGTGCTTCCAGTCGTCGTCGAAGCGGCGCACGAGCGGCTGGTCGTTCAGTTCGTTCGGCGACATCGGCCGCGCCGGCATGTCGGCCGGGAAGTGGAACATCTCGACGGCCGTCTGCGCGTCGAGCCAGCGCGTCGGCACCGAATAATGCGTCGGCACGGTGAAGTCGCGGCGCTTGCCGGCGATCACGAAACCCCAGTCGCCGAACGACGGCACGTAGCAGTGGTACGGCCACGTGTTGAGCCCGGCTTCGTGCAGCGTCGCGACGATCGTCCAGTACGCGTGCGGCGCGAAATACGGCGACGTCGACTGGATTACCGCATAGCCGTTCTCCGACAGGTGGCGCGCGAGCAGCCGGAACACCGGCACCGAATACAGCCGGCCGAGCCCGAAGTTGGTCGGGTCGGGGAAGTCGACGACGATCGCGTCGTACACGTCGGCGCTCGCTTCGAGCCAGCGCACCGCGTCGGCGTTGATCACCTGCACGCGCGGGTCCTTCAGCGCGCCCTGGTTCAGCTTCACGAGCGGCACGGAGGTGGAGAACAGCTTCGTCATCGCCGGATCGAGATCGACGAGCGTGATCTGTTCGAGGTTGCGGTGCTTGAGCAGTTCGCGCACCGCGAGGCCGTCGCCGCCGCCGAGCACGAGCACGCGCTTCGCCCACGGCAGCGCTTCGATCGTCGGATGGATCAGCGCCTCGTGATAGCGATGCTCGTCGCGCGACGAGAACTGCAGGTTGCCGTTCAGGTACAGCCGCATGTCGTCGTGCCACTGCGTGAGCACGATGCGCTGGTACGGCGTGGTTTCCGAATAGACCGTCTCGTCGCCGTACACGCCGTGTTCGGCCCAGTGCGTGATGCGGTCCGACAGCGCGAAGCCGGCGACGAGCAGCCCGATCACGAGCGATGCGCGCATCAGCTTGCCGCGCACGTTGCGGATCTCGTCGCGGAACAGGTGCGTGGTCCACAGCGCGACGAACGCGTTGAGCAGCCCGAACAGGAAGCTCGTGCGCAACAGGCCGAGACGCGGCGCGAGCACGAGCGGGAAGATCAGCGACACGGCGAGCGAGCCGAGATAGTCGAAGGTCAGCACCTCGCTGACGGTATGGCGGAACGCCTGACGGCGCTGCTGGAACGCACGCATCACGAGCGGGATCTCCATCCCGATCAGCAGGCCGAGCGCGAGCACGAGCGCGTAGAGCGCCGCGCGAAACGGCGCGGCCAGCCAGCCGAACACCGCGAACAGCAGCGCGGCCGACACACCGCCGAGCAGGCCGACGAGCAGCTCGATGTCGACGAAGCGGTCGAGCACGTCGTCGTCCTCGACGAACTTCGCGAGCCACGAGCCGATCCCCATCGCGAACAGGTAGCAGCCGATCACCGACGAGAACTGCAGGATCGAATCGCCGAGCAGGTAGCTCGCCAGCGCGCTGCTGATCAGTTCGTAGCCGAGCCCGCACGACGCGAGCACGAGAATCGACAGGACGAGCGCGCGCTTATGCAGCATGGCGCGTCCGTTGTGCAGTGTTCGTCAATGTGGATATACTGGCGCGGCTATCCGTGGGGCGGCCGGGCGCGGGGCGGCGCTCCATGGGCCGACCGGAGAGGGGGCGGCGAAGCGAGCACAAAATCCGAGGAAAAGAATGAATAGTGCCTATCTTTATGCGGTCCATTTACTGTCGGCGTTCGTGCTGCTTTTTGTGTTCGCGGCAGTGTACCTGAAGGTCACCCCGTTCGACGAACTGGCACTGATCCGCGCCGGCAACCCGGCCGCGACGCTGTCGTTCGGCGGCGCGCTGATCGGCTTCTGCCTGACGCTCGCCTCCAGCATCGCGCACAATTCGACGCTCGGCGAAGTCGTGCTGTGGGCCATCGGCGCGATGGCCGTGCAGCTCGTCACCTATGCGGTGCTGACCCGCCTGATTGCCGGCATGAACCACGCGATCGAGGATCGCAACGTCGCGATGGGCGGCCTGATGGGCACCGCATCGCTCGTCGTCGGCATCATCAATGCCGCCTGCCTGACCTGACGCGCCACGCGTTCGAGGAGACCGACATGAGTCTGGGTTCGTTTATCCGCAAGCAGTTCATCGACGTCCTGCAATGGACGGAAGACACCGACGGCGTGCTGGCCTGGCGCTATCCGATGGAAGACCAGGAGATCCAGTACGGCGGCCAGCTGACCGTGCGCGAAACGCAGGTCGCGATCTTCGTCAACGAAGGCAAGGTCGCCGACGTGTTCCAGCCCGGGCTGTACAAACTGGAAACGCGCACGCTGCCGGTGCTCACGTACCTGAAGAACTGGGACAAGTTCTTTCAGTCTCCTTTCAAGTCGGACGTCTACTTCTTCAGCACCCGGCTGCAGCTCGGCCGGCGCTGGGGCACCGCGCAGCCGGTGACGATCCGCGATCGCGAATTCGGCTTCGTGCAGCTGCGCGCGTTCGGCATCTACTCGTACCGGATCGTCGATGCGGCCGCGTTCCACCGCGAGGTGAGCGGCACGCGCGCGCAGTACACGGTCGACGATCTCGAACAGCAGCTGCGCAACCTGGTCGTCACCGCGATGAGCACGACGTTCGGCTCGGCCGACGTGCCGTTCGTCGACATGGCCGCGAACCAGACGCTGCTGTCGCAACGCGTCGCCGAGGCGCTGGTGCCGGTATTCACGCGCTACGGCCTCGCGCTCGATGCGTTCGCGGTCGAAAGCGTGTCGCTGCCGGCCGAGCTGCAGAAGGCGCTCGACCTGCGGATCGGCGCGGGGATGGCCGGCGATCTCGCCCGCGCGACGCAATACCAGACCGCGCAGGCGATCCCGCTGGCCGCGCAGAACCCGGGCGGCATCGCGGGCGTCGGCGCGGGGCTCGCGGCCGGCGCGGTGATCGGCCAGGCGATGGCCGGCCAGATCGCGGGCGCCGCGCACGCGGCGCAAGCGGCGCCGCCCGCGCCCGTCGCGGCACCGGTTGCGGCTGCGCAGCCGGCCGCCCCGACCGCACCGGCCGAAGGGACCGACTACGTGCAGCGCCTCGAGCAGTTGAAGGCCCTGCTCGACAAGGGTCTCGTGACCGAAGAAGACTATTCGCGCGCGAAGGCGGAAATCCTCGCGAAGCTCACCCGGTAAGCGTCACGCATGTTCAGTACTTCGTGCCCCCAGTGCGGCGCGCCGGTCGAGTTTCGCTCGGCGGCGGCGGTGATGGCCGTCTGCGCGTTCTGTCGCAGCACGCTGCTCAAGCGCGGCGCCGACGTCGAACGCATCGGCGAGCTCGCCACGGTGCTCGACGACGCGTCGCCGATCCAGATCGGCACGGCCGGCCGCTACGGCAAGCGCGCGTTCACCGTGCTCGGCCGCATCCAGATGACCTACGACGCCGGCACGTGGAGCGAGTGGTACGTCGTGTTCGACGACGGCGCGTTCGGCTGGCTGTCGGATGCGTCGGGCCAGTACGCGGTCACGGTGCGCGAGCCCGACGATGCGTCCGGCGGCGCGTGGCCGGCGTTCGGCACGCTCGAACCCGGCATGCGGATCGATCACGGCGGCCGCGCGTATCTCGTGTCCGACGTGCGCACCGCACGCTGTACGGGCGGCGACGGCGAGTTGCCGTTCCGTGTCGATGCGGGCTGGGAGGCGCGCGTCGTCGACCTGCGCACCGGCAACGCGTTCGCCACCTACGACTATTCCGACGCCGATGCGAATGGCGGGAGTCCTGCCGTCTATACGGGCGAGGCACTGGAGTTCGACGCGCTCGCGTTCACCGCGCTGCGCGATATCGAAACCGATACGCGCGAGAAACGCGGCGCGGCGATGGTGCCGTTCGCGTGCCCGAGCTGCGGCGCGCCGCTGTCGTTTGCGCCGAACCTCGCCGACTACGTCGTGTGCGGCAGCTGCCACGCGGGCGTGCAATGCACGGCCGAGCAGCAGACCGTCTTCGCCGCGCAGCGCAGGCTCGATGCGGTGAAGGGCGCGCTGGAGCTTGGTGCGACCGGCATGTTCGACGGCGTGAAGTACACGGTGATCGGCATGATGCGTTGCCGCGTGCCGGGCGACGACGAGACGTGGGACGAGTACCTGCTGCTGAACCCGAAGCGCGGCTTCCTGTGGCTCGTACAGAGCGAAGGGCGCTGGGAGCGCGTGCAGGTGCTCGATCACTGGCCGACGATCGGTGGCGAGTCCGACGTGACCGACGACGGCAAGACCTATCGACTGCGCGAGACGTACGACTCGGAAGTCGTGTACGTGGTCGGCGCGTTCAACTGGCGCGTACAGGTCGGCGACCGCACGTCGATCGCCGACTACGGCTGGCAGAAGGACAAGCTCACGCGCGAGCGCAGCGCCGCCGAGATCGTGTGGTCGCGCGCGCGCCCGCTGTCGGCCAGCGCGCTGGCCGAACGCTTCGCCACGCCGGCGCTCAAGACGACGGCCGTTGTGCCCGCAACGGGTTCGGCCGGGAAGTCGACGGGCCTCTTCGATGAAAAGTACCCGCACAGCTTCGCGCCGCTGCCGTTCGTGTTCAGCGCGTTGCTCGTGATCTTCAACATCGGCTCGCTGTTCTCGTTCAGCGGCCGCTCCGTCTTCGTGCTGGTCGGCCTGCTCGTGCTGTGGCTGCCTGAATGGCTGTGGAAAGGCTTCGCATCGGATGGGGGCAACAGCTGATGCGTCACATCCTCTATGGACTCTACGGGCTGATCGTCGTCACGTTGTTCAGTTGCACGTCGCTGGGCGGCGTGAGTTCGGTCGGCAGCGGGTGGGGCAGTTCGTCGGCGCGCAGCGGCTACTCGTCGTACGGGTCGCACAAATGACGGCGCACGAGTGTATCGCCCCGCCGCGCGCGACGCTCGGCTCGCACGTGCTGGCCGATCTCGCCGGCATCGACGCGGCGCTGCTGCGCGATGCGGCGCGGCTCGAAGCGATTCTCGCCGACGCCGCGCAGCGGGCCGGTGCGCGCATGATCGGCGCGCACTTCCATCATTTCGGCGGTGAGCACGGCGTGACGGGTGTCGTGCTGCTCGCGGAGTCACACATCACGATTCATACGTGGCCCGAGCACGGCTTCGCGGCCGTCGACGCGTTCATGTGCGGCGCCGCGCGCGCGGCCGATGCAGTCGACGCGATTGCCGCCGCGCTCGGCACGCACGCGCAGGTCCGGCAGCAGGTCGCGCGCGGCGTCGCGTGAGCGGCGCTCAGCGCGGCAGCGCTTCGGCCTCGGCCCAGCGCTTGAACGAGTCGAGACGCCGGCGCGTGTGCACGAAATAGAACGCGCCGATCAGCGGTTCGAGCAGCCAGCGCAGCCACGCCGGCTGCGCGCGGAAGTGGTACGTGAACTTCACTTCGGTCGTGCCCGGGGTACGCTCGGTGAAGTTCCAGCTGCCGCTGAAGCATTCGAGCACCATCGGCCCGTCGACCATTTCGACGGCCGCGACCTGCGGCGGACGGTACGAGATGTAGCGCGACACCATCGTCGCGCCCGACTGGCTGCGGCAGAACGCGTCGACGCCGACGTCGGCGGTCATTCCGTCGGGCAGATAGGCGTCGGCAAGGAAGCTGTCCCACACGAGCCGCCGCGCGTAGTCCTGCGACCACGTGAAGAGGCGCCTGCGATCGACGCCGACGATCCGACTCACTGAAATTCTCATGATGGATGGCGGGTGCACCGGCGCGGATTGGGATGAAATCGAGTGTAACGCGCCAAAACCGCGCGTTTCGTCAGACTTCGTCAAGTCGAGCGCAGGCTCGATTGACCTTCTCCGGGAATTCCCCTACGATCGATTCCATGCCTTCGGGAAAGACCCGAAGCGTTTCAATCTCTTGAGGGAGCCTCATGAGTACGCAACAGAACCGGCGCTTCGACGCGCTCGTTTTCATTGGTCGTTTCCAGCCTCCGCATCGTGGTCACCTGAACGTGCTGAAGTCGGCACTGAGCCGGGCCGAGCGCGTGTGCGTGCTGATCGGCTCGACCGACAAGCCCCGCACCATCAAGGATCCGTTCTCGTTCGACGAGCGCCGCCAGATGCTGGCCTCGCTGCTCGATGCGTCCGAACGCGAACGCGTGACGATCGCGCCCGTGCAGGACTCGACGTACAACGACGGCGACTGGGTGCGCTGGGTGCAGGATGCCGTGGCCGACGCACTCGGCAGCATCGCGCAACGCAAGGTCGGGCTGATCGGCCATGAGAAGGACGCCACGTCGTATTACCTGCGGATGTTCCCGCAATGGGAGCTCGTTGACGTCGATGCGACCGAAGACATTTCCGCAACCGAAATCCGCGACCAGTATTTCGCCGAACGCACCAACAGCTTCGTGCAATGGGCGGTGCCGGAACCCGTGTTCGGCTGGCTCGAGCGTTTCCGCACGCAGCCGGAATTCGCGCAGCTGAAGGCCGAGGCCGAGTTCATCGCCGCGTATCGCAAGGCATGGGCGGCCGCACCGTATCCGGTCACGTTCGTGACGGTCGACGCGGTGGTCGTGCACTCGGGCCATATCCTGCTCGTGCGCCGGCGCAGCGAACCGGGCCGCGGCCTGTGGGCGCTGCCGGGGGGCTTCGTGGAGCAGGACGAACGGCTCGACGCCGCGTGCATCCGCGAACTGCGCGAGGAAACCGGCCTGAAGCTGCCGGAGCCCGTGCTGCGCGGCTCGATCAAGGATCGCCAGGTGTTCGATCATCCGACCCGCTCGCTGCGCGGCCGCACGATCACGCATGCTTGCCTGTTCAACTTCCCGACCGGCGAGCTGCCGCGCGTGAAGGGCAGCGACGACGCCGACAAGGCGCGCTGGGTGCCGCTCAACGAATTCGCGCAGATGCGCAACGTGATGTTCGAGGATCACTTCGAGATCGCGTATCACTTCCTGGGGAAGCTGTGATCCGCTGATTCCCCGGATACCGGTCCGCTGCGACAGACGCGGCGGCACTTCAACGGCCTAGAGGAGCTCTAGCCATGCAAAACGATCCCGGCGGCTTTGCCGCGGTTCTCGCCAATCCGATCCTCAACACGGATTCGTACAAGGCTTCCCACTTCCTGCAATATCCGCCCGACGCGCAGGCGATGTTCTCGTACGTCGAATCGCGCGGCGGCCGCTACGACCGCACGCTGTTCTTCGGCCTGCAGATGCTGCTGAAGGAATATCTGTGCCGGCCCGTCACGCACGCGATGATCGACGACGCGCGCGACTTCTTCGCGGTGCACGGCGAGCCGTTCAACGAGGACGGGTGGCGTCATGTCGTCGAGCACTACGACGGCTACCTGCCCGTGAGGATTCGCGCGGTGCCCGAGGGCTCGATCGTTCCGGTGCACAACGTGCTGATGACCGTCGAATGCGACGACCCGAAGGTGTTCTGGCTCGCGTCGTATCTCGAGACGATGCTGCTGCGCGTGTGGTATCCGGTGACGGTCGCGACGCGCAGCTGGCACCTACGGCAGACGATCCGCCACTTTCTCGAGAAGACCGACGACGATCTCGCCCAGTTGCCGTTCAAGCTGCACGACTTCGGCGCGCGCGGCGTATCGAGCGCGGAATCGGCCGCGATCGGCGGCGCCGCGCACCTCGTCAGCTTCATGGGTTCGGACACGGTGCTCGGCGTGCTGGCCGCGAACCGCTTCTATCGCGAGCCGATGGCCGCGTACTCGGTGCCGGCGGCCGAGCACAGCACGATCACGTCGTGGGGGCGTGAGCACGAAGCCGATGCGTACCGGAACATGATCAGCCGGTTCGGTCTGCCCGGCGCGATCGTGTCGGTCGTGTCGGACTCCTACGATCTGTTCGCCGCCCTTGAAATGTGGGGCGGTCCGCTGCGCCAGGCGGTGATCGATTCGGGCGCGACGCTCGTCGTGCGTCCCGATTCGGGCGACCCGGTGACGATCGTGCTGCAGACCGTGCGTTCGCTCGACGCATCGTTCGGTTCGACCGTGAACGGCAAGGGGCGACGCGTGCTGAACCGCGTGCGCGTGATTCAGGGCGACGGCGTCGACGAGCTGTCGATCGGCGCGATCCTCGCCGCGCTCGACGACGCGGGCTATGCGGCCGGCAACGTCGTGTTCGGGATGGGTGGCGCGCTGCTGCAGCAGGTGAATCGCGATACGCAGCGCTTCGCGATGAAGTGCTCCGCGATCCGGCGTGACGGCGTCTGGCACGACGTCCGCAAGGATCCGGTCACCGATCAGGGCAAGCGCTCGAAGAAGGGGCGGCTGACATTGCTGCGTAATCGGCGCACGGGCGAGTACCGGACGGTCGCGCTGCCGGTCGCGTGGGACGATCGTGCGCTGGAAGGCGAGTGGGACGACGCGCTCGAAACGGTGTTCGACACGGGGCGGATGCTGGTCGATACGACGTTCGCCGAGGTGCGGGCGAGGGCGCACGCGGCGGAGCGATGAGAGCGGTGGCGGGGCGGTCATTCGCCCCGCCGCGGTCGGCGTTCATCGTTGGCCGGCCAGCGTGCGGCCGCTGCGTTCGGCCGCCCGCGCCGCGTCCATTGCCCGCGCCAGCGCATCGAATACCGCCGGCCCCTTGCAGCGCGACACGTTGAAGCGCATGAACGACGTCGCGCTGTGCGACGCGCTGAACACGTCGCCTGGCGCGAGCACGACATCATGATCGAGCGCATGACGCGCGACCCGCGCCGCATCGAGGCCATCCGGCAGTTCCGCCCACACGAACAGGCCGCCGCGCGGCTCTGTCCAGATCCCGAGCCCGGCGCGCGCGAGCCGCCGGATCGTTTCGCCCATCGCATCAGCCAGTTGCGCACGCAGGCTGTCGAGATGGCGCCGGTACGTGCCGTCGACCAGCAGCCGGTGCACGACGTTCGCGCCGATCTGCGCATTGCCGAACGACGTCGCGAGCTTCAGGTCGACGAGCGCGTCGATCCACTCGGGGCGTGCGGCGACATAGCCGCAGCGGATCGCGGCCGACAGTGTCTTCGAGAAGCTGCTGATCGACACGACGCGCGACAGCCCGTCGAACGCCGCGAGGCGCGGCGCGGGCGTGCTTTCGAAATCCGCGAAGATGTCGTCCTCGACGATCAGCAGGCCGTGCTCGGCCGCCAGCGTCAGCAGCCGGTGCGCGACCGGCGGCGCGAGCGTCGCGCCGGTCGGGTTGTGCAGCGCCGAGTTGGTGATGTACAGGCGCGGCCGGTGCTCGGCGAGCACCTGTTCGAAACGCGCGAGATCGGGGCCGTTCGGCGTGTACGGCACGCTGACGATCCGCGCGCGATGCGCGCGCAGCAGCGCCTGGAAGTTGAAGTAGCACGGGTCGTCGAGCACGACGGTATCGCCCGGCTCCAGCAGCAGCCGGCACACGAGATCGAGCGCATGCGTGCCGCCGTCGGTCAGCATGATCTGCGTGGGCTCCGCCTGCACGCCGTGCTGCGCGAGCCGCCACGCGAGCTGCTGGCGCAACGCGGGCAGCCCGAGCGGCGTCGCGTAGTCGGTCAGCGCGTCGGGTTCGTCGCGCGATACCGCGCGCAGCGCGCGGCGCAGGCTCTCGTCCGGCAGCCACGACGACGGCAGCCAGCCGCAGCCGGGCTTCACGGAGTTCGGCGCCGCCTCGAGCGACTGGCGCGACAGCCACAGCGGATCGAGTTCGCGATCGAGGCGCGGGCCGAGCTCGGCGAGCGCGAGCGGCGGCGCATGGCCCGACACGTAGAAGCCGGAGCCGCGCCGCGCGACCAGCACGCCTTCGCTCGCGAGCCGCTCATACGCATCGACGACGGTCGATTTCGACACGTGCAGCCCATCGGCCATCATCCGGATCGACGGCACGCGCGCGCCGGGCATCAGCGCGCGGCTCGCGATCCGCGCGCGCAGCGTGTCCATCACGGTTTCCACGCGCGTTCGCGACGGCGCGGGCGGGGCAGGGCTTTGCACGGAACGGCTCATGGCGGGAAGGAACTGTACGGTGGGTTGTCCAGTACAGTTTGTCGGAATTGTATTGGGCTGTAGCTTACGCGCTTTTCGCGCACGGCGGATCATCGGTCATCCACCCATTTTTCGACCAGGATTTCCCGTGCAAAAGACGACCGACGGATGGCTCAGCGGCCTGCTGGGCGTGATCATCTTCAGTGGCTCGCTGCCGGCGACGCGCATCGCGGTGCAGGGGCTCGATCCGCTGTTCCTTACGTTCGCGCGCGCGACGATCGCCGGCGTGCTCGGCCTGATGCTGCTCGTCGCGCTGAAGCAGAAGCGGCCGACGCGCGCCGAGACCGTGTCGCTCGTCATCGTCGCGCTCGGGGTCGTGGTCGGTTTCCCGTTGCTGACCGCGCTCGCGCTCAAGCATGTGACGTCCGCGCATGCGATCGTGTTCGTCGGGCTCCTGCCGCTCGCGACCGCGCTGTTCGGCGTCTGGCGCGGCGGCGAACGGCCGCGGCTGCCGTTCTGGATCTTCTCGCTGGTCGGCAGCGGCGCGGTGGCCGCGTTCGCGCTGCGCAACGGCGGCAGCGCGTCGGTGGTGGGCGATGCGCTGATGCTGGCCGCGATCGTCGCGTGCGGGCTCGGCTATGCGGAAGGCGCGCGCCTGTCGCGCCAGCTCGGCGGCTGGCAGGTGATCTCGTGGGCGCTCGTGCTGTCGCTGCCGGTGATGCTGCCGCTCACGGGGCTCACGTGGCCCGCGACGTTCGACGGCGTCGATGCCGCCGCGCTGTGGGGGCTCGCGTACGTGTCGTTGTTCAGCATGTTGATCGGCTTCGTGTTCTGGTATCGCGGCCTCGCACTCGGCGGGATCGCGGGCGTCGGCCAGTTGCAGCTGCTGCAGCCGTTCTTCGGCTTCCTGCTCGCGGCCGGGCTGCTGCACGAGACGGTGCCGCCGTCGATGCTCGTCGTGACGGTCGTGGTGGTCGCCTGCGTGGCGGGTGCGAAATATTTCTCGAAGATGGCGCCCGTGCAGCGCGCAGGCTGACGCGCGTGCGCGCGACGACGTGACGGGTGCCGCCCGTTCGCCGTCGCGCGTGCGCCGCTTACCCCATCACCACGTTCGCGAGCCGGAACTGGTACGCGGTCGCGGTGGTGCCGCCGCCGCCGCCCGTCATCACGATGTCGGCGCGCTTGATCCCGAGCAGCGACAGTTCGGTGTTGATGTCGGACAGCACGGCCGAATTCATCACCGCGCCCTGTTCGATCTGCGACGCGGTGCCGATCCACAGCGTCGGCTTGAACTCGAACACGGCCTTCTGGCCCGGCACGATGCCGGTCTTGTGCGCGAGCAGCCGGTTGTCCTTGAAGACCGACGCGGTGATCGCCCCCTGGCTCAGGTCGTTGCGCAGCTGGATCTCGCGCGACGTCGGCGCCGGGCCGGCCAGAGCGAGCACGTTGCCCGACGTCGAGCGCGACACGTTGAAGAGCTGTCCGTTGTCCGCGCGCTTTTGCGGCATGTAGTTCCCGTCGGCATCGCTCGCAGAGACGGTCGTCAGCATCGGGAACACGAACGGATGGTTGTCGCCACGTCCGCAGTTGGTGATGACCTTCCACGCGATCGCGAGCTCGTCGAAGTCCGTCGACACGTTCTTCTGGAAGATCACGATCTGACTGTTGTTGACGTCGTTCGACAGATTGACGAAGTTGAGATTGATGTCCATGAGTCACCTTGATTCGATTCGGATAACTGATTGATAGGGCGCCGGCCATGCGTTGCCGGCGCACGAACCGTTACGCCATCACCACGTTTTCCAGCCGGAACGTGAACGGCAGCGAGCGCGGGCCCGGGCCGCCGCCGGTCATCACGATGTCGGCGCTCGCGATGCCGAGCAGCGACAGTTCCGTGTTGATGTCGGAGATCACGGCGGAATTCATCAGCGCGCCCTGTTCGATCTGCGACGCGACGCCGATCCAGATCGTCGGCTTGAACTGGAACACGGCCTTCTGGCCCGGCGCGACGGACGTCTTGCGCGCGAGCGCGCTGCCGTCCTTGTAGATCGTCGCGTTGATCGCGCCGGCCGGCAGGTCGTTGCGCACCTGCACCTCGGCGCTCGCGCCCGGATCGCCGCCGAGCTGCAGCACGTCGCCGGAGCTGGAGCGCACGACCTGGAACACCTGGCCGTTGTTCGCGATCTGCTGCGGCATGTAGTTGCCCCAGCTGTCGCTCGCGCTCACGCTCATCGTCATCGGGAACTTGAACGGATGGTTGTCGCCCTGGCCGCAGTTGCGGATCACCTTCCACGCGATCGCGAGTTCGTCGAAGTCGGTCGCCACGTTCTTCTGGAAGATCACGACGCTCGAGTTGTTCGCGTCGTTCGAGCGGTTGATCAGGTTCAGTTGGATATCCACGTCGTTGCTCCTTGAGTTTGAAAAAAACGGCAGTCGGTCTGCCGCACACCTTTCCCGCCGGCCCGGCCGCGAGGCCGTGCCGTCAAGCCGGTCCAAACGGTATCGGGCGGCGCTACGCGCGCACGATGTGCTCGAGCGCGAACGCGAACGGCTGCGCGTCGGCGCCGGTGCCGCCGCCCGTCATCACGATGTCCGCCGCGGCCACGCCCGCCAGGGGCAACTGCGTGTTCGCGCTCGACATCACCGCCGCGTGCAGCGCGCGGCTTTCCTGCACCTGCGATGCCACGCCGATCCACAGCGTCGGCGTGAAGCGGAACACGGCCTTCTGCCCGGGCGCGACCGCTTCCTTCACCGCGATCAGCCGGCCCGCGCTGAATGCATTGACGTTCACCGCGCCGCGCCGCATCCGGTTGACGACCTCGATGTCGCCGCCCGCTGCGTCGGCCGGGTCGGGCACGAGCCGGCCGCGTCCGGTCGGCTGCGGGTCCACGACGAAGCGCACGCCGGCGGGCGCCGTGACGCGCGGCGAGAAGTTGCCGTGCTCGTCGCCGAGCGCGACGTCGATGTCGGTCGAGTAGTCGAACGGATGAAAGCAGTCGCGTCCGCAGTAGCGAACCACCTTCCACGCGATCGCGAATGCGTCGAGATCGGGGATCACGTCGCGCTGGAACAGCACGACTTCGCTGTTGCCGAGGTCATTCGAGCGATTGATGAAGCGTAGCTTGATGTTCATGGTGCTTGCTCCTGATCGGGCGTGCCGCGTTCGTCGCGCAGCGTGCGGTCGGCCCACTGCGCAAGCGCGGGCGGGACGCCGTTCGCGAGCGACGCGACGTGCAGCGCATGCGCACGCGCCTGCGCCTGCAGGTCGCCGGCGAAGCGGCCGAGCGCCATCGCGGCATCGGCCGGCCCGCGCGTGCGGCCGAGATCATCGAGGTATTGCGCGGCGGCATCGGCCATCGCGCCCGCATGCTGCAGGTGGCTCTGCGTGAAGCGCGTGGCGAGATCCGCGTTCAGCGCCGCCAGCTCCTTGACTGCGGCGGCCGAACTGCCGAGCCCGAACCGTTCGAGCTGGCCGCGCCACAACGCGTCGGTCGCGGCCTGGCAGGCATCCGTGTAGCGGTGGCCGGCGAGCAGCGCGGTGTGCGCGAACGCGCGCCACGCGGGGGCGCCGGGCGTGCCGCCGGTGCCGGTCGTCTGCGCGGCGAGCGTGCCGAACAGCTGGAGCGCGTCGGCGTGCGCGCGTTCCCATTGGGCGATGAACGTGGAGAACATGGCGATTCCTCGTGATGAAGGCGCGATGAAGGAGCAATGACGGCGCAATGGCGGCGCGATGGCGGCCGGGACGCGATTACTGACGCGCGGCGCCGAGGCGCTGCACCATCCGCATCACGGCGGCCATTTGCGGCGCGTCGCGGCGGTAGAAGCCCGGGTTGAGCGGATTGGCGCTCGTATAGCCCCAGAAATCCCAGCAGCCGAGCGGATTGACGGCCGATTTCTCGACCTGCGGATAGAGCACGATCAGCCGGTTCGTATCGGCGATCTCGTTGTAGCCGACGCCGCGAATCATCCGCTCGCCGACCGTCGCGACGTTCTGCACGCAGCCGTGGAACACCACGTGCACCGCGCATGTCACGCGCTCGCAATCGGCCGGCACGTACGCATAGCCGGTATCGCCGAGCGACGCCGCGCGCCGCGGATCGAACGCGCGCTGGTCGAACGCCAGCAGCTTGCCGCCTGCCTGCGCGGCCGGCGGATTGAGCGGCTTGTCGGGCGTGCCGTAGATCCAGCGCACGATGTCGTGCGCCTGTTCGAAGCCGCAGTTGTCGATATACGGGCTCGCGTTCGCGCTGCACGCGTTGTCCTCGGGACGGTTCGTGATGAACGCGTGCCCGGCGTCCGGCGATGCGCGGTACTGGAGGTTCGCGGCCGGCACCTGCGCGAGCGTGTAGAAGCGCGCGGTCTGGTCGACGACGCGCGTCGACACCACCGTATCCTTCGCGCCGCTGAACACGTAGATGCGCTGGCCGCGCAGCGCGGCCGGATCGTCGATCTCGCCACGCTGCGCGAAGGTGCGCGCGGCGCGCCATGCATCGGTCGCGGACGGCGCGGGGCCGATCGGCTGCATGCACAGCGTTGTCGCGGCCACCGCCGGCGGGATCAGCGGGTTCACGCCCGCGCAATAGAACGGGCCTCCCGCGACGATGCCCGCGCCGATCAGCCGGCTCGAGAACGCGACGTCGAACTGCGCGGCCATGAAGCCGCCGGACGACAGCCCCGACACCGACGTGCGCTGCAGGTCGGCCGCATAGGCGGGCAACGGATCGGCGGAAGCGGCGACGGCTTGCGGCGCGCCGGAAGCCACCGCGGCCGCGGCGGCGAACGCGACGCAGACGGTGCGCAGCGCGTCGCGCATGGCGAGCGAAACGGCGAAGCGGGGCGGCATCGTGCGGCCGGGCGAGCGGGTGATGTTCATGCGAGGCTCCTGTTGTCGTGGCGAATGGCGGATGACGAATCGTTGTAACGGATCGGGTGCGGCAAGACCGGACTTCAGCGACGGTTTCAGCTTACGGGCACGCGACGACTTGCGAAATGGCGCGAACGGCATGCGCGGCGACCCGTGACGTTCGGCCGGTGCGGCGTCACGGCGCTCATGACAGAAACAGCGCGCGCTCGGCCTGGCGGCGCTTCGTGAGCCCCGCGAGCGGCTTGCCGCCGGCCTTGTTCCAGACGAGGAACTGGTCGGCCGCACGCGTGCGCGCGCCGGCGTTCAGGTAGCGCAGCAGCGTCGACGAGCGCAGCCGTCCCGCGCCGAGATTGAAGACGAACGACATCAGCGCGTCGAACTGCTGCTGCGTGACCGGCACGTGCAGCAGCTTGCGCAGGTTCAGCTCGGCGCCGCGCAGGTCGCGGCGCAGCAGCGCCTCCGCTTCGGCGGGCGTGAGCGGGCGCGTGAAGCGCTCGTTCGGCAGGATCAGGTGCCCGTAGCCGATCGTCGGCTTGCCGACCGCGTCGAGATAGCGCGCGAGGCGCAGCCCCTCGAACTGCTTGATCAGCGCGATGCCCTGCGCACCGGTGCGTTCAGGCTGGTTCGCCATCGTCGTTCTCCTTGCTGCCCGGCCGTGCGCGCGGCACCAGGCGATGCGTGTATTCGTCGATCACGCGCATGATCGCTTCGGGCGGCGCGAGCGCCACGAACTGCATTTCGATGTCGATATGCTCGGTGTCGCGCTGCCGCGTATTGCCCTGCGCGTCCTTTTTCGCCGAACGCGGCGCGAACGTCACGTAGAAGCGGCTGCGCTGGTCGTCGTCGCCCGAGATGCCGCCGGCCGGCAGCGCCTCGGTGAAGTCGCCGCGCACGGTCAGGTGCACGATCATCCGGTCGAGCGCGAGCCCGCGTGGCGTGGCGAGCGCGACGAGCGGCACCGGCATCGTGTGCTCCGCGTCGAGCGCGACCGTGACCTCGCGCGGCGCGAGCAGGCCGTCGTCGCGCCGGTCGAAGAACTGGTCGAGCACGGCCGTGTACTGGTGCGCGAGCAACTGGTTCGCGGCGGCGGCGGCGTGCTGCATCCCGCGCGCGATCTCGTCGAGCGCGATGCCGCGCGGCGGCGGGCGCGCGTCGTCGGCCGGCATGCCGGGCGGAGGGGCGGGTGGGGCGGGTGGGGCGGGCGGCAGGCTGTCGGCGGACGCGTCGGGCGCGGTGGCTGGTGCGTCATGCGTGCCCGGTGCGGCGCCGGCCGGCCAGCCGGCGTCATCGGGCGGCACGTGGCGCGCCGGATCGGCACCTATCGCCGCCGGTGCAGCGGCACCCGCGCCCGCGCCGGCGCCGGCATGGCCCGCTGCCGGCGTGGCCGGCGGCGGGACCGGCCCGTCGGGTTCCTGCCGGGCGTTGCCGCCGCCCGGACGCGGATTCCCGTCGTCGTGCGTGCCGCCGCCCGCGCGGCGCGACCGTCTGAAGAGCCTGAACATGGCCGGTCCACGCGCTTACGCGTGCGCCGGCTGCCGGGCATCCGCACCGGCAGCGGCCGGCGCGGCCGCGCTGCCGCCGGATCCGGACGCGTCGCCGACCAGCTTGCCGTCGGTCGGCGTCGCCGGCAGCGGCTTCACGTCCTTCGCGTTGCCTTCGGTGACCACCGGCTTGGTCGCGGCTTCGGTCAGGAAGTCGATCACGCGCATCAGCGCTTCGGGCGGCGACTGGCGCTTTACCTGCGTATGGATCGAGTATTTCGCGCGCGTGTCGGTGCTGCGCGTCTGCTCCGCCTTGTGCGACACGCGCCCCGATACGCTCACGCTGATCGGCCCCCAGCCGAGCTTCGCCTGGAATTCGCCGCCGGCCTCGGTCGACGACGACGCCTTCTCCGACTGCGTGATCTCCATCTCGAAGTCGATCGTGCCCTCCTCGATCGCGATGATCGGGTGGACGATCGCCGCGAGCAGCGGGATGCGCATGGTCTTCTGCACGACGCCTTTCGACACGCCGCTTTCGTCCACCAGCGTCTCGTCGTAGTCGAACTGGACGGCCACGGCCTTGCCGCCCTGGATGCAGACCTGCATCAGGAAATCCGCGTAGCTCTTCGCGGCCTGCGTCTGCGCGCTGATCATCGCCTTTAAAGGGCCGGCGATCATTTGGTCCATGGGTAAAGCGTTAATGACCGAGCCGATGAAATTCGCGTCCATGAATAAACTCCTCTTCGTGTCGAAGACAACGGAAATTCGCTGTCGTTATTCACGTTAGGAAATTTAAAACGGTTACCCAATATGACGTCCGTCACGGCCGGCGGCCCGGGCCGGCCCGCGACGGGCATCGGCGCGCGTGGCGGGGGCCCGGCGCGGACGAATTAGGCCATTCGTCACGGAGCGACGAGCCTAGTGCGCGGTGCGTGAAACAGCGGTAAAAAAACGCCGGGTAGGGAAGTAAAAAAAACAAACCGAGCAGCCCGATTTCGAGGAAACCGCGCAATGAACGTTCTAATGATCGATAGCCCGCCGTTATTCGTCGCGGGTGTAGCGGACGTACTGTGTAAACGCGATGTCAACTGGCATGTGTGGTCGGCTCGCTGTCCCGAGGACGTCTTGCGCCTGCGCGATGCGTTGCTGCCCGAGACGGTGGAGGCAATCACGATCGAATGCGACGAGCACGCCGCGCGGCCGAGCTGGCCGAACGTGCTGCACGAGACGTTCGCCGGCGCGCCGTGGCTGTGCGTGGCGACGGCCGTGTGCCGCCGCACGATTGCCGATGCGCTGCTGGCGGGGGCCGCCGGCATCATCGACCGGCACGCGAGCGCCGACGAGTTCGCGGATGCGCTCGGCCGGGTGGCGGCCGGTGCGATCTACGTGCCGCCGAACGATGGCGGCGCGACGCAGGCGCGCCCGGGCGGCCTGCCGGCCGGCGACGATCGCGCGTTCGAGCGCCTGACGCCGCGCCAGCGCGACGTGCTGCGCCTGTTGGCCGAGGGCAAGTCGAACAAGCAGATCTGCCGCGTGCTGAACGTCGCGGAGGGCACGATCAAGAATCATCTGTATGCGCTGTTTCGCCAGATCGGCGTGAGCAACCGGACCGAGGCCGCATTGTGGCTCGCGCGCCACGTGTCGTCCGATTCAGCCGGCTTCCCGTTTGCGCCGGCCAGCCATGCGCCCGGCTGATGCGTGTGACGGGCGCACCGGCCGGGCCGGCGCGCGAGTTCGGCGTCGCGCTATTGGCGGGGCGCGTCGGGCGGGAGCGGATCGTCCGCGGCCGAGGGGACGGGATGGGCCGCGAGCATCGCGCGCGTGAACTCGGCGAGGCGCGCCCGGACGACGTCGGCGGACGCCGCGCCGTCGAGCGATTGCTGCAGGTCGAGCAGCCTCGCCGCCAGTTCGCCCTGCCATTGCGCGCGTTCGCCGGCCGCGCGCGCGCGATTCGCGGCGAGCGTCGCGCCGACCTCGGCCGAGCGATCGCCCTGCACGAGCGTCTCGAGCGTTTCGACGAGCCGCTGCAGCACGCGGTGCACGGCCGTCGCCGAGAAGCCGCCGAGCATCGCGAGCGCCGGCCGCCCGAAGCTGTGCATGCTGCCCTGCGCGAACAGCTGCGCCGGCAGCATCTCGACGAGGATCAGGCCGGCGATCACGCCGAGAATCAGCCGTGCACCGTACGATGCGTCGTACTTTGGATCGTAGGTTGACGCGGCGACATAGTGGTGCGCCTGGAACAGCGTCGCGAACGAGGCGCCGAGGCCTGCGCAGCACAGCAGGAACGTCGTGTTCCACAGCAGCTGCATGCCGTTGGATTGCAGGAAGCCGCGCGCGATGTTCTCGCCCGACACCTGCGGCGACAGGCTCGTCAGCACGACCGCGAGCAGGAAGCCGAGCGCCGAGCCAGTCAGCAGCCGGATCAGCGGCACCGGGCCGAGCCACGCGAACGGGTGCGCCTGGCGCCGGTGCATGTCGAGCAGCGCGACCGCTTGCGGCGTCGCGGGCGCGACGAGCGTCGCGAGCTTGCGGTGGATCGCGGCGAGCGCGTGCTGCTGCGCGGGCGCCAGCGGCGTGGCGGCCGATGCGCCGGCCGAACAGGCGGCCGAACAGGCGGCCGCGATCAGAGCCGCGAGCCGCGCGACGAGTTCGGGCTCGATCGGCAGCCCGTGATGGAGCGCATAGCGCGCCATCGCCTCGCATTCGTCGCACAGCTGCGCGGCGAGATCGTCTGGTGCGCGTGGCGCCGCCGGCATCGCCTGCCGCGCGCGCCAGCGGCCGAAGCGGGAGGCGCCCATGTCACGGTGTACCGTCCGCGCCCGGCACGTCCACGTCGAACGCGTGGATTGCGACGCGTTCGCGATCCGAGCTCGACAGGTGACGCACGCACGGCGCTTCGGCGATGCGCTGCCAGCGCGTTCGCGTGCGGTCGACCGCGAACACGACGACTTTGCCATTCTTCGCGGCTTGCCATGCGAGGTTCAGCAGCAACGACACGCGCGGCGCGCCGGCGTCGTCATCGATCACGAGGTCGACGGCATGCCGCGTCGCGCGCGTGCCGTTCCGACGGATCGTGTCGCGGAGCGCCGCGAGATCGTCCTGGTAGTCACTGCCGGTGGTGAGTCGAAGTTGCACGATGTCCACTCCTGTCGATAACCCGGTGTCGCTCGGCCGTCGAGACGGCGCGCGGATCGAAGCGGACGCGCAGCCGTTTGGCCACTGTGCGCGGCGCGCGGCGGGTGAACAATGCGGCGGAAGTCATGGCCATCGGTGTGACCGAACACCCGGGAAGCAGGTGCCGGATGCGGCGGACGCAGGCGGCGCAGGATGTGCAGCGGCGTCACGCGACGCGCATGCGTCGTGCGACTGCGCATGAAGGCTTGGCAACTTCGACGGCGTGCTTCATGCGTCGTCGAGCAGCACGCCTGCGCCGCGCCGAAAAACACAACGGCCAGGCTTGCCGGCAGCGGCAAGCCTGGCCGTTGGCGTTGCTGCCGCCGAACGCGTGTTGCTCGAATGTGTCGAGTGCGATCAGGGTACCGATCGCCTGCCGGCGGTAAATCAGCCGCGGCGTGCTTACGCGACGTGCGCGACGCCGTATTGCGACGACAGATAGCGCCGGATGTCGGCCGGCGAATCGATGAAGCGGCGGCCGTCGTGTTCGCGAATCGCGATCGCGTCGTCCTTCGGCATCCGCCCGTCGCCGAGCACGAGCACCGGCGCCGACTGGTTGTCCGCGCCGATCAGCGCGACGATCGGCTGGCGCGGCCGCGGCGCGTCGACGTACTCGACCGTGACGGCGTCGCGCAACTGCGGATAGAAGCTCAGCAGCCCTTCGACGGCGACCGAGTCGCCGCAGTAGAACGGACCTTCGGAGTCCTTGAAAAAGCCGGGACGGAGAATGAACAGTGTGTCTTTCATGATGATCTCGCTATCGGTGGTGGTCTAACGTTGAAGAAAAGAAGCGGCCGCAGGTGGCGTCGTCAGATTTCACGCTTCCGCGAGCGCGGCCGCGGCGGCGCGCATTCTCGCGAAGCCGGCGTCGAGGTCGGCGATCATGTCGTCCGGATGCTCGAGCCCCGCGTGAATGCGCAGCAGCGGGCCGGTTGCCTTCCATTGCGTCGCGGTGCGCTGGCGCGACGGATTCGACGGGATGATCAGGCTTTCGAAGCCGCCCCAGCTGTAGCCCATGCCGAAGCACGTCATGCCGTCGAGCAGCGCGCGCACCGCCTCGTCGGGCTGCGGATGCAGCACCAGGCCGAACAATCCGCACGCACCCGTGAAGTCGCGCTGCCACAGCGCGTGGCCGGTGTCGCCCGGCCGCGCCGGATACAGGATCTGCGCGACTTCCGGCTGCCGCGCGAGCCAGTCGGTCAGCACCTGCGCATTGCGCTGGTGGCGTTCGAGGCGCACCGACAGCGTGCGCAAGCCGCGCAGCGCGAGATACGCATCGTCGCCGCTGACGGTCATCCCGAGCTGCCGGTAGCAGCGCGTCACCTGCTGCGCGAGCGCTTCGGTCGTCAGGATCACACCCATCAGCACGTCGGAGTGTCCGGCGATGTATTTGGTCGCCGCGTGGATCGACACGTCGACGCCGTGCGAGAACGAGCGGAAATTCAGCGGCGTGCCCCACGTGTTGTCGAGCAGCACGACTGCGCCGTGCTGGTGCGCGACGCGGCAGATCGCGGGGATGTCCTGCACCTCGAACGTCAGCGAGCCCGGCGATTCGGTAAACACAGCGCGCGTGTTCGGCCGCATCAGCGCCGCGATGCCGGCGCCGATCGACGGATCGTAGTAAGTCGTCTCGATGCCGAGGCGGGCGAGCGTCTCGTCGCAGAACGAGCGGGTCGGGTCGTACACCGAATCGGCCATCAGCAGGTGATCGCCGGGATTCAGCACCGCGAGCAGCGCGGTCGTGATCGCGCTGAGCCCGCTCGGCGTCAGCAGCGCGGCATGCGCGCCTTCGAGGCGTGCCAGCGCCTTTTCGAGCGCCCGCGTGGTCGGGCTGCCGTGGCGTCCGTACGCGAGCGGCGTGCCGCGCACGGCGTCGAGCGCGTCGGTGCCGTGAAAGAGCAGCGTCGACTGGCGGTACACGGGCGGGTTCACCGGCGAGCCGGGTTGGCCGTGCGAGCGGCCTTCGTGAGCGAGCAGGGTGTCGGGCGAATGCAGGGGGTTCAAGATGGCGTCCTTTGAAGTTCAGTCGAATCGGAGCGAGGGCGTCGCGCGGTCAGTGCAGGATCTTGTCGAGGAAGTCGCGTGCGCGTTCGGAGCGCGGCGCGGCGAAGAACGCATCGCTTGCCGCATCCTCGACCACCGCGCCCTGGTCCATGAAGATCACGCGATGCGCGACCTTTCTCGCGAAGCCCATCTCGTGCGTGACGCACACCATCGTCATGCCGTCGCGCGCGAGCTCGACCATCACGTCGAGCACTTCGTTGATCATCTCGGGGTCGAGCGCGGAAGTCGGCTCGTCGAACAGCATCGCGACCGGGTTCATCGACAGCGCGCGCGCAATCGCGACGCGTTGCTGCTGCCCGCCGGACAATTGCCCCGGATATTTGTTCGCATGCGCCTTCAAGCCGACGCGATCGAGCAGCTTCATCGCGTTGTCGAGCGCTTCGTCCTTGCGGCGGCCGAGCACCTTGACCTGCGCGAGCGTCAGGTTGTCGGTGATCGACAGGTGCGGAAACAGCTCGAAATGCTGGAACACCATGCCGACCCGCGCGCGCAGTTTCGAGAGGTTCGTGGCGCGATCGCCGACCGACTGGCCGTTCACGAGGATCTCGCCCTGCTGAAACGGCTCGAGGCCGTTGATGGTCTTGATCAGCGTCGACTTGCCGGAGCCCGACGGCCCGCAGACGACGACCACTTCGCCTTTCGATACCGCCGCGCTGCATGCGGAAAGGACCTGATGCTTGCCATACCACTTGGAAACGTTGTCGAGCGTGATCATGGGTTGTCCGTGGTGGAGGTTCGGATTGAATGACGTGTGCGGGCTCAATGCGTGGACGGCAGCGACAGCCGCGTTTCGACGCGGCCCTGCAGCCGCGTGAGCAGCGTGCTCAGCACCCAGTAGAGCGCGGCGGCGGCGAGGTACAGCGGCAGCGGCTGGAACGTCGCGGCGATGACTTCCTGCGTCGAGCGCAGCAGCTCGGTGACGGTGATCACCGACACGAGCGACGTGTCCTTGATCAGGCTGATCAGCGTGTTGCCGAGGCTCGGCACCGCGAGGCGCAGCGCTTGCGGGCAGACGATGTAGCGCAGTGTCTGCACGTGCGTGAGGCCGAGGCTGTGCGCGGCCGCCCATTGCCCGCGGCCGATGCCGAGGATCGCGCCGCGCATGCTTTCCGACAGGTACGCGCCGGCGTTGAGCGTCAGCGTGAAGATGCCGGCCGTCGTCGGATCGAGCGTGATGCCGAGATCGGGCAGCCCGTAGTAGACGACGAACATCTGCACGAGCAGCGGCGTGCCGCGCATCAGGCTGACGTAACCCTGTGCGAGACCGGATGCGAGCCGGTTGCTGCCGATGCGCATGATCGCGACCACGAGCCCGACGACGAGGCCGAGCGCCATCGACGCCACCGCGAACTTCAGCGTGAGCAGCGCGCCCTTCACCATCACGGGCAGGGTATGAATGACCAGATCGAGTGCTTCCATCGCGTGTCTCCTGATTGTGTGTCGTGTGCCGCCGCGGCCCGCGCGTTCGGGCGCGCGGGCGCGTGATGGCTGCGTTATTGCGCGACCGGCCGCGTCGTGTCGGTGCCGAACCACTGCATCGAGATCTTCTTCAGCGTGCCGTCCTGCTGCAGCGACGCGACCGCGTCGTCGATCGCCTTCGCGAACTTCGGATTGCCCTTGCGGAACGGGATGCCCATCCGGTCCTCGCCGCCGGCGAGCACGGAGCCGGGCCGCAGCGGCAGGTGCGAGTTCTTGATCAGATAGCTGAGCATCAGGCGGTCGTTGACCGCCGCGTCGATACGGCCCGCCGCGAGGTCGCGCAGGTTTTCCGGCGCGCCCGGATACGCCTGCACATCGATGCCGGGCACCGTCTTCACGAGATCGACGTAGTTCGTGCCGAGCGCGACGCCGAGCTTCTTGCCCTTCAGGTCTTCGAGCGACTTGAACTGGCGCGTATCGTCCTTGCGCTGGATCAGCTGCGCGGACGAGTACGTGTACGCCTGGCTGAAGTCGAGCGCCTGCTGGCGCGACGGCGTGATCGCGACCTGGTTCACGATCACGTCGAACTTGCCGGCCTGCAGCCCGGCGAGAATCCCGCTCCATTCGGTCGTGACGAACTGCGTCTTCACGCCGAGCTGCGCGGCGACCGCCTTCGCGACGTCGACGTCGAAACCCTCGAGCTGACCTTCGGTGTTGCGGGAGTTGAACGGCGGATACGTGCCTTCGAGTCCGACGCGCAGCACGCCGGCCTGCTTGACGGTGTCGAGCAGGTCCGCCGCGTGCGACGCCGTGGCCGCCACGCAGAGGAGGGCGGCGGCGAGGCCTTGCTTGAGCGTCGGGGTGAAGGGCTTCATGGTTGTCTCCGTGTGTTGTCGAAACGTCGTTGTCCAAATTTTTGGGCGTACGTATCCGCGGCGACGGGTGGTGTCGCCGTGGGCGGGAAGCAGGCCGCAGTCGAATGCGGCGCGGGAAAGGTGCGGCGAGGGACGGCGAGAGGGCGCGGAGCCGTTTGCCGCGATGCGTTACGGCATGCGTTCGCGCACGGTGGCGTAACGGTGCGCGGCGAAGAGTTCAAGCATCGTGTTCATGAGTGCCCGTGCGGCTTGCGAGTGGGGTAGACCGGCTGCATCGTCGATGCATATCCGGTGACGCAAATGCTGAACGACTGAGGGCAATCTTAGTTTTGTCAAAAAGGAAAGTGCTTCCAAAAATGCACGGACTTTCCACGCGGCGTGGAATGTTTTTCTCCGTGCATCGAACACGGTGCAGGCGATCTGCTGCGGTTGCACGCGATGTGCAGCATCCGGTGCTACGGCGTGCTCGAACGGTTGCGCTGAGCACCACCGCCGAAAAGCAAAACGGCCACGCATGCCGGTAGCGGCAAGCGTGGCCGTTGGCGTCCGATCCGTCGAACGCGGCGCGAAGGCGCGTGCGTGTTACTCGAACGTTTCGAGCGCGAGCAGTTCGCCGATCGTCTGCCGGCGGCGGATCAGCCGCGGCGTGCCGCGATCGACCAGCACTTCCGGCGCGAGCGGCCGGCTGTTGTAGTTCGAGGACATCGATGCGCCGTACGCGCCCGCATCGTGCAGGAACAGCAGGTCGCCGATCTGCGGTTGCGCGAGCTTGCGGTGCGTGACCACGCCGCCCGCGTCCTGCGTGAACACGTCGCCGGATTCGCACAGCGGCCCCGCGATCGCGATGTCGACGAGCGGCCGGCCGGCCGGCAGCGCGCCGTCCGGCGCATGCACGGACACCGCGTGGTAGCTGCCGTACATCGACGGACGCATCAGATCGTTGAAGCCCGCGTCGATCAGCACGAAGTCGTGCTTCGGCCGGTGGTTCACGGCCTGCACTTCGGTGACGAGCGTGCCGGCCTCGGCGACGAGGAAGCGGCCCGGCTCGATCTCGATGCGCACCGCATGGCCGAGATGCCGTTCGATCCGCTTGCGCGCGGCATCCCACTGGCTGAAGTAGTGGCCGACGTCCACGCGCGGCTCGCCGTCGCGATACGGAATCGACAGCCCGCCGCCCGCGGAGATCGCTTCGATGTCATGGCCGAGCGACGTGACGAGGTCGACCATCGCGTCGCACACCTGCGACAAGTGGCCATAGTCGACGCCCGAGCCGATATGCATGTGGATGCCGACCAGCTTCAGCCCGTACTGGCGCACGATCTCGATCGCGCGCGGCACGTCGTCGATCCAGATCCCGTGCTTGCTCTGCGGGCCGCCGGTATTGGTCTTGTTGCTGTGGCCGTGGCCGAAGCCGGGATTCACGCGCAGCCACACGCGATGGCCGGGCGCATGCTCGCCGACGCGTGCCAGCATGTCGAGCGAGCCGGCGTTCACGGTCACGCCGTGCTTCAGCACGGCGGCGAGCGTCGGGCGGTCGATCAGGTCGGCCGTGAACACGACGCCTTCCGGATCACCTGCCGGACTGAACCCAGCAGCAAGGCTGCGCTCGATCTCGCCGAGCGATACGGCATCGACGCACACGCGTTCGTCGCGCATCAGCTTCAGGATATGCAGGTTCGAGTTCGCCTTCTGCGCGTAGCGGATCACGTCGAACTGACGCAGTTGGGCAATGCGGTCGCGGATGACGTCGGCGTCGTACACCCACAGCGGGGTGCCATATTGCTGCGCGAGCGTCGCGAGCTGGCGGGAATCGAGGGACATGGCGGAGGAACCGGAGCGAATGAACGGATAGCCTGAATGATGCGCCTGTTCGTCTATCCAGTAAAATGCCAGATTATCGAGATTCGATTCATTTATGATATAGACGGCCATGCTCACACACCGGCACATCGAGGTCTTCCGCGCGCTGATGGTCACCGGCAGCACGACGCGTGCGGCCGAGATGCTCTATACGTCGCAGCCCACGATCAGCCGCGAGCTCGCGCGGATGGAGCAGGTGATCGGCTTCGCGCTGTTCGAGCGCTCGCATGGCCGGCTGCGGCCGACGATGGCCGCGCTCACGCTATTCGACGACGTGCGGCTCGCGTATGTGGGGCTCGAGCGTGTCGCGGCGACGGCCGCGCGGCTGCGCGAGTTTCGCGACGGGCAGCTGTCGGTGATCGCGCTGCCGGCGTTTTCGCATGCGATCCTGCCCGGCGCCTGCCGGCGCTTTCATGACGCGCATGCGGGCGTCAGCGTGTCGGTCGCGACGCAGGAGTCGCCGGTTCTCGAAGAGTGGCTGACCGCGCAGCGCTACGATCTCGGGTTGACCGAACACGACGTCGCGCCGGCCGGCACCGTGCTCACGCCGCTGCTCGAAGTCGACGAGGTGTGCGTGCTGCCCGACGGCCATCCGCTGCTCGCGCGGCGCGCGATCGATCTTGCAGATCTCGCCGATCGTCCGTTCGTGAGCCTGTCGCTGAATGATCCATACCGGATCCTGATCGACGAGGCGTTCGCGCAGCTCGGCGTCGCGCCGCGTTCGGTGGTCGAGACGCCGTCGGCCGTGTCGGTGTGCGCGTTCGTGCGGCAGGGGCTCGGCGCCGCGATCGTCAATCCGCTGACCGCGCTCGATTTCGTCGGGCGCGACCTGCACGTGCGGCCGCTCACGCGCTCGTTTCCGTATCGCGTCAGCGTGATCGTGCCCGAGCACCGGCCGAAGAGCTTGCTCGTCGATGCCTTCGCCGATGCGCTGCGCGGCGAAGCGAAGGCGATTCGCGAACGGCTCGCCGCGCTGCCCGGCTGACGCTGGCCGTATGATGGGCGTTTCGATGTGCGTTCGATGTGCGATTTGCCGCGCACGGCGTCCTCCTCCTCGTCACCTTCACGGCAACGGAACCCGTCATGACCGACGCTTCATCTTCTCTCGAACAACCGACGCTTCTCGGCGAGCGCATCGTATTGCGGCCGCTCGACGCATCCGACCGGCAGGCGCTGCTCGACGCCGCGGCGGACGGTGAACTATGGAATCTGAAGGTCACGGTCGTGCCGGGCGAGGACACGGTCGACGCCTATATCGACACCGCGCTGCAAGGCCGCGCGGCCGGCACGGTGATGCCGTTCGTGATCGTCGAGCGTGCGTCGGGCCGCGCGATCGGCAGCACGCGTTTCTGGAAGATCGACCGCAACAATCGCAAGCTCGAGATCGGTCATACGTGGCTGAGCGAATCGGCGCAGCGCACGCGCGCGAATACCGAAGCGAAATGGTTGTTGCTCGCGTACGCGTTCGACACGCTGCACTGTGTGCGCGTGCAGTTCACGACCGACGAACTGAACGAGAAGTCACGCGCGGCGATTCTGCGGCTCGGCGCGAAGCAGGAAGGGATCGTGCGTCACGAACGGATCATGCCCGACGGCCGCAAGCGCAATTCGGTGCGCTTCAGCATCATCGATGACGAATGGCCCGAGGTGAGCGAGCGGTTGCGGGCGAAGCTCGCGACGTAACGCGAAGCGTGCCGCAGGCGTCGCGCCGCCGGAGAGGGGAACGGCGACGCGACGATCGGGAAGCGGAGTGCCGCGCGGGTTGCGCGGCGGGTTATCGCGTGACTGGCGTGACCGGCGTTACTGCGCCGATGCGAGGTGGTGACGCTGCGCGAGCTTCTGCGCTTCCGCGTAGTGGGCCTGCAGGATCGGCAGCGACTGGCGTGCGACTTCCTTCAGCTTCGTGTCGCGGCCCGATGCGATTTCGGCCTGGAATGCCGAGATCGTCTTCTGCTGGCCGGCGAGCGCGACCTGCTCGATGTACGCCTTGTCGAATTCCGCGCCGCGCAGCGTCTTGATGCTGTCCAGCACGGTCGTGTCGGGGTCGTTGGCCGGCACGTCGATGCCGCGCGGGCTGGCCGCGCGCATCGACTGGATGATCTTCGCATCCTCGGTCGACACGCGTTGCGCGAACGCCTTCACCTGGCTGTCCGACGTGCGCGAATCGGCGATGCGTGCGGCGTCGCGCTGCGTCGACACGGTTTTCGTGCCGTCCGTGATGAAGGTCTGGTCGGCTTCGTGGATGCGCGTTTGCGTGGCGGCGGTCGGTGCGGCCGGCGCCGGTTGAGCGGTTTGCGCGGTCGCCGTCACGGCGACGAGAAGCAGGCCAGCGGCAGACAATGCAAGGCGCGAGATTTGGGGAAAGCGGTTCATAGGACCTCCTGTCGATCGGGGCTCTGATTAATGGGCGGATCGCGTGATCCGCGGCTGTGCGAGAGACCGGGCGCGCCCGGGCCGGACTCGTTCGCCGCTCTGCCGCGGCGGCGTTCGAAGTGTTTCCCGGCCCGACTGATTCTAGGAGAGCGCTTCGGTAGCAGGTGCAACCGCGCTGTGGTTTGTGTAACGGTTGGTAAGACCAATCGAGGGGTGTGCGCGCGGACAGGTAGGGCGTACCTGCTGGATGCATCGTGGCGGCAATTTTTGCGTGCGCGACGCGCATGCAATGGATGCGATGTGCGCACGTGTCATCGGCGTTTCATCGTGTTGCGCGTCACGACGCGTCGAATCGAAGCGCGCGATGCGCACGCCACCGTCAAACGCGATCGAGCAGTGCGTCCAGACGCGGCAGCAAAGGTGTCGCGCAATGCGGCTGCAACGCGTCGGGGGCCGTGTAACCCCATGCGACGCCCTGGAATGCGATGCGCGCACGGCGCGCCGCTTCGGCATCGCGGATTTCATCGCCGACATACAGCACGTCGTCGGGCTGCATGCCGGCTTCGCGCACGAGCGCGCGCAGCCGGCGCGCCTTGCCGAACAGCGGAATGCCGCAGGCGAATGTATCGACGCATCGGCTCGCGTGCGGGCCGAGCCGGTCGCGCACGATGTCCTCGGTGTTCGACGTCGCGATCGCGATGCGGATGCCGCGCGCGGCGAGCGCGTCGAAAGTTGCGTCGACGCCGGGGAACAGCTTCACGTGCGCGATGCGCGGCCGCATCAGCCGACGCATGTCGATCGTCACGCTCGGCACTTTCCACATCGGCACCTCGAGCGCGCGGATGATCTCGCGTGCCGACATGCCGCGCAGTGCGGGGCGCAACTCGGGCGTCGCGTCGCGAAAGCCGTGCATGCGCGATGCCTCTGTGAGCGCCGCGAGAAAGCAGTCGAGCGAATCGGCGAGGGTGCCGTCGAAGTCGAACGCGATGAGTCGATAGGGCATGAAGTGATGCGGCAGGTTCATCGAGCCGCCGACGATATCACCGAATCGAGCCTCGTTGGCTGGGCGACGGGTTGCACAAGCCTCGCTTGTCGCCCACCCCGCGTCGCGCTATCTTTGCTGCTCCGCCCGACCCGACCGGAGAGCCGACGTGCCCGCAGCCCGAACCGCCATGCTGAGATTTTCCACCGACAAGCGCGAACTCGACATCGACGCGATCTTCGATTTCCTGCATCGCGACGCGTACTGGTCGCAGGGCATTCCGCGCGACGTCGTCGAGCGTGCGATCGACGGCTCGCTGTGCTTCGGCGCGTATGTCGGCGACCGGCTCGTCGGGTTTGCGCGGCTCGTGACCGATCACGCGACGTTTGCGTACCTGTGCGATGTATTCGTGTTGCCGGCCGAGCGCGGCAACGGCTACGGCCGCGCGCTGATCGATCACGTGTTCGCGCAGCCGATGGTGCAAAGCCTGCGCCGCATCATGCTCGCGACGACCGATGCGCACGAGCTGTACCGGCCGGTCGGATTCGGGCCGCCCGCGAATCCCGAGCGGCTGATGGAGATCCGCCGCCCCGACATCTACGCGAAGCGCTGACGCGCGGCGAGCGCATACAATACGCGCTTTCGTTTTTGCCGAAGGAAAGCAGATCATGACCGAACAGGAAGCCGAACAGCTCGCCACGCATCGTCACTACAAGGGCGGGCTGTATCGCTACATCGGCGTCGCCCGTCATTCCGAAACCGAGGAATCGGTGGTCGTGTACGAGCATCTGTGGCCGCATGCGCGCGGCCTGTGGGTACGCCCCGAAACGATGTTCAACGAGAACCTGCCGGACGGCACCCCGCGTTTTCGTAAGCTGCGCGACTGAGCGGTAGCAGCGGCTGACACCGAGCGCGTCGCCGCACACGCGGAAGCGGCACGCGGCACGCGCCACGCGCATCACCGCCGCGCGGCGCTCGGCGTGAAATCGCCGGCCTCAAGCGCCGGCCAGCGCCTTCGTCAATTCGGGCGGCGCGTGTGCGACCGTCACGTCCGGCGTGCCATGCCACGCCGCCAGCCGCTTCACGGCCTTCGCGACGTCGGCCGCGATTCCCGCGCCGAACCGCACGCCCGGCTCGACATGCACGGCCTTCAACTCGAACGTGCCGAGCACGCGATGCGCTTTCGCGTCGACGCGTCCGATCAGCCGGCCGCGATGCAGCACCGGCAGGCAGAAATAGCCGTAACGCCGCTTGTGCGCCGGCGTATAGCACTCGATCGTGTAGTCGAACCCGAACAGCGTCGACGCACGCCGGCGGTCCCACACCACCGGATCGAACGGCGACAGCAGCGTCGTGACCGTCGAGCGCAGCG
This sequence comes from Burkholderia sp. R-40, assembly GCF_049942845.1. Lineage (NCBI taxonomy): Bacteria > Pseudomonadati > Pseudomonadota > Betaproteobacteria > Burkholderiales > Burkholderiaceae > Burkholderia > Burkholderia sp. R-40. The sequence continues at coordinate 549,348 of NZ_CP187968.1, read as the reverse complement.
TGTCGGCCGCGGCGGCCGGCAGCAGCGCTTCGAGCGAGCGATGCACGTAGGCCGGCTCCTTCCAGCCGGCGATCTCCACCGGAATCAACTCGCCCGCGCCGGCGAGGTGCTCGAGCTCCGCGCGGTACGAACGGCGCGGCAGCCGGTAGTAATCGGCCACCCAGTCCGCGCGCACGACGCCGAGCGCGCGGCACGTATAGTCGAGCAGCGCGGGCAGCACCGCGTCGCGCGGCGGCAGGTCGCGCGCATCGTCCCAGCCGGGCAGCACGCGCTCGCGCACGTCGTAGATGCGCTGGAAATTGCGGCGTTCGGACACCATCAGCTCGCCGGTCGTGAACAGCACTTCCAGATGTTTCTTCTCCGGCTTGCGGTCCCACCATCCGTTGCCCTTCACGCCGTCCTCGCGGACGAAATCCGCCGACCGCACGGGGCCTTCGTCGCGAATCCGCGCGAGCAGCCGTTCGATGTCGGCGCGGTTCTGTTCGTGCCATTCGGCCGCGTATTTCCAGCCCATTCCCGACGGATCGAGCATCTTGTAGCGCATCAGCCCGAATTGCTCGATCGGCAGGAAGCATGCTTCGTGCGACCAGTATTCGAACAGGCGCGCCTCGGCGAGATGTTCGTCGAGCCATTGCGGGGCGAAGTCGCCGAGACGGCTGAACAGCACGAGATACGGGCTGCGCGCGACGACGTGAATGGTATCGATCTGTAGCTGCGCCATCCGGCGGATCGTGTCGAGCACGTCGGCCTTGGTGGCCTTGCGGCGGGGCGGGGTCAGCAGGCCCTGCGCGGCGAGATGCAGCGCGCGGGCGGCGGCAGGCGAAAGCGTAAGCATCGGAGCGGCGGCTGAGGGTGACGGTCGGGCACCACTTTAGCGCGAAAGCGGCGCACATGTGCGGCCCGCACGCGCGCGGCGTCTGACAATGCTTGACAGATGCGCGGCGCGACTTTCCCTATAGTGGGACATGGCGCGACGAATGATGCGCGCAACGATTCCGCTTCCGACGCACATATGTCCATGGCACGCAGGAAGCAGATCCGGGATTCTCAATCCCCAACGAGAGACCCGGAGCCCTGAGCGGACATCCATACGGCCATGCACCGGCCCCGTGTGGATGTCCGCTGATTTTTTTGGTTTTCCGGTTTCTTTAGCCGCCTGCCCGTTCCCGCCCGCGTTGCCCGTTCATTGCCGCTTGCCGCGCGCGACTTCGTCGCCGGCGCCCGGCGGCAGCCGCCGCGTGATCGGAATCGACGCGAACGAACACAGCCCGACCACGACGAACGCGGGCCAGAAATCCGACCACACCATCGTCTGATGACCCTGCAGCCAGTGCGACACGTGCAGCACGAGGCCGGCGACCGTCACGCCGAGCCCGAGCGACATCTGCTGCACCACGCTGCCGAGGCTCGTCGCGCGGCCCGCGTCGGCTTGCGAGATATCCGCGTAGATCATCGAATTCAGGCTCGTGAACTGCAGCGCGGGGAAGATGCCGCCGACCAGCACGATCATCCAGATTGCCCAGGTGGGCATGCCCGGATGGAACACGCCGTATGCGGCGATCGCGAGCCCCGCGAACGCGGCGTTGTAGATCAGCACCGTGCGAAAGCCGAAGCGGCGCAGCGTATGGGTGGCCGTCGAGCGGCTCACGGCGCCGCCGAGCGCGGATGCGCACGTGATCAGCCCGGAGTGGAACGCGCTCATGCCGAGGCCTTCCTGCAGCGCGAGCGGCAGCAGGAACGGCACCGCGCCGAGGCCGATGCGGAACAGCGACCCGCCGACCACGCTCGCGTGGTAGGTCGGAATCTTCAGGAAACTGAGGTCGAGCACCGGCCGCTCCTTGCGGCGCGCGTACGGCACGTAGAGCGCAAGCATCACCGCGCCGGCCGCGCACATCATGAGCGCGTTGCCGCGCGACGTGAGCGAGCCGTCGATCAGCGTGAGGCCCATCAGCAGCAGCGCGGCGCCGCTCGCCGACAGCAGGAAGCCGAACCAGTCGAGCGGGCCAGGGTCGGGCTCGTGCGTGTTCGCGATGTGCTTGCTCGCGACGTAGATCCCGTAGATGCCGATCGGCACGTTGATGAAGAAGATCATCCGCCAGTGCAGGTAGGTCGTGATGAAGCCGCCGACGAGCGGCCCGAGCGTGGGCCCGAACAGCGCGGGAATCGCGAGGTAGTTCATCGCGCGCACGAGCTCGGAGCGCGGCACTGCGCGGAAGATGATGATCCGGCCGACCGGCACCATCATCGCGCCGCCGACGCCCTGCACGAAGCGCGCGAACGTGAGCACGCCGAGGGAGTTGGAGGCCGCGCACATCAGCGAGCCGACGACGAAGATGCCGATCGCGGTGCGGAATACGGAGCGCGCGCTGAAGCGGTCGGCGAGCCATCCGCAGATCGGGATGAAGACGCCGAGGCCGACCACGTAGGCCGTGATCGCAATGTTCAGTGTGACGGGATTGTGTCCGAAGTCCCTCGCCATCGCGGGGAGTGCGGTGACGATGATGTTCGCGTCGACGCTTTCCATGAACAACGCACAGGCAACGATGAGCGGTGCTAGAAAGACGGGCGACATGAGCAGGGCGCGCGGTAAAGACGCCATTATGCCCACAATGTGGTCGTTGCGTCACGTGAGGCAACGCCTGTTTCGCATGTTGCAACAGTCGTTCCTGTTACGGTGTCCGGCAAAAGAGACGACTGCGGCGCATGACATCACCGATGGCGCGCGTGTGCGGGCCCGCCCGCGAAACTTGCGTGCGATGCGCGTTTCGTGCGACAGTCGAAACTCATCTGCGACATACAACGACGCGCTTCGATCGACGGCCATCGAGACGAACGCACGCGCGAACGAGACCCCTGCCGATCCACTCACCATAGAAAGGAGGGGACACGTCATGACGTCACGTCGTGCCGCATCGATCGCATCGCATCCTGCTTCGCACTCGCACTCGCACTCGCACTCGCACTCGTTCGCGCCCGCGCCGCGCATGCGCTGGGCCGCCGTCCTGGCCGTCGCGTACCTGGCCGTCGCCGGATGCGCGGCGCAAGCCGACAGCGCGAACCACGCGGCCGCGCAGTCTGCCGCCCAGTCGGCCGTGCCCGCCTCGGCGGCGCTCGCGAGTCCGGCCTCCGGCAGCACGCTGTTGCCGCCGCCGAGCCAGCTCTACGGCGACCTGTTCGTCGCGGTGCAGACCGCGCAGCTCTATCCCGATCAGAAGACCTTCGTCGATGCGACGCCCGATACCGATCCCGCGACCATCATGCAGTTGTATCAGCAACAGAAGTCGCAGCCGGGCTTCTCGCTGAAGGCGTTCGTCGACCAGCACTTCACGCCGCCGCCGGCAGGCGGCGTCACGCCGCCCGCGAACCAGACGCTGCGCCAGCACATCGACTGGCTGTGGCCGCAGCTCACGCGCACCAGCACGACGGTGCCGCCGTACAGCTCGCTGATCCCGATGCCGAAGCCGTACGTGGTGCCGGGCGGCCGCTTCCGCGAGGGCTACTACTGGGATACCTATTTCACGATGCTCGGGCTGCAGGTGTCGGGGCGCGAGGATCTCGTCGACGACATGCTCGACAACTTCGCGCATCTGATCGACACGATCGGCCACATCCCGAACGGCAACCGGACGTACTACGCGAGCCGCTCGCAGCCGCCGTTCTTCGCGTACATGGTCACGCTCGCCGCGCAGGCCGAAGGCGACAAGGTCTACCAGAAATACCTGCCGGCGCTGCGCAAGGAGTATGCGTACTGGATGCAGGGCGAAACCACGACGCCGCGCGGGCAGGCCGCGCGCCACGTGGTCGCGATGCCGGACGGCGCGGTGCTGAACCGCTACTGGGACGCGAGCGACACGCCGCGCGACGAGTCGTATCTCGAGGACGTGACGACCGCGAAGGCCGTACCCAATCGGCCCGCGAACGAGGTGTACCGCGACCTGCGCGCGGGCGCCGAAAGCGGCTGGGATTACAGCTCGCGCTGGTTCGGCGACGGCAAGACGCTCGCGACGATCCGCACTACGTCGATCGTGCCGGTCGACCTGAACAGCCTGATGTTCCATCTCGAGACGACGATCGTGAAGGGCTGCGTGGTCACGCACGACATCGCGTGCGTCGCGGACTTTTCCGCTCGGGCGGGCCGCCGGGCGGCCGCGATCAACCACTATCTGTGGAATCGTCGCGGCTATTACGGCGACTACGACTGGCAGTTGCGCAAGCCGCGTGACGGCGTGACGGCCGCCGCGCTGTATCCGCTGTTCACGAGCGTCGCGTGGCCCGAGCGCGCGAAGGCGACCGCGCGGGAGGTGCGCAAGACGCTGCTGCAGCCGGGCGGCCTCGCGACGACGATGGTGAACACCGGCCAGCAGTGGGATGCGCCGAACGGCTGGGCGCCGCTCCAGTGGATCGCGATCGAAGGGCTGCGCCGTTACGGTGACCCGGCGCTCGCGAAGGACATCGGCACGCGCTTCCTGACCGACGTGAAGCATGTGTATGCGACCGAAGGCAAACTCGTCGAGAAGTACGTGGTCGAGGGGACGGGCGCGGGCGGCGGCGGGGGCGGCGAGTATCCGCTGCAGGACGGCTTCGGCTGGACCAACGGCGTCACGCTGAAACTGCTCGGGCTGTATGGCGAGTGACGGGGCGCGTGCGTCGCGCGCTGGCAGTTGAATGCACAACGGGCCGGAGCGCCGCGCAAGCGGCAGTCCGGCCCGTGTCGCATGCGTGGTGCGTCAGAACGTGATCGTCGTGCGCACGCCGACCACCGTTTCGTCGCCGATGCGCGCGCCGGCCGCGTTCGGATTCGGGATGCCGCCGCCCGGCCGGAAGAAGTGCTGCAGGTCGGCCTGCAACTGCCACCACGGCGTGACCTGGTACTGGTAGGTCGCCTCGATCACCGTTTCCGCGCGGCGCACCGGATAGCCGGGCGTCGTGTAGGCGCCGGTGTCGCCGTCGAGCGCACGCGCGTGCGAGCCGATCTTCGCGTAGCCGACCGCGATGCCGGCCGTATCGTTGTCGCGTCCGGCGAACGGCGCCTTCAGCGTGATGCCGGCATTCGCCGCGAAATCGACGACGTTGCGATCGCCCGGCGAGCCCATCACGCGCGCGAACACGCCGACCGAGCGCGGGCTGTCGGCCGACGGCCGCCACACCATCTGATCCGCGACCGCATAGAAGCCGTAGTTGCCGCGATGCGTGGCGGCGATCCCGTTGCTGTCGGGATTCGCGAGCGACAGCCCGTCGGTGCCGAAGCGCGGATCGTTCGCGTGCTGCGACTGATACCAGAAGCCGAGCTTGTACGTGCCCGGCAGGCCGGCCGGTTGCGGCGCCTTCGGATCGGCGGGCGGCGCGTTCAGCGCGTACTGGAGTTCGCCGATCACGAACGCGCCGCTGCGCAGGTTGAAGTTGGTGCCGTGCGCGTTCAGCGACTGGGCGTCGCCGTCGCTGCGGCCGGCCGGGTTGCCATCGAACACGCCGACCATCGCGGTCCACGCGTCGGCCGGTTTCACGCGCAGCCGCACGCCGAGCGACGACAGCGGATACGCGGGGCCGCCGGCCGGCAGGTCGGTCGCCGGCAGAACGGGCCAGCCGAACGTCGCGTTCATGAACGTCGCCGCGTACTGGCTCACCATGAACTCCTGGTCGACGCTCTGCTGGCCGACCTTCACGTCGGCCTTGCCGTCGAGAAACGCCTGCTGGTACCAGAGCTCCCACAGCCGCGTGGTCGAATTCGCCTCGATGCCGGTCGCGGTCTGCAGCGTCTGCAGGTAGCGCTGCGTGAGGTTGGTGCCGTGGATCTGCAGCCCCGACACGTTGAACGTGCCGCCCGGCAGCCCGATCGCCTTCTCCGTATCGACGTTGAAGCCGAATTGGGTGACGCCCTGGTACGCACCGCCGCGATTCGTGCCGCCCGCGGCGTTGTACAGGTATTCGCTGGTTTCCTGCAGGCTCAGCGTGACGCCGTGGTCGCCGAGCACGTCGCGCAGGCCGCCCATGTTGCCGAACAGGTTTGAACGGTCCCAGAAGCCGGTGGGGGCGGGCGCGGGGGCATCGGCGGGCTGCGCGGCGGCGGCGGCGGTGTCGCTGGCGCCGCCGCCGGCCGTCGACTCGGCAGCGGCGGGCGACGCCGATTGCGCGAATGCGGGCGCTGCGGCGAGCGACAGGAGAAGCGCCGTGAGCGCATCGAGTCGCCGCGTGCGCGCGGCTTCGAAACGATTCTTCATGTGTGCTCCGTATTCGAGTGCTGGGTCAGGCTGGGGAGGTGGCGGCGCGAGGCGAGCGCATGCGTGCGGGCGGCGCATGGGCACACGGCCGCGTAGCGCCGCGCTGCCCGTTACGGCAGCCAGCCGCCGATACGCCATGCCTGGGCGAAGCCGAGGCGCGACGCGGCCGTGCAGAGCAGCACGACGAGCGCGACGGCGGCCGCCATCGCGCCGGCCAGCATGCAGTCGAGCGGGCGCGGCGCTGCCGGCCTATGCGCGAGCGCGCTGCCGCGCCAGTTGCCGAGCGCTTCGGCAAGCGCTTCGGCGAGCGGTGAAACCGACAGGCGATCGCACGTGATGTGCAGGCGCCGCTTGAGTTTCGCGGCGAGCGATTGAAAGAACATGGCGTACCTCCGTCCGGTCCGGAGCATACCGGACGACGTGATCGAGCGTAGGCACGACGCGGCCTGCGATCGGCGGTTGGAACGTAACGGAGCGTGCGACGGACGAACCGGCGAGGCCGGTCCGGGAGGAAGCGCGCTAACCCGACGAAGCGAGCTAGCGGCGAAGGACATGCGTCCGGCTGCTATCTCGCGATGGCTTGGCCGGCTTGAGCCGGCATCGAACTACAACTAGAGCATGTGTCCACGGAGGGACTCCCTTGATGATCCGGAGCGGATTGTAGTCGCGCGTTTTGCTGCGGTGCAAGCAAAAAACGTCGGCTTTGCGCGGATCGCGACAGTGTCGCAGCGGCGGTGCGGCCCGGCCGACGCGCGGTTCAGCCTGCCGCCGGCCGCTTGCGGACACTGTTGCTCGCACGCATCGGCGGCACGCGCCGGCCCACGCGTTGAAAGGTTGCGGCGCGTCATTCCGGGCGCAAATCTTTCAGCGTCCCAGTCCGGGAAAAAATGTTCCCGGAACGGTGTTGCAGAGGGTTGACTTCCGTTTCGGCCGGTCCATAGAATCCGGCATCTTCACTCTTGGGGCCGCCGCCTTGGACGCCTGCGGTTGTCGATCTTCGAACGAAATTTCCGCCTGAGCGACCGACGTCCGCGCCTCATCGAAGCCGCCGTTTGTCCCCCAGGCAAACGGTGCGCGCAGCAGTATTCCGCAGTAACCCCCTACGTGCACCCTGATTCGCGCCGGTTAGCGTGATGCCTTTGCGCATGCGCGATCCGGATTCGCCGCCGCCTGGTGCGCGGCCGCGTTCGCGCATGCGTTTCGCATGCAGCCGAACCGCGGTCAGCGCGCCGGACGGCGGTCAACCGTGTTTTCCGGAACACCGCACAGGAGCCGCCATGAACGACAGTGACAGTTGTCCCTTATGCCCGTTGCGTCAACAGACCCTTTTGAACCCGGGTCGCAGGGACATGCCGGCCGACTAGCCTGACACGTCGTTCAGGCCCCGGACTGGCCCCGCGCCCACCACGCGGCCGGCACGCATGCCGTTGCCGCCAGGAGCCAGACCATGAACTTCGGCCTTCTGCTGTCGAATCTTCCGCAAGTCACGCAATCGCGTTCGCACTACGACGCGATGCTGACCTTCGACGCCCGTCCGCGGGTGTTCTCCCGGTTGTTGAACCACCTCAAGTCGTTGTTCCACTGACGCACCGAGCGCGTCTCGGCATGCGCACGCGGGCCGGTTCCGCGCGCGTATGCCAAGGCCACACGCTTGGCCGGATAAAAAACCAGCCGTACGGAATTCATCATGTCCACGCCATCCAACGTCTCTCCACCGATCGCCGTCGAGCGCAGCGCCGTGCTCGACGAAGCCCATCTGGGCGACATTCGCGGTGCCCTCGGCACGATCGCGCATCACGACACCGCCGCGCGGCGCACGTGGTGGGCGCGGCTACGCACGCTGCTCGCGATCATCGGCCCCGGCCTGATCGTGATGGTCGGCGACAACGACGCGGGCGCCTTCGGCACCTACACGCAGGCCGGCCAGAACTACGGCACGACGCTGCTGTGGACGCTGCTGCTGCTGGTGCCCGTGCTGTACGTGAACCAGGAAATGGTGCTGCGCCTCGGCGCGGTCACGCGCGTCGGCCATGCGCGCCTGATCTTCGAGCGCTTCGGCCGGTTCTGGGGCGCGTTCAGCGTGATCGACCTGTTCCTGCTCAATGCGCTGACGATCGTCACCGAGTTCATCGGCATCACGTTCGTGCTGGCTTTCTTCGGGCTCCCGAAGGTTGCGGGCGTGTGCGTGGCGGCCGCGCTGACGATGGCCGCGGTGAGTACCGGCGACTTCCGGCGCTTCGAGCGGTTCGCGATCGTGCTGTGCGTGCTGAGCCTGCTGCTCGTGCCGGTGCTCGTATCGATCCACCCGCCGGTGTCGCAGATGTCGCGCGACTTCTTCGTGCCGACCTGGCCGGCGCATGCGAAGCTGTCCGACGTGATGCTGCTCGTGATCGGCATCGTCGGCACGACGGTCGCGCCGTGGCAGTTGTTCTTTCAGCAGAGCTACGTGATCGACAAGCGCATCACGCCGCGCTTCATGAAGTACGAGAAGGTCGACCTGTGGATCGGCATCGCGTTCGTGCTGATCGGCGCGGTCGCGATGATCGGCTTCAGCGCCGCGCTGTTCGGCGGCCATCCGGAAGCCGGCAACTTCACCGATGCGGGCGGCGTGATCGCGGGCCTCGAGAAGTATGCGGGCCGCACGGGCGCGACGCTGTTCGCGGTCGCGCTGCTCGACGCGTGCATCATCGGCGCGGCGGCGGTGTCGCTGTCGACGGCATACGCGATCGGCGACGTGTTCAAGATCCGCCATTCGCTGCATCGCGGCGTGTCCGACGCGAAGGGCTTCTATCTCGTCTACTTCGGGATCGTCGCGGCCGCGGCTGCGCTCGTGCTGATCCCGGGCAGCCCGCTCGGCCTGTTGACCGAAGCGGTGCAGACACTCGCGGGCGTGCTGCTGCCGAGCGCGACGGTGTTCCTGCTCGTGCTCTGCAACGATCGCCAGGTGCTCGGCCCGTGGGTCAACTCGACGAAGCTCAACGTGTTTACGGGCGCGGTGATCTGGGTGCTCGTGCTGCTGTCGATCATCCTGACCGCGTCGGTGATATATCCGGACATCAGCGGCGAAGCGATCGTCGACGTGTTGGTGGGCGGCACGGTGCTCGCGATCGCCGGCTATCTCGCGACGGTGCTGATCCGCCGCAACAAGCGCGTGGTCGAGCCGGGCATCGATCGTGCGGCGCGCGACACGTGGCGCATGCCGCCGCTCGACTCGCTCGAGCCGCAGAAGATGACGGTCGCGACGCGTGTGTGGATGGCCGTGCTGCGCGGCTATCTGGTGGTCGCGGTCGGTCTCGTGATCGTCAAGGTCGTGCAGATGACGCTGATGAAGTAACGGCGCGCGTCATCCTCGCGATGCGCCCCGCACATGCCGGCCCGAGAGGCCGGTGCGCATGCGCGGGCAGCGCGTCAGATCAGCTCGAGCTTCGACGTCAGATACGTGAGCTGGATCCGGTTCGCGACGCCGAAGCGCTTGCGCAGCTTGCGCAGGTGATAGTCGACGTTGTGCGCGCTGGTGTCGAGGCGCCGGCCGATCTCCTTGTCGGACGCGCCTTCCGCGATACCCAGCAGCAGTTCCTGCTCGAACGGCGTGAGGCCGTTGACCGCGCGCTCGCGCGACGTCGCGATCAGTTGCGGCGACGCGAACTTGTGCACCGACAGCCCGATCGACAGCGCCTGCTCGATCGTCGCCGGCGTGATCCACTCGCGCGTGCGGCGCGGTGCGGTGAAGCTCATGAACGCGTGCAGCCGCGTACCGGGCACGGCCATCGAATACATGATGCCGCTGCACATCCCGTCCTCCTGCATCGTCTGCAGGAAACCGTCGAGCGCGGCCGGCGTCACGCACGGGCCGCTGTCGCGCTCGCGATGTTCGCGGCGCAGCTGCTGCAGGTCCCACACGATCGGCATGTTGCACACGCGCGCGTCGAGCGTGCGCGGATCGATGTCGTGATGGTTGTGCCGCACGTAGTCGCCACGGTAGGTGTTCGGCGTGAACGCCTCGTGCAGATAGAGACTTTCGACGCGCTCGCGTGAGAATTCGAGCGCGAAGTACGCGAACGTCGAGAAGCCCGTCAGGTGCAGCAGGCTGGCGACGATCCGGTTGCGTTCCGCCGTGCTCTGCGCGTTCGCGAGCGTATCGGCGACGCCGAGCTTCGGCGCGTGCGGCTGCGTGATGTCGCCGCGCTTCAAGTCATCGCACCAGACGACCTGCACCGGGCGCTCTCTCGATGCGTCGGCGCAGGCGACCGTCCGCCGGGGCGAACGGGACAACGTTGGGGCGACCGCTTCTTCTTGCAATGCAATATCGGACATGAGCCATCCCTCGGAATCGACGCGCATCGCGTGGCGGCAGCCGTGTCGTGCACGGCGCTCGCGACGGTGCGATCGAGCATCTTTTGATATGCGCCGATCGTCATCCAGACGAAACGCGGGGGCATTGTACAAAAATGCCTGTGTGCGCGTAATATGCCGTAATACTAATGCGGACGAAAGGTTCATATCCGCACCCGTATAGAGACAACCAGAAAATCATAAAGAAAAGACCAGGTGGTGACGGGGCACGTTCACATATTGGGAAGGGGTGGGCTGCTCATGACATATGCTGACGACGCGCCACGCGTCGAGTGGTTTTCGCAAGCCGATATCGCGGCCGCTGCCGCTTATTCGAAAGAAATTCACGCATTCGAGCGCGACGTTTTTACCGGCATTCAAATCGCGCCCGGTAAATCCGACCTGAGTCTCGTCGACTTCGCCCAATGCCATGCGCGATTGCGGCAAATCGGTTTCAGCACGCTCGGTTACGGCGCCTACGAGATGATCGGGCGGCGCATCCTGTGCGCGCATCTGCTGCGCGACCTCGCGCCCGCGACGTTCATGCAGCCGTATATAGACGGCATGCTCTACGAGAGCGACCCGCGTTTCGCCGAGGTGCGGCAGAGCGGCTTTCCGGTCGCGTGGCGGCTCGACGAGATCGAGTCGGCCGCGCAGGGCAGCGGCGATCGCAAGGTGCTCGCGCTGGCCGGCCATTTGCGTGCGCACGCAATGAACAGCGGCGTGATCTTCAGCCTGTCGGCGCCGCGGCTCGACCTGCGCGTCGCGGTGAACGTGACGTCGGAAGCCCACGGCACCGAGTGGATCGACGATCGCGTGATCGGCGGCGCACTGTCGGTGAGTCTCGCCGTGCACCGCATCGCGCTGCCGTTTCTCGAGGCGCGCATCGCGCGCATGCGCGGCTTCGCGCTCGGCGACGAGCAGCAGCAGGTGCTCGAGCGCCTCGTGCACGGGCTGTCCGACCAGGAGATCGCCAGCGCCTTGCGCACGTCGCTGCACAAGGTCGGTCACCATATCCGTTCGCTCGAAAAACTCTTCAACGTCCAGAACCGCGCGCAGCTCGCATACCTCGCCGCGCGCCGTCTGGAGTCCTGACCCCTTCCGTGCGCGCGGCGCCCGCCGCGCGATGGAAGCGGTTCCGGCGACGGGCGCGCGCATGCGCCACCGGGTTTCGTAGTCCGATCCGATCGTCGCCGGAAAACCGCCGCGGCGCTACGAGGCGCGTCCCTTTTCACGCGGTTTCCCGTCGCTACACTCGTCCCATTCAACGGTCCGAGCGACGCGGGACATGACGGCCCGCGCCCGCCGGCAACAACGACAGGACGACGGCACGATGGCAGAACCGAAGGCGCTCCCTCGCGACTGGCAGCGGATCTTTTCCGCCGGCCGCAGCGTGTCCGGGCGGCGCCTCGGGGCGTCGCCGCGCGCCGACCTGTTTCTCGCCGGCTTCATCGTGTCGGTGGTCGCGTTGTTCATCCTGCCGCTGCCGCAGGCCGCGCTCGACGGGATGATCTCGCTGAACCTCGCGGCGAGCGTCGTGCTGCTGACGGTGTCGACCTATGTGCCGTCGGCGGTCAGCTTTTCGTCGTTTCCCGCGCTGCTGCTGTTCACCACGCTGTTCCGGCTCGCGCTGAACATCGCGTCGTGCAAGCTGATCCTGCTGCACGCGAACGCGGGCCACGTGATCGACGCGTTCGGGCGGCTCGTGGTCGGCAATAACGTCGTGGTGGGCGGCGTGGTGTTCCTCGTGATCGCCGTCGTGCAGTTCATCGTGATTGCGAAGGGCTCCGAACGGGTCGCCGAAGTCGGCGCGCGCTTCTCGCTCGACGCGATGCCGGGCAAGCAGATGAGCATCGACGCGGACCTGCGCGCGGGTATCATCAGCGCCGACGAAGCGCGCGAGCGCCGCGAGAAGCTCGAGCAGGAATCGCAGATGCACGGCGCGATGGACGGCGCGATGAAGTTCGTGAAGGGCGACGCGATCGCCGGCCTCGTGATCGCGTTCATCAACATCGTCGCGGGGATCGCGGTCGGCACGCTGATGCACGGCATGGATATCGGCGAGGCGCTGCAGCGTTACGCGATCCTGACGGTCGGCGACGGGATGGCGTCGCAGATTCCGTCGCTGCTGGTGTCGATTGCGGCCGGCATCGTGACGACGCGCGTCGCGACGCGCGACACGCGGCAGCGCCAGCTCGGCGAACAGCTGGGCGAGCAGCTCGGCGCGCATCCGCGTGCGCTGCTGATCGCGGCGCTCGTGCTCGCCGGCTTTCTCGTCGTACCCGGTTTCCCGAAATGGTCGTTCGCGTTGATCGCGCTCGGCCTCGGCGCGTTCGCCGTCACGCAGTTGAAGCGCAAGACGACCGCGCCGAGCTTCAACCTGATTCATATCGCCGGACGCATCGGCGCGACCGACGACGGCCAGCCCGCGAAGGTGTCGCACGCGGCGGGCGTCACGTCGCTGATCGCGGTGTCGCTGTCGGACGACCTGCGCACGACACTGAATCTCGCGCAACTGCAGACCGCGCTGTCGAGCGCGAAGGCGCGCGTCGACGCGGATATCGGCACGGTGTTTCCGCGCATCACGCTGAACGACGACGAGGGCGCGCCGGCCGGCACCTACCGGATCTATTTGCAGGACGTGCTCGCCGCGCATGGCGCGCTGAAGCCGGGCTGGCTGCTGTGGGACGGCGTCGCGCCGCTGCCCGAACGCGCGGAGCGCCAGCCGGCCGAGGCCTTCGGCCCGTTCGCGACCGCGCTGTGGATCAAGCCCGACGGCCCGGCACCGGACGGCAAGTGGCTGACGAGCGAAGGCGCGCTCGCCGCGCACGTCGAGCAGGTCGTGCGCCAGCACGCGGACGAGCTGCTCGGCATCCAGGAGACGCAGGCGCTCGTGCACCTGGTGCGCCGCGAGCATCCCGAACTCGTCGGCGAACTGACGCGGCTCGTGCCGCTGCAGCGCGTGACCGAGGTGCTGCGCCGGCTGCTCGCCGAACAGGTGCCGATCCGCAACCTGCGCGTGATCTTCGAGAGCCTGATCACGTGGGCGCCGAACGAGCCGGACGACGTGATCGCGCTGGTCGAGCTGGTGCGCGTCGACCTGCGCCGGATGATCACCGATCGCCATGCGGGCGCGGCGCGCCAGCTGCGCGTCGTGCTGTTCGAGCAGAACCTGCAGGAGCGGATCGAGAGCGCGGTGATGCGCACGAAGCAGGGCAATTTCCTCGCGCTGTCGAGCGCGATCAAGCAGGACATCGGCGAGCAGGTGCGCGCGATCGTGCAGGCCGCGCAGGCGGCCGGCGCCGGCGGTCACGGCAATCCGCAAGGTGCGCCGCGGCTCGCGGTGATGGTCGCGCTCGGCGCGCGCCGCTACGTGAAGACGATCTTGCAGCCGGTGCTGCCCGAGCTCGCGGTGCTGTCGTATCAGGAGGTCGAGGAAGACGTGCAGCTCCATACGGTCGGCTGGGTGAAGAACCCGCCCGACGACGGCACGCTCGGCGCGGGCGCCGGCGTGCGCGCGCCCGGAGTCGTGCAATGACGAGCTCGACGATCCTCGACCTGACGCGGCAGGCGCTGATGCTGGTGCTGCTGCTGTCGCTGCCGATCGTGCTGATCGCGACCGTGACCGGCCTCGTCGTCGCGATCCTGCAGGCGGTCACGCAGGTGCAGGACGCCAACATAGGCATCGCGGTGCGGCTGATCGCTGTGATGGTCGCGCTCGTGCTGCTGTCGGGCTGGCTCGGCAGCGAGGTGCTGCGCTTCGCGCAGCAGGCGCTTGAACGCATGTTCGTTTCTTCCACAGGAGTGCTTTGATGCGTCGACGCGTCGCCCCGATCCGGTTTCAACCGCGCCGCCTGCAACGGGTTGCGCTCGCCATGTGCGCGACCGCGCTGCTTACGGCGTCGCTGTGCGTGACGATCGCGCAGCCGGCGCGCGCGGCCGACCTGCGCTGGCGCAACAAGCCGTTCACGATCGTCGCGAACGGCAAGAAGATCGGCGACTTCATTCGCGAGCTCGCGTCGTCGCAGGGCGTGACGGCCGTGGTCGATCCGAAGGTGGACGGCGTGATCAGCGGCCGCTTCTCGGGCACGCCGCAGCAGACGCTCGATACGATCTGCTCGACCTACGGGCTCACGTGGTACTACGACGGCTCGTTCCTGTACGTCGATCCGGCCGACCAGTCGCAGACGCAGATGATTCCGATCCCGCCGAACGCGGCCGGCGAGATCGGCCGCTCGCTGCAGGCGATGCAGATTCCCGACAAGCGCTACACGCTCGTGATCAACGACCGCGCGAACAGCGTGTACGTGGCCGGCCCGCGCCGCTATGTCGAACTCGTGCGCCAGGCGGTCGGCTCGGTCGGCGATCCGTCGGCGAACGGCGCGCATGCGGACATCCGCGCGTTCCGGCTCAGGTACGGCTGGGCGTCCGATTTCACGATCAATCGCTCGGGCAAGGAAGTGACGGTGCCGGGCGTCGCGACGATCCTGCGCCGGCTGTTCGGCAAAGGCGGCGGCACGAACGAGCCGCCGTCGAGCACGCCGCTCGGGCAGGCCGCGCGCCAGGTGAAGCTCGGCTCGGGGCTGACGATCGCGGTGCCGCGGCTCGACTTCCCGGACATTTCCGGCGGCTCGCGTCAGGGCAGCTATGGCGGCGCCGACGGTGCGGCCGGCGGCTTCTCGCCGTTCTCGAACGCCGGCGGCGGCGACACGCTGCCGCAGATCGTCGCCGATCCGGCGATCAACGCGGTGATCGTGCGCGACCTGCCGGAGAACATGTACCGCTACCAGTCGCTGATCAACCAGCTCGACGAGCGGCCGCGCATCGTCGAGATCAACGTGACGATCATCGACATCAACGAGGATTCGCTCGACAGCCTCGGGATCGACTGGCGCCTGCACACGACGCATGGCGACGTGCAGATCGGCAACGGCCAGAACCCGCTGAACGGCAACACGCAGTACAACGGCGCCGGCAACCCGCCGCTGACGTTCGGCATCGGCACCTCCGAAACCGGGCAGACCGGCACCTTCCTGCCGACCGGCATCGCGCTTACCGCATCGATCGGCGGCTCGCTGCGCAACTACCTGCTCACGCGCGTGAACGCGCTCGCCCAGAAAGGGCAGGCGCAGCTGCGCTCGAAGCCGAAGGTGCTCGCGCTCGACAACACCGAGGCGATTCTCGAGAACCTCACGCAGTTCTACGTGCAGGTGCAGGGCTATCAAGATTCGTCGCTGTACAGCGTGACGACCGGCACCAGCATCAAGGTGACGCCGATGATCGTCGACGAGGCGATCCGCAATGCGGCGGCCGTGTCGGGTAATCCGCAGAGCGTGATGATGTCGATCGACATCCAGGACGGCAACATCGTGCCGGGGCAGGCGGTGTCGAACGTGCCGGTGATCCAGCAGCGCAACATCGTCACCAAGACGATGATCGACGAAGGCAAGAGCCTGCTGATCGCGGGCTTCAACGACGACGAGGTGCGGCTGAACAAGAGCGGCGTGCCGTGGCTGTCGGACATTCCGCTGATCGGCAACCTGTTCAAGTACACCGACAAGTCGGGCAATCACATGGAGCGGTTCTACCTGCTGACGCCGCGCGTGGTGACGACCGCGTCGATGTACGCGCCGGACGGCTCGCCGGTGAACCCGGGCACGGGCGCGCCGGCCGATCCGAACGGCACGTCGATGTATCGCCCGCCGGACAACGACATCGCGGTGCCGCTGACGCCCGCGCCGCTGCCCGGCACGAAGTTCGGCCCGCCCGCGCTGCCGCCGCCGCCATCGGATTCGGCGTCGCGGCCCGTGGCGACGACCGCAGGAGCGCCTACCCATGTCGACGACCATCATTGAGCCGCACGGCGACGGCACGGTGCCCGGCGGCGCGGCGGGCGGGGCGGCCGCACTCGCGTCGCCGTGGAACCTGTGCTTTCTCAGCGGGCCGATGTACGGCCGCACGATGTCGCTCGCGCGCGGCGCGAACTGGGTCGGTACCGCGGCCGATTGCGAAGTGATCCTGCCCGATCGCGAGATCGGCGCGAAACAGGTGTGCCTGCAGGTCGGCGCGCTCGCGGTGACCGTGCAGAACCACGGCGGCGCCGGCGGCGCGCCGGTGCTGTTCAACGACGAGCCGCTCGGCGCGGGCCGCCGCTCGATGACGCCGCAGGACGTCGTGACGGTCGGTTCCATCAAGCTCGGCATCGCACGTCATGCGCAGGCGAGCGTCGCGGTGCCCGACGAGGCCGACGCGCCGGACGCCGCGCGCGAGGCCGCGTGGCTCGGCTGGCTCACCGGCGGGCTGCGTCGTCTCGGCAGCCGGCGGCTCGTGATCGCGCTCGTCGCGCTGTGGATCGGCGTGCTGCTCGGCGCGCTCGGCTACGGCTTCGTCGCGTGGTCGGGACGCCTGCCGTGGCAGCACGAATCGGTGCTCGCGCGCACGCACCGGCTGCAGCAGCAGTTGCATGGGTATCCGGAACTCGCCGTCGCGCCGCGGGACGACGGCGTGATCGTGTCGGGCTACGTGAGCGATGCGGCCGCGCGCGAGCGCGTCGCGCAGATCGTCGCGGGCGTCGACAACGCGGCGCTCGGCAACATCTACGTCGTGAGCGATCTCGTCGCGACCGCGCAGACGTATTTCAGCGACACGGCGCTGACGGTCACCTATCTCGGCCGCGGCCGGATCGAATTGACGGGGGCGGCCGAGCGCGCGCAGATCGAGCCGCGCATTCGCAACTACATGAAGGACGCGCGCCCGGCGCTGGAGGTGGTCGACCACGTGCGTGACGCCGATGCCGCCGCGCCGCGCACCGCGACGACGCTCGGCGGCGTCGCCGGGATTCCGGAGATCACGACGGTCTTCGCGGGCGACGGCGATCAGCGTTATATCGAGACCGTCGACGGTAGCCGCTACTTCGAAGGCGCGCGGCTGAAGGAAGGGCCGACCGTCGTGTCGATCGGGCCGGACGAAGTGGTGTTCGAGCGCAACGGGCAGCGCATCACGATGCCGCTCGGCGGTTCGTCCGCGAGCGCGCCCGGGCAGGCGCCGGCGCCGCCCGTGCCGCCGCTCGCGAGCGGTGCGGCGGCCGGGGTCGCGCAGCCGGTGCCGGGGCCGACGCTGTTGCCGGCTGCGCCGGCGGCACCGGCTGCACCGGCAGGCGCGTCCGTCGCGGCCGCCGGCGCATTGAAAGGGGCGGCGCACTAGCGCCGCGACGGGACATGACAGGCGCATCGCGTTTCGCGCGGTGCGCGCAGGACGCGACACGCCGCGCACGAGCGGCGCGTCACGGTGCCGGCGGGGCATGGGGCCGCGCCGGAAAGCAGGTGATGTTCTTCACGTAAAGGAGCGAATCATGGGTGCCTCGGCAGCGGGTAATACGGGTGGTGCAACCAACACGCAGCAAGTCCAGCAACAGGCGGACGACCTGACCAAGACGCAACTCGAACTGACGAAGATCAACTTCCAGGTTCAGCAGTCGACCGCGACGTTCGAAACCAGCAACGCAGTGACCGCGCAGGAAGGGACGGCGAACGCCCAGGTTGCGCAACACCTGAGTTCCGCCGGCCGCGCATGACGCCGGTCGCCGGCCGTGCCGCGCGACGCCACATGCCGGGGCCGCCCATGACGGGCGCCCGGTAGGGCGGGTGTGCGTGCCGGCCGGCTTATTGCCGGCTCTGCCGGTCAAGGAGGACACGATCATGTCGGTAACAGGCGTAGGCGCGGCGCCGCCGGGCGCGGCCGCGCTCGCGGGGGCCGTGCAGCAGGCGGGCACGGCGTCCGATCCGGCGCAGGTGCGCCAGTTCGATGCGTTGATGCAGCCGGGTGCGGCCGCGGCGTCGCCGTCGGCATCGGGCGTCGCGATGTCGCGCGTGGCGGCCGATGCGGCGCCGGCGGTGCAGATGACGCCCGCGACGCCCGCGCAGGCGAACCATTCGTCGCTCGTCGAGCGGTTGCGCACGTATGGCAACGATCTCGACACGCGGTACGCGAACATCGACAAGCATCGCACCGAGATGCTGACGTCGATGGCGGACAACCGCAGCGATCCGCTGATGACGATGGTGCAGGCGATGGATTTCCAGTGGACGGCGACCACCACGATTTCCGAATACCAGTTGAGCCTGTCGGTCGCGCAGGCGGCGAACGGCTTCACGCACACGGTGCTGAAGACGCAGGAGTGACCGGGATCCGTTCCTGCTCATGACGGGATTGCGCCGGCCGCCGGACGGGCGGGGCGCGAGGCATGGGACGACCCTGAGGTGCGTGTGCCTGAAACGGGCCGCGCGCCCTGAGTGGACAAACGATGACGACGATCGATTCGACGCCGCGCATGCATGCGTGGCGCAGCCGGGCGGCGCGTGCGCTGCTCGCGGGGCTGCTCGCGCTGCTGGCCGGCTGCCAGAAGGAGCTTTACTCCGGCCTGTCGGAGCGCGACGCGAACCAGATGGTCGCCGTGCTCGGCGACGCGGGCATCAGCGCGTCGAAGGACAACGACGCGCGTGACACGTCGGATCGCAACGCGTGGCTCGTGAGCGTCGCGGACGGCGACATGCAGTCGGCGCTGACCGTGCTGCAGGCGAACGGGCTGCCGAAGCCGAGCTATGCGAGCCTCGGCGAGCTGTTCCAGAAGCAGGGGCTCGTCTCGACGCCGGCCGAGGAGCGCGTGCGCTACCTGTACGGCGTGTCGCAGGACCTGTCGCGCACGCTGCAGGACATCGAGGGCGTGGTGGTCGCACGCGTGCAGGTCGTGATTCCGGAGAACGATCCGCTCGCGGATAAGATCAAGCCGTCGTCGGCGGCCGTGTACATCCGCTACCGGCCGGGCGTGGACCTGCGCGCGATGGCGCCGATGGTCAAGGATCTCGTCGCGCACAGCATCGAGGGGCTGCAGTACGACAACGTGTCGCTGTTCCTGCAGCCGGCCGCCGCGCGCACGACGCGCGTGGACGGCATCGGCAGCGCGGTGTCGGACATCCTGCGGCTGCGCTCGCCGCTGGGCTGGCTGGTGTTCGCGCTGATCCTGCTGACCTGCGCGGTGATCGCGCTGTCGGCCGCGCGGCGCGGGATGTTCGGCGCGCGGCTGGCCGGGCTGGTTGGCACACCGCGCGGTGCGAACGGGGCCGGCGGCGGGGCCGCGCAGTCGGGCGGCGGCAGCCTGCGCACGCCGGACGGCGCGCGCGACGGCGCATGAGCGAGCCTCAGGCGTTGCCGCCGGGCGTCACGCCCGACGCCGCGTCGCTGCCGTGGCTGCACCCGATCGCGCCGCCGCCTGCCGGGCGGCGCGCGGCGTTTCACGCGCTCGTCTGCGAATTCAACCTGCGGCCCGACCGCTATCTGCACGTGACGCGCGTGCCGGCCGAGTGGCCCGCGCGCTATCGCTCGCCCGACGCGTTCGGCCCGGCCGGCCGCAAGCTGCTGGCCCGCCACCTGCTCGACGCGAACGGCGTGGCCGCGCACCACGACTTCGACGTGGCCAATCCGTGCGCGCGGCTCGCGCTGCTGCCCGGTGCGGCGCTCGAGCAGCTCGCGTCGTATGCGGGGCTGCTGCTGCATCGCGGCTGGCTGCGCGATGCGCTGAGCGTGCGGCGCATCCGTGCGGAGGTCGCGGCGAAGCTCGGCGGCGATGCGCTGGAGCTCGCGCTCGAGCGCGCGCCGGAATTCGGCGCGCTCGCGGAAACGCTCGAACCGTGGCGTGCCGATCCGGCCGCGCTGCCGGTCGTGATTCGTGCGCGCGGCGGCCGATTGCTCGCGGATTTCATCGGCGTGACGGGCGACGCGGTCGCGCGGCGCGTGCGCCTGAAATTCAACCGCGCGATCGATGACGAGGCGCCGTACTGGCTCAACCGCGCGCAGCGCGACCAGTTCGGCGAATTGCTGTTCCTGTTTCTGATTCCCGAGAGGCTTGCGTCATGGGACTGGCTTTTCTGATCACGAGCGACAACCTGCAGCTGCTGTCGGAGCGCAAGGTGCTCAAGGAGCGCGAATATGCGGCGCTGCTCGATGCATCCGCGGTGATCGCGACCGCGCGCGACGAGGCCGCGCGCATCGTCGCCGACGCGCAGCGCGAATTCGACAAGCGCCAGGCGGCCGGCTACGACGAAGGCATGCGCCGCGCGCAGCGCGAGCATGCGGCGCAGACCTATACGCAGGCGCTGGCCGCCGCGCGCACGATGGAGTCGATGAAGGATTCGATGGCCGATATCGTCGTGAAGGCCGTGCGCGCGATCGTCGGCGAGATGGCCACGCAGAAGCTGTATGAGGCCGCGCTCGCGCGGATCGCGCCGCTCGTGCGCGACGAGGCATTCCTGATCGTGCGGGTCGCGCCCGGCCGGCAGGACGAGATGCGCGATGCGCTCGAGCGCGCGTTCGCCGGCCAGTCGAACCGGCAACGGATCCGCATCGTCGAGGATGCGCAGCTCGAACGTCACGCATGCACGGTCGAGACGCCGTCCGGACGCATCGACGCGAGCCTCGACCTGCAGATCGACTCGCTGCGCCAGGCGATCCGCCGCGACGCGCTGAAGGGCACGACGCGATGAATGGGCCGCTCGACGATCCGCAGCCGTTCGGTGGCGACAGCGACGACGATGCCGCGCCGTTCGATCGCGGCCGCCTCGTGGGCGACCTCGATGCGGGGCTCGCGTTCTTCTCGCCGGTGTCGGTGCAGGGCCGCGTCAATCATGCGGTCGGACAGATCCTCAACGCGACCGGCATCCGCGCGCGGCTCGGCGAAATCTGCGAGCTGCGCACGCCGAACCAGCCGACGCTGCTCGCCGAAGTGGTCGGTTTCTCGCGGCAGACCACCTTGCTCACGCCGCTCGGCGACGTGGCCGGCCTGTCGCCGGAGACGACCGTCGTGCCGTCGGGGCGCGAGCATGTGTTCCCGGTCGGCGAAGCGCTGTTCGGCCGCGTGCTCGACGGGCTCGGCCGGCCGCTCGACGATCGCGGGCCGGTGACGGGCGCCGCGTGGGTCTCGACGCAGCAGGACCCGCCCAATCCGCTCGCGCGCAAGATGATCGACACGCCGTTTCCGACCGGTGTGCGCGTGATCGATGGCCTGATGACGCTCGGCATCGGCCAGCGCGTCGGCATCTTCGCGCCGTCGGGTGTCGGCAAGAGCACGCTGCTCGGGATGATCGCGCGCGGCGCGCAGGCCGACGTGAACGTGATCGCGCTGGTCGGCGAACGCGGCCGCGAAGTGCGCGAGTTCATCGAGCACAGCCTGTCGCCCGAAGTGCGCGCGCGCTCGATCGTCGTCGTGTCGACGTCCGATCGTCCGGCGATGGAGCGCGTGAAATCCGCGCTGGTCGCGACCGCGATCGCCGAGCATTTCCGCGATGCGGGCAAGCGCGTGCTGCTCCTGGTCGACTCGCTCACGCGCTTCGCGCGCGCGCAGCGCGAGGTCGGCCTCGCGAGCGGCGAGCCGCCGACACGGCGCAGCTTTCCGCCGTCGACGTTCGCCGTGCTGCCGCGCCTGCTCGAACGCGCGGGGCAGGGCGCGACGGGGTCGATCACCGCGCTGTATACGGTGCTCGTCGAAGGCGATGAGGAATCCGATCCGATTGCCGAGGAAGTGCGCTCGATCCTCGACGGCCATATCGTGCTGTCGCGCAAGATCGCGCTCGCGAACCGCTATCCGGCGATCGACGTGCTCGCGAGCCTGTCGCGCGTGATGCCGCTCGTCGCGAGCCGCGCACATCAGCAATCGGCCGCGCGCGTGCGCGAGCTGATCGCGAAGTATCAGGAAATCGAGCTGCTCGTGCAGATCGGCGAGTATCGCGAGGGCAGCGACCGGCTCGGCGATCTCGCGCTGCGCGCGCGCGATGCGATCGGTGCGTTCTGCGCGCAGGGCTCGCACGAGGACGTGCGCTTCGACGCGCTGCTCGCGAAGCTGACGAAACTCGCGAACGACCATGTCTGAAGCCGACGACCGCCTCGTGCTCGCGACACTCGCACGCCTGAAGCGCGTGCGCGAGATGCGCAGCCAGATCGCGCGCGTCGCGGCCGCGCGCCAGCAGGGCATCGCCGCGCAGAGCCGTCGCGCGCTCGACGCCGCGCAGGCGCAGCTCGCCCAGCAGGTCGCCGCGAAGGCCGCGATCCAGACCCGGCTCGCCGACGACGTGCGCGAGGCGCGCGCGCTGCAGAACGCGGCGGCCGACACGCGCACGTTCGATCGTCATATCGGCGTCGCGAATGCGTCGGTGAGCGAGGCCACCCACGTGCATCGCGATCACGAGGCGACGCTCGCCGATCTGCAGCGCGCCGCGCGCAAGGCGAAGGCCGCCGAGGACAAGCTCGACAAGGCCGGCGAGAAGGCGCTGCAGGCCCGCGCGGCGCGGGTCGAGCGCGACGCCGACGAAGTCGCGGATGCGCACGCGGTGCGGCGTTTCGCGACGGCCGGCGTGTGGGCGGGCGACGCGGAAGGCCACGCAGCGGGGCAGCCGGACATGGCCGCCGCGTTCGATGCGCAGATGAGGTCGCGACCAGCGGATGCGGAGGCGGACGCAACCGACGCGGCCGATTCGGTCGATTCGGCCGACTCTGCCGACGACACCGCCCCCACGGCCGCGGAGCGCCGATGCTAGACCACGCGGCGAACTTCAACGACATCGCCGGCACGCTGCGCCCGCTGCTCTACGTGATGCCGCGCCTGCTGCCGATCATGTTCGTCGTGCCGGTGTTCAACGAGCAGATCATCACGGGCCTCGTGCGCAACGGGATCGCGGTCGTGATCGCCGCGTTCGTCGCGCCGGTGATCGACCCGGCGCAGGTCGCCGCGTTGCCGTTCCTGATGTGGTGCCTGCTCGTCGCGAAGGAGGCGGTGGTCGGCATGCTGCTCGCGGGCGCGTTCAGCGCGGTGCTGTTCGCGATCCAGGGCGTCGGCTACCTGATCGATTTCCAGACCGGCAGCGGCAGCGCCGCGTTCTTCGATCCGATGGGCGGCCACGAAGGCGGCCCGACGTCGGGATTCCTCAATTTCGTCGCGATCGCGCTGTTCGTCACGGCGGGCGGCCTGCAGGTGCTCGTGCAGCTGTTCGCGCAGTCGTATGCGTGGTGGCCGATCGGCTCGCTCGGCCCGGACTTCTCGTCGATGCTCGAGACCTTCGTCGTGCGGCAGACCGACACGATCTTCGAATGGATGGTGAAGCTCGCCGCGCCGGTGATCATCGTGCTGGTGCTCGTCGAGCTCGGCATCGGCCTGGTCGGGCGCGCGGTGCCGCAGCTGAACATTTTCGTGTTCGCGCAGCCGGTGAAGAGCGCGCTCGCGGTGCTGATGATGGTGCTGTTCCTGCCGGTGGTGTACGCGTCGCTGCATGCGCTGCTGAGCCCCGACAGCGGGTTGATGGCGCTGCTGCGTGCGCTGTTCGCCGCGCACGGCGGCGCGTGACGGGCCGCCGGAGCCGGAGCGACCATGGCCGAAAAGGACCAGAAGCCGACCGCGAAGCGCCTGCGCGAGGCGCGCCAGAAAGGCGATGTGCCGAAGAGCGCGGAGACGATCTCGTCGGCGTTCTTCGTCGGTGTATGCGTCGCGCTCGCGGTCGGGCTCGGCACGCTGTTCGCGCGGCTGCAGGCGCTGTTCCGGCTCGTGTTCGACGCGGCCGGCGCGGCCGACCCGTCCGCGCGGCTCGCGGCGCTGATCGACGGCGCCGCGCGCGACTGGGCGATGCTGTCCGCGCAGATCGTCGCGGCCGGTTTGCTGGCTGGGTTGCTCGCGGGCTTCGTGCAGGTGGGCGGCGTGATGGCGTGGAGCCGGCTCGTGCCGCAGCTGTCGCGGCTCAATCCGGCCGAGGGGCTGAAGAACATGTGGTCGATGCGCAACCTCGTGAACCTCGCGAAGATGCTGCTGAAGACCGTGCTGCTGGCCGCGACGCTCGGCTGGCTGATCGTCGAGTCGCTCGATCCGTCGGTGCAGTCCGGCTTCACGCGGCCGATGTCGATTCTCGCGCTGATCGTGAAGCTGCTGATGCTGCTGTTCGGCTGGGCCGCGCTGATCTATATCGTGATGGCGCTGATCGACATCGTGCACCAGCGGCACGAATTCAATCAGAAGATGAAGATGTCGATCGAGGAAGTGCGTCGCGAGCACAAGGAAGACGAAGGCGACCCGCATATCGAGGCGAAGCGCCGGCAGCTCGCGCGCGAAGCGCAGTTCTCGTCGCTGCAGGACCGGATCGGCTTCGCGTCGGTGGTCGTCTATTCGTCGAGCGTCGCGGTCGCGCTCTACTACGGCGGGATCGGCACGCTGCCGTGGGTGCTTGCGCGCGGCGAGGGCGAGGCGGCCGAACGGATCGTGCGGCTCGCGCGCGACGCGTTGCGCCCGACGCTCGCGAACGCCGGCCTCGCGCATGCGCTATACGACAGCACTCCTGAAAAGGGCACGATCCAGCAGCAGCATTTCCGCGAGGTCGCGCAGTTGCTGAAGTGGGCGACGGGCGCTATCTGACGCGGGCCGTGTATCGGGGGCCGGAACGCCGGCCTGCGCGTTTCGCTGCGATGTGGTCCTACTTCTCAGCCTGCCGGCCGCGCCCGCGGCACTTGACGCCGTTTTTTTTCCTGGTTCGTCTGACGTTCACCCATGAATTATTGCTGATTTATTTCTTCGTAATATGGCTCGACCGTCAGTGGGACGGCGGGCCGCGAAGTCGCGCCGCCGCTGACGGGACAGGTCAACAGGGGTAGACAAATCAAATGTGCGGAATCGACGGCTTTTTGAATAGCGTCGCCTTCGATGAGGAGACAGCGCGCGGCACACTCGCGCGAATGACGACGAGCCTTGCGCATCGCGGGCCGGACGGACAGGGCCTCTGGGTCGACCCGGAAGCCGGTATCGCGCTCGGCCACCGGCGGCTGGCGATCGTCGATCTGTCGGTCCATGGCCGGCAGCCGATGGCATCCGCGTGCGGCCGCTACGTCATGGTCTTCAACGGCGAAATCTACAACCATCGCGAGTTGCGCGCGGAGCTCGAGCGCGCGGGTCGCGCACCGGCGTGGCGCGGCCACTCCGACAGCGAGGTGCTGATCGCGGCGATCGTCGCGTGGGGCGTCGAGGCGACGCTGCGGCGCGCGACCGGCATGTTCGCGTTCGCGCTGTGGAATCGCGCGTCGCGGGTGCTGACGCTCGCGCGCGACCGGATCGGCGAGAAGCCGCTCTACTACGGCCGGATCGGCGACGCACTGGTGTTCGCGTCGGAGCTGAAGGCGCTGCGCGGCTATCCGGGCTTCGACGGCACGATCGATCGCGACGCGCTGTGCCTGTACCTGCGCCAGTCGAGCGTGCCCGCGCCGCATACGATCTATCGCGGCATCAGCAAGCTGCCGCCGGGCACCTTCATCCAGTTCGAGCATGCGCGCGACACGCCACCCGTGCGCGCGTACTGGACGCTCGAGCAGGCGATCGAGGCGGGCCGCGAGCGGCCGTTCGAGGGCAGCGCCGACGAGGCCGTCGGGCAGCTCGACGCGATCCTGCGGCAGGCCGTTGCGCGGCAGATGGAAGCCGACGTGCCGCTCGGCGCGTTCCTGTCGGGCGGCGTCGATTCGTCGGCGATCGTCGCGCTGATGCAGGCGCAGTCGACGAACCCCGTCGACACGTTCACGATCGGCTTTCACGAGGCCGGCTACGACGAGGCCGGCTATGCGAAGGCGGTCGCGCGCCATCTCGGCACGCGGCATACCGAGCTCTACGTGACGGCCGACCATGCGCTCGGCGTCGTGCCGAAACTGCCGACGATCTACGACGAGCCGTTCGCCGATGCGTCGCAGATTCCGACCTTCCTCGTGTCGGAGCTGACGCGCCGGCATGTGAAGGTGAGCCTGTCCGGCGACGGCGGCGACGAGCTGTTCGGCGGCTATACGCGCTACTTCCTGACGCCGCGCCTCTGGCGCAAGCTGCATCGCGTGCCGGCGGCCGTGCGTGCGCGGATCGCCGCCGCGCTTCACGCGCTGCGCCCCGACCATGCGGACCAGCTCGCGGCGGTCGCGCAGGGCGCGTGGAGCGGCGTGGAAGCGCGCGAATCGGCGTCCCGTATCGGCGACCGGCTGCACAAGCTCGGCCATGTGATGACGGCCGAGAGCCGCATCGGGCTGTACCGGCTGCTGATGTCGTCGGTGCATCATCCGGAGCGCATCGCGCTCGCCGGGAAGGAGCCGCCGACGCCGCTCGATACCGTTTCCGCGTGGCCCGCGCACCTGAGCTTCGCCGAGCAGGCGATGGCGATCGACACGCTCACGTACCTGCCGACCGACATCCTCGCGAAGGTCGACCGCGCGGCGATGGCCGTGAGCCTCGAGACGCGCATGCCGTTCCTCGATCATCACGTCGTCGAATTCGCGTGGCGCGTGCCCGCGTCGGTGCGTTTGCCGGAAGGGCAGTCGAAGGCGCTGCTGCGCCGGCTGCTGGACCAGTACGTGCCGTCGTCGCTGATCGACCGGCCGAAGCAGGGCTTCTGCGCGCCCGTCGATCACTGGCTGCGCGGCGCATTGCGCGACTGGGCCGATGCGCTGCTGCAGCCGTCGCGGCTGCGCGACGAGGGCTTCTTCGATGCGCAGGCGGTCGAGCGGCTGTGGCGGCAGCACCAGTCGGGCCGGATGAACTGGCAGCACCAGTTGTGGACCGTGCTGATGTTTCAGGCGTGGCTGGAGGCCCAGCGCGCCGCATGATGCGCGATGACGCGGCGTGCCGCGTCATCTCCCGCGCGTCACGCCGAGGTCACGCCTGTGTCGCGTCGCCGCTCACTGATCGAGACACCGCACGCACAGCCGCTTCGCCTGGCTTGCCGACAACCCGCGGCACATCATCACGACCGGGCGCGCATGGCACGACGGCGCGTCGGCCGATGCCGCGGGCGACGCGAGCCGGCGCGCGCGTTCGGGCGGCGTGGTGGCGGCCGCGTCCATGCGTCGCTGTCGCGCTGGCGGCGGCACGTCGCGCACCACCGGAATCGGCTCGACGCCGCCTTCGCGTGCGTTGCGCTGCGCGCTCGCGACGACCCGGCTCACATAGCCGCTCGAGAAACCGGTCGTGAAGTTGCCGCTGTAGTAGCACGACAGCGCCGCGCGCAACGCGGCCTGCGCGGGGCGGCCGGTGTTCGACGAACGCGCGAAGCATTCGGTCAGGATCGCGCCGCCCGCCCGCAGGTTGCGGCATGGCTCGAACATCGTCGCATCGTCGAGGCCGTATTTCGCGAAATTGCGCTCGTTCACCTGCGCAAGGCCGACGCTGTAGCTGAAGCCGCGCGCGGCCAGCTCGCTCACGGTCGCGCGCGCTTCGTCGAGCGACGCGGGCTGGCGCGCCAGATGGCCGCCGACCACGCCGATCGCATATGGATTGAAACCGGACTCGGTGCGCACCAGCGCGGCGAGCGTGTCGGGGTCGATGTTCGGCGCGCACGCGCGCGCGAGCTGCGCGAAGCCTGCGGCGCTGCCGGCCGCGTGCGCGCTGCGCGGCTGCAGCGCCACCCATGCGAGCGCCAGTGCGAGCGTCGTGACCAGCGCGCACAGGCTCGCAACGGCGGAGCGCGGGCCGCGCGCGTTCATCCCGCCCCCGCCACGCGGTACGACAGCACGAGCCCGTGCACGAGCAGCGACCAGCCGTCGAGCGCGACGAACAGCAGCAGCTTGAACGGCACCGAGATCGTCGTCGGCGAGATCATCTGCATCCCGAGCGCGAGCAGGATGTTCGCGACCAGCAGGTCGACGACGATGAACACGATATAGATCACGAAGCCGATCTGAAACGCCTTGGTCAGCTCGGCGAGCGTGAAGCTCGGCACCAGCACGAGCAGGTCGTCGTCCTTGATGCCGTCCGCGCGATTCTTCGGCCAGACCGACGTCGCGGTGCGCACGAAGAATTCGCGGTCGCGCTGCCGCGTATGCGACACCAGAAAATCCTTGATCGGCGGCAGCGCGGCATCGGCGAGTACGCCGATATCGGAAGTCGACAGTTGCCCCGATGCATCGAAGTGGCGCGACTGCAGCGCGTCGCGGATCGACATCCCGACCGGCGCCATGATGAACAGCGACAGGATCAGCGCGATGCCGTTCAGCACGAGGTTCGGCGGCACCTGCTGGATGCCGAGCGCGGAGCGCAGCAGGCCGAGCACGACCACGAGCTTCGTATAGCTCGTCACCATCAGCGCCGCGAACGGCGCGATGCCGAGCGCGGCGATCACCGCGATCAGCGCGACCGGATTCGGCAGGTTGCCCATCGTTCAGCGCTCGCGCGGCGCGGGCTGCGTCAGCGTGACGACGCGCACGCCGAGCTTCTGGCCGACCGCGATCAGCTGGCCGGTGCCGATCAGCATCCCGTTCGCGACGAGATGGATCACGCTCTGGTTGATCCCTTGCTGCAGTTCGATCACCGCGCCGGGCTGCAGCGTGCCGAGCTCGCCGAGCGGGATCGACGTGGGCGGCAACTCGAAACGCAGGTCGACCGCGAGGCTGTCGAGCGAGCGCGGCGCATCGTCGGCCGATGCGTCGTGCGTGGTCGCGGTCGGGGTATCGGTGCGGGTCGGTTCCAAAGGCATCTCCCTGATTCGTTCGACGGTCAGCCGGTTGCCCGACGGCCGTCCGGTGATTTCCCACGCCGGCGCGGCCGGCACCCGCGCGACGCACAGCAGGTTCTGCTCGTGCGCGCGCCAGTGCTCGATCGCGATGATGTCGCCGCCGACGACGTCGGCCAGCTCGGCCATCGTCAGCTCGGTCCGGCCGATCTCGAATACCAGCGGCACCGGCAGGCCCGCATACGCGGCGCGCGTATCGGCTCGCGTGGCCGCCGGCGTCGCGAAGAACACCGCGAGCGCGTCCGGCGCATCGAACAGCAGCGCGCCGTGGCAGCGCCACGCGCCGTCGGCGCGACGCAGCTCGAAGCGCAGCGCGGCCGGCGCCGTGCGCCACGCGGGCACGCTCGCGGGCGGCGGCAGCAATTCCACGCGCTGCCGCGTCGCGGCCTGCAGCGCGGCGGCGAGCGGCGCGGCGAGATCGGCGAGCAGCGCCGCGCGGATCACGGCCGGCACGGCCGGGTCGGCCGCGTCGCCGAGCCACTCGCTTTCCGCGAGCGGATCGATCCACAGCGTGCCGGCGGCCGGGCCGATGACGAAGCGGTACGCATGCGCGTCGGCGGCCGGTTCGGCATCGATGCGCCAGCGCACCTCGTACGCGTGTTCGCCGAGCGTGACCGGAACCGCGGCCGTCGCGCCGTACGCGTGCGACAGCCCGCGCGCGGCGGCGGCGGACAGGCGCGGCAGATAGGGCGACGCGTCGAGCGCGACCGCGGCGGCGGCCGGGGTGGCGGCGGCGGGCGGAGCCCGGTTCGCGGCGTCGCCGGCGTCGGCATTCGTCAGGGACAGCGCAGGCACGGCGGGATCAGGGCGGATTCGGCGTTGGTTCGACAGGTTGTTGTGGCCGGCGGCGCCGGGGCGCGCGGCTGCTGCGTCGATTGTAGGGACGGCGCCGGGCGTGTGCCGTGCCGGAATCCGTAGTCGTAGGTGTGCGGTGGGCGCGCGGGTGGCGGCGAGCTACGAAGCGTGTTGCGCGGCGGCGGGGCCGCGTGGCCGCCCGTGGCGTCGTCCGCGCAAATGCGGCCGCCGCCCCGGAGGCGGCGGTCGTGTCGTGTCGTTTCGTTTTGCGGCGAGGAGGCGCGCGTGCCGGGCCGCGAGGCGCTGCATGTCGCACGCGCGGCACGCAAGGAAGGGGAACCTTACCGGCGCGCCGCGCGATGGCGGCGCGTGGGTGAGCCGCTATGTGTTACGCGTAGTCGGCGGCCAGCGCCGACAGCGGCGCGGCGCGCAGGATCGGCGCCGCGTCGTGGCGCTCGACGTGCGTCATGGCCGCGCCGAACAGCACCAGCCGATAGCCGACCGCATAGATCGGGATGATCCGCAGGTTCTTGTCGTGATCGAGCTGCAGCTTCGAACGGATGCGCGAGATATGGGTGTCGAGCGTGCGCGACGACACGCCGAGCTCGCGGCCCCAGACCGCTTCCTGGATCGCCTGCCGCGGCACGATCTTGTTCATGTTGTCGAGCAGGAATTCGACGACATCGAATTCGCGCGGGGTGACGTCGACGATTTTGTTGTCGATTTCGATCGTGCGGCGCACGAAGTTGATTTTTATGTTGTCGATGTACAGGTATTTGCAATCCATGGTGGCCCTCGCATGTCCGTAAAGGAGTGTTTGCGGGTCATGTACCGCAACTTCCGGGCCAGGGCGGGCGTGGGGGGCAGCGACAGAGGGTGGGAGCGGGGTGGGCGGCCCGCCGGCGTTGAATCTAAAAGAATTTTTAACGCGGGACGCGCGGCGCGCTCGGGAAGGGCACGGCCAATATTGAAGGATTGTTACGTAGCATCGGTTGGGAACGTTACGGGCGTTACGGGCGGCGTAACGTGGGGATGAGCCGATGACGAGGTCACCGCAGTGCCGTCCTCGGCCTGCGCAAAGTTCGGCCAAACAAACTCGACGTGGAACCCTACATTCGACCCGACTCCCTGAAATGGAAATCGCATATAAATCATGGATATAAGTCGAAATAATCGGCGACACCAAACCCTACATTCAACCCTACATCAAACCCGACTCGCACCGCGGCGAGCTTTCCTTCGGGTTGCCGCTTGCGGCACTTCGATTTTTGTTCCCGAAGCTTTGGCCGGAGGTCGAACAGGAATGAGCGATCCCGGGCGATCGCGTCGCGGGCGGCGGGCTGCGGGCGGCAGCGCGGCATAAAAAAACCGGCCGCGCGACGTTCCCGTCGCACGGCCGGCGTTTCACCCGCCCGTCAAGCCTTCGCGCTATCGCCCGAGTCGAACGGCAGCACGTAATGCCGCTTGCCGGTCGCCGCGAAGATCGCGTTGGCGACCGCCGGCCCGATCGGCGCCACACCCGGCTCGCCGACGCCGGTCGGCGCTTCCGCCGACGGCACGATATGCACCTCGACCTTCGGCATCTCCGCCATCCGCAGCACGTGGTAGCCGTCGAAGTTGCGCTGCTCGACGTGGCCGTCCTTCAGCGTGATCGCGCTGTGCAGCGCCGCGCCGAGCCCGAAGCCGATGCCGCCTTCCATCTGCGCGGCGACGATGTCCGGGTTGATCGCGATCCCGCAGTCGACCGCGCACACCACGCGCTCGACCTTCACCTTGCCGTCGGCGTCCACCGACACCTCGGCCACCTGCGCGACATAGCTCTTGAACGCCTCGGC
Organism: Burkholderia sp. R-40; assembly: GCF_049942845.1. Lineage (NCBI taxonomy): Bacteria > Pseudomonadati > Pseudomonadota > Betaproteobacteria > Burkholderiales > Burkholderiaceae > Burkholderia > Burkholderia sp. R-40. The sequence continues at coordinate 517,611 of NZ_CP187968.1, read as the reverse complement.
CACCGCGATCCCGCGCCCGCGGCCCTTCGGCAGCGGTTTCGCCGGATCCCAGCCGGCCTTCTGCGCGGCCAGCTCGAGCACGGCGCGCATCCGCGGCTCCTTCGCGAGCAGGTCGCGGCGGAACAGGTACGGATCCTTGCCCGCCGCGTGTGCGGCTTCGTCGACGAACGCCTCGACCGCATACGCGGTGTGCGAGCTGCCGACCACGCGCCACCACAGCACGGGCAGGCCGACCTTGGTGGTGGTGAGCTCGACCGACACGTTCGGTACCGCGTACGGCAGGTTCGCCGCGCCCTCGACCGACGTCGCGTCGATCCCGTTCTTCACCATGAACGCCTCGAACGGCGTGCCGGCGAGGATCGACTGGCCGACGATCCGGTGGCGCCAGCCGACCAGCTTGCCGTCCTTCGTCAGCCCTGCATCGAGCTTGTGGAAGTACATCGGGCGATAGAAGCCGCCCTGGATGTCGTCCTCGCGCGTCCACTGCAGCTTGACCGGCTTGCCGTCTGCGCCGAGCGCCTTCGCGACCGACACGGCCTCGACCACATAGTCCGACCACGCGTTCGCGCGCCGGCCGAAGCTGCCGCCCGCGTACAGCGTGTGGATCCGCACCTGCTCGGGCTTCAGGCCCGCGACCTTGGCGGCATTGCCCTGGTCGACCGTCTGGAACTGGTCGCCGGCCCAGATCTCGCAGCTGCTCGCCGTCAGCTTGACGACCGCATCGAGCGGCTCCATCGGCGCATGGGCCAGATACGGGAACTCGTAGGTCGCGCTGATCTTGCGCGCGGCGCCCGCGATCGCCGCGTCGGCATCGCCGTCCTTGCGCGCCGACGCGCCGGGCTTCGCGGCGAGCTGCCGGTATTCGCGCATGATCTCGTCCGAGCCGCGCTTCTCGGCGTTCGCTTCGTCCCATTCGACCTTCAGCGCGTCGCGGCCCTGTTTTGCGGCCCAGAAGCCGGTCGCGACGACCGCGACGCCGCTAGGCACCTGCACGACCGAAACCACGCCCGGCACGGCCTTCGCGGCCGTCGCGTCGAACGACTTGACCGTCGCGCCGAAGCGCGGCGGGCGCTGCAGCAGCGCGACGCGCATGCCGGGGAAGGTGGTGTCGAGCGTGAATTGCGCGGTGCCGTTCGATTTGGCCGACCCGTCGACGCGCGGAATGCGATGGCCGATCAGCTTGAAGTCGGCCGGCTGCTTCAGCGTGACCTTGTCGGGCACCGGCAGTTTCGATGCATCGGCGACCAGCGTGCCGTACGCGGCCGTCTTGCCGCTCTTCGCATGCGTGACGACGCCGTTGGCGGTGGTCAGCTCGCCGGCCGGCACCTTCCAGCGGGCCGCCGCGGCCGACACGAGCATCGCGCGCGCCTTGCCGCCCGCTTCGCGCAACTGCTGCCACGAGTTCGACATGGCCGAGCTGCCGCCCGTGCCCTGCATCGTGCCGAACGCGAGGTTCGCATAGCGCTTCGCATCGGCCGGCGCGCTTTCGACGCGCACGCTCGACCAGTCGGCGTCGAGCTCCTCGGCGACGATCGTCGCGATGCCCGTATACGCGCCCTGGCCCATTTCGACGTGCTTGGCGATCACGGTGACCTTGCCGTCGGGCGTGATGCGCAGGAATGCGTTCGGCGCGAAGTCGGCGGCGGGCGCCGTCGCGGCGAGCGCGCGGCGGCCGAGGCCGGCCCATTCGAAGCCGATCGTCAGGCTGACGGCGGCCGCAGCGCCCGCGGCCTTCAGAAAGGTGCGGCGCGACGGTCGCACCGAATCGGGGTTGTCGAGTTCGATCGTCATGGTCAGGCTCCCAGCGTCGCTGCGGCGTCGTGGATCGCGGCCCGGATGCGGGCGTAGGTCGCACAGCGGCAGAGGTTGCCGTTCATCGCGGCGTCGATGTCCGCGTCGGTCGGCTTCGGATTCTGTTCGAGCAACGCGGTGGCCGACATGATTTGGCCGGACTGGCAATAACCGCACTGCGGCACCTGCAGCTTCACCCAGGCGGCCTGCACGGCCTGCGCGGGCTTGCTCTGCACGCCTTCGATCGTCGTGACGTGCTTGCCCGCGACGCCGGCGAGCGGCAGCACGCACGAGCGCACGGCCTGGCCTTCCAGGTGGACCGTGCAGGCGCCGCATTGCGCCATGCCGCAGCCGAACTTCGTGCCGGTCAACCCCGCGTGCTCGCGGATCGCCCAGAGGACGGGCATCGACGGATCGGCATCGAGCGTGACACTCTTGCCGTTCAGGACAAACGTGGTGGGCATATTTTTGTCTCCGTGGGGAAAACCCGGCATGAGCCGGATCAGGTGGCAGTGTGCGCGAACGGTCGGTTTTTACGTCTACCCAATCCTGCAAATTTATTGAACAATCCTGCAAATCCCCGGCGCGGCGGCAAGCGATTCGCTATGCTCCCGCGATCCAGGGAAATGAAGTGAGGAATCCGTCATGGACATGACCGATATCGCGGCGTCGCGCGAATCCGGACGGCGCGAACTGGCGTCGCTGATCGGCCGTTTCGCGCCGGCGGACGGCTCCCACTCGACCGCGGTGCCGGCGCTGATGCTGCACCGGCATGCGCATCCGGTCGATCTCGGCTGCGGCGTGTCGCGCGCCGCGCTCGTGATCGCCGCGCAGGGCGCGAAGCGCGTGATCGTGGCCGGCCAGACGTACGAATACGACACGCAGAACTGCCTGATTACGTCGATCGACTTGCCGATTCTCTCGCGCGTCACGCGGGCATCGCCGGACGCGCCGTATCTCTGCATGTCACTGACGCTCGATCTGCAGCGCATCGTCGAACTCGCGGCCGAGATGCGGCTGCCGGAGCCCGAGGCGGGCCCCGAAGGCGAGGGCATCGCGCTCGCCGAGCTGACGCCGCCGCTGCTCGATGCCGCGCTGCGGCTGCTGCGGCTGCTCGATACGCCGGCCGATATTCCGGTGGTCGCGCCGCTGATCGAGAAGGAACTGCTGTACCGGCTGATGACGAGCGGGCAGGGCACGCGGCTGCGGCACATGGCCGTCGCGGGCAGCCAGACGCACCGGATCGCGCGCGCGATCGAGTGGATTCGCGATCACTACGCGGAGCCGATGCGCGTCGATACGCTCGCGCAGGCGGTCAATATGAGCGTGTCGTCGCTGCACCATCATTTCAAGCACGTGACCACGCTGAGCCCGCTGCAGTACCAGAAGCAGCTGCGGCTGCACGAGGCGCGGCGGCTGTTGCTGCGACAGGGCGGCGACGTCGGTTCGGTGGCCGCGGCAGTCGGCTACGAAAGCGCGTCGCAATTCAGCCGCGAATACAGCCGGCTGTTCGGCGCACCGCCGATGCGCGACGTCGTGCATCTGCGCAAGACGGAGTTGCTCGGCACGTAGCCGGCGGCGTCGATTATTGCGGTGGCGGCGAGCCCGAGTCCCTGCGGGTCGCGCACGAACTTCGGTTTCACGCGTGTATCCCGCAGGTGCGCGGACGGACCCATGCGGCAACTGCCGGCCGGAAACGGGCCAGATGCAGGCCGACCGCTCGAGGCGCGCAAAAAGATCGCGCAATGACGGACCTTCCGCGTAGATCGCGCGTGGTACGACCAGGTTTCTGCAATGGTAGCCGCGACCGATATCACTTCGGAAATGTTTGTCGCGCGTATCGCACGCCCTCGTTTTTTCGATATGCAGACGGTTTGCCGGAGCCGAGGCGCAAGCCCCCGACGGTTGTCGCGATACATTCCTGAAACAAAACAGGCGATTCCCGACGATAGGTCAAGCCTCGCGGACGGTATGCGACGCGCAACCGTCGATGGAATCACGCATGGCATGCCGCTTGCGATATTGGATGTACCGGCGAGCGGTCGATCCGATGCAGCAAGGATGGCGCGTGGCCAACTCGTCAATAGGCACTCGGGGACACGATGATGAAGACCAGAAGCCATGACGTGATCCGCGCATTCCTTGCGCACCCTTGGAGCAGCCGCGCAGCGTGTCGTACGACTCGCGATGCAGTGCCTGCGTCGCGGGGTCGTCGCCGCCGTTTTCCCGGCATCCGCGCGTTGCGCGTGCTGGAACGCCTGTCGTTCCGCACGACGACCTGTGGACCGCGGTGCGCGCCTTCATCCGGATGGGCCACGCTGTTCGTGCCGGTCAGTTTGACGCCGATCCCGCTTCGGTCGTGCAGGGCCGTATCGATTGCGCCGGACACATACCGGCGCTGGCTGGACTAGCTCGAACGCCGTCTATTCGCGCATTTTCGGTCGTTGAAGCGGCTGCCGTATGCCGGCATGCCACGGGAGTGAATGTCGAAAACGATTGATCCGGGAAGGCGAGTGCCGTGAACCATTACTGCCCGATCAGACTGTCCGGCCCGCACGACGGCGAACGGGCCGCATGCATGCCGCCGTTCGTCCCGGGCCGGCGTCCCCCTGCCGCGCTCACGCGCCCGCTCGTCTATCTGTCGCAGCATCCCGATGCGTGGCTCGTCGACTGTCTCGCATCGCGCGGCTGGAACGTATGGCGGGCGAAATCCGTTGCGGACGCACTCAATCTCGTGAAGGCGAACCGCCTGCATGCGGGCATCGTCGATTTCGACGGCTTCGCGTCACCCGACGTCGCGTCGTTCGAGGCGCTGCTGCGCGATCCGCGTATCGGCTGGGTCGCGCTCGCCGACGACGAGCGGCTGCGTGACGCCACCGTCGCGCGCCTGATCCGCCAGTGCTGCTTCGACTACGTGGGCAATGCGACCGCCTGCAGGACGATCGGCTATCTCGTCGGCCATGCGTACGGAATGCTGAAACTGGTGGACAGCGAAAAACCGGCCGTCGATGCCGCGCCGCCGGGCGGGGCGATGATCGGCGCATGCGGCGCGATGCGCCGGCTGTTCGCGACGATCCGCAAGGTCGCGAACACCGAGGCCGCCGTGTTCATCGCCGGCGAATCCGGGACCGGCAAGGAGTTGACCGCGGCGGCGATTCACCAGCATTCGTCGCGCGTCGACGCGCCGTTCATCGCCGTGAATTGCGCGGCCATCCCGTCGACGCTGCTGCAGGCCGAGCTGTTCGGCCATGAACGCGGCGCGTTCACCGGCGCGCACCAGCGCAAGATCGGCCGCATCGAGGCCGCGCACGGCGGCACGCTGTTTCTCGACGAAATCGGCGACATGCCGTTCGAGAGCCAGACGAGCCTGCTGCGGTTCCTGCAGGAGGGCAAGATCGAGCGGCTGGGCGGGCGCGTGTCGATTCCGGTGGACGTGCGGATCGTGTCCGCGACCCATGTCGATCTCGAGGCCGCGGTGCAGGCGGGGCGGTTCCGTGCGGACCTGTATTACCGCCTGTGCGTGCTGCGCATCGACGAACCGCCGCTGCGCGCGCGCGGCCGCGACATCATGCTGCTCGCCGATCATGTGCTGCGGCGCTATCGCGACGACGGCGCGCACCGGATTCGCGGCTTCACGCCATGCGCGATCGAGGCGATCCACAATCATGCGTGGCCGGGCAACGTGCGCGAACTGATCAACCGGATCCGCTTCGCGGTCGTGATGACGAACGGCCCGCTGATCTCGGCCGTCGATCTCGAGCTGAGCCAGTACACGTCGCACCGGCCGCCGACGCTCGCCGAGGCGCGCCGGCAGGCCGAGCGCCGCACGATCGAGGAAACGCTGTTGCGGCATCGGCACCAGCATGCCGACGTCGCGGCGGAATTGGGGATTTCGCGCGCGACGCTGTACCGCCTGATGATCGCGCACGGGCTGCATAGCCTGCATGGTTGATGCGGGTTGGGCCCGGTCCGGGGCGGCGCGGTGCGGCGTCGCGCGGCCGTAGGCTCTCTAGCTTATCGCCCGCTACCTCATCGGCGCGCTAGCACGTCGGCTCGCTAAGCCCGTCGGGTCGCCCGCCCGTCAGCCCGTCAGCCCGTCAGCCCGTCAGCCCGTCAGCCCACCAGCCCACCAGCCCACCAGCCCACCAGCCCACCAGCCCACCAGCCCACCAGCCCATCAGCTCGACAGCCCGGCAGCCCCTCAGTCCCTCAGCCCATCAGCCCATCAGCCCATCAGCCCATCAGCGCCCGTCCGTGCGCATCAAGCCGGCCGTTCGAAGCCCGATTCGACCCAACGCGCGGCGCTGGCCTTGTTGAGCTTGAACCCGGCGGACACCTTCGTGTCGGCCAGCAGCTCGCCGTACGGGTCGAATGCCTTCAGTTGCGCATACGGCTCGAACTCGTCCGGCACGATGTCGAGCGTCACCGACACATCCTGCCCGTCGTCGCCCTGGACCGTCACCTCCTTGTGCAGCATCGCGCGGCGCTGCTGCTCGTGACGCATCAGCACCTCGGTCGCGGTCTTCACCAGCGTGCGGAACGCGTTCGCGTCCATCGGCTTCGGGTTCTTCTTGTCGCGGCCCATCGTCCACGGGCCGACCAGCGCGGGCTCGGCTTCGCCGTCCTTGATCATCTCGACGGCCCAGCCGTCGTCGTCCTCGTTCTTGATGATGCGGGCGGTCCAGCCGTTGTCGTGCCAGAGGCCGTCCTGGTGGATGGCGGTGTCGTCGGATTGCAGATCGGATTCGGTCATGGAGGAAGCGCGGCGAACGGGCGGGCGCGCGGCCGGGAGCGGCGCGCTGCCCGCGGCCGGTCGCCCGGAGTGGCATGCAAAGGCCGCAATTTTACCCTGCGGGCCGTCCGTGCGGCCCGCGCCGCCCGCAATGTCGGCCATTCGGCCGACTCAGCCTGCCGCCGAATGGCCGGACCGACGCAAATATCAAACTCGTATTACGTTCCCGCAGGCCAATCTATACAGCGTCCGATATCCCGGCCGCGCGCCGCTTCCTAGAATGACGTTCGAGATAAAAATATCTCGCACGTCATTCAACGCCGATTCGACCGCGCACGCATTCCGCGTCGCGCGGCCCGGCGAACCTTCTGGAATTGCGCATGGGGAAATTCAGTATTCGCACTGTTTTCGCGTACGACTGGCCGCTGACGCTCGCGGGCATGGAGCATATTGCCGGCGACGCGTGCGCGATCGATCTCGTCGGCGTCTCCCGGACCCCGGACGAACTGGTCGACGCGCTCGGCCGCATCGACTGCGACATCGTGCTGGTCGACTATGCGATCGGCCAGGACGCGCGGATGGACGGCCTCGCGCTGTTCGACTGGCTGCGCCGCTCGCGCCCGAACGTCGGCATCGTCGCGCTGGTCGGGAACGAGAATCCGGTGATTTTCCGCTCGATTCTCGCGCAAGGCGGCGCGAGCCTCGTCAGCAAGTTCGACGATGTCGGCCATATCGTCACCGCGATCCATTCGAGCTACAGCGGCGGGCGTTACCTGTCGCCGCTCGTGCGGCGCGCGCTCGAGGCGCTCGCCGAACACGACCAGCCACCGGTGAAGCTGTCGACGCGCGAAATCGAGGTGATTCGCCTCTATCTGGCCGGCGTGCCGATCAAGACGATCGCGCAGCGGTTGAACAAGGGGAAGCAGACGGTCAGCGCGCAGAAGATCAGCGCGATGAAGAAACTCGGCGTGACCAACGACATCGAGCTGGTCCAGCGGGCGGCCGGGCTGGGGTTCGGCGGCGGCGGGGGCGCGAGCCAGCCGGTCGGCGCGGGGTAAGCGCGAAAGCGGTGCGGGCCGGGCAGGGCCGGCACCGCGGGGGCGCCAGGCCGTCAGGGGGAACCGCTGGGAATCGCCGGAACCCGCGGAATCGCCCGGAACGGCCGGAACCGCCGGAACCGCTGGAATCGCCGGAATCGCTGGAATCGCTGGAATCGACCGAATCGACCGAATCGACCGAATCGACCGAATCGACCGAATCGACCGAATCGACCGAATCGACCGAATCGACCGAATCGACGGAATCGACCGAATCGACGGAACCGCCGAAATCGCCGAAATCGCCGAAATCGCCGAAATCGCCCCGATTCCGCCCGCTTCCACCCCCCTCAGGCCGGCAATGCGAATCGCGTGACCGCGTCGCGCAGCGCTTCGGCCTGGTCGCGCAGCGAATGCGCGGCGGCCGCGGCCTGCTCGACGAGCGCCGCGTTCTGCTGCGTGACCTGGTCCATCTCGCCCACCGCGCGGTTGACCTGCTCGATCCCCGCGCTCTGCTCGCGCGACGCATGGCTGATCTCGTCGAGGATTTCGTTCACGCGCCGCACCGACTGCACGATCTCAGCCATCGTCTCGCCCGCGTGCGTGACCAGCGTCGCGCCATGCTCGACGGTTTCGTTCGACGACACGATCAGCGACTTGATCTCCTTCGCGGCCGTCGCCGAGCGTTGCGCGAGCGAGCGCACCTCGGCGGCGACCACCGCGAAGCCGCGGCCCTGTTCACCGGCGCGCGCCGCCTCGACGGCCGCGTTCAGCGCGAGGATGTTGGTCTGGAACGCGATCCCGTCGATCACGCCGATGATGTCGCCGATCTTGTGCGAGCGGTCGGTGATTTCGTTCATCGTGCGCACGACATTGTCGACGACCTCGCTGCCGCGCGACGCGACTTGCGCGGCCTGGCCGGCAAGCGTCGCGGCCTGCGCGGCGCTGTCCGCGTTCTGCTTCACGTTCGCGGTCATCTGGTCCATGCTCGACGCGGTCTGCACCAGCGCGGCTGCCTGCTCCTCGGTGCGCTGCGACAGGTCGGTGTTGCCCGACGCGATCTCGCCCGCGCCGACGTTGATGTTCTCCGTGCCCATCCGCACGCGCGACACCATGTCGATCAACCCGCTCTGCATCGTATGCAGTGCATGCATCAGGCTGCCGCGGTCGTCACGTTTGACGTTCACGCGCGCGGTCAGGTCGCCCTGGGCGATACGCTGCGCGGCGTCGAGCGCGACCTCGAGCTCGCCGCCGAGGTTCGCGCGCACGCTTTTCAGCACCATCACCATCACGACGGTCGCGATTGCGCCGAGCACGGCCGTCATCGCGAGCCAGCGGCCGACGCTCGCGAGCACCGCCGAACGCACGTCGTCCATGTACATGCCGGTCACGAGATACCAGTCCCACGGCGCGAAGCGCTGCACCGCGCTGGTCTTGTCCTGCGGCTTGTCGGCGCCCGGCTTCGGCCACAGATACTCGACGAAGCCCTTGCCGCCTTCCGCGTTGCCGGCCTTCACGATCTCGACGAACAGGTGCTTGCCGTTCGGATCCGCGAAATTCGACACGTCCTTGCCGTTGAGTTCGGCCTTGATCGGATGCATCACGATCACCGGCTTCGAGTCGTTGACCGAGATATAGCCGTCGGTGCCGTGGCGCATCGCGGCGATCGCCTCGAGCGCCTTCTGCTTCGCGTCGGCCTCCGGCAACGCGTTCTGTTGCGACAGCTTGTAGTAGTGGTCGGTCACGCTCGTCGCCTGCGCGACCAGCGACGCCAGCTGGTCGCGGCGGTCCGTGATCATCGACGCGCGTGTCTGCCACGCGCCGATGCCGGCGATCACGAGCAGGCCGAGCCACAGAATGACGATCATCGAGGCGAGTTTCTGATTCAGGGAAAGGGTGCGCATGGGTAAGTGAGGTCGGTCGATCGAACAAGCGCGCCGTAACGGCGTGACGGGATAAGTCTTTGACGGCACGCCACGCGCATGACCGTAGGCGGGAAATCCCTTAGAAACGGCAACCGCTCGATACCAGCGAGCGCGGTGCGGTCATCTATGCATATACATATTCCCCGTCGCTATACTGTCGGGCGATGACGGTGGCGTGTCGTGCCCGGATGGTCGGGCGGAGCGGCGGCGTCGAACGAACCTGAAAGGAGGCAACGGATGCGAATTCTGGTAGTGGGCGCCGGCGCGGTCGGCGGATACTTCGGCGGCCGGCTCGCGGCGGCGGGGCGCGACGTGACGTTCCTGGTGCGCGACGGCCGCGCGGCCGCGCTCGCGCGCGACGGGCTCGTGATCCGCAGCCCGCGCGGCGACCTGACGCTCGCGAACGTGCAGACGGTGCGCGCGGGCGATACGGCCGCGCCGTTCGACCTGGTGCTGCTGAGCTGCAAGGCCTACAGCCTCGACGATGCGATCGCGTCGTTCGCGCCGTTCGTCGGGCCGTCGACGCTGATCCTGCCGATGCTCAACGGGATGCGCCATCTCGACGTGCTGCGCGACCGGTTTGGTGCCGCGCAGGTGCTGGGCGGGCTGTGCGTGATCGCGGCGACGCTCGATCGCGAGCAGCGGATCGTGCATCTGAACGATACGCACGGGCTGTCGTTCGGCGAACTCGCCGGCGGCGAATCGGCGCGGGTGCGCGCGCTGGCCGACGTGCTCGGCGGCGCGGGCTTCGATGCGACGCTCAGCGACGACATCGCCGCACGGATGTGGGACAAGTGGGTGTTCCTCGCGACGCTCGCGGCGAGCACGTCGCTGTTTCGCGGGTCGGTCGGCGACATTCTCGCCGCGCCGGACGGCCGCCGTCTGCTCGAGACTATGCTCGACGAATGCAGCGCGATCGCCGCGCACAACAGTTACCGGCCCGATCCGGCCGCGATCGAGCGGATGCAGCGGATGGTGCTGACGCCATCGCCGCTGACCGCGTCGATGCTGCGCGATGTCGAGAACCGCGCGCGGGTCGAAGCCGACCACGTGATCGGCGACCTGCTCGCGCGCCGTGACCCGCAGGCGGCGGATGCGTTGTCGCTGCTGCGCATCGCCTACAACCACCTGAAGACGTACGAAGTGCGCGTCGCACGGGAAAGCGCGGCTGCGTCGTCGCGGTAGCCGTCCGGGGGCGAGCCGCGTTGCCGGATACGATCGGCGGCCGTTCGTTGCGGCCGCCGGCCCGCGCGCATTCCGCGCTGCACAATTTTGCTATCCGGCGTCGTTTCCACCCGCAAACCGCAAAAAAGTATCGAAAATCAGGCGTAAAGTTGGTGGAGCCGCGCGCGCGATCGACCTACATTGCTTTCCATGCGACCGGTCGCGATGCAGAACGGCCCGGCCAGCGACACATGGGAATGGAGACGCCAGGATGATGCACCCCGATCTGGAAGTGGTCGAAGTGCGACGCGACGAGTCGTTCAAGGTCTGGTCGCATGGCTATCCGTATCGCACGATCCGCTGGCATTTTCATCCCGAATTCGAGCTGCATCTGATCGTCGCGACGCGCGGCAAGTATTTCGTCGGCGACCATATCGGCTCGTTCGGCCCGGGCCATCTCGTGCTGCTCGGCCCGAACCTGCCGCACAACTGGGTCAGCGACATGGCGGAAGGCGAAACCGTCGAGCGCCGCAATCTGGTAATCCAGTTCGATCCGTCGTTCGTGCGCCGCTGCATGGACGCGTTTCCCGAATGCCGCGACGCGCAGGCGCTGCTCGACGACGCGCGGCGTGGCGTTGGCTTCGATGACGCCACGAGCGCGGCGATCGCGCCGCTGTTCGACGAGCTGCTGGGCGCGCGCGGCATGCGCCGCATCGCGCTGTTCATGACGATCCTCGAGCGGTTGTGCGGCGCGGCGCAACGCACGCTGCTCGCGAGCCCGGCCTACGACCAGGCGCACGTGACGCCCACGCGGCTCAGCCACGCGCTGTCGTACATCGGCAAGAACCTCGCGTCGGAGCTGCGCGAATCGGATCTCGCGCAATTGACCGGGCAGAGCGTCAGCGCGTTCTCGCGCGCGTTCCACCGTCATACGGGCATGCCGTTCGTCCAGTACGTGAACCGCCTGCGCATCGAATCCGCGTGCCAGATGCTGCTCGCCGACGACGCGAACATCACCGACATCTGCTTCCAGGCCGGCTTCAACAACGTGTCCAACTTCAACCGCCAGTTCCGCGCGGTGAAGGGGATGGCGCCGTCCGAGTTTCGCGCGCTCCAGCGCCTGAACGCGCGCAGCCGCGAACTCGCGCTGCACGCCGCGCCCACCGGCAACCCGATGCCGCCGCGCGTGGTGACGCCCATCGCGCCCGGGCTCGTACCGCAGCCCGGATGATCGCCGGGCGCTCGCCCGACCTTTTCTCGCCGTTTTACCCAGCCGATCGCGCCGTTCGCGTCGCGAGGGGCTTGCTTACCCACGAAAAAGCTGCACACACAACCGGAGACACCGTCATGACGCACGCATCGCCTACCGCATTGCCCGCTTCTTCCCCGCGCCGCGGCGCCCGCCTCGCGGCCCTCATCACGCTCGCCGTCGCGGCCGTGCTGCCGGCCGTCGCGCACGCCGCGCCGCTGCGCATCGGCATGACGTTCCAGGAGCTGAACAATCCGTATTTCGTGACAATGCAGAAGGCGCTGAACGATGCGGCCGCGTCGATCGGCGCGCAGGTCGTCGTCACCGACGCGCATCACGACGTCAGCAAGCAGGTGAGCGACGTCGAGGACATGCTGCAGAAGAAGATCGACATCCTGCTCGTGAACCCGACCGACTCGACCGGCATCCAGTCCGCGATCACGCAGGCGAAGAAGGCCGGCGCGGTGGTCGTGGCCGTCGATGCGAACGCGAACGGCCCGGTCGATTCGTTCGTCGGCTCGAAGAACTACGACGCGGGCGTGATGTCGTGCGAATACCTCGCGAAGGCGATCGGCGGCAGCGGCGAGGTGGCGATCCTCGACGGCATTCCGGTCGTGCCGATTCTCGAACGCGTGCGCGGCTGCAAGGCCGGGCTCGCCAAATTCCCGAACGTGAAGCTCGTCGACACGCAGAACGGCAAGCAGGAGCGCGCGACCGCGTTGTCGGTGACCGAGAACATGATCTCCGCGCATCCGAACCTGAAAGGCATCTTCAGCGTGAACGACGGCGGCTCGATGGGCGCGCTCGCCGCGATCGAGGGTTCCGGCAAGGACATCAAGCTGACGAGCGTCGACGGCGCGCCTGAAGCGATCGCCGCGATCCAGAAGCCGAACTCGAAGTTCATCGAGACGACCGCGCAGTTTCCGGCCGACCAGGTGCGCATCGCGCTCGGCATCGCGATCGCGCGCAAGTGGGGGGCGACGGTGCCGAAGGCGATTCCGGTCGACGTGAAGGTCGTCGATCGCGGCAACGCGAAGGGGTTCAGCTGGTGAGCGACGAGCGACGCGACGCGAAGGGCGATGGCCTGGCCGCTGCCCTTCGCACGGAGAAGCCGATGGACACGATACTCAGGCTCAGCCACATCACGAAAAGCTTTCCGGGCGTGAAGGCGCTGTCGGACATTCATCTCGAGATCGCGCGCGGCGAGATTCACGCGCTGCTCGGCGAGAACGGCGCCGGCAAGTCGACGCTGATGAAGATCCTCTGCGGGATCTATCAACCGGACACGGGCACGATCGAGATCGACGGCACCGCGCGGCATTTCACGAATTATCACGACGCGGTCGCGGCCGGTGTCGGCATCGTGTTCCAGGAATTCAGCCTGATTCCGCACCTCGATGCCGTCGACAACCTGTTCCTCGGTCGTGAGCTGCGTACCCGCTGGGGCGTGCGCGACCGCGCGCGGATGCGCCGCGCGGCGGCCGGCATCTTCGCGCGGCTCGGCGTGTCGATCGATCTCGATGCGCCGCTGCGCACGCTGTCGGTCGCGCAGCAGCAGTTTGTCGAGATCGGCAAGGCGCTGTCGCTCGATGCGCGCATCCTGATCCTCGACGAGCCGACCGCCACGCTCACGCCGGCCGAGGCCGAACACCTGTTCGCGATCATGCGCGAACTGAAGCGGCAGGGTGTCGCGATGATCTTCATCTCGCATCATCTCGACGAAATCTTCGCCGTGTGCGATCGCATCACGGTGTTGCGCGATGGCCAGTATGTCGCGACGACCGACGTCGCGCGCACGGACGTCGAGCAGCTGGTCCGGATGATGGTCGGGCGGCGCATCGAGAGCAGCTTTCCGCCGAAGCCGGTGCGGGCTGTCGATGCGCCGGCCGTGCTCGAAGTCGACGCGCTGCAGATCGAACGCGACGGCCCGGTGAACCGTTTCGCGCTGCATGCGGGCGAGATCCTCGGTTTCGCCGGCTTAGTCGGCTCGGGCCGCACCGAGACCGCGCTCGCGGTGATCGGTGCGACGCGCGCGCATCGCAAGACGGTACGCGTGCGCGGCACGCCGGCGAAGCTTGCCGATCCGGCCGACGCGCTGCGTGCGGGCATCGGTCTCCTGCCGGAAAGCCGCAAGACGGAAGGGCTCGTCACGTCGTTTTCGATTCGCGACAACATCTCGCTGAACAACCTCGGCAAGTATCGATCGATGCGCTGGCTGATCGACCACCGCGGCGAGGCCCGCACGACGCACGACGTGATGCGGCGCGTCGGCGTGAAGGCGCCGTCGATCCATACCGAGGTGGCCACGCTGTCCGGCGGCAATCAGCAGAAGGTCGTGATCGCGCGCTGGCTGAACCATCACGCGAGCGTGCTGATCTTCGACGAGCCGACGCGCGGCATCGACGTCGGCGCCAAAGCGGAAATCTACGGGCTGATGCGCGAACTCACCGCGCGCGGCTACGCCATCATCATGATCTCGTCCGAACTGCCGGAGATCGTCGGCATGTGCGATCGCGTCGCCGTGTTCCGGCAGGGCCGCATCGAGGCGACGCTCGAAGGCGACGAGATCGATCCCGACACGGTCATGACCCATGCCACGGCCGGCACGCGAGGAGCGACCCATGAACCTGCCTGAATCTTCTTCCACGCCTTCCACGACGCTTGCGGCGGCTGCCGTCGATGCGCCGCCGCCGCGCGCGATGTGGACGCAGCTGCGGCGCTCGACGCTGTTCTATCCGCTCGTCGGGCTGATCGTCGTGTGCATCGCGATGATGATCGCGAGCCCGAGCTTCCTGTCGGCGGCGAACCTGGAAAACGTGCTGCGCCAGGTGTCGATCAACGCGATCATCGCCGTTGGCATGACCTGCGTGATCCTCACGGGCGGGATCGACCTGTCGGTCGGCTCGGTGATGGCGTTGTCCGGGACGCTCGCGGCCGGGCTGATGGTAGCGGGCGTCAACGCTGTCGCCGCGCTCGCGATCGGTATCGCGGTGGGCTTCGGGTTCGGCTTCCTGAACGGCGTGTTCGTCGCGTTCGCGGGGATGCCGCCGATCATCGTCACGCTCGCGACGATGGGCATCGCGCGCGGCCTCGCGCTCATCTATACGGGCGGCTATCCGATCGACGGGCTGCCCGACTGGGTCGCGTTCTTCGGCAGCGGCAAGGTGCTCGGTATCCAGGCGCCCGTGCTGATCATGCTGATCGTCTATGCGATCGCGTGGCTGCTGCTCGATCGGATGCCGTTCGGCCGCTATGTGTATGCGATCGGCGGCAACGAGCAGGCGACGCGGCTGACCGGCGTGCGCGTCGCGCGCGTGAAGCTGATCGTTTACACGCTGGCCGGGCTCACGTCCGCGCTCGCCGCGATCGTGCTGACCGGGCGCCTGATGAGCGGCCAGCCGAACGCGGGCGTGGGCTTCGAGCTCGATGCGATCGCGGCCGTCGTGATGGGCGGCACGTCGATCTCCGGCGGGCGCGGCGCGATTCTCGGCACGCTCGTCGGCGCGCTGCTGCTCGGCGTGCTCAACAACGGACTGAACATGATCGGCGTGAACCCGTATGTGCAGAACGTGATCAAGGGCGGAATCATCCTGCTCGCGATCTATATCAGCCGCGAACGATCGCGGTAACCAGCTATTCATCAGAAATCCGAATCATCACTAACGGAAGAGACAACTCATGACGACACCCGAAGCCCAGCCGCGCATGACCGCGGTGGTTTGCCACGGCCCCGAGGATTACCGCGTCGAACAGGTCGCGAAGCCGCATGCGGGCGCGAACGAACTCGTGATCCGCATCGCCGCGTGCGGGATCTGCGCGAGCGACTGCAAGTGCTATACCGGCGCGAAGATGTTCTGGGGCGGCCCGAACCCTTGGGTGAAGGCGCCTGTGATTCCCGGCCATGAATTCTTCGGCTACGTGGAAGCGCTCGGCGACGGCGCCGCGGAGCATTTCGGCGTCGCGGCGGGCGACCGCGTGATCGCCGAGCAGATCGTGCCGTGCGGCAAGTGCCGCTACTGCAAGTCGGGCCAGTACTGGATGTGCGAGGTGCACAACATCTTCGGTTTCCAGCGCGAAGTCGCCGACGGCGGGATGGCCGAGTACATGCGCATTCCACCGACCGCGATCGTCCACAAGATACCGCTCGGCGTGTCGCTCGAGGATGCCGCGATCATCGAGCCGCTGTCGTGCGCGATCCATACCGTGAACCGCGGCGACCTCCAGCTCGACGATGTCGTCGTGATCGCTGGCGCAGGCCCGCTCGGACTGATGATGACGCAGGTCGCGCACCTGAAGACGCCGAAGAAGCTCGTCGTGATCGACCTGCTCGACGAACGGCTCGACCTTGCGCGGCAATACGGCGCCGACGTGACGATCAACCCGACGCGCGACGATGCGCGCGAGATCGTCCGCGCGCTGACCAACGGCTACGGCTGCGACGTGTACATCGAGACGACCGGTGCGCCGGTCGGCGTGAACCAGGGGCTGGAACTGATCCGCAAGCTCGGCCGCTTCGTCGAATTCAGCGTGTTCGGCGAGGACACGACCGTCGACTGGTCGATCATCGGCGATCGCAAGGAGCTCGACGTGCGCGGCGCGCACCTGGGGCCGTACTGTTATCCGATCGCGATCGACCTGCTCGCGCGCGGGCTCGTCACGTCGAAAGGGATCGTCACGCACGGCTTCGCGCTGGAGGACTGGGACGACGCGATCCGCGTCGCGAAGTCGCCCGAATCGATCAAGGTGCTGCTGAAGCCGGCCCGTTGAAGGCGGAGACATCATGGAATACGTCATAGGCGTCGACATTGGCACGCAGAGCACCAAGGCGCTGCTTGTCGACCGGCACGGCACGATCGTCGCGCGGCGCTCGGCCGGCTACCAGCCCGACACGCCGCGCCCGCTGTGGGCCGAGCAGTGGCCGCAGGTGTGGTTCGACGCTGTGCTCGACTGCATCGCGGGCTGCGTGAGCGACGCGCGCGCGCACGGCGTGCCGGCCGATGCGATCCGCGCCGTGTGCGTGAGCAGCCTGTACGGCGGTTCCGGCGTGCCGGTCGACAGCGACATGCGGCCGCTCCATCCGTGCCTGATCTGGATGGACCGGCGCGCGACCGCGGAAGTCGACTGGGTGAACGCCAACGTGAACGTCGAGCGGCTGCGCGTGATCACGGGCAACGGCGTCGACAGCTACTACGGGTTCACCAAGATGCTGTGGCTGCGCGAACAGCGCCCGGACGTGTGGGCGAACGTGCGCTACTTCCTGCCGCCGAATGCCTACGTGATCTACCTGCTGACCGGCGAGGTCGCGGTCGATCACAGTTCGGCCGGCAACATTGGCGGCGTGTATGACGTCGCGCGCCGCGAGTGGTCCGACGACGCGCTCGACATGCTCGGCATCCCGGCGACGATGATGCCCGAGCGGCTCGTCCAGTCGACCGATATCGTCGGCGGGCTGCTGTCGCAATGGACGGAGCAGCTCGGCTTGCCGGCCGGCACGCCGGTCGTCGCGGGCGGTGTCGACGCGGCCGTCGCGATTTTCGCGGCCGGCGCGACGCGCGGCGGGCAGCATGTCGCGATGATCGGTACGAGCATGTGCTGGGGCTACGTGAACCGGCACGTCGATGCGCGACACGGGCTCGTCAGCATGCCGCACGTGTTCAACGGGCAGCGCGACCTGTACGTGTTCGGTGGCGCGATCACGGCCGGCGCGTCGGTCGCGTGGTTTCGCGACCAGTTCTGCCATGCGGAGATCGATGCGGCGAGGTTGTTGCCGCACGGCGATCCGCACGTGCTGCTCGAGCAGGCGGCCGAGAGCGTGCCGCCCGGCGCGGATGGCGTGCTGTTCCTGCCGTACCTGATGGGCGAACGCAGCCCCGTGTGGGATGCGCAGGCGAGCGGTGCGTTCGTCGGGCTGAGTCTCGCGCATACGCGTGCGCACCTGTATCGCGCCGTGCTCGAAGGCGTCGCGTTCGCGCTGCGGCACAACATCGAGGCCGGCCGGCGCGGCACGGTGGCGCTCGACGACCGGTTGATCGTCGTCGGCGGGGCCGCGCATTCGGCGCTGTGGATGCAGATCATCGCGGACGTGACAGGTTTTCCGGTATGGACGATCGAGCAGGACGTCGAAGCCGCGATGGGTGCGGCGCTGCTCGCGGGCGTCGGGGTGGGGCTCGTGTCGCACGACGACGCGCAGGGCGGCTGGGTCACGCTCGTCGAACGCGCACGGCCCGATGCGGCGCGCGCGAATGCGTATGCGGCGCGTTTCGCGCTCTATACGGCGCTGTATCCGGCACTCAAACCGATCATGCACGAGCTGCGCACGTCATCATGAAGACGCGATTCGATTTCAGCGGTTCAAGGGTGCTCGTCACCGGCGCATCGAGCGGGATCGGGCGCGCATGCGCGGTTGCGCTGGCGCATGCCGGCGCACGGGTCGTCGCGGCGGGGCGCGATGCGGCCGCGCTCGACGTGCTGGCGGGCGAAATTGCCTGCGAGACCTTGCGCGTCGATATCGGCGGCGATGAACAGGCGATCGATGCGGCGCTTGCCGCGTACGACGCGTTCGATGCGCTCGTCAATTGCGCGGGCATCGCATCGCTCGAGCTGGCGCTCGAGGTCAGCGCCGAGCACTTCGATCGCGTGATGGCCGTCAATGCGCGTGGCGCGGCGCTCGTCGCACGGGCCGTCGCGCGGAAGATGATCGCGCGCGACGGGCGTGGCGCCGTGTGTGCGCGGGGCAGCATCGTCAACGTATCGAGCCAGGCCGCGCTCGTCGGCTTGCCTGAGCATCTGAGCTATTGCGCGTCGAAGGCGGCGCTTGACGCGATTACGCGTGTGCTGTGCATCGAACTCGGCGCGCACGGGATTCGTGTGAACAGTGTGAACCCGACCGTCACGCTCACGCCGATGGCGCAATTCGCATGGAGCGAACCGGAAAAGCGCGCGCCGATGCTCGCGGCGATTCCGCTCGGGCGCTTCGCGGAGCCGGACGAGGTGGTCGAGCCGATCCTGTTCCTGCTGAGCGACGCGGCGTCGATGATTAGCGGGGTGTCGCTGGCGATCGATGGGGGGTATACGGCGCGGTAGCACGTGCTCGGGCGACGATGCGCGACAAAGGGTTGCCGTTCGTCGTCGCGATGTCGTCGCACGTCGTCGCGCATGCCGGCACAGGCCGCATGACATGATGCGGCCGAATGCGCTGCGCGGGTCGATGCCGGCTAAACGGGATCCTTGCTCGGCGGCCCGTCGGGCTGCTGCGGGTTGTCGTGCGGATGTCCCGGCGGCGGTGGCGACAGCGGGTCGTCTTCCGGATCGCGGTTCGGATCGGCCGGGGGCTCGGGCATCGGGGTCGTGTGGTCCATGGAACGCTCGTGCAATGCGTGACGACGGTGGCGCGGCGGGCGCGCCTCGTCTTCGTTATAGGCAATCGGGCGAGCGTTTGCAGCGGGATTCTCGCGGCGGCATCCCGATTGCCGGCGATAGTCGAGTGTCTGCAGATATCGCGCCCGGATCTCGCGGTGGCACGTATGGGCAATGCACTGCGCGGCCGGCGCGCGTCTGTATCAGCGCAGATCCGCCGGCGTATCGACGTCGCGCAGGATGCCGGGATCGTCGACGTCGAGCAGGTTCACCGGCGCGCTGGCGAACAGCGCACGGGCGCCCGTATCGCCGTCGAGCGCGGCGAGTGCATCGTAATGGTGCGCGGCGAAACCGACCGGATGGCCGCGCATGCCGCGATGCATGGGGGCGACGATCGACGCGTCGTCGGCGTCGAGCGCGCGCGTGAGCATTTCGTAGGTGGACGACGCGATCCACGGCATATCGGCGAGCGCGACCAGCCAGCCGGTCGCTTCGGGTGTCGTGCGGACACCGACCGCGAGGCTCGCGCCCATGCCGCGCATCGCGTCGGGCGCGTAGACGACCTGGCAGCCGGCTTCGTTCAGCAGAATCGCGAGTTTTTCGGCGCCGGGGCGCACGACGGCGATCACGTCGGCCGTGGCAGCGGCGAGACGACGGGCGGCCGCGACCGCAACCGGCGTGCCGTCGGGAAGCAGCGCGAGCAGCTTGCTGTGCAGACCGCTTGGGTCGAAGCGTTGACCGAGACCGCCGGCGAGCAGGACGCCGGTGGCGAGTGACGCATAGGACATCGGCGCGGGGAGGAGGAAGGCAGGTGGGCCGATTGTGCGGGAGCGGGCGGGGATCGGCAAGTGCCGATGTTACCGACAACGTGCGCATTGTCGCCGGAAAGAATGTCCTTGGGCTGTTTCGTCGAGCAGTTTGCTCGACAGGGCCGGATAAGGCGAAGGCGAGCGATTCGCTTTGCATCACGACGCAATGGCGGTCGTAGCGCTGCCAATGCCACCCTTCGCATGGGCAATGCGTGAAACAGGTATGGGGCGGCGCGTTGATCGATAGTGGACGGTTTCGCGCGAGCGTCGCGATCGGTTCGGTCAGACGAATCGCTTGTCGACCGCAGACCGGCTCCGTCGGTGTCGTGATTCGGCCGACAGGTGGATGACGGTCACCAAAGCGTCTTCACGTGCGCATACGCACGAATCTTTTCGTCCCGGGTGACGAGCGGCGCGCCGAGCCGCCGCGCGGTGGCGACGATCATGCGGTCGGCCGGATCCTTGTGAAACGTGCCGGGCAGGGCGGTGGACTTCGCGGCGATGTCGGCATCGACGGGCACGAAGCGCATGCCGTCGATTTGCGCGACCGTCGCGAGCCACGCATCGACGTCCATCGTCAGCGCGAGGCGTTCGTTGCGCACGAGCATCGCGATTTCCCATGCGGAGATCGCGGAAGCCGCGAGCGCGCCCTCGCCGCGCGCGCGATCGATCGCGCTGCGGGCCTTCTTGCTGAGTGACGGATCGCCCGCCACCCACCACACCAATGCATGCGTATCCAGCACGATCACCGCGACGCCTCCCAATCATCTTCCGCAATCGGATCGAGAGGATTGTCGTAGCGCATGACCGAGCCGCGCAATATGTCCAATGGCTGGGCTTCGCGCGCGTGGTACGGCCGGATTTCGAGCGTCGGCTTGCCGTGGTCGGTGACGATGAGGCTTTCGCCCGACGCCTCGACGAGCCGGAAGTATTCGAGTGCGCGAGCCTTGAATTCGGATTTCGATACGGGAGCGTGCGGCATCATGATATGAGCATGGTCATTTGACGATGGTCATTTTAGATCGGCGTGGGGACTTGATGCAAGCGACGGGCGGGGCGCGATCGGCAGAGCGAACGCATCACCCTACGCATCCGCCCACTTCCGCAACAGGTTGTGATAAATCCCCGTCAACGAAATGACCACCGGATCCTTCGCGCCTTTCTTCGCAGACAGCGCCTGAATTTGCGTCAGTCATGGCAGTGGACCGCGGGAATGGTCGAAGCTTCGCCAGGGTCGCGAATACACAATCGTCCGCGAATTCGAGAACGAACGAATCAACGTCACGGCCGAGTGGTCTGGCGTAATCAAGAATGGAATGAACATTCCCAAGCAGCACTGGAAGCCTTTTGTCCTATCGGTGATGAACATCGTCACGGCTGATAGGGGCGCCCGATGGAGAAGCCGGTTTGGATTCCAGATCCGACAGCGTCTCGCGAGTTTCGCAGCGAACAAGAGCTGATCGACGCCTACGAGGACATTTTGGTCCGTTACGCGGGCTGCGAATGGCTGCCATTGTCGGACGGTCAGGGCGGCCGTCAGTTCGTCGAGCGCGGGAACATTCTGGTTCTACCGCCGCCCGATGCGGTCGACACACGCGGCACGGAGGAGGAAGTGGCCGATATCGCGGGGAGCTGGTAGTTCGGTCTTCGGCTGAATTGTCACATTTGGTTAAGTCATCATGGCCCTCTCGACAAATTCCCCGGTTCTTAGGTAATAGTCTGACAAATAGAAATTGAGAGGGCCACCAGTTGAAACGGAACTATCTCCTGGTTGGCGATCATTCGTCTACCGGCGGCACGGACGGCATTCCGACGACGGAATGTCTGGGGCGCGAGATGACCTACGTCGGCGCAAAGTTCGTCTGCCCGGCTTGCAAACAAATGGGCATCATCGTTGCCAACGGGCCGCGTTGGCCGGGCTCGATGATGGGGGTGCAGCCGGCCCTTGAGGGCGACCAGGTCGCTTGTAGGTGCAGTCCACTGCCGACAATGCTCGCATCGCAAGAGTCCATGTTTGTGTCGTTCGAGTCGGAAGCTTGGAGCAGCATGGGCTTCACTTCACGGGGGAGCAAAGAGCGCTAAATCCAGGCACACCGCAACCCTCTTAGGGCTTTTTTGCGACGTACGCCATCGACGAAGTTGTGTGCTTCGCCTTCCGCTAGCGCAGAGATCTGGGTGTGAGATTAAGTGGCATACGGATGCGCGCTGAAAAGCTGTTGACAGCTGTCTGACGAATAGGGTGGGTTTCGGCCCATCATCATTTTCCCGTCTTCACCGCCACGGCAGTCAACCATTGAGAGCACCGCATAGTCGAGAATTTTTGTAATGTTACACGTATGGATTTCGAGGGGCGTACGTTGCGGGATTCTCCAATGAAAATATGACGTTGCCTACGATATCATTCTCTACATTGACGTGACGTTCAAAGATGCTTCCGGCTTGATTTTTGAATTCATCAATCGTATCAATGTTTGATATCAATGCATTTGCTACGGCAGACTGGCAGCGGGCAGAGCTTAAAGAAATGACTCTTTCGTAAAGGCGTAAGTCTGCGAGTGGATAATCCACGCTCCGAAAGCCGGAGTGGACTGAGTTGTTTCGAAAAATTCGCATTTTATCGACAATATCTTGAAGTCGTTTTTTCCATTGTTTATGCTTTTCGTTGTTCGCTAGTCTGTGAAGAAGGTCGCGTGATATATCTCTAGAGTGGGTTCCACCCGGGAATCCTAAGAACAATAATAGCAAGCTTGTGATGTCGTCGTTTACATCTCGTTTGAATAGGGCTTCGATCGCAAACCATCGATACAATATACTGGCTTGGACGCTCTTTTCCCATTTTGCACTCCTGCTCCAGTGGAGGGAGCGCATGTATCTACTTGCTAGATCGGTATTTTGTTTTAATATCCATTGATTGAAGTTGAATTTATTAATGAACCCTTGTTGCACTAGAAATGAAAGTGATGGGTTAAATGTGTTCGACTGGATGGGGACGATTTCTCCAGAGTCTAGATTCTTTAAATACCCGCAGGATGTCGCGGAACAATGAGCGAGGGCGTGCTCCGCTGACAACAAATCTAGCACCGGGACAAATCGCTCATCGGCCAATTGTATGGCCTCGTCTGTCGTTTGGGCTGACACAATAGTACATATGCGGCTGGCGATTTCGAAATCAATTTTCGTTTTTGATGAGCTGGATGATGTGGTTATAGCCTCGGCTTCATCTTTTCGATCGCTTTTGGCGGAGCGTAGCTCTACGTCTCCATAGATTCCGGTGTCGGGTCGAACAATTCCTCCGCCATCTAATACCTTTGTCACGTAGAAATTGGTCATTTTTTTCTCGCAAAGATTTCAGGGTCGCGGTCAGTCTTGAAACCAAAATTTCCTTTAACATCCGGTCGAGGTGTGGTGTGTGATTAATGTTCTTGTAGTAGTTGTTGATGAATTGACTTGCTAGCTTATAGTCAGAGGCTGTCTCGACCGCTTGGACAAGTGTGTTTAATCCAAACGAATCTTTCAGTTCTATGTCTACTAATGCATTGGCGCAATTTAAAATATTATTCTTCGAATCGAATGCTAGGTAGTAAGCTAACTGCAGCGAGTAAATTGTTGCCAGATCAGCTCCGGCTTCGTAGAGATTTCTATCAAAATCTGCCACGTTATTGTCAAATCTTTTTATCGCTAAGAGATAGCCGAGTTTGTTTGTTTCAATAGATTTCGGGTCAATTTTTATC
This sequence comes from Burkholderia sp. R-40, assembly GCF_049942845.1. Lineage (NCBI taxonomy): Bacteria > Pseudomonadati > Pseudomonadota > Betaproteobacteria > Burkholderiales > Burkholderiaceae > Burkholderia > Burkholderia sp. R-40. The sequence continues at coordinate 493,817 of NZ_CP187968.1, read as the reverse complement.
AGTTGATTGAAGTAAAATGAGGCTTCGAGTAAATGATCGTCATCTAGTAGTGATTTTATAAAATGTCTGACGGCTATTCGATTTCTTGGTCGATCGCGATAATGCTTCTCGATTGCATCCATTATGGTCCGCAAGGTGTAGTGTCTTGGTGGCGCGCCTAGGTGCCGATGACTTAGCAATTGCTCTATTGTCGGCCAATAACAGAGTTGTGTCGACGGGTGTGGTTGCCGCGATTCACGCGGGCATCGAGACGCGGGAGTTCGAACAGATGATCGCGATGCGCCGATCGCTGCTTGCAGCTTAGAGGAGTTCCCAGCCGTCTGCAAAAGGATGCTGACTTTCCTCGTCTGGACCCTCAAGGCCCAGAAGTTCGATCACGGCATCAAGTAGTCCGCCATCGACACCCGAAATATGATCATTCAACACACCAACGTAGAAGTCAAATACGTCCCCATCCGTGATGATGCCGCCGATCTGCGTGTTTTCGAGTGCGGCTACGAACAGCTTCTCTGCATCGGCGTTCTTAAGGAACGGCCGAAAGCTTGTGAGATTGCGGATGGAATGATGCGTAGAGGAGAAGGATCGACTGTTACACAATTCATCGACAAGTCGGTTCTTTTCCTCTTCGAGCAGTGCCTCTCGGACCTCAGGGTGCTCAAGGTCCTCATCAGTCGCCTCATCAACAGGCTCGTCCTGCGGTTGCTCCACCGGCTGATCTTGTTCGACGAGGGGGGCATCTGGTTGTGCCTCTAGCTCCTTGAAGCGATCGACAACGGCCTTGATTTTCGTAGCAATGTGCAGACTTGCGCCATTCTTGTTCTCCGCCCATTCGTTCGCAAGAAATGCCATTGGCCGCGCCGCTTTCTTGTCGATGTCGCTCAGCATGGAGGCGTAGTCGCCGTCATTGGAGACGATATAGAGGTCACCGATGGGAATGTGCTCGAGAAGCACTTCCCAGTTGTATCTGTCGCCTAGGCTATTGTCCTTTCCGGGAGGGTTACCCTTATGCATGCGAGCAACTGCGCGGGCAAAGCACTCGTCGTCTTCATCGTATCGGGTGGCCCTTTCGAACAGAGCGGAGATTTTTTTGTCAACTTCCAACTCGCGTTCGTGAGCGAGGCCTGTGATGTTGGCGATGAGTGTTTTCTTTGCCGCTTGCGCTTTCTTAAGAGCGTCTTCGTATTGGTTTGCGGTTTCCGTTCCACGCATCACAGCAGGAATCGCTGTTGGGAGCTGGAGGTTCTTGAAATCAATGATGGCCGCTCGGAGCTTAGACTCGCGATTTCGCTCGAACTCGTTCTCGACGTGCTTCGGAAGATGGAATGCAATCTTGTCGTCGCCGATGTGCTCGACAAGCTCGTCAATAACACCCAATTGATCCTCTGGGAAAGAATAGAAGTTCAGTAAGATGTTCGTGTCAATGAAGAGGTGCAGCTTTGGCATGACTTCCCCGAATAGATGCGCAACGGTCACTGCTGTGCAGATTTCGACTTTGCGTGACTATACTTCAAATTGAGCGTCGAACAAGGCGCTATCTTTTTTGCTCCATATTATAAGTATATAGTGACTTATGCGCGTGCTCTCTCTCTCTTCACAACCGAACAAACACAGCATGCAAGAAGTCGTAAAGCGTGATGGCTCGCGTGAGCCGCTCCAGATCGAGAAGATCCAGAAAGCAACTGCTTGGGCCTGCGCCGGCTTGAACGTCTCGCAGTTGGAGCTGGAAACCAGCATCGGCCAGATGTTCTTCGATGGTATCTCGACCGCAGAAATTCACCGCCCGACGATCCTCGCCGCAGCCGGCCTCATCAGCATGGATGCCCCGGACTACACGTTCGTCGCGGCCCGCCTGTTGAAGCAGCAAATCTTGAAGGAATCGCACAACTCGATCTACTACGCGCATCTTGCAAGCTACCTCGCTGCGGCAGTGTATGCGCAAAAGCTGAGCCCTGAGTTGGTCCACGGCCGTTTTGACATCGAAGCGAAGGCAGGGAGCTAACTCGGCACGCTCGGCTCGGGCAACCACTTCATCGAGCTCTGCATCGATGAGAACCAGGACATGTGGGTGATGCTCCACTCGGGCTGGCGCGCCATCGGGAACATGATCGGCAGCTACTTCATCGAGAAGGCGAAGAAGCGCATGGAGTTGCACTTCATCAACCTGCCCGATGGTGAAGGCGCAGCAGTTCGGGCTCAGCGAGGTCCAGCCTGGCCGTCAAGAGTCGAACGCGTAGGGGATGTATGCGGAGCTCAACGATCTGTTGGCGATGGTGCGCCGGTTGAGAAGCGTGTCGGGTGGTGAATTTCATTTCGTTCCCGACGAAGGTGCGATGGACCAGAAACGCGCGAAGGTGGCCAACTATCTCGATTATTCGCAGCGGCTCGGGCTGGTAGCTATCACCATGACTTCGTGAACGCTTGCGAGGTGATGCGCGCTGAAGCGACGAACGCTGACAACGCCGCATACTGGAAAAAGCAGGTTGATGTTCTTGCGCGCATGAAGGCTCAGGCAGAACGTGCGCTGGCCGCCACTAAGCCGAGCGATTGATCAACTGGATCTTCCACAACGAGATTGAGCAGCACGCGAATGGGGTCGTGTTTCACGAGGGTGGCAGCGTTGACGATCGTGTGATGCAGCGTGCACGCCTAGAAGTCATCGACGAAAAGATCGACAACCTTTCGACGAAGGAGGAACTGCGCGACCTCCTCCGATTTCTGGCGAAGGAGGCCGGTGTCACCTGAAGCGCGCCAGGGGGCGCTTGCGAAGTCAGCGCAGGTTCGCTTTCGCGTATTGGACTGCCGCCGCGAACGCGTCAGTAGCGGTATCGCTGGGATCACCATCGTTTGGGGCGATGAGCGGCAGCTCGTTACCGTTCTCGTCAGTGGGGGTAAACTCAAACACCCATTTGCAGCCTGGGATTTGTGGCACGGGTTGATAGACGCGAATGTGAATGCTAAAGCGCCCAGCTTGCTCAGTTCGATATTGCGACATGGTCCCCTCCGTTTTCACCAAATATTACACCGGTTTATTGCGACGGTATCTGGATATGGGGCCCTGCTCTTCGTTACACCCCGGCGGTATTGTTTTCATCGGAGTCGTGCACTACCGTCTCGTTGCCGTTCTCATCAATTTTCTTGATCAAAATGCGCTCGGAGAAGCTGATCGTTTCGCTCAGCCCAATTCGCAGCTTTCCGAGCCATTCCCCGAAGTAGGCTGCTGTGGTCGATCTCGGGTCCAGCTTAATCTCGTGAATGTTGGTCGAGGCAGCCAGCTTCTTGGCACCCGATTGCAGCCCGTGAGGGGACACGAGGAAACCGCCTGCGGCATCAGTGTCCCGGATCGTGCAGAACAGAGAGCCAGTAATGGCTTGGCTGATCGCGGTATTCGAATGCTTCTTGCACTCGACTACGAAATGCGCACTGTCGCCCTCTGTCCAACCGCGAGCGTCAACTTCCCAATCGGTTCCACTCTTACCCGCTACGTCCTGCTTTCCCTCAAACCTCGATAGACCGAATTCATTTGCGCATTGATTCAGGACGAATTCCGCGATTTGCTCGTAACTTTTCCAAGTGGGATCGGCTTTTTTCTTCGCCATTTCTTCTCCTTGGTGGATCAAGTCTAGATCTATACGTTGACAGGTGACGGCTGACAGAAAACGAAAGCCAGTCATTCCGCAAACTACTCCCTACGTGTCCAGCCTTCGAAATCAGGATCGAAACGCACGCCAGCTTCCATCTGCTCGCGGAACCAAGCCTTTTCAGCTTCCTCTTCTTCCTTGATCGTCGGCCAGCCCTCGGCCTTATGCATAGCGCTCATACGATCGATATCGGCTTGAAGATCTGAGGCCAGTGCGGCTACATGCGTGGCCCCCCATAGCCGATTGCGTCGTCTAATTCCTTATCGAAAAATTTCGTCATGACCGGTTTACGGCATGTTGCTTGGAAGGTTTAGGGGGCGGTCACGGTTCTCATTATGCGGCGTCCTCCATTTCCTGCATCCTCCAGATGCTCCACTGATACAACAGCAAACTGCTCAAGACTCGTGTCGAGTTTGGCAATCCAGTATCGGCGTTCCTTATCGTAGCTGTGGCGGTTGTATGTGCCTTTGACCCCACCCAGAACGTGTCCCAGCATCAACTCGCCCACGTCCCGTGGGCAGCCTAGCGACGCCAAGATAGTGCGAACGGTGCGGATCGCAGATCATGTGGGGACCCGTGAGTTACGGTTAGCCTTGGGTGAAAACCTCGGCTCTTGCTGTAGGGTTGCCAGTGGTAGACGGCGCTTTGAACGACGAGCTGACTTGTCGCTTCCCCTTTCTTATTGGGAAAGAGGAAGCCGTTCCCGAAGCGCTGCAGCCTTGTGAGGACAATCTCCTTTGACCGACCTACAAGTGGAACACGCATGTCGGTAGCACTATCGACGTTGTGATTCGTGGTCTTGGCTTTCGGTATAGTCCACCACCAACCGTCTGACTCCTCCGAAATTTCCCCGACCTCCATCGAGCAGATTTCGCTGCCACGCTTACCAGTCCATGAGTAGAGAGTCAGGGTGTCGTGTAGCAGGAGTGAACAGCGGGGAACCAGCGGAACAGTTCGATGAGTTCAGGCGAGGACAGCACGCGCTTCGCTTTACGGAGAGTGCCGCCTTGTCGTTCCCCTTTGCTGCGCAGCTTGCCTCGCATGATGTTCTGCCATCAGTCCGGCGTGGTTCCAGAACGCGGCCGGCGTCCATCGCATGAATCCAAGCGAGGTTCAGTTCGCAGCGAAGCTTGCTTGCCATCGCGGGAATGTGGGCAAGCGACTGAAGCAGCTCGAAGCACTCGGCGCATTCTTGACTTCGATATTCTCGATAGGTGCGAGATACTGCTCGAACATATATTTAACGAGCTCGGCGCCCTTGGTCTTCCGGGCCTTGCGTATGTGCTCATTGTAGTAGTCGGGGCACGCCATCCTGACGGTGTAGGGTGGTCTTGACGCCTCAAACTGCTGTTCGAGCAAGCGTTGCCTTTCCAACTTTCGGTTGAGGGCGACGTCGAGTCCTGAGCTCCGAATGCGGCATTGTTCCTCCCAAGCGGCGATTGCCGCGGCAAAGGGTAGAGCCGGCCACTCGCCGAGCTTGATCTGCTTCATCTTGCCGTCGAGGGGCGACCTGTAGCGATCGATCCACGTCCTGCGCTTGATGGTTGCAGCCATCCGAAGTCCAACAAAGCCGTCAATACCCTCGTCAGTTCCAGGAGGCATTCTCCTTATCTCATTTGCGTCAAACTTCAATTTTCCACTCCAAAAAACCTACGCTAAAACCTAAGCTGTGGTTTTGGCTTGAAGGGGAATTCAGATGCTTACCCACCCACCCTACGCATCCGCCCACTTCCTCAACAGGTTGTGATAAATCCCCGTCAACGCAATGACCGCCGGATCCTTCGCGCCTTTTTCCGCGGACAATGCCTGAATCTGCGTATCGAGCTGAAACAGCAGCGTGCGATCGCCGTCGTCGCGCACCATGCTCTGAATCCAGAAGAACGAGGCAACGCGCTCGCCACGGGTAACGGGCGTCACGTGATGCAGGCTCGACGCCGGATACAGCACGAGATCGCCGGCCGGCAGCTTCGCGCGATGCACGCCGTACGTATCTTCCACGCACAGCTCGCCGCCGTCGTACGCATCGGGTTCCTCGAGAAACAGCGTCGCCGACAGATCGCTGCGCACGCGGAAATCCGTGCCGCGCAGCAGCCGGATCGCGTTGTCCACATGCGTGCCGAACGTCTCGCCGCCTGCATAGCGATTGAACAGCGGCGGAAACACCTTCAGCGGCAACGCTGCGGAAAAGAACAGCGCATGCCGCGCCAGCGCATCCTGGATCGCATCGCCGACCGCCCGCGCGACGGGCGATCCTTCCGGTAACTGCCGGTTGCGTTTCGCGAGCGCCGACTGCGCGCCGGACGTTGCGTTGCCGTCGACCCAGTCGGCAGCATCGAGCAGCTCGCGGCATTGCGCGACTTGCTCCTTGGTCAGCACGCCGGGGATATGAAGCATCATGATTCGAATTCCATGCCGTGAGACGGCAGTTGCAGCGCCGCCGCGCGCAACGCAACGAGCGGCGACGACGCAAGATACGCACGCATCTTCGCGACGAACGCCGGCGTAGCGGTGGCCGGCACGCGCGCGAGCCAGACGAGTGCGTCGTCGATGCGCCCGCGCTCGGCGAGCAGCCGCGCATAGTTGAACTGGCCGCGGAAGTCGCCGGCCTCGGCGGCGCGGCGATAGTGATCGAACGCGGTGTCGACATCGGCGGGCACGACCCAGCCGTCCTCGTAGAAACCGCCGATCAGGTTGATCGACTTCGCATGGCCGAGCGCGGCCGCGCGGCGAAACCAGTCGAGCGCGTCGGCGCGGTTCTCGTCGATGCCGTTGCCGAGCGCGAGCGCCGTCGCGTAGTTGTACATGCCCCAGTCGAGGCCTGCCTGCGCGGCGAGCCGGTACCAGTACACGGCCACCGGCGCGCACGCGGCCGTGCCCCAGCCGAACTCGTAGCAGCGCCCGAGCATGTTCATCGCCATCGGATGGCCGGCCCGCGCCGCATGCCCGAACCAGCCGAACGCGGCGGCAGGATCGCGCGCGACGCCGTGTCCGTCGAGCAGATACTGTCCGTAGACGGCCTGCGCGTCGACGATCCCATGATCGGCCGCCGCCGCGACCCACGCGGCGGCGCGCTCGGGCGGCCCGGCCAGGATGTCGGCGAACGCGCGCGGCGACACCGACGCGAGCGCCTTCAGCGAGACGGCTTCCATCGATCAGTAGCGCGCATTCAGCGTGATGAACGCCGAGCGGCCCGGCGCGATCGACGCGTAGTGCGCCGGATACGCCTGATCGAAGTACGTGCGGTTGAACAGGTTGTTCACGTTCAACTGCAGGTCGAGCTTCTTGTTGATCCGGTACTGCGCCATCGCGTCGAAGCGCCAGTACGACGGCACCGCGCGCAGGTTCGCCGGATCGCCGAACACTTCCGACATGTAGAACGCGCCGCCGCCGACGGTGAACTTCGGCGTCACGTCGTAGTTCGACCACATCGTCAGGCTGTGCTTCGGGGTGTTCGGGAAGCGGTGGCCGTCGTTCGCGGCGTCCTTGCCGTTGTCGCGCAGCTCGCTCTTCATGTACGTGTAGCCGCCGAACACCTGCCATTGCTTCGTGATCTGCCCGGCGACGCCAAGCTCGAGACCCTGCACGCGCTTGTTGCCGACCATCGCGTACTGGTTGTTCGGCAGCGTCACGCGTGCATTCGTCGTATCGATCTGGAACAGCGCGGCGGTGAGCGCGAGCTGGTCGTTCAGCACGTTCCACTTCGTGCCGAGCTCGATGCTGCGGTTCTTTTCCGGCGCCATCTGGTCGGCGTTCGGCCCGACGCCGCCGCGGCCCGGCGTGAGCGACTGCGTTTCGCTGCCTTCGCCGAGCAGCATGCCGGCCGGCGTCGACGACGTCGCATACGACGCGTAGATGCTGCCGTTTTGCGCGGGCTTGAACACGAGGCCGGCCTGCCAGTTGAAGAGCGTGTCGTCGCGCGTGTAGGTCTTGCCGCCGTTGGCCTTGGTGTCGGTGAAGCGGGTCGAGTAGTCGTCGACGCGCACGCCGGCGTTCACCTGCCAGCGCGGCGTGATCTCGATCGTGTCGAAGCCGTAGATCGACTTCGTGGTGGTGCGGGCATGTGCGTAGTCGTTGTTGCGCGTGACCGAGCCGGCCCACGGATCGTTCGGGTTCGGCGACCACAGGCTCGTGCAGTTGTAGCCCGATGCGGCGCCGATGCCCTTCTGGCAGATCTTGCCGGTGTCGGTCGCCACCGTGTACGAATCGCGCTTGCCCCATTCGCGCGACAGTTCGATGCCGGTCGTGAAACTGTGCTTGAAGGGGCCGGTACGGAATTCGCCGAACAATTCGGTCAGGTTCGCGAGGCTGTTGATCGAGCTGTCGCGGTTGTTGTTGCGGCGCCAGACCTTGCCGTTCACCACGTTGCCCTGGCTGTCGTCGGGCTGCGTCCAGATGTAGTCCTGCGTCGATTCCGTATAGCGCGTCGTGTTGCGCACCGTCAGCCCCGGCGTGATGTCGTGCTCGATCCGGATCGTGCTGATGTCGGACGTGGTCTTGCGGAAGTCGCGGTCGATCAGGCCGTAGAAGTTGTGGCGGTCGACGGGCGCCGGATAGATCGTGTCGACGTTCGCGGGCTTGTTCGACGTCGTGTAGAAGTACGGAATGCCGCCGTCGGGCATGTCGTCGGTCGACAGGTGGTAGTAGCTCGCAGTCACGCGCGTCGGCGTGCCGAGACCGAACGCGATCGACGGCGCGACGCCCCAGCGCTCGTTGTTGACGACGTCGCGGCCGGCGACGTCGTTGTTGTGGCTCATCAGGTTCAGGCGGAACGCGGCGTGATCGGCGAATTGCCAGTTGCCGTCGGCCGTGAAGCGGCGATAGCGGTCGGTGCCGAAGCCCGCGCTCGCGGCAGCCGTCGTGCCGAGGTGCGGGGCCTTGGTGATCAGGTTGATGCTGCCGCCCGCGCCGCCGCGGCCGCCGTACGCGCCGTCGGAACCCTTGGTGATCTCGACGCGCTCGGTGTTGAAGATCTCGCGGGTGGTCGCGCCCGTGTCGCGCATCCCGTCGACGAACATGCTGCCCTGCGAGTCGTAGCCGCGGATGAACGGACGATCGCCGAGCGGGTTGCCGCCTTCGCCCGCGCCGAACGTGATGCCGGGCACGGTGCGCAGCGCTTCGGTCAGCGTCGCCGCACCGCTGTTCTGAATCAGTTCCTGTGGGATCACGGTCACCGACTTCGGCGTGTCGACGAGCGGCGCGGTGAATTTCGCGGAGGCGGAAAAGTCGGCCTTGTAGCTGTGCTCGGTCTTGCCCTGGATCTCGATCGGCGCGAGATGGCCTTCGGTGCTGACCGGGGCGGGCGACGGCGTGCCGTCGGCGAACGCGGGGCTCGCGGCGAGCACGCTGCACAGGGTGGTGAATTTGCCGAGCTTCAGCTCGTCAGGACGGGACTTCATGGTGCGCTTCGACCTCGCGGTGTGGCCCGGGAACGGCGCGTTACTCAAACGTGCATGCTGCCCGGAATTATTACGATTTGTTTTCAGCCGGGCATTCTATGTAATTTTTGGGTGAATGAGAAGCGTTCTTGTTCGCATTTGCGGGGAGAACGTTGACGAATGTCACGGAGGCCGGCGGGGCTTGCTGGGCGGGGAAGATGGCCGAATGGCCGAATGTGCAGGGCATGTCGACCGGGCTACAGTGGTTGCATTTTCATTCGTCCATCGTGACAGCAAGGTGATAATATGAATGCATTGAAAGCAATTGTGGGGGGTGCATCATGCCGGTTATTACCGTTCGAAATTTGCCCGACGAGGTGCATCGCGCGCTTCGCATCCGTGCGGCGCAACATGGTCGGAGTACCGAAGCGGAGGTGCGCGCCATCCTCGAGGAGGCCGTTCGGCCCGGCGGGCGGGCGAAGCTGGGGTCGCTGCTGGCCGAAATCGGGCGGGAGGCGGGCGGTGTCGATTTCGAGAATCCGCGCGAGAGCTCGCCAACCGCTCCGATGAGCTTCGAATGATCCTCGTCGATACCAACGTCATTTCCGAGCCGCTGCGGCGCGAGCCGAGTGCGGCCGTGATCGAATGGCTCGATGCGCAGAATGTCGAGACGCTGTTTCTTGCCGCAATTAGCCTCGCGGAAATGCGTTTCGGCGTGGCCGCGTTGCCGGAAGGGAAAAGGCGGGACTGGCTGCACCAAAGCATCGAGCAGCGCGTCGTGCCGCTGTTTCGCGGCCGGATCCTGCCGTTCGACGATGCGGCCAGTAAAGCCTATGCGAGCCTTCGCGCGAAGGCTCGGGCCACGGGCAACGCGATGGCGTCTGCCGATGGATTTATCGCTGCAACAGCCGCGGCGAACGGCTTGATCGTGGCGACGCGTGACGTCGCGCCGTTCGAAGCGGCGGGCTTGCGCGTGATTGACCCGTGGGCACGGTAACGCCGTGCCGGCCGCTCGCGCGTTCCCCGCGCCGAAAATGAAAACGCGCCGTGCAAGGCGGCGCGTTGTGCGTCATGCCGGCGCGCGGCGCCTGAACTGAACTGAAGCGATCAAGGGCGGCCGCGTGGCATCGGGTGCGGTTCAATCGATTCCGTGAAACACCGCATCTTCCGGCCCAAGGTACGCCGGCGGGCGCCATGTCGCGTCGCGCATCGAGTGCTGGACGAGATTCTCGACGCCGAGCAGCACCGCGAAGATCGCCATTCGCACCGGAATGCCGTTGTCGGTCTGCCGGAAAATCGCGAGACGCGGATCGCGGTTCAGGTCGACCGACAGGTCGTTCGCGCCGGGCCGGCTGTCGCGCGGCAGCGGATGCATGATCAGCGTATCGGGCTTGCACACGGAATCGACGAGTGCCTGGTTGATCTGGAAATCCGGCGTGTAGCCTTCGAACGACTCGTCGGTGAAGCGCTCCTTCTGGATCCGCGTCGCGTAGACGACATCCGCGCCGCGCAGCCCGGCCGCGAGGTCGTTGGTCTGCTCGATCGCGTGGCCGTTCGTCGCGATCTGCTCGATGATGTACGCCGGCATTTCGAGCGTCGGTGGCGATACGAGCGTGAACTTCAGCCCGCGGTACAGCGCGAGCAGCTTGACGAGCGAATGCACAGTGCGGCCGTATTTCAGATCGCCGACGAGCGCGATGTGCGCGCCGTCGACGATCTTGCCGAGTCGCGAGAATTCGCGCTGGATCGTATAGAGGTCCAGCAGCGCCTGGCTCGGGTGTTCGCCCGGGCCGTCGCCGCCGTTGATCACCGGCAGGTTGGTCGCGCGGGCGAATTCGGCAACCGAGCCTTTCTCCGGGTGGCGGATCACGAGTGCATCGACATAGCCGGCCATCACGCGGCTCGTGTCGTAGATCGATTCGCCCTTGGCCATCGACGAGAACGTGAAGCCGGTTGTGTCGCATACCGAGCCGCCGAGCCGGCAGAAGGCCGCGCCGAACGACACGCGGGTGCGCGTGCTGGCTTCGAAGAACAGGTTGCCGAGCACGGCGCCTTCGAGCACACGCGAAATCTTGTGGCGGCGCGCGATCGGCTGCATCACGTCGGCGACGCGGAACAGCGCCTCGACCGAATCCCGCGAGAACTGGTCCACCGAGATCAGCTGCGGCTTGCCTTCGAACAGGAATTGCTTCGAGAGCCCTTGCTTGTCTACGCTTTGCGTATATTCGCCACCGTCCGGGGCCGAGCGTTCGACGATTTCCGACACGAAGCGCTCGACGATCTCGGGCATTCCGCGCGATTCCTGCGAGTCGTCGGGTAATAGCCACGTATCGAGCGCGCGACGGCTTACGCCGATGCGATTCGCGAACGCCTCGCGGGTCATGTTGAGGCGGCGCATCGCGTCGCGCAGGAAGGCTTGCTGGGGAACGGTCATCGGCAGCACCTGATGGAAAATGTACGCGGTGCGTATATTAGTTTGCGAGCCGGCGAAGTCAAGGAAAATCTGCGCGCTACCGCTGTGTGGCCCCGCATTACAGCGGCCGGAGCCACTACTGGCGTGCGGCGGCCGTCTCCGTATAATCAGGTCAGGCCCCGTGTCCTGCGCGCCGCAGGGCGCCACGCCGCATACGATTCGCCCGGTCGGGCTTGTTGATTCGAAGGAGAATGAGAATGACGCGTACGATTGCTGCAGTGCTGCTGGTGGTGACTGCCGCGCTCGCCGGTTGCAATACCGTTGCGGGCGTGGGGCAGGACATTTCGAAGGGTGGCCAGGCGATCAGCGACTCGGCTGAAAAGGCGAAGTAAGCCACCGGGTTCCGGAATGCAGAAGGCGCCGGGCCGTCCCGCGATTGCGGGGCGGCCCGGCGCCTTTTTTCATGGTTTGCAATGCCGGCGGACGCGGCGTCAGGCGCTTTCCACGAAGGCGTAGCGGCCGTCGATCTTGCGGGGCGTGAACCAGCCGAAGTCGGGGAACATCCGGTTGCGGACGAACCAGACGTAGCCCATCAGGATGACCGTCACCCCGAGGCTCGGCAGCGCCGACGACGGATCGTGTGCGAGATCGGCGATGGTCTTCGGCAGTTGCAGCAGCGAAAGCGCGATGAACGCGTGATACGCGCCGACACGATGGGTCGCGAAGCCCCAGATGAACAGCAGCGACAGCGGCACGGTCAGCGCGAGGAACAGCACCGCAAGGCCGTTGCCGAGCATGCCGGTGTCGCCGGATTCGCTGGCGGCGGCCGCGATGAAATAGCCGAGTGCGAGGCTGATCACCAACTGCGCGATGCCGAGCACGATCAGGATCCAGGTGTGCACCTTGTTCTTTTTGCACAGCTCGGGGTCGGGCCGTGACGCGATCAGGCGCGCGAGTACTTGATCCTTGAGGCCCTGTCCGGCCAGCTCGGCCAGCACGTCGGCCTTCCTTGCGCCCGCTGACAGCAGCGCGGCGATTCTCGTTCTGGCTTCCTTCTTGTTCATGGCGATGCGAATTATTGTTCGAGGGTTGTCAAATGGCCCGGCCCCGCGAATATTGCATCTTGCGTGACGGTGCGCAACGGTTTTGCCGCGCGCGGACACATTCCTACAGTCGTCGCTCGCGCGGATCAATCGCTGGCGGTCGACGTGGATGCCGCCGGCCTCGGCGGCAACGTCGGCCGTGTGTCCGTTTCGCGTGGTGGCGGTTCACGTCGCCGCGTCGCACCGACCAGCATCCCCGTGACGACCAGCGCGATGCCGAGCAGCCGCGTGCCGCCGAGCGTCTCGCCGAACAGCGCGACGGCGAACAGCACGGCCGAGACCGGCGCGACCGCCGTGAACAGCGCGGCTTCGGTGCCGCTCGTGCGGGCCGAGCCCGCATACCAGCAGAGATAGCCGAGCACGGTCGGGACCAGCGCATAGTAGGCGATCGCCGATATCGCGCTGATGGTCCAGCCGGCCGCCAGCGCGTGCCATTCGAACGCGGCCGGCACCAGCGCTAGCATGAAGCCGAGGCCCGACATCGCCGTCGACAGCGCGAGCGGCGGCAACGGCGTCGATAGCCGCCGGTTGAGCAGGATGAACACGGCTTCGCATGCGACGGCGGCGAGCACCAGCGCGTCGCCGGTGAGCGTCCGCAGCGACGGCATGGCCTGGCCGGGCGCGAACGTGACGAACAGCACGCCGGCGGTGGCGAGCGCGGCCGCGCCCCAGTCGCGCGGCGTCTGCCGCTCGCGCAGCACGAGCGCCGCGATCAGCGTCGACATCGCCGGCAGCGTGCCGAGCATCACGCCGGCATCGATCGGCGACGACAGCTTCGTGCCGCTGATCAGCAGCACGGTATAGCCGACTCCGCCCGCCGCCGCCTGGACCACCAGCAGGACGGCGTCGCGCGCGCAGATACGCGGCCATCGCATCCGCTGCGCCCGCATCAGCGCGTACAGCAGCGGCGTTGCGATCAGGAAGCGCAGCGCGGTGGCCGCGAACGGCGGCAGGCCGCCGGCCGCGAGACGGCTCGCGATGACGGTGCTGCCGACGCCCGCCATCGCGGCGGCGAGATAGAGATAGCCGATCAGTCGTGTCTTCATGCGCCGCATCGTGCCGTGCGGTGGCGCGGGCGTCTTGAACGAAATTGCAGGGAGGCTGGCGAGGGGGAGGGCGCGGGGTGGGGGGCTGCGTCTACGGTTTCGCGGTGGGCGGTCACGCAGACATCGAGCGCTGCCGCTGGGGAATGCCGCGGAACGGGAGCGGTCCGTGCCGCATCGCATCGCATCGCATCGCATCGTGCCGTGCCGTGGCGTGGCGTGTCGCGTCGCGTCGCGTCGTGCCGTGCCGTGCCGTGGCGTGGCGTGTCGCGTCGCGTCGCATCGTGCCATGCCGTGCCGTGCCGCGCCGCGTCGTGCCGCGCCGCGCCGTTTCGCGCCGAGCGGCGCCGCAGCCAGCATCGCCCCGTAACTGTTCCCTCGGGACAACCAACCCCGTCAGCCGGCCTGCATGAATCGCCCCGGCGTGATGCCGAACTGGCGCGCGAAGGCGCGCGTCAGGTGGCTCTGATCGGCGAACCCGGCTTCGGCCGCGGCATCCGCGATCGGCCGGCCACTTGCAAGCAGCGCGCGAGCCAGTCGCGTGCGCGATTGCAGCAGATACGCGTGCGGCGTGATGCCGAGCTCGCGCGCGAACCCGCGCAGCAGCTGGAAGCGGCTCACGCCGCTCAGGCTGGCCAACTCGGCAAGCGAAACGGGTGCGGCGGGTGCCGCGTCGAGCCGCTCGCGGGCCATGCGGATCGCCGGCGCGACGCCGGCGGCCGGCAGCGCGCGGTTCGAATGCCGCGCGAGTAGCCCGGCGACCAGCGTCACGAGGGCCTCGTCGCGGGCGAGCGGCAGTGTTTCCCCCGCGACGATCCGCGCATGCAACCGGCCGAAGGCTGCGGCGAGCCGTGCGTCGCGCACGGCCGGATGCGTGAGCTCGACGCCTTCAAGACCTTCTTCGCTCGCGACCGCCGCCACCAGCGCGGGCGCGAGGTACAGCATCCGCCAGCGCCGGCCCGTGCCCGCATCGATCGGCATCCCGTCGTGCATTTCGCCCGGATTGACCATGATCGCGTCGCCGGCCAGCGCGTCGACGTGCCCGCGGCCGCTCCACGACCGATGCGCGCCGCTGACGATCACGCCGACCCCGAATTCATCATGCGCGTGCCGCGGAAACGCGCGATCGGACTCGAGGCTGATCGCCTCGATTCCTTCGTCGGTCCGTCGGTAATGGGTGATGCGATGCATGTGCGCTCCTTGCGCCGGCAGCGGCGCGGGTCACGTGCACTCTAGCGCGTTCCGGCGCCGCGCGCCCTTCATCCTTTTGGCCGATACCGCGCGGCGCGCGCAGCCCGCACCATGTGCACATGAGCAGCGTACATGGCCCGCCGGGCCTGAAGCTGCGCGGGAGACGGCAGGTGGAACGACAGGATCCGGTATTCATTCAGGTTGGCGCGCTCGCGGACGGTTTCGCGCCCGACGCGCACATCCTCGCACCCGTGAACGCACTCGCCGGACGCTCGCTGGCCCTCGGCGACGCAGCCGGTGCATGGCGCGTCTATACGTTCGAGGCGGGCGCGTTGCAATGGCGCGACGCGGCGACCGATACGGGCGGCCGCGCACCGTGCCGCGTGACGCGGTTGCGCGACGGGCTGTATTTCGTCGACTACATCGATCCGGCAGCCCGCGCGACATCGGTCAGCCTCGTGATCGATGTCGGCAATGGCGTGTGGACGTCGGTGGTCGGCACGCTGCCGACCGACGCCGACACGCATATCGACGCGTTCACGCGCGTCGCCCGCGGGCTGCCGCTCACGGGCGTCGACGCGGCGTTCCGGCACGGCACGCTCGGCGGCCACGCGCAGCCGGGCCCGCTGCACGGCCCCACGCGCGAACTGATCGGCAAGCGGACGATGTATCGCTACAGCCCGACCGAATGCTACGAGCACATCTACCTGAACGAGAATTTCTACGCATGGCAATGCCTGCAGGGCGTCGAAGACGGGCTCGCCGACGTAGACCGCTGCCATTACTTCAGGATCGCCGATGAGCTGTATCTGTTCGTATGGCGCGAGAAGGTGGTGCCGACGCTCGGCGTCGTGCTGATCGATCTCGCGCAACGCAAGACCGACGGCAAGATCTTCGGCTATCAGGGCGGCGATTTCGGCACGCTGTCGAACTTCCCCGTCGGCGCGCATGCGCAGGTTCTGAACGAAACCGTGCATCCGCTCGGCGGCGAGGCGCAGCGATGAACCCCGTGCCGGGCAGCGGCCGCCTGCGTGCCGATTTCAGCGGACGCGTCGTGCTGGTCACGGGCGCCGCGCAGGGAATCGGCGCCGCGATCGCGCGTCGTTTCGCGCAATCCGATGCGTTCGTCGCGCTCGCCGATCTCAACGCCGATGCGGCTGCCGCGCAGGCAGACGCGCTCGTCTGCATGGGCGGCAACGCGCGCGCGTATCGCGTCGACGCCGCGAGTCGCGACGAGCTCTGCGCACTCGTCGCGGCGGTCGAACGCGATGGCGGCCGGCTCGACGTCGTTGTCCACAACGCCGCGTATTTTCCGCTCACGCCGTTTGCGCAGATCGACGAGCCGACGCTTGCGCGGACGCTGTCGGTCAACCTGTCGGCGCTGTTCTGGCTCGCGCAGGCCGCGCTGCCGGCATTCGAGCGCGCGGGGGCGGGGCGGCTGCTCGCCACGTCGTCGGTGACTGGGCCGCGCGTCGTCTATCCGGGGCTCGCGCACTACGCGGCGTCGAAGGCCGGCGTGAACGGCTTCATCCGCGCGGCGGCGCTTGAACTCGCGCGCCGCAACGTGACGGTCAACGGCGTCGAGCCGGGAATGATCCGCACGCCGGCGGCCGGCAATCTCGGCGATGCGTCGGTCGCCGCCCAGATCGCGCGCGACATTCCGCTCGCGCGGATGGGCGAGCCGGAGGACATCGCGAATGCGATGCTGTTTCTCGCGTCGGCCGACGCGGCGTACATCACCGGGCAGACGATCGTCGTCGATGGCGGCGCGACGTTGCCCGAGAGCGGGGTCGTGCTGGGGGACGCGTAACGCGAGCGTCGACGATGGCGCGATTGCGGCCGTCGCGCGGGCCGGCAGGCGCGTCGACGGTCGGCCTGCGCATCGTCGCGCGTGCTGCGCCTACAGCCAGCCGTTGTGAATGAACTCGACGATCGAATACCGGCGGGGTTCGAGCGCGTGCTGCCGGACGGCCTCGATGATCCGCGACACGCCGTCCGCGTAAGGCGCCGCGCCGTACACGCGGGATTCGAACTGCAGGCTGCTCGCGTCGTCCTCGATGCGGATCCGGTGGAACGCATGGCGGCCGAGCTGATCGTCGGGAATTTGCAATGCGTCGCGCTGCTCGCTCGGGTCGCGTACGGAGCGGATCTCCTGCGCTGGAATGCCGAGCGATTGACCGATGCCGACCGCGGTGCCGGGCACGGATGTCTTGCTGGCCTGGTGCGACTCCGTCACGCTGATGCGGCAGTCGCGAAACAGGTGGCCGCTCGTTTCCAGCATGCTCATGAACTTGAGCATCAGGATGTTCGTATTCGGACAGAGCACGATGGGGAAGTCGTGCGATCCGGTTTCGAGGTCGGAGCCGGTGGACAGCTCGACGAGCGGCGAACCGGTTGCCTGGCAGAATGCGATCGCGTCGGGCAATTCGCGGCCAGACCCGGCGTGCACGACGATCGATCGCGCGTCGATACGCCGGGCGTCGCTACGTCCGGCGTCATCGCTACGTTGCAGCTCGGTGCGTGCGTGCTCGGACCAGGCCATCACGTGGCAGGTCGACGGATCGAGACGGTGCGAGCCGAGCAGTTCGGTTGCCAGCTTGCCGGTGCCAACGACGATTACTTGCATGGGATAGACGGATTGAGGTTCGGGTTTCGATACGGAAACGGCGCAGGCCGCTCAACGGGCCGACGCGATCATGATTCATCGCGCGGCGGACCGTGATCGGGCATTATGCCGCCCGAGCGCGGCGCATGCATGAAGTGCCGGCGTGTCGGCTCGCCGACGTGGCCCGTATCTACGCATGCGTCGTAGTGCCCACGCAAGCGTGAACGGCGCTACGCTGTCGAAACGCCGGCCGGGCGCGTCCGTATCGCGCCGGCATTGCCCACGAACCACGCATCATCAAACACCCCTGGACTCAAGGAGAGCACATCGATGGAACACGACCTGAAAGGCAAGGCAGTCGCGATCACCGGCGGATTCGGTCATCTCGGCGTCGCCACGGCCGCATGGCTCGGCCAACGCGGCGCCCGCGTCGCGCTGATCGGCCGGGGCGCGGCGCCGGACGCGCAGGCGTTGCCCGGCGTGCCGGCCGATGCGCTGCGCATCGGCGGTATCGACCTCGTCGATCCGCAGGCGGCCGCGCGCGCGCTCGACACCGTGAATCGCGAATTCGGCCGGGTCGATGCGCTGCTGAACATCGCGGGCGCGTTCACTTGGCAGACGATCGCCGACGGCGACGCAGCCACGTGGGACCGCATGTACGAACTGAACGTGAAGACGGCGCTGAATGCGTCGAAGGCCGCGCTGCCGTATCTGGTGGCGAGTCCGGCCGGCCGTATCGTCAACATCGGCGCCGGCGCGGCGTTCAAGGCCGGCGCGGGAATGGGCGCGTATGCGGCGGCGAAGGCGGGCGTCGCGCGGCTCACCGAGGCGCTGGCGGCGGAACTGCTCGATCGCGGCGTGACCGTGAACGCGCTGCTGCCGAGCATCATCGACACGCCGCCGAACCGTGCGGACATGCCGGACGCGGACTTCTCGCGCTGGGTCCGGCCCGAGCAGCTCGCGGCGACGATCGGGTTCCTGCTGTCGGCCGATGCGCAGGCGATTACCGGCGCCTCGATTCCGGTGAGTGGGCGCGTGGCGTAGCGGGTGGCAGGCTGTCGCGCCCGCGCACGACGTCAACGCATGCGGAATCGCGCGCGCGGAATTTCCGCGATCGCCGCGATTTCGATCAGCAGGTCGGGTCGGTAGAGACGTTCGACCTGGACGGTTGTCGTCACGGGATAGGGTTCGGCGAAGAACGTCTCGCGGATGTCGCCGGCCTGCATGAAAGCGTCGATGTCGGTCGCGTAGTGAACCAGCGAGATCACATCCTGCATCTGTCCGCCGATCGCGGCGAGCACGTCGCGAATGTTGCCGAGCGTTTGCCGGACCTGCGCGCGCATGTCGGCGGCACCCACGACGTGTCCGTCCCTGTCGAGTGCGATCTGTCCCTTCAGGTGGACGATCCGGCCGTCACCCTGGACCACGGCCATCGAGAACGCGCCGAACGGCGCCCAGAGTTCCGGCGGATTCACTGCTTCGGCCATGACGCGGCTCCTGTTGGTCGGTCGTCGACGCGCGAACGCAGGGTCCCGCGCGGGCGGGGTGCCTGCATGTCGCAGTCCATCACCGTATACTGTTCGTTCAGCATCATGTGACCGAATGAAGACGTGACCAAGCCTGCCACCGCGGATACGCCGGACGACGATCCGCGTCCCACCCCGCCCGAACAACCTGAACTGGAAGACTGCTGCAACAGCGGCTGCTCGCCGTGCGTTTTCGACCTGTACGACGAAGCGCTGGCGCGCTATCGCGTCGAACTGGCCGAATGGGAAGCGCGCCACGCGTCGCGCAAGCATCACCCGTGAGCCCGATGCCGGCGAGCGGTCGCGCATGCACCGTTTCCGTGTCGCGGCCGGCGATGGGCGACGCGCCCGCCGCCGTCACGCGCCGGCATGCGCCCGCCGATGCATCGGCCCCAACGCGGCCGACAGCGCGACGCATACGAGCAGCACGACCGTCAGCGCCCACATCGCCGTCCTGAATCCCTGCACGTAGTCGAGCGCCGCCGGCTGCGCGCCGAGCCGCGCGAAGAACAACCCGCCGAGCGTCGCTGCACCGACGGCCGCGCCGATCTGCAGCATCGCGGTGACCATGCCGGACGCGACCCCGGCGCGCGCCGCGTCGACTTCCGCGAGCACGATCCGTACGACCGACGGCAGCACGAGCCCTTGCCCGACGCCGATCGCCGCGATGCCCGCATAGAAGCCCGCGCCGGGCGCATGTTCGCCGGCGAGCGCGGCGGCGGTCGCGACGCCGGCCGTGAGCATCGCGAAGCCGAGCGTGAGCACGCGATAGCCGCCGAACCGGGCGACGAGCCGCGGCATCAGCAACGGGCTGGCGAGGAAGCCGATGCCGAGCGGCAGGATCGCGAGCCCCGACGCAAGCGGCGACCAGTTCAGGCAGCCCTGCAGATAGATCCCGTAGCTCAGGAAGAACGCGCTCAGCATGTAGAACAGGAACGCGAGCGTGAGCCCGAGCGCGACGACCGGGTTGCGCAGCAGGCGCACGTCGAGCAGCGCATCGCGGCCGCCGGCGAGCCGGCGCGCTTCGACCGCCAGCAGCGCGCCGAGCATCGGCAGCGCGCCAACGATGCACGCGACCATCCACAGCGGCCAGCCCGCCTCGCGCCCGTGCGTGAGCGGATAGACGAGCATCAGCAGGAACAGCGACAGCAGCACCGTGCCGGGCACGTCGATGCGCTGGCCGCGCGGCGGCCGACTCTCCGGGATGAAGCGCGAGCTGCCGAGCAGCGCGAGGATGCCGATCGGCACATTGACCAGGAAGATCGCGCGCCAGCCGAGCCCGAACGGATGCAGGCTGATCAGCGCACCGCCGCCGAGCTGGCCGATCACGGCCGCGAGCCCGAACACGAAACCGTAGAAGCCCATCACGCGCACCTGCTCCTGCGGCGTAAACACGCTGCGAATCGTCGCGAGCACCTGCGGCGCGAGAATCGCGGCGAACAGGCCCTGCAGCACGCGGCCGCCGACCAGCACCGCGCCGCTGCCGGCGAGCCCGCACAACGCCGATGCGACGACGAAGCCGGCCATCCCGACCATGAACATCCGCTTGCGGCCGTACAGGTCGCCGAGCCGCCCGCCGGTGATCTGCACGACCGCGTTCGCGCACGCGTAGGCCGACACGACGAGCTGCAGCTCGGCCGGGCGCGCACCGATGCCGTCGCGGATGGCCGGCAGCGCGAGATTCACGATGAAGTAGTCGAGCGGCGGCAGAATGGCGCCGACCAGCAGGACCACGAGCGCCCAGCCGTGATGGCTGCGCGGCGATGCCGCGGCGGCCGCGCCGGCCGGTGCGCAAGGGGCGAGGGTGTTGTCGGTCATGAACGCAAGTCCGGAAGAATGAGGGCCGCATGCTGAATCCGGTCGAAACGGTATTCAGGCGCGCCCGTGAACCGATATTCTGGGGACCGTCGATGATTCGGAAAAGCGGGAATTGGTGGTAGCATCCATCGGGTTATCCGATGGATGGAGAGGGCGATGCGCGGTTTCGACCTGGATCAGCTACGTACCTTCGCGGCGGTGGCGGACGCCGGCAGCCTGACGGCCGCCGCGCCGCTGCTGCACCTGTCGCAGTCGACGGTCAGCGAGCAGGTGCGCAAGCTCGAATCGCGCGCCGGCGTGCCGCTGTTCGTGCGCAGCAAGCGCGGCGTCGAGCCGACGCCGGCCGGCACGCGCCTGTTGCAGCATGCGCGGCGCATCGTCGCGCTGAACGAGGCCGCGTTCGACGAGCTGCGCGGACAGGCGATCAAGGGCGAGTTGCGCGTCGCGATCACCGACTACTACCGCACGCATGAAGTCGCGGGCCTGCTCGCGAGGCTGCGAGAGTGCTACCCGCAACTGAGCCTGCACGTGAGCGCGATGAAGAGCGCGGAGATCGAAGCCGCGCATGCGCGCGGGCAGATCGATCTCGGCGTCGTGATGAACCTGTCGAGCGGTCCGTTCCGGCCCGCGTCGGCCGATACGCGCTGGGTGCTGCGGCGCGAGCCGCTGTCGTGGGTCACGTCGCCGGCGCTCGCCGAGCAGTTGCCCGAACCGTTACCGCTCGTGCTGCTGCCGGACGACTGCATGATGCATCAGATCGCGGTGCGCTCGCTCGACGAGCAGCACGCGCCGTACGTGCTCGTGCACAGCGCGTCAGGTGTCGCGGGGTTGCAGTCGATGCTCGCGGCGGGGCTCGGTGTCGGCTGCCTGTGCGCGTCGGCGATCGGCGAGGGCCTCGTGCGGCTCGGCGCGAAATACCGGCTGCCGGCGCTGCCCGACGCGGTGTTCTCGTTGACGCCGCCGATGCCGGGCGAGCGCGAGACGGTCACGCAGGCGCGCGAGGTGCTGTCGCGGCAGTTGCTGATGTGAAGCGTGAAGCGCGGCGTGCGCGGCGGCGGGCTTGAACGGCCTAGTCGGCCGTCCCGTCGGCATACGCGTGCAGCCCGTTCGCCAGTGCATCGAACACGGCCCGGCAACGCGGGCTCGTGCGCAGATCCTCGTGCATGACCACCCAGGTTTCCAGTTTCATCGTGGGCCCGTCCGGCAGCACGCGCACGAGTCGCGCATCGCGTTTCGCAAGCCCGTTCTGGCAGAAGCCGATCCCGTAGCCCGCGCGGATCATCGCGAGTTGCGCGAGATTGCTGTCGGTGCGCAGCGCGAACGCATCGCGCTTCCACAACGGCATCCCGCGCGCGGCCGAGCGGATGAACGGCGTGACCGTATCGAACCCGATCAGCGCGTGATGGGCGAGTTCGCTGATGGTCGACGGTGTGCCGTTGCGTGCCAGGTAGTCGTCGCGCGCATACAGCCCGATGTCGATCTCGCCGACGCGCCGCGCGACGAGCGCGTCCTGCGCGGGCGGCGTCATCCGCACCGCGATGTCGGCCTCGCGGTTCAGTACGTCCTGGATGCGGTCGGTCGGTACCAGTTCGATCACGAGCCCCGGATGGTCGCGCCGCAATTGCGCGAGCATCGGCGGCAGCACCTCGACCGCGATCACGTCGCTGGCCGAGATTCGCACGGTGCCGCGCACGCCCGCGCCGTGGCTCGCGGCCGCCCGCTCGAACGCGGCCGCCGCGCTGCGCAGCGCCTCGGCATGGCCGCGCAGCGCGAGGGCCGCCTCGGTCGGCAGCAGCCCCGACGGCGAGCGCGTGAACAGCGTCTGGCCGAATGCGGCCTCGAGCGCCGCGACGTGGCGGCCGGCCGTCGGCTGCGTGATGCCGAGCGCGCGCGCCGCGCCCGACAGCGAGCCTTCCGTCAGCACGGCGAGGAAGGTGCGGTAGCGTTCCCAGTTCAGATCGATGGTCATGCATAAATGTATAGCCGATCCACGGGTTCGGCAATTCCTTGTTAGGCGGCCGGGCGCCAGAATGCGTGCTGTCAACGGTTCATACACGGAGAACGGCAATGACGGCGAACGCAGGCGGGACGCAACGAACGGCACTCGTGCTCGGCGCGAGCGGAGGCATCGGCGGCGAGGTCGCGCGTCAGCTGCGCGATGCCGGCTGGCAGGTGCGCGCGCTCAAGCGCGGGCTCGACGTCGCGACGGTGGAGCGCGACGGGATCGCATGGATGTGCGGCGACGCGCTCGACCGCGAGGCGGTGGTCCGCGCGGCGCGCGGCTGCAGCGTGATCGTGCATGCGGTGAACCCGCCCGGCTACCGGAACTGGAGCGGGCAGGTGCTGCCGATGATCGACAACACGATCGCGGCGGCGACGGCGGCGCAGGCGACCGTCGTGCTGCCGGGAACCATCTACAACTACGGTCCCGACGCGTTTCCGATGTTGCGCGAAGAGGCCCCGCAGCATCCGACGACGCGCAAGGGCGCGATCCGCGTCGAGCTGGAGCAGCGGTTGCAGGCGGCGACCGCGCAGGGCGTGCGCACGATCATCGTGCGGGCCGGCGATTTCTTCGGCGCGCACGCGGGCAACAACTGGTTCGGGCAGGGGCTCGTCAAGGCAGGGCGGCCGGTTGCATCCATCAGCGTGCCGGGCCGGCCGGGCGTCGGCCATCAATGGGCGTACGTGCCGGACGTCGCGCGCACGATGGTCGAACTGATCGAGCGGCGCGACACGCTGGAGCCGTTCGCGCGCTTTCATCTCGGCGGTCACTGGGACGCGGACGGCACGCAGATGGCGCAGGCCGTGCGCCGCGCCGCGCAGCGGCACGGGATGCGGCCGACGGTGCGGCGTTTCCCGTGGTGGCTCGTGTGGGTCGCCGCGCCGTTCGTCACGACGATGCGCGAAATGATCGAGATGCGTTATCTGTGGCGCGAGCCGCTCCGGATGGACAACGCGCGCGTGACGGCGGTACTGGGCCGCGAGCCGGTGACGCCGCTCGATACGGCGGTGGAGGCGGCGCTCGCGGGGCTCGGGTGCTTGCGATGACGGCGGGCGGCGAAGGCGATTGGCAGGCCCGCATGCGGTTGATGCCCTTCATTGCCGGCGCACTCGCCACGCTTCGTCACGCCACGACCGGCAACGCCTCGACCGCATATCGGTGCCGCAGGCTGCGTCCGAGCACGGGATCGTGCAGTTCCATCTCGAACGTGTCACCGTCGCCCATCGCCGCGATCGCGCCGTGCACGGCGACGGTACCGCCGAACATCGCGCAGCGTGCGGGCATCGTGCGCCGGTCGTCGAAGCGCTGCCACAGCACCTCCGGCGCGAGCAGTCCGTTGAGCGCGCCATGCTGATACGCGACGCGTTCGCCGCCGGGCCCGACCAGCCACGAACGCATTTCGATCGCGTCCCAGTGATCGGCGATGTCCGCATGCCGCCACGCATCGCGGCCGAGCGGCTTCGCGCACACCTGTTTCGACACCGCGACGCCGTAAGCCTCGACTTCCCGATCCGTATGATCGGAACCGACCGTCACCAGCGTGCCGGCCGGGCTGTCGATCAGCACGCACTCGATCTCGCCGCCCGAGCGCGCGCCGAGCACGCCGATCGACGGCGTCTGCGTGAGCAGCGCGGACGCTACGCGATAGAAACACGGCGTGGTCGACGGCGGCGCGACGCCGAGCGCCGCGAGTTCGTCGATGTGCGCGCGGATCGCTTCCGGATCGCGGCCTGCCCAGCCGGCGATCACGACGCGTTCGATCTCGACGTCGACCTGTGCCGGCGCACCTTGCAGGGACATCACGTTGAACGACAGGGCTTGCATGCGGGTATCCGTTTGAAGTGCGAATGAATGAGGTGGTCGCCAGGAGAGCTCAGTCCGCGAGCGGACGGTGCGCGGTCTCGCGCGCGGCGAGCAGCGCGATCGAGGTCACGACGAGCGCCGCGGTCACGTACAGCGACACGGCCGTCGTCGTCCCCGTCTGGCGGAACAGCGTCGCGATCACGAGCGGCGCGAAGCCGCCGCCGACGATGCCGGCGAGCGTGTACGCCAGTGACGAGCCCGCATAACGGACGCGCGTCGGAAACTGCTCGGTGACGAACGCGCCTTGCGGGCCGTACATCACCGCATGGATCACGAGGCCGATCGCGACGGCCGCGACGATCGCGCCCGGCCGCGCCGTGTTGAGCATCGTGAAGAACACGAACGCCCACACGATGCCGGCGATCGCGCCGGCGAGGTACACCGGACGGCGCCCGAAGCGGTCCGACAGCGCGCCGAAGAACGGCACCGCGAGGGCGTTGCAGGCCGTGCCGACCATCACCGCCGTCAGCGCGACGGGGCGCGACAGATGCAGCACGGTCGTCACGTAGGTCAGCGTGAACACGACGATCAGCGCATACAGCACGTCGGAGCCGATGCGCGAGCCGCCGGCGATCAGCAGGCGCCGCCAGTGGCATTTCAGCACTTCGGCGACGGGCACTTCGGCGGTCGCGTGCGACTCGGCGAGCTGCTCGAACTGCGGCGTTTCGTCGACGCCGCGACGCAGCCAGAAGCCGAACACGACGAGCAGCGCGCTGGCCGCGAACGGCACGCGCCAGCCCCACGACAGGAAGGTGTCGGACGTGGTGGACAGCGTCACGAGCGCGATGCAGCCGGTGCCGAGCAGCGTGCCGAACGACGGGCCCATTTGCGTCCACGACGCGGACAGCCCGCGCCGCTTCTGGTCGCCGTGCTCGACCGACAGCAGCACCGCGCCGGCCCATTCGCCGCCAAGCGCGACGCCCTGCACGAAGCGCAGCGCGACGAGCAGGATCGGGCTCAGGATGCCCGCCTGCGCATAGGTCGGCAGCGCGCCCATCAGCGCGGTCGTGATCCCCATCAGCACGAGCGTGAGCATCAGCACCGCGCGGCGGCCGATGCGGTCGCCGAGGTTGCCGAACACGAAGCCGCCGAGCGGACGCGACACGTAGCCGACCGCATAGGTCGAGAACGCGAGGATCGTGCCGGCCAGCGGGTCGACCGACGGAAAGAACAGATGATTGAAGACGAGCGCGGCGAGCGTGTTGTAGATCGTGAAGTCGTACCACTCGAGCGACGTGCCGATCATGCTCGCGGACGCGAGTCGGCTGTTGCGGACACGGCGGGGCGCGTGGGCGGCGGGCTGGGCGAGAGTGCTCATGGTGTCGGGCATGTCGTGAAGGATGACGGGGGACGCGTGCGGGCCGATGCGCCGGCCGCGTGCGGATGACTGACGCCGCGGCCGGTGGCGAAGCCGGCGTTCAGGCCGGCAGGGCGGCGGCCGATTGCGTTTCGGCGCGTGCGACCGACAGCGGCGCGGCGGCGCGCCACATCAGATCGAAGGTGCGCACGTCGTCGTGACCGGCGATGGCGGCGGCGACCCGGCGCGTGGCCGTGGCGTCGCTGCCTTCGATCAGCACGAGCGCGTCGGCGGCCGGACGCGCGGCCGCATCGGCGCCGATCGGCGCGGACAAGTCCGGCGCGGTGCGGAACAGCCGTGCCGCATGGATGCCGGGTTCGCGCAGCGCCGCGTCGAAGCGCTCGCGCAGGTGCGGCACGTCGATGCGTTCGGGCGGCAGCACGAACAGCGCGAGATGCACGCCTTCGCCATCGCCGGCCTCGATCGTCAGGTCGCCGACCCGCCGCTGCGTGCCCGTCATGCGCTCGAAGTTCGCGAGCGACCATGCGGTCTGCTGCGTGAACGCGCGCCGGTAGGCGTCGCCGCGGAACACGTCGAGCGTGTCCGTCACGTACAGCGCGAGATACTTGCGCGGGCCGCCGTCGGTCGCGCGAAACCGCCGCGCATGCGTGAAGCCGGGAATCGCGACACGCTCCTGCATGTGCTCGCGGTCGTACCACGCGTTGAAATCGGCTTCGTGCGCGGGGTCGATATCCGTCCAGACGCAGAGCTGGCCGTGCGGAAGGGAAAGGCGGGTCATTGCGGGTTCCTTGTGACGGGGTGTGTCAGGAACCGCAGTGTCCCGAAGACGGGCCGCGCCCGTCCAACAAGAAAACAAATTCGCGGTGAACAGGTTTTCTTATGAGCGGCGCGGACGGCGTTTCGCCGCAGCGGCGGGCGGCGCGGATTTCGGCGTGCGTTTTGCCGCCGCGGTTCCGGTCTTTGTCGCCGGCCGGGCAGCGGTCTTGGCGACGGAATCGGCCTCGGCCTTTGCCGATGCGGCCGGCTTCGCATGACTCGCGGCGGCCGGTATCGCGCGCGCGACTTCGCTCGCCAGCTCCGCGATGCGCGCGGCGACCGGTAGGCCTTGCGTGCGATACGACGCGACGATCGGCAGCGCGGGGAATTCGGGTTCCACGTCGAGCAGTTCGAGTGCGCCTTCCTGCAGTTCGCGCCCGATGATCGCGGGCGGCAGCGCGGCCACGCCGAAACCGTCGGCGACGAGCCGGATCATCGCGGCGACCGACGTGATGCAGTTGATGCTGGCCGGCCGCTCGACGGCGGCGAACAGCCGCTCGATTGTCGCGTGCGGCCCCGAGTGGCGCGAGAAGCTGATGATCGGGTACGCGGCGAGCCGCGCGACGTCGAGCCGTTCGCCGCCGAGCCCGAGGCGCGGGCTCGCCGCCCAGCGCACCGGGAATTCGCACAGCGGCAGGTTCGTGAAGTCGGGGCCGGGCACCGGGTCGGTCTGCAGGATCAGGTCGACGCCGTCGGTGCTGAGCAGGCGGATCAGGTGCAGCGTCGTGTCGCTCGTGATCTCGACGTCGAGGCGCGGATAGCGCTCGCGCAATTGCGCCATCAGCGCCGGAAACCAGCTGTGCACGATCGACTCGATCACGCCGATCCGGATCAGGCCCGCGTCGCTCGCCGCGTCGATGTCGCGCCGCATCTCGCCGTCGAGCCGCACGATCCGCTCCGCGTACGCGAGCATGCGCCGGCCTGCGGGCGTGAGCGTGGCCGAGCGCGTGTTGCGGTCGAACAGCCGCACGTCGAACGCCTCTTCGAGCGACGCGATGCGGCTCGACACGGCCGCCTGCGTCGTGTGCAGTTTCTCGGCCGTGAGCCGGAAGTTCTCCAGCTTCGCGAGCCAGACGAAGGTTTCAAGAAACCGGATGTTCATCGAATTCCGAGCGGTGAGGCGGTGCCGCACGAAGGCGGCGGGATCGGTCGATGTTAGCGGATTTCCGGGGCGGGAAACGAGCGGGGCACGTGCGGGGCGTGTGCAGGGCCGGGCGCGGCCGACGCAGTGCCGGACCACATGTGCGGCACGTCGCGCGCTCGCACTCGAGCACGCATCGTGCGGACGCTTCGCCGCCTGGCGTCAAAGCTTGTCGAACGCGAGCGTCGGCACATCGACGACCATCGCGCCGCCGTCGGCGACGAGCGTCGCGCCCGTTACGAACGACGCGTCGGGCGACGCGAGGAATGCGCACACGGCCGCGATTTCGTCCGCGTCGGCCGCGCGCCGCAGCGGCACGTCGGCGCTCACGCGCGCATACGCGCCGTCGAGCGTGTCGCCATGCGCGGACATCAGCGGCGCCATTTCCGCATCGGCCATCGGCGTGCGGACCCAGCCCGGGCACACCGCGTTCGCACGCACGCCGTGCGGCCCGTAGTCGCGTGCGAGCGAACGCGCGAGCCCGAGCAGCGCATGCTTGCCGACCGTATAGCCGCACACGCCCGGCCCGGCCGCGAGCGCGGCGATCGACGCGACCAGCACGATACTGCCGCGCCGCGCGATCAGGTCAGGCAGGCACGCGCGTGCGCTGACGAATGCGGTGTCGAGATTCGCGTGCATCGCGTCGCGCCATTGCGCGTCGTCGGTTTCGTCAGCACGGCCGAGGCCGTGGCCGCCCGCGCACGCGACGAGCGCGTCGACGGGGCCGAACCGTCCGGCGATCTCCGGCAGGAAGCGGGCCCAGTCGGCCGTGCTCGCGGCGTCGCCGGCGAGGGCGAGCCCGCCCGTCTCGGCGGCGAGCGCGTCGAGCGGTGGCCGGCGTCGTCCGATCAACACGACGCGCTCGCCGCGGGCGGCGAAGCGGCGCGCGCACGCGGCGCCGATGCCGGTGCCTGCACCGGTGATCGCGATCGTTCGGGGTTGCGGGTGCGTCATGTCGTTCTCCGGAAGGGTGTCGTTTCCGGTCACTTTAAGTGGCGTCGACGCACGCCGGTATCCGCCGAAAGGATGAACATCTATCGGCCGGACGGCCGGGGGGTGCGGCACCAGGCCAGCCGGCAGGATCCCGGCCATTTTGCAATGGCTGACGATCGTCGGCGCCGAATCGCTCTATCCTCCGTATTTTTGCGATAAGTCGCAAAAGCCCGGCAAAATAGTACGGGCGTAGCGCGGGCGAGCCCGCGCACCGGCGCGGCGCGCCGGCCGATTCCGTCGTACAAGCGGAAGGGCACGCGGCGATATCGGCGCGAGCGTGCGCCAGATACGAATACGGATCCACCGCGTCCGCCGATCGCGCGTGGCGCGACGGCGGATCGCCCGGTTGCGCATCGCGGCCGGATCATCGACAAGAGCAGGGAGGAGCCGGCAATGAGGCTGGACGACGAAACAGAAAGCGCGAACGTCGAGGATCGACGCGGTGGCGGCGGGTTTGGCGGCCGCGCGACGATCGGCATCGGCACGATCGTGGTGGCGCTGGCCGCATCGTATTTCTTCGGGATCGACCCGCGCGTCGTGCTCGAAGGCGCGTCGGCGCTGCAGGGCCGCCAGCAGCAGGCGCAACCCGCGCCCACGCAGCACCAGGGCGCGCCGGCGAACGATCCCGGCGCGGTGTTCACGCGCAAGGTGCTCGGCAATATCGAGCGCACATGGACGGGCGTGTTCAACACCCAGTTGCATGCGCAGTACGAGGCGCCGAAGCTCGTGATGTTCACGAACTCGACGCCGACCGCATGCGGCACCGGCCAGACCGCGATGGGGCCGTTCTACTGTCCGGCCGACCACAAGGTGTATATCGATCTCGGTTTCTATGACGAATTGCGCAAGCGGTTCGGCGCGGGCGGCGATTTCGCGCAGGCCTACGTGATCGCGCACGAAGTCGGCCATCACGTGCAGAACCTGCTCGGCATTTCCGACAAGGTCGATGCCGCGCGCCGCCGTTCGAGCCAGGCGCGCTCGAACGCGTTGTCGGTGCGGATGGAACTGCAGGCCGACTGCTTCGCCGGCGTATGGGCGAACAACGCGGAGCGCGCGAACCAGCGGCTGATGGAACCCGGCGATTTCGAGGAGGGGCTGAAGGCGGCGGCCGCGATCGGCGACGATCGGCTGCAGCAGCAAGGCCAGGGCTACGTCGTGCCGGAAAGCTTCACGCATGGCACGAGCGAACAGCGGATGTACTGGCTGCGGCGCGGGATGGAAGCCGGTGAAGTGAGCGCCTGCGACACGTTCGCCGCGAACGCGCACTGAAAGTCGGCGCGCGCCCCGTCGCGCGAGCGCATCGTCCCGGTCGAATCGGCTGAACCAGCCGAACCGGGACGATTTGCCGATTTGTGCTCACCGGCGCTTTTCGGCGCCGGTAGGCTGGCCCGAACTTCGACGCGTTCGGCCGCCGGCCGCTCCCATCATGCCGACCCCATCCGTTTCCGCCGACCACGAAGCCGCCGACTGGCAGCGCGCGCTGCATGCGTGCGTCGCTGCGTTCGATGCATTCGCGAGCCCGTCCGCGATCGTGTTCTACCGGCTCGACCTGAGCGGCGAGCCGGCCGATTTCGAGCTATTCGGGATGCCGGAGTCGATGCATCGCACGTACCTCGCGCGCTACCGGATGCTCGATCCGCTGCATCCGTCGCGCTGCGCGGCGGGCGTTCGCGCGGTCGTGACGCTCGCTTCCCAATTGCCTGACGAAAGACGTGCCGCGTCCGCGTACTGGATGCGTTTCCTGCGGCGGCACGATGTCGCCGACGTCGTCGAGATCTGGCTGCGCGACGACGCGGGCCGCACCGTCGGCGCGTTTTCGCTGCTGCGCTTCGGGAAAGGCGACGCGGAAGGCAACAGCACGGCGGGCCGGTTCGCGCCGGGCGAGGTCGACGCGCTGGCGCGGCTGCAGCCCGTCGCCGAAGCGGCGCTCGCTCCGCTGCTGCGTGCGCGGCGCGGGATCCACCGCATCGACTGCGGGGAGCGGCTGACCTACCGCGAAGAGCAGATCGCACGCCTCGTGCGCGACGGCCGCTCGAACAAGGAGATTGCACGCGATCTCGCTCTCGGGCAGCCGACCATCAAGACGCATCTGATGCGCATGTACCGGAAGCTCGGCGTGTCGAACCGCACGGAACTGGTCGGGACGCTGTTTCTGTAATCCGGCACATAATTGCGATCCGGGCCTCGAACCTTTCGCGATCGCCGATTCATGAACATCAAACCGCTGCTGGCCGTGCTGCTTGTCTTGTTGGGTTCCTCCACGGCCTTCGCGCAGGACGGTGGCAGTGACGCCTGTCTCGTGCTGCAACCGACCCGGATGCTGGCCGACGACATCGGCGAGGCCGGTGCCGATCTCGGCGACGGGTGGCTCGGCTTGGCGCCGGACGGCAACCACTGGACGCTCGCGCCGGCACGCATTCGGTTCGAACCGGCGCAACCGGACGGCACAGTCGTCGAAATCACGCCCGACGTGAAAAAAGCCGTTGCGCTGTTGCATTGCAAAATGCTCAGGCAGGGCGGGGTCGACGCGGCGAATCTGACGTTCTCGAACGGCGGGAGGACGGTCGAGCCCGGCGTCGAACCGCTGCGGTTCGCGTTTCACGACCGCCGGTACGCGTTGCGTTACACCACATCCGGTGTGGTGATTGTCGAAGGCGATGGCAAGCGATCGGCCCTGCATGACTTCGGCGGCAGCACGCCGCCGTTCCGCGCGACGCTGATATGGGCGGGCGACCTCGATCGCGACGGCCGGCCCGATTTCCTGATGGAATTTGGAAGCGAGATCGGCACGAACTTCTGCCTGTTCACATCGGGCAATGCCAAGGAAAACGAAATGGTCGGGCCGGGGAACTGCATGGACGTCAGTGGCTGATCGGCAAGACGAACCTGCCGCGCATCTATCGCAAGCTTGACTTGTCGAACCGCACCGAATCAGAACCGCAAGAAGCGGGACCTACGACTCGCTGTACTTCCTGATCCCGCTTGCGCTCGGCGTTTATTGGCTGGGGCTACCAGGCGTACGACTTCCTTGCGTCGATGGCGCCGGTTTCAGAAACTGACGATTCAATGGCCGGACTTTGGTCCGGCGCCAAAACAGGCAGCGGCCTGCACCAATTACGGACCGGCTTTCTGCCTCGCGCCGTCAGACCTTCCGCGGTTCGAACCCGCCGCTTGCCCCCAACGCGCTGCCAATTTGCGCTCACCGGGCGCGATCCCCCGTCGATACAGTGGTTCGACGCCCGCATGCCCGCGCGCACGCGGCACAGCCACGATAAACATCGAGAAGACGCCCATGAGCACCACGAACTTCGTTGCCGTCAGCGACACCGTGCGCACCTTCATCGCACGCGACTTCGGCCTTTTCATCGACGGCGCGATGCAGCCCGCGCACTCGGCCGCGCGGCTCGACGTGCACGACCCGGCCACCGGCGAGCGGCTCGCGACGGTGGCGGATGCCGACGCGCACGACGTCGATCGCGCGGTCGCGAGCGCGAAACACGCGTTCGACACCCGCATATGGAGCGGGCTGCGGCCGGCCGACCGCGAACGCATCCTGCTGAAGCTCGCCGACCTGATCGAAGCCGACGCCGAAACCCTCGCGCAGCTCGAAACGCTGAACCAGGGCAAGTCGATCCACGTGTCGCGCGCGATCGAGGTCGGCGCGAGCGTCGAATACGTGCGCTACATGGCCGGCTGGGCGACCAAGATCACCGGCCAGACGCTCGACGTGTCGATCCCGTTCCCGCCCGGCGCGCGCTATACGGCCTATACGCGCAAGGAGCCCGTCGGCGTGGTCGCCGCGATCGTGCCGTGGAATTTCCCGCTGATGATCGCGGTGTGGAAGCTGATTCCGGCGCTCGCCGCCGGCTGCACGATCGTGCTGAAGCCGTCGCCGGAAACGCCGCTCACCGCGCTGCGCCTCGCCGAACTCGCCCGCGAGGCCGGCGTGCCGCCCGGCGCGTTCAACGTCGTCACCGGCGGGCGCACCTGCGGCGCCGCGCTGTCGAGCCACCCGTGGATCGCGAAGATCTCGTTCACCGGCTCGACCGCGACCGGCAAGCTGGTCGGCGCGGCGGCCGTGCAGAACATGACGCGCTTCTCGCTCGAACTCGGCGGCAAGAATCCGATCGTGATGCTCGACGACGTGGACGTCGCGCAGGCGCTCGACGGCGTCGCCGCCGGCGCGTTCTTCAACCAGGGGCAGGTGTGCGCGGCCGCATCACGCATCTACGTGCATCGCAGCAAGTTCGCACAGCTCGCGGACGGCCTCGCGGGCGTCGCGCAGTCGATGAAGCTCGGCGCGGGCCTCGACACGACCGCGCAGATCAACCCGCTGGTCTCCGCGCACCATCGCGACAAGGTCGTCGAGCACATCGAAGGCGCGCGCCGCGCGGGCCTCACGTTCCTCGCGGGCGGCACGCCGGCCGACGATCTGCCCGGCTACTACGTGAAGCCGGCCGTGATCGCCGATCCGCATCTGGACAGCGCGATCGTGCGCGACGAGGTGTTCGGCCCGGTGATCGTCGTCGTGCCGTTCGACGACGCGGCCGACGCGGTGCGGCTCGCGAATGCGTCGCCGTACGGCCTCGCCGCGAGCATCTGGAGCAACGACCTGAAGCGCGTGATGAACCTCGTGCCGCAGATCGAGGCCGGCACCGTGTGGGTGAACTGTCACATCCCGCTCGATCCGTCGATGCCGTTCGGCGGCTACAAGCAGTCGGGCATCGGCCGCGAGTTCGGGCAATACGCGATCGAAGGCTTCACCGAAACCAAATCCGTCTGCATCGCGCACTGACGCGCGGCGCCAACGCCGACAACCTCGAACCCGAGCGATCGAGGTTCAACCGATCCGAAAGTGGAGATTGCAATGAGCTACAACGAAGCGAAGTTCTGGCACCCGATGCTGCACCCGAACGAAATGAAACAGCGCAAGCCGATCCGCATCGTGCGCGGCGACGGCTGCTACGTGTTCGACGAAGAGGGGCGCAAGCTTGTCGACGGCGTCGCGGGCCTGTGGAACGTGAACGTCGGGCACAACCGCCAGGAAGTGAAGGACGCGATCGTGCGTCAGCTCGACGAACTCGAATACTTCCAGCTGTTCGACGGCATCTCGCATCCGCGCGCGGAAGAGCTGTCGAAGAAGCTGATCGACATGCTCGAGCCGGAAGGGATGCGCCGCGTGCTGTACAGCTCGGGCGGCTCCGACTCGATCGAGACCGCGTTGAAGATCGCGCGCCAGTACTGGAAGGTGCGCGGCCAGGCCGACCGTACGAAGTTCATCTCGCTGAAGCAGGGCTATCACGGCACGCACTTCGGCGGCGCGTCGGTGAACGGCAATACGGTGTTTCGCCGCAACTACGAACCGAACCTGCCCGGCTGCTTCCACGTCGAGACGCCGTGGCTGTACCGCAACCCGTTCACGCAGGATCCGGAGGAACTCGGCCGGATCTGCGCGGAAATGCTGGAGCGCGAGATCCAGTTCCAGAGCCCCGACACGGTTGCCGCGTTCATCGCCGAACCGGTGCAGGGCGCGGGCGGCGTGATCGTGCCGCCGGCGAACTACTGGCCGCTCGTGCGCGAGGTGTGCGACCGCTACGGCGTGCTGCTGATCGCCGACGAAGTCGTGACGGGCTTCGGCCGCAGCGGCAGCATGTTCGGCAGCCGCGGCTGGGGCGTGCGCCCTGACATCATGTGTCTCGCGAAGGGGATCTCGTCCGGTTACGTGCCGCTCGGCGCGACGGCCGTGAACGCGCGGATCGAGGACGCATTCGCCGCAAACGCGGACTTCGGCGGCGCGATCATGCACGGCTACACGTACGCCGGGCACCCGGTTGCATGCGCGGCCGCGATCGCGAGCCTCGACATCGTCGTGAAGGAAGATCTGCCGGCGAACGCGGCGAAGCAGGGCGCGTATCTGCTCGAAGCGCTGCGGTCGTTTCCGGAACGCTTCGCGGCGGTCGGCGAGGTGCGCGGCAAGGGGCTGATGCTCGCGCTCGATCTCGTCGCGAACAAGCAGACCCGCGAGCCGATCGACCCGCTGTCCGGCTATGCGAACGCGGTCGCCGAAGTGGCGCGCGAGCACGGCGTGCTGGTGCGTCCGGTCGGCACGAAGATCATCCTGTCGCCGCCGCTCGTGATCCAGCGCGAGCCGCTCGACCGGATCGTCGACGCGCTCGCGGCGGGCTTCGAGGGCGTGCCGTTCGCGTGAGGACGTAAGGGCCCTGTAAGGGCGTGATGTCGTGACCGCGTGAGCGCGCGACGACGAACCGGCGGTGGAGGGCGGGATAACCCGCTCCCCACCGCCGTTTTGCCGATTTGCGCTATGACCGAATTATTTTGCCTGCGTATTTTTTCGACATCGGATCGAGTTTGATCGACAGTGGCCCGGGGTCGAAGCGCTGACGCGCTGCCCCGGGCCGGCCGCGAAGCACGGAACGGGCGCCGCAGCGGCGGCGCCGGCCGAAACAGGAAGGAGACGACGATGTCGGGATGGTCTGGAGTGACGGGCGCCGCGGGCGAAACGCCCGCCGGTGCGTCGGCTGAAGCGGGCGGCGGCACGGTGCTGACGGCGGGCGCGGTCGGTTTTCCGACCGCGCTGGCGAGTGCCGTCGGCCTCATCATGGCGAGCCCGGTGATCCTCACCGCGACGTCGGGCTTCGGGATGGGCGGCTGGGCGTTCGCGGTCGCGATGATCATCGCGTTCGTGATGATGCAGGCGCAGGCGACGACGTTCTCCGAAGCCGCCGCGATGCTGCCGACGGCCGGCTCGGTTTACGATTACCTGTCGTGCGGGCTCGGCCGCTTCTGGGCGATCACCGGCACGATTTCCGCGTATTTCCTCGTCCACGTGTTCGCCGGCACGGCGGAGACGATCCTGAGCGGCATCATGGCGCTCGTGAACTTCGAGTCGCTGAACGCCGCGCTCGAGAAGCACAACAGTTCGTGGCTCGTCGGCGTCGGCCTGGTGGTCACGTTCGCGATCACCAACATCATCGGCATCAAGGTATTCAGCAAGCTCGAGATCGTGCTGACGGCCGGCATGTGGCTGTCGCTGATGATCTTCGGGATCCTCGGCCTCGCCGCGGCGCCCGCCGTGCATCTCGACGGCTGGTTCGGCGGCTCGGCAGTCGGCACGTCGGTGCCGGCCGTGCTGTCACTGGTGGGGATGGCGATGTTCATGTTCGTCGGCTGCGAGTTCGTCACGCCGCTCGCGCCGGAAATGAAGGCGCCGGGCCGCACGATTCCGCGCGCGATGGCGCTCGGCCTCGTCGGCGTCGCGATCTGCATGTTCCTGTACGGCGCGGCGATCCGCCGCCAGGTCGCGAACGTGCCGGTCAGCCCGGACGGACTGACGCACCTGCTCGACACGCCGGGCGCGATTCCCGCGTTCGCGCTGCAGGTGCTTGGGCCCTTCGGCCGCGTGTGGTTCGGCATCGCATTCCTGTGCGCGGGCGCCGCGACGATCAACACGCTGATGGCCGGGCTGCCGCGCATCCTGTACGGGATGGCGATCGACGGCGCGCTGCCGCGCTGCTTCGCGTATCTGCATCCGCGCTTCAAGACGCCGGTGGTCGGCATCGTCGCGGCGGCGATCGTGCCGATCGCGCACGCATGGCTGATCCACGGCAACCTCGACAGCATCCTGCACCTCGTGCTCGCCGCGACCTGCGCATGGGGCACCGCGTACCTGCTCGTCACCGCGTCGGTCGTGATGCTGCGCATCCGCCGTCCAGACCTGCCGCGCCCGTACCGTTCGCCGCTATTCCCGCTGCCGCAGATCGTGTCGAGCGTCGGCATCGTGCTCGCGATCTGGTACATCACGCCGCCGGGCATGAACGCGCGCGACATCTACGTGCCGTTCGGCGCGATGCTCGGGCTCACCGCGCTGTATGCGCTGTTCTGGACGGTCGTCGTGCAGCGCCGGCATCCGTTCAAGCCGGTGCCGGTCGAGGAAGTGCTGCACCGCGAGCACGTCGCGTCGTGAAGCTCGCCTTCGCCCGGTGGCGCACGGCGCCGGACACACCGCCGCCGGGCCACCGCCCCGGCGCGATCGCCGCGCGCGTGCTGGCCGACCTCGGCGCGGTGCGCGACGCGAACGGCGCCGCGGCCGACACCACGGCCCGGCTGCCCAACGGCGTGCGCGTGCGCGTCGACGAGCGCGTCGAGCGTCAGTTCCTGATGCATACGGTCAGCGTGCAGGTGACGGTCGCCGCGCACGGTCAGGCCGGGGAAGGCCGCGCACGCGTGCTCCAGACCGGCTGGCTGCGGCGCACCGGCGTCGCGGCCGAACCCGAGCCGGGATGCGACCCCGGATTCGCGCGCGCGGTGGCCGCAGTCGTCGCGCAGCCGTCGCTCGCCGACGCGCTGCGCCCGCTGCACCTGACCGACTGCACGATCGCCGCGCACGACGGACGCTGGACACTCGCCGTCGTGCCGTTCGGCGGCAGCGAAGTCGTGAACCGGATGCCTTCGTTTCGCCGCTATGTCCGTCTCACCGGCGAGCAGGCCGCCGCGCTGTCGGCAGCCTGTCTTGCATTCGAAGCCGCACTGCGCGGAATTTTGCGGGGGTAAGCTGTGCCGTTGCGAGCCGCGCGGCCGCAACGTGGATTCAGGGTTTTACCGGAGACGCCGATGCTGTTCCAGTCACGCTCACACGAAGACGTGCATGACCACGGGCTCGCGATCGCCGGTTGGCATCAGGTCTATCGCCAGATGACGCCGGGCCGGTTCAGGGGCACCGTCACGCAGGTGCTGTACGACGACTTTCATTTCTTCCGCGAGACGACCAACCGGCGTGTCGCGCAAACCGGCCTCGCGCCGGCCCGGCGCACGTCGCTCGCGGTGCCGTTGTCGGTGCCGCTCGCCGGCACGTTCCAGGGCCAGCCGATCGACGGCTATGCGCTGCTCGCGCTGCGCGCCGGCGAGGATTTCGAATTCCATACGCCGGAAGGGATGGGGTTGGTCGGGATCAGCGCCGCATCGGACATGATCGACGAGCTGTGCGAAGCCGAGTTCGGCGCGGCCGGCGCGCGCAAGCTGCGGCACGTCACGCGGCTGTCGGACGAGCAGGGCGTCGCGCTCGGCGCGCGGCTGTCGTCGCTGATCGACGACGCGCAGCGCAATCCCGGCTGCCTCGAATACGCGGCCACCCGCAAGATGTTCCGCGACGCGATGCTCGGCATGTTCCTCGATGCGCTCGACCAGGGCATCGGCGTCGAGCGTCGCGACATCACGCACGCCACCTACAGCGATATCGTCAGCCGTTGCGAGAAGCATCTGCGCGACCGGCCCGAGGAACCCGTGACCGTGCTCGAACTGTGCCGCGCGCTGCGCTGCAGCCGCCGTACGCTGCAGACGAGCTTCCAGCGCGTCGCCGACGTCACGCCCGTCGGCTATCTGCGCACGATCCGGCTGAACGCGGTGCGGCGCCTGCTGCGCACCACGTGCGCGCACCAGCTCGGCGTGGGCGAGGCCGCCGCGAGCTGGGGCTTCACGCATCTGGGTTATTTCGCGCGCGAGTATCGCGACCTGTTCGGCGAGCTGCCGTCGCAGACCTTGCGTCCCGAATGACGTCTTCGTGCCGCGACGGTGACGCCGCGCGCCCTCGTGGGATACCCGATCGCTTCACCGTTTGCTGATTTGGGATAGAGGTCCCGAATTTTCGCTGGATAGAGTCCTGTCACCCATATCGACAACTCCATCGATCTGCACTGCGAATCGATGACAACAGAGGGGCGGGACATGAAGATCGGACGACGACTGGCCGCGGCCGCGGCCACGCTGGGTTGCATGCATGCGCACGCGCAGACCTCCGGCAGCGTGACGCTGTACGGCACCGTGGACACCGGCATCATCTATTCGACGAACCAGCAGTTCACGCGGGCCGACGGCAGCACGGGCGGCGGCCATGCGTGGCAGATGGGCGGCGGCAACCTGGTGCCGTCCCGCTTCGGCTTCCAGGGCGCCGAACCGCTCGGCGGCGGGCTCGATGCGGTGTTTTCGCTCGAGCAGCAGTTCCTGTCCGCGAACGGGCAGGCGCTGCAGGGCGGCACCGCGTTTAGCCGGCAGGCATGGGTCGGGCTGCGCCAGGACGGGATCGGCACGCTCGGCCTCGGCCGGCAATACGACTCGTACACCGACATGCTCGGCGCCTATGTCTCCAGCAACAACTGGGCGACGCCGTACGGCTCGCATCTCGGCGACGTCGACAACCTGAATGCCGCGTTCAACTTCAACAACGCGGTGAAGTTCACCAGCGCGGACTTCCACGGCCTGACGGTCGGCGGCACGTTCAGCTTCGGCGGGCAGGCCGGCGACTTTTCCGCGAAGCGCGGCTATGCGGTCGCGGCGACCTACACCCGCGCGCCGATCGCGTTCTCGGTCGGCTATCTCGACCTGCACCAGCCGCTCGACGCGGCGCTCGGCGGCGCGAGCGGCTATATCGGCGACTTCGCGTGCAGCAACCCGGGCGCGATGTACTGCCTGTTGCAGGACGCCGGCTCGATGCGCGCATTCGGCGCGGGCGGCTCGGTGACGCTCGGCGCGGCGACGCTCGCGCTGACCTATACGCACACGCGCCTCGGCGACAGCCGCTATTTCTCGACCGACGCGCAGCCGCGCACGCAGGCGTTCACGTTCGACATCGGCGAGCTGAACGTCACGTACATGTTCACGCCGGCGCTGCAGGGCGGCGTCGCGTATATCTTCAACGCCGCGCACACCGACGGGCGCGGCACGACGCGCTTCCACCAGGTCAACGTCGGCACCAACTACAGCCTGTCGAAGCGCACCGCGCTGTACGCGGTGGCGATCGGCCAGATCGCGAGCGGCGCGGGGCTCGGCACCGACGCGAACGGCAACGCGGCGAACTACGCGCAAATCCCGGTGCTCGCGAACAGCAATTCGAGCCGCCAGCTCGCGGTGATGGCCGGGATCCGCGTGAACTTCTGACGGCGCGCGCCGGCCCCGGCGGGGCGGCGGGCCGCGCCGGGGGCCGATCCCGCCGCGTGCCACAAATTCTTAACGATCGACGTGAACAATGGCGTTCGCTTCAGGCCGCCCGAAGCGTCGCCCGCGTTGCACACGTGTGCAACGCGAGGCCGACCCGCCACCACGTCGATCGAGAGAGACCTCATGACCCTGTTGAGCCGCCTGCGCGCGCTGTCCGCCGCCGTTGCGCTGTCCTTTGCCGCCTCGCACGCCTTCGCGGCGGATCTCGTCATCGCGGGCCGCGACGACATCTACGGCAAGGGGCTGGCCGACGCCGTCGCCGGCTTCACCAAACTGCATCCGGGCACCGACATCGAGCTGCTCAAGCTGCCGAACGCGAACCTGTACCAGAAGCTGAAGCTGTCGATGCGCGAAGGCACCGGCACATACGACCTCGTGATGATGGACGACACGTGGGCGCCCGAATTCATCGGCAACGGCTGGCTGAAGCCGCTGCCGGCGTCGCTCGCCGATGCCGATCTCGTGCCGTCCGCGGTCGCGCTCGGCCGCAACGCGGCGGGCGCGCTGTACGCGCTGCCGATCGTCGGCAACGTCGAGATGTTCGCTTACCGGAAGGATCTGCTCGCGAAGTACAAGCTGCAGCCGCCGCGCAACTGGGACGACGTGCTGAAGATCGCGCAGACCGTCGGCGGTGCGGACAAGAGCGTGTCGGGCGTCGTGTTCCGCGGCACGAAGGGCAACCCGGTCGTGACGGGTTTCCTGCCGATCCTGTGGGCCTACGGCGGCGACGTGTTCGACCGTGCCGGCAACGTAACGATCGATTCGCGCGAGGCGCAGGCCGCGCTGAAGACCTTCCTCGCGCTGAAGGCGTCCGCGCCGAAGGACGTCGACGTGTACGGCGCCGCCGAAGTGCGCGACGCGCTGCAGCGCGGCACCGCCGCGCAGTCGATCGAAGTGTGGCCGGCGTGGATTCCGGCGCTCGACGATCCGAAGCAGTCGCGCGTGGTCGGGCAGATCGCGCTGCAGCCGCCGCCCGGGCAGACGGCGGGCCCCGCACCGATGCTCGGCATCTGGCAGATGGGCATTCCGAAGGATGCGCCGCACGCGAAGCTCGCGCAGGAATTCCTGAGCTACCTGAGCTCGCGCGACACGCAGGCGCGCCTCGCCGGAATCGGCATTCCGCCGACGCGCCGCAGCGTGTTCGCCGATCCTGCGCTGGTGCGCCAATACCGCTGGTATCCCGATCAGCTGAAGGCGCTCGAGGCCGGCCGTGCGCGGCCGCGCGTGAAGGACTGGCAGCAGGTCGAGAGCATTCTCGGCGACCTGCTGCAGCTCGCGCTGACCGGGCAGGCCGCACCCGACGCCGCGCTGCGTCAGGCGCAGCAGAAGATCGCGCAGGCGATGGCCGCGGCCGGCAAGTGACGGCCCGCCGTCGCGCATCGCCCGGAATCCGCGCATGAAAGCCCTCGGCCGCAGCCTGCCGTTCGTCGCGCTGCTCGGGCCCGCGCTGCTGGTGCTGGCCGCGCTCGCGCTGTACCCGGTCGCGCAGGTGCTGGTCGATTCGTTCTGCCGGGTCGACTATGCGGCCGGCCGACGCACGTTCGCCGGGCTCGCGAACTATCGCGCGGTGCTTGGCGACGATGCGTTCACAGCCGGCTTCGGCAACACGCTGCGCTTCACGATCGTGGCCTCGCTCGCCGAAGTCGCGCTCGGCTTCGGCCTCGCGCTGCTGTTCGTGCGCGCGTTTCCGGGGCGGCGCATCGCGCTGCCGCTCGCGATCCTGCCGATGATGCTGTCCACGCTCGTGTGCTCGGCGATCTGGCGCAACTGGCTCAACTTCGACGGCTTCCTGAACGCGCTGCTCGCCGCGTTCGGCGTCGAGGGCGTGCGCTGGCTGTCCGATCCGCATCTTGCGTTGTGGTCGCTCGCGCTCGTCGACGTATGGCAGTGGACGCCGATGGCGTTCCTGATCGTGCTGGCGGGGCTGCAATCGATCCCGCAGGAACTGTACGAAGCCGCTCGCACCGACGGCGCGAGCGAATGGCAGTGCCTGCGCGACATCACGCTGCCGCTTGCAGCGCCGCAGATCGGCCTCGCGCTGCTGCTGCGCTCGATCGACACGTTCAAGCTGTTCGACAAGGTCTATGCGCTGACGGGCGGCGGCCCCGGCAACGCAACGCAGACGCTGTCGACCTACATCTACGACACGGGCTTTCGCTTCTTCAACGTCGGGCCGGCGAGTGCCGCGTCGGTGCTGATGCTTGCGGCGTCCGCGCTGCTCGTTTCGGGGTACGTATGGCAAACGGTTCGCAAGCGGCGCGCATGACGGCGTGCTCCGCAGGCATCGCGCACGCGCGAGCGGGCGCCGCATTCGGTCGCGCGGCGCCATGGGGGCTGCGCTTCGTCGCGCTCGCGCTGTTGCTGTTGCCGTGCCTGTGGATGGCCGGCGCGGCGTTCATGCCGACGCTCGAACGCCTCGATCATCCGCTGCGGATCTGGCCGGCCGCGCCGATGCTCGATCATTTCGTGTCGGTGTGGTCGAACGGCATCGGCGCGCCGCTCGCCAATTCGCTGCTGGTCGGGTTCGGCACGACGCTGCTCGCGCTGACGCTCGCGTTTCCGGCCGCGTATGCACTCGTGCGGCTGCGGTTTCCGGCGCGGCTCGACCTGCTGTTCCTGATGCTCGTGCTGGCACTGAAGCTGATGCCGCCGATCACGATCGCCGTACCGCTGTTCGCGCTCGCGAAGCGGCTGCATCTGCTCGACTCGACGCTCGGGCTGATGCTCGCTTACCAGATCTACGCGCTGCCGATGGCGATCTGGATGCTGCTCGCGTTCGTGCGCGACGTGCCGGTCGAATACGAGGAAGCCGCGTGCATCGACGGCGCGGGCCTCGCGCGGCGGCTCGTGCAGATCGTGCTGCCGCTGTGCGCGCCGGGGCTGATCGCGACCGCGATCTTCGTGTTCATCGCCGCGTGGAACGAATTCCTGATCGCGCTGCTGTTCGTGTCGACGCCGAGCCGCTTCACGCTGCCGCTCGCGATTGCCGGTTACGTGACGGAGAACGGCATCGACTGGGGCGACCTGATGAGCGCGGGGCTGCTGGCGTCGCTGCCGACGCTCGCCGTGGCCGGCTACGTGCAGCGCTATCTGCTGCGCGGCTTCGCCGGCGGGCTGAAGTGACCCGGCGCGTTACGCGCAGCTATGCCGGACCACGTGCGTAACCGGGACGACACACGTGCGCGACACACCGTCGAACGTCTGGATCCGGTCGGCGAGCAGGTCGACGGCCGCGTGCGCGAGGCCTTGCGTATCCTGGCGCAATGTCGTGAGCCGATAGGCGTCGTATGCGGCGGCGGGGATGTCGTCGAAGCCGATCACGCGCAGGTCGTCGGGCACGCGCAGGCCGAATGCGTCGCGTGCGGCGTCGACCACGCCGAGCGCGAGCAGGTCGGACGAGCAGAACACGCCGTCCGGGCGCTCGCCGGATGCGAACAGTTGCCGTGCGGCATCGATGCCGCACGCATGCGTGTCGGAGTGCGTATCGATCATGCGGACGAGCGCCGCATCGAATGCGTCACCGCGTTGCAGCCCCTGCGCGAACGCATCCGCGCGCGAGCGCGCGCTGTAGCTCGTGGTACGCGGCCCGACGAACGCGAGCCGGCGCGCGCCGGCCCGCACGAGCCGTTGCGCGGCGTGGGCGGCCCCCGCCGCGTTGTCGCTGACGACGACATCCGCGCCCGGCAGGTTCGCTTCGCGATTGATCATCACGACGGGAATCCGGTGGTCGAGATACTGCCGCGCGACCGACAATGGCGGCGACGCGGACGTCATCACGAGGCCCGCGATCCGGTAGCTGAGCAAACGTTCGAGCGATTGGCGGACCTGATGCGGGTCGTCGGCGTTGGTCACGAGCGGCGTGAACGCGCGCTGGCCGAGCGCCGCCATCAGGTCCGACAGCAGCCGCGCACGGAACGGATTCTCGAACCCGGCCGTCACGACGCCGATCATGCTGCTGCGCTGCGTGATCATGTCGCGCGCGATCAGGTTGACCTGGTAGCCGAGCGCGCGCGCGGCCACCATCACGCGTTCGCGCGTTTCGGGCGCGATGCTTGCCGTCGGCGAGAACGCGCGCGATACCGCCGAGCGCGACACGCCGGCCCGCACGGCGACATCCGACGCCGTCACCCACGTTTTTCTTTCCTTGTCAGTCATCGATTCATGATCCCTTCGCGACTCGAAGCCCCCACGCCGCTGGCCGACTGGATGTCGGCGCTCGACGACGCGCGGCCGCTGCCTACGCTGACCCTACCGGGCAGCCATGACACCTGTGCGTATACCGTCGACG
The DNA here is from genome assembly GCF_049942845.1 of Burkholderia sp. R-40. Lineage (NCBI taxonomy): Bacteria > Pseudomonadati > Pseudomonadota > Betaproteobacteria > Burkholderiales > Burkholderiaceae > Burkholderia > Burkholderia sp. R-40. Next base: position 449,674 of record NZ_CP187968.1, on the reverse strand, counting down.
ATCCGCTCGTGCGCACGCAGCGTGCGCCGCTCGACGCGCAGCTTGCGCACGGCGTGCGCCTGCTCGACATCCGGTGCCGGCATCGGTGCGATACGTTCGACATTCATCACGGCGGGATCGCGCTCGGCATGTCGTTCGACGACGTGCTCGCGGATTGCACGCGCTTTCTCGATGCGCATCCGCGCGAATGCATCGTGATGTCGGTGAAGGACGAGTGGCCCGCGCACGCATGTACGCGCGGTTTCGAGGCGACGTTCGATGCGCATTGCGCGCGGCATCCGCGGCTGCGCTGGCATGCGGGCGGCACGCTGCCGACGCTCGGCGCCGTGCGCGGCGCGGTGGTGTTGTTGCGGCGGTTTCGCAGCCGCCGACCGCTCGGCATCGACCTGACCGCATGGCCCGACAACGCGACTTTCACGATCGATCATCCCGATTCGGCGTTCGTGATCCAGGATGAATACCGTGTGCCCGTCGCCGGGTCGATCCACTACAAGTGGCGCGTGATCGACGCGCTGCTGACCGGCATGCCGTCGCCGGAGAGCGGCCGCTGGGCGATCAATTTCTGCAGCGGTACGGGGATGGGCGCGAATCCCTCGGTGGTCGCGCGCGGCGATGGCAGGGTGCAGGGGATTCACGCGCGGCTCGCGGAGCGGTTGCGCGAGCTGCGTGGCCCGTGTGGCGCGGTGCTGCTCGATTTCTGCGACGACGATGATTGGGCGTTGGTGCGGGCGCTGGTGGCGTGCAACGATCACGCGCCCGCGTCGGGCGAGCGGTGCAGGTCGATGGGCTGCTAGTACCGACCGGCTCCCGTGAAGATCGGCCCGTTGCCGAATGTGTGACGCGCGGTCCATGTTGCGAACCGATGCCGACGGATAAGGTTGAACCGTCCGTGGGCGTGCGCGGTTCGATCGAGCCCGTCGGCGGATATCCGCATGTTTTTCAACTCGGCGGGGCGCGACGGGCACCGCGTGCCAGGCTCGCGCCGGCTCGGGAATGGCTTCGTGGAAAGCCGCGCCGGCGGCTACGCGAACCTTCCGCCACGCAGACTGCAAGGAGAGAGGTCATGGCAACGCTCGTCAACATCACGAAGGACACCCCGAATGCGGTGCAGATCTGGGGCTTTCACGACCCCTGCACCGTCAGGGACGTCGCAGCGGCACTCAATACCATCGCGGCCGGGCTGAGCGGCGATGGGCACACGATTCACATCATGTCGGGAACGCACGGCTATTGCGCGGGGCAGGTCGGCGCGGTCGCCACGCGAGATCAGCGATTCGCCGCGGAAGACCGGGCGCTGGCCTCGCCGAAGACGAAGGACAACAGGCCGGTCGCGGTTGCGGTGCACGACTTCAATACGGCCAAGCTGCCCGCGCCGGATTACGTGACCGCAGCGATGGCGAAGCTGAACGGTGACATGCGCGCGATCGTGCAGGGCGACGCGGGCACCGCGACGTTCCTGCTGGCCTATTGCTGCAGCGCCGGAACGCCGTAACGTGCTGTGGTGTGCGGCGGCGGCGGGCGTGGCGGCTCGCCGCCCGCCCGGCCCGTTCCGCGACGACGAAATGTCGTGCGAATGCGCCGCTCAACGCGTCGCGATCGCCACCGCCGCACCCGCCATCGCGGTCGCGCTCGTGCGGTTCGCGATCCGCTTCGCGCGTGCCGAAGTGAGAAACGTGCGCGCACGTGAAGCGAGCAGCGACCAGAAGCAGTCGGCGAGGATCAGGATCGCGAGCATCGTGCCGACGAGCTCGGCCCACGCGACGACCCCGACATGCGTGAGGTCGACGATCGTCGGCAGCAGTGCGAGATAGAACAGCATGATCTTCGGGTTGCCGAGCGTGACTAGCGTGCCCGCGACGAACATGCGCCACGGCGACTGGCCGCGCGGCAGGTCGTCGGCCTGCGTGTCGGTCGGCGCGGTCCACATCTTCCACGCGAGGAACAGCAGATACGCGACGCCGAGCAGCTTCAGCACGAGCAGGCCCGTCGCGAACGTGCGCGCGAACGCGGACAGCCCGGCGACGGCCAGCGTGAGCCACAGCGCCTCGCCGATCCACATCGCGGCGAGGAACGGCAGCACGTCGCGCACGCCGTTCGTCAGCACGCGCGCGACGAGCGCGGCGACGCTCGGGCCGGGCGTGCCGGCGGTGACGAGCAGGGCGATGGCGAACACGGCAAGCGCGGACAGCGTCATGACGAACCTCGTGGGCAGGGCGTTCGAAAGGTATGAAGTTTCGATTATAGTGACGGCCGTTTCCCCCGCCTATCTCGTCGTGATGCCAGCATCGATCCGGATTCGTCCCGCCACGCGGGAAGACGCGGCCGCCATGGCCGCCGTGGAAGTGGCCGCCGCCCAGCGCTTTCGCGCCATCGGTATGGTCGACATCGCCGAAGGCGAACCGACCGACGCGGCCGACGTGCTCGTGCGCATCGACGACGGTCGCGCGTATGTCGCGACGGACGATGAAGGGACGTGCGTGGGCTTCGCGTTCTACCGGCTGCTCGATGCGCGGCGGCTGTATCTGGAGGAACTGGATGTCGCGCCGTCGCATGCGGGGCAGCGGATCGGCGCGCGCCTGATCGAACGGATCATGACGCGCGCCGCGCAAGACGGCATTGCCGAGGTCGTGCTGTCGACGTTCCGCGATGCACCGTGGAATGCGCCGTACTACGCGCGCCTCGGTTTCCACATCGTCGACGACGCAGCGCTCGACCACACACTGCACGCGATTCGCGCACATCACGTTGCACGCGGCCTCGACGAGACGCGGCGCGTGTTCATGCGCGCCGACGTGCGCGCATGAACGTGTCGCCGGCCGTCAGGCAGCGTCGCTGAGCGCCGGGTAGTCGGTGTAACCCGTTTCGCCTTCGGCGTAGAACGTCTCCGGCACCGGCTTGTTCAGCGGTGCGCCGATTTCGAGGCGGCGCGGCAGGTCCGGGTTCGCGATGAACAGCTTGCCCCACGCGATCGCATCGGCGTTGCCGCTCGCGAGCGCGTCCTGCGCGGATTCGAGCGTGAACTGCTCGTTCGCGATCAGCGGGCCGCCGAACGCTTCCTTCAGCCGCGGGCTCAGATGGTCGCCCGAATACGACTCGCGCGTGAAGATGAACGCGATCTTGCGGCGCCCGAGTTCGCGCGCGACATAGCCGAACGTTGCAGCCGGATCGGAGTCGCCCATCGTGTGCGCATCGCCGCGCGGTGCGAGGTGCACGCCGACACGGCCCGCGCCCCACACGTCGATCGCCGCGTCGACCACTTCGAGCAGCAGGCGCGCGCGATTTTCGATCGGGCCGCCGTACGCGTCGGTGCGGTGATTGGTGCTGTCCTGCAGGAACTGGTCGAGCAGATAGCCGTTCGCGCCGTGGATTTCGACGCCGTCGAAACCGGCCTTCTTCGCGTTCTCCGCGCCCTTGCGGTATGCGGCGACGATGCCCGGAATTTCGTCGAGTTCGAGCGCGCGCGGCGTCACGTACGGACGCTGCGGGCGCACGAGGCTGACGTGGCCGCCCGCGGCGATCGGGCTCGGCGCGACCGGCAGGTCGCCATTCAGGAACACCGGATCGGAGATCCGGCCGACGTGCCACAGCTGCAGCACCATGCGGCCGCCGGCCGCGTGGACGGCCTGGGTCACGCGCTTCCAGCCTTCGACCTGCTCGTCGGACCAGATGCCGGGGGTGTCCGCATAGCCGACGCCCTGCGGCGTGACCGAGGTCGCTTCGCTGATGATCAGGCCGGCCGATGCGCGCTCGGCGTAATAGTGGGCCATCAGGTCGTTCGGCACGCGCGTCGCGCCCGCGCGGGAGCGGGTGAGCGGTGCCATCACGATGCGATTCGGCAGGGTCAGGTCGCCGAGGGTAACGGGGTCGAACAGAGTGGGCATGGCAGATAACCTTTTCACGAAAGACGGGATGGCCGTCGCGTCGTGCGCGGCGGTGGCCCGCATGGCCTGGGTCAGAGTTCGCGGCGCAGAGCGTCGAGAAATGCGTCGATGACGGCCTCGTTGCGCCGGAAGAACGCCCACTGGCCGATCCGCGTCGACGTCACGAGCCCCGCGCGCTGCAGCGTCGCGAGGTGCGCGGAGACGGTCGACTGCGACAGCCCGCAGCGCGCGTCGATCTGCCCGGCGCAGACGCCGTGGTCGTACGGCAGCGTCTGCTCGGGAAAATGCACGCCCGGCGTTTTCAGCCAGACGAGGATTTCCCGGCGCAGCGGGTTCGAAAGCGCTTTCAGGATCGCGTCGATGTCGAGTTCGGTCGGCATGGAAAGGGCGTGGTGTTTCGGCGTTCGGTCGGGAAACCGGTGCAAACAGGTATCGTCGATGGGCGAATCATATATCGTAAAAAGACGATATGTGCGAAGACACTGACGAGTGTGGGGTTGTTTATCGATCTCCGACCACGGCCCATCGAGCGGCGTCCTTGTACTGCCGGGTGCGTATTCGTGCGCCGTTTGGCTGCTCCGCCGGTCGGCGCAGGGCAATTGGCACACTACAGCCAATGCAAATCCACGCTAAAACCTGAAAAGCTCCGCCGCGGAGGTTGTCATCACTCTGTCTCTGGCGGCACGGTCGGGAATCCAGTATTCCAATGCGCTCAGGGCCCCGTCATAGTCGATCAGATGACGATGCTGCGTGTGAGGCCAGTCGCTACCCCAGACCATGCGCTCGGGGCCGAACGAATCGAGCAGGGCGGTGGCAAGCGCCCGTCCGTGCTCGATGCCGTTCGAATTTTCGGCGCTGCGATAGGCGGCGGAGAGCTTGACCCAAACGTTGCCCGAGGCGGCCGTCGACTGCAAATGGCGAAAGCCGGCATCCGCGGCGCGCAGCTGCGCATCGGGCCGCCCGAAGTGATCGACGACGACCGTGCAATCGTGTCGAAGCAGCGCATCGAGCACGACCGGCAGAGCATCCGCATTCGCTTGAACTTCGACATGCCAACGTAGTGCGTTCAAGCGTGCGAGGAGCGCGGACCATCGGCCGTCGCGGAAATCCGGCAGTGCAACCCCTATCAAATTCAGCCGCGCACCGACGATATGTGCGGCGTCCAGCGCTTCCAGCTCGGCATCCGTGACCTCTGGCGCGACAACGGCAACACCGCGAAAGCGTCGCGGATAACGCTCGCATACCGCGCGCAGGAACCCGTTGTCGGTGCCGAGAAAGCTCGGCTGCACCAGCACGCCTTGGGAGAGACCGTGCGCCGCGAGCTGCGCGACATATTGATCGAGCGTTGCATCGTAGTCGGGCGCGTGACGGCGGTGTGCCGCGAGCGGCAGGCCTTGCACGAAGATGTGCGCGTGCGCGTCGACGCCGGTGATGCGTGTCGCGGTTTCGTCGAGCCAAGCCAGGGACGTGGGGGACAGGCCGTCGAAGGGGGCGGCCGGAGTTGCGGGCGGGAAGCGGTCCATCGTGTCGGGTGCGTGAAATCAAATTGACGTTGGAGCGATGCCTCGATGTACGCGTGCCGCGCGCTCAGTGGCGCGAGATGGCCTGCGCGCCGTTCTCGTGCGGCGACGCGACGAGCCGGCGCCGAGTGTCGGGCAACATCAGCGCGGCGACGACGACCAGGCCGTACGCGGCGCCCGCGTCGATGCCCAGCGCCGCACCGAGCGACATCGATCCGCTCATGTGACCGATCAGCACCGGAAATGCCGCCGATGCGATGCGGCCGAAGTTGTAGCAGAAGCCGACACCGGTGCCGCGCACGCCTTGCGGATACAACTCGTTGAAGAGCGCGCCGAGCGTCGCGGGAATGCCGGCTGAAAAGAGGCCGAGCGGAAAGCTCAGCAGCAGCATCGTGGTGTCGCTGATCGGCAGCAACGTGTAGACGTTGACCATCACCGCACAGCAGACGGCAAACAGGATCACGTTCCAGCGTCGCCCGATGCGGTCCTGCAACCAGGCGCTCACGAAACATCCGATGATGAATGCGACGATGACGACCGCGAGATAACCGCCGGTGCCCAGGATCGACAGATGGCGCTCGGTCTTCAGATACGTCGGCAGCCACGTCGTGATCGCATGGTAGCCGCCGTGCGCGCCCAGTCCGATCAGGCCGCCGACGATCGTGGTGCGTATCACCGCAGGATCGAAAATGCCGGCGGCAATGCTGAATACGCCGCGGCGCGCGGAATCGTCGGTTTCAGTGTGCGGCTCGCGCGGCGGCTCGGCCACGTTGCGGCGCAGGTAGAGAACGAGCAGGGCCGGGACGAGACCGATCGCGAACAGAACGCGCCAGGCCCATTGCGACGAAACGAGCGAGAACACGGCCATATAGAGCAGCACAGCGGCGCCCCAGCCGAATCCCCACGCGCTCTGCACGATGCCCATGGCCTTGCCGCGATGCTGCGGGTTCATCGTTTCGCTGAGCAGGACGGCGCCCGCCGTCCATTCGCCGCCGAAGCCGATGCCTTGCAGCGCCTTCAGCACAAGCAATTGCTCGAAGGTCTGCGCGAACGCACTCAGAAACGTGAAGAGCGAGAACCAGATCACCGTGATCTGCAGTGCGCGCACCCGGCCGACGCGATCGGACAGGATGCCGGCGAGCAATCCGCCGAGCGCGCCGGCCACGAGCGTGGCACCGCCGATCAATCCTGCCTGACCTTTGCTGATGCCCCACGTGGCGAGAAGCGCCGGGATCACGAGGGAAAAGACCTGCGTATCGACGGCGTCGAGCGCCCATCCGCCGAAGCAGCTCCACAGGGTTCGCCGCTCGTTGGGCGTGATGTCCTCATACCAGCGCATGGTCGTCTCCTGGTGCAGGCCGCTGCGAAATCGGACGGGCGGCCGCTGTTGATCGATTTGACGCCATTCTATGAACGTGAGGTACGCGTGCATACTATGAAAACGTTGTTCATTCATAGCATCGTGATATGGAAGGCAATCATGGAATCGATTCGCACGCTCAAATACTTTCTCGCGATCGTCGATGCGGGAAGCGTCACCGGCGCGGCGGCGCAGCTCGGGATAGCGCAGCCAGCGCTCAGTCAGGCCATGACGCGGCTGGAGAAGGATCTCGGCACGAAGCTGCTCGCGCGCACGCGTCGCGGCGCGGCGCTGACGCCCGCGGGCGAAGCGATCGCGGAGGACATTCGCCTGAGTGTGTCGAGGATCGAGGCGGCGGAAAAGCGGGCCCGCGATATCGGCGCGCAACGTGGCGGCAGGCTGACCATCGGTTTCGCGTCAGCGGCGCTGTTCGAGGTCCTGCCCCGCGCGATCGCCGCATTGCGTGACGCGATTCCCGATGTCGAGCTGACGTTGCGGGAAATGAGCAACGCGGAGCAGGCCAGCGCGCTGGAATCCGGCGAAATAGATATCGGGTTGCTGCATACGCCTGTTGCGGTCCGCGGCCGGATGCGCGAAAAGCTGATCGTCCGCGAACGCTTGCACGCGGTCGTGCCGGCGTCGCATCCGCTGGGCGACGATGGCAAGCTCGGCCTCGCGGAACTGGCGAGCATGGGTTTGGTATGGTTTCCTCACGGACAGCTGCCGGTGGTGCGAGCCGGCATCCTCAGTGCGTTTCGCAAGTTCGGTTGCGAAGCCAATGTCGTTCAGGATGCCAATCGATCGCTGACGGTGCTCGCGTGCGTGGCCGCCGGTTGCGGCGCGTCACTGTTGCCGCGATCCGTCAACGCGATTCAGTTCGCGGGCGTGCGCGTGTGCGAAGTGCGCGAAGGCGACGCGCTGCCGCTCTTCGAACTCAGCGCGATCTGGCCGCATCGTTCGCGTCCGACACTGGCCGACAAGTTTGCGGCGCTGCTGAACAGCGGTTGATGCAGGCTCGCGGCCGGAAGGCGCGGGATCGGCGCTATCGCATGCGATGCTTCCTTGTCGTTCGTCAATCGCTGCGGGTGCCCGCCGATCACGCTTTCGCGTACTGCACAAACAGCCAGCGCCGCATGGCCTGCAACGCTTCCGAATGCGCATTGGCCTGCGGGAAGACGAGGTAAAACCCGAGCGACATCGGAAACGAAAAATCGAATACGCGGCGCAGTCTGCCTTCCGCGATGTCGCGCTCGACGAGCGGCTCGCTGGTCAGCGCGATGCCTTGACCCGCGACCGCGGCGTCGATCGCAAGCAGCGACTGGCTGAATCTCGGCCCTTTCGTCGGATCGGCCCGGCCCTTTCCACCGAGCTTCTCGATGAACTCGGGCCACAGATCGTGCGCGTCGTGCAACAGCGCATGCATCGACAAGTCCGCGGGCGTGCGGATCGGCGGGCCGCTGTCGAGCAGCTTCGGGCTGGCGACGGCGAAGATGTCGAGCGGAGCCAGCAACTCGGCGGCGAGGCCGGCCGGGAATGGCGGCTTGCTCAGTCGAATCGCGATGTCGACGCCGTCAGCCCGAAACGACGCAAGCCTTTCGTCGGCGATGACGCGAACCTCGATGTCGGGGTGCAGCCGGCCGAAGTCCGCCAGGCGGGGAATCAGCCATTTCGACGCGAACGACGGCGTCGTGCTGACCGCCAGCACCGTGGGGCGCTGGCCGAGGGCGTCCGTGGCGTCGGAGATGATCTGCAGCGCGCGCTGGACCGACGAAAAATACTCGAGCCCTTCGCGCGTCAGCGCCAGCCCCCTGGGCAAGCGCCGAAACAGCTGAACCTCCACGACGTCCTCCAGATGCCTGACCTGCTGCGCGACCGCACCCTGCGTCACGCCGAGTTCGTCGGCGGCCAGCCGGAAATTGAGGTGGCGCGCAGCGGCCTCGAACGCGCGAAGCGCATTGAGCGGCGGGAACCGGCGGGCACGCGACAAAGCATTCATGCAGTAGAAATTCTACAGGGTGGATGGAGAAATCATCGTTCGACAAGGCGATTATAGAGTCCTACAGTGGCGCTTTGGATCGACGATCGCGGCGCTGAGCCGACCTATCCGGGAGAGCGGCATGACTGTAGAGAAAGTAGCTTTGGTGACGGCGGCGGGCAAGGGCATGGGCGCCGCAATCGCGCGCGACCTCGCGAACAACGGTTATCGCGTCGCGCTGATGTCGCCGTCCGGCAGCGCGGTCGAGCTGGCGCAGGAACTGGGTGGTTTCGGCGTTGCAGGCTCCGTTACCGACGACGCCGACATCGAGCGTTTCGTCAACGAGACGCTCGCGAAGTATGGCCGGATCGACGCGGTCGTCAACAACACCGGACATCCGCCGAAGGGCGACTTGCTCGCCATCGAGGACGACAAGTGGCACGAAGGGCTCGACCTGATCGTGCTCAACGTCCTTCGCGTGCTGCGCCGCGTGACGCCCGTCTTCCTGAAGCAGGGCGGCGGCGCGGTGGTCAATATTTCGAGCTTCGCGGCCGACGCACCCGAGCAGGCGATGCCGGTGTCGTCCGCGCTGCGCGCGGCGCTGAGTTCGGTCACGCGCCTGTACGCCGACCGGTATGCGAAGGACAACATTCGCATCAATTCGGTGCTGCCGGGCTTCATCGACAGCTGGCCGGAGACGCCCGAGATCGTTGCCCGCATTCCGGTCGGCCGTTTCGGCAAGACGCAGGAGATCGCGCAGACCGTGAGGTTCCTGCTGTCGGACGGCGCCGGCTACATCACCGGGCAGAACATTCGGGTCGACGGTGGCATCGTGCGCGCGCTGTAAGCCGGATCCAGGGCAGGACGATGCGCGGGCAGATGGCCGCCCGCGGCATCAGTTGTGCCGTTCGCCGATCCTGTTCTCTTCCGGACTCCAGACGCTGAGCCCTTGCGTCGGGTCCAGCGGCAGCTCCCACGGGCGCGCGGCGATCGCCTGCATCGTCGCGTCGAACCCGGCCTGACGGCGCGCCGCGATGCCGTCCGGCGTGAAATCGATGTCCTTCCACTGATCGTCGCCGTCGAGGCGCGGCGCCGCGAGCTTGATCACGTGCATCGTGGTCTGGCAGCCCCACGCGGCGAGCGCCTGCACGTCGGGCGACTTGCGCTCGGCCTCCGGCAGCCGCATCACCAGTTCCCTGATCACATGGCGCAGCCCGTGAATCTGCTGTTGCCGCGCGATGTTGCTGTCCGTGCGGCTCGCATACTGGATGTCCTTCTGCCGTTCCGACACCTGCCAGATGCTTTGCGGCTCCGGCCCGACCGGATTCCACATCTGCACCGAGAAGATGATCGAGCTGCGGCGCGGCGCGTCGTCCAGCACGACTTCGACCGGCGTATTCGAATAGATGCCGCCGTCCCAGTAGGGCGCGCCGTCGACCCGCACGGCGGGGAACGCGGGCGGCAGCGCACCCGAGCTCATCACGTGATCGAGGTCGAGCGGCCGGTCGCGCGAATCGAAATAGCGCATCGTGCCGGTGCACGCGTTGACCGCGCCGACGGTCAGCCGTGGCCGGCGCGCGTTCAGCAGGTCGAGATCGACCAGCGACGCGAGCGTGTCGCGCAGCGGCTCGACCAGATAGTAGGACGCATGCTCGACGCCGACGCGCGCGAGCGGCCCGAGCCATGCGGCGGGATTCGGCCGGAAGAAGCCCGGGATCCCGGCGCCGATGACCGCGAGCTCGGCGCCGATCTTGTCCCAGGTCGTCGGGAAGCCCGGCACGTTCACGGCGGGCCGTTCGGTCACATGGCGCCAGAATTCGGCCATCCGCTGCGCGCGGTGTCCGGGCGCGTTGCCGGCGATCAGCGCCGCGTTGATCGCGCCGATCGACGTGCCGATGACCCAGTCGGGCTGGATGCCCGACGCGTCCAGCGCCTCGAATACGCCGAGCTGGTATGCGCCCAGCGCGCCGCCGCCCTGAAGCACGAGCACGACCTGGCCCGGCAGTTTCGGATGTGCGGGTTGACTTGCCGTCATCGCTTTCCTCGCAGTCGGTGACGGCCGGCGGGTTCCGGCCGAATGGAACCAGTGTAGGCGATCGACGCGCACCGTCCGTCATGCCCGATCGTGGCGCGTGCCGTGTCATTCCACGGTGATGGTCTCCTTCATGTACGGATGAATCCCGCAGAACACCTTGTAGACACCCGGCTTGTCGAAGCGGAACGAGTAGGTCTCGTCCTGGTCGAGCGCTTTCGAACGAAAGATGCCCGCGTCGTTGACGACGGTGTGCGGTTCCGCGTCAAGGTTCTTCCACGTGATCGTCGCGCCGGCCTTGATCGTGGTCGACATCGGCGAAAACATGAAATTGCGGATCGTCACGAGCGGGCCGGCCGGGGTTTGCGCGAACGCGGCGAGCGGCGTGCCGGCGGCGGCCGCGCACAGGATCAGCGCGGCCGGCAGCATCGAGGGCTTGAAGAAGGTCATGTCGGTCTCCTTGCGTATCCGGATCAGGCGAGCGTCGTGTCGCGCAACGACGCTGTCGTGGGATGGCCGGCGAAATCGACCGTCGTCACGCCGAGCATCGCGGGCAGCCGGTCGCGCGGCACCGTGAGCGGCACCGGGCCCGGGCCGTTGCCGGCGGTCGGCTGCGGGAACGCGGTGGAGCGCGCGGTATGGAACGTCACGTTGCCCTCGACCTTCGACACGATCTGGTGGATGTGCCCGTTCAGCACGGTGACCGAGCCGAAGCGGCGCAGCAGCGCCATCGTCTGCGGCGCATCGCCGGTGCCCCAGCCCCACGGCTCGTAGATGGTCCACATCGGCATGTGCGAGAACACGACGATCGGCGTGCTCGACGACTGCCCCTTCAGGTCCTGCGCGAGCCATGAGAGTTGTTCGTCGCCGAAACTGCCGAGGCCGTTCGGCTTGAAGTGCATCACGTTGACGAGCGCGACGAAGTGCACGCCCGCATGATCGAAGCTGTAGTAGCCGCGGTTGTCCGACGCCTTGCCGAACCGGCTGAAATATTCGGCGCCCGAACCGTCGGTCACGTCGTGTTCGCCGGGCACCGTGTGCAGTTCCGGCACGCGCAGCCCGGACAGCAGCTGCGACGCGTGGTCGAATTCCTCCGGTTTGGACAAGTGCGTGATGTCGCCGGTATGGATCGTGAGCGGGGGCGCGGTGGACATTCCGTTGACGAGGTCGATGGTCTGCCGCAGCGTGGCCGCGACGTCGGGATTCGCGTCCTTGTTGAAGCCGATATGCGTGTCGCTGATCTGCACGAACAGCGGCCGCCCCGCCTTCGCGGGGACGGCGGCGCCGCTTTGCGCAAGCGCGAGATCGAACGGCGTCAGGATGCCGCCCGATAGCGTAAACAGCGTGCCGAGTCCGCCGAACGCCATGCATTGCAGGGCCTTGCGGCGCGACGGGCGGGTAGGGGTCGATGAAGACATGGGAGCCTCGCAATCGTATGACGTAACGGGACGGCCGGATCGTCCTGGAATAAGCCGGCGTATTCGCATGCCATACCGGCGAGACGACGGATTTATTCCCTCGTATTACGAAGTTGGGCCCGCTGTTCGCGGCTTGCGGTGCGATGACGAAGCGCCGGCGCATGACGTGTCAATGTCCTGTAAGTGACACGTCACAGTTGCGTCATCCGCGCCCGATAGCCTGCGACACCGAATCACCTTCTCCGGAGCCCCTCATGCTGAATCTCGCGGCAACGGAAGCCAGCGGTGCGGCCAGTCATCGCACGCGCATCATCGGCCTGGCGCTGCCTTGTCAGGTTGCCGGCAATCGTCCGCCCGACGCCTGGGAATGTGTTCCGGGCCGCACCCGCTGACGCGGCGATCGGCCGCCCCCCATCGATTTTCAATTCGACCAAGACGCTACCGATGGATATCCGTTTCTTCGACCCGAATCGCACCGCCAATGCATCCGCGTGGCGCGTGCTCCCCAATCGCTGGGACGCGGTCGCATTTCCGTTGATCATCGGCATACTCGCGATGGCGATCGTCGGCTTCCATCAGACGCTGGCGCCGATCGGGACCCTTCAGACCCAGAAGATCTCGCTCGATCCGTCGAACCTGCCCGAATACGCGTTGCGCACGACGCTGCGCATGCTCGCCGCGATGGTCGCGTCGCTCGTGTTCACGCTGGTCTACGGCACGCTCGCCGCGAAGAGCCGCCGTATCGGCATGGTGTTGATCCCGATCCTCGACATCCTGCAGTCGGTGCCGGTGCTCGGCTACATCTCGTTTACGGTCACGTTCTTCCTCGCGCTGTTCCCGGGCCGCGTGCTCGGCGCCGAGCTCGCGGCGATCTTCGCGATCTTCACGAGCCAGGCGTGGAACATGACATTCAGCTTCTACCAGTCGCTGCGCACGGTGCCGCGCGACCTGAGCGAAGTGTCGCGCGGCTTTCACCTGACGTCGTGGCAGCGCTTCTGGAAGCTCGAAGTGCCGTTCTCGATGCCGGGGCTGATCTGGAACATGATGATGTCGATGTCGGGCGGCTGGTTCTTCGTCGTCGCATCGGAGGCCATCACCGTCGGCAACCAGACGATCACGCTGCCGGGAATTGGCGCATATCTCGCGCAGGCGATCTCGGACAAGAACCTCGGCGCGGTGGGCTGGGTGATCGTCGCGATGTCGGTCGTGATTCTCGCGTACGACCAGTTCCTGTTCCGTCCGCTCGTCGCGTGGGCCGACAAGTTCCGGATGGAGAACACCGCGTCGGGCGATGCGCCGCAATCGTGGCTGCTCGACATGATGCGTCGTACGCACCTGATCCATCAGTTGCTGGTGCCCGCCGGCTGGCTGCTGTCGCAGGCCGCGCGGATTCCGTTGCGCGCGCCGTCGCTCGCGGACAGTCGCTCGCGCGCTGCGTCGGCGGGTGGTTCGTCGCGCATCGGCGATATCGTGTGGGGAACGTTCGTGATCCTGATCACTGTGTACGTCGCATGGCGCGTCGTCAGTTTCGTCGCGACCGGCGTGACGATGGCCGACGTCGGCCACGTACTCGTGCTCGGTCTCATCACGCTGTTGCGCGTGCTGGTGCTGATCGCGATCGCGTCGGTGGTCTGGGTGCCGCTCGGCGTGCTGATCGGGCTGCGCCCCGCGCTCGCCGAGAAGATCCAGCCGCTCGCGCAGTTCCTCGCCGCGTTCCCGGCCAACCTGCTGTTTCCGGTGTTCGTGATCGCGATTGTCCACTTCCACCTGAACGCGGACATCTGGCTGTCGCCGCTGATTGTGCTCGGCACGCAGTGGTACATCCTGTTCAACGTGATCGCCGGCGCGATGTCCTATCCGAACGACTACAAGGAAGCGACGAAGAATTTCCGCATCCGCGGCTGGCAGTGGTGGCGCCAGGCGATCCTGCCCGGCATCTTCCCGTACTACGTGACCGGCGCGATCACCGCGTCGGGTGGCGCGTGGAACGCGAGCATCGTGTCCGAGTTCGTGCAGTGGGGTGACACGAAGGTCGTCGCGCACGGCCTCGGCTCGTACATCGCGCAGACTACCGCCGCCGGCGACTTCCCGAAGATCATTCTGGGCATCGCCGTGATGTCCCTGTTCGTTACCTTGTTCAACCGTCTGCTGTGGCGTCCGATGTACGCCTATGCGGAATCCCGGCTCCGTCTCGATTGAGAGTAAGCGCGATGCAAAATTCGACCGTTATCAACGCCCCCGTCAAGACGTCCCAGCCGTTGCAGCCGCCGCGCCTCGGCGAGGAAATCCTGCGTGTCGATCACGTCTGTCGCGGCTTCAACAAGACGCAGGGCGAATTGCTCGTGCTCGACGACGCGAACCTGTCGCTGCGCGAAGGCGAGATCGTCGGGCTGCTCGGCCGTTCAGGGTCGGGCAAGTCGACGCTGCTGCGAATCATCGCCGGGCTGATCGAGCCGACCGGCGGTGAAGTGACGTATCTCGGCAAGCCGCTGCGCGGCCCGGCGGAAGGCGTCGCGATGGTGTTCCAGACCTTCGCGCTGTTCCCGTGGCTGACCGTGCTGCAGAACGTGGAAGCCGGGCTGGAAGCGCTTGGCGTCGGCGCACGCGAGCGGCGCGAACGCGCGCTCGCCGCGATCGACCTGATCGGTCTCGACGGCTTCGAGAACGCGTATCCGCGCGAGTTGTCGGGCGGCATGCGCCAGCGCGTCGGTTTCGCGCGTGCGCTCGTCGTCGATCCGACGATTCTGCTGATGGACGAGCCGTTTTCCGCACTCGACGTGCTGACGGCTGAAACGCTGCGTACCGACCTGCTGGATCTGTGGACGCAAGGCCGGATGCCGATCAAGTCGGTGCTGATCGTCACGCACAACATCGAGGAAGCGGTGTTCATGTGCGACCGGATCCTCGTGCTGTCGTCGAACCCGGGCCGCGTGATCGCCGAGATCAAGGTGCCGTTCAAGCATCCGCGCAATCGGCTCGACCCGGCCTTCCGCAAGCTGGTCGACGACATCTACGCGAAGATGACCGCGCGCCAGACCGGCGAGGCGACGAAAAAGGGGCTGGAGCTCGGCAGCTGGCTGCCGCAGGTGTCGACCAACCTGATGGCCGGCCTGATCGAGACGCTCGCGATGGCGCCGTACCACGGCCGCGCGGACATGCCGGAAATCGCGCGTACGTTGCATCTGGAAGTGGACGAGCTGTTCCCGATCG
This sequence comes from Burkholderia sp. R-40, assembly GCF_049942845.1. Classification (NCBI taxonomy): domain Bacteria; kingdom Pseudomonadati; phylum Pseudomonadota; class Betaproteobacteria; order Burkholderiales; family Burkholderiaceae; genus Burkholderia; species Burkholderia sp. R-40. Next base: position 434,278 of record NZ_CP187968.1, on the reverse strand, counting down.
CCGAAGTGCTGCAGTACCTTGGTTTTGCGGATGTGCGGGAAGGGGACGTGTTCCTGACGCCGCCTGCACGCGTGTTCGCGGAGTTCGGCACGCAGGAGCGCAAGCTGATGTTCGCCGATCACCTGCTCAAGCACGTACCGCTCGCCGCGCGGATCAAGAAGGTGCTGAACGAACGTCCGGGCCATCGCGCGCCGCGCGTGCGCTTCGAGCAGGAGCTGGAGGATTTTCTGTCGGACGGCGCGGCCGAGGAAACGCTCGACGCGGTGATCGACTGGGGGCGTTACGGCGAAGTCTTTTCGTATAACGACAAGACGGAGGTGTTCAGTCTTGAGGATGTGGAGTCGTGAAGTGTGCAATTAGACACGTACGGGCGCCCCACGACGTCAATAACTGAAAGCTCATGCCCGAATGACGATCACCGTCACTCCGGCAAATCCCACTGATTCGCATCGCGCTCGACCCCACCCGTGCTCAGCCGCTCGATCTTCTCCATCCGCTGCCGCGCCAGTTCGGGAAGCCGGTTCGTCACGCCGATCACCAGCGCTTCGGCGAGCGCGAGTGCGGGCACGTTCGTCTGCAGCATCGCGAACGGGCGTCCCTGGATCCGCAACACGATCTCGGCGAACGCGCTGATCGGCGAGCGCCATTCGTCGGTAATCAGCAGCACCCGCACGCCGAGCTGATGCGCAGCCTGCGCGAACCGGATGCTGTCCTTCTGATAGCGGCGAAAATCGAAGATGACCAGCACGTCGGCAGGCCCCATGTCCGTCAGCGTGACCGATGCGAGATTCACGTTCAGCTCGACGTACTGCACATGCGGACGCGCATACGCGAGCGCGAAGGAAAACAGCGACGCGAGCGGCGCGGTGTAACGCCCGCCGCCGCAGAACACGCGAAGATCCGGATCGGCCAGCAGCGTCACCGCTTCGTCGAACGCCGCCGCGTCGAGCTCGTCGATCGTCGTGGCGAGCGCTTGCGAGAGCCGCTGGAAGATCGCCGAATGACTGTCGCGCATTCCCGATTCCGAGTGGAACGCATCCATCCGCGCGAGCGGCGAATTCATCGCGGTATCGATCTCGTCGTGCAACGCCTGCTGGAACGAGGAGTAGTTCGGAAAGCCGATCCGCACGACGAAGCGAAACACGGTCGGGTCGCTGACTTCGGCTTGCTTCGCGAAGCTCGCGATCGGCCCGAGACCGAGGCTCGGATAGCGATCCAGCAACGCATGCGCGACCTTCTGTTCCGACGGCGTGAAGCTATCCATCTGGGATAGCAGCAACGCCCTGATGCTTGTCCCCATCGGGCACTCCGGCTTGCTCGTATCTGAATGACAAACGGCAGACCTGTGTCTGCCGGCGACTCCACGCATGTTAGCCGATCGACGGCCCGCGGGCCGTGTGCGACTCCAGATTAGAGGGCCGCATCGCCTCCGCTCTGATCATTCACATGTGTAATAAAACAAACATTCAAAGCGACGGCGGATCCATCAGATAGAGCGGAATAGTTCAGTGATAACCCTAGGTTTTTGAATAAAAACCCCGGTGATATGATCGCGGCCTCGCTGGAATGTACTGTTCATTACATGTCGGATCGCATCCGCATGGCCCGGTTATTGTCTGGAGGATTCCGTCATGAGGCGGCTCGTAGTACTCACCCTGTTGTCTGCCATGAGCGCGTGCGTGCTCGCCGCTTCGGAACCCGCGGTGGAAGCGAAGAACGGCATGGTCGTGTCGTCGCAGCATTACGCGTCACAGATCGGCGTCGACATCCTGAAGAAGGGCGGCAACGCGGTGGACGCCGCGGTGGCGGTCGGCTACGCGCAGGCGGTGACCAATCCGTGCTGCGGCAACATCGGCGGCGGCGGCTTCATGACCGTGCACCTGGCCGATGGCCGCGACCGCTTCATCAATTTCCGCGAGACGGCGCCGGCCGCGGCGTCGGCGAACATGTATCTCGATGCGAAGGGCAACGTCATTCCGGACGACAGCCTGTACGGCTATCGCGCGGTCGGCGTGCCGGGCACGGTCGCCGGTCTCGACCTCGCGCAGCGCAAGTACGGCAAGCTGACGCGCAAGCAGGTGATGGAGCCGGCGATCCGGCTCGCGCGCGACGGCTTCGTGCTGACGCGCGGCGATACCGACATCCTCGACACGACGATCGAGCGCTTCAAGAAGGATCCGGAAGCCGCGCGCATCTTCCTGCGCTCGGACGGCACGCCGCTGCAGCCGGGCGACCGTCTGGTGCAGAAGGACCTGGCGCGCACGCTCGAGCGCATCGCGGAGCAGGGCCCCGAGGCGTTCTATCACGGCGAGATCCCGAAGATCGTCGAAGCGGCCGCGAAGCGCGGCGGCGGCCTGATCACGGCAGCCGATTTCGCGTCGTATCGCGCGCAGGACGTCGCGCCGCTGACCTGCACGTATCGCGGCTACGAGTTCGTGTCGGCGCCGCCGCCGAGCTCGGGCGGCGTGACGATGTGCGAGACGCTGAACGTCCTCGAAGGCTATGACCTGCGCAAGATGGGCTACCAGTCGGCGTCGGTGGTCCACTACATGACCGAGGCGATGCGTCATGCCTACGAGGATCGCAACACGCTGCTGGGCGATCCGAACTTCATCGACAATCCCGTCGCGAAGCTGACGAGCAAGGCGTATGCGGCCGAGATCCGCAAGCAGATCAGCGGCGAGATGGCGACGGCGTCGGTCGACGTGCAGCCGGGCGTCGGCGTGCACGAGAAGCCGGAGACGACCCACTATTCGATCGTCGATCACGACGGCAACGCAGTGTCGACGACATACACCGTCAACGGCCGCTTCGGCGCCGTGGTGATCGCGCCGGGCACGGGCTTCTTCCTGAACGACGAGATGGACGACTTCACCGTGAAGGTCGGCGCGCAGAACCTGTTCGGCCTCGTGCAGGGCACGCGCAACTCGATCGCACCGGGCAAGCGTCCGCTGTCGTCGATGGCGCCGACGATCGTGAAGAAGGACGGCAAGGTGTTCATGGTGGTCGGTTCGCCGGGCGGCTCGCGCATCATCACGATCACGCTGCAGACCGTGCTGAACGTGATCGACTACGGGATGACGCCGCAGGATGCGGTCGGCGCGCCGCGCGTCCATCATCAATGGCTGCCGGACGAGGTCTATTACGAGACCCGCGGCCTGTCGCCGGACACGCTCGCGATCCTGCACAAGATGGGCTACAAGATGGTCGAGCAGACGCCGTGGGGCGCCGCCGAGCTGATCATGGTCGGCCTGCCCGGCACCGAAGCGACGAGCCACCAGAGTTCCGGTAACGACTCGTCGGTATCCGGCAATGTACGCGTCGGCTACATCTATGGCGTCAACGATCCGCGCCGCCCGGCCGGGTCGGCGATCGGCTACTGATCGGGTACTCACCGATCCGGTTTGATCGCATCACATCGAACCGTTGCAACCGGCGTTCGCCATCGCGCGAGCGCCGGAGCAGCGACAGGGCGCACGACTGGCCCGCAACGCGCACCGTGGCACGGCATCGGCGCGGCGTTTTTCTTCCATTCCTGCACCGTGCGTCGAGTACCGTTATGAACAAACGAATGTCCGCGGCAGTCTGGATCCTGCTCGCAATGGCGGCCGGTATCTTCATCGGCTACATGATCTATACGCAGTTTCCGGACAAGCAGTCCGCGACGGAAATCGCCGGCTACATCTCGCTCGTGTCCGACGTGTTCCTGCGCTTGATCAAGATGGTGATCGGGCCGCTGGTGTTCTCGACGCTGGTCGTCGGCATCGCGCACATGGGCGACGCATCGTCGGTGGGGCGTGTGTTCGTGAAGGCGTTCGGCTGGTTCGTCACCGCATCGCTGGTTTCGCTGCTGCTCGGGCTGCTGATGGCGAACCTGCTGCACCCGGGGGAAAACCTCGGCCTGCCGCTGCCGGATGTTGGCGCATCCGCGCATCTCGCGACGTCCAAGTTCACGTTGAAGGATTTCGTCAGCCACATGGTGCCGAAGTCGTTCGCCGAGGCAATGAGCAACAACGAAATCCTGCAGATCGTCGTGTTCTCGATGTTCTTCGGCGTGGCGCTGTCGGCGCTCGGCGAGCGCGGCAAGATCCTCGTCGCCGCGATCGACCAGCTGGCGCACGTGATGCTGAAGATCACCGGCTACGTGATGAAGCTCGCGCCGCTCGCGGTGCTGGCCGCGATGGCGTCGACCGTCGCGATCAACGGGCTGTCGATCCTGCTGAAGTTCGCGGTGTTCATGGGCGACTTCTACGTGAGCCTGTTCCTGCTGTGGAGCACGCTCGTGGCCGCCGGCCTGTTGTTCCTCGGCCGTCGTGTGTTCAAGCTGCTGGCGCTGATCAAGGAAGCGTTCATGCTGTCGTTCGCGACCGCGAGCTCCGAAGCCGCGTACCCGAAGATCCTCGATGCGCTCGACCGATTCGGCGTGCGGCGCAAGATCTCGAGCTTCGTGATGCCGATGGGCTATTCGTTCAACCTCGACGGCTCGATGATGTACTGCACGTTCGCGTCGCTGTTCATCGCGCAGGCGTACAACATCCATCTGTCGCTCGGCACGCAGATCACGATGCTGCTGGTGCTGATGCTGACGTCGAAGGGGATGGCCGGCGTGCCGCGCGCATCGCTCGTCGTGATCGCGGCGACGCTGCATCAGTTCGACATTCCGGAAGCGGGGCTGCTGCTGATCCTCGGCGTCGACACGTTCCTCGACATGGGGCGCTCGGCCACCAATGCGGTGGGCAACTCGATCGCCAGCGCGGTGGTCGCGAAGTGGGAAGGCGAGCTGATGTCGGAGTCCGAAGCGAAGGCGCATGCCGCGCATCTCGACGCGGAACTGGAACGGCAGAACGGTGATCCGGCCTATGGCGCCGGTCGGGCGACGTCCGCTTAAGCGGCGCACGCCTCGTCGAGAGACGCCGCCAGCACCATCGCGGCGGCGTTGCCCGGCGCCGAGCCGAGCAGTTGCGGCGCATAGACGCTGTCGCCGGGCGCGATCGGCCGCCCCGACAGCGCGCAGACGCCGCGCTTGCGCGTCGTGAACAGCCTCCACTTCTGGTAACCGTAGTGGCCGGTGCACGCGTCGCGCCACGAAATCATCACGGTGTCGGCGGTAGGCCGCTCGAGCACGCTGATGGTCGGCTGGCTCGTCGCGTCCCACGACGGCAAGCGGTCGCGCGTGACGCTGCGCCGGCGCGGCGCGGCCCATGAGACGGACGGCATGTCGAAGCTGCCGATCGCGGCGACGGTCCTGAGCCAGGCGGCTGCACTGTTGCTCATGTCTGCTTTCCTCGAAACGTTACGCAATGTATCAAGACAGGCGGATGCGCGGCTGCACGCAGCCGTTGATCCGTTCGGCGATCCACAGCAGCGTCGCCTTGGAGAATCCGTGCAGCGCCTGCTGGTGCCGCCGGTACAGCATCAGATGGCTGAACTGGGCGAAACGCCCCTGGATGAAGCCGCCTCGGAAGAACCCGAATTGCCCGAGCGTGCCGAATGCGTCGTAGTCGCTGATCGACACGAGCGCGCCGAAATCGTGGAACGCGAACGGCGGCAACGGCTTGCCGTCGAGCCACGCGGGCAGGTGTTTCGCGAGATGCTCGGCCTGCTGGGTCGCGACCTGCGCGGTCGGCGGCAGCGGCCGCTCCTGGCCGTCGGGTTGGAGGCTCGCGCAATCGCCGATCGCGAACACGTGTTCGTCGGCCGTGGCCTGCAACGTGGGTCCGACCATGATCTGGTTCGCACGGTTCGTATCGAGCCCGCCCAGCGCCTGCATGAAATCGGACGCCTTCACGCCGGCCGCCCACACCATCAAATCCGCTTCGGCAAACGAACCGTCTCCATAGTGGAAGCCGTTCGCATCGGCCGACGTGACGCGCGTCGACGTCAGCACGTGAATGCCGATCTGTTCGAGCCGGCGCTGCGCGGACGCGGAAATCCTCGGCGGAAACGCGGCGAGGATGCGCGGGCCGCTTTCGAGCAGCGTCAGCTGCAGCCGCTCGCGCACCGTCTCATCGCCATACGCCTGCGCGATTTCCAGCAGCCGGCTCAGCTCCGCTGCCAGTTCCACGCCCGTCGCGCCCGCACCGACGATCGCGACGCGAAACGGCTCGTCGCGCGCGATGCTGCGGAACACGCGCATCCGCAGCGCTTCGTTGAAGGTTTCGGCCTGCTGCTGGCTGTCGATGAAGTAGCAGTGCTCGCGCACGCCCGGCACGGCGAAATCGTTGGCCTGGCTGCCGAGCGCGAGGATCAGCACGTCGTATTCGAGCTCGCGCGCGTCGAGCAGGAGTTCGCCGTCCGGCGAGCGGATCTCGGCGAGCTGCACGCGGCGGCGCGCGCGATCGAGCCCCTTCAGTTCGCCGGGCTGGTACGTGTAGCCGTGGTCGCGCGCGTGGGCGAGGAAGATCACCTGCTGTTGCTGCACGTCGCGTGTGCCGGCCGCGATCGTGTGCAGCATCGGCTTCCACACGTGGGTCGGGCTGCGGTCGACGACGGTGACCTGCGCGCGCCCGCTACGGCCGAGGCGTTCACCGAGGCGGGTCGCGAGCTGCAAGCCGGCGATTCCGCCGCCGACGATGACGATGCGGGCAGGGCGAGTAAGGGTTGTCATGGATAAATCATCACGTGATGAATAAGGTATGATCCTAGCGCTTCCCGGCTTCGCGTGTCAACGGAGCGGGGCAGGGCGGCCCGGCTCCGGCGACGCGAAATCGGGGCACGAATACGGGCGTTCGAATCAATCAACAGGAGCAGGAATACGTGGCTGAAGTCACTGAGTGCGCGCCGTCGAAGCGGCGCACGCGCGGGCGGCCGCTGGCGGACGCGTCCGTCGGTCCGGACGTGATATTGCGAGCCGCGCGCCGCACGTTCGCGAAGCGCGGCTACGATGCGACGAGCGTGCGTGAGGTCGCGCGCGAGCTGGGCATCGACGCGGCGCTGATCGCCCATCATTTCGGCACGAAGGAAACGCTGTGGCTGGCGGTCGTCGAGCAGATCGCCGAGCTGGCCGAGCCGATGTTCGATGCATTGCGTGCGCTGCGCGCGTCGTCATTGCCGCATCGCGAGCGCATGCGGCGCGCGATCGAGCTGTGCGTCGATCACGAATTCGACGAGCCGGACATCGGCATGTTCTTCTCGACGGCGGCGACCGAGGAGGGCGCGCGGCTCGACCGGCTGCGGGAGCGGCTCGTGCGGCCGTATCACGACGCGATGTTTCCGCTGCTGGCGGAGGCTGTCGACGCCGGCGCGATCCGCCCGGTCGATCCGGATGTGCTGTTCTTCATGATCGCGAGCGCGGTCGGCACGACGGTGTCGTATAGCCACCTGATTCTCGAGTTCACGTCGTTGCCCACGCGGCAGGATGCGTTCCGGCAGGCCGTGCTCGACGTCGCGCTCAACTTCCTGCTCGACTGAGCGCCGTGCGCGCGACGCGCGCGATCACGTCGCCGTCACGTCGCAGCCACCAGCCCCAGCGTGCCAACCGCGTGCCGCGCAGTGTCGCGCAGCGCGTCGACGAGCGGCGACGGCGTCCGGTACGCGATCGCCAGTTCGTACGCGAGCGGGCTGCCCGCACCCGTCAGTTCGCAGAACGTAATGCCTTGCGGCTGCATCGGCACGAACAGGCGCGGCATCAGCGCGACACCGATGCCGCCCGCGACGAGTCCGGCCGTCGTCTGCATCTGGCGCGGCTGCTGGACTACCCGCGGCGCGAAGCCGGCCTGCGCGCACGCCGTCACGATCCGCGCATGCATGCCGGGCCCGTGATGCGCTGCAAACAGCACCCACGGTTCGTCCGCCAGCTCGGCCAGCGCGATGCGGCGGCGGCGCGCGAGCCGGTGGCCGTCGGGCAGCGCGGCGACCATCCGGTCGTGCAGCAGCGGCTCGACGTGCACGTCGCCGGCATCGGCCACCGGCAGCACGACGAGGCCGACATCCGTGCGGTCCTGACGCAGCGCGAGCACCTGCTCGGCGGTCGTGCCTTCGTCCAGCTGGAAATCGACGTCCGGATGCCGTTCCTGGAACGCGCGGAGGATCAGCGGCAGCAGCGCGTTGACCGTGCTGTCGACGAACCGCAGCCGCAGCGTGCCGCCCAGGCCGGCGCCGGCGCGTCGCGCCACGGCGACCGCCCGCTCGGCCTGCTCGAGTGCGCGGCGCGCTTCGAGCAGGAAGGCATCGCCGGCTGGCGTGAGCGTCGCGCCGCGGTTGTCGCGTTCGAACAGCGCGACGCCCAACTCTTCCTCGAGCTTGCGGATGGCCGCGCTGAGCGGCGGCTGCGCCATGTGCAGGCGCTCGGCGGCGCGCCGGAAGCTGAGCGTTTCGGCGACGGCAATGAATTGCCGGAACTGGCGCAAATCGATCATTGCGATACCTTTCGCGTATCGGATGGTCATTGAATTCGTATTTTACCTATCGCCGTGCCTTGTCCAGACTGCCAATGTCATCAATCGTCAACACCGAAGAAAGGAGGGCAGGTCATGACAGGCAGCGAACGGCAACGTACGGCGATCGTCACGGGCGGGTCGAGCGGAATCGGCTTCGCGATCGCGCGCCGGCTGGTGGAGGACGGGTATCGCGTCGCGATCGTCGGGCGCGACGCGGGGCGCCTGGAGGCGGCCGTCGCCCGGCTCGGCAACGCGGCGATCGGGCAGGCGGCCGACCTGAGCGTGCGGCGCGACGCGGCGTCGGCGGTCGCGGCGATCGTCGCGCGGTGGCCGCGCATCGACGTGCTGGTCAACAACGCGGGGCAGACGGGGCGGGGCGGCGCGGACAGCGAAGCGGGCGACGCCGAAACCGTATGGGATGCCGTCCTCGATGCCAATCTCAAAAGCACGTTCATCACGACGCTGGCCGTGCTGCCGCACCTGGCCGAGCGCGCCGCGCGGATCGTGAACATCGGATCGATCGCGGCGCGCGCCGGCAGCCTCCTGCCGGGCGGCCTCGCGTATGCGGCGGCGAAGGCGGGCGTCGAAGGGTTCACCGTCGCGCTGGCGCGCGAGCTCGGGCCGCGCGGTGTCACGGTCAATACGGTCGCGCCCGGCTATATCGCCGATACGCGCTTGTTCGGCGATACCGGCGTCGCACCGGCCATCGCGGCGACGATCCGCGAGCAGACGCCGGTCGGCCGCGCCGGCCATCCGGACGACATCGCGGATGCGGTCGCGTGGCTCGCCGGGCCGCGCGCGTCGTTCGTCACCGGCGCGACGATCGCGGTGAACGGCGGCTGGCGCGTCGGATGACGCGGAACGGCAGCGCGGCGGCGGGGCGTCGCGCCGGCCGCGTGCGTCAGCCGAGATCGGGCGGCGTATCGCCGAGCCAGCGCCGCGCGCCGGGGCCGTTGCGCCCCGCGCGATCCTCGGGATTGGTCAACTTGCAGCGCTTCAGCGACAGGCAGCCGCAGCCGATGCATTCGTCGAGGTTGATGTAGAGCCGCTGCAGCTCCTCGATCCGGTTCGCGACGCGCTGCTTCCAGCCGCGTGACAGCCGCTGCCAGTCCTTGTTGGTCGGCGCGGTGTCTTCCGGCAGGCTCACGAGCTGCTCGGCGATCTCGTCGAGCGAGTAGCCGATCTTCTGCGCGAACACGATGAATGCGATCAGCCGCAGCACCGCGCGCGAATAGTGGCGATGGCTCGAGCCGTTGCGGTGCGACTTGATCAGCCCGCGCATCTCGTAGAAGCGCAGCGTCGACGCCGGCACGCCGCTGCGCGCGGCCACTTCGCGGATCGACATCAGCGGCCACTGCGGGGTTTCGTCGATACCCATGATGCCCTCCGGGAAAGCTTGACTTCAAGTTAACTTCAACTTTTATGCTAAGCGGCAGTTTAACCCGTCGCGAGGCATCATGCTCCCCTTATCCCTACGCAGGACGTCGCCTTTGGGCGCGGCCTGCGCACTGCTGCTGGCGTTGTCGGGCTGTCACGACGGCAAAGGCGAATCGTCGGCTCATCCCCTTCCCGAAGTCGGCGTGACGACCGTCGCGCCGCGCACGATCCGCCTCGCGGACGAATTCAACGGACGCGTCGAAGCGGTCGACGCGGTCGAGCTGCGGCCGCGCGTGAGCGGCTATCTGCAACGCGTCGCGTACAAGGAGGGCGACCTCGTCGCGCAGGGCGCCGTGCTGTTCGAGATCGATCCGCGTCCGTACCGGATCGCGCTGGACCGCGCGAATGCGCAGCAGCAGCGGGCGCGCGCGGCCGCAAGCCTCGCGAACGTGCAGCTCAAGCGCGTGCAGACGCTGATCGATGCGCATGCGACCTCCCAGGAGGAGCTCGACAACGCGCGCGCAAGCGCCGAGCAGGCGCGCGCCGATCTGCAGGCGGCCGACGCGGCCGTCGCCGACGCGAAGCTCAATCTCGGCTTCACCGAAGTGCGTGCACCGATCGCGGGCCGCGTCGGCCGCGCGGTCGCAACGACGGGCAACCTCGCGCGCGCGGACGACACGCTGCTGACGACCGTCGTGTCGCAGGATCCCGTCTACGTGTATTTCGACTGCGACGAGCAGAGCTACCTGCGCTACAACGCGCGGCGCGCCGATCCGAAGCATCGTGCGATCGGCGCCGATCCGGTGCGCGTGGGCCTCGCGAACGAGACGGGCTTTCCGCACGCGGGCACCGTCGATTTCCTCGACAACCGGCTCGATCCGCAAACCGGCACGATCCGTGCGCGGGTGCGGCTGTCGAACGCGGACCATACGTTCACGCCGGGCCTTTATGCACGCGTGCAGCTCGTCAGCGGCCGCGCCCAGGATGCGCTGCTCGTCGACGACAAGGCCGTGCTCACCGACCAGGATCGTAAGTACGTCTACGTAATCGGCGCCGGCGACAAGGCGCTGCGTCGCGACGTGACGATCGGCCGCGAGCTGGACGGCGAGCGGATCGTCGAGAAGGGGCTGCAGTCGGGCGATCGCGTGGTCGTCGACGGCTTGCAGCGGATCTACTACCCGGGCGCGCAGGTGAAACCGAAGGCGCTGCCCGCGCGCGCGGATGCAGGCACTGGCCCCGGCAACGGCACGCAGGCCGTGGCCGTGGCCGATGCCGGTGCGCCGGCCGCGCGGTAACGGGAGACATGCGATGGATTTCTCCCGATTCTTCATCGACCGGCCGATCTTCGCGGTCGTGCTGTCGATCGTCATCTTCGCGATCGGCCTGATCTCGATTCCGATGCTGCCGGCCGGCGAATATCCGGAAGTCGTGCCGCCGAGCGTCGTCGTGCGTGCGACGTACCCGGGCGCGAACCCGAAGGAAATCGCCGAATCGGTCGCCGAGCCGCTCGAAGAGGCGATCAACGGCGTCGAAGGCATCATGTACATGAAGTCGGTCGCGGGCTCGGACGGCAGCCTGCAGGTCGTCGTCACGTTCCTGCAGGGCGTCGATCCCGATACGGCCGCCGTGCGCGTGCAGAACCGCGTGAGCCAGGCACTGTCGCGTCTGCCCGACGAGGTGCGCCAGTATGGCGTGACCACGCAGAAGCAGTCGCCGACGCCGCTGATGTACGTGAGCCTCTATTCGCCGGACAACAGCCGCGATTCGCTGTACCTGCGCAACTACCTGACGCTGCATGTGAAGGATGAATTGTCGCGCCTGACCGGTATCGGCGACGTCGGCGTGTACGGCTCCGGCGACTATGCGATGCGGCTCTGGCTCGACCCGAACCGGCTGGCGTCGCGCGGGCTGACCGCGAGCGACGTGATCGCCGCGGTGCGTGAGCAGAACGTGCAGGTGTCGGCCGGCCAGCTCGGCGCGGAGCCGTCGCCGAACAAGAACGACTTCCTCATGTCGATCAACGTGCGCGGCCGGCTGCGCACGGTGCAGGAATTCGGCGACATCGTGCTGCGCAACGGCGACGATGGCCAGGTCGTGAAGCTGTCCGACGTCGCGCGCATCGAGCTCGGCGCGGGCGACTACACGCTGCGCTCGTATTTCAACGACAAGCATTCGGCCGTGGTCGGCATCTTCCTGTCGCCGGGCGCGAACGCGCTCGAGGTCGCGAAGGCCGTGTATGCGAAGCTCGACGAACTGTCGAAGCGCTTCCCGCCCGGTATCGCGTATCGACCGGTATGGGATCCGACCGTGTTCGTGCGCGAATCGATCCGCGCGGTGCAGCACACGCTGATCGAGGCCGTCGTGCTGGTCGTGCTCGTCGTGATACTGTTCCTGCAGACCTGGCGCGCATCGATCATTCCGCTCGTCGCGGTGCCCGTGTCGGTGGTCGGCACGTTCGCGTGGCTCTATCTGCTCGGCTATTCGATCAACACGCTGACGCTGTTCGGGCTCGTGCTCGCGATCGGCATCGTCGTCGACGATGCGATCGTGGTGGTCGAGAACGTCGAGCGCAACATCGCACGGGGGCTGAGCCCGCGCGATGCCGCGCACCAGGCGATGCGCGAGGTATCGGGCCCGATCGTCGCGATCGCGCTCGTGCTGTGCGCAGTATTCGTGCCGATGGCGTTCATGTCGGGCGTCACGGGCCAGTTCTACAAGCAGTTCGCGGTGACGATCGCGATCTCGACGGTGATCTCCGCGATCAACTCGCTGACGCTGTCGCCCGCGCTCGCCGCCAAGCTCCTGCGTCCGCACGGCGCGCCGAAGGATGCGCTCACGCGCGCACTCGACCGCGCATTCGGCTGGCTGTTCCATCCGTTCAACCGCTTCTTCGAGCGCAGCTCCGATCGCTATCACGGGGTCGTCGGACGCACCCTGAAGCGGCGCGGCATGGTGTTCGCGGTCTACGCCGCCCTGCTCGTGGCGACCGCGCTGCTGTTCAACGCTGTGCCGGGCGGCTTCATCCCCGTGCAGGACAAGCTGTACCTGTTCGCCGGCGCGAAGCTGCCGGAAGGCGCGTCGCTTGCTCGCACCAGCGCGGTGACCGAGCAGATGACGAAGATCGCGCTCGGCACCGACGGCGTCGAGATGGTGCCGGCGTTCGCGGGGCTGAACGCGCTGCAGGGCGTGAACACGCCGAACGTCACGAACTCGTACGTGATCCTGAAGCCGTTCGACCAGCGACACCGCAGCGCCGCGCAGATCAACGCGGACCTGAACGCGCGCTTCGCGGCGATCGGCGGCGGCATCACCTATGCGCTGATGCCGCCGCCGATCCAGGGCCTCGGCAACGGTTCGGGCTACTCGCTGTACCTCGAGGATCGCGGCGGGCTCGGCTACGGCGCGTTGCAGAACGCACTGAGCGCGTTCCAGGCGGCGGTCGCGAAGACGCCCGGGATGAGCTATCCCGTCAGCGCGTACCAGGCGAACATCCCGCAGCTCGAGGTGAAGGTTGATCGGCTGAAGGCGAAGGCGCAGGGCGTCGCGCTGACCGACCTCTTCAACACGCTGCAGGTCTATCTCGGCTCGATGTACGTGAACGACTTCAACGCATTCGGCCGCGTGTACCGCGTGATGGCACAGGCCGACTCCGGGCACCGGCAGACTGCCGCCGACATCGCGAACCTGCGCACGCGCAACGCGAAGGGCGAGATGGTGCCGATCGGCTCGATGGTGACGGTCGCGCCGGCGTACGGTCCGGACCCCGTCGTGCGTTACAACGGCTATCCGGCCGCGGACCTGATCGGCGACGCCGATCCGAAAATCATGTCGTCGTCGCAGGCGATCGCGAAGCTGCAGCAAATAGCGAAGGACGTGCTGCCGCCGGGCATTACACTCGAATGGACCGACCTCAGCTACCAGCAGGTCACGCAGAGCAACGCGGCGATCGTCGTGTTCCCGCTCGCGGTGATGCTCGTGTTCCTGGTTTTGGCGGCGTTGTACGAGAGCTGGACGCTGCCGCTTGCGGTGATCCTGATCGTGCCGGTGTGCATGTGCGCGGCGCTGTTCGGCGTATGGCTGTCGGGCGGCGACAACAACGTGTTCGTGCAGGTCGGGCTCGTCGTGCTGATGGGGCTCGCGTGCAAGAACGCGATCCTGATCGTCGAATTCGCGCGCGAGCTTGAAATCCAGGGCAAGGGCGTGATCGAAGCGGCGCTCGAGGCATGCAAGCTGCGGCTGCGCCCGATCGTGATGACGTCGGTCGCGTTCATCGCGGGCTCGGTGCCGCTGATGATCGGCTGCGGCGCGGGCAGCGAAGTGCGTGCGGCCACTGGTGTCACCGTGTTCGCGGGGATGCTCGGCGTCACGTTGTTCGGCCTGTTCCTCACGCCCGTGTTCTATGTGGCGATCCGCAAGCTCGCGGGCGGCACGCCGGCCGTCTGGAGCGAACAGCACGCCACCCTCGAAGGAGAAAACCGATGAGCGCCGCTTTCCGTCTTTCCGCGCTCGCGATGTCGGTGACGCTCGCCGCGTGCGCGGTCGGCCCCGATTTCAAGCGGCCCGACACGGCGAGCGCCGCGCGGTTCGCGCGCGACGCGCATCCGGCCACGCAGGATGCGGCGCCGCCCGATGCGTCGGCCGATGCCGACGCCGTGTTCTGGCGCGGCTTCGGCGATCCGGCGCTCACGCAGTTGATTGATGCGGCGCTCGCGGCGAACCAGGACCTGCAGGTTGCCGTTTCGCGCTACGACGCATCGAACGCGTTGTTGTCGCAAGCGACGTTCGACCGTTATCCGACGATCACCGCGAGCGGCCAGATCGGCCATCAGCTGACGAGCAAGGATCAGGCGTTCGGCGCGCCGCGCAGCCAGCGCGATACGCCGATTTCCAGCGTCGGGATCAACGCGGCGTGGGAGCTCGACCTGTTCGGCCGCGTGCGCCGCTCGATCGAGTCGCAGCGTGCGGAAACGGCCGCGAGCGCGGCCGACGTGCGCGCGGTGCGTGTCGCGATCGCGGGCGAAGTCGCTCGCACCTATGTGGATCTGCGCGGCTCGCAGGAGCGATTGCGGATCGCCCGCGAGAACGCCGAGAACCAGAAGCAGACGCTCGCGCTGATCAATGCGCGTGTCGGCGCGGGGCGTGGCTCCGAACTCGACGCGGCGCGTGCGCGCGCGCAGTACGAATCGACGACGTCGCGGATCGCCGTGTACGAAGCCGCGATCGGCGTCGACGAGCACCGGCTCGCGGTGCTGACGGGGCAGACGCCGGACGCGCTGATCGGTCGTTTCGATACGCCGAAGGGCGCGCCGGCGCCGCTGCCGGCGCTTGCCGCGGACATCGATCCAGGCACCCCGGGCGACCTGCTGCTGCGGCGCCCGGACGTCGCCGCCGCGCAAGCGCGGCTGCATGCGGCGACCGCGCGGGTCGGCGTCGCGACGGCCGACCTGTTTCCGCGCTTCACGCTGGCGGGGCTGCTCGGCAGCGCGACCAGCAGCTACGGGTTCTTCCGTGCGGGTAGCGACACGAACCTGATCGCGCTCGGCATCGACTGGTCGTTCCTCGACGTCGGCCGCGTGCGCGCGCGGATCGCGGCGAGCGACGCGGAAGCGGCGGGCCAGCTCGCGCAGTACCGGCAGACCGTGCTCGGTGCGCTGGAGGACACGGAGAATGCGCTGCTGCGCGTCGCGCGCACGCGGGACGAGACCGCCCATCTGGTACGTGCCGCGGACGACAGCGCGCGCGCCGCGCAACTCGCGCAGACGCGTTTCTCGGCCGGTGCGATCGACTACTACGAAGTGCTCGACGCGCAGCGAACGCTGCTGCAGGCGCAGGACGCGGCAGCCGACGCGCGGATGCGCAGCGCGACGTCGACGGTCGCGCTGTACAAGGCGCTGGCGGGTGGCTGGCCGTCGGGACTGGCGCAGGCTGAGGCGGGTCCGCTTGCGGGCCCGGGCCGGTAGTACGCGCGGCTGCGGGGCGGGTGGGGCGTTGCGTCCGCCCGCCGCGCGGCTGACTCCGCATCGTGGGCTCGGCGCTCACGCACCCTTATGCCAGCCCCCCGGGCCGCCGCATGGATTGATTGCAGTCGATGCGGCGCCGATCGCGCTGATCGGCATGACGCGCAATGCGCCGGCCTCGCATCGATGCCAGATGGCCGTTCAACGGGGCCGGTTCGTCCGCCTGCCGCCCGGCGGCGACAGCCCGGCGCATCGCCGTCGCACCTGCCTCGCATCGCTCGCGCCGCCGGCCGATTCCCCGTCGCGAAACATTGTTCTCCTTCGTCGTAAACGTCTCGAATGCGCGATATTTGCGCCGCCTGATCCGGTTTAGAGTGGCGGCAAATCGATGACGATGTGTCGTATGGCTGCGGTCGCGGGCCGTACCGACGCACCAGAGGAGCTGGAGACAAATGGCTGAAGGCAGAATGACGCAAGTCGAATCGTTCGGTTTCGAGCGCATTCCCGACGCGTCGCGCTATGCGCGTCCGATCGATCTGTTCCGGCTGCTGTTCGGCTGCTGAAATACGTTTTCCACGTCGGTGCTCGGCAGCTTTCCCGTGCTGGTCGGGCTGTCGTTTGTGAACCTGCGGTGCCAGTTCGTCGGGCCGCTCGGCAACCTCGCGGGCGGGCTCGATCTCAGCGTGCCGGTTCGCTGGCGGTCGGCGGGCTGCTGTATTTCGTGCTGCTGACGATGTATCCGGAAGCGGAGTGCGTGTATGGTCCGCGCGGCCGCTTCCTCGTGCTCGGTGGCAAGCAAGCGGCGCGCGGTCTCGGCACCCCGGTGATCCAGCCGAGGGGTACCGAGCACCGCGTCGCGTGTCGGCTGCGATGCGGATCAGTGGAAGGTGCTGCCCGCGAGCATCCCGCCGTCGACGATGAATTCCGCGCCCGTGCAGTACGCGGATTCGTCGGATGCGAGGAACAGCACGAGGCTCGCGACTTCGTCGGGTTTGCCGATACGTGCAATCGGCAGCCCGCTATAGATCGACGACGGGTCGAAATCCGCGTATTCCGGCGGGCGCGCCATCACGGTGTCGATGCCGCCCGGGTGGACCGAATTCACGGGGATTCCGTAGCGGCCGAACTCGAGCGCGGCGGCCTTCGTCATCCCGCGCACCGCGAACTTGCTCGACACATACGCGCTGCCGCCGGCCACGCCTTCCATCCCGGCCGTCGACGATACGTTGACGATCGAGCCGCCGCCCGCATCCTTCAGCGCCGCCAGCGCCGATTTCATGCCGAGCCAGCAGCCGATCTGGTTCACGTCGATCACCTTGCGATAGTCGTCGAGCGAACAGGATTCGATCGGCACCAGCTTCAGGATCGCCGCGTTGTTCACGAGGATGTCCAGCCGCCCGAAATGCGCGAGCGTTGCATGCACGGCGGTGTGCCAGTCGTCTTCGTTCGTCACGTCGAGATGCTGGTAGCGCGCGGCGTCGCCGAGATCGGCCGCGACGCGGTGGCCGGCGTCGTCCAGCACGTCGGCGATCACCACGCGTGCGCCTTCGGCGACGAACCGGCGCGCCTCCGCCTCGCCCTGACCGCGGGCGCCGCCCGTGATCAACGCCACCTTGCCTTCGAGTCGTTTCATCGTGTTTGCTCCTTTGAGTGAAGGGGGATGCGCTCGGGGCCGCTCATGCGGCGGCCGATGTGTCGATGATGCGGACCCCTGATCGGCGCCGTCCCATGCGTGCGCTTCGGCGATGCCGTGCGCGATCATGGCGTGCATGCCGGTGCCGTCGTTCACTTCGTGGCGGGGTGCGCGAATGCGCGCGGCGCCGTTCGGTGCGGGACGCGGCGCGCGATGAATGACGGCCATGATGGCAACAAAGGCGGCGCTGCGCGCCACCCAAACGGATTAATTGCGGGGTCCGGAATGCGCCGACTGTCGTACGGCGCAGCGACGATGCGTGGGGAGAGGTAAAGGCCGGAAAGGGGCAGAAGGGAGGGGCGATCCGCGAGTTATCCCGTGCCCGATTCCGGCTGCATATATGTGCCGCGGCGGCATCGGATGACTTCGTTATCCGAACGTTTGGAGCGTACTGCTCGCGCGCGTGTTGTTGCGAAGGGCGCAACGTAGGCGGGACAATCGCGGCTTGAGGCGAGCGATCCGCCGTGATCGGGCAGCTGCGATCGGCTGCGGTCCGGGGCCGATTCGGGTGCCGATTAGCCGCCTCGCACGCCGGCGCGCCGTCCTTCTACCGTCGACCGCCGCCGGGCCGTTCGCCGCACGCCGTTGCGCCGACCGAGAGCCGGCGCGGGCGACCGCCTATCGCCAGGTGCCGTCGACGTAGACCCACACCGGCCCCTGGCGCCGCCAGTAGCCGGGCACCCACCGACGCCCCGGGCGCCGCGCGACCCAGCGGCCGGACACCCATATATAGTGGCCGCGCTGCCAGCGCCAGTAGCCGTCGGTCCAGACATAGCCGTGCGGCCGCGGCGGCGGCGGACGGCGATCGTGCCGCGGTGCCGGCGGCGCGAAGCCCGGGCGATCGGGATAAGGCGGCCTGCCGGGCCCGTGGTTCGGTCCGGGCGGCCGGTATCCCGGCGGTGCTGGCTGGGCCGAAGCGGTACGCAGCCAGCCGCCGGTGGCCGCGACGGCGGCGGTCAGTCCGATGGCGCGCAACAACGAGCGTCGATTCATCGCGGGTCCTCTTATATGTACTCGGGTCTGCCGTACATTAGCCTGCCGGTCTCGTGGCCGGGTTACGCAGGCCGTTAAGGCTGTTACCGCATGTCACGATGGCCCGTTGGTCGTCCGTGGGCCGGCCGATCTCCCGCGTTGCAGCTCGGTGCCGACGGTGCAGGCACCAGCAACGGCCGCGCGGATGTGTGTTTGCCGTGTGGCCGGTTGGTTTTTAGGCGGCGCGGCCCGGTATTTGAGATTTTTTTGGGTAAAAATTACCGATTTCGGGTGATTTGCGGATTCCGCTTGTTGTTTCTATGCAACCGTCAAGACGCTGACACGAAGGAATGGTGGGATAGAAGGGTCCAAAAAACCGTCGTCAAGAAGTCAAAAAAATACGTCAAAACAAATACTTATAACTCGTCCCCACTTTCATTATTTCTAGTTCTGGAAAAGCTTATTTCTTTATTTGCAGATCGCGCCCCTAGGGTACACCCCTAAACTCACGGTTCCCAAACGGGCAACTATCCGGGCGCCGCCAGCAGGACCGATGGCGCTCCCGGGCGGTTGCAGACCGTTTATGAACAAGGTCGCGAGACCTGCCTCTTTTTAGAAGGGAGCTCCACGAATGAACAAGACTCTGATCGTTGCAGCAGCTGCAGCATCGTTCGCTACCGTCGCTCACGCGCAAAGCAGCGTCACGCTGTACGGCGTGCTGGACGCAGGCATCACCTACACGAGCAACGTCCAGCCGGCACTCGGCCAAGCTGGCAAGTCGCGTTGGGCGATGGGTTCGGGCATTGACCAGAGCCGTTTCGGCCTGCGTGGCTCGGAAGACCTGGGTGGCGGCCTGAAGGCAATCTTCACGTTGGAAAGCGGCTTCGGCATCGGTAACGGCAAGCTGGGCAACAACGGCGGCATGTTCAACCGTCAAGCATTTGTCGGTCTGTCGAGCCAGTACGGCACGGTCACGCTGGGTAAGCAGTATGACGCAACGCAAGACTACCTGGCGCCGCTGACGGCAACGGGCTCGTGGGGCGGCACGTACTTCGCGCACCCGCTGAACCTCGACCGTCTGAGCACGACCGGTGACGTCGCAGCGAACAACACCATCAAGTTCACGAGCGCGAACTACGCTGGCCTGCAATTCGGCGGCACGTACTCGTTCTCGAACAACACGAACTTCGGTAACAACCGTGCGTACAGCGCTGGCGTTGCATACCAGTTCCAAGGCCTGAAGCTGGCGGGTGCATACTCGCAAGCGAACCTGGGTGACGGTACGAACGCAAACGGCGCGACGTCGTCGGCAATCGGTGGCGTTGCTAGCCAAGGCCGCGTCCGCACGTACGGTGCTGCTGCTGGTTACGCATTCGGCCCGGCACAAGTCGGCGCTGCATGGACGCAAGCACGTCTCGACAACAACGCAGTTGGTCTGGGCACGCTGCGCACCGACAACTACGAAGTCAACGCAAAGTACAACCTGACGCCGGCTCTCGGCCTGGGTGCTGCTTACACGTACACGAACGCGAAGATCAACAACGGCAGCACGCACTGGAACCAGTTCGGCCTGCAAGCTGACTACTCGCTGTCGAAGCGCACGGACGTCTACGCACAAGCTGTGTACCAGCGTGCAGCGAAGAACGGCATTGGCGCATCGATCTACAACGGCGACAGCTTCAGCAACAACCTGCCGAGCTCGTCGATCAACCAAACCGCAGCAACGGTTGGTCTGCGTCACCGCTTCTAAGCGTGACAAGCGGGGTAACCCGCTTCGCAGTATCGAAAAGGCGCCTTCGGGCGCCTTTTTTTTGCCTGTCGAATACGGCGATAAAGGTCGCGACGACGGTGCATCTCATCCGGACGCAAAAAAACGAGGCTCAGGGCCTCGCTTTTTGTTTGATATGGCCGAGGTACGCTGCCGGCCGGCAGCGGCGTCAGCGCGTGTATTCGCCGTTGGCTTCCGGCTGGAACACGATCGCCGCGACCTTCATCAGCTTTTCGGCGCCGCTCGGTTGCAGCACCTTCACCAGTTGACCGCGTTGCGTGCCCAGCAGCGCCATGCCGACCGGCGAAAACACGTTCAGGCGCCCGAGCTCGAGATTGGCGGCATCCGGATAAACAATCGTCCAGGTGGCTTGTTCCTGGGACGCTTCGTCGAGCAGCGTGATCTGCGAGTTCATCGTGACGACGTTCGCCTTGATGGCGTCGGGCTGGACGATGTCCGCGCGCTCGAGCAGCGTGTCGAGCATCGCCTGGAAGCGCGGGTTGTGTTCGGCGTGCTTCTCGAGGCGAGCGACGTCGACTTCGCTCAGCTGGTAAAGGCGTTGTTTCATGGCAGTTCTCCAAATGATCAGCGGGGGCAGGCGTGGCATGCCTATGAGGATCGCCCGGAGCCTGTCTGACCTGGCTCCGGGAGGAGACCGTGCCGTCAGATCAGGCGCCGGGCAGGGGCGAGCGGTGCCTGGGCCGTGCGTCGAGCGCAGGTGGGCGCCGGATGACCGGCGCGCATGCACACGCCGGCGGGGCCGGACGGCGAAGCCGAAAGAGGCGTGGGCGCGTGCATGGTGGATAGGGTACCGACGGTTGAATAAAGCCTTACGATTCTACAACATAACCTTCCGGATCGGCGATTCGGCTGTCGGCCATCCGTCAGGCATTGTTGTGGAAATGCTTTAAGTGATGGCGATGCAGTGACGCGACCTCGATGGATTTTTTCCAAAAACGCAACGCTGTATGTTCAAACCAAGGGTTTCCCCTTGGTATCGCGAGCACTACACTTGTTTCCGTCGCTTCAGACAGTCCTGCCGGGAGCGACGCCAAAAGAGAACATATTTCGGAGGTCCATCATGAAGTCGATCATCTACGCAGCGATCGCTGCATCCGTCCTTGCCGCCCCGATCGCATCGTTCGCACAGTCCGAGCAGGGGTTGACCCGTGAGCAGGTCCGGGCCGATCTCGTGCAACTCGAACAGAACGGCTACAAGCCGGTCGCGAGCGATTCGCAATATCCGCAGGACATCCAGGCCGCGGAACGACGGATTCAGCCGAGCCAGCCGATGCTCGCCCAAGCCGATACGAGCGGCTACGGTGCGGTGGCGATGAGCGCAGGCCAGTCGGGCCGCCGCGTCACGCGTGAAGCCCCGAATCCGGTGAACTCCGTCTACTTCGGCAACTGAATATCCCGGGTCTGCCCGAGCACAGCATGTGACCGACGGGGCGCGCGCCGCTAGCGCGCATCCGCGTCAGCAGAACAGAACCTCCGTCGCCGCACTCCGGCGGCTTTCCCGCCCAGACGCTCGCGCGTTTGGGCCTTTTTCGCTGGAGTGGATCAGACGGACGTGACCGACGGGGTGCCGTGGATATAGTGTTCCAGCTGGCTGATCGTGAATTGCTGGTCGGCAATCACGCTCTTCACGAGGTCGCCGATCGAGATCAGGCCGATCAGCTTGCCGCCGTCCAGAACGGGCAGGTGGCGCATCCGGTGTTCGGTCATCAGCGCCATGCACTCGTCGGTGGATTGCGATGGTTCGACGTAGCGCACCTTGGCCGTCATGATTTCCTCGACGCGGGTGGCTTTCGACGAACGGTCCTGCAGCACGACCTTGCGCGCGTAGTCGCGCTCGGTAACGATGCCGGCGATGTCGTCACCGTCGACGACCAGCAGTGCGCCGATTCCCTTTTCGGCCATCAGCTTGATGGCGTCGTAGACGAAATCGTTTTTCGTGACGGTGTAGATCGTGCGGCCGGAATCCGGCTTGGCCTTGAGAATTTGCGCGACAGTCGTGCTCATTTGCTTTCTCCGTGTGCGGGACGATGCAGGGAAGGCAGGGCGTGATGCGCGGCACCCGATGGGCCCAGTATAGCCGGGCCGACTGAGGCAGTCGCGTGACGTTTCCAGATTAGCGGTAAACTCCGGTCACGCACTATCCACACAACTCCTACATTCCTGATCGTTTCGACTCAATTCATGATGTCTTCGCGTCCCCAATCGCCCACGCCGGGCAAATAATAAGTGCCATAGGATCATTCCCATCGTCCTTTTGCACATTTTAAGACCTTGATTTACAAGGAAATTTGTCAGACATTGGCGCGTGGCGTGGTCTTCCGGAAAGTGGTCTAAAAATGCCGTACTTACGCGGAAGTTACGCGACGCGGTATACTTGATTCCGTAAACTCACGATCTGGACGCGGCACGGGGGAATCATGGCGAAGGAAAGTACGACAAAGGCGAACATCCGTTCGCGCACGGCACGCGCGAAGCTCAGGCATCAGAATGAGCCGTACTGGGAAAGCATCCGGCGCGGTCTGCACGTCGGTTACAGAACGTCATCGGTCGGTCCCGGCACATGGGTTGGACGCCTGTATTACGACAAGCGCTATCACCATGTCACCCTCGACGGACAGCCCGAATTTGACGAAGCCCGCAAGCGCGTGGAGCAATGGGCGGACGAGCTGACTAAGGGCACCGCGAAGAAAGCGGACAGCCCCGATACGCCTCTGACCGTAGAGGATGCTTGTAAGAAGTACGTTGAGAATTTGGAGGTTCGCAAGGGCAAAAAGAGCGCTTACGACGCCTCCAATCGATTCGAACGTTTGGTGTACGGTAAGCCGATTGGAAAGACTCTGCTCGCCCTGTTGGAGACGAAGAGCATTGAGAAATGGCTTAATGATCAAACGGTGGAGGCTGTCGGCGATGATGATATCCGTAAGGCCCGCGATTCAGCTAACCGCAATCTCAAGAGTCTAAAAGCTGCGCTCAATTTTGCGAGAAAGAATAAATGGGTTGCCAGTGACGTAGAGTGGAAGGTGGTTAGCTATTTCGAAAAAGTAGACGTTAATCGAGACGGATTTCTAACAATCGAACAACGCAATCATTTGCTCGGTTGCATGCCCGATGATTTGCGTTTGTTCTCGACTGCGTTGATGCTGCTTGGTTGCCGTCCGGGAGAGTTGGCTAAGGCTCTTGTGTCCCACTACAACCAGCACACTGGGACGCTTATCTTGCGTCCAAGTAAAACAAAATCACGTGTTATATCGTTGTCTACGAAGGCGCAGGAGTTGTTTAACGAGCAAGTGAAAAATAGAGGTGGCGGCGCTCCGTTGTTTATGACTGATCGACATAAAAAATGGACAGTTGATGCATGGCACAGTCGATTTGTAAAGGCGCGAGATAAGGCGGAAATGCCGAACGCGGTTCTGTATTTTGCTAGGCATAGTTTCATTAGCGAACTGCTCACGAAGGGTGTGCCAATACATGATGTGGCTAAATTTACCGGAACTTCGGTCAAGCACGTAGATAAGAATTATGGGCATTTGACCAAAGAAGGGCAGGACAGAATTAACCGCATCGCGATTCTTTGATTTCGGAAGGGGCGGGGGCGAGAGTCGAATTCTCAGACTTTCTCGCCCCCGTTTTGTTTTTGGCTGGTCTGTACGATCTGAGCATGACCTGACGAACCGGCGGACGCGCAAGCGCGCATTTCTCGACGTGATTTACGTGCGCAAGTGGTAGATAGTCCCCTGAACCTTCACAGAACAGAGTAGGTGCGATACAGTGCTCGGTAGGGGTTAATACGAGGGCTGGATTTCATCGCCGTCGATTATTGCTCAAGTGGAAACAATCGATGGATTTGTTGATGAAATAACTATGCCTGACGTTAAAAAGATTCCTTACTATAAGCCGCAAAACGGTTTGCTTGGGCCGGAGTTGAAAGAGTACAAGGGGGCCAAAGGCTGTATCCCCCTTGATACTCAAAAACGCGTATCAATTGACAGGCTTGCACCGGGCGAAAAACCACCACCACCGCCCCCACCGCCTCCCAAAGCGGCTGCTAAAGCCCCAGAGGTTCCGCCGCCTAAGCCACAGCCTAAAGCCGAACCACCGAAGACCGCAGAGCCGCCGAAGCAACTTGAAGCCGAAGTTTGCGAGAATCCGCCGCCTTTTGATCTACAAGACGTGCCTATCGCTATGGATAACCTAGGCTGGAAAGTATCGGCTAGGCTTGCACGGCTTTGGTTCGCGACTCCTGCTAACGTCTACGACAATAATCCAAAGTCAGTTCAGCCATTGGATACTGACAGTGTTACTCTCGATTGGACATTGAAGTTTGGCAGTGTCCGCAAGAAATATGAGAATCTTCTCGCCAATGATATTTATCGTGAGGCGGCGGTGGCCTTGGCAAAGGGAAAGGTTCTTGCCTATATCAAAAAGAGATTTGAGCAAGACAGAGGCGCAAATCTAAGTTTCAACACCACTCAATTCTTGTCCGATATCCGTCAATTCCATATCGATTGGCAATTTCAACTTGCCTCGATTAGCAATTGGGATACCTTCGAGAATATTACCCCGACAGACTTGACGGGGGCGTTGGCAAATTTCAATATTTACGTGGCAATAGGAAATGTTGAGATTTCCGGCGAAAAATACTACAGATATGAACCGTCGAGCAACTTCTACTGCGTTGATGCTGCTGCGCAAATCACGCACGTCTACGTCTATGTAAAAGATAATTACTCGTTCAACGGACTGCAATACTTGGGACATTGGAATAAGCACGGTGTGATTATTGCACCGGGACCAGTGATAAGCGGAGCAGATTCGAGCGAGCCAAAGCGAGACACTGACGTAGATATTTGGGTGAAAAGCATTGATAAGCCAGTGGACACGCGAAAAAGCTTGTTCGGGAAGTTCAAGGAACCCGATGTATTTTATCCGGTCTATAATTCTGATTACAGCCGTTGGCGCGACAAGCATAAGCGAGGCGGCGATTTTATGATATATTCGAAGCCGGTCTACATGAAGTTGAAGAAGCCAATTGATATTAAACTTGGTGAAATATGCAGACAAGAGCAATCAAAATAATTGTTTTAATTATCGGCTTGATCGTCGCTTCTTTTGTTGGGGTTGGTTTCGCTGTCCATTCGGCTAGGCCGGATTACGGGCGATGTGATTTCTTCACAAAAGAATTGAATGGCGGCCGGAAGAATTTCGGGGGCTCCGTATATCTTGCGAAATTGTGTGGGGCCGATATAAAGAACGGCTATGAGGTGAGGTTTCAGCTTTTCGATGATGCTGGAGTATTGCGCGCGCAAAGGTATTTTTCGTATTATCTGAACTCGGCATCGGAGCGAGATTTGACTGATGGTGCGGACGCTATCATCTATTACGACAATTCGAGCGACGAGGTAATGAGGTCTGTTTCGATTCCGCCAACTAAATGGGACTGGATTCGAGCAAGACTCCCTTTATTTTAATTGTGCTTATTTTGGCCCCCGAACCTTCACAGGCCGGGGGCTTTTTATTTGTGACGATAAAAGGTGACTCTCCTTAGAATGCCGCCCTTATGGTTAGTAGCTCAGTAGTCCGCTCAATGCTCCCTGATCCTGCGGGGGCTGTTGCTGACCGCTGGACCCGAGCATTCCACCGAGCAGCGGCATTACATGACGTGCGACGGGCGCAGCGGCCCGCACAGCGGCCGGACGGCTACTCACCAATGCAGGGACCATATTCCGAACGCCCGGGGCGTATGGAAGCGCCAGCGCGCCGACCTTAAGCGCCGTTGCAGGATTCGCCAAAGCACCACCACCAGCAAGCAAGTCCATTACGCCCAAGCGGCCAGCCGTGCCACTGTCTGGAACGGTATTACCCAATACAGACTGTGCAGTTTGTGCCAAGTTCTGCGCCGGGAAACCCTGACCGCTTGATGACGTGGCGCGCTGTGCTGCCGTTTGACCCGCACGTGACGCGCTCAGGTATTGATTGGGCGTAAAGACGTTATCAGCCGTCTGTGCGCCTTTCATGCCTGCCGCCTTTTCCAATGCCTTATACCGCGCCCACGCAGCGTTAGCCTGTGCCAATTGCTGCTGTACCGACTGAGCGCTGTAGTGTTCAGCGTTAGACGTGATCGAGTCTTGAAGCTGTTGCAGGTAGTCAGCCATGACGCGATCATCGCTGCTCGCATTGAATCCGCTGTGATTGCGAATCTGTTGGTTGATCATGGAGCGTGTATTCGCCCATTGATCGCCTGTCAGATTGCCGCCATTCTTCGCGGTCAACTGGTTGTTGACGATATTGTTGAAACGTCCTGCCAAGGCGGGCGCGTCTTGTGCAATACCGGCTTGCAACGTCGCGATATCGTTCTGTAGCGGGGTGTCCATCACAACACGGCCATTGCGGGCGATATCTTGGTAACGCTGTCCAATCGTCTGCTGCACGTGCTGCACCATGTCGGCACCCGCGCGAACGTTGTTCGGCAACGTTTCGCCAATAGGGGCGAGTGCATCGTTACCAACCGCACGGTTGAATTGCTGCACGGCTTGCTGACGACCGGAGTTAATCAGGTTGCCGACGAGCGGTAGACTCGTAGCCTTCTGTTCGAGGTTCGAAGCAACGGGGCCAAGCATCTGACCGATAGTCGGCGTGATTCCCGCGTTGCGCAGCGCTGTTACCGCCGCACTTCCGACAGGAGCCAGTACGCGGCCGAGCGCTGCACCAACCGGAGCACCCAAAGCGCCGCCAGCCGCACCCGCGCCGATCTGACTAAGCTTCTGTTGTGCAAAGTCCTGATCGTCGTTTACGACGGGCTGCACAGCGCCCATAACAGCACCTTGACCGGCACCGACTACAGACCGCACAGCAAGGCGACCGACGCCCGAGCCGATACGCGCGATTTGAGCCTGTCCGCCCGGAAGCAGAAGGGCCGGCGCGACCTGTCCACCGATGTTGCCGGCACCGGCCGCAATCGGGTTCGTTTGCTGGTATCCGTTGTAGTCCGCATCAAGGTTCTTAGCGCCTTGCGTCGCATCATTCACAAGCCAATCACCCGCGCCTTTGGTTGCGTCGAATTGCTGCAAACCTTTACCAATCAATTGCTGCGCGCCGAGCACGGTCGACCCAAACCCGTGACCGAGGCCCGCACCGAATGCCGCGATACTGCCGTGGCTCTGTGAGGTGCTCGGTTGAGCTGGGGCAATCTGCGCACTAGCCGGCGCAGCATCCACGAACGGGTCAAGCAATTGCGTTTGCGGTTGAGCTGGAGCCTGCGCGGTAGCTTGACGCACAGGAGCATGCGGGGCCGGTGCAGCGTCCGCGAATGGGTCCATCAAGCCCGCGTCTTGTGTGTTTTTTGGCATGGCCTGTTGTCCCGGTTGGAAATTGGCAGATACCTTTTGGTAGTACGCGTTCGTACGGGGTCCCCAATTTTTGGTGTTCGTTCCGCCGTGATAGGCGCGCACAACGTCGTCCCAATTTCCATAATGCTTGTAAAGCTGCGCCATGTTTTGAGCCGCCCAATTGACCGCCTGGACAGGGTCAGTCGGATCAATTCCGGCCGCTTTCGCGTTCGCACCCATGATCTGCATGATGCCTTGCGCGCGATCATCCCCACCGATAGCGGGCTTGGGGCCTACTATGGAGGGATTGTCGCCGCTGCCGGATTCGGTTCGTTGTACCGCTGCTAATAGCTGTGGCGGAACCGCGTATTGCGTCCCTGACGCTGCAAATAAATCAGAATAATCCGCCACGACTTCACCTTATTGTTGATTATTTTGTTTGTAATATGTGTATTCGCGGCGGAACTTGGTCAATTGCGCGGGCGTCATTGTTTTCTGCAATGCCGCCTTTTGTTGGGGTGTCATATAGTCAATCGCAAATACTGCGGGATCCATCTGCTTTGCAACTTGTGCCTTGTAAGCGGGCCATTGCTGCGGGTCACGGCCTGAATTCTGAAACTGATTAACCAAAAAGTTATTCATGTCGTTAAGTGCTGCCATCTTTTGTAGCACTTGCGAGTTAGCCATCTTGTCCATGCCGATATTTGGGCTTCCCGCGATAGCAGAATTCAAGCGAGCATCAGACGGACCACCGGCCGACGCCATTTGACCCATACCGATTTGCGCTGTGTACTTTTTGAACAGATCGGTCGCCGTAACCTTTGACGGATCGGCCACGCCCACCACTTGCGCAATGGTCGGAATGACTTCGTTCAGCGCGGATTGAATATTCTGCTTTCGTGCCGCGAGTGGTCCGGTTTCCGCTGCTTGGAGCGCGTGCAGTGCATTCACAATCGGCTGTTGAGCCTGTTGGTAGCTTCCTGCTTGCTCCAAGTCACCGGCCCATTGCTTACCGGCCGCTGCACCTACCGCAGATTGCGCCGCTTGCGCGCCCGGAGACATTCCGCCGATCGTCGGAGCCGCCAGCTTGGGCGGTTCCTTGAACGTATACGGCGATTGGATGCCGCCTTGTGGGGCGTTAGCGGTTGGCACACTTGGTTGTCCACCACCGATAGCATTGTCGATTACGCCGGCACCGCGTCCGCCGCCTTGGGGTGCTGTAGCGCCACCAGAAAGGGGGCCTTGCGGGTTCTGCCGGAGATACTGCGCAATCTGCGCACGCGTTCCGCTGATCTGCGAACCGTCCGATAGTTGGATAGTTTGAATCTGGTTCTGCGCTTCACCGGCACCCTTAGCCGCTTCGCTCGCTGTAACGGCTTGCGTACCGCCCGGAATCGCCACCATTACCGGATTGCCATTCTCGTCCGACTGGTAGGTGAAGCCGACCGGAGCCTTACCCGGCGTGTAGTGGACCTGACCATCTGCGCCGATATAACCGCCGCCCGGATGAAGCGGGGTAATCGTCTTCGCCGTGAGTGCGCCTCTAATGGCCGCGCTCTGCTTGTCCGGATCATTCGGATACGCGGCCAATGCGAGCTTTTGCACTTCGGTTGGTTCGTGCGCCGCGCCCATCGCTTTCCAGTACGCATCTGGATTTTGGACATAGAGCATTGCGGACTGCTCACGCGTCATGTTCGGGATAACGAATTGATCGTAAAGGGAACCGCCGTGCGCTTGTGGTGCCGTTGCGCTGGCTGGTTGTCCAGCGGATGCTGTATCCGAACCCGGAGCCGTGCTTGTACCGGCCGCAACCGGCGAATCTGAACTGCCTGCCGACGCGGTAGAAGGGACCGCCCCCGGACCCGCCGTAACTGGCGCACCACCGGAAGGTTGACCGCCCATCAGGCCGTTAACAATCGCCATTTGCTGGCGCATCTGGTTTAGCTTGATTGCGTTCTGAGCGTTCAGCATTTGATTCTGCGTGAACTGTTGATAGCCCGACTGAGCGCCCGACAATCCCTCACCAAGCGCGTTGGCGAATGAGCGGTGCGACGGATCGAAAGAGGGTGCACTACCTTTCAGCAGTCCAACGCTGAAGTTGAGCAACGCGTTATTCGCTGCCGCTCGTTGTTGCGATGGGTCCATAAACGGCGTGCTACCACCGCCGAATAGATTGCCTACGCCTTGAGAAAGCTTGTCCGCGAAGCCCGTACCCTGATCGTTACCTAGTAATCCTGACGTATTGCTCCAATCGATTGCTGCCATTACTGGCCCCCGTATAGTTTGTTGAGGCGTTGCGCCATAGCTTGCAATGCCGCTGCGCCTCCACTATCTCCACCAAGCGGGACCGGGGGCGGCGTCTGTTGCTGCTGTTGTTGATTTTCTTGTCCCATCTTGGACATGAGGCCGAAACCCTGAGTAGCCAGATTGGCCCAATCCATTCCGCCGCCCGACGTGATACCGCCCATTGGCGCGGCTGCTGCGCCCGATGAGAAGGCACCCGACGAAGCAGTAGGGCTAAGACCGCTAAACAAGCCCGTCATGGGTCCGGAACTACCGGCAAAGCCCGATTCCCCAAGTCCACCCATCGAGACACCCGACGTTCCGCCAGGCATTGCGAACTGCGGCGTTGAACCAAGCAATCCACCGCTGCCACTGGACCCGGCACCCGTGACCGATGCAGGGCCACCGAGCAAGCCGCCGCCAAACGTTCCGGAACCTGTACCGATCCCCGAACCCATCGCATAACCACCGGCAATCATTGGTGCGATAACGTCCGCAACCTTGTTGATGCCGTGGAACATATCGAGGCCCGACGTTTTGTCCGGGTTGTCTTGATACATTTCATTCCATGCTGATGACGTGAAGTTTCCGGTAGGGCTGAGTAGTGCGCCGCCCTTGTGGTTGTTGAACGTGCCACCGATAGCCGGGTCATAGCCCGGTACACCAAACGCCGCGCCGAGCGCTTGTAATGGATGGTGTCCGATTTCCTTGAACGTTGAGGAAACAAAATCTCCGATATTTCCAAGCATGTTATTTCCCCATACTGATTCCGGTCTGAATCGATTGTTTTTGCGCGGCTACGGCAGAACCGCCCGTCATATTCAAAGCGGAGTTATTGGCACCCTGATAGTTCATCGCCGGATTGTTGAAGCCCTGCAAATTCGCAGCCGGATTGTTGAACCCTTGGAGGTTTTGCGAAGGATCGTTGAACGTTCCTACCAAGCTGCCGGTCGGTTGAACCGCACCCTGTAGGTGAGGGACGTTGACCGGCGCAGCGTGATACTGTCCAAACTGAGCATTAGCAGCAGCGTTAGGCCCGAGCAATCCCATTAGGCCGAGATTCAATCCGGTAATGCCTCGATTCGCGAACGGGTCAACGCTGTTTTGTTGCTGCCGTGATCCTTGCAATAGCATGCCAAGTAGACCACTTGCCTGTTGCGGATTCGACTGTTGTTGCTGAGCCTGTGCCGGTAGTTGGTTGCCGCCTTGCTGCAACAGGTTATAAACGTCCGAGTAGTTACCGCTCCCCTGCGCCTCTTGATACAGTTGGGAAAGCTGTTGTCGATACGCTTGGTCCGCTGCATCCTGTGCTTGCTGGACACGCATGTTATAGGCGAGATTCGGATCGTATGCCATTACTTGCGCCCCCGCTTAAGTTCGGCCACTTGCTGCGCCAATCCCTTAATCGCTGCTGCCTGTGATCCGATAGCGTCCTGAACCTTGATCGTATGACCGTCGCCGCCAAACGCCGCCGCGAAGTCTTGTGCCATCGGACCAATATGCATTGCGTCCCCAAGTCCAATACCCGGCTTATACCGCCATGTACTGACGGGCATATCCTTGTATTTGGCTGCTGCCTCCTGCGGGTCGATTTCCTTAATGTCTTGCTTAAAGTTTTCGTCCGAGAAAAACGACATTGCCAACGAACCAAGGCCGCCGAGCAGACCGAGCGTGGAACCAAGGCCGTTGCTCTGAACAGGGTTTGTCTGCGTGCTTCCGGGATTGCCGCCGTACGTTCCAGCCATAAGGTTCTGTAGCTGACGTTCGCCCGCGCCTTGTTGTTGACCGTAGAGGCCAGCGAGGTAGCTGTCCAAGGTCTGCTGTTGTTGCTGCTGAACGGTGCCCGCCTGAATCATGTTCTGAGCGTTACCCATTCCGATGCCTTGCTGCGTCTGACCCAATGCGCCAAGCTGTCCGGCCGCTTGCAACCGCTGCGCGTTGCCTTGCAACCCTGCGTTCTGATTGGCGAGTGCCGCACTCATTCCGCCCTGAGCATTCGCGTTCGCTTGCGCCACCGCTTGCTGATAGCCTTGATTCATAATGTTGGCATCAGCGTTCGCGATGTTCTGCTGCGTGTACTTCGAGTTGAGCGCGTTCTGTACTGCCTGACGTGCGCCACCAAAAGCACCGGCACCGGTCGCGCTCGCGTTCGTCTGCTGGTTCGCAATCGCGCCTTGTTGCTGGATTTGTTGGTTGGTCGTATCCATAACATTCTTCAGATATGGATTTAGCTGACCTTGGATATCCCCAGCTGTGGGCGCGTTATAGCTGACCTGATTGGGGTTGTAGTTCGCTGCGCCCGTCGCCGTTTGTACGCCCTGATTAACCGCCGCTGCGCCGGTATTGTTCGCGCCGTTTTGGTATAGCTGATTAAGGCCGGAAAGTTGTTGTTGGTTGAGAGGCGCAACACCTTCACCCTGATAAGGGGTGTACGGGTTTTGTGCTACTTGCTGCGCTTTCTCATAGTTGTTTTGCACATATTTTTGCATCCAATCCGGCAAGGACTGTTGCACGGTATTTGTTCCGCCGCCGCCCGAAGACATTACACCACCTCTTATTCTTATAGTTCTTTTGTCAGCAGAATATGGCGTGATCCATAACCCGCTTCTTTTAGTAGTTTTATCCAGCCGGGGCGGGCGCAGATTCCAGCGCATACAGGCCGGCTGGATCTAGGCCAGAGTACGTTTCTGTTCGGACGGTTTCAGCGTCGTCCCACCAGACCTTGACGATGCCGGTTTTCTGCAACAGCGCATCTTTGAACGCTGAATAGAGAACGTCGAAACCGTCGTTATCCTTCTGGAAAACGTAGTTCGCGTAATCCGTCGCCTGTTCCGCAAAATCTACGTCCTTCGGACTGACCGGTTCGAATTCGACAATCTCATCCGACGACGTGAACATGCGCATTAGATCGCCCATCATTGCCGAGATAGTGTCTCGAACATCGCGTGAGGCGATTTCTGAACGTCCGGCAGGGGCTAGTGCTTGATCTAGATAGCCGGTATCGCCCTGATCTGGGTCGGAATAGTCCATCCGACCGCGGTAGGCTTCGATAGCCGCTGCCCGCATCGGGCCAACTTCCAAATCGATGAATGTTCTGGCGTCTGTAAGCTGCTGCTGGATAATCGCGCCCAATTCCTCATCGCTGAGGGGTACGGCGTCGCGGAATTTGTCCGAGCGGACAGAGCCTTGTTGTGCCTTATCCGATCCGGCGAAGTAGTTTGACGCGTTGTGCTGCTCGTCGGAGTCTGGTTGTTCAATACCGCGCTGCGTCCAAGGCTGAGAACCATTCATCATTGCCGTTACCGGCGTTGTGAACATGTCTTTTCCGCCTTCGACTGGCGCTTTAGTTCGGCCTTTAGCCATATTATTATTCTCCAAAAGCCGCATTAAAGCGGGCGGGGCGTCTGCGTATTCGCAAACGCCCCCATGCGCATTACTTCTTGCTCTTTGTTCCAGAACCCTTGTTAGGTCCGTTCATAAGGCCGTTTTGATAGCTCGTCTTGCTATCGGTCGGCGGGGTATCCTTCGAGATAGAGCTACGGCCACCGCCCGAGCTATTGCCCTGTCGCTTCACGGTTTCCATATCTGAAACTCGCTTTGAGATTGATTCCGCGCGCTTGCTGTCGTCGTCGAAGCTTGTCCCGCTTTTTGGGGTAGATTTGCTTGTCGAATTGCCATGCGTTGCATAGCTATCTTTGAGCCAGTTTTTAAGTGCCATTTTTGTGTTCCTTGAGGAATAGGCGTGAGTGTGCGAAGTGCATAAAGCACCTTCGCGAATTAAAATGAATAAATCTCAGTGGGTTTGAACGGTTTAGCAGACGCGCGGAACATTCCGGCGAAGCGGTTTGTTTGAATTCCACAAGTACGACTTCGCGCTACCTGCCGTCGCGGCATCACTCGCGAACGTCAGTACAAACGCGTCCGCAATATCGGGGGAGCGCACGCCGCGTTTCTTGATATCGTCTTTCGACTCAATCTTGATTTTCCCGGTGGACTGGAATTGATAGCGGATCGTCGCGAGTTCGGCCTTTAGCTGCTGATCGTTCGCAAGTTTGCAATCCCGTGCTTCGAGCCACTCCCGCGCCTTGTACCAAAGCTCTGCGCGCAGATTCAGGTACTTATCGCCGCCCAACGCCGGAGCCTCGGAAACGTTGATGCCGCGCATTGGTAGGCCCATTTCCCGGCCACGATCCACGACGCCCGCACCCATGCCGATCACGTCCACCAGAATCTCTACAGGGCGATCCTCGAACGGGCAGGCGTCATACATGGCCTTGACCTTTCCGACCGTCTGCATGAGGTCCAAGCCTGACCACCATTGAACCTTTTCCTTGACGATGTTCCCGTGCCGGATACAAATCGCCGTCCGGTCAGTACCGAACCGGGCAACGTCCAGCCCCCATACACATCGCTGTCCAGGCACTTCCCGAATGTCGCGGTTGATCGCGGCATCGAGTAGGTGCATCGGAATGACCGTATCGTCATCGCCTAGCGGGAACTCACCCAAGACGCGGATACGGAACGCGTTGCTGTCCTCTCCGAACCGGATAGCCTGTTCCTGCACGTATTCCTTCGAAACGCGCGGGCTATCAACGCACGAAACTTTGAGCGTGAACCACTCGTTGGCAAGCACGTTGTGCGTGTCGTAGAAGTAGCCACTGGAGCGGGTAGGGTTGCCGAGTAGGATCGTGCAGGCGTTATGCCCCGACATAGAGCCGGACGCCGCCTCAAAGACAGCTTCAGGGATACCCGACGCCTCGTCACCAATCAGCATCACGTTTTCGGAGTGCACCCCTTGCAACGCTTCCGGCTGCTCCTGTCGGCTCGTACGAAGCGAAATAAAGCTTTCTTCCGGCGCGGGCTTGAACTCGATACGGTCCGTCTTGATGTCGGCCATGTCGCGGAGCACGTCCGGCATTTTCTTCATCCAAGCCTTAAGCTCGGAATAGAGCGCGTCGTAAAGCTGCGCAGAGGTGGGGGCCGTGATAACCGTCTTTTGGGGAAAGCGCGTATAGAAATGCCAGATTGCCGCCCAACTTGTCGTAGTAGACTTACCGACACCGTGCCCGCTTCGAACGCTGATTTTTCGTTTTCCGTCAGCCAGAGCCGTTAGAAACGTCTTTTGCCAATCGTCCGGTTCTGCGCCCAATACTTCCTGCACAAATAAAATTGGATCGCGATAATATCGGGAACGGAAATGGAGGAAGGGGTTTTGTTGTTGTAGTTCTGCCCCCATACATCACTCTGGCCATTTATGGGGTGTAGAAGGGCGCTTTGGGCGGTAGAATTCGTCCGGTACTTCCGGAATCGTTTTATCGCAGTACCGCGCACATCGGATCGCGTCCGTATTAAACTTCGGCGCATTGCAGCGGCCCGTGCATAGCGCCAATAGCTTGACGAGTAGGCCAATACAGGCGAGCATTAGGGCGCAGGTAAGCATCAGCGCAATTAGGCTGATATCCATAGAGACTCCGTTTTTTAGACCAAAGTTGTTTTTGGAGTTATTTCAAAAAATTTTTCAGGTGGGTGTCCCCCTCCCCGAAAAATCGCCCCCGGCCATTTCTTAAGGGGGGCCTTCTGCGGCCCGCTCGGACTGCGCGGCAGGATGCGAATGATTCGCGATTGCGGGTGATAATGGGCCGCGTTCGCGATTGGGTATAGTGGACTAGGCAATTATTTTCTTATATACGCCTGTAATGCAGTCGTCCGTGAAAGTCATGCCATTGGCAGCATGTAGAGCGCGATTTCAGGCCATAAATAGGGCCAAAATTCGTTAGCCGCCATTATGTAAAGCGCGTAATAACTGTAAGAAGCTGCGAAGGCCATACGCGACAGGGAAGAGCGCGGATGCATTCAACGCGTTGTAAGGTTGCGTGCCGTTATGGGCGTCCGACGCTGTAAGGTTCGGCTATCAGCAGCAGGCGGGCTGCATCCGACCAGACGGACAGATGATGGACTGTGCAACTATTGGTTTCCTCACCGGGCGTTCCGCAATATGAAATTATGTGGGCCGAAATGCATTTCATATTGTGAAACCCATGCGCGGGTGTATGCGCGACAGTGATTCGGTGTTGGGTTCTCTACCCGGAACCGCCCATCCCGTTCCGTAATGTCCTTCGGACGGAATTGGAACGAAAGGGCGCATCTGGCTTTATCTCATCTCTGATTGTTTCTTTGGCTTCTGTCCGTTTCTATGTCTTGAACGGGACGAACCTGAGAACCTGTTACTGCGTAACTCAGTCAATCATCGTCCAAGCTTAAGTCAAGCGGCGGACGCTTCTTTACTGGCTCGCTGTCGTAATCGATTGGGATTAGATTGGAATGAGTTACGCCAATCACGTCTTCGATATGGTTTGATTGATCGGGCAGAGCATTTGCTTTCGGAACGTGGCTTGCCACCTCGGTTACAGGTTCTACGGCCCGCTCAAGCTGGTTTCTAGCTGGCGGTCCTGCCCTGAGTGCCTGTAGGAACATTGCGCCCATGTCCACGTTGACACTCACGCTGTTGCCTTTGTCGTCCCGATACTTTGGGTTCCACGCGCCAGCCAGCCATCGCTTTGTGTCGCCTGCCAGCTTCGCGGCTGCTACCTCGGTCTTGTTTGCTCGACCGTCCATAGCGCGCTGGAGTATGTTGTCTGCACTGGCTTGAATGTCGTCTGCGAGTGCGTCGCCTGCTGTGATGCGCGCTTGGTTGAACCGTTGTTCTCTGTCTGATGTGCGTTTGAGCCATTTCATGAGGAAGGATCGTGAGCAACCGGCCTTGGTAGCGACTTCGATCAGGCTTTTACCATCCTCGATCAACGCGAAGATCAGTTCCTCTTGGGCGTCCAGTTCCTCAAGCTTGGCCCGCTTGATGGGTGATCCAGCCATATAAAACCTCTGTGATACGTTGTTGGTGCCCGGTTTTGATTTAACGCGATGACCGGGCGAACGCGTTGCCATAAATTGACGTTATTATTGATATTCTTTCGTCGTTACGGCGTTTCAATTCTAAAATTGATGTGAACTCACGTAAAACACGTGAACGCTTGAAATTATTTGTTCAGGTTGATCCCCAACACCGCGAACGCTCCGAAATGTTCTTTCTCTTTCTGCTGACGCCATAGAGCGGCCTGTTCGAGTGTTAGGAAAGACTTCGACTCCGACACAATGGCGTCCTTGCGGTTCAGCCTGATTTGTGCCTGATAACCCCATTCGGTTTCATTGACGCCCCGGACGCCTGATTTACCCGGCTTGCGACTGTGGTTGGCGTGGTTGTCACCTTCCGTTGCTACGCGCAGGTTATCGAGCCTGTCGTTCAGTGGGTTCCTGTCTGCATGGTCGATCAGCATCCCGTGGGGCGCGTCGGTGCCGTAGTGCATTACCCAAATAATCAGGCTTGTGTACGCGTGAAGCTCTGTTTGCCCGGACACCATGTGCACGATACGGCGTCCGTCTCTGGTATTGATGGTTCCGGCAGGTTTCCCGGCAAGTTTGCTATTGAATGCCTTTTGTGCTGAGGTGGTTTTGAAGTGGTGGATCGGTCTGTTACGCCAGAATAGCCGCCCGGTGTCTGGTTGGTACTCAAAGCATTCGTGCAGGAAATGGTAGTGCGGGGCGAGCGGTTGTTTCGTTTTCTGGTTTGATTTGTCCAATTGTGAGTATTTTAGAACGGCAAGGTTTTCCCATCGACGGTCATACTTATCCCGATTCTTGTGCACGACAACGGAATATTCTGGAACGTCTTCGCCCGTGTGCAGGGCATAGACAAGGCGGCCGGTCTGAATTCCGCGTTTCTTGCCGTTCGCCTGAATATTGAATTGTTTGGCTTTGACAGGCGTTCCCTTGCGGGCGAGTGCGCCCGTGTCTGGGGCATAGGTGAATTCTTTTCGTAGACGTTCAATATCGTCTTGGGATAGTTTGATGTGCTTCATGATGTATTCCGTAGCTTTGGATAAGCTAAAATTGCGTAAAACTAGGTCGCTTATCCTTGTTACGGAATGCGTTTTCCTTCGTGCATCTGTTCCCGAGCCTCGATAGGTGACATAATTCGCCGGTCGCACTTCGCGACCAACAACTAGTGGAGGTCGGTCTATGGCAACGAAGGGATACAAGGATTTAAAGGAACAACTCGCGAAGCTCGAACAGGAAACCGAAGCAGCCCGTGTCGCCGAATTGGCGTCGGTGGTTGCCGACATTCGGGAGAAAGTAGCGGAGTACGGGATCACGGCAGAGGATATCTTTGGCCGTCAACGTGGAGCCAATCGCAAGGCTGCTGCACCGGTTGCCGCGAAGTACCACAACCCTAAGACCGGTGAAACGTGGAGCGGTCGCGGTCGTGCGCCGGCATGGATCAAGGAAGCAAAGAACCGTGACCGGTTCCTGATCGCGGAATAAGTCAAAGCAAGCTACGGGGTTCGACAACAAGGAGTCCTTACCTCCTAGTGTGTAGCCCGATGCAGCGCTGACAAGAGTACAGACGTGACAAAGCCGCCACCTATTTCTAGGTGAGCGGCTGAGGCTCATCACGCACAGGCGCAATTTGCCGGGGGCCAAAACTTCGCAGGCCCGTTTAGTTCACTTGACGCCTAGCATCACAGTGCTAGACTGCAAGCGTCATTACAAGAAAAGCTTGTAACGATGCTTGGCCTAGGGCGATCCACCTCTCACAGCTTTCGCCCTAGTCTGCTTACCGCAGATGAAGCCACGCCAAGAGCATGTAGTTCACAGCGATTGCGAAGTACAAGAACGACGGATGAAGCGGGTGCATATCGCACCTCCTTGCTCAGGTTTGAACAAGCTGCCGACTCGGGGGAGTTTGGCGGCTTCGTTTTATGTAGCGGTGCTGCCTGCTACACGAATTCATCCTAAACCCTTTCATATTTTTTTTCACGAACTCTTCGTATGGAGTTCGTCATTCTCGACAATGCGGCTTGGACAGGTTGTTTCTATGTTCTAAAATTGGACGCCCGTTACCAGTTCCGCCGCAGGGTTGCGTTGTAGTCGGCGCCCGGCATTGCCCGTCGCGACAAGGAAAGCATGCAACCGCACGCGCTCCGAATGGCATTTGCGTCGCCACGCGTGGTTGGCCGTTACAAATTTTTTTTCGCCACGCCCTTACGGAGAATCCCGAATGCGTTTTCGCTGCGGCACCTCGCCCATCCACCCGAACGCTACTAGATCTAGTCGATGAAGCCCGCGCCATGACGACATTCAGTTTTCGGGGCCGTCGTCTATGTCGTCCTGGTTGCGATAGATGGCGCCGGGTTCGTCGATCGGTACTATGTCGTAGCCGCGTGCCGTCAGGCTGATCTCGAAATCGCTGAATGCCTCGAACAAGTCGAAGTCGCACTTCACTACAGTGAATTTCGAATCGATGGTGTTGGTTGCGACACGCTCATGGAACGCGGCGACCGGATCGGACGTCTCCCCAGCATCGAAGTGCGAGATCCTGAGAAATGGGGTGCGTCCTTCCTTTGCGTACGTCGTGCACAGCACGATCTGCACATTCGTGATCACGTGATGGGGCGGAATGTCCGGCGCAATTCGTTGCAGGTAGGCCCGGAAAGAACCGTCAGCTTCGCGTTCGTGAGCGTATGCAACCCCGTGCCAGTCATCAGTTGATGTGCGAAACTCTTCATCGATCGTGGACATGGTCGCCTCCTGTTCCAGAGCGTTCAGGATGCCACAGGCCCGTCACTTCATCCCGGCGCGCCGCATCTCATCTCGCAAGAGGTGCATGAGTCGATACAACTGCCCCTGTGCGCCGGCTAGATCGCCCTTGTTCGTGACGTTCTTGTCGGTGTACGCGTACCACGCCTCGATGCGCTCGAGCGATTTTCGTAGGGCGCGGATCTCCAGAATCAACCATCGGACTTGAAGGTCGGTGTACTCGCGCCACAGCGCGCGAAGTTCGTCCTCGGTTGGCGCGTCGAATTCCGGTACCACTGGCCGCAACTTGAATCGCGGATCCGTGAGCGGAACGCGGTTGCGGTCGATCCTGGTCGACTCGATCGGCGCGCATGTGCCAAGGAACGCCGACCTCGGATCCTTGTCGACCCACGACTCAAATTCGCGTTTCGTGAGCTCGATCGGTGTCCTCAGGCGCGCCTTGTCGCCTTGGAATCCGTACTCCCAGATGTAGGCCCACTGTGGCTTGATCACGGCTGAGACACTGTATAAAAACACAGTGTATCGCGCGGTAAGATGGTTTGGTCAAGCACGGAAAGCGGGGACAGCGGATGTGCACCAACTACGTGGCTCCCGGCGAGGATCCGGGATTGAGCGAACTGAAGATCGACAGCTTCAGAGACCTGTATCGCTGGACCCCGTGGAAGCCGGAGATCTACCAAGACTATGACGCGCCTATCGTCGCGAGCATTGACGGACAATTCAGACCGCTGATTGCGGGATTTGGGTTCTGGCCCCGGCAACTGCAGAAAGCGAACATCGAGAAGGCGAAAGAGCAGGGGCGGAAGCCGCCTCCGATGCGTAGCACGATGAATGTGCGCGACGACAATCTTGGCAAATCGGCCCTCTACGGCCCTGCATGGCGATCAGGTAGCCGCTGTCTGATTCCAGCGCAGTATGTGATCGAGCCGTCGTACCCGGACGCGCGGCAGGCAGGCGACGGAAGGTTGGTCCTCGGCCCGTGCGTGTGGCAAAAGGTCGGCGTGGCCGGCCGTCCGACGATGTGCGTGGCCGGTATCTGGCGGACGTTGAAGGGCCCGGGCGGGACCGTGCGTCATGCAATGTCGATGATTACGGTTAATGCAGACGACCATCCGATCATGTCGCGCATGCATAAGCCGGGCGAGGAGAAGCGCTCAGTCGTGATCCTGCGCCCGGACGACTGGGAGGAATGGCTGACAACGTCGAACGTCGAGGCCGCGCGTGCGATGCTTCAGCTATACCCGGCCGACGAAATGACGGCGGAAGTGAAGTGATTAGCGTTACGCCAAACTCGCGGATGAGGCACCAGCTACATGTCGTCGGCGTCGATGAAGTGTGGGGGCAGTGAGCAATGCAGTCGGTGGCGATTAGTGTGACAATATAGACATGACGACTCTCAATATGTCAGTATGCGCTGATTAATTTCTACGACACAGAATGCTAAATTTTCTGAAAAGAGCGGCGCACGGGAAAAATCGGGGCAAAGAAGATCTGTCTGACCGGCGCAATAAGATTGTTGCAGAATACTCAAATGTCGGAGAGGGGAAGCCTGTGAATAATAAGAAGACGCTCTTGGTGGGGGCTCGTCGGTACGATCATGTCACATGTATTGATTGGCATGACTTGCTTGATGAGAATATTCTCGATTTCCATATTGTTGTTCTGTATTTGCCTGCCCTAAATAGTAATGGGGTCGAGGAGTTGCGCGGGGATGTTCTGTTTAGGATTCAGCAAAAGTTGGCGCATTTTCTGAGTTCAGATGGAGATATTTTTGTGCTCGGCGGCGAGGCTGCATCCGACAATCAGCCTTTCATATGGTGTCCAATGCCCTTGATGCAACAAAAACGCAGGGGTGACACAATAGATTTGAAAGATAAAAAATTTCCGGAGTTGCTAGGGAAATTGAAGTCTTGGGAGGGCGTTTATTTAACCCATCCACATGGGAATTCTCATTTATTGAATCTCGCATTATCTGGAGGACGAGCTGCTCTGCATGCTCTGCAATTTGGTTGTGAGGCGCATGCGACCAATAGAGCCGGGGAAATTATCGCTGGCAAGTGGCTCTGTTTCTCAAGATCGCAGAATGGTAATGAGCATATTTGGCCCGGTTCCATCACTACGCTTCCATACTTCGCGAATCAAGAAGAGAGGCAAATTATAGCGGCAGCCCTGACGGATATTTTGGGGATGCCGCAGCGAGAGGGAGCGCCGGAGTGGCTCGATCGAATTTCGATGGAATCCGTGAAGCCAATTGATGAGCGGATTTTGCGCCTTGAAGAAGAAATCGCAAGATTGAAAGCCGAAGTCAATAAGGAAAGTGAGGTAAAGGCTGGCATCGAGCATTATAAACGCCTCCTTTACATATCGAGTTTCGAGCTAGAGGATTTGGTCGCCGAATGTCTTTCTCGTCTGGGAGCCGAAATTCGTCCTGCGCGTTATTCACAGGAGGAGTTTGTAATGCATTGGAATAATGGTGTTTATCTAGCCGAATGTAAAGGTGTAACGAAAAGTATTTCGATGGCGCACCTGCGCCAAGTGCAGGACTATGTGCTGAAATACGAGGAAGACGAAGGTGTGGATGGAAAGGGAATTCTGTTTGGTAACGCGTGGCGAGAACTTCATCCCGATCAGCGGGACACAAACGACAGGCCGATATTTCCCAACAACGTTGTTGCGCGCGCTAAGCAGTTCGGCATCTCATTGGTTTCGACAGTCGATTTGTTCCATGCTTTCGATAGATTTCTTACAAATGACGTAACGGCAGACCAAGTTCTGAAGTGGGTGGTGAGTGCAAACGGAGTGGCTGACCTTGATGATTTATAACGGCCGGCTCAGCAGTGATTCGGGGATATTTGTATGATTTGAGCGGCTTCATTCAATTGCTTTGAAGCTACCTTTTGCGGATAAAAATAGAAATGTCAAAGCGCATAAACATTCAGTCCTTGTTGCAGGCAAACAAATCATTGTCTGTGGAAGGTTTCAAGGGTTTTTTGCAGTACTACGGGATACAAATCAAGGCTGCAGAAATTGAAGACCTCCGTGTTCTCGTAGGGGTTTTGGGCGCTCTTGTGAAAGGTACGGGTATCTTTGATAAATTCTATGTGGGTTACAAGATTCCGCAAATAGGAAAAGAGTTTGATTTGTTACGATTTGGCAGCGAATTCATCGTAAACATAGAAATAAAGAAATCCTGTCCTGAGGAAAAAATCACAAGGCAACTTCAGAGAAACGGGTATTATCTGGGATTTATTGGAAGACCTGCTTACTCTGTCACTTTTGTCTCGGATTCGAAGAAATTTTATTCTTTGCAAGAGGATGGAGGTTTGGGGCAGGTTGACGCGTACGAAGTGGTCAAGCTGCTTCTTAGTCAAGAGGTCAATGATTCGGAAATTCCAGACAATTTATTCAACCCATCTGATTTTTTGGTATCCCCGTTTAACTCTACCGAAAAATTTATCAATGGGCAGTATTTTTTGACGCATCAGCAAGAGGATATAAAGGACCAAATCGTCAACTTGTTTTGTGAGAAAAAGACGGCCACATTTGTTTCCATAATGGGTGGTGCGGGGACGGGGAAGACTCTACTCATATACGATATTGCGAAGCGAATGTTGAGTGCGGATGGGAAGCCGCTTGTTATTCATTGTGGGCAATTGAATGCCGGACATATGGAGTTGATGCGGCGGGGCTGGAAGATTACGGCAATAAAAGACTACGCGAAACGCGATTTTGCCAATCACGATCTGATTATTGTTGATGAGGCGCAGCGCATCAAAGGTGTTCAATTGGTGGATATTGCCGAGAAGGTCAGAGCGGCGAACGGATTTTGCATATTTTCGCATGATAAACAGCAAACTCTCGCGGATTGGGAGGCGAGGGATGGGATAAGCGAGAAGATTAACTCAATCGAGCCAATCGTCCAATACACATTGTCGGAGAAGATAAGGACAAACAAGGAGATAGCAGATTTCATAAAAATGTTGTTCTTTTCCAAAAAGAACGTTCCGATATCAAAAAATGATAATGTTGAGATAAATTATTTTGACACAGCGGAGGACGCAAAAAACTATCTGGATGGATTGGATGAGAAAAAGTGGGAAGTTCTAAGATTTACTCCATCACAGTACTACAATGAGCATCACGAAAAGTATGGCGGTTTCATCTACAAAACATCGCATCAGGTAATAGGTCAAGAATTCGACGGCGTGGCTGTAACGATTGATCAATATTTCTCATATAACGATGATGGCCATCTGATTTATATGGGTAAGGCATACTATCAGCCCGCGAAGATGTTATTTCAAAATATAACGCGATCCAGAAAGAGGTTGAATCTGGTCATCATAAACAACGAGCAGGTTCTTAATAGATGTATTTCGATCTTGCAAGTGAAATAGTACGTAGAGTCGCTGGACAAATAGGGTTTTATCTATAGATTGCTTGCTGCGCGACCAGCGTTAGATTGGTGAGTGTATGCACGATTTCCGCCTCAGAACGATAGTCGCCCGTTTCGCCTGCAATCTCAAGCATAGTTGACAGACGGCGTACGGCGTCGCGCAGCATTACGGGCGTCGCGTTGCCAGCAATCATGTTCCGTTGAAGGTTGTAGTAGGGGCCGCGTTGGAAGCTCTTGAAACTGTCCCGGAGCGCGTCTTTCTTCGCTTCGGTGGCTTCCTGTTCAGGATCGATATCGAGCGGCAATTCGTCCCATTCCGGAGCGGCGGGCAGCGAGTCGTAAAATTGATGTTCGGTCATGTTAGATAATCAGGTAAATGCTTGATCTAATGGATGACTCAGGACTGAGCCATCCTTTGCTGTGGGTTCAATCAGTGCAAATTCTTTGATAGTGCTTTAGCGAATCCTTCGGCGAAGCTATTTGCGGGGCGCGTATGCGACTGATCCTTGAGCCAGAGGTCTTTAATCCATTCGGCGCCTTTTGCTGTGAATTTCCAGTCCTGTTGCCCTGCGCAATTCATCGTCATGCGGAACAGGCCACGCGCGGGTGCGTCATAAGACGCATACGGCGTATCCTTCCCATTGAGCTTGTAGACGATTCGTCCATCCTTAAGGAACTTGCGAAACGAGGGTTCGGTAATTTCTGGATCAGCCATGCGAATGAACTTCACAACCTCCCGGAACCCCATATCTTCGCCATTCGCGGTATAGGTTGTGTGAAACGCTACTGCGGGAGCTTGGCTTTGGATCACAGCCGCCTTTTGTTCCACGTCGTCCTCAAGCTCTTTCGCGTATCCTTTCCACTCTTGTTTCAGCACACGTTGTTTTTCGGCTTCTATTTCGGCCGCATCGGCACGTTCTGATTGTTCCAATGCGAGCCGGAGCGCTTCTGTTCGGGTTGGGAGTCTGTTAGCTGGCGTGGCTTCCAGTTCCTGCCATCGGTCAATGATTCGTGCGCGCATCTGAACGCTATACCCGGATACCAGAATTAGAGTCTCACGCTTTGGGAGTCTGTAGACAGTATA
Organism: Burkholderia sp. R-40; assembly: GCF_049942845.1. Classification (NCBI taxonomy): domain Bacteria; kingdom Pseudomonadati; phylum Pseudomonadota; class Betaproteobacteria; order Burkholderiales; family Burkholderiaceae; genus Burkholderia; species Burkholderia sp. R-40. The sequence goes on along the minus strand of NZ_CP187968.1, from coordinate 389,373 downwards.
ACTCTGTCCGTTTTGGGGGTTTCTATATGTGTCCTCAAAACTGAGGACACCCCCCACGCCATGCAAATCAACGAGCATTGAGCGGATATCGCGCATAACGTTGTCGTGTCGCTTACCGGTCAAGTCCGCAATGTCGCGGCTCGTCATAGTTACAGTCCTTGCGGCCGGATCAAAATTCATCAGGTTGTTAGTCATTTTAAGACCTTGAAAATAAAAAAGGTCTATCAAGCTCAGTCACCCATATTTCTATGGGCGTTGGCAGACGCACCCAACAATGCGCACTGAGCTTGATAGACCTTGTTGGGAATTTGTTCGTACCGTCCGACTGCCAAGTCTTTCGATACAATTTATATTTACTGCGGGACTTTGGGTTTTCCACGAATCTGTGGAAAACCTCTAAGTCATTGATTTGATTGAAGTACGGCATTTCACCGTACTTGCGATTCTAAGCTTTCTTAAATTCTTCAGCCGTGCATGGAAAGCTTCCCGGCTTGAGCGGGTGGAAGTGCGCTTCATCCGGCTCGATATCGACAATCGCCCAATCGTCGCTTCCATCAACCTGCAAACCGCCCGCGAGGATTGGGATATTCCCGTCCTTGGTGATGCGCCATGCAATGATGGGGAAGTCCGTTAGTCCGTCCGCTGCTGATCGACGGACGGCGCGCAGGTTTGTATTGCGATTGGGAATTATGGTTTCGTTTTTGAAAATCATAGTTTCGTCAAGACCGGCAGGATTGCGGAGAATAGGACAGCAGCCATCGCGACAGCCAAAAGCAGATTTCCGACAGGATGGGCGTGAATTCGTTTTAAGACTTTCATGGTTGTTCCTTGTCTGCCGAGGCTTTGAATTCCGACCGGAGCGCAGTCAATTCTCCGTCGATCGTCACGAACGCGACGTTTCTGGATGCTGCGGTCACGCCGTCCATATATGCCCGAATGCAACGGCGTGCAAGTTGCTGCATGGATAAATCAAGTTCCTTGGCGAGCGCCCGGAACGCGTCATATTCGTCTGCGGGCATTTCAACGTGAATCTGGCGACCCCTCGATTTCTTTTCTGTCATGATGAGAGTTTCCTTAATTAATTTCCGCGCACTCTATTTACTGTGCGTCTTATCGTTTCACTCCTAAAATTGACGTTTTCGGAGCGAAAAAGGAGAGGGGAGGCAAAGATTGTTGTTCTGGATTATTACTTGGACCTATTGCTTGGCGAGTGGCGTGCATTTTTAACGCGTTCACGTTCTTTCACTTTTGAGTAGAAGTGAAAGAAAGGTCTTATTTTTATCTTTCATTCACTTCACTTCCCCCTATAGGGGGAGTGAGAAGTGAAAGATGAAACCCGGATGATTGGGCGTAGCGCCCAAGGTTTTCAGATATAAGCCCGCGCGTGAATGAATGGCTTTACAGACCACCGAGCGACGGCAATTTGTATTTGTCGCCGTCTGCCACTACGAGCTTTTTATCTTCCAATCGCTTTACGGTGTTGTAGATAGATTGCGGGGCTTTGCCCGGAGCGATCTTTGCTGCAATCTCGCTCCGAGTTAAGGCACCTTCAGCGCCAATCAATTCAAGAATCTTTGTTTCTGCGGGGCCAAGCTTCGGCCCTTTCACGGGGGCCTCGGCAGGCAAGACAACGCACATGCTTGCGGGACTGCCCCACTTATTACGGCCAAGTTCGATAGGGTGTAGCTTGAATCCGATTTGTTCGCCTTTGCCTGCCAAGTCCCGCTGTTTGGTAACCCGTGCGAACTTCCCGGCTTGTGTGTCCTGCACTTCGATTTCGGTATCGACTGCTGCGCGCAAGCTGGAATGCCCCCGTGCACCCTTGGCTTGATCCTTCCCGCTGTGGTGAATCATCATGAAGTGCGCGCCCGTCTCACGTCGGATACGGTCGAATCGCTCGATAACCGTTCCCATGTCTTCGCCGGAGTTCTCGTTACCCCCGGCAGAAATACGGGCCAGCGTGTCACCTACGATCAACGCCGGTTGCTTTCGGGTTGCTTCGGCCAATTCCTGAATCTGACTGATGAGTAGATCCGTATCTTCATCCGATACCCACAGGTTCACCGGCTCTTGGACGACGGCAAAATTCGGGACGGTGCATTCATGGTATTGCTTGTACGCCTGAAGGCGGCTACGGACAGATTGCGGGCTTTCTGACGCCAGATAGATGACCAACCCTTGCTGTACCCGGCGGTCCATCCACGGCTCGCCACGTGCGACGGCACACGCGATATCAATAGCAAAGAACGTCTTACCCGCGTTCGAATCGCCGTACAGGATCGATCCGGCACCCGTCGTCAACAGCCCCTCTACTAGCTCGTCCGGGCATTCGTACTCGTCGGACAGTTCGTCGGCCATGACGACGTTTAAGGAAGTGCGGCGGGGTTTTTCGTTCTGCTCGTCGTGGACGTGTTGACGTTTTTTAGCTTCTTGTGAATTTTTTCGTTCTTGATTTTTGATGTGATTAATCCAGTTGTCATAGGCAGATATGCGCCTCTCGTAACTGCTATGAGAGCGCTTTTCCGGCGTAGCTTCATAGGGGAAAATATCTGGCGACATATCTTCCGAGAATTCATCAATTTCATTGTAGTTATTCATGTTCTGTACTCCCGCCCCGTATGCGTTCCAGCGCTGCGGGGCATTTTTTTGTTAGTCTGCATTTTGTGCTTTTGCACTTTGCTGGTAGATATTCAATTCAATCAAAGTGCGAATGACTCGGGAAGCCGTAATTCCACGCGCTTTGGCATATGCCTTGAGGTCTGCTTTCATCTGCGTCGGCAAGTCAAGATTGAACCGCTCAACGTCAGGTGGATTCTTTTTTAGTCTTTCTTCTAAGGTATTCATGGAACACTCCTGTATTTGTGTGAACCCTATTTACGGGGGCTTGGGGAAAATGTGTAGAAAATTTCCGCCTGCTATCAAATTGACGATTTTTCGGAATTTTCCTTTCGCTCACGAAAATAGTCGCAAACCCTTGTCACGTAAGGCTTTCGAAGATGGGGCAAGGAAAGCACGCTCAATGAGGCACACAAAAATAAAGACTTTTCATAGGTTCCAACTGGTATTGAAGTGGTAATAATCTACCTAGTAGTAGATGGATTTTCGCGATGCCGTCAGCATTGGGTCTGTAAAAGTGGAGAATAACCGACCGCCCAGAGCACATTAATTCAGACCTTTAATTTCTTGCGGAACATATCCCGCTTCGATATAGTGCTTCCACTCCGCCGCACGGAGTAAGGTCTAAATTAATCTACCTTGGAGTCTATATGGATAAACAAATCGTCATCACCGTATCTGAACAAGCCGTAGAGAAACGCTTGAAGCGTGCTCTGGCTCGCGAAGGTCTGACAATGCATGTCTCCCGGAGCGAACGACAGATAGCCGAATTTGGCCGCTATTACGTCTCTGACACATATACGAACCGTCTTGAATGGTCGGGTTCGGACCTTGACGCATGGGCGCGGGAAATGGGCGTCCTGAAAGCACACGAACAAATCTCATATCCGCAATGAGTCTGTAATCGTGAATCAACCCCTGACAAGCCGCGAAAGGCAGGCTTTCCAATATGCTGACAACCTGTCCCGTGAATCACTGATCACGTCACAGGTGAATTTCCAGAATGCGTGCTGTACGAAATTCCTTCCGACCGTCCCTGACGCATCCGTTAATCTCGTCCTGATCGATCCGCCATATCTGATCAGCGACCCGAACGAACGCGATACAGGCACGTTCAAAGACCTTGACGCCCGCCGCAACTTCGGTGAGTGGGATCATAAGGACGAGTCGCTACCGGGAACCATCGAACACGCTAAACGTATCCTCGTACCGGGCGGTCGGATAGTCTGTTTTTACGACTTCTGGAAAATCACGCCTCTTCGCGACATGCTGCTAAGGAACGGATTCAAGCAACTGCGCCGTATCCAGTGGCTGAAGGAAAATCCGATGCCTGTCGGGGCCGCACTGAACACCCTTGCTGGAACCGCTGAAATGGCTGCGACGGCCGTAAAGGGAGGGAATGCCACGTTCAACGGCTATTGCCATGATGGGCTGTTCTACGCGGATATCGTGCGGAGCGCACGACTGCACCCCACACAGAAGCCGCTGGAACTCTTCAAAGAGCTTATCCGCCTGTACACCAATCCGGGAGATACCGTACTCGATTGCTACGCAGGATCGGGAACTACGGGCGTAGCCGCGATCCAGACCGGTCGGCATTTCATCGGCTGTGAAAGGGACTCTGAATTCTTCGAAGCGGCTGAGGCGCGGATTTTCAATCCCGTCAAATAGAAAAGGCCTCGCTCAGATTGATCTGGCGGGGCCTGCTTATTTTTGACCGATTAAAACGGTCTTCGAATCAGTTTGCAGTCGTTTTTGTCGCAGCATGCGCGGCTATCATTGCAGAGGGGCGGTGATGGTGCGTTGGTGTGATTGATGTGGATGTGCAACTTAATTTTTATGTGACCTTAATCGGTTGAGCATTGCACGTGCTTGAAATTCGGATAGGCCAATGAATAATGGGGGTAGATATCGAACTCCAATATTCTCTATGGTTTCGTTTACTATGTCGCCAGCAGAAATCCGGATGTTGTTTAATGCTGCTTCTAATCCTTTATCCAAAGTCAGGAGGCGGACTTTCAGATTTGGTGCTTTGCTTTTTGCGACGGTTTTAATTAGGCCAATACGCGGAAGTAGGTGGATATCACTCAGGACGTTGTAAGTCTTTTCTGGGTCTTTCAGTTTCAACATGTCTCGCACCGCATCGTTTCCATATAAGCAGGCGAGAAACATAACAACCACTCCGTCGTCATGATCTAACCCAGCCGAGCGGGCAAGTTCCAAGAGTTGGTCTTCCACCTTGCGGCGATTCTTAGGCGAAACGATTTCACGGACCAGTGGAATAGCACGCAAGCGGAACGCGGCTCTGGCATCGAAGTTCCCTTCTCGAAATCGGGTGAACACCTTGCTGAACTGTTCTTGTTCCGACTTCAGATAATCTTCGTCTGTGTTTGCATGACGAAAAAAGGATGCGACGGCACTGGTTTCCTTATGAAGCTGTGCGATTTTTTCATCAGCGCTATCTTCTCGCCCGTGTTCACCCTCGATAAGAGAAAGCAAAGGGCTTATAGAATATTTGGGGTTATCGATTGACTTGAGGAACGTAAGCATGCGCTTTTGCTTATCGCCTTTTTGCTCGTTTCCTGCATTCGCCTCTTTGATGACGTCCACCACGTTGCGATCAAGTAAAAAAAGAGTGTCGGTCTGCATATCTGTACGGCTCTGGGCTCCATGTTCAGCGGGTTTGCTATGCGATTATGCGCGATATTCGTTCCTCAATGCTTTTTGGGGGCCTCATTCTTATATGACCCTGATCCCGGCACGCCTTGACCGCTTGGGGGGCTCGTTTCCTTCGTGGTCGGAGCGGCATTGACCATTACGGATAAACGCACCAAGGAAAGCCGCCTTCGTGGATGAATTTCATGCAGTGGCATGGCGACCCCGGCGTAATCTGGAGGTAACAAAGCCTCTACTGTTGCAGGGTAAACTGCTGGTCTATGAATTCCGACCATCTGTCCCCCGACGCGCTCGCACCCATCGCGTTACGCGCAATTCCGATTGATCAGATTAAACGCTCCACACGCGAGCGGCCGGACCTTGTGGCGCATATCGTTACGATCCTGCAACGCGACCTCGCCATCGTGACCGAACTTGCGCGGCGCGCTCCAAGCGTGCTCAATGCGCCGGTACACCCCGCGATCAGACAGGCCCTAATCGACCTTGCAGCGAGCGTCGTGAAGCAGGGCGCGCGCACGCGGTGGAGTCTGATTCATGCCAGCCCGAACGAGATTCGGGAAGTGGCGCGCGGCATCCTTCGGCGTCTTGGGAAGTAAAGTACCTGCCGGGGAGCAGTGCGGTAAACTCGCTGGATAGAAGTCTGTTTTGTTGTACTTACGCGACAACTTACGCGGCGGACCGAAGAAACTCCACGAAATCAATTGCTTATGAAAGATTCAGGTTTGCCCACGCCGGGCAATGGCCAGGCCGACGAGTGCGTGACGCTCGTCGCCACCGCGTCGCTGCCCACGCGCTACGGTACGTTCACGTCGTACGCTTTCCGCGTATCGGGCAGCGATGCCGAACATCTCGCGCTCGTGATGGGTGACGTCACCGGCGAGCAGTCCGTGCTGGCGCGGCTGCATTCCGAGTGCCTGACGGGCGACGTATTCGGCTCCTACCGCTGCGATTGCGGCGAGCAGCTCGATCTCGCGCTGCGCTACATCGCGGCGGAAGACCGCGGCGTGCTGCTGTATCTGCGCGGCCACGAAGGGCGGGGCATCGGCCTGAGCAACAAGATCCGCGCATACGCGCTGCAGGAGCAGGGGCGCGATACCGTCGAGGCCAATCTCGACCTCGGCCTGCCTGACGACGCCCGCGAATACGACTCGGCCGCCGCGATCCTGCGGATCCTCGGCGTGACCTCGGTGCGACTGATGAGCAACAACCCGAAGAAGTTCGACACGCTCGTGAAGCACGGCATTCCCGTCTGCGAACGCGTGGCGCTCGCGGTGCCCATGCGCGAGGAAAACGAGCGTTATATCCGGACCAAGCAGGTGAAGTTCGGGCATTACTTCGAAGAGAACGAGTAAGCGCGTTCGACGCGCGGGCGCCCCGAACGGGCACCGCGCGCATTCGGCGAACGCCGGGCGGGGCGATGCGTCCCGCTGCATTCATTTCTCGTCGCCGGTGCTGGTGGCCGTCGACGCTTCTTGCCGGTTCAGGCGCCTCACTCCTTCACTTTGCATTCGGGCTCGTTACCGCGCTATCGAAAGCGCATACGTGCGGGCTGACGCATCCCGTGCTCCCTGTACATCCCGATCACGGTTGACCACGCTATCGAAGATCGAAACCGAACGTTTGACGTTGCGTCGCCGGCGCCCGGACGATGCCGGCGCACTGGTGGCGATGCGTTCAGATCCCGCCGTGACCGCATGGCTCGCGCGTGGCCGATGTGGGTTGCCTGCCGATGCACGGGCAACCATCGCACGCTTCGAAGGGCAATCCGACGCACGCAAGCAATCTCGGTAGTCATCCTGCGTAGCCGCGAGGACATGCGCTCCCACGGCATATGCTGTTTGTCGCATGCGATGACTCTTCGTCGCGGCGGTGATCTCAGCGCGTAACGGTTCTGGCATGCCTGCCCGTCAACGCCATTCCGCGTTCTGCAGGACGATCCGGTAGCCATCGGGGTCCTCGAAAGTCTGTCCGGAGGCATCCCAATACGGATTGAACGACGCCACGCGCATGAAGCCGTGCGCGGCTGCGCGTGCGCATGCGGCTTCCCAGGCACCGTGGTCGGGCAGATAGAAGACGATCAAGTCTTCGGGCGTGGGGGAGGGTGCGACCGGATGCGCTGGGCAGTGCGTGAATTCGAAGTGGTAGTCGAGCCCTTCGCATCCGAGCATGATGCCGGAGAAGCCGTCGTGATCGGCGAAGCGCGCGAGTACCGACAATTCGAACGCGTCGCGATACATGCGCTCGGTTCGGGCGAGATCGGCGACGGGACGGGCGATGCGCAGGTGGGCGTGCATGACGACGTCGGCTGTGCGTGACGGTTCGCCGATGATAAGCCGCCGGGCCACGGGAAATGTGCCGAAAGCACGGAATTTTGATGTGTCCCCGCTAAACCGCGCAGGCAAGAAAAAGCCCGCTCCTGGGAGCGGGCTGAATCCATGTTTGGAGACATGGAGGAGACAGATGTAACTTTAAGGGAAAACCCGAGGGATGGCAAGCCCTAGTTGTAATTGTGCAACGCAGCGCGAACTGCTTTCCGGGCAAGAGGAGAGCACTGCGTATCGCGGCTCTTCCCGCGATCCGACATTCCGCCATGTCCTGCCCGGCACATTCGCCGTTCAACCCACCGATCGTCGCGTATCCGTGGGCTCCCGCCACTCTCACCTGCTCACATGCCGCCAGCCCGCGCGTGCGCAGCAAATGCGCCGAACCGCTCCTGCGCAACCGGCACCGCGTACTTGTCGCGCATTTCCATCTCGATCCACGCGCAGGCCTCGCGCGCGCAATCGGTCAGCGCGTGTCGCGTCGCGTGTCCGTCGATGTCATAGAGGAAGCGCACGCCGACCTCGTCGTCGGCGACCTGCCGCTGCAACTGGTTGAGCTGCAGTTGTGGCCCATGCCGCTGCGACAGCGCGCGCAGCTCGTCGAAGTGATATTCGAGCCAGTCGGCGAAGAACAGCGCATCGCTGTGGCTGCGCAGACGGAACGCCGCGCTGCGCGACGGACGCTGCGCGGTGTCGCCCGCAGCCTGCGGCTTGCCGATCGGTGCGATCGCCGCATCGACGGGCGCGAGCGGCTGCCCGATCTGCCGGTACGGTTCGCGCTCGCGTAGCGCGTGCCACAGCAGTTCGTCGCCGGCGGCACCCGACGGCTGCATCGTGAGGTCGTGCCGGCCGTCGCCGACAGCGGCGATGTCGCGGATCACGAGGCGCAGCGAACAGAGCGGCTCGTCGGCGACCAGCAGCGTCGCCGCGCGCGGCAGCCCGCAGACGAGCGGCGCGGCGCCGGCCGCCCGGAACACGAGGCCGCGGCGATCGAGCCGCACGAGCGGCAGCGGCCGCGGGAACGACGGGTAGGCGACTGCGATGCGGGCGCCGCCGGCACCCGTCAAGCCGGGCATCATCGCGCGAAAGACCTGAGACTGGTCCAAGGTGGTTCTCCTTCGTTACGATGCCGCGGCCGGACTACGCGCGTTCCGGCTCAGGCGGCGATGGCTTGCCGGGCGGCCCGTCCCGGCTCGATTCCAAGTGCAGCAAACGTTTGCGGATCGATGTCGATCCAGCATGCGACAACCAGACGACCGTCCACCTGCTTCGGCGGGCCTGCCCGGTGCGCGTGCACGCCGATCCGGCGGAACAGCCGCTCCATGCTCGCGAATGTCACGCCGATCAACTGCCGCGCGCCCAGCTGCGCCGCGCATTCGACGACCGCGGCGAGCATCGGGCGGACGGCCCACTCGGCATTGCCCGGACCGCCTTCGTCGCCGGTCGCCGCGAACCGCGACAGCTCCCAGACGGCGGCCGATTGCGGCAGCGGGACGTCTTCGGCGATCAGGTCGGCGAACAGCGACTTCAGCAGATACGGGCGGGTGGTCGGCAACAGGCGCGCACATCCGCACACGTCGCCGCCGGCGTTTCTCGCGAACACGTAGACGGTATCGTCGCGATCGAACTGATCGCGCTCGAAACTCTCGTTCGCCGACGGAAGCGCCCAACCGAGCTGTTCGACGAATACACGGCGCCGATAGCGCCCTAAATCCGCTGCAAGTTCGTGCGGCAACCGCCCTTCCTCGTGAACGAAGGTTCGCATGGTGTCCTCGGATTGATCTTTGTATGCACGCATTACAGCGCGCGTCCCGAGGAGGCGGTAACTGGTAACTCTTACAGGTAGACGTGCGCCGACGCGATTTGACCGGTGGTAACGGTTTCTTGATCGGCGGGATTGAAATACGGGCGGCTTTTGCTTATAAAGAGCGCCAGTCTTGAGGAAATGTCAGAGGAAAGCGTGGCAGATTGTCACTGGAGCGTGGGACCGGCATGATAGGTGTCATTGCGGCCGAGCAGCGACGATGCGACGGCGGCGGGCCAGTCGATGCCAGCGAGCCGCGCGACGAGCGCGGCGGCGGTGCGGAACATGCCGAGGTCGGCGCCGTTGGCGTCCACGGCCATGATGTTGCTGCGGACGTCGCCGCCCGCGATCACGAACGTGCCCGTTGCACGTTCGAGATACCAGTCCCAGCCGACCGTCAGGTATGCGACGCCGGCACTGGCCGGGCGGTGCCATTCGGTATAGCCGGCCAGGCGCGCGTCGATGGCGCTGTCGCGCAGTTCCGCGAGCAGCGATGCATCGAGGTCGCTGGCGACATGGTCGAGCGCGAGCGCGGCCAGTGCGTTTTCGGACAGCCGTACGTAGCCGTCCGGAGACGCGCCGCGGACCGGGTGCAACAAAGGTGAAGTCATGCGCGGAATGTATCAGCCCCGAACCGGCGCTGGCACCTGACAGGTATGACAGCGTGACGTTGTCGGAGAAATAATGGAATTACGCTGGCAGGATGCCTACCAACAATTCAGTGCCGCGGAAGACGAGCAGCAGCTCTTCCAGCGGATCGCTGCCTATTCTAAACGCCTCGGCTTCGAATATTGCTGTTACGGCATTCGCGTGCCGCTGCCCGTATCGAAGCCGGCCGTCGCGATCTTCAATACCTATCCGGACGGCTGGATGGCGCGCTACCAGGCGCAGAACTACATCGAGATCGATTCGACGGTCCGCGACGGCGCGATGAGCACCAACATGATCGTGTGGCCGGACGTCGACCGGATCGACCCGTGCCCGTTGTGGCAGGACGCGCGCGACTACGGGCTGTCAGTGGGCGTTGCGCAGTCGAGCTGGGCGGCGCGCGGCGCGTTCGGGCTGCTGAGCATCGCCCGTCATGCGGACCGGCTCACGCCGGCCGAGATCAACATGCTGACGCTGCAGACGAACTGGCTCGCGAACCTGTCGCATTCGCTGATGAGCCGCTTCATGGTGCCGAAGCTGTCGCCGGAGTCGAGCGTCACGCTGACCGCACGCGAGCGCGAGGTGCTGCGCTGGACGGCCGAAGGCAAGACCGCGTGCGAGATCGGCCAGATCCTCAGCATCTCGGAGCGCACGGTCAACTTCCACGTGAACAACATCCTCGAGAAGCTCGGCGCGACGAACAAGGTCCAGGCGGTCGTCAAGGCGATCGGGGCCGGACTCATCGACACGCCCTGACGCGACACCGGCGGCGGGGCAGTCCTGTCGCCGGATCGCACGCGCGGCCACGGCCGCTCACTCCATCAGCGGCTCCGCTTCCTTCGCGGTCCAGCTCACGCTGGAAATGCTCTTCTCCATGCTCATCCGGCTCGCGATCTGCTCGAGCTTCTGCTGATCCTTCGGATGCAGTTTCAGCGTCGCGGTCACCTTCAGCCGATCCGGCTGCTCGGGCACGTCCTCGCTGGTCAGGCTCTGGAACGACAGCGGTTTCGCATACATCGAATTCGACAGCAGTGTGCGGATGTGCACTTCGTCCGCGGTGAGGCAGATCACGGTGATCTGGTATTCGCGCACGAGATCGGCATTCGATACGGGAGTCGCGTTGATCGCCTGGCTGACGCCGCGCAGCACCGTGTTGGTGAGCAGCACGACGCCCGTGCCGGCCAGTGCCGGCACGAAGTGGCCGGAGCCGGCCAGCACGCCGACGGCGGCCGAGCACCACAGCGTCGCGGCCGTGTTGATGCCCTGGATCGAACCCTTGTCGCGCATGATCACGCCGCCGCCGAGAAAGCCGACGCCCGACACGACGTAGGCAGCGATCTGCGTGACGCCGGCCACGCCGTTGCCGGTCAGCACGCCGAGCGTGACGAACAGGCACGCGCCGCTCGCGACGAGCGTGATCGTGCGCAGGCCCGCCGTGCGTTGCCGCATCTGGCGTTCGAGGCCGATCGCGACGCCGCAGGCGAACGCGACGAAAAGACGGAGTGCGAAATCGAGAGTCATGAGTGTCCTGCCGTGCAATGAGCGCATGCCGGCCCGCGTCGCGTCGGCGCGATGCCGAACGCGGCACGATGGCCGTCATCGCGCGGCACTGTACCGCGCGAATGCGTCATTCAGTGTGAAACGGGAGGCGTGCGGGCTCGCGGAACGCGAGCCGCGGCAGGAGAACTGCGTCGGACAGGCGTTCAGGCGGCAAGCGGCGCACGCAACGGAGTGCTGCAACTGTCCACGATGGTTCCTGAAGGAAGAATGGGCGGCATTCTAGTCGGCCGCCCGCGCACCCGTCAACCGGCTGGGCGGCCGGCCGCGCACGGCCGGCGCCTCACTGCGACGGTGACTGCACGCTACCGCGCCGGTTACTGCGACGGTGCCTGCGACGACCCGATCGTCCCCGTCGCGAGCGCGAGCGCGGCGGCGGCCGACAGCGCGCCGGCGTAGCTGTCGACCTCCGCGTTGCGGGCTGCGAGCAGCTGGCTTTGCGCGATCGTCGCATCGGTGACCGAGCCCACGCCGTTCCGGTACGCGGTCAGCGCCGCGTCGTAGCTGGTCTGCGCGGCATCGACGAGCGCCTTTGCCGCATCGTGCGACGCGAGGCTCGTCTGCACCGCATTCTGCGCGGCGACGACCTGGCGGACGGCTTCCTCCTTGGTCCGCGTGAGGCGCGCGGACGCGCTCTGCGCATCGTTGCGTGCCTGCATCAGCACTGCCGAGCGCAGGCCGCCATCGTATAGCGGGATCGTCACGCCGAGGAACACGCCGCCGCCGTAGCGGCTGCCGTTCAGGTTGACGGTCGGCGCCTGGTCGCCGATCGCGGGCAGCGCGGTGATCGCCGTGCCGCCGCTGGCATAGGACGTCGACGCGGACAGGAAGACCTTCGGCATGAACGCGGCTTCCGCGGCCTTGATCTTCGCGCGGTTGGCCTGCTCCAGCGCATACGCGCCCTGCAGGTCGGGACGGCGCGCGATCGCATCCGACACGATCGCGTCGACCGACGAAGCGAGCGCGGGCGGCAGCGGCCGCTTCGGCAGCGCGGCGATCGACGGCTTCGACAGCGGCGAGATGCCGAGCGCGGACACCAGTGCGAGGTAGCTGTCGCTTTGCGCGCCGTTTGCCTGCACCAGCGCGAGATTCGCCTGCGCGCGGTTCTGCGTCGACTGAGCGAGTTCGACGACGGTGCCGACGCCTTGTTTGAGCCGTGCGCGGGACGCCGCGAGGATCGCATCGGCGTTCGTCAGGCCCTGCTGCGCGCTGGCCGCGCGCGAGCGGGCGGCTTCGTAGCGGTAGTACGCGACCGTCACGTCGTGGATCACCTGCTGATGCACGGCCGTGAATGCGACGTTCGACGCGACCGACGCCTGCTCGGCCGCCTCGACGCGCGCCGCACGGCCGCCGAAATCGAACAGCAGCCATTGCAGCGACAGCGCCGAGATCGTGCCGTGCACGGTCGTGTTGCTCGACGCGTCGCCGAGGATCGTGGATGTCGAGCCGTGGCTCGTCTGGTACGCGCCCATCGCGGTCGCGGACAAATTCGGCAGGTACGCGGCCTTCGCGATGCCGACCGCGAGCGCCGCGTTGCGTGCGTCGTTCCACGCGATGCGGGTCAGCGGGTTCGTCGATTCGGCGAGATCGATCAGCTCGGGCAGCGTGTACGGATGCGCGGTATCGAGCGCGGCGGGCGGCGACACCGATGCGAGCGCGGGCGAGGCCGGCAGCGTGTAGTCGTGCGGTGCGCGTTGCGCGGACGCGAGCGGCGGGGCCGGCACGATGTCGCCCGCGGCCGACGTTTGCGGCTGCCACGGGCGATCGGGTGCGTCCGGCGCCAGATCGATCGACGACGTTGCGCAACCGGCCAGCGCGACGGCAGTCGCGAGCGCGGCGGCGGCGATCGACGCGGCCGGCGGTTCAGGGACGCGCATGAGGGGCAGGCTCCTTCGGGGTGGCTTGACGCGCGGCGTCGGCGATGTGCGCGAGCCGCGTGTCGATCAGGTTCAGCAGCGCGTCGCGTGCAGGGTCGGCGGGTGCGGCGGCCGGTGGCGCGGCCGGCATGGTTGCCGCGCTTGCTGTCGACGGTGGCGCCGGCGCAGCGGGGTCGCCAGCCGGGTCGCCGTCACGCAGCGCGACCACGCGCGCGAGCCGCGCGCCGATCGCCGCGTCGCCCGGCGCGCGCTCCGCGAGCAGGAACAGCGGGCCCTCGAGCGCGCCGAGTTCCGCGAGTGCGCGGCGCCGGGTGGCGAGCCACGTCGCGGCGGGGCGTACCCACGACGGTTCGTAGTGGACGAGGCCGAGTTCCTGCGCGATCGCGCCGTGGCGCGCGAAGGCTTCGGCGGCGAGCGTGCGGCGTTCGGCCGGCTGCGCGATCTGCACGACGCGGCGCCATTGCTCGAGCAGCGCGGCGAGCGCGACGTCGATCTGCTTGCCGATGCTGACGGGCCAGATGCGCGTGAATACGAGATACACGACGACGTTGCCGAGCAGGATGCCGATCGTGCGATCGCGCGCGATCGTCAGGTCGAAGCCGGGGCCGGCGCCCTGGATCACGCACAGGAAAAACGCGAACGCGATCTGGAAGCCCGCGTACCCGATGCGCGGCGAGCCGAACGCGACCCACGCGGACAGCCACGCGCCGGCGAACACCAGCGCCATCAACTCACCGACCGACGACAGCGCCGGAACGACGAACACGAGCGCCGCGGTGCCGAGCAGCGCACCGACGATGCAGCCGACGATCCGCAGCGTGAGCTTCTCGACCGTCTCGGCGGTCGAGCCGAGCGACACGATGTAGCAGGTGACGACGCACGTATGGATGCCCGACCAGTCGAGCTGCGAATACAGCAGATAGCAGAAGATGGCCGCGGCGGTCGTCTTCAGCGCATAGCGGATGTGATCGGGATTGCTGCGCGCATCCGGCAGGAAGAAGCCGCCGCGCGGCGCAGGCGCGGGCGATGCGAGGGGCTCGGGCTCGGGGCGGGCGGCAGCGGACGCGCCGACGGGCGCGGCCGGCGCGGGTGCTGTCGTATCGGCCGCCGCGCCCGGTTCCGCGAAGCGCGTGATCGCTGCATGAAGATCCGTCGCGGCAACGCGCGCGAGCGGCGGCAGTGTATCGACCGGCGGCAGCGCGAGCGTCACGTCGACCGGATAGCCGCCGCGCTCGAGAATGGCCGCCATCTCGTCGAGCGTGGCCGCGATCGGTGAGGCGAACGCGTCGGGCAGCCGTGCTTCGGGTTCGCGATCGGCCAGCGCGACGCCGACCATCAGCGCCGTGCTCGACGCAATCGCCTGGCGCAGTGCCGCAACGTCGGCGGCGCTCGACGAGCCTTCGAGTTTCGACAGCTTGAGCCACGTCAGCAACTGCTTGTCGCCTTCGCGCAGGCTGGCGTCGAATGCTGCGCGCGCGTCGTCGTCGCCGCGCAGCCGCCGCGCGGCGAGCCGCAGGCCCTTCGCGATCTGCGCGAGCGCGAGCCGGCGCGGCGATGGCGCGATCAGCAAGTTGACGCCGATCGCAACGCCGACCGGAATCGCGACCGTCAGCCAGATATACAGCAGCGCGCGGGTCGCGGCTTCGCCAAACGGTGCGAGGCCGAGCTGGTCGAGCCCGAAGCCGACGATCATCGCGAGGATCGCGCCCACGGGGCGAAGCTTGCTGGCCGACGTCAGGTACAGCAGCCCGACCGACAGCACGGCCATGCACGCGACCCGCAGGATCGAATAGTCGATGCTGAAGATCGCGATGCCGAGCACGAGCCCGATCACGATCGTGACGATCAGCAGCAGCGCCGCCGCGAGCACGATGCTCGTCACGCGGTCGGCGCGGATCATGAAGAACACGACGTAGGCGGACAGCGCGGCTTCGGGCGTACCGTACGCGCTCGTCACGAGCACGGTCAGCGCGCAGATCAGCGCGACCCGCACGGCGATCGACGTGCGCCCCGGAAACGGCGCGAGCAGTCGCAGGATTTCGCGCGGGCCCGGCGCGCGGACGTCAGCGGCAGGCCGAGCCATGCCGGACCTCGACGATCGCGCTCGCGCCGACACGCACGAGCTTGCCGTCGGGTTCGTCGAGCTTCACGCGCACGGGGAAGCGCTGCGCGACATGCACCCAGTTCACCGAACGCTGCACGATCGGCAGCGCGCGCGGCAGGTTGATGCGATCGCTGTCCGCGATCCCCGCGCCGATGCCGACCACCTTGCCCGTCAGCGCACGGCTGCGGTCGATCATCGAATAGACGGTCGCGCAATCGCCGACCGCGATGCGATTCAGCGACGTCTCGCGGAAATTGCCGACCGCGAACCATTCGCTTGCGTCGATCAGCGTGAAGATCGACTGGTTCGGCGCGAGGGTTTCGCCGGCGAGCACGGTCAGCCCCGTCACGAGCCCGTCATGCGGCGCGCGCACGACCGTATCGTCGAGCGCGTGCTGCGCGCGGGCGAGTGCGGCTTCGCGCGCATGGAGCGTCGCGATCGCGTCGGCATCGTCGCCGATCGTCTGCGCGGACGATCGCTGCTGTTCCTTGGCCTGCGCGAGCGACACGGCCGCATCGCGCTGCCGCACCTTCGCCTGGTCGAACTGCTGCGCGCTCACGTAGCCCTGCGCGGCGAGCGGTGCGAGGCGGTTCACGTCGCGCGTCGCGAGGTCGTAATTCTGCGTCGCGCGCTTGACCTGCTCGGCGGCGACCGCCGCGTTCGAATGCTCGCCGATCAGCGACCGGCGGCGCGTGTCGAGCGATGCGCGCGCGAGCTCGACATCGGCCTGCGCTTGCGCGACCGTCAGCCGGTACGGCACCGGGTCGATTTCATACAGCAGGTCGCCTTTCGCGACGCGCTGGTTCTCGTGCACGGCGAGCCGCACGATGCGGCCGCCGACGGGCGACGCGACGTGGACGAGATCCGCGTCGATCGACGCGTCGTCGGTGGACGGGTAGGCCGATGTGCGGTGGTACGCGTACGCGAGCGCGGCGATGCCGAGCGCGACGATCGCCAGCGCGATCGCGCGGCCTTTCGTGGACGGGCGGGTGATGCCGGCGGCCTTCATGCAAACGGCCCCGTGCCGGTGAGCCATACGATCACGGCGACCACGAGCCCGATCGCGGTGCAGACGGCGAGCTGGTAGGGCACCGTGGCGGCCCAGCCGGTCGCGACGAACACGCGGTGCGCGACGATCGCGCCGACGATGCCGACGATCGCGCTGACGAGCCAGAGCGGGAAATACGCGCCGAACAGGACGTACGACGGTGCGCCGCGCGACGTGCAGCCCGCGAGCGGCAGGGCTGGCACCAGGACGGCGGCGGCGCGCAGGGGTACGCGCGGCGTTGTTTTTCTCATGGTGTGGACGAGCTCGACGTTGGGGTTGATGCCGGGCACGGCGCAATGCGGTTCGTTGCCGCGACGACGATTCCGCGATACGGAGCCGATCATAAATCAGCGCGGTGCGGACCGCCAGCGATGCGGCGTGCGCCGGGGCGCCCGGCGGGCGTTCGGGTCCGGTCGTGGCGCGGTCCGCGATTCTGCCAGCGCATGCTTGCGCAGGGTTGCTGACGGACTGTAAAGGATCGTCAGACGAAACCGCGCCGGCGACGGTTGTTCGCCGATGGGCAGGAATCGCGGCAGGGATCGCCGGATTGCTGCGCGAGCGGTTGCGAATCCGCGTCCGGTCGAGCCGGCCGGTATCTGTGTACCATCGTGCGAAGGACGCGGTGCGTGGCGCGGGGCATGACGAGACTTGACGTCACGATCCCGGCCGACGCGCCGCGCGACGGTGGTAGCGCAACGAGGATGAGTGTTCCATGCGAAGTTTCTTTGTCCGGTTCATCGCAATCGGCGTGCTGTTCCATTTGTATGTCGGGATGCGGATCATTCCCGGCGCATTCGCGTCGCCGCTCGCGCGCACGATCGCGGCGCTGGTCCTGGCGAGCTTCGTCGTGCTGATCCCGGTCGGCATGTTCTCGCGCCGCTTCGACGAAGGCTGGGCCGCGACGCTCGTCGGCTGGGCCGGCGCGCTCGCGATGGGCTTCTTCTCGTCCCTGCTGGTGCTGACGTTCCTGCGCGAGCTGGTGCTGCTCGGCGTCGTCGCGTGGCGGCATCTCGGGCACGACGGCGCGTGGAGCGGCGCGAGCGCCGACACGGCGCTCGGCGTGCTGGTGGCCGCGGTGCTGGTCACGGCGATCGGATTCGTCGGCGCGCGCCGCACGGCGGCGGTCAAGCGCGTGTCGATTCCGCTCGACGGGCTGCCGGCCGCGCTCGACGGGCTGACGATCGTGCAACTGTCGGACATTCACGTCGGGCCGACGATCAAGCGGCCTTATATCGAGCGGATCGTGCGGGCGGTCAATGCGCTCGATGCGGATCTCGTCGTCATCACCGGCGACGTGGTCGACGGCTCGGTCAAGCGGCTGCGCGAACACACGGCGCCGCTCGGCCGCATGCAGTCGCGGCACGGCAGCTTCCTCGTGACGGGCAACCACGAGTACTACGCCGGCGCGCACGCGTGGATCGACGAATTCCGGCGAATCGGGTTGACGGTGCTGCTCAACGAGCACGTGCTGATCGAGCATGATGGTGCGCGCGCGGTGCTCGCGGGCGTCACCGATTTCACGGCGGGCGGGTTCGATCCCGCGCATCGCAGCGACCCCGAGCAGGCGCTGGCGGGCGCGCCACGCGACGTCGCGACGAAGATCCTGCTCGCGCACCAGCCGCGCAGCGCGGAAGCGGCGAGCCGCGCCGGCTTCACCGTGCAGCTGTCGGGCCATACGCACGGCGGCCAGTTCCTGCCGTGGCCGCCGTTCGTGCGTCTGCAGCAGCCGGTGATCGGCGGGCTGAACCGGTTCGGCGCGATGTGGCTCTATACGAGCCGCGGCACCGGCTACTGGGGGCCGCCGAACCGCTTCGGCGTGCCGTCCGAAATCACGCTGATCCGGTTGACGCGCGCGACTGGGTGACGGGCGCGACTGGGTGACCGGCGCGACAGGGTGACCGGCGCGCGATAGCGTCGAAATCGACGTGCGCCGCGATGACGGTATGACACGCTGCAAATGCTTCGCCGTTCGCCGTTCGCCGTTCGCCGTTCGCCGTTCGCCGCTCGCCGCTCGCCGCTCGCGCGGGCGTCCGCGTCACGCGGCGGAATGACAGCGCATGGCGGCGCGTGTCGCCGTTGTCTACCATGCAGACATGGTCCATCCGCACCGTCCACTTTCCGCCTGATCCCGACATGTCGACGCCCGATCTTTTCGCCGATGCGCCCGCGCCCGACGTGGACTGGTACCCGGACTGGCTGGCACCGTCCGACGCCGATCGCGTGTTGGCCGCGCTGATCGATGAAGTCGCATGGCAACAGGACACGATCCGCACGCCGCGCGGCCGCATTCCGCTGCCGCGGCTCACCGCGTGGCAGGGCGAACCGGACGCCGTCTACGTGTATTCGGGAATCCGCAACGTGCCCGCGCCGTGGACGGCGGCCGTGCTCGATCTGAAGCGTGCAGTCGAGCTCACGTGCGGCGAGACTTTCAACAGCGTGCTGCTCAATCGTTACCGCAACGGACAGGACAGCCTCGGCTGGCATGCGGACAACGAGCCGGAACTCGGCGACGCCCCGGTGATCGCGTCGGTCAGCCTGGGTGCGATGCGCGTGTTCGATCTTCGTCATCGCGCGACCGGCGTCGTGCATGCGTACCGGCTGACGCACGGCAGCCTGCTCGTGATGCGCGGCCGCACGCAGGCCGAATGGCAGCATCGCGTGCCGAAGGCGCCGGCCGTGCAGGGCGAGCGCATCAATCTGACGTTCCGGCGGGTTGTGTCGGCGGCGGCGACTCGTTAGTCGCCGGCTATGGGGGCCCGGCTCCGCGGTCGCGTTCGATCGTGACCCGTTTTTCGACCGATACGATCGAGCAGTCGTCCATGCGGCACGTTGCCGCACGAGTGGTATATCGGACCGCGCCAATGTGCCGGAGAGGCCCGTGCCATAAGGGTTTCAGGCGGATTCGATCGACCGCTTGGTTCCGATAGGCGAGTGTAAGCCCTGATGGTGCGTCGCAACATTCCTTGACTAGACTGTCGAATAGCTGAAACGCGCCGCGAACCGGCGCATTTTTTCGACATGCCCGACGCGTGGCCAATGGGACGCGTAAGGCAGGAGCATAACCCGTGACCGTACTGGACTCATCCCTCGAATCCTCGCTGCACGTCTTTGAACAAGACGGCGGATGGCAATGGGCGCTGACGGTAAAACGGGCGTCCGGCGTTGGCGTGAAAGTCGTCGCATTCAGCACGGACGGCTTTCGCGGTGAAGCCGACGCCTATGCCGCCGGTCAGCGCGCGCGCGCCGAGTATGCCGACACCGTGACGGCCTGACGCCGTCGCGCCGATCCCGTTCGCGGATCGGCGTGGTCGTCCGTTTTCACGCGTCTTCTTGTTCCTTTTCCCTCCTTTCCGACTTGCCCGAATCCATCCGTATGCGACATCGCGTGCGGTGCGCTCGCGTTCGCCCGCCGCACCCGGCGACGTTCCGATGGGCAGTCCTGTCTATCACTGTTATCCTTTCGATCGCATCAGCCTATATGACAGTCGGCTGTCCGATCGTGCGCGCCGGGCCGTCGGCCGCCTGCGCCGGATCGTGTTGATCCGACTCGGTCGAAAATCCATAATCAAGCATTGCGGGTCTTTCGTGAACGCTTCCATTCCGTCCATGTGCACAGGGTCAATCCAACGATGAGCGGTGCACCGAAACCGCCGGCGAAGCCGGCAAGCGCACCGCGCGCGACAGCGAGCGACGACGCCGACCACGACGCGTCGAAACCGGCCGCGGGCGACGATGAACCGTCCGGCGGCACGTCGTCGTATCTGGTTCCGGGCCTCGAACGCGGGCTGCGGATCCTCTCCGAATTCTCCGCGCGCGAGCCGGTGCTCGGCGCGCCCGAGCTGTCGAAGCGCATCGGCATCCCGCGCACGACCACCTTCCGTCTGCTGCAGACGCTCGAAGCGCTCGGCTTTCTCGAGCGCGTGAACGGCGACCGCTATTTCCGGCTCGGTGTCGGCGTGATGCGGCTTGGCTTCGAATACCTGAATTCGCTGGAACTGACCGACCTCGGCGCGCCCGTGCTCGAACGGCTGCGCGACGCGACGGGCCTGTCGACGCACCTGTTGATCCGCGACCAGCGCGATGTCGTGTTCGTCGCGAAGGCCCAGAGCAACACGTCGATGTTCGGTTCGGTGAAGGTGCACGTCGGCACGCGGCTGCCCGCGCACGCGACCGTGCACGGCCACGTGCTGATGGGCGACCTCACGCGCGACGCGCTGCGCCAGCTGTATCCGGAAAAGCGGCTCGAGCAGTTCACCGAGCGCACGCCGGGCACCGTCGACGAGCTGTACGAGCGCGTGCGTCATTACGCGCGGCTTGGCTATGCGGTGAGCGAGGCCGCGTTCGAGAGCGGCATCTCGGCGGTGACCGCGCCCGTGCGCGACCATTCGGGCGCGATCGTCTCGGCCATCACGGCGACGGTGCCGCGCTCGGAAATCGGCGAGGCCGGCGAGAAGGAGCGGCTCGTCGAAGCGGTATGCGGCGCGGCGGTCGACCTGTCGCAGCGCCTGAACTACCGGCCGCTCGAAAGCGACCCGACATTCGCGCACGCGCGCCATCGGGTCGCGATGTTCTGACCCGTCGAGCAGGCCGCGTCACGCGGCTTTGCCAGCAAAAAAGAGCAGCCCACGGGCTGCTCTTTTCGTTTTCGTTATCGGGCGCGTGCGCCCGTCGTCGCTCAGAACGAGTGATGAATGCCGGTCAGCACGACCACCTGGTTCGCGGTGCTCGACGCGCCGGCCGTGAAGAACGCGGCCTTCGCACCGCCCGAGCCGTGCTCGAACAGCACGTTCGCATAGAGCTGCGTGCGCTTGGACAGCGAATAGATGTCGCCGAGCTCGACCTGCGTCCAGCGTCGGCCGGCGAGTGTCGTTGTCGCCGCGCCGCCCGCGATCGTGTTGAACGCGCTGCTGCGATAGTTCACGCCCGCGTCATAGCTCTGGAACGTGTCGGAAAACCCGTTCGACTGCATCTTCACGCGCGTGTAGAGGCCGTGCACGAGGAAGTCGCCGATCTGGTACGACGCGCCCGCGCCGATGTTCTCGACCTTGTTCGCCAGATAGCCATTCGCGGTATTTTGCCCCTGGAACGACGTGATCCCCGTCTGGCTGATCAGGATCGCGCGGTCGTGCTCGTTCGAGTAGACGGCCGACGCCTTGAACGGCCCGTTCGCATAGTTCAGCGCGACGCCGACCGACTTGCCGGTCGAGAAGTTCGTCGTGTTGCCGAGCGCCATCGTCGCCGCGGCCGAGAAGCCGCCGAAGCTCGGCGAACGGTACTTGACCGCATTGTTGTACGGCACGTTGCCGGTCGCGGCGAGCCCGTCGATGTTGCCGGGGTGGAACGCATACCAGCTCATCGCGAGATACGCGGTGCTGAGCGGATCGAGATAGTCGAACGTCAGCGGCGTCTGGCGGCCGAGCGTCAGCGTGCCGTAGCGGTCCGAACTGAGCCCGACGAATGCCGCGCGGTTCCAGATCGTGTTCGCGGTCGCGAACTGGCCGTTGTTCGTATAGAAGCCGTTTTCCAGCTGGAAGATCGCCGACAGGCCGCCGCCGAGGTCTTCCTTGCCTTTCAGGCCCCACCGGTCGGGCTGCGTGTTGCCCTGGATCATTGCCCACTTCGCATGGCCGCCGACGTTGTTCACGTACGCGACGCCCGCATCCATGCTGCCGTACAGCACCACGCTGCTCTGCGCCCACGCGCCGGACACGGTGCTCATTCCGATGACTGCTGCTGCTACCGCTTGCTTGACCATTTGATCTCCTGACTCTCCAAACCTGACGGAAAACATGCCGTGGCGGCGGGCGCGGGGACGGCCGGCCGTCGCGCGTTTCTGCCACCGGGCGGGCATTCTTTTGTGTTCCATATAAGGAACAACGTGCCTCTGATGGAATGGAGTATAGAGGTGTCGTGCGCCGTATCAAAAATAAATTTATCGGGCCGGATGGCGATGACGGCGATCCGCAACACGGAGTCGAGAATCCAGAAAAACAGACTTAAATCCCCGTCACCAAACAAAAAATTACACAGAACGGGCGTTGCGGCGGAGAGCGTCGACTCAACGGTCAGTGTTTTCCCTAGGACATGCAGCTTTTTGTTTTGCTCGTGGAAAGTCGCTTCTATAATCACCATCCATAAACTGCTGTTCCGGATATGGAACAATTCCGGAGCGAATCGAGAGTCGATCAGAAGGAAGGGTTTGAGATGTCTGAACAATGGATTTGCGCCGGACACGCCGGCGCGCTGTCGGAAGACGCGCCGATCGAGTTCAAGCGGACCGACGGCGTTGAAATCGGGATCTACCGCGTCGGCGACGAGGTGTATGCGCTCGAGAACGTGTGCCCGCATGCGTACGCGCTGCTGACGCAGGGCTTCGTCGACGAGGGCACGGTCGAATGCCCGCTGCACGAGGCCGTGTTCGACATCAAGACGGGCGAATGCCTGAAGGGCCCGGGCGGGCGCGCGCTGAAGCAGTACGCGGTGCGCCTGGCCGGCGAGGAAATCCAGATCAAGGTGGAATGACATGAAAGAAGCGACCGTCAACTTCAATCCCTTCCTGAAGCCGTGGGTGGCGCCGCAGCCGAACAACGTCGCCGGCAAGGGGCAGATCGAGATCCCCGGCCAGGTCGAGAACCAGGTCTGGCAGAACCGCAAGGCCGCGCCGACCCAGTACGAGAACGATCTCGGCGATGCGCTCGAACGCGTGTTCGAGAGCGGCGCGACCGAGCTGGACGATGTCGTCGCGGGCCTGAACCGCATCGGCTTCCGTGCGCCGGACGGCACGGCGTGGACACCCGAGCGCTTCCGCGCCGAAATGGCCGCGCTGGCGGAATGAGCGCGCGAGCCGCGTGACCGCCGACCCGACGACAACCGCATCCGGAGCACATTGATGACATCCCCCGCACAACACGAAGTCCAACACGACCCGGTCCGCGCCTATCTCGACCGCGGCATCAAGAACTACTGGTATCCCGTCGCCCCGAGCTGGCAGGTGTCGAACGCGCCCGTCGGCCTCACGCGCCTGTCCGAGCAGATCGTGCTGTGGCGCGATCACGAGGGGAAGGTCCACGCGCTGGAGGATCGCTGCCCGCACCGCGGCGCGCGCCTGTCGCTCGGCTGGAACCTCGGCGGCAACATCGCGTGCTGGTATCACGGCGTCGAAATCGACGGCGGCGGCACGGTCAACCGCGTGCCGGCGGTGTCGAACTGTCCGCTCGAAGGGATGAAGTGCGTGAAGTCGTATCCGGTCGAGGAGAAGGCCGGCGCGATCTTCCTGTGGTTCGGCGACGAAGCGCACGGCGAGCCGGCGCCGCTGAACCTGCCGGAAGAACTGGTCGACGCCGAGTACGGCCACTTCCTGTGCGTGTCGAACTGGAAGTGCAATTACCAGTACGCGATCGACAACGTGATGGACCCGATGCACGGCGCGTACCTGCACGCGACGTCGCACTCGATGGCCGAAGGCGACAAGCAGGCCGACATGCGCGTGCGCAAGACGGAAACGGGCCTGATGTTCGAGAAGATCGGCCAGCGCGACGTGAACTTCGACTGGGTCGAGCTCGGCGAAACCGGCTGCCTGTGGATGCGCCTCGCGATTCCGTACAAGCAGAAGTTCGGCCCGGGCGGCAACTTCGGGATCATCGGCTTCGCGACGCCGGTCGACGGCGACAACTGCCAGGTCTACTTCTGGCGCACCCGCAAGGTCAGCGGCTGGCAGCGCGACGTGTGGCGCTTCATGTACCGCAACCGCCTCGAGGGCCTGCACTGGGACGTGCTCGAGCAGGACCGCTACGTCCTCGAAAGCCTCGCGCCGCATGCACGCGATCACGAATACCTGTACCAGCACGACGTCGGCATCACGCGCGTGCGCCGGATGCTGCGCCAGCGCGCGCAGGAACACCTGTCCGCGCTCGACGCGCACCGTGCGGCGCACGCCGCGGCGGAGCCCGCGAATGGCTGAGTTCGCTCCGGTCGTGTCGCTGCCGGGGCGCCGCGTGCTCGTCACGGGCGGCGCCCGCGGTCTCGGCGCGGCGTTCGTGAAGGCGCTGGTCGCCGCGGGTGCGCAGGTCGCGTTCGGCGACGTGCTCGCCGAAGAGGGCCGCGCGCTGGCTGCGGAACTCACGCAAGCCGGCCATACCGCGCATTTCTTCGCGCTCGATCTGGCCGATCCGGCGAGCGTCGACGCATTCGTCGCGCAGAGTGCGGCGGCGCTCGGCGGCATCGACGCGCTGATCAACAACGCGGCGATCACGAACTCGGGCGGCAGGCTGTCGACGGAACTCGACGTGCCGACCTGGGATGCCGTGATGAACGTGAACGTGCGCGGCGTGTGGCTCGTCAGCAATGCGGCGCTGCCGCACCTCGCGCGCTCGGGCCGCGGCGCGATCGTGAACCTCGCATCGGACACCGCGCTGTGGGGTGCGCCGAAGCTGCTCGCGTACGTCGCCAGCAAGGGCGCGGTGATCGCGATGACGCATGCGCTGGCACGCGAGTTCGGCGCGCACGGCGTGACGGTCAATGCGATCGCGCCGGGGCTCACCGAAGTCGAGGCGACGGCCTACGTGCCGGCAGAACGGCATGCGTTCTACATGCAGGGCCGTGCGCTCACGCGCGCGCAGGTGCCCGACGACGTGACGGGCCCCGTGCTGTTCCTGCTGTCGGACGGCGCGCGCTTCGTGACGGGTCAGCTGCTGCCGGTGAACGGCGGCTTCGTGATGAATTGATTTGAACGAATTGAAGTTTTCACTCTGAATGAAGGAGAGGACGATGGCGGACGCAGATCTCGAACGCAAGTCGTGGGACCAGCCGGATGACGCAAGCTTCGGCGACTGGATGGAAGGGCGCGTCGCGCGCTACGCGACGCGGCGCTACGACTGGGACGCGCTGAAGTTCCAGGCCGACTACGACCCGAAGTACCGCCGTGCGCAGATGCGCTACGTCGGCACGGGCGGCACGGGCGTCGCGAAGGACGTCAACACGGTGCCGGCCGGCAACTTCACGTTTTCGACGATGGTCATCCCGGCCGGCAACATTGGCCCGAGCCACATCCACACCGACGTCGAGGAAATCTTCTTCGTGCTGCGCGGCAAGATGAAGGTGATCTGCGAGCGCGACGGCGAGACCTGGGAAGCGATCCTCGGCGAGCGCGACCTGATCTCGGTGCCGCCGGGCGTGTATCGCACGGAAATCAACATCGGCGAGGAAGACGCGCTGATGTGCGTGATGCTCGGTTCGGCGAAGCCCATCACGCCGACCTATCCGCCGGATTCGCCGCTCGCGAAGATCAAGCGCTGAGACGGGGCGGAGCCAAGCAATGAGTGTCATCGACAAACGTGAACGCGACCGCACCGCGGCATTCGCCGCGCTGCTCGGGCAGTTTCCCGAACAGCGCTGTGCAGCCGGCGCGGCGGGCACGATAGGTTATCGCGAGGCCGGCGCGCAGCATGCGGGCCACGCACTGCCCGTCGTGCTGCTGCACGGGATCGGCTCGGGCGCCGCATCGTGGGTGTGCCAGCTCGACACGCTCGGCGCGTCGCGACGCGTGCTCGCGTGGGATGCGCCCGGCTACGGCGTGTCGACCCCCGTGCACGGTGCGTCGCCGACCGCCGCCTATTACGCGGCGTCGCTGAATGCGTGGCTCGAGGCACTCGGCATCGAACGCTGCGTGCTGGTCGGGCATTCGCTCGGCGCGATCATCGCGGGCGGCCTGTGCCGCCTGATGCCCGCGCGAATCGCCGGCCTGCTGCTGATCTCGCCCGCGGGCGGCTACGGTAGGGCGCCCGCCGAAACGCGCGACACGCGCCGCGACGCGCGCCTCGCGATGCTCGACGAACTCGGCCCGGCCGGGCTCGCCGAGCAGCGCAGCGGCAACATGCTGTCGGGTTTTGCGAGCGAGGATGCGCGTGCGTGGGTGCGCTGGAACATGGCGCGCATCGTGCCGGCCGGCTATGCGCAGGCCACGCATCTGCTCGCGAACGCCGATCTCGCGACCGATCTCGCCGGCTTTCGCGGCCGCACGGCCGTGGCCGTCGGCGCGAACGACGCGATCACGCCGCCCGCCGCGTGCGAGCGCATCGCCGCGGCCGCGCAGGTCGAGCTGCAGGTGATTCCGCAGGCCGGTCATGCCGGCTACGTGGAAGCGCCGGCCGTCTATTCATCGCTCATCGACACGTTCTGTCGTCAGTGCGACACGCAGCGAGGCATGGCATGAGCGAACCGCTGCAACAACCAGAATCCGACAGCACCAAGGCCGACGCCGGCTACGTGGTGCCGGGCCTCGAACGCGGGCTGCGGATCCTCGCCGAATTCTCGCCGCGCGAGCCGGTGCTCGGCGCGCCGGAGCTGTCCAAGCGCCTCGGCATTCCGCGCACGACGGTGTTCCGTCTGCTGCAGACGCTCGAATCGCTCGGCTTTCTCGAGCGTGCGGACAAGGATCGCAACTACAAGCTGGGTATCGCCGTGCTGCGGCTCGGCTTCGAGTACCTGAGCTCGCTGGAATTGACCGATCTCGGCCTGCCGGTGATCGAGAGCCTGCGCGACGCGACCGGCTTCACGACGCACATCGTGATCCGCGACGGCCGCGACGTGGTGTTCGTCGCGAAGGCGCAGTGCCAGTCGCCGGTGTTCAGCGCGATTCGCGTGAACGTCGGCACGCGGCTGCCCGCGCATGCGACGACCCACGGCCACGTGCTGATGGGCGACCTGTCGCTGAAGGAGCTGCGTGCGCTGTATCCGGAAGGCACGCTGAGCCGGATGACGAGCGCGACGCCGGAAACGGTCGACGCGCTGTACGAAGTGATCCGCGAGGATGCGCTGCGCGGCTACGGCATCAGCAATTCGTCGTTCGAGCGCGGTATCTCGGTGGTCACGGCGCCGGTGCGCAACGACACGCAGAAGATCGTCGCGTGCATCACGGTGACGGTGCCGCGGCCGGAGATCGACGAGGCGCTGATCGCCGACGGCCTGTTCGACAAGGTGCAGCGCGCGGCGGCGGAACTGTCGCGGCGGCTCAATTACCGCTCGGATGACGAGCACACGTTTCTCAAAGCTTTAGGACTCCGATGATCCAGATCGATCTGACCGGGCAGGTGGCGGTGGTGACGGGCGGTTCGTCCGGCATCGGCCTCGCGACTGCCGAACGGTTCCTGCAGGCCGGCGCGTCGGTCGCGATTTGCGGCCGCGACGGCGAACGCCTCGTGCGCGCCGAAGCGATGCTCGGCGAGAAATACCCGGGCGCTCAGCTGCTCGCCGTGCGTTGCAACGTGCTCGACGAAGCCGACGTGGCCGCGTTCGCGCAGGCCGTGTCCGAGCGCTTCGGCCGCGCCGACATGCTGGTCAACAACGCGGGCCAGGGCCGCGTGTCGACCTTCGCCGACACGACCGACGACGCATGGCGCGAAGAGCTCGAACTGAAGTACTTCAGCATCATCCGCCCGACGCGCGCGTTTTTGCCGCTGCTGCGCGACGCGCAGGCGCCGACGATCACCTGCGTGAACTCGCTGCTCGCGCTGCAGCCGGAGCCGCACATGGTCGCGACGTCGTCGGCGCGTGCGGGCGTGCTGAGCCTCGTGAAGTCGCTCGCGACAGAACTGGCGCCGCAGCGCATCCGCGTGAACTCGATCCTGATCGGCATCGTCGAGTCGGGTCAGTGGCGCCGCCGCTACGACACGCAGGCGCAGGCCGGCGAAAGCTGGGAAGACTGGACGGGCGCGCTCGCCCGCAAGAAGAACATTCCGCTGAACCGCTTCGGCAAGCCCGACGAGGCAGCCTGGGCACTTTTTTATCTCGCAACGCATCTGTCGTCCTACACGACGGGCAGCCATATCGACGTTTCTGGAGGCTTTGCACGCCATGTCTAAAAAAACCACGGTTGGCGAGCTGATTGCCGCCTTTCTCGAGCAGTGCGACGTCAAAACCGCATTCGGTGTCATCTCGATCCACAACATGCCGATCCTCGACGCGATCAACTCGCGCGGCAACATCCGGTATGTCGGCGCGCGCGGTGAAGCGGGCGCGGTGAACATGGCCGACGGCCTGGCCCGCGTGTCGGGCGGCCTCGGCGTCGCGTTCACGAGCACCGGCACGGCGGCGGGCAACGCGGCCGGCGCGATGGTCGAGGCGCTGACGGCAGGCACCGCGCTACTGCACATCACGGGGCAGATCGAGACGCCGTACCTCGACCAGGACCTGGCCTACATCCACGAAGCGCCGGACCAGCTCACGATGCTCGACGCGATCTCGAAGGCCGCGTTCCGCGTACGCACCGTCGAAACCGTGCTGCCGACGATCCGCGAAGCGGTGCGTATCGCGCAGACCGCGCCGACGGGCCCCGTGTCGGTCGAGATTCCGATCGACATCCAGGCCGCCGAAATCGAATGGCCGGAAGACCTCGCGCCGGCGCACGTCGCGGTGCGCGAGCACGACGATGCACGCGTCGCGAAGCTCGCCGACGCGCTGGCGGCCAAGCGCCGTCCGCTGCTGTGGCTGGGCGGCGGTGCGCGCCATGCGCGGGCGGAAGTCGAACGCCTGGTGAAGCTCGGCTTCGGCGTCGTGACGAGCGTGCAGGGCCGCGGCGTGCTGCCGGAAGATCACCCGGCGACGCTCGGCGCGTTCAACGTGCATGCGTGCGTCGAGGCGTTCTACAAGACCTGCGACGCACTCGTCGTGGTCGGCTCGCGTTTGCGCGGCAACGAGACGCTGAAGTACAAGCTCGCGCTGCCGCAGCCGCTGTTCCGCGTCGACGCCGATGCGCTCGCCGACAACCGCGGCTATCGCAACGAGCTGTTCGTGCACGGCGATTCGAAGCGCGTGCTGGCCGAACTGGCCGATCGCCTCGAGGGTCGCCTGTCCGTCGATCCGCAGTTCGCGCTCGATCTGGCTGCGGCGCGCGAGCAGGCCGTCGCCAGCGTGGCGGAAGGCCTTGGGCCCTACAAGAAGCTCGTCGATACGCTGCAAGCGGCGGTCGGCCGCGACTACAACTGGGTGCGCGACGTGACGATCTCGAACAGCACGTGGGGCAACCGCCTGCTGAAGATCTTCGAGCCGCGCGCGGGCGTGCATGCGCTCGGCGGCGGCATCGGCCAGGGCATCCAGATGGGCATCGGCGCGGCGCTGGCCGGCTCGGCCGCGAAGACGGTCTGCCTGGTCGGCGACGGCGGCCTGATGGTCAACGTCGGCGAGCTCGTGACGGCCGTGCAGGAAAACGCGAACGTGATGATCGTGCTGATGAACGACCAGTGCTACGGCGTGATCCGCAACATCCAGGATGCGCAGTACGGCGGCCGCCGCTGCTTCGTGCAGCTGCACCAGCCCGATTTCGCGCAGTTCTGCGCGAGCTTCGGCCTCACGCACTACCGGATCACGTCGCTCGACCAGGCCGAAGCGATCGTGCGCGAAGGGATCGCGAAGGAAGGCCCGGTGATGGTCGAGGTCGACATGCTGTCGGTCGGCGCGTTCGCATCGAACTTCGCGGGCCCGCCGGTGAAGAAGGAAGAGCCGTCGGAGCGGCAATATGCGTAACGGACACGCACACGGGCATGCGCCCGTCGACGTCGCGATGATCGGCTTCGGCGCGATCGGTGCGGCCGTGTATCACGCGGTCGAGCACGATGCATCGTTGCGCGTCGCGCACGTGATCGTGCCGGAGCACCAGCGCGACGCGGTGCAGCGTGAGCTCGGCGGTGCGGTGGAGGTCGTGTCGTCGGTCGACGCGCTGGCCCGCCGCCCCGAGTTCGCGCTCGAATGCGCGGGTCACAGCGCGCTCGTCGATCACGTCGTGCCGCTGCTGAAGGCCGGCACCGACTGCGCGGTCGCGTCGATCGGCGCGTTGTCCGATCTCGCGCTGCTCGACGTGCTGTCGCAGGCCGCCGACGAAGGCGACGCGACGCTGACGCTGCTGTCCGGCGCGATCGGCGGGATCGATGCGCTGGCGTCGGCGAAGCAGGGCGGCCTCGACGAGGTGCTGTACGTCGGCCGCAAGCCGCCGCTCGGCTGGCTCGGCACACCCGCCGAGGAGCTGTGCGACCTGCGTGCGATGACCGAAGAGAAGGTGATCTTCGAAGGCACCGCACGCGACGCCGCGCGGCTGTATCCGAAGAACGCGAACGTCGCGGCGACCGTCGCGCTCGCCGGCCTCGGCCTCGACGCGACGCGCGTGCGCCTGATCGCCGACCCGGCCGTCACGCGCAACGTGCACCGCATCACCGCACGCGGCGCATTCGGCGAGATGTCGCTTGAAATGAGCGGCAAGCCGTTGCCCGACAACCCGAAGACGTCCGCGTTGACCGCGTACTGCGCGATCCGCGCGCTGCGCAACCGCGCGGCCCGCTGCGTGATCTGAGCGGACGACGCGGCCATTCCGGTCATTCGGGCCATTCGGGCCATAGAACGGCCGCCTGCGCCACGGCGCGGGCGGCTGGCAGAGACAGATTTGTGGGACTTGTGACATGACTCCATTCGATACGAGCCTCGTACCCAACGGCGACATCCTGATCGGCGGCGAGTGGCGGCGCGGCCGCGGCGCGCCTTACACGAGCATCTATCCGGCCGACCAGTCGCTGAACCTGGAAGTATCGACGGCGAACGCGGACGACGCGGCCGACGCCGTCGTGGCCGCCGACGCCGCCTGGCGTCGCGCCGACTGGGCCGGACTCAAGCCGCATCAACGCGCGCTGGTGCTGTACCGGATTGCCGAGCTGATCATGCAGCGTCACGAGGCGCTCGCGAACCTGCAGCGCCGCGACAACGGCAAGCCGATCGGCGAGACGCGCGTGCTCGTCGCGAGCGCGGCCAACACGTTCCGCTATTTCGCGGCATGCCTCGAGACGCTCGACGAGGAACTGACGCCGTCACGCGGCGACTACCTGACGATGAGCGTGCACGAGCCGATCGGCGTGATCGCGGCGATCACGCCGTGGAACTCGCCGATCGCGTCCGACGCGCAGAAGCTGGCCCCGGCGCTCGCCGGCGGCAACGCGGTGGTGCTCAAGCCGGCCGAGGTGACGCCGCTCGTGTCGCTCGCGCTGGCCCGCATCTGCGAGGAAGCCGGCGTGCCGAAGGGCGTGCTGAGCGTGCTGCCGGGCAAGGGCTCGGTGATCGGCGACGTGCTGGTTCGTCATCCGCTCGTGAAGAAGGTGTCGTTTACCGGCGGCACCGAAGTGGGCCGCGGCATCGCGCGCATCGCGGCGGAAAAGCTGATGCCCGTGTCGCTGGAACTCGGCGGCAAGTCGCCGACGATCGTATGCGACGACGCGGATCTCGATCACGCGGTCAACGGCGTGCTGTACGGCATCTTCAGCTCGTCGGGCGAGGCTTGCATCGCGGGTTCGCGGGTGTTCGTGCAGCGCGCGGTGTACGACGAATTCATGCAGCGGCTGGTGGCCGGCGCACGCAAGCTGCGCGTGGGCGACCCGACGCGGCCCGACACGCAGATGGGCCCGCTGATCAGCGCGAAGCATCGCGAATCGGTGGAGCGCTACGTCGCGCTCGGGCTGGAGGAAGGCGGGCGCCTGCTGTGCGGCGGCGAGCGGCCGTCGGGCGACGGGCGCGAGGACGGCTTCTTCTACCAGCCGACCATTCTCGAAGGCTTGCCGAACAGCGCACGCATCTGCCAGGAAGAAATCTTCGGGCCGGTGCTCGTCGCGATGCCGTTCGACGACGAAGCATCGCTGATCGCGCAGGCGAACGACAGCGTGTTCGGCCTCGCCGCCGGCATCTGGACGCGCGACTACAAGCGCGCGTGGCGCCTCGCGCGCGCGCTCGAGACGGGCACCGTCTGGATCAACACGTACAAGCTGTTCTCGATCTCCACGCCGTTCTCGGGATGGAAGGAGAGCGGGATGGGCCGCGAGAAGGGACGTCTCGGGATCCGCGAGTACATGCAGCAGAAGAGCCTCTACTGGGGCTTGAACGACGCGCCGCTGCCGTGGGCGAACTGAGCGAAGGGGAATGACGCAATGAGCATCTTGGGTATCGAGCAGATCACGTATGGTGTCGACGACCTCGCGACGTGCCGGCGCTTTTTCGCCGACTGGGGGCTGAAGGAAGTCGCGCACGACGACACGCGCGGACGTTTCGAGACGATGAACGGCTGCACCGTGCTGGTCGTGAAGGCCGACGATCCGTCGCTGCCGCCCGCGTTCGAAGCGGGGCCGACGCTGCGTGAAGTCACGTGGGGCGTCGCGACGCGGCAGGAACTCGACGCGCTGCGCACGACGCTGGCCGGCCAGCCCGGCTATTACGCACAGGACGATGCGGTGGGCTGCATCGATCCGAACGGGATGGCGATCCGCATCGAGGTGACGCGCAAGCGCGTGCTCGACATCACCGGCTCGCCGTCGAACGTGTGGGGCCGGACGGCGCGCATCGATCAGCCAAGCCCGATCTATGCGCGCGCGGAGCCGGTGGAGGTCGGGCACGTCGTGTTCTTCACGAACTGCCTCGACGCGCAGGAAACGTTCTATCACGAGCTGCTCGGCTTCGAGACGTCGGACCGCTATCCGGGCCGCGGCGCGTTCATGCGCTGCGCACCGCACGGCGGCCACCACGACCTGTTCCTGCTCGCGCTGCCGAATGGCAAGCGCGGCCTGAACCACGTCGCGTTCACCGTGCGTGACATCCACGAAGTGTTCGGCGGCGGCATGCACATCGACCGTTGCGGCTGGGAAACGCAGCTCGGCCCGGGGCGTCACCCGGTGTCGTCCGCGTACTTCTGGTACTTCCAGAATCCGGCCGGCGCGCTGATCGAGTACTACGCGGATGAAGACGTGCTGACACCGCAATGGCAGCCGCGCGAATTCGAACCGGGCCCGACCGTGTTCGCCGAATGGGCCGTCGACGGCGGCCTCGACGGCAACACGCGCCGGCAGAAGAACGCGAAGGCGCCGGAAGGCAAGTTCATGACGGAGCGCAAACCATGACCGAAGCGAACACACAGGAGCAGCCCGCGCCCGGCACGGTCGTCGTGATCGGCGGCGGCCAGGCCGCCGGCTGGGTGCTCAAGACGCTGCGCGCGGAAGGGTTCGCGGGCCGCCTCGTCATGATCGCCGACGAGCCGCACCTGCCGTACGAGCGCCCGCCGCTGTCGAAGGCCGTGCTGGCCGGCGACGCCGACATCGAGACCGTGCGCGTCGTGCGCCCGGACGAATTCGACACGCTGAACGTCGAGGCTTGGCAGCCGGAGCGTGCGGCGTCGATCGATCGTGCGCGCCGCGTGGTGAAAACCGAAAGCGGCCGCGAGATCGAATACGACCGTCTCGTGATCGCGACCGGCGGCACGTCGCGCCGCTTGCCCGAAGCGATCGTCAACACGTCGAACCTGCACTACCTGCGCACGCTCGACGAAGCGGCCGCGCTCGGCGAGAAGCTGCGTGCGAGTCGGCGCGTGCTCGTGATCGGCGGCGGCTGGATCGGCCTCGAGGTCGCGGCGACCGCGCGCAAGCTCGGTGTCGAGGCCGTCGTCGTCGAAGGCGCGCCGCGTCTGTGCGGGCGCTCGGTGCCGCAGATCGTGTCGGACTTCCTGCTCGATCTGCATCGTTCGAACGGCGTCGACGTGCGCCTCGGCGCGGCGCTCGCGTCGCTCGACGCGCAGCCGGACGACGCATCGAAGGTGCGCGCGACGCTTGCCGACGGCACGACGATCGACGCCGATTTCGCGGTGGCCGGCATCGGCCTCGCGCTGAATGCGTCGCTCGCGAGCGACGCGGGGCTGGCGCTCGACGACGGCATCGTCGTCGACGAATTCGGCGCGACCAGCGACCCGGCGATCTTCGCGTGCGGCGACGTCGCGAATCATCACAACGGCTGGCTGAAGCGGCGCGTGCGGCTCGAATCGTGGGCGAACGCGCAGAACCAGGCGATCGCGGCCGCGAAGGCCGTGCTCGGCGT
This sequence comes from Burkholderia sp. R-40, assembly GCF_049942845.1. Taxonomy (NCBI): domain Bacteria; kingdom Pseudomonadati; phylum Pseudomonadota; class Betaproteobacteria; order Burkholderiales; family Burkholderiaceae; genus Burkholderia; species Burkholderia sp. R-40. The sequence goes on along the minus strand of NZ_CP187968.1, from coordinate 354,839 downwards.
GCGTGCGCCGTACGCGGAAATTCCGTGGTTCTGGTCCGATCAGTACGACGTGAACCTGCAGATTCTCGGTGATCTGCCGGCCGATGCGCAGCTCGTCGTGCGCGGCGATCTCGCCGCGCGCCGCGCGACGCTGTTTTTCTTGGGCGATGGGCATGTGAGAGGTGTCATCGCCATCAACAACGCACGCGAGCTGAAGCTCGCACGCAAGTGGATGAACCAGGGCCGGGCAGTGGATACGGAAGCCCTGGCGGACACGACCAAAGCGCTTGCCTGACCGGCGACACGATCCAGGAGACTCCCCGCATGAGCACTTTCGACAACGTCGTGGCCGGCAGGGCCACGATGGAAGCTGCCGCCTCCACGCCCGGCGCGATCATCGCGCGGCTCGAGCGGCTTCCGGCCAACGGGATGCAGATCCGCGCGCGCGTGCTGATCGGCACCGCGACGTTCTTCGACGGCTTCGACGTGATCACGATCGCGGCGACGCTGCCGCTGCTGATTCACAAGTGGGGGCTGTCGCCGACGCAGATCGGCATGCTGATCGCGTCCGGCGCGATCGGCCAGCTGATCGGCGCTTTCCTGTTTCCCGCGCTCGCGGAGAAGCATGGCCGCGTGAAGGCGATCGCGTGGAGTTCCGCCGTGATCGGCATCACCAGCATCGCGTGCGGCTTCGCGCCGACGTTCGAGATCTTCGTGCTGCTGCGGATTCTGCAGGGGCTCGGGCTGGGCGGCGAGCTGCCGGTCGCCGCGACCTACATCAACGAGATCACGCGTGCGCACGGCCGCGGCCGCTTCGTGCTGCTGTACGAGATCGTGTTCCCGATCGGCCTGCTGGTGTCGATGGCGCTCGGTGCGTGGCTCGTGCCGCGGTTCGGCTGGGAAATCATGTACTTCGTCGGCGGGCTGCCGCTGATCCTCGCGCTGGTGCTCACGCGCCTCGTGCCGGAATCGCCGCGCTGGCTCGCGTCGCGCGGGCGGCTCGCGGAAGCGGGGCAGGCGGTGGGCGTGTTCGAAGCGTCGGTGCGCGGCGAGCTGCCGCCGGCCACGCAAGCGGCTGCGTTCGACGAGATGGTGCGCCAGCACCCGAAGCGCCGGATGAGCGACCTGTTCAGCGCCGCGTATCGCAAGCGCACGCTCGCGGTGGCGACGCTGTGGGCGACCTGCGGGTTCATCCAGTACGGGTTGTCGACGTGGCTGCCGACGATCTACAAGAACTTCTATCATGCGCCGCTGCAGCTCGCGCTGAATCTCGCGGTGATCGGCTCGGTGATGGGCGTGCTCGGTTCGCTCGCGTCGGCGCTGCTCGTCGACAAGCTCGGCCGCAAGCCGGTGATCGTCTGGTCGTTCGTGCTGTGCGCGCTGTCGCTGGCGCTTGCAGGCGTCTATCACGCGTCGTCGGTGTATGTCGTCGCGTTCTTCTGCTCGCTGTCGCTGGGGCTGATGGCATCGGGCTTCATCACCGCGTACGTCTATACGCCGGAGCAGTATCCGACGAGCATCCGCGCGTCCGGCTGCGGGCTCGGCAGCGCATGGCTGAAGATCGCATCGTTCGCCGCGCCGATGATCGTGCCGCACGCGATCATCGGCGGCAACCTCGCGCCGGCGTTCTACCTGATCGGTATCGTGCCGCTGATCGCGGCGCTGACCGTCCACTTCGTCGGGATCGAGACGAAGGGCAAGGTGCTGGAGGCGCTGGAGGCATAAGCGCGGCCGGCTGCAACGGCGGCAACCGCTGATACGGAAGGCCCGGACGATGTCCGGGTTTTTTCGTTTTCGGGCGACACCGGCGACGGTGCGAACGAATGCCGCATCGGCGGCGCTTTCCCGTGCACTAGAGTCGAACGGTAGCGAATGAACCGACACCGGGACGACCACGCATCATGGCCAAGAAATTTCCGCTGCATCCCGTGCATCCGGAGCGGATCTGCTGGGGATGCGACAACTATTGCCCGACGCAGTCGATGCGTTGCGGCAACGGCTCCAGCCGGACCCAGCACCCGAGCGAGCTGCTCGGCGACGACTGGTATCGATACGGCGACTGGGGCATCGCGGGCGCGGATGCCGACGACGCAAGCGCACCGTCCGCACCGTCGCCTGAAGTCGGCGGGCAATCCTAGCGACAAGTTGCCTCACCGGCCGGCATCCCGTTTGTTGATCTGCATCACGGTCGCGAAGCGCGTGCCGAAACATCATGAAAAAGATGCATCAGAGAAGCATCTTGAAGCGGGCGAGCAGCCCGGCGGCCCGGAACACGCGTCCGGGCGCCGTTCGCACCGACCCGCGCCCCCATGATCGACAAAGGAGAACACCGTGTTTTGCTATCAATGCGAACAGACCGACCGGACCGGCGCGCGGCCCGGCTGTGCATCGGCGAAAGGCAATTGCGGCAAGGATTCGACGACGGCCGACCTGCAGGACCTGCTGGTTCATGCGGTGAAGGGCATTGCGCAGTACGGCGCGATCGCGCGCACGATGGGCGTGCCCGACCGCGAAGCCGAGCGCTTCGTGCTGTACGCGATGTTCACCACGCTGACCAACGTGAACTTCCATGCGGCGCGCTTCGTCGCGCTGCTGCGTGAAGCCGCGCAGACGCGCGATCGCGTGAAGGCCGCCTGCGAAGCGCACGCACGCGCCGCGGGCACGGCGCCGCCGGTGCTGCACGGGCCGGCCGAGTGGCAGCCGGCGGACGATCTGGCGGGCTTGCTGAAGCAGGCGGCGAGCGTCGGCATCGACGCGGGCCTCGACACGGTGGGCGCGGATATCGTCGGGCTGCGCGCGCTGGTGCTGTACGGCCTGAAGGGCGTGTGCGCGTATGCGCATCATGCGCAGGTGCTCGGCTACGAGCGCGACGACATCTACGAAGGCGTCGACGCGGCGCTCGCGTTCCTCGCGGGCAATCCCGCCGACGTCGACGCACTGCTCGCGCACGCGCTCGATCTCGGCCGACTGAACCTGACGGTGATGGAACTGCTCGACAACGCGAACACCGGCCGCTTCGGCGCGCAACAGCCGAGCGCCGTGCGCGTGTCGCCGGTGGCGGGCAAGGCGATCCTCGTGTCGGGCCACGATCTCGGCGATCTGCACGCGCTGCTCGAACAGACGGCGGGCACCGGCATCCAGGTCTACACGCACGGTGAAATGCTGCCGGCTCACGCGTATCCGTCGCTCAAGGCTTTCCCGCATCTGGCCGGCAACTACGGCGGCGCATGGCAGGACCAGCAGAGCGACTTCGCGCGTTTCCCCGGGCCGATCCTGATGACGTCCAACTGCATCATCGAGCCGCTGCCGCAATACCGGCAGCGCATCTTCACGACGGGGCCGGTCGGCTGGCGGGGCGTGCGCCATCTCGAACATCACGATTTCCCGACGCTGATCCGTGCCGCCCAGGCGCTGCCGGGCTTTCAGGCCACGGCGCCGGAGGAGACCATCACCGTCGGGTTCGGCCGGCATGCGGTGCTGGGCGTCGCGGACAAGGTGATCGACGCGGTGAAGGCCGGGCAGATCCGCCACTTCTTCCTGATCGGCGGCTGCGACGGCGCGGCGCCGGGGCGCAATTACTACACCGAGTTCGCGGAGCAGGCGCCCGACGATACGGTGGTGATGACGCTTGGTTGCAACAAGTACCGGTTCAACCGGCACGCGTTCGGCGATATCGGCGGCATCCCGCGCCTGCTCGACATCGGGCAGTGCAACGACAGCTATTCGGCGATCCGGATCGCGACCGCGCTCGCCGATGCGTTCGAATGCGGCGTGAACGACCTGCCGCTGTCGCTCGTCATCTCGTGGTTCGAACAGAAGGCAGCGGCCGTGCTGCTGACGCTGCTCGCGCTCGGCATCCGCAACATCCGGCTCGGGCCGACGCTGCCCGCGTTCGTCACGCCGGGCGTGCTCGCGGTGCTGGTCGATCAGTTCGGAATCCAGCCGATCGGCGACGCCGGCGCGGACCTCGCCGCGGCGCTCGCGCGCCGGGCGGCGTGAGCAGGATCGTTCGATGAGCTACCGGATCGAGATCACGACGCGTGACGGCGCGCCGTTCGGCTTCGACTGCGAGCCCGGCCAGGATCTGCTCGCGGCGGCGGCGCAAGCCGACATCACGCTGCCGTCGCAATGCCGGCGCGGGAGCTGCGGCGCATGCCAGGCGACCGTCGTCGACGGCCCGTACGAGATGCAGGCGCACAGCGCCGACGCGTTGCCGGCCGGCCAGCGCGGCGCGGTATTGCTGTGCCGGACGACGCCGCTCGGCGACCTGCGGGTTGCGGCGCCGTACGACCGCGCCAAGGTGCTGCTGCAGCCGGTGCCCGTGCGCACGGCGCGGATCGCCGAGCTCGACGCGATCGCGCGCGACACGATGCGCGTCGAGCTGCAGATCGAGCCCGACGATGCGTTCGGCGTGGCGGCGGAGTTCGAAGCCGGCCAGTTCGCGGAGCTGGAAGTGCCGGGCAGCGGCCTGCGCCGGCCCTATTCGCTCGCGAACACGAGCAACTGGGATGGCCGGCTGGAGTTCCTGATCCGGCTGCGGGCGGGCGGCTGGTTCTCGACCTATCTGCGCGAACGCGCGCGGCCCGGCGATCGGCTGACCGTGCGTGTGCCGATGGGTGGGTTCGGCCTCTTCGCCGACAGCCTGCGGCCGCGCTGGTTCGTCGCGGGCGGCACGGGCCTCGCGCCGATCCTGTCGATGCTGCGGCGCATGGCCGAGTATCAGGAGATGGGCGACGCGCGGCTGTTCTTCGGCGTCAATGAGGAAAGCGAACTGTTCATGCTCGACGAACTGGAACGCTTGCGGGCCGAGTTGCCGCAGTTGCGGGTCGATGTGTGCGTATGGCGGCCCGGCGTGGAATGGACCGGGCTGCGCGGCACGCCGGTCGACGCGTTGCGCGCGGCGCTGGCGCACGCGCCGGTGCTGCCGGAGGTCTACGTTTGCGGGCCGCCGCCGCTCGTCGAAGGTGCGCGGGAAGTCGCGATCGCCGCCGGCGTGCCGGACGCGCAGTTCGCGAGCGAGCGGTTCACCGTGTAACGTGAGCGCCGGATGTTGCTGCGACGAGGTTCCATCCGGCAGGCGCAGGCTTGCCGGATTGCCTGGTCGAACGTACGCTTTGTCGACACCCAGGCCCACCAGCAGGTGATCGAACATGCAAGCCCATCCTCTGCGTCTTTCCCCCGGCGACGATCTGCGCGCTGCCATCGAACACGCGTTGCGCGGGCTTCGCGCACACGCCGCATTCGTGATCCAGGGCATCGGCAGCCTGAACGTCGCGCAGTTGCGCTATGCCGGCGTCGACTCGCCGACCGAACTGCGCGGCGACCTCGAAATCCTGACGCTGGCCGGTTCGGTCTCGCCGGACGGCGCGCACCTGCACATGTCGGTTTCCGACGCGCAAGGCCGCGTATCGGGCGGGCACGTCGCGAGCGGCTGCGTGGTACGCACGACCGCCGAGATACTGCTCGTACTGTTGCCCGCGCATCGTTTCTCGCGTGAACCCGACGCGGGCACCGGATTCAACGAGCTGGTGATTCGCCCGGACACACGCTGATCGCGCGGATCCTTCGCGGCGCATGACCGGTGCGTCGATTCAGCGGACCGCCTTGCCGAGCACATGGCGCCGGCAATGCTCGAGATACGCTTGCTCATGCGCGGCCATCAGTTCGATGATGCTTTTCCACAGCCATGAAGGCGCGTCGAGGGTCTTCGGCCGCTGGCGACGCAACTCGGCGCGCCACGCGCGCTGCGTCGCGTCGTCCATCTGCGCGGCATGCGCGCGGCCGATCACCAGCGCAAGGTAGCGGGCGACTTTCACCGCGTCGGCCTCCGACAGCCGTTCTGCTTCCAGTTTCAGATCCTGCGGCATCAATTCGCGCATGACGACGGCGCGCCCGTCGAGGCGTGCCGCGCACATCCGGCTGCCCAGCATCGGCGACACGTGCCGCGCGCCTTCGAGCACGCGTTGTGCGGCATCGCCCGGCATGCGTACCCCGGGGTATTTCGGCGCCTTGGCGGCCCTGGCTTCCTTGATGTCGATCAGGTAGGGCGGATGTCCGTCGGAACATGCGTCGTCGATATCGAGCATCACCGCGTAGCGCCGTCGGCCCAGCGAGCTGCAGCCCTTCACCCAGAACGCGGCGTCGAGCACCTTCATGCCGGCGTCGCAATGTGCCGTGCGGCTGAGCGCCGCGCCGATCGTCGAAACCGGCGCGGTTTCGAACAGCGTGAGGATGGCGCTGCGCTCCCGTTCCGACAGCGGCCAGAAGCGTTTGCCCAACGGGATGTGCGGCGCGGTGTTCATGATCGTCTGCCGGTCGAGTTTGCGCCACGAGCGATGCAGCGCCGCCTTCATCGCGATCTGCACTTCGTGAGGGCGTTGCATGTGGCTGAGTTCGTCGCGGCGCCGGCTGTCGAACGCCTGCTCGTATCCGTCGGCGAGCGCCTCGATCATCCGCCACGTGATGATGCCGGGCAGATCGGAGCTGCGCGCCGCGGTGGCGAGCGAGAACCCCAGACGCAGCACATCGTGGACCGGATTGCCGATCACGCTCTGGTCGAGATCGCGAATCTGCACGGCGACTTCACCCGTCTTCGACGCGACGGGCCCCAGATTGCCGAGATGACAATCGCCGCCGATCCATATCGCGGGTCCGTCGGGCACGGTGCCGGATCGATGGTCCGCCAGCCATGCGTAAAAGCGCTCGGCGCTGCCGCGCGTATAGGTGTGGATCGAGCGCGCCATCTTGCGGCTGCGCAGGTTGGCGAGAATGGGCGCGCGCTGGTCGCAGGCCGGCAGCTTGGCCGACCCGGCGGTTTTCTTGGCCACGATGCGTCCTCCTTCCATCCGCGGCATGCGTTCCCGGTGCGTGAGCACCGCGCGATGCCGGTTTATTCCGGCGAGGCGAAGCGCCGACACGGCGGCGCGGCGGGGCCGCTCAGTCCGGCACGAGCACGCCCATCGCCGCGATCACCATCGCGGACGTCGCGAGCCAGCCGCCCCATGCCAGCACGCCCCTGACGGCGAATTCGCCCATGATGCGTCTGCTGCCGGCCATCAGCATCATCACGAACATGATCGGCACCGCCGTCACGCCGTTGATGACCGCACTCCAGTAAAGCGCCCGGATCGGGTCGAAATGCATGAACGTGATCGCGACGCCGCCGATGGTCGCCAATGCGATCACGCCATAGAACTCGGGCGCGACACCCAGTCGCAACGCGAGGCTGTTGCGCCAGCGGAAGGTGCCCGCGGCCGCATACGCGGCGGATCCCGCGAGAACCGGCAGCGCCAGCAGGCCGGTGCCGATGATCCCGAGCGCGAACAGCACGTATGCGAAGTGCCCGGCGACGGGCTCGAGTGCCCGTGCGGCATCGGCCGACGTCTTCACGTCGATGTGATGCATGTGGAGCGTCGCCGCGGCCGTCAGCGTGATGAAGAACGCGATGATGTTCGACACGCCCATGCCGACCCAGGTATCGACGCTGATCCGGCGCAACTGCGCGGGCGCCTGGTGAGGCATGATTCGCAGCGGTCGCTGGTTCGGCGCCGCGCGCAATTCCTCGACTTCCTGCGACGCCTGCCAGAAAAACAGATAAGGGCTGATCGTGGTGCCGAGCACGGCGATGACCGTCGTCAGGTACGCGGCGTTCAACTGGATCTGCGGCAGCACGATCGCACGGCCGACCTCGTGCCACGGGACGGGCACGATCAGCGCGACCGCGACATAGGCGAGCAGGGTCAGCGCGGTCCATTTGAGCAGGCGGGCGTAGCGGTCGTACGGCACGAAGATCTGCAGCACGACCGACACGCCGCCCAGGCAGACGACATAGAGCTCTTGCGGGCCGTGCAGCAGCAGCTTGACCGCCGCGCCCATCGCGGACAGGTCGGCCGCGATGTTGATCACGTTCGCAATGGTCAGCAGCGCGACGGTCGAATAGAGCAGCCACGGCGGATAGTGCGTGCGCATGTTCGACGCGAGGCCCTTGCCGGTCACGCGGCCGATGCGCGCACTGATCAGCTGGATGGCCGTCATCAGCGGATAGGTCAGCAGCAGCGACCACAGCAGTTCGAAGCCGAACTGCGCACCCGCTTGCGAATAGGTACCGATGCCGGAAGGATCGTCGTCGGCGGCGCCGGTGACGAGCCCGGGCCCGAGGCGGCGGAGCCACGTGGTCGCGCGAGGGCGAGGTTGTTGTGCGGAATCGATGGACTCTTGGTCGTTCATGTTGGCGGCGGCCCGTGATGAAGGACAGGGAAGTCGCAATCGGCGTGCCCGGGCGGAATGGGTTTTCGGTCGCGCAGCCCAGCGCAGCAGAAAGCCGCTACGGGCGGCGCGCGGGAAGCGGGGATAGGGGAAGTTGGGTGGACGGCGCGCGCGTGACCGGGCGCGTCCGAATCGGGACATCGACGGGGTTGCCCGGCGATTTTGCCCCGGCCGCTAAAGGATGGACTTGCTTGAAGTGGCGCGCAGGCCGCTCATCGATTCGTCGAGCGCTGCATTGACGGCGTGTTGGCGGCTACCGGCAGGTCAGGGCCGGTCACGCGGAGCACAAAGGACGGAAAGCGCCGGGCGCGACCGCTCTGGGCCCCGCGGCGCGACACGGGCGCAGCCGACACGGCGGCGCCCGTTCGACCTCAACGCGCGGCCATCGCGGCATCCTGATTGCCACGTCCGCTCACGAGGCAACCGGACATGAATGCCTCGCTCTGGCTGCTGGCTGCCGCGTTGCCGAAGCCGCGGCTGAGTGCGTCGTATTTCACCTGCTCGGCGCCTTGCGAGCACGCGGTCGGACTGGCGTCGCGGCCTTGCGCATGCAGCAGCGCCCGATCGCCGATCAGGTAGGCCAGCAGCGCGAAAAAAGCGATGTGTACCACTCGTCTCATGATTCGTCTCCTCGTCGCTGAAGCGTAACGCGGACACGTGGTGCGAAGCATTGGGGCTTCCCCGGGTAATCGTCTGCTGAAACGCCCGTCGGCCGACGTAATGACGTCCCTTTTTGCCCATCGTGGCGGGGAAAGTGGCGGCCGGCGGCCGGACCGGCACGCAATCGATGCGAGTTTGACGAATGTCAGGATGCGGGCAGGGCGAGACGGTCGGGCTATGGGGCGAAGCGATAGCATGAATGCATGTTCTGGCGGAACGCGATGCGCGGCAAAGCGATGGGCGCGGCGGTTCCGAATGCAGCGGGTACGTGTTGAACATCGCTATCGAAATAGTGAGGAATCCAAATGCTTAACGTCTCTTCGGTCCTGATCAGCATGGCGCCGTTGTGGGTCATTCTGCTGGGCGCGTCTTCCGCGGCGGCCTATCTCGTGTTCTGGCGCAAGGCGATCAAGTAAGCCGGTCGATGCTGCGTGACAACGCACGCGTGTGCGTCGCAGTATCGGTACATGGCGCACGACGGCTTTTGCGCCGTGCTATGCGCGTCCTTGAATCGACGCGAATGAAACGACCCGCCTGAGCGGGTCCATGGCGGCCTCGTCCCGCCGGTGCGCGCATCGAGCCCGACGACGCGGTGCCGCCCAACACGACGGCGACGCGGCGGCGATCAGCCGCTTATCGCACCGCCGTCACCGGCACATTCGAAATCCGCACGAGCCGGCTCATCACGCTGCGGCGGAACATCGACAGCATCGTATGAACCGGATCGAGCCGCGGCGCGACGACGACGATTTCGTCGCAGCCCATCTCGGCCGCGACGGCCGCGATCGTGTCGGCCACCGGCCCGACCTTCTTCACGACGCTGTACCGGACTCCGGCTTCCCGCAGCACCCGCTCGGCCATCGCCAGATCCTCGCACGCGAACTTGTCCTCGATCGAGCGCAGCCGCGACAGCGGGTGAAACGCCTCGAGCCGCGTCGCTTCGAGCGGCGGCTGTACGTTGATCAGCACGATCTCCGATGCGCAGCGTTCGTGATACAGGAAGGTCGCATGGCGGACCGCCTGCAGCGAACGGGGCGAATGACCGACAGGAACCAGCAGCTTGAGCATGGACGATGCTCCGAAGTCGAGATGTTTCCAGCGTAGCGCGCCGCCGGATCGCTCGATCTAAAGAAATCGGGCGGCCACGTAAAAATGCCGTCAACGCCGGCCGTCGCGTTGTGTTGCGCCTATTAGAAATATAAGAAATTTAAGTTTATGCGCATAAACGTTTTCATCAGCCGGTCGGCAAACCCCCTCCTGCTATCGGCGCACAACAAAGTCTGCAGCAACTAGGAAGCGGGGTTTCAGAGACATCAAAGTATGCAGCATCGGGGAAAAGTATGGTTCAGCGCACCATTTCGGGTGCGTTTCGCTAGGCTTGTACCTGCGCATCTGCGCAGCAATCAATGACAGTCCAACCCCGACCCATCAGCATGTCGAGTTCCCCATGCCCAAACGCATCCTTCCGCATCGCCAAGCACAGCAGATGGGTCGGGCGAGTCATGGCGACGTAATGGAGCCTGAGCCGCCCAAGCATTCGCGTGCCTTCAGGGACCTGCCGGCCCCTGGCATTTGTCGAAAAGCCGCCCGACTTCGTGCCTAGCAACCATGGCTTGAGTTCGCTTAGATGATGCGCGTGGTAGAAACTGTCGAGGACGAGCGTCGCCGTGTGCGTCTCGCCCTTCACAGCATGGATCGAACTCAGCCGAATGTGTACCTGTGGTGCGTCGGGCGGATAAGCAAACAAATTATCGGTGCGCGCGGCGATTGCGGCTTCGGCTGTTGATGTCCGCACAGAACTGACCCACTAGAGCTGCAAATTTTCATCGAATTTTGACCCACGTGATTGAATGCCCTGCTCAATCTTTGAGCAGGGGATACAAAGGTGATCACGGTGGGCATATTGGCCAAGATCAGGCGGATGTATTTCCGCGAGAAGGTCCCGCTGCGCGAGATTGCGCGGCGTACGGGCCTGTCCCGAAACACGGTGCGCCGCTGGCTGCGGCAGACTGATGCCGTCGAGCCGAAGTATCCGAAGCGCGTCAGCCCGAGCGTCATCGACGACTGGGCCGCACAGCTGACAGGTTGGCTGCGTGCCGACAGTCATCGCCCGAAGCGTGACCGGCGCACCGCCCGGTTCATGTTCGAGGCGATCCGCGCCGAGGGTTACGCCGGCAGCTACGGCCGCGTGAGCGCGTTCGTGAGGCGTTGGCACGAGGAGCAGGCTGAGGCGCCTCGCAGGAAGGCCTTCGTGCCGCTCGCCTTCGAACCCGGCGAAGCCTTCCAGTTTGACTGGAGCTGCGAATACGCGTTTGTTGGCGGGCTACGGCGACGCCTGGAGGTTCGCCCACGTCAAACTTAACTCTAGCCGCGCGTTCTGGCTCGTCGCCTATCCCACCCAGAGTCACGAGATGCTGTTCGACGCACACGCCCGCGCATTCGCCGCGTTCGGCGGCGTGCCCCGGCGCGGCATCTACGACAACATGAAGACCGCTGTGGACAAGGTTGGCCGCGGCAAGGAGCGTGCGGTCAACGCGCGCTTCGAAGCAATGTGCAGTCACTACCTGTTCGAGCCAGAGTTCTGCAATCGGGCGGCAGGTTGGGAGAAAGGCATCGTCGAGAAGAACGTTCAGGACCGGCGACGTCAGATCTGGCACGAAGCAGCGCTACGGCGCTGGGAAACGCTGGAGATCCTAAACGAATGGGTCGCTGGTCAGTGTCGTGAGGCGTGGCACATGCGGCACCCGCAGTGGCCTGAGCTGACAGTCGAGGATGTGCTGCAGGACGAGCGTACCCGGCTGATGCCCAATCCACGGCCGTTCGACGGCTACATCGAGCAGACCCTGCGAGTCTCGTCGACCAGCCTGATTCACTTCCAACGCAACCGCTACAGCGTGCCCACCGAGTACACGAACCAGTTGGTGAGCGTGCGCTGCTATCCGGCATATCTCAGCGTCGTCGCCAACGCCCAGGAGATCGCACGCCACGAACGCAGCTTCGAGCGGCACATGACCTTCTACGATTGGCGCCACTACGTCACGCTGGTCGAGCGCAAACCCGGCGCACTGCGCAACGGCGCACCGTTCATCACGATGCCGCAGCCGCTGCAACTGCTGCAGCGGCATCTGCTGAAACACCCGGGCGGCGATCGCGTCATGACGCAGGTGCTCGCTGCGGTGCGCGAACACGGGCTCGATGCGGTGCTGCTCGCCGTACAGGCTGCGCTGGATTCAGGACGCCCCAGCGCAGAGCACGTCCTGAACGTGCTGAGCCGGCTGAAGGCGCCCGTCACGAATGGCAGCCTCGCCACGACGAAACTCCAGCTCAAGGAAGAGCCCGCGGCCGACGTGAGCCGTTACGAGACGCTGCGCGCCAACCCACCGGAGGATCGTCATGTCTAACGATATCGCGGCCCAGTTCAAGGGTCTTAAACTGCACGGCATGGCGAGCACGTGGCCGGAGCTGCTCGCGCAGTCGCGTCACACTGACTTCGAGCCGGAGCGCTTCATGAAGCAGCTGCTGATGGCTGAAACCGCCGAACGGCAGGTGCGCTCGATCGCCTATCAAATGACCGCTGCGCGCTTCCCGGCACACCGCGACCTGAAGGGCTTCGACTTCGCGCAGGCACACGTCGACGAAGCGCTGGTGCGCGAACTGAGCGAGCTGTCGTTCCTCGCAAGCGCGCACAACGTCGTGTTCATCGGTGGTCCGGGCACTGGCAAGACGCACCTCGCCTCAGCGATCGGAATCGAAGCCGTACAGCGCCACGGCAAGCGTGTGCGCTACTTCTCGACCGTCGAGCTGACCAACGCCCTGGAGCAGGAGAAGTCCATCGGCAAACAAGGCCAGATTGCCCACAAGCTGATGTACGTCGATCTGGTGATCCTCGACGAACTGGGCTATCTGCCGTTCAGCCAGACCGGCGGTGCATTACTGTTCCATCTGCTCTCAAAGCTATACGAGCACACGAGCGTCGCGATCACGACCAATCTCAGCTTCGGCGAGTGGGCGAGCGTGTTCGGGGATGCAAAGATGACGACAGCGCTGCTGGACCGCGTCACCCATCACTGCCACATCGTCGAAACGGGCAATGAATCGTGGCGCTTCAGGACCAGTTCTGCCAAGGCAAAGACAACAAGAAAAAGAGCGGCAAAACCAGCGGGTAACGAAGAGTTATCCACACCGGAATAGATGTACTACGCTGTCTCGGGGTGGGTCAGATTTAGATGAAATCGGTGGGTTAAGACTCGGTGGAAATCAACAGGTCGGTATTTGATTGCCGATGGAGCATTTATGGGTAGGATCGTGGGTAGGAAGCCATCCGTGACTGAGAGAGTCTTACCTGGCGGACCTATGCGAGCGGTTGGTGGAGTCGGCTGCCTTCCGCCAGTCAAGGGTTCCCGGACATTCCGGCGGCTTCTGTGAACGCGTCGCAGGTCGCTGATTTCAACGCGATTTGTGGGTAACGGCATGCGTGCGGCTTCCCCTCGCGTCCCACACAATTTCCGCGCGAAGTATGGGTAGCGGCGTTGGCTTTGGTGTTTGCTCCATTTGACGAAGAAGGCGAGGAGGCAGTCATTCGCCGTCTTGCCGCAGCGCGTTCAATTGACGGGATCATCATCACCCGCGCGCGGGTTGATGTCCCGCGGGTTCCGCTACTCAAATCGCTGGGCATCCCTTTCGTTGTTCACGGTCGCACGCACACGTGTGAGGACTATGCATTCGTCGATATCGACAACGAAGCCGTCTTCTTCAAGTCGGCTTCGCTTCTATTGAACCTTGGACATCGACGAATCGTGATGCTAAACGGGCTGCCCGAATTCAAAATCTGTCCCCGCCCCCGATTTTGCGAAACGATGGCATTCGCGTTCGACACTCCAAGCATTGACATCCTCGTCAGCAATGCCGGCGGCTCGCGGCAGGTGCCGGTGATCGCGCCGGAAACGACATGGGAAGAGGCATTCGCGCTGAATTTCTCTGTTGCGCGCCGGCTCGCCGAAGCAGTACTCCCGAGAATGCGCGCGCGCTGCTGGGGCCGCGTCATCAACATCAGCGGGTTGATGGAGCCGCGCACGCTCAACGCGGCCAGTGCGGCGAAGGCCGCCCTTCATCTGTGGACGAGAGGGCTCTCCTGCGACGTCGCCGCCGACGGCGTGACCGTCAACACGATTCCGCCGGGCCGCATCAACAGCGAGCAGACGCTGACGAAACTGCATCCGAGCGAGGACGCACGCCAGGCGTTCGTCGCGAACAACATTCCCGCGGGCTATTTCGGTGAGCCCCAGGATATCGGGCATCTGGTCGCACTCCTGCTCCACCGCTTGCGCGATATATCACGGGGGCAGTCATTCCGGTGGATGGGGGCATGCATTATTTCGCGCACTGACGTTCAGGCGATGCATTGAGTGGCAGCATTGCGTCGCCATCCGACCGAGTTCCACGAATGGATTTCCCGTAAAGCGAAATAATTCTGTCACTCCAGAATCCGCACAGATCCTGATTAGACGTTTATCCGAAAGCAGACCGCCGAATGCATCGACTCGTTCGAGGAACTGCGGTCTGCAATTACTGCCGTCATCGACATGCTGTCGCACCTCTATGCCGCTGTCTTGAGCGTCGGCACCGAAGCCGAATCGGTCACGCCGTGCCCGGCAATTGCCAATGCCAGAACGGGGTTCAGGCTGTCCACCATCGAACTCGGAATCAGAATCGTGGCACCGCGCTCCTTCGTCGTTTCATAGATGATGTTCATCGCTCGCAATTGAAGTGCGGACGGATGATTCTCATAGACTTTCGATGCCTCGACGAATTTCGCCGCCACTTCTGCCTCCGCGGAACCGAGTATCACACGCGCCTGCTTCTCGCGTTCGGCTTGTGCCTGCCGCGACATCGAATCCTGCAGCGCGACGGGGATTGCGACGTCTCGCGTTTCCACGGACCTCACCGTGATACCCCAATCCGCGGTTTTTCTGCCGATTTCCTCTGCCAGGTGTTCATCGGCCGCCTTTCGATCGGAGAGCAGCGTGGCCAGCATCGATGAACCAATCATCTCCCGCAGCGAGGTTTGCGCGACACGATCGATGGCCTGCCGGTAGTCAGTGATGGCCAGTGCCGCTTTTTGGGCGTCGTGTACGTGCCAGAAAATGATGGCGTCGACGTTGACCGGCACGGTATCCCTGGTAAGCGCCTCTTGAGCATTGAATGCCGTCGTTTGAATGCGCTCATCGATCACTGCGACGACGTTGTCCAGTATCGGAACAATCAAAAAGAATCCGGCGCCCTTGACGCTCTGCAGTTTCCCGACGCGCAGGATCACGAACTTTTCCCACACGTTCGCCACTTTCACGGAGAGTGCGATCAGGATGGCGACGATGAAGATGGGTAATGCGAGATACGGATTGACCAGGGCACCGACGGCAAACGCCGCAAGTATTACGACGGCGGACAGAAATAGCGTGACGGGGTTCATGGTGGCGCTCCATTCGATGATGCCGACCTGCGGCAAGCGCCACGAAGCACGATAACTGTCCGCGCGATTGTCCTTGCGCCCGGGCACCGGAGATTTGGGCGCTCATTCGAAAGATGCGCCCGATCGCGATGCGAATCTGTACGATGACGTACCGGGACGCGGCGACGGAGCCGCGACTCGTCGCGAGCAATGCGCAAGACCGGCAAGCGCTGCGCACGGTATCGTCCATGCTGTCGGCCCGCCAGCTGATAGGGCGGCATCACGCGCGCCGTTTATCCTGACGGGCGACGTGCCAAAGTAAAAAGCCGGCGTTTGGCCGGCTTCGCAATCCGCCTTGCTGGGGCGGCTCCTCGTTCTGCTTGAGCGCGAGGAGGTGGACTACGGGGTACGTTACCGGGTCAATAGAAAACTCATGCCGAGACGTTTCCTTGCATCGGAAATATATCGTCTGCGCGTAACGGCTTTCCACGAAAGGGGATGCCGGTTTTTTCGCTGCGGACCCACGACCGGCATGCCGTCGTCGGTCGCACGCGCCTCCGCCTGTTCTTGTTGGTTGTCCTGGAAATTTTTTTCTCGCTTCGGGTGATCGTTCATCAAACGGCTCCGTCAGGAAATCGCGTTGCGTCACGGTTCAGGCTTGTACTGCTTGAATCGAATCAAACCGCGCAGGCGATAGGGGGCGCAACGGCCTACGTTCGTCACGACGTACCCCTCGTCATGAAGTCTACGATCCATCGCCAATCTGCGCGTGAAGTACCACCATGCGTCTGCAGGCTTCGGCAGTCGGTACGCTGCCGTACATGACCGATGGGGAATACAGGCTCCCTGCGCTTCAAGCGCGATTGAGCATGCCGCGCAGACTGTTCTTCAGCGTACAGATTCGTCGAGCCCCGCAATGCATGATGACTTTCGTTGCATTTTCCGTCAGGAGCGAGTCATGAAATATCCGGTCTATATCACGCGGCACGGGAATCCCCGCTATCGCGGCGCGCTTCCGGATTTTCCGGAAATCGATGTGGCGGGTGACTCGTATGACGAGTTGCTGGTGGCTGCGGCGCAACAGGTCATGGCCTGCTACGACCGCTCCGCGCGTCTTGTACCGCCGCCGACCACGGATATGTCGATATTGCAGGCGTCGGATGTCGACGTGGGTAACGGAATCTGGCGGTTCTTCGATATCGACCTGACCGGGATGACCTCGAGTTCCGTGAGGATCGAGCTGTGCCTACCGAAATGCATTGTGCGTGACATCGACCTGAAGGCGAGCGCGCTGCACACGACTCGCGATGCATTCGTGTCGATGGCGTGTGCGAACGCCGACCAATCAGCGCAGCACGTCGCGGTGCGTTCCGAACCCACCGTGAAATCGCTGTCGGAAGCGGCTTGACGGTGAGACGCTTTGGACGTGAAGCCTGGGCGGATGGAGTGGTCATTCGGGAGAAGGTGCGTTGAAGATTCACGTTGCGCGTGTTTCGCGACGCCGGACATCGCCATGGAGCAATGCACGCCCGATTCGCGAGGAGTTCTTCGGCGAGGAGCGGCTGGCGCAGCTTGCGGGCAGCCTGGCTCGCGGGCAGAAGGTGCTGCCCGCCGGGGCCTCTGGCCCGTCGCTCGCCACACGGCTGAAGGACAACGCCGATCATCTGCTGAAGGCGTACCGGAACACGGTAGCGGCGGACGCCCGCGGCGAGGAAATCACCCCCGCGGCAGAGTGGCTGCTCGACAACTACTATCTCGTCGGGGAGCAGGTGCGGCAGATCCGTGACGATCTTTCCCCGCGCTATTACCGGCAACTGCCCAAGCTCGGCAACGGCCCGTTTGCGGGATATCCGCGCGTGTTCGGGATCAACTGGTCATTCGTCGCCCATACCGACAGCCGTTTCGATCCCGACGCGCTATGCCGTTTCATGCTTGCGTATCAGGCCGTGGAACCGCTGACGATCGGCGAACTGTGGGCGGTGGCGATCACGTTGCGGATCGTGCTGATCGAAAACCTGCGGCGGCTCGCGGATCAGATCATCGACGACCGGCGCGCGCGGCTCGACGCCGACGCGCTCGCGGATCGCCTGCTCGGCGAACGCGGGCAGGCACGGGAGGAGACGGAGCCGCTCGTCGCCCGTTATGAGCAGGCCGTATTGCACGATGCATTCGCCGTACAGTTGATTCAGCGGCTGCACGATCACGATCCGGCCATGGCACCGGTATTGGCATGGCTACATCGGCACCTCGCGGCGCGCGGCGCGACGCCGGATCAGATCGTCGCGTCCGTCAACCACCAGCAGGGCGCAGCCAGCCTGACGGTACGCAACGTGATCACCAGCATGCGGCTGATTTCGGAGGTGGACTGGACCGATCTGTTCGAGCGCATCAGCCTCGTCGATCAGGTGCTGCGCAGCCACCCGGGCTTCGCGGAAATGGATTTCCCCACGCGCAACCTGTATCGCGATGCGGTTGAAACGCTTGCGCGCGGCGCGCCCGTCAGCGAGCGGGAGATCGCGCGCCGCGTCGTCGCCGCTGCGGCGGCGCAGGGCGCGAACCGCGCGTCGGCCGCCGGCGCGGCGCCGGGTCGCGAGACGGACCCCGGTTACTACCTGCTGGCGGAAGGGCGCGCCGCACTTGAAGCGGAGATCGGCTATCGGCCGCCCGTTGCGCTATGGTTGCGGCGCCTGACACGTCACGCAGGTCTCGGCGGTTATCTCGGCCGTATCGGGCTGATTGTCGCGCTGCTGCTGGCGGGCATGTTGGTGTGGCTCGCGCGCGTCGAACCGCCCGGCCACTGGCTGATCTGGCTCGGCCTCGCCGGCCTGCTGCCCGTGCTCGATGCTGCCGTCGCGCTCGTCAATCGCAGCGTGATGCGCGATGTCGGCGCGAAGATCCTGCCCGGGCTCGCCTTGCTCGACGGTATTCCGCCGGGCCTGCGCACGATGGTCGCCGTGCCGGTGCTGCTGACGACGGAAGCGGCGCTCGGCGAGCAGATCGAGCAACTGGAAATTCATCACCTGGCGAGCCCCGATGGTGCGCTTTACTTCGCATTGCTCTCCGACTGGATGGACGCGCCCACGCCGCACGCCGACAGCGACGACGAGCTGCTGGCATCCGCGGCGGCGGGTATCGACCGCTTGAATCGCCGTTATCCGGCGGCGCTGGGCGAAGGCGAGCGCTTCCTGCTGCTGCACCGCAAGCGCGTGTGGAACGACGGCGAACGATGCTGGATGGGCTGGGAGCGCAAGCGCGGCAAACTGCACGAGCTGAACCGATTGTTGCGCGGTGCATCGGACACGACGTTCATCTCGCATGCAGGCGGGCCGCCGCGCGTGCCGTCTGACGTGCGCTACGTGATCACGCTCGATGCCGATACGCGGCTGCTGCGCGATACCGTGCGCCGCCTGATCGGCAAGATGGCGCACCCGCTCAACCGGCCGATATTCGATTCGGCGAGCCGGCGCATTGTCGAAGGCTACGGCGTCCTTCAGCCGCGTGTCACGTCGTCCCTCGCGAGCGGCGACGAGGGGTCGCTGTTCCAGCGTGTGTCGTCGAGCGCGCACGGCATCGATCCTTACGTATCGGCCGTATCGGATGTCTATCAGGATCTGTTCGACGAAGGCTCCTATGCGGGTAAGGGCATCTACGACGTCGATGCGTTCGAGGCGGTGCTCGCCGGCCGCGTGCCGGAGAACACGGTGCTCAGTCACGATCTGTTCGAAGGTATTTTCGCGCGGGCCGGGCTGGCGTCGGATGTCGAGGTCGTCGAGGCGTCGCCGTCCCGCTACGACGTCGCGGCGGGACGCCTGCACCGATGGGCACGCGGGGACTGGCAGCTTCTGCCGTGGTTGATTTTTGGCCACGAACCGCTGACGGCGGTCGGCCGCTGGAAGATGCTGGACAACCTGCGCCGTACACTCACTGCGCCCGCCATGCTGGTCGCGCTGCTGGCCGGATGGATGCTGCCGCTGCCCGTGTCGTTTGCCTGGAGCGCGTTCGTGCTGGTGACGATCGCGCTGCCGTTCCTGTTGCCCGTCTTGAGCGGGCTGGTGCCGCGCTGGCGGCGCACGCACGTCAAGATGACCACGCGCAGCGTGCTCCATGCGTGGTCGGAGGAGCTGCAGTTCGCGTTGACGCGGTTCGGCCTGTCGGTCGTCATGCTGCCGCAGCAGGCATGGTCGATGGGCGACGCGATCGCGCGCACGCTGTTTCGCGTGGGGATCAGCCGTCGCCACCTGCTCGAATGGACCACGGCGGCCGAAGCCGGCGCGCGCGACCGGCGGACCCTGACGCTCACCTATCTGCAAATGCGCGGCGGCGTGACGCTCGCACTGCTTGCCGCGGTCACCAGCATGCTGGTGGGCTGGCGCTTCGATCGTCATGCGGGCTGGCTGGCCGCTCCGTTCGCGCTGGTCTGGCTCGCGGCGCCCGCGATCGCCTACTGGCTGAGTTGCGCGCCGCGGCCGGCGGGCGAGCTGGCGGTGGCTCCGCACGGTGCGCGCCAGCTACGGCGCGACGCGCGCCGGACCTGGCGCTATTTCGAGACTTTCGTGACGGCCGACGATCAGATGCTGCCGCTGGACAATTTCCAGGAGGACCCGAAGCCCGTCGAGGCGCACCGGACTTCGCCCACCAATATCGGGCTGTACCTGTTGTCCGCCGTCAGCGCCCGCGAGTTCGGCTGGCTTGGCACGCTGGACGCGGTGTCGCGGCTGGAGGCGACTCTCGCGACGATGCGGCTGATGTCGCGCTATCGTGGCCATTTCTACAACTGGTACGACACGCGCGACCTGCGGCCTCTCGAGCCGCGGTATGTGTCGTCGGTCGACAGCGGCAATCTCGCCGGGCACCTGATCGCGCTCGGCAATTGTTGCCGAGCGTGGGCGAAGCAGCCCGCTGGCGTGGGACGACAGGCCGCGCATGAAGGGATCGGCGATACGCTGGCGCTGTTGTGCAAGGCCGTGTGCCGAGATGGCGACGCCCGGACGGCCTTGCACGGCGAGTTCGAGCGGGCCGCGACCGAGCTGGAGGAGACGCTCGCCGCGCCGGCCGGGGAGGGCGCTGCACCGGAATGGCCCGCGATCACGATCCTCGCCGCGACGGTCGCCGATGTCGCGCGTGCGCTGATGGACGAGATCGGCCGGGTGCGGGGCGACGACGTCGACGACGTGCTGTTCTGGGCGCAGGCGCTGGAGCACGTGGTGCAAGGGCATTGCAGTGACGCGACGCGCACGCCGGACGAAGCGGACGTGCTGAACAAGCGTCTTCAGGTGTTGGCCGATTCCGCGTTGCAGATGGCCTATGCGATGGAGTTCGGCTTTCTGCTCGACCCGGTGCGGAACCTGCTTTCGATCGGCTACGCCGTGGCCGACGGGCAGCTCGATCCGGGCAACTACGACCTGCTGGCGTCGGAGGCTCGCCTGGCGAGTTTCGTCGCGATCGCGAAAGGGGATGTCCCGGCGCGCCACTGGTTCCGGCTAGGCCGCCTGGCGACGCCGATCGGGCATGGCGCGGCGCTGATATCGTGGTCGGGATCGATGTTCGAATACCTGATGCCGTCGCTCGTGATGCGCGCGCCGGACAGCAGCCTGCTCGCGCGTACCAATCACCTGGTGGTGCGACGGCAGATCGCCTATGGCGACGGGCTGCGGCTGCCGTGGGGCATGTCCGAGTCGGCGTACAACACGCGCGACATCGAGCTGACCTATCAGTATTCGAGCTTCGGCGTGCCGGAGTTGGGGCTCAAGCGCGATCTCGACAAGAACCTGGTGGTCGCGCCCTATGCGACCGCGCTCGCGGCGATGGTCGCGCCGGACGCCGCCGCGCGCAACTTCGAGCGGTTGCGCGCGGCCGGCGCGTGCGGACGCTTCGGCTTCTACGAAGCGCTCGACTACACGCCTGCGCGCGTGCCGGAAGGCATGCCGGTTGCCATCGTGCGGGCATTCATGGCGCATCACCAGGGCATGTCGATCGTGTCGATCGCCAATGCGTTGCTGGGCGGGCGCATTCGCACCTTCTTCCATGCGGAACCGGCCGTTCGCGCCACCGAGCTGCTGTTGCAGGAGCGGGTGCCGGGCCGGGTCGCGGCAGGGCGGCCGCGGGTCGACGCACGCCCCGCCGGCAGGATGCATGGGATCGATGCCGGCGTCGCGCGGCGCCTGCTGTCCGCGAACGATCCCGCTCCCGTCACGCATCTGCTGTCCAACGGCCGCTATGCGGTGATGCTCACGGCCGCGGGGTCCGGCTACAGCCGTCGCGACGATCTGGCCGTTACGCGCTGGCGGGAGGACGCGACGCGCGACGATTGGGGCAGCTATCTGTATCTGCGAGACGCGGAGAACGGCGACGTCTGGTCGGCCACGTGGCAACCCACCGGCGTGGTACCGGACAGCTACGAGGTGACGTTCACCGAGGATCGCGCCGAGTTCGTGCGTCGCGACGGCACCTTGACGACGTCGGTCGAGGTGGTGGTGTCAGCCGAGGACGACGCAGAGGTGCGTCGGGTGTCGGTGGCCAATACGGGCACCCGGCCGCGCATGATCGAATTCACGTCGTACGCGGAAATCGTGCTCGCGCCCGCAACCGCCGATCACGCGCATCCCGCATTCTCGAAGCTGTTCATCGAGACCGAGTACATGCCGGCGTCCGGCGCAATTCTGGCGACGCGCCGCAAGCGCGCGCCGAGCGAGGCGGAAGTTTGGGCCGCTCATCTGGCGGTGACTGCCGGCGAAATCGTCGGCGCGGAAGAATTCGATACCGATCGCCTGCGTGTCATCGGACGCGGACGCAGCGTTCGCCTGCCGCTTGCGCTGACCGAACGGCGTGCGCTGAGTACTTCCGAAGGCGCGGTGCTGGACGCGGTGTTCACGTTGCGGCATCGGCTGCGCATCGAGCCGGGCGCGAAGGCGAGCATCGTTTACTGGACCATCGTCGCGGATTCGCGCGCGCAGCTGCTCGATCTGGTCGACAAGCATCGCGACGGCGAATCGTTCGCGCGTGCGGCGATGCTCGCGTGGACGCAGGCGCAGGTGCAACTGCGGCACAGCGCGGTGAGCCTCGACGAGGCCGCGTTGTTCCAGCAGCTGGCCGGATACATGCTCTACAGCGATGCGTCGATGCGGCCGGGCTCCGCCGCACTGCTGCGCCATGCGGCGACGGTATCAGCGGCGGGCGGAATGGGCGCGTCGCCGTTATGGACGCATGGCGTATCGGGGGATCTGCCGATACTGCTTGTCCGGATCGACGACATCGAGCACATCGCCATGGTGCGGCAGTTGATTCGCGCGCACGAGTACTGGCGGATGAAGCGGCTCGAGGTCGATCTGGTCATTATCAACGAGCGCGCGGCGTCGTATGTGCAGGATTTGCAGGTGGCGCTCGAGGGGCTGGTGCGGCCCCGACAGCCCCCTGGCGAAGCCGGACGCGGCAGTATTTTCGTCCTGCGCGAGGACCTGATGGCGGTGGCGGCGCGCGCATTGTTTCCGGCCGTTGCGCGGGCCGTGCTCGCCGCGCGCAACGGCCGGCTGGTGGACCAGTTGCGGCGCCTCGCGGGTTCGCCGCTGCCCGCGCGCCCGGATGCCGCGCGCGCGCCGCTGCCGCCCCCCGTGATCCCGCCGCCGAAAGGCGCACAGGCCGGCGAGCGTCTCGAATACTTCAACGGCATCGGCGGTTTCGCGCACGGCGGCCGCGAATACGTCGTGATCCTGCAGCCCGGCCAATGCACGCCGATGCCGTGGGTCAACGTCGTCGCGAATCCGTCGTGCGGCTTCCTGACGTCGGCGGAGGGGGGCGGCTATACCTGGGTGACGAACAGCCGCGAGCATCCGCTGACGCCGTGGTCAAACGACCCGGTTACCGATCCGCCGAGCGAAGTGTTCTACATCCGCGACGACGAGACTGGCGTGCGCTGGGGGCCGCAGGCGGGTTCGATCGGCGACGACGCGCCGAGCGCGACCGCTTTCGTGGCGAGTCATGGCCAGGGCTACAGCCGGTTTGCGCATTCCGCGGCCGATGTCGCCGTCGAGTTGCTGCAGTTCGTGCCGCTGGCCGATCCTGTCAAGATTTCCCGCCTGAGTCTGCGCAACCTGTCGGACCGGCCCCGCCGGCTGTCCGTCGCAATCTATGCGGAGTGGGCGCTGGGTGCGCCGCGCAGCGCCTCGGCGCCGCACACCGCGAGCGAGATCGATCCGCCCACCGGCGCGCTGTTTGCCCGCAACGACTGGAGTCAGGTGTATCGCGGCAGAGTGGCGTTCGCCGATCTATGCGGCCTGCAAACCTCGTGGAGCGCGGACCGGCGCGAGTTCATCGGCCGCAATGGAGTCCTGAGCGATCCCGCCGGTTTTCCGGGCAAGACCGGCGCGTCGCCGTTGTCGGGCCGCGTCGGCGCCGGGCTCGACCCGTGTGCCGCGTTGCAGACCACGGTCGATCTCGAACCCGGCGGCAGCGTCGAAATCGTCTTGCTGCTCGGCGAAGGCGCCGATGCGCCGGCGGCACGGCAGTTGATCGTGCATTACCGTCAGGCCGATCTCGACGCGATATTCGCCGCCGTGACGGCGTTCTGGGACGAGACGCTCGGCGCCGTTCAGGTCGAAACGCCTGATCGTGCGATGGATCTGATGTTGAACCGCTGGCTGCTGTACCAGACGCTGTCGTGCCGGATCTGGGGGCGTGCGGGCTTTTATCAGGCGAGCGGCGCGTACGGTTTTCGCGACCAGTTGCAGGACGGCATGGCGCTCGCGGTCGCCCGCCCGGCCCTGACGCGCGAGCATCTGCTGCGGGCGGCGGCGCGCCAGTTTCCCGAGGGCGACACGCAGCACTGGTGGCTGCCCGAAAGCGGCAGCGGCGTACGCACGCGAATCTCCGACGACCGCGTCTGGCTCGCCCATGCGGTTGCGCACTACGTCGACGTCAGCGGCGACCGGGCGATTCTCGATGCGTCGATCCCGTTCATCGACGGGCGGGCGCTGGCCGCCGACGAGCAGGACGCGTTCTTCATTCCGCGCATCTCGGAAACGAGCGCGTCGCTGTTCGAGCATTGCGCGCTCGGGTTGGAGTCCAGTCTGGCGCATTTCGGCGAGCATGGCCTGCCGCTGATCGGCACCGGCGACTGGAACGACGGGATGACCCGGGTCGGCGAGGCCGGGCGGGGCGAAAGCGTGTGGCTCGGGTGGTTCCTGCATGCGACGCTCACGGCGTTCGCGCCGCTCGCCACGGCGCGCGGCTCGGGCGAGCTGGCGGCGCGCTGGCTGACGCGCGCCGGCGCGTTGCGCGACGCGCTTGCCGATGCGGGATGGGATGGCGAGTGGTATCGGCGCGGCTACTTCGACGACGGTACGCCGCTCGGCTCGGCCGGCAACGCCGAATGTTCGATCGACGCGATCGCGCAGTCGTGGAGCGTGCTGTCGGGCGCGGCGGACCCGGCGCGCGCCGCGCAGGCGATGGACGCGCTGGACGCGCGGCTGATCCGCCGCGACGATGGCCTGGCGCTGCTGTTCGCGCCGCCGTTCGATCGTTCGTCGGTCGATCCCGGTTATATCAAGGGCTACCCGCCGGGCATCCGGGAAAACGGCGGCCAGTACACGCATGCGGCCACGTGGTCGGTGCTCGCGTTCGCGCAAATGGGCGACGGCGATCGCGCGGCGAAGCTGTTCGCGCTGCTCAATCCGGTCAATCGCAGTCGCACGCGCAGCGGCGCGAATCGCTATCGGGTGGAGCCGTACGTGGTCGCGGCCGACGTCTATTCGGTCGCGCCGCATGTCGGTCGCGGCGGATGGACCTGGTACACCGGCTCGGCGGGCTGGCTGTATCGCGCGGGCGTCGAAGGCCTGCTCGGCCTGCGCAGGCAGGGCGACCTGCTGTCGATTCAACCGTGCATACCGCGATCCTGGCCGGGCTTCAGGGCAACGCTGCGTCACGGGGCGTCGCACTACGACATCGTCGTCGAGAATCCGGACGACGTCTGCGGCGGCGTGTCCCGCGTCGTCGTGGATGGCGTGCGGCTTGCCGCCGGCGAAGCAGCGGTACGGCTCGTGGACGACGGTCGGCGTCATAGCGTGGTCGTGACGCTGGGGGCCGCGCAGGCGGTGCTCCTGTGAAGCGGCAGGCGGACGTGGAAGTCGGCAGGTTGGCATTCGGGCCGGTACGTTAGCGGACGGACTGTGCGCGATTTACCTCCCATCATGAACCGATGTTTCGAATTCCATCGAGACGTCAGCGCATGGGCTTCCGTGCTTCGAGCCGGATCGGACGACGCAGCGGCAACCCGAGGAGATAATCATGAGAAAGCTACATTCCGTGGCGGTCGAGATGGCGATAGTCACCATGACGATGGTCGTGCTGACCGGTTGCGGCGGTATGTCTCGCCGTGGAACGGATACCGTGATCGGGGCCGGTGTCGGCGGCGTCGCCGGTGCGGTCCTGACGGGCGGCAGCGCGTTGGGTACGGTTGGCGGCGCGGCCGTCGGCGGGGTTGTCGGCAATCAGGTCGGGAAATAGATCGGGAAACAGGCCGGCCGGATGAAGGGAAGGGAATCGGCAGGCGCACTCGCCGTCACGGCGAAGCGTGCACTATACGAGAATGGCTCGGAGTGTGACCGATATGTCGGCATTTCTTCTGAACGGTGAGCTGAGGCTGTCCTGGTGGCAGCTTGCGTGGGTCGTGCTCGCGCTCACGCATGTCACCATCATCGGCGTGACGGTGTACCTGCACCGCTGTCAGGCGCACCGCGCGTTGGATCTGCACCCCTGCGTCAGCCACTTCTTCCGGTTCTGGCTGTGGTTGACGACCGGTATGTTGACGCCGCAGTGGGTCGCGGTGCATCGCAAGCATCACGCGAAGAGCGAGACGCAGGAAGACCCGCATAGCCCGCGAACCCGCGGCCTCGCGACCGTGCTGCTTCGCGGCGCGGAACTGTACCGGGAGGAGGTGCGGAACGAGGAAACGCTGCGCCGGTATGGATTGGGTACGCCGGACGACTGGCTCGAACGCCACGTCTATGCCCGCTATCCGAACCTCGGCGTCGGGCTGCTGGCCGTGATCGACGTCGGGCTGTTCGGGCTGCCCGGCGTGGCGGCGTGGGCGATCCAGATGATGTGGATTCCGTTCTGGGCTGGCGGCGTGGTCAACGGTTGCGGCCACTTCAGCGGTTATCGGAATTTCGCGACGCTTGATGCGAGTACCAACCTTTTCCCGCTGGGCATCCTGATCGGCGGGGAAGAACTGCATAACAATCACCACGCATACGTGACGTCCGCCAGGCTGTCGAACCGCTGGTTCGAGTTCGACATCGGCTGGCTGTACATCCGCCTGCTGGCAGCATTGAGACTGGCGACCGTTCGGCGAGTCGCAACGAAGCCGCGCCCGCTGCCGAACAAGGCAGTGGTCGACGACGCAACGCTGCAAGCGATCATCCGCAATCGGCATGCGGTGATGGCCGCCTATGCGCGCATGCTCGAACTCGCCTGCCGACGGGAACTGCGCCGCATCAAGGACATGAGCCGCGACGACAAGCGCGCGTTCGCGCTCGGCATGAAACGCTGGCTGCGCCAGGCCTGGGGCCATCGGGACAAGCCCGATCTGCGTGCGTTGACGAGCCCCAATGCGAACCGGCGAATACGCGTGTACGTGGATATGTACGAGGCGTTGCTGGAGCTATGGACGCGGTCACACGCATCGCACGAGCAATTGCTGGTTCAGTTGCAGGATTGGTGCCGTTGCGCGGAGCAGAGCGGCATCAAGGCGGTCGCCGATTTCTCGATGCGTCTGCGCCTGTATGCGTGATCGCGACACGCCGGTGCCCTGCCATGCGGGACCGGCCTGCAACGGTTCGCGGAGCAAGCCCCGCTCATCTCGCCCGACTGTCGGGACGCAAATAACGCCACTTGCTCGCATTGGAATTGATGCCGGCATCTTGACGGATGCGCTTTTCGGACCGCTCGATGTCGGCGCGGACCAGATCGTCCCGCTGCTTTTGCCGGGTCGCGTCATCGCGCCGATCAATTGCGGGGCCTGAGTAATATTTCATGAATCGCTCCTGAGTGAGGTGTGCCCGCCTCGCGAGACGCCGCGTCGAGCGGGATGCGGCGGACGGATCAGATCGCTGTGGGGGCGATCTTGCCGTCCACGATGTCCTTGCCGAATTGCATCGCCAGGTCGAGTGCGAGCGCCGCCGTTTGCGGAGCGCCATGTTCGAAAATGGTCGAGTAACGCGGTGCCGTTGCCGAGGTCGCCGGAATCGTATCGATGCGCACGATTGAAGTGAAACGCTTCGGGCCGGGGGCGTGGGGATCGCCGAACGGCGGGAAAAGCATTTGTGAATAGACGCGGAGTTCACGTCCGCGATATTCGAGAGTGGGGATGGTCATGATTTGCTCCTGACAGAGCAACCGTTGGCGCCGAAGGATTCAAGGGCGCCGATGCCTTGACAAAAAACCGGCAGGTATCTTCAGTGTGCGCGCTTGACAATGGTTTCGCAATAAAAATATCGGATGCCGAATCATATTTTCGATACGGATAAATCACCGGGTTGCGGTGCGGTTGCGGAAGAATTCGCTTCAAAATAGTCGATACCGTACAGACCAACGCGTGTCGTCCGGTTCACGATAAAATCAACACCGAGGAGGCTGCCATGTGCATCCCACTTTCACCCGAGGTCGTCGAGACCCTCAAATCGCTTGATCGAATTCCGGATTCCCAAGCCGATATTCCACGCTCCATAGCCAATGAACTATTGACTCACGGGCTCGCATACGAGTCGCGCACCGGCGGCTCCATCAATATGACGTCAGCAGGCCGGATGTGGCTGAATCGGTGCGCCGATTATTAGGAAGCGCGCACGCGTCGACCGGACGAGATGGGAGTTTTGTCGCGTACAACACTCCATGGACAAGTGAGGCAATGATGAAAATCCAATCTACACGATGGTTTACGCTGAACCGGTATGCGCCTGTTCGCGACGGATGGTATGAAGTGCGACTGGTGAGCGGCGACACGGCGTTTGCGAAGTTTGGTGATGGCGAATGGACGGAAAAGCCGATGCTCGCCTTTACGCGTTGGCGAGGCTTGCGCTCCGATCCGGACAAGTCGGGCGACCAGGAGACGATTGCCGCGGATGCGACCGTAGCGAAAGGTGTCCGAGACGTGTGGAACGCATTCTTTCCCGGCGTGGGAGACGAGCAGCACACACCACTTGCCGCCGCGCACAGCGATCACACCCGACACACTGCGGCATCGTGACGGCCGGCTGGAAACGGAATTCGCCGGGTGCAGACGTGTGTTATCGGCACCCGGCGAGTCAACCGCAATTTGCACGATCGCGCGGCGCGTCGGAACGAGCCGCGCGCACACCCTACGGTCGCTTCTTGAATTGCGCTTTCGCGTCACCGAATGAGGCTTGTGTCTTTCCGACGACCTGCTCGACCGTACCCTGCATTCTGGTCGTTCGATTCCCCAGGATCCTGCCGATCATTTCCTTCAGTTTGCCTTTTGCTTCATCGATGCGGCCTTTCACTTGATCCCTGTTCATCACATTGCTCCTTGGCATGGGTCGCCTGTCTCACCGATACGAAACCACGAACCGATCGAAGCCTCGTATCGGGCGTTTTGGCGCGCGACAACCAAGGCACCCCGACACATGCTGTGCGCCGTCGTGATGGAAGTCGGTACGATGCCGTACTGCCGTACGCGAATCGGAGGCGGCAAGCCAGCGTATGCATGCGGGTGGCGATCGGATCGATCGCCGGCTTATGAGAGATACTGGCCGGACACAGGCCTGTGCCGACAGCATCATCTTCACGCTCCGAAGCACAATGAGTGCGGCCTGCCAGCCCGCTGGCTGTCATGGGTCGGCAAGCGCTTTTCACATGAGATCGCACCGTCATGGCATCCGTGCCTCGTGATCGTCGGCTCGGCGATTGTGGCGAACGGCGATGTGCTGCCCTACATGACGAGGTAGCGACGGGACTCGACACCGTTGACCCTGCACACCGCGGCAAGCGCAGATTGGAGCGTGCCTGTACCCAGTCAAATGCGTCGGCCCAGAGGCCCGCCAGTCTAGCCGCGAACTCGCTGGCCACGCTCCATCGCGATATGACGGCTGAACACCGGTCGGCCTCGTGGAAGCCATAAGGCGCCTTGCATAGCTCATCTCGCCCGATTGTCGGGACGCGAATAACGCCACTTGGTCGCATTGGAATTGATGCCGGCATCCTGCCGGATGCGCTTTTCGGACCGCTCGATGTCGGCGCGGTCGAAATCTTCCCGCTGCTTCTGTCGGGTCGCCTGATCGCGTTGATCAAGTGGTGTGCCTAAATGATGTTTCATGGATCCTCCTGATTGGAGCGTACCGTGTATCAATATCGACCACTGCCGCAAATGTGTGCAGACACAGAATGGGCGAGAAAAAGGGGGGAGTCGGTACGATGCCGTGCAGTGGTGGTTGGCGTCGCTTCAAATCGTCATGCAGATGCTTTCCGGCGATGTCCGCCATGACCCGCGTGCGCCCGGTACCTTGCCGGCCAGGCTCCGCGCCAGCGTTCGGCTACTTTGATATCGAAAGATTCGATGCACGTTCCGAACCGGGTGCATCGAGCACGTGTCCTGCATGAAGGAGAAGGGCGACTTGCGTCCGGCCACCCGGCACTTGCGTGCCGGCGGCATCGCACTGGACCGCTCGACGCTGGCGCGCAGCGCGCCACAGCGTCCGCCTGAGTCTTACGCATAGCGGCGCATAAGCGGCGTGGCCGAAATGCCGTGCAGCACGATCGACACGGCGATGATGGCCAGTACTTGCGGAACCAGCGGCAACAGTTCCGCGCGCGGCCCTTGCTCGAGGGACAGCATCAGGTAATACAGGGAACCCACGCCACGGATGCCGAACCAGCCGATCAGCCGGCGCTGGTGGCGCGACGCCCGGGAACCGATCAGCGCAAGCCAGGTAGCGGTCGGCCGGATGACGAGCAGCAGTGACGCAACCACGGCCGCGCCTGTCCAGGTGAGCATATCGGCCCAATAGCGGGAGACGAGCGCGCCAATCAGCAGGATCAGCACGGCTTCGGCGATGTGTTCCAGCTCGATCGTGAATCCCATGACCGATTCAGCGACGAAGGCATGAGCTTTGTCGGGGTTGGTGGAGGTGGCTTCGACATCCTCGCTGTCCACGACGCCGACCGTCTCCTTCGACGTCTTCCGGCCGCTCGTGCGATGCTCGACGCGTCGCATCGCGACGCCCGCAGCGAACACGGCCAGGAACCCGTAGCCGTGAACGGCGAGCGCCGCGCCATATGACAGCATGATCAGGCCCAGCGCGAAAAACCCTTCGAGGCCGAGCGCCTGTCCGTGACGGCTGCGCAGAAATGCGACGAGCCGGGCGGTGGCCAAGCCAAGCAACCAGCCGACGCCCACACCGGAGGCGATACCCCATGCAACGCCGCCGACCATGTTCCAGTGAAGCGCCGACGTCGTGCTGGAATCGCACAATAGCAGGCCGAGCACCGCGCACGGATAGGCCGTGCCGTCGTTGATCCCGCCTTCGCCAGACAACGAAAAGCGCACCAGTTCGACATCACCCGCGTCGCGCACGCCGACGTCATGAGCGAGCACGGGATCCGTCGGCGCGATCATCGCACCCAGCAGCACCGCGACGCCGAGACTCAAATGCAGCACCAGCATGCCAAGCGCGGCGATCGACGCGACGGTGAAGATCATCGCGACGACGCCAAGCCGCAGCGGCAGCATCCAGCGGCGATCGGCGGGCGGGACACGCAACCTCAGGCCGATCGCGAACAGCGAGATCAGCAAGCCGATTTCGGCAGCGATGCGCAAGCGCGTGACGTCATCAGGCAATGTCATCGCCAGGAAACCGATACCGGACGGCCCGATCAGAAAGCCGATGCCGAGATACACCATGGCCGCGCTCAGCGGCAAGCGCTTAAGCGACGATCCGATGAGTCCCATGAAAATCAGTAGGGCCCCGAAGATGAGGCATCCAATCGTTTCGGTCACTTTGAATGTCCTGCATGGATAACGTCGCGCTCGCCGCGCGTCGAGCGCAGGTCGCCATGCGGTGTCGTCGAGACTGCACGCGGCACGCGCGGGACGGCACACACCGGGATGGGCGTCGATGCCTCGCATTCGTCGCACGATATCGCGCTGGTCGTACCTAACCTGAGGCGGAATTTCGTGACCGATCAAGTAGTGAGTCTCGCGTCGATATTATCGGAATCCAGCCAGGCTCGACGGACCGTGGCAGGAGGTTGATAGCGATGCGCGCTATGAGGCCGGCGCTCGTTGTAGATCCGATCTTTCTCCGGTTGCTTGAGCGTACAAGTGGCCACCCGGCAGCTCAACCCCAGATAACCACATGCCTTGCGTTGCGAGAGACCCCGCCGAGTCAACTTGTTGCGCCAACGATAGAACGTCTGTTCCTAGATGTTGTGGCGCTTGCACCGATCCTTCACCGGCTCGTCCCGGTTCTCGGCCTCCCGCAAGTTGCGGATGATCTGCTCGTCGGTAAATCGCTTCTTCATCGAGTTCTCCTTGCCACCAGGATAAAAGAGAACTCACTTGCCAAATGCTACAAGAAACGGCTCAGGTCATACGCGCTATACGCTCGACGCGCGGGCTCAGTATGTCCGATGCCGGACGGTTTGTCGGTGCGGGTGACGAGCGGAACCGGAGCGGCCCCCGAGCGTGTGCGGACCGGCATGTCCGGCGCGTTGCGGCGAAACACGCGCGTTCCCGGCGGAATATTCGGATCGGGCCTATGCTGGCGTTGTGACCGGCGGCATTCCACGCTGGCGTGTCGCCGACACGCAGCGCGTCGAATCCGGGCCGGCCTCGTCCGGCACTCAGTTCCATGGAGGTGGATATGCGCAGCAGGTATCGAGAGCAGCATACGAACGGTGGCAAGAGCGAACGCAATGTCGACGAGGCGGTCGAGGGGACATTCCCCGCCAGCGATCCGCCATCGATCGGCGGTGTCACCAGGATGATTTCGCGCCCGGCCCATCGAAAGCATCACCGGAAGTCGCCGCACATCAAGCACCGTTAGTGCAGGTTGCGCGGCGCGCATGTCAAAGGCAGCCCGAACTTCGACGACGAGCATTGGCCGGTGATGATGCAATCACAGTGGGGATTGTCGCTTCACCAGTACTACAACCGGACTCCGTACTGGGTAGTCGGAAGGTAGCTAATCCGTCTCGTCGAGAGCGCGAACGTGTCGATGCTCCGGTTTCACGCCCTTCGGGAGCGTCACGGACATTCGCGGTGCAGTAGCGGCTAGAGTCGCTTCAGATCGGGAAGCAGGCGATCGAATTCGCGTTTGACCACCCCATAGCATTCGCACACGCGTTTTTCGAGCCCCGGGCGGTCCAGCACTTCGATATGGCCGTAGTTGTAGCGGATGAGGCCTGCGTCTTGCAGCTTCAATGCAGCTTCTGTCACGCCCGACCTGCGCACGCCCAGCATGTTGGCGATCAGCTCCTGCGTCATGCGCAACTGGTTCGAAGGCAGGCGGTCGAGGCTGAGCAGCAGCCAGCGGCAAAGTTGCTGGTCGATCGAGTGATGCCGGTTGCATACTGCGGTCTGAGCCATCTGCGTGATGAGCGCCTGGGTATAGCGCAACAACAGGCGTTGCATCGCATTGCCGCGCCGGAATTCTTCTTTCAGAATGCGCGCGTCGAGCCGGTAGGCCTGCCCCGCGCTTTGCACGACGGCGCGACTCGGCGTCGTTTCGCCGCCCATGAACAGCGACACGCCGATCATGCCCTCATGGCCGACGATCGCGATTTCAGCGGACGAGCCGTCCTCCATCACATACAGCAACGAAACGATCGACGTGGTCGGAAAAAAGACGTGATGAAGCTGGCCCCCCGACTCGTACAGCACTTTTCCCAACGGCATGTCGACAAGGGCCAGGTAAGCGGCGAGGTGAGCGCGTTCGTTTTCGGGCAGCGCGGCAAGCAGGTGATTTTCGGTAATGGGCGGGTTGTCCTGCATGCGAGGCTCCTGCGCGCGGCTGACGATGGTGAATCCGGCCGATATGGGCGCAGCAGAAATCGGCGGGACGAGACACCCATCATACTTTACCGATCCGACGACCGGACAGGATGGCGGCAATGCGTCCTTTTTTCTATGAGTTCGGAATGTCGTTCGAATGCGAACTTACCTTCAAAAAAATTATAGTGTTGGCACATGTCTCATCAAGGTGCGCGCAATCACGTGCGCCCGATACGGAACCGATATTTCACTGAGCGTTTGAAGGGAAATCGCGGTCGCCTGGCTTGCCCGGCGTCGACCGCGGAACGGTGTGCCGCGATGACTCGGGTGCGTCGGTACTCGGCGCCCAGGTGGGGAGGTAGGTCGAGGTGATGGATCTAATCGAAGTGCGCGACGGCGATTGACCGACGGACGAGACGAACGTAGATAGATGACTACGCCGCTCGCCCGGCGCGTCTTGGCGAAAAGTCGAACTTGGTCGCACCGGTATCGGCAGATGCAGGCGTCACGAGAAACACGCGCTTCCCGGCCTTGAATACGTGATGCGACGGCAGGCGCGGATTGACCAGTTCGATGAATTCTGCGGCCGAGATGACGGGCATGAACGCGAACACGTAGCTTTTTCGATACGAACCGATAAAGAGTTCGCGATGGACGACCCTGAGGGCCGCAGCGGTCATGCTGGTGGCATCAAAGCGTCCCGCGGGCCGAGGATGATTCGGCATTCAGCCAGTAGCCATGCTTGCCGTAAAACTGATACAACGCAATCTCGTCGCTTCGGTAGACGGGCTGTGAATCGTCGTATTCGGGACTGTGGCGAATCGAGTCGCGGTTGAGCGCGGTTGATACCGTTTCCGTGGCCCAGTTCACCCGGTCGAGCCAGTGCGTTGCGATCAGAATTTCCTTGTTGGTCAACCACCAGTTCCGCGTACTGATTGCGAGATAGCGGATCACCCAGGCTTCATCGTCGTAGACGAAGTCAGACACGTGGCCGATGCGTCCAGCCGTGGCTTCGAGCCGATAGCCCTTGACTCTGCTGGTGCCGTGCAGATGCGTATCCGTCGGCACATCGGCCGGCACATCGCGGGGCATTGTGAGGGAGGGGAGTGGATTTCCGGCCTCGAGTTCTCGCGACAGGGTGGCAGAACCGGACGTAGGGTATCCGGTCATGCCCCACCGGTTCGGGCCATCCCAGTAGCGCGGATAATGGTAGTAGCTCAGGTATTCGATCTCGTGTTGGCGGGATACGGGTTGGTGTGTGTCCAGATCCGGGCTGTCTCCCACTTGCTGGCGCGTGAGGTCGACATGCAGCGTTCTGGACCGGGAGTCGGTGTGCTTGATGCAGTAGGGCGAGATGAGCACCTGCCTCTCGTGCAGCCAGTCCTCCGTCTTGACGACGAGGTAACGGATGCACCAGTCGTTGTCGAAGTAGGCTTGATTGACGTGTCCGATGTCTCCGTCCTTTGCACGCACCGCACTTCCGTGTAATGCCTTGGTGCTTCGTAACATGACGTTCTCTTCAGATCGATGCGCGGCATGCCGATGATCCGGCTGAATCGCGAGCCGTGCGGTGGCGTCCAGTCACTCGCCCGCGGATGAAGGGCGATTCGTGCCGATCCCTTTCATTCACGCGGTTCGCAGTCTGGCGCGACGTCGTAACGGATAACCGGCATGCTTTACACGGTACCCGCAATGCGCAATCAACGCGGTACGAAAGCGTACAGAGTGCGTGCCAATCGATGCAGATCAGGGTGTCGAATCGACTCGAATGGAAAGGCCGATGCGTTTCAAGCGTTGGCGAGTTACGCGGATGTGACGTGAAGCCGAGGATGCAGGCATTCGACAATGCGAATTGGCTGCCGACGGCGAACTCGCAGTGCGGATTGTTGCTTCATCGTCGATTACAACGGGACGCCGTGCCTCGGCGGATAGACGCGGCCGTGTAGGCTCAACAGGTCGTTGGACCGACAGCCGCGTGTGTGAAGAAAAAACGGGTTCTCATGCTTACATGAACCAGATGAACGTATGCATCCACGATGTATCGTTCGGATCGGCCCTTATAGCTGGCATTGATCGCACAACGTCCGATTCTCAGATTGGCCAGCATGAACGGGCGGCCATCGGACGGCGTCTCCGGAACCGTATTTCCTTTCATACCCGTGATCGTCACCAGTACGTCGGACAAATATTCGTTCCCGCCTCGGGTGCGGCGGATGAAGGTGAGCACGAGAACGTAGCCGCGCATGGCCCCCCTGATGGCGATCGATTGATCCAGTCCAATGCCGCCTGACAAGTAGGACCTGATTGGCGCGCTGTATCGGAGGCAGGTTGCCGGGGGCTGCGGCTGGGGCGATTCCGGCGAACATGGCGCTGAGAAGAAGCGCGAGCATTGAGGGCTCAGGGGTTTTCATGAGGGATCTCCTAGAGAATCAGGCGGGGGAGTCGAGGTGTGGGGGCACGGTCTGACTGACAGAGCAGGCCCGGCGCTCACAAATGCGGTTATTCGTGTCGCATGTCCGTTCGTGCCGGACGCTTGCTCTTCATTCGATTGCGTGCCGCTTGTTGTCGAAGGACCCGTTCGCATGCTCTGCGGACGGTTCCCTTCACCGTCGGGCGAAGAGGGGCCCCGTTACGCTATGTGTTTTTCGCTCCTACTGACAATCGATTGAAAGCAGCTCCTAAGATCGGCCATGGGCGCACTCGACGGCGGGCGTACCTGGACGGCGACATGCCGGTCGAACCGTCTTGCTGCGTGTCCACTCGGTCTCCGTTCGGGGGGCATGGCACCGCGTTCGACCGTTGCATCCAGCCGCGCTGGCGGTCAACGTTCGAGCGCATGAACCCGCAAATCGAATCGAACAGTCGTACAGAATCAGCGCCGCTTGATCCTCAAATTCGGGCGAATACTTCGTGAGAATTTGAAGCCGGGTCTTGCGATCCTTCTACTCGGACCCTTTGTCCATACGTGGATCTGTACGCATTCGCCAATTGTTACGGTCGGTATTCGCGCACCCAGTTGCGAGTGCATACACCTCTGCATCCCACTGGCGGCCTAACTCGCCAACTTCGCGCACAGAAAGTCCCGCAGGGAATGCCTTTGGTTTTACGGATACGCGCGCCTTCGATGACGCGCTCGAACGTCCAGCGAACCCGCCTGCGGCCATTTTTTGTGATGGTTTCGATGTGCATGACGCGAGAGACCTGTATAGCGAGTCGAGGTCGTAGACAAGCGTTTTATTTCCCAGCCTGAATCGCTGAATCACAGTGCAGCCGCGATCGATGCAACTGATGTTTGGTAGGCAACGCCGGGGAAAGCGGCGGCCTCCTTCGCAGTTGCGCGCTTGCCTTTGGATAGGTCCATGCTACGAACCCTCCTGTCTCAAAAGGTACGTTGATGCAATGCAGAAAAATTTGTGACGGGTTAGGAGATGAACTGCGAGCCGCGCGTGACCGAAGACGGCAAGCACGCGGCCTATCGTGGCTACGACGTCGAGATTGGGGCGATCAAGCGTGATCCGGATACAATGGTGGCTGTTGTAAATTTGACGCCATGCCCGCCAAAGCTCCCCGTCAAATTTAAACATTCGGTGCGCCGCTTCCTGCAATCTCAGTATCCGGCGCGTGCTACGATGACCACTGGCCGAGCAGGGGGCTGCAATGAATCTGGACGGATTCAAGCCATATCGCGGCTATTTCTATCGAGTCTCTGCAAAATTTGGCGACAATGGCCAGTGGTGCAGCACGATTGATGTTCTTCGGCGTCATTGGAACGGTACAACCGAAACCGTGATTTCGCAGATGAATGTGCCTGGCATGTTCATTTCTGAGAGCCTGGCCCTCGACGCCTCTAACGCCTACTGCCACTTGCTCATCGACGAGGGAAGTTTCGGGGATGAGTAGTGTCAAGACACCCTCCTGAATTCGGCGACCCAGACCCACGGATTTGCGTCCCTGCTATTGCTCCGCGCGGCGGTCAGCTGTCCCACAGTCACTGATACGACTCGCGCGCCGTCTGAGTGCCTTCGCCGTTATCGTACTGGTACGCTCCAGCGAACGTGTCTTAGTCCTCCACATCATCCTCGCTGATGTCCTGCAGGTGCTTGACCACACGCCGGCGATCTCAAGCGTATTTCATTCATGCTAGGCTCCTTCCAAGTAGCGGAGGTTGTCATGCAGCGCACGATCAAGTACCGCGGATTTGAAATTGATATCCAACTGATCGCATCCGCTCCAGATATGTTCGATGTCACGTTCCAGATAAAGGGGCGCGACAATCTCGGCATACTTGGCGCGCATGGGCATCGGATACCGCTTCGAAACGGCCCATTTACCCGACGCTGGGCATACCTTGTTGCCGAGATCGCTGGGCAGGCAGCGATTGACGTTCTGCTCGGCCCCGCTGATTGATTGCATGTGCGTCCCAGCGGAAAGTGGTGGCCATCGTTTCGTCGGCTGCTGCGATGTGCCCGGCGTCTATCAGGTGCGCGGCTACCCGCCCCCCAACCTGACCATACCGCGTCCGACCGTCGATTCGCCGTCAAGCGCGAATGAGATTCGCGGTCACGAAAGTTTGTCAGATCGATGCGCGCGACTATACTTCGATCGTCTGACGAAATTGGGCCAATCTTTGGGGCTGAGTTCGACCCAACACATGCGGGGCCAGACGTACAGCGGTGCCGCGGTGAGTCGACGTTGACGTATTGAATCAACATCGCTGCAAGCGTGGAGCGGCCGGAATCGTCCAACTGTCCTAAGCAATCGTGTATCTGCGGCCCGACCCGTCACCGTGAGGCTTCGACCGACCCCACGCCGCCAATCGGCTCGATACGAATGCGATCGCGCTGGGCGAGATCGATGCGTCCCTATCCGTGTTCGGCGCACTTTTTGTCGGCGCAACACTTGAGATCCGTTCGATTCAGCGGCAACCGTTACCGGGATTGCGGGGAGAACCTGGCATGCGTTTTCAATCTAGGCTTCACCACGGACAGGGGGAGGCACGGTCTGGGCCTCACGCCGGGGCTTACATGGAACCGCACTGGCTGCCCAGGCGCGTGCGCTCCGGCAGACACGGTGCGATGACGCCTGCAAAGGCGAAACCGTTGCCCTCGACCCACCACTGGCACCGTCAAGGGTCCTGCGTGAGCGCGCAGAGCGATTCGGTCAATCGTCGCGTCCTCGTGATCAACGACAACGTTGCGGCGCACCAGAATTTCCGCAAGATCCTCGCTCGCCCACTGGACGGCGAAACTGCGCTGGCCGCAACCCGGGCGCCGTTGTTCG
This sequence comes from Burkholderia sp. R-40, assembly GCF_049942845.1. Classification (NCBI taxonomy): domain Bacteria; kingdom Pseudomonadati; phylum Pseudomonadota; class Betaproteobacteria; order Burkholderiales; family Burkholderiaceae; genus Burkholderia; species Burkholderia sp. R-40. Next base: position 316,209 of record NZ_CP187968.1, on the reverse strand, counting down.
GCGAGGTTCCAGCCGGTCGAGCGGCGTTTCAGATCGATTGCGCCTATCAGGGCCGGGACGCGCTGGAGCGGGTCGTGCGTGCGCTGGAGGAGGACAAACCCTATGCGATGGCCTTTGTCGACACGCACATGCTGCACGGTTGGGACTGCCTTCAGACCATCGAGCGACTCTGGCAAGTGGATCCGAAGCTGCAGTTTGCCCTATGCAGCCCGCATTCCGATACCCCTTGGGGCACCCTGGCCAGGCGCCTGGGCGCAGACGACCGGCTGCTCATTCTCAAGATGCCATTGAACAACATCGAGGTCCGTCAGACGGCCAGCGTGCTGACCACGAAGTGGCAAATGACGAAAGAGGCGGCCTTCAAGACGGGCGACCTGGAAGAGCTCGTCGAGGAAAGAATCAATGCGCTTGCCGAAGCCAACGTCATCGTCCAGAACAGTCCGGTCATTCTTTACCGTCTGCGCGGCGTGCCATCGTTTCCGCTCATCTACATATCGCATGACATCGCCAGGTTCGGCCACGACCGCGCTACCTTGCTCGATTCGCCAGTCTGGGCCAACGAGCTTGTCGCGCAGGACGACCAGGCCAGAGTCGATGCGGCGCTGGCGCGAATACTGGACAAGGACACCGAAGGGGTCTCGATCGAGTTCCGCTTGCGCACTGGCGACGGCGCTTACCGTTGTGTCGAGAATCGCTATGTTCCGGTTCGCGACAAGGATGGACGGCTAATCGAAGTCGAAGGGATCATCATCGACATTGCCGAGCGCAAGGCGGCGGAGGAAAAGATCGCGCGGCTCGCTCATACCGACGCGCTCACGGGAACGGCGAATCGTGCCGGCTTCCTCGCGCGGGTGCGCCACGCTTTCGCCGCGGCCCGACATGGCACCATGCCGTTTGCGATCTTGTTTGTCGCTCTCGACCGCTTCAGGCCGGTCAACGACAGGCTGGGTTATCCGATCGGCGACCCGTTGCTTCGGGAGGTGGCGGAGCGCCTCGGGAATTGCGTTCAGGAAAGCGACCTGGTTGCACGGTTGGGCGGCGATGCGTTTGCCGTGGTGCAGGGCGAGATCATCGAGCCGGCGGACGCCGGGGCACTGGCTGCGAAGCTCCAGGCGGCGCTGGCGGCTCCCTATGTGCTTGATGGTAACGATGTGCGGATTTCGGTGAGCATCGGCATCCGGGCGTACGTCCAGGGCGACAGTGGAGCAGACGCCATGCTGATGCAGACCGATTTGGCGCTCCACCGCGCGAAGCATCACGGCGGCAACCGGTACCGCTTTCATTCCGACGAACTGGACCACGAAGTACGCGAACGTGTCGCACTCGCCGACGACTTGAAAGGAGCGATGGATCGCGGCGAACTGGAACTCCAGTACCAACCCGAGGTTGAGTTGTCCTCCGGAAACATTCTCGGAATGGAAGGGCTGGTTCGCTGGCATCACCCGACGCGAGGCCTCATTGCTCCCGGTGTGTTCATTCCGATCGCCGAGAGGGAAGGCTCCATGGCAGCGCTTGGTCGCTGGGTGCTGGATCAGGCGTGCCGGCAAATGAGAGCGTGGCGCGACGAGGGGGTGGCCCCGCTGATGATCGCGATCAATCTGTCTCTCTTCGAGCTCTGGAGTGCTCAAACGTTCGTGCGCGATGTCGCTGAAGCTGCCGCGAAGTGGCACCTTGCCCTCTCCGATCTGGAATTCGACGTGACCGAGGCGACACTGGCCAGGCTGTCGTGGGCACAAAGCGACATACTCCCGCAGCTGCATGCGCTCGGCGCGAAGCTTGCCATCGATGATTTCGGTAGCAATTACGCGTCATTTGAGTATGTCAAGGCTTATCGCGTGAACCATCTCAAGATCGCGCGATCCCTTATCCACCGGTCAACCAGCGATCCAGAGAGTGCGGCGACGATACATGCCATCGTCACCTTTGCGCACAGTATCGGGATCGGAGTCATTGCCCAAGGCGTGGAGACGGAGCAACAGCGTGCGCTGCTGGCTGCGACGAATCGGGCGACAAGTGCGCAAGGCTTCCGTTTCAGCGAAGCGGTGGGGGCCGCTCGCGCCAGCGAACTCCTGCGCCAAGGCCACATCGCGCCATGCGCGGCGCCTTGTCCGGAAGGGTAGGCATTCGATGGTCGCGGCTGCACGTTTCGCACGGGTACCCGTTGACAAGAATCGAAAACCGATACGCATAGCGAATCGATGGTGCTGGAGCCGACTGGCTGGTTCGGCCGGTTCGGGTCGTCAAGCGACACCCGCGGCAATCCGCGAAGAATTGCTTGCATCGACGTCCCGATTGCCGGAAAAGAAGAAGGGGCGTCGCGAAGCCGCCGATCCTGATGTGCGATCGCTCACGTCCTGCCAGGTTCGAGCAGGTTCTTCAGCGCAGCCAGCTGTTCCTTCTGCATGTTCAGCAATTCAGTCCATTGCTCCTCGCGCAACCCGTCCAATTTTTCATGGAGCAACATGATCTCGAGTTCGGCCTTCAGATTGATTTCATAATCGTGTTCGGCCGACACCCGATCCTTGTATGACTGCCGGTTCTGGGCCATCAGGATAATGGGCGCCTGGATTGCTGCCAGCATCGACAGAAACAGGTTGAGCAGGATATACGGGTAAGGGTCGAAGGCCTTGCTGTACGTTGCCAGAATCAGCGAATTCAGGCTGACCCAGACGACCATGACCACAATAAAGCACGTGATGAATATCCACGACCCACCGAAGGCCGCAACGGCATCCGCTGCGCGCTGGCCGCGCGTTGCCGTTGCATCGAGCGTTTGCGTGGAGTCTCTCGCTATGTGCTTTCGTTCCGCGATGAGGCGTGCAACATTTTTCGTGCGCTCGTCCAACGATTCATAGGGTATGCCGAAGAATTTTTCGGCAAGCTCGGCAGGTTTGTGCATGTCGCCCTCCGCGCGGTCGCACAATCCGGACGGAATGGAACCGCAATAACGTCATGGAAAAATGTTGCCGGCGCAGCAATCGGAAAGCACGGAAACCGAACGAGACCGAACGGCGTTCTGTCCCGGTTCCGTTGCCATTCGGCTCAGCGGACAACGTCCCGTGCGATTCCGCACGCTACCGGAATCGGAGCGGTATGAACAGGCTGACGCCCGGCGCGGGCTGAGGGGCATAAACGACAGGGGGCGGCGCGTACACATAGTCCTGGGAGTCCTAGTAGTCGCCGCGACGGTAGACATTGTCCGGATGTTGATAGGCATGCCGATCGCGGTGATCCCATCGGTGTCCATGGTGCGGCCGGTACCCGTTGTCCATGCAGTGCTGCTGTAGCTGGCTTTGATCATGCTGATAGCCGTCATACGGGCCATGCTGCTGACCGTCGTAGTCGCCGTAGTCCGCGCCGAGCGCCGACGCCATGGACATGCCGCCAATCGCCAAGGCCAGGCCAACCGCCGTCATGCTTCTGGTCATCATCGAGCCGACCGACGCGACGCGTACTTCTGGAGTTTTCATGATGTTCTCCTGTCTGAGATCTGGAGCGCCGAACGTGGGCACCGGTCCGCTTCCCGCTGCGGGTGTCTCGCGATCACCCCTTCCTCGCGGAGTGTCGATGGTGAGTCCGGAAAATCAGATCGGCATTCCTCTTCTGGGCATCGGACATGCTGTCGTATAACATCTGAAACGCAGGGGTGAGCCTTCTGATGCCGTCCGCATGAACGTCGGCAACCTGGCCATAGGACTTGAGGTCGTCGACCGCGCTCATAGTGTTGGCATGACTCGTTCTCGCCCGTCTGAGCGCGTCCATCGTGCCCGCATTGTCGCGCATGACCCGCGCGACCTTGTGCCAAAGTTCTTCTTGCGCCGCGGTGATCTGAGCCTGTCGTGAAGGTCATTGATGCGCGTATCGATTCGATCGTGGTGCCTGTGCTGCAAAGGCAAGCAGCCATGTGCCCTTGTCACTGCATTCCCCTTACGCTGCAACGGCCGTCAAGTTGTGGCTCAGGGCCGAGCGCGCTTGCCGTGCAGGTCGAGACAAGGCATGCCTTGACCATATCCCGGATCGAAGTAGCATAGTGATCGGCACCGATCGCACTCTGGAGATCCTTGCTCCACTGATCGGTATCGCCTGCCGGCCAGAGACCAACGACGATCAACGCGTCCGGCAGGCGTTGTCGTACACGTCGCAACAGGTAACGGAGGTGGGACGGGATTCCATCGATACCTAGATAAAAAATACACACCACGGTCACCTCGGTGACGTCCAAACCGCCGATCCGGACGCGCGAGGCTGCGTCATGGCTGACCGCCCGGCAATCGAGATCGTGCTTGCCGAGAAGCTGGACGAGCATGGCCGATGCCAACTCGTCGAGCGGTCCCCGGCCGGCTATGCAAAGAATCTGTTTGCCGGCGCGCGGAACCGGGGGACCTTCGATGCTGGGCGAAACAGCATGTGGCGCGGGTTCGCACGATACCTTTTGTCCGCCAGCGGCTGGCGCCAGCGCGCCCCGGTTGCCCGCCGCTGCGTTGGTACCCGGATCGGTGTCCGCGAAGCCTTCCAGACCCTCGATGATGTCGTTGACGGTGGTCTCGATTCGCGCCAGTTGTGCCGGCGATACGCCGCCACGCGAGACGTCGTCGGCCGCAAGCTGCAAACCCTTGAGGACGATTTCATCGTAATAGGAAGAGAGCGGCCGGTCGCGAAGCAGTATCCTGGCTTGCTCTATTGCGTCATCCGGGTCGCCGGCGAGCGCTCGCTGGTAAAAGTTTTCGACCGGAGTCAGCGCGGGCTGGTCGCCAAGCAGCACGTCGAGAAATTCGAGCCGCGTAACGTGGCGACCGAGGACCAGCAGGCAAAGTGTCAGCGGAGTGGACAGAATGAGCCCAATTGGCCCCCATATCCAGCTCCAGAAAATCGCAGCTACGACGACCGAAAATGGGGAAAGGCCAGTGCTATGGCCGTACAGCAGCGGCTCGACGACCTGACCGACCAGCAACTCGACGATCAGGAAAAGCACCAGCGACCAGATCGCCATCGACCACTCCGGACTGACGGCCGCGGCGAGCGCGGTAGCCAGAATGGCGGAGATCCAGATTCCGACGTAGGGAACAAGACGCAACAGCGCGGCCAGAATCCCCCACAGCACTGGGCCCGGTACGCCAATAATGGACAGCCCGATCCCGATTACGATGCCCACGCCTGCGTTTACGCCGAGTTGCGAAACGAAATATCGGCTGAGGCGCCGTGCGGCCTCGTCCATTGCGGTGGTGGTCCGATGCAGATCTCTCGAGCCAAACAACCGGATAGTGCGATCCCGAAGATCATCACGTTGCAACAGAATGACGATCGTGACGATAAATACGATGAAGGCCGTCTCAAGTGGACTGACGACGGGAGACAGTATGCGCCGTGCAAGCTGGAATGGTGTCTGGGCTGGCTCGCGCACCTCGACGGGAAGCGCCATAGGCGGTTGGGAGCCGGCGGATGATGAAGCAGATTCGCGTATCGCTTTCGGCGGGTCAACGGTTGCCCGTTGAAGCGCCTGGCCAGCAGCACTTGCCAGCCGGTTCAATTTTTCAACCGTGAGTCCATGCACGGCATCGATCTTTTTGTCGATACTCGCCTGATAACGGGGGATATCAACAGCGAGATCCGTGATCTGGGCGGCGATCACCGCCCCGATCACGACGATCACCGAGAGCGACATCGTCACCGCAAGGAGAACCGAGACCACATGGCCAAGCCTGATGCGGCCAAGAAGATTGGCCAGCGGAGCGACCAGGAAGCTGAGCAGAATCGCTAGCGTGACCGGGATCAGGATCTCGCGCGCGAAATAGAGCGCAGCGACGACCGTGACGCCAACGGCGAGCGTAATCAAGCCCTCCACGCCTGGTGTCTCAGGAGGCTTGATGCGCGCCGATGGTCTCGCGGGGCGCGACTCCTTGAAATCGAACATGACGGCTAATGCCCGCGATATAGTCCATTCCGGTGGGTGCTTTCGGACCGGTGCGAATGCACCCCATGCAGGCCGAAAATCGAAGCGTACGGCATACGTTGCTCGCAGCCTGGCTTGAAGTCGGTACGGTGCCGTACCCGCTTCGGGCAGTGCCACTTCTCGTTAGCCCCCCGGCACGATGGGGCACCCGGGAGCCGTGCTCGACGGCTGGCCGGTTGCGGAGCCCCGCAATCTGTGGCCGGGCTGGGTCGGGTTTAGTTGCCGTGCGGCATTCGCGTGCCCGGTGAAGATACTGAACGGTGCAGCGATGCTTCGTGCATCGCGGAGCCCGGTGAGTGGGTACGGGAGGAAACAGTCTTCGGAACGCGTTTCGTGACGCCCCGTCGTTCACACGCACGATCCGGGTACGGCAGCGTACCGATTTGCCCGGCGATCGGGCGCACGTTCGGATCAAGCGCCGGGGTCCCAGTGGCCAGAGCGCGCAGGACGACTCGGGATGCGACGCGTTACATCGCTTGCGGCCGGGCCGTCGTCACCGAAACGGAACGCCACCGTGAATGCCACCACACGGGTTCTATGCGCCGCGCTTGTCGCCGCGGCATTCGCTGTCGGCGCGTGGGACAACCTGTACCCCCGCGGTCCTCCTCTTCATCATCGCCGTCGTCATCGCGCTGTCCGTGCGGGGCGCCAACGTGTGGGAAAAATTCGTGATCCTGCGGATCGGAAAGCGGCAGAGCGTCGAGGGTGCCGGTTTTTTCATGCGCATCACGATCCCCGACAATGTAGACGCGGCCACCGAAGAACGCATTCAAACCACCTCCTTCAACACCGAACAAGCGCCGACCAAGGACACGTGCCCGTCAATGTCGACGCCGCCATCTTCTGGCACGTCCATGACGCGCAGAAGGCCACGCTCGCCATTACCGACTACCGGCAAGCCATCGAGCGCGTTGCGCAAGCCTCGGTGCGAAAGATGATCGGGGCGTCGATGTCAGCCTCGCTGTTGTCGGATCGCAAGACGGTCGGCATGCACCTGCGCGACAAGATCGGTAGAATGATCGCGGATTGGAGCGTGCCTGTCCAACCGGGGCATGTGGTACGGATGACTAGCACGGCGGACCTATCAGGTTCGCGCAAACTGCCATGAGAAAAATCCTCCTCAATGCACTGGCCGCATTCTTTGCGGGCGGAGTCTGGCTTGCCCCCGCGCCGAGCCACGCGTATGCGCTAGACGCTCAGTTCGACTGTAAAACCAACGCGCACGCGTTCATCGTGCGCCTGTTGAATCACGGCTATATCGATCGCGATCCGATGCGGGTCGAAGAGAATTCGATCAACGCATTCCGGCCTACAAGGGACGCCGCGCTCACGGTGTTCGGCTTCAACGTCTATGCCGTTTTCGCCTATGAGCAGTATGACGCGCTGTTCAGGCAAGGAAGCGGCCACCCTCTGCCGGGCTCGATTTACGGCGTCGTCGTCAAGGCGCCGATCGAGTCGGTCGAGGAGCATTCTCGGCTTGCGGGCAGCAAGGCCGTCGCGCATCAGGTCATTCCGTTCATTCTCACCGCCATCGTCTGCGCAAGGCCCTGAGACTAGCGCCGCACAAGCCGCGCTAACGGTGCTTGATGTCACGTGGGGAAACGCTTGACGGCGATTGCATGGAGCACCCGTCCGTCACGCGCGGGGTCGCCGCAACTGCGCTGAAACTTTAGATCGCAAACTCGGCCATCGTCGTCGAGCGAAACGCGCACCAGAACACGCCGGTGGGTCGTGGGACGGTACAATCGACAGCGTCAACGACGTGCGATCTGTCCACGAGAGATTGTTCACCGAGATCTGGTTGCCGGTGTCAATGCCCGAGTCCCATACGGCGCGTCATGGAGCCACATGGTTTGCATTACTCATCGATTTTACATAATTAACACTGACGCTTTTTTAATAAATGCGTTACGGTCGTGTCGGGACCCGTGGTTCGTCAAACGATCAATGGGCGACGACGTGCGCCGCCGCGTCGTGGCATCAAAACGGGACAGGCGCGCTCGCGACTGAGCGTAGATCGAGCGCATCACTGTTGATTGTGCCGGGCTGTTTGGGTCAGTCTGTTCCGGGCGTCTACTGGGCCGGACGGGACGTGTCCGGGCGAGGCGATCGGCGGGGCTGCCGCTGGAAGGCCGCGCTGACTTGACGCGCGCGTTTTGCCTCTTCTCCATGGAGATAGGTCGAGGTGGTGGCCACTGAGGCGTGACGCAGATTGTCGCGCACGACCACCAGCTCCACGCCGGCGTCCAGCGCGTGCGTGGCGTGCGTATGCCGCAGCCAGTGGGGGCTGGCGCGCTGCAGCTTCGCGGCGAGCGCAGGATTGCATGTGGCCACGCGCTCGGCCGCCTCCCGAAAAAACTCACCTAACACCTGCCGCAACCGTGCCGCGCTGATGCAGGCCCCGCCCGGGTGAACTGCGTGCTGTTCGGTATCCAGGGCGGCGACCAACGGGATGGCCGGCTGCCAGCGGGCGCGCCGGATCGGCAAGCCGCGCGCCTTCAGCGCGCTCCGCAGGGCGTCGCGCGCGAGCGGCGGCAGCGCCACGCGCCCGGCCTTCGCCCCCTTGCCCGTCACCTGCAGCCATAGCGCGCCGCGCGCGTCCGCCGTGATGTCGCCCAGTGTCGCGGCCACCAGTTCCTGCGCACGCAATCCGGTCGCGTAGCCGAAGTCCAGCACAAAACGCAGCCGCTGCGCGGCCGGCCCCGTCCAGCCGGTCCGCTCGAGCGAGTCGGCGAGCGCGCGCACGGCCTTCCACTCGCGATCGGTCAGCGCCCGTCCCGTATCGAACGGCGCACGGGCGGCGCCGCCGCGCACCGTGACCCCCGCAAACGGGTTGAGGACGACATAGTGCTGGCCCACGAGCCACCCGAACAGCGTGCGCAGCACCGCCAGCGCGTAGGCGGCCGAGCGCGGCGTGAGGGCCCCCGCGAACGGACGCCAGGCGGGCGCCGCGCGCGGGCACGGCGGCCCGGTCCAGCGCGCGGCGGGCGTCGGATGCCGCAGGAACGCTCGATACCCGATCGCGTCGTCGGTGGTGAGTGACGACAGCGGCTGGCGGCGCGCCACGATCGCCCACAGCAGCAGCCGTTCAGCCTCGCGCCGGTACGCGCGGGCGGTGTGGGGCGACTCGTGCAGCGCGAGCCACGCCTCGATCGCCTGGTAGTCGTTGGCGGCGGCGAGGCCGCAGGTGTCGCGCGGGGCCCGGAAGCGGCCCTGCGAGCCATCGAGGGCGGCGGGCAGGGCGTCCAAGGACCCCCGTGGGACCAACTGAGCCGCGGCGGCAGCGTAGGGCATCAGCGCGGCGGCGCGCCGGCTCAGGTTGGGGTGCGCGGCGACGAAGGCGGCGACGCGGTGCGCGCCCTGGCGCCCGAGTCCCGGGATCGGCCGCCACCAGCGCCGGCGGTGGGAGATCCGCACCAGCAGATCGGCGCACGAGGCGATGCCAGCGGCTGCCAGCGCCCGTGCGATGCGCGCCGGCAGCCAGCGGTTAATAGAATCGGCCGGCTGCGGCGCGGGGATGGGGGTGGCGCGCAGGACATCGAGTGCCGCGGCGACCTGCGCCGCGTGGCGGGTGCGGTCTGCCGCCGGGTGCGTGAAGAGCGGGATCAGGTCGTCGCGCTGGCGGGCGAGCGCGCATGCGACGAGTTGGCGGCGGATGCGGCCCAGCAGGCCGCGTGACGACTGGCCGTCGTCGCGCGCGTGGTCGAGGTAGCGTCCGACGGCCGCGCGCGCGGTGAGCCCTTCATGCCAGGCGCGCAAGGCGGCCAACGAAGCGAGGTCAGGCAGGGCTGTCGCGGCGAATTTTCCGCCGTCCGACCCTGCGGAGGAGATCGATGCAGTACCCATGCAACCAGTTTAGGTCGCTGTGAGAGCACAGGTGATAAGACTATTTATCGCAAGCAGCCCGAACGGGCATTCACCGGACCGCGTCGATTTTCGCCGCATCGCGGGAATCGAGCGACCGCGTCGGCGCTCCGCTCTCCCTGCCTTTGGCTGGTCGGGACGTCGCTGTTGTCGTGCTCGGTTGCAGTAGCCGATCCAGAAGCCGTCGGCCACCTGAGCTTGAAATATGCAGCTTCCTTAGCGAAAATCGGCACGTTAGCTGCACAGCTAACGTGCCGATTTTCGCTCAGGAAAGCCCTGCTCTTGGAGTTGGAGTGGATTGCGGTTCGCATCGCTCATCCACGCCGGTACCTCCTTGAAGGTGCCGGAGAGGCTGATTCAGTGGTATTGCGCTAAATTTAGCGTAATTGGGCGGGATTTTGCTTTGACTTGCGGCACTTATCTACTTTGATGTAACCCCATTTATAAGTCCATGATCTCACCAACATAGCCGCCGACGCAGCCGAAATTTGCGCGCTAGATCTAAAGTGCCATGTCATTGAAGCCCTGCTTCCCGCGCATTTCTACCGAGCTCGGCAATGAATGAGGTGCTCCTGGGCTGATGCGCAGTAGACACCGACCGGCTCGGGGCTAGAATTTGGGGGGCTCAATCCGCAACCATGCACCCAAGGTGTCCCGGACACAGTGTTGGCAGAGATCGATGCTGATTTCGCATCCGTCCCCAAAAATGGAGCCGAAGCCGCCTCGGTACGCGACCGACAGTCATTCTTGCCACTCTAAGTCTGCGGAGTCAGGGCTCATACGTCGGCCGCAGCGATCGCACGTGCACGCCGAAACGGCCTGCGTTATCGTCTTTCGATATTCGAGCACGGTCTACCCCCTCTTTATCAGACGCTGGGATGGCCTGAGGATCTTGCGGGCAAGCAAGTGTGTCTTCCCGATATGAATCGGCTCGTGGTTCGCCAATATCCATTGGGTACCTAGAGGCGCGTCACCGCGCCAATGTCACATTATTGCTCGATTGGATTTGCGGTTCCCGGTGGCGTCGAGGGGTTGCTCCTGGTGTGTAGTCGACGGGCCAGCCCGCGTGCGCGTAGGGCGATGCCGAAACCAAAGGCGACGCTTGTCTCGAAGAGGAGGGCGAAGAGCAAGAACACAGCGATGGCTCGGCGTTGATACTTTATCCCTTCGCTTACCGTTTCCTCGAGCGCGCCGTCTGCAATGCCCTTGCAAATGGCTATCGTCTCATCATCGGTTAAGCCGGAGAGGGTGATATCGGGTAGCGGGGGTTTTGCACAGGACTGAGCATCGAGCCGCCACGAATTTCCCAGAACCCCCTCAACGCTCGCGCCGTCGCTCCATAACCACGTCTTTGAAACATGCATGGTGAGTAACGTTGATTTCGAGGTGCTCGCCTTGTCGAAGGTAATCATTAAGCCGGCCATTATGAGCAAGAGCAGGACAGCGCGCGCGACGAGATGCCGCGTCTGCGGGACTTCGAGCGGCTCGTCTTTGGATGGATCGATACACGCGCGAACGCGCTTAACCTCTATTGGAGTGAGGTGATGACGTTCCATCCAGGACAGCAATCGATGCAGATCTTGGATTGATCTGGCCGTCACCCCATAGACCAAACGAAAGCGTGTCAAGTCAAGCTGATTCTGTCCAAAGGACTTCAGTTTCTCGTCGTTAAAATCTTTGTCCCCTACGAAAGTGCTCCACACCTTTTCTCGAATGATCTGGGTGGAGTTCAGTCGGAAGATTGCATAGCCGACGAAGCCAACGAGACCAAGGATGGATAGAAAATAGGTAATAAGCGGAACGATTGCCGCTCCCAAGATGGCATTCATGGCAAAGTGTTGTAGATATCGGGCAGTGTGTCTAGCGAGCGCGACGGTGGCCGGCATCGCGATGGTGGAACGGGGGCTGCAAAGTATTCGTGTATCCGAGGGCTATTTTTTCAGTGGTCCGCAATGAATATCACCTCCACTCAAAGGCGGCGCAAGAAATCAGCCAAGTCGTCCCGTGCGGAATGATCGAGCGCTGCATCCCACATCGGAAGATTTTGTGTGAGCCCGGCCTCGAGCGCTTGGCGCAGCAGGTCCGTACCCACCAAGTGTCCTGCGTCTAAGGTGGTAGCGTCCGATGCTTCGGACCTGGCGATTTGCCAGAGACGCGCATATTCAACCGTCGGCTCTAACTGATCGGCCAGGAAGTTGGTGAGGTCGTTGACCGGAAGGGTGCCGCGCTCGACAAGTGCCGCGCCCAATTGAACCGTGACGCGAGTTATCGCTGGCATCGCACCGTTGAATATGCTCGCGTTGGGGTCAATGCGCTGCGTCTCGAACACTGCGGCCGCAATCGCACACCAGAGGTTCGCGGCGTCGACATGCGTTGTCTGCGAGGAATTCAGTCCAATCAGGCTCCAGACAAGGACGGGATACGCTGGATTGTCGAGACCACGGTGCGCAGGGTAGCTCAACTGCTCTCGTAGTTCGTAAGTGTCGTGCCACAGAGTCTGAAACCACTGATTCACGTCGGGCAGATGAGAAAGCACGCGGCCGATGACCGTCGCTTCCGGTGAACTTGTAGCGAGCCCTGCGGGTCGACCTGTGGCATTCACCAACCCTTGCCGAACCGCTCCTGCGAGAATTTCGGCCGCCCCGTCCGCGTCACCGTGGGCCTCCAAAATCGAGGCTTCCGTCAAGACGCGATCAACTCCCCAGAGCGGCTCTTCCTGACGTACCCAGTCAAATGCAGCTTCGCCAAGAGGCGTGATGCGACTGGATAGTTGAACGAGTAGCGTATCCCGTAGGGTGCTTTGTGTAGTCACGTCGGCCTGTGCGCGGCCTGCTCGCCGCGGAGTGTCTTGCCAGATGATCCGCTGCAACCATGCTCGACCGATCCAGTTCCCGTCGCTACGTGAGAACACGCTCCCGAGGACGCTGCTCACTCCGATCTCTACGCTGTCCATGTCCTGCGCGCTGACCATTGCGAGCCGTGACTCGGCCACATCCAGTAAGACGAAGACGACGACGGGCCCGATGGGAACCCCGTCGCTAGAGAAAACGTCGGGGGAAGCGCGCACGAGCGCCGCGACTAAACCAAGATCGATTTGCGACAGGGGCATGCCAAAAGCATGCTGAAATAGTGCAGGAAAGCTAGCCAGCATCTCCATGTAGCGATCTGGCCACAGTGTTGCGGCAACGCGATGGGCCCACCGGTCACCTATCGGCATACTGTTATGTCCAGGCCAGAGGTTTCGCGACGTCAACGGTTGAGTAGCGGTCGCTTCAACATAACCCCGGAGCCGCTCGTTAAAGCGGGAGTTCCATGCGGACTGCAGGCGCGAGCGGAGGAATTCCAGTAGTGGGTAATTGTCGGTCTCACTCGCTACGCGGCTGCAGATCGTGGATACCAATTCGGCGTCGCTAACTTCACCAAGAAACTGCAATTCCTGGACTGCGGGGAAGATGCTGCGCCGATTGGTGTCGACGGCGATCTCAATTGCGGCTTGGCCCATGAGCCACTGCAAGCGAGGGTCTAAATGAAGAGGTTGCCCTGGACCCGCCGCGGTGACGATGGCATCGCGCCAGTCCATGAGACCTGCGGCGGCCAAGTGCTCTGCCAAAGTATCGGGTGTGCCTGATCCGTCAATAGGCTTTGGCTCGAGGTCCCCGAATTCATTTGTCCGATCCGGCAGGCGAAGCCAATCGAGCGTTATGACCAGAGCTGCAGTGCCGTCGACTGGAGGCGGAAATGCCATACCGTTGTTACTCATTAGCCGCCTCCTGAGGCTGTGCGTTGCGGGACCGTTCGAGCCACTTTGCAAGGCGGCGCAGCAGATAACCAACCTCTCGCCTTAGTGACCACGGTGGTACGGGACGATTCGCCCAATAGTTTTCGAAGGGTTCGGCTTCGGCAAAAGCCTCCGCGAGCACCTCGCGTGTTTCGGCAGGTTCAGCGACTAGTGTCATCAGGCTGATCTCGCCTTTGCCCATCTGGTTGAACGAGTGGCCGGAGTGCCAAACAACATCGTCGACCTGCAGGAAGCGATCATGCAGACGGCGGATCTTCGAGACCCGGATATCGATATTCCCAAACTCCTGTGCGGGGTCTCGCAGCTCAGCAATTTTTTCGAGCATCTCGTCACCGAATAACTTGCCGCTTTCATCAGCGTGGCGGCTGCGGTTTGGCCGTGGATTGATCAGACCGCGGATGGCGACACCTTGGTACGACGCGGCCGTTGCGAACTCTTGAAGATCGTCCGCGTCGAGATAAGGATCGACGAAGAGGACTTGAGATCGAGCTGATGCAATGAGCTCGCGAATCCATAAAACCGTCCCTTCTCGATTGTTTTCGAGGAGATGGACGTTGCGTCGGACTAGACGTGCTTCAGTCGGTCGAAAATCGCCGAAACGGTCAGCGCGAGCTCGCTGTAGCTCCTCTAGTTGACGGAGTGCCGTCGGCGGTGGTGTGGCTGACGGCGTATGAGAAGGGCGAACGTGGACTATTCGCGTTTGTGCGGATGGTGTACGCCTCGGGGGGGCAACCTCCCGCGTGGGCCCTTGTGCGGTGTGTCCGAAGCTGATACCGCGAATGAAGGAAGCCGGCGCTTCGTGATCAAGGAGGCCGCGAAGTTGACAAGATACATCATGACGGACGGTCGCAACCTGAGAGTGCGCTGGAGCACGAAAGCGGCCCAGAGCATTGGGAGCACCTTCGGCACGCCAGGCCGGCGCGCCCGCGCGCACCTCTTCGACGATAAGTCGAAGGGTCGATAGATCGGCGCCGCGACGTGGAGTTCCGCCAACTTCGATAGTTTCGCCCGCCGCCGACCGCTCCGCGATGCGGGTGCCGCAGTAGCGCAGAAGCGGATTCGGAGCGATCAGTACGCCTGAGCCAAGCCAGTCGTCGTAGGCCAGTAAGTCAAAGTGGATTTTCTGGCGCAACCATTCCCGGGCACGGACGAAGGCTTCGATTTCGGTGGAACCGTCCCGCATTGCCACCACAGGCTCGGATAGTGCCGCCATCGGCACGAGACGATGCAACCGGGGCCTACCATGCCAAGATGGAGAAAAAGGCGGCGGGTCAGATAAGACCGTGAACCCATTGTAATCGGGCTCAGGCGACAAGGGAGGGGCCGCGATCCGGAAAGTTTTGCCTGGGACGACGGCTTGACCTCGCTTGAGCGTCTCGTACCATGCGATTGCGTCCACTAGCGGCAGAACGGTTCGACCGACACAGAGGCGATCAAGTCCGAAGTTTTGCCACCATCCACCGTCTGGGGGAGGCGGGGGAACGGGCATCTCGGTAGGCAGGAGTTCAACGGAGGCAAACAGTAGGTGATTGACCCGCTCTCGAATGAGGGTAACGAGACGAACAACTCCAACGGAGTAATCACCCTCAATGACGGTCGGCCATTCTCTCGATACTGGTTCCAGCACGTCGGAAATCATTTCTTGCATTGTGCCAAACCTTATGATTTACCTAAATCAATCTCGCGAACCTTCCACGACACGATAGAGAAGCCAGTACGGCTGAGTTCATAAATCGACGATTCAAAATTTGGCCCGATGACGCAATCCGATTATGCTACTCACATCGATACCTTAAATCCATTGGACGATGCTTGAGCGGTGCGAAAATCGATGGGACTTGTTGTCCACCAGATAAACCAGTGGACGACGCAATAGCAACATTCGAACATGACGACACCCAAGCCCTCTTTTTCTGTCGCTTATAACGGGGTGTATACCGAGATAATCGTGCGCGCCGTGCGGCAAGGAGGATGAACTCCTCCTGGGTGCCATGCGTACGGGTATTCGCGTTGCCAAGTCATCGCAATTCGCGAATCAGGATCGAGGATGACAACGCATCAATTTAGCTATTGGTGCTCACTTGGGCAACTACGAATCATCAACGCTTCGCGATTGGCCAAACCCAGCGTGAGCGGTTTTACTCTTTGATAAGGAATCGATTGCGGTTTTTTGCATCCTTGATCCACGCCGGCGCGCGGCCGCGGCCGGACCAAGTTGCACCGGTCTTGGGATCGCGATACTTTGCTTCAAGTGGCGTCGTCGCTGCTTTCATCGTCCGACCGCGACGTACGCCGAAGATGTCCTTCTCTGTAATCCCGAACTCCGCAACTTTCGCGCGGATGTCGTCGATGACAGCTTGGAGCTCTGCAAGGCGGGCAGTCTCCGTTTTTTCGGCCAGCGCGTCCATTTGGGCTTTCAGTTCTTTGTAAGTCGCCATGTATCCTCCGTTGGTTATGCTACGCATATGATAGTTGCTTTGGTACGGAAGATCGCCTTTTATTGGGCTCTTGCGTTGAATCGGATGTAGAGATGCAGCACCGCGAGCAGGGGGCCCTGGCAGCCGTTACACCGTGGTATCGCGACATGTTATCGGCTGGTAATTTCACTGGGCGATCGTTCGATCGAAGGCACAAAGCACATCGGGCGCTGACCGATTTTCGTGTCGATGCGGCGCGCGAGTTCTTTCGCTATCCGCTCGCCAAAGCCATTGCACTACTGCTCGATTTGGCCGAACCCTCCCAGAGCCCGGCGGCACAGTACGTGGCGGAAGACGTGACGCAACGGCCTCGGGAAAAATATCCCGCGTACCTGCGCTCCGGTATCGGTGCGGTCAGGATCGTTCAAGTGCCTGGACGTGTCTGGCTAGAGATCACGACGGAGGAAGAGAGCGCCGGGTATCTTGTGGATCAGATCATCCAGCGCACGGATCTAGCCTTCATTGCTGACATGGATGAGTCATTTTTCGGCCGGAAGCCGACGTCCGTGTCAACGCGGACAAGCTGGTGAATGATTACGGCGCGTACTCGATCATCACGACCACGGACCTGTTTCACGATGAGGCCTGCCGGCAGATCGAGCGTGAGCATCAGACGCAGCAACGTCGCCTCGCCTGACATATTCTCGCAGGACGGTCTCAGTCGTTGCCGTAATCCGGTTCGTACTCGATTTCGCGTTCTTCGAGTTCGTAATGGGTGTCAACGTCCAGGCCGGCCAGGGCGACTTCATCGTTGCCTTCAAGTGCCAAGCCGCAGGTCGGACAGTGAAATTCTAGCGAGTAGTAGCCGGTTTCGATCATCTCGAAGCCGGGCTCGACACCGGACTGATCGTCGGCCAGTTCCTCGTAGGCCTCTTCGCCGCCAATGACGCCATGCGCACCGCACGCCGGGCATACCTCTAGCCAATACTTGTCGACCACATAGGTGAACAGACCTCCGTACGCGTAGGGCTGGAACTGCTTGGATGCTTCGAGCAACTGCGTGATGTCCTTGGCGGAGCGCTTTCGTTTGCCATCGGGTTTGAATTCTTCGAAGGCCGTTTTAGCGCGCTCGATACGTTGCTTGACTGCCGCCTGCTTCGCCTTGCGCAGGGCGGCTAGCAGCTCCTTCGGCGTCTTCGCATCGGCGCCTAACCAGTCGTCCAGGGTCAGTCCCATGGATTTGAGGACCAGTTCGGCTGCATGCCAGAATTCGCTCTCCCACAGCGCGGGTGGAAACGCGGCAAATGCGGCTTCACCGGAGTGCAACTCAGCATTGCGACGTTCCCCCAGTTTTCGGCACGCCTCCAAGTCCGGTGTGGTGTAACCGGGCACGGTGTGCCGCAGGCGGGTGTAGGCCTCGCTGGCATCGATGGTACGGACGGCTGTCCCCGTCGCAATCCCGTTGGCTTCGAGCAAGCTGTTCAAATTGTCGGGCTTGACCACCAGGCTCGGGTGAATGGCCGCCAAGGCGCTCTTGGCCAGCAATTCCAGGGCTAGCGCGGCATAGAGCTGATAATCGTCATTGTTCGCGTCATGTTTGCCGGCAAGGGCACGCTTGGCGTACCGCTTGGATTTTTGCATCAGGGACTCGGACAGCAAAGCGGCCGGAACTTGGCGCGCCTTCGGAGCGTGCGGCGGGCTCGTCATGGGCTCACTCCATGATCGTGATACGTAGCAACGCTCGAGACGGACTGTGAGATGCATCCGAGCGACGGTGTAGGAAACGCCAGTTGTCGAAAATTAAGGTCCGTCCTGCCTGCCAGTGGGCGGCATGGACGCGTTCACTGGCGGCGGCGATCTGGGCCTGGAGTGCGCGCCCCTCGTCAGTCAGTGCCGTGATGCACGTCGGGTCGTGGCGCAAAAACCGTTGCTGACCGTCGAGCATCGTCGTGTAGAACGAGGCGCGACCGGACCGTACGAGTACCGGTGCTTCGCTTGATAACGTTAATTGTTCACTGCTGAGAAGCTGGCGCCAATTCAGTAGCTCGGTCGCGCAGGGTCGCTCGCCAGGATCCATACAGGACAAGAGGATGAAGCGTGCGGGTGACGGGCGATGGGCCATGTCCATGTGCCAAGGCTGCACGCCGCAGCCAAACACGGCGCTCATGCAACCCTGACGAGCTTGGGGCCGCGTGCGCGGGCGTAGCGTCTCGATGGCGTGAAGGCCACGCACAGCCGTGACGGTGCCTAAGGCGCGGGCGGTGGCGATCACCGCGACGGCGTGACGCTCTGGCGTCACCGGATCGATGTCGGTCTCAACCCAGCCGTCGCGTAGCAACGCCTCCAGGATGAGGCAATTGTGGTCATCATTCATGGACACGAGGGGCATGAGCCGCGCGCGGGTC
Organism: Burkholderia sp. R-40; assembly: GCF_049942845.1. Lineage (NCBI taxonomy): Bacteria > Pseudomonadati > Pseudomonadota > Betaproteobacteria > Burkholderiales > Burkholderiaceae > Burkholderia > Burkholderia sp. R-40. The sequence goes on along the minus strand of NZ_CP187968.1, from coordinate 297,774 downwards.
GCTCGTTAAGTCTCATTTATTTCGCGAACGCCTTCTCACCTTCCTGCAGCAGGCGCTTGATCACGGGTAGATCCAGTAGGGGAAAACCGTAAGTAAAGCTGGACACAACGTCGGCGTTGTCCTTTTTCGGCGCCAGGTGAATGTGGTCCGGAAAGAACGGAATATCCGGATGATCGGGCGCCGCGTCGATGCGCCGGTAAGGGATGCCGTCAGGCGTATCGATCATGTAGCCATAGTTCATCAGCGTTTTCAGTCGCAGGATGATCTTGAAGCCCGAGTGGCGACGGAAGGTGAGGGTAGTTTGATCTCCCTTTGCGGTTTTGTTCACCAGCACGGCCTCCAGTTCATTACTTAGTGTGGTCTCGAGCAGCGTCATGGCTTCGGGTGGAATCGCCGGGGTTTTGAGCAAGCGTCCCAGATCGAGGCCGATTGCAAACAGCTCCATGATGAAATGCAACATCGTGGGGGACCGCTTGGCGACCTCTTGGTGCTCATGACACGTATTGGCGATGTACAAAATCGATGCAGGATATCCCACCGTCGAACCGACATATCCTGTCGCGGGCGTCCCGCAAAGAACGCAGCCGGCGCCTTTACGCGCGAGGACAATGACCTGTTCAACCGTGGTATTTTCGACCCGTCCTTCCGCGATGAGCGTGCTCGGCGCGAAGGCTTCCTGGCACGCCTTCACCCATGCTTGCGATCGTGCAACATCGGCGTGGTTGCTATATCGGTTCGCCATTTGCGCCGTCGTGGTAGCGGGCATGGCGCATTCAATGCATGCGACTAGAGCTTCCTTCGCTACGGCCTGTGGTTGGTCGTAGCGGTAGCTGTAGAGGCGATGAAAGGGACAGTCGGCATCTGGGGCGAATTCGGCCACGACCCTCTGTTCGGTTGGCACATCGTGCAGGTGTGCTGCATCCTTGGCCAGTGCGAGCCATAACAACGGGTTGTACGTGACCATGTCCAACGCGTTGGCAAAGCGACGCGGTACATGCAGGACATTGAGCACCAAGCAGACAAAGAACGAGTCAATCGCACGACCTTCGGTGCAGTCCAGGTCGTATTTTTCAATGAAGCGATCGATGTTCATCAAGGGCGGCAGGGCAGACATTCTGCGTTTTGTTTCTTCCTGAAATTTGAGATCGTCAACTGCGCCAAATACACTCGCATACTTGGTCAAAAATTGCCGCTGTTTCGGTTAATTCTGTTTGCATGGTAACGCATCCCTTCGAGGGGCAGTGGCGGTGAGTCATGGCAGGGTCATCGGATTCCCCCACCGATCACGCCAGCGTTTACGCTGCAAAAGACTACACCGGGTCGGTGTCGCCCGTGACCGCTTGCGACGCGATGTGCCCGGGATAGGGCGGGGTCATCTGTCCCGAGCAGTCAGAACACACTCATGTGTCGAGCATGTCCCCAGTCGTCGCCGAGCATCCATCGGATGGCCGATAGCTTGGCATTGATCATTCCCCACTCAAAATCGTTATGCGCCCGCCAATCAGCGCGATAGTCGCGGGCTCCGCTCCCAAATCGCCGATCAAGGCCTCCACTTCGCGCGCAGTGTTGACGTTCTCCGGGTAGGGCATGCCGTGGGCAATGATGGTCGACGATTCCAGCGCCACGAGTGGGCGGCCGGCGGCCCGTGCGGCGGCCACAGGCGTGCTGAAGTTCAACCAGGATTGGGCGAGGTCGGCAGCCATTTGGATCCTTTCAACGCTGCGATTCGATTCGAATGGTCACCAGACAACCCGAGTGTTTGGCAGGGCCGCCTTGAGCTCATCGACGTTCTTGGCCCTGGTGCCGTAGAGAACCAGTTCTCGGAGTCCTGTCAGGCCCTTCAGTACTTCGATGTCCTGGACCGGCGTGTTGTTTGCGAGATAGAGTTCTTGCAGACCGCTCAAGCCCTCGGTCGCGTCCTCGTACGCTTCCAGCAGGGCGTCGATCGCGTCCGAGGTCAATGATATCGTGTACGAAATCCATCGCAGAACTTTTGGCTACGACAGCATCTCCGGGCCAAATTTGGGTTCGTCGCGCAATTCCGCAGACGTTTGTGCGCGGCCCCCGGGGAACGTGATGCTAAGCGATTGCGGGCCTTATTCGACTCAAGTCGCGAGTCGATTACCGACCCGATTCGACTCGCGATCTGGGACAGAATCGTGGGCGACCTCGGTGGGTTCATGACGGCGTTTCACTGGGAGCGGGAGATGGTCGCGCAACTTGTCGGCTGATCAATCGGTGATCCGAACCCTAGGGCTGACGTATTCGCGTCAAGGGGCAGACCAGGAGGAGAAAGGGGACGATTGGACTGAGCGATATGATCATTCGGGCCCTCAACAACCGATTTTCGTTTGTTTGACGCGTTAGGCTGTGTGCGTGCCCTGCATCTGCTTGGCTGCGTTAATCAGGATTTCGCGTCGATCGAGTGCATCCATCGGAGCAACTGGCTGACCTTCACGGTCCCCGGTGGCCGAGATCCATCCATTCTGGAAATGGAACCAGGCAGCGATTTTCCACGGGTCGGCGACGGGGCCGAGTGCTTCCAGAATTTCCTTGATGATCGGCAGCGGCTGGCATGTTGCGTCGAATTGGTAGGCGGCAAAGTATTCCTTGCCGCCGATGGACACGCTGAAAATGCGACCGCGGCGCCTCCAGTCGCTGGCTGGCTGCGCCCTGTTAGCGGGGGACTTGGTCTGGAGCGCATTGATCTGCTCTGCGGCGAGCCAGTCGCCTCGCGCAAAGACCGCGCGCATGGTCTCCTGACGCCGAATGCGTTCCTCGATCAGGGGCGCGGCCGGCGCCCACAGTCCGGTGATCGCGGCGGCAAGATCGTCCGCCCGCTGGATAACCACTTCCTCGAAAGGTGTTGTCGTCAGCACGGCTGCCACCAGATCCTCCAAGCCTCGTTTCAGGGACGAAACGATCGCTGGATCGGTGCCGGCCGGCAGCCTTAGGTTGAGCACAAGATCCGCAGTCGGGATAACCGTGGTCTTTTGGTCTTGGACTCGAATCATGGTTGCCTCAGTTGATTACTTGCAGCCTCGGGTATTTCGGGGGTGCTGTCATCCTACCGGTGCTCTGCCAACAACTCGCGAACACGCTTCATGATCCACGTGATCTCGGCCGAGGAAATATCCCACTGTCCCAAGGATACCTTCCTGGTTACGTCGGTTTCGACCTTGGAAAGCGAATTGCACAGTGACTGCAACGGGTTTTCGGCGAGTTTCCTGCGAGTGTACGTCGCGAGTTGTTTGGCGAGGTCTTCACACGCATCGTATCGCGTGAATAGCTCTTCATCGGTCGGCCTTGAGATAAGCTGGCCACCGGCTCGCCGGAGTAAGAGTTTCGGCCGGTATCCGCCAATGGCGCCTCGGGCGGACTCTCGAGGAAAATCCTCAGGAATCTTTGGATAGCTCACCGTTGCGATCCTCGCGACAGCGCTTCGGATTATTCATGTCAGTATACGACGGTGGTGCGATTCGGTAGGGCTCAGATTCGATGCCGGTAGCCGCCGGTCGCTCCGCGCATCGGTAGCAAACTGCCTTATCAGAACAATGAACTGCCACACGAACACCACCGCGAATACCAAAACTGAGGCGAGTCCGATGGAGCTCGGCAGGATCCGCTGTGTGACGGAATCTGCAATTACCGCGGCAATGAAGTCGATAAACGCGGCAAACCCTCTGTTCCCATATCGTACTTCGGCCCTTGCATCCGATGCAGACCGAGGCGTCATACGGTGCGTCGTGCGTGCGACCGACACGGTCCGGGGCAGTACGGAAACGACATTTTCAGCTGTTGAGGTGACTTCCGTCGGCCAAGTCCTCTCGCTTTTGTGCTGGTCGATCGTCTGGGCGTCGCTGGCTAATAAGGGGGTCAATCGGAGCCTCGGGTTCCGGCCTCGTCGATCCCCCCAGCTCTGACCGGGCGTGTTGCTGGGTATGTGAGCCAATGCCCCCGTCTGGTCACGCGTAAAGTATTCAGCGACGCGACGATGTAGCGATGACGTTGTCCCAGGAGGGAACACGCGGTTCGAACGGAATCCCGGATGTTCTGGTCTACACTTCGTTCGGTGCGAGTCCATCTGAGCTCGCCATCATGGGGGTGCCCCTCCACGACATTACGCTCAGTTCGCTTGTTAAGCCTGGAGCGTTTTCAGTGCCGGTTTCGTCGCAGTGTAGATCAACTGAAGTCGTCCCTTGGGGATACGCCATCCTGGCGACACAGTTCGCTGGTTGCTTAAAAAAAATGTTGCTGGAGTAAAATTCTCTTCTAGGTTTCCGCGATGCAACAAGGCAGCCGAGTACCATCCTCGCCGGAGACCGATCTGCGATCCTGGAATACTTCTCGCCGGTCATCGTTTGCCTTGTCGTGAAGCCGACGCGCGGACTTGTTCGATTATGAATTGACGCGACAGACAGAACCCCATCGTATGCTGAGTATTGCTGCGCGTGAGTATGTGCGGCGTTGCTGTCGCTGTCTTCAGCGTTAAGTTTATTCCTCGGATGCATCTCTGAAATTGACAGTGATTTCCTGATCACGTCGTACGGAAAAAACCAATGAATGAAAATTTCAAAATTGGGAGGTAATGCGAAAAAGCACGTTCGTATTGCAGGTCATCCGGGTAACGCGACGATGCGTGAAATTCGACGAAACGACATCTGCAACGTTTTGAAGTTGACAGGGCGGTTGAGCGCAGAAATAATGGTATGCCACGTAAATAAAAATCAGGATATCGAATTTAATCGCGAGTTGGAGATTTTGGAGATAAATGCTTCTCACTGGGAAGTAAAAGAACAATCGCGATTTACGCGCCGATAGTCAAGCGCGCATTCGGGTGCCGAAAACATGCCCTGATCGCTCCGATCGAAGTATAGGACGCGAGCGAAGCGATTCCGGTCAAGAAGTGACGAAGGACGGGGACTGACGAGCAGCGTGCAAGCTGCCTGGTGCGCAGCTATGCCGTGTGCCGAAATTTCACAACGGCAAGGTCGATCGCTTGAGTGATGTGCTCAAAAAGCAATGCGCACGTCGTCGCCGCATTGGAAATGCCATTGCACACCAGTTGCGTCATCACTTACCGCAATCGGTCTATAATATTCACAGCTCAATTGGCGCTGAAGTTAAAACCCCGATCGACGAATTCCTTTTGGCGACCGAGCCCACGCGGTTCCTGGTGGGCTGACACGTTTCTGCTATGGTCAGAAGTCGGTGCGCGTGGCGATGCATTGACGCAATTGCGACAAGTAAGTATATATGAAGCGAATTGCGGACTGGAGCGTCTTCAAATGCCATGCGTGGCCTAAACATCACCCGAAGAAGTCGGCTGGATTAGCAAACCATGAGTTCTCTATTCGTTTTGACTGAACAAGGTCGTTGATTTAAGGTGCGCATCGCGCGTCGTCATCTTTAACGCCTATGCAGCAATTTTTGGACTTGAAATGCACCCAGATGCACATAGACTCCGACCGGTGGAAAGGGCATTGGCCCAAGTTTAGAGTCTTGCGGTTGCATCTCAACCAGCTGTTTTCTGCTGCTGATCGAGCAGAGGAGGCGCCAACTATGAGAGAGGGCCGTGAGAAACGGCTGAGGAAATTGATTGCTTGAAACTAAACGGGCTCCCGGTTTGCCCACCGGGAGCCCGTTCGTCTCGGCCTGATTGGCAGAGCGGGGTGAACTCACTAACTGTGAAGTCATGCTCTGCCTAATCGGCCCGTTTGTCAAGAGCCGTGAGCGGAGGCAGGTATGAACACGTCTATGCATTTTGTCAGCAATGGAATATCGGCGGTACGCCAAACTATCTGCGCCAAGATCGGCGCGCTCGTCGACGCGGAAGTGGTGTCAGATGTCACTCGATCCTCAATGTTGGGGACACTATGTCGCGCACCCGCTCCATTTCCGATAGCGTCAAAGCAGGTGTTGTCTGATGAAAACGGACCGGACGACCAAGGCCTTCCGCCCACAGGACCGCATGTAGCGTGCAGCGACTATGAACCGCGAATTGTTCGATTCCTGAATGGACCCGACTCGCCTATAAGATTGGAACGGCTGCACGCTCGCTTGGCCGAACTCGCAGCGGGATGTTGTCACACGCTTCTGGCGCTCCGCAGGCAGGACGAGCTGGGCGCCCAGCTTCGTCGCGCCGCGACCTGGGCCGCAGCGCTGCGCGCTCAATTTCCAGAGCGATCGATCTTTATCGGCATTGACGGAATCGATCAGCGACTCACATCGCCGAGTTCCGTCGCGTATCAGCTGACAACTTTAGTAAATGTCGGTGCGACAATCGTCTGCGCCGTCGATGGTAGATATAGCGACGCTCATTTGCTGACGTTTCATCTCCGCACCCTTGGTATCACGGTGGTTCGCGAGAGTCTGTGCTCCTCTTCTGTAACGGGAATTAGCGTAACTCCGCGGAAATTTCCCACCGTCCACACCCCGGCGCTGACCGCTTACGTGTCTCGAAAGCATGCCGGACCATTTACGCAGAATGACGTCGCCGACCGCACAGTGCCTGACAAGAAGCCGGAATCGAAGCGATGCTGGCTCTGCGAAGGTGCAGCGCGTTTCGCTATCGCGGAGTTCGAGCGCGCAGAGCATGCACATGCATATCGGAACGAGTTTTCCGTGAATCGTCTCTTGCGCGAGTGGCAAACTCCTTAGGCAGGAGTGAATTACCTCAACGCCGAACTGCCAAAGCATCCCAGTGCTGGTTACACAGGGGTGCTTGCACCGCTGTGAAGCGCGACGCTTGAATGAAAACGAGGCGCTAGTCCGATCGCTGGAGCAGTTCATTGAACGGTGAAAGTGCACGTATTGGGACGCGAATTCATATGCGGGTGGTTATGGTAGAGGTGATCGTGATAGTCAAAGCGAAATTCGATTGAATATAGGTATCCTATATATAATTTTTATTATTTATTTGTGACAAGATCGATCGTGGCTTGATCTTATTGGAGGTTCATTGTGACTACGCGAACTCTGCGGATGCACAAAAGGACGCTTGCACGAAAGCTTGCTGAGCAGGAAATGGCAAAGAAGACTGGTGGTTATGCTCGCTGGTATCACACAAGAGATATGCCGGGATCGGGCATTAAGACCCGGCTGGTATGCGAAAAGGGCGCTGCAGCCGAGCTGCATCTGATGTCTGAGGCGGAGCATGCTGCCCTTCTGGAGGCGTGGTGGCGCTCCGATGTCGTTACGATATTTGACCAGTATGCTCTCGACAGGAAGAAAACACGACGGGCGGCGGCGTCGCTCAATCTTGACCATCCCACATACGGCGGTACCAGTGAACCCGCGGTGCTCAGTACGGATCTGGTTCTTGTCACCCGAAGGGGCAATTTGTACGGTCGCGAGGCATGGTCCGTCAAGTCGACTGCTCCAGATGGAACCGCTCCGCTGACGCGTTCGCAGGAAATCGAGCGCAGGACATGGGAGGACGAGGGGGCCTCCTACAAGGCTGTGACGGCACATGGCATGCACGCGAACCGGTCAAAGAATTTGGCGTGGATATTTCGGGCTGCCAATGAGACGGTGGGGCGGGATTTGGGGGGCGAAGAAGTGAAAGCCCGGCGAGGGATCCAAAGCGCAATTCGTCAACGTCGACCTGTGTCCGTGATAGAAGCCTGCCGCTATGTCGAGCGATTGCTCGGTTTGCCGGCTGGTTCAGGGATAAGAGCGTTTCGGCAACTGGCAGGAGAGAAGCGCATTCGATTCGACCTGAATGTTGCGGACCCGCTCCAGCTCCGCCTCGACGACGTTTGGTGCTGCTCAGCGCGTAAGGCACGCTGAGACAACGTATCAACAGCGATTTTGGAGGTGATCATGCTAAAGAAAGCGACATGGCCGACGCAATTAGCAGTCGGAGATGTGCTTAAAGAGTGCGACGGAAGCCGTATATACATTGTTCTGAAGACCGGCGCTGGGCAACGCTGGACCCACCTCATCGACATTGAGCATGAGGTGAAATCGGCGGCGAACCGTCACGCTCAGCCGTTAAAGCTAAAGACCGATGAGGTGCTGCTCAGACTGTCGCCGAACGTGGAAGCGGAACTTGCTCTCGAGAAACTCGAAGCGTTGCCGGTTAGCGTCTCCGAACGACGGCGTCTCCCAGCGTTTGTCCATTCACGACGCGCGGAAAAATACCGGCAGATAGCTCTCGACCCCGCGAAATCGAAAGGATGGGAGGTGATCACCGCGTTACTAACCTTTGACCAGCCGCTCGGCAAAGCTGGTTCGCCAGCGATACCCTCTATTTACGGCGACGCCTTTGAGGAATTGCTACATCGTGAAACGCGGGCCAAGCGGATCAAACGCTTTTGCGAAGTCGCCGGAATTTCAGAGTCCAACGTTTACCGCACCTTTCGGCGATTCTGTCAGCAGGGAATGACACCCGCTGCGGCATCGGACGACTACGACCGTTGTGGTGGGCGGGGTAAGCAGCGTAAATGGACAAATCATCCGGGGAGAAAAGCCACGAGAAGAACCCTCAGTGCGTCTGCCAGGAACGACGAGGTTAGGTGCCTGCTCCAGTTGGCCGCCGACTACTACTTTTCATTCGAATATACAAAAGGCAAGCGATCCCGGAAAACGATGGATGTCGCGTTGGACTGGGTACGAGCCAAATTTCTCCACGACAGGGTGGTCTACAACGAAAGGAAGGAGATGGTCGAACTTGAGCTGAACAGACGCATCGTTCTCACGCGTCGACAGCTCCAGTACTATATCTACCAGAACTACACGTACGAAGAGCGACGTATTCGCGAAATTGGACTGAAAACGTATCTACTTCATGAGCGTCCTCTGACCGGACATCTTAGAAATTCGCGTGGCCCCGGCGAGAAGTACCACATCGACGCGACGATAATGGATGTTTACCTTGTCGGCCGAATTCTGCGAACTAGGGTAATCGGACGACCCGTACTCTATTTGGTCATTGATGACTGGTCTGCAATGGTTGTAGGCTTTTATGTGACCTTTGACCCGCCAAGTTGGAATGGCGCCATGATGGCGCTTGTCAATGCAATAACTCCGAAGGTGGCGTTTTGCCGCACACTTGGGGTGGAAATTACCGAGAACCAGTGGTCATCGCATCGTCTGTGTGCGGTACTTTACGGCGACCAGGGGGAATTGAGCAGCGTTCACAAGGCGCATCCGCTCATCATGGATTTTCGGGTTGAGTTTCAGAATCCGCCCGCGTATCGGCCGGACCTGCGCGCCGTGATGGAGCGGCGCTTTGGCATCATCCCTGCCATCTGGAATTCGCTGTTGCCGGGAATTGTCGAGAAGGACTCATTTGCCCGCGGTCACGAACACCCCGCATATCATGCGGCACTGAACATCGAGGAGATCCGGCGGGTCGTTCTCCTTGCCGTATTGAGTTACAACCGACGGGTTATCCGCGGCTATCCGACGCCACCTGAGATGGTGGAGGCGGGATACGCACCGACGCCATCGAATCTGTGGGCCTATGGTACGGGAGTCAATGGCTGCGGAAGGCATATCGATGTTGCGGATTTTCGCTCGAAGGTGATGCCAACCGCAACGGTGCCTATCGATGCATACGGCATTCTTCATAATGGCCTGCATTACGAGTGCCCGGGGCTGTCGCTTGTTGAACGGCAGGCTATGTATCGCAGCAAGAGAATGGGTAATTCGTCCGTTGAAATCTGTTACGACTCTGCCGATAGCAGCAGCATCGAACTTCTCGGGTTGGGCGCGCCGATCTCGTGTTCGCTGATCGAGGGCGAGCGGGATCAGTTCGCTGGCCTGACGGAGCAGGAATTGGCGATATACAGGGAGCTCAATTCGACGAACGTTGGCGTGGCCCTGGAAGAGGGAGAGTCGTACCGTGCCATGACCACATACAACATTGCGAAGATGGGCCGAGACGCCGTAGCAGAGACCAAATCAGCGTTGGCTGCTTCGGGAATGACTCGTCTCGACATCTCCAGCATGGACGAAAGCCGCCAGATGGAGCGGGGGGTTGAAGAACGCACGCGAATCCTGTCCGGTTCAACGGGAAAGCGATCCAAGAGGGATCGCAACGCCAAAGTCGATTTCAGCAGAGGAAGTTCGGGCATGCCGGCACCTCCGGTGGTTGGAGAAGGGGAGATTTACGACGAAGAAGGAGACATCAACAAGAACCCGGCCTGCAACAGGGGGGCACCCGCCAGTGCGGATGTTCAGTTGTCCACAAGGGAACTCCGGGAGCAACGTGCCCGCGAGTTGCTTGAGTCGCTTGAAGAATAGGAGCAGAAAATGAGTGCCACGACCTTACGAAAAAAGGAGCGAACGGGCGGAACACTCGCCCGGCAGGCGCCTGTCAGGCAATGCGAGCAAGCTGTGGAGGCGCAATACTATCAAGGCGACCTGCCGCAAGAGTACACGGACAATCCGCTTATTTCTGCATTGGGGCCGTTGTGGGACAGTAAATCGATTATGCGCGCGCTCTCGGTTCCAGTCGCCTATTCTGAGGCGGAGCGCTCGCGATCGGAGGAATTTCGCCTGAATATAATTGGCCGCCTTTCTCGTTTGGTAGTTCCGTTGCCTGCCCATCTTGAAATTGCCAATATTGTGCAGATGATCGTACGTCAGCACTACGTTGATCAGAGGGTGTCGGATGGCAGCGCCCAGGAATTTTTCAAAAGATACAAATGTGCGCAGGATGGTAAGCTTGTCCCCATATACCCACACAAGCGGTCTCATGCATATTGTGCTGGAATTTTTGGATTGTCCGGATCCGGCAAAACTACTGCGTTAGAAGCTGCATTGAGGTTGCTACCGAAAGTGATCCACCATAGCAGGTATGGCATCAACCAGGTAGTGTGGATCAAGATCGACTGCCCTCCTAGCGCGAGCCTGAAGGACACTATCAAGCTGCTATTGCTCACGTACGACGACTTGCTCGGTACGGACTACTTGAGGGAGCTTGCCACTCGGGCAACCTTGGCGGATTACGCGAACAAACTGCACAGTGTTGCGCAGCGCCACTACACCGGACTCATCGTTCTCGATGAGCTACAGAATGCACTACACGCGGTGGCGAGGAACGATCCGCTTTTCGAATTTTTCGTCAATCTCACCAACGTGGTTGGGATACCGGTCATCGTAAGCGGAACGCCGAAGGCCGCTGGGCTCTTTCGCAAGACCCTGCGGTCAGGGCGACGCATCAGCAGCTTTGGTGTGATCACCTGGAGTGGCATGAAAGATACACGGGACTGGAATCGGTTCTGTGGTCAGTTGGAGAAATATCAATGGCTGGCGAATGCGGTCCGGCTCTCTGCAAGTATTCGACAGTATCTATATACGCTGACGCAAGGACTGCCGGGAATTGCAATCCCGCTCTACCAGCTCGCTCAATACAACGCGATTTACACCGGTGTCGAGACACTTTCGCGACAGATCTTCCGCGATACCTTTGACGAGAAGATGGAATGTTTGAGGCCGCTCCTGGCCGCGATTCGTTCTGGAGATAAGGCCCGAATGGGTCAATACGATGATTTGCTGAGTGACACGATCAAGGATGTTAAGGAATCCATGGAGTCGGAGGCGAAGCGCCACAAGTACCAAGAGACTGCGATGGAACACGACAAGGCGGAGTCTGCTATCGATGCTACGTCCAGGTTACTGTTGCTTGGTGTTCCTGAGGACGTCGCATCCTCACTCGTCGACGAGGTACAGAAGGACTTCCCTTCCGCATCCAGGGAGGAGTTGAGTGGCGAAGCGGCAAGACGCTACTACGGAAAGAGGTTGCAGCGAACCTCGATAAGGGAGCGTGAAAGGAAGGCGGAAACGGTGGGATAGAGCGCATGACATTTGTGGTGGTCTGGTGGCCGAAATATGCAGATGGAATCTGGAAGTGGGGGGGAAGATGGCGATTGCGTTGAGACGACCGTATGCTGACGAATTGCTGGCTACGCTCATCGTCGAATATCTGGCGGACGAAAAGGTTGCTCACCGGGACCAATTCCTGCGGTCGTTGCTTGGCTGTGGTTCCTTGACATCGGCGCGCCGGATGGCCAGAAAAACGAGCGCTTCTCAGGTACGACCGGGAATGGCTTGATAGCCGTCGCACGAATGTAGCACGTTCATTTTCGCAAAGGGTCGACTGGACGCCTCGCGACAGCTTGTGCGTAATTATGCTGCGAGCAATTGCGGAGGCAATTCGTTCCGAAACACCGCCAAGGTAGGTAAGCGGAATCAGCATGTTGATGGTCGCTGGAGTGCCGAAAGGCACACGGAACCAACGTAAGAAACTACCGAAGTTCAGGAGGGTACAGAAGGAGGGCATTGAGACACGCCAGTAGTTTCACGAACGGAAAGAGTTGCGGACGTCGAAGTTGCACGGTCCAGTAATATGACTATAGACGGCAAGGAGCAATGCGATGGCAATTGCGCTGTTTCCACTTAGTGAAGGCGAGACCATTGGGAGCAACATCGGGCGCTATGCGGATTTTGTTGGTCTCAAATCTACGTTGCTTCTGAGGCGGCGGCTTTTTGGCTATGCCTGTGTACCGGGTACGCGACTGCCGAGCGGAATCTCTCACCTCGTCGAACAAACGCGCGACTATTGGGGAATGAAGGGGGAGACGGTAGTAAGGGACCATACCGAATACCGATACACAACCATGATGGTATCGCCGGTGATGAGAGAGACACTACTATCGGATATGCTCAATCCGCCCTCGATAAAGGGCTTGCCAGCCAACATTTGTCGCCCTGTAGGCGAGCGTGTCACGAGATTTCGATACTGTGAAGAATGTTTGGCAGAGTGGAGAGAGGGAAAGATAACGCCATATTGGAAAATTTCCCACCAATTTCCGGGCGTATACACCTGTGTCCTGCATTCTAGTGTATTGAGGGCGGTGAAGCAACCTGTAGAGAGTCGTTTAGACGCAACGGTCGTAAGTTTGAGAGACCGTTCTGATGAACTCATTTTGCAGCGGGTTTCGTTGTCCGAAAAAAACGCTGCAGAGGACATTGCTAAACGAAGTGCCCGGCAAGAAGCGATGGGGGACAAGGTCGCAACGTTGCAAAAGTATCGCGATCTGCTGCGGAGCGCAGGCTTCCTTCGACCAGATGCGACGTTGAAGCGTGAAGCATTAATCTCGGAGTGGTTAGCCTATTTCGGACCAGAGTATTGTTACCTGACTGGTATAAGCGCAAGTAAAATTACAACGTGGCTGGTCAACATCTCGAACTTTACAAACGCAGGCGAATTTTTGAATCCATTCATGTTCATCGCGGCGGAGTCATTTCTTGAAAATCGCAGCGCATTGCCTCGATCATTTGTGCCCGCCACTCGAAATGGCTCGAAGGTACGGGAGAATGTGACGACGTCAGGTGAGTTGGGATTGACCGCCGTGACGTTGGAGTCGCTAGCGTGCGATGGAGTTTTGCATCGTGCTGGTGATGATTGGAAATTTACCACCCGCTTTGGAAGTTCAGGTAGTTGGAAACTGCTCTGTTCCTGTGGAATAACGTATCGAGTGTTAGACGAGTCCCAACATGGCTCGCCTCAACTGGTCCCAGTAATATATGGGGCGCGATATCGCCGACGCTTTCGTTCGCTGATAGCAAAAGGTGCTAGCGCCAAGAATGCCGGACGCGAGTTGCATATCGGCGTAGAAACCGCAAAACGCTGGAGGCGAAAAGAGGGATATAAGAACGCTGCGACCCTGTCTCGGGCGGAAATCTGGAGGTTGCGCTCGGAGTGGCGCCGCTTGGTCGAGAGCGCGCCGTCAGTGCGTCGGATTACTTCGGCGCATCGAGCCAACCCACATTTGTTCAATGCATTGTATCGAGACGATCACGCGTGGTTGCTCACCTTTAACATGAAACATCGGTCCTTCCGAGAAGGAAGAAAAATAACGTGTGACCAGATTCGAGAGGCCTGGCTTGCACTCATGAAGGCAGAGCCTCCGATACGGGCGACGCAGGCTGCTATTCTCGAAAAAGCAGGGGTGGTGTCAAAACCAAATAAAAGAAATGAGTCTCGTTCAATGCTTTTGGCGGAATTGAGCGAGACGCGACAGACGTATCTTGAACGGGTCATTTCCTGGCTTGCCGTTCAGGCAACGAGACAAAATTTCCGCAATTCTGGCGAGGCTGTTCGGTTTGCTCGATTGCAGCTTCACAGGTTTACAAAAGAGCAGAGAGTGCGGATTCGAGAATTTCTATCATTGAATGCTGACGATGGAGGTTTTCGTTAGGGACGAGCCGTAGTGAACGATTTCCTTTCAAGAGGATATATCGGAGGGAAATTCATGACGTCGTCTGTCCTTCTCATGGCTTCAGAGAGAGGGCGTGCCGAAAAAGTCAGCTGGCTTGCGGCGCGCTTGTTTTATAAGCTCGGTGAGCCTTTAGCAGTCTTTCACTTGACGCGACGCGCGAGGATTTCCATCCCACCCCGTTTTTTATGTGTCGCCGCCGAGTTCGCCGGAACGCGGCTGCAGCAGACTTTGTGGATGTGGAAGCAAAGGTTAGCTCATCCTTGGCGAGCAATGCGCAGACTTTGTGAATTTCCTCAGATTATTGGCGCAAGGATCGCTGCGGCGTTTCGATCGCTTTTTGCAGCGGACTTTGTTGTCTCCAAATACCTGCTGCCATGCGGCATGCCGATTTAGTCGGATCCTCAATGAATCGCGGCGGAAAATATCGAAGGTCGGCCATCGGGCGTCGCGTAGAGTAGGGCATCGGTCGCGGCGCGGCCCCTCCAACCCATTCCAGGCCCATTGCCGGCCGCTCGGGACGGAGTGCGGCCCACCACGCGGCTCGCCATTCCCTTCCAGTTCCAGGAGACCTCGCATGCCGCACGGCGCCCCGCAGCTTCTCGCCCCCGCTTCCATCACCGTCGACCCGATCGTGCGCCTGTCGGCCGGCGAGCTCGCATCGGCGATCCGCAGCAAGGCGGTCTCCTGCGTCGAGACGATGCGTGCGTATCTCGATCACATCGAGCGCGTGAACGGCGCGGTGAACGCGCTGGTCTCGCTGCGCGATCGCGCGACGCTGCTCGCCGAAGCCGCGGAAAAGGACGCGGCGCTCGCCCGCGGCGAATATCACGGCTGGCTGCACGGGATGCCGCAGGCGCCGAAGGATATCGCGATGACGAAAGGGTTGCGGACGACCTACGGCTCGCCGATCTTCCGCGATAACGTGCCGCAGGCCGACTCGGTCGGCGTCGGGCGGATGCGCGCGGCGGGTGCGATCTTCATCGGCAAGACCAACACGCCGGAGTTCGGTCTCGGCTCGCATACGTTCAACGAAGTCCACGGCGCGACGCGCAATCCGTACGACCTGACGAAGAGCGCGGGCGGCAGCAGCGGCGGCACGGCGGCGGCGCTCGCCGCGCGCATGCTGCCGGTCGCGGACGGCAGCGACTTCGGCGGCTCGCTGCGCAATCCGGCCGCGTTCTGCAACATCTACGGCTTGCGTCCGTCGCAGGGCCGCGTGCCGCGCTGGCCGGCCGTCGACGTGTTCATGCAGCAGCTCGGCATCGAAGGGCCGATGGGCCGTACGGTCGGCGACGTCGCGCACCTGCTGTCGATCCAGGCCGGCTACGACCCGAACGATCCGCTGTCGCTCGCGGACGATCCCGTGGTGTTCACGAAGTCGCTCGACAAGGACCTGCGCGGCGAGCGCATCGCGTGGGTCGGCGACTGGAACGGTTATCTCGCGACCGAGCCGGGCGTGCTCGCGCAGTGCGAAAAGGGGCTCGCGACGCTGCGCGAGATCGGCTGCGACGTCGATGCGGCGCTGCCGGCGTTCGCGCCCGAGCGGATCTGGCGCCTCTGGCTCACGCATCGGCATCTGCTGTCCGGCGGCGGGCTGCTCGCGCACTATCGCGACCCGGCACGGCGTGCGCTGCTCAAGCCCGAGGCGATCTACGAGGTCGAAGGGCTGCTCGCGATGCAGGCTGCCGACGTGTTCGACGCGAGCATCGAGCGCACCGCGTGGCATCAGGCCGTGCTGAGCTTCTTCGATCGATACGACTTCATCGCGGCGCCGACCGCGCAGGTGTTCCCGTTCGACGTCGAACAGCGCTGGCCGAAGGAAATCGCGGGCCGCGCGATGGATACCTACCACCGCTGGATGGAAACGGTCGTGCCGTGGACGCTGGCCGGCTGCCCGGTGATCAGCGTGCCGGTCGGCTTCAACGACGCGGGGCTACCAATGGGGATGCAGCTGATCGGCCGGCCGCGCGCGGATCTCGCGGTGCTGCAGCTCGCGCGCGGCTACGAGCAGGCGGCCGACTGGGTCGGCCGACGGCTGCCGGCCTGGATGGCTGCGTGACGCACGCGGCGGCTCCGATCCCGGGCGCCCGCGACCAGCAATATTGATGCAGGCAAGGAACGAATCCCGATGCGCCGCCGAGATCGCGCGGCAAATGCGGACGAATGCGCGCGGCGAGCCCGGACGGCGGCGGAATTGCAAGCGGCCGCGGCGCGCGATTTCGTTTCGATGTGTTTCAGTCGTTGCGGCGGCGCGCGACGCGCTTCGACAATATCCGCATCAATAATTCGGGCACGAGGGAAACAGATGAAGCAGATTCGCGCGACGGGCAAGCACCTCGCATCGGCGGGCATCGCATTCGGCATCCTGCTGGGCGTCAACGGCAGCGCGCATGCGCAACTCGACCTGCAGGCGATCGGATCGTCGCTGCTCGGCGGCGGGCAGCAGCAGGCCGCACCGTCGCAGGGCGGCGTCGCGCAGTTGGTGCAGGCGTACGTCGGCGCGAACCAGCAGGTGCTGGCCGGCCAGTCGTCGCTCGCGTCGGCGATGGGGCTCACCGGCGCGGCCGGGCAGGCGCAGCAGGCCGCCGGCCTGCTCGGCGGCGGCAACGCATTGACGCCGGCCGCGCTGTCGCAGATGGGCGGCGCGCAGCAGTCGGTGTCGCAGGCGCTCGGCCAGGCGTTCGCGAGCGGCGGTGCGACGCACGGCCCGGTCGACAAGCAGGCGTTCAGCAACGGCCTCGCATCGCTCGGCCAGGGCCTCACGCAGTACTCGCAGCTGCAGCCGGGGCTCGGCAGTCTCGGTTCGACCAGCGCCGCGTCGCTGCTGCAGGCGGGCCTGAATCCGCAGAACATGCAGGCAGCGTCGTATATCGCGCAAAGCGCGCCTAGCCAGTTGCAGTCGCTCGCGTCGACGCTCAGCCAGGCCGTGCAGTTCGCGACGAGCCAGGGCATCTCGGTGCCGGCGGTCGCGTCGTCCGCGCTGAAGCTGCTGCCGTAACGTTATCGGCGCCGCGCGCCGCGGTGCTGGTAGCCGCGCGCGGCGCACCGGGAAGGCCCCGCGCAACATGGGGATTGCGCTCGATGCTATCGTGCGTGTTCCCCGTTTCCGGTGCCGGTTCATGACTGACTCGTTCGACCTTCCGCGCTATTTCGCCCGCATCGGCTACGACGGCCCGGCCGAGCCGACGCTCGACGTGCTGCGCCGGCTGCATCTGCTGCACCCGCAGGCGATCCCGTTCGAAAACCTCAATCCGCTGACCGGCGCGCGTGTCGCGCTCGACGTGCCGGCGATCGTCGACAAGGTGGTCGCGCACCGCCGCGGCGGCTACTGCTTCGAACTCAACAAGCTGTTCTACACCGCGCTCACCCACATCGGTTTCCGCGTGACGCCGTTGATCGCGCGCGTGCGCTGGATGCGGCCGCCCGACGTCGTCACCGCGCAGACGCACATGCTGCTGCGCATCGATCTCGACGGCGCGACGTGGCTCGCGGACATCGGCTTCGGCAGCGCGACACTCACCGCGCCGCTGCGCTTCGTGCCCGACGAGCGGCAACTGACGCCGCACGGCGCGTTTCGCGTGGTCGGCGCGCCGGTCGACGGCGAGTTCGACATGCAGTTCGAGATTCCCGACGGCTGGCAGACGACCTATCGCTTCTCGCTGAAGCGGGCCGAGTGGATCGATTACGAGGCCGCGAACTGGTTCACGTCGACGTATCCCGAATCGATCTTCGTGAACGACCTGATCGCATGCCGCGTGCTGCCGGACGGCCGCGCGGCGCTGTTCAACACCGTGCTGACGCTGCGCGACGCGGCGGGCGCGGGGCGCACCGTCACGTTCGACGACGCGGCGGCGTGGGGCGCATGCCTGCGCGACACGATCGGCATCGATACGACCGGCTTCGATCTCGACGCGCTGTTCGCGCGGGTGGCGGCGCGGGCCAACATGACGTGACCGCGTAGCGAGCGGCGGCATGGCCGGCGGCGGCCGCAGGCCGCACGCCACGCCGCCGATTCCGTTCCCTGTTGGACTTTTGCTATTTTGCTAGCATACTAGTAATCATGAGCGACGAGGAAGTGAAGCAGTTCAACGTGTACCTGCCGCTGAGCCTGATCCGGCAGGTCAAGCATCGCGCCATCGAAACGGAGCAGTCGCTGTCCGCGCTGGTGGCCGACGCATTGCGCGCGTATCTGGCCGCTCCGCCACCGGGAGCCGGGCCGTCCATCAAGGAGGAATGACATGTCATCCGGGCGAATCGAAGCCGTGTACCTGACGACGCACAACTGGGGCAAGTCGGCGAAGTTCTTCCAGGCGCTGGGCTTCACGCTGGAATTCGAAACCGATCACGCGTCGGGCCAGTTGAGGCGCGGCGACGGCCCGTATCTGTTCATCGCCGAAGTGCCGACGAGCGAGACGCCGGACATGCAGGTCGTGCTGACGGTGCCCGACGAACAGTCGGTCCGGCCGCAGCCGGTCGTCGACGTGGTCACGCCGTTCGAGGATACGCACTGGGGCACGCGGGACATGACCGTGCGAGATCCCGACGGTCGCGTGTGGCGCCTGCAGGCGCCGGGCACATCGGCTGCATGAGGCCGCGGCGATGACAGGCCTCCATCAGGACCAGCCGCAGGACCATCAGGACGCCCCCGACAGCACCGCCGCCCGCGTCGCGCTGTGGCGCGCGCTGCACGTCGAACTCGATGCGCCGCCGCACGTGCTCGCCGATGAAGTCGGCCTGCGCCTGCTCGCACCGGCGCCCGGCTGGCGGCAGCGCGGCGACATGGATCCGCGGTTCACACGGCCGTTTCGCGCATCGATCGTCGCGCGGGCGCGCTTCATCGAGGATCTCGTCGTCGAGCAGGCCGCGCAGGGCGTGAGCCAGTACGTGATTCTCGGCGCGGGACTCGACAGCTTCGTGCAGCGCCGGCCCGAGATGGCGTCGCGCCTGACCGTCTTCGAAGTCGATCCGCCCGCGCCGCAGGCGTGGAAGCGGCGCCGCCTGACCGAGCTCGGTTTCGGCGTGCCGGACTGGCTGCGGTTCGTGCCGGTCGATTTCGAGGCGCAGCAGTCGTGGCGCGACGCGCTGGTTGGCGCGGGCTTCGATGCGGGCAAACCGGCGGTCGTGGTGTCCACCGGCGTCAGCATGTACCTGACGCGCGACGCGAACGCGGCGTCGCTGCGCGAAGTCGCGTCGCTCGCGCCGGGTTCGACGTTCGCGATGACCTTCCTGCTGCCGCTCGAGCATGCGGATCCGGACGTGCGCCCGGCGCTCGAGATGGCCGCGAAGGGCGCGGCCGCGAGCGGCACGCCGTTCATCAGCTTCTTCATGCCGGCGGAGATCCGCGCGCTCGCGGCGCAGGCCGGCTTCGCGCGGGCCGAGCATGTGTCGGCCGCCGAGCTTACGCGCCGCTACTTCGCCGATCGACCCGACGGCCTGCGTCCGCCGAACAACGCGGAAGAGCTGCTGGTCGCGACGGTGTAACGCCGCGCTCATGCGTCACGCGCGTTCCAGCACGGCCATCTCGCGCACGATCACGAGCAGCACCGCGAGGCTTGCGCCACCCGACGCGCGCAAGTCGGCGAGCAGATGCTCGTAGCGCTCCAGCGCGGCTTCGCGGCGTTCGCGCCACGCGTGGACGATCGTCTCCGGCGCCGTCGAGTCGGCCGATTCCGCCAGCGCGCTGGTCGCAAGCGTGCGCTTGAGCCGCGCGATTTCCGCGAGCGCGGCCGCGCGCGCCAGCATGTCCCAGTGCGTCGGCGCCGGCAGCGTGGCCGCGCGTTCGCCGATCCACCGGTAGTTCAGCAGCGTGCCGAGCGAGAAGTACACGCCCGCGACCAGCTCGAGGCTGCGATCGCAGGTCGCGGCCACTTCGGCGATGTCGAGCAGCGCGGCGGAGATGTCGCCGTTCGCGACGCGCCCGGCGAGCGCGCTGTCGACGCCGGCGTCCACCAGCACGCGCTGCCGCTCGGACAACGCCTCGAGATCGCTCGTCGGCAGCAGCGACGGCAATTGCGGCGCGAGGCGCTGCACCGCGTCGCGGCAGCGCGCGATCAAGCCGGCGACGCCGCCGTTGGCGACCGCGCCCGATTGCAGCTGCCGCAGGAACCACAGCGCCGCGCGCTCCAGCAGCCGTGCGACGTCGACGAACATGCGCGCCTGCACGTCGTCGGCGACACGGTTGTCGAGCGCGTCGATGTCGCGCCACACCGCATCGAGATCGAACACGTCGCGCGCCATGATGCACGCGCGCACGATGTCGCCCGGCTTCGCGTCGGTTTCCTCCATCAGCCGGTGCACGAACGCGCAGCCGACGCGGTTGACGAGCGCGTTGGTCAGGTGCGTCGCGAGAATCTCGCGACGCAGCGGATGGCGCTGCATCGGTTCGTTGAAGCGCTGTTGCAGCGGCGTCGGGAAATAGTCGACGAGCATCGCGGCGACGAGCGGATCTTCCGGTACGTCGGAGTCGAGCAGCGCGTCGTACAGCCACATCTTGCTGTACGCGAGCAGCACCGCGCGCTCCGGCGACGTCAGGCCCTGTTTCGCGGTTTGCCGTTCGGCGATCTCATCGTCGGTCGGCAGGAACTCGATCACGCGGTTCAGGCGGCCCGCGCGTTCGAGCCAGCGCATCAGGCGCGCCTCGGCGTCGAGCAGCTCGACGCTGTAGCGGCCGGCGATCGACAGCGCCTGCGTCTGGTAGTAGTTGTCGCGCAGCACCAGCAGCCCGACTTCGTCGGTCATTTCCGCGAGCAGTGCGTTGCGCTGCTTCTCGGTCATCTCGCCGTCGGTGACGACGAGGCCGAGCAGGATCTTGATGTTGACTTCGTGATCCGAACAATCGACGCCCGCCGAGTTGTCGATCGCGTCGGTGTTGATGCGCCCGCCGCGCTGCGCGAACTCGATGCGGCCGAACTGCGTGCAGCCGAGGTTGCCGCCTTCGCCGACGACCTTGCAGCGCAAGTCCGCGCCGTTCACGCGCACGGCGTCGTTCGCCCGATCGCCGACTTGCTGGTGGGTTTCGTGCGCGGCCTTCACGTAGGTACCGATGCCGCCGTTGTACAGCAGGTCGACCGGCGCCTGCAGGATCGCGCGGATCAGCTCGGTCGGCGGCAGCGCGTGCGCGTCGATGCCGAGCGCGGCCTGCACGGCCGGCGACAGCGGGATCGTCTTCGCGGTGCGCGGGTATACGCCGCCGCCCTGCGAGATCACGGAGGTGTCGTAGTCGGCCCAGCTCGAGCGTTCGAGCGCGAACATCCGCTCGCGCTCCGTGAAGCTCGTCGCCGGGTCGGGGTTCGGATCGAGGAACACGTGCCGGTGATCGAAGGCCGCGACGAGCCGGATATGCGGCGACAGCAGCATCCCGTTACCGAACACGTCGCCCGACATGTCGCCGACGCCGACCACGGTGAAGTCGGTCGTCTGCGTATCGACGCCCATCTCGCGGAAGTGCCGCTTCACCGATTCCCACGCGCCGCGCGCGGTGATCGCCATTTTCTTGTGGTCGTAGCCGACCGAGCCGCCGGACGCGAACGCATCGTCGAGCCAGAAGCCGTATTCGTGCGAGATCGCATTCGCGTAATCGGAGAAGGTGGCCGTGCCCTTGTCGGCCGCGACGACGAGATACGGATCGTCGGGATCGTGGCGCACCACGTCGGGCGGCGGCACGATCGTGTTGCCGGCGAGATTGTCGGTCAGGTCGAGCAGGCCGCGCAGGAACGTCTGATAGCACGCGATGCCTTCCCGCATCCACGCTTCGCGATCGCTCGGCGGCGGCGGGTTCTTCACGACGAAGCCGCCTTTCGAGCCGACCGGCACGATCACGACGTTCTTCACCATCTGCGCCTTCATCAGCCCGAGCACCTCGGTGCGGAAATCCTCGCGGCGGTCGGACCAGCGCAGCCCGCCGCGCGCGACGCGCCCGCCGCGCAGGTGCACGCCCTCGACGCGTGGCGAGTACACCCAGATCTCGAACATCGGCTTCGGCTCGGGCAGGCCGGGCACCTTCGCCGGATTGAACTTGAACGACAGGTACGGCTTCGATTCGCCGTTCGCGTCGAGCAGGAAATAGTTGGTGCGCTCGGTCGCGTTGATCACGCCGAGGAACTGGCGCAGGATCCGGTCTTCATCGAGGTTCGGCACCTGGTCGAGCGCCGTCTCGATGGCCTTCAGCAGGTGTTCGGCCTGCACGTCGCGCGTGCCGCCGATGGCCGGGTCGAAGCGCAGCAGGAACAGCTCGACGAGCTGCCGTGCGATCGCCGGATTGCCGGTCAGCGCGCGCTCGATGTACGCGTCGCTGAACGTCGAGCCGACCTGCCGCAGATATTTCGCATACGCCCGCAGGATCGTGACCTCACGGGCGCTCAGGTGGGCGCGCAACACCAGGCGGTTGAAGTCGTCGTTCTCGATCCGGCCGCTCCAGATCCGGTCGAACGCATCCTCGAACAAGCCCTTCACGCGCTCGATGTCGAATTCGGTGTCGTCGGCGAGTTCAAGGCCGAAGTCGTGTACCCATGCGGGCGCGGCATCCTGCGTCTGGATCCGGTACGGCCGCTCCTCGTCGACGCGCACGCCCAGATGCTCCAGCATCGGCAGGCTGCGCGACAGCGCGATCGGGTCGCCCGCGCGATACACCTTGAAGCGGAACGCGCGCGGGCCGGCCTCGATCGGGCGGTACAGGTTCATCGCGAGCTGGCCCGACTCCTTCACGCGCTCGATCAGCTCGATGTCGCGCACGGCCGTGCGCGCCGGATAGTCGTCGCGATAGCCGGCCGGAAACGATTCCGCATAGCGCTGCAGCAGCCGGTTGCCTTGCTCCTCGCCGAACGCGTCGAGCAATGCGTCCGCGAGATCGTCCTGCCAGCGGCGCGCGACCTGCACGAGCCGCGCTTCGAGCTCGCGCGTGTCGACGTCCGGCATCGTGCCCGGTTCGGCATGGACGACGAAATGAATCCGCGCGATCGCCGATTCCGACAGCAGCGGCGTGAATTCGACGTTCACGCCGTTGTATGCGTCGACGAGCAGCTTCGCGATGCGGCGGCGCAGGTCGGTGTTGTACTTGTCGCGCGGCACGAACGCGAGGCACGATACGAAGCGGTCGAAGCGGTCGCGCCGCACGAACAGGCGCGTGCGCTGGTGTTCCTGCAGGCGCAGGATGCCGAGCGCGATGTCGTAGAGCTGGTCTTCGTCGGCCTGGAACAGTTCGTCGCGCGGATAGGTCTCGAGCACCGTCACCAGCGACTTGCCGAGATGGCCCTTCGGCAGGAAGCCCGCGCGCCGCACGATGTTTGCGCACTTGCGGCGCACGATCGGGATCTCGGCGCTCGACACCATATACGCGGTCGACGTGTAGAGCCCGATGAAGCGGCGCTCGCCGGTCACCTTGCCGTCGGCGCCGACCAGTTTCACGCCGACGTAGTCGAGGTAGCCGGGCCGGTGCACGGTCGCGCGCGAGTTCGCCTTGGTCAGGAAGATCGGCCAGGGGCCGGTGATGATCTCGGCGGCCGCCGGCGGCAGCGGCGTCACGTCCGGCGCGCCGGACGGCCGCAGCGATTCGCGCAGCAGGCCGAAGCCGGACCCCTCGACGCCGCGCAGCCCGAAGCCCGACGCATCCGATACCAGCGAGTAGTCGCGCTGGCCGAGGAACGTGAAGTGGTCGGCGGCCATCCATTCGAGGAAGGCGCGCGCCTCGATGTCTTCCGCGGTGGATTCGCGGGCTTTCATGTCCTTGATCGTCGCGCGCGCGATGTCGACGATCTTCGGCCAGTCCTCGACCGACGCGCGCACGTCGCCGAGCACGCGCGCGATGTCGTCGCGCAGCGTGTCGAGCAACGCGGCGTCGCCGCAGCGGTCGACTTCGAAATGGATGAACGAGGCGAGTTGCGACTGGCCGTCGGGGGCCGTCGCGCCGCCGGCGTCGACACGCTCGATCCCGCCGTTGCCGCCGCGCCAGATGCGGAACACCGGGTGCAGCGCGGAGTGCAGCGCGAGCCCGAGGCGGTTCACCGCCATCGTCACCGAGTCGACGAGGAACGGCATGTCGTCGTTGACGATCTCGATCACCGTGTGGTCCGAGTGCCAGCCGTGCTGCTCGACGATCGGGTTGTACACGCGCAGCCGCTCGCTGCCGGGCACGAATTTCTGGGCGGTCTGCCAGTGCGCCATCGCGGCGCCGTACAGGTCGGCGATGCTGCGATCCTGCAGATCGTCGGCGTCGACGAAGTCGTAGTAATGACGCAGGAACGGTTCGACGATCCGGAACGTGGCTTCGGGCAGGCGCCCGCGCGCGAATTCGACGACATCCGAGAGCAGGTGTGCGACGACTTCTTCGTTCTTCGCTTCCATGGCGGTCTCCTGATCGGCTGGCCATTGGCTGCTGCGTTGTGTGTTCGGCATTATGCGCCGATTGCGTGACGGAGCGATGTGCGGGCGCACAACAGGCAGCAGGGAAGGAAGAGGCGCACGCAGCGCGCGTGCGCGGCGCTGCGCGGGCGGGTCAGGCGAGGTCCGGCGGCTTCAGGTCGGGGTGCCGCGCGTAGAGCGGGTTCATGAAGTCGAGCAGCATCGTGGTCAATACTTGCGACACGAATTCGCGATAGGCGACGAATTCATGGGGCGGGCAGGTCTCTTCGACCCGCCGCAGCGATTGATCCAGTTGCCCGCCCATCGACACGATCATGTCGTTCAGTGCGGTGGCGATACGTTTGTCGTCGATCATGCGGTCTCCTTCTGGCGCCGCGGCGTGCGGCGCGTTCGGTCGGGTGTTACCGCGGTTCGAGCGCGTATCGCGCGGGAGGTTCCGGCGACGCCGAACCGTGACGCGCGTGATCGATGTGTCCGTGACGCATTGCACTGATCGACGGCACGCCGGCCGAACGCATCGGCACGGATATTGCGGCGCCGCACATCCCCGCTATTGCGGTTTCCTGCAACGGACGCCGTTCACCTTCGTGGTCACGCGCGTGCCGGCTCGACCCGCGACGATCGCGGCGATATCGGCGAGCGAGCCGATGGCCGCGTCCCGGCCCGTCTGTCGTACGAACTCGATGGCGGCCTGCACCTTCGGCCCCATCGAGCCGGCCGCGAAGCCGAGCTCATCGAGCGCGTCCGGATGGGCGGCTTCGATCAGCGACTGGGTCGGCAGGCGCCAGTCCACGTATGCGCCGTCGACGTCGGTGACGATCAGCAGCAAGTCCGCCTGCAATTCGCGCGCCAGCAGCGACGCGCACAGATCCTTGTCGATGACGGCTTCGACACCCGCGAGCTTGCCGTTCGCATCGTAGCGCGTCGGGATGCCCCCACCGCCCGCGCAGATCACGATCGCGCCTTTTTCCAGCAGCCATTTGATCGGACGGATCTCGAAGATGCGGTGCGGTCGAGGGCTTGGTACGACCCGGCGAAACGCGTCGCCGTCGGGCGCGATGTGCCAGCCATTTTCATGCGCGAGCCGCTCGGCCTCCGCGCGCGAATAGACCGGGCCGATCGGCTTGGTCGGCCGGTCGAACGCCGGGTCGGCAGGGTCCACTTCGACTTGCGTCAGCAGCGTGGCGAACGGCATGTCGGCGGGCAGCAGGTTGCCGAGTTCCTGCTCGATCAGATACCCGATCATCCCTTCCGTCTGGGCGCCGAGCACGTCGAGCGGGTACGGCTCGACCGGTGCGTAGGCGGCAGCCTGCAGCGCGAGGAGCCCGACTTGCGGGCCGTTGCCATGCGCGATCACCAGTTCGTTGCCGGGGGCGATCCGGGCGATCTCGGCGGCGGCGATTCTCACGTTCTGTCGTTGCCGGGCCTCGGACATCGGCTGATTGCGTTGCAAAAGCGCGTTGCCGCCCAATGCGATGACGATGCGCATCGTGTTTCTCCTTGAAGTGCGGACGGTGCGATGCGACGCACCATCCGGTTGCGCGTGCGGGTCGTCAGATGCCGCCGAGTGTCGAGACGAGGACGGCCTTGATCGTGTGCATGCGGTTTTCGGCCTGTTCGAACGCAATGCAGCGCGGCGATTCGAACACCTCGTCGGTAACCTCGATGCCGTCTTTCAGGTGCGGATAGCGTTCGGCGATCTGCCGGCCGACTGTCGTGTCGCTGTTGTGGAAGGCCGGCAGGCAGTGCATGAACCGCGTGCGCGCGTTGCCCGTCGATTCGAGCAGCGTGCGATTGACCTGATACGGCAGCAGCGCCGCGATCCGCTCGTCCCATGCTTCGACCGGCTCGCCCATCGACACCCACACGTCGGTGTGAATGAAGTCGACGCCCTCGACTGCCGCATGCGGATCTTCGGTCAACAGTATCCGCGCGCCGCTTTCGGCCGCGAACGCCTCGCATTGCGCGATCAGCTCCGCGGCCGGCCACAGCGACTTCGGTGCGCCGATCCGCACATCCATCCCGAGCTTCGCGCCGATCAGGAGCAACGAATTGCCCATGTTGTTGCGCGCATCGCCGAGATACGCGTAACTGATGTCGTGCAACGCCTTGTCGCTGTGCTCGCGCATCGTCATCACGTCGGCCAGCATCTGCGTCGGATGGTATTCGTCGGTGAGTCCGTTGAACACGGGCACGCCCGCGTAGCGCGCCAGGTCTTCGACGATCTCCTGGCGGAAGCCGCGATACTCGATGGCGTCGTACATCCGGCCCAGCACGCGCGCCGTGTCCTTCATGCTTTCCTTGTGACCGATCTGCGACGACGTCGGATCGATATAGGTCACGTTGGCGCCCTGGTCGTATGCGGCGACCTCGAATGCGCAACGCGTGCGGGTCGAGGTCTTTTCGAAGATCAGCGCGATGTTCTTGCGCATCAGGCGCGGCTGTTCGGTGCCGCTGTACTTCGCACGCTTCAGGTCGCGGGCGAGATCGAGCAGGTAGCGCAGTTCGCGCGCGTTGTGGTGGATCAGGCTCAGCAGATTGCGGTTGTGCAGATTGAGGCTCATCGGGTTACTCCGTGAAAAAGTGGAGGTGCGTCGCGGTGCGCGCCGTTTCAGAAATCGACCGGATCGCGCAGGACCGGACAGGTCATGCAATGGCCGCCGCCGCGCCCGCGGCCGAGCTCGCTGGAGCCGATCGTGATCACCTCGACCCCCGCCTTGCGCAACTGCGTGTTTGTATAGGTATTGCGGTCGTAGCCGACGACGGTGCCCGGTTCGAGGCAGATCATGTTGTTGCCGTCGTCCCATTGTTCGCGTTCGGCCGCGAAATCGTTGCCGCCCGTCTCGACGACGCGCAGCGATTTCAGACCCAGCGCCTGCGCGACGACGTCGACGAATGCCTTGTCTTCCCGCTCGATGTCGATGCCGTTGCGCGCGTCGTCGCGCGGGCGCAACGTGAACGGGACGATGCGGTTCACGACGTCGGGGAATACGGTCACGAGATCGCGATCGCAAAAACTGAACACGGTGTCGAGATGCATCGACGCACGCGAGTTCGGCAGACCCGCGACGATCACGCGTTCGGCCGCGCCCTTCGCGAACAGCGACTGCGCGAGCTGGCCGATCGCCTGGTGGGTGGTGCGTTCGCCCATCCCGACGAGCACGACGCCGCGACCGATCGGCATCACGTCGCCGCCTTCGAGCGTCGCCATCCCGTGGTCGCGGTCGGGATCGCCGTACCACACGTCGAATGTCTCGTCGGCGAACTGGGGATGGAACCTGTAGACCGCGGCGACGAGCAGCGTTTCCTGCCGGCGGGCCGGCCAGTGCATCGGATTCAGCGTGACGCCGCCGTAGATCCAGCACGACGTGTCGCGCGTAAACATCATGTTCGGCAGCGGCGGCAGCACGAACGACGACCGCCCGAGGTAGTCGCGAAACAACGTGAGCGCCTTCGACTGGCTGCCGCCCGGCACGTCGCTCGCCGCGACGCCGCCGATCAGGAATTCGGCGAGCGTGCGCGGTGCGAGGCCGTCGAGCCATGCGCGCACTTCGTCGACGAGACCGATGCCGACGGTGTCGGGCGTGATCTTGCGATCGAGAATCCACGTGCGTGCGGCCGGGTTCGCGACGGTGTCGGTCAGCAGATTGTGCATCTCGAGCACCTCGACGCCGCGCTCGCGCATCTTCGATACGAAGTCGAAATGGTCGCGCTTGGCCTGGTTCACCCACATCACGTCGTCGAACAGCAATTCGTTGCAATTGCTGGGCGTGAGGCGATGGTGGGCGAGCCCCGGCGAGCAGACGATCACCTTGCGCAGCTTGCCGACTTCGGAGTGGACACCGAATTGAGGCGTGACATGGGTCATGTTCGTTACCTGTTCGATCAAAGGGAGATGAGACCGCGATGGAGCGCATAGGCCGCGACAACGGCCGCGACGGCGGCCGCCGCAAAGACGATTTTTTCGGCGGTCGTGAACACCGGCTTGCCGAGTTCGCGCTTCGCCTTCGCGAACAGCAGCGCGCCCGGCACGTAGAGCAGGGCAGACAGCAGCAGGTACTTGACGCCTGCCGCGTAGAGCAGCCACACCGTGTACGTCACCGCGAGCGCGGCGATGCAGCCGTCCTTGCGGCGTGCGCGGGCGTCGGCTCCATAGGTTTCGCCGCGCACGACGAGCAGGAGCGCGTAGGCGGCCGACCAGAAGTACGGGATCAGGATCATCGACGTCGACAGATAGATCAGCGACAGATAGGTGCCCTGGGCGAACAGCGTGATGATCAGGAAAATCTGGACCATCACGTTCGTGAGCCACAGCGCGTTGGCCGGCACGTGGTTCGCGTTCTCCTTGCGCAGGAACGCGGGCATCGTGCGGTCCTTTGCGGCCGAGAACAGGATCTCCGCGCAGAGCAGCACCCACGACAACAGCGCGCCGACGAGCGACACCACGAGGCCGACGCCGATGACGACGGCGCCCCAATGTCCGACCACATGCTCGAGCACGGCGGCCATCGACGGGTTCTGAAGCTTCGCGAGCTGCGGCTGCGTCATGATGCCGAGCGACAGCAGATTGACGAGCACGAGCGCGAGCAGCACGCCGGCGAAGCCGATCACGGTCGCACGGCCGACATCGCTGCGCTTCTCGGCGCGCGCCGAGTAGATGCTGGCGCCCTCGATGCCGATGAACACCCAGACGGTGGCGAGCATCATGTTGCGGACCTGGTTCGTCACCGAGCCGAGCGACGGATTCGCGTGGCCCCATATGTCGGCTCGGAACACGTCGAGCCGGAACGCGAAGAAGGCGATCACGATGAACACCACGAGCGGGACGATCTTCGCGATGGTCGTGACGAGGTTGACGAACGCCGCTTCCCGGATGCCGCGCAATACGAGGAAATGGACGGCCCACAGCAGCACCGAAGCGGCCGCGATCGCGGCGCGCGTGTTGCCTTCGCCGAACATCGGGAAGAAGTAGCCGAGCGTCGAGAACAACAGCACGAAGTAGCCGACGTTACCGACCCACGCGCTGATCCAGTAGCCCCATGCGGACGAGAAGCCCATGTAATCGCCGAACCCGGCCTGCGCATACGCGTAGACACCGCCGTCGAGCAGCGGCTTGCGGTTCGCGAGTGTCTGGAAGACGAACGCGAGGGCAAGCATGCCGACCGCGGTGATGCCCCACCCGATCAGGATCGCGCCGGCGTCGGCTGCGGCAGCCATGTTCTGCGGCAGCGAGAAGATGCCGCCGCCGATCATCGAGCCGACGACGAGGGCGGTCAGCGCGCCGAGCGGCAGCTTGCGCGTGGCGGGTCGCGCAGTAGTATCGGTGTGAATCAGTTCAGCCATGAGGCTTCCTTGTAATCGACGAGCGTGCGTGAAGTCGTCGCGCGCACGTGGCCGCCGCGCGTACGGCGGTGCGTACGGCGCGGGGATGGGTTTTTACTGCTGGGGGCGACCGTTATCGGTGCAGCGTGATGGCCGGCGTTTCGCGTGACGACTCGTTCCGGCTTTCCCGTTGACGCCGGGCTTCGGCGGCGTCGCTGTAATCCCAGAATGAAAAGATCCAGATGCGAATCCGGCGGCGCTTCCAGTACATGCCGTTCAGGCGTTTGCGGATTTCCCCGAGCGCACCGCGGTTGGCTCCTTCGACGTCGATCAACGCACCCGGCCTCGAGCTTGCTTGCCCGATGAACAGGATGTGCGTGAAAGTCTCTCCGGTGTATTTGTGAAGAAAACCCTGAAGCTCGTTCCGCGTGGTGTCCGGGTTGAGATTGTCGACGAGCATTCTCATTGTTTCTCCAGCGTGGGTGCTTGAAACCGAAGTGAGTCGATTTCGATCATCGGGTGCCAAACCGGACATCGGAAAATCGAAATGAAAATCGCGCGAATCCATTGAGCGGCGGTGCGCGGCAGGTCCAGCGTTTTCCCTCGGTTCTCTCTTTTCGGTATTGCTCGAACGAATTGAATTCAAGCGCAATTGTCCGTCATGCGCTGCAATCGATTTTGATCGACGTCAATGGGTAATTTTCGGGATAAGACGCAGGTGTTTGACGGCAGGCGGCAGGCCGACGGGCTTGCCGATGTGGCGGGGAAGCGGGGAGAGCGGGGGAGAGCGGGCGGGGCTGGGACGCGTTGCGTCCCTTCAAGCGGTGGATTCGAACGGTTCGCGGCAGCGGCTTATTCGCGCTCGCTCCACAGCTTCCCGGCCGTCGCCCAGTTCTCCTTCTTCACGTCGGCGAGGATGATGTCGACCGAGCCCGGGTCGCAGCCGAGCGTCTCGCACGTGACGCGCGTGATCGCTTCGACGAATGCACGCTTCTGCTCGACCGTGCGGCCTTCGAACAACTGGATATTGAAAGTCGGCATGACTGGATGCTCCGATGGTTGGGGTGAATCGGTTCGTGTTCGTCGGTACGCCGGCGGCGTCAGTCGCGATACGACGGATCGATGCGGTCGAGGCGGCGCAGCAGCGCCGGCCATTCCAGTTCGCCCTCGATCGCGCCGCCGTCGCGCAGTTGCTCGGCGGTGCGCGCGGCGACGGCCGGCTCGGGCAGCACGAGCGGTCCGCCGCCTGCCTGCGCGCGCACCTGGATGTCGCACGCCTTGATCAGCGTATCCATCAGCACATACGCTTCGGCGACGGTCCGGCCGACCGTCAGCGTGCCGTGATTGCGCAGCAGCATCGCGGAGTTCGCGCCGAGACTGGCGGTCAGTCGCGCGCCTTCGGCCGGCGAGAAGGCGAGCGCCTCGTAGTCGTGATACGCGAGGTCGCCGTAAAACCGCAGCGCGTGCTGCGATGCCGGCAGCAGCCCGTCGCGCTGGATCGACACGGCGATGCCGGCCGTATTGTGCAGATGCATCACGCACACGGCATCCGGCCGCGCGGCATGGACGGCCGCATGAAGTGCGAAGCCCGTCACGTTGACCGCATGCTCGCTGTCGCCGATCCGGTTGCCGGTCAGGTCGATCTTCACGAGATTCGATGCACGGACTTCGTCGAACGTGAGGCCGAACGGATTGATCAGGAAATGGCCGGGTTCGCCCGGCACCGTCGCGGACAGATGCGTGTAGATCAGGTCGTCCCAGCCGTTCAGCGCGACGAGGCGATACGCGGCGGCGAGATCGACGCGCATCCGGCGTTCGGCGTCCGAGACCGGGCCGCCGGGCTTCACGGCGTCAGGACGGTGTGCGAATGACGACATCGGGTTCTCCGAGGGTAAAGCGGCGGGCGACGGCCACCGTGATCCACGACGCCAGAGCGAACGGCGCCGTGAGCGCCGGGACGCCCGCGTGCATCGCGAGCCACTGGATCAGCGCGGCCAGTGCGGCCGCCGCGAGCGCCGTGCGCGTGCCGCGCGACATCAGCGCAAGCGCGGCGAGTGCGCCGTTGAAGCCGAGCAGGCCGTCGGTGAATCCGGTATCGCCTGCGCCGAGTGCGACCAGCAGCACGGTCGACACGATCGCGCCGCCGACTGCGAACGCGGCCGCGCGGCGCGATGCGACCGCGAGGCCGGCAACGATCAGCATACCGGCCCACGGGCCTTGTGCGAAAGCGGTTTGCGCGACGCCCGACAGCAGCGCGGCGGCGATCGAGGACAGCGTCGGCGCCGCGTCCGTCGCGGCACCGCTCGCATGCTGCATCGCGACGAATGGCAGCCACAGCGCGGTGGCTGCCAGGCACGGACTCGAATACGGGCATTGGCGCCATTTCGCAAGCGGGGTGCGCATTGCGCGCTGCACGAGCGCGGCGCCGATCGCGGCGAGCGGTGCGAACACGAGCGCCAGCGGGGCGGGCGCAAAGACGACGGCCACCAGCGCGGCGAGCGCGCCGTTGAAGCCGTGCAGACCCTGTTCGACGGCGCGGCGTTCCGCGCCGGTCAGCACTGCGGTCACGTTCGCGGCGGCCGCGCCGACCAGCGCCGCGCACGCGAGCCGCAGGTCGGTCAGCGCGAGTGCGGCGACCAGCATCGCGCCGGTGAACGCGTTCGCCTGCAGCACGATCTGTCCGATGCTGCGCAGCAGGATGCGCAGGTCGATCGACGGCGAGGCAGTGCGGGCGGTAGGCATGGCGGCGCTGGAGCAGGACGAGCCGCGAGCATAGGACACTTTCCCGTGCACCGGAATAGGGAATTCTGGATACTTGGGATTTGAGTCGGGTGCCCCGAATTGGGGCGGACGTTAGCGTTTTCGCGACATTTGCGGGTTCTGGTAGTAAATTTGCGCTCTCGTTAGCGTTTTCGGAGGAACGATGCGAGAAGTCCGCTGGGCGTCGCTCGAGGGCGACGGAATCGAGCACCTGACGTTCGACCGTGCTGAAACCGGCATCGTCGTCGAAAGTGCCGTGGTCGGCCAGCGGTACGGCCGCGCGTACGGGCTTGCGTACCGGGTCGAGTGCGATCCGCAGTGGCGGGTCAGATATGCGGTGCTTCGGGTGATGGGCGGCGGCACGCTCGAACTGCATGGCGACGGCGCCGGCCACTGGCGCGACGGTTCGGGCAGCGCGCTGCCGGAACTGGATGGCTGTGTCGACATCGACATCGCGGCGACGCCGTTCACGAATTCGCTGCCGATCGGCCGCCTCCGTCTCGCGCGCGGCGAGCGGCGGCCGATCGACGTCGCGTACATCTCGACGCCGGATTTGACCGTCGCGCCGGTCAAGCAGGCCTACGCGTGCATCGAGCCCGGCCGGCGCTACCGCTACGAAGGGATCTTCCGGAATTTCACGGCGGAGATGGACATCGATGCCGACGGGCTCGTGATCGACTACGAAACGCTGTTCAAGCGCCTGCCGGCGTTGCGCTGAGCCGGGGCGCTCGCCGTCGCGGGGGCCGCCGCCAGGGTCGCCGCGGCCGGTCTTTCATATGCCGCGGCAAACCGGTCGATCCGCGCGGCGATCAGTTCCGGATCGCGCACCACGATCCAGTGCGCGCCGTCGATTTCCTCGCGCACATGCTCGCCGAGCCAGCGGTCGAGACCGACCGACATCTCGGGCGTCACGTAGCGGTCGCGCACCGGCACGAGGATCTGGACCGGCGCCTGCGCATACCGCTCGCGCGGCCGTCTCGCCCGGGCGAGGAAATTCGCGCGGTAAAGCTGCAAGCCGTTCAGCGCGTTCTTCAACTGCGCGGGATCGCGCTCGGGCCGCACGCGCTCGGTCAACTGCAACCAACGCGGCCACAGCGCGGCGCCGCCGAGCCGCCACACCAGCGACGGCACGACCGGCAGGTGGAAGAACGCGATGTACCACGACTTCAGGCTCTGCTTGAGCCGCATCTTCGCGCGAAACACGTGGTCGAGGCACGGCCCGGAGATCGACGTGTACGACGCGATCCGGCCGCGGAACGCGGGGTCGGTCACGGCCTCCCAGCACTGGATCGACCCCCAGTCGTGGCCGACCAGATGAAACGGCCGGTTGCCGCAGGTCGCGTCGGCGACGGCCTTCAGGTCCTCCGCGAGCCGCGCGAGCGCGTAATCGGCGCGGCGGCGCGGCGCATCGGACGCCCCGGCGCCGCGCACGTCGTAGGCGATCACGCGGTAGCGCTTCGCGAGCCGCGCGCGCACCGGCGCCCACACGGCCGCCGAATCGGGATAGCCGTGCACGAGGATCAGCGGCGGCGCGCGCCGCGGGCCGCTGACATACACGGCGAGTTTCACGTCGCCGGAGCGGACGGTCAGCATCTCGTGCGCGTGCGCCATGACGTCATGCCTGCGCAACCGGATGCAGCGGCACGCGGCGCGGGGCGGCCTGCGCCGCGTAGCGCGCGTTGGTCGCGTCGATGTTCGCGAGCAGCGTGTCGAGGCCCTCCAGGTATTGATGGTTGTCGTGGTCCCACGGATGGAAGCCCGGGCGGAAGTAGTCGAGCCATTCGCCGGCGATGCTCGGCAACACGCCGTTCTTCGGGCTGTACAGATACTTCACGAGGCGCCACATGCCGCCGAACCTGCCGTGCTTGCGACGGTGCGCGAGCATCAGCCGCACGTGGAAGTCGAACACGATCGTCCAGAACATCACGGTCGTCAGCAGCATCGTGCCGGTGCGCAGCAGATAGCTGCCGAGGCCCGGCTTCATCACGGCGTTCCATACGTCGTACGACACCGCCTTGTGCTCGGTTTCCTCCATCGCGTGCCACATCCACATCTGCCGATAGCCTTCGACCGATCCGTCGATCCGGTGCTCGAGGCCCGACAGCAGCTGGTTCGCGAGGATCGCCGTGTAGTGCTCGAGCGCGATGGTCGCCGCGAGCTGCATCGAATGCGGCATCGTCTTTCTGAAGAAGCCGAGGATCGTCCACAGCCGCTTGTCGAGCTTGTGCGCGGGCAGGCCGGCCGATTGCAGCAGGTCGTTGTACTCGATGTGCTCGCGCGTGTGCATCGCTTCCTGGCCGATGAAGCCGAGCACCTGCTTCTTCAGCTCCGGATCCTCGATGCGGTCGCGGTAGTAGCGCACCGAATCCATGAAAAAGCGCTCGCCCGCCGGAAACAGCAGCGACAGCGCGTTCATGAAATGCGTGACCGGCACGCCCTGGACGTGCCAGTCCTTCGCGCGTTCGGGCGGCAGCGCGAAACGGATGTCGCGCCGCACCGGCATCATGTTCGGGTTCGTCATGATTGTTCTCCTGCCTGATTGCCTGCGTTGTTGTAGGGGGCGTGAAGCGGAGCGGCCGCCGGCGCGCCGTAGCGGGCGGCCTCGCGGCGGGCCTTCGCGGCCTCGCGGCGCGATACGAGCACCACGATCGCCTGGTAGGCGGCCGGCATGATGCGCGCCATCCAGTCGGCGCCCTTCGCATCGCGGCCGATCAGCACGCGGCGCTTGTTCTTGCGCACGCCGGCGAGGATCGTGCGCGCGGCATCGTCGGCGCTCGTGATGAAGAACTTCTCGAAGTTGTCCTTGCCTTGCTGCTCGCTCTGGATCAGGAAGCCGATCATGTTCTTCGCGACGCAGCTCGACTGCGCGATGTTCGTGCGGACACCGCCCGGATGCACGCAGGTCGCCGACACGCCGCACTTCATCATGTCGAGTTCCTGGCGCAGCGATTCGGTGAAGCCGCGCACCGCGAACTTGGTCGCGTTGTAGCCGCTCATGCCCGGCTGCGCGAAGATCCCGAAGATGCTCGACGTGTTGATCACGTGGCCGTCGCCCGATGCCTTCAGGTGCGGCAGGAACGCCTTTGTGCCGTGCACGACGCCCCAGAAGTTGATGTTCACGATCCACTCGAGATCGCTGTATTCCATCCCTTCGATCGTGCTCGACAGCGCGACGCCCGCATTGTTGAAGATCAGGTTGACCTTGCCGTGCTCGTTCGCGGTGTCGTCGGCCCACGCGAACATCGCGTCGCGGTCGCCGACGTCCAGCATGCGCGTCGACACGCGCACGTTCGGCGCGATCGCGCGGACGATCCGCTCGGTTTCGGCGAGGCCGACGCCGTTCTTGTCGGCGAGCGACACGTGGCAGCCGGCCCGCGCGAGCTGGACCGCGAGCGCGCGGCCCATGCCCGAGCCGGCGCCTGTGATCGCGGCGACCTTGTTGGCGAAATCTCTCATGTCGGTGGCTCCTTGTCTGGCTCAGGCCGCTTCGGCGGAACGGGAAGTTGAAGCGGAAGCCGCTGACGCGGCGACTGGTTGTGCGGTCGTGTCATGCCGCGACGCGCCATACGCGTGGTAATCGGCGATCGAGAAGCGTGCGGTCGCCTGGCGGAAGCGCCATGTGAAGCCCGGCCACAGCGTCGTGTTCTTGCCGGTGCGCGGGTCGAGGTACCAGCTCTTGCAGCCGCCCGTCGACCAGATCGCCTTCTTGAGCTTGCCCTGCAGGTCGTTGTTGAACTGCGCCTCGACGAGCGGGCGCACCTCGATCGCATCCGCGCGTTCGCGCTGCATCGCCTGCAGCGCGCCGAGGATGTATTCGATCTGCGACTCGATCATGAACACCATCGAGTTGTGGCCGAGGCCCGTGTTCGGGCCGACGATCATGAAGAGGTTCGGGTAGCCCGGCAGCGTCGTGCCGAGGTACGCGTGCGCACCGTCGCGCCACGCGTCGACGATGTCGAGGCCGCCGCGGCCGACGATCGCGCCGCGCGGAAACGGGTCCGACACCTGGAAGCCGGTGCCGTAGATCAGGCAGTCGACTTCATGACGCTTGCCGTCGGTCGTCACGACCGCGTCGGCTTCGATGTGGTCGATGCCGGTCGTGATCACATCGACGTTCTTGCGCGACAGCGCCGGGTAGTAGTCGTTCGAGATCAGCACGCGCTTGCAGCCGAGCGTGTAGTTCGGCGTGACGGCCTTGCGCAATTCCGGATCGGGGATCTGCTTGCGGATGTGACGCAGCGCGAGCTTCTGCACGTTCTTCATCAGCGACGGATGGATCGCAAAGCCGAGCACGCGCGATTCGAGCATCCAGTAGATGCCGCTGCGCACGGCCTTCTGCGTGAAGGGCAGCGTGCGGAACAGCCATTTCTCGAAGCCGGTCAGGTTGCGGTCGGGCTTCGGCATGATCCACGGCGGCGTGCGCTGGAACAGCGCGAGTGCCTTCACGCGCGGTGCGATCTGCGGCACGAACTGGATCGCGCTCGCGCCGGTGCCGATCACCGCGACGCGCTTGCCGTCGAGCGGATAGTCGTGATCCCACTGCTGCGAATGGAAGGCGCGGCCCTGGAACGTTTCGACGCCGGGGATCGCCGGCAGCGCGGCGCGCGACAGCCCGCCCATGCCCGACACGAGCACGCGCGCCGACAACCGCTTGCCGTTCGCGAACGTGAGGCGCCAGCGCTGCGCGGTTTCGTCGTACTCGGCGCGCCGCAGTTCGTGGTTCATGCGCAGGTGCGGGCCGACGCCGAAGCGCTGCACGCAGTCTTCCAGATACGCGCGAATCTCCGGCTGCGGCGCGAACATGCGCGTCCAGCGCGGGTTCGGCGCGAACGAGAACGAATAGACGTGCGATTGCACGTCGCATGCACACCCGGGGTAATGATTGTCGCGCCACGTGCCGCCGACCGAGGCGGCCTTCTCGAGGACGACGAAGTCGGTCACGCCTGTTTGCCGCAGGCGGATCGCCATCCCCAGCCCGGCGAAGCCGGTGCCGATGATGGCGATGTCGATGGTTTCGTCCGGGCCATCGTGGCCGGGCGGGCCGAAAGGCAACGTGCGAGCATTCATCCGGGCGTCTCCGATTTGGCTCATTTTTTAATGTTACATTGGTTGATGTAACGATAGTGGGTGAGCCCGGAAACCGCAAGCGGCTAGAAGGGGCGCTCTAACGGCAGGAAGCCAAGCGGGAAAAGGCTGAGCGGGGTTTGGAACGGGGTGCTTTCCGCATTGCGGGAGGCGCGGAAAGGGCCGTCGGCAGGGCGGGACCGGCGGTGAGCGAAACCGCCGGTGCGCGACGGTCTGTTTGAAACAGTATCAGGGACGGATCGAGCGGGCGGCCGTCTCATGGAAAACCCCCGCCACGATCAGGACCTGCGCGAGCGCGTAGAGGCCCCAGATCAGGTAGTCGATGCCGGGAAAGCCGCCGAGGAACCGGCCGACGCCGATCAGCGTATCGGAGCCGACGAAGATCAGGCTGCCGACGGCGACCAGCGCGCCGCGCGTGCGCGCGGCGAGCGCGAAGCTCGCCATCACGCACAGCACGAGCATGTAGACGGCGACCGGCGCCAGCAGCTCGCCGAGGTGCGGGAAGAACGCCACGTAGAACGCCGGCGCGGCGATCCACAGCGCGACGAGCGCGCCGATGCGCCAGCCGTGCGGCCGCGCGCGCCATCGGAAGAAGACCACGCAATAACACACGTGCGTGAGCAGGAACGCGCCGAGGCCGAACACGAACGACAGCGGCCAGTCGGGCAGTGCAAGCAGCACGTCGCCGAGCACGGCGGTCGCGAGCGCCGCGCCCAGCCACGCACGTTCGCGCGGCGCGCCGCACGTGCTGCCGGCCGCGAGCAGCAGGACGCCCATCGCGGCTTTCGCGGCGGCCTGGCCCGGATAGGGCGCGGCGGCGAGCGACAGCCCGTACAACAACGCGGCGGCAATGGCGAGCGGCCAGAGCCGGCGATAGGCGGCGGGAAGCGTGGCGATCAAGGCGAGTATCTCCGGTTTGTGGTTTTTGTGGCGGACGGCGCACGGCTGCCGGCCATTATCCGGAAGAACGGGCGCGCAAGAACCGGCGAATCCTTCTAGGAAACGGAGGCGAAGGGAAGCGATGGGCGGCGATGCCGCCGCCGGATTTTCCGCGCGTTGCCCCGGCTGAACCGGGGCAACGCCTTCCATTCGGCTTGCTATGATCGCCGCGGTATTGCCGTTGTCGATGTCGTTGTCCCGTCCGGTTGCGCGACGAGGCGCACGCCGGTGCGTGCCCGATGAATCCATGCCGTGTCCAACCCGCGCGCCCATGCCAGGCGAAACGGGCGGCCCGGCCGCCATGACTACAGCTCCGACCATGACCGAACTTCTTCACGGCGACGGTGCGATCCGTCGCACGACGCCGTACGGCGCCTCGATCGAAAATACTTATGCGGGTGTGCTGTCGTTCATGCGCCGCAACTATTCGCGTGCGCTCGACGGTGTCGACGTCGCGATCTCCGGCGTGCCGCTCGATCTCGCGACGACCTATCGCTCGGGCGCAAGGCTCGGGCCGGCCGCGATCCGCGCGGCGAGCGTGCAACTCGCGGAGCTCAATCCGTATCCGTGGGGCTTCGATCCGTTCGATGATCTCGCGGCCGTCGACTATGGCGACTGCTGGTTCGACGCGCACAATCCGCTGTCGATCAAGCCGGCGATCGTCGAGCATGCGCGCACGATCCTGCGCTCGGGCGCGAAGATGCTGACGCTCGGCGGCGACCACTACATCACGTATCCGTTGCTGATCGCGCACGCGGAGCGCTACGGCAAGCCGCTGTCGCTGATTCATTTCGACGCGCACTGCGATACGTGGGCCGACGACGAACCGGACAGCCTCAATCACGGCACGATGTTCTACAAGGCCGTGAAGGAAGGGCTGATCGATCCCGCGACGTCGGTGCAGGTTGGGATCCGTACGTGGAACGACGACTTTCTCGGGATCGAGCGGCTCGATGCCGCGTGGGTGCACGAGCATGGCTCGCGCGCGGCGGTCGAGCGGATCGTCGATATCGTCGGGGCGCGGCCCGCGTACCTGACGTTCGACATCGATTGCCTCGATCCGGCGTTCGCGCCCGGTACGGGCACGCCGGTCGCGGGCGGATTGTCGTCAGCGCAGGCGCTCGCGATCGTGCGCGGGCTCGGTGCGGTGAACCTGATCGGGGCGGATGTCGTCGAGGTGGCGCCAGCCTATGATCACGCCGACATCACCGCGATCGCGGCCGCGCATGTCGCGTGCGATCTGCTGTGTCTGTGGCGGCAGAAGAAGGTGGCGGGTGCGTTGAAGTAAAGCGGGCCGGCGCAGGGCGCCGGCGCGTCGCTGGAACGATGGCCGGGCGCTGGCTTCAGCCGCGCGTGTCGATCCAGTTGCGTGCCCAGCGGCTCGAGTGCTGTAGTGCCTGTTCTTCGCTCACGAAATAATCGAGCGAATAGAACTGGTAACGGCCTTCGGCGCGTTCGAGCAGCAGGTTGGAGGAAAAACTACCGTCGGGCAAACGATGTGCCGAGGGTTGAACGGCATAGCCGTTGTACTGTTGAATTCGTTGGTTTTGCATTTGCGTTTTAATTTTAATGATGTTCGAGTGCGCGCGTGCCGTGCGAATGTGCACAGGTGCGCCGATTCAAAGCCATTGCGAGCTGAATCCGAAGCAGT
Source organism: Burkholderia sp. R-40 (assembly GCF_049942845.1). Lineage (NCBI taxonomy): Bacteria > Pseudomonadati > Pseudomonadota > Betaproteobacteria > Burkholderiales > Burkholderiaceae > Burkholderia > Burkholderia sp. R-40. Next base: position 257,427 of record NZ_CP187968.1, on the reverse strand, counting down.
CGAAAAGCAGAAAAGGGGCCTTGCAGCCAGAGGGGGAATGAAGTGCAACGAGGCGTGTGGCGCTCGGCAAGCTGCTGATCAATCAGATGCAGCTAAGAGCAGTCGCGCCAACTTTGGGAGTCGAAGCTCCGCGAGGATGTCGCTGCAACCCGGCGTCCGTTACCGGAGGCCGGGTCCTTCAAACTTTACAGCGGCTTGATGTTGGCCGCTTGCAGACCCTTCGGGCCTTGCTTCGTTTCGAAGCTCACCTTCTGGTTTTCAGCCAGCGTCTTGAAGCCGTCGGCGCGAATTTCCGAGAAATGCGCGAACAGGTCGTCGCCGCCGTTGTCCGGGGTGATGAAGCCAAAGCCTTTGCTGTCGTTGAACCACTTGACGATACCGGTATCCATGAAGAATCCTTGATGAAAAAAATAGAAAGATGTGCTCTGCGAGAGAGCGTTTGAAGCGTCAAGGAGGGAGAGGACCACGAATATCGCTGGGTAGCGACAATTGATGAACAGCAATCGAACTTCTTGAACTTCTGGCGACACACTACGCGCCGCCCGTGCCGCCGTCAATCGTTATGTTGTAACTGTTTCATTGAGCCATCCGTTTGTCAGATGAAACGATGTGACCCTGCGGGGCGGCGCGGCCGATCCGGCGTGGTGCGCAGGCGTCATCATACCTCGCTCCAGCCGCGAGACATGCAGGCCGGCCGCGCCGCCCACCCCGGATTTCAGCCGATTCGAGCGCGTCCTGCCCGAAACTGCCCGGCGATCGTTGCGACGCGTTCGCCATACCGGCGTGCCGTCTCGAGATCCCCCGGCGACATCTCGTCGGGCGACGCGTCGGCCGGCGTCTGCGCCATCGGCGCGATATAGGAGCCCATGCGATTCAGGTCGTCACGCAGCGAGGCCTTCACGTTCGCCGGCTTGATGTCCATGCTCGCCCAGATCCCGCCGTGCTGGCCGGCGAGCAGGACGAAGTATTCGAGCGTATTGAGCTTGTCGCCGTTGATGCTTGCGCTGTTGGTGAAGCCGCCAAAGATCTTGTCGCGCCACCCGGCGTCGAACCAGACCTTCGACGATGCATCGGCGAACTTCTTGAACTGCCAGCTCGGGCCGCCCATGTAGGTCGGCGAGCCGAACAGGATCGCATCGGCGCCGGCGAGCATGTCCCACGCGTGCGCTGCAATATTTCCGTCGGCGTCGATGGCGACGAGTTCGGCGCCGGCCCCTTCGGCGACCGCCGTTGCCATACGTGCGGTATGCCCGTAACCGGAGTGGTAGACGACGACCGCTTTAACCGAAGAAGTGTGTTGCGTCATGATTGTTCCCTTTCGTTCAGGTTGTCGTCGGGCGACGACATGGGAAAGCACTCTACTGAGTCGCAACCGGGTTATAAATGATGATCGATTGAACGTGCTGTTACTTCCAGGGTGAACAATGCAAAACCTCGACGCGCTCCTGATCTTTGCCCGTGTCGCCGAAATGACGAGCTTCACGCGGGCGGCCGAAAGCCTGGGCATCCAGAAAGGGCGTGTGTCGATGGTGATCCGCAAGCTCGAGCGCGACGTGGGGGTTGCGCTCCTGCATCGGACCACGAGGAGTGTGCAGTTGACCGAGGACGGCCGCGCGTTCTATTCCCGCGCCCGCGACCTGCTGGCCGAAGTGCAGGAATTGCAATCGATGTTCTCGGGTAACGGCACGCGACTGCGCGGAAGATTGCGCGTCGACATGCCGACCGAGCTGGCGCGCAGCGTCGTGGTTCCGGCACTGCCGCAATTGATGGCCGCGCATCCCGAGCTCGAACTCGAACTGTCGAGCACCGATCGACGCGTCGATCTCGTCCAGGAAGGGTTCGATTGCGTGATCCGGCTGGGTCCGATCACCGACGACACGCTGATTGCCCGACCGCTGGGCAAGCTGCGCATGACGAATGCGGCAAGCCCGGCCTATCTGGCGCGGCACGGCATACCGCACACGCTCGACGATCTGCGCACCCAGGGGCACCGGATGGTCCACTACACGCTGACGCTCGGCGCCCGGCATCCCGGATGGGAATATCCGAATGGTGACGGCTATGCGTCGCTGCCGTTGCCCAGCGCGATGCAGGTCAACAGCGTGCAGACTTATCACGCAGCCGGGCTCGCCGGCATCGGGTTGATCCAGGCGGGATATTCGGCGCTCGCGCATCACATTGAAAGCGGCGCGCTGGTCGAGGTTCTACCCGACCTGCGTCCCGAGCCGCTCGCCGCGTCGCTCGTGGTGGCCCATCGGCGCAATCTGTCGCCGCGCGTGCGGGCGTTCATGGACTGGATCGAGGGCGTCTTGGCGCCCTATCTGGATTAGTCGCGAGGGGAGCGGCTGCGTTTCCCGCCAATTCGAGAAGAAAAAAGGCCGACGGGCAGGGCGTCCGTCGGCCTCGTGCGAGTGCGTTGACGTTACTTCGCGGCGAGCGCACTCGCGACGTTCGTGTCGATCCACGCATTGTCCGAGACGCTCAGCTTTTGCGGAATCAACTTCGCGGTATGGAACGCATCGGCAACCCGCTGCTGCGCCGCGACGATCCGGTCGTCGAGCGGCACCGCGCCGAACGGCACGCGCTTGATCCACGTCTCGACGAGCGGTTGCGGCAGGCCGACCTTCGGCGCGAGCAGCGCGGCCGTGTCGGCCGGATGCCCGTTGACCCACTGGCCCGTTTCGCGCGCCTGTTTCAGGATCGCGCCGACCACGTCCGGATGCTGCTGCGCGAAGTCGCGCGTCGCTTCGTAGAAGTTGTTGGTCGCCGCGAGCCCCGTGTAGTCGGACAGCGTGCGTACCTTCAGCGCATTCTGCGCGGCCGCATAGTATGGATCCCATACGACCCACGCGTCGACGTTGCCGCTCTCGAACGCGGCGCGCGCGTCGGCCGGCGGGAGATACACGGGGTGAATTTCATCGTAGCGCACGCCGGCCTTCTTCAGCGCTTCGAGCAGCAGGTAGTTCGCGCTCGAGCCTTTCTGCAGCGCGACCTTCTTGCCGCGCAGCTCGGCGACCGAACGGATCGGCGAATCGGCCTTCACGAACACGGCTTCGTTGTGCGGGGCCGGCGGCTCCGCGCCGACATAGACGAACCGCACGCCGGCCGCCTGCGCGAACACGGGCGGCGGCGCGCCCGTATAGCCGAAGTCGATGCTGTTCGCGTTCAGCGCTTCGAGCAGTTGCGGGCCGGCGGGGAATTCGAACCACTGCACGCCATAGCCGAGCGGCTTGAGCCGTGCTTCGAGCGAGCCTTGTGCCTTGATGATCGATAGCAGGCCGGCCTTCTGGTAGCCGATGCGCATGACCTTGTCGGCGCCGCCCTGCGCAAAGGTCGACGTGGCGGAGAGCGCAACGAGCGCGACGGCGGCGGTGCGGGTGATCCAGCGGGTGAAACGAATCATCGAACGAACTCCATGCGAAACGTCTTCTGGCGAGCGGCCGGTGCCGCCCGGTTGGAAGAATCGTCGCATGGGCGATCGCGCCCGCAAACGAAGCATTGCCGATATGAATATGACGGCGACGGCCCTATGCTTTGTCGCCGTCGCGTTGCGGATCGGACGTATCGGTCGCGCCGGATTGTCGCGCCGCCTCGTCGCTGAGCTTCTTGTCGAGGATCGTCGCGACGCGCCCGCCGAGATAGGCGCTTGCCGCGTTCTCGAGCGCGCGGTTCGTCTCGCCTTCGACGAACACGGCCGCGAGCGGGCGCAGGCGCCAGATCGCATCGACGAGCGCGGGCACGTCGGTCACCGGCGGCAGCGTGCCTTCGTCGTAGCGGTCGAGCCGCTTCACGACGAGATCGACGAGCAGTCGCGCGATCGCGTCGAAGTGCGGCCGCGCGAGGCTGATCACATCGAGCAGTTCGCGCGGCGGGATGCCTTCCTTCGCCATCGCGGCCGCGGCCTCGAGCAGCGCGGGGCTTTTCGCGACGAACGACAGGCCGTGCCGTTCGAGCAGCCCGAGTTCGGTCACGCGCGACAGTTGCGACGCCGTCTGCGGGCCGAACATCTGCGCGAGGGTGGCGAGCGAATAGGTTTTCGGCAGTTCGTGCGACCAGCGGCCGCCGATCGCGTTTTCCAGGCCGAGGATCGAGCGCAGGTCGTGACCTTCGTCGATCGCCTTGATCAGATCCTGGATGTTCGACAGCGTGTAGCCGCGTGCGAGCAGATGGTTGATCAGCTTCAGGCGGGCGACGTGCGTGTCGTCGTAGATGCCGACGCGCCCGCGCTTCTCGGGCGGCGCGAGCAGCCCGCGATCCTGGTACGCACGCACGTTGCGCACGGTCGTGTCGGACACGCGCGCGAGTTCGTCGACCGTATACTCGTTGCGGGAATTCGCGGCGGCCTCGTCCGGCATGGGGGGAGTCTGTTTTGACATGCGGCCATTCTAGCGCGACGCGACAGGCTCGGGCGAGGCGGGGAGCGTGTGTGCGCCGTCGCCGAGCGCGCGCTGCATCAGCGCGGTATCGATCCAGCGGCCGTGCTTGAAACCGACCGCCTTCAGCACGCCCGCCGGCTCGAAACCGAATGCGCGATGCAGCGACGTCGAGCCGCCGGTGCCGCCGTCGGCGATCACCGCGATCATCTGGCGCCACGGGCCGGTCTCGCACCGCGCGATCAGCGCCGCGAGCAGCGCGCGGCCGATGCCGCGGCCGCGCTGGGCGTCGTCGATGTAGATCGAGTCCTCGATCGTGTGGCGGTATGCGCTGCGCGTGCGATACGGCGTCGCATACGCGTAGCCGGCGATGCGGCCGTCGCATTCCGCGACGAGATAGGGCAACCCGTGACGCAGCACCGCGTCGCGGCGCGCGCGCAGTTCGTCGACGTCGGGCGGCGTCTCCTCGAACGACGCGACGCTGTGGCGCACGTGGTGCGCGTAGATCGCTTGAATGGCGGCGAGATCGGACTCGGTCGCGTCGCGGACGACGCAGGCGGCAGCAGCGGACATGGTGGCGGAGCGGGCGGACGAAACCGCTACTATGCCGGCCGCTGGGCGGGGCGGTAAAGGTATCGGCGTCGTCGCGCGCTTGGCATGCCGCGCGTACCGGTCTACAGGTGGCCGTCCGCAGCGCGCACCGCGTCGGCGATCGCGTCCGCGACGCGCTGCACGCGCGGCGAGCGCCGCACGTCCGGGTGGACGACGAGCCAGATCTCGCGCTCGACATCGCAACGCGGCGCCGCCGTGAGTTCGACGAGCGCCGCGGTGGCGGGCAGCGACGGATCGGCCGAGGCCGGCCCGCCCGCGTCCGCGTCCGTTACCGGTGCGTCGACGAGAAAGCGCGGCAGCAACGCGATCCCCGCGCCGGCCACGCACGCACGATGCAGCGCGGCCAGATCGTTGGCGACGAACGCGAAGCGGCGGCCGGCCGCGAAGCGTTCGAGCCACTGCTGTTGCGGCATCTGCGCGAGTGCGTCGTCGTAGCCGAGGAATGCCCAGGTGTCGGGCGGCTCGGCGGCCCGTTCGGGCGACGCGCACAGCGCGAAGCGCATCGTGCCGAGCCGGCGCGCGGCCAGCCCCGGCTCGCTCGGTCGCGACAGGCGCACCGCGAGGTCGGCTTCGCGTGCGTACAGGTTGGCCGCGTGCATCTCGCCCATCAGGTCGATCCGCAGCGCGGGCCACGCGCGTTGCGCGCGGGCGAGCCGCGGCGCGAGGAAGTGGCTCGCAAATACCGGCGACGCCGACACGCGTACGACGCCATCGAGCGCCGCCGCCCCCTGCGCGGCGCGCGCGAACGCATGCACGTCGGCTTCGACGCGGGCTGCATGCTCGGCGAGATGCAGCCCTTCGTCGGTCGGCGGCCAGCCGCGCGGCAGCCGGTCGAACAGCCGGATGCCGAGCGCGGATTCCAGCGCATCGATGCGCCGGGCGACCGTCGAATGCTGGACCTGCAGCGCCCGCGCGGCGGCCGACAGGCTGCCGCCGCGCATCACCGCGAGGAAATAGCGGAGGTCGTCCCAGCTCATCGGCAACGGGGATGCCGGCGTCGGATCGGTCGAATTTTGCACAGTAGATGGGCGCATAACAGGAATTCCGCTCGATTATGCACGATGGGATGATCGTGCCACTTCATTCGATTGCGAGGAACGTCATGACCCAAGTTGTCACCGCCACCCGGATCGGGATCGACCGCTACGGCGACGCCGGCGTGCTGCGCCGCGTCGATGCGCCCGTCGCGCCGCCCGGCGCCGGCGAGGTGCGGATTCGCCAGACCGCCGTCGGCGTGAATTTCGTCGACATCTATTTCAGGACCGGCGCGCATCCGTTGCCGGCGCTGCCGGACGCGCTCGGCGTCGAGGCGGCCGGCGTGATCGACGCGGTCGGCCCCGGCGTGACGGCGCTCGTCCCAGGCCAGCGCGTCGCGTATGCGGGGCTGCCGACCGGCAGCTACGCGAGCCTGCGCACGCTGCCCGCCGAGCGCGTGGTGCCCGTGCCCGACGGCGTGAGCGACGACGCGGCCGCGGCCGGGCTGCTGAAAGGGATTACCGTCTACATGCTGCTGCACCGCGTCCGGCAGGTCGGCGCCGGCGACACCGTGCTCGTGCACGCGGCGGCCGGCGGTGTCGGGCTGCTGGCGACGCAGTGGGCGCGCGCGCTCGGCGCGCGGGTGATCGGTACGGTCGGCTCGGCCGCGAAGGCCGCACTGGTGCGCGCGCATGGGGCGGAAGCGGTGGTCGACTATCGCGAGGAGGATTTCGTCGCGGCGGCCCGCGCGTTCGGCGGCGGCGCGGGCGTCGACTATGCGATCGACGGGATTGGCGGCGACGTGCTCACGCGTACGCTCGGCGCGGTCCGGCCGTTCGGGATGGTCGCGAGCATCGGGCAGGTTGCCGCGATCGGCGCGCGGCAGACGATCGATCTCGATGAACTGGGCCCGGCCCGCTCGATCGCGCTGGCGCGGCCGAGCGTGCTCGGCTTCATTGCACGTGACGTCGCCGGGTATCGGGAAGCGGCGCGCGCGACGCTCGACCGGCTCGCGAACGGGATGCACGTGGAGATCGGCGCGCGGCTGCCGCTCGAACGGGCGGCCGACGCGCATCGGTTGCTGGAGTCGCGCCAGACGACGGGCGGGGTGGTGCTGGTGCCATGACGTCGGAGGGGGCGGCCACCGAAAGTCGTGACGAGGGTCGCCTCGCGGTGTCGACCGGCGGGCACGCGGTGGTGCCACGCCGCCGCCCGCCGATCAGTGATGCGTGCGCAGCGGCGCACTCTGGACGAACCACGCGAGCACGAAGGCGATCGCGATCACGCCCGCCGCCGACAGATACACCACATGCAGCGACCCGGCGAACGCGTGCAGGTACGCACTGCGCACCGCCTCCGGCAACTGGTGCACGGCCGCCGGCCCGAGCGCGGGCGGCAGCTCCGTGCCGGTCGGCAGCGCCTGCCCGAGGCGCGACTGCAGCCCGTGCGAGAACAGCGCGCCGAACGCGGCGACGCCGAGCGAGCCGCCGATCGAGCGGAACAGCGTCGCACCCGACGTCGCGACACCCATGTGCCGGAATTCGACCGTGTTCTGCACGGCGAGCGTCAGCACCGGCATCACCATGCCGAGCCCGATCCCGAGCAGCGCCATGTACGCGTACATGGTGTGCAGCGGCGTGTCGATCGACAGCGTCGACAGCAGCGCCATCGCGATGCCGCCGATCAGCGTCCCCGCGATCGGAAACGGGCGATACGTGCCGAACCGCGAGATCAGCCGGCCGCTCGCGATCGACATCGCGAGCATCCCGCCCATCATCGGCAGCAGCTGCATCCCGGCCTGCGACGGCGTCGAGCCCTTCACGACCTGCAGATAGAGCGGAATGAACGTGACCGACCCGAACAGCGCGATGCCGACGACGAAGCCGATCAGGCTCATCAGCACGAAGGTGCGCTGGCGGAACAGGTCGAGCGGCATGATCGGCTCGGCCGCGAGCCGCTCCTCGTAGACGAAGCCGCCGAGCGCGACCAGCCCGAGCACGAGCGTCATCCACAGCTGCGGCGACGACCACGGCAGCAGCGAACCGCCTTCGCTGGTGAACAGGATCACGCAGGTGAGGGCCGTCGCGAGGAACGCGGCGCCCATGTAGTCGATCCGGTGCTTCACGTGCGCGGTATGCGGCCGGAACACGATGCCGATCACCGCGAGCGCGAGCGCGCCGAGCGGCAGGTTGATCGTGAAGATCCAGCGCCACGACAGGTGTTCGACCAGGAAGCCGCCGAGCAGCGGCCCGACGATCGTCGCGAGGCCATACACGCCGCCGAACATCCCCTGGTAGCGCGCACGGCGGTCGGGCGGCACCAGGTCGCCGATCGCGGCCATCGCCACGACCATCAGCCCGCCGCCGCCGAGCCCTTGCAGCGCGCGCAGCACGATCAGCTGCGTCATGTCCTGCGCGATGCCGCACAGCGCGGAGCCGGCGAGAAACAGCACGATCGCGGCCTGCAGCACGATCTTGCGGCCGTACAGGTCGCCGAGCTTGCCGTACAGCGGCAGCACGACCGTCGACGACAGCAGGTACGCGGTGACGACCCACGACAACTGGTCGAGGCCGCCGAGCTCGCCGACGATCGTCGGCAGCGCGGTCGACACGATCGTCTGGTCGAGCGCGGACAGCAGCATGACGAGCAGCAGCGCGGCGATCACCAGCCCGGTCGGCGTGTCGCGGCGGGCCGCTTCGGCGGCCGGCGGAGCAAGAAGGGTATCGGTTCTCATCGAGATATCTGCCAAGGCAGGGAATTGACCGGAATATAGAGGCAATTGATTGACTGGTCAATTTCTGCCCGAGCTCGATTTGTTGCACCGGTAACAGAAGATTGCGGGGCGGAAATTTGATCGCGATCAGCCCGAAAGAGGGCCGGACTCAAGTTTTTTGCAGGCAAACCGTAATCCAGAGTGCCGCGCACCGAATGCCGCGGCACCTTTCACCGCTCACGTGCCGTCATGAACCTGAACGCCCTGTTTTCCCGTTTCTCGATCCGTACGCGGATTTTTTCCACGCTCGGCCTGGTCGCCGTGCTGCTCGTCGTGTCGGGCCTGATCGGCCTCGCCGGCATGCAGAGCTCGAACCGTGCGCTCGACGAGGCCTATACGCGCCAACTGGCCGCGAAGACCGCGCTGTCCGCCGCGAGCCTGAACCTGACGATCGTGCGGACCACGCTCGACCGCGCGCTGCTGCATCCGGAGGCGCCGGACGTGCCGGATCTCGTCAAGAAGGCCGACAGCTACCTCGCGAAGGCCGACGCCGCGTGGCGCACCTACGCGGGCATGCCGCATGACGGCGACGAAGGTCCGCTCGCGACCCGTCTCGACGCCGCGCGCCAGGCGCTGATCGGGCAGGGGCTGAAGCCGCTGATGGACGCGATCCGCGAGGGACGTCGCGACGATGCCGACCGGCTGCTGATGACGGTCGCACCGCCGCTGTCTGTCGCGCTCACGCAGGCGACCGATGCGCTTGACGCGTATCAGGCGGCGCGTGGCAAGGAGGTCTACGACACCGCCCAGACCTACTACGGCTGGATGCGCGTGGGCGCGCTCGCCGGCATTGCGTTCGGGCTCGCCGCGTGTTTCGGCTGCGCGGTCGGCCTGCATTTCGCGATCACGCAACCGGTGAATCGGCTGCTGTCGCATTTCCGCCGCCTGTCGGAAGGCGACCTGACGTCGGAAGTGCGCTGGTCGTCGCGCGACGAGATGGCCGAACTGGTCAAGGGCGTGACGGGCATGCAGCGCAGCCTCGCCGATACGGTGCGCCAGGTCAGCCAGGGTTCCGAAGCGATCTCGACCGCGACGCACCAGATCGCGGCTGGCAATACCGACCTGTCGCAGCGCACTGAGGAGCAGGCCTCCGCGCTGCAGGAGACGGCCGCGAGCATGGAGCAGCTGACGGCGACCGTGAAGCAGAACGCCGATCACGCGGTCGAGGCGCAGGCTTGCGCGGACAGCGCGAGCGAGATCGCGACGCGCGGCGCGACCGTCGTCGGCGAAGTGATCGGCACGATGAACGAGATCGACCAGAGTTCGCAGAAGGTGGCCGACATCATCGGCACGATCGAGGGCATCGCGTTCCAGACCAACATCCTCGCGCTGAATGCGGCGGTCGAAGCCGCGCGCGCGGGCGAGCAGGGCCGTGGCTTCGCGGTGGTCGCGGGGGAAGTGCGCACGCTCGCGCAGCGCTCGGCCTCGGCGGCGAAGGAAATCCGCACGCTGATCGGCGAGTCGGTCGAGCGTGTCGCGACGGGGTCGCGGCTGGTCGGCGTGGCTGGCGCGACGATGCAGGACATCCAGCAGGCGATCGGCCGCGTGACGGGCATCATGACCGAGATCGCGGCCGCGTCGAACGAGCAGCGTGACGGGATCGAGCAAGTGAACCGCGCGGTGTCGCAGATGGACCAGGTGTCGCAGCAGAACGCGGCGCTGGTCGAGCAGGCGGCGGCAGCGGCTGCGTCGCTCGAGGAGCAGGCTGATGGGTTGCGGCGGGCGGTGGGGGCGTTTCGGGTCGCGTGACGGGGGGAGTCGCGGGAGGGCGTCAGTTCAACGTCATGCCCGCCACCCGCCGCGTCAACCGCCCGTGAGCTGCGCGGCCGAGCGCGCCGACGCGACGAGCAGCAGCTTCATCGTCGCGCGCGTCGCGCCGACGAACAGCTTGCGGGCCGCACGCGCATCGAGCGTGTCGAAATCGATCTCGGTGAGGATCACGCACGGCGCGGATTGCCCTTTGAAGCGGTAGATCGAATCGAGCAGCACGTCGCCTTCGCGATATTCAGGGTTGCCGAACAGATCGTACTTGCCGGTGAAGCGCTTGACGCGGTGCGGGCCGAGCTGGTCGAGCGGCGCGAGCACCGAGCTTTCGCGGCCGCGATACGACAACACCGCGATGTCCTGCTTGCGAAAGCCGAGCGACAGCGCGTGCGTGATCGCGCGCTTGGTCGCGTCGATGCACGCTTCGGCGAGCGCATCGCCCGATGCGCCGTCTTCACCGTATGACGACACCGACGGATCGGAACCGTCGAACGGGCTGCCCGAGCGCAGTTCCAGCGCGAGCGGCTCGACGCGGCCGACGATGTCGCGCACGAATTCGAGCAGGTCGCGCGGGCTGCGGTAGTTCGTCAGCGCCTTCAGCGTGACCCAGCCGGGCAGCGCGACGGGCTCGCGCAAATAAAGGTTCTGCAGCGGGTCTTCCAGCCACCACCAGGCCCCTTCCGGCGCGAGCAGGCGCTCGAGCGCCGTCGCCCACGGCGGGTGGAAATCCTGGCCTTCGTCGACGATCAGCACGTCGAAGCGCCAGCGTTCCGGAATCGGCGCTTCCGCAAAGCGTGCCTCGAGACGTTCGAACGCACCCGGCACGTCGAAGTCGGGCGTATAGCCGCCGTCGCGCGCCACCCAGTCGCACAGCTGATGGTAGTTCGCGATCTTCGCGCCGGGCGGCGCGATGCGTGCGATGTAGTCGGCGAGCGGCCGGTTGAAACAGACGTAGAGCACGCGCTTGCCGGCCGCGACCGCGTCGCGCATCGCCTGCACCGCGAGCTGCGTCTTGCCCGAACCCGCGGTGCCCGTCACGCGCAAGCGGAACGGCGTGAACTCGAGCTGCCGCGCCCATTCGGCGAGGCCGCCCGACAGCCGCGTGACGAGCGTGCCGGCCTGCCCGACGAGCGCACTCGTGTCGGGCGTGAGCGCCAGCTCGTCCGCGAGGAAATGATGGAGCTTCGCCGCGTTCGGCAACGTTTCGTCGTGCTCGGGCAGGATCTGCAGGATCACCTGCGCGAGCTGCGTCTTGCGCGACGCGTCGACGATCCGATCGGCCGCGACACCGGCAATCGCCGTCTCCCGAATCGAGTAGTCTGGGCAGTACAGCAGCGCCTCGACGCCGTAGACGCCCGCGCCGAGCGCGGCGGTCAGCCGCCGGTGCAGCGTCTCCTGCGTGCGCGCGAGCTGGATCGGGACATTGCGCTCCTTCTGCAGGTAGACCTTCACGAGCCCCTTCGGCGTTTCGCGCAGGAAGCCGGCCTTCTGCTCGATCAGCAGCACGCGGCCGGCCGGGCTGACGACGACGAACGCCGCTTCGCCGAACACCGAAAAGCCTTGATCGGCACGCGTCCAGTGCACGCCGTGATAGACGGTGTAGGTGTCCGGCAGCGCGTGTTCGAGGGCGGCGAGCGTCTCGCGCTCGCGTTCGGCCGCGCCGGTGGCGGCGAGGCTTTTCCAGTCGTCGGGAATGAGGCGGGCCATGAAGGGGCGGCGGATGCCGGTCGTGAACAGGGTCCGGCTATTGTACTGAGGAACCTGTTCGCGACCGCTGCGCCGCGCGGGCGCCGGCCATGCGAAGGCGGGCGGCGCAGTGGGCGGGCGTTACCCGCGTGCGAGCCGTTTTGCGAGATCGGCGCTGAGGATCGCCATGCGCGCGGGTTTTTCGTAGCAGACGACGTCGAACGCGCGGATCACTTCGCTGATGTCCGCTTCGCTCGCGCGGCCGGTGAGCAGGTCGCCCGTCAGCACGAAGATCGGCGCGCCCGGATTGTCGGACGTGCGCACCGCCTTGATCGCGGTGGCGGCCGTGCTGCCGTCGAACAGCCATTCGGTGACGACCGCGTCGAACGCCTGGCCCTGCAGCGCATCGACGAACGGCGCGAGGCCGTCGAACGCGGCCGTCGCGAAACCCTGCCGTTCGAGATAGCGGCACAGCTCGGTCGCGCTGACGCGATCGGGATCGATCACTGCGACGACGAGCTTGTCGCTCTCCGCGCGGCGCGGATAGATCTCGATCTTGTGCACGTCGTAGGCGTTCTGGTACAGCACGCCCGTGTGGCGCAGCACGCGCCAGCGACCGTTCTGTTCATAGGCGACGAACTCGGGGCGCGCGCCGGCTTCGAGCGGCGCACCGATCCATGCGGTGCACGGAATTTCGGCGACGCCGGCGTACAGCACCGCCTCCTGCGAATAGGCGCCGACCATGCCGGGGTCGAGCGTTTGCGCGCCGAACAGTTGTGCGGCGGGCTCGCCGTAGGCTTCGGCGACTTTCTTGATTTGCGCGAGCGTCCAGGGGCTGCTGCCGCGCAGTTTGCGGTGACCTTGCGAAAAGCTCAGGTCGAGGATGCGGCACAGCTCGGTGGTCTGCTGGCGCTTGCCGATGCCGTTGCGGGTCATTAGCTCGCGCACGCGCTCGGCAACCGCGAGGGAATCCGTGGTGATTGCTTCAGTGGTCATGCTACGGGAACGGATCTTGACGTTCAGAACGACGCCTTGCGGCAGTCTCGGCGGACAGTCTTGACGACGTCCAGTGGCGAGCCGACCGGCCACGCGCGGAAAAGATAACTTTACCGCAAAACGACGGCCATTCCATGTCGCGAAAGGTGCGTTTGTGTGAAAGGTGTGTCACGACGTTACGGCGGCCCGGCAGCTTCCGTCGCGCGCCAATGGCCCGTTCGCAACCGTCGGGCGCGGATCGCGCGGTGCCGGGACACGATTCCTCGCAGGGCGGCGCCTAATCTTACGACGCGGCCCGCGGGATGCACCAGCGCAGGGCGTTTCGCGGTCCGGAGCGCGCGCTCAGGTCGCTTCCCGTCGACAAATATTTACATCACTTTGCGCGTCACGCGGTCGGGCGGAACCGCATCTTATACGCGGATCGTTTGATGGTTTAGTCTAATGAATTCCCTGCGGATACCGTTTCGGGAGCGTGCGTGCATGAACGCGGCGGGGCGCCATGCTACGATTTCGCCGTCTCAAAAAAGCGTTGATGCGATGCAGAAGAAATTTGTGATGCGCGGGTACGAGATGAACTGCGAACCGCGCGTGACGGAGGACGGCAAGTACGCCGCCCAGGTCGAGGTCACGAAGCTGGGTTTCAGCCGCGAGGCGGCCTTCCGCAAGCTGGGCGAATTCGATACCGAAGCCGAAGCCGTCGCCTATGCGAAAAAATTCTCCGAAGAGTGGCTGAGCCGCTACGCGTAGCGCGATGTTCGCCCGTGCAAGACGGGCGTCGGCCTGACCGGCGCGTGCCTGCGCGTTGAGTCCCGCGGCCCCCGCGCGGGCGGCCCCATTCACAGCGAAACCACGACGAACGCCACCGATTGCGCGGCGTGGACGGCGCGCGCCGTTCGTGGATGGCGGCGCGTGACCGTCTTCGATTCATCTCTGACGGTTGTCAATATTCGGGCAAGTTTGGAGATTCATTCCCCACACTGTGAGGTATCGTTTGACGATCGATTGACGGCAACGCAATGGGAGACTGCGAATGAGCACGTTGTGCATGCAGACCGTCGTTCACGGTAAAACTGTGCGGGTCATGTTGTCGCTGGAACGTCGTACCGCCAGGATCGACATCGTCGATGGCGACGCGGGCAGCCATCCGCCCCGCACGATGAGCATCGAACAGTACATCAAAGCCGGTATGGCGGACGACGAAATCGCCCGGCATGTGCTGGAAGTCGTCGCGATGTCGCTCGAGCAGCTTGCTCGGCTCCAGCCGTTCGACCGCGCAGCACGCGCACGAATGCACTATTCACACTGATCGCACCGATGCCGGTGGTGCGGGGGCTGCCCCGACGCGAGCCGCGCATTCCTTCCGTATCGATCTCGGGTTGCGATTTGCAACGGGCTGCGCGTGAGCGCGATCGTGCCCACGTGGCGTTGCGCTTATCGCGCCTTCAGCATTTCGTCCGCGAGCCGATACGCGGTGACCGCGCGCTTTGAATCGTAGTCGGCGATCGTCGATACGTTGCGGCCGGCGTCTCGTGACGGCAATGACGTAAGGGCCTTGATTACATGGCGAGCGCCGGATCTTTTATGTTGTGAAGTACTAATGAGATGCGCATTGCGCTCCATCGCGATCATTGATCCATTGCGGCCGAATGCGATCGCCTTACGCCGGCATATACATGAACGGCTCGCCGTCCTCCCGCTCCACGGAAAGCAGCCGCTGGAGTTGATCGAGCGCGAACAACTGCTTTCCTTCCGCCGCCGCTTCGGCTATCGCGGCATCGACCAGTTTCCTCGCCCGCGCGAGAATCACGGATCGCTGACGCGCGATCTCGAGCACCATGCGTTGCTCGATGTTCTGACGGTTCGATTGCTTGTCGCTCAGGTGACGCCAGCGATCGCGAAGCTCGGCCCAGGTAACGCGCTGAAATTCCGGAATCGTGCGCGGGAGCGTGCCCGCTTCCGCGGGCTCCGGCTCGGCGCGCAATGCACAGCGCAGGGCCTCGCGCGCGCGCCACTCGTCTGAAAACGGCGCATACACGTCACGTGAGCGACCGATCGGATTCGCGCGCGCGATTTCCTTTTCGAGCAGGTAATTCAGCCGCCGTAGCGCCGAGCCATGCGCGAGCATGCCCGGATCGAGCACGCGGATCCGGCGCGAGGCGTCCGCGACATGAGCCTTCAGTTCCCACAGCGTCAGGCGAAGATGCTGCACCTCGAGTATCAGGCGCTGCACGTCTGCATAGGTGCACTTCGTCCACCACCCGGTGAGATCGTTCAGCTTCGGGGGATCGAATGGGGGGAGGATCATTTCTGTTGCAGCGACACTGTATGGATATACAGTTTATCGCGCGGTAACATAGCGCCGTCAAGGCGAAAAAATGGGGACGGCCGATCGGCGACAATGACCGTCGGCCGGGCCGCGGCCGGCGGGCTGAACCGCTCGCCGGCCTTCCCGCGTATTCGCCCAAGCCACACCCGGAACCCGACAGCATGATCTGGTGCCGACCATCGCCTACGTCGATGGATGCGCCGGATGGATCGACGCCAACAGAGAACAATGACGACAACTTATCCGCTGCACGATGCATTGACGCACGCCGACACGGCGTTTCCGGCCGAAGCCGACATCGTGATCGCCGGCGCCGGCATCATGGGCTGCGCGGCCGCGTACTACCTCGGCCTGCGCGGCCTGAAGGCCGTCGTGCTCGACAAGTCGCGCATCGCCGGCCAGCAATCGACTCGTGCGTGGGGCTTCGTGCGGCAGCAGGGCCGCGAGTCGGCCGAAGTGCCGCTGATGATGGCCGGCATGCGGATCTGGGAAGGGCTCGAGCAGGCGCTCGGCTTCGACCTCGAGTGGCGGCAGGGCGGTTGCCTCTACATGGCGGACAACGAAGACGACTGGGCGTCGTTCCAGGCGTGGCTCGCCGTCGCGCGCGAACACGGGCTCGACACGCGCACGCTCACGCGCGCGGAAATCGACGAGCGCGTGCGCGGCCTGTCGACGCAGGCGCGTACGCTCGGCGGGCTGTATACCGCGACCGACGGGCAGGCCGAGCCGCGTCGCGTGGCCGCCGCGTTCGCGGCGCGCGCAACCGAAGCCGGCGCGCGTTTCTTCGAAGGCTGCGGTGTGACGGCGATCGAGACGGCCGGCGGCGCGGTCGTCGGCGTCGTGACCGAGCGCGGCACGATCCGTACGCGGCGCGTGATCTGCGCGGCCGGCGCGACCAGTTTCCGGCTGCTCGACGGCATCGGCATCCGGCTGCCGCAGCAGGCCGTGCGCGGCACCTGCATGCGTACCAACGTGTTGCCCGACGTGTCCGCGTCGACGATCTGGGGGCACGGCCTCGGCATTCGGCAACGCAGGAACGGCACGATCAATCTCGCCGACGACATGCAGGTCGACGTCGACCTGACGCTCGGCCATCTGCGCGGCTTGAGCCTGTTCTGGCCGCAGTTCTGGTCGCAGCGCGAGAAATTCCGGCTGCATCTGAATGCGGCGGCGTTGCGCGATGCCTGCGCGCGCATCGGCGGCGCGGCCGGGCCGATCGAGCCGCGCGATCCGCAGCCGCAGCCGAATCGCACGCATGCGCCGCGCGCGCTCGCGAAGCTCACGGCGATCTTTCCCGCGCTGAAGGACGCGCAGATCGTCGAGGCATGGGGCGGCCTGATCGACGTGCTGCCGGACGGGATTCCGGTGATCGACGCGCCCGGCACGCCGTCCGGGCTCGCGATCGCCACCGGCTTCTGCGGGCACGGCTTCGCGATGGGGCCGATCGTCGGGCGGCTGCTGGCCGAATGGGTCGATACGGGCGAGCCGTCGCTCGATCTGTCGGCGTTCCGTGCCCGGCGTTTTGTCGACGGAACGATGGTCCGGCCGCGCAGCATGCTGTAGCGGCCGTTGCGGAGGGGCGGTAGCGGAGGGCCGGTAGCGGACGGCCGGTAGCGGAGGACCGCTTACGGACGCGCCCGCATCTTCCCGTCGTAGAATCGAGCCCGCATCCTTCAGGAGAATCCCCCGTTGGCAACGCCTTCCGCCAAACGTCGCCCGTTGCGCTCACGCCTGCGTCGTACCCGTGATCCGTGGCGGGCGCCGCGTGCACGCACGCTGTTCACGCGCCCCGCGACGTCGCCGCACCACACGCTGCTGTTCCGTCTCGGCGCGGTCGTTGCGCTGTGCATGCTCGCGTTTCTCGTGCTGTATCTCGATCGCGACGGCCTGCGCGATTCGACCAAGAGCACGCCGATGAACGTCGCCGATCTCGTGTACTTCACGATGGTCACAGTCGCGACGGTCGGCTATGGCGACATCGTGCCGGTCACGGCGCGCGCGCGTCTGATCGATGCGTTCTTCATCGTGCCGATCCGTATCGGCATCTGGTTCATCTTCCTGGGCACGGCATATCAGTTCGTGATCCAGCGCGTCATCGAGGAATTCCGCATGAAACGCCTGCAGAAGCAGCTGTCCGATCACATCGTCGTGTGCGGCTACGGCCTGTCGGGGTCGATCGCCGTGCGCGAGCTGCTGGAGAGCGGCGTCGATCCGTCGACGATCATCGTGATCGATGCGCAGCAGCAGGCGCTCGAGGCCGCGACGGCGCTCGGCGTGACGGGGCTGCTCGGCGATCCCGCGCATGAAGACCTGCTCCAGCAGGCGCAGGTGCGGGCGGCGAAGGCCGTGATCATCTCGGTGACCGACGATCCGACCGCGATCCTGCTGACGCTCTCGGTGCGCAGCATCGCGCCCGAGACGAAGATCGTCGTGCGGATCCAGGAGAACCTGTATCAGCGGCAGTTGCGGCAGGCGGGCGCGGACGTGATCGTGTCGTCGACGAAGATCGGCGCGCTGCTGCTCGCCGATGCGGTGCATAGCCGCTACATCGTGCCGTTCGTGAACGACATGCTGTCGACGCGCGGGCGGGCGACGCTGGTCGAGCGCGAGGCGTTGCCGCACGAGATCGGCTGCATGACGAACGTCGTGCCGGGCGCGATCGTCGTCGGGCTCGATCGCTGCGGGAAGATTCAGTCGTTCTACGAGGATCCGCCGTGCCGGATCGAGACGGGCGATACGCTGGTCGTGATTCAGTCGGCCCGGATTCCGGATCCGGATGCGTAAAGGCGCTTTGAATTTTGTAAATTCATATAATTCAACGGGTTGAGTGTTTTCATTTCAATTGGATTGCTATCTTCTCCTTTGTGTGCAGGCGCCATGTAGGCGCCCGGAAGCAACATCGATCCACGTCGAGACGAACAGGCGCTCATCGAGCGTCGCGATAGTGATCCCTGATGAATACCGGAAGATCATTTGACGGTGGCGCAAAGGGCACCTGATACATCATGTCGCCGACAAAACCGCGGTGATAGGTGGCGTGATTGACGACATGCAGCACGATTTGCTCGCGGGTCATGACGCCTTCTCCTCCGCCAACAAACTCGAAATGAACGGCTTTCGCGAGATCCGCGTCCGACCAGGTGTCGACAAGATCGATGTACCAGCGGTCCATTTCCTGAACCGCTTTCCAAAGATCGGAAACTGCAGGCGTATGGTCGGTGTTGCGCGAGGTGTAGGTGTGTTTCTTTCCCTGCAGATGATGTCTGAAAATGTCGTCTACCACGTAGACATGATTCAAGGTATGCACCATGTTTCCGAACCGCGTTGGTCTCTGCCGAAAGGCTTCGCCAGCCGGCAGATCCATCACGCTCTTGAGCGTCAGTCCATTCGCCCAGCACTTGTAGCGCACCAGCATTCTTAATGTGCCTGCTGCCGAGGCGGGCAGTGTGATGCGATCGGTGGTTACGGATGGAGCAATCTGGTGCGGAGGGGAGGCAGGCATGCTGAAACTCCTTGCGTGTTTTCGAACGTCAGAACGATCGGGTTGATCCGTTTGCCTTTTCAAAGGCCGCCGAGCCGGCCTTCGACATGCGTGCGCGTCTTGCCGCCGACCCAGATTTGGCCGGCCTCATCGCGGGTGAGATGAATGCGGCCATGGCGGCCGAGGCGTGTCCCCTGGGCGGCGACATAGTCGTCTTCAACCACACCTGTCGTGAACAGCCACTGCGCCATTGATGCATTGAGGCTCCCGGTGACCGGGTCTTCGACGATCGTGCCCAGATGGTTGCTGAAGAAGGCGCGAACCTCGAAGGCGGGATCGCCGCCTGTTGCATGAGGGCCAATAACGCCGACGTCGATCCGATCTGGCCAACTGCGGAGCGGATCGAGGGCAAGCACCGTATCCGCCGATACCAGCCTGATGCCCAGCCATCCGGGGCCGTTGTCGATCCAGGCGGCATCGAGGATATCGCCCGATTCGATTTGCAGTAGTCGCCGAGCCTGGTCCAATTCATCCTGTGTCGGCGCGCCGGAGCGGATCAGCGGCGGGGCGGCGAAGTAAAGCCGCTCGTGAGCGCGTCGGATCGGAACCAGCCCGGCTCCGCATTCCTGGAGGATTTCCGCTTCGTTCTTCGGCACGCAGCCCGTCGAGAGCCACGCATGACAGCTGCCGAGCGTCGGGTGTCCGGCAAAAGGCATCTCCCTGTCCAGCGTGAAGATCCTGACCCGGTAGTCAGCATCAGGATGCGTGGGTGGCAAGAGAAAAGCGGTCTCGGACAGGTTGAACCAACGCGTCAGCCGCTGCATGTCATCCGTTGTCAGGGCATCGGCACCGATGACGACCGCCAACGGATTGCCCGAAAGCGGTCCGGCGCCGAAGACATCGATCATGTGGATCGCAAAGGCCATGTCATTGCTCTTTCAATTCAGATCAGTGGGTGAGGGCGCCGACAAGCCGGGATATCAGCGTTGCCAGGCAAGCAGCTTGACTCCCGCAACGGCGAACACCGCGGATAGCGTGCCTTCAATCCAGCGCCGGAGTCTGGCATACAGGGCAATCATCCGAGCGGTCGAGAAGAGGACCGCATAACCACCGAACACGATGACGCCGAGGAACGCGCAACCGCCGATGATCGCCGGAAAGGTACCGCCAGCGGCGTTTTCCCGAAGCCCAAGGGACATGATGGCCATCCAGGCCAGAACCGCCTTCGGGTTTCCGATATGCATGAGAATGCCCTGGCGGTAGAGCCACCGATAGCGAGGTGTCGAGCGTCGCGGGTCCATCTTCGCGAAGCCGGAGCCCGGCTTCAGCGCCGACCTGCCCGTGCGGAACGCCAGATAGAGCAAATAGACACCACCGACCATCTTTATGACGAACAGCGCGTCGGCATAAGCCGCCAGCACGGCGGAAATGCCGGTCGCCGCCAGGATCGCCCAGAAGAGTGAGCCCGTGATGACGCCAGCCGCGAGAACGAGGGCCGGCAGACGGCCGTCACGCATTGCCGTTCCCATGATCGCCATGTTGCTCGGCCCGGGACTGGCGGTGGCGATGAGATAGGTGCCGTAGGCGAGTGCGATCTGACTGGCGAGCATTCGAGTTTCTCCAGAGATGCGGGGCTACTCCAGCGCTATGGCTGGAGGTCTCCGCGATGAACGATATGGACCTTGTTCCCATCAGGATCGCGTAGATACGCGCCGAAGTAGCCGTCACCGTAGTGGGGGCGTAACCCGGGTGCGCCGTCGTCCGTTCCACCGTGCTCAAGACCATTCGCGTAGGCCGTGTTCACGGCTTCTTGCGAGGGGGCCAGAAAGGCGACCATGCTGCCGTTGCCGATGGTCGCCGGCCCGCCGTCGTAGGGGATGTAGACATAGAAGCGCGGCAGCAGCGTTTGACCGGTTACCCAGCAAAGCGCCGGCGGCCCGCCATCGGACATGACGACGCGGCGTTTCAGTCCGAGCGGAGCGAGCACCGCGTCATAGAAACAACCCGCCCGCCCAAGATCACGCGCCCCAACAGTTACATGGCTGAACATTTGACTCTCCACGCGCCCGTCATGGCGATCGGGCGCTTCCAGAAATGCATGACTTCATCCAATCCCATCGTGCATGTTACGCTTGTTGTTTATATAAATAGTGTCACGTGACACTAATATCTAGGCGGCTAACATGCTCCTGCAATCCCCGTGGTCGCCACGGCTTGCCGACATCGAGGCGAATACCACCGAGCGGTTGGTCCTCGCCCTGGCTGACGACATCATCGAGGGGCGGCTGACGGGAGGCGACCGTCTGCCCGCTCATCGCGATCTCGCGTTGAAACTGGGGATTGGCCTTGGGACGGTGACGAAAGCCTATGCCGCGCTCGAACGGCGAGGCCTGACCCGCAGCGTCAAGGGCCGGGGAACCTTCGTGGCGATCCGCCAGGCGCACCATGATCGTCAGATCGACCTTTCGTCCAATGTGCCGCCAGCCATGCTCAACGCTCGCCTGCTGGCGCGAACATTGACCGGGATCGCACGCAAGATCGATGCGGACCATCTCAATCTGTATGCCCCGCCCGCCGGGCATATGGAGCACCGACGTGTGCTGGCTCGCTGGCTTGAAACGCTGGGCCTGACGGTGGAACCGTCGCATCTGGTGCTGACGAGCGGCGCACGCCAGGCGCTGTCATTGGCCTTCGATCTTGCCTGCGGCTCGCAAGGGCTGCTTCTGACCGAGCAGATCACCTATCCTGGCGCGATTGCGCTGGCTAGGCGCAAGGGATATCGGATGCAAGGCGTCGAGACCGACGCGCAAGGGATGGTGCCGGTGGCACTGGCGCACGCACTCGACGGCACCGCATCGACCGGCAGCCAAGCGGTCTATCTCACGCCGACGCTGCACAACCCGACCACCGCAACGATGGGCACGGAACGAAGGCAGGCCATCGTGGATATTTGCCGCCAGGCGGGCGCGTGGATCATCGAGGACGGCGTCTATGCGTCGGCAGTGCCGGCTTCGCCACCGCTTGCGGCGTTGGCGCCCGAGATCGTCTTTCATGTGAACGGGCTGTCCAAATCTCTTGGCCCCGGTTTGCAGATCGGCGTGCTCGCGGTGCCGCCCGGACTCAACGACGCAGCGGAAGATGCGCTGCGGGATCTGCCGATGGCGCCGTCGCCGCTCTCTTGCGCAGTGGTTGAGGAATGGCTGGCCACCGATGTCATCTCCTCGATCCAGCGGGATCTGTACCATGAGGCGCGGCGTCGATCCAATCTGGCAATCTCTCTACTCGGCGCGAGCGAACTGGTCTCGCATCCCGGCGCCTACAACGCCTGGCTGCCGATGGAGCGTGACGCTGCCAATCGTTTCACATCCGTCGCTGCAGCGATGCGTATCAAGTTGACCCCTCCGGAATCCATGATGGTGAACCCGGAAGATCGGGCGAGCGGGATTCGACTGTGCCTCGGCGGCCCGTCGTTCGAAGATCTGACAGAAGCACTGACGCTCCTGGCAGGGCTGCTGAAGCAGCGTGCTTGACGCCACCGGGCGAGCACCGCGGAGCCGGAAAGTCTTAATACCAAGGCACTTTCTACGATCCGCGCCGGGAAAGGTAGCTATCTCCCCAATCCTTCATCGCGTTGAGCACAGGTGCGAGGGTCCGCCCGAATTCGGTGAGCGAATATTCAACCCGAGGCGGAACTTCTGCAAATACCTCGCGGGAAATTATGCCGTGCGACTCCAGCTCTCGAAGCTGCAAGGTCAGTGACCGTTGTGTGACTCCGCCAATAAGCGTGCGAAGTTCCCCAAAGCGTTTTGTGCCGCTGAGCAAGTAGTACACGATAAGTGGCTTCCACTTTCCGCCTGCGACCTCGACGGTAGCCTCAACCGTGCATCGGTACCCTTGAGGATTCGGTATCTTCATATCTCAATAGTATAAAAATTAACCCTATATATCAATGTTGTGCTTACTGTTCATTAGTGAACTTAGGGTCCAAACTGCATCGGTACGGTGATCAAGACACGCCGCATATTTGGAACGACGGAGCAAAATTGATGAAAGCAGCTTTCTATGAGCGTCAAGGGGTCGCCCGGGACGTGTTGATTATGGGGGAACTGCCGATGCCAGAACCGGCGCCAGATGAAGTGCGAGTACGAATCCATGTATCTGGATTGAATCCGACAGATGTCAAGGCACGTACAGGATTCTCCGCTCTCATGCCATATCCTCGCGTCATTCCTCATCAGGACGGGGCGGGGGTCATCGACGCTGTTGGCATAAACGTATCTCCTGACAGGCTGGGTGAGCGGGTCTGGATTTATGAGGCACAGCATGGTCGAGCTACGGGCACGGCGGCGGAATTCGTTGTAATTCCATCAAGCCATGCTGTCCACTTGCCTGACAACGTGTCATTTGACGTAGGGGCAGCGCTTGGTATTCCTGCGTTGACGGCACACCGCTGCCTGTTTTCCGACGGCAGTCTTAAGGGCCAACGCGTACTCGTCCACGGAGGCGCGGGTGTGGTCGGCACTGCTGCAATCCTGTTGGCTAAATGGGCTGGTGCATGGGTTTCGGCAACGGTGATGAACGCCGAACAGGCCACTGTCGCAAAGGCGAACGGCGCGGACCTGGTGATCGACCGAAAGGCGGACAACTTGGCAGATCATGTCCTCGAGGCGACAGCCGGGCTTGGGGTTGATCGTGTCGTTGACGTTGATCTGAGATCCAACCTCAATGTCAATTTGGCGCTCCTTTCTCAAGGTGGAGTAATAAGCGCCTATGCGATGGCCAGTGCATCGGACGAACTGGCCGTTCCATTATTGAAAGCCATGATGCACGGGTGTGTTCTCCGTTTCGTATACATCTATCGCGTCCCCATCGAGGCAAAGCAAGCCGCCATCAGCGACATTAACGCTTGCCTTGAGGCAGGCGCTTATTCGCCACGAATCGGATTGAAGGTTCCATTGGATCAGATTGCTTACGCTCACGAGACACTGGAGTCCGGTCAAGTCATAGGGAAGGTTCTCGTGCATAACTGATTCGACGGTTGTCTTTGGGTAATCGATTCGTCGACGAATCGATTGACTTTCGGATTCCGGATCCGGATGCGTGACGCTCGGGTGCGAAACGACCCGCTATCGACGCACCGACGCACCGCTGCCGCGCCGCCCTCGGTGCATCCCCCGCTTGCCATGCCGCTGCGCCTTTTTTAGTATGAAGTAATCATGTGGTGCGCCCGCGCCCGCGCACACGCTTGATCATCGAGGAGACACATGCAATCCAGGTCGGCGGCTCCCTATACCATCGTCGTGGTCGGTATCGTGATCGCCTGCGCGCTGATGGGTCTGTGCGTGCTGCAGCTGTTCCAGAGCCGCAACGACGCGCGGGAGCGGGCGAGCGAAACCTCCCGCAATCTCGGGCTCATCGCCGAGCGCGACATCGAACGCAACTTCGAGCTCTATGACCTTTCGCTGCAGGCGGTCATCAACGGCCTCAAACGTTCCGACGTGATGAATGCGCCCGCGAGCCTGCGGCGCTCGGTGCTGTTCGACAATGCGATGACGGCGGAATTTCTCGGCTCGATGCTGGTGCTCGATGCCGGCGGCAACATCGTGCTGGATTCGGCCAACGACGTGCCGCGCCGCGGCAATTTCGCCGACCGTAAATACTTCACCGTCCATCGTGACAATCCGAATGCGGGACTCTTTATCAGCGACCCGTTCACGTCGCGCCTGCGTGGCGGGGCGCCCAGCATCGGGCTCACGCGGCGAATCTCGAACCCGGACGGCTCGTTCGGCGGCGTCGTGCTCATCGCGGTCAACCTCGAGTATTTCCACAATCTGTTTGCCGGCCTGTCGCTGGGGCAGCGCGGTTCAATCTCGCTGATCGGCAGCGACGGCGTCATGGTGATGCGTCAGCCGTACGACGCCCACACGATCGGCCGCGACATCAGCCACGCCGCGACCTTCAAGCGGTTTCAGACCGCGCGGGAAGGCGTGTTCTCGGAAACCTCGTCGCTCGACGGGGTGCGCCGGCTCTACTACTTCAGGCATCTGCCGAAGCTGCCGCTGATGATCATGGTCGCCGAAGCGGAAGAGGACATTTATGCGGCGTGGCGGCACCGGGCCGCGACGATCGGCGCGTTGGTGGCGACGTTCGGTGCCGCCTTCATCGCGGTGTCAGTCATGCTCGGCACGCAACTGCGGCGGCGGATGCGCGCCGAGTCGGAACTCGTGTTGCTCGCCCGCACCGACGGTCTCACCGGGCTGAACAATCGCCGCACCTTCGGCGAAGTGCTGGATCGCGAATGGCGTCGCGCACGTCGATCGCGCTCGGTTTTCTCGTTGTTGTTCGTCGATGTCGACCGCTTCAAGGCCTATAACGACACCTACGGGCACCAGGCCGGAGACGACGCACTGGCCGCGGTTGCGCGCTGCATCGGGGAGAACATCCGCCGGCCCGCCGATACCGCGGCGCGCTACGGCGGGGAGGAATTCGTCGTGCTGCTCCCCGATACGCCCGAGACGGGCGCCGCCCAGATCGCCGAGCGAATTCGCGCGGCGATCGACGAGCTGGCGCTCGAGCACGCGGGCAGCGAACATGGGCACGTCACTGCCAGTATCGGCCTCGCGAGCTGGACGCCCGACGACGACGTGGAGGCCGGCAGCGTGATCAAGGCCGCCGACGAGGCGCTGTACTACGCGAAGGCAACGGGCCGCAACAAGGTCGCCGCGTTTCAGCCGCCGCCGTGACGGCGTGACGCATCGCAGCATCGCAGCATTGCAGCGTTGCTCCCGCTGACGGGTACCCCTCATCCGATCGTGCGTGATGAACCGACGGAGCGCGATATCGATGACGAGGCGGCCGCCTGAGTGTCGGTCTTGCCGGCGCGTGCAAACGAGTTCGCCGCAATGCCGGCCGCCGCGCTACAGTGGACGTCAACCGCCGTCGAACGACGGGCGACGCGAGGGTCCAACCATGCAACTTCAAACCGGCAACCTGTTCAGCACCGAAGCGGCGCGCGGCGACGACGAACGGATCGACATACTCGTCGCGGGCCCGCGCCTGAACGTCGAGCGCATCGTGTCGATGGGGCACGCGAGTCCCGACGGATTCTGGTATGACGATCCCCGTGCCGAATGGGTCGTGCTGCTGTCAGGCGCGGCCGTGCTCGAATTCGAAGCGGACGCGACGCTGCACGACATGCGCCCCGGCGACCATGTGCTGATCGAACCGCATTGCCGGCATCGCGTCGCGTGGACGCATCCGGAAGAACCGTCGGTCTGGCTCGCGATCTATCACGATCGATGAATCGTGCGGCGGCTTATCCGCTCATCCCCTTATCGGCCCGGTCGGCACCGGCTGAAGCGCTGCTCGATGACGTGGGTTCCCCATTGCGCACCCTCCGATTCGCTGGTCAGCGTAAAGCCGAACGATTCGTACAAGTGACGTGCCGAATCCAGGCCCTTGAACGTCCATAGATAGGTCTCGTCGAACCGCTGCTCGTCGACGAACTGCATCGCGCGCGTCATCAGTTGCCGCCCGATACCGGCACCGCGCAATGCGTCGTCGACGATGAACCATCGCAGGTGTGCGATTCCCGTGGCCTTATTCCCGTCTATTGCGACAGAGGCGAGCGCGCGGCCGTTTTCGGCATGGAGCCACAGAGCCTTGCCTTCGGCGGGTAGCGTGCCGGCAAATTCCGCGAGTTCGGTCGCCACTTTTTTCTCGAAGAAAGCGCCAAATCCCCAGTGTTCCGAATAGAACCGCGCGTGAAGGCTTGCTATGTCACCGATACAGCCGGGCCGGTAGCCGTCGACAATGTGCCCGGCGTCCGGATTCGGTGCGGGTGGTGCCTCGGCGCTGTTGTCTTGCGCGAGCGCATCGCTATACAGCGCGAGCGCGCGGACGAGGGTTTGCTGGTCCGCCGGCACCATCCGGCGTAACGCATTCGACACCTGACGTGTCGCAAACTGGTCGATCTTCTTGCGAAGCTTTTGCCCGTCGGCAGTCAGGTACAACTCGGTCGCACGCGCATCGTCGGGTGAGATGCGGCGCGTCACGAAGCCGGCCGTTTCGAGCCGGGAAAGCTGCCTGCTCGTATTCGATTTGTCCAGCCGCAGAATGCTGCCCAGATCCTTCGCGCTGATGCCGGGCGCCATTCCGATTTCAAGAACGGCATGAACCGCGGAGGGCGCCAGATCGCTGTCGGCCAATGTCGCGCGCATGAAACCCAGTTCGCGAACCAGCTTGCGGGAAAAATCGCGCAGCTCGAGAATCGTCGCGTCGCGAGGCTTCGCCGGAATATCGATGAGGTCCATGATCAGTCCGCAAAAAAGTTGCGAGTCGCAAGCAATATTAGTTGCGCCTCGCAACTTGTCAAGGATGATTTACGTTTCGCCGGAGCGCGGCAAGCGGACCTGTAGCGCAGGCAGGCCCGCCGAAGCAGCTCGCGGGCGCCCCGACTTATCCGCGCCCCACGAACGGCATCGTGGTCGCCATGATCGTCATGTTCAGGATGTTCGTATCCAGCGGAAGGCTTGCCATCTGAACGACCGCGTTCGCGACATGCGTGACGTCCATGCGCGCCTCCGGCGCCATGCGTCCGTCGGCCTGCAGCACGCCGTCCGTCATCCGGTCGGTGAGCGACGTCGCCGCGTTGCCGATGTCGATCTGACTGCACGCGATGTTGTACGCACGGCCGTCGAGCGCGAGCGACTTCGTGATGCCGGCCACCGCATGCTTGGTGGCCGTGTACGCGATGGTGTTCGGGCGCGGCGTATAGGCGGAGATCGAGCCGTTGTTGATGATCCGGCCACCCTGCGGCGTTTGCGCCTTCATCAGGCGCCATGCTGCCCGCGCGCACAGGAAGACGCCCGTCAGGTTGGTCGCGACGACGTCGTTCCACACGTCGAGTTCGTATTCGTCGAGCGGAACGGCCGGCGCGTTGCGGCCGGCGTTGTTGAAGAGGACATCCAGCCGGCCGAACTCGCGCGCGATCCGCGAGAACGCATGTTCGACCGACGCTTCGTCGGTGACGTCGGCCGGAAACGCATGTGCGTCGCCATGGCCGGCGGCGATTGCCTCTTTCGTTTCACGCAACGATGCTTCGTTGCGTCCGATCAGCGCGACGGTAAAGCCGGCGTTCGCGAGTGCGATGGCGGCGGCACGACCGATGCCGGATCCCGCGCCCGTGACGGCGGCGAACTTCTTCGAGGCAGACATGGCTTGATTCCCTGCGGGTTGAGGTGAGGAGAGAGGCGGCAGGTGCGCGGTGTACACATCGTGCGCCGGGTGAAGCGCCATCGTACCGCGCACCGCGGGTTGCGCCGCTCGCGCCGCTATTTTCTGCGGGCCGGCGCGGCCTTTCGCGCGCGTGTCCCGGTGTCCGCGAACAGGCTGACGACGACCTCCCGTAGCCACCGGTTGCCTTCGTCCTGATTCACGCGCGCATGCCACAGCATGTGAATCGGCGCGCCCGGCAGCGTGACCGGCAACGCGCGCCAGCCGAGCGAAAACGGAGCCGCCAGTTGCAGCGCAAGATGTTCCGGCACGGTCGCGATCAGGTCGGTGCGCTGCAGGATATAGCCGACGCTCATGAAATGCGGCACCGTCAGCCGCACGCGGCGCTTCACGCGGCGCCGCTTCAGCCAGTCGTCCACCTGCCCGTGACCGGTGCCGGCTGACACCACGACCAGATGCTCGGCATCCCGCCATGCGTCGACCGTCAGCGGCGCGTCTTCGAGCGGATGCCCGCGCCGGAACAGGCACACGTACCGCTGATCGAACAGCCGGCGCTGATAGAACCCGCCCTGCAGTTGCGGCAGCAGCCCGATCGCGAGGTCGACGCGGCCGTCGGCCATCTCGTCGCTGAGGTTGACGCTCGTGTTGCGCACCGTGTTGAGCGCGATGCCCGGCGCCGTGCGCGCTAGATGTTCGAGCAACGCGGGCAGGAACACGACTTCGCCGATATCGGTCATGCCGATCGTCATCGTGCGCGACGCGCGCAGCGGATCGAAACCGGTCTCCGGATTGAGCGCGGCATGCAGCGTCGACAGCGCCTGCGCAACCGGTTCGGCCAGGCGCAATGCGAAGGGTGTCGGGACCACGCCGCCCGGCCCGCGCACGAACAGCGGATCGCCGAGCCGGCGGCGCAGCTTCGCGAGCGCGTTGCTGACGCCCGGCTGGCTCATGTTCATCTGCTCGGCGACGGTCGACACGCGCCGCTCCTGCATCAACCGCTGGAACAGCAACAGCAGGTTGAGGTCGATCTCGCTCAGCTCCATGATTCGGCGTTGCCTCCCATCATTGCGTTCAGTGATGAAGCAGATTCCCGGCATTTTATTGTGGGATAAGGGTGCGCTGCTGAAAATACCGATACGGCGCCTGCATTCGACCGGCGCGCCGGGCAGGTCACGCGCGCCGTGGCCTCGACCACTCATCATTTGAATATCGGAGACATCTTCATCATGCGGACGAACTTGAGGATCGCGATCGTCGGTGCCGGCATCGGCGGCCTGACACTAGCGCTTGCGTTGCGCGAGCAGGGCATCGACGCGCAGCTGTACGAGCAGACCGACGTGCTGCGCGAGGTGGGGGCGGCCGTTGCGCTGTCGGCCAACGCGACGCGCTTCTACGAACGGATGGGATTGCGTCCGGCTTTCGATGCGGTGTGCGCGGAGATTCCGGGCCTCGTCTATCGCGACGGGCGCAGCGGCGCGGTGATCGGCCATCATCGCGGCGAGCCCGACTATCGCCGGCAGTTCGGCGGCTCGTACTGGGGCGTGCACCGCGCGGACTTGCAGGCGATCCTGTCGAAGGCGGTCGGGGTCGAGCAGATTCATCTCGGCCATCGGTTGGTCGAACTCGCGCAAGATCCGGAGCGCGTCACGCTGACCTTCGAGAACGGCGAGCGCGTCGACGCCGATCTCGTGATCGGCGCGGACGGCGCGCGTTCGCTCACGCGGCGCTGGATGCTCGGCTACGACGACGTGCTGTATTCGGGTTGCTCGGGCTTTCGCGGCGTGGTGCCGGCCGAGCGGATGAACCTGCTGCCCGATCCCGAGACCATTCAGTTCTGGGTCGGGCCGCACGGGCATCTGCTCCACTATCCGATCGGCGACAACGGCGACCAGAACTTCTTGCTGGTCGAGCGTCATCCGTCGCCGTGGCCGTCACGCGACTGGGTCATGCCGGCGCAGGAGGGCGAACAGCTGCGCCTGTTCAGGGACTGGCATCCGGCGGTGGTGCAGATGATCACGGCGGTGCCGATCAGCCAGCGCTGGGGGCTGTTTCACCGGCCGCCGCTCGGCCGCTGGAGCCGCGGGCGCGTGACGCTCATCGGTGATGCCGCGCATGCGCTCGTGCCGCATCACGGGCAGGGCGCGAATCAGTCGATCGAGGATACGATGGTGCTGGCCGCGCAACTGGCGAAGGCCGGGTCCGGCAACTGGCGCGACGCGCAGGAAGGGTACGAGCGGCTGCGGCGCGGCCGCACGCGCAAGGTGCAATACGCGTCGATCTCCGCGGCCGACGTGCTGCATCTGCCCGACGGGCCGGCCGCGCAGGCGCGCAATGCGCGTCTCGGCGAGCGCGACAGCGTGCTGCATCACCTGGACTGGATTCACGATTTCGACGCGCTCGCCGATGAGCCGGATGAGCGGCAGGGTGGGACGTGGCTTTGAGTTGAAAGACGCGGTGCGATCGGCGGTCGTGTTGGGTTATCGATCGGGGGGGAGGGCGGTCGTCAGCTGCTCGTCGGGAACGCCGGCCTCCGTGCGTGCCGGCCAGCACGTATCGCGCTTACGCGTGGTCGGCCACCCGTTCCGCATCGCGCTTGACCCATTCGATGTCGCGACACCGCGCGACCGGATGCGCGCACGCATACGCTGCACGATCCGGTGCGGTGGAAGTATCCGCCTCCGTTACTTCACGCACTCCAACGCATACTTCAACCCCTGCCCGAGCAACCCGCGCCACACTTCCCACGTATGCCCGCCGTCGACGATACGCAGCTCGGCCGCGTTCTGCGCGCGGCGCAGGTGCGTGTACAGCACGCTCGACTCGGCCTGGATCGTCAGGTCGTCGTCGCCGGCCGCGATGAACATCGGCACGCGCCAGTTGCGCGCGAAATAGCCGCGCATCAGCGCCGGATAGTTGAGCTCGTGCCACACGCGCGGATCGAACTGCCGGTCGCCGAACACACCGACATAGCGCGCGGCGGAATTGAGCGGCGGCTCGTTCGCGTAGATCGCGGGGCTCAGCAGCATCGCGCCGCAGAACAGGCCCGGCTCGAGCAGCGAGAAACGCAGCGCGCCGAAACCGCCCATCGATACGCCGCCGATCGCGCGGCCCGCGCGCTGGTTCGACACCGCGAAGTGCGCTTCGACTTCCGGCAACAGCTCGTTCAGGAACGCGCTCTGCATCTTCTCCTTGCGGTCGACGTACCAGTCGGTGCCGCCTTGCGGCATCACGATCACGACGGGCGGGATCTCGTGGCGCTCGATCAGCGTGTCGGCCGTGGCCTGCAGCCGGCCCTGCGTGATCCAGTCGTTCGCGTTGCCGGCATTGCCGTGCAGCAGATACATGACCGGATAACGCGCGCCTTCCGGGTTGTAGCCGGGCGGCAGATAGACCGTGTATGACCAGTCGCGCTTGAGCGACGCCGAGCGGAACGCGCGCAGCACGACGCTGCTGCCCGGGTTGACCGGCGGCTCCTGGGCGGCCGGCCCGATGGTTGCGGGCGGGACGATCGCGGGCGCGGACGACCCCGGCGAAACCGCGGGCCCGCCCGGCGTGGCGTGGGCGGTGGCGAGGCAGCCGGCGAGCAGGGCGACGGCGAACGGAAGGGCGAGTCGGCGCATGGCGAATCGTTTCAGGAAAGGCGCCCGCTATCGTAGCAGCGGCGCATGACGGCGCGGCGCGTCATGGCCGCGAACGGAACGGGAACGGCAGCCGCGACACCAGCGGCCCGTAGAGTTTTGCGACGAGATACAGCAGCCCCGTCGCGACGACGTCGGCGGTCAGGCCGAGCGGCACGTTCAGATAGCCTTCGGTCGCCTGGTAGAGCAGCGAGTCGACCGCGAGCGAGATGCAGGTGCCGGCGACGAAGCACAGCAGCCCCTGGCGGCCGATCGTGCCGATCCACGGCATCGCATGCGCGACCTTCTTCATCCACCCGAGGTGCACGAGCTTGGCCGCGAGCCACGCGATCGCGAGGAAGTTCACGAGCCGCAGCGCGCCGAGGTTCTGCTTGATCGACGGATCGGTCGGGAACGGCTCGATGCGCAGCCGGTAGTACGCGCCGGCCGCGACGATCGCGAGCGACGCGGCTGTCAGCAGCCAGCCCTGCGGCTTCGGCGCGAGCGTCTGGTACACGGGCTGGCAGCGCGCGATCACGCCGAGCACGAACAGGAACTGCCACGCGAACGGGTTGAAGTCCCACGGCGCGCCTTCGACGGTCGGCAGGAAACGCGCGACGTGCGGCGCCGCGTACCAGAGCGACCCGCTGAACGCGAGCATCAGCCACGGCTGCGTGCGCGCGAGCGGCAGCGCGAGCGGGACGAGCAGCGCGAAGAACGCATACATCGGCAGCACCGACGCGAGATACGGCTGGCGGCGGAACAGCAGGATGTCGCGCAGCGCGGCGAGCGGCTTGTGAAGGAGGCCGTCGAGATCGTTGGTCGGCATGTTCGGACCGTCGATCGAGAACGCGTTGAGCACGGCGGTGATCAGCAGCATCAGGCCGGCCGTGACGAGGAAGGCGCGGTAGATCTCGAACGCGCGACGGATGAATCGCTGGCGCGCGGCGGCCTCGTCGTGCCGCTCGGCGAGCGAGTTGTACGCGATGGCGGTGGCGAAGCCGCCGAGGAACACGAACACCTCGGCCGCATCGCACAGCGCGTATGCATGCAGCGTCACGCGCGACAGGATGCTGCCGCCGATGTGGTCGACGACGATCACGAGCAGCACGAGGCCGCGGAAGAAATCGAGCTCGGCGTAGCGGCCGGCCCGGGCTGCGGCGGTCATCGGGCCGCCTGCCGGCGCGTGCCGCGTGCGCGCCCGGCACCGGCCGCGCATGAATCGGGGTGAAGCATGACTTCGTGAAGAAATGACGAATGGATGCGCATTGTGCCACCGATGCGACGCCGTCCGGGTTTACGCGAATGGCGGGCCGATCTGCCGCTGCCGGCAAGCCCGATCGGGGAGCGTGCGGAACGGGGCAGTTGGACGAGCGCAACGCTTTGTGCGCCGCGCCCACGCCCCGATGGACGGGTGGTTTCCGACGTGACACCATTTTGTCCTCGCGGCCGCACACCGCGCAGTCCGCCCTGCGGGCCACCTCTATAAAACAGACGAAACAAGCGCCGGGCGCAACGCCTGCCCGGCAACGGCTCCGGAGAATCCGTCATGAAGAAGCACGTCATTTTTGCCGCCGCGCTGGCAGCGTTCGCCGCGCCGGCCTTCGCGCAGGACAGCGTGACGCTGTACGGCCTGATCGACGAAGGCTTCAACTACACGAACAACGTGAATGTGCATGGGGTCGGAAAAACGGATTACCAGCTCGCGAGCGGCTATGCGCAGGGCAGCCGCTGGGGCCTGAAGGGCAGCGAGGAACTGGGCGGCGGCCTGAAGGCGATCTTCACGCTGGAAAACGGCTTCGACGTGAACAACGGTCGGTTCAACCAGGGCGGCCGGATGTTCGGCCGCCAGGCGTTCGTCGGGCTGAGCGCATCGCGTTTCGGCACGCTGACCTTCGGCCGCCAGTACGATTCCGTCGTCGACTATCTCGCGCCGCTGACCGCGAACGGCAACTGGGGCGGCACGCTGTTCTCGCACCCGTTCGACAACGACAACACGGACAACTCGTTCCGCGTCAACAACACGGTCAAGTACGCGAGCCCCGACTGGAATGGGCTGTCGTTCGGCGGCACCTACAGCTTCAGCAACAGCACGGGCTTCTCGACCAACCGCCAGTACAGCCTCGGCGCGCAGTATTCGCTCGCCGGGCTGCAGGTCGCGGCCGCGTATCTGCAGGCGAACAGCCCGGGCGTCGGCAACGCGGGCGCGATCGCGGCCGACGACGCGAATTTCGTCGCCGACCGCCTGCGCATCTTCGGCGGCGGCATCAACTATACGTTCGGCCCGGCGACGGTCGGCTTCGTCTATACGAAGACCGACGTGAAGAACCCGGTGTCGACCGTCTACCTGCCGGCGTCGACGTTCTCGGGCCTCGGGCTGACCGCGACCAAGTTCCAGAACTTCGAGATCAACGGCAAGTACCAGCTCACGTCCGATTTCTATCTCGGCGCGCAGTACGTGTACACGGACGGCAAGTTCGACGCCGCGACCGGCTCGTTCAAGCCGAAATACCACACCGTCGGACTGATGGCCGACTACAGCCTGTCCAAGCGCACCGACGTCTATCTGCAGGGCGCGTGGCAGAAAGTCGCCGGCGACAAGACGGGCACCGCGGCCGACGGCGGCTACGTGGTCGGGACGGATGGCCCGTCGTCGTCGTCGAACCAGTTCGCGGTGCGCGCCGCGATCCGCCACAAGTTCTGAGCGCGCGACACCGGGCCGGCGGCTGATCGCCCCGGCGCCGGCTGCCGTCATTCGTCCCGGTGCAGGTCGCCGAGCGTGTCCGCGAGCCAGTCGACGAAGATCCGCACCCGCGGCGCCAGATGCCGGCTGTTCGGGAACACGACCGACACCGGCAGCGGCTCGACATGCCATTCCGGCAGCACCTCGACCAGCGAGCCGTCCTCGAGCAGCGGTGCGAGCCCCTCGCGCGGCGCCTGGATCATCCCGAGGCCCGCGAGACAGCACGCGAGATACGCCTGCGAGCTGTTCACCGCGACGACGCTGCGCATCTTCACGGTCTGCAGCGCGCCCGTATCCATGTCCGCATATTCCCAGTCCAGCTCGCGGCCCGTGCGGCTCGAGAAATAGCCGACCGCGACGTGGTCGGGCAGATCGTCCGGCGAGCGCGGCGTGCCGTGCCGCGCGAGATACGCGGGCGACGCGCAGTTGATCTGCGAGAGCTCGCCGATGCGCCGTGCGACCAGCGACGTGTCGGACAGCACGCCGACCCGCACCGCGCAGTCGATGCCGTCGGCGACGAGATCGACGAAGCGGTCGGTCGTGCTGAGCACCACGCGCAGGTCGGGATAGCGTGCGTGGAAATCCTGCAGCGCCGGAATCACCTTGTTCAGCGCGAAGCGTTCGGGCAGGTCGACGCGGATCGCGCCGCGCGGCGCCGCACCGGCGTCGTCGAACAGCGTCTCGGCATCGTCGAGATCGGCCAGCAGCCGTGTACAGCGCTCGTAGTACGTGGCGCCCTCGGCGGTCAGCGCGACGCGCCGGGTGGTCCGTTGCAGCAGCCGCACGCGCAGGTGTTTCTCCAGATACTGGACGGCATTGCTGACCGTCGGGCGCGGCAATTGCAGCTGCTCGGCCGCTTTCGTGAAGCTGCCGAGGTGGGCGACACGCGCAAAGATGCGCATTGCATGCAGATGGTCCATGCGGGATGGGTACGGAGGGGGAATAGCCTCCATTGTTAATCAGTGTCGAATGATTTGGTTGCGGGTTTCGCGTTTATCGCGCGCCGCAATGCGCCGAGAATCCGGTTCATTCACTCACCTCCGCAAGGAAACGGACATGGACAAGCGTCAACTGGGCCGCACGGGCCCGCAGGTTTCGGCGATCGCACTCGGCTGCATGGGGATGTCGGATTTCTACGGGCCGGCCGATCGCGACGAAAGCATCGCGACGCTGCACGCGGCGCTCGACCACGGGATCACGTTGCTCGATACCGGCGACTTCTACGGGATGGGCGACAACGAGATGCTGATCCGCGACGCGCTGCGCGGCCGGACGCGCGACCAGGTGCTGATCAGCGTGAAGTTCGGCGCGCTGCGCGATCCGGCCGGTGCGTTCGCCGGCTACGACGCGCGTCCGCAGGCGATCCGGAACTTCGTCGCGTATTCGCTGAAGCGGCTCGGCATCGACCATATCGATATCTACCGGCCGGCGCGCGTCGATCCGGCGGTGCCGATCGAGGAGACGGTCGGTGCGATCGCCGATCTCGTGAAGGCCGGCTATGTGCGCCATATCGGCCTGTCGGAGCTCGGCGCCGACACGATCCGCCGCGCGGCGGCCGTCGCGCCGATCGCCGACCTGCAGATCGAGTACTCGCTGCTGTCGCGCGGGATCGAGGCGGACATCCTGCCCGTGTGCCGCGAACTCGGGATTGGCGTGACGGCGTACGGCGTGCTGTCGCGCGGGCTGCTCGGCGGCGGCTGGAGCGCGGCACGGCAGGGCGAGCGCGATTTCCGCGCGGCCAGCCCGCGTTTTCAGGGCGAGAACCTCGCGCACAACCTCGCGCTGGTCGACGCACTGCGCGCGATCGCGAACGAGAAGGGCAGCAATCCGGCGCAGGTCGCGATCGCATGGGTGCTGTCGCGCGGCGACGACATCGTGCCGCTGGTCGGCGCGCGCAAGCGCACCCAGCTTCAGGACGCAGTGCTCGCCTCTGAGTTGCAACTAACGGTCGATGATCTCGCTCGCATCGAAGCGGCGGTTCCCGCCGGGGCGGCTGCCGGCGAGCGTTATCCGGCCTCCCAGATGGCGCACCTCGACAGCGAGCAGGGACGGGGGCCGGCACACGGTGCATGAACGCCCGGGCGGCGCGCATGGCGGGGGTCCCGGGTGGACGGGCCCGAGCCAGCCTCAGGCAAAACCAGATGGCGGGCGGCGGGATGGTGGTTCACCATCGGCGCCTTATTCGACCGGACGGAACGCCTTCCATGCAAATTCATACGCTGACGATCATCGTGCTGGTCTTTCTGCTGGCCGGCGCGGTCAAGGGCGTGATCGGCCTCGGGCTGCCGACGATCGCGATGGGGCTGCTGACGCTCGCGATGCCGCCATCGGCCGCCGCGAGCCTGCTGCTGGTGCCGTCGTTCATCACCAATGTGTGGCAGTTGTGGCTCGGTCCGTCGTTCGGGCCGTTGCTGCGACGTCTGTGGCCGCTGCTCGCCGGGCTGACGATCGGCACGCTGACGGGCGGGCTGCCCGCGCTCGCGGCCGGCAGCACGTGGACGCACGCGGCGCTCGGCATCGTGCTGGTCGCATACGGCTGCTGGGGGCTTGCCGCCGCGCGGCTGCCCGCGCCGGGGCGTCACGAGAAGTGGTTGTCGGCCGTGGTCGGCTACCTGACGGGCGTCGTGACGGCCGCGACCGGCGTGTTCGTCGTGCCGGCCGTGCCGTACCTGCAGGCGCTGCGCCTGTCGAAGGACGACCTGATCCAGGCGCTCGGGCTGTCGTTTACCGCGTCGACGATCGCGCTCGGCCTGCAGTTGCGCGTGACGGGCGCGCTGCAGACCGTCGATCTCGGCGTATCGGCGCTGACGCTCGTGCCGGCGCTCGCGGGGATGGTCGGCGGGCAATACGCGCGGCGCGTGATGAGCGAGCAGGCGTTCAAGCACTGCTTCTTCGTCGGGATGATCGCGCTCGGTGCTTACATGGCCGTGACCGGATCGCGGTGAGGATCGGCCCGGCCAGGATCGGCCCGGCCCGGATGGGCCCGGCGCGGATGGGGCCGGCCCGGGTCGGGACGGCCCGCATCGTCACAGCTGCGCTTCGATCGCGGCCTTGTCGATCACGGACCAGACCTGCCGGATCCTGCCGTCGTGAAATTCGTAGACCACGTTCTCGGCGAACGTGACGCGCGTGCCGTCCACGGCGAGCCCCATGAAGGTCCCCTTCGGTGCACAGGCGAAGCGAAGCCGGCAGGCGACGCGCGGCGGTTCGCACACGAGCAGCCGGATTTCGAAATGGAGATCCGGAATGTCGCGGAAATCCTGCTCCAGCATCGCGCGGTACCCGGCCAGGCCGAGCGGCCGGTCGTTGTGGATCACGTTGTCGGCGACGTACTGATCGAGTGCCGCCCAGTCCTGCCGGTTCAGGCAGTCGATGTATGCGCGGTAGCGCATCGCGAGGTCAGTTGCGGTCATGGCTGCGGTTTCCTCCTCGTGTTTCGCGCGGTGGTTCCGGATGGTGATGGCGCGCGCCGTTCAGCGCGGCGGTGTCTCGCCCGACAGATACGACACGAACGCCTGCGTGTATTTCGGCAGCGCATCGAACGATCGCGCGCAGAGCGTCAGCTTGCGGTGGCTCCACGCGTCGGACAACTCGACGAGCCGCACGTCCATGGTCTGCATCGCGCGCTCGGCCGCATGGCGCGACACGATGCCGATGCCCACGCCGCTTTCGATCACGCGGCAGATCGCATCGAAACTCTTCAACTGCACACGGTAGCGAATCCGCTTGCCGAGCGCACGTGCCTGGTCCGCGAGATGGACCTGCAGCGCGCTGCCGTCGGTCAGCCCGATGAAATCCGCGTCGGCGATCTCGTCGAACGCGACCTTGCTGCGCGCGGCGAGCGGATGCCCGGCCGGCACGACCGCGATCAGCCAGTCCTCGCGGAACGGCTTCTGTTCGAGCCCGCCGAGCCCGACCGAGTCGGCGACGATGCCGACCTCGGCCGTCTTGTTGCGGATCGCATGGACGATCTCCTGGCTCGAGCGCTCCTCGACGCTGATCGACAGTTTCGGGTGATGCGGCAGATACGCGGCGAGCGCGTCCGGCAGGTATTCGCTCAGCGACGCCGTGTTGCACAGCAGCCGGATATGCCCGCGCAGCCCCTGGCCGTATTGCTGCAGCTCGCCCCGCATGTGGTCGATCTGCTGCAGCACCGTGCGCGCGTGGTGCTCGAGCGCGCGGCCGGCGTCGGTCACCTGGGTGCCCGACTTGGCCCGGTGCAGCAGCGGCACGCCGAGCTCGTCCTCCATCCCGCGGATGCGCTCGCTCGCGGCCTGCAGCGTGATGTGGGTGCGCTCGGCGCCGCCCGTGATCGTGCCGGCCTCGCAGATGTTCAGGAAGAGCCGCAGGTCGGTCAGGTCGAAGCGCATGGGGAGAGTGGGGGCGCGTAACGATTGGAATGGCCGATACGTTAGCAGGAACCGCCGCGCCGGTCTCAGGCTGGGCTTGAGGCCCCGTTCGCCGCTTCCGCATTTTCGGGGCGGGATCGAAGTGGGATGATGGCCGCATATCACCGGAGGAGACAGTCATGCGAATCGATT
This sequence comes from Burkholderia sp. R-40, assembly GCF_049942845.1. Lineage (NCBI taxonomy): Bacteria > Pseudomonadati > Pseudomonadota > Betaproteobacteria > Burkholderiales > Burkholderiaceae > Burkholderia > Burkholderia sp. R-40. The sequence continues at coordinate 218,306 of NZ_CP187968.1, read as the reverse complement.
CGTCGTGGGGCGTGTCGTTCAAGATCGCATTGCACGTGCTGTTCCTGTGCATCGGTGTCGCGTGGGCGTGCGCGGAGCTGGTCGACTGGCTGCGCTGAGCGGGCGGGCGGCGCAGGCCGGCTCGTCTGTCCGCTACGGCCACGCGCGCATCGAAAGCCGTTCGAAATAATGGCGTGATGCGAAATTTTTGCCGCATCGTGCGCCCAAAGCCGTCAAGTTTTTCCGAATTCGACCGTATTACCGGTAACAAGCGTCTGCCGACGCCCGGCGCGTGATCGTTTGTCATCATTGTTTGCATCCGGTTACACGTCGGCCGTTCCGTTTTTGAGATGCTTGAAAGATTGTCAAACCGGAGTCGATCGTCCATGAAACTGCACGAGATTTGCCGCAAGTCGGCGTGGCTGTCTGGCCTGGCCGCGGTGCTCGTGATGGCCGGTTGTGCCAGCGCGCCGCCCGTCCCGCCGAGCGACACGCTGGCGGGCGCGCCATCGGGCCAGCCTGCCGCCGCGCGTGCGGCCACGCCCGCGACGCCGCCGCCTGCGCCGATTCTCGTCGCACAGAAGTACGTGGTGAAACGCGGCGACTCGTTGACGAGCATCGCGTCCGCGAACGATTGCAGCGTCGCCGACCTGCGCACCTGGAACAAGCTCGACGGTCGCGGCAAGCTGCGCATGGGGCAGGTGCTGCGCATTGTCCGGCCGCAACCGTTGCAGGCGCCGGCGGCGAACGCCGGCACGCAGGTCGCCGCGAACGGTTCGACCAGCGCGGGCCCGGCGAGCGCGTCGACGGCGAGCGACCGGCAGGTCGTGAAGGAAACCAAGCGGCATGCGGGCGGGGTGGCGCTCAGATGGCCCGCGCAGGGCAAGATCGTCGACGCGTTCCGGCCGGGGCAGAACCGCGGGATCCAGATCGCCGGCCGCCCCGGCGACCCGGTCCGCGCGGCGGCCGACGGCCGCGTGATGTATGCGGGCACCGGCCTGAACGATTACGGCAGCCTGATCATCGTCCAGCACAACGCGGATTTCCTGACCGCCTATGCGCACAACCGCAAGCTGCTCGTGAAGACCGGCGACATCGTGCGCCAGGGCGACGAGATCGCCGAGATGGGCGACCTCGACAACTCGCGTGTCGCGTTGCTGTTCGAGGTGCGGCGCGACGGCAAGCCCGTCAATCCGATGCCGTACCTGCCTTCGTCGCAAGGCTGAAGCGGGCCGCGCCGCTGGAACGCGGCCGCGCTCGCTGTTACGCTAGGGCCTCATGCGAGTCCCGCCTCCGCGGGGCCGACGGGCGTCTTTGGGGATGCGCGGCAGATGCCGTCGCGAGCCGGCCGTCGGCGTGAACGCGTGCGTATCGATGATGCGTACGTTGCTCCGTGCCACCGTTTCCGACAGAACACCACTCATCCATGGAATATTCTCCGACACGCCGCTCGCTGTTGCTCGCCGCCGTCGCCGCGCCGTTCGTCGCCGCGTGCTCGTCGGCGCCCGTCGCCGACCAGGTGCACGCCCATGCCGCCCAGGCCGAACTCGCCGCGCTCGAAAAGGCATCGAACGGCCGGCTCGGTATCGCCGTACTCGATACGTCGAACGGCACGCGCATCGCGCATCACGCGCGCGAGCGCTTCCCGGTGTGCGGCACCTATGCGGTCGTTGCGGCCGCCGCGATCCTCGCGCGCGGTTCGCTCGACGCATCGCTGCTGCCGCGCCGCATCCTGTATCGCCGCTATGAAGTCGTGGCCGGCTCGCCGGTGACGGAAAGTCATGTCGACACGGGGATGACGATCGCGCAGCTGTGCGCGGCGATGCTGCAGTCGGGCGACAAGGGCGCCGGCAACCTGCTGATGCGCGTGCTCGGCGGCCCGCAGGCCGTCACGTCGTTCGCGCATGAAAGCGGCGACACCGTGTTCCGGCTCGACCGCTGGGAACCCGAACTGAACCTGGCCGCGCCCGGCGACGAGCGCGATACGTCGACGCCGGTTGCGATGGTCGACATGGTGCAGCAACTGCTGCTCGGCGATACGCTGCGCGTGCCGCAGCGTGCGCAGCTCACCGAGTGGATGACCGGCGGCACGCGCGGCACGACCGGGATCGCGGCCGGCGTGCCGCCCGGCTGGCGTGTCGCGGACAAGGCCGGCTCCGGCGGCTACGGCACGACGACCGACGTCGCGGTGCTGTGGCCGCCGTCGCGCGCGCCGATCGTGCTGGCCGTGTCGTTCACGCAGCCGCGTGCCGACGCGGCGGCCCGCGCGGATGTCGTCGCGTCGGCGGTGCGCATCGCGACGGGCGCGCTCACCGCAACGGCCTGAGCGTCCGACGCACCTCGCGTAAAGCGGGCGTTTGGCTTATCGTGTCGATCAGCGCGCGCCGGTGCCGGCGCGCGGCCTTGCCGCGCCGTGCTTCGGCGCGGATGTTTCGTCTACCCGCCTCGTCATGCGCCGACTTCCGCCCCTGCACGCGCTGCAGATCTTCTCGACTGTGGCCCGTCACCGCAGCTTCACGCGCGCGGCCGAGCAGCTGTGTCTCACGCAAGGCGCGGTCAGCCGGCAGATCCAGACGCTCGAGGCGCATTACGGTTTTCCGTTGTTCAAGCGGCACGCGAAGGGCCTCACGCTGACGGCGGAGGGCGAGCAATTGCTGCCGGTGGTCGACGAGAGCTTTTCGCGAATCGAGGACATCTCGATGAAGCTCACGCGGCAGCGCACCGATCTCGCGCTGAAGGTGCCGACCTGCGTGATGCGCTGGATGCTGCCGCGGATCATGCGCTTCCAGGGCGAGCATCCCGATCTCCATGTGCAGATCACGACCGCGTGGCAGCACGTCGTCGATTTCTCGACCGAGCCGTTCGATGCGGCGGTCGTCTACGGCACGTCGCCGGGCGCCGGCGTGTGCGCGCTGCCGCTGTTCGACGAGCGGTTGACGCCGGTGTGCGCGCCCGAGTTGCGGCAGGCCGCACCGCTCGATGCGGTCGGCGATCTCGCGCGCCATACGCTGCTGCATCCGACGCGTGACCATCGCGACTGGCGCGCGTGGCTCGATTACGCCGGCGAGCGCGCAGTCGATGCGGAGCGCGGGCCGACCTTCGATACGCTCGACCTCGCGACCAACGCGGCGACGCAGGGCTTCGGCGTCGCGATCGGCGACGTGACGCTCGTCGACGACGACGTTAGCGCGCGCCGGCTCGAACGGCCGTTCGACATCGTGCTCGAGACCGGCGCCCGCTACTTTTTCGTCTATCCGGAGAACCTCGCCAGCCAGCAGAAGATCCGCGCGTTCAGCGACTGGATCGCCCGCCATCGCGACTGATACGACCGCTCCGGCAGCACACGTTACTGGTAGGTGACGACCGCGATCATCGGCGCATGCGCGTTGCCCGGACGGTCAGGTAAAACGATTGCGCGCGAGGCTTGCGTAAAGTTCGTGGTCTTGATCGTGCGCAGGCTGGCCGCGTCGACGAATGCGACCTGGCCCGTGGCCGGGCGCGGGCAGTTGGGGCGCACGTGCGCACGCGCGGCGTCGGCCGTGTCGAGTGCGAACGAGCACGGCGGTTCGACGATCATGCCGGTAAAGTGGATGATGCCGCCCGTGCCGGCGGCAAATGATGAGGACGAGGCCAGAAGCGAGACAGCCAGGGCAACCGAGGCGGCAAACGGGCGATGCTTCATGACGGGCTCCAGAGGGCAAGCGCGTCGCAGCCGGGCCGCTCGAATGGCAGTCCGTCAACGCTGCGATGCTGTATGCGTAAACGGCAAATCCATCGGACCTCTTGAATGAAAAATCGGAAATAACGGACATAGGCAAACGACGCCGTATTCCTCCAATCAATTTATCTCAAATTTGTGGGGGCGCAAGGCAGGGTATTGCCGGGGGCGTAGGCTGGCGGGAAGAGCGGAGATGGTTGCGGAGGCAGCTCGATCGTTGAGGACTCAACGAGCCGCCGATCCGGTGATTCGCGATGCCAAACGAAAACGGCCGCTCATGACGAGCGGCCGTATCGCATCGCAGCGAAATGTGGCGATCAGCCGGCGCGCTTGCGCACCGCGCCGACGACCACGAGCAGCACGATCGCGCCGATGATCGACGCGATCCAGCCTGCGCCCTGACCCGGCGCATACCAGCCGGCGGCGCGGCCGATGTAGCCTGCGGCGAGCGAGCCGACGACGCCGAGCACGACGGTCATCAGGATGCCCATCTTGTCGTCGCCGGGCTTGAGCGCGCGGGCGAGGAGGCCGACGATGAGCCCGACTACCAGGGTTTCGATGAATTGCAGCATGAACGCCTCCCTAATGCTGTTGAGTTGTTGACGAAAGGAGATGGACTCGCCTGGCGCACCGGGGTTCCCCGTGGAGTCGAACCGGTGCGGGCGTGCCGAGTATCGCATGCCGCCCGCGTCGTGCGGATGTCAGGGCCGCCACAGCGGCCCATCGTTCATTGGTAGTCGAGCAAAACCTGCGCGGCCGCATGAACCGAACCGCCGCCGACCTTCGCGCCTGTCTGCAGGTAGGACGCACGCAGCCGGATCGTCGGCGATCCGCCGGTGGCCGGGTTGTAGCTCGTCACCGTATGCGACTTCCCCAGCGTCAGCGGCTGGCCGGTCGTGGCATCGGCGACCTGGATGCCGATGCCGCTGGCCGTCGCATCCGGGCGCAACTGCATCGCGCCCGGCGTGCCGGCGACCACGTCGTCCAGCGGAGCAACTTGATAGCCGATGCGGTTGTAACCGGCCGGGCAGTTGTTCAACTGCACCTGGAAATCCGTCGCGCCGGCGGTCGAACCGATGCCGTTGAACACGTTGTGCTGCACGGACGGCATCGTGACGGTCTGGTCGGCAATCGAGCACGTTCCGTTGATGAAGCTGACCTTCGCGGCGAGGTAGACCGGGGACGACGCGCCGAAGATGCCGGACTTGTAATTGATCGTGAAATAGGCGCCGAGCATGCCGGAATTGAGCGACCCGTCCTGTGGCAGCCGGCTGTCGCGAAACAGCATGATTTCGAGCGTGTTGCGCAGTGTCGTCTTCGTCGACGAGACGGCGACGTTACCGTCGACGATCATGCGCGTCGACAGGCCGGACACGTTGGTTTCCAGATCGGGACCGTCGGATACCCACACGCCGCCTTTGGCGTACATCGAGACGCTCGTGATCTGGCAGGTGCTCGCGCCGCACACGTCCTGCGGCGTGAAGTAATGACGCGCGACGACCGTGCCCGGCGTGGCGTTGCCGGGGCTCGAAACGGTGGCCTGCCCGAATGCATAGAGGGAGGCGGCGCTCGCGTCGGCCGCGAATGTGATGCATGCGAGCAGAGCCGCCGCGGCAACCGCGCTCATGCGGGCGCAGCGTCGGGCCGTGCCGCTGCGTGCATCGCGCGTGTGCGCGATGCGTGCCGGGCTCGTCACTTGGGGCGATGCGAACGACGGACGGAAATTGAACATGGGGATTCCTTATTGAATGCCGGCGGCCGTGGCGTCGGGCTGGCAGATGCTCTTGACGATCCGAATGCCCGACGATGGCCGGCGATGTTCCGCGACAGGCAGCTCGTATGCGATTCGACAGATCGAGCGATGGTCGTCGGCGCCCCATTGAACCGTCAGGGAACCGCTGTCGGCGAGCCCGCGCGCGAAGATCCTGCTTGCCTGACCGACGACGCCTACTTCCTTGCCGGTCTCGTCGTGCACGGCGGCGCCGAACGGCAACGGCGTACCGTCGGCCTGGCGCGCCTGAACGAGGGCCGCGCGGCCGGTGTCGGTCGCAAACCGGATGAGCGGCACCGCGCCGGCGCGCGGCGCGATCTGTCGGCTGGTTTCCTTCAGTTCCACATCCATCGGGATGCCCTTCGGATCGAGTGCGACCGTATTGAGGCTGTATGGCGTCAGGTACGGCACGACCGCGTAGCCGTTGCGGTCGACCTTGACGCCTGCCGCGTTCGTGACGCGCGCGCCGGCCGCGCCGGGCGCCTCGACGATCGCGAACGTCTCGGATACCGGCTGCGAGAACGTGATGCCGCCGCGATGTGCGACCAGCGCGCCGCGCACGGCGAGCGAGCCCTGCTGGAAGTCCGTGCTCGCGCCCGCGCTGGCGTTGACTTCCGCGACGCGCGTGCGGTACGTGACGTTGGCGCTGCCGTCCGTGCCCGAGTTCGGACCGGACGCGTGGTTCGCGCTGACGCTGTACGACAGCGCGTGGTCCTCGCCGAGCGATCCGGACAGCGTCGATTGCAACCGGGTGCGGCCCAGCGTGTCGCGCGACACGTTGCCCGACACGGTCATCGGGCGCTCCCGGCCGAACGGGATCGTGACGCTGGCGTAATAGAGCGTGCCCATGTCGCCACCGGCATTGCGCTGCCGCGTGGCCGTCAGGCTGTACGAAATATTGCGGAACTGGTTCGTGTAACCCACCGAGTAATTGACGTCCGAGCCGGGGCGGTTCCAGTAGTTGACGGCCGATGCCGTCGTATTGATGCGGCCGCCGGTCGCGCCCAGCCGCTGCGTGAGCGCCAGCGACGCGCGATTGCGCTGGCGCCAGACCGACTGCGCCGAGCGGCCGTCGCGCGCGGCATCGCGCGCCTGCATCGCGTCGTTGAGGCCGAAATAGCCGTCGGTCGAATAGCGATACGCGGCGAGTGCGATATCGGTGCCGGTCGCATCGACCGACTTCGCATAGCTGACGCGCACGCTCGAACCGCTGTAGCGCTTCGCGCCCGGGATCGAGGTCAGCGCATGCGTGACGTCCGCGCCGAACGCGCCGAACGACGTGTTGAACGCGCCGCCCAGCATCGCCGACGCGTAACCACCCGCGAGCGTGACGCCGCCGTAGGCCGTCAGCAGGTTGGTCAGGCCGCGCTGGTAGGTCGCCTGCGTGAACAGCGGCTGGCTCGATCCGTGGGGATTGCGCAGCGTGCCCGCGACGAAGCTGTAGCGGCCGATGCCCGGCCGCAGCGACATCGGCACGGCGGCGTAGGGTACCGAGAACGAGTGCACGGAGCCGTCGGCTTCGGCAACCGATACTTGCAGGTCGCCGCCGTACCCGGTCGGATAGAGGTCGTCGATTTCGAAATTGCCGGGCGCGACCGTCGTCTCGTAGATCGTCACGTCGTTCTGGCGGATCGTCACCTTTGCGTTGCTGTTCGCGATGCCGCGCACCACGGGCGCATAGCCGCGCAGCGAGTCGGGCAGCATCCGGTCATCGGTCGACAGGCGCACGCCGCGGAACTGCGTCGAGTCGAACAGTTCGCCCGACGTGTAGCTTTCGCCGACGACGAGCTGCGACGACAGCGACGGCAAGTCGCGCTGGAGATAGGTCGCGATGTCCTGATACCGGCTCTCGCCGCGCGACGACCATGAATACGAGCCTTCGTGGCGAAAGCGCCAGTTGCCGAGGTTCACGCCGCCGTTCAGGCCGAGATAGCCTTGCGTCTGCGTGGTGTGGCCGCTGGCCTTCGACGTGTAAAGATTGAAGTTGTAGCCGAGCAGGCCGACGGTTTCGCCGGAGGTCCATTGATCGGGGCTCACGTAGCCGCGCGCCTTGCGTACGAGCGACGCCTGCGGGATCGACAGCCGCAGGGTCTGCCGCGGAAAGTCGAATGCCGCGCTGGCGCCCGGCACGACTTGGTCGAGTTGCAGGCAGGCGCCGTCGCCGTCCAGTCGCGCGAGCACTTCCGGCGCGAGCTTGCCGAAATCGACGCCAACGCGCTCGAGCTGCGTGCGGTCGAAGCACGGCCGCGCGTCGCCCGAATCCGGCGCGGCCACGAAGCGCACGTCGTAGCGGCCGATCCAGTTGGGACCGACATGGATGTCGGTGGTGTACACGCCGGGCGCCGTCACGTTGCGCTGCGCGAAGCGCGACACGTCGACATGCTTGCCCAGGCGGCTCTGCAGGAACGCGCCGTCGAACTCGACTTGCGCGAGCGTGCTTTCGGCGGCGGCCTGCGTCGTCGCGCGGCCATGGGCGGACCACGCGGCGACGCAGGCCGCCACCAGCAGATGGATCGGCTTGACGTGCGGCATGTCGGCCGCGCCGCGGCGAGGCAGTCGGGTCGGGGTCATGCGCAATACTCCACAAAGGTTCGGGGCGAGCGGGCGCGTTTCGTCGGCCCAGGCGCGACGGTGCCGCACCGCGCGGCGGCGAATGGCGAATCAGGGGTTTTCGTGGCGGTCGGTCGGAACGGCCGAAGCGACGGCGCACGAAACGGCGAGAACGCTCGGCGCGCGCCGTTGCCAGGCGCTGCCGGCCTCGGTCGCGTTACGGTTCGACGCTGACCGGACGTTCGATGTCGGTTGCCCGGCCCCAGTCGTTGATGCTGCCGAACTCGACGGTTGCACCCGCGGCGGGTGCGCCGGCGAGATCCTTGATCGGGAAACGCTGCGTGCTTCGGGGCAGCACGTAGCCCATGCCGGCGTCGTGCTTGCGGCCGCCGGACTTCAGTTGCACGTTGCCGAAATTGACGACATACGGTGTCGGATTGCTGGCCTCGAGTGCATAGCCGCCGTCGCCGCGAACCACGCGCCAGTCGACTTGCATCGGGGCGTCGTCCGCGTTGCCGGCCAACCCGGCGGGGCGATACATGAGCTTGATGCGTGAGCGGAACGCCAGCTGGATGCGGTTGCGGTTCTCGGTCGCGGCGGCCTTCGGCGGCACTTCGAGCACGTTCAGCCAGAACAGCGATTCCCGATCGGCAGGCAGCGGTTCGCCGGTATGCACGAGACGCAGCGTCTGCCCGTTGCCGGCTTCCATCCGGAACATCGACGGCGTGAGCGTGAACGGTACGTCGATGTTCTCCGGCAACGCGCGGCTGTCGCCGTCGTCGAGCCATGCCTGCACCAGCGCCGGACGCTTGCTGTCGTTCGTGAGCTGGATCGTGACTTCGCGCTCCGTGGACGGGAAGATCACGCGTGTGCCGGCGATCACGACGCTCGCGTCGGCCTGCGACGCGAACGCTGTGACCGCGAGGGTCAACGTACGGAAGAGCTTCAACAGTTTCATGGGCGTGAGAATCGGATCGTTTGGGGGCAGGGAGCGGGCGGAAACAGCGGGTTCCGCGTCGCGCGGCGTGACGGGCGGAGATCGCCGGAGCGGCGATCTCCACGCGCGGCCCTTACTGATAGATGAGCGAGTACTCGACACGCGACGTGACGTCGCCGGCCTTCACGGCGCCTGCGGCGTAGTACTCGGCGAAGTAGTTCACTTTCGCCTTGCCGTCGGCATCGATCGCGACCATCTCGGTGTTCGCGCCGGTTTGCGCGCCGACCGGGATGTGGTTCTGCTGCGAATCCAGCACGTTGATCTGGACGCCTTCGGCGGCCTTGGCGCCCGAGTCGATCGTCAGTCGACCGGTTGCCTGATCGACGTTCGTGCCGTTCTCGAACACGACGCCGACCTTCACCGGGTTGTCGTCGCCGACCGTGCAGCCGGTCAGCGCCAGCGAGAACGCGCTGCGACCGGCGACGGAGCCGACATCGGCGAGCGCGGTGGTGCTGACCGGCGGCAGCGGGACGGTGAGATCCGATCCGCCATCGACGCTGCACGTCGACGCGATGATGTTGCCGCGGAAGGTGACGGTGCCGTCCGCCGCGTGGGCGGCCGACGAAAAGGCCGCGCCGGCGGCGATGAGCAGGAACGGGAGGGCGCTGCGCTTGATGATTCGCATAGTTAAATCTCCAAATAAACTTCGGTTTTTGAAGGCGCCGATTGAATTTAAATCTCAGAATGGCGCGTTTCGGATCAAATTATGTGATCTATGTAAGGCGTTTGTAATTTGACAGGTACTAATAGATGTCGATTTGATCTAGTACTCGTACTAATTTTTTTTTTGCCGGAGTTGGCAGGCGGAGGGGGGACGGCAGGAAGGGCTCGCGTGGGCGAGCATGCGATACCGGAAACCGGTCGCGGGGCCGATTTCGGCGGGGCGCTATTCGAAGCGAAGCGGGATTGGAATAACCGGCCGACGGAGCATGGGGGCGGCCGGCATAGCGTGCCGCGCCCGGGTCATGCGATGCGACGCGCGCGGCTGCGCGCGCCGCGTCGCACTATCCTCGAGCAGTCGAGCAGTCGAGCAGTCGAGCAGCCGAGCAGCCGAGCAGCCGAGCGCCGCTCGTCAGGCCGCCGGCGCGTCGATCGCCGGATCCAGGCGGCGATAGCCTTCGGTCGCGCGCAGCAGCGTGCGCGTGTAGTCGCGAGCGACCTGGCCGGCGCGCACGTCCTCGATCCGCAGCTGCTCGACGATCTCGCCGTGCTGCATCACCGCGACGCGCTGGCACAGGAAGCCGATCACAGCGAGGTTGTGGCTCACGAGGATCATCGTCAGGTTGCGTTCGCGATGCAGGCGGCGCAGCAGGTTCAGGATTTCGGCCTGCACCGACACGTCGAGCGCGGAGGTCGGCTCGTCGAGCAGCAGCACGCGCGGCTCGACGATCAGTGCGCGCGCGATCGCGACGCGCTGGCGCTGGCCGCCGGACAACTGATGCGGATAGCGGAAGCGGAATGCCGGACCGAGCCCGACCTCCGACAGCGCGCGAGCGATACGCGCATCGGCGTCGCCGATCCCGTGAATCGACAGCGGCTCGCGCAGCGTCTGGTCGACCGTGAAGCGCGGATGCAGCGACGCGTACGGATCCTGGAACACCATCTGCACCTGGCGGCGGAATGCGCGTTCGGGCGTGCCGCCGACCGGCCGGCCGTCGATCGACAGGCTGCCGCCCGCGAGCGGCACGAGGCCGGTCAGCGCGCGCAGCAGCGTCGACTTGCCGGAGCCCGATTCGCCGACGAGCCCGAACACCTCGCCGTCGCGTACCGCGAAGCTCGCATCGCGCACGGCGTCGACATGACCCGTGCGGGTCGGAAAACGGATCGACGCGTGGTCGACATCGATCATCGTGCGGCCTCCCGGGATTGATTCGAAGATGGCGCGGACGAAGCCGCGTTCAGCCACGCCGGATCGCGACGCAGCACCGGCAGTTCGTCGGGCGGGTTCGCGAGCGGCGGATTCGCCGCGAGCAGCCCGCGCGTGTACGGATGGGTCGCATCGCGCAGGTCGCGCGCGGCGCAGGTTTCGACGACGCGGCCCGCATACATCACCGCGACGCGATCGCAGAACGACATCACGAGCGGCAGGTCGTGGCTGATGAACATCAGGCCGGTGCCGTGCCGCGCGATCATCGCGTCGAGCACCGCGAGCACCTGCATCGACACCGCGACGTCGAGCGCGGAGGTCGGTTCGTCGGCGATCAGCAGGCGCGGGCCGGTCGACACCATCATCGCGATCATCACGCGCTGGCCCATGCCGCCCGACAGCTCGTGCGGATACGCATCGGCCACGCGCGCCGGATCGCGAATCTGCACGGCCGCGAGCGCATCGACGATCCGCTCGCGCAGCGCGCGGCCGCGCAACTTCGGCTCGTGCCGCCGGAACGCCTCGCCCATCTGCTTCGCGACGGTCATCACCGGGTTCAGCGAATACTTCGGATCCTGCAGGATCATCCCCATCTGGCTGCCGCACAGGCGCCGCCGCTCGCCGGCCGACATCGCGAGCAGGTCGTGGCCCGCGAAGCGCATCGTGCGGGCCGACCAGCGTGCGGCGTCGGGCAGCAGGCCGAGCAGTGCGCGGCCCGTCAGCGATTTGCCGGAACCCGACTCGCCGACGATGCCGAGCCGTTCGCCCGGCGCGAGCGTCAGCGACAGGTCGCGTACCGCGTCGGACACGACGCCGTCGTGCCCGCGAAATCCGATCTTCAGGCCGTCGATCTCGCAGAGCGGCGCGGCGGCGTCGGTGGAATTCAGTGGCATGTCATGCTCCGTGACGCGGATCGAAGACGTCGCGCAGCCCGTCGCCGAGCAGGTTGAACGCGAGGCTGACGAGCAGGATCGCCGCGCCGGGCAGCGTCGCGACCCACCACGCGTCGAGCAGCACGTTGCGGCCCGACGCGACCATGAAACCCCATTCGGGGCTCGGCGGCTGCGCGCCGAGGCCGAGGAAGCCCAAGCCCGCGACGGTCAGGATGATGCCGGCCATGTCGAGCGTCGCGCGCACGATCACCGACGACATGCACAGCGGCACGATGTAGCGCAGCAGGATCCGCGGGCCCGATGCGCCTTGCAGCCGCGCCGCGTGGATGTAGTCAGCCTGCGCGATGCGGATCGTTTCGGCGCGCGCGAGCCGCGCATACGCGGGCCACGCGGTGATCGAGATCGCGACGACCGCGTTGATCACGCCCGGCCCGAGCGCGGCCGCGAACGCGAGCGCGAGCACGATCTTCGGGAACGCGAGCGCGATGTCGGTGATGCGCATCAGCACGCTGTCGGTGAAGCCGCCGCAATAGCCGGCCGTCGTGCCGATCATCAGGCCGATCGGCACGACGATCACGACGACGAGCACCGCGATGCCGAGCGTGAGGCGCGAGCCGCCGATCAGCCGCGAGAGTATGTCGCGGCCGAGCTGGTCGGTGCCGAGCCAGTGCGATGCCGAGCCGGGCGGCAGCAGGCGGTCGGACAGTACCTGGCGCAGCGGATCGTGCGGCATGATCAGCGGGCCGACGATCGCGACGACGATCAGCACGACCAGGATCGCGAGTCCGAACAGGTTGAGCGGATTGCCCGCGAAGCGGCGCCAGCGGCGGTACGCGAGGCCGAACGCGGCCTGCGAGCGCGACGCGGGCGCATCGGAGAGAAGCCACGCGCGCAGCGTGAGACGCTCGGCATTCATGATCGGACGACCTTCGGCATGGACGGGGAAAGAAGCAGGGTGGATGCGGTCATGTCGAAGCGGCCCTCAGCGCGCACGCGGATCGAACACGCGATACAGCGCGTCGGTCAGCAGGTTGACGGTGATGAACATCACGCCGATCACGAGCGTCGCGCCGAGCACCGCGTTCATGTCGGCGTTCAGCAGCGCGCCTGTGAGGTACGAGCCGAGCCCCGGCCACGCGAACACGATCTCGGTCAGCACCGAGCCTTCGAGCAGGTTGCTGTACGTGAGCGCGATCACGGTGAGCAGCGGCACCGCGATGTTGCCGAACGCATGCCGCCAGATCACGCGGCGCTCGGACAGGCCCTTCGCGCGCGCGGTGACGATGTATTCCTGGCTCAGCTGGTCGAGCATGAACGAGCGCGTCATCCGGCTCAGGTACGCAACCGAGTAGTAGCCGAGGATCGCGGCCGGCAGCGCGATGTGCGACACCGCGTTGCGGAACACGTCCCACTCGCCCGCGATCGCCGAGTCGAGCAGCAGGCTGCCGGTGCGCGGGTCGACCATGCCGTCGTACACGGGATCGAGCCGGCCGGGGCCGCCGACCCAGTGCAGCCGCGCATAGAACAGCAGCAGCCCCATCAGCCCGAGCCAGAACACCGGCACCGAATTGCCGATCAGGCCGACGAAGCGCGCGATGTGGTCGATCGGCCGGTTGTGCCTCACCGCGGCCGCGACACCGAGCGGCACGCCGAGCGCGATGCCGATCAGGGTCGCGATCGTCGCGAGTTCGAGCGTGGCGGGGAAGACGCGCCTGATGTCGTCGAGCACCGGGTTCGACGTCAGCAGCGACATGCCGAGATTGCCGTGCAGCACGTCGCGCGCGTAGATCAGGAATTGCGTGACGAGCGGCTTGTCGAGACCGAGCGCGATGCGCTCGGCCGCGTACGCCTCGGCCGACGCGCGATCGCCGAGGATCGCGAGCACGGGATCGATCGGCACCTTGCGGCCGATCACGAACGTCAGCGCGAGCAGGCCGGCGAACGTGACGGCGAGCGTGAGCGCCCAGCGCAGCACGCGCAGCGCCCAGCGCACGGCCGGGCGCCGCGCGGGCAGCGTGCGCAGTGCTTCGAGGGAGGAGGCGGGAGTCGACATGCGGCGAATCTTAAGGCTTCTTCAGGTTACGGTACGACACGAGATCGTTGATCGGTCCGACTTCGAGCCCGCTCACGCCGGGCCGCGTCGCGACCTGCGCGACTTTCTCGAACATGATCACGAACGGCGAGCGCGCGAGCATCTCCTTCTGCATCGCCTGATACCGTTGCGCGCGTTGCGCGGCGGTCGGCTCGGCGAGGGCGGCGTCGGTCTCCTTCGTGAATTGCGGAATGTCCCAGCTGTTGCGCCAGGCGAGCATTTTATAGCTCGACTTGTCGGAGTTGTCGGGGTTCCATGCAAAACCCTGCGCGTTGCTGTGCGGGTCGATGTAGTCGGCCGACCATTCGCCGATGTAGATGTCGTGCTGGCGCGCGCGGTATTTCGCGAGCGTCTGCTTGTTGTCGCCGGGGATCAGCTGCACCTTGACGCCTGCCTGCGCGAAGTTCGCCTGCACGGCCTGCGCGATCTCCGTGTACGGATAGTCGTTGCGCACGTCCATCGTCACCGAGAAGCCGTTCGGCACGCCGGCCTTCGCGAGCAGCGCCTTCGCCTTCGCGACGTCGAGCTTGTACGGGTTCGCATTCAGCGTGCCGAGGAAGCCTTCGGGCAGGAAGGTCTGGTGCACCTTGTAGGTCGTCTTCACGACGTTGGACTGGATACCGGAATAGTCGACCAGCCACTTCAGCGCTTCCTGCACGTCGGGCTTCGCGAGCGTCGGGTTCTTCGTGTTCAGGCCGAGATACAGCAGCGTCGCCTGCGGCGATGCCGCGACCTTCGCCTTGCCGGATTTCACGACCGCCGCGAGATCGTCCGGGCTCAGGTCGCGTGCCGCGTCCACATCACCGTTTTCCAGCAGCAGGCGCTGGCTCGCCGCTTCGGGCACATGGCGCAGCACGATGCGCTTCATCGCGAGCGGCAGCCGGTAGCCGTCGAAGCGCTGCAGCACGATGCTGTCGCCGGCGCTCCACTTGACCAGCTTGTAGGCGCCGGAGCCGGCCTCGTTGGTCTTCAGCCAGGCGTTGCCGAAGTCGTTGCCCTGCTGGTGCGACAGCAGCAGCTTCCTGTCGACCACCGACGCGGGCCACGAGCCGAGCACGTTCAGCACGAAGGTCGGCGCGTATTTGTGGTCGGTCGTGATCGATACCGTCTGGTCGTCGAGCTTCTTCACGTTCGCCGCGACGTTCGCCTTCGTGAGGCCGATGCCCGTCAGCACGGCGGCCGGGCCCTTGTCGAGCAGCACCGCGCGCTGGATCGACCACGCGACGTCGTCGGCCGTCAGCGGGTGGCCCGAATGGAACTTGAGCCCCGGGCGCAGCTTGAACGTATAGGTCAGCCCGTCGGGGCTCACTGTCCACGACTGCGCGACATCGCCGTTGAATTTCGACGGATCCCGCAGGTCGACGCGCACGAGCCGGTCGTAGGTGTTCGCGACGTATTCCTCCGGCACCAGCTCGTAGATCTCGCCGGGATCGAGCGTCGTGAATTCGTCGAGCAGCGTGGCCATCACGAACATGTCCTTCGGCGTTTCCGCGTGCGCGGCGCGAAGCGGAACGGTGGCGAGAACGGACGCGGCGGCCAGTGCCGCGACGAGCCGGGAGGTCGGGAGTTTCATGGGCGCTTCTCCGTCTGTCGTTGAAATCGTTGAGGTTGTCGAAGTTGTCGAGCGTGAACGGTGAGGGGAACGTGCATCGTCATCACATCAGCTGCCACGGGCCGCTCGCCGCGTTGTCGATCGGCGGCAACGCATGCGAGCCGGGTAGTTCGTAGTGCCACCATTCGCTGTCGATATGCGCGAAGCCGGCCGCATGCATCACGCCGAGCAACAGCAGCCGGTTGCGTTGCACTGGCTCGGGCAAGCCCGCGTGGAAGTGGCCCGACGCGGCCACCATCTCGTCGAAGCCGGTGCCCATGTCGAGCGGCTCGCCGCGCGCGCCGACGAGCGTCAGGTCGAGCGCGGTGCCGCGGCTGTGATTCGAGCCGCGGCCGAGATCGGCGATGAAGTTCGGATCGGGCAGGAAATCCCACAGCACCTGCTGCGCTTGCGGCGGCCGGTACGCGTCGTAGATGCGCAGCGTGAAGCCGGCCTGCGCGGCGACGTCGACCGCGCGGCGCAGCGCGGCCTCGGCCGGTTCGAGCAGCAGGCAGTGCGCGCGGCGATAGATCGGCTTGCCGGTCAGGTTGCGCTCGGTCGCGTAGACGAGATCGATCTCGACGCGATGCGTGGCGGGCGTGATTTCGACGAGGCGGGGCGGGTTCATCGGCAGTCGGGTGCTCAGGATTCGAATTGGTCGAACGTGTGCTGCAGTTCGCGGTTGCGCGCGACGCGCCGGTCGATCGCGGGACCGAGGCGGTCGACCACGGCGGTAATCAGCAGGTTGAACAGGCAGGTGAGCG
Organism: Burkholderia sp. R-40; assembly: GCF_049942845.1. Lineage (NCBI taxonomy): Bacteria > Pseudomonadati > Pseudomonadota > Betaproteobacteria > Burkholderiales > Burkholderiaceae > Burkholderia > Burkholderia sp. R-40. The sequence goes on along the minus strand of NZ_CP187968.1, from coordinate 202,084 downwards.
GCGCGAGCGAATCCCAGAACTGGCCGACGTCCGTTTTCACCTGCAGCAGGTCGGCCGGCCATTCACGCGCCCACGGGCAATAGAGATCGGTGACCAGCGCGAACGGCTGGGCGCGCTCCGCGGCCGCCTGGCAATAGCGGCGCGCGCTGCGCGAATACGCGCGCACGTCGGTGACGATGCAATACGGCCGCTCGAACTCGGAATTCAGCGAGTCGACGTACGAGCCCGATTGACCGTCCGAATAGAACACGCGCGGGCGCAAGTACTCGAGATAGCTGCTGAACGCATTGCTGATGCCGCGGGTCGACTGGATGCCGAGGATGAACACCGCGTCGGCATGCGCGATCCGGTCCGCGACTTGTGCGAACACCGGTTCCTCGGCGAGGCGGTACACGTGGCGGATCGCGTCGAGCTCGCGATCGAGCGACGACGCGAGCGCGCGGTCGCCGCTGTTGCTGTCGGCCGCCTGGGTGCCGTTGGCGCGGCGGTATTCGTCGAGGCGGTCGGTGATCATCCACGGCCGGTCGGCGCCGCCGCGCAGCTCGCGTTTCAGGTCGTCGAGGTTGCGGTAGCCGACGCTGCGCAGGAAGCGCCCGACCGAAATCCCGCTGGTGCCGGCCTGCTGCGCGATCTGGTCGGCCGTCTCGAGCCCCAGCCGGTCGAGGTTCGCGAGCATGTAGCTCGCGATGCGCTTCGCCGTCGGCGTCAGCTCGGCAAAGCGGGATTCGACGGTACGGGCGAAGGCGCAGGTCATCGGCTGTTAGATCTTTGTCGTTTGCTGAACGAATGTCATCTATCTGACAGATCCAAAAAAAGCGGCGCCAGATAAAAAAAGCTATGCGATCGGCGCTGCGAATAGCCTGTCCACGGATGTGCGCGCCGCGCCGGCCTAGCCATTTGCCGGTTGATGGGGCGCTTGCAACTTCTCTAGCGGCCCGACATTCGCCGCACGGTGGTGGTTCATCGACATGCCCCGCAACTGAACCGCAGGCCGACGCATGCTGTGGCAATTGAAATGCTTGCGCGTCGTCTTGCGTGTATCTCGTCTGCTCAGTTGATAAGTGATGCGAATAGATGGCAGTACTGGTGAGTTCGATCTCGCCGAAATCGGACTGCGCCGCGGCCCGCGCCCGTCGTGTGCACAGCAAACCGGCTGGCTCCCCTGCACCCGACTGACATCGCAGCATACGTCCTTGCACCGCAACAATTACAAAACCCCGACTCGATCACCTTAACTCATTAATCCAGCTTAATAATTCATTTAATTTTTAAGTCGACTTGTATTTAACTTGCGTCACGGCATGCCGATTTTCGAAAAATGAAAAAGCGGTGAACGTCGGTAGCGAATATTCGATTAATTGAAATGATGAAGAGGGAAACATGACGAATCTTTCTCGACGCAGGATGTTGACGAGTACGGCCGGCGCGATTGCCGCCGCGGGCATTGCCGTAACGGCCAAGGCGGCTTCGTTCGGCAATCCGGACAGCCCGCCGGAAGGGGCGATAAACGTGCGCAACAAGCAGGGATTGACCGACCCGGGGCCGAAGAATCCCGCATTGGCGAATCAATTCCCGTCTTTTCAGGATCCGCCGGCCACCGATATCAACGGCATGCCGTTATTCTGGGCGTCATTCAATAACGCGCATAAACGCATTCAAAACGGCGGATGGGCACGCGAAGTCACGCAGGACGATTTCGCGATTTCGGAAACCATTTCCGGCGTAAACATGCGATTGACGCGCGGCGGCATTCGCGAGATGCATTGGCACCAGCAGGCCGAATGGGCAATCATGCTCGACGGCCGCTGCCGGATCACCGTGCTCGACGAACTGGGACGCCCGTCGGTGCAGGACGTGAAAACCGGCGACCTGTGGTATTTCCCGCCCGGCCTGCCGCACTCGCTGCAGGGAATCGGCACCGATGGCGCCGAATTCATGCTCGCCTTCGACAACGGCCGCGCGTCCGAATTCAACACGCTGCTGCTGACCGACTGGGTCGCGCATACGCCACCGGACGTGCTCGCGCTCAACTTCGGCGTGCCGGCCGACGCGTTCAAGAACATTCCGCTCGACAACCTGTGGATCTTTCAGGGCGACGAGCCGGGGCCGCTCGCGGACGCCCAGCGTGCGTCCGCGTCTTCGGCCGGTGCGCCGCCGCACCCGTTCATCTTCTCGCTCGGCGCGATGAAGCCGTTCAAGAAGACGCGCGGCGGCGAGGTGCGAATTGCCGACAGCACGAACTTCAACGTATCGCAAACGATTGCGGCGGCGCTCGTCACCGTGCATCCGGGCGGCATGCGCGAGCTGCACTGGCATCCGAATGCCGACGAATGGCAGTACTACCTGCAGGGCGAAGCGCGGATGACCGTGTTCGACACGGGGCCGAAGGCGCAGACGGCGGACTTCCGCGCGGGCGACGTCGGTTACGTGAAAAAGAGCCTCGGACACTACGTGCAGAACACCGGCAACACCGATCTCGTGTTCCTCGAAATCTTCAAGACCGACCGCTATGCGGAGGTGTCGCTGTCCGACTGGCTCGCGCACACACCGCCGAAGCTCGTCGAGGCACACCTGAATATCGCGCCTGACGTGCTCGCGCGGTTTCCGCGCAACCGTCCGGATGTCGTGCCGCTGTAACGCCGCAGCGGCCGGCAAGCGGCAGGCCGGCCGCCGGGCCCGCTCCAGGGCCAGCCTTCCTCATTCGAACGGAACCCGACCATGATTCCCGTCACGAGCAAATCCAGCAGCGGCTTCGCGCTGCCCGATCTGTCCAACGATCGCGCCGATCGCGCCGAGGGCGCGGCACGCGCCGCGCTGGAAGGGCGTCGCACCGGCATCGCCGCGCTGTTGCCGTTCGTCGGCCCGGCCGTGATCGCATCGATCGGCTATATGGACCCCGGCAACTTCGCGACCAACATCCAGGCCGGTGCCGCGTACGGCTACCGCCTGCTGTGGGTCGTGCTCGCCGCGAACGCGATCGCGATGCTGTTCCAGGCGATGTCGGCGAAGCTCGGCATCGTGACAGGTCGCAATCTCGCGGAGCTGTGCCGCGACCATTTCCCCGCGCCGATCGTGTGGGGCATGTGGATCGCGTCGGAAATCGCCGCGATGGCGACCGATCTGGCCGAATTCCTCGGCGGCGCGCTCGCGTTCGCGCTGCTGTGCCATCTGCCGCTGTTCGCGGGGATGATCGCGACGGCGCTCGCGACCTGCGCGATCCTCGCGCTCGAGAAGCACGGCTTCCGCCCGCTGGAAGCCGCGATCGCGGCGCTGGTCGGCGTGATCGGCGCATGCTATCTCGGCGAGCTGATGATCGCGCCGCAGGACTGGCAGGCGGCCGCGTTCCATCTGGTCGTCCCGCAGATTCCCGATCAGGCGGCGCTGACGATCGCGGTCGGGATCATCGGCGCGACGATCATGCCGCATACGCTGTATCTGCATTCTGGCCTCACGCAGGATCGCATCGCGCCGCGCGACGACACGGAACGGCGCCGGCTCATGCGCTTCTCGAACCGCGAGGTCGTCGTCGCGCTCGGCCTCGCCGGGTTCGTGAATCTCGCGATGGTGATGATGGCGTCGTCGGCGTTCCACGCCAGCGCGCCGGGCATGGCCGATATCGGCGACGCGTATCACACGCTGATCCCCGTGCTCGGGCCGGCGGCCGGCGTACTGTTTCTCGTCGCGCTGCTGACGTCGGGGGTGTCGAGCTCGGTGGTCGGCACGATGGCCGGGCAGGTCGTGATGCAGGGCTTCATGCGGCGCCGCCTGTCGGTCTGGATCCGGCGCGCGGTGACGATCGCGCCCGCGTTCGCGGTGGTCGCGTGCGGCTGCGACGTCACACGCGCGATGGTCGCGAGTCAGGTGGTGCTGAGCTTCGTGCTGCCGATGCCGATGATCGCGCTGCTGATCCTGTCGGCGCGCAACGACGTGATGGGGCGCTATGCGATGCGGATGCCGTTGCGGATCGTCGCGGGCACGGCCACGGTCGTGATCGTCGGGCTGAACGCGTATCTGGTGTGGGCGGCGTTCAACTGAACGCCGCGCGCGCCGCTGGCGGGGCGACGGCGCCCGCGCGGCGGCTCCGAGCGGCCGCGCGGGCAATGCCGTGAACCTATTTTTTCAACGTCCGGTAGGACACCAGATCGTTGATCGGCCCGATCTCCGGCCCGGTCGTGCCGGGGCGCGTGGCGACCTGCACGACCTTCTCGAACATGATGATGAACGGCGAGTTCGCGAGCACGGACTTCTGCAGCGCCTCGTAGCGCTGCGCGCGCTTCGCGGACGACGGCTCGACGAGCGCGGCCTCGGTATCCTTCGTCAGCTGCGGGATGTCCCAGCTGTTGCGCCACGCGAGCATCTTCGTCTTCGACTGATCGGAATTGTCAGGATTCCATGCGAACCCGCGCGCGTTGCTGTTCGGATCCATGTAGTCGGGCGACCATTCGCCGATGAAGATGTCGTGCTGGCGCGCGCGGTACTTGCCGATCGCCTGCTTCGCATCGCCCGGGATCAGCTTCACGCGAATGCCGGCCTGCGCGAAGTTCGCCTGCAGCGCCTGTGCGATCTCGATGTACGGATAATCGTTCGGCATGTCCATCGTCACGTCGAAGCCGTTCGGCAAGCCGGCCTTCGCGAGCAGCGCCTTCGCCTTCGCGACGTCGAGCTTGTACGGGTTCGAATTCAGCGTGCCGAGGAAACCTTCGGGCAGGAAGGTCTCGTGCACCTTGTAGGTCGTGCTGACGATGTTGCGCTGGATGCCGTCGTAATCGACGAGCCACTTCATCGCCTGCTGCACGTCCGGCTTCGCGAGATTCGGGTTCTTCGTGTTCAGGCTCAGGTACAGCAGCGCGGACACGGGCCACGACGCGACCTTGATCTTGCCGGCCTTGCTCAGCGCGGCGAGGCTGTCGGGGCTCAGGTTGCGCGCGGCGTCGACGTCGCCGTTCTCGAGCAGCAGCCGCTGCGCGGACGCCTCGGGCACGTGGCGCAGCACGATGCGTTTCATCGCGTACGGCGCGCGGTACTTGTCGAAACGCTGCAGCACGATGCTCTCGTTCGGCGACCACTTGACGAGCTGGTACGGACCGGAGCCCGCATCGTTGGTCTTCAGCCAGCCGCTGCCGAAATCGTTGCCCTGCTGGTGCGACATCAGCAGCTTCTTGTCGAGCACCGACGCCGGGCACGCGCTCAGCACGTTGAGCACGAAGCTCGGCGCGTACTTGCGGTCGGTTTCGAGCACGAAGGTCTGCGGATCGATCGCGCGCACCTTCTGCATCACGTTCGCCTTCGTGAGGCCGAGATCGGCGAGCACGCCGGCCGGGCCCTTGTCGAGCTGGATGGTGCGCTGCAGCGACCATGCGACGTCGTCGGCGGTGACCGGGTTGCCGGAATGGAACGTGAGGCCGGGGCGCAGCTTGAATGTGTAGGTGACGCCGTCGGCGCCGACCGTCCAGGATTGTGCGATCTGCCCGTCGAAGCGCGTCGGGTCCTTCAGGTCGACCCGCACGAGCCGTTCGTAGGTGTTCGCGACGTATTCGGACGGCACGAGCTCGTAGATTTCGCTCGGGTCGAGGGTCGTGAATTCGCCGAGCTGGGTGGCGACGACGAAGATGCCGGGCGGCGTCGCGGCCTGCGCCGGCAACGCCGGAACAAGCGCGACGAGCGCGGCGCTGACGAACAGCCGGGACAGCAGATGCTTCATGCGGGCTCCGTGGAAAGGGAATCGTGGTGCGATTCTCTCATCGGCGGCGGCCCGGATGAAAATATTCGACGGGCGCGCATGACGGCGCCCGCGGTACGGCTTGCGGGCCGGGCGCGGTGCCCGGCGCCGGCGGCGCTCAGATCACGCAGCGCGCGATCGCGAAGCGCATCGCTTCCTCGGCCGGCTCGCTGCCCGAGCCGCGCACGACCTTGACGACCGAGCCGCCGCCCGACGGCGTGAGCGTGACGAAGTACGAGCGCGAGCCGACGGTGATGTCGGTCACGCCGTTGTGCTGCGACTGCTCGGTGCCGGACAGGCGGCTGTCGAGGCAGTTGGCGATCGCGTGTGCGGGGCGCGCCGACGACACGTAGATCATCGGCGCGGAGCCGGACGCGGCCGAGTCGGACGAGGGCGCGGAACCGCAGGCGGCGAGCAGGGCGGCGGGAAGGAGCAGCAGGAATCGTTTCATGATCGGAATCGTCGTGGGTGTCGTGTCGAGGCTGGGGCGCGGGATACGCGAAACGCGGAGCTTCGCGACGAAACCGCCGGGATCGTGCCGTTTTTGAGATACGGGCGGCGGCTGACGTCGGAGTATACCCGCGGCACTTGACGCATACGGCATGCTGAAACGATTCGATACATAAGCGCCCGCTGTCGCGCGGCGGCAGCGGGCGTTTCAAAGGATGGCGAATCGACGCTTGCCGGCGTTACTGGCCGATCTTGTGGCTGACCGCGTTGTCCTGCCGGTTCAGCACGTGCTTTTCGCTCTGCGTAATGTGGCCGCGATCCTCAGCGGCCCTGTCCCGCTCTTCCTGGCGGATCCTGCGGTCGTCACGGTGCAGGCGCGCGGCCCGGACGTGCGACTTTCTCCTGTCGTTGCGCGCGAATCGTCGGCGCTTGTCGAAACAACGCTGTGCGGGCCCCGGCTGTTGACGTTTCCGCCTGTATCGATTGCAAGTCTTTATTACATCCTCGAACAGCGATGACGCCGGCGAGCAAGCCGGCGATCGAGCCAACGATAACGGCGCGCGATCAATGCGCGCCCGCCGCCGCCGCGCCCGCGTCGTCACCGCCCGAGCGCGACGGCCTGGTGATCCAGATCAGCGGAATGATCGCGATGAAGATGATCGCCGACACGTAGAAGATGTCGTTCAGCCCCATCACGGCCGCCTGCGAGTCGACCGACGTATTGAAGAACGCGAGCGCCGAATCGGGGCTCAGGTGCAGCAGCGAACGCGCGCCGTCGAGCTGCTGCGCGAAGATCGGGTTGCCCGGGCTCGCCTGTTCGGTGAGCCGCACGTGATGCAGGATCGTCCGGTCGTTCCACGCATTGCTGATCAACGACGTGCCGACCGCGCCGCAGAACGTGCGGCCGAAATTCGACAGGCCGGCGGCCGCGGGAATCTTCTCCGGCGGCAGCCCCGACAGGATGATCGCCGTGAGCGGCACGAAGAACATCGCCATCGGAATGCCCTGCAGCAGCGTCGGCAGCACGAGATCCCAGTGCGACACGTCGGAATAGAACGTCGTGCGCATCATGAACACGACCGCGAAGCCGACGAAGGCGAGCGTCGCGAGGTAGCGCGGATCGGTGCGCGGCAGGATGCGTCCCATCACCGGCGTCAGCAGGATCGCGAAGATCCCGAGCGGCGCGGTGGCGAGCCCGGAGTCGATCGCGCGATAGCCGAGATAGCCCTGCATCCACTGCGGCAGCAGCACCAGCGTGCCGAAGAACATTCCGTACGCGACCGAGATCGCGATCGTGCCGCCCGCGAAATTGCGCTGCGTGAAGAGCCGCAGGTCGACGATCGGATTGGCTTCGGTCAGCTCCCACACCAGAAAGAACGCGAAGCCGACCAGTGCGACGATGCCGAGCGCGACGATGACGGGCGAATTGAACCAGTCGAGATCCTTGCCCTTGTCGAGCATGATCTGCAGCGACGCGACCCACAGCACGAGCAGCAGGAGGCCGACCGTGTCGATCGGCAGGCGGCGCACCGGCGATTCGCGATCGCGGAACACGAACCACGTGACCGCCGCCGCGAAGAAGCCGACCGGAATGTTGATGTAGAAGATCCACGACCAGTTGTAGTCGTAGGTGATCCAGCCGCCGAGCGACGGCCCCGCGATCGGGCCGACGAGCGCGGTCATCGACCACAGCGCAAGCGCCGTCGCCGATTTCTGCCGCGGCCATCGACGAGCAGCAGCGATTGCGACAGCGGAATCAGCGGCCCCGCGACCGCGCCCTGGAGGACGCGCGAGGCGAGCAGGAACGGCAGGTTCGGCGCCAGCCCGCACATCCACGACGAGATGACGAACAGGAGGATCGACGCGACGAACAGGCGAACCTGTCCGAAGCGATGCGTGAGCCAACCCGTCAGCGGAATCGACACGGCGTTGGCGGCCGCGAAGATCGTGATCACCCACGTGCCTTCGTCGACCGACACGCCGAGGTCGCCCGAGATCGTCGGGATCGCGACGTTCGCGATCGACGAGTCGAGCACGTTCATGAACATCGCGAGCGAAACCGCGATCGTGCCGATCGCGAGGCGGGCGCCCGTCAGCGGGCCTGGAGGGGATGAAGCGGACATGGGCTTCCTGCGTGATGAAGGGTGGTCCGCGCTGCGCGTCGCACACGCGTACGCGCGCGACGCCTGCGCGGGAGCACCACGAAGCGGACGGACACACGCTGCCCGCGCGCCGCCCGCCAGGCGGCGGCGACGCGTTGCAGCGTGCGGTTCAGGCGTTGAATCGGAGGCGCGAAGCCGTGACGGGCTCCGGCAGGCGGGCTAGTACCGGTCAGGAAGGCGCGACGCGCGTGACGCGTCGGCGCGCAGCCGGCCCATGGCTGCCGTAGCGTGTGGTGTGTGCGGCGTGGTTTTGCATCGCAACAGGCTAACGATGCGACGAGCGGCGATCAACGCTCGCCTACTCATTAATTCCTTTCGTGTGCCGCAATAATCCGGACGGTACGCGCCGATTGCCGGTCGTGCGATGCCGGTTACGGCGCGTTCCGCCAACCGGTGAAGACTTCTGTCAGGAACTCGACGAAGATCCGCACCTTGCTGTCGAGCGTCGCGCGGCGCGGATAGAGCGCGTGCAGTTCGACGTCGTCGGTACGGTGCCAGTCGGGCAGGACGATCTCGAGTTCGTTCTTCTCGAGCCGCCGCGCGATGTAGTGCGTGGAGATCAGCGCGATGCCGCCGCCGCTCGCGGCCTGGCGCAGCACGGTGATCGATTCGTTCGAGATCAGCACGGGGCGGATCGGCACGTCGGCCACGTCGCCGGCCGCGTTGGTGAGCCGCAGCGTCAGGCCGGGCGCGTCGCGCCCCACGTACAGGATGTCGTGCTGCGCGAGTTCATGCGGTGTCTGCGGGCGCCCGACGCGCTCGAGGTACGCGGGGCTCGCGGCGAGCTTCGCGTGCGACCAGCCGAGCGAGCGCGCGACGTAGCCGGAATCGGTCAGCATGCCCGCGCGCAGCGCGACGTCGAAGCCGTGCTCGACGAGGTCGAGCGGGCTGTTGTCGTAGATCAGCACGAGCTGCACGCGCGGGTAGCGCCGGTGAAACTCCGCGAGCGCCGGCTCCAGTTCGAACAGGCCGATCGAGTAGGGCACCAGCACGCGCAGCGTGCCTTCGGGATCGGTGCGCAGCGCGCGGGCCTGGCGGTCCGCGTCGAGCAGGATTTCCTCCGCGCGCAGGCAGCGCTCGTAATAGTCGCGCCCGCCTTCGGTGACGGACACGCGGCGCGTGGTCCGGTACAGCAGTTGCACGCCGAGATCGTCCTCGAGTTGCTTGACCTTGCGGCTCACGCGGCTGAGCGGCATGTCGAGTTGCACGGACGCGGCCGTGAAGCTGCCGCGTTCCACCACGCGCAAGAATATCCGGATGCTCTCGAAGTCCATACAGGTTGTTTTCAGTGCTTGGCCTGCGCGCATCTTACCGTCGCCAGTGGAATGGCTGCGTGTCGGTCATCCCGATTATCCCGCCCGCTGCAATAACGCATCCCGTAGGGCCGGTAGTGGCGGCCGTGGCGCGATCGTATGCTCGCCGCATGAAATTCGCTTTTCCCAGCCTGCCGCCGTTCGCGGTCGTGCGCACCGCGCTGCGCGACGCATGGCCCACCTTGCCGCCCGGCGCGCTCGGGTTCGCGTTGCGCAACACGGCCGCCTCGCTGCTCGCGCTCTACATCGCTTTCCGGATGAACCTCGACGACCCGAAATGGGCCGCGTCGACCGTGTGGATCGTCGCGCAGGGCACACGCGGAATGGGGCTGTCGAAGAGCCAGTACCGGATCCTCGGCACCGCGATCGGCGCGGCCGTCGCGCTCGCGCTGACCGGCGCATTCGCGCAGACGCCCGAGCTGTTCCTGACCGCGCTCGCCGCCTGGATCGGCCTGTGCGCGGGCGTTGCGACGTTCCTGCGGAATTTCCGTGCATACGCGGCGGTGCTCGCCGGCTATACGGCCGCGATCGTCTCAATGGATGCGGCGTCCGCGCCGCTGCACGCGTTCGATATCGCGACCGCGCGGTTCCTTTACGTGATGGTGGGCATCCTGTGCGCCGCCGCGTTCGAAACGGTGTTCGCGCCGGGTTCGCCGCTGCGCGACGTCCGCACGCGGCTCGCGCGCTATCTCGGACGCGCGGTGGCGGTCGGCGCGGCCGCGCTGCGTCGCGAGCCGAACGCCGCGGCGGTTCACCGGCTGTTCGCGGAGGCGCTCGATCTCGACACCGCGGCCGAGTATGCGGCCGCCGGCGCGCCGCCGGTGCGCAACGCGATCGGCCATCTGCGCGCGGCGGCGCTCGGCGTGCTGTCCGCGCATGCGGCCGCGCAGGCGATCGAAGCGCATGCGGCGCGCAGCGGCGACGCGCCGGACCCGCTGGTCGCCGAGGCGGCGCGGGTGCTCGACGGCGTCGCGGCATCGGGCGAAGCGGGACCCGAGATGGCGGTGCTGCGTGCGCGGGTGGACGACGCGTTGCACGCCGAGGCCGCCGAGCCGACCGGCTCGGATGACTCGCGCCTGCTCACGCTCGACCGGCTGAGCACGCTGCTTGCCGGATTCGACGACGCGTTTGCCAACAAGGCGCGGGTCGACCTGCCGGCTCCGCCGCCGTCGCGGGTCCGCTATGCGTTTCATCGCGATGCGGTGCTCGCGTGTCACAACGGCATTCGTGCGTTCATCGCGGTGCTGGTCGCGTCGGCGATCTGGATCGTCACCGCATGGCCGTCGGGCGCCGGTTTCGTTGCGATCACGGCCGTGGTCGGCGCGCTGTTCTCCACCCGGCCGAATTCGGCCCGGGCCGCGATCGGGTTCCTCAAGGGCACGGCGTGCGCGGCGGTGGCGGGGGTCGTCTGCAATTTCATCCTGCTGCCGGCGGTGTCGGGCTTCGAGACGCTCGCGTACATCATCGGCGTGTTCATGATCGGCACCGGCCTCGCGATGCGCCATCCGCGCACCGCCGCGCTCGGCAGCGCGTTCGCGATCTTCTTCTGGAATTTCACGTCGCCCGACAACACCGCGCGCATCGGCGATGCGGCGTTCCTGAACAGCGCACTGTCGACGCTGCTCGGCATCGCGTTCGGCGTGCTGGTGTTCGCGCTCGTGTTTCCGGGCGATCCGGGCACGAGCCGGCGGCGGCTGCATCGCGCGGTGCGCCGCGACCTGGCGGCTATCGCGCGCAACCCGCGCGGCTGGTCGGCAAGCGCGTGGCTCAGTCGCACGGCCGACCGGCTCGGGCGCGAACTCGGGTTCGCGGGCAGCCTGCCGCAAACGCTGATCGAGCGCGACATGCGCGATTTGCTGGCGATCTGGGGCATCGGCGACAGCCTGCTGGCGCTCGCGGAACTGGCGGCCCGGGAGCCGGCCGCGCGTCGCGCGGTGGCCGTGGTGCGCGGCCGCGCCGCGCTCGCGGATTTCGCCCGGCTCGAGCGCAGTTGCGATATGGCTGCGCGGTTGCTGCGGCGGCGCGTGGCCGATCTCGACAGCGACGGGGCACGCGCGCTGCTGCGCGGCGTCGTGTTGCTGAGGCGGATCGCGGATGCGGTGGCCGGGCACGGCCACTTCCTGCGCGGCCGTCGCGACTGAACGAGCCGCGGCGACGGGGCGTCGAAGGTGCGCGGCCCGTCAGGTGAGTCGATACGCCGGGCCGGGCGTCACTTCCGCCGGCAGCGGCTCGCGGTTCAGTTCGAGCAGCGTGCGCTCGATCATCCGCGTCATCGCATCGAGCGCGAGCTGGTTCGGCCCGTCGCCGAACGGCTCGGCGATCGCATGGGCGATCGCGTCGAGCGCGATCAGCGTATAGGCGACGAACACGGTGACGAACGGCGTCGCCGCGCCGATCGAGTCGACCAGACCGAACGGCAGCAGCACGCAGTATGCGTAGATGGTCCGGTGCAGCAGCACGTCGTACGAGAACGGGATCGGCGTCGATGCGATGCGCTCGCAGCCGCTCACCATCGACACGAGATCGTCGAGGCGCGCGTCGAGCATCCAGAGACGCGTATCGGCGAGATGCCCGGCGTCGGCGCGCGCGGCGAATGCCTCGCGCAGTTCATGAACGATCGCGATCGGCGCATACCGGGCGGCGACGATGCGCGCATGGGTCCCGTCATCGAGCAGCGCGCGCAGGTCCGCCGCCGGATCGGTGCCGCGCAGCTGATGCTTCAGCGCATGGACGAACGCGATGACCTTGCGCACGAACGCGTGCCGCGCGGCGTCGTCGTCATCGATCGCGCCGTAGCAGAGTGCTTGCGACACCAGCGTGCGCGTGGCGGTCAGCACGCCGCCCCACAGCTGCCGGCCTTCGCGGTAGCGCTCGTAGCTCGCGTTGTTGCGAAACCCCGCGAAGATCGCGAGCGTGAGGCCGATCAGCGTGAACGGCGTCGGGTTCAGCGGCACCTTCTCGCCGAGCACGCGGCCGCCACCCCACACCGCGACGAGGCTGATCGCGAGCGTCAGCACGAGTTGCGGCAGGATGGTCGGCAGCACCGATCCGTTCCAGACGAGCAGCATCCGCAGCCAGTGCTCGCGCGGCCGAACGATCATCGCAGCGCTCCGTCAGGCGGCAGCCGACGCCGGCGCGGCCGCGCGATGCAGCAGGACCGGCACCGACTTCGACGTCGGCGTGTTGCATACGTCGCCCACGCTGTCGAGCGGCACCAGCGGGTTCGTTTCCGGGTAGTACGCGCCGATGCAGCCGCGCGGGATGTCGTATTCGACGAGCAGGAAGCCGTTCGCGCGCCGCTCGATGCCGTCGTGCCACACGGTTTCCATGTCGACCCATTCGCCGGCCTTCAGGCCGAGCATTGCCAGATCGTCGCGGTTGACGAACACCACGCGGCGCTGGCCGAACACGCCGCGATAGCGGTCGTCGAGCCCGTAGACGGTCGTGTTGTACTGATCGTGCGAACGCGTCGTCATCAGCGTCATCAGGCGCTCGCCGTGCAGCGCGCGGGCGCGCTGGATCGGCGTGTCGGTCGGCAGCGCGTGCGCGATGAAGTTCGCCTTGCCCGTCGGCGTCAGCCATTCGCGATCGCGCGACGCGACGCGCAGGTGGAACCCGCCGGGCCGCGCGATGCGCGCGTTGTAGTCGTAGAAGTCGTCGAGAGTCGCCTCGATCGCATCGCGGATCTTCGCGTAGTCGTCCTTGTACGCGAGCCAGTCGATCGTGCCGCTGCCGAACAGCGCATGGCCCATGTGCGCGACGATCGCCGGCTCCGACATCAGGTTCGCGGAAGCCGGCTTGTTCATCCCGTACGACACGTGGACCATGCTCATCGAATCCTCGACCGTCACGCCTTGCGGCACGTTGTCCTGCAGGTCGATCTCGGTGCGGCCGAGCGTCGGGAGGATCAGCGCGTCGCGGCCGTGGATCAGGTGGCTGCGGTTCAGCTTCGTCGTGATGTGCACGGAGAGCGCGCAGCGGCGCAGGCCTTCCCACGTGCGCGGCGTGTCGGGCGTCGCCATCGCGAAGTTGCCGCCGAGGCCGATCAGCACCTTCACGCGGCCTTCGAGCATGCCTTCGATCGTCTCGACGACGTCGTAGCCGTGATGGCGCGGCGGCTCGAAGTCGAACACGTGGCCGAGCCGGTCCAGGAACGCCTGCGACGGCTTTTCCTCGATGCCGACCGTGCGATTGCCCTGTACGTTCGAGTGGCCGCGGACCGGACACAGGCCGGCGCCGGGGCGGCCGATGTTGCCGCGCATCAGCATCAGGTTCGTCAGCATCTGCACGGTCGCGACCGAATGCTTGTGCTGCGTGATGCCCATGCCCCATGTCGCGATCACGCGCTCGCTGCGTGCATAGCGCTGCGCGAGCGCGTCGATCTGGTCGTACGACACACCGCTTTCGGCCGTCAGCGCCGGCCAGCTTTCGTTGCGCAGATCGTCGGCGAACGCGTCGAAGCCGGCCGTGTGTTCGTCGATGAACGCGGTGTCGAGCACGCGCGGCGCACCGGCGGCGCGCGCGGCGTCGTCGAGTTCGAGCACGCGCTTGGCCATCCCCTTGATCAAAGCGAAATCGCCGCCGATCGTCGGCTGGATGAACGTCGACGCGATCGCGGTGCCGGACATCGTCAGCATCTCGAGCGGGCTTTGCGGATCGGCGAAGCGCTCGAGCCCGCGTTCCTTCAGCGGGTTGATCGACACGATCGTCGCGCCGCGCTTCGCGCATTCGCGCAGCTCGCCCATCATCCGCGGATGGTTGGTCGCCGGGTTCTGGCCGAAGATCAGCAGCATGTCCGCGTGCTCGAAATCGTCGAGCGTGACGGTGCCCTTGCCGACGCCGACCGAATCGGGCAGCCCGCGGCTCGTCGCCTCGTGGCACATGTTCGAGCAGTCGGGGAAGTTGTTCGTGCCGTACCGCCGCACCAGCAGCTGATACAGGAACGCCGCCTCGTTGCTCGCGCGGCCCGACGTGTAGAACGCGGCCTGGTTCGGATCCGGCAGCGCACGCAGGTGGCGCGCGATCAGCTCGAACGCGTCGTCCCACGCGATCGGCACGTAGCGGTCGGTGCGGGCGTCGTACACCATCGGGTCGGTCAGGCGGCCGTGCTGTTCGAGTTCGAAATCCGTCTGTTCGAGCAGTTCGGTGACCGTGTGCGCGGCGAAGAATTCGGGCGTCACGCGCTTGCTCGTCGCTTCGGCGGCCACGGCCTTCACGCCGTTTTCGCAGAATTCGAACGTCGACGCATGCTGGCGGTCGGGCCACGCGCAGCCCGGGCAGTCGAAGCCGTCCGGCTGGTTCTGGCGCAGCAGCGTGCGGTAGTTGCCGCCGGTGACCTTTTCCTTGATCAGGTTGATCGCGACGGCTTTCAGCGCGCCCCAGCCGGCGGCCGGGTGGTGGTACGGTTCGATGCGCGGGGCGGCGGATTTCTTTTTCATGATGCGGGTGCTCAGGGTTGATGCAGCGAGAGTACGCGCGGCGCCGGGGCTGCTGTGTGTACACCTCTTATCTTCAAAAAAGAGTACAGTTTCGGCCATTCAGGGAGTGCGGGCCGTAACTGTGTTTTTGAAGGGAAGTTGAAAGGGAGGCGCGTGAAGCGTTACGAACAACTGGCCGACGAGCTGCAGACGCAGATCGAGCGCGGCGTATACCGGCCGGGCGAGCGGATTCCGTCGGTGCGGCAGGCGAGCCGGCAGCAGCAACTCAGCGTGACGACCGTGCTGCGCGCGTATCTCGTGCTGGAGAGCCGCGGGCTGATCGAGAGCCGGCCGCAGTCGGGTTATTTCGTGCGGGCGCGGGTCACCGAGCCGCCCGCGGCCGAGCTGAACACGTCGGCGCCGGCGGCCGAGCCGTCGGCGGTGGACGTCAGCCGGCTCGTGCTGTCGACGCTGCGCTCGATCGCGCGTGACGATGCGGTGCCGCTCGGCTCGCCGTATCCCGACCCGAGGCTGTTTCCGTTCGTGAAGCGTCTTGAACCGCTATGCGTAGGCGAGCGGGCGGCGCGGCAAGTCGCTGGGGCGTGACCGACGGCCTGCCGCCCGGCCATCCGCGCCTGATCCGCCAGATCGCGCGACGCTATCTGGAAAACGGGATGTCGGTCGATCCGAACGAGATCATCGTGACGATCGGCGCGACCGAGGCGATCAACCTGTGTCTGCAGGCCGTCGCGCGGCCGGGCGACACGATCGCCGTCGAGTCGCCGACGTTCTACGCGATGCTCCACGCGATCGAGCGGATGGGCATGCGCGCGCTCGAGGTGGCGACGCATCCGGAATACGGAATCGACATCGAGGCGCTCGAACAGATCCTCGAGCGCGAGCGCATCGCCGCGTGCATGGTCATGCCGAATTTTCAGAATCCGCTCGGCTTTCAGATGCCCGATGCGCGCAAGCGCGTGCTCGTCGAGCTGCTCGCGAAGCACGGCGTGCCGGCGATCGAGAACGACGTCTACCACGAGCTGCATTTCGGCGACACGACGCCGAGCGCGCTGAAGTCGTACGATCGCGACGGGCTCGTGCTGCATTGCGCGTCGTTCACGAAGAGCCTGTCGCCGCGCTACCGGATCGGCTGGGCGATGCCGGGCCGCTATCGCGATCAGGTCGAGAAGCTGAAATTCCTGAACACGCTCGCGACGCCCGCGATCGAGCAGCTCGCGATCGCCGAATACCTGAAGCACGACGGCTACGATTTCCACCTGCGGCGGATGCGCAAGCAGTATGCGCAGCAGGCGAGCCTGATGAGCGCGATGGTGCGGCGTTTCTTCCCGGAAGGCACGCGCATTTCGAGCCCGGCGGGCGGATACGTGCTGTGGGTCGAGTTGCCGCCGCGGGTCGACGCGATGAAGCTGTATGCGCTCGCGCTCGCGCAGGGCATCACGATCGGGCCCGGCCACATGTTCTCGGCGAGCGCCGATTACCGGCATTTCATCCGGCTCAACTACAGCTATCCGTGGTCGCGGCAGATCGAGGACGCGCTGAAGGTGGTGGGGCGGCTCGCGTCCGAGTGCGCGGGGCGGTGAGCGGCGCACGGGGCGCCGCGCTGCGCTGCGCGGTGGCGCGCGGCGGCCCGTTGCGGACCGTCGCGTCAAGCATTACAGCGCGTGCGGCGCCTGCAGTTCGCCTTGCGCCGCGCCGGCCATCCGGCGCATGTCGAAGCCCGACGGGTGCTGGTACACGCGCAGCCCGAATTCCGGCAGCACCGCGATCAGGTGATCGAACAGGTCGGCCTGGATCGTCTCGTAGTCGACCCAGCTCGTCGTGTCGGTGAAGCAGTACAGTTCGAGCGGAATGCCTTCGGCCGTCAGCGGCAGCTGGCGCGCCATGCACGTCATGTCGCGGCGGATTCGCGGATGGCCCTTCAGGTAGTTCGCGACGTACGCGCGGAACGTGCCGAGATTCGTCAGCTGGCGGCGGTTCGCCGGGCATTCGCCCGCCGTGCCGAGCGTGCCGTTCCATTGCGCGATCGCGTCGACCTTGTCTTCCAGGTAGTCCTTCAGCAGCGTCAGGCGTTCGAGCCGTGCGATCTCGTCGTTGTCGAGAAAGCGGACGCTCGTCGCATCGATGAACAGCGCGCGCTTGATGCGGCGCCCGCCGGCTTCGGTCATCCCGCGCCAGTTCTGGTAGCTCTCGGTGATCAGCTTCCATGTCGGCACCGTGATGATCGTGTGATCGAAGTTCGCGACCTTCACCGTGTTCAGCGTGATGTCGATGACGGTGCCGTCCGCGCCGGCCGACGGCATCGTGATCCAGTCGCCGATCCGCAGCATGTCGTTCGACGACAGCTGCACGCCGGCCACGAGGCCGAGCAGCGTGTCCTTGAAGATCAGCATCAGCACTGCCGACATCGCGCCGATGCCCGACAGCAGCAAGCCGATCTGCTTGCCGGTCGCGTCGCCGATCACGACGAGCGCGGCCGTGATGTACATCACGAGCTTGACGAGCTGCATCGCGCCTTTGAGCGACAGGCGCGGCTGGTCGCGATGGCTCATGCGATGCGTGTGTTCGAGCGCGGACAGCGTCGCGCTGATCGTCATCGACACCACCAACACGATCAGCGCGAACAGCACCTTGTCGGCGGCCTGCGCGGCCGCGGCCGGGATCCCGGGCACTGCCGCGAGCCCGAGCTTGATCACGACGAACGGCACGATGCGGTTCAGCCACTTGAATGCGCCGAACTCGAACAGCGCGTCGTCGATGCGCGTGGCCGACAGCCGCGCGAGGCGCGCGACCACGCGGAACAACAGGAAATGGACGGCGGCCGTGATCGCGCCGGCGGCGGCGAGCAGAATGAGGAGGCCGACGAGCGGCGCAAACCAGGATTCGTTTAGGGTCATAAGGGCAGGCAGGGTCCTTCTCGTGCGTTGAATCTGCGCCGCCATGCGGCGCGCGCCCGGTGAAGGGCATATGAAAGGGACCGTGATTGTGCCATCGGGTTCCGGGCGGACGTGGCGAATGCATGACGTGCTCGCGTCGATGGATATCCCGCAGGTGCTCGGTTATGCGTGCATCGCCGGCATGCCGGTCGTGACGGGCCTCTCTCTATACCGTGTTCCTGCCGCTGATCGCGTGCGCGTGCTTCGGCGCGTCGTCCATCTTCCCGACACTGCATCAGACGCTGGAAGCGGCAGGCATGACGCTGGCACAGCAAGTGCCACATGCCGTGTAACGGCACGCCCCGTCATTCAGTGCGAACCGACTCGCGCGCCCCCGTCGCCCGTGCGCCCGCGCCACTCGACCATCGCGGCAGCCGCAGCGTCGTCACGAAGCTCGCCGCATGCAGCGCGCAAAGCAAGCCGAACGCCCACGCGTAGGCGACCCCATGCGTGCCGCCCGTCGACACCGATTCGGCCTGCAACCGCCACGCGAGAAACAGCGTGCAGAGCGTCGTGAACGTCGGGCCGCCGAGGCGCTGGACGATATTGAGCGACGTCGTCGCCATCGGCAGGTTGCGCCGTTCGACCGATGCATACGCGGCAGACATCGACGGGATGCCGATCGCGCTCTGGCCCATTCCGCGCACGAACAGCGCGGGCACCAGCACGTAGGGATCGTAGCCGGCCAGCGCGAGATACACGATCGGCAGCGTCGCGACGAGCGCGAGCATCGCGCCGGCGGCGGCCAGCCGGCGCACGCCGAACCGGCTCGTCAGCGCGCCCATCAACGGATACGTGACGAGCATGCCGAGCCCGAGCGGAGCCAGCAGCCAGCCCATCTCGCCGGGCGAGCGGCCGCACGCCTGGATCAGGAATACCGGAATCAACATTTGGCCTGCGTAGATCGCGCCGTTCGACAGAAATTGCGTGGCGGCGGCCGCGCCGAACACGCGCGCGCGAAACAGCGCGACGTCGATCAGCGCACGCGCGCCTTTGCGTCGCTCGACGCGCAGGAACGCCGCGAGCAGCAGCACAGAAACAGCGATTGCCGCGATACCCGGCACGGCGTCGATCCGCTCCGCGCCATACAGGAACAGCACGAGCGCGGGCGACAGCAGCGCGAGGCCGACCCAGTCGAGTTCGCGTCGCTGCGTTTCGTCGCGATCGCCGGGCAGGAACCACACGGCCAGCGCAAGCGCCAGCGCGCCGACCGGCAGGTTCACGAGAAAGAGCCAGCGCCACGACGCGTGCTGCAGGATCGCGCCGGCGACGACCGGGCCGAGGATCGGTGCGATCAGCACGGGCACCGCCGCATAACCGATCACGCGCGCCATCTGTTGGCCGGCCACGCGCGCGATCATCATCTGCGCCATCGGCGCGAGCAACCCGCCGCTGATGCCTTGCAGCACACGGAACGCGATCAGCGACGGCGCCGACCACGCGAGCCCGCACAGCGCCGACGTCAGCGTGAACGCGGAGAAACACCACAGGTACAGCGCCTTCGCACCGATGCGGTCGACGAGCCAGCCGTTCAGCGGCAACACCAGCGTGAGCGCGAGCAGGTAGCCGCTCGTCACCCACTGGATCGTCGACAGGCTCGCGTGCAGGTCGGTCGCGAGGCTCGACAGCGATACGTTGACGATCGTCGCGTCGAGTTGCGACAGCAGCCCGCCGAGCGTCGCGACCGCGCTGACTTTCCAGATCGCCGGATCGAGCCGGCCGGCCGGATGGCCCGGCGCCGGCCGAGTGCGCGTGTCGTTCATGCGCCGCGCCGGTCGAGCAGCGCGAGGATCTCTTGCGTCGAACCGGTCTCACCGAGACGCGGGAACACCCGTTCGACGCTGTTCGTGTGCGCGTCCGCGTTGAGGTCCGTCATCGCGTCGACCGCCAGCGTCACGTTGTAGCCGAGTTCGTGCGCCTGGCGTGCCGTCGATTCGACGCCGATGCTGGTCGCGACGCCGGTCAGCACGATCTGCGTGACGCCAGCTGCTTTCAGGTACGCGTCGAGATCGGTCGCGGTGAACGCACCCCAGGTCTTCTTCGTCACGACGTGGTCGCCCGGCTGGCGGTTCAGTTCGGGTACGAGGTCGGTCCAGTCGGCAGGAAGGGCATCCAGACGTGCCTGCTGCTGCGTGCGGCCCGGCGCGCCGCCGGCGACGTTGACGAGTACGACCGGCAGCCCGCGCTCGCGGAATGCGTCGAGCAGTTCGCGCGTGCGATCGATCACCGGGGCGACGGGGTGGGACGTGGGCAGCGCGACGATGCCTTTTTGCAGGTCAATGACGACGAGCGCCGTGTTCGTGTCGAGACGGGTTGTGCTCATGGTGCTGATGCTCCGTGAATTGGGCAAAGGAACGCGTGCGCGCGGATGCCGCGCCGCACGCGGGCGGCGGTCATTGCTCGCCGATGCGCCGGATCAGCGGAATCGCGGCGGCGAGCGTGCGGATCTCTTCAGGGTCGAGTTTCTCGATCGCGGCGCCGAGCCACTTGTGCTTCGCGGTGTCGCGCTTGCGTCGTCCTTCCCGGCCGGCCGCGGTCAGCAGGAACAGGATCTGGCGGCCGTCGGTCGGGTGCGGCTGGCGTTCGACGAGCCCGTCTTCCTCGAGGCTCGCGAGGATCGCCTTCATCGACTGCGGCTTCATCGCCTCGGCGCGGGCGAGGTCGGCGGTCGTCATAGGGCCCTGTCGTTCGAGCCGCGCGAGCGCGCTCGTCTGCGACATGCCGAGCCCTTCGGAGTCGATCTCGGAGCGCAGCCGGCGGATCAGCTGGCCGACCGCGAGGGTCAGGTCGCTGGCGACGGTGTCGGCGGAAACGCCGGGTGTGCGGGGTGGTGTCATGTGGCGGAGCATAGAACACGACAGCTAAACTTGCAAGTTTAGCTGTCGAATTGAGTATGAGGCCGGGATGTGCGGTGCGTTGGCGCGATCGGGTGGGGGGAACGGCGAGCGTCGGTGCGGCAGCGGCCGGTCCGCTGAACGAGCGGGTGAGCGGGGGCGAGCAGCGCAGCCTGGCGCTACGCCCGGCGGGGCGACGGAACCGGAACCGGCACGACGTCGTGGTACTTCGGCGACGCATTCTCGTGCAGCAGGTCGCCGAGATATTGCGCGAGTTCGTCCGCGGTGAGCGCGGACGGAATCTGCAGATTGGCCGGCCGCCGCTTGCCTTCGGCGCCGAGATCGAACACGGCCCAGTGGCCGTTCGAGCGCACGACGCTGAGCAGGCGCCCGAATGCGTTGAAACGGTATTCGTCCTGCATGGCGCCGCTCCTTCGTGAATGAGCGCGCCGGCCGCGCGCACCGTGCTTACTGGATCGAGCAGTTCAGCCAGCGATGGATCTTCACCGCATCGCTCGACACGCCGGCGCGCGTCGGTGCGCCGAGCAGCACGATCGTTTCGCGGCGGCCCTTCACGCGCATGCGCATCACGACGCCGTGCCCCGATTCGTTGATGAAGCCGGTTTTCTGCAGCCGGATAGGCAGGCTGCCGCTGCGGACGAGCGGATCGGAGTTCACGTACAGCAGCTCGCCGTCGCCGGCCTGCACGGTGGTCGACGTGTCCGTCGAGAAGTAGCGTATCAGCGGATCTTGCGCGGCCGCGCCGACGAGCCGCGCGAGATCCTCGGCGGTGGACACGTTGTGCGGCGACAACCCGGTCGGTTCGCGGAAGTGCGTTTGACGCATCCCGAGCCGGCGGGCCTCGCGGTTCATCGCCTTCACGAACGCGGTACGGCCGCCCGG
Organism: Burkholderia sp. R-40; assembly: GCF_049942845.1. NCBI lineage: Bacteria > Pseudomonadati > Pseudomonadota > Betaproteobacteria > Burkholderiales > Burkholderiaceae > Burkholderia > Burkholderia sp. R-40. The sequence goes on along the minus strand of NZ_CP187968.1, from coordinate 180,332 downwards.
ATAGTCGCGGCTCAGCGCGGCGGCCGCACGATTTTCCGACGACATCAGCGCGATATGGAACATCTGGCGGCGCGACAGTTCGGCGCCGATCGGCAGCCGCGAACCGGTGAACTTGATCGTGTCGCGGTCGCGTGACGTGACGCGCAGCACGCCGTTCAGCGGCCGGTCCGCGTCACGCGCGACCACGGCGGTCATCAGCTTCGAGATCGACGCGATCGGCCGCACGGTGCGTGCGTTGCGGGCCAGCAGCGGCGTGCCGGAATCGACGTCGAGCACGTAGGCCGCGCGTGAGTGCAGCGAGCGCACCGCGCGCGGGCTGTAGCCGCAGCTCGCGAGCAGGCGCGGCTTCGCGGGGGGGCGCGGGCGAACCGCGTTCGTGCGTTTCGCGCGCCGGTGCTGCGGCGCGGGCGCGGCGTGACGCTTGACCGAGTGATGCTTGACGCGCGGACGGCGGTGCTTGACGGCCTTGTGCTTGCGGTGGGCGGGGGCTTTCTTGACGACTTTCGTATGCGCATGCGGCGCCGCGGTGCGATGCGGCTGCGCGCGCTGCGCGGACGCGTTCGTTGCGAACGCGAGTGTCAGGAACGAGAGGGCGAGGATCAGGAAGGTCCGGGCGCGAGGCAGGCGCGCGATGAGGCCGGTCAAGCGAAAGTCTCCTTTTCACGCGCGTTGCGGCGGCGCGAAATGCATGGGCGGTGAGCGGGTGCGGGAAATTATAAGGTCGATCGCGCGGCGATGACGATCGATGTGCACGCAATGATGCGTGATGCGGGCGGATTCCTGCTGTTTTTTTTGCGGGTGATCGAAGATGCGCGTCCAGCGCAATGCGCGCGACGAGCAGGCTCAGCGCTCAGCGCGGCCAGTTCCGCCGCGACACGACCGCGAAGCTGATCGCGATCGAACCCGTGATGGCGCGCGGCGGCGCGTCGTCCAGCGCATCGCCGAAGCGAAAGCGGCGGCTGCGTCCGTCCACATGTGCAGCACGTTCGGCACGACGCTCGGGCGCCGGCGCATCGGGCTCGACACGGCTTGCGTCGGCGGCCACCGTGTCGCACGAGATATCGGTCGGGCATTCGGCCGCATGATCAACGGACATAAAGTGAATTCCAGAAGAGGGCATGTCCGTATTGAACGTCACGCCGTTCGATCAGTAAAATGAATGTTTCGATCGATACGATTCCTTTAAAGAATGGAATTGAAACTGCTGCGCACCTTCCTGACGGTCACCGAGCTCAGCCATTTCAGCCGCGCGGCCGACGCACTGCACATGAGCCAGCCGGCGCTGAGCAAGCAGATCGGCGCGCTCGAGGCGAGCCTCGGCGGCAAGCTGTTCGAGCGCGGCCGGCACGGCGCGGAACTGACGCCGTTCGGCGAACGCTTCCTGCCCGATGCGCAGGCGCTCGTGCGCGATGCCGACGAGATCCTCGCGCGTGCGCGGGAGGCGACCAGCGGACAACGCGGGCATCTGCGGCTCGGCATCTGCCTGTCGGTGCTGACGCTCGTGCCGAAACTCGTCGCGGAATTCCGTCGCCGCAATCCGGGTATCGCGGTCACGCTGAGCGACCTGTCGTCGTCCGAGCAAACACGCCGGCTGCGCGCCGGCAAGCTCGACGCCGGCTTCCTGCGTCTGCCGTCCGATGAAGGGCTGTCATCGTTCAAGGTGATCGACGAGGCGCTCGCGCTCGCGGTGCCGCCGCATCTCGGCTTCAAGCGCGTGCCGGCCGATCTCGACGTGCTTAACGAGATCGGCTTCATCGCGCTGCAGCGCGCGCGCGGCCCGGGGCTCGCCGCGCAGATCGACCGGTGGTGCGTCGAGCGGCGCTTCGTGCCGCAGGTCACGCAGCAGGCGGAGGACGTGCAATCGGTGCTCACGTCGGTCGCGGCCGGGGTGGGCGTCGCGTTCATTCCGTCGGGCGCGCAGTACCTGCTGCGCGATGCGACCGTCCTGCCGCTCGACGGCAGGGACGCGAAATGGCGCGTCGGACTCGCGTGGCTGTCCGAGCGCGACGATCCGGTGACCACGCGTTTCGTGTCGTTCATGCGCGCGGCGATCAAGGGCGCGTGACGGCGGCGTATAGTGCTCGCGATGGCATCCTTCCTGCATTCCGGCCCGGCGCCGGCTCACGAATCCGAACCGATGACTTCAGCATCCGACGACGCTCCGCTCGACCCCGCACTCGTCGCGACGCTCGCGACGCTGCACGAAGCCGCGACCGATCCGTCCGGCAAGACCTGGTCGCTGCCGAAGATCGCGAAGCGCACGCAATTGCCGATGAGCACGCTGCGTCGCGTGCTGACGCAACTCGACGCCGCCGGGCTGAGCGCGACGACGCTGAGCGACGACGGCACCGGCAGCGCCGCATTGACCGAAGAGGGGCGCGCCGTGTGCGCGCAGCTGTTCGGCGCGAACGACGCCGAATGAAAAAACGGACCGCCCGAAGGCGGTCCGTCGCATGACGGTTCGACATGCGGCATCGGCCGCATCACCGCGGTATCACCACCGCACCGTCAGCCCGCCCATCACGGAGTGACGGTAGGTCTGGTCGTTCAGTCCGTGCCGGTAGCCGATGTCGAGATCGAGCCAGGGCTTCGGCGAATAGATCGCACCGGCGATCACGAACGCCGGATTCGCGCCGGCGCCGCTTTCCGCGTTGCGCGACGTGCCGATGTCCGCCACGATCTGCAGCGTGTCGGTCGCCTTGTAGATCGCCGCGCCCGAGAAGGCCCAGATCGCGGTCAGGTCGCCCTGGCGATTCGGCTGGTACGTCATTCCGGCGTTCGCGAGAAACGAGAACCGCGACACGTCGATTTGCGCGAGCAGCGTCGCGCCGGTTCCGACGCGGCCGGTGCCGAGCCCGCGCCGGTCGTTACCTGTTGGCATCGTCGCCATCGGCTTCAGCGCGAGCGACAGCGGCCCGCGTTCGACAAACCGCCACTTCATGCCGATCTCGACATCGCCGAACCCGGCGCCATTCTCGTCGGTGCGCGTTTGCAGATGCGTGTAGGGCGCGTTGACGTAGACATCGACGCGTTCGCCGAAGCCGCGCGTGAGCGTCGCGTTCCACATCTGGTGGTGGCCGTTTTCGTCCTGTTTCGAGGTTTCCTCGGCATTGAGCTCGAACTGCCAGTTCGCGTTGCCTTGGGTGCCCGGGTCGTCGCTGACGAGCGGGTGGGCGGCAAAGGCGTCGAGTGGCGCGAGCAGGGCGCTCGCGGCCGCGAGCGGGAGCATTCTTTTCATCACGTTACCCTTGGTGCGTCGGCGGCGGCCGGCCCCGCGCGGGCCGGCACGCCGTCGTCCGGAGGAAATCAGAACCACTGCTTGTAGCGACGCACATAGATCGTCTTGACGATCTGCGCGAGCAGGATGTAGCCGACCATCGTCGCCGCGAGCCACAGCCAGTAGGTGCCCGGCAGGTGCATGAAGCCGAGCGAATCCGCGAACGGCGAGAACGGCAGCCAGCAGCCGATGGCGATCGCGGTGAACGTCGACAGCAGCACCGGCAGTGCGGCCGTGCTCTGCAGGAACGGGATCTTCTGCGTGCGCAGCAGATGCACGACGAGCGTCTGCGACACGAGGCTCTCTATGAACCAGCCCGAGTTCATCACGACCTGGCCGCCCGTGCCGCCGTGCAGGTGATACATCGCACCCGCGCCGAACACGGTCCACATCAGGATGTACGTCGTGATGTCGAACACCGACGACGTCGGCCCCACCCACAGCATGAAGCGGCCGATGTTGCCGGCTTCCCACTTGCGCGGCTTCTTCAGGAATTCCGGATCCATCCGGTCCCACGGCAGCAGCATCTGCGACGTGTCGTAGATCAGGTTCAGCACCAGCAGCTGCGTCGCGAGCATCGGCTCCCACGGCAGGAACGCGCTGGCGACGAGCACCGAGAACACGTTGCCGAAGTTCGAGCTGGCCGTCATGTTCAGGTACTTCAGGATGTTGCCGAACGTCTCGCGGCCCTTGATCACGCCTTCCTCGAGCACCATCAGGCTCTTTTCGAGCAGGATGATGTCGGCGGTTTCCTTCGCGATGTCGGCGCCGCTGTCGACCGAAATGCCGACGTCGGCGTCGCGCAGCGCGGGCGCGTCGTTGATGCCGTCGCCGAGGAAGCCGACCGTGTGGCCGTTCGCCTGCAGAGCCTTCACGATGCGTGCCTTCTGCAGCGGCGTGAGCTTCGCGAACACCGTCGTGCGTTCGACGACCTGCGCGAGCGTCGCGTCGTCGAGCGCCTCGATTTCGGCGCCGAGCACCGGCTTGCCCGGCTGGAGGCCGACCTGGCGGCAGACCTTCATCGTGACGGTCGGGTTGTCGCCCGTCAGCACCTTCACCGACACACCGTTCTCGCGCAGCGCGGCGAGCGCCGGCGCGGCCGATTCCTTCGGCGGATCGAGGAAGGTCAGGAAGCCGCGCACGACGAGGTCGCGCTCGTCGGCGGTGCGGTACTGTTCGCGTTCGTCGCCGCGCGGGATCGTGCGCGTCGCGAGCACCAGCACGCGGAAGCCGTCCTCGTTGTACGCGTTCGCCTGTTCGAGCAGCCGCTTGCGCGCGACGAAGTCGAGCGGGCGCACGCCGTCCTCGTCCTGCACATGGGTCGACACCGCAAGCATTTCCTCGACCGCGCCCTTGCAGATCAGCTGGTGCGTGCCGTGCGTGTCCTCGACGACGACCGAGAGGCGGCGGCGCACGAAATCGAACGGCAGCTCGTCGATCTTCTTGTAGCCTTGCGGCTTCACGCGCTCGCCGATCTCGTCGGCGCGCGCGACCACGGCGATGTCGATCAGGTTCTTCTGGCCGCTCTGATGGAAGCTGTTCAGCCAGCCGAGCCGCAGGATGTCCTCGTTCTTGTGGCCGGACAGGTCGAGATGGTGTTCGAGGATGATCTTGTCCTGCGTGAGCGTGCCGGTCTTGTCGGTGCACAGCACGTCCATCGCGCCGAAGTTCTGCACGGAGTTCAGCCGCTTCACGACGACCTTGCGGCGCGCCATCGCGATCGCGCCGCGCGCGAGGTTCGCGCTGACGATCATCGGCAGCATCTCGGGCGTGAGGCCGACGGCCACCGCGAGCGCGAACGTGAGCGCGCTCAGCCAGTCGCCCTTGGTCAGGCCGTTGATCATGAACACGATCGGCACCATCACGAACATGAACTTGATCAGCAGCCAGCTCACGCTCGCGACGCCGCGATCGAAGCTCGTCTCGATCCGCTTGTGGCTCACGACGTTGCGCGCGAGCGAACCGAAGTAGGTGTCCTCGCCGGTCGCGACGACGACGGCCGTCGCGGTGCCGCTTACCACGTTGGTGCCCATGAAGCACACATTTTCGAGATCGAGCAGCGACGTCGACGCGTCGTTCGCCGCGCCCGGCGTGCCGGCCATGCCCGCCATGCCCGTGTGCGCCGACTTGCCGGCGACCGCGCCGAGCGTGTCGTACTTCTCGACCGGCAGCGCTTCGCCGGTCAGCACGGCCTGGCTGATGAACAGGTCGCGCGATGCGAGCAGGCGTACGTCGGCGGGAATCATGTCGCCGGCCGACAGGTGCACGATGTCGCCGACCACCACCTCGCGCATCGGCACCTCGCGGCGCGCCGGCTCGGACGTGTCGGTCACCGCGCGCTGCACGGTCGCCGTCGTGCGCACCATCGCCTTGAGCTTTTCGGCCGCACGCAGCGAACGGAATTCCTGCACGAAGCGCAGCAGCGCGCTGATCGTGACCATCGTCAGCAGGATCGTCATGCCGACGTAGTCGCGCTCGCCGGGCGCCGCGAAGTAGACGTCGGTGCAGAAGCTGATCGCGGCCAGCACCAGCAGCACATAGACGAACGGATTGTGGAACGCGTGCAGCAGCTGGCGGGTCCAGTGCGGCGGCTTGTCGTGCGCGATTTCGTTCGGACCGTGGTGCTGAAGACGATCGGCGGCCTGGTCGTAGGTCAGGCCGCGCGTGCTGGTGCGCAGCGACTTGAAGGTTTCTTCGAGCGGGCGGGCCGCTTCCTGCGCGGCGCGCATGATGCGCGGTTCGTTCTGCTGACCGGGGCCGGCATTGATGAAGCCGCGCTGTTTCTTTTGCGTGGTTTTGCGTTGTGTCATGAGTCGCTCCTTGCGCACGAGGCGGCGGGCGGGGAGCGACCGTGACGTTATCGACGCACGAGCGCTCCCCGCCGCGTCGCGTCAGGCGCGATCGGGTGTGGATCGGTGAAGGGGGGAACGCTCGCCGGCGCGCGCAGTGTTGCGGTCGGAGGATCGATGCGCAGCGGCGCACCGGCGAGCGATAATCGACTACTGTCGTCCGAGTTCATCTGCACTCCTGTCGGTTGCGGGTAGCGGGCACGGGCGATCGGCAGCCGCGCACGCACGAAGGCGCGCGGCGCGATGGCACGCGAACGGAACACGCGCGCAGCTCGCGCGGCGCGCAGCACGAACACACGCGCGGCAGCGTACGGTTACGCAGCGCGGGCATTCGGCGATCGAAAAAATTTGGCGGGGGATTCTGGCCGGTAATCAGGCCGGAAGGACGCCGCATCCTGCTTCCCGGGATGCGGCAGAAGACGAGGCTCTGCGCGGTTTCCTCAGGCAGCAGTCAAGTTGGTCGAGGACCAACTACAACTCGCATCGGTGTTCACAGAACACTCCATGTAATCAGACGGGGCGATGGTAATGGCTCGTCATGCGAAGCGTCAACCTTTTTTCCGCCCTTTATTTTCCGGCAATTCTTGCAGAACGTTAGCGCGACTTAACGCGACGAGATCGGCTGCGCGCATGAAAAAAACGCGCGCATGGCAATGCATGCGCGCGGTCGCGTCGACGCAGCGTGCGGCTTACTGGATGGCAGCCATGACGGCGGCGCCTGCATCGGCGATGCCGGCGCCCGCCGGCAGCGCGGTGCACGACGTGCTGGCCGGCAGCATCGCCGCACGCGCGCCGCCTTGCAGCTTCTGCTGGATCTGCGCGGGCGTGAGGTTGCCGTTCATCGACAACATCAGCCCGACGATGCCCGATACCTGCGGCGTCGCGAGACTCGTGCCGCTCGCGGTGCCGTACGTGTCCGCGCCCGGCGTCGTCGTGCCGCCGTTGGCCGTCGACAGGATGCTGACGCCCGGTGCGCTCAGCGCGACGTCGGAACCGAAGTTGCTGAACGATGCGCGGCGGCCGGTCGCGTCGGTCGCGCCGACGCTGATCACGCCGCGGCAGTTCGCGGGCTGGTCGAACGCGGTCGACAGGCCGTCGTTGCCGGCGGCGACGACGACGGTCACACCCTTCGCGTTCACGTCGTCGATTGCCTGCTGGAACGTCGCGCTGCATGCGCCGACACCACCCAGGCTCAGGTTGATGACCTTCGCGGGATTCGGGTTGGTCGCCACGCCGACGACCGGAATGCCGGCCGCCCAGCGCATCGCGTCGGCGATGTCGCTCGTCTTGCCGCCGCACTTGCCGAGCACGCGCACCGGCAGGATCCGGCCGAGCCACGACACGCCGGCGACGCCGATACCGTTGTTGGCGTTCGCGCCGATCACGCCCATCACGCGTGTGCCGTGCCAGCTGCTGGTGCTCGGTTCGCTTGCGCAGTGATAGTACGGGCCGTTGACATCGTCGAGTTCCTGTTGCGTGACCCAGTCGCCCGGATCGGTGGCATCGGTGCCGCGCGTCTGGCCGTTGTTGCTCGTGTTGATGTTCGAGATGAAGTTGTAGCCGGGCAGCAGGTTGCCGACGAGGTCGGGGTGCGGGCGGTAGCCGGTATCGAGCACGGCCGTGACGACCGTCGGTGAACCCTTGGTGCGCGTCCAGGCGGGCGGCGTGTTGATGCCGACGCTCGCATCGGACAGATACCACTGCTGGCTGTATGAGGGGTCGCTCGGCGTGTCGCGGATTCGCATCGGATGATCGGGTTCCGCGTAGTCGACGTCGCCGTCGGCCGCGAATGCCTGCGCGAGCGCCGCGGCGTCGCCGGACGCGATACGCTGGCCGATCGACAGCACGGCCGCGCCATCCGACAGCGTCCGCTCGACCTGCACGTTCAGCGATGCCTGCGACGCCGTCACGGCGGCATACGCACGGGCGGCGCTCGTCGCCGTCGGCGCCGACCAGCGCGTGATCGAGCGCTGGATCACCGCGTCGAGCCGCGTGCCGGTGTCTAGGGCCGCCATCGCGCGCGTCGCCGTCAGCGTCTTCAGCTTCACGATCAGGTGATCGACCGGCGGCTCGGCCGGTGCGGTGGTCTGGGCGGCCATCTGCGCGGTGGCCTGCTGCGTCGTGCACGCGTTGCCGCCGCTGGGGGCGGGCGGGGTCGTCGGAGGGGCGGGAGTCGGCGTCGGAGCGGGCGACGGCGCGGGGGCCGGCGCTTCATTGGACGAAGACGGTTTGCTGCCGTCGCCGCCACCGCCGCCGCAGCCGGCGAGGGGAAGCAGGGCCGCGGCGGAGAGCATGCCGGCAAGCATGCGCGCGTGAGCGGAGCGGGCCAGCGCGATATTGAAACGTGTGGCTCTCATGGTGAAGCGATCCTCGTAGATAACCGTCGTGCCGGCGGTCGTACCTGGTCCGGAGGAACACCGGACAATGTCGTTTTTGTCTGACGTCTGCCGCGAGGTTGCTGCGACGCGCCATGGATTGGGTAACGGCTACTGCGGGCGCTTCTTGAGTCGTTGTAGGAGAAAAAATGAGATAACCGCAAACGATTGCGATGGTGCGTTGCAGCAATATTGCGGGTCGGATGGCCATAAGCCGGCAGGCAGGACGCGACCGCATGCCGCCGATCGGGCGCGAGGGCGGAGCGACGCGCGTTTGCGCGCCACGGCAAATGCAGCTGCCGCGGGCGCCGGCTCCTTACGCTTTCCCTGATGCGACGCGAATTTTGTCGGGCGTACGATCGCGATTCGATCAAACGTTTCGTCAGGAGAAAAGCATGGATCGCCGCTTCCGTTGGCTGGCCGTCGCGCTGACCTGCGCACTGGCAGGCACCGCGCACGCGCAGGCGCTCACCGGCACGCTGAAGAAGATCAAGGACACGGGCATCGTGTCGCTGGGTATCCGCGAATCGTCGGTGCCGTTCTCGTATTCGGACAACCAGCAGAAGAACATCGGCTACTCGCGCGACATCGCGGCGCGCATCATCGACGCGCTCAAGGCGGAGCTGAAGGCGCCGAACCTGACGGTGAAGGAAATCCCGATCACGTCGCAGAACCGGATTCCGCTGCTGCAGAACGGCACGATCGACTTCGAGTGCGGGTCGACGACCAACACGCTGGAGCGGCAGAAGCAGGCCGCGTTCTCCAACAGCATCTTCCTGTACGGGATCCGCTTCAGCACGCGCAAGGACTCGGGCGTGAAGGACTTCGCGGACCTGGCCGGCAAGACGGTCGCGACGACGGCCGGCACGTCGGACGAGCGCCTGCTGCGCAAGCTCAACGAGGAGAAGGGGATGAACATGACGATCATCAGCGCGAAGGACCACGCCGAAGCGTTCATGAACGTCACGACGGGGCGCGCGGTCGCGTTCGTGATGGATGAGCCGCTGCTGTACGGCGAGATCGCGAAGGACCGCAACCCGGGCGCGTACACGGTAGCGGGCACGCCGCTCGTCCATGAAAACTACGCATGCATGATGCGCAAGGACGATCCTGCGTTCAAGCACGTGGTCGACGGCGTGATCGCGAAGCTGCAGACTTCCGGCGCGGCCGAGAAGCTCTACGACCAGTGGTTCATGCAGCCGATTCCGCCGAAGGGCGTGAGCCTCAACTATCCGCTGTCGCCGGAGATGAAGCAGCTGTTCAGGAATCCGACGGATCAAGCGCAGTACTGAGCGGAAAGCGTCGAGTCAGCGTGCGGGCCGACACGTAGCGTGCTCGGCCTCCACGATCGAATCCGTCCGGCCTGCGGGCCGGCGTCGCGGCGCGCATCCTGCGGCCGTAGTGGGGTCCGTGCGCATCGCGCCGGATGCTGAAACCCGTCCTCTGATCCCTCACCGCACGCGTCGCGCGTGCCGTGCCGCACTTCGAAGGGCCTCGATCCGGGGCCCGTCTCCACCGGTCTTTTCCCTCCTTCCCCAAACGCATGCTCGTGCCGACGCGTGGTGCGCGTGTGCGTGCCGACTCGCGTCCGGTGATGTCGTCTGCCGCGTAAACCCGAATTCAGATTTCAATTTGAACTGGTCAGAATCGGCCGAAATTGTTCAACAATTTTCGGCGGAAAATCCCGGAAAGCCGCATAGGGCGGCCCGCGGGAGGCGTTGCGACGTTTCAGCGCGGGAGCCGAATAACCCAGGAGCTTCGCCATGTCCGCCCGTTTCCCGCTTCGACATTTCCTCCGCGGCGCGCTCGTGCCGTTCGCATTCGCGTGCTCGCTCGCGGCCGCGGCGCCGCTGCAGACGGTGCGGCCCGGCACCTTGCTGGTGGGCTCCGACCTCACGTATCCGCCTTACGCGTACCTGGAAGCCGGCAAGCCCGCCGGCTTCGACGCCGAGTTCGCGCGGCTGCTCGCGCGTCACCTGAAGCTTGAGCCGGTGTTCCTCGATACGCGCTTTCCGGACCTGATCCTCGGCATGAAGGCGCGCCGCTTCGACGTCGTTGCATCCGCGCTGTACGTGACGCCCGATCGCGTGAAGCAGGTCGATTTCGTGCCGTACCTGAAGACGGGCGCATCGCTGCTCGTCGCGAAGGGCAGCGCGTTCCTGCCGAAGACGCCGCAGGACCTGTGCGGCAAGCGGGTCGGCTCGATCAAGGGTGCGTCGTGGACGCCGAAGCTGCGTGCGGTGTCGCAGGACACGTGCAAGGCGGCCGGGCACGGCGAGATCGCGATCCTCGAGTTCCCGACGTCGCCGGAAGCGACGTCGGCGCTGATGTCGAAGGCGGTCGATGTCCAGATCGAGGACGCGGCCGTCGCGCAGGGGATTCCGAAGCAGACGAACGGACGTGTCGACATCAGTTCGACGACGCTGTTGTATCCGATCGTCATCGGCCTCGGCATGACGAAGGGCGATAGCGGCCTGCAGGGTGCGCTCGAGCGCGCATTGAACGATGCGAAGCGCAGCGGCGAGTACGGCAGCCTCGTGAAGAAATACGGATTGCAGGAGCCGACGGCCGCCGACGTCGCCAATGCGCTCGGTACTGCGAAGTAGGCACGCAGCAAGCCTGTAGCAAGCACGACCCGACCACCGCGCGCACCGCGCGGCCGCATCTCCATCCGCGGTTGAGGAGTCATCGATGCAGTTCGATTGGCACTATGCGTTTCAGCTCTTGTGGGACAAGGATTTCTGGCGCGCCTGCGTCGTGGTCGTCGAACTCAGCGTCGTCGCGTGGCTGCTCGGCGTGTTGCTCGGGTTTCCGGTGGCGCTCGCGAGACAGTCGCACCGGCCGCTGCTGAAGCGGGCGGCGGCCGTCTACATCTGGTTCTTCCGCAGCCTGCCGCTGCTCGTGCTGCTGGTCTTCATCTACAACCTGCCGCAAGTCTTTCCCGCGACCAGCGCGGTGCTGTCCGATCCGTTCACGGCCGGCCTGATCGCGATGGTGCTGAGCGAGACCGCGTATTTCGCGGAAATCCATCGCGGGGGGATCCTGTCGGTGCCGCGCGGGCAGATCGAGGCCGGCCGCGCGCTGGGTATCCGCTTCGCCGGCATCCAGCGGTTGATCGTGATGCCGCAGGCGATCCGCATCGCGCTGCCCGCGCTCGCGAACGAGTTCATCACGATCGTGAAGCTCACGTCGCTGGTGTCGGTGATTTCGCTGGCCGAGATTCTGCTCGTCGGACAGCGGCTGTACACGCAGAACTTCCTCGTGTTCGAAACGATGCTGGCCGTGGCGTTCTACTACGTGTTGATCGTGACCGTGTTCAGCCGGCTGCTCGGCTATCTCGAGCGGCACCTCGACGTCAGTCGGCGCACGCCCGTCCAGGCCGACGAGATCGATCTCGCGCTGCCGCCGTCGGCGCCGGCCGTCGCGCCGAGACAGCGGGCGAACGCCGAATTCGCGCTTCGCCTGAAAGGCGTGCAGCAGCGCTACGGCCGCCACGAAGTGTTGAAGGATATTCATCTCGACGTCGTGCCGGGGCAGGTCGTGTCGATCATCGGCCCGTCCGGCTCGGGCAAGACGTCGCTGATCCGCACCATCAACGGGCTCGCGCCGGTGAACGCGGGCGAGATCGACCTGTACGGCGAGCCGTTCATCCGCGCGTCGGGTTCGCATCCGCCGCGCGTGTCGCACGAGCGCATCCTCGATATCGGCATGGTGTTCCAGAGCTTCAACCTGTTCCCGCACCGCACCGCGCTGCAGAACGTGATGATGGCGCCGTGCTATCACCGGCAGGCCGATGCGGCGGCGATCCGGCTGCAGGCGCTGTCGCTGCTCTCGAAGGTCGGGATGCTCGAACATGCGAACAAGTATCCGCACCAGCTTTCCGGCGGCCAGCAGCAGCGTGTGGCCATCGCGCGCGCACTCGCGACGCGGCCGTCGATCATGCTGTTCGACGAGCCGACGTCGGCGCTCGATCCCGAACTCGTCGGCGAAGTGCTGAAGGTCGTCGAGACGCTGGCGAAGGAAGGGATGACGATGATCATCGTGACCCATGAAATGAACTTCGCGTTCAAGGTCTCCGACCGGATCGTGTTCATGGAAAGCGGGCGCATCCTGTACGACGTGCCGCCGGAGCGGATTCGCGGCAGCGGCGACGCGCGCGTGAAGGATTTTCTGAAACACGTTCACATCGCATGACGAACGACTGGACCGGAGCACGAATGGACCCGACGGGCTTTCGGCTGAGCGACATGAACGCACGCTCGTGTGTGGAGCGGCTGAGCGCGTGTCTCGCACGAGCGGATGCGTATCCCGGCGACATCGGAACCGCGTGGCTCGCGCGGCGCGACGCCGCCGCGCTTGCCGACGCGCGTGCATGGGATGCGTCGCTGCGCGGCGGTGCGGTCGATGCGCCGCTGGTCGGCGCCGTGCTGACGGTGAAGGCCTGTTTCGATTGCGAAGGCTGGGTCACGCATGCGGGCTCGCGTGTGCTGGCCGATGAACCGCCGGCACCCGCCGACGCCGCGATGGTGTCGATGCTGCGCCGGGCCGGCACGGTGCTGGTCGCGCAGACGGCGATGACCGAGTTCGCGTATGGCGCGCTCGGCATGAATCGTGCGTACGGTACGCCGACGACACCGCTCGACGCGCGGCGCGAGCGGGTGGCCGGCGGATCGAGTTCGGGCGCGGCGGTGTCGGTAGCGCTCGGTGCGGCCGACCTGTCGCTGGGTTCCGATACGAGCGGGTCGGCACGCATTCCGGCCGCATTCTGCGGGGTGACCGGCTTCAAGCCGTCGCGTGGGCGCTATGCGAGCGACGGCATGCAGCTCCTGTCGACGAGCTTCGACGTGCCGGGCCTGCTGGCCGCGACGGTCGAGCTTTGCCGGCGGGCCGACGTTGCGTTGCATGGCCGCGATGCGCAGCGACGACGACCGGCGACGATCCGCGATCTGCAGTTCGTCGTGCCCGAACCATTCGCCACCGACGACGTGGATCCGGTCGTCGGACGCGCATTCGACGCATGGCTGTCCCGACTGTCCGCGGACGGCGCGCGCATCCGGCGCAAGCGGCTCGATTGCGTGGCCGAGGCCGGCGCGGTCGCCCGCGCGGGCGGCATCATCGCGGCTGAGGCGTTCATGCTGCATCGTGCGCGGCTGGCGACGGCGGCCGACCGTTACGATCCGCTGGTCGGCGCGCGCATTGCCGCGGGCGAGCAGGTGCGCGCGCACGATTACGCGGCGGCGCGGCTGCGTCTGGCTGCACTGGCCGACACCTATCACGCCGAGCTCGGCGACGCGGACGCGGTGCTGACGCCGACGGTGCCGATGCTGCCGCCGCGCGTGGCCGATCTGGCCGACGAAGCCGCGTACCTCGAGCAGAATGCGCGTGCGTTCCGGCTGACCGAGTTCGCGAACCGGCTCGACCTGCCGAGCATCAGCGTGCCGGGCGACCTGCGCAACCGGCAACCCGTCGGCTTGCTGATCACCGGGCGTCGATACGAAGACGCGCGGCTGCTCGACGTCGCGGCGATGGTCGAGCGCGCGCTGACCGATTCCACATGACAAGTTTCCCGCGGCAGGGATCGCCTTGCCATTTTCGCCATTACTCATTACTAATCAGAGGTGCTTATGATCGTCGTGAAATCGGCCGATATCGCCAATACCGAACGCCATGCGCGAGGCCCGGGCTGGGACAGCAAGCGCATGATCGTGAAGCAGGACGGCGTCGGCTATTCCGTCCACGAGACGCGGGTGCGTGAAGGCGCGGAACTGCATCTGCACTACAAGAATCACTTCGAGACCAACTACTGCGTCGCTGGCGAAGGGGAAGTCGTCGATACGGCCACCGGCGACGTGCACCCGATCACGCCCGGCACGATCTATGCGCTGAACCTGAACGATCCGCATATCCTGCGCGCGACGCGCGGCGACCTGCATCTCGTATGCGTGTTCAACCCGCCGTTGACGGGGCTCGAGACACATCGGGAAGACGGCAGTTACGCGCTGCCGACGGAACAGCAAGCGTGACGGGCCGTTGCGCGCCGCATCATGCGGCGCGTTGGGGGCACCGTGTTCGGGTTCAGGCCGCCTCGCGGTGGCTGCGCTTGATCGCGTCGACGAGCATCCGCTCGGAATCGTCGAGATAGCGCGCGAGGGCGGTAACGGCTTCGCTGCGACGGTTCTGCGTGAGCAGGTCGTAGATCTGGTATTCGCGCTGGATCCAGTCGGGCGTTTGCACGCGCTTCTCGTCGGGATCGGCGGCGAAGACGAGGCGCAGCTGTGCCGAGATGGTCCGGAAGAACTCGTCGAGCAGCGCCGACTTCTGCAGCGCGACGATGTGCTGGTGGAATCGCAGGCTGTGCGTGCCGACGGCCTGCCAGTTTTCCTTGGCGAGCTCGCGTTCGGCCGCGCGAATCGCGCTCTGCATTTTCTCGAGCAGTGCCGGCTGCGCGAGTTCCGCCGTGTTCAACGCATGCAGTTCGAGCGTGCGGCGCGCGACGTAGAGATCGCGCACGTCCTGGCGATTCAGCGTGCGCACGACCACGCCCTTGTGTCGCACGAACGTGACGAGCCCTTCACGGCCGAGCTGATGCAGGACTTCGCGAAGCGAGTTGCGCGACGTGTCGTATTCGGCCGCGAGGTCCATCTCGATCAGCGCGGTGCCGGGCGGCAGCTTGCCGCTGATGATGTGTTCGCGCAGTTGATGGCTGATCCGGTCGGCGACCGACTGTCCTCTCGCTTTTTCGCTTGCCATTCCTTTCGTTCGCTCCTCTCCTGATCGTGCGCCGCCGGCGTGGCCGGCCGGCGGCGTTTCGCCATTCTACGGGCTATGGGCGTCGTTACGCCGTCTTGTCGTGCTGCCAATCGGCGTGCGGCGGCTGCATCCCGTGCAGGCCGCGGTACGGCGCGACGGGCGGCGACGCCCAGCCTTCGAGCAGGCTCGGGTCGAGCCGGTACACCTCGACGCCGAGCGGCCGGCACACGTCGATCGGGTCGCGTGCGTCGGGCCCCCACATCGGGACGGACAGATCGCCGCCCGGACACGTGGACATCGCGCACAGCACGTCGATTTCCGCGAAGAACTCGAGGTAGTCGCCCGGTTGCGCGGGGCAGGCCTTCATGAAGTACTTGTCGTCGTCGTTCAGGCCCGTGCACTGGAATACGTTGAGCACGTCGTGTACGTCGAATTCGGTCAGCCCGTACGGCGCGACCGCGCGCACGAGGTTCGAATGACAGTGGAAATGAAAATCCTCGCCGGTCAGCAGCTTGTTCACGTACGGATCGCAGCGCGTGCCGAGCAGGTCGTGCACGCGGCCGCCGTCGCCGTCGACGCCGTAGCCCGCGAGTGTGTCGTCGGTGATCGTGACCATAGGACGGAGGTACGGCAAGGTCGACCAGAGCCGGTCGAACGTCGTCACGTGGGCGGCCTGCAACTGGCGCGTGCGCGATGCCCACATGCGTTCGCGCGGATTGTGCAGGTTCCACATGTTGAAGTCGGCCACTTGCGGGCCTTCGAGCGTGACGATCCGGAACACGTGACCGGCCGGCACCGTCCACGCGAAGCCGCTGCGGATCGGCACGACGTGCGACGCGATCCGTTCGCGCGCGTCGTGACGCCGGGCGATCGCGGAATAAAAGGCTTTGTCGACATTCAGGACGGAACCCTTGGTGACCTGGTAGGCGGCGGGATAGTTCGACATGACGCGATACTCTCGGGAAGGTTGTCAGGTGCGGCGATCCGGCCGTAGCCCTTTGTGGTGGCCGCTCACGCGTCAATGTTCATGCTGGATTGTTCAACAATATATTGGCGCTTCGCGGAGTATAGGGTGAAGGCGGGGCGGTGTGTCAATCGGTGGAAAGCACCGAGTGTCGGGGAGGCGGCGCGATCGCGGCGGCGCGGGCGAACGTTCGGCGCCGCAAATGAAAAAACCGCCGGCACATGCCGGCGGTTTCGGTTTTCGGCCCGGTCGCTCGCGCGACGGAACCGCGCGTCAGGCCTTGATTTCCGGCCCGCGTGCGGCCGGCCGGGCCGGTGTCGACGGTGCCGGCGCGAGCGCCCGCGTAGACGGCTGCGCGGGCACGATCACCACGACCGGTTCCGGCATGGCCCACATCGGCATCGCGAACCCGACCGGTTGCGGCATCGCGAACGCGTTGGCGAGCGCGACGTGCTGCAGCGCCATCATCTGCTGCTGCATGGCGATCATCTGCGCCTGGGCCGCCTGCATCTGATACTGCGCCGCCTGCATCTGCCGCAACGCGGCCGCGGGCGGCATGCTGCCCGACGACGACGTCTGCATCTCGAAGCTCGCGCCGCCATGCGGGCTGTGCCAGCTCCACGTGCGGACCTGCATCGGGCCGACGGCCGTCTGGACGACGCGCGTATCGGTTTTCATGGGCACGGCCTGCCCATTGACATTGACGAACATCGGTTGTGCTGCCGGAGCGGCGTCGGCCTGCCCGGCCAGGGCGAGCACGGGCATCAACGCCAGCGTGCCCGCCGCCATATACGAACGGAATCGCATGTTCGGATCTCCATCAAACGAGACTGATCGAATCAACAATGCACGAATCGTGCGGCTCACGGACTGAGCCACGAAGGACTATGCGAGCGCCGGCTTAAATCTGGCTTAAAACCGGGGCGGGACCGCGGAGCGGGGCTGGGTGGGGTGCTCGGGCGATTCGCCGACGCCTGTCAACAGCCCGTTTTGCGCGTTTCGAGATATGCCGCAATCGGCATTTCAACCTCGCCCGCGCCATGGTATTGCCGTCGCGCCGCGCCACAACAGGCACAATACGCGCTTCGCTTCGCCGCGCACCGCTGTTCGAGATTCGAACAAGCGGGCGCGTGTCCCCGCTGTCGAAATCCTTCCCGGTTGTCATGAACGCCTCGCTCACTCCCGCGCGCGAATCGAACTCGCCGCGCTTCCTGCTGTTTCTGATTTGCCTGTTCTCGTCCGCCGGCCAGCTCGCGATCGACATCTACGTGCCCGCGCTGCCCGACATGGCGCGCTCGTTCGCGACCACGCCGCAGGCGATCCAGTCGAGCGTGTCGGGCTACATGGCCGCCTATGCGCTCGGCCAGTTGATCTTCGGCCCGGTGGCCGATGCGTACGGACGCAAGCGCGTGCTCGCGTTCGGGCTCGTCATCTATACGATCGGCTGCCTGCTGTCGCTCGGCGCGCCGAACCTGGAGACGTTCATACTGGCGCGCTGCCTGCAGGGCTTCGGGATCGCGACCACGAACCTGCTCGCGAAGGCGATCATCACCGATTCGTTCTCGGGCCAGGCGCTGATGCATGCGTTCACGTACATGTCGATCGCGTGGGGGCTCGCGCCGATCATCGCGCCGGTGATCGGCGCGCACCTGCAGGAATGGTTCGGCTGGCGCGCGTGCCTCGTGTTCCTGCTGGTCTATTCGCTGGTGATGTGGGCGCTGTGGTGGCATTACCGGGAAACCTTGCCGAAACCGGTCCATCTCGAGCCGCGCACGCTGATCGCGAACGCGGGCAAGGTGCTCGCGAGCCCGGTGTTCCAGAGCTGCTTCCTCGCCCAGGGGCTGTGCTACAGCATCCTGCTGGTGTTCAACATCGTCGGGCCGTTCATGGTGCAGACGACGCTGCACAAGCCGCCGACCTTCTTCGGTTATCTCGCGCTCGGGATCGGGCTGATGTATTTCCTCGGCGGGCTGTCGAACCGGATCCACGGGCGCGGGCTGCCGAGCGCGGAGCAGCGGCTGCGCATCGGCGCGCGCGTGATGGCGGTCGCGGCGGTCGTGATGCTCGTGCTGGCGCTGACCGTCGGCCTGCGCGTGTGGACGCTCGCGACGCCGGTGCTCGTGATGGGCCTCTGCGCGGGCGCGATGTATCCGACGCTGATGGCGAAGGGCAATTCGCTGTTTCCGCATATCGCGGGGCTGACGAGCGCGATCCTCGGGTGCGCGCTGCTGCTCGTATCGTCCGCGATGATGGGGCTGGCCGGTTTCGTGTCGGTGCAGGTGCTGACGCCGCTCGCGGTGTTCTTCGTCGCGCTGTCGTTCATCGTCGTATGGATGGTGACGAAGCTGCTGCGCTACCTGAGCCAGCAGCAGGCCGCGAGCGTCGCTTGCGGGAGCGGGGAGGCGGCGTAAGCCGAATCAACCGGTACCGCGCGGGAGCCTTGCGTTTATAGCGGATGCGCGGCGCCGGCCTGCGTCAGCAGCGAAACGGCAACCGGATCCGGCATCCCGTTCGAATCGATCGCGCCGGCCTTGGCCAGCATCCCAAGGTCTGCGTCGACGCCCGGTTGCCCGACCACGAACGGCGTGGTCAGAAACGCCGGCGTCGCGAGCGTGACCGAGTAGCGTTGCTGGAGATTCGTCACGACGGCCGACTGCGCGGCCTGCACGATGCCCGGATCGCCCATCGCCTGCTGGAAGTGCCGACTTCCCTGGAAATTGCCGATCAACCCGGCCGCGTTCGTACCGAGCTGCGCGGCGAGATAGACGAGCATCAGCTCGGTTTCGGGCGTCGTGTTGAAGGTGCCGCCCGCATACGCGAGCGAGTGCAGGCTCGTGCCGCCCGACGCGACGCTGATCACGCACGGCAGCACGGCGTTGACGGTCACGCGGTAGTTGCCGCCGCCGTCGGTCAGCGTCGTCGCCGAGCCCCGCGCGCAACTCACCGTTACCGATGCGCTCGCGAGCGCGCCGCCGGTGGCGGCCGTGCCGGACAGCGCGACGGTCTGCGTGTTGTTGTCGTTGAAGCAGGCATCGACGCCGAAGCAGGCCTCGCCGTTGCAGCCCGCCAGTGTCGCGAGCGCGGCGACGCAAAGTGCGCCCAGCGCGGGGCGGGTGAAGTGCGGCGGGCGAATGTTCATGGTCGCGGGCGATCGGGGGAAGAAGACAACCGGTGAGCGCAGGGGATACGGCCTTGCTCACATTCTAGGTGCCGAATCGGCGCGTTGCTTGCCCGTTTGACGCAGGGAAGCGAATTTACCGGGCGCACCGGCAATCGAGTTCCCGCCCGGCCGCTCGCCGAACGCGAACGCGGCTGGCGCACCCGCTCAGGGCTTGCGCGCGGCCGGCTTCGCGAACGCGCCGCGCACCTCGAAGCCGATCGCATCCGCGACGTTGCCGCGCGCGTCGACGAGCTCCAGCCGGTGCCGGCCCGGCCACGGCATCCACGCGATGCGGTCGGCGTGCCCGATCACCTTGTCGTCGAGCCGCCATGCGAAGCGCGCGGCATGCCCGGACGACCGCTCGAACCAGATCCGCTGGTTCTTCGGTGGAATGTCCGGATCGATCGCGAAGATCGTGCCGTCGGTCGGCGCGCCGATCGCCAGCGGCGCGCGCGCGCCGTCCTTGCCCGGCGTGACGGGCGCCGCGAGCCGGATCGTGTCGAGCGCCGTGCCCGCGACGAACCACTCGTTGCGCGACGGCTCGACGTCGCGCTCGAACGCGATGCGGCGCGTTTCGACGCCGGCCGGCGCTTTCGGCGCACGGCTCGGCAGGTCGCGGTGCAGGTAGCCGACGACGGCCGACCACACCGGCGACGCGCCCGTCACCCCCGACACGTCCCACATCGGCGAGCCGTCCGCATTGCCGACCCACACGCCGACCGTATAGCGCGACGTGAAGCCGACGGTCCAGTTGTCGCGCATGTCCTTGCTCGTGCCGGTCTTGACTGCCGAGAAGAAGCGCGTCGCGAGCGGGTTGTCGAAGCCGAACGTGCGCACCCGCGCGTTGTTGTCGGAGAGGATGTCGGTGACGACGAAGCTGGCCGCTTCGCTGAATACGCGCGTGCCGTTGTCCGCATGGCCCGGTGTCGATGCGCCGGAAGCAGGCGCCGGCGCCGGCAGGTCGACGACCTTGCGCGCGACGCCGCCATTTGCAAGCGCGCGATACGCATTGGTCAGCGACAGCAGCGTGACGTCCGCGCTGCCGAGCGCGAGGCTGAAGCCGTAGTAATCGCCTTCCTGCGCGAGCGGCAGGCCGAGCGCGGTCAGCGTGCGCGCGAAGCGGTGCGGCGTGACGAGCACGAGCGTGCGCACGGCCGGCACGTTCAGCGAGCCGCCGAGCGCGGTGCGCACGCTCACCCAGCCCTTGAAATCCTTGTCGTAGTTCTGCGGAATGTAGAGGCCGCCGCCGGCCGCGAGGTTGATCGGCGCGTCGTCGAGCAGCGATGCGGCCGTCAGCCGCTTCTCGTCGATCGCCTGCGCGTAGAGGAACGGCTTGAGTGTCGAGCCGGCCTGGCGCGGCGCGAGCACGGCGTCGACGTCGCGCGCGCTCGACAACGCCCCCGACGAACCGACCCACGCGCGAATCTCGCCGGTCGCGTTGTCGATCACGACGACCGCGCCGTCCTGCACGTTGCGCCGGTGCGCGGGCGCGTTGAGCTCGGTCAGTGCGCGCGTCAGCGTGTCGCGCGCGAAGCGCTGCAGCGGCGCGTCGAGCGTCGTGCGCACCTGCGCGCCGGCCGCGGGTCGGACCTCGGCCGCGATGCGGCGCGCGAAGTGCGGGGCGAGGGCGGCGCCGTCGTCCCGCACGGCGTTGGCCGGGCGCGCGATCACGAGCTGCACGTAGCCGTCGAGTGATGCGCAGGCCTGTTCCGCATGCATGTCGCGCAGGATCCGGCAGGCCCGCTCGGCGACCTTCGCGGGCGACGCGTTCGGCGCGCGCACCAGCGCCGCGGCGATCGCGGCTTCGCGTGCGTCGAGACCGGACGGCGCCTTGCCGAACAGCACCTGCGACAGCGCGGCGAGCCCGACCGTCTCGCCGCGAAACGGCACGAGATTCAGGTAGGCCTCGAGGATCTGGTCCTTGCGCCAGCCGCGTTCGAGCAGCAGCGCGTTCATCGCCTGGGTGGCCTTCTGCGGCAGCGAGCGCTGGCCCGAGCGGCGCGGCGAATCGCTGAGCAGCCCGGCGAGCTGCATCGTCACGGTCGACGCGCCGCGCGTGCGCTCGTTCCACAGGTTGCCCCACGCCGCGCCGGCGATGCCGCGCCAGTCGACGCCGCTGTGTTCGTAGAAACGCTTGTCCTCGGACACGACGATCGCCTCGCGGAACGCAGGCGACACGTCGGCAAGTGACACCCAGTCGCCGCGCCGTTCGGTGAGATCGACGCGCGTGCGCTGCAACGGCGTGCCGTCGCGCGCGAGCAGCACCCAGTCGGAACTGCGCCAGTTGCGCCGCACGTCGTCGTAGCCGGGCAGCGCGTGCGCGACGAGCGGCGCGGCCAGCACGACGGCGACGAATACGCGGCCGGCGAAGCGCGCCGGCCGCGGCAAAACCAGATCGATCATCGCGTACTCACGACTTGCCCGCGTCGGCCGGCTTCACGGTCATCGGCGGGTTCGGCCACAGGCCATACACGGACGGCGCGTACAGCGCCTCGACGCGCGTCGGCGGCAGCCCGAAGGTGCCGACGTTGTTCAGCCGCACCGTGTACTCGACCGAGAGTTTGCCCTTCGGCAGATAGTCGTAATACGCACGGTAGCCATCGAAGTCGCGTTCGATGAACGCCGGCCATGCGCCGTCCGGAGACTTCTCGCCCTGCGTTGCGGCCTCGGAGTCGCGGCCGAGGCCCGAGCCGAGAATCGTCGCGCCGGACGGAATCGGATCGTTGACGACGACCCACGTCATGTCGCTCTGCGCATCGATGTCGAGATGCACGCGCACGACGTCGCCGCGCGTCAGCACGCCCTTGACGGCGGGCGACACGGGCGTGACGGTCTTCGTGATCCGGTAGCCGGCCGCGAACGGCGAGCGCAGCGGCACGGCCGCGAGACTCTCGACCGTTGCCCACGGACGGCCCGTGCCATCCTGCGTGACAGACAGCGTGGCCGGCGCCTGCGGCGCACGCGGCCACGGCATCAGCACGCTGCGCGCGGCGGCGGCGCGGGTCGCGGGCGTGGCCGACGCGGGCGTATCGGCGGGCGCGGCCGAGCCTGCCTGCGACCACGCGATCGCACGCTCGTTGCCGCCGAGCGCGACCTTCGTCGTGCCGGCCACCGGCACGCTCTCGTAGGTGCGCGAGAAGCGCTCCACCGCGAGCTGGCCGAGTGCGTTCGACGTCGTCGTCTGCCATGCGCCCTGACGTTGCAGCGCGAGCAGGCCGGCCGTCACGCGCGGCATCTCGTCCTTCCACGCCGGGTCGCCCGCGAATTCCAGCGCGAGGCGCGCGGCGTTGGTCTCGTTGCTCGTCATCAGCCACCACAGGTCGTCGTCGCGCGCGGTCGAGAACACGAGCTGCGTGCCCTGGTACGTGAGGCGCGCGCGCAGGATCTGTTCGACCTGCGCGCGTTTCTCGTCGCGCTGCGGGACGTCCTTCACGCGCGTGAGGATCGCGTGATAGTCGATCACCGCCGAGGTCGGCCACTGGTTCGGCGCGATCTCGATCGAGCCGAGCATGCGGCCTTGCGCGGCACCGTAACGCGACAGCGCCTCGATCGCGGCCAGCTTGCGCAGGTCGCGATCCTGGCGCGGCGCCCATGCGTTGCGCTCGATGCGGCCGTCGATGAACCGCGCGAGCCCGGCTTCGAGCTGCGTGCGCAGGTCTTCCGGCAGCGCGAAGCGCGGGTCGAGGCGGCCGGCTTCGTCGGCGACCACGAGCAGGTACGACGACAGCGTCGGGCTGCCGTAGTGCGCGTCGTCGGACGACGGCGGGAAATAGCTCGCGAGCCCGTCGCTGTCGAGGTAGACGGGCATCCGCGCAACCAGCGCCTGCCATTGCGCGGCGTCGTGCAGGCCGATCGCACGCGACGTCTGCTGTTCGAGACAGCGGTACGGATAGCGCTCGAACCAGCGCCGCACGCCGGGCAGGCCGTCCGCGAGCTTCGACTGCAGCGACACGGCGATGCCGCCGCGCGGCGCGCCCTGCGCGTTGTTGACGGCGCCGGCCGGGGCCGACACGGGCAACGTCAGTGTGCCGTCGACCTGCGTGAGCGTGGCCTGCTGCACGGTCACCGGCAGTGCGGGCACGACCTTCTGCGCGACGGCCAGCGCATCGGACGCGCGCTTGCCGCCTTGCTCGGCCGCTTCGATCCGCCAGTTCAGCGCGCCGGCCGCGTCGAGCGCCTGCTCGGGCACGGTGATCGTCCATGCGACCTCGGTCGCCGCGTTGGCCGCGAGCGACACGGTTTGCGGCGCGACGTCGAGCCCCGTCACGCGCGGCGTCACGACCACCTGCATCGCGCGGTCGGTCGTGTTGCGCAGCGTGACCTGCGCGCGGAACGCATCGCCTTCGCGCACGAGCGGCGGCAGGCCGGAGATCAGCTGCAGATCCTGCGTGCTGCGGATCGACGTGCTGCCGGTGCCGAAGCGGTCGGGGCCGACCGCCGCGACGGCGACGATCCGGAAGCGCGTGAGCGCGTCGTTCAGCGGCACCTCGACGGTTGCGCTGCCGTTCGCGTCGAGCGTCACGCGCGGATTCCACAGCAGCAGCGTGTCGAACAGCTCGCGCGTCGGCGCGCTGCCGCCGCCACCGCCGGCCGGCACGGCCTTGCGGCCGAAGTGGCGGCGGCCGACGATTTCCATCTGCGCGGTGGCCGTCTCGACGCCGTACGCGCGTCGCTGCAGCATCGCGTCGAGCAGGTCCCAGCTGTTGTTCGGCATCAGTTCGAGCAGCGCCTCGTCGACGGCCGCGACCGCGATCTGCGTGCCGGCAGGCGCGGGCTGGCCGTTCGGCAGCGTGACCTTCACGTGCGCCTGCGCCTTGCCGCGCACCGTGTAGCGCGTCGCGTCGGTCGTCACGGTCACGCCGAGACGATGCACGCCGGTGCCGACCTTGATCTCGCCGAGGCCGTAGCGGAACGCGGGCTTCGACAGGTCGACGAACGCGGTCGGCGCTTCATGGTGACGGCCTTCGCGCCAGAACGCGCGCGCCCATTCGACCGGCGCCTTCCAGCCCCACGTGAAGAACGAGTACCACGGCACCTCGCGAATCCGGCCGCGCAGCGCGAGCACCGACACGTAGACGTTCGGCCCCCACGATTCGCCGACCTTCAGGTCGACGGTCGGATTCTTGCCGGTCAATTCGACGATGTGCGTTTCCATCACGCCGCCGCGCTCGACCGCGACCAGCGCCGTTGCATAGCGGAACGGCATGCGCACCTGGAAGCGGGCCGTTTCGCCCGGTTCGTAGGACGTCTTTTCCGGAATCACGTCGATCCGGTCGGTGTTGTCGCCGCCGAACCACAGTTCGTCCTCGCGCGTGACCCACACGGACGTCGACGCGTTCGACGTGCGGCCGTCGCCGTCCTTCGCGACCGCGATCAGCTGGACGTTGCCGGCCTGTTCGAGCGTCGCGTCGCAGGCCATGCGGCCCTTGTCGTCGGTCTTGCCCGAGCACAGCACGCCGAGGTCGCGCGTGTCGCTCTTGTTGTCGTACGCGTAGAAGCCGCCGACCATTCGCTTGCGCGACGACGTCGTGACGTGCGCGACGCCCTTGATCTCGATCGACACCGACGCGCGCGGCTTGCCCTGCAGGTCGACCGCGAGCGCCTGCACCGGCACGCGCTGGCCGACCGACACCCAGCGGCCGGCCTTGATGCCGGCCACCACCGCGGCCGGCCACAGGATCGTGTCGCCGCGGATCGTCTGCACTTCGCCGTTCGGGTCCGCGAACGTGGCCTCGAGCGCGATGCGCTTCGGCGCGTCGACGTCGGGCAGGCCCTTGAGCGTGACCGAGCCCGCACCGTTGCGGTCGAGCGTCAGCGGCAGCTTGTCGGCGATCAGCTTGGTCGCGTCGGGGTCGTTGTTCGCGGCCGACGCGTTGTCGCCGTCCTGCGCATCGTCGTCGGCGTTGCCGTCGCTGCGCTCCGGACGATAGGGCGTGAAGCTGAAGTCCTCGAAGCGATCCGCGAACGGTGGCGACGCCCACTTCATCAGCGCCGACACCTGCACGGGCAGGTTCGATGCGCCGCCGCCCGACACGTAGTCGATCTGCACCGCGAGCGGCGCTTCCTTGACCGCGACGAGCGGGCTCTTCTGCGCATCGCGCGCGCCGATCGACCCTTTGAGCACCGGCAGGCGGAACGCCTCGACGCGGAAGCTGCCGCTGTAGTAACTAGATGTCGGCGCATCGTCCGGGCCGCCTTCGAGCGTGACGCTGTATTCGCCGAGCTTGGCCGCGGGCGGCAGCGGGAATTGCGTGTCCGCGCTGTGGTCGGCCGACCACGTGAGCGGCAGCTTGTAGGTCTGGTCGGAGCCGAGATGGCGGATCTTCACGCGCGTCGGGTATTGCGCCGGGAACGCGAGGGTCTGCAGCGTCTCGGTGCGCAGGAAGTGCTTCATCGACACGGTTTCGCCAGCACGCAGCAGCGTGCGGTCGAACACGGTATGTGCACGCACGGTCGGTTCGCTGCCGGTGTCGGTCGGCACGTTGAAGCGCCACGATTCGATCCCGCGGTTCCAGTTCGAGCTGACGAACGCCATGTCGGGGCCCGTCTTCGGATCGTCGACGCGCGCCGACACAAAGTAGTCGTCGAAGCGTTCCGACTGGCTGCATTCGTGCTTCGGCTCGAATTGACCGTCGATCTTCAGCAGGCCTTGCGCATCGGTCTTGCCGGTCGCGATCTCGTCGCCGTTGCAATCCGACACGCGGATCCGCGCGTTCGGCACCGGCTTGCCCTTGTCGAGCGTCGTGACCCACACGAGGTTGTTCTCGCGGCCCTGTTTCAGATGCACGCCGAGGTTCGTGACGAGCACGGTGGTGCGCACGTACATGCTCGACGGCTTCGCGAGCAGCGAGCGGCCGAGCGCGGGCGACGCGAGTTCGAGCACGTAGAAACCGGGCTTGTCGATCGGCACGCCGACGACCTCGAACGGACGCAGCGCCTTCGGATCGGCCTTCGGCAGCGTCATCGCCTGGGCCCCCGGCTCGCCGGTGAGCAGCGACAGCGAGCGCACGTCGATGCGGCGATTCTGCGGCGCGGGCATCTTTTCACCAGCCTCGAGCGGCACATAGACGGGGTGCTGGCCCGTGCGCCGGAGCAGGCCCGGCATGCGCGCGTCGATCGTGCCGGCCGTCATCGCCCAGTTGTCGAACTGATCGACGGTGCGCATCCATTGGCGGATCGCGGTGTCGTCGTCCACCTTCAGGTTCGCGAATTGTGCGCCGCGCGTGTTGAGGCCCGCGATATGCAGGTCGGCCTCGACGTTGCGCAGCGTGACCGGCACGAGCGCCGGCGTATCGGGTTCGGCGAAACGCTCGACGATCCCGAAGGTGCCCGACGAGAATTTCGCGAGCGGCGGCATCGGCGCGGTGCGCGTCGCGAGCGGGAACAGGTCGGCATTCGCGAGCGAGCGGTCGGTCACGTCGCGCAGGCCGGACGGCAGCTCGATCGTCAGGTTCGCCTGCGCGGGCAGCGGCGGGTTGAACGTGACGGTGGTCACTTCGTCGCTGTGGTCGTCGGCCCCGAAGGTCGGTGAAAGCGAACCGTCAGGACCGCGCAGCTTGATCGCCTCGGCGTTCTTGCGCGAGATCGGCGCGTTGAACGACAGCGTCAGCGGGCGCAGCGGCGTGCAGGGTGCCTTCGCGTTCTCGCGTTCGCACGAGAAACTCGCGGTGAACGGGGCGCGCACCGTGAAGTCGAAGCGGCGCTCCGTGTCGTTCGCGATGCCGCTCGGGCTTGCGACGCCCTTGCCGTAGACGAGCTGCATCTTCGCGCTCGCGGGCAGCGCCTGCGCGCACGACAGCGTCAGCACGCGCGCGGCGTCCTTCTTCAGCCCGAAGTGGTCGAGCAGCGCGTTGCGGGTCTCGTCGTCGGCGGCCGTGACGGGGATGCGGTTGCCGATGCCGGCCGCCTCGCACCAGATGTTCGCGAGTGCGGAACGCGGCTCGGCCGGGCCGTTCAGCTTCAGCACGAAGACCTGGCGCTCCTCGATCTCGCGCGAGCCGGGGCGCACCGTCACCGGGAACGGGCCGCCGGTTTGAAACGTGAAGCGGTGCGGGCCGCTCACCGCATTGCCGGCGACCGAGCGCAGCGTGTCGTTGAGCGCGACCGAGCAGCGCACGCCCGGCGGCAGGTCGTTCTCGAAATCGTAGACCCACGTCTTGTCGTCGAGCCAGTGACCCTGGCCGCGCGCGGCGGCGGAATCGTTGCAGGTCATGCGCGCGGGGTTCGGCGCGGACGCCGAGCCGAATGCGACCATCGGCTCGTCGAACTTGACGACGCTTTGCCGGACTTCGGTGACCGTGCCTTGCGGCGATACGCTCACCGTGCGCGCCGCGAGCGCATGCAGCGACAGTGCCGCGGCGGCGCCGAGCGCCGCGATCGCGCCGATGCGCCAGAGCAGCCGTGTGGTGTGATTGGATTGATGCGTGTTGTTGTGTTTATTGTGCTGCTTCATCGCTCGATGCCCTCGGAGGGAAGCTTTCTGTTTGATTGCACGGGATTCTAACCGACGCGCATGCGAGCGGATGGCGGGACGGGGCGGCGCGTGTCGTCGGCTTGCGACACACTTCGCCACGATGCAGAATTGTCGCGCCGACGACACAAAGATGCCGCGAAATGTCGATTGTCTCGGCTTGCGGAACATTTAATCGACTATAAAAGCATTGTCCGATTCGAATTGTGCGCGTACATTTCAGGGCCGCGCGAAAGTTTGAGAAATATCAAGCGTGGTTTTCCCGAATCCGGTGTTCGAGAGAAGGAAACATGCACAACGACAACACCCCCCACTCGCGTCGCGCAAGCGACGCATCCGTATCCGGCATCACGCGGCGTCAATGGCTGCAGGGCGCACTGGCGCTGACGGCGGCCGGCCTCACCGGCTCGCTGGCGTTGCGGGCCCTGGCCGATAATCCCGGCACCGCGCCGCTCGATACGTTCATGACGCTCTCCGAAGCACTGACAGGCAAGAAAGGGCTGAGCCGCGTGCTCGGCGAACGCTTCCTGCACGCGCTGCAGAAGGGTTCGTTCAAGACGGCCGACGGTCTGTCGCAACTCGCCGGCGCGCTCGCGTCCGGTTCACTGGATGCCGATCAGGAAAACGCCGCGCTGTCGATTCTCGGCGCGTGGTATCTCGGCATCGTCGACAACGTCGTGATTACTTACGAAGAAGCATTAATGTTCAGCGTCGTGTCCGATACGCTCGTGATTCCTTCGTATTGCCCCAACAAACCCGGCTTCTGGGCCGAAAAACCGATCGAGAGGCAAGCCTGATGGCGGATACCGATACGCAAAAGGCCGACGTCGTGGTCGTCGGGTCCGGTGTCGCGGGCGCGATCGTCGCGCATCAGCTCGCGATGGCGGGCAAGTCGGTGATCCTGCTCGAAGCAGGCCCGCGCATGCCGCGCGGCGAGATCGTCGAGCGCTTCCGCAACCAGCCCGACAAGACGGACTTCATGGCGCCGTACCCGTCGAGCCCGTGGGCGCCGCATCCGGAATACGGCCCGCCGAACGACTACCTGGTCCTGAAGGGCGAGCACAAGTTCAACTCGCAGTACATCCGTGCGGTGGGCGGCACGACGTGGCACTGGGCCGCGTCGGCGTGGCGCTTCATCCCGAACGACTTCAAGATGAAGACGGTGTACGGCGTCGGCCGCGACTGGCCGATCCAGTACGACGATCTCGAGCATTACTACCAGCGCGCCGAGGAAGAGCTCGGCGTGTGGGGCCCCGGCCCCGAGGAAGACCTGTACTCGCCGCGCAAGCAGGCGTACCCGATGCCGCCGCTGCCGTTGTCGTTCAACGAACAGACGATCAAGAGCGCGCTCAACGGCTATGACCCGAAGTTCCACGTCGTGACCGAGCCGGTCGCGCGCAACAGCCGCCCGTACGACGGCCGGCCGACTTGTTGCGGGAACAACAATTGCATGCCGATTTGCCCGATCGGCGCGATGTACAACGGCATCGTGCACGTCGAGAAGGCCGAGCAGGCGGGCGCGAAGCTGATCGACAGCGCGGTCGTCTACAAGCTCGAGACCGGTCCGGACAAGCGCATCGTCGCCGCGATCTACAAGGACAAGACGGGCGCCGACCATCGCGTCGAAGGCAAGTACTTCGTGGTGGCCGCGAACGGCATCGAGACGCCGAAGATCCTGCTGATGTCGGCGAACCGCGATTTCCCGAACGGTGTCGCGAACAGCTCCGACATGGTCGGGCGCAACCTGATGGACCACCCGGGCACGGGCGTGTCGTTCTACGCGAGCGACAAGCTGTGGCCGGGCCGCGGCCCGCAGGAGATGACGTCGCTGATCGGTTTCCGCGACGGCCCGTTCCGGGCGACCGAAGCCGCGAAGAAAATCCACCTGTCGAACATGTCGCGCATCAACCAGGAGACGCAGAAGATCTTCAAGGCCGGCAAGCTGATGAAGTCCGACGAGCTCGACGCGCAGATCCGCGATCGTTCCGCGCGCTACGTGCAGTTCGACTGCTTCCACGAAATCCTGCCGCAGCCCGAGAACCGCATCGTGCCGAGCAAGACGGCCACCGACGCGATCGGCATTCCGCGCCCGGAAATCACGTATGCGATCGACGACTACGTGAAGCGCGGCGCCGTGCATACGCGCGAGGTCTACGCGACCGCCGCGAAGGTGCTGGGCGGTACCGATGTCGTGTTCAACGACGAGTTCGCGCCGAACAACCACATCACGGGCTCGACGATCATGGGCGCGGATGCACGCGACTCGGTCGTCGACAAGGACTGCCGCACGTTCGACCATCCGAACCTGTTCATCTCGAGCAGCTCGACGATGCCGACCGTCGGTACGGTGAACGTGACGCTGACGATCGCGGCGCTGGCGCTGCGGATGTCGGACACGCTGAAGAAGGAAGTCTGACCGTGCGGAAATCTACTCTCACCTTCCTCCTCGCCGGCAGCCTCGCGTTGCCGGGGCTCGTGCGCGCGGCCGATTCGGCCGATCCCGCGCAGATCAAGCGCGGCGAATATCTCGCGGTCGCGGGCGACTGCATGGCCTGTCACACCGCGAAGGGCGGCAAGCCGTTCGCCGGCGGCCTCCCGATGCCGGTGCCGATGCTCGGCAAGATCTATACGAGCAACATCACGCCGGACCCTGACACCGGCATCGGCACCTGGACGTTCGACGACTTCGAGCGCGCGGTGCGTCACGGCGTGTCGAAGAACGGCGCGAACCTGTACCCGGCGATGCCGTACGTGTCGTACGCGAAGATCAACGACGACGACGTGCAGGCGTTGTACGCGTACTTCATGCATGGTGTCGAGCCGGTCAAGCAGACGCCGCCGAAGAACGAGATTCCGCCGCTGCTGAGCATGCGCTGGCCGCTGAAGATCTGGAACTGGCTGTTCCTGAAGGACGGCGCGTACCAGCCGAAGCCGTCGCAGAGTGCCGAGTGGAACCGCGGTGCGTACCTGGTGCAGGGCCTCGCGCACTGCAGCACGTGCCACACGCCGCGCGGCATCGCGATGCAGGAGAAGTCGCTCGACGAGACCGGCGGCAGCTTCCTGTCGGGCTCGGTGCTGGCCGGCTGGGATGGCTACAACATCACGTCGGACCCGCACGCGGGGATCGGCGGCTGGACGCAGCAGCAGCTCGTCCAGTATCTGCGTACCGGCAGCGTGCCGGGCGTCGCGCAGGCGGCCGGTCCGATGGCCGAGGCGGTCGAGCACAGCTTCTCGAAGATGACCGACGCCGACATCGGCGCGATCGCAACCTACATCCGCACGGTGCCGGCAGTGGCCAGCGGCGACGCGAAGCAGTCGCGTTCGTCGTGGGGCAAGCCGGCGGAAGACGGCCTGAAGCTGCGTGGCGTGCCGCTCGCATCGTCGGGCATCGATCCGGCGCGGCTGTATCTCGGCAACTGCGCGAGCTGTCACCAGATGCAGGGCAAGGGCACGCCGGACGGCTATTACCCGTCGCTGTTCCACAACTCGACGGTGGGCGCGTCCAATCCGACGAACCTCGTGCAGGTGATCCTGAACGGCGTGCAGCGCAAGGCCGGCAGCGAGGACGTCGGGATGCCGGCGTTCCGCCACGAGCTGTCGGATGCGCAGATCGCCGCGCTGGCGAACTACCTGACCGGGCAGTTCGGCAATCCCGCCGCGAAGGTGACCGAGCAGGACGTCGCGAAGGCGCGTTGAGGCCGGACACGAAGCGGTAGGAAGTGGTATCTAGCAGCGCAACTCTGAAAGAGGAGGAGCACAGCACATCGGGCGGGCCCCGATGCCGGTTGTTGCAGAGCGGGGCGGGCGGCACTGGCGGCCGCCTGTCCTGGTTCGTTGGCAATCCGGTGCGCGCGGTTCGCGCATCGCTTTCGTTGATCACACCATGACACCGAATCAACCGTTTCTCGCGTCCCAGCGCGATGTGCTGCTGCTGCTGTCCCGAATCCTGCTCGTGATCCTGTTCGTGATGTTCGGCTGGAAGAAGATCGTCGACTTCTCCGGTACGATCGCGTTCATGGGAAGCGAGGGCGCGCCCGCGCCGATCATCTCGGCGGCGATCGCCGTCGTGATGGAGCTGTTCGTCGGCATCGCGCTCCTCATCGGCTTCCAGACGCGGCCGCTTGCGCTGCTGCTTGCGCTGTATACCATCGGCACCGCGCTCATCGGCCACCACTACTGGACGATGACGGGCGGCGAGCAGATGAACAACATGATTCATTTCTACAAGAACATCGCGATCTCCGGCGGCTTGCTTGCGCTGTGCGCGGCGGGCCCCGGACGTTTTTCGATCGATCGCGGGTGAACGGATCGCCGGCGCGCGCATGGGGCGCGTGTCGGACGGTCCAGACTGCGAGGGGGCATGACTTTGCGACTCAAACATCTAGGATGGCTAATCGCGGCCGCCGCACCGGCGGCCGCATTCGCACAAACCAGCGTGACGCTGTACGGCCGTATCGACGGCGGCGTCGAATACCTGAACCACATCGCGACGCCGAACGGCAGCTCGACGCGCTGGAGCGCGGAAGGCGGCGACTGGGGCACCAGCATGTTCGGCCTGAAGGGTTTCGAGGATCTCGGCGGCGGGATGTCGACCGTCTTCAACCTGGAAACCGCGTTCCAGGTGATGAACGGCACGACGGGCGGTGGACGCCTGTGGTCGCGCCGCGCGTATGTCGGGCTGAAGAGCGACACGTGGGGCCAGCTGCAGGCCGGCCGCAACCTGTTCATCGACAGCGACGGCGTGTGGGAATTCGATCCGTTCGTGCAGCAGGCGTTTTCGTCGGCGTCGCTCGTGCGCGGGCGCAACTGGCAGCAGAGCAGCAACAACATTGAGTATCACAGCCCGGTGATCGGGGGCTTCGACGTGCAGGCGCAGTATGCGTTCGGCAACCAGTCGCGCGGCTTCAACTACGGCGCGGCCGACGATTTCGGCCGCTCGGACGGGATCATGATCTCGTACCACTCGCCGGTGCTCGACGTGCGCGGCATCTATGACGAGCTGCGCGACAACAACGGCAAGTTCAGCAACATCTTCACCGCGTCGCGCGAGTATTTCGTCGGCGCGAACGTGAAGGTGTCGAAGTTCAAGATCCAGGGCGCGTATACGCATTACCAGGCGCCTGACAGCCCGGCTGGTGTCGCCGATCGCGCCGATCATTACTGGCTCGGTGCGACTTATACGGCCACTCCGCAATGGGCCGTGACGGGCGGCGGGTATTACGTGAAGGTGGGCGATGGCGGCGGCGATGCATCGCACGATCCGTCAGGCCACGCGATCATGTATGTGCTGGGTACCACATACAACTTGTCGAAGCGGACGTTCCTGTATGGGACGGTTGCTTATGTGCGGAATGGCGGGAATTCGAACTTCTCGCTGATTGCGTCGCCGCGCGATGCGACGTCGGGGACGAGTCCGATGACCGGTGAGTCGCAGACGGGGGCGTATGTGGGGATGATGCATACGTTCTGAGTGCGGGCACGCCAGATACGCAAAAGGCACGGGTGATCGAACCCGTGCCTTTTTGCATTTACGGCGCTTGCAAAGCGTTGTGGCAAGCATGCCGATGTCGGCCGGCGGAATCGGAGGCCATCGCATCGGCCGCGGCATTTCTCATGTAGCCAACTGCACGTTGCTCGGCTATCCATTAGCCTGCAGAGGGCGCATGGCTTGCACGAGCATTGCGTTGCGGGGAGTCCGTGCTCGATGGCTTCACAGTTTCTGACGTTTATGGACTGAAAGTTTCAAAGTAAACGACGGTTATTCGATTTATCGCTATCTGGCTGGCCCGGGCTACGGCGGGCGCTGTCGCTACCGCGGCCGAATGCAGTGACCGCACGGGCTGCGTGCCCGTGCCGCCTGACGATATCGTTTTTCTCGAAAGCATGACGTAAGCCATATCCGAATTCGATTTGATATGATGAATCCCGGTTCGGTCAGATGTGCGGCTTGAATCGTGTCTACGCCGAAGGTCAGCAGTGACCGAAAAATTCTGGGCCTTTTCCTATTTCGATGAGATACCAATCCGCCGCCCGGTGCTGCCCGGCGGCCGTTTTTGTTACTACACGGTACGGGGTAGCCTGATGGTTTCCGATCTCCTGAACAAGGCACTGCGCACGCAATACGTGCAACACGGGCGGATTGTCCGCCTCGATACGCCGCTTGGCGAAGACTGGTTGGTCCCGCTTTATGTCCGTGGGCGCGCATGCCTTGGGCGAGACTTCGAATTCACGATCGACGCAACGTCGACGCGCCTCGAAACGATTCAGGCGAAGGCGCTGATCCGGCAATCCGTGACGCTGTGGATTCGTCAAACGGACGGCAGCGAAATGCCGATTCACGGTTACGTGACTGCCTTCAGTCGCTTGGGCGGGGACGGAGCCAATACGTACTATCAACTCCGCTTCAATTCGTTCCTCGCGCTGCTGCGCCTCGGCAGTGACCGGCGCGACTGGATCGAGACCCCTGCGCAACAAACCGTGTCCGATGTGCTGGGAAAGTATCCGCAGGCGGCTGGTAACTTTACTTGGCAACTGCGTCAGGCGTTGCGCTCGTATTCGCACCGCGTGCAGTGGGAAACCGACTGGAATTTCGTGCACCGGAGTCTGGAGGAAGTCGGCGTGTTTCCGCGCTTCGATTTCGCAAAGGACGGCAAGTCGCACAAGGTCGTCATCATGGACGATCTTTTCTCGGTTCCCGAGTTGAAGTACAAGACCATTTTGTTTAGCCGCTCGGTGCAGAACGAGGATTTCGATGGACTCACCCAGTTGAGCGAACAGCAGGACGCACAATTAGCGGCGACGCTCGACACTCGGCACGGCCGACTACAAGCGTCCGGACCTTTAGAAGCAGGTCAGTATGCCGGCGGCCGATCTGGAGGATGTTCCGGGGCAAGGTGAGGAGTACGTATATACCGGGTCACAGACGTGGGCCGGATCGCGACATGGGCGAGGCTCAGGCAAACGTTGTCACCGAAGAATGGCGCTCACGCGCGCAACGCTTCTACGGTGTGGGCGCATTGCGTTGCGTATGGCCTACCCGCTACTGGTTGATGGTGACGGGGCATCCGGTTCTTGATGCGCTGCCGGAGGAAGAGCGTGAATTGTCGATTATCGCGAGCGAACTGGCTGATTCAAAACAACCTGCCGGGCCTGGATGAGCTGACGCGGTTTTCGCGGAGTTTGCGCAGCTGAGATCGAGCAGGTGCACGCGAGCTGGGACGGGTTCGTCCGTGAGTCATGGTGATGGCGGCGTCGGATTTTTCCACGTCGAGATCGAGGCGCAACGGCGCCGCAAGACGCCGTTTCGTAGTCCGTTCGAACACAAGAAACCGATCATGCAGCTTCAGACGGGCATCGTCGGCGGGCCGGAGGCCGAAGAGATTTATACGGATGCGATGCTGCGAGCGAAGGTCCGACTGACGTCCAATCGACTCAATGACGGTGACCAGAACGTGTCGGCGTGGATACGTGCGGCGATGCCCGACGCGGGCCACAAGCGCGGCGGCATGTTTCCACTGCGCAAAAACGATCATGTGTTGATGGGGTTCGTCAATGGCGATTGCGACCGGCCGGTGATCATCTCGAGAATGCATGGTGGCGCAACGATGCCGGTATGGCACACGCATGGCCTGCTGTCCGGATTGTGGTCGCGTGAATACGGCGGCGACGGCTACAACCAACTCATGATGGACGACGCCAGCGGGCAGAACCGCGTGCACTTGTACTCGACGAGCTATAGCTCTCATCTGCATCTGGGCTACCTGATCCAGCATTCGGGCAATACGCGCGGTGCATTCATCGGGCAGGGTTTCGACCTCAAGTCTTTGGGCTATGGTGCGGTACGCGCCGAGCAAGGGCTGTATGTATCGACGCAGCCAGCCACCGCCCAGCCGCTGAACGTACGACGGCCGCCACCGAGCCGCTCGCCGGTGCGGAAGCCGTGCTGGAGACGGTGTCGAAGGCGAGTGAAACGAATCGGGCGCAGAGTCAGCAAGACGGCCACGACGCACTGAAAACTTTCACGGACGCAACGCAGCACCCGGTGGCCGGCACATCTAAGGGCGGTCGCACGGCAGGCGGCGGTACGGGTAATGCGAACGGCTTCGCGAAACCGATCATGCTGCTGTCGAGTCCGGAAGGCATCGCCGCATCGACGCAAGGATCGGCGCATATCACGGCAAACAAGCAAACCAACCTGGTCGCCGGGGAGAACATCAACCTCGCAGCCGGACGAGCGTTGCTCGCCAGCGTACTGGAACAGATTAGCCTGTTTGCGGAAAAGCTTGGCGTCAAGATCTACGCGGCGAGCGGCCCGATAGACCTTCAGGCCCAGAACGATTCGATGAGCTTGGCAGCCTCGCAGGATGTGAAGATTACGGCGCGCACGAAGCTGATTCTGACGGCCGAGGAAGTGTGGATTGGCGCGGGTGGCTCGTATATCATATTAACGGCGGACATGATCGAGAACGTGACGACGGGACAGATTGTGGAGAAGTGCGCGGATTGGGAGAAAGCCGGTGCCGCAAGCGGTGCGCTGCAAAATCCGCTGCATTCGTCGCCGGTATCGACCGAGGGCGGGCGTTTCACCGTGTTCTCCGGTTGAACCGCGAGACCGGTACAGTCTAATCACAAAAAATCCTGAAACCGAATCCGAGTCGGGAATCATGAGCAAGACAACCCCTAAC
Organism: Burkholderia sp. R-40; assembly: GCF_049942845.1. Lineage (NCBI taxonomy): Bacteria > Pseudomonadati > Pseudomonadota > Betaproteobacteria > Burkholderiales > Burkholderiaceae > Burkholderia > Burkholderia sp. R-40. The sequence continues at coordinate 143,803 of NZ_CP187968.1, read as the reverse complement.
AAGAAGCACCATCCAGCGACCGCGCCGCACTCGGCCCCGAAACCAACGGAACCTGCGGATACCACGCTGAGCTGGGCGTATCCGTTCACGCCCGTAGGTAAGGTCGACGCGACAGACCCGATGACGTATTTCCGGGCGCTGGCGAAGTGTGAGAACGGCTTTTATCCGATGGGCGTCAGCGGAATGTGGCATGGGGGTGTGCACTTCGCCGAAGGCAGCGCGGAAATGTTGAAGCAGGACAGCGGTGTGCGCGCGATCGCGGACGGCAAGATTGTTGCGTATAGGCTGAACACGAAATACGAGGAAACGACGTATCCGAACAACCTTGGTCTGGCGCACTACTCGACAGGCTTTGTACTGGTTCGGCATGAGCTGAAATTGCCGCCGAGACCGGCACCGAAGGAACCTGCGAAACCGGCTTCAGCCCCCGCATCGGCTCCCACGCCAGCATCGACCAACGCGGCACCTCCTACACCCGCTCCAGCCGATAACGCGCCGCCCAACACCAAACCGGCGAACGACAAATCCCTCGTGTTTTTCAGCCTGTACATGCACACGATGGATTGGGCGACCTATCAGAAGGCGATTGAGCAGGCCAAGGCGAACCCGAAACCGGATCCGGCGTTTCCAACGCCGATGTCGTACTGGGAAGGCGATCGCTATTATCGAGTCGGGGACAAGGCGAAGGACCAACAATCGGTGCCGAAGCGGAAGGCGCCCGCGCAGCCTCCCGCTACGCGTACGGATTCGGCCGACGATCTGCCGATCAACAACACCAGCCAGAACGAACCGATACCGACCGATAGCGATCAAGATGTCGCCCCACCGGCTCCGCAGACGGGGTTGCGCATTCGGGAATTGCCAAGTGGAACGAGCAAGATTCTCGGGATATTGCCGACAGGGGCCGAAGTGATTGCCGGTGAAGGCGATCCCGCGCACACGGACTGGATCAAGATCAGGGGCATCAAATCGGGCACGGTTTTGTCCGCCGAAGTGGGTAAGCCGGTATCCCCCCAAGCGCCTTGGGGCTACGTGTTCAAAGGAGAACTGGATGCCGTTGTCGATCCGAAGCCGCTCGATACAGTCGTTATCCTGAAGGAGCCGAAGCGCATCAAAGCAGGCGAAGTCGTCGCGCATGTCGGCCAGTATCAATGGCCCAGGAAGGCGAGCCCGATACCGCCGAAGCCGAACTACCCGATGTTGCATCTCGAAGTGTTCGCGGGCGCGGATTTCAAGGATTTCATTGATCAAAGCCGCGCGCGTGCCAAAGAACTGAACGATAAAAACAAACCGCTTCTGGAAATCGAGCCGGGGGCCAAGTTGGTCAGCGAAATTCCTGCGTCCGATCAGAAATTGATGCAGGCGGGATTGAAGCTCGTGCCGATACGCGACGCGAAAGGCTCACGTTGGGTAAAGGTGCAGCCGAAGAGCGTGACGAATGTGCCGGCGAAGGGTAAGCAGAAGGCGACGCAGAGCTTCAAGGACGTCGGGAAACCGATGTGGGTAGAAAGCAGTCTCGCGAATACGATCAGCACGGCGAATGTGTCGGGGTGGCAGAACTTTCCGCTGGCCGTTTCCAAAGCCACAGGGCCCGGCGCAGACTTCCGGCGTGTGCTTCGTCGCGCTGAACTCGACAAGCTTGGCGCGGATAACATCGCAATCGATGATAAGGGCCATCATTGGTGGAATATCACGATCGGTTCGAAGGATGGGTCTGAACGGCAAGGCTGGGTGTGTGAAACCGACCACCCGCATGTACAGTTCCGGAGTCCTTGGGAATGGCCGGGTTTCGAATTGGTTGACAACGGCAGCGTCAGCCCTGCTGACATGTTCAAACGCCATATACATACGACCGAGCAATATCTGGCGGATGAGGACGGCACGGAGTTTATGGGAGCGGCGGCGAAGGTCAACGCCGGTGAACTCATCACGAAACTCGAAAAGGCGATCGACACGAACCAAGACGGGAAGGTGTCGGCGCAGGAACTGAAACACGCACTGGAAACGCCGTGGATGGCCGAAGCGGTGTCGCATTTTGTGGTGCGTAACGAAACCGAATGGGGCGGCGGCCTCGGCAAGTGGGAAGAACTCAGCCCGCTCATGCAGAAGCAGACCGAGATGTGGAAGACGGAGCTTGATCGGCTCGCGAAGCTTCAGTGGTGGGAGCAAATCAAGGGGGTTGATGGTTTCCTCACGGATCTTTCGCCGTGGCACTTCCATCCGATTGGGTTGATTGGGAATTTCTCTGGGAAAAATCTTGTATGCAAGAAATGCGGAGCAGTCATTACATTAACCAAAGAATTTTTAGGGAAAATTGCCCCTGCCGCAAAGGCTGATTTTGTTGATGAGTTAATTGGCGCGTCAACTGACTTGTTCTCAAATTACGGGGTAAATAGCTGTCGTCAAGTGAAGCATATACTAGCTCAAGCCAAGGTGGAGACAACTCGCTTCACTTCATTTCGGGAGTCTCTAAATTACGCGAGCTACACCGGGAGGAGCCTATATAGGATGGCTCCGACGGCGATTGACAAAGGCTTTTCTCGAAAGAATATGAAATTTGCAACCCCCGATGAAAAAATAGCATGGATTCAGGATCATTTGGTTGCGAATGATGCAGCCTATGGAGAGCATTGCTTTGGGGCGGATGAGCAGCCGGGGAAGGATTTCCGTGGTCGTGGTTTGCTACAATTGACGTTTTATGAGTCATACCAGCGATGCGCAAAGGCGATTGGTTATCCCGTTGATAGTCAGCCCGAACTCGTTTCAACTAATAATCGCGTTATCATCGAAAGCGGACTATGGTATTGGAGTAGCACAGGGATTGGCGCGATTGCGGATGATCCAGCTACTAGAGGCGATGAAGGAGTGGCGAAGGTTACTAAACCGATAAATACGAAATGTATGGCTCTTTCCGAGCGGCAGCAGTTTCATAGGGAAATTTCTTCCGTATTCAACCAAGATTTTTCTTCCGGGTGTACCGATGACTAAAAGTATTGTTGCTCTGGCAGCTATCCTTATTTGTGGTCCGGCATATGCGGGAAGTACATGTGCCGATATCCGTAGACCACAAATTTATCCGCCGTTGAATATAACGAGTGGCACGATTTGCTTTGTCCAGGAGCCCGTACTAGATCCGAAGACTAGGGAGTCGATCGGTGCCGATACCATTTCTTTGTACTACATCGCGAATGGAGGTGTCCCGGTTAAGGCGGAGGGGCGAGGGCTTCTGTATGATGCGACGCCCGGAAAGATCGTAGATGTGTTTTCGGCGAGCATTGGCCGAGATCGCAATGAAGGTATTTTTGTAATTCACTCCATGGATGTGAGAAGTTCGCTCGTGGAGCCAAATTCATCTGGAAAATTTTATTCGGTTTCTGTTTTTGATTTGATTGATAAAAATCTCCGTCGTGACGAGCGGGCATCCGAATGGTTTGGGGCGGATTATAGCTGGCTATCGGATGGGCGGAAAATAATTTATAAATTCCCATATCAATCGAAGGCTGAAGTTTTGCGTGGAATTGCTTCTCCCTTTGCGCCGTTGATGGGTGGTGAAAATAAAATACCGGTAGTTCTTAATAAGAAAAGCTATCTTTACGATGATTCGAGTATAAAAAATAAGACAAATAAATATCTGATAAAGGGGGATCGAGCTGTCGTTGAGGATGTATCTGCAGGGTGGTGTCGAGTAAAGTACTCGTCTGGGAAGGTGCCGCTAGACATGTGGTTAGCGTGCGAATCGCTTGATGTTGTGCCGTAATTAAGGAATTTAATTGAAGTGTTGGCAATTTAATTTTATCTAAATGTAGAAATGTCAATCAATTTTATTAGAGTCGGCGACGATACCGACCACGGCGGCAAAGTTGAAACTGGATCATCGGCCATGAAATTCGATGGCCGCTATGTCGCTCGCAAAGGCGACTGTGTATCGTGCCCGCAGCATCCCGACGTGTCACCGAACATCATCGAGGAAGGTGATGAAGCGATGAGGGACAATGGTATTCCGATTGCGCGACATGGCCATCGAGCGACGTGCGGCTGTCACCTGATTTCGAGCCTCGTGTAACGCTACAGCAGCGGCACAAGGCCTGACCGCATCGGACAGCGTACGATCACGGAGCCGTCGTTCTTCGACAGCACGACGAGTTGCGTAAAGCTGTTGGCCGGCGCGTAGCGCGATAGGTATAGGTCGAGCAGAAGGATCAGCGCGCCCATGCTGTTTTCGGTGAACGCGTTCTCGTCCGCCGCCATCACGATTTCGAAGCCTCTCACAAGTTTCGCGTGCGGCTTGATTACCAGCAACCGTTCGACAATGTTTCGCTTCACGAACGAAATTGCTGCAATGTGTTTAGCGCACCGGTCGTTCGGTGCAAGTTGACGCATGAGCTTCAAGAAGTCCGTCCATCCCTCGCGCGTCAACTGCGTCAGATTGGCCGTCGTCAACGCGATTACGCGCCACTGTGCGTCCGCTTCACGAGACGCGTGATAGGTCGGCGTCGGCTGCTTCAACATCGTGATAATGCACGGCACTTGGACGCTTTCGTTTTTTAGATCGCCGTTGAGTGAGCCAATTCGCATTCGCGATGGCCAGTCGCGGTTTGTGCACGTCAGATCGACGCTCAATTGCAGCGGCATCGCTGCCGCAGCCGTCCCATCCGCGCGCAGCAGCACGAGTGATGTTTCTCGTCCGGGGCGATGGGCTTCCGCGTAGGGATCATGACGCGCGAGCCAGAACCGCTCGCCAGTCCCCGCGCTCCACGCGTTCAATGGCGGAATGACGGTCCCGCCTGACGGATCGCGTACCGCGTCAATCGAGTAGATGCCGCGCATGTCAGGTCGGCCGGGTTTCGGTACGAGCGGATAGTTCGCGACGACTTCGCCGCGTAACGATCTGACGCCCGTATGCGCGAACAGATTCACGATAGGCGTACAGAACGGTACGAGGTTGCCGGCCGACAGCGGCGCTAGCGCCCGTGCGGTGCGTGAATCTGCGTGCACGCTACCGACAACCAGGTGCAGCGTGATTCGTCGCGCGCCGTTCATTTGGGACGGCTGTAGGCATCGGCGCAAGTGGATATCGAGGAAATCGAACTTGTCGGGAAACGCGACATATTCGAGCAGCGGTTGAATCATCGGCGAGGTTCGGGATGGCGGCAGCAGCGTATCGTCAGGGCCGAACCCGACTGGTGTAACAGGAATTCCTGCAAGTGGCGTCCAGCGCCCACTGCCGTTTTCTTCAACAAATGCGCCCGGAACGCGCAGTAGAACAGTATCGAGCAGTGCCGCGACCGTCTGACGTTCTCCAGCGAGGTGGATGCGAAGCACTTCGGGCGAAACCGCTTGAAGTGGTGCGGTGGCTGTGGACTCAATCGTGATGGAAATGACGCTTGTGGTGTCCGGCGGCAATGCGGCGTGTGCGGGCGCGACTGCGGTGGGCGAGAATTGGGCGCTCACGATGCGGATTGGTGCAAACGTGACGTTGTAGGCTGTCCGAAATCGGACCTGCCCGCCGCGCGACGTGAGGCCCATCCCACGGGGCAAAATAACGGGCTTGTCCGGCAAATCCTTCGTGGGATCGAGGCGCGCAATGGAACATGCCGGAAACGGCCGCAGATAGTGCGGATGCAGCACACGAAGTAGCGCTTCAGAGAACGTCGGAGCGCCGTTGTCCAAATTGACCCGGATTTCGGCCGCCATCAACGAGAACGCTTGCATCATGCGCTGGACATGCGGATCGTTCGTTTGACCGCCTGTAAAGCCTAGGCGAGCGGCAATTCGTGGATACTCGTTGGAGAAGGAAGCGAACTGATTCTCCAGCTTTGCCAGTTCCTGTTCATAGTAGCCGCGCAGCTTGTCGTGCATATCCAACGTCGTAAGGCCTCTGCGGTTTACGACGTGCGTCGTATTGTCCAGCGGTCATCGTAGCCGACTCTTCGTCCTCAGAGATACCCGTAGCCTGGTCGGCCGAGTCCGGAATATGGCGGTTGATAAGGCTGCATACAGGTGCATTTTTCGCGCATGAAAGCGCATGTTTTTTCGCACGCACTTACCTGGAATTCGACGCTACCAGACCATGAATACGCGAAAAGGTGCATGCTTTCGCGGGTATTTCGGGCCAGGGTTGTAAAAAAATTGATTGATAGTAAGTGATCCATATTTATGGATTTTTAGTCAATCTTCGCTTCTTCGATATCGACGTGGAGATGTTTCGAAATGTGAACTCCGAGAGGATTCGGCTAAGAGCCGACGTTCCGATTCCGGCTCGTGATACGCAAACTTCCATTGCTTCTCGGACGCACTGTAGTTATGCATTCCGGGCCGAATATCCCAAAAGGAAATCTGATTGACGGGGCCGCGACGTATGGCGCCACATGCGCGATGCGGACGCGCCGCATCAATCGCGTGCCGCGCCTCGGCCGCCGCCCTCAATCAAGCGCCTTCCCCGCCTTCTCATCCATGCACCGAATCGCGAGCAGCGTAAACGCGCCACACCCGATCGCATACCACGCAGGCGCATTCGGATTCCCGGTCGCCGCGATCAGCCAAGTCACGAAGAACTGCGCGAAGCCGCCGAAGATCGCGACGCCCACGCTATACACCAGCGCACCGCCGGTGGCACGCACCGCCCGCGGGAACAACTCGCCGAGCATCGCACCCGTCGCGCCGATGTTGATCGCGTGCACGATCGACAGCGCCGCGATGATCGACAGCAGGGACGCGGCGCCCGGCCAGCGGTTCAGCGCGATGAACGCCGGATAGATCGCGGCCATCAGCGCGATGCGCGTCCACCAGACGATCCGGTTGCGTCCGTAGACGTCGGAGAGGTGGCCGCCGATCGGCGTCACGAGCATCAGGATCGCGCCGGCGACGCAGCCGGCCGTCATCGACAGCCAGGTCGGCAGGTGCAGCACCTGCACGCCGTAGATCGCCATGTAGAACACGATGATGTAGTGGATCGACGTGCCGCCGATCGTCACGCCGAGGCCCGCGAACACGGCCTTGCCGTGATGGCGCAGCACGGCGGCGAGCGGCAGCGACGCGACCGGCTCGTCGTGCGTGGCGGCGGCAGCGGGCGCGGCAGGCGGCACTTCCTCGACGGTGCGGCGCAGCCAGTAGCCGAGCGGCACGAACAGCGTGCCGATGATGAACGGCACGCGCCAGCCCCAGCTTTCGAGTTGCGCGGCATTGAGCGTCGACGTTAGCGCGACGCCGGTCAGCGCCCCCGCGAGCGCGGCGAGCCCCTGGCTCGAGAACTGAAACGACGCGTAGAAGCCGCGGCGGTGCTGCGGCGCCTGTTCGAGCAGCAGTGTCGTCGACGCGCCGACTTCGCCGCCCGACGCGAACCCCTGCAGCAGCCGCGCGAGCACGAGCAGCAGCGGCGCGACGAGGCCGATCTGCGCGAAGGTCGGCGCGACCGCGATCGTCGCGGTGCCGAGCGCCATCAGCAGCAGCGTGAGGATCATCGCCTTCTTGCGGCCGGCGCGGTCGGCGTACATGCCGATCACGAGCCCGCCGAGCGGACGCGTGACGAAGCCGACGCCGAAGCTCGCGACCGCGAGCATCAACTGCCCGAACGACGAGTGCACCGGAAAGAACAGCTTGCCGATCAGGATCGCGAAGAAGCTGTAGACGGTGAAGTCGTAGAACTCGAGCGCGTTACCGACCGCGGCGGCCGCGATCAGGCGGCGCTTCTTCGCGGCGGCGCGGGCATCGACCGGCGTGCCGGCGAACGAAAGGGCGGACGTTTCCATGGGGTTCCCCTGCTAAGGCGCGGGACTGCGTGATGAAGGGCCGTCAGGCCGCGAGCCAGGCTTCGGCGACGCGAACCCAGTAACTCGCGCCAATCGCGAGGATGTCGTCGTTGAAGTCGTAGCCAGGGTTGTGCACCATGCAGCCACCCTTGCTGCCGATCCCGTTGCCGATGAACGCATAGCAGCCGGGGCGTGCCTCGAGCATGAACGCGAAGTCCTCGCTGCCCATCAGCGGCGCGGCGTCGGTTTCGACGCGCTCGGCGCCGAGCATCTGGCGCGCGATGTCGGCGGCGAACGCGGTCGGTTCCGGATGGTTGACGAGCACCGGATAGCCGTAGTCGTAATCCACTTCCGCCGCGACGCCGAAGCTTTCCGCCTGGCCCTTCACGAGCGCTTCGATGCGGCGTGCGAGCAGCGCGCGCACGTCGGCGTCCAGCGCGCGCACCGACAGCTTCATCACGACGGTTTCCGGAATGATGTTGAAGGTCTCGCCGGCCTGCACGCTGCCGACCGTGATGACGGCCGCATGCTGCGCATCGACCTCACGCGCGACGATGGTCTGCAGCGCGACCATGATGCTGCCCGCGGCCGACATCGGGTCGCGCGCGAAATGCGGCATCGCGCCGTGACCGCCGACGCCGCGCAGCGTGATCGTCACGCGGTCGGCCGACGCCATCGCGGCGCCGGTGCGGAACGCCATGTCGCCGGCGGCGCGGCCCGGCATGTTGTGGATCGCGAAGATCGCGTCGCACGGGAAGCGGTCGAACAGGCCGTCGTCCATCATCGATTTCGCGCCGCCGAAATTTTCCTCGGCCGGCTGGAAGATCAGGTTCAGCGTGCCGGAGAACTGGCGCGTGGCTGCGAGGTGACGCGCCGCGCACAGCAGCATCGCGGTGTGGCCGTCGTGGCCGCACGCGTGCATCTTGTTCGCATGGCGGCTCGTGTACGGCAGGCCGGTGGCTTCGGCGATCGGCAACGCATCCATGTCGGCGCGCAGCCCGACGGTGCGCGTGCCTTGGCCTTCGCGCAGCACGCCGACGACGCCGGTCTTGCCGATGCCGCGATGCACTTCGTAGCCCCAGCCGGTGAGCAGCTCGGCGACGAGATCGCTCGTTAGCGTTTCCTCGAACGCGAGTTCCGGGTGTGCGTGGATGCGGCGGCGCACGTCGATCAGGTCGGGCGCGATCGCGGCGATGCCGGGGATGACGGGGTTCACGGCTTGCAGCATGGTGTCTCCTGTGGGGCCGGTGGGCGTTTGACGCGCATATGACGAGCAAGCATATAAACTTCTTTTGCGTACCAGAAGCTGCTAAATTGCTTTGGTGCACACCACTGGTTGCCGCTCGGGAATACCCTCGGCCGGCAAGCGTCACGGCGCACAGGGTTTCCACGGATCACGCATTGCCCCCATGAAATACCATCAGCTGAAAGCGTTCGTCACCGTCGCGGAAGAAGGGAGCATCCGCGCGGCCGCGCGGCGCCTGAACGTGTCGCCGGCGGCACTGACGAAGGCGGTCAAGGAGCTGGAGATCGCGCTCGGCGTATCGCTCGTGGTGCGCACCGCGCGGGGCGTGCAGCTCACCGCGTTCGGCCAGCAATTGCAGGTGCGCGCGCGGTTGATCGTCGCGGAAATGCAGCGCGCGCGCGACGACATCGAGCAGGCGCAGGGCGCGATGACCGGCTCGGTCGCGGCGGCGATCACGCCGGCGGCGGCGGTGACGATCCTGCCCGATGCGTTTCGCGCGTTCCGGCGGCGCTTTCCGGTCGCGCGCGTCAATCTCATCGAAGGGTTTCCGGGCGTCGCGCTGCCGCGGCTGCACGACGGCTCGCTCGATTTCGCGGTGGCCGTCGTCGTGCCCGAATTGCTCGCTGCCGAGTTCGATCACGCGGAACTCTATGCGAGCCGATCGCTGATCGTCGCGCGCAAGGGCCATCCGCTTGCGTCGGCCACGTCGCTCGCCGATCTCGTCGACGCCGACTGGCTGATGAATCCGTCGCCCGAAAGCTCGACCCAGGTGCTGTTCAACTCGTTCGTCGCGTATGGGCTGCCGGTGCCGCAGCGGGTCGTCGAATGCCCGAGCTTCGGGCTCGCGCACAGCCTGATGACGCGCTGCGACCTGATCGCGTCGATGCCCGAGCAACTGCTGCACGGCGAGTGGGCGCGCGACCAGCTCGCGGTGCTGCCGATCCGCGAGCGGCTGCCGGGTGTGTCCGTGCAGGTCGTCACGCGCCGCGACAGCCCGCTCACGCCGGCCGCGGCGATGCTGCTCGACTGCCTGCGCGATTCCGCGCGACGCAAAGGGCTCGGATGAGCAGTGCAGGCGAGGGCGTGCGTCGCATCAAGTAGTGATCCTGACTATCTGCCGGGCATTCCCGGCATGGCCGGCTTGCGGCTCGCTCGCCGCGAGCCGGTATCATAGCGGCCGGCCTGCCGCCACGGCCGGCTTCCGACAACACGCCATCCGGCATCCAGCAATCAGAGGCATCACATGACCAGTGCAACCCAATTCGACAACGTATCGGTCGTCAAGCGCGCGAACGTCTACTTCGACGGCAAGTGCGTGTCGCATACCGTGCTCTTCCCGGACGGCACGCGCAAGACGCTCGGCGTGATCCTGCCGTGCGCGCTCAACTTCGGCACGGACGCGGCCGAATTGATGGAAGTGCAGGCAGGCAAGTGTCGCGTGAAGCTCGACGGCAGCAGTGAATGGCAAACCTATGGCGCCGGCGAATCGTTCTCGGTGCCGGGCAAGAGCCGCTTCGACATCGAAGTGCTCGAGACACTCGACTACGTCTGCAGCTACCTGTAAGCGTCCAGGCTTCGGCCGCCGCGCATGCGCGCGGCCGACGCGCCAAAACAAAAGCCCCGCCGAAGCGGGGCTCGTCGCATGCGGACGGCGCAATGCCGCGCGGTGCGGGGCTTACAGGCAGGCGCTGATGTCGCCGGCGGAAGCGGCGTCGCCGCGCACGCCGACCCAGGTCTTCGCGCCCGGCTGCCCCGACGGGCGAACCATCGCGGCCGCGCCGTTCGGCGGTTGCTGGCCCGGTACGTAGACATCGGTCGCGAGACCGTTGGCGAGCACGTTCTGCGAGACGACCTGTTGCTGCGACTTGTCAGCCCAAGTCTTGGCGATGCATGCCGAGACGTCCGGAGCGGATTTCTGGCTTTGTCCCACATTCTGCATGGCCGGATCGGCAGCATGAGCAGAAATTGCCACGGTCAATGCGATGAGCGGTAAGTATTTCATGTTCACGTTTTATCTCCCTCGAGTCGTGATTGATTGAGTGGGATGCGCAGCAGAACTGCGTTTCTGTGAGATTGCATTCGACACATGCGGTTCCGGCGATTCCGCAACAAGTTGTTAACGCGCTTGCCAAACGGCGATCCGGATGCTGTGTGTTCTGCGGCGCTGCGGCATACGTCGCGTGCGGCCCGCATGGAGGCGGGGACGCGGCAACGACGTCATGCTTCGTGAGGTCGGCTCGCTGCCCTGTGGTGTGGCGGATTGACGGCCGCGGCGTGCTGCATGTGTCTGCATGTCGCGCCGCGACGCTTCTTTATTGGATGACGAATTGGAATGGCTGAATGGTGGCCCCGTCGCATGAGCACCATGATGACAAACTTCCGTCCGATGAACTGTCAACGAAGTTTAAACGCCAAACGCGCCGTTTCGGACCGCGGGAGACGACGAATAGAGCGGTGCGCGGCCGGCGCGCCGTGCACCGTTGCAAAAATCAGCCGGCCTTGCGGGCGCCGATATCGCGCAGGTTGACCGGCACGACCGGACGGAAGCGCTCGCGCTTCTGTTCGTCGTCGAAGTGCTGGAGCGCGGGCTTGATCAGGTCGCTGCGCGACACGATGCCGGTGAGGCGCAGCGATTGCGGATCGTCGACGACCGGCAGGCGTTCGAGGCCGAGCATCGCGAGTCGCGATGCGACCACGCGGCAGGTCTCGTGTGCCTGCGCGACGGCCGGTGGGCGATCGGCGAACGCGCTCGCGAGCGGTGCGTCGGGCCCGGCTTGCGCGCGGTGCGCGTCGAGCGTCGCGCGATCGACGAGGCCGAGCAGGCGGCCGTTCTGCACGACCGGGTACGCACGGTGCATCTGCTTCGCGCCGAAGTATTGCGACTCGACGGCGTCGAGCGGCGTGGCGCCGTCGATCGCGACGAGCGCGTCGGCGGGCGTCATCACTTCAGCCACGTCGTGACGTTCGAGCGGATCGACGCCGTATTCGCGATAGATGTGATAACCGCGGCGCGCGATCTTTTCCGTCATGATCGAGCGCTTCATCACGATGGTCGCGAAGCCGTGCGCGACGAGCGTCGCCGCGAGCAGCGGCAGCAGCGCGTTTGCATCGTGCGTGAGGCCGAACGCGAACACGATCGCGGTGAGCGGTGCACCGAGCGTGGCGCCGAGTGTGGCGGCCATGCAGACGAGCGGCCACAGCGCCGGATCGCCGCCGGGCAGCACCGGCGACAGCACGGTGCCGAGGCCCGCGCCGAGCATCAACAGCGGGGCGAGCACACCGCCGGACGTGCCGGAGCCGAGCGCGATCACCCACATCACGGCTTTCACGATCAATAGCGCCAGCGCGATCTTCAGCGCGATGTGCTGATGCAGCAGGTCGCCGATCACGTCATAGCCGACGCCGAGCGCGCGCGGCTCGAGCCAGCCGCCGATGCCGATCACGACCGCGCCGAGCGCCGGCCACCACATCCAGTGGACCGGCAGCTTCGCGAAGGTGTCCTCGACGCGGTACAGCGCCGCCGACAGCCCGCACGCGAGCATGCCCGACAGCAGGCCCGCGACGATGCACGACAGTAGCGCGACGGGCGTCGGCGACGCGGTGGTCAGCGGAAACAGCGGCTCGACGCCGAAGAACACCGCGCGTGCGAAACCGGCGACCGCACAGGCGAGCGCGACCGGCAGGAAACTGCGCGGACGCCATTCGAACAGCAGCAGCTCGACCGCGAGCAACACGGCGGCGACCGGCGTGCCGAACACGGCGGTCATGCCGGCGGCTGCGCCCGCGACGAGCAGCGTCTTGCGCTCGGCGGCGGTCACGTGCACGCATTGCGCGATCAGCGAGCCGAGCGCGCCGCCCGTCATGATGATCGGGCCTTCGGCGCCGAACGGGCCGCCGCTGCCGATCACGACGCCCGACGACAGCGGCTTGAGGATCGCGACCTTCGGCGACATGCGGCTCTTGCCGAACAGGATCGCCTCGATCGCCTCGGGAATGCCGTGGCCGCGGATCTTCTCCGAACCGAAGCGCGCCATCAGCCCGACGATCAATCCGCCGATCACCGGCACGACGATCACCCATGCACCGAGCGTATGGTTCGCGGGCGAGCGGTCGGCGAACGAAAACTGCTGGAAGAAGAACAGGTTCGTGAACAGGTGAATCAGGCTCAACAGCACGAATGCCGCCAGCGTGCTGAGCAGGCCGATGCCGGCGGCGAGCAACGCGATCCTGGGCAGGCGTTCGTTGGTCGAGAAATCGCGTTTGTGTGGTGCGTTCATCGGCGTGAGGAAAGGTCGGTAAAGCGTGGGTCAGTAATCGATCTGCGGAACCTGGAACGCGCCCTTGAGCGATTTCAGCTCGGCGCGATGCATGGCCGCGAGGCGCGCGAGCAGCGTTTCGCCGGCCTCTTCGAGGTGTACCTCGACCTGCCGGCGGTCCGCTTCGCTCGTCTTGCGCTTCACGAGCCCGAGCGCCTCGCAGCGCGTCACCAGCGCGACGACGCCGTGATGCTGCGCCTGCAGGCGTTCGGCGATTTCCCCGATGGTTGCCCATTCACGGTGCGGGTAGCCTTTGATGTGCAGCAGCAGCAGGTATTGCAGCGGCGTTACGCCTTCACTTTGCGCGGCGCGTTCGGAGAAGCGCTCGAAGCGGCGCATCTGATAGCGGAACTCGGACAGTTGCTGGAAATCGCTTTTGGTCAGCGAGCGTCGGTTATCGGTCATTGCAGTCGATTGGACAAGCGGTTTCGGTAGCGTTGAATATATCACAACGTGATATAAGTGGCCGATTTATGGCGGAATGAGCAGCATTGCGTCGTGCGTCGGTGCCGTTCGTTCCGGTTACGCGGCTTCCAGCATCTGCGTTTGCCGGTACAGGCCGGTGACAAGATCGGTCTGCGTAATGATCCCGACGAGCCGGCGCGACGCGTCGACGACCGGGATGTGGTGGTGGCCCGAGTGCGTAAACAGCGGCACCAGCGCGGTAAGCGGCATGGTTTGCGGCACGGACGCGACGTCGCGGGTCATCACGGTGGCGACGCTCGGCGGCTGGCCGCCGAACGACTGCGGCAACCGCGCGGACAGCCGTTGCCACAGCGGCGTCGGGCGGCGCGCCTGGCGCGTGAGGTCGGCGCGCGTGACGATGCCGATCAGGCGAGCGTCGCCGTCGACCACGGGCAGCGCCTTCACGCGATGGCGCTCGAGCAGCGTGAGCGCGGCCGTCACCGACGTGGACGGCGCGACTTCGATCGCATTCTTCGTCATCAGGTCGGCGCACGTGAGTTGGCCGAACGTGCGCGTATACGCCTGCATCTCGGTTTCGCGCAGCAGCATTTCGAGGTCGTCCGGATCGACGTCGAGCCATTCGCTGCGGCGCTTGAGCACCGCGTCGAGATCGGCGCGCGTGAAGCCGCCACGCGCAGGCGCGGCGCTGCCGGCTTGCGGTTTCGCGTCGGGACGCACGCCGCCGTGCGGATAGCGATGGCCCGTCAGCGCGTGATACACGAGCGCGGCCGACAGCAGGATGCCCGACTGCAACGCGATCGGCTCGACCACGAAGCCGAAGCCGAGCGCGTGGATCGCCGGGCCGCCGAGCACGGCCGTCAGCGCGACCGCGCCCGACGGCGGGTGCACGCAGCGCAGCGCGAACATGCCGCCGATCGCGAGGGCAACCGCGACCGCGGCGGCCGTGATCGGATCGGCGATCCATTGCGCGCACGCGACGCCGACGCTCGCCGCCACCAGATTGCCGCCGATGATCGACCACGGCTGCGCGAGCGGGCTTGCAGGCACCGCGAACAGCAGCACGGCCGACGCGCCCATCGGCGCGACGAGCAGCGGCACCAGGCCCGGCACGCCGGGCAGCACCCGCATCGTGACGCCGACCGTCGCGATACCGACGAGCGCGCCCGCGCACGAGCGCATGCGTTCGCGCCAGCCGAGCGTCATCGGATGGGGAATGAAGCTGTGCAGCCATTGGCGGAACGTGCGGCGCGACGGGGAGGAGCCTGACGACATGGACGGTAAGCGGTAAAAAGGACGGCGCGGATGATCCGGCGCAAGAAAAGCGGGATTATATCGCGTTGTGATACAAATTGTCGCGCCGCATCAACGCGTTGCCTGTGTGCGACGCGCAGGGCTTGCAAGAACCTTTCATCGGATGAAAGCGTGGCGGCCGCGCGATCGCGCAATTTTGCGTGCGGCGGCGTACAATTCCGGCCACCGAATTCCCCGATATGCCACAGCCACGCACGCGATGCCCGCTCTCCCGCCCATTCCCCGGCATGGCGATCGCTTGCGCTGCGTTGGCGCGCACGCGTCGATTCCCCTCTGACGCGAGCGCCGCCGACGTTTCCCCACCGACCCTCCCCAAGCCAATTCAATGGACATGCTCGAAAACATGCGCCTGTTCGTGCGCGTTGTCGAAGCCGGCAGTTTCACCGCGGTCGCGAAAGAAATCGACGCGACCACCGCGCAGGTGTCGCGCGCGGTTTCGAATCTCGAAGCCCACGTACAGACGCGCCTGCTGCATCGCACGACGCGCCATCTCGGTCTCACCGAAAGCGGCGAGCGCTATTTCGAGCGGGCGAAATCGATCCTCGCCGAAATCGACTACGCGAACGCCGAAGCGCGCAACGCGCTGCTGCGGCCGAGCGGCAAGATGCGCATCCATGCGATGACGGGGCTCGGGCAGAGTCATGTCGTGTCGTCGATCGTGCGGTATCAGGAAGACAACCCGGACGTGTCGGTCGAGCTGACGCTCGCGCAGCGGATGCCGAACCTCGTCGAGGAGGGCTACGACGTGTCGATCGTGACCGCGTCGCAGTTGCCCGACTCCGGCTACGTCGCGCAGACCTGTGGCACGAGCTGCAGCGTTTTGGTCGCATCGCGCGACTACCTCGCGCGGCACGGCACGCCGACGACGCCGGACGACCTGCCGAACCACGTATGCCTGCGCCTTGATACGCCCGCGTCGCCGGCCAGCGAGTGGCGGCTCGAGCGCGGCGACGACGAGGAGACCGTCTACGAACTGCAGCCGGCGCCGTTCCAGGTCAACGTGCCGGATGCGCTGTGCGTCGCGGTGCGGGCGGGGCGCGGCATCGCGTGCGTCGCGCTGTACACGGTGCTGGACGATCTTCGCGAAGGGCGGCTGATCCGCGTGCTGCCCGACTACCGGCTGCAGACGGTCAGCGTGTACGCCGTCTATGCGACGCGCCGCTATCTCGACGCGAAGATCCGCACCTTCCTCGACCATCTGCGCACGACGCTCACGCCGGCGCTTGAGAACGACTTGCGCGAACTCGACCGGCTCACGGTCGAGCACACGACGGGCAAGCGCCAGCGCGCGTGACGCCGCGGACGTCGGTTCGCTTGCCGGGCGGCGCGGCGCCGCGCGTCACGCGGCCGGCGTGATGCGAAGGCCAAAGAACACGATCGTCATCAGCGCGATCCCGACGGCGTTCGATCCGGGGCAACCGAGTATGGGAATCGTATCGATATCGGTCTAACATCAAAAGACGATCGATGGATTCAAGATTTGAATGATTGAACTGAACCAGCTTCGCTGCTTCGTTGCCGTCGCCGAGGAACTGCATTTCGGGCGCGCGGCCAAGCGGCTGTTCATGACGCAGCCGCCGCTCAGCCGGCAGATCCAGTTGCTCGAGCACGCGCTCGGCATCGCGCTGCTCGAGCGCAGCAGCCGGCAGGTCAGGCTGACCGCGGCCGGCGAGCGCTTTCTGCGCGATGCGCGACACATCCTCGAGTTTTCCGCGCGGGCCGAACAGGCCGCGCAGCGCGTCGCGCACGGCGGGGCCGGTCGCATCACGCTCGGCTTCACGGCGGTCAGCGCGTACCGGATGATTCCGGTGCTGCTCGCGCATGCGGCGCATGCGCTGCCGGACGTCGATGTCGAATTGCGCGAAATGGTGTCGACCGTGCAGATCGACGCGCTTGCGTCGCGCATGCTCGATGCGGGCTTCGTGCGCCAGCGCGCCGCGCGCCATCCGCTCGAATACCGGCTCGTGCAGCGTGAGCCGATGCTCGTCGCGGTCGCGCAGGGCTCAGCGCTCGCCGCGTACGAACGGATCGGCCCGGACGAGCTCGACCGGCAGCCGTTCATCGCGTATTCGCCGAACGAGGGGAAGTACTTCCACGACATGATCTCGGGGATGTTCGCTGGCGCCGGCCGCTTGCCGAACTACCTGCATTACGTCGGGCAGACGCATACGATCCTCGGCCTGGTGCGCGCGGGGCTGGGCGCCGCGCTCGTGCCGGCGTCGGCGCGCGAGCTGCATGTCGACGGCGTGGTGTTCCGGCCGCTCGCGGGCGTCGACGTGGCGGCCGAGCTGTATCTCGCCTGGCGCGCGGACAACGACAATCCGGCGCTGCCGGTATTCAACGCGATGGTCGAGCGGTTTCTGACGGAAGGGGCGGATGGTGGTGGCGTATAGCCAAAGGCACGAGTCTGACGCCGCAACGAGGTGGCGAACCTGAAGCGAATCCTGGTCAGCCAGCATCTGGTGATTCGGGGCCGCTAGCCGGGCCGTGAAGCGGGGAGGATGAAGCAGAGGAAATGAAGCGCGGCGCGGCCCGGCGGAAACGATCCCCCGGGCCGCGCGCTGTCGGACATCAGTGAGTGATCGACAGGAACAGATACGCCGCGAACAGCGACAGGTGCACGACGCCGTGCAGCACCGTCGTGCGCCCCTGGCTGAGCGTCAGCGTGCTGACGAGCAGCGTGAGCGCCAGCAGCACGGTTTCCATCGCGCCGATGCCGAGCGTGAGCGGCTGGCCGACCCAGATGAACACGGCCGCGACGGTCGGGATCGTGAGCCCGATGCTCGCGAGCGCCGAACCGAGCGCGAGGTTCATGCTGGTCTGCAGGCGGTTCGCGCGTGCGGCGGTGACGGCCGCGAGCCCTTCGGGCAGCAGCACGAGCGCGGCGATCACGATGCCGACCGCCGCTTCGGGCGCGCCGAGCTTCATCACCGCATGCTCGACGGCCGGCGACAGCAGCTTCGCGAGCAGCACGACCGCGACGAGGCTCGCGAACAGCAGCACGAGGCTGATCAGCGCGGTACGGCCGGTGGGCGGCGCGGCATGCACCGATTCATTCGCACTGTCGTGCGCGGTGAGGAAGTAGTCGCGGTGACGCACGGTCTGCACGAATACGAATGCGCCGTACAGCACGAGCGACGACACGCCGGCGAACGCCAGCTGCGATTTCGAAAAGAACGGACCGGGCGCGGCGTTCAGGTAGTTCGGCATCACGAGCGACAACACCGACAGCGACGCGAGCACCGCGAGCGCCTTGCTCGCCCCGCGCCCCTGGAAGTCCTGCTCGCCGTGCTTCCACGCACCGACCAGCAGGCAGAGGCCGACGATGCCGTTGCAGATGATCATCACGGCGGCGAACACGGTGTCGCGCGCGAGGCCCGATTTCTCGGGACCGGCGCCGAGCATCACCGACACGATCAGCGCGACTTCGATGACGGTCACGGCGACCGCGAGCACGAGCGTGCCGAACGGCTCGCCGACGCGGTGCGCGACGACTTCGGCATGGTGGACGGCGGCGAACACGGCGCCGGCGAGCGCGGCGGCCAACACTGCGATGACGAGGCCTTCGGCCGGCACGACGCGCGACAGCGCGAGTACCAGCCACGCGGCAAGCGGGGCCCAGAGGGTCCAGCGCGGGAGCTGGTTGGACGAGATCGGCATGGACGGTTTCCCTATGCGAGTGGCGGCGCGCAACGCGCCGTCACGGATTGACGAAGCCCGGCCGGATAATCCGCCGAACGAGGACGATGATGCTGATGGGCGGCAGCGCGCAACGGTGCTGCCTCCGGTTCGCCGCGCTGAGGCGGCGAGGGGCGCGGGCGGGCCGAAGCCCGTCGCTGGATGAAACGGTTCGATGCGACCGGGTGCCGATGGCGGGGCGCGTGGACGTGCCGGCAGGCGGCCCTGCGGTGCGGAACCGGCCCCGAAAGGGCGGCGGGCGATGGGCAGCGGTGTGACACGCGGTTTCCCCTGGAATCCGGCGATTTGTCGAATTTTATCAGGCGTTCGGGGGTCGCTATCTCATATTCCAATTCTTTCATTGACCTTTCGGTTTACAAAAAGTGCCCCGATCGTTCGATTTTTTTGTTTTTGCAGTTTGCGTAACGCTCTATTGCACGACAAATTCGGGCTCGCCCTGACATAAATCTACCGACCGGTCGGTTTATAATCGCTCGCACTTCCACTTCATTGACGGATCGCAAGCGATGGCTGGTTCTTCTGCACATTCGGTGAATTCGGGCGCGCTGGCGCCGTCGGCAGTCGTCGGCGTGATCGGCGCGGGCGCGATGGGCGCGGGCATCGCGCAGGTCGCGGCGGCCGCCGGTCATACCGTGCTGCTGTACGACCTGAACGACACGGCATGCGACAAGGCGCTCGCCGGCATCCGCGCGCAGTTCGCGCGGCTCGCGGAGAAGGGGCGGATGGAGCGGGCGCAGGCCGACGCGGCCGGCAACCGGATTCGCGCGGTGCGCGCGCTGGCCGAGTTCGCCGGCGCCGCGCTGATCGTCGAGGCGGCGGCCGAGCGTCTCGACGTGAAGCGCGAGATCTTCGCGACGCTCGAGCGCCATGTCGACGATACCTGTGTGCTGGCGACCAACACGTCGTCGATCTCGATCACGTCGATTGCGGCCGGGCTGCGCGCGCCGCAGCGCGTGGCCGGCCTGCATTTCTTCAATCCGGCGCCGCTGATGGCGCTCGTCGAGGTGGTCTGCGGGCTCGCGACCGCGCCGGAAGTCGCGCAGGCGCTCCATGCGACCGCCGCCGCGTGGGGCAAGCAGCCCGTGATGGCGAAATCGACACCGGGCTTCATCGTGAACCGCGTCGCGCGGCCGTATTACGCGGAGGCGCTGCGCGTGCTGAACGAGCAGGGCGGCACGCCGGCCTCGATCGACGCGGTGATGCGCGAAGCCGGCGGCTTCCGCATGGGGCCGTTCGAGTTGATGGACCTGATCGGCCACGACGTGAATTTCGCGGTGACCGAGTCGGTGTTCCGCGCGTACTTCAACGATCCGCGCTACACGCCGTCGCTGATCCAGCAGGAACTCGTGAACGCGGGCTTCCTCGGGCGCAAGTCGGGGCGCGGCTTCTATTCGTATGCGGACGGCGCGACGCCGCCCGCGCCGGAACTCGAAGCGCCACGCGACGCGCCGGCCGACGTCGTGCTGTTCGCGCAGGACGGCCCGGCCGCCGCGCTGCATGCACGCTTCGCCGAACGCATCGCGGGTGCGCGGCGCGACGGCGCGCATGCGGACGAACTGCTCGCCGTGGCCGGCCGCGCGTCGATCGCGCTGACCGACGGCCGCACCGCGACGGTGCGCGCCGCGCAAACCGGCGTGGCCGATCTCGTGCTCGTCGATCTCGCGCGCGACTACGCGCAGGCCGGGCTGGTCGCGCTGACGCGCGCGCTCCAGTGTGGCGACGCCGCCTACGCCGATGCGGTCGGCCTGTTCCAGCAAGCCGGTTTCCGGGTTGTCGGCGTCGCCGACGTGCCGGGCATGGTTGCGATGCGCACCGTCGCGATGCTCGCGAACGAGGCGGCCGACACGATCAACCAGGGCGTGTGCTCGCCCGCCGATCTCGATCTCGCGATGGAGAAGGGCGTGAACTACCCGTGCGGCCCGCTCGCGTGGGCCGATGCGATCGGCATCGGCCGCGTGCATCGCGTGCTGTCGAACCTCGCGGCGAGCTACGGCGAGGACCGCTATCGCGTGTCGCCGCGCCTCGCCGCCTTGCACGCGGCCGGCCGCACGTTCCGCTAGCCGGCGGCCGCATCACCCCGATCACGATAACGACATCACTCCACTGGAGGAGCACCCCGATGACTCACCCGACGCATCCCGCCGCCGCCCTCGATCCGATCGAGACCGCCAGCCGCGACGAACTGCAGGCGCTGCAGCTCGAGCGCCTCAAGTGGTCGCTGCGCCACGCGTACGACAACGTCCCGCACTATCGTCGGACGTTCGACGCGGCGGGCGTGCACCCCGACGACCTGAAGACGCTCGCCGATCTCGCGAAATTCCCGTTCTCGACCAAGAACGACCTGCGCGACAACTATCCGTTCGGGCTGTTCGCGGTGCCGCGCGAGCAGGTCGTGCGCGTGCATGCGTCGAGCGGCACGACGGGCAAGCCGACGGTGGTCGGCTACACGGCGCGCGACATCGACACCTGGGCGAACGTGACCG
Source organism: Burkholderia sp. R-40 (assembly GCF_049942845.1). Lineage (NCBI taxonomy): Bacteria > Pseudomonadati > Pseudomonadota > Betaproteobacteria > Burkholderiales > Burkholderiaceae > Burkholderia > Burkholderia sp. R-40. The sequence goes on along the minus strand of NZ_CP187968.1, from coordinate 122,574 downwards.
CGCGCTCGATCCGCGCGGCCGGCGGCCGCCCGGGCGACACGCTGCACAACGCGTTCGGCTACGGGCTCTTCACGGGCGGCCTCGGGATTCACTACGGCGCGGAGCGGCTCGGCTGCATGGTCGTGCCGATGTCGGGCGGGCAGACCGAGAAGCAGGTGCAGCTGATCCGCGATTTCGAGCCGAAGATCATCCTCGTCACGCCGTCGTACATGCTGAACCTGATCGACGAGATGGTGCGGCAGGGGATGGACCCGGCCGCGTCGTCGCTGAAGATCGGCATCTTCGGCGCGGAGCCGTGGACGCAGGCGTTGCGCGAGGAAGTGGAGACGCGCGTGGGCATCGACGCGCTCGACATCTACGGGCTGTCGGAAGTGATGGGCCCCGGCGTCGCGTGCGAATGCGTCGAGACGAAGGACGGCCCGGTGATCTGGGAAGACCACTTCTATCCGGAGATCATCGATCCCGTGACCGGTGAAGTGCTGCCGGACGGCAGCGAGGGCGAGCTCGTGTTCACGTCGCTGACGAAGGAAGCGATGCCGGTGATCCGCTACCGCACGCGCGACCTCACCGCACTGCTGCCGCCGACCGCGCGCGCGATGCGCCGGCTCGCGAAGATCACGGGCCGCTCCGACGACATGCTGATCGTGCGCGGCGTGAACGTGTTCCCGAGCCAGATCGAGGAAATCGTGGTTGCGCAGCCGAAGCTGTCGGGCCAGTTCCAGGTCACGATCTCGCGCGACGGCCACATGGATCGGCTCGACCTCGCGGTCGAGCTGCGCTCCGAGGCCGCCGCATGCGTGACCGACGGCGAGCGCGCGGCGATCGGGCGCGAGCTGCAGCACCGGATCAAGACGATGATCGGCGTGTCGGCCGGCGTGACGGTGCTCGCCGCCGGCGGCATTCCCGCGACCGCGACCGGCAAGGCCCGGCGCGTGATCGACCGCCGGCAGGCCGCATGAATTTCGCCGTTCCCTGTTCTACCGCGAGGAAACCTGTTCGATGGATGGATTGAAGACCCTGGCCGTTGCCGTCGATGCGCGCGGCATCGCGACCGTCGCGCTGCAGCGCGGCGACGTGCTCAACGCGTTCGACGAGACGATGATCGCCGAGCTGACTGACGCGTTCACGACGCTCGGCCGGCGCGACGACGTGCGCGCGATCGTGCTGCGCTCGGACGGCCGCGCGTTCTGTGCGGGCGCCGACCTGCAGTGGATGCAGCGCGCGAGCGCGAACGACGCGACCGCGAACCTGCGCGACGCCGAGCGGTTCGCCGCGATGATGCGCGCGATCCGGCAGTGCCCGAAGCCGACGGTCGCCCGCGTGCAGGGCCACGCGTTCGGCGGCGGCGTCGGCCTGTGCGCGGCCTGCGACATCGTGATCGCGAGCGATCATGCGCGCTTTTCGGTCAGCGAGGCACGGTTCGGGATCCTGCCGTCGGTGATCGGACCGTATCTGGTCGAGGCGGTCGGCCAGCGCCAGGCGCGCCGGCTCGCGCTGACGGCGACGCAGTTCGCGGCCGGCGAAGCCGTCGCGATCGGGCTGATCCACCAGGCCGTGCCGCTCGACGCGCTCGACGCAGCACTCGACAAGACGCTCGCGGAGCTGAGCCGCAACGGCCCGAATGCGCTGATGGAGATCAAGCGCTTTTTCGACGCGATCGGTGAGTACCCGCCGTCGGACGAACGCGCGGCGTTCACCGCGCAGACGATCTCGCGCGTGCGGGCCACGCCGGAAGCGAAGGAGGGCTTCGCCGCGTTCTTCGCGAAGCGGCCGCCGGCGTGGGAGGCTGGCACCGACTGACGCCGACCGAGGCTGTGGCGCGGCCCGCGGGGCGCGGGTCGCGAATTGCGTCGCGCGCGCGGGCGCTTGCTCTACAATGCGTGACCTCCGGCGCGCCGCCGGCCCCAGCCCTGATCGCTTCCTCGCCCCGATGATCGTCGACCGCCTTATCTCCGAGATCCTGTTCGGCTTTACCGGCCTGATCGGCATCATCAATCCGATCGGCATTGCGTTCCTGTTTCTCGAACGCACCGAGGCGCTGACCGAGCACGAACGGAACCTGCTCGCGAAGAAGGTCGCGTTCAACGCCTTCATCGTGTTGCTGGTCGCGTTCTTCGCCGGCACGCCGGTGCTACATTTCTTCGGGATCTCGATGGAAGCGCTGCGGATCGGCGGCGGCTTCGCGGTCGCCGTCGCGGGGTGGCAGATGCTGAACGAGCCGGACGGCCCGGGCGGCGGCGACACGCCGGTCAAGCCGATCGACGCGAACGCGATCATGACCCGCGCATTCTTCCCGCTGACCGTGCCGCTGACGGTCGGCCCCGGTTCGATCGCCACCGCGATCGCGCTGAACGCGAACCGCACGCACAAGCTGTCGGAATTCATGCTGTCGAGCATCGTGTCGATCGCGGTGTCCGCGCTCGTCGCGGTCGTGATCTGGCTGACCTACAGCCGCGCCGCGCTGCTGTCGCGCTATCTCGGCATCGAAGGCACCAAGGTCGCGAAGCGCGTGTCCGCGTTCCTGCTGCTGTGCATCGGCGTGCAGATCATGCTGACCGGGTTCTCCGAGTTCCTGCGGCCGCTCGCCGACCAGATCAAGTAATCCGTTCGTTCTTCGAGGTGTGACCGGGCCCGGCCCCGCGCGATGCGTGCGGGTCGCGGGTCGCGTTCGTCTTTCGTCTGTTTGACCCGATCCCGCGCGGCGGCGCGCGAGTGCGCCGACACACGTTTGCGCGCCGCGCGATACCATGCGACGTCCGGCGGATGCACGCCCCGGCGTTCGTGCGCGGTGCACCGACGCGCGGCGCGCATCCGGCCGCAACCCCCCTTCAATGACGAGGCGAGCGATGGAATACGTGAAATTCGGGTCGACCGGGATGGACGTGTCGAAGCTGGTGCTGGGCTGCATGACGTTCGGCGAGCCGTCGCGCGGCACGCATCCGTGGACACTGCCGGAAGCGGAAAGCCGCCCGATCCTCCAGCGCGCGATCGAGGCCGGCATCAATTTCTTCGATACCGCGAACATGTATTCGGACGGCACGTCGGAAGAGATCGTCGGCCGCGCGCTGCGCGACTTCGCGAAACGCGACGACGTCGTGATCGCGACCAAGGTGTTCTACCGGATGCGGCCGGGGCCGAACGGCGCGGGGCTGTCGCGCAAGGCGATCATGACCGACATCGACCAGAGCCTGAAGCGGCTCGGCACCGACTACGTCGACCTGTACCAGATCCACCGCTGGGATTACGGCACGCCGATCGAGGAGACGCTCGAGGCGCTGCACGACGTCGTGAAGGTCGGCAAGGCGCGCTACATCGGCGCGTCGTCGATGTTCGCGTGGCAGTTCGCGAAGGCGCTACACACGTCGACGCAGAACGGCTGGACTCGCTTCGTCAGCATGCAGAACCACGTGAACCTGCTGTATCGCGAGGAGGAGCGGGAGATGCTGCCGCTGTGCGAGGCCGAGGGCATCGCGGTGATTCCGTGGAGCCCGCTCGCGCGCGGCCGGCTGACGCGCAACTGGGACGAGTCGTCCGGCCGGCAGCAGAGCGACGACGTCGGCCAGCGGCTCTATGACGCGACGGCCGATGCCGATCGCGCGATCGTCGAGGCCGTCGCGGCGATTGCCGCCGCGCGCAACGTGCCGCGTGCGCAGGTCGCGCTCGCGTGGGTCGCGCACAAGCGCGGCATCACCGCGCCGATCGTCGGCATCTCGAAGCCGCATCATCTGGACGATGCGCTCGGCGCATTGGAACTGAAGCTGACGGACGACGAAATCGCGGCGCTCGAAGGGCCGTACGTGCCGCACGCGGTGGCCGGTTTCAACTGAGTTCAATCGGGCGAAACCGGCGGGCGCCGCCGCCGTACGCGTCGCTCAGCGCGCGGCGGCGAGCATCGGGTACGTGAACAGCCCGAAGTGGATCACGTTCAGCCCCGCATGCGCGACCGCCGACGCGAGCAGCCCGCCGCGCCGCCATGCCAGGCCGTAACCGATGCCGGCCACCGTGCCGAGCACGATCCACTGCCAGCCGGCGGCCGCGTGCGCGGCGCCGAACAGCAGCGCGCCGATCGCGAGCGCGACCCACGGCCCCCAGCCGAAGCGGCCGAGCACGCGCGTGAGCCCGCCTTGCACGTAGCCGCGGAACAGCGCTTCCTCGGCGAGCGTGACGAGCAGCACGTTGTTGACGAGCCACATCCAGCCCGACGCCGGCCATTTCGGCGCCCAGCCGACCATCCCGAACGCGAGCGCGCCGACGAGGCAGACCGCGGCCGTTGCGATGCACGCCACGGCACCGGTGCGCAGCGCGCGCGCCGGCGGGACGTCGGGCATGACCCACGGCAGCACCCACAGCAGCCACAGGCCGACCAGCGGCTTGTCGAAATTCAGGTACATCGTGAACGGCACGGCGTCCGGCGTGAAGCGCGTCGGCTCGATCACGCGCGGATTATGGAAGCCGGGAATCAGGTGCAGGCTCAGCGCGATCGCGAGCGCGGCAAACACGACGTGCGCGGCGATCCGCACCGCGAGCGGGCGGCTCGGCGCGACGCCCCAGGCGGCGGCCACGAGCAGCGCGAGCGGCGCGAGCACGATCGGAGAGAGCTTGCCGACTGCCAGCGCGCCGGCATAGCCGAGCGCCGCGACAGCGATGCTCGGGCCGTGCAACGGACGCAGCCACGCGAATGCGGCGGCGGCGAACAGGGCGAGGCAGATCGTGGCACACGGGAGAAGCGAAAGAGACATGGGGCGATGCATGGTGGAACGAGACGCCGCGCATCATACCCCAGCGACCGTGACGTGCGGCCGGGCAGGCCGGCGCTCAGCGGCCGGCGATCTCGGTGACGCCGTCGCGGGTCGGGATGTCGACGCTGTTGCGCTCGCGCATCCGCCGCCGGTACCAGAAGGTCCACAGCAGCAGCGTGCCGAACACGGTGTAGCCCATGATCGGCGACACGACGAGCACGCGCTCGACGGGCCACGCGACGACCATCCACAGGCGCAGCAGCATCTCCAGCGTCATGCATGCGCCCCACACGAAGGTCATCAGCCGGAGCATCTGGCGCAGCCCCGGCTGCTCGGCCCACACCGTCTCGAAACGCGCGGCGCCGCCGGCCATCTCGCGGGCGACCGTCGCGCGGGTGAGGTAGAAGATCAGCGGGCGATCGCGGAACAGCGACAGCAGGAACACGACGCCGATCGCGCCGGACGCGAGCGATTCGCGCATCAGCAGCGTGCGCGCGCTGCCGCCGAGCGCCATGCCGGCGATCGACAGCGCGATGCCGAGCAGCACGACGGCGGCCACCGCATCGACGCGGCGCGAGCGGATGAATTCGACGATGGACCAGACGATGGGCGGAATCGCGGAAGCGTACAGCGCGCCGGTTTCGCCGAAATACGGATGCGCGACCCGGTAGGCGACCCAGGGCAGCGCCAGGTTGACGAAGAGTTCGAGGATCAGGCCGGCTCGTCGTTTCACGGAAGCGGGCGCGCGGGTGGCGCGCGGGGCGGTGAGGTCGGTTCGAGTATATCGAAGTCGGACCCCGCGCGCCGCACCCGGCGCCGTTGTGCATGCACCGAATCCGGGCGCGCGCGCGGGCCGGGCGGACGGCGGGCCGCGCCAAGGCTACCGAGGGGGCCGCTTGCGGCCGCCCGCCACCGCGTCCGGCCGTCACGCGGCGATCATCGCCCGCTTGCCCGCTTGCCCGGTTGCCCGGTCTCGCGTTCGTCAGGCCGTCGCGGGCTGGACGATGATCTTCACGTTCCGGTCCTTGTGGTTGACCAGCTCCTGGAAGCCGTGCGTGACGATGTCGCCGAGCGCGATCCGCCCGGTGATCAGCGGCTGCACGTCGATGCGGCCGTCCGCGATGAAGCGGATCACGTCCGCGAATTCGCCGTTGTATGCGAGCGAGCCGATCACTTCCTTCTCGGTCGACACGATGTCGAAGAAGTTGAACGACGTCGGCTCCTCGAAGATGCCGACCATCACCGACTTGCCGGCCTTGCGGATCACGTCGATCGCGAGTTGCGCGGTGGCCGTGTGCCCGATGCACTCGAACGACACGTCGGCGCCGTAGCCGCCCGTCAGCGCCTTGATTTCCGCGATCGCGTCCGACGCCTTCGGATCGATCACGACCGTCGCGCCGACCTCCAGCGCCTTCTGCTTGCGCGCGGCCGACATTTCCAGCGCGATCACGCGCCCGGCGCCCGCGGCCTTCGCGCACATGATCGTGCACAGCCCGATCGTGCCGGCGCCGACCACGACGACGGTCTGGCCGACGATGTTGCCGGCCTTCTTCACCGCGTGCAGCCCGACCGCGAGCGGTTCGATCAGCGCGCCGGCCTCGGTCGGGAAGTTCTCGGGCAGCTTGTACAGCAGCTCGGCCGGCACGTTCACGTATTCGGCGAACGCGCCGTTGTTCATCAGCCCGGTGAACGCGAGGTTCTCGCAGATGTTGTACAGCCCATGCTTGCAATACCAGCAGGTGCCGCAATGCTGGCACGCGTCGGCCGTCACGCGGTCGCCGACGGCGAAACCCGTCACGCCCGCGCCGAGCGCCGCGATTTCGCCGCTGAACTCGTGGCCGAGGATGCACTGGCCCTTCAGGCCCGTCAGCGGGTGCGGCGCGTCGACCGGGATGAACACGGGGCCGGCGACGTATTCGTGCAGGTCAGAGCCGCAGATTCCGCACCAGTGCACGCGGATCTTGACCCAGCCGGCCGGCGGGTGCGCCGGAACGGGAACCTCTTCGACGCGGATGTCGTTGCGGCCGTGCCAGACGGCGGCCTTCATGCTGGGTGCGGTGTTCGGTGCCGGTGTGCTCACGTTGGTGTCTCCGTCAGGTTGTCGTCGGACGCGCGGCAAGTGGCCGGTGCGTCCGTCGCGCGATTGCGCGAGCGATCGATATGCAGGAACGGGGCCAGCTTGAATCGGCGCTCGGGTGGCGAGCGGGGCGGGGCGATGGTGTGCGGTGCAGCAGGTGTCTCTTGCGTTGGCATCCGGGGATATTGCATGAATTGCGCGCTGAATTTGCTGCAATTGCGACGACGTGGTTCGCATGAGACGCCGGGACATTCGTCTCAGCGGTTTGAGACGAAACGCGAGACGCGTGGCTCGGCGGCGGGCTCCGTCGCATGCCGTTATGCCAGCCCATTGTGCCGATCAGCGAAACGCATCGTTGCGCACATTCCGGCTTTACTTGAAGTTAACTTCAATTTGTATCATCTGCGGCAGCCCGATCGCGCGCGGTGCGCGGCCCGTGTCAATTTCAACGGAATGTCGTCAAGCATGCCGAACTTCATCGAAAGCCTGATCTGCGAATACGTGTCGTATCACATGCTGGTAGCCGACGAGCGGGACGTCATGCCGTCGGCGAGCGACGAGCGCGTACCGGTGCCGACGCCTGTCGCGGCCGGCGTTTCACCGTTGCGGCCGCAACTGTTCGTCACGGTCCTGGAGGCCGGCGACAACGGCTTGCTGGTGCGCTGGAGCGAAAGCGGGCGCTGTCATTACGGCGAGCAGCGCTGGCGCTTGCACGCCGCATCGCAGGCGGGCCGCTGCGCGATCTCGGGGCAGCCGATCGAGCCGGGCGAGCCGGTGTACCGGCCGGTGCGGCGGCCGGTGCCCGTCAACGGCGACGAGATGATCCACCCCGCGTCTGTGCCGGACGCGGCCGGCATCGTGCGTCACGTTGCGCCGGCCTGCGGCGAGGCGGCGGACCCGGTCGACGTCCTCGGCTGAACGCGGCCGGTTGCATCCACGCGTTACTTGAGATCCTTCCGGTACTGGATGAACCCCGCGTTGTTCGCGAGCTTGTCGTACAGCGCGCGGGCGGCCGTATTGGTTTCGTGCGTGAGCCAATACACGCGGCTCGCACCGGCTTCGCGGGCCCGCTCGTACACGGCCTCGATCAGCGCGCCGCCGGCGCCTTGCCCGCGCGCGTCGGCCGCCGTGAACAGGTCCTGCAGGTAGCAGTACGGCCCTTCGGTCCAGCACGAGCGGTGGTAGATCGCGTGCACGATGCCGATCAACGCGCCCGACGCGTCGAATGCGCCGAGCACGAACATCGGTTCGGCGGGATCCATCAGGCGCGCCCACGTCGTCGCGAATACGGCGTCGCTCAGCGCGGTGTCATAGAACTTCTGATAACCCTGCCACAGCGGGCGCCACGCGGCTTCGTCGGCGGCGACGAGCGGCCGGACCGTGACGCGCGTCGCGTCGTTCGCACGGCCGGCCGCGTCGCGGGCACGCGCCTGCGCGTGGCGGATCGCGACGAGCGACTCGCGCTGCGCGCCGCCGGCGTCGAAGTTCTCCGGCGCGAGCCAGGCTTCGAACGCGGCGCGCACGGCCGGCCATTCGCCGTCGACGATCGAGAACCAGGCGGTGTCGCGATTGCGGCCCTTGTAGATGATCGCCTGCCGGAACGTGCCTTCGTAACGGAAGCCGAGCCGCGCGGCGGCCTTGCGCGACGGCTCGTTCAGGTCGTCGCACTTCCATTCGTAGCGCCGGTAGCCGAGCGTGTCGAATGCGTACTTCATCAGCAGGTACTGCGCTTCGGTCGAAATCGGCGTGCGCTTGAGCAGCGGCGAGAACGTGACGGAGCCGACCTCGATCACGCCGTTGGCTGGGTCGATGCGCATCAGCGCGAGCGTGCCGACCGCGCGGTTCGTCGCGCGGTCGATCACCGTGTAGTGCAGCGGATCGGCGCTCGTCGCCGCGCCGCGCGCGTAGTCGCGGTAGCTCGACTCGTCGGCGTACGGGCCGTGCGCGAGATAGGTCCAGTCGGCGCCGTCGGGCGCCTGCGCGTATGCGGCGTACAGGTCGGCGGCATGGCGGTCGGCATCGAGCGGTTCGAGGCGGCAGTAGCGGCCCTCGAGCACGATGCGCTCCGGGCGCGGGCGCGCGGACCAGTCGGGAACGGGGCGGCCGATCGGCTGCTGGAAGTCGTTGGTGAGCGTGGGCAAGGTCGATCTCGCTTCGGGTTGGCGGCCGGCGACATGCCGGCATGCAGACGATCGTAGTCCCGGCGAGGTACCATGAGAAGCGCCAGGCGACGATGAATTTATGGTGCCACGGGGGTGCCGCAGTGATGCCATGTCGGTGTCCGCGACGGTGCCGTGATTGCGCCGCGATCGACGCGCCGTGCATTAGACCTCCCCGCCGCCATACCCTGATTTATGGTGCCAGGGGGGCGCCACGTTGGTGCCCACGACGGCGCCGTGATAGCGCCACCGATTGCCGCGCCATGCACCGAGACCTCCACGCCGCCATACGCTGATGACGACAACCCTTCCTTCCGGCACCGCGCCGGTAATGCCGCTCGACGCGCCGCTCGCGCGCACGGCCGGTGCGCCTTCGTTGCAGCGGCAATTGCTGCGCCGCGTGCGCGACGCGATTCTCGGCGGCGCGATGCCGGCCGGCACGCGGCTGCCCGGCACGCGCGCGCTGGCCGAGACGCTCGGCGTGTCGCGCAACACGACGGCGGCCGTCTACGAGCAACTCGTCGCCGAAGGCTTCCTGCAATCCGATCGTCGCGGCACGCGCGTGGTGGGCCTGTCGCGGCCGGCGCCGCCGCGTCGGCGGGCCGCGCCGCCGGTCATTGCGCAACGGCTCGGCCGGATGCGTCCGAGCCTGATCGGCACCGGCGAGTCGGACGCCTTTCGGCCGGGCGTGCCCGCGCTGTCGCATTTTCCGATCGATGCGTGGCGGCACGCGATCGACCGCGCGCTGCGCCGCGCCGGCCGCGACCTGCTCGCGTACGGCGACCCGCTCGGCGAGCGCGCGCTGCGCGAGTCGATCGCGCGCCATCTGGCCGTGACGCGCGGCGTGCGCTGCGATCCCGAGCAGATCGTGATCACCGAAGGCGCACAGGGCGCGATCGCGCTGTGCGCGCAGCTGCTGACGAATCCCGGCGATACGGTCTGGGTCGAGGAGCCCGGCTATCGCGGCGCACGCACGGCGATGCAGGCGGCCGATCTCGACGTCGTGCCGATGCCGGTCGACGCGGAGGGGCTGCGCGCGGAAGACGCGGACTGGCGCGAACGGACGCCGCGGCTCGTCTATACGACGCCGTCGAACCAGTTTCCGACCGGCGCAGTGCTGTCGATCTCGCGCCGGCTCGCGCTGATCGACGCCGCGCGCCGGCATCGCGCGTGGATCATCGAGGACGACTACGACAGCGAGTTTCGTCACACCGGCGAGCCGATCGGCGCGTTGCAGGGGCTCGCGGCCGATTCGCCGGTCGTCTATCTCGGCTCGTTCAGCAAGACGATGTTTCCGGCGCTGCGGATCGGCTTTCTCGTGCTGCCCGACGCGCTGCTGGCCGCGGTGCGGCCGGCGCTGCCGGAGATGCTGCGCGGCGGGACGCGCCACGTGCAGCTCGCGCTCGCCGATTTCATCGAGTCGGGAGAGTACGGGCGGCATCTCGGGCGGATGCGCCGGCTGTATCGCGACCGGCGGCGCGCGCTGCTCGCCGCGCTGGACGATGCGTTCACCGCGCCGCATCAGGTCGAGGGCGGGCCGTGCGGGCTGCATCTGGCGCTGCGGCTGCCGGCGCGCTATCGCGACCGCGCGATCGTCGAAGCGGCACGCGAGCATGGCATCGGGCCGTTTCCGCTGTCGGGGTTTTCGCTCCACGCGACGTCGGCGGCCAACGGGCTCGTGCTCGGGTTCGGCAATACGTCGGCCGATGCGTTCGCGCCGATGCTGCGGACCTTGTCGGCGATCGCGCATCGGGTCGCGGGGGATTGAATAGCGGGTGGTCGGCCGGCACCACGGCCGTGTGATGCCACTGGAAGCAGGGCAGCGACACGCGTTCCTGGTAGTCGGCGATCGCCTCGGTCGCGATCGCGACAGGGTGCGGATTGCCGAACGGCAGATCGCGGAGTCGAGCCGCAAGCGGCCCGCGGGCGGTGTGCCGGCCCGCGCGTGACGTGATGCCGCTTACCGCACGCGTTCCGCGCGAATGATCCGGCGTGCGGCCACCAGGCTCAAGGCGAGCAACACCGCGACATATGCGACCACCGCACCCCACGCGCCGTGCTGCCAGACCGTGCCGCCGGCCGAGCCCAGCACGCTCGACCCGAGGTAATAGGCCAGCAGATACAGCGACGCGGCGTGCCCCTTCGCCGATCCGGCTAGGTGCCCGACCCAGCCGCTCGCGACCGCATGGGCGACGAAGAAGCCGATCGTGATCAGCACGATCCCGACGATGATCGCGACGAGCGAATGCGACAGCGTCAGCGCGAGGCCGGCCGCGAACACGAGAATGCCGCTGACCAGGACGGGCGCGCGCCCAAGGCGATCGGCGAGGGCGCCCGCGCTCGACGACGACACCATCCCGAACAGATAGGCGCCGAAGATCAGCCCGCAGGCGGTCGCGCTCAGGTTGAACGGCGCGGCCGTCAGCCGGAACCCGGCGTAGTTGTACACCGTCACGAACGAGCCCATCACGAGGAAGCCGATCGCGAACACGAACGGAAGCCGCGCGTGATGCAGTTGCGCGTTCCATAGCCGCAGGTGATGGCGCAGCGTCAGGTCGGTTCGCTTCACGAAGCGCCGCGATTGCGGCAGCAGCATCACGAACGCGATCGCCGCGACGAGGTCGACGACGCCGATCGTCAGCATCGCGGTGCGCCACGAGAAGTACTCTTCGAGCGCGCTCATCCCGATCCGCCCGATCATGCCGCCGAACGCGGTGCCGCCGACATAGAGCCCCATCGACAGCCCGAGCCCGTCGGGCGCGATTTCCTCGGCAAGATAGGCCATCGCCACGGCCGGGACGCCGCCGAGCGCGAAACCCTCGAGCGCGCGCCAGATCAGCAGCAGGTTCCAGTTCGGTGAAATCGCCGCCAGCACGTTGAACAGCGCGGCAAGCGTCATCGACGCGAACATCAGCCCGCGCCGCCCGACGCGTTCGGACAGCGCGCCGGCGCACAGGATCGAAACCGCCAGCAGCCCGGTCGACAGCGACAACGACAGCGAGCTCGATGCCGCGCCGATATGGAATTCGCGCGCGAACGCGGGCAGCAAAGGCTGCACGCAGTACAGCAGCGAGAAGGTGGAAAAGCCGGCCAGGAACAGCGCCAGCGCGATGCGCTTGTAGGCCGCCGAGCGCGGCGACACGCCCGCGGGCAGCGCATCAGGCGTGGCGTTGGGGATGCGGGTCGCGGCAGGCGAAATCGCAGGGGAAGACATGGTTTGCACCTGATTGTCCAGGGAATACCCCGAATTCTTGCGCACGGTCATACATATGTCCAATATATGAAAGAAACCGTAGCGATACGTTTTACGACTGACCTGGACGCGCACGTCGCGCTTCCATCCACCCCGGGATCACCTCGCACATGGAACTTCGGCATCTCCGATACTTTCTGGCCGTGGCCGCCACGTCGAACTTCACGAAGGCCGCGGAAACGCTCGGCATGGGACAGCCGCCGCTGAGCCAGCAAATCAAGGCGCTCGAAAGCGAACTCGGCGTGGAACTGTTCAAGCGGACCGCACGCGGCGCCGAATTGACCGTTGCCGGCGAGGTGTTCGCGGAAGAGGCGCGGCGCGTGCTCGACGATGCCGAGCGCGCGGCACGCGCGGCAAAACGGGCCGCGCGCGGGGAAATCGGGCAGCTTCGCGTGGGTTTCACCGGCACGGCCGCTTTCAATTCGAAAGTGGCCGACCTGATTCGCCGCTTTCGCGAAGCGTTTCCGGACGCGGAACTGACGTTGCAGGAGGCGACCTCCGGCGTGCTGCTCGAGGCGCTGGAGGCCGGGCGGCTCGATGTCGCGATCGTGCGCCCCGAGCGGCGTATCGCCGATACGTTGGTGGCGGCGGACTGGGACGAGGAACCGATGTTCGTCGCGTTGCCGGTCGCGCATCGGCTCGCGCAGCGGCGTCGGATCGATCTGGCGGAACTGACCGACGAAGCGTTCGTGCAGGTGCCGCGCGAAGCCGGCAGCGCGCTGTTCGACGACATCGTCGCCGCGTGCAATGCCGCCGGGTTTCAACCGCGCATGGCGCAGCCCGCGCCGCAGATCACGTCGGCGGTGACGCTCGTCGCGGCCGGGCTCGGCGTGTCGATCGTGCCGAAGGCGATCACGCAGGTGCAGGTCGCGGGCGTCGTGTATCGGTCGGTCGCGGGCAATGGGTTGCGCGCGAGGCTCGCGATCGCGTCGCGACGCGATGATCCGTCCGCGGTGGTGCGCAATTTTCTGGGGCTTGCCTGGTAGCGCGGGACGGTGGCGCGGGATCTATCGCGGCCGCGCGTACTGCATGCAATGTGTGGTGAATATTCCGATTGACGAACCGCGAAACTTGTCCGGAACGAACGCCGGGGCGGTTTTGCCGCCATTCGACCGCTGGCATGCGGGTTTCCGAATCGTATATGGCCGACGCGGTGTGGACTATAAATGGATGCGTGTACCGGCGCCTGCCGGGCGTCCGCGTGTCTCGCGCGAGACGTCGCCGCGACTGCCGGGGGAGGTGCACCGTGGTTCGCCAGACGCTTGCTCGCGCCGTGCTTCGCACCGCGTTGATCGGGGGGGTATTCGCCGGCATTTTGTCGTCGTCGCCGCCCACCCGTGCCGGGACCGTCGCGACACCCGCCCCACCGCCTGTCATGAAAAGCAGGCCCGCCACGCCCGCCACACGCGCTTACTCGATGCCGGTCGACTTTCCGGCGATCGTCGATCGCTACGGCCCGGCGGTCGTGACCATCATGACCACCGGCCCCGACCAGCAGCCCGGTGGCCCCGCCTTCGCGATCCTCGAACCCGACGATCCGCTCGCCGGGTTCTTCCGCCGCGGCGCGCAGCCGCCTGCGCCTCCGCCTCCGCTCATGCCCGGGCAGGGCCCGCAGGCGCCGTTGCCCGATACATCGCCGCGCGCGATCGCGGGCAGCGGCTCGGGCTTCATCGTCAGCCCCGACGGGCTGATCCTGACGTCCGCGCATATCGTCGCCGACGCGACCGACGTGACGGTGCGACTGGCCGATCGTCGTGACCTGAAGGCGACGGTGCTGGCGGTCGATCCGCAGAGCGACGTCGCGGTGCTGCGCGTCGACGCGACGAAGCTGCCGTTCGTGCGCATCGGCGATTCGGCGCGGGTGCGCGCCGGCGAACCGGTGATGACGATCGGCGCGCCGGACGGCTCCGGTAATACGGTGACGGCCGGCATCGTCAGCGCGACCGCGCATCCGCTGCCGGACGGCAGCGCGTTTCCGTTCTTCCAGACCGACATCGCGGTGAATCCCGACAACTCGGGCGGCCCGGTGTTCAACCGTGCGGGCGAGGTGATCGGCATCGCGGTGCAGGTCTACACCGGCGCCGACCGCTACGCGAGCACGACGTTCGCGATCCCGATCGCGTTCGCCATGAAGGTGCGTGCGCAAGCGCAGGCGCAGATGCGGACCAACGCGCAGGCGCAGCGCATGTCGTCCTTGTCGTCCGGCAACGCGCTGGGCGTCGACGTACAGGATGTCGGCGCCGGGTTGGCCGCCGCGTTCGGTCTGCCGCGTCCGGTGGGCGCGCTCGTCAACGGCGTCGATCCCGGCTCGCCGGCCGCCGCGGCCGGCGTGAGGCCCGGCGACGTGATCGTGCAGTTCGGCGACAAGCCGATCGGCCAGGCTGCCGAGCTGAACGACCTGGCCGCCGCGTTGCCGCCTGGTGGCAAGGTGCCGCTGCGGCTGATCCGCAACCGCACGCCGATGCGGCTGACGGTCACGGGAGCGGCGACCGGTGACGCGATCGACAACGCGGCTTACAACGCGACCTACAACGCGCCCGCGACGGGCAGCGCAGGGCCGGTCGGTACGGCCGGCGCCGCCGGCGTGGCGATGGCCGCCGCACGGCCGGCCGATGGCGGCGATCGGCTCGGGCTGACGATGCATCCGCTGAGCGATGCCGAACGGCGTTCGACCGGGCTCGCGGTCGGGATGATGGTGGATGCGGTGCACGGGCCGGCCGCGCGCGCGGGCATCCGGCCAGGCGACGTCGTGCTGGAACTCAACGACACGCTGCTCGAAACGCCGGAAGACGTGCCGGCGCTCGAAGCGAGCGGCGGCGTGATCGCGGTGCTGATCCAGCGCGAGAACGCGCGCAAGTTCGTGTCCGTGCGGGCGCGGTAGGGCGTTGACGGGAGCGCGGGCGTGCGCCTACCATCGTCCGACATCGCTGCCCGTGTTTCGGGCGTTCAGGAGCCATCCGGCATGAAAGCGGCAAACTTCAACGTGGTAGTACGCAGGCGCAGGGTCCGGTAGCGGCACCGCGCCGGCACCCATGCGCCCCCGACTTGCTCGGGGGTTTTTTTGCATCGCGCACGGCCCCCGCGGCGCGTGCGAGGAGGGTATCCGCTTGCAACCGAACCTGCCGATTGCTTCCGAACCGGCTTCGCCCCGACACGCGACGCTGATCCTGTTGTGCGCGTTCTCCGTGCTGCCGTTGAGCATGTTGCTGCCGTCGCTGCCCGCGATCGCGCGCGACCTGCGCGCCGACTACGGCCTCGTCGCGCTGGCGCTCGGCGGATACGCGGCGGTTGCCGCGTCGCTCGAGTTCGTGATGGGGCCGTTGTCGGACCGGTTCGGGCGACGGCCGATCATGCTGGCGAGCCTCGGTGTCTTCACGCTCGGGTCGCTGGGTTGCGCGATGGCGACCGATATCCGCATGTTCCTTGCGTGCCGGCTGATGCAGGCGGCGATCACGTCGGTCTATCCGGTGTCGATGGCGACGCTGCGTGACACCGCCGGCGGCGAACGCGCGGCGAGCCGCATCGGCTATGCGGCGATGGCGGCCGCGTTCGCGCCGATGATCGGCCCGACGCTCGGCGGCGCGCTCGATCAGACGGTCGGCTGGCGGTCGAGTTTCTGGCTGCTCGGCGCGGCCGGTATCGCGCTGCTCGGCTGGTGCGGGTTCGATCTCGCGGAGACCCATACGAAGCGCGCCACCACGCTTGCGCATCAGCTTCGCGCGTATCCGGCGCTGCTGCGTGCGCGCCGCTTCTGGGCGTATGCGCTTTGCATGGCATTTTCGACCGGCGCGTTCTACGCGTTCCTGGCCGGCGCGCCGCTCGCCGCGCAAGCGAAGTTCGGCATCCCGCCGGCGGAAATCGGTTTGTACATGGGGACGATCACGGCCGGCTTCGTGTGCGGCAGCTTTCTGGCCGCGCGTCACGCGCACCGCTATCCGCTCGCCACGACGATCCTGTGCGCACGCGTGATTGCCTGCATGGGGCCGGTGATCGCGCTCGCGCTGTTGTTTGGCGGTGCGACGCATGCGATCGCATGGTTCGGGCCGTGCGTGCTGATCGGCGTCGGCAACGGGCTGTCGAATCCCGGTGCGCATGCCGGCGCGATGTCGGTTCGGCCGGACCTGGCCGGTAGCGCATCGGGGCTGGTCGGGGCGATGACGATCGCGGGCGGAGCCGCGCTGTCGTCGCTGACGGGCGCGGTGCTGACCGTGCGCAACGCGGGTTATGCGCCTTTGGTCGTGATGTTGCTGTCCGCGGCAATCGCGTTGGCGGCGGCGGGGTGCATTCGAATCTTCGACGCACGCGAACAGGATGCGTGATCGACGTAAGGCATGAACGGCCTGCCGATCCGGCGCGATGGCTTCGCCGCCCGGATCGGCTGGGATCGACGCAACGGCCGTCGGATGGACGTCGCTTTGCGTGGGCCTGGAGTTCCCCTTACGGCTTCGCCCCCATCACGAACTCGAACGTCGCGACCCCATCGACACCGCCCGTCACGCGATCGCCCGGCTGAATTGCGCCGACGCCCGCCGGCGTGCCGGTGAAGATCAGGTCGCCGGCCTTCAGGTCGACCGAGCGCGACACGTACGCGATCACGTCCGGCACGGCCCAGATCATGTCGGCGAGATCGCCTTGCTGGCGCGTTTCGCCGTTTACCGCGAGCCAGATCCGCCCGCTTGCCGGATGGCCGGTGGCGCTCGCCGAGCGCAGCGCGGTCACGGGGCCCGACGCGTCGAAGCCCTTCGCCCAGTCCCACGGCCGGCTCAGTTTCTTTGCCTCGGCCTGCAGGTCGCGGCGCGTGAGGTCGACGCCCACGCCATAGCCCCACACGTGCGACAGCGCATCGGCCGGGTCGATCGACCGGCCGTCCTTGCCGATCGCGACGACCAGCTCGATTTCGTGATGCAGGTCGCTGGTCAGCGGCGGATACGGGACGGTGCCGCCGGCGGGGACGATCGCGTCGGCCGGCTTCATGAAGAAGAACGGCGGTTCGCGGTCGGGATCGGCGCCCATTTCGCGCGCGTGATCGGCGTAGTTGCGGCCGACGCAGAACACGCGGCGCACCGGAAAGCGCGCGGACGACTGATCGACTTCGACGGAAGGACGCTCGGAAGCGTCGATGACGTATGCGGACATCGGATGGCCTCGTTCGATGGAAAGACGGATGCCGTCGCCCGCGCAATGTGCCGCGGGCCGGCATGCATGGAACGATACCCGACGCATGCGCGCCCGGATGCGACGCAACTGCGTTTTAACCGGACAAATCTACGCGTCGCCGGCCACCGGTGCCGCGTCGGCGTCCGGCAACGCGGCATTGGCGTCCCGGTACGCCTTCGGCGACACGCCGACCCGCGCGCGGAAGCGCCGCGCGAAATACCCTTCGTCGCGGAAGCCGACCGAGCGCGCGATGTCCGCGATGCGGCGGCTCGTATGCGCGAGCAGCGATTGCGCGAGCGCGATCCGGCGCTCGGTCACGAGATCGGTGAAGGTGCTGCCGGTTTCCTTGCGCACGAGGTGTGCGAGGTAGTTCGGCGACAGGAACGCGGCCTCGGCGGTGGCCGCGAGCGTCAGGTCCTCGCGGGTCAGGTTCGCGCGCACGTGGCGCAGCACGCGCGCGAGTGCGTCGCGCCGGCCCGCGCGCTGGGCGCCGCGCTGCGCGAGCTTGTCGAGCGCGCCCGCGTACTGCGTGCAGACGAGCCCGATCAGCTGCAGCAGGTAGCCGCGCAGCAGCGTGGTCGAGCCGAAGGTGCGCACGCGGTCGGCGTCGAGCATGCAGAGCGCGAGGCGGCGCGCCTCGTCGAACGCGTCGCCGGTCAGGATGAAGTCGAGATGCTCCTGGAAGCGGAACGGCGTCAGCTCGGGAAAGCGGTGCGCGGGAACATCCTCGAGATCGAGCGGATCGACGTCGAGATCGGCGCGCAGGAACGCCTGGCTGAAGTTGATCACGATGAAGTGCGCGCCGTCCGGATGCGGAATCAGGTGCTCGCGGTGCGGCAGCACGAACGCGAGCGCGCCGCGCGGAAACGGCCGCGTGACGCCGCCGATCCGCTGCTCGGTGTCGCCGCCGAGGTTGAACTGGATCTGGAAATACGCGTGACGGTGCGGCTCGGTGATCGCCTGGCGCGACGTCTGGTCGCGGATGTAGAAATCGAGCCGGTCGCTGCGTTCGGGCATCCCGTACAGGCGCGGCGGGGCGGTGGAGGGCATGAAGGATTCTGCTGTTCGTGACGCGGTTGAGCCGCGATGGTACAGCGAACCGCGCGCGGCCGGAATCCGCTGGCGGTCCGCGCGGGCTGATCGGATGGCGGGGCGCGCGGCTCGGCGACGGCGAATTACGTTGCCGGATGAAAGCCTAGGTAGCCGCAGCGCGTGTCGGCCTCGTCGTTCGCGAGCCGGCTGGAGGCGCCGACCGAGCGGAGCGTGTCGGCAGTCGCGGGGCGATTCGTCAGCAGCGTCCAGGCCGGAGTCGCGCGATCGTTGGCATCCGGCGCGGTGTACGGATCGGCAAGCGCGTTGAGTTCGGACAGCAGCGTGTCGGCGGGCGGCGCATGAATCGCGAAGCCTTCGTTCGCGACGGCCGCCGCATCGATGCCGAGCGCCGCGCACAGTCGCGCGCGCAGCGGCGTCTCCGCCGCGCTTGCTTCCCGCGAGCGCGCGATGTTCTCGTGCGTTTGCACATCGACGATCGTTCCGTGGCGGGCGAGCGGCGCGTGCTGCCACGCGTCCGGCGGGCACTGCTTGCCGTCCGGCACCAGCGGCACGAACGGATTGACCTCGGCCGGGTAGATCCGGCACACCAGCGGGCGTTCGTCGTAGATGCCGCAGCGCAGATCGTCGCGCAGATTCGGGCATGGTCCCGCATGCGACGCGGTGAGGATGGCGGTGACCCGTATCGGCAGCGTGCCGCTGAGCGCGGGCGACGAACGTGCCCGCTTGTACGCGGCGAACGCATCGTCGGCGGCCGGTTCGACGGGCCATGGCATGGCGTCGCACAGCAGCTCCACGTGGCCGCCGCGCCGCAGCCACGCAACGGCCTCGGCGATGGTCAGCGGAATGCGCAGGTCGTGGCAGCAGCGGCCGCAGCCGGTGCATGAAAAGTCGATGTCGTGGTGATTCATGTCGATGGGAAGCGCGGTGCGAGCGGCTGCCGTCAGCCCGCCACCAGCGGCGCGACGCGCCGGCGCAGCTCGGGGACGACCTCGGCGTCGAACCACGGATGATGCTTGAACCACGCCTGGTTGCGCGGCGACGGATGCGGCAGCGGCAGCACGTCGGGGCCGTAGTCGCGCCACGCCTGCACGGTGTCGGTCAGCGTCGCCTTGCGCGTGTCGCGCAGGAAATGCCACTGCGCGTACTGGCCGATCAGCAGCGTCAGCCGGATCGACGGCAGTTCGGCGATCAGCCGATCGATCCACAGTGGCGCGCATTCGGGGCGCGGCGGGTTGTCGCCGCTCGCGCCGCGGCCCGGATAGCAGAAGCCCATCGGCACGATCGCGAAGCGCGTCTCGTCGTAGAAGGTGTCGGCGTCGACGCCCAGCCAGTCGCGCAGCCGCTTGCCGCTCGCATCGTCCCACGGGATCCCGCTCGCATGGACGCGCGCGCCGGGCGCCTGCCCGACGATCAGGATGCGCGCGTCGCGATGGGCGCGCACGACCGGACGCGGGCCGAGCGGCAGGTCGGCTTCGCAGGCGCGGCACGCGCGGATTTCAGTGAGCAGCACGTCGAGCGGCGTGCGCGTTCGTTTCGGCATCGATTCTGGACGGGGACGGAAGAAGGGGCGGCGCGGATATCACGGCGTCCGGGCGGCGCCGGCGCCTGTGCCGCCCGGCGCATCGCGTCAGGCGCTCCCGCAGGACGCGGCGGCGTGCGGTGCGTCGACCGTACGGTCCCGGAGGGCCGGCACCCCGCGTATTGCCACCCCGCGTATCGGGATCACTCGCCCGCTGAACCGCCTTCGGCGACCGCAGCATCATACAACGCCGTCTGCGCGATCGCCGCGGCGATCCCTGCGTCGTCGTGCGCGCCGTCGAGCATGCCCCAGCGCCGGTATTGCGACAGGAACCACTGGCCGTCGCGCGGATCCGGCCGGTTCACGGCGCCGCCGTCGTGGAAGCGGATCGGCAGCGGCGGCTGCGCGAACGGCCCCGCGCCGTAGTCGCCGAGCAGGCGCGGCGCGATCAGCCGGGCCGGCACGCCGAGCGCGTCGGGCGACGCGAGCCAGCCGGCCGCCTCGCGGCGGTGCGCGGGATCGTCCAGCCACGCGCACGCATCGACGAGCGTGCGGATCAGCGCGCGCGCCGTGGCCGGATACAGCGCGACGAATTCGCGGCGCGCGGCGAGCACCTTCTCCGGATGATCGGGCCAGATCTCGCTCGTGACGGCCACGGTCCGGCCCGCGCCGCAGGCCTCGGCCACCGCGTGCCACGGCTCGCCCGCGCAGAAGCCGTCGAGCTCGCCGCTCGCGAGCGCCGCGACCATCTCGGGCGGCGGAATCACGACGCTGCGCACGTCGTGCAGCGGATCGACGCCGTGCGACGCGAGCCAATGATTCAGCCACATCGCGTGCGTGCCGGTCGGGAAGGTCTGCGCGAGCAGCGGCTTGCGGCCGAGCGTCGCGAGCGCGGCGCGCACGTCGCCGGTTTCGCGATACGCGTCGGCGAGGCCGCGCGCGAACGTGATGGCCTGGCCGTTGCGGTTCAGCACCATCAGCGCGGCCATGTCGGTCTGCGGGCCGCCGATGCCGAGCTGCAGCCCGCACACGAGCCCGTACAGCGCATGCGCGGCGTCGAGCTCGCCGGTCAGCAGCTTGTCGCGCACGGTGGCCCACGACGGCTGGCGGCTCAGTTCCAGCGTCAGGCCATGGCGTGCGCCGAGATTCAGCTGCTGCGCGACGATCAGCGGGGCCGCGTCGCTCAGCGCGACGAACCCGAGACGAAGATGCGCGCGTTCCGGCGCGGCGGGAGGCGAAGGTGTCATGGCATTCAAGATTGGGATGACGCGTCGTACAGTTGCCGGGCGACGTCGACGATGCGCAGCCCCTGATCCATCGCGCGTTTGCGCAGGAACGCATACGCATCGTGTTCGGACAGCTTGCGCTGGTCCATCAGCAGTCGCTTCGCGCGGTCGATCAGCTTGCGCTCGGCGAGTTCGCGTTCGACGTCGGCGAGCCGGCGGCGCAGTGCATCGTCGTGCGAGAAGCGCGCGAGCGCGACTTCGAGGATCGGCGCGAGACGCTCGGCCGACAGCCCTTCGACGAGATACGCGCTGACGCCCGCGCCGACCGCCGCGTGAATCAGGTCCTGATCGGCATCGTGGCTGAACATCAGCACGGGGCGCGGGGCCGTGGCGTGCATCACGGCGAGTTGCTCGAGCGTGTCGCGCGACGGCGAATCGGTATCGATGATCACGACGTCGGGGCGCTGCTCCTCGACGGCGGCCGGCAGCCGCGCGGGCGTCGCGACGTCGTTGAGCATTTCGTAGCCGAGGCGCGCGAGCGCGTCACCGAGCTCGCCGATCGGCTTGTCGGTGTCGGTGACGAGCAGCACGCGCAGGCGGAGGGGAGGAACAGGCGTACTCATGAGGCGAACGGCGGCGGCGAAATCGTGGTGCGATGCGCGGATCGGGCGCGGCGGCCTCGTGCGGAAACCGGGCCGCCGCAGCACGCGGCGGTCCGGCGGCCGGCGCAATCGGCACCGCTGTTTTCATGATAGGTGGGCGGTCGGTGCCGCGTGGCGTCGAACATGCTACGCGGCACGGGAGAACGCCGTTTCGATCGCGGTGCCGGCATCCGGCACGCGCTGCACGGCCGCTTCGCCGATTGCGCCGCCGACGAGGATCACCGCCGGGCTGCCGAGCCCGGCTGCCGCCACACCGCGTGCGAGGCCGCCGAGCGTGCCGGTCCAGCGGCGCTCGTGCGGCGTGCCGGCCCATTGCACGGCGGCGGCCGGCGTCGACGCCGGCAAGGCAGCGAGCAGGCCGGCCGCGATGCTGTCGACGCGGCTCATCCCCATGTAGATCGCGAGCGTGGTGCCGGTGGCCGCGAGCGCCGCCCAGTCGGGCTCGCCGTGGTCCTGGCGGTGCGCGGTGACGAACGTGACGCCCTGGCAGTGCTCGCGGTGCGTGAGCGAGATGCCGAGGCTCGCGGCGGCCGCGAATCCCGACGAGATGCCGTTGATGATGTCCACCGGAATCGCGGCGGCGCGCAGCGTCGCGAGTTCTTCGCCGGCGCGGCCGAACAGCAGCGCGTCGCCGCCCTTGACGCGCACGACGTGCGCGCCGCGCAGCGCGTAGCGGCGCATCAGTTTCTCGATGAACGCCTGCGGCGTGGAGCGGCAGCCGCCGCGCTTGCCGACGCGGATCACGCGTGCGTGCGGCGCGAGTTCGACGATGCCGGGCGCGACGAGATCGTCGAGCAGCAGCACGTCGGCGGCCGCCAGCGCCTTCACGGCCTTCAGCGTGAGGAGATCGGGATCGCCGGGGCCGGCGCCCAGCAGCGTGACTTTGCCAGTCGTCATGTCGTGTTCCTGTACCGCGTGCGTGCGGCGGTCGAGAGCGTATCGGTGCGCGCGGCGGCGGCGGGCGGTCGAAGCGACCACGGCATCCGGCCGTGCCGTGCACGGGAGGGACGTCGTTGTCCGGTCTGCTGTACCTGCCTGCGACGGCGCGCCCGCATCGCGGGGGGCCGCCCACCGGCTCCGTTGCCGGTGTGTGCAGTCGATTCAGCAATATCCGGGCCAGCCTGCGCGAACGGTACGGCGCGCGTGCCGGCATGCGCGGCCCGATGGCTGCATCGGTGCCGCACACGCATGCGGCCGAAGGGTCAGGGCGCACGCGATGACGCATCGGCGTGCATCACGCCCCGTCCGCGCGCACCGCGATGTCGCACGGCGACAGTGCTGCAGCGCACCACATCTGTGCCTCGATGCATTCCAACGAATCGCGCGCGGCGCGCCGCAAAGACGCGAGCGGCGGGCGGCGAGCGTTGTGCGGCGGGGCTTGCGGCGCGATTCGGGCCGACATGGCACGGCGCTTGCGTTAGGTGGTCCGGGCGAATCAACGGCGATTCGTCCGCAGCACAGATTACTGAACGCGCCCGGCAACGGGCTTCTTCATGGGCAACGGCGTCCTACGCATCGGGTCTCTCGACGAGACCGGGTGCGCAGGACGCCGTTTTTCGTTTGGCGGATGACATGACCGACAAAGCTACCCGTATCGATCTCTTCTCGTTCCGCACCGCGCCGATGCGCGCATTCCACATGACGTGGATGGCGTTCTTCGTGTGCTTCTTCGCATGGTTCGCATGCGCGCCGCTGATGCCGCTGATCGCGCGTGAATTCCACCTCACCGCGGCGCAGGTCGCGAACATCAACATCGCCGCGGTGGCCGCGACGATCGCCGTGCGGCTGCTGGTCGGCCCGCTGTGCGACCGCTTCGGCCCGCGTCGCGTGTACGCCGGGCTGCTCGTGCTCGGCGCGATTCCCGTGTTCGCGGTGTCGTTCACGCACGACTATCTGTGGTTCCTGATCTGCCGCCTGGGCATCGGCGCGATCGGCGCGGGCTTCGTGATCACGCAGTACCACACGTCGGTGATGTTCGCGCCGAACGTGGTCGGCACCGCGAACGCGACGACGGCCGGCTGGGGCAACGCCGGTGCGGGCGCGACGCAGGCGATGATGCCGCTGCTCGTCGCGGCCGGCCTGATCCTCGGCTTCGGTGACAGCGCGTCGTGGCGCATCGCGCTGATCGTGCCGGGCGTCGCGATGCTCGCGATGGCATGGGCGTACTGGCGCTTCACGCAGGACTGCCCGCAAGGCGACTTCGTCGCGCTGCGCAAGCAGGGCGTGACGGTCGACAGCGGCAAGAAGGGCGGCTGGGCGAGCTTCTTCGCGGCGTGCGGCAACTATCGCGTGTGGATGCTGTTCGTCACGTACGGCGCGTGCTTCGGCGTCGAGGTGTTCATCCACAACATCGCCGCGCTGTACTACGTCGACCACTTCCACCTGTCGCTGAAGGATGCCGGCTTCGCGGTCGGCCTGTTCGGGATGCTCGCGCTGTTCGCCCGCGCGCTCGGCGGCTGGCTGTCGGACAAGATCGCCACGCGCCGCAGCCTCGACGTGCGCGCGGCGCTGCTGTGCGCGCTGATCATCGGCGAAGGGCTCGGGCTGATCTGGTTCTCGCATGCGCAAGGCATCGGCATGGCGCTCGTCGCGATGCTGACCTTCGGCCTCTTCACGCACATGGCCTGCGGCGCGACCTATGCGCTCGTGCCGTTCATCGACCGCAAGGCGCTCGGCGGCGTCGCGGGGATCATCGGCGCGGGCGGCAACGTCGGCGCGGTGGCCGCGTCGTTCCTGCTGAAGGGCGTCGGCGACGTGCAGCACACGCTGAGCCTGCTCGGCCTTGCCGTCACCGCGACCGCATTGTGTGCGATGGCCGTGCGCTTCAGCGAAGAACACAAGGCACGCGAGGCCGAGCTGCGCGATCGCGCGCTGGCCACCGCCCAGGCCGCGAACTGATCGACCGAGGAAACGCCATCATGAAACTCATCGTCATCGGCCACGGGATGGTCGGCCACAAGCTCCTCGAATGCGTCGCGGCGCAAGCCGGCGCGGCGGATGCGCTGCAGGTCACGGTGCTCGGCGAGGAGCCGCGTCCGGCGTACGACCGCGTGCACCTGTCGGAATTCTTCGCGGGCAAGTCGGCGGACGACCTGTCGCTCGTCGAGCCCGGCTTCTTCGAAAGCCATCCGCAGTTCGACCTGCGCTTGAACGCGTGCGTCGCGTCGATCGACCGCGCCGCGCACACGGTCACGCTCGCATCGGGCGAGACGCTCGCGTACGACAAGCTGGTGCTCGCGACGGGCTCGCGTCCGTTCGTGCCGCCGGTGCCGGGCCGCGACCGCGCGGGCTGCTTCGTGTACCGGACGATCGAGGATCTCGAGGCGATGCAGGCGTGCGGCGCGCACGCGAAGCGTGGCGTGGTGATCGGCGGCGGGCTGCTCGGCCTCGAATGCGCGAAGGCGCTGCGCGACATGGGGCTCGAGACGCACGTCGTCGAATTCGCGCCGCGGCTGATGGCCGTGCAGGTCGACGACGGCGGCGGCCGCATGCTGCGCGCGAAGATCGAGGCGCTCGGCGTGACCGTGCATACGGGCAAGAACACGCTCGAGATCGTCGATGGCGACGAAGGGACGCACCGGATGGCGTTTGCCGACGGCTCGCATCTCGACACCGACATGATCGTGTTCTCGGCCGGCATCCGCGCGCGCGACGAACTGGCACGCGCGTGCGGTCTGGACATCGGCCCGCGCGGCGGCGTCGCGATCGACGACGCGTGCCGCACGAGCGACGCCGACATCTACGCGATCGGCGAATGCGCGGCCTGGAACGGGATGGTGTACGGCCTCGTCGCGCCGGGCTACGACATGGCGCGCGTGGTCGCGAAGCAGCTCGGCGGCGCCGCTGACGAAGCGGCCGCGTTCGCCGGCGCCGACATGAGCACGAAACTCAAGCTGATGGGCGTCGACGTTGCAAGCATTGGCGACGCGCACGGCACGACGGCCGGCAGCCGCACCTACCAGTACGCGGACGAGCGTCGCCAGGTCTACAAGAAGCTGGTGGTGTCGGATTGCGGCAAGTTCCTGCATGGCGCGGTGATGGTCGGCGACGCGGCCGAATACGGCACGCTGCTGCAGATGATGCTGAACCGGATCGAGCTGCCCGAATCGCCGGAATTCCTGATCCTGCCGTCGTCGGACGGCGCGGCGAAGCCCGCGATCGGCGTGGATGCGCTGCCGGAAGGCGCGCAGATCTGCTCGTGCAACAACGTGTCGAAGTCGCAGATCTGCGCGGCGGTGGCCGACGGCGCGACGAGCCTCGGCGCACTGAAGTCGTGCACGGGCGCGGGCACGTCGTGCGGCGGCTGCGTGCCGCTCGTCACGCAGATCATGAAGGCCGAGATGAAGAAGCAGGGCCTCGCGGTCAACAACCACCTGTGCGAGCACTTCCCGCATTCGCGCCAGGAGCTGTTCCACCTGATCCGCGTCGAGCGCATCACGACCTTCGACGAGCTGCTCGCGAAGCACGGTCGCGGCCTGGGCTGCGACGTGTGCAAGCCGGCCGTCGCGGGCATCCTCGCGTCGTGCTTCAACGAGTTCGTGCTGAAGAAGGAGCATGCGGGGCTGCAGGACTCGAACGACTACTACCTCGCGAACATCCAGCGCGACGGCACGTACTCGGTCGTGCCGCGCATGCCGGGCGGCGAGGTGACGCCGGAAGGGCTGATCGCGGTCGGCCAGGTCGCGCGCAAGTACGGCCTCTACACGAAGATCACGGGCGGCCAGCGCGTCGACCTGTTCGGCGCGCGCGTCGAGCAGTTGCCGTCGATCTGGGAAGAGCTGATCGCCGCCGGCTTCGAATCGGGCCATGCATACGGCAAGTCGGTGCGCACCGTGAAGTCGTGCGTCGGCTCGACGTGGTGCCGCTACGGCGTCGACGATTCGGTCGGCCTCGCGATCGACATCGAGAACCGCTACAAGGGCTTGCGCGCGCCGCACAAGATCAAGTTCGGCGTGTCGGGCTGCACGCGCGAGTGCGCGGAAGCGCAGGGCAAGGACATCGGGATCATCGCGACCGAGAAGGGCTGGAACCTGTACGTGTGCGGCAACGGCGGGATGAAGCCGCGCCACGCGGAACTGATCGCGTCCGACCTCGACCGTGCCACGCTGATCCGCTACATCGACCGCTTCCTGATGTTCTACGTGCGCACCGCCGACCGGCTGCAGCGCACCAGCGTGTGGCGCGACAACCTCGAAGGCGGGCTCGACTACCTGACCGACGTCGTCGTGCACGACAAGCTCGGCATCGCGGCCGAACTCGAGGCCGACATGCAGCACGTGGTCGACACCTACGAATGCGAATGGAAGAAGGCCGTCACCGATCCGGACACGCGCAAGCGCTTCCGCCACTTCGTGAACAGCGACGCGCCCGACGCGACCATCGCATTCGTCGAGACGCGCGGCCAGATCCGTCCGGCGACGCCCGACGAGCGCGTGGGCGGCAGGCCGGTCCGGATTCCCGTCGTCGCCGAAGCGGCCACGGAATCCGCCACCGAATCTGCAACCGAATCGGCAACCGTTTGACCCTGACCGACACCCGCGTCTTTTCCAAGGAGCCCATCATGAACGATCGTCTTCCCCTGTCCTGGACCCGTGTGTGCCCGCTCGACGACATCGTGCCGAACACCGGCGTGTGCGCGCTCGTCAACGGCGAGCAGGTCGCGGTGTTTCACGTCGCGCATGCTGAAGCCGGCGGCGTGTTCGCGATCGACAACGTCGACCCGGTGTCGCAGGCGGCCGTGATGTCGCGCGGGCTGATCGGCAGCCTCGGCGAGCGCGTCGTCGTCGCGTCGCCGCTGTACAAGCAGCATTTCGACCTGCGTACCGGCGAATGCCTGGAAGCGCCCGAGAAGTCGGTGAGCGCGTATCCGTCGCGGGTCGAGGACGGGTTCGTGTGGATTGCCGCCTGAGCGCGCCGGAGCACGCATGAGCGCCACCCCCGTCAAGAGCGTGTGCCCGTACTGCGGCGTCGGCTGCGGAATGGTGCTGCACGTCGAGGATGGCGAGGTCGTCAAGGTGTCCGGCGACTCCGAGCATCCGACCAACTTCGGGCGACTGTGCACGAAGGGCTCGTCCGCGCACGTCGCGTTGCGCCGCTCCGGGCGGCTCGATCGCGCGTTCGTGCGGCGCGCGCGGGAGGACGATCTCGTGCCGCTGCCGGCCCGCGACGCGATCGCCGAAACCGCGCGGCGGCTGCGCGCGGTGCTCGACGCGCACGGGCCCGATGCGCTGTCGTTCTACGTGTCGGGGCAGATGTCGATCGAGGCGCAATACCTCGTGAACAAGCTCGCGAAGGGCTTCGTCGGCACCAACAA
This sequence comes from Burkholderia sp. R-40, assembly GCF_049942845.1. Taxonomy (NCBI): domain Bacteria; kingdom Pseudomonadati; phylum Pseudomonadota; class Betaproteobacteria; order Burkholderiales; family Burkholderiaceae; genus Burkholderia; species Burkholderia sp. R-40. Next base: position 94,416 of record NZ_CP187968.1, on the reverse strand, counting down.
CATCGAGTCGAACTCGCGCCTGTGCATGGCGAGCGCGAGCACCGGCTACAAGCAGTCGCTCGGCGCGGACGGCCCGCCCGGGTCGTACCAGGACTTCGATCGCGCGAACCTGTTCTTCGTGATCGGCGCGAACATGGCCGACTGCCACCCGATCCTGTTCCTGCGGATGATGGATCGCGTGAAGGCCGGCGCGAAGCTGATCGTCGTCGATCCGCGCCGCACCGGCACCGCCGACAAGGCCGACCTGTTCCTGCAGATCCGGCCGGGCACCGATCTCGCGCTGACCAACGGGCTGCTGCACCTGCTGCACGCGAACGGCCGCACCGATGCCGCGTTCATCGACGCGTACACCGAAGGCTGGGACGCGATGCCCGCGTTCCTTGCCGACTACACGCCGGCGCGCGTCGCGGAGATCACGGGCCTTGCCGAAGCCGACATCCGCACGGCCGCGCAATGGATCGGCGATGCCCCGGAGTGGATGAGCTGCTGGACCATGGGGCTCAACCAGAGCACGCACGGCGTGTGGAACACCAACGCGATCTGCAACCTGCATCTCGCGACGGGCACGATCTGCCGCCCCGGCAGCGGGCCGTTCTCGCTGACGGGCCAGCCGAACGCGATGGGCGGGCGCGAGATGGGCTACATGGGCGCAGGCCTGCCGGGCCAGCGCTCGGTGCTGTCCGACGACGACCGGCGCTTCGTCGAGAACCTGTGGCGCGTGCCGGCCGGCACGCTGCGCAAGGAAACCGGCAACGGCACGGTCGACCTGTTCGAGCGGATGGCGGCCGGCGACATCAAGGCGTGCTGGATCGTCTGCACGAATCCGGTCGCGACCGTGCCGAACCGGCAGAACGTGATCGCGGGGCTGCAGGCCGCGGAGCTGGTGATCGCGCAGGACGCGTTCCTCGACACCGAGACCAACCGCTACGCGGACATCCTGCTGCCCGGCGCGCTGTGGGCCGAGGGCGACGGCGTGATGGTCAATTCCGAGCGCAACATGACGCTGATGCGCGCCGCGATTGCGCCGCCCGGCGACGCGCTGCCCGACTGGCGCATCGTCGCGGAGGTCGCGCGCGCGATGGGCTTCGGCGATGCGTTCGACTATGCGTCGGCGGCCGACGTGTTCGACGAGATCGTGCGCTTTTCGAATCCGGCGACCGGCTACGACCTGCGCGGCGCGAGCCATGCGGCGCTGCGCGACGGCCCGGTGCAATGGCCGGTCGCGCCGGGCACCGCGCGCGAGCGGCACCCGATCCGCTACCTGAACGACGGGGTGAGCCAGACGCGGCGCGCGGCCGACAGCGGGCACGACGCGCCGCGCATCGCGTTCCCGACGCCGTCGGGCAAGGCGCGCTTCTTCGCGCGGCCGCACGTCGCGCCGGCCGAACTGCCGGACGACACGTTCCCGATCGTGCTGAACACCGGGCGGCTGCAGCATCAATGGCACACGATGACGAAGACGGGCAAGGTCCCGATGCTGAACAAGCTCAATCCGCGCCCGTTCGTCGAACTGCATCCGGACGACGCGGGTGCACTCGGCATCGCGACGAAGGACAGCGTCGAGATCCGTTCGGCGCGCGGCCGCGCGGTGCTGCCGGCCGTCGTGACCGAGCGCGTGCAGCGTGGCAACTGCTTCGCGCCGATGCACTGGAACGACGTGTACGGCGACGACCTGTGCATCAACGCGGTGACGAACGATGCGATCGATCCGGAATCGCAGCAACCCGAACTGAAATACTGCGCGGTCGCGCTGACGCGCGTCGACACGGACGCGTTCGCGTCCGCCGACGACGACACGGCGCGGCCCGATGCCACCGCGGCCGATGCCGATGCGCGGCCCGCGCCGGCGACGGTGCAGATCACGGCTTCACAGGAATCCGAAATGGCAGACCTCGACACTTTCGCGGCGGCGCTCGGCGTGGCCGATCTCGCGCCGCCGCCGCTCACCGAGGCGGAGCGCCTGTACGTGGCCGGCCTCGTCAGCGGGCTGAAGGCGAGCGCCGGCCGGCGCGAAGGCGGCGTGCCGGTGCTGCCGGCCGGCGCGCCGCTCGCGCCGCCGGTGCGGTTCTGGCTCGACGGGATGCTCGCGGGGCTGTTCAGCCGCGCGCTGCCCGCGCACCCGGCGGAGGGCGCAGCGCCCGCGCTGCCGGGCGAGGCCGCCGCGCCCGGCGGCGTGCGGATCGTGCGCACGCGTCCGAAGGTCGTGCTGCTGTGGGCGTCGCAGACGGGCAACATCGAATCGCTGACCGAGGATTACGCGACGCAGCTGATGAACGCGGGTTTCGAGATCCGCACCGCGTGCATGTCCGACTATCCGGTCGCGTCGCTGGCCGGCGCGCAATACGTGCTGCTGATGACGAGCACGTTCGGCGACGGCGATGCGCCCGACAACGGCAGCGAGTTCTGGGATGCGCTGCAGGCTGACGGCACCGCGCGCCTCGATGGCGTGCACTTCGCGGTGCTTGCGTTCGGCGATCGCAACTACGACCAGTTCTGCGGCCACGGCCGCCGGCTCGATGCACGGCTCGCGGAGCTGGGTGCGGTGCGCTTGTGCGCACGCGTCGATTGCGACGTCGAGTTCCAGCGCGATGCGGACCAGTGGCTCGAACGCGTGGTCGCCCGGATCAAGGACGCGGATGCGGCGCTGCACGCGGTGCCGTCCGCCGGATTGAGCGCGTCGGGGCTGCTGCCGACCAAGGCGCGTCCGGCGCCGTCGAAGCTCGTCGCGAACCTGCGGCTCAACCGGCCGGGCGCAGCCAAGGACACGCGCTACGTGTCGCTGTCGACCGAAGGCGCGAACCTCGAATATGAAGCCGGCGACGCGCTCGGCGTGTGGCCGACCAACTGCCCCGAGCTGGTCGACGAGTTGCTGTCGGTCACCGCGCTGAAGGCCGACGCGCCGGTGTCGATCGACGGCGTCGGCGACATGCGCCTGGGCGACGCGCTGGCGCGCCACTTCGACATCACGCGCCCGCACCCCGACACGCTCGCGTTCATCGCGTCGCGCAGCGCGAACGGCGCGCTGAAGGCGCTGCTCGGCGACGATCGCAAGGCCGACCTGAAGCAATGGTTGTGGGGGCAACAGTTGGCGGACGTGCTGCACGAGTTTCCGGTCGAGCTGTCGGGTGCCGAGCTGGTCGCGATGCTGAAGCGGCTGCAGCCGCGCCTGTATTCGATCGCGTCGAGCCCGAGCGCGCACCCGGGCGAGATCCACCTGACGGTGTCGGCCGTGCGCTATCACAACGGCCGGCGCGCGCGCAAAGGCGTCGCGTCGACGTTTCTCGCCGATCGCGCGGACGACGGGCGCGTGCCGGTGTTCGTGCAGAAGTCCGCGCATTTCCGGCCGCCGGTGAACGGCGACGTGCCGGTCGTGATGGTTGGCCCCGGCACGGGCGTCGCGCCGTTCCGCGGCTTCCTGCACGAGCGGCAGGCGCGCGGCGCGCGCGGACGCAACTGGCTGTTCTTCGGCGAGCAGCATGCGCAGACCGACTTCTACTACGGCGACGAGCTCGAAGCGATGCGCGACAGCGGCTTCCTGACGCGGCTCGATCTCGCGTTCTCGCGCGACCAGGCCGACAAGATCTACGTGCAGGACCGGATGCGCGAGCAGGGCGCCGAGCTGTACAAGTGGCTGGAGGAGGGCGCGCACTTCTACGTGTGCGGCGACGCCGCGCGCATGGCGAAGGATGTCGATACCGCGCTGAAGGCGGTCGTGGCCGAGCACGGCGGGATGTCGGACGAAGCCGCGAACGATTACGTCGCGCGGCTCGCGAAGGCGCGGCGCTACATGCGGGACGTGTATTGAGCGTATGAGCGGCGGGCTGCCGTATGGTGCCCGCCGTTGTCTAGCCTTATGAGCGGCGCGCTGCCATCCGGCGCCCGGCGTTGTGCGGGCCGTTATTGCTGCCGGTCCCATGCGTGCGCCTGTTCGGCGCGCACGAACGCTTCCGACGACTTCGGCAGCAGGTTGCGGAACGCGCCGCCGTCGCGTTCGATCACGTCGACCATCAGCGCGATCATTTCCTCCGGATCGTGCTGCTCGAGCGGGAAGGTGAGCCGCTCGGGCGTCACGGTGTGGACGGCCGGATCGTGCCAGCGCCGCGGCGTCTCCATCATCCGGTCGTTGAAGCCCGTGCTGTACGGGCCCGGGTTCACGACCGCGACGCGGATGCCGTGCGGCGCCAGCTCCGCGTGCATCGCCTCGGCGACCGATTCGACCGCGTGCTTCGACGCGCAATAGGCGCCCGTGAACGGCCCGGTGATCAGCCCGGCGATCGACGACACGAACACGATCTTGCCGTGCCCGCGCGCGACCATCCCGCGAGCGATGCGCTGCGTGAGTTCGAGCGGCCCGAACACGTTGACGTCGAACAGCTCGCGCACGATCTCGAGCGGCAGGTCGACCAGCGCGCCGGCTTCGCCGACGCCCGCGTTGTTCACGAGCACGTCGAAGTCGAGGTCGGCCGCGTGGGCGCGATCGTAGGCCGACGTGACGTCGAGCTTCACCGCGCGCAACGCGGTGCCGCGCTGCGCGGCGGCGTCCGTCAGCGCGTCGATCTCGACAGTCGTGCGGACACCGGCCGTGACCGCGTGACCGTGTTGCGCGAGCCGCAGCGCGACTTCGCGGCCGAAGCCGGTGCCCGCGCCGGTGATGAGGATGCGTTTCTGTGCCATGTGCTTACCTCGAGGTGGGAAAGGTTGCTTGAAAGTGATCGCGGCAGTGCCGGGCGATCGCGTCGTCTTGCTCGACGCTGCCGCCCGATATGCCGATCGCGCCGACGCAGCGGCCGTTGCCGTCGACGAGCGGTTCACCGCCGCCGAACGTGATGAGCCCGCCGTGGCTGTGCTCGATCCCGCGCAGCGGGCCGTCGCCGGACATCGTGCCGAGCGCGCCGGTCGACGCGCGAAAGCGGATCGCCGTTAGCGCCTTGCGTTGCGCCAGGTCGATCGCGCCGAGAAAGCAGTCGTCGGTGCGGATGAACGCGAGCAGGTTCGCGCCGGCGTCGACGATCGCGATGGAGACGCCGGCGACCTGCAGCGACGCGGCTTGCGCGAGCGCGGCTTCGAGCGTGTGCCGGACGGCTGCCAGCGGCAGTGCGGGGCGATACGGATTCATTCGATGCTCCGTTGGGGGGAACGACAGGGGCAGTGTAGGCAGTTCCGGTATATGGGAGAATCGGCATTCCGCTCGTAGGAGTTTCAAGTTTTTTTAATGATGAGCAGACGCGATCCGATGGCCGGGCTGCACGTGTTCATGAGTGTCGCGACGGCCGGCAACTTCACGCGCGCGGCCGCCGCGCTGGGTCTGACGCCCGCCGCCGTCAGCCTCGCGATCGGGCAGCTCGAGGGCGAGCTGAACGTGAAGCTGTTCAACCGCAGCACGCGCGGCGTGAGCCTGACGGAAGCCGGTCAGCATTACCTGCAGCAGACGGAGCCCGCTTACCGGCAGGTCATGCAGGCGCGCGACGCGCTGAAGGAGGTGCGTAGCGAGCCGGGCGGGCTGTTGCGCGTCACGGCGCTGCCGCTGGCACGTTCGCTCGTGATCACACCGGTTCTTGCCGCGTTCCGCGCGCGCTACCCGAAGGTCCGGCTCGAGATCCGCTACGAGAACGAGCTGGTCGATATCGCGAAGGACGGCTTCGACGCGGGGATTCGTCTTGCCGACCGGCTGCAGCCGGGCATGATCGGCGTGCGGATCGCGCCCGCGCTGACGTGCGCGCTGGTCGCATCGCCTGGCTACCTGGCGCGGCACGGCATGCCCGCGTCGATCGCGGAGCTGGAGCGGCATGCGTGCATCCGGTTCCGCTTCTCGGAGAGCGGGCGCCTGCACAAGTGGCTGCTGCATGACGGTCGCCGCGACGTCGATCTCGATCCCGAAGGCGTGTACGTGACCAACGATGCGGATGCGGTGATCGATGCCGCGCGGGAAGGCGTCGGCATCGCGTTCGCGTTCATGCGCGAGCGCGTCGAGCCGGACCTGCGCGACGGCACGCTCGTCGAGGTGCTGCCGGGCGCGTGCCGGACGCTGCCGCCGATGTGGCTCTATTACGTGAATCGCAAGCACGTGCCGGCGAAGCTGCGTGCGTTCATCGACGTGCTGCGCGAGCGGGCCGGAACCGGTGAGGGCCTGCCCTGCAGCGATGCGCCGGACGGCGCATGATGGCGGCTTCACTCACGCAGCCCAGGAGTCGCGTCATGACGGCACGCCGGAATTTCCCGCTTCGAACCCTCGTGATTACCGCATCGCTGGCCGCCGCCGCACTGGGCTGCGCGCCGGCCGCTGCCCAGACGTCGACCGTGCCGACGAGCACGGCTGCCGCGACGCCCGACAACGCGGTGCTGCTGACGGTCTTTCTCAAGCACGACCAGTCGCGCCCGCTCGCCGAGCTGAACGCGCAACTCGCGAAGCAGGGGTTCTACAAGGCGTTTCCTCCGCCGGGCGTCGAGGTGGTGAGCTGGACCGTGGCGATGGGGATCGGGCAGATCGTCGTGTTGCGGTTGCCAGCGTCGCGCGTGCGGGAGGTCAATCGCGTGCTCGAGGACACGGCGTGGGGCGCTTACCGCACCGAGTTCTACCCGACCTACGACTACAAGGCGATCGGGCTGGCGGAGCATGAGCGGGCGAAATGACAACGCGCCACGATCTGTCCCCTTTTGCTGAACCCGCGCGGGCTCGCGGTTTTTGCTCGTTCGGGCGGGGCGGCCGGGAGAATTCTTCCCGAATCCGCGATTCGTCAGTCAACCGACGAAAAATCCCCGGCGGTTCCCGGTATGATGCGCACCGTGCGCATGATTTGATGCGCCATTGATGCACCTGCCGCGCCCCAACCGCCCGGTGCGAGACCGAAAGATTCTGTAATATAAATTCCGTATACTCGCCAGTTCTGATTCAGGCGCCCGTGCTTTGGACCTAAGCCGGCCGCCCTCGCACAACAACCAAGATTCGTCGCCGCCCGGCCGTCCCGCGCCGCGACAAGCTATGCACCGCCACTGAACAATCTATGTCTTCCCGCCACTCTGGTCCGCCCGGCCGCGCCGCGGCGGCGATCGCCCGTGTGTCGACGCTGATCCGCAACGAGCGCGTGCTGTCGCCGCTGCTCGCGCTCGGCATCGGCCTGCTGCTGATCGTGGTTTTCCAGCACCTGTCCGAATCCGTCGACTACCGGTCGGTGATCCGCCAGCTGCGCCACATGTCCGTCGGCGAATGGGGCGCGTCGCTCGCCGCGACGGCGCTCAGCTATCTCGCGCTCGTCGCCCGCGATGCGGTCGGCCTGCGCTACGTCGCCGCGAAGGTGCCGCGCGCCGCGCTGTGGATCGGCTCGATCGCCGGCTCCGCGCTCGGCAACGCGACCGGCTTCGGCGCGCTCACGGGCGGCGCCGTACGCGCGCGCGTGTACGGCGTGTCGGGCGTCACGCCCGCGCAGATCGGCCGGATGACGGTATTCACGAGCGGCACGCTCGCGCTCGCGCTGGTGCTGATGACGGCGGTCGGCATGGTCTGCGTGCCGCAGACGCTCGCCGCGATGCTGCATGTCGCGCCGGGCGTGCTCATGTGGAGCGGCGCCGCGCTGCTCGTGGTGCTGGCCGTCGTGGTCGCGCTGTGCGGCAAGACCGCGCGTCCGGTCGTCACGCGCTTCAAATGGCTCGCGTTCGACGTGCCGGCACGGCGTGACCTCGTCGCGCAGGTCGTCTACGCGGTGCTCGACGTCGTGGCCGCCGGCCTGACGCTGTGGGTGTTGCTGCCGGTCGCGCCGGTCGGCTTCCCGACCTTCATCACGGTCTACGCGGCCGCGCTGCTGCTCGGGATGATCGGTCATACGCCGGGCGGGATCGGCGTATTCGAAGCCGCGATGGTGTTCACGCTGGGCCGCGAGGTGCCCGCGCACGCGATGGTCGCCGCGCTGATCGCCTATCGCGCGATCTACTTCGGCGTGCCGCTGGTGCTGTCGGCCGGCCTGCTGGCCGGCTTCGAGGGCCGCGCGCTGCGGGGCCGGCTCGTGTCGCGGCAGGCCGCGCGCGTGTCGCAACTGGCGCCGCTGTTCCTGAGCCTCGTGACCTTCGCGGTCGGCGGGATGCTGGTGATCTCGAGCGCGACGCCCGCGTTCTGGCACCGGATCGCGATCCTGCGCAACATCGTGCCGCTGTGGGTGCTCGAAGGCTCGCAGGTGATCTGCAGCGTGCTGGGCGTCGCGTTGCTGTTCGTCGCGCGCGGGCTGCTGCGCCGGCTGGACGGCGCGTGGTGGATGACCTTCGCGCTGACGCTCGCGAGCCTCGCGCTGTCGCTGGCGAAGGGCCTCGCGTTCGTCGAGGCCGGCGTGCTCGGCACGCTGCTGGTGCTGCTGCTCGTCAGCCGCCGCCGCTTCAGCCGGCATTCGTCGCTGCTCGCCGAGCGCTTCACGGTGAGCTGGTTCGTGTCGGTGACGATGGTGCTGATCCTCGCGGTGTGGGTGCTGTGCTTCGCGTTCCGCGATGTGCCGTACACGCGCGATCTGTGGTCGCATTTCTCGTTCGACGCACGCGCGCCGCGCGCGCTGCGCGCCACGCTCGCGGCCGGCGTGTTCGTCGCGCTGTTCGCGCTGTGGCAGCTGCTGCGCCCCGCACCGGGCCGTTTCGTGAAGCCGGTCGCGCAGGACCTGCTCGACGCCGAGCAGATCATCCGCGCGCAGGAATGCAGCGATGCGGGCCTCGCGTTGATGGGCGACAAGTCGTTCCTGTTCTCCGAATCGCGCCGCGCGTTCCTGATGTACGCGAAAAACGGCCGCACGTGGGCCGCGCTGCACGATCCGGTCGGCCCGCGCGAGGAATGGCCGGCGCTGATCAGCAAGTTCATTGCGCTGGCGCACGCGCACAGCGGCCGCGCGGCGTTCTACCAGGTGCGCGCGAACGCGCTGCCGCTGTACCTCGACGCGGGGCTCACGCTGATGAAGCTCGGGGAGGAAGCGCACATCGCGCTCGACCGGTTCGATCTGAAGGGCTCGAATCGTTCGCACCTGCGCTACGCGCTGCGCCGCGGCGACAAGGACGCGCTGAGTGTCGAGGTGATCGCGCCGTGCGACGTGCCGGCCGCGCTGCCGGCGCTGCGCGACATCTCGGACGGCTGGCTCGACAGCCGCGACGCGCGCGAGAAGAGCTTCTCGGTGGCCGCGTTCCACGACGGCTATCTCGCGACGCAGTCCGTGATGCTGGTGCGCCAGGCCGACAAGCCGATCGCGTTCGTCACGTTCATGACGACCGACCTCAACACCGAGGCGACGGTCGGCGTGATGCGTCACCTGCCGGAAGCGTCGCCGTATGCGATGGAGTATCTGTTTACGCAGCTCGCGCTGCATCTGAAGGAAGCGGGGTTCCGCAAGCTGAGCCTGGGTATCGCGCCGTTCTCGGGGATGGGGGCGGCGAAGATGCCGTCGCCGTGGCACCGGTTCGGGCTGATGGTCTGGCGCTTCGGCGGCCGCTTCTACAACTTCCGTGGCTTGCGCGCATTCAAGAGCAAGTTCGAGCCGCACTGGGAGCCGCGCTATCTCGCGGCCTCGGGCTCGGTCGGCGTGTTCGTCACGCTCGCGGATCTGTCCCTGCTGGCTGGAGGTCGGCGCTCATGATGTTGAAGAAGGGTATCGCGCAGGCGGCAGTCGCCTGCGCGGGAATGATGCTGGCCGGCGCCGCGCTCGCGGCGCAGCCGGCGGCGACGAAACCGGAAACCGTGTCGGGCGGCCGCTATGGCCCCGTGACCGTGACGAAGCCGAGCGGTCCGCTGCGCGGCTTCGTCGTGCTGTTCTCGCGTGAGCGCGGCTGGGGTGCCGCCGATCAGCAGGCGGCCGACGCGCTCGCGAAAGCGGGCGCGATGACGGTCGGCGTGGATTCGGCGCGCTATGCGGCGAACCTCGCCGCGAAGCAGGAAACCTGTCACCACCTCGACGGCGACGCCGAGGCGGTCAGCCACCAGCTCGAACGCCTCGCGCAATCGGCGCGTTACTACACGCCGATCGTCGCGGGCGTGGGCCAGGGCGGCGCGATCGCGAAGCAGATCCTGGCGATGGCGCCGGAGAACACGATCGCCGGCGTCGTGTCGGTCCAGCCGGCGGCGAAGCTCGATGCGCGCTTCAAGCCGTGCCCGCCCGATCCGACGATCGTGCGCCGCGCGATGCCGGGCTTCGTCGAAACGGCCGCGGCCGGCGACACCGCGAAGCTCGTGTCGCTCGTCACGTCGCACCTGCACGACACGAGCAGCAACGACGAGCTCGACGTGTCGGACCTGCCGCTCGTCGAGCTGCCGGCCAAGGGCGGCAGCGACCGCCTCGCGATCGTGATCTCGGGCGACGGCGGCTGGCGTGATCTCGACAAGACGATCGCCGAGGCGCTGCAGCGCGACGGCGTGTCGGTGGTCGGCATCGACAGCCTGCGCTACTTCTGGAGCGAGAAGCCGCCCGCACAGGTGAGCCGCGACCTGGCGCGCGTGATGCGCACGTACATGGCGCGCTGGCATGCGAACCGCGTGGCGCTGGTCGGCTACTCGTTCGGCGCGGACGTGATGCCGTTCGCGTACAACCGGCTGCCGGCCGACCTGCGCGACAAGGTCGCGGTGATGTCGCTGCTCGGTTTCGCGCCGGCGGCGGATTTCCAGATCCGCGTGACGGGCTGGCTCGGGATGCCGGCGAGCGACAAGGCGATGAAGGTTGCACCGGAAATCGCGAAGGTGCCGCCGTCGCTCGTGCAGTGCTTCTACGGCGCGGAAGAGCAGGACACGATGTGCCCGGCGCTCGCGAATACCGGCGCAGACGTGATCAAGACGGGCGGCGACCACCACTTCGGCCACGACTATATCGCGCTCGAGAAGAAGATCCTCGGCGCGTTCGGCAAGCCGGTGGCGGCGCGCTGAACGCCGGCGCCTGCTTCGCGGCGGGCGCGGCGCTTGCGGTTCATCGAACGGGCGGCCTGCATGGCTGCCCGTTTTTACTTTTCCGTTTCCGCTAGCGTCGCGGCGTCCTGCCGCGGTGTCGCCGTTCTCGCGTCGCGCTGATAGAAGCCGGGAAACCGGTCGAGCTGCCGCCGCGCGGCCGCGAGATCGGCATCGGCACCCAGCACCGCGCTCGAAAACCCGGTGCGCTCCATCAGCAGCAATTGATCGATCAGCACGTCGCCCGTCGCGCGCAGGTCGCCGGCGAAGCCGAAGCGCTTGCGCAGCAGGTACGCCTGGCTGTACGCGCGGCCGTCGGTGAAGGACGGGAAATGCAGGTCGATGCGCGTGGCCTGCGCGATCCGTGCGGCGAGCGGCGGCAGTTCCTCGTCGTTGCCGATCGTCAGGGTAGCGGTGTCGGACGCGTTTGCATCGTCGGCGTGTTCGGCCGGCGTCAGCAGCCGGATGCGCGGGTTCGTGCCGGCGGGTTCGTCGGTCGGGTTCATGCATGCTCCGCGTGGTGACGTGCGTCGTTCGCCGCGGCCTTGAAGGGCTCGGCGCCGATGCGGCGCACCGTGTCGATGAATCGCTCGCAGCGTCCGTCGGCGTCGAGCCGCGCGTCGAGATACACGTTGACGAGCGCATCCACGACATCGACGATCTCGTCCGCCGAGAACGACGGTCCGATCACCTTGCCCGGCCGGGCGGCGCCGCTTGCGCTCGAACCGTCCGAGCCGCCGAGCGTCACCTGGTACCACTCCGCGCCGTCCTTGTCGACGCCGAGGATGCCGATGTGCCCGCTGTGATGGTGGCCGCACGAGTTGATGCAGCCGCTGATGTGCAGGTCGATGTCGCCAACGTCGTGCAGCATGTCGAGATCCTGGAACCGTTCGGCGATCGCGTCGGCGATCGGGATCGAGCGCGCGTTCGCGAGCGCGCAGAAGTCGCCGCCGGGGCACGCGATCATGTCGGTCAGGAGTCCGACGTTCGCGCTGGCCAGGCCGATCGCGCGCGCGTGTTCCCACAGCAGGAACAGATCGTCGACGTGCACCCACGGCAGCACCACGTTCTGCGCATGCGTGACGCGCGCCTCGCCGGCCGAGAAGCGGTCGGCGAGCTCGGCGAGCGCGTCGAGCTGCTCGGGCGACGCGTCGCCGGGCGCCTGCAGGCGGCGCTTGAACGACAGCGTGACGATGCGCAGCGCGCGGTCGCGGTGCGCGGCGACATTGCGCGCGAGCCAGCGCGCGAAGGCCGGATGGCGATTGGCGTGCGCGGTCATGCGCGCTTCGGCGGCGTCGAGGTCGAGCGTGCGCGACGTCAGCCGCGGCGGGACGAACGATGCCGCGATGCGGTCGAACTCGGCCTGCGCGATCGTGTGCGGGCCGCCGTCATGCTCGACGATCTGGCGGAACTCTTCCTCGACGTCGTCGATATAGCGCTGCCCCTCGCTCTTCACGAGGATCTTGATGCGCGCCTTGTACTTGTTGTCGCGCCGCCCGTAGCGGTTGTACACGCGGACGATCGCCTCGATGTAGTTCATCACGTGCTGCCACGGCAGGAACGCGCGCAGCAGCGTCGCAATCAGCGGCGTGCGGCCCATGCCGCCGCCGACGCTCACGCGAAACCCGAGTTCGCCGGCGTCGTTGCGCACGAGCTTCAACCCGACGTCGTGCCAGTCCGTCGCCGCACGATCTTCGGCGGCGCCGGTGATCGCGATCTTGAACTTGCGCGGCAGGAACGCGAATTCCGGATGCAGCGTCGTCCACTGGCGCATCGCCTCGGCGAACGGACGCGGATCGGCGATCTCGTCCGGCGCGACGCCCGCGCGTTCGTCGCACGAAATGTTGCGGATGCAATTGCCGCTCGTCTGGATCCCGTGCATGTCGACGGTCGCGAGCAGGTCCATCACGTCGGCCGCCTTCGCGAGCGGAATCCAGTTGAACTGGACGTTGGTGCGGGTCGTGAAGTGCGCGTTGCCGGTCGGCAGGCGCAGCGTGCCGAGCAACGCCTGCGCGTCGCACGCGGCGCGATAGGTGGCGTCGTCGGGCACGTCGTAGTCGCGTGCGATCCGCGCGAGCACGCGAAGCTGCGCGCTCGACAGTTCGCCGTACGGCACGGCGACGCGCAGCATCGGCGCATGGCGCTGCACGTACCAGCCGTTCTGCAGGCGCAACGGCCGGAACGCGTCCTCGCTCAGCGTGCCGTGCTGCCAGCGCTCGAGCTGGTCGCGGAACTGGGCGGCGCGGCTGTGCACGAGCGCCCGGTCGAAATCGGTATATCGGTACATGACGTGATACGCGAGATGAGCGGCAACGCAGGGCGCCGCTCGGGAGGGGACGTTGCGACGGGTGTCGGGCAACCGGAGACAGCGTAGGGAACGCGAGGCGGCGGGACAAGCAGCAGATCGGGACGAAAAGGGCGCAGCAGATCGATGCCGCGCCGGCGAACGCCGGGCATGCGCGGTGCACGCCCGGATGAGATTCAGGCTTGCGCGGGTGCGTCGACGACCAACGACGGATCGAGTGCGCGGATGCGCTGGTCGATGAAGTAGCCGCCGCCCTCCTGGTAGCGCAGATACAGCCGGCCACACGACACGCAGCGGCTGACGTTGCAGCGGTTGTACGGGAAGTGGCGCGGCGCGATCGGCGCGTCGTCGGACGCGTAGCGCGTGCCGGCCGGATGGTATTCGTCGTAGGTCGGCTCGGGCTCGTCGGGCGGCGCGAGCGTCGCCATTTCGGCGAGTTGCGTGTCCTGCAGCGACAGCGGCAGGCTCGTCCAGCCGGCCAGCGACGTCTTCGTGCAGATGCACGGCTGCGTGACGCCGGCGGCTTCGGCCGCGAGCTTCAGCAGCGCGGCGGGATCGAGGTAGGGCAATGCGCTCATCAGATGGGACTCGTGTGAAGGAGCGAAGGGGTTCGCAATGTAACCCGGTTGCGCGACGGCTGCACGGCGGCGGTGTGCTGCGCCGTGCGTGGGCTTACCCGGCCTTGCGTACCGCCGGCTCGGCGACCAGCTCGCCGAGCACGCGGATCGCGCGTTCGATGTCGCGGCTCCACGGATGGCCGAAGTTCACGCGCACGCAGCGCTCGAAGCCGTGCGCGGCCGAGAACAGCGGCCCCGGCGCGAAGCTGATGCCGCGCGCGATCGCCTGGCGATGCAGTTCCATCGCGTCGATCGCGTCGGGAAACGACAGCCACAGAAAATATCCGCCGTCCGGCCGCACCCATTCCACGTCGGGCGGCAGCCAGCGCCGCAGCGCGTCGTCCATGTGGGCGAGCTGTGTCTGCAGCGCACCGCGCAGCTTGCGCAGGTGACGATCGTAGCCGCCATGCTCCAGATAGTTCGCGATGCCGGCCTGCGCGGGAATGCTCGCCGACAGCGTGGTCATCAGCTTGAGCCGCTGCACCTTTTCCGCGAAACGGCCGGCGGCGGCCCAGCCGATCCGGTAGCCGGGCGCGAGCGTCTTCGAGAACGAACTGCAATGCATCACGAGGCCGTTCCGGTCGTAGGCGCGCGCGGGTAGCGGGTAGTCGGCGCCAAAATGCAGCTCGCCGTACACGTCGTCCTCGATCAGCGGCACCTCGCGCGCGGCCAGCATCTCCACGAGCGCGCGCTTCTTGTCGGCCGACAGCGTGACGCCGGTCGGATTCTGGAAATTGGTCATGAACCAGCACGCGCGGATGTCGTGTCGCTCCAGCGCGTTCGCGAGCGCATCGAGATCGAGGCCCGTGCGCGGATCGACGGGAATCTCGACCGCACGCAGGTCGAGCCGCTCGATCGCCTGCAGCGCCGCATAGAAGCCGGGGGACTCGACCGCGACGATGTCGCCCGGCCGAGTGACGGCCATCAGGCACAGGTTCAGCGCTTCCAGCGCGCCGTTCGTGACGACGATCTCGTCGACGGGTTGCGCGATGCCGGTGGCCAGATAGCGTCGCGCGATCTGCTGGCGCAGCGCCTCGTTGCCGGGCGGCAGATCGACGACCGTGCTCCACGGGCTGACGAGCCGCGTCGCCTGCGCGAGCGACTTCGCGAGGCGCTGCAGCGGAAACAGCTGCGGCGACGGAAATGCGGAGCCGAGCGGCACGATGCCGGGCTGCGTCGCGGCGTCGAGCACCGAGAACACGAGATCGCTGATGTCGACCTTGCGCGTCGCGCCGGCGCGGCTCGCGCGGCGTTTCGCGGGCGCGTTCGCTGCGGGGCTCGCGCCCGGCGCGACGTAATAACCGGAGCGCTCGCGTGCGCGGATCAACCCCCACTGTTCGAGCAGGTAGTACGCGCGAAACACCGTCGACTGGCTCACGCCATGTTGCGCGATGATCTGCCGCAGCGACGGCAGGCGCGTGCCGACCGCGAGGTTGCCGTTGCGGATTTCGTCGGCGATCGTGTGAGCGAGGGTTTCGTAGCGTTTCATCGGTGCGGACGGGAGCACGTGGCCGCCGTGCGCGAGGTGGGTGCGACGCCGCGCCGGCGGGGGGAGGTCATTGTCCGACGGGCGCTCCGAAAAGGAAAGCGCGACGGCGGCTGCCGGCCGTGCTTGCGTGGCGCTTCCTGTGCTTCGTCAACTCAGGCCGCGTTCGGTTGTGTCGGGTGCGGGCGTGCCGATGATCACGACGACGTGGGCGATGCGATCAACATACTCGCGCGAGGACATCCGCATCGGGTGCACGCCGACCGCACCGAATGCGTGCGCCGTGCATGCCGTATGCCGCCCTCGTTGCAACTGCAACCGCCCGCCGTCGTGTAACGACTTTCTCCTGATCATTCTTCATTCGCCGATACGGGATCGTTTGCGTGCGACGACACGCAATCGAACGCATGCATACAGGTCGTTCCTGCATGGGCGGGCACGATCTGCGTGCGGCTTGTTCCAATTGCGCGGCGATATTTTTTATGGTCTTGTTGCACGATCGCGCATCGACTCGAAAAAAGGAAAGTCGAATGCATACGGGGAATTCGGACGGGGACCGATTGATCAGTCGAATCGGCGCGCGCCGGCGTGCGCGCCGTGCCGTGTGCCGGTTGCTTGTCGTCTTGACGCTCGGCCTGCCGGCCCTGCCTGCGTGTGCCGCTTCTCCCGAAACCGTCGGCGACAACGTGCTGCGTGTGCTCGCGTGGCCCGGCTATGCGGACAGCGATGTCGTCAATGCATTTGAGACGCACTTTCATGTACGCGTCGAAGTGACGTTCGTCGATTCCGACGAAGCGTTGTGGACGCGGATGCACAGCGCATCGCCGCCGCCGTACGACGTGCTCGCGGCCAACACGGCCGAGATCCAGCGCTACGCGCACGACGACCTGCTCACGCCGATCGACCTGTCGCAGATCCCGAACCGCCGGCGGCAACTGCCGAATTTCCAGCAGCTCGCGACGATCGGCGGGCTCGTGCGCAACGGCTCGACCTACGCGATTCCGTTCACGTATTCGTCGATGGGGCTGATCTACGATCGCAAGCAGGTGCCGGCCCCGCCGCGCTCGATGCTCGAGCTCTGGAACCCGCGCTACCGCGGCAAGGTGCTCGACTTCAACAGCGCGCAGCATAATTTTTCGTTCACCGCGCTCGCGCTCGGCTATGCCGATCCGTTTCACCTGTCGCCCGCGCAAACGCTCGCCGTCGCGCACAAGCTGATCGACTTGCGACGCAACCTGCTCACGTATTACACGCTCCCCGAAGAAGCGACCGCGCTGTTCATCCGGCATCGCGCGGCGCTGATGTTCGGCAACTACGGCACGCAGCAGGTCGAGCAGCTGCGGCGCGCCGGCGCGGATGTGGGCTACGTGATTCCGGACGAAGGCGCGCTCGCGTGGCTCGACTGCTGGGGCGTCACGCGCGGCGCCGAGCATCGCGAGCTCGCGTTCGCATGGATCAATTACATGCTCGAACCGGTGATCGGCGCGCTGCTGACCGAGCGTCAGGGGCTCGCGAATACGCTCGCGCCGCCACCCGGTCTGCAGACCGGCCACCAGCACCTCGTGTGGCTCCAGCCGGTCGAGGACATCGCGCGGCGCGAGTCGTTGTGGAGCCGCATCGTGTCGGGCGACCGGCCGGCGTCGTTCGAAAAATGATCAGGCTCGGGCTCACGTCGAAGCTGTCGGTGCTGTTCGCATGCATCGGCGTGATCGCGTCCGGCACCACCGGCTACTATACGTACCGCGCGAACCGGACGATGCTCGTGCAGGAAGCGCAGCACAGCCTGCTGATGTCGACGCACTTGCTCGGACAGCGCTTCACGACCGCGCTGTCCGACGTGGCCGACGATGCACTCGTGCTCGCGCAATTGCCGTCGTCGGCGTTCGTTGCCGGCGGCGACAGCGCCGATCGCGCGCCGCGCACGCGGCTCGAGCAGGTGTATCGCAGCTTCATGAGGAATCACCCCGAGTATCTGCAGATTCGGTTGATCGCACGCGGCGACTACGGGCTCGAACGAATCCGTGTCGATCGCGACGCGCGCGGCATCGTGGTGCTGCCGGAGAATGCATTCCAGGAGAAGGGGCAGTTTTCCTACGTGATCGATACGCTCGCGACGGCGCCCGGTCATATCTACCTGTCGCCGATCGAAATCAATCACGAGACCGGCTCGCATGCGGCCGAAGGGTTGCCGATCCTGCGCGTGGGCACGCCGGTCGTCGACACGGCCGGCCAGGTCGTCGGCGCGCTGGTCGTCGACATCGAACTGTCGCGCGTGTTCGACCGGCTCGAGCGCGATCTGCCGCAAGACTACGCGGTGTATCTCGCGAACGAGTGGGGCGATTTCATCGTGCATCCCGATCCGTCGCAGACGTTCGGCTTCGATCGCGGGCGGCGCGTGCTGATGCAGGACAGCTTTCCCGCCACGCGGCTCCTGTTCGTCGGCGCGCGCACGAACGTGACGCTCGACGGTCTCACGCAGCCCGACGATGCGCCGGGCCAGATGTTCGCGTTCGTGCGCACGCCGTTCGGCAACAGCGAGGGCAACCGCTTCGTCGTGCTCGGCATGGCGCGTCCGCTCACGGACGTGCTGGCGCCGGCCGCGATTCTCGGCGAACGGATCATCCGGATGGTGCTGTTGCTGAGCGTGGCGGCGGTGATTCTCGCGATCCTGTTCGCGCGCGCGATCACGCGGCCGTTGCAGATGCTCGCGCGTGCGGCCACCCACGTATTCGACGATCCGGCCGCCGAACGGCTGCCCGTTGCACGGGCCGACGAGATCGGCGTGCTGGCGCGCTGTTTCGACAGCATGCGTGTCGAGATCCGCACGCAGGTCGCGATGCTGCGCGCGAAGCAGCTGGAGCTCACACACCTCGCCGGTCACGATCCGCTGACTGGTCTGCCGAACCGCCTGTTGTTCATGGAGCATCTCGATGCCGCGATCCGGCATGCGGCCGCGGTGGGCGAGGGGCTGGCGGTGATGTTCGTCGATCTCGATCGCTTCAAGCAGATCAACGACCAGCATGGACACGCTGCCGGCGATCGCACGCTCGTCGCGGTCGCGAAACGGCTGAGCCAGGTGCTGCGTAGCGGCGACATGGCCGCGCGGCTCGGCGGCGACGAATTCATCGTGCTGCTGTCGGACGTGCGAGCGCCGGCTGTGATCGGCGATATCGCGTCGCGGATCCAGATCGTGATGGCCGAGGAACTGGAGTTCGGCGACCGGCACCTGGCCGTGGGTGCGAGCATCGGCGTCAGCGAATATCCGGCCGACGGCGCGTCCGCCGAGGAACTGCTGGTGAAGGCCGACGCGGCGATGTATGCGGCGAAGGCGTCCGCGCAGTGCGCGTGCGTGCGTTATCAGGAACTGCTGGGTGGCGGTGTCGGTGGCGTCGATGCAGATGCGGCCGGCCGCATGGCGGCGGGTGGCAGCCGCTGACGGCAGGCCGGCCGTTGGGGCGGCACAAACGCGACGAGCCCGTCGCGGGACGGGCTCGTTGTAGCTTGCGCGGACTGCGCGCGATGCGCGCAGCGGCGGGCTTAGTGGCCGAAGTAGACCGAGTCGCGCGCGTTCTGCGGCTTGACTACCGGTGCGCCACCCTGGACGACCGGGGCCGCTTGCGCGCCGTAGCCGCTCCCGTCGGCGGCGCGAACACGTGCTTCGGCTGCCAGGAGGTCGTTCGGGTAGTGCGGGCTCGCCTGGCTCGGCTTGTAGCCGGCCTTTTCGAGCTGGACGAGTTCGTTGCGCACTTGTGCGCGGGTGACGGTGCTTTGAGCGAATGCGCCGAACGAAGCGGACAGGGCGACAGCGGCAACGACTGCGGAAACGAGCGATTTCATGATGACCTCCGATGTTCTCTACTGACTTCGCTGTCGACACAATGTCTTAAGCGATTGATTACATCGTAGGCTTCGGAGGATGGACGGTAAACGCGGGTTGTAGCGAAAGATCCTTGCGGGCGCGGCAATAATCACGAGGGAAATTCGTTCCGTCCCCATTGTGTGTTGCGGGGATTGCAAAGGGGGCGGCGCACGGGAGGAGAAAGTATGCCACGCAGGCGCGAACGGCCGCGGCGTGGCGCCAGAAGAGGGGCAGGATGGAGGCGTTGCCGAATCAGACGCCGTCGTCGTCGATTTCCTTGCGCTCGCGGCGTTCCTCGTTGCCGCGACGCGCGCGCAGGCGCTGGCGCGACAGGACCGCGATCACCTGCTGGGTCGGCGCGCCCGACGGCAGTTCGTTTCGGATGCGATCGGGCACCATCGGCAGGCCCGCGCGCTGTCGGCGCAGTGCCTTCGCGATTGCCCGGCGGCATTCGTCCCCGTGGCAATCCCATTCATCGCGGATTCTCTGGCAATAACGGCATTGTTCCATCCGGACAGTCTAACGCGTCTTGCGGATCGCGGCAGAGGGCGGGAGCGTGCGGCGACTGGACTAGCGGGTGCGAGGCGGGCGAGCGCATCGGATCGGGTGCCGAGGAGCACGCTTTGCCGCGCCGGCGCGAGCCAGGGCGACCGCGTTCGACACGATCCGAGGCCGACTCTTGCCCGAGCGCGGCGCGGCGCATCGGTCGTGAGCGCGGAACCGCGCGCCGTCGAAGATCCTCAGCCTGCTTCGAACTAATTCATGATGCGTCACCTTATCATGTGAAAAATACATGACCCGAAACAAGGAGGCGCGATGACGCTCGCGCAATTGCAGGCCCTGGCGGCCGTGGTCGAACTCGGCTCGCTCACGGCCGCGGCCGATCGGCTCAGTCGCAGCCAGTCGGCGATCAGCCACGCGTTGACCGAGCTGGAGGACCTCACCGAGGTCAAGCTGCTGTTGCGCGATCGCCAGCCGGTCGTCCTGACCGCCGCCGGCGAACGTCTGTGGCCATACGTGCAGAACGTCGTCCGGGAAGCGCAGGCGCTGCGCCAGCAGTTCGGCCTCGCGCGCGGCAAGCTCGAAGGGCGGCTGGTCGTCGCGTCGCTGCCGAGCGTATCGCTCGCGTTCGTCGTCCGCGCGCTCGAGGCGTTGAAAGCGGCGCACGAGGGCGTGACGGCGGTGCTGCTCGAAGGCACGGACGCGGAAGTCGAAGGGTGGCTCGAGGACGGCACCGCCGACATCGGCGTGGTCGCCGGCACGAAAACCTTCGCGCACAATCTGCCGCTGCTCGACGAGGATTTCGTCGCGGTGGCGGCGGACGGCATGTTCGACGGCCGCAAGCGCGTGTCGGCGAAGCTGTTGTCCGCGATGCCGTTCATTTTCTCGAAGGCGGGGTGCGGGCCGGTCATCGCCGATTATTTCGCTCGCAACGGTGCGTCGCTTCGCGCGGCGTTCAACGTGGTCGAGATGCGGACCATCCTGTCGATGGCCGAGGCGGGAATGGGCGTGTCGATCGTCCCGCGCATCACGCTCACCTATACACGGTTCGGCGGCCGGGTGCTGGAGCTGTCGCCGAGGCTGCAACGCAGCGTGCGGCTATCGTGGAACGCGACCGGCAATGCGGTCGCCGACGCATTCGTGAAGCTGGTCGACGCGCAACGCGCGAAGGTGGGAAAGGCGCTTCAGGCGCGGACGAAAAAGGGCGGCTAGCGCATCGGCGGGCAACGACGCGATGAAGCGCGCTCATGGGCGGCTTGCAATTTATTCATGCCGGCAGCCATCGACATGCAATACATTGCTGGACACCCGCCCTGACTTCATTGCGTCGAAGGAGACCACTGTGCCGGCCTTGCCCACCCTGATTGCTTTCGGACTCGTGTCGCTCGGCATGGTCCTGACGCCCGGCCCGAACATGATCTACCTGATTTCCCGTTCGATCTGCCAGGGGCGCCGCGCGGGGCTGGTGTCGCTCGGCGGCGTGGCGCTCGGGTTCGTGTTCTACATGTTCTGCGCGGCATTCGGCATCACCGCGCTGGTGCTGACCGTGCCGTACGCGTATGACGCGTTGCGTTTCGCAGGCGCGCTGTACCTCGCGTATCTCGCGTGGCAGGCGCTCAAGCCGGGCGGCCGCTCGGCGTTTCAGGTCCGGCAATTGCCGCACGACAGCGACGCGAGGCTCTTCACGATGGGCTTCGTCACCAACCTCGCGAACCCGAAGATCGCGGTGATGTATCTGTCGCTGCTGCCGCAGTTCATTTCGCCGGGGCACGGCAGTGTGCTCGTGCAATCGCTGGCACTGGGCTGCGTGCAGATCGCGGTCAGCGTCTGCGTCAACGCGCTGATCGCGAGCATGGCCGGCTCGATCGCGGGGTTTCTTGCCGATCGGCCGGCCTGGGCACGGGGGCAGCGCTGGTTGATGGGGACCGTGCTGGCGGGGCTGGCCGTGCGCATCGCGCTCGAGTCGCGAAGCTAGATCGCGGAGCGGCTTGCGGTGGATGGGGACCGGACAAGCGGATAGTGCGCTGCATCGCATGACAGAACTTTCCGCCGGCCGCCGCGCCATGACGCGCGGCGGCCGGCATCCGCATCAGCGCTCGCCGCGCTTCTTGCTCAGCTCGATCGTCTCGAACAGCTCGTACTGCGCGCTCGGATGCTGATCCGCGCCCGGTGCGTGGTAGTAGCGCATCGTGATCGTCGTGTGGCCGCCCGGCTTGCCCGGATCGTGATCGAACACCGCGATCCCGTAGCCCGTGCCCGTATCGCGGCGCGCGGACCAGATCGCATCCTCCAGCGCATCGGCCGGCTTGCGCACGAACGTGTTCGCCGCCGTGCCCGGCACCGGCCGATTCGGCTTCGTGAAGACCTTGGCCTGCACATAGCCGGTCGCCGGGTTCGCGCCGTACACGTCGAGCGGCGCGCTGGTGCCGCCGCCGCCGAGGATCAGGTGGATCGTGCCGTGGCTCGTGTCGAACGTCGTGCGGTCGGGGTCGGTCGACCCGACCGGACGCGGCTGCAGCGTCTCGACGACTTCGCCGGTCGACGCATCGACGCCCGCGCGGTGATTGCAGCCGCGCACCGGGTAGCTGCGCTCGTAGTCGTGATCGTGACCGCACAGCACGAGGTCGACGCCGTAACGGTCGAACAGCGGCAGCCACGCCTCGCGGATGCCCTTGTCCGAGCCGTTGCCCGTTTTCGATGAACTCAGCGCGTCCTGGTGCATCTGCACGACGATCCAGTCGATGTCGTCGTCGTGCGACGCGTGCCGCAGCGTATGTTCGAGCCAGCGCGTCTGCTCGCCGTTGCTGTAGCCGCGCACGTAGAACGACGTGCCCGGTTCGATCGGCGCGTGGCCGGTGCTCGCGGCCGGCACCAGCGGATCGGGGCCGCCGACGAAGGCGGCCGCGTCCTGGTACACGACATCGTCGGCGTCGAGCGAGATGAACAGCACCGAGCTCACGCGGAAGCTGTACCAGCGGCCCGGAAAGCGCGTGCCGTTCTCGGGCAGCGTATAGCGCGCGAGATACGAGTCGAGCCCCTGCGGGCCGTTGTGGAATTCGATCTCGTGATTGCCGGGGCACGGCATCCACGGGCGATTCGCGGCCGACGTCTGGTTGTTGTTGCCGAAGTCGCGCCACACTTCCGGCTGATGCGCGGGGTTCAGGTTCGCATAGCAGAGGTCGCCGTTCAGCAGGTGGAATAGCGGCTGGAACTGCTCGACCGCCTGCACCGCGAAGCGGCTTTGCGGCGACGACAGTACCCACGCGCCGTTCGGCGTCGCGAGGTCGCCGTAGCTCGTGAAGCGAAACGGTGCGCGCCCGCGCGGCGCGGTCGTGAAGGTGGCGGCAAACGGCTGCGCGGCGTTGCTGTCGTTGTCGGCCGTGAGTTCGTAGCGGTAGCGCGTGTTCGGCTTCAAGCCATGCACGCGGGCGTGATACGTGAACACGGTTTCGCCGTTCAGGCCGTCGGTGTAGAGGCGCTGAACCCCATGCACGCTGCGTGCCGGCTCGCCGTCGGCGACGATGCGCGCGCGCGGATTGACGGCCGGCGCGAGCGACGCCCACGTGATCACGACTTCGGACGCCGGGTCGTTGCCCCACGTCAGGTGCACCTGCTCGGGTGTGCCGTGCGGGTTCGACGCGGCGGCACGCGCGGCCGCGAGCCCGCCCGCGGCGGTGGCGAGGCCGGAGACGCCGGCCAGTTTCAGGAAGCCGCGACGCGATACGGAAGCGGCCGGCTCGTTCGACTCGTTCGACTCGGCGGGGAAGTTGTCCTGGTTCGACATGATCGTATTTTCGATGGATGACACGCGAAGTGCGGAACCGCCCGGTCGTGCGCGAGCGCGTCGGGGGCGTGGGCCGGAAACGAGCGGGATCCCGGTGACACGCATTGTCGAAGCGCAGTTTTGCCGGGTTGTGACAGGCGCTAATCACTGCACGGACCGATGCGTCGAGGTGGGCGTGGCATTCGTTTCGTTCGTTGCCGGCGCGGCGGAAATTTATTTGCCGGTGTCGCGACGGATTTTGCCGAATGCGTCGTTTAACGCATGAACGGCCGCTTCCGGGTATGAACGGTCGATACATGACGCTTCGGAGTCTTGCATGAAACTTTCCATTTCATTACGGTTTGCCGCAGCATGCGCAGCCGCGCTGGCGACGTCCGCCGTATTCGCCCAGGCCGTCATCGTCGCGCCGGTCGCACCGCCGCCGCCGCGCGTCGAAGTGATGCCGGCGCCGCGCGCGGGCTACGTGTGGGATCAGGGCCACTGGCACTGGCGGCATGGCCGCTACGTATGGATTCCCGGGCACTGGCAAGGGGTGCGCGCCGGTTATCACTGGGTGCCCGGGCATTGGGTCGCGCGTGGCCCGAACTGGCGCTGGGTGCCGGGTCACTGGGCGTGATGCGCAGCGTGTCGCGCGGCGCGCAGCGCCCGTGTGGCGGGACTTCCACGTAATCTCATCCGTCGAGCCATGCCTTTTCGAACCCTCGTGATCCTGGCAGCCGCGGCCATCGTGCTGGCCGGCTGTGTCGTGGTGCCGGCGCGTCCGGTGTATTACCGGCCCGCGCCGGTCGTCGTATATTGATCGCGCCGGCCGCGGGCGATCGACAGGATCGATATGCCGTTCGAACCGGATGTCGACGAAACCGGCCGGGTCAATCTCGGACGCGCTGCCGACGTGTCGGCATGGCGCCGTCCGGTGCCGGCACGACGCATGCAAGGAGAGCACGACGATGAGCTTCAGCCGGACGGCGGGGATACCCGCCTGCAGCATGCGGCGTTCGCACGGCACGTTGCGGAGCGGCCTGCGTTGAGCGACGCCGATCCGGACGCGGAACTCGTCGCGCGGGTCGGTGCGCGCGACGCGTCGGCCGTGCGCGTGCTCGTCGCACGCAAGCTGCCGCGATTGCTCGCGCTCGCGACGCGCATGCTCGGCGACCGGACCGAAGCCGAAGACGTTGCGCAGGAAACCTTCCTGCGGATCTGGAATCATGCGCCGCGGTGGCGTGACGGCGAAGCGCGCTTCGACACGTGGCTGCATCGCGTCGTGCTGAACCTGTGCTACGACCGCTTGCGCGGACGACGCGAGGAGCCGGTCGACATGCTGCCCGACGTGCCCGACACGCAACCCGAGCCGGCCGCGCAAGCGGAGTTGCGCTCACGCGACGCGCGCGTGCGTCAGGCGCTCGCCGCGTTGCCGCCCCGGCAGCGGGAGGCGCTCGTGCTCCAGTACTATCAGGACATGTCGAATGTTGAAGCGGCCAACCTGATGGGCATCACCGTCGATGCGCTGGAAAGCCTGCTCGCGCGCGCGAGGCGCAACCTGCGCGCGCAACTGGCCGGCGACCCACCTAGCGAGGACAAGCGATGACACCCGAACGATTCCGTACCATCGTCGCCGCGTACGGCTCGGATGCGCGGCGCTGGCCGCAAGACGAACGCGCGGCGGCCGAAGCGTGGGCGCAAGCGCATCCGAGCGATGCGCTCGCGGCGCTCGACGATGCCGCCGAGCTCGATGCATGGCTCATGCAGGATACGGTCGCGCCGCTCGCGCCGGCGCTCGTCGAACGCATCGTCGCGTCGGCGCCCGCGCCGCAACGTGCGCGGCGGCGAGGAAAAGTGTGGTGGTCGGGCGCGGCGTTCGCGGGCGTCGGGTTGGCCGGCGCGCTGGCGGGCGCGGTGGCCGTGTCGGTGCTGATGCTCGGTAGCGCGCCGATCGCGCAACACGAACCGGGCTACCTGACGACGACCTTCGGCGGCCCGAGCATCGACGGAGGCGACGAATGAGCGAACGTGGCTGGAAATTCATTCTCGTCGGGTCCGTCGTGCTGAACGTGTTCATGCTCGGCGCGATTGGCGGCGGCGTGTATCAGTGGTTCTCGACGCATCGCGAGCTGCATGCAGGCGGGATGCCTGGACAACGGACGGCATTGCGGTTCGCCGCGGACGAATTGTCCGATGCGCGTCGGCAGGAGTTTCAAGCGGCGCTGAAGGCGGCGCGCAAGGACGGTCGCGATTTCGCGCGGGAAGGGCGCGATGGGCGGATTACGGTGCTGGATTTGCTGGCCGCGCCGCAGCTCGATCGTCCGGCGATCGATGCGGCGCTCGATCGTACTCGCGCGGCGGACAGCGCGTTGCGCGGGCAGGTCGAGCGCAGCGTGGTCGATTTCGCGGCGACGTTGACGCCGGATGAGCGTGCGAAGTTCGTCGACGGATTGCGGCGGAGTGGGAACTGGCGGTTGCCGGCGAGGTTGCAGAAGAAGTAGGGGGCGGTGGGGGGGTAGTGAGCGGCGTTGCGTGACGACGCTCCACGAGATACCCGTCTGCGGGATTATGATGACCCGATCGGTAGCAGCGGTCCGAGGACATGCGAATTTCGGGGCGACCGATTTCGCCGGCCCGTCTTGGTTCAGGCCGGGTTTGCAGCCTGGTCCGTCGGCCGGCCGGTGCCTCACCGATATATCCACCGCAACGCGATGCGGCAAGCTCGAGGGCCGCGACAGGGGCGAACCATGAATCGAGTTGAAGACTTTATCGTGCGCACCATGTCGGCCGACGAGGTGGCCATGTCGGTTGAATGGGCGGCTGCAGAAGGGTGGAACCCCGGCTTGCACGACCCACATTGTTTCAGGGAAGCGGACCCGGCCGGTTTTTTCGTCGGCGTCTGTCGTGGCGAGCCGGTCGCTTGCCTCGCCGCTGTCGCCTATGACGAGCGCTTCGGCTTCATCGGTCTCTACATCGTGAAGCCCGCGTTTCGCGGTCAAGGCTTCGGTTTGCGCATCTGGCAGCACGGTGTGCGTTACCTTGGAGACCGTAACATCGGTCTCGACGGTGTCGTTGCCCGGCAGGCGAGCTACGCGAAGTCCGGGTTCCGGCTCGCGTATCGCAACATCCGCTATCAGGGGCGCGTCGACGGCATCGGGTGCGCGCATGTGGCGGCAGCGGCCGATGTACCGTTCGAGCAGCTGCTTGCCTACGATCGCCGGTGTTTCCCCGCAGCGCGCGAGCGTTTCGTCTCGGTCTGGATTGCTCAACCGGATGCCGTTGCGCTCGCAACGATCGATGGCGGCCGTGTCGCCGGCTATGGTGTCATACGCCGCTGCAAGGTGGGCTGCAAGATCGGCCCGCTCTTTGCCGATGATGCCGGCATCGCCACGGAGCTGTTTCATGCGCTGGCGGCGCAGATGCCCGGCGAGGTGATCACGCTCGACGTGCCGGAAACGAATCCTGCGGCCGTTGCGCTGGCGGAACGGCACGGCATGTCGAGCGTATTCGAGACCGCGCGGATGTATACGAAAGAAGTGCCCGCGATTGCGATCGATCGCGTGTTCGGCGTGACGTCGTTCGAGTTGGGGTGATAGCCGCGAGTGCGCAGGGCAGGGCAATCGTTTCGCCATCCACGACAAAAATTCAGCGCGCGACGACCCGACTGCCCGCCGGCGTTTGAAAGCCGATCGCAAGACGCACGCGCTGACACCCCAAAAAATATTTCTCACATCCCCCGACGGATTTCCCCCCGCCGCCCGTTAAACACGGGTACGCATCGCGAGAACCCCCGTCATGGACCATCCGAACGACATCTCACCGGCCGCCATCGCGCTGAACCGCTTTGGTCTCGGCGCGCGGGCCGACGAAGCGCCGCCTGCGGATCCGAAGGCGGCGCTCATCGCTCAATTCGACCGTTACGACGCGCGGCCGGCCGCATGGGCCGCTGAACCGGACGCGGTCACGCTCGCGACGCGCTTCGCGAACACCCGCAACGCGATGACGAGCGACGACGCGGCAGCCAAGCGCGCGACCGCACAGTCGATCCGTCGCGACGGCTACGATGCGTATCGCAGTGCGGTCGCCGCACGGTTGAACAGCGCGCTCACCACGTCCGCGCCGTTCGTCGAGCGACTCGTGCATTTCTGGGCGAACCATTTCGCGGTGTCGGTCGACAAGGGGCAGGTCGCCGCGTACGCGGGCGCATTCGAGCGCGACGCGATCCGCCCGCACGTGCTCGGCCGCTTCGAGGACATGCTCGTCGCCGTCGAGCAGCATCCCGCGATGCAGCTGTTCCTCGACCAGGCACGCTCGGTCGGCCCCGACAGTCCGGCCGCGATGCGCGCCGAAGCCCGTGATCCGGCGGCGCGCCGTGGTCTCAACGAGAACCTCGCGCGCGAGATCATGGAGCTGCATACGCTCGGCGTACGGACCGGCTATACGCAAGCGGACGTGACGGAATTCGCGCGTGCGCTGACCGGCTGGAGCATCGCCGGCGGACGCGGGCCGCAGCCCGGCGATGCGGCGCCCGGCGCGTTCGTGTTTCGCCCGAAGCTGCACGAACCGGGCGCGCGCACGGTAATGGGCCGCACCTACGACCAGCCTGGCGAAGCGCAGGCGCGCGCGATCCTCGGTGACCTCGCACGTTCGCCGGCAACGGGCCGGCATATCGCGTTCCAGCTCGCGCGCCATTTCGTCGCCGACAACCCGCCGCCCGCGCTCACCGACCGGCTCGCCCGCGCATTCGAGACGAGCGGTGGCGATTTGCCGACCGTCTACCGCGCGCTCGTCGATGCGCCGGACGCATGGTCGCCGGTCAATCGCAAGTTCAAGACGCCGTGGGAGTGGGCCGTGTCGTCGCTGCGCGGGCTCGGCTGGCGCGACGCCAGCGACCTGAAGGCCGCGCCGCTGCTCGCGCAACTCGGCCAGCCCGTGTGGCGGCCCGGGTCGCCGGCCGGCTATGACGATCTGGCCGCGAGCTGGGCCGCGCCCGACGCGCTGGTGCGACGCGTGGAAATCGCGCAGCGGCTCGCCGCACGCACGGGCGACCGGCTCGATCCACGCACGCTCGGCAACACGCTGCTGGCGGGCTCGCTCAGCGAGCCGACGGCGACTGCGCTGTCGCGCGCCGAAAGCGCGACCACGTCGCTCGCGCTGCTGCTCGTGTCACCCGATTTCCAACGGAGATGAACATGGCTCGATCCATTACCCGTCGGCATTTCCTGAGCATTGCCGCGGCCGGAGCCGGGGCGATGCTCGTCGCGCCGCGTATCGTGTTCGCGAACGTCGAAACCGACCGGCGCTTCGTGTTCGTGATCCAGCGCGGCGCGGCCGACGGGCTGAACATCGTCGTCCCGTATGCGGAACCCGCGTATGCGTCGCTGCGCGGCCCGCTGGCGATCGATCCATCCACGGCGATACGCATCGACGGCACGTTCGCGCTGCATCCGTCGCTCGTGCAGACCGCACAGATGGTTCGCGACAAACAGGCGCTGTTCGTCCACGCGATCGCATCGCCGTATCGCGACCGCTCGCATTTCGATGGCCAGAACGTGCTCGAGACGGGCGGACGCGCGCCATACCAGGTGAAGGACGGCTGGCTGAACCGCCTCGCCGCGATGTTGCCGGCGACGCGCGAGCGCGCGATCGCATTCGCGCCGACGGTGCCGCTCGCATTGCGCGGCGGCGTGCAGGCGGCGTCGTATGCGGCGTCCGGTTTGCCGGCCGCGCCGGACGACCTGCTCGCGCGCGTGTCGGCGCTTTACGAGGCCGACGCGCAGCTCGGGCCGCTGTGGCAGTCGGCGATGGCCGCGCGCGGCCTCGCCGGGGATGCGCATGCGCGTCAGGACCCGGCAGGCGTCGGCAAGCTCGCGGCGACGTTTCTCGCGCGCGACGATGGCCCGCGGATCGCGATGATCGAGACGGGCGGCTGGGACACGCACAGTGCACAGAACGCGCGGCTCGCGAACCAGTTGAAGGCGCTCGACACGATGCTCGCCGCGTTGCGCGACGGACTCGGGCCCGTGTGGCAGCAGACCACGGTGCTCGTCGCGACCGAGTTCGGGCGCACGGCCGCCGCGAACGGCACGGGCGGCACCGATCATGGACAGGCGTCGGTCGCGATGCTGGCGGGCGGGGCGGTCGCGGGCGGCCGCGTGATCGCCGACTGGCCCGGCTTGCGGCCGGGTGATCTGTACGAAGGGCGCGACCTGAGACCGACCGCGTCGCTCGACGCGCTGATCGCGGGCGCGGCCGCCGAAAGCCTGCGGCTCGATCCCGGCCGTACCGCGTCCACGCTGTTCGCGGAAAGCGGCACGACGCGGCCGATGACGGGCCTCATTCGTACAACGGCGTGACGCGCGCCGTGCGTGCGTTCGCATCCGCCAACCGATTACTTGACGTCCTCACCCGCCTAAAGGCAGGTGATTCCCACACCTGGCGATGCACGTCCGCATCGGAGAATGTTCAGCGCAGCGTTGGTATCACGATCATGCTCGACACCACAATCACTGCAGGCCCATTCTCTTATTCGCAGTCCCGCGATACCTTTCGGCCGCGTCGTGCTGTCTTTCGATCCGCACGACGAACAGGACTGGGTAGAACCGCTTTCGTCGACTTCCTCGAACGTGGCCCCGTGCGCCATCGCTTTGTAACGGAGCTTGTTTCGGAAGGACGACCAGGACGCGTCGTAGACGCTCTTCGCCATCCTGGTTCTGGCAAGTTTGGCGGCCGACACGTTGCCGACCGCGATGTAATCGAACCGTCGCACCAGATCGAGGGCGAGCTTGTGCTGAAAATCGGCGCGGGCATTCGCCACCTTGGCGTGCAGCTTCGCGATATGTCGCTTGTGCTTTCGCGCCCGTTGCGCTTTCGCAAGCTTCTCGGCCGCGCATCGACCGAACCGATCGTTAGGCAGCTTCTCGCCCGTCGAAAGTGTGGCGAAGTCTTTCAGGCCGAGATCGATGCCAACACCGGAACGGATTGGGCGAGCCTGCACATCGGGCATCTCGATCACGATGTTCAGAAACCAGTTGCCGCATGCATCCTGCGCAAAGCTGGTCCCGTCCTTGATCTTGCCTTCGGGAAGCAGCCGGCTGTTGAACACGCGAAACGTGTTGCCGGCGAAACGGAACGCATCGCCCTCGCGCTTCAGGTCACGCCCCTTCAGCGGCACCCAGCCCAGCGATTTCCTGCCGCGATAGCGCAGGTAGGGACGTCGGTTCTTGCTGCGCGACTTCGCGTACTGCTCACACGTTGCATTGACAGTGCCGGAGTGGATGCCGAGTTCTTTGCTACTGCCGGTGGTCAACACGTTCAGTTCAAAACCCGTCGGCCACTTCTTGTTCCACTTAAGCGCGTGCTTCTGCGTGTCATTGCAGAAGTTCCAGACGTAGGTCACCGCACGGCTCTGCTTGTTGAGCAGTCCGTTGAGCGACTTCACCCGGTAGCGGTAGACAAGGATCATGCCGGTGATCCTAACCCGTGGAAGAAGCTGCCTGTCAACAGCACTCCTTTCCTTCCCGCCATCCGCCCCGAAGGAAGTCCCCTTGGGGGAAATGGCGGGGTTTCTCGGAGCAAATTCTGATGAAGATCCGATCCGTATCGCTTGCCGTACTGGTGAGCGCGAGCGCCGCGCTGATGTCCGCGTGCGTGGTCGAACCGGCGCGGCCGCCGCAGCCCGCGCCGGTCGTCGAGGTGGCGCCGCCGCCGCCCGCGCCCGGCTATCGCTGGGTGAAAGGCCATTACCGCTGGGCCGGCAACCACTGGGCGTGGGTGCCGGGCCACTGGGTGGCCGTGTATTGAAGCGGGCGAACGGCGGGCCGGCACACCGGCTGTAAGCCGTTTGTGAACTTTCCCGGCGCGGCGCTCGTCTAATCGGCCCGCCAACGCTTCCTGAGGACCTCCAGATGATTCGCAAGACCAGAACGCTGCTCGGCGCGGCCGTGCTTGCCTGCAGCACGCTGCTCGCCGGATGCCAGACCAACGCGACCGCGACGGACCCACGGGCGGCGCGCCCGGCGGACGGCCGTCCCGTGACCAAGACGGTTTATGTCGCGCCGCAGGCAGCGCGCTGTACGGGCGTCGCACCGATGGATTGCCTGCAGGTGCGCAGCAGCCCGGCCGAGCCGTGGAGCTTGTGGTACGCGGGAATCGAAGGCTTCGCCTATCAGCCCGGCTATCAATACGTGCTGGAAGTCGATGAGTACCGCGTCGCGCAGCCGCCGGCCGACGCTTCGTCGATCCGCTGGGTGCTCAAGCGTGTCGTCGAGCGCCGCCAGGTGAACTGACGTAGCAGGGAGCTCGGTCCCGCTTGGGCCCACGTATCGATGTACGCCCACAGCGACGGTGACGTACGAGGCACGACATCCGAGCATGCGATGAGGGGAAGGAACGGGGCCAGCTTGGATATTGGGGCGGCATGGACTCGCGCCGTTCTTGGATCGATAGCAGTCTCAGGCATCACCTTTTGCTACGGAGGCCGTGTCATGGTTACGGCAACGTTCATCAAGCTGGATGATGAATTGAAACGGCGGGTTCAGCACTTGGCTGAAGCCCGTCGGCGTACCGCCCATTGGATCATGCGTGAGGCCATTGAGCAGTATGTCGAACGCGAGGAAAAGCGCGAGGCGTTGAATCAGGACACGCTCAAGGCATGGGATGAATTTCAGGCGACTGGCCTGCACGCGACCGCTGAGGAAGTGGACAAGTGGCTCGCGAGTTGGGGAACTGAAAAGGAATTGCCCTCGCCGGAACGCCACAAGTAATCTTCGCACGGGCGGTTATCCGAGACTGTAGCGGCTGCGCGATTTCCTGTTGTCGAAGAATCCCGACGCCGCGAGGCGGGCTGGCGAAGCGATTAGACGATGCGTTCAGGCTCTCGGTACTCACCCTCGAATGGGACGTCTGATAGAAGATTTCCCCGAGCAGTATCGGGAGTGGACCATCGATTTCGGGGATAGCGGTTACCTGGCCCGGTACCGGTTCGATGGCGATGCCGTCACGATCTTGGCTGTCCGACACCAGAAGGAAGCGGGGTATTGACCATGACGGACCGGACGACGAGGCCAAAGCGCCGTTCGTTATCCACGCGCCTGCATAAATCGCTCCCCGAACAATAAACCGGACTGCCAGGACCGGTAGGGCTCGGTCCACTACGGGCGCTTGCCATCTTCACCACACGGGCGAATATTACGCAGACGCCCGCGGCACAACCGGCCTCGGCGGCCCCGCGGTATCGATCCGCCGGAACACGACCGACGACAGCAGCGTGACCGAGCCCATGCAGACGAACGACAGCATGAAGCCGTTCGCCATCGAGCCCCAATGCGCGGCGAACAGGTTCACGAGCCCGCCGCCGATCGACACGCCGAGCCCCATCGCCAGCATCTGCATCATCGTGAACAGGCTGTTGCCGCTGCCGGCGTCGGCGTGCGACAGCCCCTTGAGCGTCACGGCGTTCATCGCGGCGAACTGCATCGAGTTCGCGGCGCCGAACACGATCAGCAACGCCATCTCCAGCGCCGGCGCGGGCCGCGCCGATACCAGCGCGAACCCCGCGATCGCGCAGCCGACGATCCCCGTGTTCACGACCAGAAACGTCGCATAGCCGAACCGTTTCGCGAGCGGCGCGATCCAGCGCTTCGCGATCACGCCGGCGATCGCGGCCGGCAGCATCATCATCCCCGACTGCAGCGGCGTATAGCTGAGCTGCACCTGCATCAGCAGCGGCAGCATGAACGGCACCGCGCTTGTGCCGATCCGGCACAGCAGGTTGCCGAGCAGCCCCGAGCCGAAGTTCGGCTCGCGGAACAACCCGAGCCGGAACAGCGGCTGCGCGCGGCGCCGCGCGTGGGGCAGGTACGCAAGGGCACTCGCCACGCCGAGCACGGCGAGCCCGATCGCCCAGCCGGTGCGATGCGCGGGCATCGGCGGATCGATCGCGAGCGACAGCGCGAGCATCGCGGCCGACAGCAACGCACAGCCGACGAAGTCGAATGGCGGCGGCTGCGTCGCCTGGTCGTGCGGCAGAAAGCGCTGCACCGCGATGAAGCCGACCACGCCGACCGGCACGTTGACGATGAATACCCAGTGCCAGGAAATCGCCTGCGTGAGCCAGCCGCCGAGCGTCGGCCCGACGATCGGGCCGAGCTGCCCGGCGATCGAGACGAACGCGATCGCCGCGACGTACTGTTCGCCCGGCACGCGGCGCAACACCGCAAGCCGCCCGATCGGCAGCAGCATCGAGCCGCCGATGCCCTGCACGGCACGCGCGACGACGAGCTGGCCGAGCGTGTGCGACGCGGCACAGCCGATTGATGCAAGCGAAAACACCAGGATCGCGAGCGAAAACACGCGGCGCGTGCCGAACCGGTCGGCGAACCAGCCGGACGCCGGCGTGAGCATCGCCATCGTCAGCGTGTAGACGACCACGACCGGCTGCATCGCGAGCGGCGACGCATGCAGGCTTTGCGCGATCGACGGCAGCGCGGTGTTGACGATCGTCGTGTCGAGGGACTGCATGAAGAACGCGGCGGCGACGATCCACAGCAGCGCGGTATGTGAAGGTTCGCGGGACATGACGAAGTGGGAAGTGCGGCGACCGGCGAGGCGACGTGCACGCCGGCCTACAAGCACTGGATGGTATCGATTCCGGTGGTTATCGGGAAGCTGCCTGATGGCATTGACTGTCATCGTAATTGGCGATGACAATGCGGAATGCTCAATCCCGTCTGGCTCAAGACGTTCGCGACCGTCACGAACTGCCGCAGCTTCACCGAAGCGGGCCGGCAGCTCGGGCTTAACCAGTCGAGCGTCAGCGAACACATCCGTCGTCTCGAGGAGAGCGTCGGCCGGCGGCTGTTCGTGCGCGATACCCATTCGATCGCGATGACGGCCGACGGCGAGGCGCTGCTCGTGCATGCGAACGTGATCCTGCAGGCGCTGAACCGCGCGGAATCGCAGTTTCGCAAGCCGCGGCTGCAGGGCCGCGTGCGGCTCGGCGCGTCGGACGATCTCGCGCTGGTCGCGCTGCCGGACGTGCTCGCGGCGTTTCGCGCCGCGCACCCCGACGTCGCGCTGGAAATCACGACCGGCATGACGAGCCGGCTCTACGAACTGATGGATGCGGGCGCGCTGGACCTGATGATCGGCAAGCGGCGGCTCGGCGAGCGGCGCGGCACGCCGCTGTTGCGCGCGCGGCTCGAGTGGGTCGCGCGGCCGGGCACCGTGGTCGACCTGGAGCGGCCGCTGCCGCTCGTGCTGGTGGCCGAGCCGAGCGTCACGCGCGCGGTCGTGCTGAACGCGCTCGCGGAAAAGGGAATCGGCTGGGAAGTCGTGTGTTCGAGCAGCAGCCAGCCGGGCTGCATCGCGGCCGCGCGGGCCGGGCTCGGGCTCACCGCGACGTCGCAGTATCTGTCGGCGCGCGGCCTGGCGACGCCGGTAAACGGCGACGGGCTGCCCGCGCTGCCCGACGTCGAATTCATCGCGCTCGCCGCGAAGCGGATCAGCCAGCCGGCCGGCACGCTGCTCGAGCTGCTGGAAACCAGCGACCTGCGCGCACCCGGCGCGGCCGATCAGGGCGTGTAGCGCACTGCGTTACCTGACAGCTGCAGACAACCGCCAGTTCGCGCCGCATCCGGCCGGGCGCTTGCCGGCCGGGCCACGCCCCACGCATCGCCGCCTCACGCCGCGCGTTTCTGCGAAATCACCAGCAGCGCGCCGTTCTTGTCCTCCAGCACCGCGCGGAATTCGTGCGGCCCGGCCTGCACCGGCACGCGCACCGACGCGCCGGCCTTCACGACCCGCGCCATCGCCGCGTACAGGTCGTCGCCTTCATCCACGCGCAGCGTGAGCGCCGCGCGCTCGACGATCTGCTCGTCGCCGGCCACCAGCGCGATCGTCAGCGGGCCGCCGTCGAGCGCGCAGTAGCGGTCGCCGTCGCGGAATTTCACGTTCAGGCCCAGTCCATCGACGAACAACGGCAAGGCCGTGTCGATGTCGTCGACCGGGTACAGCAGCATCGATACCTTCATTCCCTCTCTCCGTTGTCGTGAGGCGCGCACCGCACCGTCGTTCGATGCTAGCGCGCGGTGCCGGGCGCGACGCAGTCCGATCGGATGACGGTGAAGCCCCTCTGTCCCCGCGGGCGGGCCGTTACTCCAAACAGACGATGCCCGTGCGGGCCGGCGCGCCGACACT
This sequence comes from Burkholderia sp. R-40, assembly GCF_049942845.1. Taxonomy (NCBI): domain Bacteria; kingdom Pseudomonadati; phylum Pseudomonadota; class Betaproteobacteria; order Burkholderiales; family Burkholderiaceae; genus Burkholderia; species Burkholderia sp. R-40. The sequence continues at coordinate 58,796 of NZ_CP187968.1, read as the reverse complement.
CCCATCCGTGGACCGTCGCTATTCGTCCGTACCGTGCGGGCGGCTGCACGAGCCCGACTCGTCCAACATACATGGAGACGCACACAATGAAGTTTTCCCTCATCTACGAAGCCCAGACCACCGACGCATCGCGCGAGGGCGACCACCGGGTGTTCAAGGAGACGGTCGAACAGGCGCTGCTGGCCGAGCAGGTCGGCTTCGACACGATCTGGTGCGTGGAGCACACGTCGCTGACCAACTATGCGCACATGAGCGCGCCGGAAACCTTCCTTGCGTACCTGGCCGGGCGCACGACGCGCATCGGGCTCGGTCACGGCGTCGTGTGCCTGCCGCCGGCGATGAACCATCCGATCAAGGTCGCCGAGCGCGTCGCGCTGCTCGACATCCTGTCGGGCGGCCGCGTGCGTTTCGGCGTCGGCAAGGGTGGCAGCCAGCAGGAAGCAGGCGCGTTCGGCTACGACCTCAACGAGCTGCAGCCGATGATCGACGAGTCGATGTACCTGGTGCCGAAGATGTTCGTGCAGGACGAGATCGAGCACGACGGCCAATACATCAGGATTCCGAAGCATCCGATCCACCCGAAGCCGTTCCAGGATCCGCATCCGCCGATGTACCTCGCGTGCACGAACACCGACGCGCTGCTGCGCGCCGGGCCGTCCGAAAGGCGTGATGACCGCGCACGGACAGAACCTGCGCGCCGCGCAGGCATGGGCGACGATCGCCGGCGTGCGCCAGGACGACCGCTACCTGATCGTCAATCCGTTTTTCCATACGTTCGGCTACAAGGCCGGCTGGCTCGCCGCGCTGTCGAGCGGCGCGACCGTGCTGCCGCATCTCGTGTTCCAGCCGGACGACGTGTTGCGGCGCGTCGCCGACGAGCGCGTGTCGGTGCTGCCCGGGCCGCCGACGCTGTACTACGCGCTGCTCGATGCGCCCGAGCGCGCGGCGCGCGATCTGTGGTCGCTGCGGATCGCGGTGACCGGCGCGGCCGCGATCGCGCCGAGCCTGATCGAGCGGATACGCGCGGAGCTCGGCTTCGAGACCGTGCTGACCGGCTACGGGCTCACGGAATCGTGCGGCTTCGCGACGCTGTGCCGGCACGGCGACGACGCCGAGACGGTCGCCTATACGTCGGGCCGGCCGATGCCGGACATCGAGCTGCGGATCGTGGGGCCGGACGGCGCAGCACTCGGGCCGGACGAGACCGGCGAGATCTGGGTGCGCGGCTACAACGTGATGCGCGGCTACTTCAACCAGCCGGAGGCGACGCGCGACACCGTCGATGCGGCCGGGTGGCTGCACACGGGCGACCTCGGCTGCGTGGACGCGAACGGCAACCTGAAGATCACCGACCGGATCAAGGACATGTTCATCGTCGGCGGCTTCAACTGCTATCCGGCCGAGATCGAGCGGCTGCTGGCCGCGCATCCGGCGATCGCGCAGGTCGCGCTGGTCGGCGTGCCCGATACTCGGCTCGGCGAGGTCGGACATGCGTACGTCGTGTTGCGCCCCGGCGCGCATGCCGACGCCGACGCATTGAACGACTGGGCGCGCAGCAACATGGCGAACTACAAGGTGCCGCGGCATTACACGTTCGTCGAGCAATTGCCGACGAGCGCGGCCGGCAAGGTGCTGAAGTATCGGCTGCGCGCGGGTGCTGAAGCGGCGGGCTGAAGGCCGTCGCTTCGGTGCACGATCGAAGAGAGGGATACACGCTTACGTCGCCGAATCGATCCCGAATCTGCGCATCGAGCGAGCACGGGATCGTCTGCCCGTATCGCATGCGTCGACGCGCATGAACAGCCGTCGCAGCCGCGATCGGTTGTGTACGCATCATCCTCGGTATTCACCCTGAGCCTCGATGCACGATTCCGCATCCCGACCTCGCGCGCCGCGCGCGAGGTCACGTCAGTGAAACATTTTTCTTCCCCCGACTACTCGCACGCGCTTTCCGGCCGTCGCGATTCGCGTGCGTCCACAGCCGCGCGTGCTTGCCCGACGCGCGTCGCGGCGCGCGATGCGTGGCTCACCCGTATCGCGAACGACGATGAATCGCGAAAACAGATGCGTTCCTGAAACATTTCCGTCGATTCCCCCACGCGTCACGCCGGGCAGGTGACGGCGACGCTTGTCCCGCGCGGGTTCGCGCCGCATGGCACACGCCTTGCGGTGAGCCCCGTGCCGCTCGTGACAACGCGACTGATATTTACGATAAATCGCGGGAGCGGCACGCAACGACATCGAAACATCGGGGATCGGCTCGAGCCGCGGGATGGCGGCCCGACGTGTCGGACGCGAGCAGCGTCGTATCGGCGACACGAACGGGCACCGCACGCTCGATCCGTCAAACAGCAAGCTTGCTTGCAAGGTGTCGTGCCGGGGGACCCGCTGCGCGTGGCGGCATGCGCTGCTCGCGGCGGGTCGAGGCGCCCGGCACAGTCGGGGGAACGCCCGTGAAAATGACAATGAACCAATGGGCAGCGCTGGCGGTGGTGTTCGCGGCCGGCGCGCACGCGCAGGAAATCTACCTGCAGGGCGGCACGCAGGGCGTCGGCATCGGTGCGGCCGTCAGCTTCAATTCGATGCTCGGCGCGCACGCGGATTTCAATGCGATCAATCTGACGCATGACTTCACGGTGGCCGGCAATCGCTACAAGGACGACGTCAAGCTGCGCCAAGGCGGCCTGTATGCGGATATCTTTCCGTGGCGCGGCAGCGGCTTTCGTACGACGCTCGGATTGCGCTTCAACGATGATGAGATCCGTGGCGTGTCGGTGCCCACCAACGGTACCTATGTATTCGGCGGCAAGCGCTACCCGGCGCTGCCGGGGATGTATGCGGTCGCCGAGGCGCGCTATCCGACCGTGATGCCTTATGTCGGGATCGGCTACGGGCATCGGCCGGCATCGAAAGGGCTCGGCTTCGTCGCCGACATCGGCGTCGCATACGGGATCCCGCGCAGCTCGTACACGCTGTCGCCGGCACTGGCCGCCGCGGCCGGACCGCAGAAGAGCCAGATTCTGGTCTCCAGCGGCCTTGACGAACTGAATCGGAAGATGTCGCGGTATCGCTGGTATCCGGTCCTGCAGATCGGGATCTCGTATCGATTCTGAGCCGCGCACGCGTCACAGCGCGGCCGTACTCTGCTCGCGTGCGGGTTCAACCGTCCTGCGGGCCGGGCGCGCATCGTTGCGCTTTGCGAGGAACGGGTGCTCGATGTAGCGGTAAGTCAGCAGCGCACAGAAGACGGCGACCAGTGCGCACGCAAACGACAGCGCCCAGACGCCGGAGTCGTCAACGGAATTGATCGGGAAAACGAACTTGTTGAACGCGCGGACGATCGCGTACACGATCGCCATGTGGAGCATGTAGATGCTGAAGCTGGCGGTGCCGAGCAGCGCGAGCGGTCGGGTTTCGAGCACGCCGTAGAACGTGTTCCCGCACGCGACGCACAGGAACACGGGGAGCAGCGGCAACGCGCCCTCGATCGAGTAGCGTTCGGCCGGATACGGGGCGACGGCGAGAATCAGCAGCGCGACGGTGGCCGCCGATTTCGTGCCGAGCAGCGAGCGGATCGCGGGATGTCGCGATGCCTCGAACGCCAGCGCGCCGAACGCGAACAGCAGGGCCATCCCGCCGGGCGGCCCGAACAGCGCGGCGCAGAACGTGACGATCGCGAGCGCAAGCAGCTTGCGCCACGCGCGCGTCGCAACGAACCACGCGAGAAACGGAATCGCGACGTAGAACCGCCATTCGTACGCGAGCGTCCACCAGACGCCGCTCAGATAGCCGGTGTGTTCCGCGCCGTTGACCGGGAAAGCACCGAACCAGCCGAGCGAAACGGCTTTGAGCAGATCGGCCAGCAACCGGATCGGCGCGTCGACGACATTGCCGGGAAACCAGTACAGCGTGCAGGCGACGATGACGATCGCGTAAAAGAGATAAAGCGGGGCGACGCGCCGCACGCGCCCGACGAAGAAGCTCCGCACGTCGAACGTGCCCCTGCACGCGCGTTCCCAGAACAGGAACCCGGTGACCATGAAGAACAGCGCGACGGGAATCGTGCCGAGATTGCGCAGGAAGTCGGAGGGGGCGCCCCAGACGCCGGTCGACAGCAAGCCCTGGTTGCACGCGAAGTGATGGAAGACGACGGAGGTCGCCAGGATGCCGCGGAATCCGTCCAGGTTGGGATGGCGCATCGACAGCGATTTGTCGACGGCCGACCGGTAGAACGGTACGTGCCTCGCGACGAGCCACGCGATGATCGCGACGGCCGCAAGGCAGGCCGGGAAGTAGAGCTTGTCGGGAGTCGGGGAAAACAGGGTATCCAGAGAAGGGGTAATCAGGTCCACTGAAGGGCGTCTCGTGTCTTGGATCGCTTGGATCGGGATTTCAGGCACGGATGGTCCGCGTCGATGCAAGGTCTTCTGCGCGCGTGGTGCGGCGTTCGATCGCCGGTCTTGTGCGTCGATGGTATCAAACGGTCACGACGGCGTGCCGCATGGAGATGCAACATGATGTTTCGATGCGGCGGGTGTCATCGGGTACTTCACTGGAACAACAAGGCGCGGGGTGGGCGATGGAGACGATACGCGGGTCGGACGATCGCATGGTCGATGCGCGGCGTGTCGCAACGTATGCCGCGGCGGCGCTCGTGTTGCAATTGCTGTTCCTCGTCGTCTGGGCGATCCGCTATTACGGGTTGCACGACCGGTCCGCGCCAATGGTCGGGTCGGACTTCGCGATATTCTGGGCGACGGCGCGGGTCGCGCTGGAGCACGGCCCGACGGCGATCTTCTCGCCGCAATGGATCCAGCCGATCGAGGCCGCGCTCCGGCCGTTCGATAATTTCGCGCCCTGGCCGTATCCGCCGACCTTCCTGCTCGTCGTCATCCCGTTCGGCCTGCTGCCGTTCGTGCCCGCTCTCGTGCTGTTCGGCGTACTGGCGATCGTATGCTACGCGGCCGTCGTCGCGCGGCTGACGCGCCCGCTCGACGGTCAGTGGCGGATGGTGGTGGCCGCATTTCCGGGCTTCATCGGCGCCGCGCTCTCGATGCAGAACGCGTTCCTGACCGTCACGGCGGCCGCAGCGGCGTTGCTGCTGTTGCGATCGCGTCCGGTCATCGCCGGCGCCTTCATCGCGATCCTGGTCGTGAAGCCGCAATACGGCGTGCTGTTCCCGCTGGCGCTGATCTGCGGGCGGCACTGGAAAGCGCTGGTGTCGGCGGGCTTGTTCAGTGCCGCGATCGTCGCGACCTCGGTGGCCGTGTTCGGATTGCAGGCGTGGAGCGCGTTTCTTGCGTTCCTGCCCGTCTTCAACCGCGGTGTGGTCGAGCACGGCGAGACGCTGTGGCGCGGCATGCCGTCGATGGTCGGGGGCGCGCGGGCCGCGGGCCTGTCGGTCCAGCTCGCGTACGGCGTGCAGATGTGCGTCGCGGTGGCTGCCGCCGCGGCCGTCGTGTACGTCTGGACGCGGCGCGCGGCCCGCTTCGAACTGCGCGCGGCGGCACTGGCCGCGGCGACGCTGCTGGCGCAGCCGTACTACATGTATTACGACCTGCTGTGGCTGGTGTTGCCGCTGACCTTCCTGTTGCTCGACTGCCGGAACGTTCGGCCGAACCGGCTCGAATCGGTCGTGCTGGCACTCGCGTGGATCGCGCCCGCCCAGGCGTTCGCCTCGGTCATCGCCGGCACGATGTGGCCGGTTGCGGCCGCGGTCCTGATGGCGGTGCTGGTGATGGTCGTACGGCGCGCGTCGGATTCGACGCAATTGCGCGCCTGACGACGCGCATCTGCGTCGGCCGCCCGCCGGTGCATGGCCATTCGGCCGTCTTTTTCATCGCCTCGATTCGGCTTACCGTGCACGACAGCAGCTCGACGCGTCGGGCCAGCGGCGGAACGAGAGACCTTCTGTCGCCTGCTGCCGCCGGCCCGCGCCGACTTCCGTCTTCCATCTGGTCGTCCCGATGATAGCAATGCTTGCAATTCACCGTCGCGGCGCTATCATTGATAGCAATCTGGATGGAGGTACCTATGGCAAATCTTCTGGTGCGTAACGTGGATGACAGTATCGTTCAGAGCCTGCGCGAGCAGGCCGCGGCCAACGGCAGGAGCGCCGAGGCCGAACATCGGGCCATTCTGGCCGAGGCGCTCGGCCGGCCGAAGCGACGGACATTCGCGCACGTGCTGATGAGCATGCCGGACGTCGGCGAAGACGCGGATTTCCAACGTGTTCAGGATTCCGGCGAGGTCAGGCGTGTTTTTGATTGATACGAACGTCATCAGCGAGATCAGAAAGGGCAAGCGAACCAACCGCGGCGTGCGCGCGTTCTTCAGGCAGGCGGAGGCCGACGCGAGTCCGCTTTACCTGTCGGTCGTGACGGTGGCCGAACTGCGGCGCGGCGTCGACCTGATCCGCCATCGCGGCGATCATCCGCAGGCGTCGGCGCTCGAGGCATGGATGGCGACGATCCTGTCCGGCTATGCGTCGAACATCCTGCCGGTCGATATCGAGACCGCGCAGATGTGGGGCCATTTGCGCGTGCCCGATCCGGCGCACGCCCTCGATCACCTGATCGCGGCCACCGCGCTGATCAACGATCTGACGGTCGTTACCCGCAATGTCGACGATTTCGCTCGCACCGGCGTCCGGCTGCTGAACCCGTTCGATTGATCGAAGTCGCGCGCATCGCGGCAACCCGCCCAGCTTCCCGCATTCTCCGTCGCGCATAGCCCGTTCCACCGGGCTTACGCGGGGCGCGCCTCCGCGCCCCGATTTCCACCAACTCCCCGCCAAATCCCCTCCGCCTCTCGTCCCAACAGACGATGTGACGCCTCCCCCGACTGGCCAGAATCCTTTCACGAACAACGGATTCTGAACCTGGCGGAGGCCGACATGATCGATGTCCGTGCGCTCGGCTACGTCGTCGTGGAGGCGACCCGCGTCGACGCGTGGCGCCGCTACGCGCAAGACAGGCTGGGCATGCAAGCGCTAGACGCGCCCGACGGCGCGCTGTACCTGAAGATGGACGAGCCGATCGGCGACGGCGGGACACCGCCGGCGCTGCATCACGTGTTCGAACCGCTGTAACGGCGGCGCGCGGCAGAAAAAGGGGAGGGAATCGTTACTCCCTCCCGATTGCCGCAGAGGCCCGCCAGGCAAGGCGGACACGCTGGCGCGTGCGTGCGCCGCATCGAAAAGAGCTTGACGGATCGGCCGGTACCGCGTAGTGTCCGAGACCGAAGTCTTCAAGAAGTTCGATTGCTCATCATTGGCCGCACTGCACATTGTGCGGCAGTCGTTGGTCTCTCCCTCTTTGATTCTTTCTGTGCCCGTTGCGGGCGCTGTTCTCAATCGTATTAAGGAAGTATTTGTGGATACCGGTACCGTCAAGTGGTTCAACGAAACCAAGGGCTTTGGTTTCATCTCCCCGGACAACGGCGGCGACGATCTGTTCGCCCATTTTTCTGAAATTCGCGGCACGGGCTTCAAGACCCTGGCCGAAGGTCAGAAAGTCAGCTACGAAGTGAAGCGTGGCCCGAAGGGCCTGCAAGCGTCGAACATCACGCCGCAGTAAGCCGTGTCGGCACCGGCCGCCGAATGGCGGCCGCTGCCGGACGGAGCTCGCGCGGATGCCGGCCCAAGCCGGTGTCCTGCGCGTTCCGACGCACACGACCGATGCATCGCGGTATACACGATGCATCGGTCGTGTGCTTCCCTCATTCATCGCAGGTCCGTACGACGTGCGATTCAACGCCCTCGCGAAGCGCTCGCCGCGTCGCCAGCGGCCCATGCTGCAACCCGTAGGCCGTCGCCATGCCGCACATGGCACGGTCCCGACTTTGCGCGGTGCTGATCGCACCGCCGCCACTGACCGCCCGACCGCCGCAATGCGCCGGGCTCCGACTGCAAGATGGGCCCGTCGCCCGTCTGAACGAATTGAAACCCGGCATCCTGCCGGCGGCCGTCCCGTTGCGGGCCACGGCGCCGGTGAGCTCGCCGTGGCCGCGGTCATTTACCTTCTCTGGAGGAATTGGTTTGGCAAAAGAAGAACTGTTGGAACTGGACGGAATCGTCGACGAAGTGCTGCCGGACAGCAAATACCGTGTCACGCTGGAAAACGGCGTTGTGGTCGGCGCGTACGCGTCGGGCCGCATGCGCAAGAACCACATCCGCATTCTCGCGGGTGATCGTGTGACGCTGGAACTGTCGATGTACGACCTGACGAAGGGGCGCATCAACTTCCGTCACAAGGACGCGAATTCGACGCGTCCGCCGCGCAGCGGGCAACCGCGTCGCTAATCGGCAACGATCGGCGCAAGCAGGCAGCACAGGCTCGCTGATCGAATCCCGTCCGGCCGATCAGGCCGGACGAATAGGATGGACGACACATCGCGTGCCGTTCACCGGTCGTCGGCGGCGTCGTCATGCCGCGGCGGCCAGCCCCGCCTTTACCGGCCACCGCGCGTGCGCAACGCTCAAGGGGCCGCGTCCCGCAGGAAATCCTCGACGATCATCGCAAAATACGGCGGACATTCCTGCATCGGGTAGTGCCCGCAATTCGGTATCGTCACGAGCCGCGCGTTCGGATGCCACGCCAGAAACGTCGCCTGCATCGCCGCTTCGTCGAGCCCCGGATCCTTGTCGCCGACGATCACCAGAAAGCGCGTGTCGAGCCCGCGTATGTCGTCGACGAAATCCGTTCCGGTCAGCATGTCGAGATACGCGAGCCGGTAATCCGGCGCCACGCGTTCGCGGTTCTGCCGCAACTTCAAATCGGCCCAGCGCGCCGACAATCCACCCGTCACGAATCGCACGAGCCGGCGAAACGCATCGTCATTGACGGCCGTGCTCGCGAAGAATGCGCGCGCGTCGTCGTTCAGGCGATTGCCGGCCGCTGACACCGGGCACACGGCAATCGCGCTCTTGATGCGCGATGGCGCGTCGGCGGCGAGCCGTTGTGTCGCCATGCCGGTCATCGAATGGCCGATCACGTGAAAGCGCTGCCAGCCGAGGCGATCCGCGAGCGCCAGGCAGTCGGCCGAAATCTCGTCGATGGTACAGGCACCGGTCAGGTGGATGGATTCGCCATAGCCGCGCAGGTCGACGAACACGTATGTGAACGCCGCTTGGTCGAGATACGGCAGCAGTGCCGCGTAGTTCGTATGGTCGCCGAGCCAGTCGTGCATGACCATCACGCATTCGGGGCCCGTGCCGTGCTGCAGGTAGCCGAGGCCGCTGTTCGGACGAGAGGCGAGGGTGTCGATACGGGTCATTTCAAGGGATTTCCTTTTGGTTGGCGAACCAAAACGAAACGCCCTCCCGGCGGACCGGGAGGGCGTCTTGAAAGTGCATCGATCGTATCGGGCCGATCGGCGAAAGTCAACAGTCAGAGCGCCATTCCGCCCGACACCTCGATGCGCTGCCCGTTCACCCAGCGGTTGTCGTCCGACAGCAGCGACGCGATCATCGGCCCGATGTCGTCGGGCTCGCCCACGCGGCCGAAGGCCGTCGAACTGGCTGCCGACGCCGGCCGACGGCCGGCCGTTTACGCCGTTTGTGCGCGACTACAGAAGAGAAACGGGGCGCATCGCGCCCCGTTCCGCGTGACTGCAGCCGTATCGGGGGATGCCGCCCGATACGGTCGGGTCGGGTGATTACGCCGCCACCGCCCGAGCCCGAACCATCGTCAGCGCCGCATCCTCGATCATGTCCTCCTGCCCGCCGACGAGCCGTTGCCAGCCCAGTTCGACGAGAATGTCGCGCGCCGGGCTGGGCGCATCGCGCGCCGCAGTCGACACTGGCTACGTGCCGAACGACTACCATATCGGCCAGACCGGCAAGATCGTCGCGCCGCAGCTGTACATTGAGGTCGGCATCTCGGATGCGATCCAGCATCTGGCCGGCATGAAGGATTCGAAGGTGATCGTCGCGATCAATAAGGATCCCGAAGCGCAGATCTTCAGCGTGGCCGATTACGGCCTCGTCGGCGACCTGTTCACGCTCGTGCCCGAAGCGGCCGCGGTGCTCTGAGCGATGCCGCTGTTCGAATTCAACGGCATGCGCCCGCGCGTCGATCCATCTGCGTACGTTCATCCGAGCGCGGTCGTGATCGGCGACGTGACGATCGGCCCGCGCTGCTACATCGGCCCGCATACGAGCCTGCGCGGCGATTTCGGCACGATCGTCGTCGACGACGGCAGCAACGTGCAGGACGGTTGCGTGCTGCACGTCGGCATCGGCGAGACGTGCCGGCTCGGCATGAACAGCCACATCGGCCATGGTGCGATCGTGCACGGCGCGACGCTGGAACCGGACACGATGATCGGGATGAACGCGGTCGTGATGGACGGAGCGATGATCGGCGCGACGACGATCGTCGCCGCGTGCGCATTCGTGACGGCCGGCTACGACGTGCCGCGCGGCGTGCTGCTCGCGGGCGTGCCGGGGCGCGTGGTGCGGCGGCTGAGCGACGCGGAGATCGCGGCGAAGGCGAATGGCACGCGGGTCTATCAGCAGCTCGCGGTGGATTGCCTGAAGACGCTCCGGCAGATCGACGACGCGTAAGCGGCGCGCATCGACGGCCGCATCGTTCAGGTCATGTCACGTCACGACCCACACGTGCCGAACGCCCGCGACAACCGCACGAATCCGCTCACCGTATTCGGGATCGACAATCAGCACGATCGTGTGAGGTTCGGACATCGATTTTCTCGGGGTTTATGCGGATGGCGATTCGCTATCGTGCATGCCGGTCATGACGTTCGCGCGGGATCGATTGCCTGATGCGGCGTCGTTGTCTTAAGATCGGCGTCAGATCAGCCTACCGCCTCCGGCGCCGAATGAAAACGACTATACCCCTGCGCGTCGCCGTCATCGCTTCGGCCTTCGCCGTCTATCACGTATTCATGCACGTCCAGTGGGTCGTCAGCGGTTGCATCGAATTCCTTCACGGCCGGCATTGCAGCTTCGAGAACAGTGCGAATTTCGAGGCGATGATGGACTTCGACCTGCTGGTGACCTGCGCGTGGGTCGCGGGCGCGGCGATGGCGTGGTTCTCCGTCGCTCGCGCGCCGAAGAAATCCAGTTAGCCGCCGCGGCATCGCGCTGCCGCTCATTGCATGCGCGCGGCCGCCGGCCGGTCGTGCAGGAATGCGAGCGACAGCGCCGCGAAACCACAGCTCGCGATGAGCATCAGCAACGCCCCCTTGCCGGCGTGCACCATCACCCAACCGCCGACGGACGGAAAGCCGAACGTGCCGATGAAATACGACGCGACGAACCACGTGAGCACGCCGTGCTGTTGCGTGGGCGGGCAATCGTTGAGCGCCTGCGCCTGAATGACCGGGTACACGAGCCCGTAGCCGGCGCCGAGCAGTACCGCCGCGATCGACTGGAACGACGCGTGCGCGGACGCGCCGAACATCGCGAGCGCCCCGAGCAACATCGTCACGAGCAATCCTTTGGTCGCGATTTCCGGACGCGCCATTCGCACCCATTTGCCGAGCAGCCAGCGCGCGGTCACGACCGTCACCGTGTAAAGGCTGAAGAATGTGCCCGGGCGCGCTTGCGTGCCTTGCATGAACGACATCTGGAACGTCATCAGGCCCGAGAACACGCAGGTGCCGAGCGCGATCATCGCGATCGGCACGGCCGCGCGCGTGCGCGAGATGGCGCGAAGGTCGCGCACCCAGCGGCCGCCGGACGCGGCGGCGGCCGGGCGCGGGCACAGGCGGCCGAACGCCTCCAGCATCAGCGACGCGAGCGCGCACAGCGCGCCGACCGCGTAAAGCGTGTCGTCGATCGACCAGTGGAGCACCCGCATCGCATACGCGGCAAATGCCGGCGCTGCGCCGATGCCCGTCATCTGGAAGGTGGACGAGCGGAAGAACCATACGTTTCGCGCGGCGCCGCTGGTGCGTTCAGCGAGCGACATCGGCGCGGCCAGATGAAACGCGCCCCAGCCGAAGCCGACCAGGAAGCCGGACAGCAAGTCGGCCGACGGCGCACGTCCGACGAGTGCGAAACCCACGATGCCGGCACCGATGCACAGCGACGACAACGCGGCGATTCGCGCGGCGCCGATCTGCCGCGAGAACCAGCCGACCACCGACAGGCCGGCGAAGGTGCCGACCGTCGCGGCGGCCAGGGCCGCGCCGGTATCGAGATCGCTGCCGCCGATCATGCGAAAACGCATCGACAGCAGGAACGTGGCGCCGTAGCCGCCCGCGGTTAGCAGGGTGCCGACGAGAAAGAGCAATGCACTATGAACGCGCATGACAGCCAACCGCGCGACGACGGTCGGGGAGTGGTCGATTGCGAGACAGTATGGACCAGGACCGATGCGGAATGCCCGCATTCGTGGCGATGCAACAAGGGCATCGGCTTTTGTCCGACATGGCCCGAACACGCTCGATTGCACGTGTCATTGCGCGCCGCGGGGACGCCGTTTTTACCGACATTCGACGCGCATCGCACTTATTTTGCTTTCCCCCGTGGGGTGCACTAGATTCGAAACGTTACGTATCGCCGACCGAGCGAGGTGAAGCCATGACGCCGTGGGAGATTCAGGGAACCGAACTAATGAACTGCAATTGCTCATACGGTTGTCCCTGCCAGTTCAATTCGCTGCCGACGCATGGCAACTGCGAAGCAATGGGTGCGATTTCGATCGACAGCGGTCACTACGGCGACGTGGTGCTCGACGGCGTGCGGATCGCGGTCGTGTTCCAGTGGCCCGGGCCGATTCACGAAGGCCACGGCCGCTGTCAGCCGATCGTCGACAATCGCGCAAGCCCCGCGCAATGCGAGGCCGTGCTGAAGATCATGACCGGTCAGGATACCGATCCATTCGCGACGATGTTCTCCGTGTTCGCGTCGACGCTCGAGCAGGCGTACGATCCGATCTTCGCGAAGATCGAGTTCGACGTCGATGTCGATGCGCGGCGCGGCCGGATCAGCGTCGACGGCGTGTTCGACATCGTCGGCGAACCGATCCGCAATCCGGTGACGGGCGCCGAACATCGCGCACGGATCGACCTGCCGCACGGCTTCGAATACGAGCTGGCCGAGATCGGTTCGGGTACCGGCCGGTCGCACGGCAACATCGAGCTGGATCTCAAGGGCAGCTACGCGCAGTTCGCACGACTGCATCTGAACAATCACGGGCTGATCCGGCATCGCGTCACGGCATGATCCCCGTCGACGATGTCCTCGGGCGCGAGCGCGTCGTCACGCTGCTCGGCTTGACCGCGCTCGCCGGCGCGTGCTGGGCCTACCTGTGGACGGGGGCCGGCACCGGCATGTCGGCGCTCGACATGACGGCGGTCGCACTGTTCCCGCATCGGCTGGCCGACGACATGGGCGCGATGGCCCCGTCGCTGGCGACCGTGATCCTGATGTGGTGGGTGATGATGATCGCGATGATGACGCCCGGCGCGGCACCGCTCGTGCTGCTGTACCGGCGCGTGCTGCGGCATCACGATCCTGCGGGCGCCGGATCGGCATTCACGTCGACGTTCCTGCTGGCCGGCTATCTGGCATCGTGGTTCGCGTTCTCGGTCGTCGCGGCCGTGCTGCAGATGCTGCTGCAGCCTGCCGGCCTGATCTCCGGGATGATGCTGTGGTCGAAGAGCGCTGTGCTCTCCGCGATCGTCCTCGCGCTGGCCGGCATTTACCAGTTTTCGCCGCTGAAACAGGCGTGCTTGCGGCAATGCCGGTCACCGGTTCGGTTCCTCACGACGTACTGGCGGCCGGGCATCACGGGCAGCTTCCTGCTCGGCGTGCGCCACGGTGCGTATTGCGTGGGCTGTTGCTGGCTGCTGATGGCGCTGCTGTTCGTCGGCGGCGTGATGAACGTCGTGTGGATTGTTGCGTTGTCACTGTTCGTGCTGGTCGAAAAGGTGCTGCCCGGCGGCGAGCGCATCGGCCGTGTGCTGGGCGTCGTGCTGATTGCGTGGGCGGTCGCGACGTTGCTGGTGTAGCGCGCATTCGTCATTTGCCGCAGCCGGGAGAATCCCGATGAAGATCCGATGCATCGTCATCTCCATTCTTGGTGCGATGGCCGTCGTGGCGACGCCGGTGCGCGCGGCCGACAGCATGTCCGGGATGAACATGGGCGACATGAAGATGTCCGCGTCGGATGCGGCGCTGACCGACGCCGAAGTGAAACGGATCGATGCGGCGCACGGCATGGTGACGTTGAAGCACGGCGCGCTGGAGAACGTCGGGATGGCGCCGATGACGATGGCATTCAAGGCCGGCGACCCGGCGATGATCGATTCGCTGCACGTGGGTGACAAGGTCAAGGTTAGGGTCGAACGAGTGAACGGCACGCTTACGATCGTGACGCTTGTGAAACGGCCGTGATGCGCGTCTGGTGACAAGCGTCAGCCGCCGGTTCGCTCAACGACGATTCGTCACCGGAAATCGCGGTCGGGCTCGGCGAAGTTCAACTCGACGCCATTGCCGGCCGGGTCGGCGAAAAAGAGCTGGAGCTGGCGCGTGAGCGGCACGTATCTGCGCGAGTACTGAACCTGCGCATCGGTGAGACGCCGTTCCATGTCGGCGGCGTTTTCGCATGAAAACGCCATATGGTCGAACGTATTGACGACGTGCGATGGCCGTACCTCGCCGGGCCGCGCTTGCGACAGGTGAAGGATCGCCTGCGCCCCAGCGTAGAGCCAGTAGCCGGCGCTCTGGAACGGCGGACGATATCCCAGCTCGAGGCCCACGACGTTCACGTAGAAATCGCGCAGCGTATCGAGCGTCGCCCGATCCGCGCGCAAGTTGTAATGATTGAGTCCGATCACTGACATGGCAGGTTGTCCGGTTCGTGCAAGGTGCGCGTGGCACAGCATCGCTCGGCGCAGGGCATCGTGTCACCCCCGAGTACCTTTGCTCGCACCCGCCGGACGCGCCAGCCCGCGCGCCGGCAGCGGCGTCGACATCACGATCGACGTGCGTGTTTCGCCGTACAGGTTGATGCGCTCGATCAGTTGCTCGAGGTGCGCCATGCTGACTGCGACGAACCGCATCACGTAGGAATCCGCGCCCGTCACGTGATGGCACTCGACCACTTCGGGAATCGTCTCGAGCAGCTTCAGGAATTTCGCCTTCGCCGGCTGCGGCACCGTGATGCCGATCAGCGCGCTCACCGGGTACCCGGCCGCGGCCGGATTGACCCGCGCCGTGTAGCCGTCGATCACGCCGGCCGATTCGAGGCGCTTCACGCGTTCCGTCACCGCCGGCACCGACAGATGAACCTGACGTGCCAGTTCCGTGTAGCTGATGCGGCCGTTGGCCTGCAGCAGCGCGAGTACCTTCCAGTCGAGTTCGTCCATCGCGGTAGAGTTTTTAAGGTGAAGCCGCCATTTTTCCTTAAAAACCGCCTTCAGCGGCGACGGGACTTTCCCTACGATGCGGTTGAAGCCACGGGAAATCGCGAGGAGCCGGCCATGTTGTTCATCAAGTCCGTCGTGATGGGATTGTCGATCGCGGTGCCGGTCGGCCCGATCGGGATGCTGTGCATCCAGCGCAGCCTGAGCCGAGGCTTTCACGCGGGATTCGCCACCGGCATCGGCGCTGCGTGCGCCGATGCGATCTACGGGCTGCTCGGCGCGCTGGGCGTCGCCGGCATCGTCACTGCGTTTCCGATGCTGACCGTCGCGTTGAAAATCGGCGGCGGCGCGTTCCTCGTGTGGCTGGCCTGGACCATCGCACGGCAGGCGCCGGCCGCATCGGCGGCACAGCGCGACTTGCCGCGCACGACTGTGCTGCGCGATTTCCTGACGACCTTCGGCCTGACGCTGTCGAATCCGATGACGATCCTGTCGTTCGTCGGGATTTTCGCAGCACTCGGCCCGCTGACAGGCACGCATGACGATGCGATGGGGCCGACCGTCGCGCTGATGGTCGCCGGCGTGTTCGTCGGTTCCGCGACGTGGTGGCTGTGCCTGAGCAGCGCGACCGCCGCGTTGCGCACGAAGATGCCGCTCACGTTCATGCACGGGCTGTCGCGCGTGTCGGCCGTCGTGATCGCGGTGTTCGGCGCGATCCAGTTGATTGCGGGCGTACACGGCGTCGTGTGGTCCTGACGCGCACCGCGGTGCGATCGAACGCTCGAACCTGTCCGCACCGACGCCCGCGACCGCCCCAATCAGAACGTATAGCTGACCTTGCCGAACGCAGTGCGGCCGAGCGTGTTGTAACCGTACGCGGTCACGTACTGACGGTCGAACAGGTTCGACAGCGTCGCCGACACCGTCAGGTGCGCATTGATCTTGTACGACGCACGCAGGTTCACGGTCAGATACGACGGCAGATACGTGGCGTTGGCCGGATCGTCGAACGTCGTGCCGCCGTAGTTCAACGACGCGCCGGTGCTCAGTGCATGCAGGTGCAGTTCGTCCCACGTGTGGTCGATGTTCACGCTGACCGTCTGGCGCGGCCGGCGGCTGAGCCAGCTGTCGTTGGTTTCGTCCTGCGGATTGAGAATCCCCACCGCGATGCTCACCGGCGTCGTGCGGCCGAGCGTGCCCTTGTACGACAGGTCGATGCCGCGGATATGCGCACGGCCGATGTTCATCGGCGAGAACGTCGCCGGGTTGTACGCGATCAGGTTGTTGACGCGCGTGTCGTAGATCGCGGCGCTGAACGTGCCGTACGCGGTGTTCGCATCGAGCGCGGCTTCGACCGAATCGCTGCGCTCCGGATTCAGGTTCGGATTGCCGTAACCGGGGTAGTACAGGTCGTTGAACGTCGGGAGACGAAACGCATTGCCGTACGACACACGTGCCGTATAGACTGGCGTGATCGCCCACGACAACGCGGCGTTGCCGGTGTTCACGGCTTTCCCCGCGATGATCTCGTGACGGCCCGCGACGAACATCGTCACGCTGCCGAGCGTCGCCGACTGATGCAGCGAGAACGCGGAATCGTTGCGCGTGGGCACGCCGTCCGGCACATCGATCGGCAGAAACGCCTGCTCGCGCGTGAAGTCGTACGCGACCTTCGTCTCGCCCGACAGCGGCAGGCCGAACAGGTGGAAGCCGTGCGTCTGATGGGTCAGCGACGTCGACGAACTGATGCGCTGCGAGTCGATCCGGTCAGTGCGGATGGCCGGGTCGCTCGCATACAGGAACTGGCGGTCGTTCGCATAACCGAACGACTGGTCGAACTGCGTGTCGGGCGTAATGTCGAGATGGAACGCGATGCCGGTCGTCAGCTGATGATCGAGTTCGCGGTTCGCATAGCCGGCGTTGTCGAAGGACAAATCGGAGCGGTGATACAGCGCGAACGTCGAGATCGACCAGTTATCGCGCGCGTAGCCGAGGCGCGCATCGAGATCCTGCGCGTGGTAGGGATTGCGGCCGTCCTCGTGGTACGGCAACACGGGCCGCGTCGCGTCGATGCCGGCGGTGTTGTACGAGTGCAGGCCAAGCGAGTAGGTGAGCCCGCCGAGCGCGGCCAGCGGCCCCGTCGACGGCACGGTGCCCGACGTGCGCAACTGCGTGTCGAAGGTCTTGTTCGAGCCGCCGCCGAACGACACGCTCGTCTGGTTGGGCTGGCCGGCGGCGCGGCGCGTGAACAGCTGCACGACGCCGCCCATCGCGTTCGCGCCGAATGATGCGGCGGCCGGCCCCGAAATCACTTCGACGCGCTCGAACGCTTCGGTCGGCAGGTCGGCCCACGGCGCGATGCCGGTGGTCGGCGAGCCGATCCGGATCCCGTCGATGAATACCGCGACCTGGCTGGCCGACGAGCCGCGGATGCTGACCGACGCGGACGAGCCAGGGCCGCCGGTCTGCGAGACGGTCACGCCCGGCAGCATCGCGAGGGCCTGGGTGATGCTCGGCTCGCTCGGCGACAGCCGGTCGAGATCGGCGCGCGTGAGCACCTGCGTCGTCGCATAGCGCTGGTCGAACGATTCGGGCAGATGCCGCGTGTCGGTCACGGCGATCGTCGGCAGGTCGGTGCCGTCCGCGGACGGGCGCGGCTGCGTGATTGTCGTATCGCCGGCGGCGTGGGCGATCGGGGAGAGCAGCGCGGTGGCGGCGGACGTGGCGAGAAGGTGGCGAAGATTCATGAGGCGGCGGGCGTGAGCGTGTTGCAGGTACGGCGTGCGCGCGCGAAGACGCCGCGCATGACGGCGGCGCAACGGCGCGACGCTTCCGGCGTGGAAGCGGAGGCGGAAAGGTTGGACATTTGAAGGGTCCTGAGGTCGGGCCGTCCATGCAACGGGGCAACCGCCAAAGCGGTGCTGGCGCATCGGGACACCCCGCCCGGTGCGGCTGCTTGGACCTCGGGTCGATGGCAGGTCTCCTGGCTCGCGGGTCGTCATCCGCGCCGGCCTTCCCGGTTTCCCAGTGGCGTGGGGTGGCGCGGATTCGCCGCTTACAGTTGCGGGGGCAGCCGCAGATTCGAGGCACGGCCTCTCCTGCGTTCCCTTTTGATCCCGTTCCCGGGAACCATCAGCGCGCAAGCGTAATGGCGAGCGCTCCGGCGCGTCAATCGTCGGCGACCGACGGGATGCGAAAAAACGTCAGTGTTCGCCGAATGCTTTCGAAGTCCTTTCTTTCTGGCGCAATCGAACCGCCTTCACGTCTGATGAAACGGAACATCGGCGGCGCTGCAATCGCGCCGGAACCGGCTCGGCGCGATGCCGTCCATCGCACGAACGCCCGCCGGAACGCTGCCTCGCCGCTGAACCCGAGATGCGCGGCGATCCGCTGTCGCTGCTCGCGCCGGGCCCGGTGCAGTCGGGCATCTTCAACGACCCGTTCGGCGCCGCGCACGACCGGCCCGAAGTGCAGGGCTTCGTCGATACGATGCGCGCGATGCTGAACGCGCGCGGGCTCACGCCCGACGCATTCGCTGCGCTGGTATTCGATGGCATTCGAGACGGGCGTTACTGGCTGATTCCGCAACCGGAGACGATCGACGCCGTGCTGCAGCGGCGCACCGCGGATATCCTCGCCGCACGCGATCCGTCGCTGCCGTCGTTGTGATGTCGTTGTGATGTCGGGATAGGGGCCGGCCCTCCGACGCGGCCGGCTCACGTTTTACATATGCGAGCCGGAGCGCGTACGGCCGTTGGGATCGCCGCCGCGATCGGGCGGCGTATTGTTCTGATCGATCTTCGCGAGCACGAAGCCGGCGGGCGGCAGCGCGGCGGGCGAACGGTGGGTGGCCTGCGCGACGGAGCCGTGCGGCGACGTGGCGGGAAGGCTGGATGACGTAACGCCCGGTTGAGCGAACGCTGAAAGAGACGCCGCCGCGAGGGCGGCGGCGACGATCGCGTGCGTGTTCATGACGACTCCTTCTTCACGACTGAATGTGGGACACCTAATCAGTCTAGAGCGCGAAACTTAACGCGCCGTGAAGAAGCGGCGGCACGCGGATGACAGGATATTCATCCACGCCATCCGCGCGCCACGACGGTCATGCGGAGGCGGACACCAGCGTACAGAAGTTCTCGAGATCGACGTTGCCGCCGCTGATTACGATGCCCACGCGCTTGCCCTTCAGTTCATCCTTCATCCGGCGTGCGGCCGCGAACGACAGGCAGCCGGTCGGCTCGACGACAATCTTCATACGGGTCGCGAAGAAGCGCATGCAGTCGACGAGCTCCGCGTCGGTCGCGGTCAGGATGTCGTCGACGTCGCGCCGCAGGATCGGGAACGTCAGGTTGCCGAGGTGCTGCGTCTGCGCGCCGTCGGCGATCGTGCGCGGCGTGTCGATATGGACGATCGAGCCGGACCGGAACGACAGCTGGCCGTCGTTGCCGGCTTCCGGCTCGACGCCGTACAGCTTCGCGTGCGGCGACAGTGCGCGCGTCGCGAGCGCCGTGCCCGACAGCAGGCCGCCGCCGCCGAGCGGCGTGAACACCGCGTCGAGCGGCCCGACCTCGTCGAACAGTTCCTTGGCCGCCGTGCCCTGGCCCGCGATCACGTCCGCATGGTCGTACGGCGGGACCAGCGTGAGCCCGTGTTTCTCAGCAAGCTCGCGGCCGATCTGCTCGCGGTCCTCGGTGTAACGGTCGTAGGTCACGACGTTGCCGCCGTAGCCGCGCGTCGCGGCCATCTTCGCGGCCGGCGCGTCCTGCGGCATCACGATCGTCGCCGGAATGCCGAGGATGCGCGCCGACAGCGCGATCGCCTGCGCATGGTTGCCGGACGAGAACGCGACGACGCCGTTGCGGCGCTGCGTCGCGTCGAAGCGCGACAGCGCGTTGAACGCGCCGCGGAACTTGAATGCGCCCATGCGCTGCAGGTTCTCGCACTTGAAGAACACCTGCGCGCCGAGCGCTTCGTCGATCGTGCGCGACGTCATCACGGGCGTGCGGTGCGCGTGGCCTTCGAGCCGTGCCGCGGCGGCCGCGACGTCGTCGTAGGTGGGGAGGGTCGGAGTGTTCATGAAGGTCGCTCGTCGGAAGGGTCGTTCAATGGGGCAGCAGGGCGCGCATCATTTCGCATCGTTGTAGACGGTCGCGCGCGACACGCCGAGGTGCTGCGACACGATTTCCATCGCGCGGCGCACCTCGAGGAAGCCGTCCGCCTTCAGCGCGTGCATCAGCTCGCGGCGCTGGTCGGTCTTCAGCTCGCGCGGCGTGGTTGCCAGACGCGTCGCGAACGCATCGATGCGCTGGCGGATCGCGTCCGCGCCGGCCGGGTCGAGCGTTTCTGCGACAGGTTCGCCTTCGGTGCTGCAGAACTGGTTCAGCATGCCCTGGAAGCCGCGGAACAGCGTGACGTCCGCGTTCAGGCACAGCGCGGCCACGTAGCGGCCGCTCGAATCCTTGATGCCGATCGACGTGCTTTTCGCGGTGCGGCCGTCGGCGAAGCGGTTCGCGTAGTTCGTGAGCACCTGCGGGTAGTCGTCGTCCTCGATGCGCGCGAGCCCGAGTTCGGTCGCCGGATCGCCGACCGCGCGGCCCGACAGGTTGTTGTGGATCGCGAGGATCGCGTGTTCCGGCGTGCGCAGGTCGTGCACGACGACCTCGGTGAACGGCGCGAACATTGCGCCGAGCCCTTCGGCGATGCGCAGCACCTGCTCGATCAGCGATGCCTGCTCCAGTTGCGGTCGGGGGCGCGGCGTGGTCATGCGTTGGCCTGCAGCGCGGGCGCGTTGGCGGCTTCCGGCCGCGTGATGTCGGCCAGCAGCGGGCGGGCGATCCGCACGTAGTCGGACGCGTCGAGCACGACCGAGCGGTCGAGGCGGCCCGCGTTGAACGCGATTTCGTCGTTGAGTTCGATCAGCGCCGGGTCGACGACGAGCGTCACGTTCGCGTCGAACACGAACGGCGGCACGGCGCCCATCACGCAGCGCGTGACCGCTGCCGCGAGTTCGGGCGGCGCGAGCGTCGCCTTGCGGCGGCCGAGCGCGTCGGCGACCTTGCGGAAATCGATCTTCAGGTGGCCGGGGATCACCGCGAGCGCGGTGGCGTCGCCGCCGTCCTTGAACGTGCAGAGCATCGCCTTCGCGCCCTGTTCGGGACGCGTGCCGCGAATCGCGGCGATCACGTCGGATTTGCCTTCGGCCGGGTGCTCCATCACGCGGAACCGCGCGCCGGAGGTCGTCAGCAGCTCGCACAGCGCGTCGAAAACGGGGTAGTCGCTCATGTCGTTCCGGGCAGGAGGGGCGCGTTCGGCGCCGTCGATGGATTGTCCAAGTATAGACGTTTTGTCATGTGCGTGGCAAAAGCCCGGAGCATGGATCGCCCCGTCTGTCGTCGCACCAACTGCCGAAAGATCGTTTCATATCGCGGAAAGCCGGTCGAATTTCCGGCGCGTGGCCGTCCCGCCGCTTGAAAACTTGTTTTGCATCGCAAAAACACGCGCTTATCTCATTGAAAAACAAGCGGAATTTATATCTTATGTCTTATATAAGAGTTGGCCGAAAGGGAACCGGGCAGCGTTACTATTAAGTCCATGCAGTTCGCTTCGTCACACGGAGCGGGCACGCTGAACCCTTTACTCAAATGCGCTTCGTTCCCAGGAGATAGACATGTCCCAATATCAAGACGACATCAAGGCAGTGGCTGGTTTGAAGGAGAAGCAAGGCAGCGCGTGGGATGCCATCAATCCGGAATCGGCTGCCCGCATGCGCGCCCAGAACAAGTTCAAGACGGGCCTGGACATCGCCCGCTACACCGCGAAGATCATGCGCGCCGACATGGCCGCGTACGATGCGGACCCGACCAAGTACACGCAGTCGCTGGGTTGCTGGCACGGCTTCATCGGCCAGCAGAAGATGATCTCCATCAAGAAGCACTTCAACAGCACCGAACGCCGTTACCTGTACCTGTCGGGCTGGATGGTCGCCGCGCTGCGTTCGGAGTTCGGCCCGCTGCCGGACCAGTCGATGCACGAAAAGACCTCGGTCAGCGCGCTGATCCGCGAGCTGTACACGTTCCTGCGCCAGGCCGACGCCCGTGAGCTGGGCGGCCTGTTCCGCGAGCTGGATGCGGCCAAGGATGCGGCTGCCAAGGCCGCGATCCAGGAAAAGATCGACAACCACGTGACGCACGTCGTGCCGATCATCGCCGACATCGACGCGGGTTTCGGCAATGCCGAAGCAACGTACCTGCTGGCCAAGCAGTTCATCGAAGCGGGCGCGTGCTGCATCCAGATCGAGAACCAGGTGTCCGACGAGAAGCAGTGCGGCCACCAGGACGGCAAGGTCACGGTGCCGCACGAGGACTTCCTCGCGAAGATCCGCGCGATCCGCTACGCGTTCCTGGAACTGGGCGTGGACGACGGCATCATCGTCGCCCGTACCGACTCGCTCGGCGCCGGCCTGACCAAGCAAATCGCCGTGACCAACACGCCGGGCGACCTGGGCGACCAGTACAACGCGTTCCTCGACTGCGAAGAGTTGTCGGCCGACCAGCTCGGCAACGGTGACGTCGTGATCAAGCGCGACGGCAAGCTGCTGCGTCCGAAGCGCCTGCCGAGCAACCTGTTCCAGTTTCGCTCGGGCACGGGTGAAGCGCGTTGCGTGCTGGATTGCATCACGTCGCTGCAGAACGGCGCCGACCTGCTGTGGATCGAAACCGAAAAGCCGCATATCGCGCAGATCGGCGGCATGGTCAGCGAAATCCGCAAGGTGATCCCGAACGCGAAGCTGGTGTACAACAACAGCCCGTCGTTCAACTGGACGCTGAACTTCCGTCAGCAGGTGTATGACGCGATGAAGGCAGCGGGCAAGGACGTGTCGGCCTACGACCGCGCGCAGCTGATGAGCGTCGAGTACGACCAGACCGAACTGGCCACGCTCGCCGACGAGAAGATCCGCACGTTCCAGGCCGATGCGTCGCGTGAAGCAGGCATCTTCCACCACCTGATCACGCTGCCGACGTACCACACGGCCGCGCTGTCGACCGACAACCTCGCGAAGGAATACTTCGGTGACCAGGGCATGCTCGGTTACGTGGCCGGCGTGCAGCGCAAGGAGATCCGCCAGGGCATCGCGTGCGTCAAGCACCAGAACATGTCCGGCTCGGATATCGGCGACGACCACAAGGAATACTTCAGCGGCGAAGCAGCGCTGAAGGCAGCGGGCAAGGACAACACGATGAACCAGTTCTCGTAATCGTCGTACCCGCGGCACGACGCCAACCCGTTCAGCGCGGGTTGGCGTTTTTTTATCCGCGCACCGCCTTCACGACGTACTGGCTCGTCGGCACCACGTCGATCTTGTCGAAATCGACGAAGCGTCCGCAGCTGTCCATCATCTGCGCGACGTTGCGCTGGAACTTCTCCTCGTCGCCGACCGCATCGAAGAACGCGTACGGATCGGTCATCGCCGCAGCCGGGAAGCATTCCTCCACGATCGCGTCGTAGCCGCGCGCCGCATGCGTGAGCGCGCGCACCATCCGGGCGGCGTGAACACGGCGATGTCGAACCCGACCGGCGCACCGCTCGACGAAGTCGACAAGCACTACACGCACGTGCCGCTGCAACGCGTTGGCTTGCCTGACGAAATCGCGCGCGCGACGCTGTTCCTCGCGAGCGACGAAGCGTCGTATTGCAACGGCGCCGAGATGGCGGTCGACGGCCGGATGGCGGCAGGCGCGTATTACCCCGGATTGCCCGGCGCGTCGCTTTGAGCGGTGGCGCACACAACGCGTTCGCGATGGATGTTTGTGTGCGCAACCTAATTCAGGGTTTGCCTGAGTAGCGAAAACGCCAATTCGGCCGCTGCCCGTTCGGGGGCAGCGCATGCGAACGCGTCGCGCCGATTTTTCCGCGTTCGCGAAACCCTTGCCGGACGGACGTTTCGAGCCGTTTCGTCCCCAAAGCGAATGCGTCAACGCAATAAAAGGGACCGGCCGGCAAGCGGCATGCCGACGCGTCGTCACAATTGTTTCTTGTTGCAACGCAACGCCCGCCCAATAACGGCGATGGTATGCTGGCCGGCATGGAGTTGTACGGCAGGTTGCTTGCATGGCGAAACTCGCGTTCGCACGCTCATACGAGACATCACATTCTCTCGCCCGCATCGCGGCATCGACACGCGCTCCGCTCGCGCGTCCCGCCTTGCGCGTCGCTTCAACCTGCGCTCCGACCGCATTCCCCCATCTGGCGGGCTCGCCCCGCATCCCCGATCCCCTTCCAATAATCTGGAGACATTTCCATGTCGCATAACAGCATGGCCGAAGCGACGCACAGCGCGCTGATCGCTCCCCCGGCATTCGTCAAGCATCGCAAACTGATCGAGTGGGTGTCGCGCATCGCGGCGCTCACGGAGCCGGAACGCGTCGTGTGGTGTGACGGCTCGCAGGAGGAATACGATGCGCTCTGCCAGGCGATGGTCGATCAGGGCACGCTCACGCGCCTGAACCCGGAGAAGCGGCCGAACTCGTATCTCGCGCAATCCGATCCGTCCGACGTCGCGCGCGTCGAGGATCGCACGTTCATCTGCACGCCATCGCCCGACGACGTCGGCCCGACCAACAACTGGATCGCGCCGGAAGAAATGCGCGAGACGCTGAACGGTCTGTTCCGCGGCTCGATGCGCGGCCGCACGCTGTACGTCGTGCCGTTCTCGATGGGCCCGCTCGGCTCGCCGATTGCGCATATCGGCGTCGAGCTGTCCGACAGCCCGTACGTGGTCGTGAACATGCGGATCATGACGCGCATGGGCCGCGAGGTCTATGACGTGCTCGGCGAGGACGGCGATTTCGTGCCGTGCGTGCACAGCGTCGGCCATCCGCTGGACGCGGGGCAGAAGGACGTGCGCTGGCCGTGCAACCCGGTCAAGTACATCGTGCACTTCCCCGAGACGCGCGAGATCTGGAGCTTCGGTTCCGGCTACGGCGGCAACGCCTTGCTCGGCAAGAAATGCTTCGCGCTGCGCATCGCGTCGACGATGGGCCGCGACCAGGGCTGGCTCGCCGAACACATGCTGATCCTTGGCGTGACGTCGCCGGCCGGCAAGAAGTATCACGTCGCGGCGGCGTTCCCGTCCGCGTGTGGCAAGACCAACTTCGCGATGCTGATTCCGCCGCAGGGCTTCGACGGCTGGAAGGTCACGACGATCGGCGACGACATCGCGTGGCTGAAGCCCGGCCGCGATGGCCGCCTGTACGCGATCAACCCGGAAGCCGGCTTCTTCGGCGTCGCGCCGGGCACCGGCGTCAAGACCAATCCGAACGCGATCTCGACGCTGAAGGAAAACGTGATCTTCACGAATGTCGCGCTGACGGAAGACGGCGACGTGTGGTGGGAAGGCCTGACCGACACGCCGCCCGCGAAGCTGACCGACTGGCAAGGCAACGCGTGGACGCCGGAAATCGGCAAGGAAACCGGCCGCAAGGCCGCGCATCCGAATTCGCGCTTCACGGCGCCCGCATCGCAATGCCCGTCGATCGACGCGGACTGGGAGAACCCGGCCGGCGTGCCGATCGATGCGTTCATCTTCGGCGGCCGTCGCTCGACCACCGTGCCGCTCGTAACCGAAGCGCGCGATTGGGTCGAAGGCGTGTACATGGCCGCGACGATGGGCTCGGAGACGACCGCCGCGGCCGTTGGCCAGCAAGGGATCGTGCGCCGCGACCCGTTCGCGATGCTGCCGTTCTGCGGCTACAACGTGAGCGATTATTTCGCGCACTGGCTGAAGATCGGCAAGCAGCTCGAAGGCACGGGCGCGAAGCTGCCGAAGATCTACTGCGTGAACTGGTTCCGCAAGGACGCGAACGGCAAGTTCGTGTGGCCGGGCTTCGGCGAGAACATGCGCGTGCTGAAGTGGATGCTCGATCGCCTCGAAGGCAACGGCGGCGGCGGCGAACATGCGTTCGGCGTGTCGCCGGCCTATGACGACCTGCACTGGGAAGGGCTCGATTTCACGCGCGAGCAGTTCGAGGCGGTGACGTCGATGAACGCCGACGAATGGCGCGAGGAGCTGAAGCTGCACGCGGCGCTGTTCGACATGCTGAAGCTGCGCCTGCCGACCGAGCTGACCGACACGATGAAGAAGATCGAACAGCGCATCGGCGGCTGACGCGCCGCATCGACCACGACGTAGCGGCATCGACGTCCCGCCGCCGGCATCCAACGCCGGCGGCGGGACGTCGTCGTTTTGCGCCGCGTTTTCAGTTTGGCGTGTACGTTAAACGCGCTCTTACACGCCGCACTGCGCGACCACTTCATCGACCGCGCGCTGCACGTCGCCGCGCCGGTAGCGCAGCAGCGCGACATCGGCCGGGTCGGGCTCATACAGGCGCCGCTCGCGATCGCGCGGATCGGCATCGCGGCGGCCGGCGAGACATGGGAGGAAGTCGAGCGTGACTGTCGCTGGCCGACGCGACCTTCTTCGGCCGGCAGGCCGGCCGTCACGCCGCGCGTTCGGCGAGCGAGGCGCTGCGCAGCGCCGCCTAGCATCGCGAGGAAAACGACGACGCCCCGGGCAACTGTGTTGCACCGGGGCGTCGTCGTCTCAAGGACGTCGGTGGATCGTCAGCCGAGATCGAGCGCGTTCGTCAGATCGCCCGGCGGCGTGGCGCCGCGCGACGCGAACGCCTTGTCGCGCGCGGCGACGCCGTCGAGCGGCGCGAGCCCGTGCACGCGGCTGATGAAGCGCAGGATCGAGTTCGTGTCGTACATCGTGTGATCGACGTAGCCCTTCTTCGCGAACGGCGAGATCACGAGCGCGGGAATGCGCGAGCCGGGGCCCCAGCGATCGCCCGCCGGCGGCGCGACGTGATCCCACCAGCCGCCGTTCTCGTCGTGCGTCATCACGATCACGGTGTTGGCCCATTGCGGGCTGCGGCGGATATGCTCGATCACGTTCGCGATGTGGCGATCGCCCGATTCGACGTCCGCATAGCCCGCGTGCATGTTCAGGTTGCCCTGCGGCTTGTAGAACGTGACGGCCGGCAGGCGGCCCGCGTCGATGTCGGCGATGAAGCGGTTGGTCGACGGCTCGTCGCCGACGCCGGCGTCGCGCAGATGCTTGCGCCGTGCGTCGGTGCCCGGCGCGTAGTTCGCGAAGTAGTTGAACGGCTGGTGGTGGTACTGGAAATCCGGAACCATGCCCGTGTCGCGGTGCTCGAGCGCGTACTGCCACGCGCCGCTGTACCACGCCCAGTCGACGTTCTTTTCCGACAGGCGGTCGCCGATCGTCGCATGGCCTTGCGGCGGGATCACGCGATGGTCGGCCGGGTCCGCATACGCGGCGTTGCCCGGATCGGCCGGCGGCACGTAGCTCGGCTGGTACGGCGGCGCCATCGTATTGACGCCGTAGCCGTCGGGCGTCAGCGGGCCGTCGACCGCGAACTTCGGCGGGCCGTCGAGCGCGGACGCCGGCGAATCGGCGGCGAGCGTCAGCCGCGTGCCGGTCGGATCGTCGCCGTCGACCTTCGACAGCAGCTTGGCCGCGTGCGGATGCTTGTGCGCGTCCGGATAGATCGGCGGCTGCGCGGAAATCAGGAACATGTGATTCAGCCACGAGCCGCCGAAGGCCGCCATGAAGAAGTTGTCGCACAGCGTGTATTGGCGCGCGAGGTTCCACAGCCGCAGCGTGTCGGCGGAATTGCGGTAATGGCCCATCACAAGGCCGCCCGAATCGGCCCACGCGGCGAACTGGTCGTTGCGGCCGCCCGCGATCTGCATCTGGTTCTGGTAGAAGCGGTGCCACAGGTCGCGCGTGATCACGCCGTTCGGCAGCGGCTTGCCTTGCGCATCGGCGATCCGGAACGGCGCGTTCGGCAGCTTGTCGATGTCGCGCTCGGCGATCGCGTAGCGCTTGCCGTCCACTTCCTGCGCCCGCGGCACGAGTCCGCCCCAGATCTTCGGCAGCACCGGCAGCGGCGTCTTGCCGTCGCGATCGAGCTGCCGCGCATCCTCGGGCCGCACCTCGCTCAGCGGATGGCGCACGCCGGGGAAGTCGCCGTACAGGTTCGCGAAGCTGCGGTTCTCCGCATAGATCACGACGATGTGGCGCACCTGCCGGCGCAGCGCGTCGTCGATCCGCAGGTCGGCGGCGGAGGGCGGCGCGCTGCCCGGCGTCGTCTCGCAGCCGCCGAGCGCGACGCCCGCGCCGAGCGCGGCGAGGCCGCCGAGCATGCGGCGGCGGTCGGGATCAACGGGAAGGTCGTCGGGGCGATCGGGGGTGTCGTTCACGTCGTGTGCTCCTCGATGGGTGATTGTCGTTCGATGCGCGGCAGCGTCGCACAGGCTGGCCGCGACGCGGGACGGACGCAACAGCCGGCATCGCACCCGGCGGGGTGCTGCGCGGGGCGAGGCCAACTGTCATACAAATGTCACGAACGCGACTATAACGCGGCTCGCCGCGTGGGTGAAAGGCGTTGGTCGGACGATGCGAGACGCCTGCGCGCGAACTAGACTGGAATCACGGGCTGTGCGCTTCGGCGCGATGTCCGTGCGAGCGCTGCCATGCAGCGTGTTCGCGGTGTCTTTCATGCGACGAAACGAGGCGACGATGGCGCGGATGCGGTCCGTGAGCGCGCGTAGCTGCGGATACCGCGCGCCGGCGGGGCGCGCGGGTACGCATTAAGCGCGCGCCGCACGGCGCGACCGGCCGGCTCGATGCCATGGACAAGAAATTCGACTACGCAGGATTACTGATCGCGGCGGGCTTCTTCGTACTGTTCGCCGCGCAGTTGCTGATGCTGCGGCCCGAGACGACGATGATCGCGTACAGCGATTTCCACCGGCTCGTCGCCGCGCGGCTCGTCGATGATCTCGAGATCGGTTCGACGTCGATCGTCGGCACGCTGAAGATGCCGCAGGCCGGCGCGATGCTGCCGGCATCCGAAGTCGCGGCCGTGAAGGCGGGCGGCACGCCGCCGCGCTTCGCCACCAACCGCGTGACCGACCCGCAACTGATCGACGCGCTGAGCGCGGCCGGCGTCCGTTTTCATGGCGCGTCCGACACCGGCTGGATCACGTCGCTCGCGTCGTGGCTGGTGCCGCTCGTCGCGTTCGTGTTCATCTGGAACATGATGCTGCGCAGGCGCGGCGGGTTGCAGGACTTCACCGGGATGGGCAAGAGCCGCGCGCGCGTGTACGTACAGCAGGAAACCGGCATCACGTTCGACGACATCGCCGGTATCGACGAAGCGAAAGCCGAGTTGCAGCAACTCGTCGCGTTCCTGCGCGACCCCGATCGCTACCAGCGGCTCGGCGGCAAGATCCCGAAGGGCGTGCTCGTGGTCGGCGCGCCCGGCACCGGCAAGACGCTGCTCGCGCGCGCGGTGGCCGGCGAAGCGGCCGTGCCGTTCTTCTCGATCAGCGGCTCGGCGTTCGTCGAGATGTTCGTCGGGGTGGGCGCCGCACGCGTGCGCGACCTGTTCGAGCAGGCGCAGCAGAAGGCGCCGTGCATCGTGTTCGTCGACGAGCTCGATGCGCTCGGCAAGGTGCGCGGCGTCGGCCCGATGTCGGGCAACGACGAGCGCGAGCAGACGCTCAACCAGCTGCTCGTCGAGATGGACGGCTTCCAGGCCGGCACGGGCGTGATCATCATGGCCGCGACCAACCGGCCGGAGATTCTCGATCCGGCGCTGCTGCGCCCGGGCCGCTTCGACCGTCACATCGCGATCGATCGGCCCGACGTGAACGGGCGTCGCCAGATTCTCGGCGTGCATGTGAAGCGCGTGAAGCTCGCGGACGAAGTCGACCTCGGCGAACTCGCGTCGCGCACGCCGGGTTTCGTCGGCGCCGATCTCGCGAACGTCGTCAACGAGGCCGCGCTGCATGCGGCCGACCTCGGCAAGCCGGCGATCGGGATGGACGATTTCGACGAAGCGATCGATCGCGCGATGACGGGCCTCGAGCGCAAGAGCCGCGTGATGAACGCGCAGGAAAAGCTGACGATCGCGTATCACGAGGCCGGCCATGCACTCGTCGCGGAAAGCCGCGCGTATTGCGACCCGGTGAAGAAGGTGTCGATCATTCCGCGGGGCGTGGCCGCGCTCGGCTACACGCAGCAGGTGCCGACCGAGGATCGCTACGTTCTGCGGCGCAGCGAACTGCTCGATCGGATCGATGCGCTGCTCGGTGGCCGCGTCGCGGAAGAACTCGTGTTCGGCGACGTGTCGACGGGTGCGCAGAACGATCTCGAACGCGCGACCGCGATGGCGCGCCACATGGTCATGCAGTACGGGATGAGCGAGAAGATCGGGTTGATGAGTTTCGACGACGGCGAAGCGCGCAGCGGCATACCGGGCGCGTGGCATGCGGGCGAGGGCCGCTGCAGCGAGCATACCGCGCGCGTGATCGACGACGAGGTGCATACGCTCTTGACCGATGCGCATGCGCGCGTCGCGGCGACGCTCGGCGCACGTCGCGACGCGCTCGAGCGGATCGCGCGACGGCTGCTCGCGTGCGAGGTGCTGGAACGCGACGCGTTGCAGGCGCTGATCGACGGGCGCGAGGTGCCTGCGTCCGAGCCTTCCATGATAGATTGCGGGCCGTGCACGGGCGCGAATGCGCCGGGGCAGGCGTCGGCGGCCGAGCACGATTTCGTCGCATGCGGGCCGCCGCGCGAACCGGAGCGCTGAAGCGGGGATGAACGCATTCCGATTCCGGTGGCGGTGCAGAAGGTGAGCGCTGCGGCGCTCGACCGCGACACGACCGATGTGAGAACGTGCGTCAGGACGCGGTCGCGGCGGCCACTTCCGCGGCTTCGGTGAGCGCGTCGAGAAAGCGCGTGCGCCACCAGTGCACGTCGGTCTTGCGCACGATCGCCATCAGCGCGTCGTGACGCTGGCGGCGTTCCTCGATCGGCATCGTGAGCGCGCGCTGGATCGCCTGCGCGGTGCCCTGCGTGTCGTACGGATTCACGAGCAGCGCGGGCTTCAGCTGCTCGGCCGCGCCCGCGAAACGCGACAGCACGAGCACGCCCGGATCGGCTTCGTCCTGGGCGGCGAGAAACTCCTTCGCAACCAGGTTCATCCCGTCGCGCAGCGGCGTGACGAGTGCGACGCGGCTCGCGCGATAGAGGCCCGGCAGGCGCTTGCGCGCGACCGTGCGGTGGATGTAGCGCATCGGCATCCATTCGAGTTCGCCGTAGTCGCCGTTGATCGCGCCGCACAGGCTGTCCATCTCGCGCCGCAGGTCGTCGTACGCGCCGAGATCCTCGCGGCTCGGCGCGGCGATCTGGATCAGCGTCGCGCGATCGCGGTTCTCCGGATACTGTTCGAGCAGCTGACGGAACGCATGCACGCGTTGCGGCAGCCCCTTCGTGTAGTCGAGCCGGTCGACGCCGACCAGCAACTGGCGGCGCGAATACTCGTCGCGCATCCGCTCGAACATGTCGATTCCGTCGCGATTCTCCGCGAGCGCCGCGAATTCGTCGACGTTGATGCCGATCGGGAACGCGCCGGCCGACAGCGTGCGGCCGAACGCGTGCAGGCGGCCGTCCGGCAGCCGTGCGGCACCGGCTTCCGCCTCGACGTAGTGCTCGAAGTGCAGCAGGTCCGATTCGGTCTGGAAGCCGACGAGGTCGTACGCGAACAGCGAGCGCATCAGCCACTCGTGCTCCGGAATCGCGGCCATGATCGGGGGGGGCGGCATCGGAATGTGCAGGAAGAAGCCGATCGGATTCCTGCAGCCCATCGCGCGCAGCTCGGCGGCGAGCGGGATCAGCTGGTAGTCGTGGACCCAGATGGTGTCGTCGGGGCGCAGCAGCGTGCTCAGCTTGCGCGCGAACAGCTGGTTCACGCGCCGGTAGCCGTCCGCGAAGCGCCGGTCGAACTGCGCGAGATCGAGCCGGTAGTGGAACACCGGCCACAGCACGTTGTTCGAGTAGCCGAGATAGTACGCGTCGTAATCCTGCGGATCGAGATCGATCGTCGCGAGCTGGATGCCGCCGACGTTCTGGATCTGCACGTCGTCGCCCTGGGCGGTACGTTCGTCTTCACCGCGCAGCCTGCCGCTCCACCCGAACCAGACGCCGCCTGATTCCTGCAGGCTGTCTTTCACGGCCACGGCCAGCCCGCCGGCCGCGGCTTTACGGGGATCTGCGATGCGATTGGATACGACGACGAGTCGGCTCACCAGCTCTCCTGCGAATAGTTTGGGAAGGTTCGTGCGGCCAGGGCGTGAAGCGGACGCCGCCATCGACGCGAGGCGCGATGGGGCCGCGATACGAACGGACGGGAATCAGGGGCACGCGATTCGCTGTCCGAACGTGGAGTGCTTTTTTAGGATACTCGTCATTCGGCTGATTTAAAAGTGCATGACCGAGATCAACGCGGCCTCGCGTCGGGCGCGATGCGCGTCAGTGCGCGGGTTGGGCGGGCGGGACCGAAAATTGCGCAGTGGGGCGGCGGGCGTGTGGGCAATGGGAGCGGAGGGAAGAGAGCGGGGATTGCAGGCGCGGGGAATCGAGGGTCGTCGGTCACGCCCGCGATGTCGATCGGGATGGCGCGAATCGTCTGCGGCGCGCGTCGTTGATGCGAGCGCGACGATGCGTGCCGTGAACCCGTGAAGCGTATCGCGAGACGCGTTCGCATGCGTAACGACCGCCGCACGCCGCGCGCGATGCGCAGCCGGCCTCGTGGATCGCGCGGCCGCGCATCATGTCTTGCACGACACGCGATCGCGTTACGCGGTAGCCGCCTGCCAGTGCGACGCGTTGCCGGCCGCCCGCGTGCGCGCATGCGCCGACGTCGCAGCTTCGCCGGCCGGCATGCGGAACGCGGACACCGTCTGCGACAGCTCGCGGCCCTGCGTCTCGAGCGATTTCGACGCGGCCGCGGCCTGTTCGACGAGCGCCGCGTTCCGCTGCGTCGTCGCATCCATCTGCGTGATCGTCAGATTCACCTGATCGATGCCGCGACTCTGTTCGGCCGATGCCGCCGCGATTTCACCCATGATGTCGGTGACGCGCGCGACGGCCTGCGTCACGTCCGACATCGTCTTGCCGGCTTCGCCCGCGAGCGCGGAATCGTTCTGGATCGTCTGCACCGACGCGGAGATCAGTTCCTTGATTCCTTCGCCGCCGTCGACGAGCGCTGCGCGAGACTGCGCACCTCGTTCGCATGCGAAACCCGTTGATTGAGGAACGCGCGCCGTTGATACAACAATTGGCGGACTATGTTTTCGGCGTCGAGCGCGTTGATACGAATGTAATTCCCTTCACCGCGAACGCCGCGTGAAGTGGGCTCGACAGCAGCATGAACAAGGCCCGCCATCGAGCGAGCCATTTGCTTTTCCGGCGGTAGAACCGTTCGTGATGCCGACAAGGAATAAGGGCAACCCAGCTTCCGATGGTCCACGTTAGCGTCATGGCGATGACGTGCATCCTCTACCAATCGTGAGTGGCGGTACTGGAAGGGCTGGAGGAAGCGGGCCCGCATTGCGCGGCCCTAAGCGGATCAATAGATATTGATGAGTCTGCTGTGCGGCGTCACTCGGGGATCGTCACACATCCATGCGCAGCTACCTTTACATATCGGCGTAAATTCGACGATCACCTGTTGAATGTCGATTGAGCCGTCGGGGCGCTTCGAGGCCACTTCGTCGGTAAATGTTCGTTTGTCGATATAGATATTTTCGGCACTGATGCCGAGTTCGAGTAAATAATATTTAACGTTAATTGCGCGAATATTCTTCAGTTTTTCGATATTACTCTCCTGAAAATAAGCGCCTGCAATTACTATTGCTCGGATTTCAACATTTGGCCATCTTTTCGCCTCGATGGCCTTATTCGCTATCGCTACTCTGTCGGCATTGGAAAGTGTGGTTGTGTTGAATGGAAAATGTAGCGCCGCTGTTTCGCCTATCGTGCATGCACTCGCAGCGCCAGATAGGAGTATGGGCACTATGAACAGGTAAATGGCTGATTTTAGTGAATTTATGTTCATTTTTCTATCTTTATGTCAAAAGTTGCGACGTACCCTGTGATGCTGTCCGCGTTCGTGATGGCGATTTCAGGGTTATTCATGGCAAATATCTTCATTCCGATTTCTGAGTTTCCATACATTGCATCAACTGAATTGAATGTGTCGGTGAAGTGGGTGCATTCGTGAATCAGGGTTTTTATTTGCGTTTCGCGGCGAAGATCGCCAAACGGGTCGCCGCAAAATGCAGAATAGATGGCAATGACTCGTTTGTCGGAGTCGGGTTTGCACACGGCCGCACGGTTTTGGCCACTGTCGGGTGTGACTGCACAAGATAGATTCCTGCTGGTCGTGCTGTCCCATCGAACAATTTTTTCTGGCACTAACTCTTGCATCGCGGAACGCAATCGGGGAAGGCCGGAAGATAACGTGCTGCGAATCTGTGCATTAGCACGCCCAAAATAGGTGGTGACGCGCGCTTGTTCGCTTACGTCCCATCGCGCTAGCCCTACAATGCGGGCGTTAATCAGGCGGACGGCATGATCGCGAGCGCGCATGACGGTCTTTCTAAAATCTTCATTGCTCATGTTCGGGCAAATCGGTGTCGTGTTGATATCGACATACACCTTGGAGCCGGGCGTCGTGTTCGTCGTGGCCGTGTCGTGTACCAACACATAGTCGTCGTCAGGATTCGGCATTTCTGTTCCTCGCAATCTCGAATTTGATCGACTCCGCATACGCGGATGAAACGCGCTGCGTGTGACCTGTAGCGTCTGTAACGCCAGTAAAGACCTTTCCGGAGGATAGACGGATACGATAGCGGATATTGGCGAGCGGTTGCCCGTTGTGTGCGTCGCGCAACACGTATTGTTCATCGTGGGTGCCCCGTGCGGGCTCGTATCGCTCGGGAGAGTATGCAACGTTACCGAAGAACGGCATCGCCGTATTGTGACCGCCTCCGCCGCCATAAAAGATAGTGCTATCGCTGCCTGCGATCAGGCGGTTTTGCCCGCACGGACAGAGTACGTGATCGCCATCCAACGCAATGCAACGTCCGCGATTGGTCATGCGGTGTGCGCCCCCAACTATCAGGAACGTCCCTTCGCAATTTCCGCATGTCGCGTTGTCACCATCAAGGGCAACCTTCTTTCGATGATTCGTCATCGTTGACGAAGCAGCAATGACGATGCCGCCTGTTGTCGTGGGGTCGCCGTTCCTGACTGCCCGTCGGCTCATAGTCGTTTCCTCAATCGAAGTTGGTAATGATCCATTCGCCCGATTCGGGGTCATAGATCGCGTATTGATCGACCGCCGCACCTGCGACGGTGACTGTAGGTGGCATGCATGCCAGGGCTTCGGCTTCTGCGTCGGCTATCTCTTCGGCGGTCCACGTCCGCATCATGTCAAGCGTTTCGGCAAACCTTGGAAGCCCTGCGCGCCGATAGATGTCGTCGATTTGCTCGGTCGCGCTATCGTCGAATCGGATCGCGAAATGATCGCGTTGCTCGACTGGCACATCGAACCACGACGAGAAGTTGACCATCAAGGGGTGCCCCGTATCGGACGCGACCAGACGCCCCTCGGACGCCCCATAGGCATAGTTCACGGCGACCAACAAACGGCCTTGCTGTTCTATGAAACGACGGGTATCGACTTGCCGAAAGTCGATCGGCCAAAAGTGGCCGTCGTCACGCATGAGCGCTCGGGACCCAATGACCGCATCAAGGGGCGACAGGTAGGTGGAAATGCACGGATCCGGCGTGCGGACCAACAGCATTTGCATGTTGCCGCTGTATCTGGGGCTAACTGCATCCGGCTCATCGTTCGGCGACGTGTGTAGCTGTTGCACCATCGCGTGAAGGTGGATCGATGAATGCAGGAAGTACGGACAATCGGCATGTTCTTTTTCTGTCACAGGCTTGGATACCTTATGTATTGACGTGCCCCAGACATTCGCCGACAGGATTAGATTCGTCTATAGGATGAGTCTGATTATTTAATCTCTTTTCCTTTTGAGAGGACTGCGCTATGTAGCAACTAGATTAGTTCCTGGCTGCGAACCGTTTCGATTTATGGGCGAATAACGGAATTTTCTTGCGAACGAATTGAGGAAGGATTCGATATGCGGGGTCGGCATGCGTCGCGATGGCGGTGCGGTCATGGCCGATAAAACGGGAAATTTGCGGCGGGCGCATTCGCGCCGGACGGCCCGCGGCCAGCGCCGCGGGCCGTCCGGCGATCAGAACGTCGTGCGCAACCCGGCCATCACGCTGCGGCCGCCCTGAGGTGCGAAGCCGCGCACGACCGAGGTCGCGTAGCGGATTTCCTGGTTCGTCAGGTTGTCGCCGCGCAGGTACGTGAGCCAGTGTGTCGCGCCGACACGGAACTTGTACGTGAGCATCACGCCGAGCGACGTGTAGCCGTCCGTCGAAAAGTCGTTGTCGGGCACGCGGTGCTGCGACCACGCATGCGTGACCTGCGCGCGCGCGCCGAACGGACCATAACCGTAGTCGGCCGCCAGCGTCGCGCGCAGCGGCGCGATGCGAGGCAGCGGCTGGCCGGTGTCGACGTTGCGTGCATGCGTGTAGTCGGCGGTCAGTTCCAGATCGACCGTATGGCCGCGCCGCGAGAACGCGCGCCACTTGCCGTCGAGTTCGACGCCGTAGAACTCGGCGCGCACGCCGCGATAGATCGCTTCGTTGAGCGAGCCATCGGCGCCGGGTGCGATCGGTTCGCCGTCGTCGTCCACGACGCGGCCCGTGTTGTACTCGGTCAGGTAGTTCGAGAAGCGGTTGTAGAACACCCCGACGCTGCCGCGGTTCGGGCCGCTCGCATAGCGCAGCGACAGGTCGGTCGACACGGCCTTTTCCTTCGACGCGTTCGGGTTGCCGATCAGGAACTGGCCGGTTGCGTCGTGCGGCCCGTTCGAGTACAGCTCGTAGAAGGTCGGCGCACGCTCCGTGTAGGCGACGTTCGCCGCGACCGACCACACGGGCGTCAGCGAGAAGAGGGCGCCGGCCGATACGCTGCCGGCATTGAAGTCGCGCGGCTGCGCGCCCGCGAATTTCTCGACGCCGGCCGGATCGGGATCGACCTTCACGTGCTCGAAGCGCCCGCCGAGGCTCAGCTTCAGCGCGGGGTCGACCTGCCATTCCTCGAGGCCGAACAGCGCGACGCTGTTCGTGCGCGTCGACGGCACGAGCAGTTCGTCGCCGAGCGCCGAGAACGTGTTCCGGCCGAACTGCACGCCGATCGCGCCTTCGAACGGGCCGATCCTGCGATGCCGCGCCTCGATGCGCGCTTCGTAGCCGCGGTTGCGGAAGGTGGTCGCCGTCTCGCCGTTGTCGACTTCCTTGTGGCGGTAGTCGGTGTACGCGAAGTCGAACTTCAGCTTCGTGAACGGGCCGCTCAGGTTGCGCACCTCGGACGCGAACGCAAGCCGTTCCTGGCGCATCCGCAGGCGCACGTCGTCCTCGGCGACGGAACCGTAGTTCGACTCGTAGCCGCTGTACGACAGGCCCGCGAAACCGTCGGCCCACGTGTACGACGCGCCGGCGGCGCCACCGTGCACGCGGCCATCGCTGTTCGGTACGTTGCCGTACGGCTGTGGCGTGTCGGGCCCGTCGATCGCGCGTTGCGCGCCGCTGCGCGCATAGCCGGGAATCCGCAACTTGCTGGCCTCGCGGTCGAATGCGTCGACATGGAACGCGAAGCGGCCGTTGCCGCCTTCGACCTGCGCGGCGCCCGCGCGCACCGAGTTCGCGCCGCCGTAGCGCGCATCCAGCGCACCCGTCACGCCTTCGATCGCCTCGCGCGGAATCCGGTTGTCGATCGTGTTGACGACGCCGCCGACCGCGTTGCCGCCGTACAGCAGCGCGGCCGGTCCGCGCACGATCTCGACGCGCTCGATCGACAGCGGGTCCTCCGGCACCGCGTGGTCGTACGACAGCGACGATGCGTCGTAGGCAGCGACGCCGTTCTGCAGCAGCCGGATCCGGTCGCCGTCCATCCCGCGGATGATCGGACGGCCGACCATCGGCCCGTAGGTGGTGGTCGACACGCCGGGCAGGCCGTTGAGCGTCTCGCCGAGCGAATCGGCCTGGCGACGCGTCAGCGCGTCGCCGGACAGTTGCGCGGTCGGTGCGATCAACTGGGTGTCGCCCAGCGGGTTCGCGGTCACGAAGATCGGCGCGAGCGGCGTGGCTTGCGTCAGGGTTGGCGTCGATGGGGCGGCCGTATCGGTCTGCGCGTGCGCGACGACGGCGAACAGCATCAGCGAAACGGGCGAGAGCGGGCGAAGCGGTAGACGAGGGAGGTCGCGCATGGTTGGTGAATCGGTTGGGATTGGTTGGATTGGTGGGTCGGAAAGCGAGCCATGCAGGTCACGAATGGATACGATATATTGTTGCGTCAGCGGCGCGTAGTGGCCCCGCTATGACCCGTCCGGACATGACTCGGCCACCCGGATGGAACGGGTCCAGGTACTTCAGGTGGACGAGATCGCGAAATGATATGTTATATCATCTCGAATTCCAAGCGAAACGGCGGCGTCCCGCGGGGTTTCCGACAAACGGCCGAAATGGCTGCGAAAGCGGAAGCGGGCCGTCAAACCGGCACCGGTACCGACACCGGCCGCCCGCGCCGCATGTCCCGCGACGAATGCGCCACCATCGCGCGCGTTTCCCGCCCCGTTGATGCGTATCAAGGCGCTCCGGTTTCGAGTCCGGATACTGGCCGGATCATCGACCACCCAGGAGCGACCCGTGACACAAACAATGAAAGCGGCCGTGGTACACGCGTTCGGCGAACCGTTGCGCATCGAGGAAGTGCCGATCCCGACGCCGGGCGCGGGCCAGATCCTCGTCAACATCAAGGCGTCGGGCGTGTGCCACACCGACCTGCATGCCGCCGACGGCGACTGGCCCGTGAAGCCGACGCTGCCGTTCATTCCCGGACACGAAGGCGTAGGCGTCGTCGCGGCGGTCGGGGCCGGCGTCACGCACGTACGCGAGGGCGACCGCGTCGGCGTGCCCTGGCTCTACACGGCATGCGGTCACTGCGAGTACTGCCACACCGGCTGGGAAACCCTTTGCCACGGGCAGCAGAACACCGGCTATTCGGTCAACGGCAGCTATGCCGAATACGTGCTGGCCGATCCCGACTACGTCGGCCTTCTGCCAGCGCAGGTTGCGTTCGACGAGATCGCGCCGATCCTGTGCGCGGGCCTGACGGTCTACAAGGGCATCCGCGTCACCGACACGCGTCCGGGCCAGTGGCTCGCGATTTCGGGCATTGGCGGGCTCGGCCACGTGGCCGTGCAATATGCGCGCGCGATGGGCCTGCACGTCGCGGCGATCGACGTGTCCCCCGCGAAGCTCGAACTCGCGCGCCAGCTTGGCGCAGAGCTGACGATCGATGCGTCGGCCGACGATCCGGCGAAGGTCATCCAGAAGGAGATCGGCGGGGCGCACGGCGTGCTGGTCACGGCCGTGTCGCGCAGCGCGTTCGCGCAGGCGCTCGGGATGGTACGGCGCGGCGGCACGGTGGCACTCAACGGCTTGCCGCCCGGCGATTTCCCGTTGCCGATCTTCTCGACCGTGCTGAACGGCATCACGGTGCGCGGCTCGATCGTCGGCACACGGCGCGACTTGCAGGAATCGCTCGATTTCGCGGCGGATGGTCTGGTGCGCGCGCATATCCATCGCGACCGGCTCGGCAACATCAACGACATATTCGCGCGGCTGCGCGAAGGCAGGATCGACGGTCGCGTCGTGCTGACCGACATGCATTGACGCGCATTCGGGCACGCTGCCGCGACGCGGGGGACGTCGCGGCAGCGCGGCGCTCACGCGCGCATCACGGCGCGAAGAACACGTCGGTGCGGTTCGTCAGGTTGCTGTTGGTCTGTACGAACAGCGGATGGAACGACGACGACGGCAGCACGTCGAGCCCCTGGTAATCGCCGATGAAGAAGCCCTCAGCGTTCGGCGCGAGCTTCATGTCGAACGGGCCGCCGACGCGCCGCTCGTCGGCGAACGTGGCGCCGTCGTCATGCGAGATCTTGCGCCAGAACCCGGTCGGCAGCGTGGTCGTGTTGCCGGCCTGCAGATCGCGGAAGTCGTAGTAGGTCACCATCACCGAGCCCGCATTGTCGACGCGCACCGACGGATTGAATGCGGGGCGCCCGGTCGGCGTATTCACCTGCAGCGGCGCACTCCAGGTCGCGCCACCGTCCTTCGACGTCGAGAGCGCGACCTCGTCGTACTTGCCGCCGTTGAAGCGGCTGTCCTGCCACACGACGTAGAGCTGCCCCGATGCGGGATCGATCGCGGGCTCCGGAATGATGTCGCCGGTGCGCACCGGTTCGCCGGTGTTCGGATCGGTCACGCCGACCGTCTGCAGTCCGGCGATCACCCGCGGTTGCGTCCAGGTCGCGCCGTCGTCGGTCGACTTGATGAACGCGACCTTGCCGGCGGCCTTGTTGAACGGCGGCTGGATCAGGTCGAAGAAGTTGTACAGCGTGCCCGTTTTCGGATCGACGACGATCTGGTTGCCGATCGTCTGCTGCCGCGCTGGCACGTGCACGATGACCCTCGCTTTGGTCCACGTCTTGCCGCCGTCGACCGTCTTCGAGAACAGCGTCGGCCCGCGGTAGGCCGCCGTGTGCAGGTTCGCGTACGGGTTGCCGTTCGGCAGCTCGAGGCGGTCCCACACGGCATAGGCGGTGCCGGCCTTCACCGGATTTGCAGTGACCGATTCCTTGTCGTTGAAGAACTGCGTCGTCGGCTCGTCGTTCGCGATCAGCACGGCCGGGCTGCTCCATGTCTGTCCGCCGTCGGTCGATACCGAAGCCCCGACCGCATTGCTGTTGTTCGACTGGTTGAACGAGATCGACACCGAGTATGCGGTGCCGTCCGGCCCGAACGATACCCACGGATCGGACGCGCGCTCGTACTTGAGCCCGCCCGGCGCACATGCGCTGAACGGCTGCGGCGTGCGCGCCCAGGTCGCGCCGCCGTCGAACGTGTAGCCCGCGACGAGCCCGTGGGCGCCGCCGTTCGACCAGCGGTCCTGCTGCCACACGGCGATCATGTTGGTCGGGTTCGCGGGGTTGACCGACAGCCACGGTTCGACCTCGGCGTTCACGTAGTTCGTGCCGGGGCCGCCGATGGTGCAGGCGGCGAATGGACTCGGGCCGGACACGACCACGGGTTCGGCGTGCGCCGCCGCGGCGGCGGCCATCGCCATCACGGCGGACAGGCGGGTGACAAGCGAGTGGGACACGATCGTGCGTCGCATGGACTACTCCTCGTTGACATGCGGCGGCGATGGCCGGGCACGGCACGACGACGCGACGCGCATCGGTGCGCAGCGACAAAGGGTGCCGTGCAACGCGTCGGGTCGGGTCGTTCAGGAAGCCGTTTCGGTCATCGCAATCCGCGTGTGCTGGATGCCGCCAGCACGTCGGTCAAGACTCCTCTTCGTTTTCATTGCTTGTCGGGTAGAGCCTGCAATGCGGACCCGACAGGAAGGCAGGTCGGTGCATACGGCGAATGCAGCAAAGTGGATTGCAATGTAGGCGATCCCCATGCGGCGCGGGAGGCAATTTTTTGTAACAGAGCGTAGCCGGAAAGCGTTGCCGAAGCGGCACATCCGGAACGCAAAATTTGCCGCCATATTGGTGCGGAAAACGAAGCGAAAATGCGAATCGCAATCGCTTTCGATCGCGGCGTGCGGGGCGTGACGTATCGAGGCGATGTGATGTAGCGTGACTGACGTGATGCGTTGCGCGCGCCGTTCAGCGCTCCGCCGGAAAGCGGTCCTGCAATGCGT
Source organism: Burkholderia sp. R-40 (assembly GCF_049942845.1). Classification (NCBI taxonomy): domain Bacteria; kingdom Pseudomonadati; phylum Pseudomonadota; class Betaproteobacteria; order Burkholderiales; family Burkholderiaceae; genus Burkholderia; species Burkholderia sp. R-40. The sequence continues at coordinate 16,656 of NZ_CP187968.1, read as the reverse complement.
GCAGCCAGCGCGCGACGACGTCGAGTTCCGCGTCGGAAAATCCGTCGCACAGCTTGCCGTTCAACTCGCGCAACACCACGCGCGCACGCTTGAGCGCCGCGTGACCTTCGTCGGTCAGGAACAGGCGCGTGGCGCGCCCGTCGTCCGAATCGGCATGACGCGCGAGCAGGCCGGCCTTCGCCATCCGGTCGGCGAGCCCCGTCATCGCGGACGGCGCCAGTTGCAGCGCCGCGCCGACTTCACCGATCAGCGCACCATCCTGCTTCGCGAGGCAGAACAGCACGCCGGCCTGCGCGGCGCTGGCGCGCGAATCGGTTTCGGCCTTGCGGTCGACCCAGCGCTGCACGCGCCGCTGGCCGATGTTCAACAGGAAAAATAGTCGTCGGTCTTCGCTCAAGCTTGGTTCCCGGCAGCAATGGAAAGGGACGGGCGGCCCGCCTCGCGCGGCGTGTCGAGCGCTTGCGCGAGCCAGTCGGCGACCGCGGGCCACAGCACGGCGCCGGGCCGGCTGCGGAAGAAGCCCATGTGCCCGACCGGCCCGCTGCCCGCGGCGTGCGGATCAATCTGGCGGCGTTCGACGGCCGCGCGGGTCAGGTAGCTTACCAGCAGGTCGATCGCGGGCGGGTTCGCCCACGGATCGTCGTCGAAGCCGAGCGCGAGAATCGGCAACTGTTGCTTCGAGAAGCGCTCGGCCGCACCGAGCGTCGGATCGTCGAAGAAGTAGCGCGGCAGCGTGGTCCAGCGACTCCATTCGCGGAACACGCCGGCGGGGAGATCCTCGCCGAGCCCGAGCCGCTTGCCGGGCACGTAGCCGAGCAGCGCGGACGCGAGCGGGCCGAGCACGCGCAGGATCAGCCGTACCTTCAGCCGCTCCGCCGCGCGGGAAATCAGCCGCGTGCTGCCCGCGTGCGCGGCGACGAGCACGGCCGCGCGCAGGTGCGCGGTGCCGGCCGACAACCCGATCGCATGCCCGCCGACGCTATGCCCGACCGCCAGCAGCGGCAGTCCTTCGTATGTCTCGCGCGCCCACGCGATCGCGGCGCCGACGTCGAGCTCGACCCAGTCGCGCATGCGCGCCTGCAGCGCGCTCAGCCGCGCGGGCCGCGACGCGCCGATGCCGCGATAGTTGTAGGTCAGCGCCGCGAAGCCACGTTCGGTCAGGAAGCGCGCGAAGCCCGCATACAGCCGCTCCGGCACGGCGGTTGCCGGATGGATCAACACCAGCGCGCGCGGCGGCGCGTCCGGCGACCACAGCGTGCCACGCAGCGGGTAGCCGTCGGCGGCGGAAAACTCGATGGGTTCTGGCGTCATGGCAGTCCTCGTGCCGGGCAGTTATTTCGTATGCGAAATATAGTGCGGGAATTATTTCGCGCACGAAATATCTATCGAGGAATCATTCGAACGACTTCCTGGCGGGCTGAATGCGGGACGAGGCGGCACGGACCTCTTTTCGGAACCGTGAGCGGCTGGGTACGGGCCGGTAATGCCATTCGATGCCGGAACGGAAAAGGCCGCACGTTCCATAAACAATTTGCATCTTTGCAAAGCAGAATATTGCGTTTGTCTCATGAAGCGCATCGACGTATCTTCACCGGTTCCATCCTGTCCGCGGGCCGTCGGGCCACGCGGGCCCAAGGGCGCCGCCGTCGCGCGGCTGCCCGCCAACCTCCGGGGAGATCACGTTGTTGAGCCGAATCGTTACCGCGCTGCTGCTCGCGCTGGCCGCGCAGCCGGGCATCGCGAAAGACACCGTCACGCTGCGCGTCGGTGAACAGAACTACTTCAACATTCAGGCGTCGATGGAGGCGTCCGGCGTGTTGAAGGACCTGCCTTACACGATCGAGTGGAAGCACTTCCAGGCGGCCGCGCCCGTCGCCGAGAGCCTGAACGGCAACGCGATCGACATCGGCTTTCTCGGCGATTCCGCGCTGCTCACGCTGGCCGCGCGCGGCGCGCCGGTGAAGGTCGTCGCGGTGTCGCGGCAGAGCCTCGACGGCGTCGCGATCCTCGTGCCGAAGCACTCGCCGGTGCGCACCGTCGCCGACCTGCAGGGCAAGACCATCGCGGTCTGGCGCGGCGCGTGGAGCCAGCAGCTCGTGCTGCGCGCGCTCGAACACGCTGGCCTGCGCGCGGATTCCGTCAAGTACGCGTACCTGATGCCGATCGATGCGACCAACGCGCTCGCGAACGGCTCGGTCGACGCCGTGTCGTTGTGGGAACCGTTCGTCAGCACGCTCGCGTTGCGGCAGGGCGCACGAGCCGTGACGACCGCGCAGGGGCTGATGCCCGCACTCAGCTTCGTCGCCGCGAACGAGCAGGCGGCAACCGGCAAGCGCGCGGAGATCACCGATTTCCTGAAGCGCGTGGTCGCGGCACGCCAGTGGGTCGACAGCCATCCGCGCGAGTACGCGGACCTGTGGGCGAAGCGCGCGAAGCTCGAGCCGGACGTCGCGTACCGCTGGCTCGACAACGCGCACCAGCGGGTGGGCCCCGTCGACGACACGGCCGCGAAGGATGCGCAGAACACCGCCGATTTCCTGCACAAGGCCGGCGTGATTCCGGCCGCGTACGACACGGCGAAACTGCTCGACCGCTCGTATGCGGGCGCGTTCGCGGCGCCCGCGCAAAAGAGCGCCGCCGCGCAGTGACGGTGCCGCCGAGCCCGCCCATTCCGATTCCCCACCAGAAGGACAGCCCGACATGCCTATCGACATCATCGGCATGATCACCGCGACGCCCGGCGCGGAGGTCGACGTACCGGGCGGCGCCGCCGTCCAGCCCGACTATGTGCGGCGCTTCGCGCAGGCGCACGAAGCCGCCGGCTTCGACCAGATCCTGGTCGGCCATTTCAGCAACGCGGCGGACGGCTTCATCGTCGCTTCGTTCGCGGCCGCCGCGACCGAACGGATCCGCATCCTGCTTGCACACCGGCCGGGTGTGATCGTGCCGTCGGCCGCCGCACGGCAGATCGCGACGCTCGATGTATTCAGCGGCGGCCGGCTCGCGCTGAACGTCGTGTCGGGCGGCGACGATACCGACCTGCAGCGCGACGGCGATTTCGTGCCGCACGACGCGCGCTACCGCCGCACCGGCGAATATCTCGACGTGCTGAAACGCATCTGGCTCGCCGATGCGCCGGTCGATCACGACGGCGCGTTCTACCGGCTGCGCGGGGCGTCGCCTCTCGTGAAAAGCGCGCAGCGGCCGCACGTGCCGATCTATTTCGGCGGCTCGTCGCCGGCGGCGCTGGCGGTGGCCGGGCAGCACGCGGACGTCTACATGACGTGGGGCGAGCCGCTCGCCGCGGTGCGCGAGCAGATCGCGCGCGTGCGGGCTGCCGCGGCGCCGTTCGGACGCGCGCCGCGCATTAGCGTGTCGTTCCGGCCGATCGTCGCAGGCACCGAAGCCGCCGCGTGGGAGAAGGCCGAGGCGATCCGCGCGCGCGTGCGCGCGGCACGGCTCGCGCACGGCCAGCCGATCGATGGCCACGCGCCGCAGAATGCCGGTTCGCAGCGGCTGATGGCCGCGGCCGCGCAGGGCGACGTGCTCGACGAGCGGTTGTGGATGGGCGTCGCGAACCTGACCGGCGCACGCTGGAATTCGACTGCGCTCGTCGGCACGCCCGAGCAAGTCGCGCGTGCGCTCGGCGCGTATTACCGGCTCGGCGTGTCGACGTTCCTGATACGCGGTTTCGATCCGCTCGACGATGCGCTGGCCTATGGGCGCGATCTGATTCCGGCGATTCACGCGCATATCGCGGAACTCGACCGGGAGGATGCGTCGGTGACGGCCTAGGAGACGACGGCCGATTCTTCGTCTCGCTCTGGCATGTCGCTCGCGGACCGCCGGGGCGATTTCATTTCCTGTACCGATGCGTCAGTGCATCGATGCATCGGCCCGTCGAATCAGAACGACGGTAACCCCGGCGGATTCGTCTGCGCACGCGCGAGCGCCTCGCTCTGCAACCCCCAGCGCGCGAGCGCCTGCCCGTAGCGGCCGTTGTCGATCAATGTGTTCGTCGCGAGCGTCAGGGCGGGCGCGAGCCCGCTGCCGCGACGCGTCGCGATCGCGACATCGGCATTCGCCGGCCAGCCCGCGTTGACGACGCCGACCCGGCGGATCTTGCCGTCGCGCGCGGCCTCGTACGCGAGCGACGCGTTCGGGTTCAGCTCGGCATCCGCGCGGCCCGACAGCAGCGCGACGCGTGCCGCCGCATCGTCGTCGAAATAGAGCAGCTCGGTCGCCTTCGCCCCTTGCGCGACATTGCGCCGGCTCCATTCGAGCAGGATGCGCTCCTGGCTCGTCCCCGCGCCCGTGATGATGCGCAAGCCCGCGATGTCCTTCGGTTCGGCGATCCTCGCGATCGGGCTCGCGTTGCGCACGTAGAAGCCGTGCAGCCCGAGCCGGTAGGTCGTGAAGTCGTACTTCTCCTTGCGTTGCTCGGTCACGCCGACGTTCGAGATCACCGCATCGTACTTGCCGGACGTGAGCCCGAGCGGCCAGTCGGCCCACGCGATCGGCACCAGCCGCAGCGTGCGGCCCAGCGCATCCGCGACGAGCTGCGCATAGTCGGGGTCCGCGCCCACCACGGTGCGCGCGTCGGTCGCGTAGGTCGACACCGGCGGCGCATGCGGCGAGATCGCCACCGTGAAGGCCCCGTCGCGCACCCAGCGGTAGTGGCCGGCCGCGCGAATTGCCGCATCGTCGCGCGACGCACGGATCCGGCCGCTCTGGCGCGGATCGAGGTCCGCCGTCGCGGTGGCTGCAGCGGCCGCATCGGCTGCATGCCAGCGCAGGCCGAATGCGGCCGCGAGCGCGGCCGTCATGAACTGGCGTCGGTCGATCATCGTCGGTCGCCTCGCAGCTGGGGAGCGGCGTGCATCACAGCACCCGCGACAGGAACGCGCGCGTGCGCGGATGGGCCGGCGCGTCGAGCACGACGGCGGGCGGCCCCGATTCGACGACGCGGCCGCGCTCCATGAACAGCACGTTGTCCGCGACTTCGCGCGCGAAGCCGATCTCGTGCGTGACGATCACGAGCGTGGTGCCCGAGCGCGCGAGTTCCTTGATCACGTCGAGCACTTCGTTGACCAGTTCGGGATCGAGCGCCGACGTCGGCTCGTCGAACAGCAGCACCTTCGGGCGCAATGCGAGCGCCCGCGCGATCGCGACGCGCTGCTGCTGGCCGCCGGACAATTGGCGCGGGTAGGCGTCGGCTTTATCCGCGAGGCCGACACGCGCGAGCAGCGTACGCGCGGTGCGCTCGGCGGCCTCGCGCGCGACGCCCGCGACGGCGACGGGCGCCTCGACCAGGTTCTCGAGCACGGTCAAGTGCGGAAACAGGTTGAAGTTCTGGAACACCATACCGACCGCCGTGCGCCGCTTCAGCACGTCGCGCTCCTTCAGCTCGTGCAGCACGTCGCCGTCGCGCCGATAGCCGATCAGCTCGCCGTCGATATCGATGAAGCCGTCGTCGACGCGTTCGAGATGGTTGATCGTGCGCAGCAGCGTCGACTTGCCCGACCCGGACGGCCCGATGATCGCCGTCACGCTGCCGCGCGGCGCGACGAACGACACGTTGTCGAGCACGCGCTGCATGCCGAACTGCTTCGATACGTTGTGCACAGCGACTTCGCCGCCGACGCTCGGCACCGGCGCTGCCGCGGCGTCGCCACGTGCCGTTGCGGTGGCTGTCGCGTGGCGTGCCGCGGCACGCCGCCACAGCGCACCGACGCGCGCCAGCACGAACGTCAGTGCCGACGGCGGCGGGTTGCGCAACGCCCCGCGCGCGTAGTGGCGCTCGACCTGAACCTGGAGCGCGGACAGTACGGTCAGGATGATCAGGTACCAGACGGTCGCGACCATCAGCAGCGGAATCACTTCGAGATTGCGGCGATAGATCACCTGCACCGTATAGAACAGCTCGGGCATCGCGAGCACGTACACCATCGACGTGCCTTTCGCGAGCGAGATGAGATCGTTGAACGCGGTCGGCAGGATCGCGCGCATCGCCTGCGGCAGCACGATCCGCGTGGTCTGGCGGCCGCGCGGCAGGCCGAGCGCCGCGGCTGCTTCGAGCTGCCCCTGGTCGACCGCGAGAATGCCGCCGCGGATCACCTCGGCGGAAAACGCCGCGTGGTTCAGCGTGAGGCCGAGCACGGCCGCGAGGAACGGGCTGATCAGGTCGGTGGTCGGCGTGTCGAACCACACGATGTCGGTGAACGGCACGCCGAGCCGCACGTGTTCGTACAGGTAGCCGAGGTTGTTGAGGATCAGCAGCAGCACGATCAGCGGAATCGACCGGAACAGCCACACGAAGGTCCACGCGCTCGCGGCGAGCAGACGCGAACGCGACAGCCGCGCCAGCGCGACGAACGCGCCGAGCGCGAAGCCGAATACCGCGCCGAGCAGCGTCAGCACCAGCGTGCGCGCGAGCCCGGACAGCACCGGCGGCGACAGAAACCATTCGGCGAATACCGGCCAGCCCCATTGCGGGTTGCCGAGGATCGAATGCAGCGCGAGCGCGATCAGCACGAGCGCGAGCACGGTGCCGGCCGTGCGCGAGCGGTGGCGCGCCGGCACGATGCGCAGGCGCGTGCCGGCGTCGCGGACGCGGGACGAAGGAAGCGGCGGCAGTGCGCCGCCGAGATGGGTCGTGTCGCTCATGTCGGTGAAGGTCCTCGATCGGGTCGGTCGGACGCGCCGCGTGTGGCGGCGCGTCGGCGTCACGCGTGCGCTTCGGCCGCGTCGTCCTGTTTCTGCACCGCGCCGGGCGCCGCATGGCGGCTCGCCTTGCGCGGCAGGCCGAGGTGGTCGCGCAGCGTGCTGCCCGGCAGGTCGCGGCTGTAGCGGCCGCGTGCCTCGAGCACCGGAATCACGAGGTCGACGAAGTCGTCGACGCCCTGCGCCTGCACCGCGAAGCCGAGGATGAAGCCGTCGCCGGCGCCGGCGTCGTGCCAGCGGATCAGCTCGTCGGCGACATGCTCGGCCGTGCCGATGAAGTTCGGGCGCGGCGTCGCGACGGCGAGCGCCGTCTCGCGCAGCGTGAGCTGCTTGCGCTTCGCGTCGGCCTTGATCCGGTCGGTGGTCGAGCGAAAGCTGTTGCGGCCGAGGTCGCCGAGTTCGGGGAACGGCGCGTCGAGCGCGTACTGCGTGAAATCGTGGTGATCGAAATAGCGGCCGAGATAGGCGAGCGCCTCGTCGATCGTCAGCAGGTCGCGGATCGCCTGATATTTGTCTTCCGCCTCGGCGGCCGTGCGGCCGACGATCGGGCCGACGCCGGGGAAGATTTTCACGTCGCCGGGCTGCCGCCCGTGCTCGACCGCGCTCTGCTTCACGCGCCGCGTGAACGCGGCCGTTTCGTCGAGCGACGGCGAATGCGTGAACACGGCATCCGCATACTTGCCCGCGAGCCCGATGCCCGTGTCGGACGAGCCGGCCTGGAAGATCACCGGCTGCCCCTGCGGCGAGCGCTGGATGTTCAGCGGGCCCGCGACCTGGAAGAAGCGGCCGTGATGGTCGAGCGTATGGAGCTTGTCGCGATCGAAGAAGCGCCCGGTCGCGCGATCGCGCACGAACGCGTCGTCGTCCCAGCTGTCCCACAGCCCCTGCACGACGTCGAGGTATTCGTCGGCGATCTCGTAGCGCAATGCGTGCTCGGGATGCGCCTTGCCGAAATTCTTCGCGGTGCCTTCGAGCGGCGTCGTCACGACGTTCCAGCCCGCGCGCCCGCCGCTGATCGTGTCGAGCGACGCAAGCTGGCGCGCGACCGTGAACGGCTCGCTGTACGACGTCGAGATCGTGCCCGCGAGGCCGATCTTCTTCGTCGCGACCGCGAGCGCGGACAGCACGGTCAGCGGCTCGAAGCGGTTCAGGAAGTGCGGGATCGACTTCTCGTTGATGTAGAGGCCGTCCGCGACGAACGCGAACGCGATGCCGGCGGCTTCCGCCTTGCGCGCGATGCCGATCGCGAAGTCGAGGTTGATGCTCGCGTCCGGCGGATTGCTCGGGTGCCGCCAGGCGTTCATGTGGCTGCCTGCGCCTTGCAGCATCAGGCCGAAGGGAATCGATCGTCGGGTCGTCATGGGGGCGTCACGCGTTCTGGTCGGGGTAAAGGGAACGTTCGGCCGAAAGGGCCGCCTGCACGGGCGTGATCGACTGCGCGCCGCCGAGCCATTCGGCCGACGCGAGCCGTGCCGCGTAATCGGTCACCGGCGAGTCGATCACGAACGCGTCGACGTCGAGCCGCCGGCTCAGCGCGTCGAGCGCGCGATGCACGCGCTCGGGCGTATCGGCCAGCACGGTCGGGCGCAGCTCGTCGATTCGGTAGTCGGACGCGCCGCTTTGCCGCGCGAATTCCGCCGCGGCCTGCGCGCTCGCCAGGTTGAAGCTCTGACCGCCGGAGAACTGCAGCCGGAAGATCTTCAGCGGCCCGATCAGCTGCTCGGCCTCGTCGCGGGTCGGCGCGGCGACCGCGTACAGCGCGACGAGCGCGCGCGTGCCGCCCGCGTCGCGATACGCGGTGAGCGAGCGCTCGAGGTTCGCGTCGTCGCCGTTGAAGTGCCCCGCGTAGCAGAAGCGCCAGCCGTGGCGCGCGGCGAGCGCGCCGCTGTCGGGCGAGCCGCCGAGCAGGATGCGCTCCGGCGCGTGCGGCGGCACCGGCAGCGCGACCGCGCCGGCGAGCGGATGATCTTCGGCGACGCCCCAGCCGAGGAACGCGTCGAGCGCCGCGAGCTGGCCCGCGAAGTCGGGCTTGTTCGCCTTGTCGTGAAACCACTGCAGCGCGCGCGTGGTGAGCGGCAGCCCGCCGGGCGCCTTGCCGATGCCGAGATCGACGCGGCCCGGCCCGAGCGCGGCGAGCAGCCTGAACGACTCGGCGACCTTGAACGGGCTGTAGTGCTGCAGCATCACGCCGCCCGATCCGACGCGAATGCGCGACGTGTGCGCGAGCAGGTGCGCGACGACGATTTCGGGCGCGGAACTCGCAAAGCCCGGCGCGCCGTGATGCTCGGCCACCCAGAAGCGCTCGTAGCCGAGCTGTTCCGCGCGCTGCGCGAGGGTCGTCGTGAAGCGCAGCGCGTCGGCGGCGGTCGTGCCGTCGGCGATCGGGCTTTTATCCAGCAATGAAAGCGAATAAGACATGGTGTTCGGCGTTCCTGCGCAACGCGTGGAAGGGGGCGCTCAGATCTTCGGCAAGCCCGGCGGATTGGTGCGCGACTGGTCGATCGCTTCCGATGCGAGGTTCCAGCGCTCCAGGATCTGCTGGTAGCGGCCGTTCTTGATCAGCCCGTTCAGCGCGACCGTCAGCGGATCGGCGAGCCCGCTGCCGCGGCGTGTCGCGATCGCGATGTCGGCCGTGCGCGGCCAGCCGCCGCTGATCGCGCCGACGAGCCGCGTCTTGCCTTGCTGCGCGCTCTGGTACGCGAGCACCGAGTTCACGCTGAACACGGCATCCGCGCGGCCCGACTGCACGGCGACGATTCGCATCGCCTGGTCGTCGTAGTACTGGACCTGCACGGGCTTCAGGCCGTGCGCGACGTTCTCGCGGTCCCACGCGAGCAGGATCTTTTCCTGGTTGGTGCCGGCGTCGGTCACGATGCGCAGCCCCGCGACGTCCTTCGGCTCGCGGATCGACTGGATCTTGCTGTCGTTGCGCACGTAGAAGCCGACCTGGTCTTTGCGGTAGGTCGAGAAATCGAACTTCTGCTTGCGCTCTTCGGTGACGGTGACGTTCGAGATCACCGCGTCGACTTTCCCCGATTCGAGCGCGAGCGGCCAGTCGGCCCACGCGAGCGGGACGATCTTCAGCTTGCGGCCAAGGCTGTCGGACACGAGCTGGCCGACGTCCGCGTCGAAGCCGATCACCGTGCGCGCGTCGGTCGCATACGAGCTGATCGGCGGCAGGCTCGGCGCGACGCCGATCGTCAGCGTGCCGGCTTCGGCGAACTTGAACGACGCGGGCACCGCGCGTTCGACGGCCGCATCGGCCGTGCCGCGCGGGCGGCCGCGCTGCTCGGGGCTCAGGTCGAAGGTCGCGGCGGCCGCGGCGATCGCGGTCACGGCGATCAGCGCGGCGGCTAGTGTGCGCAGCACGCGCGGCGTGAAGGGTACGGCTCGTGGCATGGATGCGTCCTGTCGTTGTCGTGTCGTTGTGTGTCGAGGGAAGCGGAGTCGGAAGAAGCGGCCGGTTCAGCGCGGCAGCACCGGTTCGGGGAGCGGCGCCCACAGATCGGCGAGCGTCGACGTGCGCGACGGATCGGCGAGATCCTTGCCGAAGCGCAGGTGGAAATACGCTTCGGGGTCGATCGACGAATCGAACAGACGCGTATAACCGGTGCGGTCGTACAGCGCCCACGCTTCGGGCTGGCGAAAGCCGGTGGTGAGGTACACGCGTTGGTAGCCCTGCTGCGCGGCGCGCTGCTCGAGGGCGTCGACGATCACGCGTGCGAGCCCCTGGCGGCGCAGGTCCGCGCGGGTCCAGATGCGCTTGAGTTCGGCCGTCTGCGCGTCGTAGCGCTTGAACGCGCCGCCGCCGATCGTTTCGCCGTCGCGCAGCAGCAGCACGAACGCGCCTTCGGGCGGCGCGAACTGCTCGGCCGGGTAGCGCGCGAGCTCGTCGCGGGCGGACGCGCGGCTGTCGGGGCGGTACGCGTCGTAGCGCGTCGCGTATTCGTCGATCAGCGCGTCGATCAGCGGCTGGGCGCGGACATCGAGCGGTGTCGTGTCGATGATGCGGTCGTTCGTGGCCATGGGCATCGCGAAGGGCGCGCGATGCGGACATTCCTGGCGGGGGCGGGGCACACGGCCCGTCCGGTCGGTTCCGTTATCGCGACGCGGTTGTCGTGATGACGGCGGCCGCTCGGAATCCTGCGAGACATCCGGCGTGCCGCCGCCGTTTGGAACACGTTAGCGGCGCGGCCGGCAAAGACGAACGAAGCAATTTCGATAAGGATTTCGCGGCGGAGGTCAGAAGGCTTGCAGCGGGAGTGGGGTGGGACGAACGCGCGTCAGCGCGACGCCCCGCCGTCGCGGGGCGAGGGCCCGCGACGACGACGAAGTCAGGCTGCTGCCGCCTGATGAATCGAGTCGTGCCGATCGCCACCCAGGATATCGACAAGATCGGTCAGCATCCGCCCCAATTCCCCCGTCATCAGCGTGAAATCCGAGTCGAAGCGTTCATCGTCATTTTGCGCAGTGGGATCCGCCGCCTCCTTGATCACGTCGAGCGGCGTGACACGCTTGATCGTCAGCGACGGTGTCAGCACGAATGAGATCCGGTCATCCCAGGTCATCGCGAGGCGCGTGCATTGTTTGCCGGTTTCGATGTGCCGGCGCATGTCGTTCGCCTCCAGCGCGTGGCCGACGTAGCGCACCGTGGCGCCCCCTTGGTCGCTCGAGCGCAACTCGGCGTCCTGGTCCACGGTGAAGCCGCCCGGCGCCTCGCCGGACAGCAGCCAGTCCGTCATCGCTGCCACCGGCGAACGGGCCACATGAACACCGGCGAGCGGCAACGGGTCGATCGATTTGATGAGCAGGCTGCGAACGTCGTCGGCAAGTGCCTGTGCAGCCGCATCGATGACGAGCCAGCCGTTCACCGTATCGATCCACACGCGGGTATCGCGACGAATGCTGAACGCGCGCGGCAGCAGTTCGTCGGTAACCTGCTCCTTGAGTTCGCGCAGTTGTTTCCGGCCGACCTTGAAACCCTGCTGCTCCTCGAGTTCAAGCGCACGCGCTTTGGTGACTTGATTGACGACCGATGCCGGGAGCAGCTTCTTTTCGGCACGAAACAGCAGCAGCATCTGCCGGTTGATCGAATACACGAGCGCGCCGTCGTCACGCGGCGAAGCCCATCCGACGCGCTGCATTTCGACGCTGCTGCCCGGCTGGAACGCGTGGGGCGCCAGCCATTTTTCCATTTGGTCGGGGGTCACGGCCCAAGGTGCCGGAAGACGGTGAAGCTGAAGGTTCTTGAACCACATAGGGGGGGCGGGCAAAGCGCATCATTCTATCTGACGGTGACGGTTGCCGGCCAAGTCCAATCGTTCGACAACGTCGCGAAGATCGCCGACGCAGAGCCGCTGCGCGAATGGCGGGCCGTTCAACGTCGACATGCAGCATCGGAACGGCGCCGGGCTGAAATCGACGAGAAAGAGCCAATTGAAGGCGGTATCGAGATTGGCGACAATGAATGCCATTCCAACAGAGGGCAAAAAATAATGATGAATTCCGGCGACGGCCTGACCAGTCCAGCGCGGCTCCTGCGACTCGCGTCATGGGCAATTGCGATCATCTTCGCGGTCTTTCTGAACATGCTCGGCGGTCTGGTGATCCGCGACATGGCGTTCGCGCCGAGCGGCGGTCCGCCGGTCATCGAGCAATTCGCCGATACTCAGGCAAAGGCGCGGCTGGACGCGGCGCGGCGCGGTCTGCAGGCGCAGCACGACGCGCTTGTCGAGAAGGCCGACACAATGGAAGTGGCACGCGGCCGCGCCGCGAAGGAGTACGCGGCCGAGAAGGAAAGTTTCCGCAACTGGCTGGCAACCCGCTCGGTGACAGGAGACAGCGCGAGGAACCCGGACATTCTGGCCAGAACGCACAAGCTTGATACGCTCCAGGCCGTGGTGGTCAATTGGCAGCATCAGATCGATGCGATCGGCGACCAGCAACGGGCACTGAGCTCGCAGCAGACTCAAGTGGACACGCAAATCGCCGAAGCGAACGCAGCAGCCGAACGGCGCTTCGACGAGGCAACACGGCACTACGAGATGCAAGTGTTCGGGCTTCGGCTGGCGCTGACGTTACCGATACTGCTGGTTGCGATCTGGCTGTTCATCCGCTACCGCAAGGTGCGCTACTGGCCTTTCGTGTATGGTTTTGGCCTGTTTGCACTGAGCGCGTTTTTCATTGAATTGGTTCCGTACCTGCCGAATTTTGGCGGCTATGTCCGGGTTCTGGTCGGCATTGCGCTCACGGTATTCGCCGGCCTTTACATGATGAAGGCATTTCAGCGCTATGCCGAACGCAAACGGCTCGAATTGCAGCAGGATCAGGGCGCACGCGCGCGCACGATCGGATACGAAAAAGCCGTTCGGTCACTCGAAAAAAAGCGCTGCCCGTCATGCGACAAACAATGGAATCTCGGCGGCGGCGATTCCACGTTCTGCGTACATTGCGGATTGCGGCTTTTCAATGTCTGCGAATGCGGCGGCCGGAATTTCTTCTTCTTCCCGCATTGCCATCAATGCGGTGCTGGGCAGGGAAATGAGTCACCCGGCTGACGGTCGCGATCACGCGATGACACGCGGCGGCGTCGACGCCTCCGCCAGCTGAAACAGGCAATCGCCACGCTGCACCTGCGCCGGCACGCGCTTGCACACCACTTCACCGTCGCCCTTGAAGCGATACAGCACCGGTTCGCGCAGCGGCGTATCGGGGAAGTGCACCCACGCGGCCGGCTGTCCGGCCTTCACCTGGTCGCCGAGTTCGACGAGCGGTTCATACAGCCCGCGCTCGTACGCATAGACGAAGTGGCGATCGCCGTCGACACGCAGGAAGCGCGTGACGGTCGGCGGCGCGTCGGGCACGAGCGCGCCGTGCAGCAGGCCGATATGGCCGAGGTAGTGCAGCAGCCCGTGGCGGCCGAGCCGGATCAGCGACGGATCGGCCATGCCCGCACCGCCGAGTTCGGTGACGATCGAGATCGCGCCCTGTCGCCGTGCGGCCGAGGCCGAATGCACCGGGTTCGGCGCGTGCAGCAGCGCGTTCGGCAACCCGAACGCGACGAGCAGCCCGTTGAGCTTCTCTGCCTCGTCGTCGTCGAGCGGGTCGATCGCGAGCATGTTGCCGCCCTGGTACAGCAACGAGCTGCCGCCCGAATGCAGGTCGACCAGATACTGCGCGCGCGACAGCAGCGCATGCTCGATGTAGTGGGCGATCATCTGCGTCGGCGTGCCGGTCGGGTCGCCGGGGAAGCTGCGGTTCAGGTTGCCCCCGTCGAGCGGCGATACGCGCTGGCCCGCGTCGGCCGCGGGGAAGTTCGCCATCGGCAGCAGGATCAGTTGCCCGCTGACCATCTCCGGGTCGATCTCGCGGATCAGCTGCGACACGATGATCTGGCCTTCGTATTCGTCGCCGTGATTGCCGGCCATCACGAGCGCGACCGGGCCGTCGCCGTTGCGGATCGACGCGATCGGGATCGGCAGCCAGCCGTACGCGGAGCGATGCACGGAATGCGGCAGGCGCAGGTAGCCCGCATGCTTGCCTTGCGCATCGAGATCGATTTCGCAGTGGATGGGATTTCGGTGTGACGAAGAGGAGGCGGTCATGGCGACATCGTTCGAAGAACGGGAGTCTGCCATCTTATCGGGAAACGGCCGTCGCGCGGCGGGACGCGGGGCAGGCGATGCGCACAACGTCGACCGGCCTGCGCGCGAAGGCGCGACATGCGCAACCAGAGCGGCCGCCCGCGATGTTGCAGCGCTGATACGCATGCCGGCGTATCAGCGGGTCGTCCGCGCACGCGGGGTTGCGCGTCAGCCCTTGCCGCGACAGGGCCGGCGCGCGTGCTCGCGTCAGCGACCCGACGTTTCAGCTTCGATACGGCCTTCTTCCCACAGCGCCCAGAAACGGCTGCCGGCGCGATACGGATTCGCGCGCCGCGCCGCGTGATCGGTGATGCCCTGGCGAAATGCGCCGTATAGCGTCAGCGGCGGGCTGTCGACGCACGCGGCCTCACGGACGGCGGGCGGCCGGTGCTCGGAGACGAGCCGCCGGATCAGCGCGGCGCCGTCGATCACGTCCAGTGGATCGATCGTTTCCGCGCGGCTGATGACTTCGACGGTATTCATGTTGGGCTCCCCGACGTCGTGTTTCACAGTCAAGGAGCAATAAGGGTGCCAGCGACGAAATGCCGCGCGCCGCAGCGCACCGCCGCGATCGTGCGGGCTTCTGCGGCGAACGGGGCGCGCGGCGCGGGCCGATGTTACGGAACACGTCACGTGACATGGCCGCGCGTGGCGAAACACATGCGCACATGGGTCGGCCCATGCAACGCGTTTCGGAAATGAATCGCTGGAATGAACGGAGATGCGGAGACGCGCTTGCTCAGTTCGCGGTCGCGGGCGCCACGCGGCGGCTTCCCGCCGAATAGAAGCGGTAGATCCCCTTGCCGCCCGACTTCGCGTCGTATAGCGCGCTGTCGGCCTGCCGGATCAGTTCGTCGGGCGAGCCGTGTCCGTCATCGAGCGCGATGCCGATGCTGATCCCGAGGCTGACGGTCGCGCCGATCGACAGCGTGTACGGCGCCGAAATCTGCCGGATGATGCGCGCGGCGAGGATCGAGCACGCCTGCATCGTCGTGTCGTCGATCGCGACGACGAACTCGTCGCCGCCGATGCGAGCCGCCAGCTCGCCGGGCGGCAGCGTCTTGCCGAGCCGCTCGGCGACCTGCGTGAGCACTTCGTCGCCGGCCTGGTGGCCGAACCGGTCGTTGATCGCCTTGAAGCCGTCGAGGTCGAGATACATGACGGCGAGCGCGGGGCTCGGCATGCGCGGCCGATGCGCGAGCCTGCGCCTGAGCTCCGCATGTAGTTCGTGGCGGTTCGGCAAGCCGGTCAGCGCATCGTGCCGCGCGAGATGCCGGATGTGCTGCTCGGCGCGGCGGCGCGTGGTGACGTCCTCGACGATGACCACCGCGTTGCCGTCCGGGACGCGATGGCGCGTCAGTTCGAGCTGGCGACCGTCGGCGAGCGCGATGTCGAGCGGCACGGGTTCGTCGCGGTTCAGCCACACCGCGCACTGCGCGGCGAGGCCAGTCTGGCCGGGATCGGTCTCAGCGTTCGCGCCGAGCGCCGCGATCACGTCGGGCAGCGGGGTGTCCAGCATGATCTCGCGCGGCGAGCCGAACAGCTGCGCGGTGCGGCGGTTCGCGACGATCACGCGGCTTTCGCCGTCGATCATGCACAGACCGTGCGGCATGTAGGTGAGTGCGGCATCGAAGCGCGCGACGAGCTCGGCGTTGCGCTGGCGCGCGGCGATCAACGCGACCAGCACGCGGTAATGGCGCTGCACGACCGTGCGCATCGCCGCGAGATAGATCACGAGCGGCGGCAGCAGCAGCCACGCGTCGGGCCGGCGGGCCAGCAGCGCGCCGACGCCGATCGGCAGCACGCCGAGCGTGACCTGCGTCATCGCGAGCCGCGGCAGCGCCGAATTGCGCGACGCGATCCCGCCGAACACGCCGCCGGCGACCATCACCGACAGCGTGCCGAGCTCGGCATCGGACGCATCCACGCAGCCCATCACGCCGAGACCGAGCAACAAGCATGCGGCGAGCGACACGGGCGCATAGTGCCGCGCGAAGTATTCGGCGCGATCGTTGCCGGCGGCACGGCGTACCGCATACGCGCGTGCAATTGCGAGCCGCGCGGCGAGCAAGCCGACGTCGACGACGAGCCACACGAAACACCAGAGTTGCTGCAGACGGATCAGCGCGATCGCCGCGACGAACGCGCTGGCGACGCCGGACAGCGCCATCGGGCGCACGTCCTCGAACAGCGTGCCGAGCATCGACGGACGCAGTGCGGCCGTCACGCGGTGATTGCCGCTGGGGGGAGTGGCGAGAACGGCGTTCAGGAGGCGCGCCTTGACTGCCAT